>NZ_CM132307.1:0-407500 GCF_053714505.1 Qipengyuania sp. SM2507
AGTGCTGGCCAAGGAGGGCTTCCTGCCGATGGTCTATTGCACCGACGATCCGATCGCGGCGAAACAGCTCGAAGAGGCCGGCGCGGTCGCGGTGATGCCGCTGGGTGCGCCGATCGGCTCGGGGCTGGGAATCCAGAACCGCGTCACCATCCGCCTGATCGTCGAGGGCGCGAACGTCCCGGTGCTGGTCGATGCCGGGGTCGGCACCGCCAGCGATGCCGCGGTGGCAATGGAACTGGGCTGCGACGGCGTGCTGATGAACACCGCGATCGCCGAAGCCAAGGACCCGATCCGGATGGCGCGGGCGATGAAACTGGCGGTCGAGGCGGGGCGCGACGCCTATCTGGCGGGACGGATGGGAACGCGCAAATATGCCGATCCCAGCAGCCCGCTTGCCGGTCTCATCTAACCGCCTGCAATTCGGGGCATTTCGGCGCAATATCCGGAACCCGAACCCCGTTTCGCGCGCTTGAACACCATAGCCGCCTTTCCTGCGGCTTGCCGCCGAGAGGACCCATTCCGATCGACCGGCTCACTTATGCAGGAGAACGAACATGGGCGAGATGACAGACAAAGCAAAAGGCATCGCCAACGAAGCCGCCGGCAACACCAAGCAGGCGGTCGGCGATGCGACCGACAACCATTCGTTGAAAGCCGAAGGCAAGGCCCAGGAGCGCAAGGGCGAAGCCCAGAACCTCAAGGGCGAAGTCAAGGGTGCACTCGGCGACAAGGTCTGATCCCAGGCAATGCGACAACGAAAGGCTCGTGGGAAACCGCGGGCCTTTTTTGTGCCTGTCGACCATCCAGTATCACCGACCGATGGAAATCGCGCAGCGCAAACGGGGTGTTAACCATCTTGGCCGATACTCCGTCCTGCAACCAGGGAGGGCCGACATGGCCATTGCAGCGACGGCATCGGGTACCATTGCGGAAATGCGCGAATTCGCCGGCTTCACCGCCGCCGAACAACGTTACATCCGTCGCAGCCTCGATATCGGGCTCGGGCGCTGCGATGCGTTCCGGATCTGGGGTCGCAACGCGGGCGAGAACGCAGCGATCCGGAGCCAGTATGTCGCCTATCAGGAGCTGAAAGCGCTGCGCCAGTCGATCCCGACTGCCACCGGCTTCGACGCGGTCGAGGGCTTTGTCGGCAAGCTGACCCGCGTCGCCGCCTTCGATCTTGCGCAGGAGCGGATCGATTGCTTCTCCGCCTTCCGCTTCCTCTACGAACGCCTGCTCGGCGCCGATGCGCGGCCCTGGCTGCCCAGCGCCTTCTGCGCCGCCGCCGCGCTGCCGCAGATCCAGCCGCAACGCCGCAAGCTGCTGCTCCAGTCGCTCAGCGAAGCCGCCGCGACCGCCCCGGGCTGGTCCGATCGCGCGCCGCGCTTTTTTCCCGAATATATCGAGGAAGTCGCCGCCTAGGCCCGCAGCAGGTCAGGCGTCAGGACTTGTAGAGGCTGTTGAGCCGCGGCTGGTAGCGGTCTCTGATCTTGTGCCGCCGGATCTTCAGGCTCGGGGTCATTTCCTCGTTCTCGATGGTGAAGGCCTCGTCGGCAAAGGCGAACTGGCGCACCTTTTCGATCACCGACAGCTCGCGGTTGACCCGGTCGAGCGCCTCGCGCACCGCAGCGCGGAATTCGGGGTCGTCCTGCAGCAATTTGAAATCGAAAGCCTTGCCCTGCGCGGTCGCCCATTCAAGCGCCCATTCGGCATCGGGCACGATCAGCCCGACGATGTAGGGCCGCTTGTCGCCGGTCACCATCGCTTGCGCGATCTCGGGCTGGAGCGTGAGCATGCCTTCGACCTTTTGCGGCGCGACGTTGTCGCCCTTGTCGTTGACGATCATGTCCTTCTTGCGATCGGTGATGACGATCCTGCCGCGATCGTCGATATGGCCGATATCGCCGGTGAGCAGCCAGCCATCCTTGAGCGTACGCTCGGTCTCCGCCTTGTTCTGCCAATAGCCGTGCATCACCAGCTCGCCGCGGCACAGGATCTCGCCATCCTCGGCGATGCGGATTTCGACCCCGCGCATCGGCGGTCCGACGCTGTCCATGGCGATCCCGGCGGACGGGCGGTTGCAGCTGATGATCGGGCCGGCCTCGGTCTGACCATAGCCCTGCAGCACGGTCAGCCCCATCGAGCTGAAGAAGGTCCCGACCTCCGGGTTGAGCGGCGCGCCGCCCGACACCATCGCCTTCAACCGTCCGCCGAAGCGCTGGCGTATCTTGGGGCGGAGCAGCTTTTCCAGCACCAGGTCGCGCGCGCCATCGCCGAACTTGCGCTTACGCGTCACGCGCCGCTCGCCCAGCGCCAGCGCGCTGTCCATCAGTCTCGCAGCCAAACCACCCTGCTTGGTGACCTGCTTCATGATGCGGGTGCGCAGCACTTCGAACAGCCGCGGCACCACGACCATCACGGTGGGACGGGTTTCCTCGATATTGGCGGCCAGCTTGTCGAGACCCTCGGCGTAATAGATCTGCGCGCCGACCGAGATCGGCAGATATTGTCCGCCGGTGTGCTCATAGGCGTGCGACAGCGGGAGGAAGGAGAGAAAGCGCTCCTCCTTGCCGAGGCCGAAATCGTCGATCAGGATTTCCGCCGCCCCGGCGATATTGCACAGGATCGCGCCGTGATGCTGGCGCACGCCGCGCGGCGCTCCGCCGGTGCCGCTGGTGTAGATGATGCAGGCGGTGTCGCCGCGCCCGGTGGCGGCGATGCGCCGGTCGACCTCGCCGCGCGCTGCTGCGGCGTCGCCCGCGACCAGGTCGCTCCAGCTATGCGCTCGCAGATCGCCCGCCTGATACTGCCTGATCCCTTCGAAGGAGATGATGTGTTCGGCCAGCCCGGTGCGCATCATCGCAGGCAGCAAAGGCTGCGACAGTTTCTCGTTCGAGACGATGACCGCCCGCGCGCCCGAATTGTCGAGGATATGCGCGTGATCGCGTTCGGTGTTGGTGGTGTAGGTGGGGACGGTGATGCAGCCCGCCGCCATGATACCGAGATCGGCGATGCACCATTCGGGCCGGTTCTCGCTGACCAGGCAGACCCGGTCGCCGGCATCGAGACCCATCTTGCGCAGGTTCTCGGCCAGCAGGCAGACCTGGTCGGCCGCTTCGGCCCAGCTGATGGTGCGCCATTCGCCATCGCGCTTGGCACCCAGGAAGGGCGTATCGCCCTTCTCGTCGGCGCGTTTGAGAAACAGCTCAACGAGACTGTTCGCCGCATCGATATCGGACAGCATCCGTCCTGGCTCCCTTGTGTCTTTTCTATTGGCAGATCAACTGCGTCGCGCGGCTTAGGCGGCTGGCCGGATTACGGCAAGTGGCCCGCAGTGCCCGCGCCCGCTCAGGGAACCGTGACACCGAGATCGGTCCGCGGGTCGCGCGCGGCTTCCCAGATCGCACCCTCGCGCTTGATCGCGCCGCCCTTCAGAGCCGCCTTGCGCGCGACCACTTCGGCATGGCCGAGTTCGTTGAGCGCGGGGATGGCGGTTTCGAGCCAGGTGCTTTCCTCGACCATTACGGTATCGCCGAAGCCCATGATGAACGGTAGGCCGAGCGCGTCCTTGGCCGAGAGGCCGAAATCGACCACGCCGATGATGCCGCGTGCGGTCTGCACCGGGATAGTGGGGCCGCCGGCAGCGCCGATGACCAGCACCGGGCGCCCCTGCGGATCCCACACCACGGTCGGCGCCATCGAGCTGCGCGGCCGCTTGCCCGGCTCGACCCGATTGGCGACGGGAACGCCATCGACGGTCGGGCTGCGGCTGAAATCGGTGAGCTCGTTGTTGAGGTAGAAGCCGCCCGCCATCAGGCTGGAGCCGAAGACACCCTCGATGGTCGAAGTATAGCTGATCATGGTGCCCGCAGGATCGACCACCGCGATATGCGAGGTGCCGCGCTCCTCGGGCTCGTCGCCGTCGGCGAGCGCGGTGTCGGCGCCGGCGGGGCGGCCGGGTTCGACTGCCGCGAGGCTGGTCTCGATCGAGATGAGCTCGCTGCGGCGCGCGACATAGGACGGATCGATCAGCCCGGCGACCGGGACCGCGACGTAGTCGCTATCGGCGATGTACAATTCGCGATCGGCATAGGCGAGCCGCTGTGATTCGACGAACAGGTGCCAGGTCAGCGGATTAAATTGGCCCAGCGCGGCGAGATCGAAGCGCTCGAGCTGGCCGAGGATCTGCAACACGGCGATCCCCCCCGAAGACGGCGGACCCATGCCGCACACCCGATAGCTGCGATAGGACCCGCACACGCCCTCGCGATCGCTGGCGCGGTAGGCAGCGATGTCCGCCGGCGTCATCGCCCCGTCTCTTGGCGTCTCGGAGGCGACCGTTTCGGCGATCTCTGCGGCGAGCTCGCCGGTGTAGAACGCCGAAGCGCCGTCCGCCGCGATTTGCTCGAGCGTCTTGGCCAGCTGTTCGTTGCGGACGATGTGTCCCGCCGGATGCGGCTGGCCCGATTCATCGTAGAACAGCGCTTTCGCTGTGGGCACCGCGCCGGCGCGTTCGGGCATGTCCTCGAGATAGGAGGCGAGCCGCATATTGATGGCAAAGCCTTCGCGCGCCAGTTCGATCGCGGGTTCGAACAGCGCGGCCCACGGCAGCTTGCCATAGCGAGCATGCGCCTCGGCGGCGAGCGCGATATTGCCGGGAACGCCCACGCTCGACCCGCTCATCACGCTGTCCATGAAGGGCGGCACGCTGCCATCCTCGGATAGAAACCAGTCGGGCGTTGCGCCCGCAGGCGCGGTCTCGCGCCCGTCGATCGTCGCGATCCCGCCATCGGCGGTGCCGCGCACGTAGAACCCGCCGCCGCCGATCCCCGAACTCTGTGGCTCGACCACGGTGAGCGCCAGCATGGTTGCGAGCGCGGCGTCGGTGGCGCTGCCGCCTTGCCGGAGCATGGCCATGCCCGCCGCCTGCGCGCGCGGGTCGGCGGCGCTGACGGTGCCGATGAAGGGCAGTTCGGCTGTCGATGTCGGTTGGGCAGGCGCCGCGGCAGGAGCCTGGGCGACGGCGCCGCTCGCAAGCGAAAGCGGCAGGACGAGCGTGGCGAGAATGCGGGTGATCATGTCCGCCCTGCTATTCGCTCCCGACTGCTTCCGCAATCGCGGCGAAGCCGTCGCGGCGCATCAACCGCTCCAAGTCGTGGACGATCTTTCGCGCAAGGCCGGGGCCGTGATAGACCAGCGCCGAGTAGAGCTGGACGAGGTTCGCGCCGGCGCGGATCCGTGTCCAGGCGTCCTCCGCACTCGCGATGCCGCCCACCCCGACCAGCGGGATCGCGCCGCCGGTGGCGCTGCGGAAATCGCGCAGCCGTTGCAGAGCCAGGTCTCGCAAGGGGGCGCCCGACAGTCCGCCCGCCTCGTTGCCATGACGCGAGTGCAAGGCAGGCCGCGCGATGGTGGTGTTGGAGACGATCAGCGCGGCCAGGCCCCTGTCGAGCGCAATACGGGCGATGGCGTCGATATCCGCCGGCTCCAGATCGGGCGCGACCTTGAGAAAGATCGGCGGGCCGGCCTCCCCACAAACCTCGGCCCGCGCTTCGAGCACCGCATCGAGCAGCCCGGTAAGCGCGCCCTCGTCCTGCAACGCGCGCAGGCCCGGCGTGTTGGGGCTGGAGATATTGACTGCGAGGTAGCTCGCCAGCGGCGCCATCAGCCGGGTCAGCTGGGCATAGTCGGCGATCCGGTCGGTGCTGTCCTTGTTGGCGCCGATATTGACCCCGACCACACCGGGGCGGTCGCGGCGGGCCTTGAGCCGCCGGGCGACGACCTCGCCGCCCTCGTTGTTGAACCCCATCCGGTTGATCACTGCGCGATCCTCGACCAGCCGGAACAGCCGCGGGGTGGGATTGCCCGCCTGCGGAAGCGGGGTGACCGAGCCGACTTCGGCAAAACCGAACCCCAGCGCCAGCAGCGCATCGGGCACTTCGCCATTTTTGTCGAAGCCCGCGGCGAGCCCTACCGGGTTGGGGAAATGCAGCCCCGCCACATTAGTTGCCAGCGGACCGGTAGGGGCGGGAGCGCGGCCCGGCATGACCTTGAGCGCCGCAACGGTCAGGCGGTGGGCGCGCTCGGGTTCGAGCGCGAAGACGGCCGGGCGGACGAAGTCGAACAGCATGGCACCCGCCTATGGGCAAAGCGCTGCGCGGTGTCGAGCGAGTGCGAACCGCGGCTCTCGGATGTTGCGGAGCGGATGCCGATGTCGTTTGCATACAATCGCAAACATCCGATCTGGAGTAACACTGTTACCGCGACCCGAAGGACTCGACGCAATTGCGACGGGTTCCTCTACTGAAAGGGCGGTCTCCTCGGAGGCCGCCCCCTTTTTCGCCCGCCATTCCCGCGACACCGCGCGATCCGTTCGGATTTGGCGCGCCGATTTCGGCAAGGCTGGCAATCGCTTAGGTTTTGCGCCATGCCCCTGTATAAATGCGACACGGGGAATTGAGCGATGCGTTTCAGACAGGTGGGAATTTCGATAGCGGCGCTGGCGCTGGCCTCTTGCGCCACCATGCAGGGCGTGAGCGAAGATGTCGCGATTGCCGCACCGCAGCCCGATCAGGATCTGGGCCAGCTGTTCGAATCCTATGATGAGCAGCAACTCGCGCTCTCGCCGCTGTCCAAGGCTTACCGTGGCATCCGCGACGAGGACTACAGCCGCTGGGGCGATTTCTCCGACGCCGCCGAGGAGCGCGAAGAAGACCTGCTGCAATCCACCGCGGCGACCATGCGCGCCAATTACGATCTCGCGCAATTGTCGCGCGAGGATGCGCTCAGCTATCGCCTGTTCGATGCCATGGCCGAGCGCAGCGCTGCGCTCTACCCGTTCCGCGACTATGGCTATGTCTTCGACCAGATGCGCGGCGCGCAGAGCCAGCTGCCCGCCTTCCTGATCAACATCCACCGTGTCGACAGCGCCGAGAGTGCCGATGCCTATGTCAGCCGCATCGCGGGTCTGGGAACGGTGATCGACACGCTGACCGCCGAATCGCGCGAGCGTGCGGCAGCCGGGGTGATGCCGCCCGACTGGGTCTATCCCTACGTCATTTCGGACATCGAGAACCTGCTCGCCGCGGGCGACGACAATGCGATCCTCGAGGATTATCGCAAGAAGGTCGCCGCGCTCGACAGCGCCGATAGCGAAGCAATCGAGCAAGGCGCCGCGACGCGCGCCTGGAACGCCAACGCCCGCCCCGCCTACCAGCGGCTGCTCGCCGAGATGAAACGCCAGCAGGCGATCGCGCCGACGCAGGACGGCATCTGGCGCTTCCCGCAGGGTGGGCAATATTACGAGGCGCTGCTCGCCAATTACACCACCACCGATCTCACCCCCGACCAGATCCATCGGATCGGGCTCGACAATGTCGAACGCATCCATGGCGAGATGCGCAGCATCATGACGCAGGTCGGTTTCGAGGGAACCCTGCAGGAGTTCTTCGAATTCACCCGCACCGACGAGCGCTTCTATTACGACAATCGCGCAGATTATCTCGCCGATGCCGAAGCCAAGCTCGATGCGATGGAAGCGCGCCTGCCCGAGTTCTTCTCGACGCTGCCCAGCGATCCGCTGGTGATCAAGCCGGTCGAGGCGTTCCGCGAGAAAAGCGCCGGCAAGGCCTTCTACCAGCGCCCGGCGCCCGATGGTTCGCGCCCGGGCACTTATTACGTCAATCTCTACAATCTGCGCGACATGAGCAAGAACGAGCTCGAGGCGCTGGCCTATCACGAAGGCCTGCCCGGCCATCACCTGCAGCTCTCGATCCAGACCCAGCTCGGCGATGTTCCCCCGTTCCGCCGCTTCGGCGGAGTGACCGCCTATAGCGAGGGCTGGGGCCTCTATACGGAGGAACTAGGCAAGGACATGGGCTTCTACACCGATCCCTATTCCGATTTCGGTCGGCTGGGGATGGAGCTGTGGCGCGCGGCGCGGCTGGTGGTCGACACCGGGCTGCACCACAAGCGCTGGAGCCGCGAGGAAGCGATCCAGTACCTCACCGACAACACTCCCAATCCCGACGGCGACATCCGCAAGGCGATCGAACGCTACGTCGTCTACCCGGGCCAGGCGACCGCCTATATGATCGGCAAGCTCAAGATCATGGAGTTGCGCGAGCGCGCGCAGACCCGGCTGGGCAACGAATTCGATATCCGCGCCTTCCACGACGTGATCCTGACCAGCGGACCGGTGCCGCTGTCGATCATGGAGGAGAATGTCGACGCATGGATCGCCGGGGTGGAAGCGGGTTAGGAAACGCCGGGTGGCGGGGTCGGGGCGAGCAACGGGCGGGCAGGGGCAACTGACCCCGGCAAACCGCTTTGCGATCGACTATCTGGGCGTGTCGCCCGAATTGAGCGACTATGTCACGACCTTCTACCACTTCCGTTGCGACGACGAGAACATCACCGATATCCAGCCCGCGGCGATCGGCCATCTGAGCCTGTTTCCGTTCGGCGAAGGCGAGATGGGCCTGCCCGAGGGCGGGGTCGATCCCTCGCACCGGGTCAATCTGCTGAGCCCTTTCTCGCGCGCCGCGCCGTTTCGCGTCGACGGGCCGTTCCACGCGATCGGTGCCGCGCTCAGCCCGCTGGGCTGGGCCGCGCTCACCAGCCTGTGCGCCAAGACCCATGGCAACCGGCTCTATCGCGCCGACGACTGGCTCGAACCGGCGCTGGTCGAGACAGGGCTTGAGCTGTGCGCCGCCTATCGCGCCGGGGAGAAGGACGCCGAGCAATGCGTGGCCGAGCTGGGTCCGGCTATGCTGGCGGCGATTCAGCCGCTCAAGCCCGGTCACCCTGAACTGATCGCCGCGACCAACGCCTGGCTGGCGGGCGATTTCCTCCCCGAGATCGACGATCTCTACGCCGCCTCGCCCTATTCGCGGCGTCAGACCCAGCGCCTGGTCGAGCGCTATTTCGGGCTTTCTCCGGTAGCGCTGCGGCGCAAGTACCGCGCTCTGCGCGCCGCGACTTTGCTTTCGCTGCCCAGCCTGACGATGGAATACGAGGCGCAGATCGGGCAGGCCTTCTACGACCAGCCGCACATGATCCGCGAAATCCGGCTGTTCGCGGGGCGCACCCCGGCGCGGCTGGCGGATGCGAGTTCGCCCTATCTCACCGAGATGCTCAACGAGAAAAACCTGCGCCAGGTCGGCTTGCCGATCGGGATGGAGGAGGATGCTAACGACTCGCAAGAGTCGAAAACGGCTTGAAAGCGAGGGTTTCCGACCATAGGTGCTCAATCGGAACGATTTAGTCCGATTTGAGAAACCAGTTTGTCGATGCGCCTCTCCAACCTTGCCGATTATGCCGTGGTCGCCATGTGCGCGGCGGCCCGCCATTGCGGCGGCGGGCGGACCAGTGCGGCCGCGCTGGCGGCGGAAACCGGCCTGCCGGTGCCGACGGTGCAGAAACTGGTGAGCAAGCTCTCGGCGGCCGGGCTGCTGCGCTCGACGCGCGGTTCGGGCGGCGGCTTGCAGCTGGCGCGCCCCGCAGCCTCGATCAGCGTCGCGGATATCGTTGAGGCGGTCGAAGGCCCGATTGCGCTGACCGCCTGCGCCGATGGCGGCGAATGCAATGTCGATGCGCTGTGCAGCGTCCGCCCGCACTGGCCGATGATCAACGAAGCGCTGCGCGGCACGCTGGCAAGCATCCCGCTCACCCAGCTTGCCGGACAGCCCGCGACGAAGAACCCCCCGCTGCGAACTGCAGCGCAGGCCGCCAACCTGCGCGCCATGTCGCGAGCACCCCAATGACCGCCCCAATGACCGAAAGCCCGACCATGACCGACAGCCTCGACCTCCAGGACCAGGACGCCCACGACGCCGCCGCGCGCGCTGCGGAATACGAGCATGGCTGGTCCTCGGATATCGAACAGGATTTCGCCCCCAAGGGGCTCAACGAGGACACCGTCCGGTTTATTTCGGCCAAGAAAAACGAGCCGCAGTGGATGCTCGACTGGCGGCTCAAGGCCTTCCGCCTGTGGCAGGACATGGAGGAGCCCGACTGGGCCAAGCTCGGCTATCCGAAAATCGACTATCAGGATGCGTTTTACTACGCCGAACCGCGCGCCAAGCCCAAGCTGGGCTCGCTCGACGAGGTCGATCCCGAAATCCTGCGCGTTTACGAAAAACTGGGCATCCCGATTGCCGAGCAGGAAGTGCTCGCGGGGGTCGAGGGGGCGCGCAAGGTCGCGGTCGATGCCGTGTTCGATAGCGTCAGCGTCGCCACCACCTTCCGCAAGGAGCTGGAGAGCGCGGGCGTGATCTTCCGCTCGATCTCCGAGGCGATCCGCGAATATCCCGAGCTGGTGAAGCAGTGGCTGGGCAAGGTGGTGCCGCAGCGAGACAATTACTTCGCGACCTTGAATTGCGCGGTCTTCAGCGATGGCACCTTCGTTTACATCCCCGAGGGCGTTCGCTGCCCGATGGAGCTGTCGACCTATTTCCGCATCAACGCCGAAAACACCGGCCAGTTCGAACGCACACTGATCATCGCCGAAAAGGGTAGCTACGTCAGCTATCTCGAGGGCTGCACCGCGCCGATGCGCGACGAGAACCAGCTTCACGCAGCGGTGGTGGAACTGGTGGCGATGGACGATGCCGAGATCAAATATTCCACCGTCCAGAACTGGTATCCCGGCAATGCCGAGGGCGTGGGCGGGATCTACAATTTCGTCACCAAGCGCGGATTGTGCCAGGGCGCGCGCAGCAAAATTTCCTGGACCCAGGTCGAAACCGGCAGCGCGGTGACCTGGAAATACCCCTCCTGCGTCCTCAATGGCGAGGACAGCGTGGGCGAGTTCTACTCGGTCGCGGTGACCAACAACCACCAGCAGGCCGACACCGGGACCAAGATGATCCACAACGGTTCGGGCACCCGCTCGACGATCATTTCCAAGGGCATCAGCGCGGGCAAGAGCAACAACACCTATCGCGGGCTGGTCCGCGTCGGCGCCAATGCCGAAAACGTGCGCAATCGCACCGAATGCGACAGCCTGCTGCTGGGCGATAAATGCGGCGCGCACACCGTGCCCTATATCGAGGTCAAGAACCCCAGCGCGCAGATCGAACACGAGGCGACCACCAGCAAGATCTCCGACGACCAACTGTTCTACGCGCAGCAGCGCGGGCTCGACGAGGAAGAGGCGATCGCGCTGATCGTCAACGGCTTCGCCAAGGATGTGATGAAGCAGCTGCCGATGGAATTCGCGGTCGAGGCGCAGAAGCTGCTGGCGATCAGCCTCGAGGGGAGCGTGGGGTGAGGATCGTTTTTTTCTACGCGACGGCGGGGATTTGGCTCGCGTGCTTTGGAGTGGCGCTGTTCACAGTGATTCCGCTCTCGGCGATGGGGGCATTAGCCATTTTTGACGGCTCTTTCTCCTTCAGCGAGCGCCTTCAGGGTTTTGGCTTTGCGCTCCTTGGGTTGGTCGCCGTTGTTGGCCTGTTTTGGACACTCGGTCTGCTCGTATCGCGCCCCTTCTCGAAGGCTCCTCGTATGAGCGATCAAGCATGACCGACCGCAAAACCCTCAACCTCCGCTCCCCCTCGGAGCAGGCCGATGCCGCGCCCACGCTCAACAAGAAGGGCCGCGGGTGGAAGATTTCGGACACCCGGCTCGATGTGCTGCATGACCGCGCGCGCGAGATGAAGCGGCATTCCTCGGAAGCGCACAAGGCGCTGGCCGAGCGTTTCGCCATGGCCGATTTCGGGCGTCACAAATTCACCCGCCACGCGGTGGTCGGCTCGGCGATCGTCGATTTCAACTGCCACACGCTGGGCCTCGCGATCGCGATCGACGAGGACGATACGACCGAAGCGCTGGCCACGCGGCGCGACAAGAGCCTCCACGCGGTCGGCATCCGCGTGATCCATATCCCCGCCGCCGACATCCTCGGCGATCTCGACGCGGTGACCGCCATGATCGGCGACGCGATGCGCAAGCGGATCGCCGAAAAGCAGAGCGTGCGACGCGAACGCCGCTGACGCCGAACTTGTGATCATACCAATGAACGAAAGCCCTATGTCCCAGCCAATGCTCCAGATTGAAAACCTCTCCGCCGAAATCGGCGGCACCAAGATCCTCGACGGCCTCTCGCTCAGCGTGGGGGCGGGCGAAGTGCATGCGATCATGGGGCCCAATGGCGCGGGCAAGTCGACGTTGGCCTATGTGCTGGGCGGGCGCCCCGGCTACGAGGTGACGGGCGGCAGCGTGCGTTTCGATGGCAAGGACCTGCTCGACATGGAACCGCACGAGCGCGCCGCGGCCGGGCTGTTCCTGGGTTTCCAGTACCCGGTCGAGATTCCCGGCGTCTCCAATGTGCAATTCCTGCGCGAGGCGCTCAACGCACAGCGCAAGCACCGCGGGGAAGAGCCGCTGAGCGGCGGCGAATTCCTCAAGCTGGCCAAGGAAAAGGCCGCGCTGCTCAAGCTCGACATGGACATGCTCAAGCGCCACGTGAACGTCGGGTTCTCGGGCGGCGAGAAGAAACGCGCCGAGATGGTCCAGATGGGCATTCTCGATCCCGCTTTCGCGGTGCTCGACGAGACCGACAGCGGGCTCGACATCGATTCGCTGCGCGTGGTCGGCGACGGGATCAACGCGATCATGCGCCAGCCCGGCAAGGGCGTGCTGCTGATCACCCATTACCAGCGTCTGCTCCAGGTGGTGCAGCCCGATTACGTCCATATCCTCAGCCAGGGCCGGATCGTGAAGACCGGCAGCGCCGATCTCGCGAACCAGCTCGAGGCCGACGGCTACGACAAGGTGATGGCCGCATGAGCGAAGCGAGCCTGATCCCCACCCGCCCCACCCGGAGGGACGAAGCCTGGCGCTATTCGGCGGTCGAGAGGCTGGCGGGCGTCGATCTCGACGTCTGGCGCGATGTCGATATCGCCCCCGGCGAGACCTGGCGCGAGTGCATCGTCATCGAGGACGGGGCGGACACCGCTTCGACCGAGTTGCGGCGGTTGCGCATCGCTGTCGGCGCGGGCGCGCGCTGCGAGATTTTCGCGATCGCCGCCTCGGCCGAATTCGCGCGGATCGAGATCGAGGTCCGCATGGGCCGCGGTGCGCATTTCGAGATGGGCGGGATCACCGTCGGCGGGCGCGACACGGTGCGAGAATTCGTCACCCGCGTGGTCCATGCCGAGCCCGAGGCGACCAGCAACCAGACCGTGCGCAGCGTCCACTGGGGCAAGGGCACGGGCAATTTCCTCGGCAGCATCGATGTCGTTCGCGATGCGCAGAAGACCGATGCGGCGCAGGATTTCAAGGGACTGCTGCTCGACCGCGGCGCCAGCGTCAACGCGGTGCCGCAGCTCGAAATCTTCGCCGACGATGTCAAATGCGCGCATGGCGCCACCGTCGGCCAGCTCGACGAGACCGCGCGCTATTACATGGCCGCGCGCGGCATCCCGCCCGAACTGTCGCGGCGGCTGCTGGTCCAGGCCTTCATCGGCGATGCGCTGGTGGGGCTGGACAACGACGACACGCGCGAGCGGCTGATGCGGGTCGCGCTCGACAAGCTGGACAAGCACCTGTGAACGATTGCACGCCCCTGTCAGCCAGCCCCGCCGCGATCGGCCTGAAGGGCGATTTCCCCGGCATGGTCACCGCCGAGGGCGCGCCCTGGCACTATCTCGACACCGCCGCCACCGCGCAGAAACCGCAGGCGGTGATCGACGCGATGAGCAACGCGCTGGGCCGGGATTACGCCACCGTCCATCGCGGGATCTATGGCCGCAGCGCGCAGATGACGCTGGGCTACGAGACCGCGCGCCGGAAGGTCGCCAACTTCATGCGGGCCGCGAGCGAGAACGAGATCGTCTTCGTGCGCGGCGCGACCGAGGGTATCAATCTGGTCGCGCAAAGCTGGGGCCTGTCGAACTTGCAGGAGGGCGACCGGATCATGCTCTCGCAACTGGAGCACCATTCCAACATCGTGCCGTGGCAGATGGTCGCCGAACGCACCGGTGCCGAGATCGACGTCTGCCCGCTGACCGAGGACGGGCGGATCGATTTGGACGCGCTCGAAACCATGCTGACGCCGCGCCACAAGATGGTCGCGCTGGCGCATCTCTCCAACGTATTGGGTTCGGTGCTCGACGCCCGCCGCGCCGCCGATCTGGCGCATGGCGTTGGCGCCAAGCTGCTGCTCGACGGCTGCCAGGCCGCGCCGCGGATGAAGCTCGACATGGCCGCGCTCGACTGCGATTTCTACGTGTTTTCAGGGCACAAGCTCTATGGCCCCACCGGGATCGGCGTATTGTGGGGGCGCGAAAGCCTGCTCGAGGCGATGCCGCCGTGGCAGGGCGGGGGCGCGATGATCGATCAGGTCAGCTTCGCGCGCACCACCTATGCCCCGCCGCCGCAGCGCTTCGAGGCGGGCACGCCCATGATCACCGAGGCGATCGCGCTGGCCGCGGCGATCGATTATCTCGCCCCGTTCGATCTGGAGCGGCTGTTCGCGCATGAATCCGCGCTCGCCCGCCAGACCCGCGACATGCTGCGCGGCTTCAATTCGGTGCGCCTGTTCGGCCCCGAGGATTCGGCGGGAATCGTCTCCTTCGCGATGGAGGGGGTTCACCCGCACGATCTGGGCACCATATTGGACGAGGAAGACGTCGCGATCCGCGCCGGCCATCATTGCGCGCAGCCGCTGATGGAACACCTCGGGGTCCCGGCCACCGCGCGCGCCAGCTTCGGCCTCTATTCGGACGAAGCCGATATCGCCGCCCTCGCGCGCGGGATCGAACGCACGCTCAAGATTTTCGCCTAGGACAGATGGTATGAACAAGCCCAGCGACGACCAGGATTTCATCGCCGCACCCGCCCCCAACGAGCAGGTGCTGCAAAAGCCGCCGCGTGCGCGGGTCGAGGATGCGATCGATCCCGATCTTGAGCTTGGGGCCGAAGCCCCGCGCCAGACGCTCGAGCGCAAGCGCGACTATCTCGAGGGCTTTCTCAAGCAGCAGCCCGAGGCCATGCAGGCGGGCGAGCCGGGCGGTGAGCTTTACGAGGCGGTGGTCGCCGCGATCCGCGAGATCTACGATCCCGAAATCCCGGTGAACATCTACGATCTCGGGCTGATCTACGGGGTCGAGGTCTCGGACGAGAACGATGTCGTGGTCAACATGACGCTGACCACGCCGCATTGCCCGGTGGCCGAATCGATGCCGGGCGAGGTGGAACTGCGCGCCGCGAGCGTGCCCGGCGTGCGCGATGCGCAGGTCAATCTGGTCTGGGATCCGCCGTGGGGCCCCGACAAGATGTCCGACGAAGCGCGGCTCGAACTGGGGATGCTATGATGGCTCAATCTACGCTCAGAGAACGCCCCGCCGCGGTCGAACTGACCGAGCGAGCGGAAGCGCGCGTCGCCGATCTGATGGCCAAGGCGCCCGAGGATGCGATCGGGGTCAAGCTGTCCACCCCGCGTCGCGGCTGTTCCGGCCTCGCCTATTCGGTCGATTACATCACCGAGGAAGCCGCCTTCGACGAGAAGATCGATACCCCCGGGGGCGTGTTCTACATCGACGGGGCGAGCGTGCTCTATCTCGTCGGCAGCACGATGGATTGGGTCGAAGACGATTTCACCGCCGGTTTCGTGTTTGCCAATCCCAACGCCAAGGGTGCCTGCGGCTGCGGTGAAAGCTTCATGGTCTAGCGCCAGAAGCTAGCGCCTCAGCGCTGCGACGCAGGCGGCGCGATCGACATCGATCCCGTCGCTGGCCCGCCGCGCATCGACATAGGTCGCGCTCGGCTCCGCTCCCGGACGGAGCGGGTAGAGATAGATGTCGAGCACGCAGGCCGGCCCCGTGAATTGCAGCTTGAGCGCATCGCCCTCGCGCACTTCGAGCCGCGGCGGGCCGAATGTGTTGGCGAGCGCGGTGGCGTTGCGCCCGATGACCGTCTCCAGCCCCGGCACCTGCATGATCCGCGGCGCAATGAAGCCGCCGGTGCTGGGCGCGACCCGCGGCGGGGGAGCTGCCATGGGCGGGGGCGCCTCGCGCACCGTCTGCGGTGTCTGCGTGCCGGTAGTGGTGGCGGGCACGGTGGTGCAGCCCGCCAGCAGGCCGAGGGCGACGAGCGAGGCTCCGGGTCTAAACATACTCAGGTCTTCCGCCATGAACGAGATGGGTGGCGCTCGCCGCGCCGAGCACGGGGGCGAGGAAATTGACGAAGGGCACCGCCAGCAGCGCCGCGACCAGCCCGCCCAGCACGAAGCGGGTCGCACCGCCGATCGGCGCTGTCTCGTCGGCTTGCTTTCCGGCGGCCTGGCGGTGGCGCAGCCAGACCATGTCCTGCAATTCGCGGCCCAGCAGAACCGCGTTGGCGAACCAGAACACAAGCGCCGGGCCCACTCCGGTGAACAGCAGCACCAGGGCGACCGGCGACACCGCCAGATTGACCAGAAGCGCCCGCCCCGTCGATCCAGCGCTATTGCGTAGGGCCTTTCCGAACGACAGTTCGGGCACCGCGGCGGCAGAAGGATAATGCCGCGCCTCGACCGCGCGGACCACATCCTCGGCGAAGAATTGCAGCACAGCCAGCGCCACCAGACGGAACAACAGCCAGCCCGCGATCAGCACCGACAGCACCGCGAGCAGCGTGCCAAGGCCCGAGCCACCCTCAAGGCCAAGCCATTCGAGCGCGGCGTCGAAAGCGAAGCTCGCGCCCCAGCCCAGCGCCGCGAAGATCGCCAGCGTCACCGCCAGGCTCTTGCCGAGCACCTTGAGGATGGCAGGATCGCCCAATTGGCCGACCGACAGGGCAAGGGCGCGGGGGAGCGAGGTCATCAGAGCGCCAGCGCTTGCGCATGACGGCCCCGCAAGTCAACGCCGCGCTTGGCCTCACAGGGCCGAGCCGCTAACGGGCCACGACAAAGCGCTAATTTCCGGAGCCTCCATGACCGAACCCCGTTACGACGTAATCGCCATCGGCAACGCCATCGTCGATGTGATGGCCCCTTGCGAGGATGCGCTGATCGAGGAGCTCGGGCTCAACCGCGGCGGGATGACGCTGGTCGATACTGCGCGCGCCACCGAACTTTACGACGCGATGGGCCCGGCGCGGGAAATCTCGGGCGGATCGGCTGCGAACACGCTGGCGGGGATGTCGGCGCTAGGCGCGCAATGCGCCTTTATCGGCCAGGTCGCCGACGACCAGCTGGGCCAGATCTTCGGGCACGACATCCGCGCCGGCGGGATCGATTTCGACACCCCCACCCGCGCCGGCGATCCGCCGACCGCGCGCTGCCTGATTTTCGTCACCCCCGATGGCGAGCGAACGATGAACACCTTTCTGGGCGCGAGCCAGTTCCTGCCCCCCGCCGCGCTCGACGACGAGACCATCGCCAGCGCCGCGATCCTCTATCTCGAAGGCTATCTGTGGGACCCCGAGGAACCGCGCCGCGCGATGCGCCGCGCGATCGAAGTCGCGCGCCGCGCCGGGCGCAAGGTCGCCTTCACCGCCAGCGAAAGCTTTGTGATCGAGCGCCATGGCGACGATTTTCGCAAGCTGATCGAGGATGGGATGATCGATATCCTGTTCGTCAACGAGGGCGAGCTGGCGACATTGACCGGGGAAGAGACCTTCGAGGAAGGCGTCGCCGCGCTCAAGGACAAGGTCCCGGTGCTGGTCGCCACGCGCGGACCCAACGGCGCGATCGCCATCGCCGACGGGGCGCGCGCCGAGACCAAGGCCGAGCCGGTCGCGCGCGTGGTGGACACCACCGGCGCGGGCGATCTCTTCGCCGCGGGCTTCCTCACCGGCCATGCTCGTGGCGAGCCGCTCGAGAAATGCCTGCGAATGGGCGCGATCTGCGCCGCCGAGGTCATCAGCCACTACGGTGCGCGGCCCGAAGCGGACCTGCAAGCGCTGATCGAGGCGGGCACCGCCTGAGGGGGCGGTGCCGCGCTATCCGGCGGGCTGGCTCGCTTCCCGCCTGACCTCGCGCCAGCCGATATCGCGGCGGCAGAAGCCTTCGGGGAAGTCGATCGCATCGACCGCAGCGTAGGCAAGCGCCTGCGCCTCGGTGACCGATGCGCCCCGGGCGGTGACATTGAGGACGCGTCCCCCCGAAGCCGCGAGGCCGCCTTCGTTCGAGGACGTCCCGGCGTGGAAGACCTTGGCGCCCCCGGCTTCGGCCTCGCCCAGCGCGATCGTGCCGCCCTTCTTCGGGGTCGCGGGATAGCCCTCGGCGGCCATCACCACGGTCAGCGCGTAATCCTCGGCGAATTGGGGTGTGGGTACCTCGCCCAGCCGGCCCTGCGCGCAGGCCAGCATCAGCTCGCCCAGATCGCTTTCGAGCCGCATCATCAGCACCTGGCATTCGGGATCGCCGAAGCGGGCGTTGTATTCGATCAGCTGCGGGCCATCGGGCGAGAGCATCAGCCCGGCGTAGAGCACGCCCGAATAGGGCATGCCCTCGGCGCGCATCGCCGCCACCGTCGGCTCGATGATGTCCGCCATCACCCGCGACTGCAGCCGCTCGTCGAGCACCGGCGCGGGCGAATAGGCGCCCATCCCGCCGGTGTTGGGTCCGGTGTCGCCCTCGCCCACGCGCTTGTGATCCTGCGCGGTGCCGAAGGGGACGATTGCGGTGCCGTCGGTGATAGCGAAGAAGCTCGCTTCCTCGCCGGTCAGGAACTGCTCGATCACCACTTCGGACCCGGCGCTGCCGAACTGGCCGCCGAACATGTCCGAGAGCGCTTCCTGCGCCTGCTCGCGGGTTTCGGCGATCACCACGCCCTTGCCTGCCGCCAGCCCGTCGGCCTTGAGCACGAAGGGCGCATCGAAGCTCTTGAGTGCGCCCCACGCCTGTTCGAGCGAGGTCGCGCGGGTGTAGCGCGCGGTGGGAATCCCCGCGCGGATGCACAGATCCTTGGTGAAGCCCTTGCTGCCCTCGAGCTGCGCCGCATCCTGCGACGGACCGAACACCGCCACGCCCTGCGCCCGCAAATGATCGCCCAGTCCGGCGACCAACGGCGCTTCGGGCCCGATCACCACCAGCCCGATATCCTTGTCACGGCAGAAGGCGCCGACCGCGTCATGGTCCGCGGCATCCAGATCGACGCAAAGCGCGTGCTCGGCGATCCCGGGATTGCCCGGTGCGGCATAGAAACTGTCCCCCGCAGCGGCCAGCAGGCGGGATTGCGCCAGCTTCCACGCCAGCGCATGTTCGCGACCGCCCGAACCGAGCAGAAGGATATTCATGGCGAGCGATTCTCCGGATGACGATGCGAATGCGGGGCTCGTAGCGCGCACGAGCGACGGCGACAACGCGCAGCCCTATTCGATCAGCGAGATTTCGGCGCTGCTCAAGCGGACGGTGGAGGACCGCTTTGGCTTCGTCCGGCTGCGCGGCGAGCTCTCTGGGGTCAAGCGCGCCGCCTCGGGCCATCTCTATGCCACGCTCAAGGACGACAAGGCAGTTCTCGACGCGATCATGTGGCGCGGCAATTGCCAGCGGCTGCCCTTCGCGCCCGAGGACGGGCTCGAGGTCATCGCCACCGGCAAGCTGACCACCTACCCCGGCCGCTCCAAGTACCAGATCGTGATCGAGCGGATGGAGCTGGCGGGCGAAGGCGCGTTGCTGGCGCTGCTCGAACGGACCAAGGCGCGGCTCGAGGCCGAGGGGCTGTTCGCATCGGCACGCAAGCGCGCGCTGCCCTATCTGCCGCGCACCATCGGCGTGGTGACCTCGCCCACCGGCGCGGTGATCCGCGATATTCTCCACCGGCTGGCGGACCGTTTCCCAAGCCGCGTCATCGTCTGGCCGGTGCTGGTGCAGGGGCAGGGTTCGGCAGATCAGGTGGCCGCGGCGGTGCGCGGCTTTTCGGATATGGCAGAGGGTCACCCCGACCGCCCCGACCTCGTCATCGTGGCGCGCGGCGGCGGCTCGATCGAGGACCTGTGGAGCTTCAACGAAGAGGTGGTGGTGCGTGCCATCGCCGAATGCACCATCCCGACGATCAGCGCAGTCGGGCACGAGACCGATACCACGCTCGCCGACTACGCCGCCGACCGCCGCGCGCCGACCCCCACCGCCGCCGCCGAGCTGGCGGTCCCGGTGCGCGCCGAGCTTGCCGCGACGCTCGAGGATCTCGCCCACCGCCAGCGGCAATGCGCATTGCGACCGGTGGCGCTGGGGCGCGAGCGGCTGGAGGCGCGGGTGGGGCGCCTGCCCAAACCTGAGGCGCTGCTGCAGGGGCCGGCGCAGAGGCTCGACGACGCGGGCGAGCGGTTGCGCCGGGCCTTGCGCGATCGCACGGGCAAGGGGCGCGAGGCGCTGGGGCTGCTGCGGCTGTCGCCCGCGATCCTGCAGCGCGGCTTTCGCGACGCGCGCGAGGCGCTGGACCGCCAGCGTCTCGATCCCGCATTGGTTGTGCGGCCTATCGCCGGGCGAAGGGAGGCACTCGATGCGCTCGCGAGGCTGGCGGAGCAGCTGCACCCCGACCGCCCGCTGCAGCGCGGCTATGTGCGCGTCACGGATGGCGAGGGGCGGACCCTGACCAGGCGCGCCGATGCCGCCGCCGAAGCGAGGCTGGTGCTCAAGTTTCACGATGGCGAACTGGGCGCAACCCCCGAGGGAGCACCCTCGCCACCCTCGCCTGCACCGAGGCCGGCGCGCAAATCGGCGCGGTCCGGGCGCTCCGCAGGAACGCCCAGACGACAAGACGATTTGTTCGAGTGAGCGCAGCTTGCTAGGGCGGAACCCATGTTGATGTCATCAGAACGAAATTCGGGCAGCGAAGCCAAGCTGCATTACGGCCCCAACGGCTTTCGCGTGCTGCGCACCGGCCAGCACGTATTCTGCGGGATCAGCGGGCAGGCGATCCCGCTCGAGGAGCTGCGCTATTGGAGCGTCCACCATCAGGAAGCCTATGCCAGCGCCGAGTTCGCGACCGAACGGCTGAAGCCTTGATCCTGCGCGGCGCGGGCGCACCGGTGCTGGCCATAATCGGCCTTGCCGCCTGCTCTACCGCGCAGGAGCAGACCGTCCGTTCTGAAACGCAGACTACGCAGGCCAGCGTGGTTCAGCCGGTCCGCACGAATATGCCCCCCGCTCCGCCACCCACTTCTGCGCGCCCCGAGGTCTTCAGTTTCGCCGGGGAATTGACGCAGGGCGGCTGGATCCGCGGGCGCGTCCCGCCGGGCACCGTCTCCGCCGCACTCGACGATACCGAACTCGCGCTCGACGATGACGGCTATTTCTTCGGCGCCTTCGACCGCGACTCTGGCCATCAGGCTGTGCTTACCGCCACGCTTGGCGACGGGCGGGTGATTCGCAGCCCGGTCGCTGTCTCGCCGCGCGAATGGGACATCGAACGCGTCAATGTCGCGCGGCGACCGAGCGGTTCTTCGGAGGCCTTCCGGCAGCGCCGCGCTCCCGAACTCGAACGGATCTACCTCTCGCGGCAGCAGGAGACCGGCGCCCAGGGCTGGCGGCAGGATTTCATCTGGCCGGTACGGGGGCGTATCTCGGGGCGCTTCGGGTCGCAGCGCATCTATCGCGGCGAGCCGGGCAGCTATCATACCGGGCTCGATATCACGACGGGTGAGAGCGGCACGGCGTTCGTCGCGCCCGCCGACGGGGTGGTGGTGCTGGCGGTCGATAATTTCAGCCTCGAGGGGCAGCTGCTGATCATCGACCATGGGCAGGGGCTCAACAGCGCCTTCCTTCATGCCTCGCGCCTGCTGGTGTCGGACGGCGACAGGGTCCGGCAGGGCCAGCATATCGGCGATATCGGCGCCTCGGGCCGCGCGACGGGCCCGCATCTCCACTGGGGTCTGACATGGCGCGATTCGCGGCTCGATCCGCTATTGTTCGTCGACGGCGAAGGCTGATTTCCGTTCGGAGGGCGTCGCTGCGGCGCAGGATACTGGTGAGTGTATTCTCGGCGGGGATGCTGGTGCTCACCTGGTGGCGCGCGGACATCCTGCCGATCGATCCCTTTGCGCCCGTCACCGCCGAGCTGGTAGCTCAGGGCAGGTCGGACGCGGGCGCTTCCGATTCGCCGCTGACGCTGGTGGGCGTCTGGCATCTCGAGAGCGCGACCCGCGATTTCGGCGGCTATTCGGGGCTGATCGCGCTGTCGGATGGGTCATTGCTCGCGGGCAGCGACACGGGAACGCTGCTGGCGCTCGACAACCCCGGAACTGCGGCGATGAGCGGGGGCCATCCCGAGCTCGCGGTCACCGAGGGGCGCGACAAGCGCGACGCCGATCTCGAAGCGCTGACGCTCGACCGGGTAAGCGGGACAATCTGGGGCGCCTACGAGCGCAGCAATGCGATCGAGCGGTATTCACCCGGGCTCGAACGGCTGGCGCGGGTAAAGCCGGCGAAAATGCGGCGCTGGCGGGCGAATGGCGGGCCCGAAGCGATGGTGCGGCTTGCCGATGGGCGGTTCGTCGTCCTCGCCGAAGTGCGCCGCCGTCCAGCAGCCGAAGGCCATCGCGCGGTGCTTTTCTCCGGCGATCCGACCGCAGATGAGGGTGCCGACGAAGGTGAGTCTTTCGCCTTCGCTGCGCCCGACGACATGCGTCCGGTGGACATGGCGCAGTTGGCCGATGGCACGGTGCTGGTGCTGCTGCGCAGCGTCGAATGGTATTTTCCGCCCCGCTTCGGCACCGCGATCGCGGTGCTCGATCCCGAGATGATCGAGGCTGGCGCGCTGTGGCGCCCCGAACGCGTGATTCCGCTGCCAGAAGGCGTGCCGCAGGAGAATTACGAGGGGCTGGCGGTTGAACCCAGCGAACCCGGCGCATCGCGCCTGTGGCTGATCTCGGACGACAATCTCAGCGGCTTCCAGCGCACCTTGCTGGTCGCGCTCGACTGGCGGCAGCTCGCCCTGGCACGCGAAAACCGGTAACGCGAAAAGGCGCGCGGAAATCCCGCACGCCCTTCAGCACAACCGAATTGAAGCGAAGTGGCTTAGGCGGCTTCGGCGGGAGAGGGAGCGGCAGCCGACTTCTTCAGCTCGCGCTTCACCTTGAGCGCGCGATCGCTGAGCTTGATGTCGCTGGTCTTCAGCAGCCAGTTGTCGAGCCCGCCATTGTGCTCGACCGAACGCAGGCCCTGCGTCGAGACGCGGAACTTGAAGCTGCGGTCCAGCTTCTCGCTCATCAGCGTGACGTTCTGGAGGTTGGGCAGGAAGACCTTCTTGGTCTTGTTGTTGGCGTGGCTCACATTGTGGCCGACCTGTCGGCCCTTGCCCGTCAGTTCGCAGATGCGCGACATGATAAATCTCTCATTCGAATGTGGCCGCTGGGCCGGGGCCCGCGGGGACTGTACAGAACCGGCCTGTCCCGGAAAGCGGCGCGCATAGCGCCGGGTACGCGAATCGTCAAGCTGGGCTTTGATGTTGCCAATGCCCAAATGCGGCTCTAGCCGATATTCGACACCAAGGAGAGTCTGATGAACAAGTTCTTTTCCGTAGCAATTCTCGCCGGTTCGGCGCTCAGCCTCGCAGCCTGCGATGTCGACCAGACCGAAGAAGGCAACATGCCCGAAGTCAGCGTCGAAGAAGGCAACATGCCCGAGTATGATGTCGAGCCCATGGATGTCGATGTCGAGACCGGCACCAGCACCGTCGAAGTGCCGACCGTCGATGTCGACGTCAGTCAGGACGACGCTGCAGGCGAGCCGGTCACCGGCGACGAGTAAGCCTGTCGCCGGCCCGACACCCAGCCTGACAGAAGGAAGGCCTGCGGTGTTCGGTCGGCAGCATATGGATTGCGCGCTCGCAATGGCGCGCGCCGCCGGCACCGCCGGCGAAGTCCCGATCGGTGCGGTCGTCGTCAAGGACGGCCGCATCATCGGTCGGGGCGGCAACAGCCCGCGCGGCGACCACGATCCGACCGCGCATGCGGAGATCGCGGCGATTCGCGCAGCCGCCGCCTACCTTGGCCAGGATCGGCTTTCCGATTGCGAATTGTGGGTGACGCTCGAGCCCTGCGCGATGTGCGCCGGGGCCATCGCCCATGCCCGGATCGCGCGGCTCTATTACGCGGCCCCCGACCCCAAGGGCGGCGGGGTCGAGCACGGCGCGCGGGTGTTCGACCACGCGCAATGCCTGCACCGGCCCGAAGTCTATTCCGGGATCGCCGAGCAGGAAGCCGCGGACCTGCTACGGTCGTTTTTCAGGGAACGGCGCTAACTTCGGCTCGCTGCGGGGTTTACAGCCCGCGCCAGATCTTCAGCTCGGCCTCGTTCGCTGGTCCGAAGCGCTGGGCATCGCAGGCCGTGGGCCTGAAGCGCCGGTCGTAACACAGCCGCACTTCTTCCAGCCAGCCGCGCTCGTTCCGCTTGATCCCCACCGCATCCTTGCGCCAGCCGCGATTGGCGGCGACGAACACCTCGCGCAGATCGCCCGCGGTCAGCGCTTCCTTGCGCGACAGGCGATCGAGATCGGGCCAGCGCAGCGAATCGAACAGTATATTGCTGACCCGGAAATAGGTTCGCGGGGTTCGCGCCATGCAAGCGCCGTGCTTGATCCATTGCCGCGCCACCAGCCGGGGCGAGGGGCTGCGGCACATTTGCCCGGCGAGCTGCGCTCCGGTCGGCCGCGCACGGGTCGGGCACCATTGCGGCCAGCCACGCGCGCTCTGCGGCCACAAGCCGTGCAGCACGAAGCCGAACCGCCCGTCGCGCCCCGAACACTGCCGGGCATGGCTGCGCTGCCCCTCTCGCGGCTTGCAGAACTCGGGCGACCAGCTCAGCGCCATCGTATAGCCGGTAACAGGTGAGGTGCGGACCGGCCCGTCAGGGCGGATTTCGGGCGATGTGGCGCTGGCCGGAACCCGGCATTGATAGGCCTGCGCGGCCAGCGGGCTGGCGCAGGCGAGCAGCAGCAGGCCCGGGCCCCCCGCCCGAATCACAGCGCCCGAATCACAGCGCGCGGGTCATAGGGGGGTGAAGTCCAGCCCGATATCCGCCGCGGGTGCGCTCTGGGTCAGCCGCCCGACCGAGACGTAATCGACCCCGGTCGCCGCCTTGGCGCGGATGGTCGTCAAGTCGATCCCGCCGCTGGCCTCGGTCGGCACCCGGTCCGCGACCAGCGCGACCGCTTCGCGCAAGCGTGCGGGGTCCATGTTGTCGAGCAGCAGCCTTGTCGCGCCCGCCTGCAGCGCCGGTTCGATCTGGTCGAGCCGGTCGACTTCGCAGATAATCTCCGCGACCCCGGCGGCGACCGCGCGGCGCACCGCCTCGCCCACCGAACCCGCGACCGCCACGTGATTGTCCTTGATCATCGCCGCATCCCACAGCCCCATCCGGTGGTTGGCCGCACCGCCCATGCGGGTCGCGTATTTCTCGAGATGGCGCAGCCCGGGCAGCGTCTTGCGCGTGTCGAGCAGCGTACAATCGGGATTGTCCATCGCCCGGACATAGTCGCGCACCATGGTGGCGATGCCCGAGAGGTGCTGGACCGTGTTGAGCGCGGCGCGCTCTGCGGTCAGCATGGCGCGGGCATTGCCCGACAACCGCATCAGGTCGGACCCGGCGGGGACCTCTTGGCCGTCCTCCACCAGGACTTCGATGGTGATCTCCGAGTCGAGCGCGCGAAAGAAGGCCGCGGCGATCGGCAGGCCGACGACGACGATCGCATCGCGGCTGTCCATCACGCCGGAAAAGCGCGCGTCTGCGGGGATCACGCTCTCGCTCGTCACATCCCGCCCGCCGCCGGGGAGGCCCTCGCCCAGATCCTCGGCAAGGGTGGAGCGGACGAATGCGGCCAGATCGAAGCCGGGAAGGGTGAAAGCGGTCATGTAAGCGGAGTGGCGCAGATCGGCGGCAGGCTCAAGTGCGGTGAGCGAGCGGGCCTGCAGGTCTTGTCGACTGGCGGCTTCGAGGGTTTGCCAAAGGCTGAGCGAGGATCCGATTGTGGGTGGCCAGCTGCCATCTCGGCGGATGGGAACCAGCCGCTCTTTTGCCTGGCTGACCATCCATTCAACCACTTCTTTGGTGCCGGCCGAGATACGGGATTTAGTCGGTATTGCTGACGGGCCTGACCTGGACTAATTCCATGTCGTCATCCAACTGGATGCTGGACCAGTTCCTTATGCGACCCGGGCGCTGGCCCAATTACCTTTTAACCCGGTCAATCTTGAAACACCCAAGTGCGGTGGACTGTATTCCACAGTGCAGTTTTTAATTTCTTATATTGTCAAAAAAGTCCAAATGATTGGAAATTACTATGTCATCTGCAACTCATGATATTGTTGATACTGCTGTTGCTGCTGGAACGTTCAAAACTCTCGTCGCAGCTGTAACTGCCGCGGATCTCGGCGCAACGTTGAAGGGCGAAGGTCCTTTTACCGTGTTTGCCCCGACCGATGATGCTTTCGCCAAGTTGCCAGCGGGAACGGTCGAAGACCTTGTGAAGCCTGAAAACAAGGCCAAGCTTGCAGCGATTTTGACCTATCACGTGATGGCCGGCAAAGTAATGGCCGCTGATGTCGTCGGTCAAAAGCTCGAGCCTGCAACCGTCAACGGTGCGACGCTACACGTGGACGGCTCTGATGGCGTGACTGTCAATGGCGCCAACGTGGTGACGGCGGATATCGATTGTACCAATGGCGTGATCCACGTCATTGATGCTGTGCTGATACCATAAGGTTAAACACCTTTGGCAACCCTCAATCATGCCCGGTGTTCGCACCGGGCATGACTGCTGGCTCTCGGCAATGGTCAAACCCAAAGTTGCTACGTCAGCGACGAATTAACATGCCTCAGGCGTTCCGCTGCGAGTGAGCGGCAAGCGGACGGTCTCAGTTTACGGGGTCGATTGGCTGGAACGGACCGACAGCCATGGGCCTGCGAACCTCGAATCAGTGCACGAAGCGCGCGACCACGTCGCGATAGCTGCGGCTGACCTTCACCTCGGCGCCGCTGTCGAGCACCAGGAAGCATTCGCCATTGGTG
Organism: Qipengyuania sp. SM2507; assembly: GCF_053714505.1. NCBI lineage: Bacteria > Pseudomonadati > Pseudomonadota > Alphaproteobacteria > Sphingomonadales > Erythrobacteraceae > Qipengyuania > Qipengyuania sp. SM2507. Next base: position 26,936 of record NZ_CM132307.1, read on the forward strand.
TGCGGCTTGACCTGGCGGACCTGGTCGAGATTGACGATGGTCGAGCGGTGGACGCGCTGGAACTTGCGCGGGTCGAGGCGGCGTTCCAGATCCTTCATCGTCTCGCGCAGGATCAGCGAATTGTCGCCGGTGTAGATGCACATGTAATCGCCCGCGGCCTCGATATGCTCGATCGTGTGGACCTCGACGCGGAAAATCTGGCCGCGATCCTTGATGTTGATCAGCTTCTCGTAGCGTGAGGCGGCATCGTCCTCCCCTTGCGCGAATTCCTCCGCTGCGCCCGGCGCGACTTCGGAGAGCACGTTCATCAGCTTCTCGGCTTCCTCGGTCGACTTCTTCTCGGCGATGCGGTTCCGCACCCGCTCGATCGTGTCGGCCAGCTTGTCCTCGTCGACGGGCTTCATCAGGTAGTTCACCGCATTGGCCTCGAAGGCGCGGATCGCGTGTTCCTGATAGGCGGTCACGAAGACGAACAGCGGCGGGTCGATCTCCATCACCCCCTGAACCACCGAAAACCCGTCGAAACCGGGCATCTGGATATCGAGGAACACCAGATCGGGGCGCAGTGTCTTGATCGCGCGGATCGCCTCGCGCCCGTTCTGGCAGGTGTCGATGATCTCGACGTCCTCGTGCTTCTCGAGCCGCAATTGCAGACCCTGGATAGCGAGCTTCTCGTCGTCGACGAGGATGGTGCGGATAGTCATGTTTTCCTATGCCCTTTCCGGCAATGCCACTCCGACAACGGATGAGCTGTCACCCGGTTGCCGCGTCGGCGGTGGAAACGTGCCCGGTTGGTCCGCTGCGGACTCGGCCAGTTCGTGGGGAATCTCGATCAGGACGGTGAACCCGCCGCTGTCGGGAGACCGAATCTCGAAACGGTGATCATCGCCATAGGCCTGCGCCAGCCGGTTGCGGATATTGGCCAGACCGACGCCGGTGGAGGTGCTGCGCCGCAACGACCCGATCAGCGTCGGCGGGAGGCCTTCCGAGCCGCCCTGGTTGATCCCGGGCCCGGTATCCGACACCGTCACCCGCAAGCGCCTCCCGACGATCTGCGCGACCAGGCTGATGGTGGCGCCTTCCTCCTGCGGGCTGACCCCGTATTTGATCGCGTTCTCGACCAGCGGCTGGAGCAGCATCGAAGGAATGCAGGCCTGCGAGGCGACGGGATCGACCTGGAATTCGGTCTGCAGCCGCTCCTCGAAGCGCATCCGCTCGATATCGAGATAGAGCATCAGCGTCTCGACCTCCTGCGCCATCGTCACCTTGCTGCCCGGCTGGTTGATCAGCGTGTGGCGCAGGAAACTCGACAGCCTTGTGAGCATCGCATTGGCCGGATCGCTCTGCTTGAGCAGCACCAGCGTGCTGATCGAATTGAGCGTGTTGAACAGGAAATGCGGGTTGAGCTGGTAGCGCAGCATTTCGAGCTGGGCGCTGGTGGCCTGCATCTCGAGCCGCTCGAGCCGGTCGGCCTGTTCCTCGATCTTGAGGAAATAATTGATCGCGAAATAGAGCGCCGACCAGGCACCGAGCAGCGTCAGATCCAAGAAATAGATCCCCACGAACAGCCGCACGAAGCCGGTCTCGCCGCTGGGTCGCGCCAGCTCGAGCACCCAGCTGTCGATGAAGGCGTGGATCCCCACCGCCATCACGAGCGCCAGCACGGTAGCGCTCCAGGTCACCAGCGGGCGACGGTCGATCAGCTGGCGATAGATCACCGACAGCACCAGGCTGAGCGAGAAGCCCGTCACCGCCTGGATCAGGAGGATGACGACGAAGTCGAGCGCCTGCTCGTTGGCGAAGGCCGAAATCGCGCGCAGCAGGAAAGCGCCGCCCCACCCGCCCAGCTGCAGGTACCAGAAGGCCCGGTTCTTGTTGGCGAAGAAGGGCGTCGGTTGGATGGGCAGGACCGCCATTGTGCTCAGGCCTTAGCCCATTTGCGGCTGGCTAGGCCAGTCGCTACGCTATAGGCTCGACAAGGGACCTGGAGAGAGATGCGATGGATGTGACCGAACAGACGATGGATGACGTAGCGCATGGCATGGCCGAGCGCGCGAAATTTCGCGAAATGAAGCAGGGCACCAGGGAGGACTGGGCGATCATCGGCGGCGAATACCGCGCCTTCGCCAAGGGCCTGCCCGAGCGCGTGCTCGAGCATCTCAAGCTGCTCGACGGCGATTTCGGTGGGTTTCCGGTGTGCCGGCTCGAGCATTCGCTGCAGACCGCAACCCGTGCGCATCGCGACGGACGCGACGAGCCCTATGTGGTGATGGCGCTGCTCCACGACATGGGCGACACGCTGGGCAGCTACAACCATCCCGAGGTCGCTGCCGCGATCATCAAGCCCTTCGTCAGCGAGGAACTGCACTGGATCTGCCAGAACCACGGCGCCTTCCAGGGCTATTACTATTTCCACCACCTCGGCATGGACCGCAATGCGCGCGACGCATTCGAGGGGCACGAACATTACGAAGCCTGCCGCGAATTCTGCGAGAAATACGACCAGGCGGCGTTCGACCCCGATTACCAAAGCGAGCCGCTGGAGTTCTTCGAACCGATGGTCCGCCGGGTGCTGGCGAAGCCGCTGGCGAGCCTCTATGCCAAGGCGATCGCCGAAGAAGCCGCCTAGTCCGCCCCGGCTTCGGTGGCCAGGCGGGTGAATTGGCGCGACCAGTCGGCCATGCCTTCCTTCGCCATCAGCCGCTCGACCGCGGCGATTTCGGTCTCGATGAATTCGACCCGCTCGTCCCAGCCGTCATGCGTGCGCTTGCGCAGCAGCCCGCCGCCGTGGCGCGGGCCCCAGCGGCTCATGAAGCGCGCGGCGGCGTGCGGATCGTAGCCGGCATTGGCGAGCAACCAGGGCATCAGCCGGTCGGCATCGCGCTCGGTCAGCCGGACCAGATCGCGCGGGCGGCCGAGGGGCTCGAGCAGGGCGCGATGGCGCAGCAGATTGTGCGCCAGCTCATGCGCGACCCCGGCGGCGAATTCGTCCTCCGGATAGGCGAAACCGGGGAAGTCGCGCCCGAACAGCACCCGCGAGCCATCGGCCACCGCGCGCGCGCCGCTGGCGAGTACCTCGAAGCGGCTGGCGCAGGCGGGGATGCCCGCGATCGATGCTTGTGCCGCAGCTGCGTCCGGACGGGCCCATTCGAGCGCGACGGGCTCCTCGGTCAGCGCCGAATCGAGCCTATCCTTGATATTCACCAGCCGTTGCCACTCGGGGTCCGAGCGCGGGAATGCCTCGTCCAGAACTTGGCCGCCGAGCGAAAGCAGCGTGTCGTTGGCGGCGATACCGGCCAATGCCGCGGGCGAACCTGGCGCGACCGCCTGCACCCCGATATCGCCGGACAGGCGCAGTTCGCTACGGACCTGCGCCGGTTCGCTATAGGCGGCGGCGTCGTGGAGCAGCATTCCGATCGCCGGAGCGGCGCTGTCGCAGAAGGGCGCATTGCCAGTGACCAGCCGCCAGCCGGCGGCGAACAGCCGCGTGTCGCGCGCCTGCAGATCCGCCACTTCGCCGAGCGGTTCGGCGGTCACGGCAGCCGCTGGCGCGTGGAGCGGTTGCGCGGCCAGCGGAGTGGCGCTTGCCAGCGCCAGCGCGGCAAGGGCTCTGCGGCCGATCACGCCGGTTCGTCGGCGGCGACAGCCTTCGCCAGCGCGTCGTAACCGACCGCTCCCTGGAGGACCTGCGATCCGGTCACCCAGCTCGGCGTGCCGGTAAAGCCCAGCTGCTGCGCCAGCCCCATGTTCTGCGCCAGTTCGAGCGTGACCGCCTCGGTGGCGGCAAAACGTCGCGCCTCGGCCAGATCGAGACCCGCCTTTCGCGCCGCGGCCTCGACCGTTTGGGGCGAGGGCGGGCCGAGCTCGAACATCGCGGTGTAGAATTGCGGGTATTTGCCCTGCTTCGCCGCGGCGAGCGCCATGCGCGCCGCTTCCTCGCTGCCATCGAAGATCGGCCATTCGCGGACCACCACCCGCAATTCGGGATTCTCGGCGATCAGTTTCTGGACGTCGGCCTCGGCGGCGCGGCAATAGGTGCAGCCGTAATCGGTGAACTTGACCAGCGTCCGGCTGCCCTGCGGATTGCCCAGCACCGCGCCCGGGAAAGGGGTCTCGACCTCGTCGGCGACCTCGGCCAGCCGCCCCTCGGTCTCGCGCTGCTGCAGCGCCCCGGCCATTTCGGGCAGCACGTCGGGGTTCGCGACCAGATAGTCCCGGACCTGCGGATTGCCGAGCCCGCTCAGCGAATACAGCGCCGCGCCGGCAAAGCCGAAGACCAGCGCCAGCAGTGCGGTTAGTAGATGCGTTTTCATTGTTCCTGCCTTCGGCCCGTCAGCGTCGTCCGCCGTCGCGATCGGTCTGCTGCTCGATCAGCGCGCGGGCCTGCATGCCGATATCCTGCGCCCGCAGCCAGTCGGGCGTGCCTTCGGGGAGCCCGGCTTCGGCGGCCTGCGCGCTGCGCAATGCCATCGCGTATTCGCGGTTCATCACCTGTTGTTCGGCGCTGGCGAGCCGGGCGCGGGGCATGTCGCCGCGCGCGGCATAGACCACGCCGAGCTGGTACCAGGCGAAGGGGTTGTAGCGATCGCGTGCAACCGCGGCGCGAAGCACCTCTTCGGCTTCGGCGAAATTGTCTTTGTCTTCGGTCGCGATCAGCGCGTGGCCGAACAGCGTGGCGATCAGCGGTTCGGATCGGGTCAGCTCGGTGGCGCGGCGCAGCGACGCCAGCGCATCCTCGGCACGGCCCGATTCAAGCAGCACCTGGCCGCGCAATTCGAGGAAATAGGGGTCTTCGGGGTCCAGCGCGATCAGGCTGTCGGTCTCGTCCAGCGCTTGCTCGACGCGCGCGGCCTTGTGATAGGCATAGGCGCGGGCATAGCGCGCGGGCACGCTGGTGTCGCTGGCCGGGAAGCTGTTCAGCGTGCGCCGCGGTTCTTCCAGATAGCCCGAGAGCTTGGCCTTGATCCGCCGGAAGCGCCGCTCCAGCCGCGAATCGTCGGGCGCTTCCCAGGCAGCATCGCGCTGATAGGTGTCGCGCAGCCGGGCGATGCGGTCGCCCGAGAGCGGGTGGGTGCGGGTAAAGGCGGCCTCGTCGCTCTGGCTGTAGCCATAGCGGAATTCCTGGTTCTGCAGCTTCTTGAAGAATTCGATCGAACCGCGCCCCGAAATGCCGGCGTCGGAAAGATATTGCGCGCCGGCGGCATCGGCGGAGGATTCCTCGCCGCGGTTGTAGGCCAGGAACGAGCCGAGCGCGGCGCGCTGGCCCGCCATCATCACGCCCATGGCGGCATCGCCCGCCCCGGCGAGCGCAGCGCCCAGCCCGGCGATCAGCGACAGGATCGAGATGCGGCTCGCCGCGGCCATACCGTCGCCGCGGCGGATGACATGGCCGCCGGTGATATGGCCCAGTTCGTGCGCGACCACGCCCTGCACCTCGTTGGCGGTATCGGCGGCGTCGATCAGTCCGCTGTGCAGATAGACCACCTGGCCCGCCGACACGAAGGCGTTGATCGAGGGATCGTTGATGATCACGATATCGACATTGCCGGGCTCGAGACCGGCGGCCTCGACCAGCGGTGCGGAAAGCTCCTGGAGGAAATCCTCGGTCTCGGCATCGCGCAGGATCGATTGCGCGGCGACCGGCTGGGCCGCCAGCGCGAAGAGTGCCCAAAAGGCAAAGACATGGGCAAGGATGCGCATCAAGGCCGTGCTAGCGGTTTTCGCCCTGAACCGGAACTGAAGCCTGTTCGGTCCGAACAAGGAATCGAAGGATGTCGTCGCGCAGTTCCGGCTTGCGTCGCCACGGGCTGGCGAGCCTGACTAGCACATCGCTGTGATCGAGTCCTTCGTAGTAATGCGTCTCGACCGGGACCCCGGCCGCTTCGAGCGCTGCCGCGAGCGCGCGGGTGTTGCGCGGCTTGACCGTGGTGTCCTCGCTGCCGGTCAGCAGCAGCATCGATGGCGCTTGGGGGCTGACATGGTTGATCGGCTGGGTCGCTGCGGGGTCGGGTGCGCCGCCAAAGGCCGCGCGGGTCGAATCCTTGTCGAAGGGGAAGAAGTCGTAAGGCCCGGCCATGCCGACCACCCCGCGAATCGCCGAGGCAGGCACTCCCTCGGCCGCGAGCCAGCGCGGTTCGAGCGCAACCTGGACGACATTGTAGGCGCCCGCCGAATGGCCCGCGAGATAGATCCGCTCGGGATCGCCGCCATATTGCGCGGCATTGGCGTGCAGCCAGCCAATCGCCTGCGCGGTGTCCTCGAGCATGGCCGGGTAGCGCCCCTCTTCGCCCAACCGATAACCCGCCAGTGCGACGACGAAGCCCTCGGGCGCGAGCGAGCGGGCGACGAAGCTGTAATCCCTGGGATCGCCCCAGTCCCAGCTGCCGCCATGGACGAACAACAGCACCGGCGCGGGAGTGGCGGTCTGCCTCGCGCGATAAAGCGATAGTGTCTGCGTCGGCGCATCGCCCAGCCGGACCCGCGCGACGCGCTCGACATCGCGGGTGCCGCCGGTCACCCGGTCGATCGTATCGAGCAGGGCGACGCTGTTGACCTGCAGCGCGATCCAGAACGCGAGACCGCCCAGCGCCAACAGCGCCGCGATCCCGCCCAGCGTCCATGCCACCATCCGGCTCATGCCTCCGGGGTATCGGCCGCGGCGGCTGCGCTGGCAGGCTTCTTGACCGCCTCGACGATCCGCTCGGCCTCGCCGTCATGCGCTAGCCCGATGGCGCGCAGGAACTGTTTCCCGCTGGTGTAGCTGTCGCCCAGCCACAACGGGACGTTCGCCGCCTCGATCATCGATTGCGCGACGATTTCCGCGGGGCTGAGCGGTTCGCCCGCGCGGCGGATGAAGACCGCGCGCACCCGCCCCGGATGGGTCGCGACCACCTCCGAAAAGGCCAGCAAATCGCCCTGCGAATCGTCGCCGATCAGCGCGAACTGCAGCGAATCATAGGTTTCCACGATCTTCGCGATCGCCGCGATCTTGTGCGCGCCGTGGCTGCCGCTGCCGAAGGTCTCGCGGTTGAGCCCCCAGTCGCGCAGCATCAGCGGGCCCAGCGGCAAGCCGCGACTCTTTTGGAAGGCGACCAGATAGGAGAACAGGTTCCAAGGGCTCGACGAGACGTAGAAGAAGGGATGATGCGTCGCCTCCAGCCGGTCGCCGGTGTGGGTCTCGTGGGCCTTCAGCACCGCGCCGCCGCCCAGCGCGTTGTAAAACACATCGGCATCCGGCACCAGCAACCGGTCGTCGGGCAATTCCATCACCACCCGCCGCCAGTTGCGCACGATCTTGCGTAAACTGCCGGTGATCCCGGTCTCGATGATGGTGTCGTCGATATCCGAAATCACGCCGAGCGCCGCGTCGCGCCCGGGCGCCAGCACATGACCCTCGACGCATTGCTCGCCATCGTGCGTGTTCCAGCGGAAGGCGACCACTTCCCACTCGCTGTGCGCGGCCAGTTCCCATTCGGGCGCTAGCCGGATGTCGAAATGGACGAAGCCCTCGTGATCGGTCACGCCCTGATGGTGGAAGCTGCGCCCGTCGCGATGCTGGATTTCCAGATCGACGGGCAGGTCGGCCACCTCGTGCGAGGCGAATTGCGACAGCATGGTGCGCACCGCGCGCAGGCGTCCGCTCCTCTCGAAGCCGGGGCGCGGCGCGCGCAGCGCCCGGGCCGAGATCGTCAGCCGCTCGCGATTGCGACAGCCGAAATAGGGCTGGATGCGGACGGGCTTGGTCGGGAACAGGGCCATCGCACCGCGCTAGCTTGGCGGTTCGCGGCTGGATAGCCTTTGGTTTGGGTATTTCGGGTGAGGTGGCGGTTCAGCCGAGCAGCTTGCGCGCGGCGCGTTCGACCAACGGGACATCCTCGGGAATCTCGCCCACCACCAGCAATTCGCCCTCCTCGGTGCGGCGGACCATCACCAGCGCGAACTCGGCGCCTTCGGGATCGAGGTCTTCGAACGCCAGCGGTTCGATGCCGCGCAGCTTCTTCGCGAGCGCTTCGCGCACTGTCGCACCATCGTCCACCGTCTCGCCCGCTTCCTCGCGGCGTGCGCGGCGCTCGGCCTGGACCACGCCCTTGAGCCCGCCCTCGGCATCGCCGAGATAACGCGCGAGCGAGCCGCGCCCTACCTGCAGACGGTGCGCATGGCTCAGCACTGCGGCGTATTCGGTCAGCCTCGTCTTGTCGTAATCGGCACCGAAGACCAGCTTGACCACCGGCGTCATCGGCGCGCGTTCCTGGACCTTCAGGCCGCTGTCGGCGATCAGCTCCTGGAAGCCCTCGGGATCGGCGGCGGCCTCGAGGCTGAAATCATAGGCGCGCCCGACCGCCTGGTAGAGCGCGTCGCGGCTGCGGTCTTCGCTCGAGCTGGCGACCAGCGCCAGTTCGCGCGCTTCGGCGAGGCAGTCGTAGAGGCCTTCGGCTTCGCCAAGGCTCTCGGCTGCGCTCTGGGGTGCGTCGTCGGAGTGTTCGGTGTCGAATGTGTCGATGTCGAATTCGTTATCGACCGTGGTGTCGCTGTCGGTCGAAAGCGGCGCTGCGGGGACGAAACTGACTTCGGCTTGCCGCTCCTCGGGCTCATAGGCCTGCGGCACCGGCGGTTCGTCATCCTCGGGATAGGCCGAGGGCATTTCGAGCGTCGGGCGTGGCTTGGTCCCGCGCCCGATCAGCGAGGAGAGCCCGACGCCGACGCTGTCGTCGGCAAGCGGATCGACGACATCGTCGACATCTTCCAGTTCGGGTTCGTCGTAATCGTCGTCGAGGCCGTAGTCCCGCGCGGTTTCGCCGATGGGCTTGCCGCGCCATTCGGCCTCGGACGAATCTGCTTCGTCCTCTTCGTCCTCTTCGTCGTCCCAATCCTGCGCTGGCCAGTCGGTCCGGTACGCATTCGCACCGCTGCCGAAGGCCGGCACGGGCAGCTCGTCCGGTTCGCGCTGGGTCGGGATTGCTTCGCCGCCCGCAACCTCTTCGGCCGGAACGGTCAGTTCCAGCGGGGCATCGTCCTGTTCGACGCGCTGTTTCAGCTCGAGCACACCGTGTGCGAGGGCAGCGTCTTCATCGTCATCCTCATCCGCCGCAGCGTCGGCTCGGAGCGCCTGTCCGATCTCGAGCAGCAATTCGTCGGCGGTCTGCTGGTCGGCGACTTCCTTCCAGTTGATCACCCCGAAGATGAAATCGATCGTCTCGTCGTCGCTCGAATAGGGCAGGAGGATGCCGCGGTAGAGCGCGGTCGCACCGCGCTGGTTGACGAATTCCGCCTCGAAACCGATCGGCGCCTGGTTGGCGAGGATTTGCATGTAATGGTCGGTGATGCGGCTGAGCAGCGAGCGCGCTGGAATCTCGGAGACCGCATCGATCGCGTGAATTTCGTCTTGGGCGTTGCATTCCTCGGCCAGCCGCTCGCCAAGGTATTCGATCGCGGGATTTTCCACCCCTTGGGTGAAATCGAGCAGGACCGAATAGGGCCCGAAATCCTTCAGCGAGGCGGGATCGAGATCCTCGATCGAGGGAAAATTGCGGTCGGCCAGCAGGCTCGACCAGTGATTGTAGGCGCGCACCTGCATGCGGCGCTCGTCCTGCCCGACGGGCGAGGGCGGGCCAGCGTCGATGGTGTCTTCTTCTTCGCCGTGGAAGTCGGGGCCGGACGAATCCTCGCCAGAATAATCGGGGCCAGAATAATCGGAGCCGGAATAGTCTGGCTCGTCGTCATACGCCCCGCGCGAGCCGAAAATGCCGCCTAGCCTGTCCATCGTCGATGCTGCCCCTGAAAAGCCTGCCTTGAAAGGCGTGGTGGTCTGCACCTTGCTTTTGACGGGCCGTGGTAAACATATCCCTAACCATCGGGCTCCATTTCCCGCGCCATTGCCGCGTGGCAGGCGGTCAGAGCATGTAACGCATCTTGATGGCCATCGACTTGGGGGTTTCGGCGACTTCGAAGACCGCGTCGTCGAAGCTCGGCGGGCCCATGCGGACCTTGGCATCGCGCGAGAAACCGAAGCCCTCCTTGGGCATCATCCCCAGCGCGCGATCGGCCTTGCCATTGCCGTTCTCGTCATGGAGCAGCGCGATCGCATACCGCCCCGGGGCGACATCGGGAAAGGTGACGGTGACCTGGCCCTTGCGTGCATCGACCACCGCGCGATGCGACGGCGTCCCGCTGCGGCACTTGGGAAAGCGCGCCGGATCGCCGGTCATGCAGGCGCGCACCAGCCCGTCGGCATTGCGCAATTGGGTCACGGTGACGGTGACATCGGTCCCCAAGTGGGGGTGCCCGGCGGCGGTGGCGAGCGCCGCCATCGGCAGCAGAAGCAGGGGAAGGGCAAATTTCATATGGCGCTGCTCAAACCCTTGTCGGTGCCGCAAACCCTATCCCAGAAGCGGAAATAAAGCCCGTAATTGCAGCGGTATTCTTCGTGGTGCCGCTGATGGTGGCTGGCGGTTATCAGCCAATTGCCTAACCGCGAGTGAACCAGCCGGCGCGGAAACATTTCCCAGCCCATGTGGTTGGTCACCCCCATCACCGTCATGATTGCGAGCACGAGGCCCAGCATGGCGACATGGATCGGAACCACGAACACCAGCAGCGGGATCACGAAGGCCCCGGTCAGCGCCTCGTAGGGGTGGAAGCTCATCGCCGCCCAGGCGGTCGGCGGGCGACTGGCATGGTGCACCGCGTGCATCGAGCGAAACAATCTGGGGCGGTGCATCCAGCGGTGCGACCAGTAGAACCAGGTGTCGTGCGCGAACAGATAGAGCAGCACCGAGAGCGGGATATACCACAGCGGAAAGTCCTGCCAGCCGATGTAGATCTGCGTCCAGCCGCGCTCCTGCCAGCCCCAGCCGACGATTCCTGCCGGGATGCCGTAGATCGCCGCCGAAGCCAGCGACCAGAAGATTTCGCGCCGCATCTGCGGGCCCAGTCTGGCATGGTAACCGGGTTTGCGCCGCGAAGTCAGCCAGGCGAAAAATCCGCTGGTGGCGAGATAGCGCAGCGCGACGATCAGCGTCATCGCGAGCGCGGAGAGAAGGATGGCGGCGAGCATGTCGGCCCCGCCTATGCCGCAATCCGCGCGGGCAGGACAGGGGTTAGTGCAGCCCCGCTGCGTCCGCCATGCCAACTCGCGGCGGCATCTATTCGCCCAGCCCCCAGGGCGCGCAATCGGGATCGCCGGCGACGGTCAGCCGCCGCAGCGCCGCGCGCGCCAGCCGCTCGACCTCGACCTTGCGCCGCGCCGCGGCGAGCGGGTGGAGCGGGGCGGGGCGCAGGATTTCCGCATCATAGCCATCGGCGACGATCACCCCGCAGCAATCGGGGCGGTAGTCCTCGCTTTCGAGCGGCCCACGATCGAGCCCCGGTGGGAGCCCCCAGAAGAAGCGGTCGCAATGCTCGAGATAATCGGGCCATTTGCCATCGGCGAGGAGATCGCCCCGCTGGACCTTGATCTCGACGATGATGACGCGGCCCTTGGGGTCGACCCCCATGAGATCGGCGCGCCGGCCGTTGCGCAGCGGCATTTCGGGCAGGCACCAGATATCGTTGCGCGCGAACAGCCGCGCAATCCCGCGGCACACGGCGCGGGCGGTGGCGGCCTCGCTGTCGGGCGCGCGGGTCTCGGAGCGGGAAAGGGCAGGTGCAAGCGAGTCGGCCATGCCGCAGCGCTGGAACAAAAAGGAAACTTCGTCAAGTTCGCGGGGGATCGCCCCGCGGGAAATCAAGCGCTCAGGCGGCGGTGAGCTCGGGCTCGACGAAAGCGCAGATCGCCTGCCGCGCGGCGTGGAACTCGCGCCACAGCGTCAGCGCCGCGGCGGTGGTGTCGCGGCCCTGGTCGGCGGCTGCGATCAGCGCGCGCAGGCCCGTCTGCATCACCAGCGCGAGATCGTCGATCCCGTTGGCGGCCGCCTCGCAGCGCCAGCCCCCGGCATGCGCCGCGCGTCCGGGCAGCGAGGCGATCGCGCCGACCGGTCTCTCGTGCGCCAGCTGTGCGAGTTGGGCCACCGCATCGGCGGCATCGTGCAGCGCGTGCCAGCGCGCTTCGAGCTCGACGGCGAGCAGCTCGGGTGCGAGCTCGGGTCCGGACTCGCCGATCGGCGGCAGCATGGTGGCGTGGGCGAGGTCGAATTCATGGCGGAGCGCGTTCATCACACCCCCAGGGCTAGACCAGCGAGCTTGCCAAATCGCTAACGCGAGCACCTCTGTGCGCCAGCGATAAGCGCTGGCGCGAGCGGATACGCTTTGCTAGAGCGCCGCTCCACCGTCTGGCCAGCATGCACCCGTAGCTCAGCTGGATAGAGCGCTGCCCTCCGAAGGCAGGTGTCAAGCAGTTTTGGCGTGTAGATTTGAAGGAATTTGTGGCAAAATGAGAAGCTTAGGCGAATAGAAGGATTGGGTTCACATCTCAATTCTTTCCGCGTAAGCATTGCGTAAGCACAATGCACCCGTAGCTCAGCTGGATAGAGTGTCGCCCTCCGAAGGCGAAGGTCACAGGTTCGAATCCTGTCGGGTGCACCAACCTACTACGGAAGTGCGCACCGGTGCCATAGTGGCACCGGGCGTGCTTACCGCCTGGATCAGGCTGGCTACCGGCCCGCGGACAGTCAGACGCTCCTTCGTCATCACGACCTCGCTGACAAACGCCTGGACGTAGTTCTTACGCAAGGTGGGATTGTCCGGATCCGTCAGCTTTTCCTTGAGGCCTTTGGCGAAGACAGCGATTGTTTCCGCATCGACCCGATCATGCTTGTTGCCGCACTGCCGATCGAGAATGGCGATTTCGTTGTCGAGCGCGCCGCGCCGAGCTTGATGGCCCGCCAGACGCTTTTTGAGATCCTTGTCGTTGGGATCGACGAGACCTGCCTCGATCGATTCGAACAAGCGCTGGATTGCCATCTCCGCAGCTGTGCGTTCGTTGCGCAACGTCACGATCTCGCGCATGCGCTTGGCATCCGCGCCGGCTGACCGCTCGAGAAGCTGCGCGAGCAGCTTTTCGAGACGAGCGGGATCGAGCAGCCGCTTTTCCAGCACGCCGATGTCCGTCGTCAAAACATTTGGCACAACTCGCGGCGTAGGATTGCGGAGTGCGGGCCTCGTCTGGGTTTGATGTTTAGGCGGCGAGCTTGCGGTGTTGCAAGCGCCGATGTTCGAGTGTCTTTCGCTTGATCCTTTCTCGTCGTTTGATGATGGCGGGAGCCCTGCCGAAGTAGGCATCGGCAGGCGTCACGTTGTCGAGGCTTTCGTGATAGCGCTGGTGGTTGTAATGCTCGACGAACGCCTCGATCTGCTGTTCGAGGTCGCCAGGCAGGAAGTAGTTTTCGAGCAGCACGCGGTTCTTTAGCGTTTGATGCCATCTCTCGATCTTGCCCTGGGTCTGCGGATGGAAGGGTGCACCGCGCACATGGCTCATCCGGTTCGCTTCGATGTATTCGGCCAGTTCCCCGGCGATGTAGCTGGGACCGTTGTCGCTCAGCAGACGTGGTCTGTGCAGCACATTGGCATGGTCGCAGCCTGAGGCTGCCAGAGCCATGTCGAGCGTGTCGGTGACGTCCTCGGCTCGCATGGTGGTGCAGAGCTTCCAGGCGATGATGTAGCGCGAGTAATCGTCGAGCACGGTCGAGAGGTAGACCCAGCCCCACCCGATGATCTTGAAGTAGGTAAAGTCGGTCTGCCACATCTCGTTGGGGCGCATGGTCTGGGTGTGGAACGCCTCTGCCGCCTTGATCACAGTATAGGCCGGACTGGTGATCAGATCGTGGGCCTTGAGCAGCCGGTAGACGGTGGCTTCCGACACGAAGTAGCGCTTCTCGTCAGTGAAGCGCACCGCCAGTTCCCTTGGGCTGAGGTCAGTCTGCTCCAGCGCCATCTCGACGATCTGATCCTGAACCTCGGGTGCGATCCTGTTCCACACGCGGATCGGCGTCGATGACCTGTCTGCCAGCGCCTCCGGCCCGCCTTCAAGGTAACGGTCATACCAGCGGTAGAAGGTGCGCCGTGCGACGCCGAGCTGGTCCAACGTGCGCTTGGCCGGGAGATGCGATTGCTCAACGATCCTGATGATCTCCAGCTTCTCGGATGCGGGGTATCTCATGCGTCGTCTCCCCCATCCGCGATCATGCTTTTTTTGAGCAAGCGGTTCTCCAGGATGAGGTCGGCCACGCATTCCTTCAGATCGCGGGCCTCACGGCGCAGATCCCTGACTTCGTCCGTAGTCGCTGCACGGGCGGTGTCGCCAGCCAGGCGGCGTTTGCCGGCCTCCATGAACTCCTTGGACCAGGTGTAGTACAGGCTCTGGGCAATGCCTTCCTTGCGGCACAACTCAGCTATCGAGTCATCGCCGCGCAGGCCTTCCAGCACGATCCTGATCTTGTCTTCCGATGAAAAATGCCGACGGGTCTTGCGGCGGATGTCCTTGACCACCTGCTCGGCAGGCAATTTGGACCTTGAGGATTTGGGCTTCATCTTCGTTCCTTCGTCACTACGACGAAGCCCAAATCCTCCTTAAATCACAACCTCAAATCTGTGCCATAGGTGCTGACGGGGGACAGGCTGCAATATCGAAACGATCCGTTATTACGAGAACATCGGCTTACTCAATCAGTCCGAACGGACGACGAGCGGCCACCGAGTGTATTCTCCCGAAGATCAGGCACGGCTAGGGTTCATCCTGCGCGGTCGGGAACTGGGGTTTTCAATCGACGAATTGCGCAGCTTGCTGAGTCTCGTCGATTCTCACGGCTATACCTGCGGCGAGGTGCTGGAGCTGACACGCCACCATATCGCAGGTGTGAAAAGCAAGATTGCAGATCTGATGAAGCTTGAGCAAACCCTCTCGGAAGTGGCGGCGCAATGCGACGGCGCCGATGTGCCCGATTGTCCGGTAATCGACGCGCTCTGGGCGCGAAGCTAGCCAGTGTTTGTGAGTCCCTTAATATTATTGACAACTAGACAAGTGGCGGAAGTCGATCAAGGTTACTCAAGCCCAGCGCCGCAAATCCCAGTTCAAGGATGCCCTATTCAACTAGGCTCAATCTCTTGCAGCGATCAAGGCCGAGGATCAGCAGGCGTCGGCCATGGTGACCAATCCTGCTAACATCTTCCATGGGCGCCTCTTTCGCTAGTGTTGTGTAAACACCCCCAACCAGGGCACATGGATGCCGTCAGGGGGCACCACCCGTCGCCTCAAAGTTGCCATAGGCTGAGGTCGGACGGCGGAAGAACCGAGCGGTCCGCTTTTGGGGAAGTGAGACTTCGACCTCCTATGTCCGGGATCGGGACGAGAAGCTGCCGCCGACTTCGCCTATACAAACGGTTAGTCTTTGGAACCGCTTCCAGACAGACACAATGGACGAATTCGAGCGCCAAGTGGATGTTATCGGCTCAGCGGAGCCGAAATCTCCCAATGATTACAGTGCCCATTATCATCATGTCGGGCGCACCAGCTGCCTATTTCAAGATCAATTTTTTGGGCCAGTTCCGGACTGTCCGCTTGAGGTAACGAGCGGACGCAAAGCTGCCAGTCGGCTGACGACCCAATATCGGACCTTTGCACCGTGAGAGGCGCCGACCGAAAGCGGACCGACAGCTTGCTGCTGCTTCAGTATATTCAAAATGGGACAGGGGGTCGGATGGAGATCGCCATTGCCCCCGGGTTCTCCGTTGAAAACCCGACAATGGTAGTGCGGTCGAGCCGCAGGGTCACACTCCCGTCCCCGACAATCGCGCTCTGCACCACCTTCGTGTTCAACCAGTCACGTAGCCCTGTTGAACTGGAACAGATTTCCTGCATCCGACCTTGCCCGGTGCAGTTCGGAGCAAACGATTCACTGACGTCGAGAAATGCATTGTAGCGTTCGAGCGCCCACGCAATCACTTCAAGGTCTGACTCATGCGCACCCACCAAGGTCACATAATTTGTGGCCGGGCATTCCCCATCAGGAGAGATCAAGGCGAGCTGAAGGTCGGATTTAAGCGACCCGACCCACCAGGCCGCTTGCCCGCCGATCTCACCTGCTGGATTTATCGCCGCGCGCCATTGGGTTCTCATACAATGCGCCCGACTGGGAACCGGCCTTTCGTAAAGGAAGAGCGAAGTCTGCCGGTTCATGCCGCGAGGCGATTGGATCTCGAAAGCCATGATCGGATGCTCGTTCCGAGAGGACAGCACCACCTCTCCCAGTTGTTCGGGTGGCAGCGTTTCAGGGTCGGGAATGGCTGTGATCAAGGGTTGTAGGGAAAGAAGAACTGCGATGAGCGAATGGACCATACGTGCTTGGATGGTCCGTGTGTAGGTAGGCGTCAACGTCTGTCAGCTATCCACCCAATTGCTGACATTTGAGTGGAAGCGACGCACTCCCGAGAGCAGCCGCTCGTTTGCTGGCTATGCGAGCGTCAGAAGAGGACCGATTATTTAAGTATATGCAATTGTTATACTTTTTCTAATCCATTTTCGATCAAAAAATGCCCCCGTATTTTACGTTGGCGAATTTTCCTGAACTGCTTGGATGCCAGAGCAGGGTGAATTTGTCCATATCTATTCAGCACTATCCATATGTGATTACCTTACCGGTTTGGTTGCGGCTTTGCGGTCGAGGCATGAGGCTCAATCGCCAATCAAGTCATTTTCGCAATGCGCCGTGCTATTGGTTCGACCACAGAACCCGCCACGCCTCTCAACGATGCGGACCAGACGGGTCTGTCCTTTACCGCGCTCCTCTCCAGTCTCCGAACTGGCAAGGTTCGACCTGACCCCAGTTTGGGAAACCAGCCCCGGATGCATTCAGAATGCACCCTGGAGCAGAATTTCAAACCGCAGGCACGCAACCTTCCGCTCACCAGCCGGATGGCCTGACCGGGGATTGTCAGGCCCAGGCCGGGATGCGCCTGTCCTGCAGTTCCCCGCGAAAGAACGTTGCAAAGTCGATCACGTTGGAATGGCGCACGTACTCGGTGTCTTTTGATTTCCGGAGACTCTCGGGAACGACCAGGGCGATCCCCATAGTGGCCATGTCCTCGATCGCGTTGGCCGCAATCGATTCATCGACGGTGGCAAGGAACAGGTCGCTGCTGCCCATCTCGCTCTGGACCTGCTTCCAGCGCTCGCGAAGCGTGGTCTTGGCGCTGAGGATCAGGCCGCGCTGCGCGCCCTCGTACGGCTTCATGAGATGGGCTAGCGATGGCAGCACGAAGTCGGGCCGCTTTTTCGCATCCATCACGACCTGCTTCGCAAAGGGAATATCCCCTGCCGCGAGCATCGCCTCGATATGGTGCTCGAAGGAATAGCCCGCCCGCGACTTGCGCTGCTGGCTTGCTGACAGCATCAGCCGGTCCACCTCGCCTACAGCATCGACAAGGCGCCTGACCACGCCTCTCATGTCGAGAGTTACCGCATCATCACCCAGCACCTTGCGGACCAGCTCGACACCGCGCTCGCGGCGCTGGAACTCGCGAAACAGGTCCCATTCGATCTTACGGCTGATTTCGCGAACCGCGTCGCCCGGAAACTCGAGTTCGAACGGGTTGAGAGAGGCAAGCCGGTGCCGCTCGAGAAAGCTTTCGCGCGCCAGCTGCGCCAGTTGTGCGGTTGCCGGCATCGATGCCCTGCCCGCGGCAAAGCCGGCGATGTCGCCTGCCAGCCAGGCCTGCGCGACCTCTTCGGCGAAATCGAGTATCCGGTCGCGTTCCATCGCGATCGCCTCGGCAGGATCCACGATCCCCGCGCCGAATCCCGGGTCGATCCCGAGTGTGTCGAGCAGGACTGTGGCATCCTCGGTGCTGGAATCGACCGTAAGACATATGTAGCGCGGCTCGCCTGCGTCATCAGCCCTTGCCATGACGAGCCAGGACGCGGGGGCAAGTTCGGCAAAGGCAGCCTTCGGTACCCGCGTCATGTGGGTTTCCTGGCCCTTGCCCGTGTAGTGAACGAGCCGTGTCACCTTCTCTTCGCCGAACTGGGGCCATTCGGTCCGGAACAGCACCTCTCTGATCACGTCGGCTTCGGGATCGTCGCGCTCCATGACTTCCAGCGGCGGAAAGAAGCCGCTGTCGCGCTGTGCAGGCAGTACATATACACCGCCCTGGTGCTTGTTGCTCCGCTGTGCCCAGTCCCGGTCGTTGTTGGACAGTTTCTTGAGGAAGACATTCCGCGACGTCCGAAGCAGTTCGGCAAGCAGGCCGCTGCCATCCCCGGCAAAAAGATCATACTGCTGTGTCATCCGCTCTCCGTCCGTCCGGTTCCTGCCCGGCTATTTCGATAGAGGGCTGGTCCGAATGAAGCCAGCCGGCGAGCAGCCGGACAGGTTCGCCATGGGGCAGACGAGTCCTGCCCTTCAGACTGCACTCCCAGACGGTCGCCAGTCGCCAGCCCGCTTCCGAAAGCGCCGCAGAGTGCCTCCGGTCATTCTCGCAATTGCGCGTGATCTTGGCGCGCCAGAAATCCTCGCGCGTCGAGGGCCACCGGAACAGGTGGCAGTCGTGGCGATGCCAGAAACAGCCATGCACGAAGATCAGAGCGCGCCGCGCCGGGAACACCAGGTCGGGTTTGCCGGGCAACCTGCGGTCGTGGAGCCGGTATCGAAATCCGAGCGCGTGGAGGCCCTGCCGGATGATGATTTCCGGCTTCGTGTCCTTGCCCCTGATTCCGGCCATCATCCGGCTGCGCACAGCCGGCGAGACCACGTCAGCCATGGGCAAGCGCCGGTTCGCGCACGCGTTCTGCTACCGCCTCGGGAACAATCCGCTGCCCGACGATATGCGGCGCCATGATCTTCGCCACGGCGCGGACAACCGGCACAACCACTGCATTGCCGAACTGGCGATAGGCCTGCGTGTCGGAAACCGGGATGATGAACTCGCTGCCCTGCGGTTCGTCAAAGCCCATCAGTCTGGCGCACTCGCGCGGCGTCAGCCTGCGGGGCCGGTTGCCAGGCTGCAGGACCAGGCATTCGGAGCCGTCCTTGTGATAACGGGCCGAGAGTGTGCGCGAAACGTCGTGCGGCCCGAAGACCGAATAGCCAAAGCCGTTGCCCTTCCTCGCGTGCTTCTCCTTGTAGCCCTGCAGGTAGCCCCACAGATGCTCGCTCAGCGTGTATTTGGCGGGCACATCGGTTTCGAGGATGTCCCCCAGAACAGGATCGCAGACGTCCGGAAACTCCAGATCGTCAAAGCTGAAGCCGGTCTCCTCACGGAACCCGACAATGAAGACGCGCTCGCGCTTCTGCGGGACCCAGGGTGCCGAACTGATTACCCGGTACTCGACCCTGTAGCCAAGCTCCCTTGTCAGGACGTGCATGATTGTTGCGAAGGTCCTCCCCTGGTCGTGACGCTCCAGATTCTTCACGTTCTCGAGCAGGAAGGCCTTCGGACGGTGATGATCGATGATCTTGGCCAGATCGTAGAACAGGGTCCCCTGCGTATCGCACAGAAAGCCGTGCGGCCGCCCGAGCGCGTTCTTCTTCGAGACCCCGGCTATCGAGAAGGGCTGGCAGGGAAATCCTGCCAGCAGGACATCATGCGCCGGAACCTTCCACGGCTCTTCGGCATAGGGCCGGACGTCTCCGGCAAATTCGTGATCGAACGGATTGTCCGGGAAATTGGCAGCATAGGTTTTGCGCGACCAGCGGTCCCACTCCGCCGTGAACACACATTGGCCGCCGATCTCCTCGAAGGGCTTCCGCAGGCCGCCAATTCCGGCAAAGAGATCGATGAAGCGGAACGCGGGTTTCTCCCGCTCCACGAAGGAAACATTCGCTGCTGCCCGCGCCATCCTCGACACAAAATCCATCGCCAGCGGAGCAGGGTCGGTGCCGCGCGGCCCCGGCGTCTCGTAGCGCCTGATCGACCGTTCAGTGACATGCAGCAGCTGCGCCGCCTCCTCGATCGACAGTCCGGCGCATTCCCTCAGTCTTGCAAACTCGGTGCGGCGATCAAGCACGGGCATCTCCACTGGGTCCGGAAAGGACAGGATGTCAAATTCAGACCCAGTGATGAAACATTTGCAGAACATCCGCAAGAGTCCCGTCAACCGGGTTTCCACAGGATTTGCGCCGAGGTACTTCCACGAGCAAGGCGCAGAGCCCTGCCCGCCCAGACTCCACCCCCTCATCCCGGCAAGCACGCATGGCCCCGCCATGCGGCCTGCCATCCGGCGAGGATGGGTGGGGGAGGGAAAACCGCAAACCGATGCCCTGGCGCGGGCCAGCGGGCGCGAGCCCGCCACCCGGGGGCATCTGTTTGCGGTTTCGGGAACGAGAGGGCAAAGCCCTTGGCGTTCCCGCGTCAAGGATCGTAGCCGCGATCCGCACCAACAACGGCACCCCTGCACGGCGCGAAGCCGCCGGACGCCCTGCGCGCGGACCTGTGGGCCAGCGGGCGTCCGGCAATGAGAGAGGCAGGCGTGCCTGCGGGACAAACCAGAACGCCGCGCCTTCAGGAGCGCGCAGCGCGGGACAGAGCGCGTCCACAACACCTCCCGCTCAACCCAAAAACTGCTCCTGATCGTCACCCGCATGGGCCGGGACTACAGGCCCGGTCCGCGCAGCGGATAGAGCAGGTCGCCCGCAAGGGCAGCCACGCGGAATATATCAGACCACCTTGGAGAACCACTTTTCAAATTCCCGCGGCAGAATGTCCCGGATCCTTCCCGAAGGCATCTCGTAGAGATCGAAGTTCATATAGAGTTGCGGAGAGATGACGGACACCAGGCGCCGGAAACTTCCAGGAGTTTTTTCCGAGCCCGCCACACCTTTCCTCAGCTTCTCTGCTTCCTGGTCGTAGAAAAGATCGAGACAAAGATCGATGAGGTGCGGATTGGAGCGCACATCGTCCTTCTGCGACTGCTCGACAAAATCCGAATGCGTGCTGCAGGGCACCGAGAGAAACAGCTTCGATTTCTCGCCGTACTGTCTGTAAATGGACCAGGCCATCTTCGCCAGATGGCGATAGTACCTCAGCCGGTTGTTATCCGGAATATACCGATACTCGCTGCCAAGGAGGGCTTGTCCGTCCTTGCGCCGCGCGAGCAGCTGAGCGAGATAGACCATACTGATCCAGGTCCAGAGTCCATCATCCTGCTCGGCCTTCCCATGGGTCACGATGCCGGCAAGGTAGCACCCCATGTCAAAGCGGCTGGCGAATTGCCTGCTCGTATCGATCTCCAGCTTTTCTTCATAAGCCTCCGTGAGGTCGTCTCTGAGCGCCAGCTGCGCGAGAGTATCCAAGTCATCGGACGAGATAGGCGTGCCCAGGCTCCCCTTCTTTGAGGAAGCTTGGTCGCGAAGGCTCTCGATCACGAGACGGACCGCTGAAATTCCCTGAGGGGTAAAGCGCATGACCTGGGTGCTAGCAAAATCGCTCATTTTCCCTCCTCCAGCATCAGATCGAACAGGGTTTTGCCTCTGCGCCATTTCGTTTCAGCAAACTCCACGACGCAATGTTCGGCCCATTCCAGCCAGTCGTCCGGATTTCCATCTGGCCCGCCGAATGCCCCAGAAGGCAGTTCTGCATCGAAGCGTTCCTTGCAGAATGCCACAACCTTTCCACCCAGCGTTCCCTCGTCCAGATCCTCCTCGGTTTCGACACGGCGGATCAGCCCGGTGAGAAGCTCCCGGAGCATGGCGGGAAGATATAGCGACTGGAGGACGGGATCACGCCATGATCCGAATTTCTCTTCAAGCCTGCGGTTGAGAACGAGACGGGGATTGGCGACATCGTCCCACTGAATGCACCATGGCAATGCACCGAGATCCTCCAGTGCAGGAACTATGAACGGTTCCCTCTGGATCCTGCCTTCAATCTCGACGGGACGAATGTCGGCAGTAGCGGCGATCACCCGGCCTTCATCGGCACCGGTTGCGACTTGCCGGACCTTGAATCTCAGCGAGGCATCGGAGGGAAATCCTGCGAAATCGAGGTCCTCTCCTGCCGGGGTCGCAATTGTGTGACGCTGGTGGCGACCGCGATCGAAGCCATCGAGAACCAAGCGGTAGTCTTCCCCGGTCTTGAGAACCTTTGCATCCACGCCAACCCTGACACGGATGTAGGACTCTGTTCGATCAAGAACACGAATGTCCACGAAGGCGGACTTGATTTTGCGACGCTGGGTAAAGTTGAGGCTGGCGGCGGTCATTGGGCAGCCTCCGCGACCTTGCGAACGTCGATGTGCACGTCGCGATTGGGATCAAACCCGGTAAACCCGATCTCGAAATCATCGTTCTCGGCAACAAAATCGAGGCTGTTCGGAGTTTTGACGGTAACAATGCCTCCCTTGCTGTCGATCACGCCCTCTTCAGCGAAATCGAAATCCGAGGGATGGTGATGCTTGCGCCAGTTGGACTTGCTCTTTCCGAAGATGATGTTCGCTGCCCATACTCTTCCGCGAACGGGCCCGGACGTCTCAATCGCTTCCCGCAGATGTTCGGTACCCGAGATGGCAGCGCGCCCATCGGCCAGCTTCTGAATACGGAACAACTGGGGAGACGGCGGCGGGATATCGGGCGGAACCGGCGTGACAGTTCCGGGCTTCTTGCCGTGAGTGCCCCCCTTCACGCCCGGAGCTTCCGGCTCAACCTCCCTTTCCACATAGAATATGTCGTCAGCGAAACTTTCGACCTGCTCCTGATCGTCCGTGCCGGTAAGGATGGCAATGAAGGCACTTCCCAGCTTTTGAACCAGGTGCCGCTGCCAGTATTCCGAGGATGCATACCGGCCTTGGCTGCGACGCTGGGCAGAGTTCTTCCACTCGGTGTGTCCGGGGTCTTCGGCATACTTCATGTACTCCGAAAGCTCGTTGCCATCGTCGTCGTTGAAGATATCGAGAATAAGAACCGAGAACGGCTGAGCGGCGCGACACTTCTCTTTCTCGATCAGAATATTACCCCGGAATGCCTTGTATGTCTTCTGGCCACCCTTGTCCCCGCCCCTCGCGAAGAGGTCCGCGTAACCGAGCACGGTCTGCCCGCCCGCTAGCGTAATAGGGATGGCGAGACGCGCCGATACCACTCCGCCAAGTGCGAAGGTTTCCTGCATCTTGTTGACGTTCGCATCGCTGAACGCGTCGACGGAAAGGCCGGCGTCGTTCGAGAAGCCGAAGTCGCTCCGGAGATAATAAAACTCGTTCTTGCGTGCGAGACGGGTCGCTTCCAGCGACACCTCGATCGTCGAACGGAAATCGGCACTGTAGTCTCCCGCTTCAACGATCCCGAGGATGTTCGCCTTGTCTAGGGTCACCGAGTTTCCGGTCACAGCGTCCCTGATCTCTACGACGAGACTTCGCTTGATGATCGGGAAAAAGAAGTTCTCGACCACCGCCCTGAGCAGCGAGTCCTCGCTGATCTCGTTCCGGACGTCGGGGATAAATACAGAAAGTCCGTTCTCGTCAGACCGGCGCAACCGGGTGTGCTCGCGAAAGCGCTGCAGCAAGTGCAGATCTGCAGAACTTGTGTAGGGATAGATCACACGCGCGCCATCGCTCTGCCGGTTCACCCGCTTGCCGAACCTGGCGTAGCCAAGATATTCCTTCGGCCCTAATTCATGCGGCGGAAGGATCGAGTATCCGACGAGCAATTCTTCCCCGTCCAACCGGCGGGTAAGGGCAAGGAATGCATTGGAGTTCGAGGCACCTGAAAGCGTGCTCTTCCCAACCCCGTGGCTTCCTCCGCTTCCCTTGCGTTTGTTCGAGCGCCCTTCCTCCCACCAGAAGCTGTACAGGCTCTCGTGAGGCTTCTCTTCCTTGTCGATCGGTCCGAGGAGACCCTTCGTGTTGAAGTCCTCGATCAACAGATAGCGCGATGATTGCGGTGCATCCGTGTCGCGGCCGGCAGCTTGCCAGTGTTCGCCAAGAGCAGTGTAGGCTTCCGGGAAGCTGGCGGGGTCAGCAGTCCCCAGGGAGAGAACGATCCGTACGGGCGCCGATTGATCTTCGACGGCATCGAGAGAGTTCTGGAAGGACTCGCGGACAATGGCCTCGCTGGGTTTGCCGGAGAAAAACTCGCTGAGTTTCGACTCGGCAATTGTGTCCTCATACGCTGCCTCACGAAAATGCCACATTAGTCTCTTCCCCCCAGCGAAAACTTACCCTTCGAGCCGGTGCCGCCCTCTGTGAACTTCCGTTTCATTTCACGGACTTCCGAATCAATAGCGCGGAAGATTTTCTGGTAATCCGATTCACTGAATTCGTAGTTACCGGCGTTGGACAGATTGCCGATCAACTGGATCTGCTTGATCGCATTATTGACCCTCTTTTCTGCCAGCTCGACGAATTTTTCCCTCTTCCTGCTCAACGCCTTCGCCCTCCATAATCTATATCTCCACTCTCTGATCACACATCCTCACTATGTTTGCAATACATATTGATAATGTAGTCCTTAGGTCGAGCATGTATGTGCCGTTATGGGCCAAAGATTGATCATCCAGAGATCGCCTCCTGTCCATCAGGAGGCAGGAGAAGCGGCGAACCAGTGGGGCAAAATCGGACCTGCGTGCTCGCCGTTATCCCGGGACTCGAAATCGCAGCAGCAAATGCTAGGTCGTCGCAATGCGTGTATATCATCTCATGCCAGCCGAGTGGGGACTTGCGGCTGTCAGAAATAGACGACTCAAGGTCGCCCGCTTCGCCGATCTGAATGATCCGTTCGAACTACTCGGTGCCGATCTGGCAGACAGGGGACACCGCTTTGCATTTCGGCAATGGAAGGAGCAGATGAATGACCGCTTCGGCGTCCTGTGTTTCAGTGACAGCTGGCGTAGCTCTCTCCTGTGGAGTCACTACGGCGACAAACACCATGGCCTCTGCCTTGGATTCGACCTTCCGGACGAAAAAGCAGTGAAAGTGCGCTACAGAAAGTCGCGCTTGGCGGTGGCGGAAGACGAGCTCGACGAAGCGAATGCCATGCAATTCCTCTCCACGAAGTCTGGCGAGTGGGAATATGAGCGCGAAACAAGGGTCCTGGTTCACCTAGATGAACCAGATCCTTCCGACGGCAATTATTTTGCAAATTTTGGGAACGAGGGAGATGATCTCGTCCTGCGCGAAATTATCGTCGGTAGCCTCGCACCTGTTACGCGCAGCGAACTGGAGAACGAACTGGAGAAAGCCGGGCTGGCGAGTGCGAGCGTTGCTCTGCTGAAAGCTAGGCTGGCATTCAAGTCCTACTCCATCGTCAGGGACAGACGCGGGCTTCAGTAGTGTCGCGCTCGCTGTCTCGGCAGATCCTCTATGGATTGATTACCGCCTGAAATGAGGTGTTTGCTGGATGGCATCTTCCGGTATCGAAAGCACCCGAAGCGGACGCTCTCACACTGCGATCGCGCATCTAGATCGACACTCTCAGTCGACGAGCACGGGCTTTGAAGGCATCCTCGCCTCCTTCCAGAATGGCGCAAACACGGTCACGAATGTGGACCTCTTCGAGCCCGCCCATGGTGTAGCTGATCGCCGGCAATTGGCCTGGCGCGTGCGTTCCGGCCTCCGCAATGATGATCTGATCGGCGTCGGTGTTTATTACAAGATTGGCATTGTGGGTGACCATGATGACTTGCCGCCGAAGTCGAGCTTCGGCGAAGAGCGGCACGAGTTCATCAAATATGGACTTCGGGTCGAGATTTTCCTCCGGTTGATCGATAATGAGGGGGCGATCATCTGTTCGATCCAACGCTAGATACAAAAGTAAAAGGACGATACCACGCGTGCCAGGTGACAGGTTGCGAATGTCCGTACTGTCGTATTCGACGGAGTAACCGACTGAGATATGGTCGGTGCTGTAGAGCCATTTAGCGAAAGACTTGAGCCATGCGCGATGTGCGACGGGATCGGTCTGGGCGACCCGGGAGTTGGCGAGCAATATCTTGTCATGAGCGATACGAAACTGCTGCATCGCGTCTGACACCTCGTCGGCGGAGCCCGTCTCCCACACTTGGCGCAGGTACTCTTCGGCAAGCTTATAAAGCGTACCTTCACCCTTGAAGGGCCCGTTCTTGCGTAGATCAACGAATGCCTCACCAGCCCGGGCCCATTGTTCTACGTCAGCGGTGCGCCGGACCGAAAAGGATAGCTTGTTGAGCGTCCCCGGCGAAGCTTTTAATCGCTCTTCGATTGGTGAGTATAGGTCATTCAGGACCCTCTCCTCAGCGATGATCGAAGCAAACACGCTTTCGTAAGATTTGGTCCGTTCCTCAACCAAACCCTCGCGTCGAGCGGCGGCCCCTTTGGCATCGTCCAAGCGAGCTTTTAGGTTGCCGATCGCGTCGGTTTCTCCATTTATCTTGGTCGTCAGCTGTGCGAACTTGTCCTGCGTCGCCTTGTCGATGTTGATGATCTGATTGAGCCGGTCGATCTCGGCGTCGAGCACTGCCAGCGTATGCTGCTCAAGGTCGACTGTGTCCGCAAGCGGAACGGGCGGGACGCCAGGTGCAAGCGGCGTGCCTTTCCACGCGGCGACAGCGTCGCGCGCCTTTTTTAGGCGCGCCGTTAGCACATCACCGACTTCCCCTATGAAATCCGTGCCGAACGGCCCCCAGTCTTGCCCGGCGAGTCCAGCTGATCCGAATTTTGATTGTAGACGCCGCAAAGCTTCCGGCGACTGGTTGCAACGAAAATCGGCGACTTCATCCTGCAATGTCAGAAGTTGTTGCTCCTGGATGCTGAAATACCGGATATTACCGCGCACCTTCTCTGCGGCGGCCGACACGATGCCAAAGCGTTCACTCGTCGCCGCATCGCCTTTCTTAACCAACAGCCCCCGTTCGCTGGTGAAGCGGGCTAGATTTTGCTCCTTCTCGATGATCTGCTTTTGCAGACCGTCAATGCTCTTCGTCTTCTCGATCTCGTCGCTAATCCGCTCCGAGAGACTGAGCAGTGCAGTCTCGTCGCGCAACCGAGCCTCACGATGACGAGCCGCGCGGAGATCGAGCAATTCGCCGAAATCAGTTGCCCCATCTCGGGTTGCAACCGAATGCGACTCAAAGACGACACGCTCCACCTCATTTAGCAGCTCATCGGAAACCCCGTCGGACGCACACAGGCGATCGACAAACTGCTGCGATAGATATTGCGCACGCTTAATCTGGAAATCGTCGTCTTCAGTTACGTCAGCCAATGTCCGATCATCGGCCTCGCCAGACGCCCAATCGGTCTTAACGACCACGCCCGTCAATAGGTCGCGTGCCCGAAAGAGAAACGATTGCTTGTATGCGTCGAGCGGTAGCGGAATCGCGTCACAGCCAGCGACAATGAGTTCAACTAAGGCTGTTTTGCCCGAACCTCTAGCGCCAATGATAGTAATGAGACCGGCATTGAGAGGTAGCGATGGGGTTTTCACCCAAGCCGCGCCCTCAATCGAAAAGTGCGAGATTACTTGCGAATCTGATGCACCACTCGGCGGCGTCACACCCACGAATGCTCTGTGGGGCGAAATGCAGGCTTGCCGAAGTGCATCGAAGGCCGGGGCGCCCTTAATCCAACCGAACCGATTACCGGTTGGCTCGCCTACTCGAGCCAATGTGTGTGCATCGCTACCGTGCAAGCAGGGCTTCTCGCATCCGTACTTCCGCACAAACTCTTCGCGCGGGAGTTTTTTGCCCAGCCAAAAATCACGGTCCTTCGGATTGGCCGAGAAAATTGCGCTGGCAAACTTTTCTACCTCGCGGCGCAGGGTGGCATCGGCGCCATCCTGCATTCCAGAAGTGCCGTCGGAGCCCGCTGCGACGGCCACCAGGATGTTGTCGCGAGCCCAGCCGAAATCGTTGAAGATACTCTTGAGCTGTTCGAAGCTTACTTTGAACTGCGTTGACCCGTGGCGCCGTGCGGTAACTTTGTCCTTTATGGTTGGATCGGCTTTGAATCCGAGTCTTTCTAGCTCGGCGGGCGTGCAGCTGAATCGGTCGTTGAGAGCACTGAACGTCAGACCCGCCAAGATACGATTAAGTTCGTCCAGATGGTTGGGATCCTCTGGCGATACCAGCAGATGGACGTTAACCCACGAGCCCGCGGCAGTGCCCAAACCTAGGCGCATTTCGATGTTCGGAAATAGCGTCCTGCAATCGGGTAGGCGACCTTCCTTGTCCTTTGCTACACGCAGTCGGGCATAAGTGTCGGTGTTGTAGTAATCGGTAAGGCCGATGACTTCGATCGTTGGCCTGGCCTGTTCGAGCTTCGCGACATAGTCCTCCCAAGGGTCCTCTCCATCGAACTGGTCGTTCAATTGAGTGCCCGGCGCGTGGACATGAGGGTCCCATCGCCTCCAAATTGCGCCAACTTCAGTGCTTCTAGCCAACTGAACGCCCCCCTCTGACCGGAAAGGTTCTCGCTAACTCTGTGGGAAATACAAGAGAAACCAATATGAAAAGCGCCCAGAGCGAACGCAGCTGCAGTATAGGGAGGGTTCGGGATGACCGAAATCAGGGCGCAATTCGCTTTAAGGCTGTCCCTGAGAAAACAGCAGTTTTAGGGAATCTGCTAGGATGGCCGGAAGGATCGAAATGAGGGCGCAAAGCCGCCGCCAACTTAATCCACTAAGACCGTCGCGAAAGCTCGAGGGTAATGCTCGACGCAAGCGGCTCTTCGGCCCGTTCGCGCAGCGCTCGAACCGTTGAGACCAATTGCTGCGAGCACGATGGCTTTCGTGAGGTCGGGATGCATGGCTATTTACTACCAACTGCTGTGCCGGCTTCGGCTGGCAGGCGCCTGCGTTCGACAAGCGATCTCAGGCTCTCGGTCAGAACAAGCGTCGAATTGCCCAGCTTGATGAACTCAACCTCGCCTTCGTTAATCAGCACATAGAGCGTGCTGCGGCCGATCCCGAGATACCGACAGGCTTCAGGAACGCGCATGGCGATCGGCTCGATCGTGGACTGGTGATTCCGCTCGGTCCGCTGATCTGTTGTCTCTGCGTTCGCCATGCCGGTCGGTCCTTCCATCTTTCGGGTGATGACGGGCCGACCTG
This sequence comes from Qipengyuania sp. SM2507, assembly GCF_053714505.1. Taxonomy (NCBI): domain Bacteria; kingdom Pseudomonadati; phylum Pseudomonadota; class Alphaproteobacteria; order Sphingomonadales; family Erythrobacteraceae; genus Qipengyuania; species Qipengyuania sp. SM2507. The sequence goes on from NZ_CM132307.1 coordinate 55,873, forward strand.
GGGGACATGGGAGCAGGCCAAGCCCGCCATCGACACCGACTATCGGTCGAGAGGAGCCGATTGCGCCACCTGACGTTTCTACGCTGGAGTTGCCGTTTTCACGCCGTTGCGCTGATCCGTCGTAGGACTTGGACAAAACGCATCCGCAAGCATCCGTAGGGACGATAACGGCCATGCCATTTGTGGAATCTGGGAACGGATATGCGCGCAGTTCGACCGAACGCCGTCGCCAAGCATTCTGAAAAGAAACGGTATTTTCAGGAAGTCGCCGCCGGGTTGATATGGGTGCCGTCGCATATTGCTCAACGAAACCAGCCACATGCAGCACGACCGACGGCGGCCCTTTTATCTCGCAATCTTATTCTCGCTCCAAGTCGGATGCTTGTGGACACCTAACTCATTGGAGATGGCGCGACACTCAGGTTGCAGCCCGCGTGCTATCGGTTGGCATTCAGGAATGTTCGCGTGGTGCAGACCGGAAGCAGAACTCCTGCAACGGCGAAGCTTACAACCTTCGTTGATCGATGCACCGCTTCGGCAACGGCAACTCGTTGGCAGCGTAAATGGCGCGGGGGCCAAGCGGTTTGAGAATACAAGTTTAGTTCATGGGCGATGCCGAAAGTGATGTACCCAGTTGGTCTCTTTGACCGCTTTCGGGTCCTAGATTTTGACACTCTGATGTCACAAGCGGGGGTGGAAGCTGACGTCCCGTTTTCTACAAGACAGGTCGCTGCAAATCGAGCCGCATCAAAATGTCTCGCTGAACATCGTCGCCGACCGTAAACTCGTGTTCGCCGAATGCCACGAAGCCTTGTCTGGTGTAGAACTCGATAGCCTTAGCGTTATCTTCCCACACGCCGAGCCAAACCGCGCTTGCTCCATTTTGTCTCGCCTGTTCGAGCGCAAACGCAAACAGAGACCTACCTATACCCGCCCCTTGCGTTCGAGCATCAACGTATATCCGCTCGATTTCGAGCGTCCGACCTTCTACCTTTTCCGTCTGTGCGTCACCTACGTTCAGCTTCAGGTATCCGATGACTTCGGTGTCGAGCTTCGCGAAATAGAAGCTGGTGTCGGGGCGTCCAATCTCCCGCAAAAGCTGGTCTGTTGAGAATGCGCTGTCCAGGTAGTCTGCCATATCGTCGGGGCTATTCCCGCTGGCAAAAGTGTCGATGAAGGTCTGGCGGCCAATGCGTGCGAGTTCAGCAACCTCTACGGCTTGGACCGGCTCTATCGAGATTTGGTTCATAGAGCGGAGCTAGGAAATCGGCTAGCGACACGTCAAGGGCGCGTCCTAGAATGCGTCGGGCGCAGAAATTCGGTTTTCGGCGCCTGACCCGCTCAAGCTGCCAGGTAGGTTTCGGGGTCACGTCTGGTAGCTCGGAATGGCTCGAACGTCGTGGAAAGAGGACATTTGTGCTTTCTCATTGGATCCAAGAAAGCACGGTAGCCGTAAGTGGGTTTGTGGGGTCCGCCAGCAGCTTCGCGGTGAGCGCGAGGGACATGATGATGAGCAGCGGTCTGGCCGCTCCGGCCCCAAAACGCATTGCCACGTAAGCGCCTGCCTGTCCTCCAGCCACGCTCGCTAACGCCATGGCGCAGCCAAGCACCCAAATAACATGCCCTCCGAGAATCAGGACGATAGTTCCCCCTACGTTGCTCGCGAAGTTGAGCAGCTTCGTGTGGGCCACGGCCCGCAAGAGGCCGAAGCCGAAAATCGCGACCAGGGCGGTTATGAGGAAGGAACCCAAACCCGGTCCGAAGAAGCCATCATAACTTCCGAGGATGAATGCGACCGCGATCAGTACCGGTGCGCCGGCGCGGCTATGCCGGTCCACCTCACCCATGCGAGGGGCGAAAAGGAAGTAGACCACTATAGCGATCAACAGGACTGGAAGAAACGCTGACAGGAAGCTCGGGTCAATACGCGTGAGGATGAAAGCCCCCACTCCAGAGCCGACAAAGGCCGCTACCGTAGGCAGGGCGAACTTCTTAAAGTCGATGTGACCCTTTCGCGCGAACGCAAAGAGTGCACCACCTGTGCCGAAGCTCGACTGCAGCTTGTTGGTGGCCAGCGCCTGAACCGGCGGAATGCCCGCCGCCAAGAGCGCCGGTATGGTTATCAGACCTCCACCGCCCGCTATGGCGTCGATCATGCCCGCCAAGAAGGCCACCCCCATCAGGAGCGCGATAATCTCCAATCCAAGTTCCATCAGCGCTCTCTAGCGTTCGGCTCACCCTTCGCAACGAACGTCGCAGGTTGGGTCGCTAGCTGAATGTCCACTTTCAGCTCCGAATTTAGAAAAGCGGAAGCTCGGTTTTGGTACAGTCACCGAACCTTGTCAGGCCTAACTTTCGCATCGGCCTTGAGTTTGTCGATACGTTCGGAGCATACCGCGTGCACCACACGGCCGAGCTCGTCGACCTGCGCGCCAAGCCATTCGAGCTCTTCTTTGGTGACGCGGTAGTGCTTCGAGTAGCGCGCCTTAACGTAAGCGTCCTTCAGCTTCTCGAAACGGGTTCGGTCGCGCTTGGTCTCGCGGGGCCAAACATAGGTCAGTCGTGAGTCGATCCGCTCCGCCTGGGTGCGCAGGAAGGCAAGGTTGTGATTATGGGGGGTATAGAAGGTGCAGACTAGAAGGACGCCGTGGTAGAGCCGCTCTGTCGCCTGATGTAGTTCGAATGCTGCTTTCTTGAAGCGAGACCGGTCAACGTTTGATCGAAAATCGTCGAAGAACTCACCAGCGCTTGGATACCAATCTTCAAAATACTCTGTCGCCATGGCCAGTGCCTGCGTCGGCGTCTTCGGCTTTGGCGTGTGAAGCTCGGTGTCGTCGGACTGATAGACCGCGATCCCTTCCTGCTTCACGTCCATGAAGAAATAGCGCCCGTGGGCGAGCCCGTCGTTCACCTCCTGTAGGGTGTGAACGATAAAGTTGACCGGGGTCAGGAGTGTGCCGGTCACGCCATACTCGCGCATCAGCCGCTCATCGAGCTTGGCCCAGTACTTCACCCGGTCGGTCAGGCGCTTGTCGCTGACTATGATCAGCAGATCGAAGTCGGAACGGTAACCCTTGGCGGTGTGCGGCTCATCGACCCATGTGCCGCGCGCGTAGCTCCCGTAGAGGATGACCTTGAGGATACGCCCGGCCTTCTTCCACTCGTGCTTGGCAAGCGCGAAGGCGTCTTCGAACTCCTCGAAGATCAGCTGAACCACGCGCTCAAGTTCGCGCTGCTTCTGGGGCGGCAGATGGTCGAGATTGGTACGCATCAGCTAACTCTTAGCAAGCGGTTTGAATAGTTGCACCTGCCAGATGGCGAGGCGCGCGGGGCCGGGGCCATCCATAGCGCTGAGGACCCGCGCGCCGGCGTTCGCCGTTAGTAACAATCCGGAAGGATTGTCTGTTAGGATAGTTAAGGGCGGGAATTGCCGTGTGTTTTTATGGCGATAAGGGGCATTTGCGTTCCTGATAGTCCGAACTTTTGGTTCCTGATCGTCCGAACCTTCCGGTTCCCGATAGTCCGAAGAGGTCACAGCTTTGTCCACAAGGCTGGCCATCCCCATTTCTGGGGAGGGGGCTTGAATGTCCGAACTACTCATCGTGGGATGGCGGATTCGGTCCGGCACTACACCCGTCATCTTGCTGCCTGCCCGACGAGGAATTCGCTCATGGCGCTCTTCCTGGCTTCGCGGTCCAGCGCATAGCCGCGCCGTTGGAAATTCGTCCCTTCGAGCAGGGCGCTTATGTAGCCTGCGACCATGTCGGCGGCTGTGACCAGGGTAGCGTCGAGAACGTGAATGTACCTGCTCGTTATCGATCCCTTCGCGTGCCCCAACAGCGCCGCGATGGTGACTTCGGTGAGGCCGAGGTCGTTGCCGATGCTGGCAAAGCTGTGCCGTAAGACGTGCGCCGTCACACCTTCCATTGGCGAGCCTTTGAACAAGGCGTTCCAGTGGTTGGGGAAGCCCCCGAAGGCATTGTCGCTTCCGAAGCCCGGGAAAACATAGCTGCCCATCGCAATGTCACGCTGCGCTTCCAGAAACTCGATTACGGGCAGCCCGATCGGTCGGATCGACCTTCCCTCCTTACTCTCAGAAAGGCGCAGGCAACTGCCATCGAGATCAACATCACACCACTTGAGACTGATGATTTCGCCGCGTCTGCACCCCGTCAGTGCGATCTGGCGGATAATGTCCGTTGTCGGCCAGAAGCGACCATTAGCCTCGGCCTCCCGAAGCATCTCCCCAAGAATTCCATACTCCGCCTCGGTCAACCTCCGTTCTCGAACCTTGTACTTCGGCTTCTTGATACCGTGCGCCGGATTGTGATCGATCACTCCAAGGTCGATTGCGTAAGTCAGGATTCCGCCGATGAGGCCCAGCGTCCGGGTGGCTGTACCGGGTCCGCCCTTGACGATCGATTTGCCGCGCAGCTTCTCTGTTTTGACGATGATCCGCGACCGGCCAGCCATGATATCCCGCATGATCTTGACCATGTCGGCCCGGATGAGGTCCTTGACCCGCCGCGTTCCGATCAGGGGAATGACGTGTCGTCTTATCCGTCCGATGTCGGTGTCGATCGTGGACTGCTTCTTGGGCCGACCGCCCTTGCCCAGGATCAAGCCTTCCTCGAGATCTTGTATGTAGCGCTCGCAGAGTTGCTTCACCGTCATTGCCCGGTGATCTTCAAGGCGATCCTCGGCGGGATCGCTGCCCGCTGCCACGCGACCGAGCTGAGCCTTCGCGTCCCGACGGGCATTCTCCGCTGTCCAGACGCCGTGGCGACCGATGGTCAACCGTCGCGATCTGCCGCACTGGCGATACTGCACCACATAGCTTCGTTTACCTGAGGGGAAGACACGCAATCCGAAACCGGGTAAATCTTCGTCCCAGAGAATGTAGTTCTTGGTGCGCGGTGCTGCTGCTTCGACAGCGCGTTTGGTCAATTTGACCATGACGTTCTCCCTCTCGGAACGCCCGATTTCGAGTAAGCGAGAGGTCATCACGCGGAGGAAAGTCGGGGCGTAGCGTCGGTTAGGCCAGCGCAAACTCAGTTCACACTAAAACATCTAGAAACAGTATTTTAGCGCAGAATTTCGTAGTCTGGCGTACCCGATTTGTACCGGCTCCGAAGGCAGAGGTCACAGGTTCGAATCCTGTCGGGTGCACCAGCCGGATTTCGTCCCGAGTGTCGCCCTTCGCACCGCTGTCGCGCTGCCGCTTCCGCGCCGCATCGTGTGGCGCAGCGGCGTCGCTCGTGACGAATTGGTTACAAACTGCCTCGCAATGGCTTATGCAGCGCCTATATTCCGCGGCCACAAGCCAGCGATAAGGGTCAAGCGTCGAGGCGCGTATGAACAGTTCGATTTACGAATTCGCCGATCTGCCTGCGCCCAAGCCGGGCGCGCGGCCGGGTGCGGTGGCAGGGACGGGGCGTCCGCGGCGGTCGGATTCGCGGCGACTGACTTCGCGCCGGGCGCGGATCGGGGTGATCTACAACCCGCGCAGCCATCGCAACAAGGGCCAGGACCTGGCGCTGGGCGAACGCCATCACGTGATGGTGGCGACGCCCGAGAAGCGCAGCCAGATCGCCGCCGCGCTGGCCGATTTCGCCTCGGGCGGGATCGACTATCTGATTATCAACGGCGGCGACGGGACTGTGCGCGACGTGCTGACCTGCGGCCACGCGGTGTTCGGCGACGACTGGCCGCTACTGGCGGTGCTGCCCAAGGGCAAGACCAACGCGCTCAACGTCGATCTCGGCGCGCCTGCGGACTGGTCGCTGCGCGATGCGATCGACGCCTTCACCAGCGGCACCACCGTGACGCGGCGACCGCTCGAGATCGCCGCGCTCGACGGCCGCAGCGCGCCGCTGCGCGGCTTCATCCTCGGCGCGGGCGCCTTCACGTTGGGGATCCGCGCCGGACAGGACGCGCACAGATACGGCTTCTTCGACAGTCTCGCGGTGGGCATGACCTCCGCCTGGGGCGTGCTCCAGGCGATGTTCGGCAGCGACCGCAACCCCTGGCGGCGCGGCGTCGGCATGGACCTGCGGCTGCTGCCCGAGGGTGAGCGGCTGCCGCATTCGGGCCATGGCGACCCGGCGCGCCGCGAAGTCCTGCTCGCCTCGACGCTGCGGCGCATGCCGCTGGGGATCAAGCTGTTCGGGGAGCCTCGCGACGGGCTCAAATTCGCTGTCATGGACCACCCGGCCCGCCGCCTGCTGCTGTGCCTGCCTGCGATTCTCGCCGGCTGGCAGCCGCGCTGGCTGGCGCGCGCGGGCCTTCACCAGGGCGAGACCGAGGCCTTCGAGTTCATAATCGACGACCAGTTCATCCTCGATGGCGAGGCGTTCCCTGCGGGCAGCTACCTCGTCTCGCAGGGGCCGGAACTCACCTTCGTCACCGCGTGAGCGCGACGCTCGCCGCCCGCATCGCCGCCATGGCAGAGGCGCCGCCGCGCGCCGAGGTGGTGGCGTTCGCGCAAATGCTGGCAGACGAGGCCGGGGCCAGCGCGGCGCTGTTCTACGGTTCGAACCTGCGCACCGGGTCGATCGAGGGGGTGCTCGATTTCTACCTGCTGCTGCCGGGGCCCCAGCGCGAGCGGATCTGGCCGCGGGTGAGCTATCGCGAATGGGCGCACGGCGGCACGACGCTGCGCGCAAAGATCGCCACGCTGTCGCTGGAGCAATTCGCCCGCGCCGCGGCGGGGCGCTCGCGCGACACCACCATCTGGGCGCGTTTCGTCCAGCCGAGCGCGCTGGTCTGGTCCGTCGACGAGCCTGCGCGCGCACAAGCACTCACCGCGCTCGCCGAGGCCGCAAAAACGGCCGCCCGGCTGGCGGCGGCGCTCGGCCCGGCGCAGGGCCGCGCGCAGGATTTCTGGCGCGGGCTGTTTCGCGCCACCTACCGGGCCGAATTCCGGATCGAGCAGCCGGGGCGCGAGGATTCGATCCTCACCGCCAATCCGGCGCATTTCGAGGGGCTGCTGCCGCTGGCATGGGAAGCGCAGGGACTTGGGTACGAGCGCGAACGCGAATTGCTGTGCCCCCGGCTCCCCGAATCGGAGCGCCGCGGCCTGCTACGCTGGTGGCGCTTGCGCCGCCGCGCGGGCAAGCCGCTCAACATCCTCCGCCTCGCCAAGGCGACCACCACGTTCGAGGGCGCGGCGGCCTATGGCGCGTGGAAGCTCGAACGCCACACCGGGCTGAAGCTCGAAGTCACGCCGTTTCGTGAGAAGCACCCGCTGCTCGCGATGCCCGGCGCAGCGTGGGAGCTGTGGCGCGCGCGGCGCCGGCAGCGGCGCAGCTAGACCCGCCGCGCCATTCCCCGGTTACCCAGACCGATCACATATAGCGCATGTTGATCGTGATCCGCTCGACGCCATTACCGACATCGAAGCCGACCTTCTTGTAGCTCGGCTTGCCCAGATTGAAGATGTTGATGCTGGGGTTGTTCGACATCGCGCCGCCATCGGTCGACAGATCGGTCTTGCCGTTGCTGTTGACGTCGTGGCGCACCGCGATTCCGTAATGGCCGGATGCGGGCAGCGGGACGCAGACGCTCATCGTGCCGGCGCGCGCCGGCATCTCGATGCGGTTGATCCAGCGGCCCTTGTTCAGCCAGTCGCGGTCGGTCGCGCGATAGCTCTGGATCCGCATGGTGCCGCGGCTCTGCGAGACGCCGTTGATCGTCACCATCACCGAGGGGCCCGCGCCCGAAGCGCATTGCGCCGGGTTGTTCGGGATCGTCTGGCGGTATTGCGCCTGCGCCGTACCCGCGGTCGCGCCAAGCGCGAGGGCAAGCGTGCCGCCAAGGGCGATGAAAGTCCTGTTCATGTCGATTGTCCGATTTCTGCCGGAGGCGAAGCCTCCCGATTTGCACATCTTCTGGACGCTTGGCCCTGAATTGCGGCTGAATTGGCACCCTTATGGGTGCCGGCCCCGGAGTCGGGATGTCCCGCAGTGGCACATCGTGCCCGCGAACCGGGGAAAACACATGGGCAGCGCCTTGTTAACCGCGCTCTCCCACCGGTAACGCGGCGAGGTCGACCCCTGCCACGGCCCAAATGCCACGGTCTCACGCCACGGCCCCACCTTGCCCATGACCACACCGCTGATTGCCCCCTCCATTCTTTCCGCCGATTTCGCCCGGCTGGGCGAAGAGGTGCGCGCAATCGATGCGGCGGGTGCGGACTGGATCCATGTCGATGTGATGGACGGCCATTTCGTCCCCAATATCACCATCGGCCCGCAGGTGATCAAGGCCCTGCGCCCGCACAGCGACAAGCCCTTCGACGTCCATCTGATGATCGCGCCGATCGATTCCTATCTCGAAGCCTTCGCGGAAGCCGGTGCGGATCACATCACCGTCCACCCCGAGGCGGGGCCGCATATCCACCGCACGCTGCAGGCGATCCGCGGGCTGGGCAAGAAGGCGGGCGTGGTGCTCAACCCGGGCACCCCGGTCGAGGTGCTCGACAATCTGATGGACCTGGTCGACCTGGTTCTGGTGATGAGCGTCAACCCCGGCTTCGGCGGGCAGAGCTTCATCGCTTCGCAGCTCACCAAGGTCGAGGCGATCCGCAAGCGTATCGACGCCACCGGGCGCGCGATCCATCTCGAGGTCGACGGCGGCGTCAACCCCGAGACCGCGCGCCAATGCGTCGATGCCGGGGCCGATGTGCTGGTGGCCGGATCGGCTACCTTCACCGGCGGGCCGGATCGCTACGCGGCGAACATCGCCGCGCTGAAGGGCGCCTGATGGCGGGCGGCCTGCGCACGCTCAAGCGCTCCCGAGAGCGCGAGCAAATCGCGGGGCCGAGCGCGGGGCCGAGCGCGGGCAGTATCTTCCCGCTCGGCACCGACGAGGAACCCACCGCGCTCCCGGCGGATGACGCGACGCTCACCGAAACCGCACCGCTCGACAATTCGCGCGCGCTGGCGCTGGCCGATTTCGCCCCGGTCGCTTCGGGCCCGGTCGATGCCGCATTGCGTTGGGCCTATCGCATCGGCGTGCCGGGCTCGTTGCTTGCCGCGCCGTTCCGCAAGCCAGCCAAGCTGCGGCTGCTCGCGACGGTCGAATCGCCGCTCGAGGGCGACCGCGCTGCGGGCATGGCGCTGCGCTCCGGGCATTTTCTCGTTCACGGCGTGCGCGCGCCGATCGCGCAGATGGAATTCAGTTCTTCTGCGCGGCTGACCCCGCCCTTCGCGCGCGTCGTCCATGGCTTCTCCTGGCTGCGCGACCTCTCGAGCGCGGCATCGCGCGAACAGGGCGTCCCCGCGGCGGAACGCGTCATCCTTGCCTGGCTCGATGCCAATGCCGCCCCCAAGAGCGCCGGAGCGGTGGCGGATTTCAGGGTGCCCTTCGCCCATATCGGCCGCGGTCCTGCCTGGACGGTGGAAAATGCGGGTCAGCGGCTGTTGGCCTGGCTGGTCCATGCTCCGCTGGTGCTGTCGGGCGAGAACGAGCGCCTGCGTCCGCGCGTGTTCGAAGCGATCGCCGCCACCGCGCGCTGGCTCGACCGCCATGTCGAGGGTGCCGAAGATGGGCTTGGCGCGCTCACCGGCTGGTGCGCGATCGTCGCCGCGGGACTGCTGCTCCCCGATGGTCGCCCGCGCCGCCTGTTCGGTGAGGCCGGGCTGCTGCGCGCGCTCGGCGAAGCGGTCAGCGACGATGGCGGAATGCTGTCGCGCAGCCCCTTGGCGCAGATGGATGCGATCGCGCTGCTGATCGATCTGCGCGCCTGCTACGAAGCGGTCGATCGCACCCCGCCGCGTGCGCTCGACACCATGCTGGCGATGCTGATGCCGCCGCTGCTGGCGCTGCGCCATGGCGATGGCGGGCTGGGTTCGTGGCAGGGCGCGGGCGCCACCTCGGCCGCGACGCTCGCCGCGCTGGTCACCGCCAGCGGGGTCCGGGCGCGTCCGGGAAAGGACATGCGCCAGTGGGGCTATCAGCATGTCGCGCACGGCAAGTCGGTGCTCCAGTTCGATGCCGCGCCGCCGCCGCGCCGCCGCCATTCGCGCTTCGGCTGCGCCTCGACGCTGGCATTCGAATTCTCGCAGGGGCCGCATAGGATCATCGTCAATTGCGGCGGCGCCGCGCTCGCCGGCGGGCAGGTGCCCGCGCGGATCGAACAGGGGCTGCGCGCCACTGCGGCGCATTCGACGCTGGTGCTCGACGATGCCAATTCCACCGCCGTCCTGATCAAGGGCGAGATTGGCAAGGGGGTCGAGGAAGTCGACATCACCCGCGCGGCGATCGAACGGCCCGCGCGCCGCAACGGCCAGGGCACCCGCAAGGGCACGCGGATCGAAGCCTGCCACGATGGCTACGCCTCGCGCTTCGCGCTGATCCACCGCCGCATCCTGGTGCTGTCCGACGACGGCCGCGAACTGCGCGGCGAGGACGTGCTCGACCCCGCAGGCAAGCGCGGCCAGCGCGGCAAGATCGGGTTTGCGATCCGCTTCCACATCGGTCCCGGGATCGAGCTCGGCCTGTCCGAGGACCGCCGCGGCGCCGGTCTCGCGCTTCCCGACGGCAGCTATTGGCAGCTGCGGCTGGGCGGCGAAGAGGGCGAACTCGCGATCGAGGAAAGCCTCTGGGTCGACGGGCAGGGTCGCCCGCAACCGATCCAGCAATTGGTCGTCGAAGGCCTGGCATCGCGCAGCGGGGGACATTTCCCCTGGCTGCTCAAACAAATGGGATAATTGCGTTGAGCGAAGTGAAAATCGAACGGGCGCTGCTGTCGGTCTCCGACAAGAGCGGATTGGTCGAGCTGGGCAGTGCGCTGGCGCAGCGCGGAGTCGAGCTGGTCTCGACCGGCGGCACCGCCAAGGCGCTGCGCGAGGCGGGCCTCACCGTGCGCGACATATCCGATCTGACCGAATTTCCCGAGATGATGGACGGCCGGGTCAAGACGTTGCATCCCAAGGTCCATGGCGGGCTGCTCGCGGTGCGCGACAATGCCGAGCATGCCGCCGCGATGGAGGCCCACGGCATCGGCGCGATCGATCTGGTGGTGGTCAATCTCTACCCCTTCGCCGCCACCGTCGCCAAGGGCGCGGGCCGCGACGAGATCATCGAGAACATCGATATCGGCGGCCCGAGCATGATCCGTTCGGCGGCGAAGAACCACGCTTTCGTCACCATCGTTACCGATCCTGCCGATTACGACGCGCTGACCGCCGAACTCGAGGCGCGCGATGGCACCACCGGGTTCGAGTTTCGCCGCCGCATGGCCGCCAGGGCCTATGCCGCCACCGCCGAATATGATTCGATGATCGCCAGCTGGTTTGCGCTCGCCGATCAGGGCGAGATGTTTCCCGAGCGGATCACCGTGCCGTTCCGCAAGGGCCAGGCGCTGCGTTATGGCGAAAACCCGCACCAGAAAGCGGCGCTGTATCTGCCCGCTTTCGCCCCCAACGGCTCGCTCGCCGATCACCGGCAGGTGCAGGGCAAGGAGCTCTCGTTCAACAATCTCAACGATGCCGATGCCGCGCTCGAGCTGGTCGCCGAATTTCGCGATGGCCCGCCGACGGTGGTGATCGTCAAGCATGCCAACCCCTGCGGCGTGGCGAGCGGCGAAACCTTGATCGAGGCCTATGAGGCGGCGCTGCAATGCGACAGCGTCTCGGCCTTCGGCGGGATCATCGCGGTCAACCGCGCGCTCGACGGGCCGACCGCCGAGGCGATCGGCGAAATCTTCACCGAGGTGGTCTGCGCGCCCGACGCCGACGATGCGGCCAAGGCGGTGTTCGCGAAAAAGAAGAACCTGCGGCTGATCCTCACCGGTGATCTGCCCGATCCGGCGCGCGGCGGGATGAGCTTGCGTACCATCGCCGGGGGCGCGCTGCTGCAGTCGCGCGACGACGGGCTGATCACCGCGGCGCAGCTCAAGACCGTGACCAGGCGCGCGCCGACCGAGCGGGAGCTCGCCGACTGCCTCTTCGCCTGGACCGTGGCCAAGCACGTCAAGTCCAACGCGATCGTCTATGCCAAGGACGGCGCGACCGCGGGGATCGGCGCGGGCCAGATGAACCGCCGCGATTCGGCGCGCATCGCCGCGCTCAAGGCGCGCGAAGCAGCCGAGACCTATGGCTGGGCGGAGGCGCGCACGCAGGGTTCGGCGGTGGCCTCGGATGCCTTCTTCCCCTTCGCCGACGGGCTGCTCGCCGCGGTCGAGGCCGGCGCCAGCGCGGTCATCCAGCCGGGCGGCTCGATCCGCGACGACGAGGTGATTGCGGCGGCAGACGAAGCGGGCCTCGCGATGGTCTTCACCGGGATGCGCCACTTCCGCCACTGAGCTGCGCGGCTGAACCACGGGCAACACTGCCATTAACCACCGGGCAAACTCGGCTGGTGTAGTCCGTCGTGGAACAAACAGCAGAAAGACCCGCCATGACCCTCTCCTCCAGCAATCTCTACGTGAATTTCGCGCTCGGCTTCCTGATCGGCGGCCTCGCCGTCGCGCTCAGCAATCCCGAGCTCAACGCGACTCTCACAAGCCTACTCGCGTAACTTTGCAAAAAATGCGTTCGCATAAACTCCTCCCGCTCGCCGCGTTCGTTCTCGCCACATCGGCGTGCCAGCAACCTGCGATTGCGGCCGAGAGCGTGGTTGCCGCGCCGATGGCATCGCGTGTGGCGGAGGAAGGCACCGGTCTGCGGACCGCAATCTTCGCCGGCGGATGCTTCTGGACGGTCGAGGCGGTCTTCAGCCATGTCGAGGGCGTCCAGAGCGCGGTCTCCGGCTATCATGGCGGGACCAAGCGTCAGGCATCGTACAATCTCGTTTCGAGCGGCATTACCGATCATGTCGAGGCGGTGCGAGTGGTCTACGACCCCAAGGTGATCCGCTACGACCAGCTGCTGCGGATTTTCTTCTCGGTCATCGCCGATCCCACGCTCAAGGATCGCCAGGGCCCCGATCGCGGCCCGCATTACAACGCCGAGCTGGTGCCGCTGACTGCCGAACAGCGCCGGGTCGCCACCGCCTACCTTGCGCAGATGAAGCGGAGCGGGAAATGGGACGGTCCGATCGTGACCCCGATCGCCACGGCCCGGACTTTCTACCCCGCCGAAGCGACGCATCAGGACTTCGCGCTCAGGAACCCGCGCCACCCCTATGTGGTGCGCTGGGATGTGCCCAAGCTGGCGGCGCTCAAGCGGATCTATCCGGGCGTCTATCGCGCCGAGTTCAAACCGGGCTGAATTCCGACCAGCTTGCAAGCCGGCACCACCCGGCTTACCTCCAAGGCATGGCTACACAGATACATAAGCACGCCGAACACTCGGGCGAGGATCTGATCGCTGCCGCGCAGCGCACCTTGACCGACGCCGGCGAGCAATGGACCGGAATGCGCGCCTCGGTGTTCGAGGAGCTCGCGCGCCACGATCGCCCCGCATCGGCCTACGACATCGCCGACAATCTCTCGGCCTCGCGCGGCAAGCGGGTCGCGCCCAACAGCGTCTATCGTATCCTCGACCTGTTCGTGCGCAACAACCTCGCCAACCGGATCGAGAGCGCCAACGCCTATCTGGTCAACACCCACCCCGGTTGCCGCCACGATTGCATTTTCCTGATCTGCGACGATTGCGGCAAGGCCAGCCATCTCGACGACCGCCGCGTGACCGATGCCTTGCGCGCAGCGGGACAGGATGCCGGCTTTGCCGCAGTCCGCCCGGTGGTCGAGCTGCGCGGACTGTGCGAAAGCTGCGCAGCCTGAGCCGCGAACAAGCGTTCATCGACAGGCTCAAAAACCGCGTGTAGGACGGTAAGCCTATGAGTCAGAAACCCCAGACGCCGCTGCTCGATACGGTCGATTTGCCTGTCGACCTTCGCAAACTCGGCAAAGAACAATTGCGCCAGCTGTCCGACGAATTGCGCGACGAGGTGATCGACGCGGTCGGCTCGACGGGCGGGCATCTGGGCTCCGGGCTCGGCGTGGTCGAGCTCACCGTGGCGATTCATTACGTCTTCGACACGCCCACCGACCGGCTGGTCTGGGATGTCGGCCACCAATGCTACCCGCACAAGATCCTGACCGGTCGGCGCGACCGGATCCGCACGCTGCGGCAGGGTGGCGGTCTGTCGGGTTTCACCAAGCGGTCGGAAAGCGAATACGACCCCTTCGGCGCGGCGCACAGCTCGACCTCGATCAGCGCCGCGCTGGGCTTCGCCATGGCCAACAAGATGCAGGGCCAGAAGGGCCGCGGCATCGCGGTGATCGGCGATGGCGCGATGAGCGCCGGTATGGCCTATGAGGCGATGAACAACGCCGAACAGGCGGGCAATCGCCTGGTGGTGATCCTCAACGACAACGACATGTCGATCGCACCGCCGGTCGGTGGGCTGTCGGCCTATCTGGCTCGAATGGTTTCGAGCAGCGAATATCTCGGCCTGCGCAGCCTCGCCTCGAAGGTCGCGCGCAAGATGAGCCGCCGCGTCCATTCCAGCCTCGAGAAGGCGGAGGAATACACCCGTGGCATGGTCACCGGCGGGACGCTGTTCGAGGAATTGGGCTTCTATTACGTCGGCCCTATCGACGGGCACAATCTCGACCATCTGATCCCCATCCTCGAGAATGTGCGCGATAGCGATCAGGGTCCGGTGCTCGTCCATGTCGTGACGCAAAAGGGCAAGGGCTATGCCCCGGCCGAAAACAGCGCCGACAAATACCACGGCGTGCCCAAATTCGACGTCGTCACCGGCGAGAAGGCGAAATCCGCCAAGGGGCCGCCCGCCTATCAGAACGTCTTCGGCGACACGCTGTCCAAGCTAGCTGAGAGCGATCCGCGAATCTGCGCGATCACCGCCGCCATGCCGAGCGGCACCGGAATCGACCGCTTCGCCACCGCCCATCCCGACCGCACCTTCGATGTCGGTATCGCCGAACAGCACGGCGTCACCTTCGCCGCCGGTCTCGCCGCGCAGGGGATGCGTCCCTTCGCCGCAATCTATTCGACCTTCCTCCAGCGCGCCTACGATCAGGTGGTCCACGATGTCGCGATCCAGAACCTGCCGGTGCGCTTCGCTATCGATCGCGCCGGGCTGGTCGGCGCCGACGGGGCGACCCATGCCGGCAGTTTCGACGTCACCTATCTGGCTACCCTCCCCAATTTCGTGGTGATGGCCGCGGCCGACGAGGCCGAGCTGGTCCACATGACCTACACCGCCGCCGAATATGACGATGGCCCGATCGCCTTCCGCTATCCGCGCGGCAATGGCGTGGGCGTCGAAATACCCGAAACGCCGGAGAAGCTCGAGATCGGCAAGGGTCGGATCGTGCGCGAGGGCACCAAGGTGGCGATCCTCTCGCTCGGCGCACGGCTTGCGGAAGCGATGAAGGCGGCCGACCAGCTCGATGCCCGTGGCCTGTCCACCACGGTCGCCGACATGCGCTTTGCCAAGCCGCTCGACACCGATCTGATCGACCGGCTGATGCGCAGCCACGATGTCGTCGTCACGGTCGAGGAGGGCGCCGTCGGCGGTCTCGGCGCGCATGTGCTCACCCATGCCAGCGACACCGGGCTGACCGACAACGGCCTGCGAATCCGCACCATGCGGCTGCCCGATATCTTCCAGGACCAGAACGACCCGACCAAGCAGTATGACGAGGCGGGGCTCAATGCGCCGCATATCGTCGAGAAGGTCCTGAGCGCGCTGCAGCACAACAGCACCGGCGTGGAAGAAGCGCGGGCCTGACGCCATGGATCTGCTGAAGGTCGAACGCGCGGGCCATGTCGTGACCCTGACGATCGACCGCCCCGACACGATGAATCCGCTCGGCGCTGCGGGCGATGGCGATGCCTTCGTTGCCGCCTGCGATGCGATCGATCGCGATCTCGATGTGCGCTGCGTCATCCTGACCGGCGCCGGACGGGCCTTCTCGGCGGGGGGCGACATCAAGGCGATGAAGGAACGCAGCGGCTCCTTCGGTGGGACGGCGCCGGGCCTGTCGGACAATTACCGCAACAATATCCACCGCATCCTGCGTGCGCTCTATGGCTTGCGCGTGCCGCTGATCGCGGCGGTCAACGGTCCGGCGATCGGGCTGGGTTGCGATCTCGCCTGCCTCGGCGATATCCGGATCGCTTCCAGCAAGGCGAAATTCGGGGTGACCTTTCTCAAGCTGGGTATCATCCCCGGCGATGGCGGGACCTGGCTGTTGCCTCGCATCATCGGCGAGGCGCGCGCTTCGGAGCTGTTCTACACCGGCGAAGTGATCGACGCCGGGACCGCCTGCGCCTGGGGGCTGGTCAGCCGCGTAGTCGAGGCCGAAGCGCTGATGGACGAAGCGAACGCGCTGGCCGAGAAGATCGCTGCCATGCCGCCGCATGCCTTGCGTCACGCGAAGAATCTGATGCGGCAGGGGCGCGGGACCAGCTACGACACCGCGCTGGAGATGGCCGCGAACACGCAGGCGCTGATGCATCTGACCGAGGATCACATGGAAGGCGTCGACGCGCTGATCGAAAAGCGCGCGCCGCAGTTCAAGGGTCGTTGATTCGGGGGCCGCCGAGCTAGCCGACCCAGCGCCACAATCCGGCGGGAATCCCTGCCAGCGGCAGGTGAATCCAGGTCAGCAACGCCCACAGCACGAGCGCCGCGATCCAAATCTTCGCGCCCGCCGCGCCCAGCCTGCTCCAGCGCGGCCAATAGCTGGTGTGCGCTTCCCAGGCGATCCAGTCTTCGCCCATCAGCGCGCGCTTCTTGCGGTCCTGCAGATGCGAACCGAGCAGCGCGAGGGTGAGGATCGCCAGCCCAATGACATTGGTACGCCAGCTCCACCACAGCACGATGTGCGACACCGCCCACAGCGCGAAGCTCCACATCATTGGATGCCGGGTGACGAGGAAGACGCCGGTCGGCGCGGCGCGGGCCGCTGCGGCGGCACCCGGGGTCGGCATCGCCGGATTGCCGGGAGTGAGCGAGCCTACGAACAAGACCAGCGCGGGCAGGGTGATGAGAGTCGAGAGCAGCCAACCGATCTCGCCACTGCCGCCAAGGTCGCCGGGAGGGGCAGCCTTGAAGGCCATGACCATCCAGACGAAGGTGGCGAGGCTGACCAGCGTGTAGGCCGCCATGAAACCGTTCTGCCCCAGTTTCATCAGCCAGGGTCGGAGCGGGTGCGACATCGCAAAATGCGTGCCGACGAAAGCGAGACTGGCGGCGATCAGCTGGATCAGCGCGGGATCGAGAGCCCCGCCGCTTGTTCCCGACAAACCAAGCTCGCTGCCCATCGCCTTACCCCCTGTCTATTGCCCCTCGATTCCGATCAGTTCGACCTTGAAGAGCAGCGTTGCGCCGCCCGGAATCGGCCCCTTGCCGACGGGACCATAGCCCAGATCGGCGGGAACCGCGATCTCGATCGTATCGCCCACGCCCATCTGCGGGATTGCAACCTGCCAGCCGGGGATCAGCCGCCCGAGGGGGAAGGCGGCCGGCTCGCCGCGGTCGTAGGAGCTGTCGAACACCGCGCCATCGATGAAGCGGCCTTCGTAGTGGACGGTGACCTCATCGGCGATGGTCGGGCGCGCGCCGCTGCGGTCGCCTTCGAGCAGCCGCCAGCGCAGTCCGCCTTCCATCCAGTGCCAACCGTCTGCAGCCTCCAGGCTGCCGAGATAGGCCTGCTGGGCGCTGTGCCAGACCAGGTCGTTGGAGCGATCGGGCGCTTCGTCCTGTGCGGTTGCGGCATGGAGGCCGACAGCCGCAAAGGCCGCGCCCAGTGCGATGAATGTGGCCCGCATCTCTTTCACATCCTTACCAGTCGTAGGCCTTGGGCAGGCCGCTCTCGTCGAGATCGCGATAGCGTTCCTTGAGACGGCTCTGGTGGTTGTCGAGCGGTTGTTCGACCCCGTCGATGAACACCCGCACCGGCATGGCACCGAGTTCGAGAGGATCGCCGTCCCAGATCACCACATCGCCTGCGGCATTGGGTGCGAGCACCCCGGCGCGCCCGCCCATGCCGCTGATCTCGGCGGGGATCGAAGTGATGGCGGCGAAGGCCTGGCCCCAGCTCAGTCCGGAGGCGCCGGGTAGCCGCGCCAGCGCGACGAGATTACCGGCATACTGATTGAGATTGCGCGGGTTCTGCATCGACGAGGCATTGATCGCCACCTTGACGCCCGCCGCGACCATCCGGCCGATATTCGACTGCGTGCTGGCCAGCTCCTCGAAGTTCTCCGGCAGATCGTCGAGACCATCGGCGATGACCGGCACCCCGGCAGCCGCGATGTCGCGCGCGACCAGCCAACCTTCGCTCGCGCCGACCAGTACGAGGTCGAGGCCAGGGAAATCATTGCGCAGCGCGAGGACGCTGCGAATATCCGAGGCTCGTTCGACCGCGACATAGAGAGGCTGTTCGCCGCGCACGACGGGGACCAGCGCCGCCGCGTCGAAGCGGGTCAGCAGGACATCGTCGCCGCGCGCCGCGTCGTCGCCGGTCATGCGGGGATCGATCGGCAGGTCGTCGCCGGTGCGGACATCGGCGGGGCGCGAGGCGCGTCCTGGGATGCTGGCATCTTCGCCGAACTGGCTCGCCTCGCGCAGGGCGTTGCGCAGCAGCGCATGCGTCGCGGTGCGGCTGCCGCCTGCGAGCCGGGCCCCGGCTTCGCCGAGCGCAACGACCTGGAAGGCGCGCGGACGCACCACCGCCTGCGGATCGGCACCCAGATCGATGATCGCGCCCTGCCCGCCGAAGATCGAGCTCGAGGGCATGGTCACGCTGGTTGCGCGGGTGACGCCGGCGGCGCGATGAACAAGGATGTGCTGCGAATTGGGATTGATCGCGGGGGCGGCATCCAGCGCGGCACTGAAGGGCGAATCGCCGGCTCGCGTATCGTTCGATTCGCTGACCGCGCCCACGTCCCACAGGCCGAGCGCGGTTACCGTGGCGAAAAGGCCCGGAGTGACCCAGCGGTCTTCGGCATCGATGGCGGTTCCACCCGAAGGGGGTGCTCCGGCACCGACCGAAACGACCTTGCCGCCGCGCACCACGACATGGCCGTTCTCGATCGGCTCGCTGCCGTCGCCGGTGGCGACAGTGGCGTTGGTGATGGTGAAATCCTGCGCGGCGGCAGGAACGGCGATGGCGCAGGCGGCTACCGCGGCGAGGAGGGTGCGCTTGATCATTTCACGTCTCCTTCACCGGGCTGGCCGAGCTCGAAATCGCTCACCGGGCGGCGTTTGCGGTCGAGCGCATCGAACATCAGCGCGCCGTCGATCCAGACCTTCTCGGGCCGTGAATAGACCGACAGCGGGTCGCCGTTCCACAGCACCACATCGGCCATCTTGCCCGCTTCCAGGCTGCCGGTCTGGTCGGCAATGCCCATCGCCTTGGCGGCGTTGAGCGTTATCCAGCCGATCACATCGCCATCGGAGATATCCATACCCATCCGCCGTCCGGCGGCCTGAGCCTTGGCGGCCTCCTGGTTCAATCGCTGGATGCCGTTGGCATCGTCGGAATGGATCACGACGCAGGCGCCGGCCTGGTTGAGCAGCGCGGCATTCTCGAGGATGCCGTCATAGGCCTCCATCTTGAAGCCGTACCAATCCGCCCAGATCGCGCTGCAGACGTCGTTCTCGCGCAGCAGATCGCCGATCTTGTAGGCTTCGACCGCATGGTGGAAGGCCGTGACCTTGTAGCCCATCTCCTTGGCCATATCCATCACCAGCGCCATCTCGTCGGCGCGGTAGCAATGGTTGTGAATGAGGATTTCGCCGTCGAGCACGCCCTTGAGCGTTTCCATGCCCAAATCGCGCTTTTCGCCGTCATAGGCCTGAGCATCGAGCCACATCTGCCGGTTGACCGAGAAATTGCCCATGCGCGTGGACGGCATCCTCCCCCTGCCGCCGTAGACACGCTTGGGGTTCTCGCCACAGGCCATCTTCATGCCATAAGGCGCGCCGGGGAACTTCATACCCTGCACCGTCCGCGCTGCGACGTTCTTGAGCGTTACCGTGCGTCCACCGGTCAGATTGGCTGAGCCGGGCAGGATCTGCAGGCTGGTCACCCCGCCATTGGCAAGCGCGCGCGAAAAGCCCGGGTCCTGCGGCCAGACCGAATGTTCCGCCCACACTTCGGGAGTGGTCGGGCTGGTCGCCTCGTTGCCGTCGGAATGGGCCTCGACGCTAGGGGTGGGATAATCGCCGAGGTGCGAATGGATGTCGATGATGCCCGGGGTCACGAACTTGCCGCCGGCATCCATCCGGTCGTATCCTTCGGTCGAGAGCGAGGAATCGCCCACCGCGACCACCTTGCCCTCGCGGAACAACAGCGTGCCATTGTCGATCCGGCCGCCGGTGCCGTCGAACACGGTCGCGCCGACCAAAGCGGTCGGGCGCCCTGGATAGGCGCGGTAGGTCGAGGCATAGGGCGTGCCGGTTTCGGCCGCCGCGCTGGACGACGTCCTGCTGCGGTCGGTGCCATCGGTGGTGGCGCAGGCGGCAAGCGCGCTGCTCGCCAGGATGCATGCCGCGAATTTGGCTGGAAGTCTCATATTGCCCCTCGTTTCGTGATAGTGCTGTCGTAGCGGTATTTGAAGAGGCCGGAGCATTTGCGCCCCGGCCTCATGTTTGGCTGCGTTGTCAGCGGTCCTGACCGGGCGCGCCCGGGATCTGCGGCGAGGTAGCTGGGTGGACCCCGCTTTCCTGCGCCTCGATCCCGGCCTGCGACCGGCCCTCGAGATCGTCGCCGACATTGTCGTCGGCTAGAGTATCGAGATGCATCAGCTTCTTGATCAGCGGGCTGACCACCATGACCGCGACACCGATACCGACCGCGTACCAGCCGACAGTGCTGTAGACATCGAGCACGACCTGCTTGCCCGCTTCCTCGCCGACACCCTCGCCCCCGGTCGCCGAAGCGATCAGGCCGGCGGCGAAATTGCCGGTCGCCGAGGCGAAGAACCAGGTGCCCATGATGAGGCTGGCGATATGCACCGGAGCAAGCCGGTTCATCGCCGACAGCCCGACCGGGCTGAGGCAGAGTTCGCCGGTGGTGTGGAGCAGATAGATCAGGAAGATGAAGATGACCGGCGTCGGAACATCGAGACCTGCCGACTGAGAGCCCCAAACCAGCACGAGGAAGCCAAGCCCGACCTGGATCACGGCCAGTCCGAACTTGAGCGGTGTCGAGGGTTCCATCCCCTTGCGTCCGAGAACGGTCCAAGCCGTGGCGAACAGCGGCGCCAGCATGATGATGTAGATCGCGTTGATCGACTGGAAGACCGAGGCGGGGACTCCGCCACGATCGACGTGACGATCGGTGAACAGGTTGAGCGATGAGCCGGCCTGTTCAAACAATGCCCAAAAGATGATCGACACGATGATGAGGAACATCGCCGCAACGATCCGGTCGCGATCGTGATCTGTCTTAGCGAACATCTGCAGCAGCATCACCGAGACCACACCGCCGGCTCCGATCAATGCCGGGAGTTGCCAGCCTTCATTGCCGGCGGAGACGAAGAACATCGACACGACGAGTAGTGCGCTCAGCCCGGCATAGGAATAGAACGCCGCCCGCGGTGCATCGGAATAGCGGCCATAGGGCATCTGGAATATCGCGATGCTGAGGACGTAACACACGAGCGCGGCGCCAAAGGTGCCAAGGAACACGCCCACCGCATCCTGATACTGGATCGCCACCCAGCAGAAGGCGACGAGCAGAATGCCTATCCCGTAAATGCCGAACTCTTTGCCCTTGCTGATGAAAGCGGGCGGTTCGCCGCGGCCGAGGAGGAATGGCTTGCCCCAAACGAAAACGACGAGCCCCAGCAACATGCCGATCCCCGCCAGCCCGAAGCCGTAGCCCCAGCCGTAGGTCTCGCCGATGTAACCGCACAGCAGCGAACCCAGTGCCGCACCGAGGTTAATGCCCATGTAGAAGATCGTATAGGCGCCATCGCGTCGGACATCGGTGCGCGGGTAGAGCTGGCCGACGATTACCGAGATATTCGCCTTCAGGAAGCCCGAGCCGACGATGATGAGCGCCAGCGCCATCCAGAAAATGAAGATGACTGGATTGTCTACGTTGCCGGCGGCCGGGTCGCCTTCGAAAGCCATGAAGAAGTGGCCGAGGGTCAACAGGACGGCGCCGAATAGCACTGCTTTTCGCTGGCCGATGAACTTGTCGGCGAGATAGCCGCCGACCACAGGGGTGATGTAGACCAGCGCAGTGTAGGCGCCGTAGATGACGCCCGCCTCGCCATCGGAATACAGCCAGTGCTTCGTAAGGTAAAAAATGAGCAGCGCGCGCATCCCGTAATAGGAAAAGCGCTCCCACATCTCGGCGAAGAACAGGACGAACAGGCCCTTTGGATGACCGAGAATTGTGCCCATCGAGTCACCATGGGCGGGTTGTTGCGTAGCCATTTCGGCGAACCCCTCAAATATGTCGCGATCCCGGAGTGCCGTCGTGCGACCCTCCCTGAAGGAGCGGCAACCTAGCGAGTCGAGCACTCATGTGAAGCATTAGTTTCAGTCGCGACCACCTCGCGCTGCAAAAGTTCCAGTGCGGCCCTCACCTTGCGCGCCGCGCTGTATTATGGCACTGCAGCAGCATTCTCCCTTAGGAAAAGCAATGAGCAACCAGTCCAAACCCGTCTATCTCAAGCTGCGCGATCTGATCGCTGCGGCGATAATCGACGGGCGCTACCCCGAGGGCAAGATGCTCCCCTCGGTGCGGGCGCTGGCGGCCGAGCAGGGCGCGAACCCGCTGACGGTGGCGAAGGCCTATCAGCAGTTCCAGTCCGACGGGCTGGTTGCGGTGCAGCGCGGGGTCGGCATGTATGTGGTCGATGGCGCCGCCGAGCGGCTGCGTCGCAGCGAGCGGCGGTTGTTCGTCGAGGAAGAATGGCCGCTGATCCGCGAGCGGATCGACCGGCTCGGGCTCGATGTCGAGGACCTGCTCGCGCCCGCCTGACCACGCGCTGCGCCTGTTTTCGCGCGAAATACATTACTTTGTTAACTTGCCGCGAAAGGCCCTTTCTGGCAGGTCCGGTGCGGGGTCTGGACGGCGTGTGCCGGACAGCCGCTGGGTCGCACCACTGGAATTCAGCTGACATGCCGGACAGGCGGTCGGGAGAGCAACATGATACGATCCGAACTGCTGGCGGCGCTGGCGAAGGACAATCCGGATTTGCGCGCCGAAGAGGTCGAACAGGTGGTCGATATCTTCTTCGACGAGATCAGCCAGCGGCTGGCCGAGGGCGGCCGGGTCGAGCTTCGCGGTTTCGGTGCCTTTTCCACCCGCGAGCGTGAAGCCCGCAAGGGCCGCAATCCACGCACCGGCGAACAGGTCGAAGTTCCGGCCAAGCGCGTGCCCTATTTCCGCCCCGGCAAGGAAATGCGGCGGGTTCTCAACGACGAGTGAGGCGGTGGTGAGGCGCTGATCGCCTTACTCCTCTCTCTTGTCGCCTGGCTTCGGGCTGGCTAACCCGCTTCGCCAGTGCGGGTGTGGCGGAATGGTAGACGCCGGGGACTTAAAATCCCCTGATCCTCGATCGTGTGGGTTCGAGTCCCACCACCCGCACCAGTCCTCGCATATCCGTCTGAAATTTGGTGCTTCCTCTGGCCGGTTAGGGCGTTTTTAACCTTTCTCCGCCTAGCTGCACGACGCGATAGGGCGTCGAGACCATAGGAATGGGGCTCGTCCGCGCTTGGAAGGTGGCTCGCAATGGATTCACTGTCGATGGACAGCATGGCTGGGTGTGGTGACGCCACCGAAGCCGATCAGCGCGCCGCGAGGCGCTACACGTCGCTCATCCGCGCGGCCAAGCTGGTGTCCGCGCATGGCGAATTCGTCTGCGTGATCCGCGACGTGTCGAGCCTGGGTATATCGCTGCGCATGTTTCACGATGTTCCAACCGACGAAACGATGGGTCTCGAACTACAGAACGGCGACACCTTCGAATTGCGCAAGGTGCGTGCCAACGGGCGGGAGGCAAGCTTCACTTTCGAGGACAAAGTGAATGTCGAGCGCCTGATCCGCGAAACTTGGAACTTTCCCAAGCGACAGCTGCGCCTCAACCTCACCGTCCCGCTGACGATTACGAGCCTCACGGGCAAGAGCGAGGCGATTACGGCCAACCTCTCGCAGCAGGGTGCCTCGATCGAATGCGACGCGCGGTTTGCGCTCGACCAGACTGTCCGCCTCGAAGGCAAGCAAATGCCCGAGCTTCGCGCCAAAGTGCGCTGGCGGAAGGCGAATTGCTATGGCGTGGTGTTCGACAACACCTTCACGCTGCGCGAATTCGGAATTTTGGCTGCGAAAACGCAATGTCCGGCGTTGGTGCGTGACGACTGCGTCTGAACTGTCCGCAACGGCCGGCCTCGCCAGCCGTGCAGCCCTCAGGCGTTAACCGCGCCATAACCATTTTCCTTCACTCCCGGTCAGGACGACAACGGGGGCAAGAATGACCACTTCCAGGCCGGCCAATATCAAAGTCGACGTGGCGATCATCGGTGCCGGGCCCGCCGGCCTGACAGCAGCCTATCTGCTGACCAAGCAGGGCAAGTCGGTGGCGATCATCGAGAAGGACCCGACCTATGTCGGCGGCATCAGCCGCACGGTGCAGCACGAAGGCTATCGCTTCGATATCGGCGGGCACCGCTTCTTCTCCAAAAGCCAGCAGGTCGTCGATCTGTGGAACGAGCTGCTGCCCGACGATTTCATCCAGCGTCCGCGAATGAGCCGCATCTATTACGAGGGCAAGTTCTACAGCTACCCGCTGCGCGCTTTCGAGGCGCTGGCCAATCTGGGCGTGCTGCGGTCGACTGCCTGCATGGCCAGCTATCTGCGCTCCAGGCTGTTTCCCATCAGGGAGGTGAGGAGCTTCGAGGATTGGACCACCAACCAGTTCGGCAAGCGGCTCTATTCGATCTTTTTCAAGACCTACACCGAGAAGGTGTGGGGCATGCCCTGCGAGGAAATGAGCGCCGACTGGGCCGCCCAGCGGATCAAGGGCCTCTCGCTGTGGGGCGCGGTGCGCGACGGGCTCAAGCGTTCGCTTGGCCTCAACCGCAAGCCCAACGACGGCATGGCCGCCAAGACTTTGCTCGAAAGCTTCCGCTATCCGCGGCTCGGGCCCGGAATGATGTGGGAAGCTGCGCGCGACCGAGTGCTCGCCAGCGGGAAGGGACAGATCTTCATGGGTCATGGGCTCAAGCAGCTTGCGACCGATGGTCAGTCGGGTTGGCGCATGAGCGCGACCGGTCCCGACGGGGATCTGACAATCGAGGCGGATCACGCGATCAGTTCGGCCCCGATGCGCCAGCTGGCGCGGCGACTGCACCCGCTTCCCGAGACGACGCTGCAAGCCAGCGCGCTCAAATACCGCGACTTCCTCACCGTCGCGCTGAAAATCCGGTCGGACGACCTGTTTCCCGATAACTGGATCTACATCCACGACAACAAGGTGAAGGTCGGCCGCGTGCAGAATTTCCGCAGCTGGTCGCCCGAAATGGTCCCACAGGACGACGTCGCCTGCGTCGGGCTGGAATATTTCTGTTTCGAAGGCGACGGGTTGTGGTCGATGGCCGACGCGGATCTGGTCAAACTCGCAAAGGAGGAAATGGCGATCCTCGGCCTGTGCGACCCGACCGATGTAATTGGCGGCGCGGTGGTTCGGCAGGAAAAGGCCTATCCCGTCTATGACGAAGACTATGCCGCCAATGCCCAGGCGATGCGGGTGGAATTGGAAGACAAGTACTCTACGCTGCATCTCGTCGGTCGCAACGGCATGCATCGCTACAACAACCAGGACCACGCCATGATGACCGCCATGCTGACGGTCGATAACATCCTTGCCGGCAAGCGAATCTACGACACTTGGTGCGTCAATGAGGATGCCGAATATCACGAGGCCGGCGCCGAAGGTACGAGAACGATCCTGCCTTCGGTTGAAGACAGGCCATTGAGCGAGGATCAAGCAGCAGCGCTATCTTCGGTTCGGGCGGTGCCCGAACGCGTCGCGAAGCAGGATCGCGAAGCGGCCTGACACCGCGGGAAGGGGAAGGAATGGCCGCACTGCTCGCCCGGATCGGCGACATCCGTTTCCTGCGCTACGTGCTCGCGAGCATCGGCGCGCTGGCGGTGGATGTGCTCGGCTTTATGGCCCTGCTGGCTTTGGGCGCCCCTGCCGTACTGGCGGCGACGGCCGGATACGCAGCGGGCATTCTCGCCCATTGGCTGTTGTCCAGCCGCAAGGTCTTTACCGGCATGGTCGCGCCCGTCGGGCGCGCACGGACGAGGCAAAAGGGCTTGTTCGTGCTTTCGGCGCTGGTCGGTCTGGGGCTTACTGTGGCGATCGTCGGGCTTGGCGAGGCCATCGGGATCGACCCGCGCCTCTCCAAGCTGGTGGCGATCGCTATGAGTTTTTTTATGACGTGGGGCATTCGCAGCCGGATCGTCTTCAGCACCCGGTCCGTTCACGATGCCGTCGGCGGATAGGGTCCGCTCGGGCCCGCTGGCGCGGCGATTGCTGCTCGTATGGGCGGTGCTGGCGATCATTGCGCTCGCGGTTGCGCTCGAGCGGCTGCTTTCGCTCGATCTCCGTGGCGACGATGCGCTCCGACTGGTCCAGGTCCGCGACCTGATCGGCGGCCAGACGTGGTTCGATCTCCACCAGTACCGCATCGACCCGCCGCAAGGAGTGCCGATGCACTGGTCCCGGCTGGTTGATGCGCCGATCGCGGCAGTGCTGCTCCAGCTGACGCCGCTCGTGGGTCCGGTGAATGCGGAAATCGCTGCCATGGTGCTCGTCCCACTCCTGACCCTCGGCATCACGATCGCCTTCGTCGGAACCGCCGCAGCGCGGCTCTTCGACCTGCGTACCGCTGGCATCGCGGCGCTGACGATTGGCCTGCTCTCCCCGGTGCTGTTCCAGCTCCAGCCGACCCGGCTCGACCATCACGGCTGGCAACTGGCGGTCGCGGCGGCGGCGATCTTCGGTCTGGCCCTGCGCGACCGCAAAGGCGCCTGGCTGGCGGGAGCGGCGCTGGCGCTGGGCTGCACCATCTCGCTCGAAATGGTGCCGCTTGCAGCCGCTTTCGCAGGCTATTTCGGTCTCCGATGGCTGGAGGATTCCGCACAGCGCTGGGAGCTGGTCGGCTATCTGCAGGCGCTTGCCGCTGGCTTGATCCTGGCCTTTGCCATCACGCTCGGACCCAATATGGGACAATATTGCGATGCGATCGGCCCGGCGCATCTGGCTTTTTTTGCTTTCGTCGCGCTGGCGATCACGGTGGTGGCGAAGCTCGGACTGCTCTCGCCTCCGGTGCTGTTTAGCCTGATTGGTCTGGCCGGAGCGGGGGGTGTCGCGATCTTTGCCGGTCTTGCCCCGCAATGCCTCGATACACCCTTCGGATCGCTCGACCCGGTGGTGCGCGACTATTGGTATGTGCTGATCATGGAAGGTCGCCCGGCATGGGAGCAGTCTGCGGATGTTGTAGTGCCGCCGCTGATCCAGATCGCACTTGCACTGGCGGCGACCGGTCTGCTGGCGACCCGCGGACCCGGTGCTAGCCGACGTTTCTGGCGCCATTATGCCGTTCTGCTCGCGGCCAGCCTCGTGCTTGGTCTGATGACGTGGAGATCGATGGGCTTTGCGGGAATCGTCGCGACGCTACCGCTCGGATGGTTCATTGCACATACGCTCGCGCGGCTGGAGCGGTTCGACAGGCTCGTGGCGAAACTCTGCATGACGCTCGCCCTGGTGCTCGCGCTGATGCCTTCGATCGGCTTCGCCGTAGCCGAGCGGCTCTCGTCAGAGCCAGCTTTCGAGCAGCAAGCTGGCGAAACGGGATCGCCAGAGACGATGCAGAAAAGCGAATGCAGCGATCCTCGAGAACTCGGACAGTTGAACGCCCTGCCGTCTGGCGAAACCGTCTCGCCGTTCGATCTGGGGCCCGCCATACTGATGCACACGCATCACGCGGTTACGGCCACCGGGCACCACCGTGCCGAACCGGCGATGGCCGATGTGCTCAATATCTATCTCTCTGAGCCGCGGGTTGCGCGTGTTCTGGCGCAGGCCCGCGGGGCAGAATACCTGCTGCTCTGCCCGGACATGTCCGAAGCGAAAGTATACGCGCGATCACGACCGAACGGGCTCGCGGCCCGACTCATGCGGGGCGAGCCCCCCGGCTGGTTGCAACCGGTCGCAGGGTTCAGCGAAGGACCGCTGCAAGTCTGGCGGATCAGGCCGGCAGGAAGTCCATCGCCACGCCGTTGATGCAGTGGCGCTTGCCGGTCGGCTTGGGCCCGTCGTTGAAGATATGGCCCAAATGGCCGCCGCAATCGGCGCAGTGCACTTCGGTGCGCGCATAACCCAGCTTGCGGTCGCGGCTGGTCCCGACCGCGCCCGGCAATGCCGCCCAGAAGCTGGGCCAGCCGGTGCCGCTGTCGAACTTGGTACGCGAGGCGTAGAGCTTGTTGCCACAACCGGCGCAGGCGAACAGGCCCTTGCGGTTTTCCTTGTCGAGCGGGCTGGAATAGGGACGTTCGGTACCCTCCTGACGAAGAACGTAGAATTCGGCCCGGGTCAGTTTCTCGCGCCATTGCACTTCGCTCAGTTCAACGGGAAAGCTCCGCGCTTCGGCCACGCCTGCGCTGCAGGCTGCAAGTGCGGAGAACGCGACGCCGGTGCCGAAGATGGCCAGCGCGCGGCGGCGATCGGGATTGAGGTCGGGCGAGGGGTGATCGTGGTCCATGCCGCAATGCATGACAGATCACCCCTGAATAGCAGCGGAACGGCAATCGGTTCTCGCGCCGACATAGTCAGAATTCGGTGATTTCGACCTCGAGCTTGCGGAAACCATGGACAAAATTCGCCCGCACCCGCTCGACATCGCCCGCGACATGGACCCGCATCCGCCGCTTGTGCATCTCCTCGAGCAGGATGCGCAGCTGCAATTCGGCCAGCCTTGCGCCGACGCAGCGGTGGATGCCGTAGCCGAAGGCGAGGTGGCGGCGGGCGTTCTCGCGGGTGATGTCGAGCTTGTCGGGGTTTTCGAACACCTGCTCGTCGCGATTGGCCGACAGGTACCACAGCACCACTTTGTCGCCCTTCTTGATCTGCTGACCGAACTGCTCGGTGTCCTCGGTGCAGGTCCGGCGCATATGCGCGAGCGGGGTCTGGAAGCGGATGCATTCCTGGACCGCATTGGGGATCAAGTCGGGGTTCTGCTCGAACAGCTTGCGCTGGTCGGGGAAGGTGTCGAAGCCGTGGATGATCCCGCTCATGGTGTTGCGGGTGGTGTCGTTGCCGCCGACGATCAGCAGGATCAGATTGCCCATGAATTCTTCCGGGCTCTGCTGGTTCATCGCCTCGGAATGGATCATCATCGAGATGAGGTCGGGCTGCGGATCCTGCTGTGCGCGCTCGGCCCACAGCATCTGAAAATAGGCGGCCATTTCGTGCAGGAAGCTGCGTCGCAGCGGGTCGAGCTCGCGGACGCTGGCGAGCTCGGTGTCGCCCGACCAGTCCGACCACAGCGTCAGCAGGCGGCGATCTTCCCAGGGGAAGCCGAACAGCAACGCGAGCATTCCGGTGGTGAGTTCGATCGAGACCTTGTCGACCCAGTCGAACACCTCGCCGCGCGGCAGCGAATCGAGCAGTTCGCCGGTCCGCTGCCGGATATCCGCCTCCATCCGCTTCATTTCGCCCGGGGTAAAGGCGGGGGCGACCGTGCGCCGCTGGCCGGTGTGCTTGGGCCGATCCATGGCGATGAACATCGGCAGTTCGAGCCGTTCTTCCTCAGGAATGTCCTCGGCGCGTTCGAGAATGGTTATACCCCCGTGTTCCCAGCTTGACGAGAACAGGTCGGGCAGGGCCTCGATATGCTGGATCGCCTTGTGCTGGACCACCGCCCAGTAGGGTCCGAACGGGCTTTCCGGGATGTAATGCAGCGGCCCCGCCTCGCGCATTTCCCGGAAGATCGGCTGCCAGCGATCCTCGGCGTAGATATCCGAACGGCTGACATCCCATTTGTGTGTGTGATGCATCCGCTGGTCGGGGTGTTGGTCGAAATGCTCCTTCAGCGCTTCATAGGCGCTAGGCGCGGTACGGAACTGGGGCTTTTCGGCGGCGATGGTGGCCATGGTACTCTCCCGCTTGGGGCGACTCGTTCCGGTCGCCTCCGTCATGCTTCACTATCCGGCCTAACTGACAAGTGTGTCAATAGTGCGTTGCAAATCGGGACCGAACCGGCGCGCTATTGCTTGGTCGGGCGCCGGACCAGGCTGAATCGGCCTTTCGCCTTCGCCTTGGCCGGGCCCGACTTCATCACCCGTCGCCGGAACAGCGAAGCCCCGCCGCGCACGAAGATCGTCACCCAGGCCACCTGCCAGGCGATCGCGATCAGGTGCGGCAGCAGGTCGGGCGACTGCGCGGCGCGCCCGACCATGGCGTATGGCGAGGACAGCGGGAAGACCGCCGCGAACAGTTCGACCGGCGAGCCGATATCGGTCATCGCGAAAGTGGCGAGGAAGAACACCGCGAGCTGCAGGATCGTGGCCGGCATCGACAATGTCTGCACATCGCGCACCGTCGCTGCCATCGAGCCCACGGTCAGGAACACCGAGCCGATCAGCAGATAGGCCAGCGCGAAATAGAGCACGAACAGCGCGACAAAGAGCGGCCATCCGACCGCCGGGGTCGGCAGCGAGGTGCCGGTCGCCGGACCCAGTGCAAGCGCGACCAGTGCCAGGCTTCCCCACACCGCGATCCCGACAAAGCTGATCGCCAGCATGGCGAACAGCTTGCCGACGAAGACCGCATCCATCGGGATCGCTGCCGCAAGGATCTCGATGATCTTGTTGGCCTTCTCCTCGACCAGATTGGAGAGGACCATGCCCGCCAGCAGCATCGTCAACAGGAACAGCAGGGTGATCCCGGCGGTTGCGGTACCCGTTTGCGCGCTGCGGGTGCTGGCCATGCTCGACCGGGTCTGCTCGAGAGCGACCGTGGGATAGGTCGCGTCGGGTCCTTGCGCTCGCGCCGCGAGCAGCGCCACCCGCCCCTGCCAGCGCTCGATCTGTTCCTGAGTTCCTACCAGCCGGGGCTGCGCCAGCGTACCGGTCAGCACCGCACCGAAATTGCGCGTGCGATCGGAAAGCAGGGTGATGGGTTCGGCTTCGCCGACGGTGGCGCGCTCGATCGGGGGAATGGAAATCAGGGCATCGAGTTCGCGATGCGCTTGAGCTAGCGCCTCGGCTTCTGCAGCAGGCAGCATCACCGCCAGACGAGGCGGTTCACCGCTCTCGGCGGCCTTGGCGCCGAGCATCCCGGCGCCGATGCTGATCGCGCCGAAGAAGATCGGGCCGAGCAGGAACAGCAGGAAGGCCTTGCTGAACAGGATCGCCTGGAAGTCGCGGCGCGCCACCACCCAGGCGGCCTGCCACAGGGACAGCCGGCTCTTGTCCGTCATGCTCATGCGTCGGGCCCCACGGCATTGTCTTGCGCGAGCGCGCGCGCCGCGGCGGCGCCCGCGATCTCGACGAAGGCATCGTGCAGCCCGGCGCGCTCGATCGACAGCGACAGGACGCCGGCATCGCCCTCGATCAGCTGCTTGAGCAGCGTCTCGATGCCGCTGTCTGGCACCGGGAAGAACCAGAAATGCGCGCCATTGGCCTTGATATCGTGGCGGGCGTCATCCGGCAGGGCGCTGCGCCAGCGCCCGTCGCGATTGCGCGTTTCCAGCCGGACTTGCGCCGGGATGCTGTCGCGCGCGGCATCGACCGATCCGGCATAGGGCACCCGCCCTCCGGCAATGATCGCGACATCGTCGCATAGGCGCTCGGCGTGATGGATGACATGGGTGGAGAAGATCACCGTCGTTCCCTGCGCGGCGAGATCGCGGATCATGACCTCCAGCTTGCCCTGATTGATCGCATCGAGCCCCGAAAAGGGCTCGTCGAGCACCACCAGTCGCGGCCGGTGCACCAGCGTGCCGAGCAGTTGGACGGTCTGCGCCATGCCCTTGGACAATTGGCGGATCTGGCGTTCGATCGCATGGCCGAGGCTATGCGCCTCGAGCAGTTCGCGCCCGCGCCTGCGGCCTTCCTCGAGCGTCAACCCGCGCAGCGCCCCCATGAAGGCGATCGCCTCGTCGCATTTCATTGTCGGGTAGAGCCCGCGCTCTTCGGGAAGATAGCCGATCAGCCGGGCGATATCGTGCGGGCGATCATGCCCGAAGACGCGTCGCACACCCTCATCCGGATCGATGATGCCCAGCAGCATACGCAAGGTCGTCGTCTTGCCGGCGCCATTGGGGCCGAGGATGCCGTAGATCGCGCCTTCGGGCACGGAGATGTCCACCCCGTCCACCGCCAGCGTCCCGTCGAACCGCTTGACCAGCCCTTTCGCCTCGATCGCCAGCGGGCGCTCCTGGGCATGGCGCTGCGCAATGGCGGAAGTTTCGCCTCGCGGGGGCGCCTCGGTCTCGGTAAGCATGGCTCGGGGTTACCCGCGACCCATGAACAGGAGCAACAGCTAGTTTTGATCGAGCCGCAGCATATCGCCACCCTGCAGGAGGATCTGCGGGCCGAGGCGCGGCGGCTGGGCTTCGCTGCCTGCGGTTTCACAGCGGCGGCAGGCGAGCCTTTGCGCGCCGAGCGGCTGGAGCAGTGGCTGGACGCAGGACGCCACGGTTCGATGGAATGGATGGAGGCGCGAAAATCCCAGCGCGTCTCTCCGCAGGGACTGTGGCCCGAGGCGCGCAGCGTGATCGCGCTCGGCATGAGTTACGCTCCGCCCAACGATCCGCTGGCGCTGGCCGATGCGCCAGACAAGGCACGCATTTCGGTCTATGCGCAGGGGCGCGACTATCACGACGTGGTCAAGAAGGCGCTCAAGGCGCTGGCGCGCTGGCTGATTGCGCGCGAACCGGACAGCGAGCTCAAGGTCTTCGTCGACACCGCCCCGGTGATGGAAAAGCCGCTCGGGCAGGCGGCAGGGATCGGCTGGCAGGGCAAGCACACCAATCTGGTCAGCCGCGAGCACGGCAGCTGGCTGTTTCTCGGCGCGATTTATTCGACACTGCCCTTCGCACCTGACGCGCCGCTGCGCGACAGCTGCGGCTCGTGCCGCGCCTGCCAGACCGCCTGCCCGACCGACGCTTTTCCCGCACCCTATCGGCTCGATGCGCGGCGCTGCATTTCCTACCTCACAATCGAGCACAAGGGGCCGATCCCCGAGGAATTCCGGGTCGCGCTGGGCAATCGCATCTACGGCTGCGACGATTGCCTCGCGGTGTGTCCATGGAACAAGTTTGCACAGAGCGCGCAGGCGCATACCAGGCTCCTGCCGCGAGAAGAGCTGGTCGCGCCGGATCTCGCACAGCTGCTCGAGCTCGACGATCCGGCCTTCCGCCGACTGTTCTCGGGCAGCCCGATCAAGCGCGTCGGGCGCGATCGTTTCGTGCGCAATTGTCTCTATGCGGCGGGCAACAGCGGACGGGGTGAATTGCTGGCGAAGGTCGAGTGCTTGCGCGCCGATCCCGATCCGGTGGTTGCGGAGGCAGCCGACTGGGCCGCCGCCCGGCTCAGAGCAGGTCCTTGAGCGGCACCTCGGTGTCGGCGAGCAGCGCGGGATCGACCACGGCGCGCGCTTCGATGAGCTTGCGCCCCTGGACGTAGTCGCGCGTGGTGTTGACGCAATCGAGCGCTATGACTCGCCCCTCGCGCAGGTAGACCACCGAAAACTTGCGCTGTGCGGGATCGCCGCGGACCACCACCGCATCGTGATCGATGGACAGGCCAACGGTCTGCAGCCGCAGGTCATACTGGTTCGACCAGAACCACGGCACGGCGTTGTAGGGCTGCTTGTCGCCCATGATCGCCTTGGCGGCGGTGTTGGCCATGTCAGTGGCATTCTGGACGGATTCGAGCCGGATGACCGCGTTTTCCGCATAGGGATTGGCGTGCGCCGCGCAGTCGCCGATGGCGTAAACATCGTCAATCGAGGTGCGACAGAATTCGTCGACATCGACGCCATTGGTCCCCGCCGCCCCGGCGGCGATCAGCGGGCCTACCGCGGCAACGATGCCGATGCCTACCACCACGATCTCGCAGGGGAAGCTCTCGCCATTGTCGGCCAGCACCGAGGTTACGCGGCCGTCCTCGCCCTCGACCCGCTCCACACCGGTCGACAGCCGTAGGTCGACACCCTGTCGACGATGCTCGTCCTGGTAGAAAGCACTGAGCGCTTCGCCCGCGACGCGCCCGAGAACGCGGTCCTGGTTTTCCAGCAGGGTGACCGAACAGCCCAGCTTGCGCAGCACGGCTGCCACTTCGAGCCCGATGTAGCCGCCCCCGACCACTACCGCGCGCCGCGCGCCCTTCTCGATTTGCGCGCGCAGCGTGTCGACATCGGTGCGGCTGCGGATAGCATGGATTCCGGCGAGGTCGGCGCCGGGGCACGACAGGCGCCGCGGATCGCCACCGGCCGCCCAAATGAGCTTGCGGTAACCTATCCGGCGCCCGTCCCCGAGCGCGACCTCATGCGCCAGTGGATCGACTTCGGAAACATTGGCGCCCAGTTCGAGTTCGATGCCACGCTCGGTCCAGAATTCCGGTTTGCGGATCATGATCCGCTCGAGCGGCTTTTCGCCGGCGAGATATTCCTTCGACAGCGGCGGACGCTCGTAGGGCGGGGTCCGGTCGCGGCTGATCATCAGGATCGACTGGTCGTGACCCTGCTGGCGCAAAGCAATGGCCGCCTGCGCGGCGCCATGGCCCGAGCCTACGATGACGATATCGGCACTATCCATCGTGGAGCGATCTCGCGGTTATGGCCGCGCCGGTCAAGCCGCGCCTATCGACACAACAGATTGCGCGCCATGCTGGCGACCTGCGCGAGCGCGGCGGGCGCGACCGGAGTCTGCGCCTGTGCGCGTCCGACCATGGTGCGGAATTGGCGCACCGCGACCGCATTCTCC
This sequence comes from Qipengyuania sp. SM2507, assembly GCF_053714505.1. Lineage (NCBI taxonomy): Bacteria > Pseudomonadati > Pseudomonadota > Alphaproteobacteria > Sphingomonadales > Erythrobacteraceae > Qipengyuania > Qipengyuania sp. SM2507. Next base: position 90,817 of record NZ_CM132307.1, read on the forward strand.
GCCGCCCATTTCTCGACCATCGCCGGCATGTCGTCCTTGGCACCCTTGCGGCGCGACAGGCGACGCAGGAAGTCGAGCCGCATCTGCTGGAAATCGCGCGCGAGACCGGCGACGAGCAGGCGTTCCCAGACATCCGACGGGTTCATCATCGCTGATGTCGCCTGCGCCCAGTCGAGCCCGAGCGAGGCGCCCAGTCCGGTGAAGGCTTTGGTCAGGTCCCAGGGGTCGATTTCGTGTTCGCGCGCGAGCTTGGCGAGGCCGACCGCGCCATCCAGTTCGAACAGATGCGCTACCCGTGCGGCCAGATCTTCGGGCGCACCGGCATCGGAAAGCTCGTCGGTCAGCCGGACCGATTGCTGCCGACTTTCCTCGGCCAGCAGACTGGCGGTCGCACCGGACAGCTTTCGCACGCCCGGCCCAAAGGCCTCGAGGCTTTCGGCAGGATCGGCGATACCGACGCCAGCAGTCAGCAAATCGGCCATCTGCATCCGCATGCCCTTGGCGGTGCGGTCGAACAGCAGCAGGCGCGCGCGTTCGGGCATCTCTGCGGCATCGATGGCGGCCCACAGCGAATCGAGTTCGAACAGCCGCTCGGCGACCACGAAAGCGCCGGCGACCTGGTCCAGCGTCACGCCCTCTTCCTCGGCTAGCTCGAAGGGGTGGACCAGACCGATCCGGTTGACGATACGATTGGCGAGCTTGGTCGCGATCAGTTCGCGGCGCAGGCGATGGGTCAGGATCTGCGGCTTGTAACGATCGCGCATCGGCGTCGGGAAGGCTTCGAGCAACATGGGTTCGAGCGCTGCGTTTTCCGACAGGGGTCCCGTCTCGATCGCGTCCTGCAGGGCAAGCTTGGTCGAGGACAGGAGGACCGCGAGTTCGGGGCGGGTGAGGCCCATCCCCTCGCTCGCGCGGCGCCCGAGAACGTCGTGATCGGCCAGCCCTTCGGTCTTGCGGTCGAGCTTGCCGCTCTCCTCGAGCGTCTCGATCAGCCGCAAATGCGCTTCTGCCGAACGCGCGCCGCCGATTTCCGCCACCGATAGCGCGAGCGCCTGCAAGCGGTTGTCCTCGAGCACCAGCTCGGCGACTTCCTCGGTCATGTCCTCGAGCAGCGCGTTGCGCTTGGCTTCGGAAATCCGGCCAGCGCGGCGCGCTGCCGCCAGCGCGATCTTGATGTTGACCTCATTGTCCGAACAATCGACCCCGGCCGAATTGTCGATGAAATCGGTGTTGATCCGCCCGCCATTGAGCGAGAACTCGATCCGCGCGGCCTGCGTCACGCCCAGGTTGGCGCCTTCACCGATCACGCGCGCGCGAACATCATTGGCGTCGACGCGGATGGGATCGTTGGCCGGGTCGCCGACCTGGACATTGTTTTCGTGCGTGGCCTTGAGATAGGTGCCGATCCCGCCGAACCAGATCAGGTCGACCGGCGCCTTGAGGATTGCCGAGATCAGGGCTTCGGGTTCGATCTCCTTCTGGTCGATGCCGAGCGCTTTTTGCGCCGCCTTGGACAGTTTGAGGCTCTTGGCGTCGCGCGGGAAGACGCCGCCGCCGCGCGAGATCAGGTCCTTGTCGTAATCTTCCCAGCTCGATCGGGTCAGATCGAACAGGCGCTTGCGTTCCTTCCAGCTCGCCGCCGGATCGGGAACGGGATCGACGAAGATATGCCGGTGGTCGAAGGCCGCGACCAGCTTGATGGTTTTCGACAGCAGCATGCCGTTGCCGAACACGTCGCCCGACATGTCGCCGCAACCGACAACCTCGATCGGATCGGTCTGGACGTCGATGTCCATCTCGCGGAAATGCCGCTGGACCGAGACCCAGGCGCCGCGCGCGGTGATGCCCATCGCCTTGTGGTCGTAGCCGTTGGAGCCGCCGCTCGCGAAGGCGTCGTCGAGCCAGAAGCCGCGGCTTTCGGCGATCGCGTTGGCGACGTCGGAGAAGCGCGCAGTTCCCTTGTCTGCGGCGACCACGAAATAGGGGTCTTCGCCGTCGAGGATCACAACGTCCTCGGGATGGACGACCTCGTCGTCGACGATGTTGTCCGTGATCGACAGCAGTGTGCGGATGAACACTTCGTAGCTGGCCTGGCCTTCGGCGGCCCAGCCGTCGCGGTCGCTGATGGGATCGGGCAGTTGCTTGGGATAAAAACCGCCCTTGGCGCCGGTCGGTACGATCACGGCGTTCTTGACCCGCTGCGCCTTCATCAGGCCGAGAACTTCAGTGCGGAAATCGTCACGCCGGTCTGACCAGCGCAAGCCACCGCGGGCGATCGCGCCGGCGCGCAGATGGATGCCCTCGAGGCGCCGCGAATAGACAAAGATTTCGCGCCAGGGGATCGGCCGCGGCAAGTTGGGAACCAGTGCCGATTCGATCTTGAAGGCGAGCGCTTCGCTGCCCGCGGGGGCGAAGGCATTGGTCCGCAGGATCGCGTCGATCAGCGACTGGTAGAGCCGCAGCAGGCGGTCGTCGTTGATCGCCTTTACCTTGGCGAGCCCGCGTTTGATCGCCTCGCGGGCTTCCTCGATCGCGTGGTCGCGACCCTTGCCGAAGGCGGGATCGTGGCGTGCGGTGAACAGCGCGATCAGCGCGCGGGTGACATCGGGTGCGCCGCGCAGCGCATCGACCACGGTGTAGATGGTGAAGCCCATCCCCGCCTGGCGCAGATAGCGGTAGAAGGCGCGCAGCAGATCGGCCTCTCGCGCGGTGAGCGAGGCTTCGGGGACGAGCCGGTTGAAGGGATCGCTCTCGGCCTCGCCGTTGAGCACGGCGGCCATCGCCATTTCAATCTCATCGGAACGTTCGACCAGCGCCTCGGCCTCGACCGCCGAGGACAGCGTCAGTGCGAAATCGTGGATCGTACCGAGCTTGCCGTCATCGAGCACGGTGGGCATTTCGGTGTCGACGTGGAACCCGAAATTCTCCAGCGCGGGCACGGCATCGGACAGCGGCATGCTGCCTTCGGCCTGATAGAGCTTGAGCCGTAGGCATTGCGCATCGCTCTGCTGGCACAGATAGATTCGTGCATCGCGCTGCCACTGGTCGCCACCTTCGGCATGGACGCCGAGCGCGCGCAGGCGGGTGATGTCGGTCGCGGCTTCGGCGGGGCCGAATTGCGCGCGGAACGCGGTCGGAAAGGCTTCGGCCCAGCGCGAGGCGATGGCGGCGGCGCGGTTCGCGTCGCCCAACGTCGCCAGTTCGCTCTCGACCGCTTCGCCCCAGCCACGCAGCATCGTCTGCAGCCGCTCGTCGAGGGCCTTCTCGTCGGAAGTCTCGCTGCCGTCGCGGATGTCGAGCACGAAGCGCAGCATCGCGAGATTGCCGCCTTCGACCTCGAGGCTCCAGTCGAGCAGTTTTGCACCGGCGCCTTCTTCGAGCAGCGCCTGGATCTGGAGGCGAACCTGCGTCGCCAGCATGTCGCGCGGCAGCCAGACGAAGGCGAAGAGGTGCCGCGCCAGCGGTGCCTCGACCATCGCCAGCCGGGGACGCGGGCGATCGACCAGCGCCATCATCGTGGTGGCAATGCGTTCGACATCGTGGTCCGAAAACCCGATCAGCAGATCGTGCGGCAGTGTCGTCAGCGCATGGACGAGCGCCTTGCCGGCATGGCCGCCGACATCGAAATCGAGCCGTTTCATGATCGCCTCGACCTGGGCACGCAACCGCGGGACCGTCCGTGGCGGCGCGGCCAGCGCGGCGCTGGTCCAGACCCCGGCGTGGATCGAAAGGGCGACGGTTTTGCCGCCCTTGCGGCGCGGCACGATGAACAGGTCGAGCGGGACCCGGCGATGGACGTGGGCCAGCCGGTTGGCCTTGATGATCAGCAGCGCCCGGGCCCTCTCAGGATCGTCGAACCAGGCGAAGGCACGGTCGTAGGAGGTGTCGGCGAGCAGATCCTGCGCGCTCTTGCGGCAGATGCCGAGCGCGGTGCTGGCGGTGCCGTCGCGGTGACGCTCGAGATGGCCCAGCTGTGTCAGCATGCCGTTGTTGAGCCATTCGAGCAGCGCGGTGGCCTCCTCGTCCTCGAGCCGCTTGGCGTCGGCGAGCATGGCGTCCTGCAATTGCGGCCAGTCGTTCACCGCGGCGCGGACATCGGCCAGCGTTTCGCGCAGCGTCGCCATCAGCTCGCGGCGCTGGCGCGCGTCGACCCGCGAGGTCTCGATGTAGATCATCGATTCATAGGCCGCGTCGTCGGGATCGCTATCGAGAACCCCGGTCAGTTCGCCGTCGCTGTTGCGCTCGACCGGAACAACCGGGTGTACCAGCCGATCGATCGCCAGCCCGGTGGCGGCGATGGCGTTGGCGGTCGAATCGACCAGGAAAGGCATGTCGTCATTGACCAGCGCGATGCGCATGAAGCGCCGGTCTTCACTGGCCGATTCGAGCACTATGGCGGCGCGCCCGGCCTGCCGATGGAAACCGGTCTCGGCGACGAAGCGGGCGGCCTCGACGAGCCGGTCGCGGGCCATGTCGCCGTCGCCGGGGAGGAGCGATTCCTCCATGCGCGCGGCGAGCGATTCGACCACTCCGGCGGGAATGGCGGGTTTCTGCCCTGCGGCAGCTTTAGTCGAACCCATGTATCCTCTCAGCGGGCCCTCTCTCATCGGCCCGGAATGGCTGCAGCACGGTGTTCGCCGTGCCTGACGTGTCCGCCCCTAGTCCTCTCCTCGCGCCGCCGCAAGCGAGGCTCGCAGGGGCCCGGATGCTCGATCACGGGAAAGGGTTGCGGGGTTAACTGAACGGGGCGGAATGTGGGGACTGGCCCGGCAGGTCAGCCCTTTAGCGCGTCCATCGCCAGTTCGAGCGAACGGGTCCGCGCTTCGGGATCGAAAGTGGCACCGGCCAGCATGATCTCGTCGGCGCCGGTGCGATCGACGAAGCCCTCGATCGCGTCGCGCACCTGTCCCGGCGTCCCTACCGCGCTCGCCTGGCCGATATGGTCGAGCATGGCGCGGGCATTGGCGGGCAGCGTGTCGCGGTAGCCCTCGATCGGCGGTGGCAGCTTGCCGGGCGAGCCGGTGCGCAGCCGGACGAAGGCCTGCAATTGCGAACTGGCGATGCGCTCGGCCTCGGCTTCGCTCTCGCTGCAGAAGAGGTTCATCGCCGCCATGACATGTGGCCTGTCGAGCGCGGCGGAAGGCTCGAAATTGCGGCGATAGAGCTCGAGCGCAGCGTCGAGATGGTCGGGCGCGAAATGGCTGGCGAAGGCATAGGGCAGGCCGAGCCGGGCGGCGAGCTGCGCGCCGAACAGGCTGGAGCCGAGCATCCACAGCTCGACATCGGCGCCCTGACCGGGAGTTGCCTGGATTGGCAGGCCGGGATCGCCATCGAGATAGGCGCGCAATTCGACCACGTCCTGCGGGAACATCTCTGCGGCGCGGTGCAGGTCCTTACGCAAGGCGCGTTGGAGCTCGGGACCCGCGCCGGGCGCCCGGCCCAGCCCTAGATCGACCCGGCCCGGGAACAGCGCCGCCAGCGTGCCGAACTGCTCGGCGATCTGGAACGGGGTGTGGTTTGGCAGCATGATTCCCCCCGAGCCGATGCGGATGGTCGAGGTGGCGTTGCCGATATGCGCCAGAACGACCGAGGTCGCGCCTCCGGCGATCCCCGGCATGGCATGATGTTCGGCGACCCAGAAGCGGGTGCAACCCGTCTTCTCGGCGGTGCGCGCGAGATCGACCACAGCGGAAAAGGCCTCCTCCAGCGATCCGCCCTCGCGCACCGGCACCAGATCGAGAATCGAAAAATCGGTCATTGCTGCGGCTTTCCTTCATCGGACAATTGCGCGAGATAGGCGCGGGCGCGTTCAGCCTCGGCGCCATCGGGCGCGACCAGCAGGACCGATTCGAAACTGCGCCGGGCATCCTCGGGCCGATTGGCCAGGGCGGCGATAACCCCGGCCTCAAGCCCGACGGTCGGGTCGCGCGGAGCCAATGTGGCGGCCTGTTCGATCTGGCGCTGGGCTTCCATCAGCCGCCCCAATTGCCGCGACAGCTTGGCCGAAAGCAGCCAGGCGCGCGGATCGCCGGGGCTTGCTTCGCGCGCTCGGCCGAGCGCGGCGATGGCATCCTCGGGACGTTCGGCGGCCACCAGCGCCCGCGCGAGGTCGATCTCGAGCCCGGTGGCGATGTCTCCCTGTCCGGCGCTGCTGGCATCGACAATGGCGCGTTCGAAATGCGCTATGGCCGCCCCCGCCTCGCGCCCGGCCATAGCGGCATTGCCCGCCATGGCGCCGAGCCGAGCGCGATAGGTCGGATTGTCGTCGCCCACCTCGCCGCGGGCGACTGCGAAAATATCGCGCGCCTCGGCATATCGCTCCATCCGCACGAGCGCGAGACCCTGGCAATGCGCAGCCTGCGCGCGTTCCGCATCCCGCGCATTGGCGCGCCAGCTGGTCGCGCTGTCATAGGCAGCCTCGGCATCCTCGGCGGCGAGCCGCAGGCATTCGACCAGCCGCGAAGCCGGGCGTGGGCCTCGGTTTGCGGCAGAGGCTGCGGTGCGCGCGCGCTGTTCTTCCAGTTCCGGGGGAATAGACATCGGTGGCGTGGCGGCGGGATTGGGCCCGACCTGCATGGCCAGGAGAAGTGCGGCGGCGATGGTCACGAGATGATCCCTTCGGCAATCAGGGTTTCGACCTGCCCCAGCAGGAGCGCGATGTCTTTATCGCGGGAGAGGCGGTGATCGCCATCCTTGACGAGGGTGACCTGTACATCGTCCGAACGCAGCGCTTCGGCCAGCCGCAGGCTGATCTCCCACGGCACATCGCCATCGCGCTGGCCGTGAACCAGGCGGGTCGGACAATCGATTGGGATCTCGCCCTGGAGCCGTAAATTGGCCTGGCCGACTGCGAAAAAGCCGGGGTGGAGCGGCATGGGCTCCGGGCCATAGGGGTTGGAGTCGAGCAATGTTTCGCCCGCTTGTAGCCGGACCTTGTCCTGCGCGGAGCGACCCCATTCGGTGAAGTCCGGGGCCGAAGCGATGCCGATCAGCCCGGCCAGTCGTTCGCCCAGCGCCTCGCCGACCAGCAGCATAAGCCATCCGCCCATCGAGGAGCCGATCACCACCACCGGGCCTTCGATCAGCGCTTCGATCAGGCCAACGACCTCGTCGCACCAACGTGAGAGCGTCCCGTCTGCAAACGAGCCCGAACTCTCGCCGCAACCCGAATAGTCGAGCAGCAGGCAGCTGCGACCCCGGCTCTTGGCCCAGTCGAATAGCGCCGTCGCCTTGCTGCCGGCCATGTCGGACATATAGCCGGGCAGGAATACCAGCGCGGGCCCGCTACCGCGATGCAAGCGGTATGCGAGGCGACGGCCATCTGGCAGTTCGTGGAATTGTGCGGTGTCGGTCATGGACGCGCGCTTCTCGACCCCGCGCGCCGGGATTGCAACCGTCAGAACAGTTCGAATTCCTCGACGTCGGGGTCCGCCTCGCACAACCCCTTCAGGGCCTCGAATTCGACCGGGGTGAGGATCGGATTGTAATCTGCGCCTTCTTTTGCGGCATCGCGATAGGCGCGGGCGCGTTCGCCGGCGGAGGGATGGCTGGCGATCCAGCCGGTGATGTCGGGCCCGGAATCCGCATCCGTATCGGCATCCGCGCTGGATTCTTCCGCCATGCGTTCGAAGAATTCCGCCGCGCCCAACGGCGAGATATTGCTTTGCGCCAGCCGCTCGCGCGCGAACTCGTCCGCTTCGCGCTCGGCGTCGCGCGAATAGCCCATCGCCGCGAGCCCGAAGACGGTGTCGCCAAATCCTGAATTGGCGCCCGACAGCAGGATCGAGAGCCCGAACTGGCGCAGCAGCGCGGTCATCACATGACGTTCGCGGACATGGCCGACTTCGTGGCCCAGAACCCCGGCCAGTTCCTCGGGACTTTCCGCCTGTTGCACCAGGCCGTCGAACAGCAGCACCTGCCCGCCCGGGAGCGCCACCGCATTGACCATGTCGATATTGGCGATGCCCGCGCGCACCTGCCGGTCGGAAGGATCGACCGCATTGAGCAGCTTGGCGAGTGCGGCATCGCCCTCGGGCGTCGAGCACAGCCGGTTGCCGAAATTGCCGACCATTGCCTCGCCGATGCGGGCCTCCCAGCTTTCGGGGACGCGCGGCCCCAGCCATTCGGGTGCGGTCATGAACAGCGCCACCGCCGCCGCACTCGCGACCCCGAAAACGACCACCGCCTTGCCTAGCCCGAGCCGGTCGATCCAGCCGCCATAGCGGGCGGGTGCAGGGAGGTAACGCTCGAAGCCCGGAGGCAGGGTGAGGGGCAGGCGCAGGCGAAAATCGGGCTGGCTCCCGCGGCCATAGACCCGCTCATGGCGCAAGCTTTCGACGAAGCGCAGATCGGCGAGCGGCACCGGGTGCTGCGCACCGCCCGCTTCCGTCAGCACCAGTCGATCGCCGCTCCAAGAGGCCATGCCCTCGTGCCGTAGCGCGGAGACACCGTCGTACCATGTGACGGGAACCTGGAAGGCCGCCTCGTTCATTTCAGTTTCGGGCACGTCAGATCGCGCCGATATCGAAGGCGTCGAGCAGGCCTTCGCCGTGCCGGGCTGTCGTGGTGGTGGACTGGGTCAGTTCGTCGAGCAGGATTTCCCCCTGCGCCTCGAGATGCGTCATGAAGAACTTCCAGTGGCGGTAGGACAGGAAGATCAGCCCGATACCGAGCGTGAAGACCACCAGCGCGGCATCGCCGAGCAGCAATTTGACCCAGTCCATCGTCGAGGCCTCGAAGGAAAAGCCGATTTCGCCCCAACGCGTCGACCCGACTGCTTCGCGGTAGAAGGCGGCGAAGAAGGCCACCGCGATCAGTCCGAGGCCGAGGTAAAAGAACAGGACCAGCCCGACGATGCCGACGATCCCGCCGATCATTGCGCCCTCCTCGCCGCCGATGCCGAAGCCTGCCAGCATACCGGCTGCTGCCAGCGCGATGCCGCCAATAAAGATCACGAACGGCGCCAGGTAGAACAGCAGGAATCGTCCGAACACCGGGCCGGCCTTGGCCTCGGCACCAAAGCCGTGCGGGCCGAAGCTCATCTTGCCCCACCGCTCGTTCCACAGGCTGGTCATCGACCAGGGGATCAGCAGACCCGCGGGCAGGTAGCCGACGAAGGTCTTCCACATATAGGAAAGGCCGAAGCGGAAGCCGTTGTCGTTGGAACCGCCCCGGATCCCGCGCCAGCGGGTGCGCGACAGGCGATAGCGCAAGGCTCGAAAGCGGGCGAGGCCGGTCAGATAGAACAGGATCACGAAGGACATCAGCGTCAGCACCGCCGCCAGCGCTTCTTCCCCGCGCAAAACGAGCGATTCCGCCACCAGGCCGATCGCGAAGAATGGCAGGGCGAAGAGCGCCAACACCAGCAGGAAGCCGACGAACAGTTCCATCCCGGTGCCCGCCCATTCCAGCCGCTCATCGACGAAACGGCTGCGCGACCACAGATAGCGGCGCTCGCGCGTCGTCGCCCAGAAGCGGTAGATGCCCAGCGTCACGATGGTGAGCAGGAGATTGCTAAAGGCGATCGGCGCGAATTCGCGCCAGCTTCCCTCGAACCCGAATGCGCTTTCCGTTTCCGGCGCGTGCTGATGGTTTGAAATGGTCCGACCCCCCGGTTTGCGATACCGGCGCGGTTGTCTAGGCGCGCCCCCGCCAAGTCAACCGCGGGCGAGGTTCAATCGCGCAGGAAGATCGCCTCGATCGGCGTTTCGAACACATCGGCGATGCGAAAGGCCAACGGGAGCGAGGGGTCGTAGCGCCCGGTCTCGATCGCGTTGACGCTCTGGCGGCTGACCTCGAGCCGGTCAGCGAGCGCCTGCTGGCTCCAGTCGCGTTCCGCGCGCAGGACCTTGAGTCGGTTTTTCATACCGCGCCCCACGAACCATATTCGATACGGTTGGACAGCGCGCCGACGAACAGCCCGAGAAACCACGCCACCGCGACCCAATAGGCATCGAGATGCGGCACCACATCGGCGGTTTCGAGGAACCCCCAGACCGTTGCCGCGCTGAGCGCGATCCCGGTGGCGATAAGCGACTGGCGCACCACCAGCATGCGGATGAATTCGTCCTGCTCCTCGACGATCAGGCGTCCAACTGCCCAGAAGATGCCGATTACCGCCAGCCCGGGCAGCACCGCCAGAACCGAGCGCAGCGCGAAAGCGGGGTCGCTCTCGGTGGTAGCGAAGGTGAGAAGGCCGAAGGAGAGCAGGTACAGCGCGGTGAACAGCGCCACCCGCTTGGTGTAGCGCTTCTGGGCTTCGCCCTTGCCGCACAGGCCCCCTGCGACCCCGTCGCGGCGACGCCCGGCGGCGCGCATCAGCGGGATCGTCTGGATTACGGGGACCAGCATCAGCACCAGCGCTGTGTCGGCATCGATCGCGCCGCTCAATGCGAGGCCGGCAATGGCGCCCAGAGTACCCAGCAGTAAGCCCGCCCAGAACCGCGCCGTTCGCCCCGTGGTTCTTTCTTTCGTCCCGGTCATGCCCGGTCACCCCCGAGGCATGCCATGGCGCAGCCACGCGATTTGAACAGCGAGACTACGGCGAGCACGGGCAGGACGATGGTCAAGGTCTGGGCCGAATCCGCCGGAATGAGCTGGGCGCGGCCCGCAATTGCCACCGCGATGATGGCGGCGGCCCAGCAGAATGCTTTGGTGGTGGTCGACATTGGTCAAGCTCCCTTGGTAATTGGTAAAGCTAACTTGTCACAGGCGATTGCCCTTGTCAAGGTTGCTTTCCATTGCCAATCGGCGAAGCATCCACCAGGCCATATCTGTCACGATGCAGTCACAGCGGGCGATCACTGCGCCATGACCCTGGAGGAGAATTGCCGTGTTCAAGACCGAACCACCCGCCGCCGCTGCGCTTGCTCCGCTCGACCGGCGCAGCCTGCTCAAGTCGGGCGTCCTCGGCGCCGGTTTGATCGCCGCGCCGCTGTCGGCGCAGTTCGGCGGTTCGGGATTCACGCATGGCGTGGCCAGCGGCGAGCCGGGGCGCGACCGGGTGCTGCTGTGGACGCGCTTCGCCGCCGGGGCGGAGACGAAGCTGGAATGGGAAGTCAGCCCGACCAGCGATTTCTCGCGTGTGGTCGCCTCGGGCGAGGTGATGGCCAGCCCCGCAAACGACAGCTGCTGCAAGACCTTCGCCGAAGGTCTCGAGCCCGGCCGCTGGTATTTCTACCGCTTCGTCGCCCCCAATGGTGCGGTGTCCGATGTGGGGCGCACCAAGACGTTGCCCGAAGGGCCGACCGATCGTTTCCGGATGGCGGTGTTCAGCTGTTCGAATATGGGGTTCGGCTGGTTCAACGCCTATGCCCATGCCGCCGAGGCGAACGAGTTCGACTGTGCGCTGCATCTGGGCGATTATTTCTACGAATACGGGTCGGACAATTATCCGTCGCCCGATCAGACGGTCGCCGGGCGACCGGTCGCGCCGCTGAGCGAAACGGTTGCGCTGGCGGACTACCGCCTGCGCTACGCCAGCTATCGCAGCGACCGCGACCTGCGCCGCCTGCACCAGGTCTACCCGATGATCTCGGGCTGGGACGACCACGAAAGCGCCAACGACAGCTGGCAGGGTGGGGCACAGAACCACCAGTCCGAGAGCGAGGGCGAGTGGAGCGTGCGCAAGGCGGCGGCGATGCGCGCCTATCGCGAGTGGATGCCGGTGTCGGACGAGCCCTGGGCGGCCTATGACATCGGCGATCTGGCCACGCTGTTCCGGCTCGAGACGCGGCTGACCGCGCGCGCCGAGCAGTTCAGCTTTGCCAATGTGCTGGCCGGGCAGAACGGGGCCGAGGCCGCGCTCCGCGCGCTGACGGCCTTTCGTCAGGGCAATTATCTCGATCCCTCACGCGAAATGCTGGGCGCGCAGCAGCAGGCTTGGCTCTCCGACGGGCTCAAGCGCTCCACCGGAGGCGGCAAGCGCTGGCAGGTGCTGGTCCAGCAGGTGCTGATGGGGAAGGTCGCCACGTCACCGGGGCTGGTCGAAGCGCTGCCCGCCGATGTGCCCGAATATGTCCGCAGTCGTATCGTGGCGGGCGCCCTGGCGAGCCGCGCCGAACTGCCGTTCAACATGGACGCCTGGGACGGTTATCCGGCGGCGCGCGCCCGGCTGTTCGAGGCTGCGCTGGCAGCCGATGCCAATCTGGTCTCGCTGGCCGGCGACACCCACAACGCCTGGTCCTTCGATCTCGATCATGCGGGCCAAAGGGTCGGGGTCGAATTCGGGGTGCAATCGGTCACCTCGCCCGGCTTCGAAGGCTACATCCCCCAGCTCGCTCCGGCGGATCTCCAACGCGCCAGCGTGGAGTTCAACCCCGAGCTGGTCTGGATGGATGGCTCGCGCCGCGGTTACATGGCCGTGGAGCTCACACCCGAGCGTGCGACCAGCGAATACCGCTTTCTCTCGGGCATCCGAGAGCGGGGTGCGGGCGTGGTCGCGACGCAACGCGTGTCGACCGCGCTGGGCAGTCGCAGGCTGGAACTGGGCTGAGAGAACCGGCGCACCAAACCGGTTGAAGGACGCGCCGCGCGAGACTAAGTTGCGCGGCATGCCGCAGCTTCGCTCCACCACCACCACCAGCACTACCACGACCCCGGCGTTCCGGGGGCGGGTGCGCGCGGTCTGATCCGCAGCCCTGCCGCCCGGTGTCGGGTGGCGCGGCGTTCCATCCGGTATTTCCTTCGCAGACAACGCCGCACTTCAAGCGCGCCCATGGTTGTGCCATTGGCGGGGCAAAGGATACGGATGAACCGATGACCGAATTGCTACAGATCAGCCTGCCCGATGGCTCCACGCGCGAAATGGAGCGCGGGAGCACTCCTGCCGATGTCGCCGCGGCGATCGGCCCGGGCCTCGCCAAGGCCGCGCTTGCGGCGCGGGTCAACGGCGAATTGCGCGATCTCGGCCGCCCCTTCGAGGGTGATGCCGAACTCGCGTTGGTCACCGCCCGCGACGAGGAAGAAGCGCTCGAACTGGTCCGCCACGATTACGCGCATATCCTCGCCGAAGCCGTGCAGGCGCTGTGGCCGGGCACGCAGATCACCTTCGGCCCGGCAACCGCCGACGGCTTCTATTACGACGTAAAAGCCCCCGACACGCGCGATCCGTTCTCGATGGACGATCTGCCCGCGATCGAGGACAAGATGCGCGACATCATTGCCGCCGACAAGCCGCTGCGGCGCGAGGTCTGGTCGCGTGAGCAACTGATCGCGAAATGGGAAGCGGAGGGCGAGAGCTTCAAGGCCGAATGGGCGCAGGAACTGCCCGAGGACGAAGAGCTGACCGTCTATTGGTCGGGCGAACCCGATGGCGAGGGTTCGTGGCTCGATATGTGCCGCGGCCCGCATCTGCCCTCGACCGGCAAGCTCGATCCGCAGGCCTTCAAGCTCATGCGCGTGGCCGGAGCCTATTGGCGCGGCGACCAGAAAAACGCGCAGCTGACCCGGATATACGGCACCGGCTGGCTCAACAAGAAACAGCTCAACGCGCATCTCATGCGGCTCGAGGAAGCGGCCAAGCGCGACCATCGCAAGCTGGGCCGCGAGATGGATCTGTTCCACCTCCAGGAAGAGGCGCATGGCTCGGTGTTCTGGCACCCACAGGGCTATCGCATCTGGCGCGAGCTCGAGAGCTACATGCGCCGCCGAATGGACGGCGCGGGCTATCAGGAGATCAAGACCCCGCAGCTGATGGACGTCCGCCAGTGGGAGCGTTCGGGCCATTGGGGCAAATATGCCGAGAACATGTTCGCGGTGCCCGACAGCGTGCCCGATCCCGAGGCGGCGGAGCAGTCGGGCGCGCCGCTGATCGCGGGCGACAGCGACATGATGGCGCTGAAGCCGATGAACTGCCCCGCGCATGTCCTCGTCTTCAAGCAGGGCATCACCAGCTATCGCGATCTGCCGATCCGGCTGGGCGAGATGGGTTGCTGCCATCGCAACGAGCCGCATGGTGCGCTCCACGGCATATTGCGCGTGCGCCAGTTCACGCAGGACGACGGCCATATCTTCTGCACCGAGGATCAGGTGGTGGACGAGGTCCGCGCGTTCTGCCGGCTGGTCGACAGCGTCTACGGCCATTTCGGCTTTACCTACGAGATCAAGCTCGCGCTGCGCCCCGAGAAGCGCTTTGGCAGCGAGGAAATGTGGGACAAGGCCGAGAACGAGCTACGCGAAGCGGTGCGCGAAGCGGGAATGGCGACCGAGGAATATGGCTGGGAAGAACTGCCCGGCGAAGGCGCGTTCTATGCCCCCAAGCTGGAATGGCATCTGACCGATGCGATCGGGCGGACCTGGCAGGTCGGCACGATCCAGTCCGACCGCGTGCTGCCCGAGCGGCTCGATGCGACCTATATCGGCGAGGATGGCGAGAAGCACCGGCCGGTCATGCTCCATCGCGCGATCTTCGGGACTTTCGAGCGCTTCATCGGCGTGCTGATCGAGCATTTTGCCGGTCGCCTGCCGGTCTGGCTTGCACCGACGCAGGCGGTGGTCGCGACGATCGTCTCCGATGCAGACGACTATGCCAAGGAAGCCACGGCCAAGCTGGAAGCGGCGGGAATTCGGGTGGTGAGCGATCTGCGCAACGAGAAGATCAACTACAAGGTGCGCGAACACAGCCTCGCCAAGGTCCCGCATCTGCTGGTGGTGGGAAAGCGCGAAGCCGAGGAAGGCACCGTTGCGATCCGCACGCTGGGCGAGAAGGATCAGACGGTAATGACGCTCGACGAGGCGATCGCGATGCTGAAAGACGCCGCGACCCCGCCCGATCTGCGCCCCTGATCCTCATCTGGGAAAATGTCGCCGCTCGAGGCCTATGATTCGCTCGAAATAGCGACGGCGCTTCTCGCGGCGTTCGGGTCGGCCTTCGTGCGCGGATTGACCGGCTTCGGGATGGCGATACTTCTGGTCCCTATTCTGGCGCTGGCGCTGTCGCCGCTGGAAGCGGTCATCCTGGCCAATTGCCTCTCGTTTGCCATCGGTGTGCTGGAGATCCGACGGCTGGTCCGGGATTGCGAGGGGTCGGCCTGGTGGATCTCGGGGCTGGTCGTGGCAACGACACCATTGGGACTGATCGGACTGGCGGCAACCAGCCCGGGGGTGGCCCGCGTCGCAATCGCGCTGATCGGGCTTTCGGCCTTCGTGGCCATCATCCTGCCGCGCGGGTCCGGTGCGAAACCGGGCGCATTGGCAACCGGCGGTGTGGGGGTGATGAGCGGGCTGATGACCGGCTATGCCGGCATGCCGGGACCGCCGGTGGTCCCCTATTACGTTCGTCGTTCCATCGACCGTAAGACCGCAAAGGCATCGATGATGCTGATCTTCACGATCGCTGCCGCGACAGGACTTGTATCGGGTGCGGCAATCGGCGTGTTCGACCTGCGGCTGCCGCTCCTTGCGGCGATGCTGTTCCCTGCGGTGCTGGTCGGCAATGCGCTCGGCAACCGGTTTTCCGGGAGGATCGCCGACCGGGTGTGGCGCGCGCTGGTTGCGATCGTACTGGGCGGAGCTGCGCTGGCAGCGATTCTGCGCCTGGTCTAGCCGATCAGAAGGGCACGACAGGCCCGGCCAGGACCAGCGCGAGGGCGCAACCGGTCACGATAATCGCGCGCATCACGTCTGTCAGGCGGGACGGGGCCAGATGCGGGCGGAAGGAAGCCGTGGATTGAAGCATGGCCCCATTGTCCACCCAAATCCCTAACGGGGGGTTACGAGTGACTAGACCTTCGCTCCGGGCGCGTCCGGGGCCGAGGGCATCTGCTGGCTGGCGCAATGGAAACCGCCGCCGCCTGCCAGCACCGCATCGCCGGGCAGGCCGATCGTGGCGCGGTCCGGGAACAGGTCGCGGATTGCGGCCACGCCTGCGGCATCGTGGATCGAACCGAAGGTCGGCACCACCACCAGATGGCTGGTCATCGCGAAATTGGCGTAGCTTGCAGGCTCGATCCGGCCGGCCGAGGTGATAAGCCCGGGCGAGGGAATGCGAACCAGTTCGAGCCCGGCCAGTTCGATCCGCCGCGCTGCATCCTCGTAGATCGCGGCGTTGGGATCGGCGGGGCCGGTGGCTGCCGGAAGCGCGACCCGGCCCGGCGCGACGAAGCGCGCCAGATTGTCGACATGGCCATCGGTGTGATCGTTGATCAGACCTTCGCCCAGCCAGACCACGCGCGCGAAGCCGAGGTCGCTCTCGAGCCGCGCCGAGATCTCGTCGCGCGAAAGCCGCGGGTTGCGGTTGGGATTGAGCAGGCACTGCTCGGTCGTGATGGCGAGCCCGGTGCCATCGCCATCCACCGCGCCGCCCTCGAGGATCCAGTCGCTTGTTTGGCACGGCAGCCCGGCATCGCGCGCCAGTTCGGCGCCGATCGTCTGGTCGCCGGGCATGAGATACTTGCCGCCCCAGCCATTGAAGCCGAAGCGCCGCGCCGCGCGGCCCTTTTCGCTCTGCACCACCAGCGGCCCGGTGTCGCGCAGCCAGATGTCGCCGTAATTGCGCCGTTCGAGCGTGACCGATGCGCTCGCCAGCTCGCGCGCGCGCGCCTCGTTGGCGGCATCGCGGACCAGCAGCCTGACTTCCTGCCCGCTTTCAGCGACCGCATTGGCGAAGCCGGCGATCTGCTCCTGCGCGCGCGACAGGACGCCCGGCCATTCCTCCGCATCATGCGGAAAGCCGATCCACAGCCAGTCCTGCGGCGCCCATTCGGGCGGCATCGTCACCGTCATCAGGCGCCCTCGCCCCGCGTGCTCAGCAGCCCGTGGCGCTCGCTGCGCAATCGGCTTCGCGGATGCCGCGGAATTCGTCGCCCGGGTTCCAGTTGGGCCAGCTGGTGCTGGTCGCGAGCGCGCGACCGATCCGGTAATAGAGCTGCAGGTCGCCCATCACGCCCGACCAGTCCCAGCTCTCGTCGAACTCGTCCTTGGGGCCGTGATAGCGGTTTTCGGTGTAGTCTGCGGCAACTGCGGCTCCGGCGGCCCGGCCGCCATCGACCAGGTCCTCGCCGCCATCGATATAGAGCATCGGCACCCCGCGCTTGGCGAAGGCGAAGTGATCGGAGCGGTAGTAGTAGCCCGCTTCGGGCTTGGGATTGGGCGTCGCGACGCGGCCATCCGAAACCAGCGCGGCTTCGAGATAGGCGTCGAGCTGCGACTTGCCGGGACCGACCACGGTCACGTCGCGCGAAGGACCGGCGACCTGGAAGGCGTCCATATTGATCCCGCCCACCGTTTGCGCCAGCGGGAAGACCGGGTTCTCGGCATAATAATGCGCACCAAGCAGGCCCGATTCCTCGGCGGTCACCGCCAGGAACACGAGGCTGCGGGCCGGTGCCCCGGCCTTGGCATGCGCTTCGGCCAGCGCGACAAGCGCCGCGGTGCCGGTGGCGTTGTCGACCGCGCCGTTGCAGATGTCGTCGCCATCGGGAGCCGGCTTGCAGCGGCCGAGATGGTCCCAATGCGCCGTGTGGATGACGTATTCGTCGGGCCGCTCGCTCCCCTGAAGGATCCCGATCACGTTCTGCGACTGGAAGGTGCGGATGTCGTTGGCGAAGCTGGTGGAGGCCTTGAGCCCCAGCGGCACCGGCTTGAAACCCCGTGTGCGCGCCTTGGCGGACAGATCGTCGAGATCCTGCCCAGCGGCGTCGAGGATGCGCGACGCGACATCCTTCTGCACCCAGCCGTTCATGATCGTCAGCGGGGGCGCGTTCTCGCCGCGCTGGGCATAGGCTTGCGGGCCCGACCAGCTGCTCTCGACTACGTTCCAGCCGTAGGAGGCGGGCGCCGTGTCGTGGATGATGATCGCACCGGCGGCTCCCTGTCGTGCCGCTTCCTCGTATTTGTAGGTCCAGCGTCCGTAGAAGGTCATTGCCTTGCCGTTGAAGGGACCTTCCAGCGTCGGGCTGCTGTAGTCGGGGTCGTTGACGAGGATAACCGCGGTTTTCCCGCGCATGTCGATACCCTTGTAATCGTTCCAGTCGCGCTCGGGGGCGTTCACGCCATAACCGACGAAGACCAGTTCGCTGTCGGCCAGCGCGGTCTGCGCGTCCTCGCGATAGGTCACCCCGACCCATTCATTGCCGAAGTCGAAGGACATGGTCTCGCCATTGCCGGTCACCGTCAGCGGCGCGAAATCCTTGCCAGTGATTTCGACCAGCGGCACTTGCTGCACCCAGGACCCGTTGTTGCCCGGCGTAAGCCCCGCCGCGGCGAAGCGTTGGCTCAGCAACGCCACGGTCTTTTCCTCGCCCACCGTCCCCGGCATCCGACCCTCGAACTCGTCGGAGGACAAGGTGCGGGTGATGTCGACCATGGTCGCGCGGGAGATATCGCCACGGGCGACATCGGGAATATCGAGCGCGGAATTGGTGGTGGTCGCAGCACAGGCGGAGAGCGCGAGGCTTGCTACCAGCGCGGTTGCGGTGTGGCGGAAGCGGGGAGTGAGGGTCATGGTCTTGTCCCGGAATGAAATTTGCATGGCGGGGTCTCTTGCACCTCGCACCTTGCAGGGCAAGCCATAGGGCGGCAGGAACGGCGTATGGACCGCGATTGGAAGTCAGCTCTTGAGCGAGCCAGGGCGCATTCGCCGTTTCTCTCGAAGACGCTGGAGCGCCTGCCCGATTTCGAGGCGCTGCTGTCCGAAGGGCATGGGGAAGCGGCGCTGCTCAAGGCGAAGCAGGCGGGGCGCGGGATCGAGGATGCCGGGCAGGCGCTGCGCCGCGAGCGGCTGGCGCTGGCGCTGGTGCTCGCCATCGGCGATCTCGCCGGCGCCTTCCCGCTCGAAAAGGTCATGCGCGAATTGTCTGCCTTTGCCGACCGCGCGCTGCATCGCGCGATCGAGGCAGCGATCCTGCGCCGGGTCCCCGATGCCGAGCCCGCCGGCTTTATCGGGTTGGCGCTGGGTAAGCATGGCTCGGGCGAGCTCAACTACAGCTCCGATATCGATCCCATCCTGCTCTACGATGCCGAGGCGCTGCCCCGCCGGGAGCGCGACGAACCGCCCGAGGCTGCGCAGCGCTATGCGCGCGATATCGTGCGCATGCTGTCCGACATCACCGCAGAAGGATACGTCTTCCGCGTCGACCTGCGGCTGCGTCCGGCCTCCGAGGTCAGCCCGTTGGCGATCTCGCTCGAGGCCGCGACCAGCCATTACGAAAGCTCGGCGCTGACCTGGGAACGCGCCGCCTTCATCCGCGCGCGTGCTGCCTCCGGAGACATCGCGCGCGGCGAAGCCTTCCTCGATTCGATCCGCTCCTTCGTCTGGCGGCGCAGCCTCGATTTCGGAGCGATCGACGAGATCAGGGGGCTGAGCGCGCGGATCCGGACCCGCTATTCGGGCCCGCGCGAGCCCGGGCCGGGCTTTGATCTCAAGCAGGGGCGCGGCGGCATTCGCGAGATCGAATTCTTCGCCCAGACCCACCAGCTGATCCATGGCGGGCGCGACCCTGCCCTGCGGGTGCGCGGGACGCGCGCCGCGCTCGATGCGCTGGCCGCGACGGGTCATATCGCGACGGACACGGCGCAGACGCTGGGCAAGGCCTACGACACCCTGCGCACCATCGAACACAGGCTGCAGATGGTGAACGATCGCCAGACGCATATGCTACCCGAGGGCGAAGCTCTCGACGGGGTCGCCCGGCTGCATGGTCTGGAAGGTGCGTCCGAGCTGCTGGCGCTGCTCGACGAGACCTGCGGCCCGGTGGCCCGGCATTTCGGCGAATTGATCGCGGATGACACGCCCAACGGACCTGTTCCGCTGGCGACCCCGGACCAGCTCGACAGCTTCGGTTTCGCCGATCCCGAGGCTGCCGCTCACCGCATTGCGGGCTGGAGCGACGGACAGTTCCGGGCGCTGCGCAGCGAAGCGGCCAAGGCCGCCTTCGATGCGATTCGCCCGCAATTGTTCGAGGCGCTCGGCCAGGGACCCGATCCAGACCACGCGCTGGCGCGTTTCGAGACGCTGCTCGAAAAACTGCCAAGCGCGATCAACCTGTTCCGCCTGCTCGAAGCGCGCCCCGGCCTGCTCCAGCAACTCGTCGATTGTCTGACTCTGGCCGCGCCCCTCGCGGACGAATTGGCGCGACGGCCCGAACTGCTCGACACGCTGATCGATCGCACCGCCTTCGACTTGCCCGGCTCGACCGAGGATCTGGCGCGGATGATGCGCCGGACCGAACGCGGCGACGACTACGAGCAGGCGCTCGATCGCATCCGCATCGTCACCAGCGAGCAACGCTTCACGCTGGGTGTGCAATTGGTCGAGGCGGCGCAGGACCCGCTCGATGTCGCCGAGGCGCTCTCGCGGGTTGCCGAAGCGGCGGTGCAGGTGGCCTGCGAAGCGGCGCAGGACGAATTCGCCGAGCGGCACGGGCGTTTCGAGAATGGCGAACTGCTGGTGCTGGGGTTGGGCCGGCTGGGCGGGGGGGCGCTGACCCATGCTTCGGATCTCGACATGATCTACCTCTTCACCGATGGCGAAACGGCGGAATCGGACGGGCCCCGACCGCTGGGCCGCACGCTTTATTTCAATCGCCTGGCACAGCGCGTCGGTGTGGCGCTGAGCGTTCCCACCGCGCAAGGTGCGCTCTACGATGTCGACACGCGGCTGCGGCCGCAGGGCAATCAGGGGCCGCTCGCGGTCGGGCTGGCGTCTTTCGAGCGTTATCAGCGCGAGAACGCCTGGACCTGGGAGCATATGGCGCTCAACCGCGCGCGGGTTCTGGTCGGATCGCCCGAGGCGCGGCAGCAGGTTGAGGCGATCGTTGACCTGATACTCAACAGGCAGCGCGATGCCATCGAATTGCAAGCCGATGTGTTGAAGATGCGCAGCGACATGGCAGCACACAAGCCGGCCCGCGGCGAACTCGACGTCAAGCTGCTGCGCGGCGGCCTGGTCGATCTGGAATTCCTGGTCCACTTCCTGCAATTGCGCGACCGCATCGCGCTGACGCCGGACCTCTCTGCGGCCATTGCCGAGCTGGCGGAGCAGGACCTTGTCTCCCCTGATCTAGGCGCGCATCATCGTCTGCTCACCCGCGTGCTGGTCGGCTCGCGGCTGTTGGCACCCGAGCTGGGTGCCCCGGGTCCGGCCGCGCGCGCGGTGCTGGCGCGGCTGGCGCGGCAGGAGGACTACCCTTCGCTCTTGCAGGCACTGGACCAGGCGCGCCATGGGGTGGCGGCAGAATGGGCCGAGACTTTCGGCGAGAAACTGGAGATGGATCGATGAGCGAATATCCCGCGCAAGGCGATGCGATGCCCGACATCGCGATGGAAACTCCCGAGGTAGGATCGGTGCGAGCTTCCGACTTTAATGGCCGCAAGGCGGTGTTCTTCTTCTACCCGAAGGACAACACGCCGGGCTGCACCACCGAAGCGAAGGATTTTTCGGCACTCAAGCCGGAGTTCGAAAAAGCCGGGGTCGCGCTGCTCGGGATCAGCAAGGATTCGGCCCAGAAGCACCGCAATTTCATCGCCAAGCATGGGCTGACCGTCGATCTGGCGACCGATGCGGAGGAAGGCGGACTGTCCGATGCGCTGGGTATCTGGACCGAGAAGTCGATGTACGGGAAGACCTATATGGGCATGGTCCGCACGACCTATCTCGTCGGCGCGGACGGGCGGATCGAGCGGGTCTGGAACAAGGTCAAGGTGAAGGGCCACGCCGAAGATGTGCTCGTGGCCGCGCGCGGGGCGTGAACGAAGCGCTGCCATCGCTCGCTGCTGCGATTCGCGCTGCGCTGCTGACCGGCGATCCTGCGGGCAAGGTCTTCGCCGCGCGCAAGGTAGCGCGCGACTGGCGTCTGGGCAGGCTGGCATTCGATCTCGCCGGGCCCGACGGCCCTACCATGCCCGAGCGACCGGAATGGCCCGAGCATCTGCAGTTGCTGCCCCCCGCGCAAATGCCCCGGCGCGGCAAGGGTGGGTCGGAGCGGGGACGAATCGCGCTGTGGCACGCGCTGGCGCATATCGAATTCGTCGCGATCGATCTGGCGCTCGACATGGCGGGGCGGTTCGGCGGGTTACGGGGCGAAGAATTCGTCTCCGATTTCCTGGGGGTGGCGGCGGACGAGGCGATGCATTTCGCGCTGCTCGACCGCAAGCTCGCCGCGCTGGGCTCGCATTACGGCGCCTTCGCAGCGCATGACGGATTGTGGCAGGCGGCGCAGGACACCGCGCACGATCCCGCCGCGCGGCTGGCCATCGTGCCGATGGTGCTGGAGGCGCGGGGTCTCGATGTTACCCCCGCCACGCTCGTGCGTGTAAGGGCGCAAGGCGATTCGCATGGCGCGCGGATTCTCGAGCGAATTCTTGATGACGAGATCCGCCACGTCGCCGTGGGAACCAAACACTTTCTGAAAATTTGCGGGGAGCGGAACAAACTGCCGCAAAAAACGTGGCAAAACCTCGTCCGAACGCATTTTTCGGGTCGGTTGAAGCCCCCATTCAACGACTCAGCGCGTCATGCAGCCGGTCTGTCGCTAGAGTTCTACGCTGCACTTGCTTCGTAAACCCTTCCGCCCTTAACCCATGAATGCACGACACGGCGGGGGGTTCCAGCCGTAGCGTAAAAAGATCGACAGGCTCAGGGGAATGGGTCGTCGGTCGGGATCGCAGGGCGCCGAAATGGGCGTCGCAAGCATTGGACGGGTCTGATTTATGAACGATTTTTTCATCTCCGCGGGTCGCATTCTGCTGGGTACATTTGGCGCCGCCACGATGATGGCCGCCGCGCCGGCTCAGGCCGAAACTTCCGATACCGTCGAGATGGTTGCCAAGACCGATCTCCCCTCCAGGGGTTCGATGGGCGCAGCGCTGGGTTCGGGCGAAGCGCATGACGAGCAGTTCCGCCAGCTCTTCGCCAGCTGGGACAAGATCGACCGCGTTCAGTCCGGCGGTCTGACCACCACGGTTTCGGTTCCTTCGCGCATGCCGCTCGAGAACGCTCGCCTGTCGAGCGATTACGGCACCCGTATTCATCCGGTGCTCGGTCGTCGCGCCGGGCACAAGGGTGTCGATCTGGCCGCACCGACCGGCACGCCGATCTACGCCACCGCCGATGGCCGGGTGAGCCGCGCGAACTGGTTCTCCAGCTACGGCAAGTATATTTCGATCGAGCACGGCGCCGATCTCCAGACGCGCTTCGCCCATCTTTCCGAGATCGCCGTTTCCGAAGGCGCGTCGGTCAAGAAGGGCGATCTGATCGGTTATGTCGGTTCGACCGGTCGCTCGACCGGCCCGCATCTCCATTACGAAGTGCGCGTCAACGGCGTTGCCGTCGACCCGTCGCCCTATATGCTCGAAACCGAAGCTGCGCGCACCTTCGCGCTAGCCGGCGGCGAATAGGCGACCGAGTAAGCGGCCGGGCCGCAGAGGAATTCCCTGGACGGGACTTGAAAAGGCGGCGGGGCAACCTGCCGCCTTTTTGCTTGTGCGCGAGGACACATGCGTTAGGTTTCGAAGAGCAACCGGCTGGCCCGCCAAGAGGCCCCGAGGGAGAGAGACATGCATCCGATAGTCCACGCGCAGACGCGTCCCGATCATCCTGCCATCATCATGGCTGGGAGTGGGGAAACGGTCACCTATGGCGAGATGGACGCTACCGCCAATCGCTTCGCGCGGCTGCTGAAAGATCGCGGGCTGGGCCAGGGCGGCCATTTCGGCATGCTGATGGAGAACAACGCGCTGTTCCTGCAGCTGGTCTGGGGTTCGCAGCGTTCGGGTGCGATGATGGTCCCCATCTCGACCCGCCTGACCGCACCCGAGATCGCTTATATCATGCAGGACTCCGATGCCCGGCTGATGGTCACCTCGACCAAATTCGCCGATGTAATAAAAGAATTGCGCGAGCAGTGCCCGCAATGCGAATTCCTGATCTTGGGCGACGGCGGCGAGGAGGATCTCGAGGCGGCGATCGCGGCGCAGTCCGCCGAGCCGCTCTCCGATCCGCTGCCCGGCCAGTACATGCTCTATTCGAGCGGGACCACCGGCCGGCCCAAGGGGGTGCGCCCGCGTCCGCCCGAAACCGGCGACATCCAGGAAGTCTCGCCGCTGGTCGGACTGGCAGTGATGGGGGCGGGCATGCCCGCCGACGGATCGATGGTCTATCTCTCGCCCGCGCCGCTTTATCACGCCGCGCCGCTGGGCTGGTGCAGCACCGCGCATCGCCTCGGGGGCACCATCGTGGTGATGGAGCGCTTCGATCCCGAACACGCTCTGGCGACGATCGAGAAGTACCGCATTACCGACAGCCAGTGGGTGCCGACCCATTTCGTCCGCATGCTCAAGCTCGATCCGGCGCAGCGCGAGAAATACGATCTCTCCAGCCATCAGCGCGCGCTCCACGCCGCCGCGCCTTGCCCGGTCCCGGTCAAGCAGGCGATGATCGAATGGTGGGGGCCGATCGTGAACGAATATTACGCCGGCTCCGAGGGGATCGGGATGACGCTGGTCAAATCCGCTGACTGGCTCAGCCATCCTGGCACCGTGGGCAAGGCGATCCACGGTACGCTGCATGTCTGCGGACCAGATGGCGAAGAGCTCCCGGCGGGGCAGGAAGGGCTGATCTATTTCGAGAACGCGATCCTGCCGACCTATCACAACGATCCCGAGAAGACCGCCGAGGCGATGCATCCCAAGGGCTGGATGACGCTGGGCGATATCGGTCATGTCGACGAAGAGGGCTTCCTCTATCTGACCGACCGGATGAGCCACATGATCATCTCGGGCGGGGTCAACATCTATCCCCAAGAGGTCGAGAACCTGCTGATCAGTCACGACAAGGTGATGGATGCGGCGGTGATCGGCGCTCCCGATCCCGATTTCGGAGAGATGGTCGTCGCGGTGGTGCAGCCGGTCGACATGGCCGATGCGGGCGAGGCGCTGGAAAATGAACTGCGCGCCTATCTCGCGCCCAAGCTGGCGCGGATCAAGCTGCCCAAGCTGTTCGACTTCCGCCCCGAATTGCCGCGCGAGGCCAATGGCAAATTGTACAAGCGCGAACTTCGCGACGAATACGCCGCGAGGGCGGAGGCCGCGGCGTGAGCGCGCTGGCCGCAGCCGCCGCACCGGCGCTCTCGCCCGAACAGGGACGCGCGGTGATCGACCCGGCAAGCTACGCGCAATGGGACGGTCTGCTCGACCTGTTCGACAGCTTGCGCGAAGAAGCCCCCGTCGCCCGCGTCGAATCGCCCGATGGCATCCACCCGCCGTTCTGGCTGGTCTCGCGCTATGACGATGTGATGCGGATCTCGAAGGACAACGCGACCTTCCTCAACAATCCGCAGACGGTGGTGTTCTCGCTGACCGAGGGGATCGAATTCGCCAAGTCGCTGACCGGGGGCAGCCCGCATCTGGTCGCCAGCCTCGTCACCTTCGACGCGCCGATCCACATGAAATATCGCAAGCTCACGCAGGAATGGTTCATGCCCAAGAACCTGCGCGGGGTGGAGGACGAGATCCGCACCCTCGCGCAGGCGACGGTCCAGCGGCTGGTGGAGGCGGGGCCCGAAACCGATTTCGTCAAGCTCGTCTCGGCGCCCTATCCGCTGCATGTCGTGATGCAGATCCTCGGCGTGCCCGAGGAGGACGAGGCGCGGATGCTGATGCTCACGCAGCAGATGTTCGGCGGGCAGGACGAGGAGCTCAGCGGCTCGGGCGTGGCGGCGATGACCCCCGAGCAGATCACCCGGCTGGTCGCGGGCGCGGTCAAGGATTTCGAGGCCTATTTCGCCCGTCTCACCGCCGAAAAACGCGCCAATCCCACCGGCGATGTCGCGAGCACCATCGCCAACGCTACCGTCGATGGCGAGCCGCTCAACGACCGCGACATGATGGGCTATTACATCATCCTCGCCGCCGCGGGGCACGACACCACCAGCGCGAGCACCGCGGGCGCGATGCTGGCACTGGCGCGCGATCCCGAGCAGTTCGCGCGGGTCAAGGCCGACCGTTCGCTGCTGCCGGGCATCGTCGAGGAAGCGATCCGCTGGACCAGCCCGGTGCAGCATTTCATGCGCACCGCCGCCGAGGATACCGAAGTCGGCGGGCAGGCCATCGCCAAGGGCGACTGGCTGATGATCAATTACGTCGCCGCCAATCACGACCCCGCGCAATTCCCCGACCCGCGCCGCTTCGATGCCTCGCGCAGCCCCAACCGCCATCTGGCTTTCGGCGCGGGCGCGCACCAGTGCCTCGGGCTGCATCTGGCGAGGCTCGAGATGCGGATCCTGTTCGAGGCGCTGCTCGACCGGATCGACAGCGTCGAGCTCGCTGGAACCCCGGCGCGCGCCAAATCGACCTTCGTCGGCGGGCTGAAAACGCTCCCGCTGCGCTTCGTCGCGCACTGATTCGCGCCCCGATTCGCACCCGTTTCGTTCAGCCTTGCGGCCGCCTGAGTGAATGAAACGGGGTTTGGTTGATGAAACACATCCCCCTGCGCCGGTTCAGGGGCGGCGGGCGCCGCTGCCTTGCGATCTTCAGACTGTGAAAGAGCCGATGCGAAGCTAGCAGGCTGGCGGCGTGTAGGAAAATGCCCAGTTTGCCCCGCCCCTCGGGCGCGCTAGGAGGGGCGGACAGGGGGAGCGCGAGAGTGACTGTCGAAGAACTGATTGCCGAATGGTGGGGTAAGCCCGGCGGGCAGGAGAAATCCAATTTCGCCGCCTTCATCCCGCATCTGTGCAGCGTCCTCGACGTACCCACGCCCGGTCCCATCGAGAAAGGGGCCATCGGGGCCTATGGCTACGAAGCCTCAGTTCCGCGCGGCTCGTTCCGGAGCCTCAAGGGCACCGGCGCCATCGATCTCTACAAGCGCGGCCATTTCATCATGGAGGCCAAGCAAAGCTATCTGAAGCCCGAACAGGCGCAACTCGACCTCTCTCCCAACGAAGCGGCACCGCGCGCGCCCTCGGGAGCCCACTATGACAAGCTGATGCGCGATGCCCGCCTGCAGGCGGAAAATTACGCCAAGAACCTTCCGGTAGGCGAACCGGTCTGCCCGTTCCTGATCGTGTGCGACGTGGGCCGCGCGTTCGAGCTGTATGTCGATACGGCGGGCAAC
The DNA here is from genome assembly GCF_053714505.1 of Qipengyuania sp. SM2507. Taxonomy (NCBI): domain Bacteria; kingdom Pseudomonadati; phylum Pseudomonadota; class Alphaproteobacteria; order Sphingomonadales; family Erythrobacteraceae; genus Qipengyuania; species Qipengyuania sp. SM2507. The sequence continues at coordinate 117,863 of NZ_CM132307.1, forward strand.
GGCCGCGGCTACAAGTTCTTCCCCGACAAGCAGAGCTACCGCATCGAGCTGCCGCAACTGGCGAGCGATGCGCAAGTCGGCAGCACCGGCAAAACCGCGCTCGAACTTCTCCACGCCATCTGGACCGCGCCCCGGACCGTCGATCCGCGCCATTTGTCGGCCGATGTGACGCGCACCGTCGCCGCCAATCTCGCCAGCGTCAGCAAATATCTGGAGGAAGGCATCCGCATCCGCGTACCGGCAGGACGCGAGCGGCAGGAGGAAATCGAGGAAGCCAGCCTGTTCCTCATGCGGGTGCTGTTCTGCATGTTCGCCGAGGATATCGGCCTGCTGCCCGAGGACCGCTTCAAGCAGTTCCTCAAGCGCGCGGAGGCGAACGACGATCTGTTCCGCAACGGGCTGGCCGATCTGTTCCAGAAAATGAACAGCGCCGATCCGGCCAACCGGTTCGCGCATGCGGTCGAAGCCAACGTGCGCTATTTCAACGGCAGGCTGTTCGAGAACAACCGCACCTATCCGCTGGGCGGCTTCGTGATCCACGATCTTTACGAGGCGGCGCGGCAGAACTGGCGCAAGGTCGAACCGGCGATCTTCGGCACGTTGCTGGAACAGGCCCTGAACCCGGAAGAACGCGCCAAGCTGGGCGCGCATTACACGCCGCGCCCCTATGTCGAATTGCTGGTCCGCGCGACCATCATGGATGTGCTCGAACCCGAATGGGAAGCGATCGAGGAATTGCCCGAAGCGGATATTCTCGCCGCCGCGACGAGTTTTCACGCAAAATTGGGGCAGACGCGCGTGCTCGATCCGGCCTGCGGAACGGGCAATTTCCTCTACGTCGCCATGGAGCTGATGCAGGAACTCGAAGCGCGGGTGATCGAGCGTATCCAGACGCTGGGCGGCGAGGCGGAGCCAAAAGTCGGCCCGCACCAGTTCCACGGGCTGGAGCTCAACCCGCGCGCGGCCAAGATCGCCGAGCTGGTGCTGTGGATCGGCTGGCTGCGCAACCGGCTGGACGCCGATCCCGACAACGTGCCCGAACCGGTGCTGAAGGAAAGCGCCAGCATCAATTTCGGCAAGCCGGGCGGTTACGACGCGGTGCTGAAACGCGGCGAATGGGGTGAGGTCGATACCCGCGACCCGGCGCAGCCGCGCTGGCCCGAGGCGGAATTCATCATCGGCAACCCGCCCTTCATCGGCGGCAAGGATCTGCGCGACCGGCTTGGCGGCGATTATGCCGAGGCGCTGTGGGCGGCGAACCCGCGCGTGCCCAAATCGGCCGATTTCGTGATGCAGTGGTGGGACCGCGCGGCGCACACGCTGGTGGCGGATGGCAGCGCGCTGCAACGCTTCGGCTTCGTGACCACCAATTCGATCACCCAGGAATTTTCCCGCCGGGTGATCGCGGCCTATCTTGCTCCATCGTCATTGCGAGGAGGCGAAGCCGACGCGGCAATCCAGGGTGCGACGCCGAAAGCTGGATCGCCGCGCGCCGCTGGCGCTCGCGATGACGAACCAGAGAAGCTGTCCCTCCTCCTCGCCATTCCCGACCACCCCTGGACCAAGGCGACGAAGGATGCCGCCGCGGTGCGGATTGCCATGACGGTGGCGGGGCACAATGGCGGTGCAGGCGTGCTGCGCGAGGTGACGGCGGAAGCCGCGCTCGACAGCGACACGCCCGAGGTGAGACTTGCAAGCGTGGACGGGCGGATCAACGCCAATCTGACGGTGGGGGCGGACGTTACTTCGGCGAAGCCGCTCCTGGCGAACGAAGGACTGGCATCGCCCGGCGTCAAACTGCACGGCTCTGGCTTTATCGTCACCGAGCAGCGGGCACGCGATCTGGGCCTCGGCATGCGCGAGGGGTTGGAAGCGCAAATCCGTCCCTATCGCAATGGGCGCGATCTGCTGCAGACCTCGCGCGGTGTGATGGTGATCGACCTGTTCGGCTTGGACGAGAAGGATGTGCGGCAGCGGTTTCCCGAGCTCTACGAGCACCTGCTGCGCGAGGTGAAGCCGGAGCGGGACAGAAACCGGCGCGAAACCTACAAGAAGAACTGGTGGATTTTCGGTGAGCCGCGCCGCGACTTGCGTCCCGCCTTGGACGGTTTGCCTCGGTACATCGCAACGGTCGAGACGGCGAAGCATCGCGTCTTCCAGTTCCTTCCAAACGAAATCATTCCCGACAATATGCTGATCGCCATCGGCAGCGATGACGCCCACCATCTTGGGGTGCTGCAATCGGCACAGCACAAGGAATGGTCATTGCGCGCAGGAGGTACACTCGAAGATCGTCCGCGTTATTCGAAAGGCTTGATCTTCGATCCCTTCCCCTTCCCCGATGCCACCGACACCCAGCGCGCCGCCATCGCCGAACTGGCCGAGGAACTCGACGCCACCCGCAAAACGGCGCTGGCCGAGGTCGAACGGCTGACCATGACCGAGCTCTACAATCTGCGCGAAAAGCTGCGCGCCCATGCCTCGGGTGGCGAGCCGCTGTCCGACAAGGATCAGCGCCGCGCCACAGCCGCGCGCGCAGGCATCGTCAACCGGCTGCACGAACAGCTCGATGCCGCGGTCGCCGATGCCTATGGCTGGGGCGAGGAATGGCGCAAGGCTGCGCTCGGCCCCACCGAGATCGTCGCGCGGCTGGTGGCGCTCAACCACGCCCGCGCGGCGGAGGAAGCGCGAGGGAACATCCGCTGGCTGCGGCCCGACTACCAGATCCCGCGCTTCGGGCCGAAGGGTTAGGCAGCCCGAGCCCGGATCAAGTCCGGGCCGACGATATATCGAGTCCGGGCCGACGATATATCGTGCGGGCCGGCGATATATCAGGTCCGGGCCGACGATGGATCAAGCCCGGGCACACGATGGATCAGGTCCGGGCCGACGAAAAAAGGGGGGGTCCATCTCAAACACTCGTCGGCCCGGACTCGATCCGGGCCCGGTGCTTGCCTCGCGCACACCCTCAGATCACAGGCGCGAACAGGTCCTGCCAGTCGGGGTTGGCTTGCTCGATCAGCGCGAACTTCCATTCGCGGCGCCAGCGTTTCACGCGTTTCTCGTGCGCGATACACGCCGCGATGTCGTCGCCGCGTTCGGCCCAGACGAGGCGGTTCAGTCCGCGCGTTGCGCAATAGTCGGAGCCGGTGCCGTCGCGATGCTGCGAAACCCGCCGCGCCAGATCGCTTGTCACGCCCACATAGAGCGCGCCGCGGTAGCGGTTGGCCATGATGTAGACCCAGCCGCCCTGTCTTTCCCGGTCCATCGCGCGAGCAGAGCAAAGCACCGGGCCCGGATCAAGTCCGGGCCGACGATTTAAAAAGTCCGGGCCGACGATATATTGGACGGCTTCGCATTCCCGTCGCCCCGGACTCGATCCGGGGCGGTGCTTACCTCGCCGCTATCCCAGCAACCGCTCTATTTCAGAAGTCTTTGGGCCATCGCCCGCACTTCGGCGCCCATGTCCTCGCGTTCCAGTGCCAGCGCCAGCGTCGCCTCGACGAAGCCCAGCTTGCTGCCGCAGTCGAAGCGGCGGCCGGCGAAGGTGAGCGCGTGGAAGGCTTGCGTGCCGATCATCCGCGCCATCGCGTCGGTCAGCTGGATCTCGCCGCCCGCGCCTTTCCCTTGCGTCTCGAGCACCCGCATTACCTCGGGCTGGAGGATGTAGCGGCCCGAGAGGATCTTGTTCGAGGGCGCGTCGGCGACCGCGGGCTTCTCGACCAGCCCGCGCACTTCGGTGAGGTTCCCCCCGAAACCGGACTGCGCTTCGCCCGGATCGATCACGCCGTAGCTCGAGACTTGCTCGCGCGGCACCTCGAGCACCGAGATGAGATTGCCGCCGACCTCCTCATAGGCCGCGACCATCTGCGCCATGCAGCCGGTTCCGCCGCCTGCCTGCGGCACCATCAGCTCGTCGGGGAGAAACACCGCGAAGGGTTCGTCGCCGACCACCGCGCGCGCGCACCAGATCGCGTGGCCGAGCCCGAGCGGGACCTGCTGGCGCACCGCGATGATGTCGCCCGGGGTCGCGCCGGTCGGTTCGAGCACCGCCATGTCCTTGCCGCGTTCGGCCATGGTCGCCTCCAGCTCGAAGGCGCGGTCGAAATGCTCGATAATCGCGGTCTTGCCGCGTCCGGTGACGAAGATCATCTGCTCGATCCCCGCCTCGCGCGCCTCGTCCACCGCATATTGAATCAGCGGGCGATCGACGATCGGCAGCAATTCCTTGGGCACCGCCTTGGTCGCGGGCAGGAAGCGGGTGCCCAGCCCGGCGACGGGGAAGACGGCCTTACGGATGGGTCTGTGGCTGCTCATGGGGCAAGAGTTACGGCGCACCGCGCGAGGCCGTCAAGCGTGCTGGCTGCGTGTGCCGCATGACATTTGCGTGAAGGCACAAAATGGCTAATGCGGGGCCATGGACAAACTCATCATCACCGGCGGCAACCGCCTCGAAGGCACGCTGCCGATATCCGGCGCCAAGAATTCCGCGCTCACGCTGCTGCCCTGCGCGCTGCTCACCGACGAGCCGTTGACGCTGCGCAACCTGCCGCGGCTCGCCGATATCGACGGCTTCCAGCATCTGATGACGCAGTTCGGCGTCTCGCATTCCATCGCCGGCAAGCGGCCCGAGGATTTCGGTCGCGTGGTCACGCTGCAGGCGACGCGGATCACCTCCACCGTCGCGCCCTACGATCTGGTGCGCAAGATGCGCGCCTCGGTGCTGGTGCTGGGCCCGCTGCTGGCGCGCGCGGGCGAGGCGACGGTGTCGCTGCCCGGCGGCTGCGCGATCGGCAACCGCCCGATCAACCTCCATCTCGACGCGCTCGAGGCGCTGGGGGCCACAATCGAGGTGGCGCAGGGCTATGTGAAGGCCAATGCCCCCGATGGCGGGCTGCCCGGGGGCGATTTCGACTTCCCGATGGTCTCGGTCGGCGCGACCGAAAACGTGCTGATGGCCGCGGTGCTGTGCACCGGCACCAGCCGCATCGGCAACGCGGCGCGCGAGCCCGAGATCGTCGACCTGTGCAATCTGCTGGTGGCGATGGGCGCCGAGATCGAGGGCATCGGCTCGTCCGACCTGACGATCCACGGGGTCAAGCGATTGAACGGCGCGACCTACAAGGTGATGCCCGACCGGATCGAGGCGGGCTCCTATGCCTGCGCGGCGGCGATCACCGGCGGGAACGTGTTCCTCGAGGGCGCCAAGGCCGACGACATGCTCGCCACCAACCACGCGCTGCGCAACATCGGCGTGGCGGTGACCGAGGAGAAGGGCGGCCTGCGCATCTGCGCCGATGGCCCGCTCAAGCCCACCGACCTCTCGACCGCGCCCTACCCCGGGCTCGCCACCGACATGCAGGCGCAATTGATGAGCCTGTTGTGCAAGGCGCAGGGCACCAGCGTGCTGACCGAGACGATCTTCGAGAACCGCTACATGCATGTCCCCGAACTGAAGCGCATGGGCGCGGATATCGAGGTTTCGGGACGGACCGCGATCGTCCGCGGGGTCGAGCGGCTGACCGGTGCCGAAGTGATGGCGACCGATCTGCGCGCTTCGATGAGCCTGGTGATCGCCGCGCTCGCCGCCGAGGGCGAGACGCAGGTGCGGCGGATCTACCATCTCGATCGCGGTTACGAGCGGCTGGAGGAGAAGCTGTCGCTGGTCGGCGCGCAAATCGAACGGGTCGGCGACGAATAGGGCGCCGGGCGCGGACCTTTTGCGGTTTTGCAGCGTTGATTTGGGGTAGGAACAACAAAGGACGAAACCCCATGTTACTCAAGCTCGCAGCTCTCGGAGCCGTCGGTTACGCCGGCTACAAATATTACGAGAAGAACCGCATCGACGAGAACGGCGTCGCCTTCGCCAAGGGCCAGCCCGATGGCCGGGTCCGCGATTCGGGTCCCAACGCCACGACCACCAACGAGAAGAACTGGTCGAAGACCGACGAGGAAATCGACGAATCCTTCCCCGCGAGCGACCCGCCCGCGAATTACTGATCTTCGAGATCGACACCGAAAAGGGCGTTGGGAGCGATCCCGGCGCCCTTTTCACGTTCATTCTGCAGTTGCGCGACCAGCCAGATCCGGATCGCGCTGGCGAGCCCCGGCGGGGTATGGCTGCGAATCCGCTCGGCATCGATCCGCGCCACCAGCGTGCTCAGCGGCAGCCCGGCCTCCGCGGCCGCGGCGTGGAGCATGTCCCAGAACAGCGGTTCGAGGCTGATCGAGGTGCGATGCCCGAGGATGCTGAGCGAGTGTTTGACCGGCGGGTGATAGGGCGCGCTCATGCCTCTCGATCTGGGCCGAGCATGGCTTCGGGCCGCACGATCCGGTCGTAATCCTCGGCCGAGACGTGGCCGCTGGCCACCGCCGCCTCGCGCAGGGTCAGACCCTGTTGGTGCGCGGTCTTGGCGATGGCGGAGGCGTTGTCGTAGCCGATCGTCGGCGCCAGCGCGGTCACCAGCATCAGCGAATTGGCGACCCCGCGCGCGATGTTGTCCTCGCGCGGTTCGAGCCCTTCCAGCAGGTTGATTGTGAAGCTGCGCGCGCCATCCGCCAGCAGCCGCACCGACTGCAGGAAGGCGTAGCCCATCACCGGGCGGTAGGTGTTGAGCTCGAACTGGCCCTGGCTGCCCGCGAATGTCAGCGTGGTATGGTTGCCGAACACCTGCGCGCAGACCTGGGTCAGCGCCTCGCACTGGGTGGGGTTGACCTTGCCGGGCATGATCGAGGAACCCGGCTCGTTTGCGGGCAGCGCCAGTTCGCCAAGTCCCGAGCGCGGACCCGAACCCAGGAAGCGGATGTCGTTGGCGATCTTGTAGAGCCCCGCCGCCAGCGTGTTGAGCGCGCCGTGGGCGAACAGCAGCGCATCCTGCGCGGCGAGCGCCTCGAACTTGTTGGCCGCGGTGACGAAGGGCAGCCCGGTCGTCTGCGCGATTGCGGCGGCGATGGCCTTGCCGAACCCCTCGGGCGCGTTGAGCCCGGTGCCGACCGCGGTCCCCCCTTGCGCCAGCTCATGGAGCCCGGCCAGCGTCGCCTCGATCCGCTCGATCCCGAGCGCGACCTGCCGCGCATAGCCCGAGAACTCGTCGCCCAGCGTCAGCGGTGTGGCGTCCTGCGTGTGCGTGCGGCCGATCTTGACGATGCCGGACCAGGCTGCGGCCTTCGCCTCGAGCATGTCGCGCAAACTCACCAGCGCAGGCAGCAGCGCCCCCGTCACCTCGCAGGCCGCGGCGATGTGAATCGCGCTGGGTATGGTGTCGTTGGACGACTGGCTCATGTTGACGTGGTCGTTGGGGTGGACCGGACTTTTGGCCCCCAGCTCGCCGCCCAGCGCCAGATTGGCGCGGTTGGCGATCACCTCGTTGGCGTTCATATTGCTCTGCGTGCCCGAGCCGGTCTGCCACACCACCAGCGGGAAATGATCGTCGAGCTCGCCGCGCGCGACCTCCCCGGCGGCGGCGGCGATAGCCTCGGCGAGCGTGCTATCCAGCAGCCCCTGCGCCGCGTTGACCCGCGCCGCAGCAGCCTTGATCGTCCCCAGCGCGTGGACCATCGGCAGCGGGATGCGCTCGTCGCCGATGCGGAAGTTCTCGAGGCTGCGCTGCGTCTGCGCGCCCCACAGGCGCTCGGCGGGGACGGCGATTTCGCCAAAGGCGTCGGTCTCGATGCGGGTTTCGGTCATCGAATGGTCCTAAACCGGGGGCTGCCCGGCGTCACCCCGTGGTATCGACCCAGGGCCCCTTCCAAGGGAAGGACAGGCCGGTGGTCAGCGCGCTTCCTGTTCCGCTTCGAGCAGTGCCCACAGCTCCCACAGCCTTGCCCCGAAACTGGATATCGGGACGAAGTGTTTTCCACCCTTGAGGTTGACCCGGCGTACATTGGGGCCACCCGCAGCCTCGAGGCTGATGGCCGCTTTGGGATCGACGATATCGTCCTCGGAGCCGTGCAGTAGCACCACCGGTTCCGTAACTCGAGAAATGGCATCGATGTTGTCGTAGCGATCGGGCAGGAACGGGCGCGCGATTGCGGGGACCTGATCCGACAGCCGAGCGAAGGCACCGAGCGTCGCTACACCGGCAACCTCGTGCCGTGCCGCCAGTTCGAGAGCGATCGCCGCCCCCAAAGAGAATCCGAACAGGTAGGTATCGCCATCTGGATTGAGCTCACCAGCCTTGGCGAACCACGCCTCGCCATCCATCATCAGCCCCTTTTCCGATGGTCGCCCGGGGTTGTCGCCATATCCCCGGTAGGATGCGATCAGAACTCCATTGCCTCCTTGATGCAGCGCTTCGGCCCTTCGTGCCATCACCAGCTGGTTATAGTCACGGCCATGGAAAACGATGACCAGTCGCCGGTTTCCCGCTTCTGGAGCCCAGTAGTAGCCCTCCAGCACGAGACCGTCCGAGGTCACAGCCTGCAACGCCAGTGGCGCATCGCCCGCGAATTCGACCTCAGTGTCGGCAAGAGAAACCGGCGCATAAATCCGGTCGCGGACGATGTCGGCCTGTGCCGGAGTGGCGATCAGCACGAGCAGCGCAACCAGCATCTTCTTCATGTCCGTACTCCGCGCCAGGTTTCAATACATATGCTGCCCGCCGTTGATGCTCATGGTCGAGCCGGTGACGAAGCCGGCGTCCTCGCTGCACAGGAAGCTCACCCCGCGGGCGATTTCGTTGGCCTGGCCGAGCCGCCCGACCGGGATTTTCGCGACGATCTTCTCCAGCACCGGCTCGGGCACCGCGGCGACCATGTCGGTGTCGATATAGCCCGGCGCGATCGCGTTGACGGTGACATTGAAGCGCGCGCCTTCCTGCGCCAGTGCCTTGGTGAAGCCGTGGATCCCGCTCTTGGCGGCGGCGTAATTGACCTGGCCGTATTGCCCCGCCTGGCCGTTGATCGAGCCGATGTTGACGATCCGCCCCCAGCCGCGCTCCTTCATCCCAGGGAAGCAGGCTTTGGCCATCGTGAAGCAGCCCCCCAGATTGACGCGCATCACGTCGTTCCAGTCCTCGTAGCTCATCTTGAGCAGCGTGCCGTCGCGGGTGATCCCGGCGTTGTTGACCACCACTTCGATCGGGCCGACCTCCTCGGCGATCTGCGCGCAGGCTGCGGTGGCCGCGTGGTGATCGCCGACATCGAAGCAATAAGCGGGGATGCCGGTCTGCTCGCTGAAGGCGCGCGCCGCCTCGGCATTGCCCGCGTAATTGGCGACCACGTTGAAGCCATCGGACTGCAACATTTCGCATACCGCGCGCCCGATCCCACGGGTCCCGCCGGTCACCACTGCCACTCTTGCCATCGTCATCCTCCCTCGCGCTATTCCCTAGCGTCAAGCTCTAGGCCAATGCGGGGACGGGACAAAGAAAAACCCCGCAAAAGCGGGGTCTTCGTGGCGAATTGTGCGTGGCGAATTGTGCGGCGACCCGGATCAGAAGCGGAACTGGGTTCCGACATAGACGGCCTGATTGTCCTCGAGCCCGTCGGTGAGCGGCGCGAGGCGATCACGCTCCTGCGACAGCCGGACGCCGGCGGTGACATCGAGATTGCGCGTCACGCGGTAGGAGCCGCCGACATCGACGCTCTGTTCGCCCAGCGATTCGAGCGGGCGCAGCGCGCGACCGGGCGAGCCGTCCTGCTCGACCGCGATACGCGGCTGGAAGCGGCTGGGCTTGCCCTGCGGCTGCGAGGGGCGGAATTCGGCCAGATCGGGCATGGCGATATCGCGCACACCCGAAAGCCCGGCGGCAGGCTTGGGCGCCGGCTGGGTGAAACCCTGATAGCCGCGCGCAATGCCCAGGTCGTAGCGCGTCGGCGCGAGCGCGAGCAGAGGTGCACTGCGACCCGGCTCGGTCGCGCCCTCGATGGTGTTGCGCACCGAAATCGCACGCGCAGTCGCCTGGTCGACGCGAACCGCGACGGTCAGTGTGCGATCACGCCGCCCGGGCTTGGCTGCGGGGGTGAAGCGCAGCGCATCGATACCGACCGAGGAAGCGAGTTCGCTCATGAGCGAAGCGTCCATCCCGGCGGGGGTAAAGGGCATGAATTCGAGATCGGCACCCGATTCGCTCGCGGCGAGCGATTCGCCCACGACGGCGGAACCGGCGGATGGAAGCGCAAGCGCCACACCGGCACCGGCGAGCAAGGCGGCGGTGAGCCGCGCCTTTGCGCCAATAGCAGTGCTGCGTTTCATGCTCTTCGCGCCCCTGTAAGTCTAATGCGACGAAAAATCCGTCCGTCTCTCGACCCGCTATTGACCATTCAGGCCGTGAACGGTTCCTGAAGGCAGCCCTTGGCGAGTCTCTCTTCCAACCACGTTGATAGGAAGATGACAAAAGCAGGGCCAGCTTTTCCACAGCACGACAGGCACAAATCCGCGCACTGTTGCCGTGGCTCCACACAAAGCGGGTCCGCCGCGGAAGCAAGCCCGCTGCCAGCAAAGCGGGATTCAGCGGCTATTCAGCGGCCGCACGGCTAATCGGCCCGTCGCGACGAAGTGCGCCATCCCTTGCCCGTCGCGCCGGGGCGGCTATAGGACGCCATAAGACAGACCAAGGATTAGCATGACTCTTCATCCCGCAAGCCGCCGCTCCGCCTTCCGCATCGCCACGGCCTTCGCCGCGGTGGCCACGCTGGCGGCCTGTGGCGGGAACGAGCGCCCGAGGGCCGATCTCGCCGCGGCGCAGGTCAGCACCATCGGCGTCAATTCCTATCTCTGGCGCGCCGCGCTCGACGCGGTGAGCTTCGCGCCGCTGCTCCAGGCCGACAGCGCCGGCGGGGTCATCGTCACCGACTGGTACACCAACCCGGCCAATCCGGGCGAACGGGTCAAGCTGACCGTCTCGGTGCTCGACACCGATTTGCGCGCCGACGCGCTGCGAGTCGCCGCGAGTCGCCAGGTCGCGCAGGGCGGTGGCTGGGTCGAGGCGCCGGTTCAGGCCGCCACGGTGCAGAAGCTGGAAGACATCATCCTCACCAAGGCGCGCGAATTGCGCCGCGAGGCGATCGCCGGCTGATCGCGAACCCGCGACAACACGCGTGAGATAACCAAGCCGGCGCTAAACAGCCGCAGCAAGACAAAACAGGGGCGCCCATGGCCGAGAGCAATTTCGATCCGTCGCAGGCCGACGGACGCTGGCAGCGTGCATGGGACGAAGCCCGGACCTTCCGCGCCGACAGCGGCTCGACCAAGCCCAAGAGCTACGTCCTCGAGATGTTCCCCTATCCCTCGGGGCGCATCCACATCGGCCATGTCCGCAATTACACCATGGGCGACGTGCTGGCGCGCTACAAGCGGATGCGCGGCCACGAGGTGCTGCATCCGATGGGCTGGGACGCCTTCGGCATGCCCGCCGAGAACGCGGCGATGGAAAAGGGCGTCCATCCCGGCCAGTGGACCCGCGCCAATATCGAGCACATGAAGGCGCAGTTGAAGCGGCTCGGCTTTGCGCTCGACTGGAGCCGAGAGCTGGCGACCTGCGAGCCCGAATATTACGGCCACGAACAGGCGCTGTTTCTCGATCTCTACGAGGCGGGGCTCGTCTATCGCAAGGAGAGCGAGGTCAATTGGGATCCGGTCGACCAGACCGTGCTCGCCAACGAGCAGGTGATCGACGGCAAGGGCTGGCGCTCGGGCGCCGAGGTCGAGAAGCGCAAGCTGTCGCAATGGTTCTTGAAGATCACCGATTTCGCCGAGGAACTGCTCGAAGGGCTGGGCGAGCTGGAGCGCTGGCCCGACAAGGTGCGGTTGATGCAGGAGAACTGGATCGGCCGGTCGCAGGGGCTGGAGTTCTCCTTCGAACTGTCGACCGGCGAGCAGCTGGCGGTCTACACCACCCGGCCCGACACCATCTTCGGCGCGAGCTTCGTCGCGGTCGCGGCGGATCATCCGGTCGCGCAGGCTGCAGCGAAGGACAATGTGGCGGCGCAAGAATTCATCGCGCTGTGCAAGCGCGGCGGGACCACCGCCGCCGAGCTCGAAACCGCCGAGAAGCTGGGCTTCGACACCGGGGTGACCGCGCGCCACCCCTTCACCGGCGAGGCGCTGCCGGTCTACATCGCCAATTTCGTGCTGATGGATTACGGAACCGGCGCGGTCATGGCGGTGCCCGGCCACGACCAGCGCGATTTCGAATTCGCGACCAAATACGGCCTGCCGATCCCGCGCGTCGTCGCCGACAGCATCGATCAGGCGAGCGAGCCTTTCGGCAATGGCGCGCTCGCGGGCGAGGGTGTGCTGGTCAATTCGCGCTTCCTCGACGGGATGAATGTGGACGAGGGCAAGGCCGAGGTCATCCGCCGCGCCCAGAGCGAAGGCTGGGGCGCGGGCAAGACCGTCTGGCGGTTGCGCGACTGGGGCGTCAGCCGCCAGCGTTATTGGGGGACGCCGATCCCCTTCATCCATTGCCCGGCCTGCGGCGTGGTCCCCGCGCCCAAGGACAGCCTGCCGATCAGGCTTCCCGAGGATGTCGACTTCAAGACCCCGGGCAACCCGCTCCAGCGCCACGAGACCTGGAAGCGCGTCGACTGCCCGCAATGCGGCGGCCAGGCCGAGCGAGAGACCGATACGCTCGACACCTTCGTCAATTCGAGCTGGTATTTCCTGCGCTTCGCCAGCCAGCCCGCCGATCGGCCCTTCGACCCGGAAGAGGTCGCCAAATGGCTGCCGGTGGAGCAATATATCGGCGGGGTCGAACACGCGATCCTGCATCTGCTCTACGCGCGCTTCTGGACCCGCGCGCTCCGGCGCATGGGCCGGCTCGAGGTCGCCGAACCCTTCGCCTCGCTGTTCACGCAAGGCATGGTGACGCACGAGACCTACGCCCGGCGCGACCCAGCGGACGGGCGGCAGAGCTTCTTCAGCCCCGAGGAGGTCGAGCGCAGTTCGGACCGCGCGGTGCTGAAGGCTGACGGCTTCCCGGTCGAGATCGGCCGCGTGATCAAGATGTCGAAGTCGAAGAAGAACGTCGTCGACCCCGACACCATCGTCGAGCGCCACGGCGCGGATGCGGTGCGCTGGTTCATGCTGTCGGACAGCCCGCCCGAGCGCGACCTGCCGTGGTCGGACGCCGGGATGGAGGGCTGCGCGCGCTTCGTCCACCGGCTGTGGCGCCTGTTCGGGCAATATGATGCCAGTGCCGAGGGCGGCGAGGACAAACCGCTCGACCGCAAGACCCACCAGACCGTCGCCGCGATCGCTACCGACATCGAGGCGCTCGGCTTCAACAAGGCGGTCGCGCGGATCTACGAACTGACCGCCGCGGTCGAGAAGGCCGTGCCCTCGCCCAGCCGCTCGCGCGCGATTCTCACGCTGGTGCGGCTGGTCGCGCCGATGATGCCGCATCTGGCGGAAGAAGCCTGGCAAAGCCTCGGGCAGGACGGGCTGGCCGCCGATGCGAGCTGGCCCGATGTCGACCCCGCGCTGCTGGTCGAGGACGAGGTCACCATCGCCATCCAGCACATGGGCAAATTGCGCGACACGCTGAGCGCGCCCAAGGGGGCCTCCAAGGAGGATCTCGAAGCGCTGGCGCTGGCAAGCGAGAAGGTCCAGCGCTCGATCGACGGTGCCACGATCCGCAAAGTGATTGTCGTGCCCGACCGTTTGGTCAATATCGTCACCTGATGCGCCGGATCGCCACCCTTCTCCCCGCCCTTGTAATCGCTCTGGCGCTGCCCGGCTGCGGATTGCAGCCGATGTATGCCGGTGGCGGCAGCGGTGCGGTGGCGCAGGGTCTGGCCGCGGTCGAGGTGCCGGCGATTTCCGGGCGTGCGGGCTGGCTGGTACGCAACGCACTGGTCGACCGGCTGGGCGCCGCGGGCGAAGCCACGCCGCGCTACCGGCTCGATGTCAGGCTCGACGACCGGCTCGAGGGGCTCGGCGTGCTGGGCGACGACACCATCGGCCGCGAGCGACGGACGCTGCGCGCGCGCTACCAGCTGATAGACAGCACCACCGGCTCGATCCTGCTCGATGCCACCGCGGGCTCCGATGCGGGTATCGACGTCGTATCGAGCGAATATGCGACCATCGCCGCCGAGCAGACGGCGCTGGAAAACCTCGCGCGCGAGGTGGCCGACCGGATGGTAACGCGCATCGCGCTCACCCTGCGCGACGAGAATCGGGCGCCCCAGTGAGGGCAGCCCAGTGAAGGCGACGCAGCGCGATTTCGCTACCAAGGCGCGTGGGGCGCTGGGCACGGTGTCGATCTTCTTCTTCTGCGGCCCCGACGAGGCGGGCGCCTCGGCAGCAGCGCGCGAACTGGTGAGCCTGCTCCCCGATCCGGGCGAACGGGTCGAGCTGTCGGGCGGCGAGCTGCGCTCCGATCCCGCCAAGCTGGGCGACGAAGCGCGCTCCTCCTCGCTGTTCGGCGATAGCCGTCATATCCTGGTGCGCGCCAATGGCGACGAGGCGCATGACGCGCTGCGGACGCTACTCGAAACCAGCGACATGGGGGCGGGGCAGGCCTGCCCGGTGCTGGTGGTCGCAACCGCCGCGACCGACAAGTCGCGCACCGCCAAGCTGCTCGAAAAGCGTAAGGATGCGCTGGTGACGATGTTCTACCCGCCCGATCTTGCCTCGGTGACCCATGCGGTGCGGGCGATGGGCGATGGCGCGGGCGTGCAGTTCAGCGGCGGGCTGGCCGAACGTATCGCGCGCGCCGCCAATCTCGACGTCCGGCTGGCGCAGTCCGAGATCGACAAGCTGGCGCTCTACCTCGACGCCACCCCGCAATCGCCCAGGCAGGTCGATGCCGCCGCGCTCGACGCGATCGGCGCGGTGAGCGACGAGGACGGCTTCATGTCGCTGGTCAATGCGGTGCTCTCGGGCGACCAGCCCAAGCTCGCCGCCGAGATGGTGCGGATGCGCGAGATGGCGCTCAACCCGGTCGGGCTGTTGCTCGCCTTCGAGCGGCGCGCGGCGCAGCTGGCGCGGATCGCGGCGCGGCTGGGCCCGCGCGGTTCCTTCGACGATCTGGGCAAGGGCGAGAAGGCGCAGCTGGGCATCTTCTTTCGCGAGGAACGCGAGATCCGCAACCAATACGCCTATTGGCGCGGGCCGCGGCTCGATCGGTTGACGTCGCGGCTGGTAGAACTGCACCGCGAACTGCTCGCCAACAGCCAGGCGGCGCATCTGCTGCTCGCACAGGCGCTGACCGGGATGGCGCGCCGACCGGCACGCCGCTGACCCGCGCCGTTTAGTTTTCGGGAACCGAGAAGGTCCCGCTCACCCGCCCGCCATCGCTGGTCGTGGTTTCGCCCGCCACGCCCGACGAGCCGCTGGCGCTGCCGTCGACGCTCGATACGCCGCTGACCAGATCGATCACCAGCCGCCCGCCGTTGAGCGTGTCGCTCCCGCGCCGCAACCGGACATCGCCCGACAGCGTGATGATCCGGCGATTGAAATCATAGACCGCGTTGTTCCCCGAGGCGGTCTCGTTGCCGCGCCGCACATTGACCCCGCCGGTCGCCATGATCCGCTGGATGCGCAGGCTGCCGGCATCGCTGTAATTGACCAGCGTCCGCGCCGCGGTCAGCCGCAGGCCGGCCTGGTCGATCACCACATTGCCCGACAGCACCACGCGGTTCTGCCGGTCCTGCAGCTCGATCCGGTCGGCGGCGTAATTCACCGGCGCGTTGGAATTGTGCCCGGCGATCGCCTGCGCGTTGAGCTGGATCCCCGCCATCAGTGCCAGCGTGGCGGCGAAACCGCCGATCAGCCAGCGGCGCGAGGTGGCAAGAAGGTTGGTCATCACGGCATCCTCAACAGGCCCGGCACCATGCGCAGGCGGGCATTGCCGACCAGCGCGACGGTCCGCGCCGCGAGGTCGACTTCGAGACGATTGGCGGAAAATGTGCCGGCCGGGATGGCGCCCGAGACGCCGTCGTTCCCGACCGCGCGCTGGGTGTCGAGATCGATGCGGACATCGCGCAGCAGCATGCGATAGCCATCCGCTGCGGTCATCCGCATCGCTCCGGGCACGATCATCGTCTCGGCATCGATATCATAGGCGCCGCCGCTCGCATCGATCCGTGCAGGGCCTTCGGGCAGGAGGATACGGGCTTCCAAGTCGGTCATCCGCACAACCCCTTCGAGGCTGGATTTCTGCACCGCCTCGCCCGCGGTCAGCGAGAATGGGCGGCTGCGATCGTCCTGTCCGCGATACATGGCGTTGTCGACGCGCAGCCGCTCGTCGATCACCGCCACCTTGTTGCGATCGAGCAGGAAGCTGACCTCGCCACGCGGGCTGAGCGGGGTGATCACCATCAGCGCCGCGACCACGCCGACGCCCAGCGGCAGCGCGCGGGCGAGGAAGCCGACGAGCTTGTCGTGCGATCCGCCCGGCGCGGCGAAATGCTGGCGCTTGCTCCGCAGCTGCACCGCCCGTTGGGTTTCCCTGCGCTTCTCGGGTCGGGGAGTGGAGACCATGCGCTGCGACCTCAGGCGTGGCTGAAGATATCGTGTTCGGGCCAGCCGGCGATATCGAGCCGAGCGCGGGTGGGCAGGAAGTCGAAACAGGCCTGCGCCATGTCGCTGCGTCCTTCGCGCTCAAGCCGCTTTTCCAGCTCCTCGCGCAAGCGGTGCAGATAGCGCACATCGGAAGCGGCGTAATCGCGCTGCGCCTCGCTCAATACCGGGCCGCCCCAGTCCGAGCTCTGCTGATGCTTGGAGAGGTTCTCGCCCAGCAATTCCTCGACGAGATTCTTGAGCCCGTGGCGGTCGGTGTAGGTGCGCACCAGCTTGCTGGCGATCTTGGTGCAGAACACCGGCGCGGCCATCACGCCGAGGTAATGCTCGATCGCGGCGAGATCGAAGCGCGCGAAGTGATAGAGCTTCACCCGGTTCGGATCGCTCAGAATCGCCTTGAGATTGGGCGCGTCGTAAGTGCTGTCGGGTCCGAAGCGGACCAGATGCTCGTCCTTGCCGCCATCGCTGATCTGGACGAGGCACAGCCGGTCGCGCGGGGTGACGAGGCCCATGGTCTCGGTGTCGATGGCGATCGCGCCATCGCCGAGCACGCCTTCGGGGAGGTCTTCTTCGTGGAAATGTACAGTCATATGGCGATGGGCCTTAGGCGCATTGGGGATTGGTGGAAAGACCTGCTGGCGAGCGGAGATCGGTCCGCCTAGCGTGGTCTGGATGAACGAGGACCATCCGCCCGAAAGCCGGCTCCCCGAAAGCTGGCGCGATGTGCTCGAACCGGTGCTGGCCAGCGAGGAGTCGCGGCGGCTGGGCGGCTGGCTGCGCGCCGAGGAGGCGGCGGGCAAGGCGATCTACCCCCCGCGCGGCAGCCGGTTGCGCGCGCTCGAACTGACTCCGCGCGAGGCGGTGAAGGTCGTGATATTGGGGCAGGACCCCTATCATGGGCCGGGGCAGGCGATGGGGCTGAGCTTCTCGGTGCCCCGGGGCGTGCGCGTGCCGCCCAGCCTCGCGAACATCTACAAGGAATTGCACTCGGATCTCGGTCTGGAGATCCCGTCGCATGGCGATCTGACGCCATGGGCGAAGCGCGGGGTGCTGCTGCTCAACACCACGCTGACAGTCGAGGCGGGGCTGGCGGGGAGCCATGCCGGGCACGGCTGGGACGCGGTGACCGATGCGGTGGTGGCCGCGGTGGCAGAAGGCGAAAACCGATGCGTCTTCGTACTATGGGGCGCGCATGCGCAGAAGAAGGCCACCCGGCTGCCGGGACTCGCGGATGGCCGCCATCTGGTGCTGCGCAGCCCGCACCCCAGCCCGCTGTCGGCGCATCGTGGCTTCTTCGGCTCGCAGCCTTTCAGCAAGGCGAACGCTTTTCTGGAAGCAGCCGGGCGCGGGGTCATCGACTGGCGCCTGCCTCAAGAAGCCTGAGCTAGAACACCGTCACCAGCCGCAGCCCCGCCAGCAGCGCCGTGTCGCGCGGGGCGATCGCGCTGTCGATCAGCTGGAGATTGGCGGTGAGCCGGAAAGTCTCGTCGATGCCCAGCGTGTAGAAGGCTTCCACGCCTTCCTCGTCTTCCAGCGGGACGCGCGTGGCCAGCGCGTCGACCAGAGAGTCGGTCAGCGAATAGCGGAACCAGCCCAGCCCGAAGCGGTCCTGCGGGCGGCCCGGCGGATTGCCCGAAATCCCGGCCTGCGCGCTGACATCGAGAAAGGTCGGATCGCCCGCCGAGAGATAGACCTGGCCGAAGATTCCGATCCCGCCCGCCGGGTCGCGCGGACCCCCGGCGATGTATTGGCTGGCTGCGAGAATGGCGGCGAATTCGCCCCGGCTCTCGCCGAAACCCGAGCCGGGCGCGGGGATCAGCACTGGCGGCAGGGCGCGGCTGCTTATTCCCCGCCGGGTGCTGGCGGCGAGCTTGAGCGCGTAATAGCCCTGCTTGCCGCCGATCGTCGCGGGAACGGTGACCGAAGCCAGCGCGCCGACCCCGTCCTCGAACAGCGTCGGAATGCCGCTGCGGCGCGAGGCGAGATTGGGGTCGAACACCCACAGCCGGAACAGCGCCTTGCTGGTCGGCACGTTGAGCAGCGCCCCGACCAGCGAGCCGGGGACGATGGCGCTGGGCGGGAGCGCGAATGCGAGGTTCTGAAAGCCCTCGATCCCGCCGCCGCCGGTGATCGGCAATTGCGCCGAAAGGTCGAAGACATTGACCTTGCCCACGGTCAGCGAGGTGCCGCTGCGCCATGTCTTGGCAAGGTTGGCCGAGAGGTCGAACTGTTCGCCCTCGCTGGCGGGATAGAACAGCGCGCTGTTGGTTGGCAGCAGCCCGATCTCGCCATTGCTGGAATTGCCCAACCGCATCTCGGGATGGATGTGCAGCGCAAAGGAATCGTCGAGCCCGAACAGGCTGCCCGTTAGACCGATATAGGCATCGAGCTTGAGGCCGTATTCGACATCGCTGGGCGAATCGCCCGACAGCGGCGTGTCGAGGAACTGCGTTGCGACCAGTTTGATGCTGGCGGGATCGGCAGGCGCTGGCGGGTCGAGGGGCGGCGGCGGAGCGGGTGCTGGATCGGTCCCGGCGACGGCCGCTTCACCGGCAACCGGGTCGGAGGCCGCCTGTCCTTGCCCGGCCGCGTGTGCGGCTTCTTCGCACGGCCCGCCAAGCGCCAGGCCGACAGCGGCCAGCGCGCACATCCAAAGTCGCATTGCGTCCCCCCACAAGACGGACCAGAGCTTTGATCGCCCCCATTCCGTCGCCGCGAATCTAGCCGACCTCCGCCGATTGGCAAGGCATCAGGCTCATTCCGGAGCTATGTTATCAGCGCGGCAGCTCGCTCGCCCCCATCAGCGCCTCGTCGACCGCGCGCGCGCACTGGCGGCCTTCGCGGATCGCCCAGACCACAAGGCTCTGCCCGCGGCGCATGTCGCCGCAGGAATAGACGCCGGCCTCGCTGGTGGCGTAGCTGTCGGTATCGGCCGCGACTGCGCCGCGCTCGTCGAGCGTCACGCCCGCCCGGTCGAGCAGCCCGCGCCTTTTGGGCCCGGTGAAGCCCATCGCCAGCAGGATCAGGTCGGCGGGCAGGGTGAAGGTGCTGCCCGGCACTTCGGCAAACTTGCCGCCGTCCCATTGGATGCGGACGCATTCGAGCCCCGAAACGCTGCCGTTTTCGGCCACCACGCGCTTGGTCAGCACGCCCCAGTCGCGCTCAGCGCCTTCCTCGTGGCTCGAGGAGGTACGCATCTTGAGCGGCCAGTCGGGCCAGGTCAGCGCCTTGTCCTCGTGCTCGGGCGGCTGCGGCATGATCTCGAGCTGGGTGACGCTGGCCGCGCCCTGGCGGTTGGAGGTGCCGACGCAGTCCGAGCCGGTGTCGCCGCCGCCGATCACCACGACATGCTTGCCCTTGGCGGACAGCGTCCCGCGCGGTGCGGCGCGCAATTCGTCGTCGCCGGCGTTGCGCTTGTTCTGCTGGGTGAGGAATTCCATTGCCAGCCGCACGCCGGGCAATTCGGCGCCGGGGATCTGCAATTGCCGCGGTTCTTCCGCGCCGCCCGCCAGCACCACCGCGTCGAAATTGTCCTGCAGCGCCTTGAAGCTGACCTCGACCCCGACTTCGGCCCCGATGCGGAAATGGACGCCCTCGGCCTCCATCTGCACCGCGCGGCGATTGATGTGCTGCTTGCCCATCTTGAAATCGGGGATGCCGTAACGCAGCAACCCGCCGATCCGGTCGCTCTTCTCGAACACCGTCACCGCATGGCCGGCGCGGGCGAGTTGCTGCGCACAAGCGAGCCCGGCGGGACCGCTGCCGATCACCGCCACCGACTTGCCCGTCTGCCGCTCGGGCAGTTGCGGCGTGATCCAGCCCTCGGCCCATCCGCGATCGACAATGGCGCATTCGATCGATTTGATCGTCACCGGAGCATCGACGATGTTGAGCGTGCAGGCCGCCTCGCAGGGTGCGGGGCAGACCCTTCCGGTGAACTCGGGGAAATTGTTGGTCGAGTGGAGCAGGTCGAGCGCGTTGCGCCAGTCGTCCTCGTAAACGAGGTTGTTCCAGTCGGGGATGATGTTGTTGACCGGGCAGCCGGTGTGGCAAAAGGGAATGCCGCAATCCATGCAGCGCGCGGCCTGCTCGCGCAGCTCCGCCTCGCCCATCGGGACTGCGAACTCGTCGTAGTTCTTCACCCGCTCGGTGGGATCGAGATAGTCGCGGTCGCGCCGCGCGTATTCGAGGAAACCGGTCTGCTTGCCCATCAGTTGCTCCCGGACGAATAGAATTGGCTTGTCATTGCAAGCCGCCGACAGGCGGCGCGGCAATCCATGGTCCGGTCTATGGATTGCTTCGCTTCGCTCCCGATGACGACGGCAGGGTGGATGAAGTTCGAAATTATCATTCCGCCGCCTCCATCGCCGCTTCCTCGCGCTCGGCCTCGAGCGCCTGCAGCGCGGTCTCGTAGTCGCGTGGCATCACCTTCTTGAACTGCCGCAGCGAATTGTCCCAATCCGCCAGCAGCGCCTCGGCGCGGGCCGAGCCGGTGTGGAGCTGGTGCCGCTCGACCAGCACCCGAAGCCGCGCGGCGTCGTGATAGAGCGGGTCGCCCATGCCTGAGTCCTCGACCGAGCGCGCGCGCTGCTGCGGCTCGCCCCAGCTGTTTTCCGCGCCGCGGCCCGCGCCCGGCTCGATGGCGCGGATATCGACCTGCGCCTGGTTGCACAGCGCTGCGAAGCTCTCGTCGGGGTCGTAGACATAGGCCACGCCCCCGCTCATCCCCGCGGCGAAATTGCGCCCCGTCGGACCGAGCACGCAGACCACGCCGCCGGTCATATATTCGCAGGCATGATCGCCGGTGCCCTCGACCACCGCGACCGCGCCCGAATTGCGCACCGCGAAGCGCTCGCCCGCGACCCCGGCGAAGAAGGCTTCGCCCGCGATCGCGCCATAGAGCACGGTGTTGCCGACGATGATGTTGTCGCTTGCGTCGCGCGCGACGTGCTGCGGCGGCTTGACGACGATGCGTCCGCCCGAGAGCCCCTTCCCGACATAGTCGTTGGCATCGCCGGTCAGTTCGAGCGTGACGCCATGCGCCAGCCAGGCGCCGAAGCTCTGCCCCGCGACCCCGGTGAGGGTGATCCGGATGGCGTCGGGCGCCAGCCCGCGATGGCCATGCGCCTCGGCAATCCGGCCCGAAAGCATCGCCCCGACGCTGCGGTTGACGTTGCGCACCGTGCGTTCGAGCACCACCGGCTCGCCGTCAACGATCGCCGGCTGGCAGGCCGCGATCAGCTCGCGATCCATCGCCGCGCCGAGGCCGTGGTCCTGCGTGCCGGTCTGGCGCAGCGGCGCATCGGGAACGCGTTCGACCGAAGCGAGCAGCCGCGATAGATCGACACCCTTGGCCTTCCAGTGGCGCGCGACGCGGTGGGTGTCGATCAGGTCGACCCGGCCGATCATGTCCTCGACGCGGCGGAAGCCCATCTCGGCCATGATTGCGCGCAATTCCTCGGCGACGAAGAAGAAGTAGTTGATGACGTGCTCGGGGGTGCCGGTGAAGCGCTTGCGCAGCACGGGGTCCTGTGTGGCGACCCCCACCGGGCAGGTGTTGAGATGGCATTTGCGCATCATGATGCAGCCCGCCGCGATCAGCGGGGCGGTGGCGAAGCCGAATTCGTCCGCGCCCAGCAGCGCGCCGATCGCGACATCGCGCCCGGTGCGCAAGCCCCCGTCGACCTGCACCGCGATGCGGCTGCGCAAATCGTTGAGCAGCAGCGTCTGCTGGGTCTCGGCGAGGCCGATCTCCCACGGGCTGCCGGCATGCGTCAGGCTGGTCAGCGGGCTCGCGCCGGTGCCGCCCTCGTAGCCCGAGATGGTGACATGGTCGGCCTTGCACTTGGAGACGCCCGCCGCGACCGTGCCGACCCCGACCTCGCTCACCAGCTTGACCGAAATACGCGCCTCGGGCTGGACGTTCTTGAGATCGTGGATCAGCTGCGCCAGATCCTCGATCGAATAGATGTCGTGATGCGGCGGCGGCGAGATCAGCCCCACGCCGGGGGTCGAATGGCGCACCTTGCCGATGGTCTTGTCGACCTTGTGGCCGGGCAGCTGTCCGCCCTCGCCGGGCTTGGCACCCTGCGCCATCTTGATCTGGATATCGTCCGAATTGACCAGATATTCGGTGGTCACCCCGAACCGCCCGCTGGCGACCTGCTTGATCCGGCTGCGCATCGAATCGCCATTGGCCATGGGGACGAAGCGGTCGGGCTCCTCGCCGCCTTCGCCGGTGTTCGAGCGCGCGCCGATGCGGTTCATCGCGATCGCCAGCGTGGTGTGCGCCTCGCGGCTGATCGAGCCATAGCTCATCGCCCCGGTGCTGAAGCGCTTGACGATCTCGGCGGCGGGTTCGACCTCGTCGAGCGGAATCGGCTGGTCGAGCGTGTGCAATTCCATCAACCCGCGGATCGTCAGCAACCGCTCGGACTGCTCGTTGATCGCCTTGGCGAAAGCGGCGTAATTGTCGGGCTTTGCCCCGCGCACCGCGTGCTGGAGGTTGGCGACGGTCTCGGGTGTCCAGGCATGGTCCTCGCCGCGCAGGCGGTATTGGTAGATGCCGCCGGGGTCGAGCATGGTGCGGTAGATCGGCGCATCGCCATAGGCCATCGCGTGGCGGCGCACCGCTTCCTCGGCGACCTGTTCGAGCCCGACGCCCTCGATCGTGGTCGAGGTGCCGGTGAAATAGGCCTCGACGAATGCGCTCGACAGCCCGACCGCGTCGAAGATCTGCGCCCCGCAATAGGATTGGTAGGTCGAGATCCCCATCTTGGACATGACCTTGAGGATGCCCTTGCCCGCCGCCTTGACGTAGTTGTCGCGCACCTTCTCGGGTGCGAATTCGGGCAGGTGGTCGGCGCGCAGGCTCTCCAGCGTCTCGAAAGCGAGATAGGGGTTGATCGCTTCGGCGCCATAGCCCGCCAGAGCGCAGAAATGGTGCACCTCGCGCGCTTCGCCGGTCTCGACCACCAGCCCGGTCTGCATCCGGAGCCCCTGGCGGGTGAGCTGGTGGTGCACCGCCGCGGTGGCGAGCAGCGCGGGCATCGGGATGCGGTCGGGGCCCTGCAGGCGATCCGACAGGATCAGGATGTTGTGGTCCTGCAGCACCGCCTCGGTCGCGGCCCAGCACATTTCCTTGATCGCCATCGCCAGCCCCTCGGCGCCCGAAGCGGCATCCCAGGTGCAGTCGATCGTCGCGGTGCGGAATGCCCCGTCGAGCGCCGCCTCGACCGAGCGAATCTTGGCGAGATCGTCATTGGTGAGGATGGGCTGGCTGACCTCGAGCCGCTTGTGCAGCCCGGCATCGCGGCCGAGCAGGTTGGGCCTGGGGCCGATCATCGACAGCAGACTCATCACCAGCTCCTCGCGGATCGGGTCGATCGGCGGGTTGGTGACTTGCGCGAAGTTCTGCTTGAAATAGTCGTAGAGCAGCCGCGGGCGATCGCTCAGCACCGCGATCGGCGTATCGGTGCCCATCGAACCGATCGGGTCCTGGCCCGATTCCGCCATCGGCTCGAGGAACCGCGTCAGGTCCTCCTGCGTGTAGCCGAAGGCCTGCTGGCGATCGAGCAGCGTGGTCGTCGCGGTCGGGATTTCCGACAGCTCGGGTGCGATATGCTCGATATCCTCGAGCTTGAACTGCGCCTGTTCGAGCCATTTCTCGTAAGGATGCGCCGCGGCCAGCTCGGCCTTGAGCTCGGCGTCCTCGATGATGCGGCCTTCCTCCAGATCGATCAGCAGCATCTTGCCCGGCTGCAACCGCCATTTGCGCACGATGTCCGCCTCGTCGATGGGCAGCACGCCGCTTTCGCTGGCAAGGATGACGTGATCGTCCTTCGTCACGCAATAGCGTGCGGGGCGCAGCCCGTTGCGGTCGAGCGTCGCGCCGATCTGGCGCCCGTCGGTGAAGCAGACTGCGGCAGGTCCGTCCCAAGGCTCCATCAGCGCGGCGTGGTATTCGTAGAAGGCGCGGCGCGCGGGATCCATCAGCGCATTGCCGGCCCAGGCTTCGGGCATCAGCATCATCATTGCATGTGCGAGGCTGTAGCCGCCCACCAGCAGCAGTTCGAGCGCGTTGTCGAGGCAGGCGGTGTCCGACTGGCCGTGCGGGATCAGCGGCCACATCTTGTCGAGATCGACCCCGAGCAGCTCGCTTTCCATGGTGCGGCGGCGCGCGTTCATCCAGTTGACGTTGCCGCGCACGGTGTTGATTTCGCCATTGTGCGCGGTGAAGCGATAGGGGTGCGCCAGCCGCCAGCTGGGGAAGGTGTTGGTGCTGAAGCGCTGGTGGACGAGGCCCAGCGCCGAAACGCAGTCGGGGTCGCGCAGGTCGTCGTAAAAACTGCCGACCTGATGCGCGAGCAGCAGGCCCTTGTAGACGATGGTGCGGCTGGAAAAGCTCGGGATATAGGCTTCGGTCAGCCCGGGGATGCCATGCTTCTCGGCCAGCCGGGCGAGCGGGTTCAGCGTCTGCTTGCGGATCACCACCAGCTTGCGTTCGAAAGCGTCGCGATCGGCGCAATCGCGGCCGCGCCCGACGATGCACTGGCGCATGATCGGCATGGAATCGACCACCGCCTGGCCCAGCCCGTCGAGCGTGGTCGGCACATCGCGCCAGCCGAGCACGCGCTGGCCTTCCTTGACGACGAATTTCTCCAGCTGGTCGACCACGAAGGTGGCCGCTTCGCCCTCGCGTGGCAGGAAGCATTGCGCGACGCCGTATTCGCCCGGCGCGGGGAGGTCGATGCCTTCGCTTTGGGCCCATTTGCGGAACAGCGGGTCGGGGACCTGGAGCAGGATGCCCGCGCCATCGCCGAGCAGCGGATCGGCGCCGACCGCGCCGCGATGGTCGAGATTGCCGAGAATTTCCAGCGCCCGGGTAACGATCGAATGGCTTTTGTCGCCACGGATATGCGCGACCATGCCGACGCCGCAGGCGTCGTGCTCGTTGCGCGGATCGTAGAGCCCGCCGGTGGGCGGGTGGGCCGGTACAGTCATTCGCTTCCTTCACACCGTCCGGCCCGGCGGAAGCGCATGGGCTTCCGGGGGACCTGACTGCTGGCGCGCCGGTCGCAGCGCTGCCGGATTGTCGTGAAGCACCGTCATGACGATGCGAATGCGGTTTTGCAACCGCGAGGGGCGAAGGAAAGTTTCGTGCGGGGCAAGTTTTGCGTAACAGCCTTGCCGACACGCGGTCTTCTCAGGACTTGCGGCTGACCTTGTCGAGCTTGTCGAGCGCGTTGCGCAGCCCGGCACGCGGGTCGTCGGGCCGCTCGTGCTGTGGTTCGCCGGGCGCACCGCGATCGCGATCCGCCTCGCGTCGCAGGAAGGCGATCACCGGATCGTCGGACCGCTCTGCCGAGGCGGGCTGAGGTTGCTCTTCTGCAGGGTCTGCTTGGTCCGACGGCGACTGCGAACGCTGCGCAGCGAGTGCGGCATCGAAGCGGGCGACCAGATCGGAGAGCGAAGACGCGGCAAAGTCGAGGGGCGCGGTTTCGGGTTCGGCTTCGCTTTCGACATCTGCGGCCCAGGACGGCTCGGTGGGTGTGTCGCTGGCAGCGGGTGCCCATTCCTGCGCTTCGGCGGGTTCGGCGGGCAGCTCCTCGTATTCAGCCTCCTCGACCAGCTCGGGCGTGTCGAAATTGGGACCTTCAGTCTCGACCTCCTGCGGTTCGGTGGCCGATGGCTCGGGCGTGGCCGCGAATCCGGCTTCGAGATCGCGCTCTTCGGCGACCGGTTCGGGGCGGGACCAGTCCTCGAGCGGCTCGTCGTCGAAATTGCGCTGCTGGACGCGCGGCAGGCCGGCGACCAGTCGATCGGCGGCGAAGCGCTGGAGATCGTCATCCTCGTCGCCGGAAGGGGTTTCGGCTTCTTCTGGGGCAACCGTGTCCGCTTCGGCAGCCTCGCCTAGGTCGACTTCGCTCGCCTGAAAGATGCGCCCGGTTTCCTCCTCGGTATCCTCAGTCTCATAATCGGGCAGCGGATCGTCGCGGTCGCTCATGCTGTGGCGTCCGGCAAGCCGCGTCGGGACCATGCCGGGAGCCTCGCTTTCCGCCGGATCGTCGAGGCCTGGCTCGTCAGTCGAGGCCTTGCCAGAAAAATCCTGCTCCACCGCCTCGTCGTCATCCGCAAGCCAAGGCGAATCGGTTGCCGGCTCGGCTGCCTCGCTGAGGGCCTGCGATCCGTCCTGAACCCGGCGGATGCGGGCGGCGATTCCCAGCCCCAGCAGCGCGCCGAGCAGCGCGGCAATGGCGCTGATCGCCAGTCGCGCGGTGTCGCCCAGAGGCGGCGCGGCGGCGGGCAGCCATTCGTCGAGCCCGGTCCCCATCACCAGACCTTCGAAATTGGCGGGCGGCACTACGAAGGTGCCCAGCCCCAAGAGGGCGGCGAACCACAGCGCCACGATCACCGGGAAGGCCGGATGTGCGCTAAGCGGTTTGGTGGTGCGGCTGGCGCTCATGGTCGCGTGGTTCTCTCTGTGCCTCCGGCGACCCGCAATCAGGCGGCGCGCGAGAGGTTTCTGTCCGATTTGCGCCGTAGCAGGCTTTGGTAAACGGCTTGATAACGATGGATATTATGCGCCCAGTCGTGATGTGCTGCAACATGCGCACGAGACCGCTCGCGCATCGCGTCCCAGTCGCCGCGGCGATCGAGCAGATCGGCCAGCGCATCGGCGCAGCCCTGCGGATCGTCGGGCGGGAACAATACCCCGGTGCGGCGATCCTCGATCAGTTCGCGATGGCCGCCGACATCTGACGCTGCAACGATACGCTGCTGCGCCATCGCCTCGAGCGGCTTGAGCGGCGTGACCAGATCGGTCAACCGGCTGCGCTTGCGCGGATAGGCGAGCACGTCGATCAGCGAATAATATCTCTCGACCTCGGAATGCGGCACCCGGCCGGTGAAGATAATGCCAGCGGCGGCGGGGCTGGCAGCGGCGCGCGCGCGCAGGCTCGCGTCCATCGGACCCCCGCCGACCAGCAGCAGCCGCGCGTGCGGATGGCGGGTGCGCAGCAGCGGCAACGCATCGATCAAATCGTCGAGCCCTTCGTAATCGTAGAAACTGCCGACGAAGCCGATCACCGGCCCGCCATCGATGCCCAGCTCCCTGGCCAACGCCTCGTCGCGCGGCGGAGGGTCGCCGAACATTGCCATGTCCACACCATTGGGCGAGAGCCCGATCTTGCCCGCCTCGTGCCCGCGAGCAATCAGGTCTTCGCGCAGGCCCTCGCAGATCGTGAACACCGCATCCGCGCCGGCAACGACGCGGTTTTCGAGCGCGCGGGTCAGCCGGTATTTGAGCGATCCGGCGCGCCCGGTGCCATTGCCGACCGCGGCATCTTCCCAGAAAGCGCGGATTTCGTAGACGAAGGGCAGGTTGAGCCGGTGCGACGCGCGCAAGCCCGCCATCCCGGTCAGCGCGGGCGAATGCGCGTGGAGGACGTCGGGCCGCCAGATTTGCGCCGCCTGCTCGATGGCGAGACGCAAGCCCTCGATCTCGGCCCATTCGCGAAACCCCGGGGGGCCCGACGGCGCTGCGGGTGCGCGGAAGAAGGTCAGCCCTTCGGCCTCTTCCTGGCGCAGGCCGCGCGCCGGCGTCGCGGCGGCGGCATCGATGCCCTGGCGCGGACCGGTCAGCCCGCGAACCTCCATCCCTGCGGCGATCTGGCTTTTCATGATCGCGCGCGTGCGGAAGGTATAGCCGGAATGCAGCGGCAGCGAGTGGTCGAGGATATGCAGAACTCGGGTCATCGGGCTATACTGTTGCACAACAGGCTTAACGCGCCGTCAACCGCGATGGCCTAAGGACAGCGCAAACCGCGCCCGCGCTGCGATTTCGAAAGACGCCGCATTTGATCGACTATTTCGCCCTTGCCCTCACCCACGGCCTGCTGCTGGTCGCGCTGCTGCGGCTGATCGGGCGCGAGGATGTCGACGTCGAGCCCTTGCTTTCCGAGGAAGAGACGGAGGCCGAAGCGGCGACAAAACCGCCCGAAACCGGCGCTGCGGCACGGCGCGCGGCACGAAAGCGGCGGCGCAATGCTTGATCTGGCGCTCTTCGCCTTCGTGTTGGCGTTTCTGGCGCTGGGAATCGCGCGTCCCTTCCTGTGGGTGCTCGCCTATATCTATATCGATATCCTCGCCCCGCAGAAGATCGGCTGGACGCTCACGCCGGCGCTGCCGATTTCGCTGATCGCCTTCTGCGCCGCCTTTGCCGGCTGGCTACTGACCGATTCGAAGAAAGAGACGCGGATTCACTACCGCCAGGGCCTGATGGTCGCGCTGCTGCTCTATTGCGCCTTCACCACCACGCTGTCGGCATTCCCGGTCGAGGCCGCGCATAAATGGGGCTGGGTGTGGAAAGCGCTGGTGTTCGCGATCTTCCTGCCCTTCACGCTCACCACCAGGACGCGGATGGAGGCATTGCTGGTCACCGTCGTGCTCACGCTGGGCGCCATCGTCATCGCCACCGGCATGAAGACCGTGTTCGGCGGGGGCGGGTACGAAAGCCTCTATTTCTTCGTCAACGACAATTCGGGCATCTACGAAAGCTCGACCATCTCCACGGTCGCGATCGGCTCGATCCCGCTGGTGCTGTGGTTGATGAAGCACGGCACCGTGTTTCCGCCCGACTGGCGGGTGAAGCTGTTCGGCTATGGGGTGATCTTTTCTTGCCTGCTGATCCCGGTGGGGACCGAGGCGCGCACCGGGCTGGTGTGCATCGCGGTGCTGGGCGTGCTGATGCTGCGCGACGTGAAGAACCGTATTCTCTATCTGCTCGCTGCCGGTGTGCTGGCGGTCGGGGCGCTGCCGTTCCTGCCGCAGAGCTATTACGAGCGTATGGCCACCATCGGCAGCCACGAAGGCGATGCCTCGGCCTCGACCCGGCTCGCGGTGTGGACCTGGACACTGGACTACGTCGCCGAACACCCGCTCGGCGGCGGGTTCGATTCCTATCGCGCCAACAGCTTCACCTATATGATGCCGGTGCGCACCGAGGAGGGCAATTCGGTCGCGGTCGATTATGTCGAGGTCACCGACAAGGGCCGCGCTTTCCATTCCGCCTATTTCGAGCTGCTGGGCGAACAGGGCTATCCCGGCTTCCTGATCTGGATGGCGCTGCAGATCACCGGACTGATCCAGATGGAAAAGCTGCGCCGCCGCTATCGCAAGCGCGACGGGCCGCGCGCCGCCTGGACGGCCGAACTGGCCAGCGCGCTGCAGGCGGCGCAGATCATCTACCTGATCGGCGCAACCTTCCAGGGGATCGCCTACCAGCCGGTGATCTTCCTCTTCCTGGGTTTGCAGATCGCGCTGTGGACCTATTGCGCGCGGCGCGAATCGACTCGGGACGCGGGCGCTGCCGATGAGCGGGCGGCGAAGCGGGCCCGCCGCCGGCGTGACCCGCCGCAACGCGACCCCGCCTTGCCGTAAGGGCCGCATTGGCGCGGTTGCGCGCGCCTTTTCCATCCGCCATGACGATCCGCGACAGCGCGGGGGCTTCCCGCGCGCACTTCGCGTATTTG
This sequence comes from Qipengyuania sp. SM2507, assembly GCF_053714505.1. Classification (NCBI taxonomy): domain Bacteria; kingdom Pseudomonadati; phylum Pseudomonadota; class Alphaproteobacteria; order Sphingomonadales; family Erythrobacteraceae; genus Qipengyuania; species Qipengyuania sp. SM2507. The sequence continues at coordinate 147,863 of NZ_CM132307.1, forward strand.
AAGGAGAGGCATATGACCCCGCAGGACATGGCAACCAAGGCCGGCGAACATCTCGGAACCAGCGAATGGGTGGAGATGAGCCAGGAGCGCATCAACCAGTTCGCCGAAGCGACCGGCGATCACCAGTTCATCCACATCGACGAGGAAAAGGCCAAGATGACCCCGTTCGGCGGGACCATCGCCCACGGCTTCCTGACGCTCTCGATGATCCCCTATCTGTCAGCCAATTCCGACCTGCCCAAGGTCGATGGCGTGAAAATGGGCGTCAACTACGGCGGCAACAAGACGCGCTTCATCAGCCCGGTCAAATCGGGCAAGCGCATCCGCGGCCACTGGAAGCTGGTCGATCTGACCGAAAAGCGCCCCGGCCAGTGGCAGCAGACCAGCGAGATCACCATCGAGATCGAAGGCGAGGACAAGCCCGCCCTGATCACCGAATGGATCATGCAGTTCTTCGTCTGATCGCGCGCTTTCCCGGCGACACCATCACGGCTTAATTTTCAAAGGATTTATCATGCGCGACGCAGTCATCGTATCCACCGCCCGTACCGCCATCGGCCGCGCCTATAAGGGCGGCTTCAACGACACCACCGGGCCGACGCTCGGCTCCTATTCGCTCAAGGCCGCGATCGAGCGCGCCGGTGTGGAGCCCGACCTGATCGACGATGTCGTCTGGGGCGCCGCGCTCCAGCAGGGCACGCAGGCGGGCAATCTCGGGCGTCAGGTCGCGCTGCGCGCAGGCTGTCCGATCGGCACCAGCGGCATGACCATCGACCGCCAGTGCTCCTCGGGCCTGATGGCCATCGCCACCGCCTCCAAGCAGGTCACGCTCGACCGCATGGATGTGGTCGCCGCCGGCGGCCAGGAATCGATCAGCCTCGTGCAGACCAAGGAAATGCGGGTCATGCCCGATCCCGAGCTGATCGCGATGCACGGCGCGATCTACATGCCGATGCTGCAGACCGCCGAGAACGTCGCCCAGCGCTATGGCATCAGCCGCGAGGCGCAGGACGAATACGCGCTCCAGTCGCAGCAGCGCACCGCCGCGGCGCAGGAAGCCGGCCGCTTCGACGCCGAGATCGTCCCCGTCAGCACCACCCACAAGGTCATGAACAAGGAGAGCGGCGAGGTTTCCGACCAGGAGATCACCATCGCCAAGGACGAGGGCAACCGCCCGCAGACCACGCTGGAAGGCCTGTCCTCGCTCCAGCCGGTCATGGGGCCGGAGACCACCATCACTGCCGGCAACGCCTCGCAGCTATCGGACGGGTCCTCGGCCAGCGTGATCATGGAAGCCAAGCTCGCCGAACAGCGCGGCTTGCAGCCGCTCGGCCGCTATATCGGCATGGCGGTTGCAGGCACCGAGCCCGACGAAATGGGTATCGGTCCGATCTTCGCCATCCCCAAGCTGCTCAAGCGGTTCGACCTCAATGTCGACGACATCGGGATCTGGGAGCTGAACGAGGCTTTCGCGGTCCAGGTCATCTATTGCCGCGACAAGCTCGGGATCGACAACGACAAGCTCAACGTCAGCGGCGGCTCGATCTCGATCGGCCACCCCTACGGCATGACCGGCGCGCGCTGCGTCGGACACACGCTGATCGAAGGCAAGCGTCGCGGCGCGAAATACGGCGTCGTCACCATGTGCGTCGGCGGCGGCATGGGCGCAGCGGGTCTGTTCGAGATCTTCTGATCGCCTGAAGAACTATTCGGCCCCTCCCGCTTGCGAGGGGGAGGGGCCGTAACTAGCGGAAGCCTAGCCGTGCGCGGCGATGAATTCCTCTACCACCGGGGCGATCGTGTCGCGCCAGCGGCTGCCGTTGAAGATGCCGTAATGGCCCGCCCCCTCGGCCATGAAATAGCGCTTTTTCGACACGTCGAGATTGGGGGTCAGCTCGAGCGCGGCGCGGGTCTGGCCCAAGCCTGAAATATCGTCGCGTTCGCCTTCGATCGCCAGCAGCGCGGTCCTGGTGATCGCGCCCAGATCGACCAGCCGGTCGCGATGGGTGAAGGTGTTGTTGGGGATCGAATGCTCCTGGAACACCTCTTCCACCGTCTGGAGGTAGAATTCCGCGGTCATGTCGCAGACCGAGCGGTATTCCTCGTAGAAATCCTTGGTCGCCTGCGCGCTTGAGTCGTTGCCCGCGTTGATGTGTTTGAACATCTCGTAATGGCTCATCAGGTGACTGCCGAGATTCATGCTCATGAAGCTGGCGAGCTGGAGAAAGCCGGGATAGACCCGCCGTCCGGCACCGCGATGCTGCATCGGGACGGTGGCGATCACCGTCTGGCGGAACCATTCGATCGGGCGATCCATCGCCATGTCGTTGACCGAGGTCGGCGAGCAGCGGGTGTCGATCGGCCCGCCCATCATCGTCAGCGTGGCGGGGGTGCAGGGGTGATCGTCGCGGTTCATGACCGCGGTCGCGGCGAAGACCGGGACCGAGGGCTGGCAGACCGCCATCACATGCGCGTTCTCGCCGATGTGTTCGAGAAACTCGATCGCATAATCGATGTAGTCGTCGAGATCGAAATGCCCCTCGTGCAAGGGGACGGTCTTGGCGTCGGCCCAGTCGGTGACATAGACTTCGTAGCTCTCGATCATCCGCTCGACCGTGCCGCGCAGCAGCGTGGCAAAATGCCCGCTCATCGGCGCCACGATCAGCAGCCGCGGCGCGTCCTTGGGCAGGTTCGCGCGGCGGAAGCGCTTGAGATCGCCGAACGGCTTGTTGAGCACCGTCGCCTCGACCACGGGGTCGTCCTTGCCGTCCACCGCGACGGTCTCGATCCCCCAGGCGGGCTTGCCGCGCGGCGCGGAGGCGTGCGCGAAGACTTCGAGCGCGGAGGCCGCCATCGGCCCCATCCCGAGATAGCCGAAGGGACTGGCGTAATTCGCCGGATTGGCCGGGTTGCTCATCATCTCGGAGGCGATAGCGGCCCAGGCGCTGGCGCTCGAGAGCCAGCTGCGTTGCAATTCGTGAGCGTGGTAAAGCATTGGTTTCCCCTGCAAACGCCTCGTCCGGGCGTCCGGATATAGCGGCAAGGTGGCGCTTCTGCGGCCATTGTGCAATGCACAATCGCCCCCATCCTGCCGCGCGCGGCGTTGCAGGAACCCTGGTGCGGCCCATCGCAATCCGGCGAACAAACGCGGGGAGTGTATGGATTTCGGCAGCGCGGAGCCCTAGGTGAATCCCATGGACGGAGCACAGACCAGCGAAAGCGTTCCGCGCGAAGACTTCCAGCGCGCGGGCCGTGAAGGCGAACCGGCCAAGGCGCGTTCGATCCGTCCGCTGTTCATGGTCTGGCGCGCGGCGCTGGCCTATCCCGGCTATCTCGCACTGGCGGCGCTGGCGTTGCTGATAACCGCCGCGGCGACGCTGGCGATACCCGCCGGGTTCAAGCTCATCATCGACCAGGGCTTTGCCGCGGGCGCGGATCCCGAGGCGATCGGGCGCTGGTTCCGCTACCTGCTGCTGATCGTCCTGGTGCTGGCGGCGGGCACGGCGATGCGGTTCTATTTCGTCAGCTGGCTGGGCGAACGGGTGGTCGCCGATATCCGCCTGAGCACGCATCGCAATCTGATGCGGCTGGCACCCGATTTCTACGAGGAGAATTCTCCCAAGGAAATCTCCAGCCGGATGACCAGCGACACCACGCTGATCGAACAGGTGGTGGGCACCACCGTCTCGGTGGCACTGCGCAACCTGCTGATGGCGATCGGCGGGACGATCTACATGTTCTATCTGGTCCCGCAGCTGACGCTGGGGCTGATCCTGATCATTCCCGCGATTGTCGTGCCGATCACCTATTTCGGACGGCGGCTGCGCACCGTCAGCCGCACCAGCCAGGACCGGGTGGCGGATATCGGCGCGATGGTCACCGAAGTGCTCTCGGCGATGAAAATCGTCCAGGGCTTCAACCAGCAGGAGCGCGAGAGCGAGCGTTTCGGCGATGCGGTCGAACGCACCTTCACCGTGGCGCGCCGCCGCATCCTGATCCGCGCGGCGATGACTTCGATCATCATCATGTTCGTCTTTGGCGGGATCACCGTGCTGATCTGGCGCGGGGCTGCCGCGGTGGCCGAGGGCACGATCACCGGCGGGACCATCGCCGCCTTCGTGCTGACCGCGGGCCTGGTCGCGGGCGCCTTCGGCTCGCTCACCGAGGTCTATGGCGATCTGCTGCGCGGGGCCGGAGCGGCGAGCCGGATCGCCGAGCTGCTGCACGAGCACCCCACCGTGGCCGCCCCCGAGCGCCCGCAGGCGCTGCCGGTGCCGCCGCGCGGCAGCCTGTCGTTCCGCAATGTCACCTTCCGCTACCCGACAAGGCCCGAAGTCGCGGCGATGGCCGATTTCACGCTCGAGGTCGAGCCGGGCGAAACGGTCGCCATCGTCGGTCCTTCGGGGGCGGGCAAATCGACCATCTTCCAGCTCGCCGAACGATTCTACGACCCGCAGGCGGGCACCATCCGCCTCGACGGCGTGCCGCTGACCAGCGCCGATCCGCATGCGGTGCGCGAGCGGATCGCGATGGTTCCGCAAGACGGCGTGCTGTTCAGCGCCAGCGCGCGCGACAACATCCGCTACGGCGCCTGGGACGCGTCCGAGGAGCAGTTGTGGGAAGCGGCGCGGGCGGCCAATGCGGCGCAATTCCTCGAGGACCTGCCTGAGGGGCTCGACACCTATCTCGGCGAAAACGGGACACGGCTGTCGGGCGGGCAGCAGCAGCGGCTCGCCATCGCGCGTGCGGTGTTGCGCAACGCGCCGATCCTGCTGCTCGACGAGGCGACCAGCGCGCTCGATGCCGAAAGCGAGCGGCTGGTGCAGGATGCGCTCGACCATCTGATGCGCGACCGCACCACGCTGGTCATCGCGCACCGGCTCGCCACCATCCGCGCCGCTGACCGGATCGTGGTCATGGACGAGGGCCGCATCGTCGAACAGGGCACGCATGCCCAGCTGTCGGCCGGCGGGGGGCTCTACGCCCGGCTCGCAACGCTCCAGTTCGGGCTTGAGAGCGCCTGAAGGCGCTGCGGGTTCGACGGGGAGCCCAGCCCGTCCGACCAACGGATTTTGCGTTCGGGGTGCCCTAGGCTAGGCTTCGCGGCCCAGTCCGCCGCGCTGCATGCGCGCGGACGGTCGCATTTTCGGGAGACTAACAGATGATCCGTACCCTTCTCGCCGGTGGCGCCAGCGCCATCGCGCTCGCCATCGCTGCACCGGCCTTCGCGCAGTCCCAGGCCGAGGCCGACGCTGCCGCCACGGCCGAACCCGCAACCCCGACCATGAGCTTCGGCGAATGGGGCTTCGATCCGGAATATCTCTCGGACGATATTGAAGCTGGCGACGACTTCTTCGGCTTTGCCAACCAGACCTGGCTCGACGCCAACCCGCTGCCGCCCGAATTCGGACGTTTCGGCGCGTTCAACCTGCTGCGCGAGAAATCGACCGTGGATGTGAAGGCGCTGGTCGACGAACTGGTGGCCAAGGACCCCGCCACGCTGTCTGGCGACGAGCGCCGCATCGTCCAGGCTTATCAAACCTATATGGACACCGCCGCGATCGAGGCGGCCGGTCTCGCCCAGGCGCAAAGCTATCTCGACACCATCAAGGGCGCCGAGACTCTGGCCAGCCTGGTGACCGTGTGGAGCTCGCCGGGCTACGCCACTCCGCTGGGCGGCTATGTGACCGTCGATGCCAAGGAGCCGGATCGCTATTCGGCCCATATCGGTGCGGGCGGGCTCGGACTGCCCGATCGTGACTATTACCTCGACGAGACCGAGAAGGGCGTCGAAATCCAGCAGAAGTACCGCGACTATCTCGCCTTCCTGATGGGCGAAGCGAGCTACGCCGAGCCCGCCGCGATGGCGCAGGCTGTCTATGATTTCGAGGACCGGATCGCGCGCACTGTTTCTTGGGACCGGGCGGTGCGCCGCAATCGCGACCTGACCTACAATGCCGTCACCCCTGCGGAATTGGGCGAGATGGCGGGCGGCTTCCCCGTCGCCGCAATGCTCGAAACCACCGGTTTCGCCGCCACCGACCGCTTCGTCATCGGCGATCTGCCGCCGACCCCCGAGGAGGCGGAACGGCTCGGCCTGACCGAGGATGTTCTCGCCAAGATCGGCGGCGGCACGCCCGCGATGATGCGCCTGCTGGTCGATACGCCGGTGGAGGTGCTTCAGGCATGGACGGTCAAGGAGTTCCTCGAGAACAACGCCGCGATCCTGCCAAGCCGCTTCGACGAGGCGGATTTCGCCTTCTTCGGCCAGACGCTGCAGGGCACGCCCGAGCAGCGCGCCCGCTGGAAGCGCGCCATCGGCGAGACCGAAGGGCTGATGGGCGAACTGCTCGGCAAGAGCTATGTCGCGCGCTACTTCCCGCCCGAGAACAAGGCGGCGATGGACGAACTGGTCGCCAATCTGCGGATCGCGGTCGCGCAGTCGATCGACGATATCGAGTGGATGGGCGATGAGACCAAGGTGCAGGCGCTCGCCAAGCTCGACAGTTTCGACCCCAAGATCGGCTATCGCGAGAATCTGGAAACCTACAAGGGCCTCGAGATCACGTCGGGCGATCCGCTCGCCAACCGCATGGCCGCGGCCAAATGGCAGTGGCAGGACAATCTGGCCAAGCTGGGCGGGCCGATCGACCGGACCGAGTGGTTCATGCTGCCACAGACGGTCAACGCCTATTACAACGCGACCAAGAACGAGATCGTCTTCCCCGCCGCAATCCTGCAACTGCCCTTCTTCGCGTTGAGCGCGGATCCGGCGGTGAATTACGGCGCGATCGGCGGGGTGATCGGGCACGAGATCGGCCATGGCTTCGACGATCAGGGCTCGAAATACGACAGCACCGGCATGCTGCGCAATTGGTGGACCGATGCCGATCGCGCCGCCTTCGACGAGCGCGGCACCGCACTGGTCGAGCAGTATGACGCCTTCTGCCCGCTCGACCAGGGCGAGACCTGCGTCAACGGACGGCTTACCCTGGGCGAGAACATCGGCGATCTGGGCGGGCTGAGCCTCGCCTATCGCGCCTACAAGATAGCGACCGAGGGCAAGGACGTGCCGGTGATCGACGGGCTGACCGGCGACCAGCGCTTCTTCCTCGCCTGGGCGCAGGTCTGGCGTTCGGCGCAGCGCGAGGAGACCGCGCGCCAGCGGCTGCGCACCGACAGCCACAGCCCGGAAGAGTTCCGCGTCAACGGCGTCGTGCGCAATATGGATGCCTGGTACGAGGCCTTCGGCGTGACCCCGCAGGACGAACTCTACCTGTCGCCCGAAGAGCGGATCACCATCTGGTAGGCGCGCGAAACCGCTAGAGGATCGCCCGCTAGGCGATCCGCAAAGCAAAAAAAGGGGGTGCCGGTCGCTTGACTTGGCACCCCCTTTCTTCATGGCGCCACAATCATGGACAACACGCTCACCGCCATCCTGCTCGGCATCCTCGAAGGGCTGACCGAATTCCTCCCGGTCAGCTCGACCGGGCACTTGATTCTCGCGCAGGCTTGGTTTGGTTACGACCCGGACCAGTGGCAACAGTTCAACATCGTGATCCAGCTAGGCGCGATCCTGGCGGTGGTTGTGAGCTATCGAAAGCTGTTCTGGTCGATGGGTACCGGCCTGCTGCGTCGGGATTCCGAGTCGGTGCGCTTCACCCGCAACATCTTCCTCGGGTTTCTGCCTGCAGCTTTCATCGGGCTGCTGGCCAAGGACGCGATCGACGTGATGCTCGGCGCGCCGCTGGTGGTCGCGGTCGCGCTGGTGGTCGGCGGCATGCTGATCCTCGTGCTGGAACGGATCATCCCTGCGCGCGAGGACAAGGGCGTCGCGGCGCTGTCTGCCGGAACCGCGCTGGCGATCGGCCTGGCGCAGTGCCTGGCGATGGTGCCCGGCACCAGCCGTTCGGCCTCGTCGATCCTGGGTGCGTTGGCGATGGGCGTGGGCCGCAAGACCGCCGCCGAATTTTCCTTTTTCCTCGCCGTTCCGACCATGCTCGGCGCCGCGACGGTCAAGATTCTCGACGATCCCGCCTTGCGCGCGGGCGAGGCCACGATCGGCTGGGGCGAGATCGCGCTGGGCTTCACGGCCGCTTTCCTGGTGGCGCTGGTGGTCATCCGCGCCTTCGTCGCCTTCGTCAGCAAGCACGGTTTTGCGCCGTTCGCCTGGTATCGAATCGTGATCGGCAGCGCCTTCATCTTCTGGCTCATGGCCTGACAAAGGCCTGCAGGAGCCGGGCTATCCTCGAACGCTTCGTCGCAATGATGGCGGAATCATGGCGATGATGCTTGCAACGCGGCGTCATCTGTCGCAGTGAGGCGCACGAGCCGAATCCGCGTTGCGGACCGCTCAAAAACTAAGGGGAAACAATATGAAGAGCATTTTCAAGACCTCGATGGTCGTTTCGGTTGCCGCTCTGGGCCTGAGCCTTGCCGCTTGCGACAGCGCCGCCGAGAACCAGGCTGAAGACGAGATCGAAGCCACCGAAGAAGTTGCCGAAGAGCAGATCGACCTGATGGAAGAGACCGGCGAAGTCACCGACGAGCAGGCCGACATGATGGAAGAGAACGTCGAAGCCGAAGCCGATGCGGCCGAAGAAGCTGTCGACGAAACGATGTAATCGACCAAGGTCGATGACGAGAAAGCCGGCCCGGGAGCGATCCCGGGCCGGTTTTTCTTTGTGTGGATGATGTCCGGTCGACGCCGGAATTTTCAGACCGGCTTGGCGCCGCTCCCGCGTCCGCCGCGCAGCAGATATTCCTGCGTGCCGCGGTTGAGCACGTTGTCGACATCGATCACCGCCGAATTGGCGTAGGTGAAGGCAGGCGGCAGGTTGCGATAGAGCCGGTCGAAATCGCGCTCCACCGTCTGGCGGTAGAGATCCTCGAAGCTCTCGATCACGAAATAGGTCGGTTGCAGATCGCTGATCACATAGTCGGTGCGCATAACCCGGTCGACGTTGAGCATGATGCGGTTGGGGCTCTTGGCCTGCGTGGCATAAACGACCTCGGTGGGCCCTGAGAGGATGCCCGCACCATAGGCCTTGATGCCGTCCGCTTCCTCGATCAGCCCGAACTCCACCGTGTACCAGTAGAGCGCGCCGAGCGCTTTCAGCCGGTTGTAGCGCATCGCCTTCCACCCGGCCTTGCCGTATTCCTGCATGTAATCGGCAAAGGTCGGATCGGTGAGCATCGGCACATGGCCGAACACGTCGTGGAAGACGTCTGGCTCCTGGATGTAGTCGAAGGTCTCGCGCGTGCGGATGAAATTGCCCGCCGGGAAGCGGCGGTTGGCGAGATGCCAGAAGAACACGTGGTCGGGGATCAGCATCGGAACGGGCACCACGCTCCAGCCGGTAAGCTTGTCCAGATCCGCGCTCATCGCGGCGAAATCGGGAACTCCGCCTTTGCCGAGATCGAGCTTGTCGAGCCCCGCCATGAAGGCACTCGCCGCCCGGCCGGGGAGGACGTCCATCTGCCGGGCGAAGAGATCGTCCCAGATCGCATCGTCTTCCGAAGTGTAATCGGTCTGCTTGGGCTCGAGCCAGTCCTCGCCCAGGTGGTCGGGCCGGCGCAGCGGCGCTGTAAAGACCTCCTCCGGCATTTCGGGAAGGCGGCTGAAATCCTGTTCTTTGATCGCTGATGTGGCCATCCCGTCTATCTAGCGATTGCCGGGGCCGGTTACAAATCAGGCCGCGCGTTCGAACACCGCGGCCATGCCCTGCCCACCGCCGATGCACATGGTTTCGAGGCCGTAGCGCACCTCGCGGCGCTGCATCTCATGCGCCATGTCCGCGAGAATGCGCAGACCGGTCGCGCCGATGGGATGGCCGAGCGAAATTCCCGATCCGTTGACGTTGAGGATGTCGCGGCGCGAATCATCCTCGCTCCAGCCCCACCCCTTGAGAACCGCGAGCACCTGCGGCGCGAACGCCTCGTTCAACTCGACCAGTCCGATATCGTCCCAGCCCATCCCGGTGCGCGCGAACAGCCGCTCGACCGCGGGGACCGGTCCGATCCCCATCCGGCTCGGGTCGCAACCCGCCGCGCTCCAGCTGTGGAACCACAGGATCGGCTCGAGTCCGAGTTCCTCCACCTTGTCCTCGGCAACGACCAGACAGGCGGCGGCGGCGTCGTTCTGCTGGCTGGCGTTGCCCGCGGTGACGATCGCAGCAGGATCGCGCTTTCCGTCGATGGCGCGCAAGGACCCCAGCGATTCCAGATCCGCATCGGCGCGAAAGCCTTCGTCCTGCGCGAACACCAGCGGATCGCCGCGCCGCTGCGGGATTTCGACCGGCACGAGCTGTTCGTCGAACCGGCCCGCCTCCCAGGCGGCGGCGGCGTTGCGGTGCGAGCGGACCGCGAATTCGTCCGCCGCCTCGCGCGAGATATCATAGTCCTTGGCGAGGTTTTCGGCGGTTTCGATCATCCCGGAGATCACTCCGAAGCGCTCGATCGGCTGGCTCATCAACCGCCCGCGGGTCAGCCGGTCCCACAGTTCGAGATCGCCCATTCGAGCACCATGCCGCGCCCTTGTGGTGTAGTGTTCGACATTCGACATGCTCTCGACCCCGCCGGCGAGCACGCAGTCGGCAACCCCGGTCTGGACCATCATCGCCGCGGTCGCGACCGCCTGCAGGCCCGAGCCGCAGCGCCGGTCGAGCTGGAAGCCGGGGACCTCGATCGGCATGCCCGCCGCCAGCCAGCTCCAGCGCCCGATCGCGGGCGCCTCGCCGCTGCCATAGCCCTGGCTGAAGACGACATCGTCGACGCGGGCGGGGTCGATCCCGCTGCGCTCGACCAGCGCCTTGATGATGATCGCGCCCAATGCGCCCGCCTCGAGCGGGGCGAGCGTGCCGAGGAACTTGCCCACCGGGGTGCGCAACGGCTTGCAGATGGCGACTTTTCTCATGGCAGGTCTTTCTACTTATCGGAGAGGCGGGCGATGTCGCGGTCGACCAGATCGCCGATCGCGCCCGAGGACAGGCCCAGCCGTTCGGCCAGCACCTGTTCGGTGTGTTCGCCCAGAAACGGAGCGGGGGCGGGTTCGCCCGCGTCCTGTCCGGGCAGGTTGGCGAAGCTGCGCGGCGCGGGATAGGCGAAGCCGCTGGGGTTGGCGCTGGTCTGCGCGAACAGTGGATTGTCCGCCACCAGCACCGGGTCGTTCGCCGCTTCGTAAGCGGTGCGATAGCGTTCGAAGGTGGTGCCTTCGGCGGCCATCCGGGTTTCGAGTTCGGCATAGTCGAGGCCAGAGGCGACCGACTGGAACAGTTCGAACAGCGCCTGGCGATGCTCGTAGCGCGGGCGGTCGCCATCGGCGAAGCGGACCCCGAGCCGCTGCTCGAGCTCGGCGATCGGTTGTTCGATGGCGAAGGCGCGGATGAGCCCGGCCCATTGCTTGGCGGTCAGCGCCGCGACCATGAAGCGCACGCCATCGCGGCTGCGGAAATCGCGCCCGAAGGCACCCCAGATGGCGTTGCCGAGCCGTTCGCGGTCGCCGCCGCGATAGAGCATTTCCGCCATCGCGCCAGAATTGGCCATCGTCCCGATCGCCACATCGCCCAGCGGGACGCGCAATTCGGCGCCCTGACCGGTGGCGTCACGGTGGCGCAGCGCGGCGAGCAGCGCGAAGGCGCAATAGGCGCCGGTAATGAAATCCCACGCGGGCAGAACCTGATTGACCGGCGGGGCGGTGGCCTGGTCCCAGTCGTCGGGGCCGCACATCAGCGGGTAGCCGCTCGCGGCGTTGACGGTGAAATCCATCGCCTGGCGGCCGTCGTGCCAGCCCATGATCCGCACGCTGACCAGCTCGGGGGCGCCCTCGGGACGACCCTTGCTCATCGCCGCGTGGCTGAGGAAGCTTTTCTCGGGCAGGTTGGTGATGACGTTGCCGGTCGTGCCCGCGAGCGCGACCAGCAGTTCGCGCCCCTCCTCGCTGCGCAGATCGAGCGCGACCGATTTCTTCGCCCGGTTGAGGTTCTCCCAGCTGAGGGAGCGGCCCTCTTTGGTCAGCATGTAGCGATCGTAATCGAGCCCGCCCGCCTTGTGATCGACGCGGATCACCTCCGCCCCCATCTGCGCGCAATAGAGCCCGGCGGTGGGCGAGGCGACGAAGCTCGAGGCCTCGACGATGGAGAGTCCCTTGAGGAGTTCGTACACGCCTAGCGCTCGATCCCGGCGGCGAAATCGCGCAGCATGTGCTTGGCGATCTGCAGCTGGAGGATCTGCGTGGTGCCTTCGTAGATGCGATAGATCCGGGCATCGCGGAAGAACCGCTCGGCGTCGTATTCGGCGAGGTAACCCGCGCCGCCGTAGATCTGCACCACCCGGTCGACCACCCGGCCGCACATCTCGCTGGCGAAGACCTTGTAGGCCGCCGCCTTGCGGATGACGTTCTCGCCGCGGTCGGCGCGCGCGGTGACATCGGTCATCATGCACTCGGCGGCGTAGATCTCGGTCTCGCTCTCGGCGAGCATCTGCTGGATCAGCTGGAAATTGGCGATCGGTTCGCCAAAGGCCTTGCGCTCGGTGGCGTATTTGAGCGCCGAATCCAGCGCGCGGCGGGCATAGCCGGTCGAGGCCGCGCCGACCGAAATGCGCCCGTTGTCGAGGCTCATCATGGCAAAGCGGAAGCCCTGGCCGGTTTCCTCGCCGAGCAGCGCGTCGCCGGGGACGTGGACGTCGTCGAGCATGATATCGGCGATGTGGCTACCCGCCTGGCCCATCTTCCTGTCGGGGCTGCCGACCGACATGCCGGGCGTGTCCATCGGCACGATGAAGGCGCTGACATGCGCGTTCTTGGGCAATGCGTCCTTCTCGGTGCGCGCCATGATAAGCGCGACATCGGCGTGCGGGGCGTTGGTGATGTAGCGCTTTGAGCCGTTGAGGATCCAGCCATTGCCATCGGGATCGGGCCGGGCGGTGGTCTGCATCGCGGCGCTGTCGCTGCCCGAGCCCGGCTCGGTCAGCCCGAAGCAGGCGATCTTGCCTTCGGCGAGTTGCGGCCACCATTCGGCCTGCTGTGCCGGCGTGCCGCCGTTCTTGAGCGCGGAATTGAACATCCCGATGTTGATCGAGAAGATCGAGCGATAGGCGGGCGCCGCGTAGCTCATCGCCTTGACGGTCCGCGCGTATTGCGTGGTGTTGAGCCCCGCGCCGCCATGGTCCTCGGGGATCGAGAGCCCGAACAGCCCCATGTCCTTCATTTCGGTGAGGATGTCCTCGGGGATGCGGTCGTTCTCGATCATCTCGCGTTCGGCCGGGATCAACCGTTCGCGGACATAGCGTTCGAGCTGGTCGTGAAACTGTTCGAAGGTCTCCGGATCCATTCCGGGATTCATGGTCATTCGTCTTCCCCCTCGGGTGCGGGTGCGGGTGCGGGTGCCGTATCGGCTTCGGCGGTTACAGGCTCTTCGGCGAGCACCTCGGCCGGAGTCCGGCGCTCGTCGATCATAGCGGCGGCTTCGTCGAGTGCGCGCGCCTCGCCCACGGTCACGCCGCCCGGACCCGGATCATTGTCCGACGGGCCGCAGGCGGCCAACGCTGGCATCAGCGCCAGCGCGGGGAGCAGGCAAGGCGCGCGCATGCGCTTATTCTTCGATCATCGCATCGGCGGCAGCGGCGGCATTGGCGGCAGCGTTCTCGCTCGCCTGCTCGATTTCCTGCTCTTCGGCATTGGTTGCGGGCGCGGTGGTGCGCACCGGCTCGCTCTCGACCACATTGGCCTGCGGGTCCATGACCGGTGCCTCGTCCATGCCTTCGAGCGCCTCGTTGGCGGGAAGTTCGACCGTGTCGGCTTCGGATTCCATCGAGGCATCTTCGGTGTCGCCGCAGGCGGCGAGCGTCAGCGTGGCGAGGGTCGCGGCGCCGATAAGGGCAAGGCGGGTCTTCATGGCATGTCTCCAGTCGATCGGCGCGGCGGGATGCCGCGCCATGGCTGCCGGGCGGTGTTAAGCGGTCCGGGGGGGCAGGGCCAAGGGGAAAATCTTTCCCGGTGTTGTGTCTAGGGGCCTTTCCCAATGGCCCCCGCCTCTGGCACAGGCGTGCCGATGCAGACCACCGCACATCCCCTCGACGCCGCGCGCGGCCAATTGCGCGAGACTTTCGGCTTCGACGAGTTTCGCGGACGCCAGGGCGAGGTGGTCGAACGGGTGCTGGCGGGGCAGAGCACGCTGGCAGTGATGCCGACCGGCGCGGGCAAGTCGCTGACTTATCAACTGCCAGCGGTGATGCTGGAGGGCACTTGCCTCGTCATCAGCCCGCTGATCGCGCTGATGCACGACCAACTGCGCTCGGCGCGCGCCAACGGCATCCGCGCGGCGACGCTGACCAGCGCCGATTCCGACTGGCGCGAGACCATCGACGCCTTCCGCGCCGGTTCGCTCGACCTGCTCTATGTCGCCCCCGAACGCGCCAGCCAGCCGCAGTTCCGCGAGATGCTTCACGCCGCGCCGCTGACGCTGTTCGCGATCGACGAGGCGCATTGCGTCAGCGAATGGGGCCATGACTTCCGCCCCGACTACCGCCAGCTGCGCCCGCTGATGGATGCTTTCCCGCAGGTCCCGCGGCTTGCGCTGACCGCCACCGCCGATCGCCAGACGCGCGACGACGTGCTCGCCCAGCTCGGCATTCCGGCCGACGGGCTGGTGCTGGCGGGCTTCGACCGGCCCAATATCCGCTACACGATCGGCCATCGCGACAACCCGGTGCGGCAGTTGACGCAGGTCATGGCCGATCATCCCGGGCCCGGGATCGTCTACGTCCCCACGCGGCGCAAGACCGAGGAGCTGGCGGACAAGCTGGCGGCGGCGACCGGGCGGCCGGTGCGACCCTATCACGCCGGGCTCGAGCCCGAGCGGCGCGCCGCCAACCAGGCCGCCTTCGTCGCCAGCGAGGACATGGTGATCGTCGCCACGGTCGCCTTCGGGATGGGGATCGACAAGCCCGATGTCCGCTTCGTCGCGCATGTCGGCATCCCCAAATCGATCGAGGGTTATTACCAGGAGACGGGGCGCGCCGGGCGCGACGGCGATCCCGCGCTGGCGACGATGCTGTGGGGCGCGGGCGATTTCGCGACCGCGCGGGCGCGGCTCGAGGAAGTGCCGCAAGACCGCCGCAGCGCGGAGCGGGCTCGACTGGATTCGCTCGCCGCGCTGGTCGAGACGCCGGGTTGCCGGCGCGCGCTGCTGCTGCGCCATTTCGGCGAGGACCCGCCCGCGCAATGCGGCAATTGCGACAATTGCCTTTCGCCGCCGGGCGTCACCGATGTCACCGAGCTGGCGCGCAAGCTGCTCAGCGCCGCCTACCGCACCGGGCAGAGCTTCGGCTTCGGCCATCTGCAGAAGGTGCTGACCGGCTCGGCTGACGAACGGGTGCGCCAGCGCGGGCATGATTCGCTGTCGGTGTTCGGGATCGTCGGGTCGGACGAGGCAGCGCTGCTGCAACCGCTGTCGCGGGCGCTGCAGGCGCGCGGGGCGCTGGTTTCGACCGAGCATGGCGGGCTGGCGCTGGGCGGCGATGCCATGGCGATCCTCAAGGGCGAACAGCCGATGGCGATCGTGGTTGCCCCCAAGAGCGCGCGGAAGCGACGCGGGGACGCGACCCCCAATCCGGTTGGCGATCCGCTGTTCGAGGCGCTGCGGGCGCTGCGCAAGGAACTGGCCGAGGAGGCACAGGTGCCGCCCTATGTCGTGTTCCACGATGCGACCTTGCGTGAAATGGCGCAGGCGCGCCCGACCAGCCTTTCGGAGCTGTCGCGCATCCCCGGCGTTGGGGCCAAGAAGCTGGAAGCCTATGGCGCGCGCTTCCTGCAAGTAATCGGCGAGAACTAATCCGCAACACGAGCGTTATCGACGCAGTAACTATTGTTGGATACCTTCGAACCATGATCCTGCGCCGCGCCTCCCAATGCTCGCGACCCTCGCTCTGGGCGGTGGGTGCGCTGGCGGCGCTCGCGGTGGCGGCCATTCCGGTGGCGGCATTGCTGGCGCAGCCCGGCACCGCGCCCTTCACGATTGCCGAGAACGGCGAGGGCTTTGCCCAGTTGCAGGACGCGGTCGATGCGATCGGGAACGGCAGCGGCACGATCCTGTTCGCGCCGGGCGCCTACAATCAATGCGCGGTCCAGGAAGCGGGCACCATCACCTATCGCGCGCGTGAAATCGGCACCGCCACGCTGGCGGGCGAGGCCTGCCAAGGCAAGGCGGCGCTGGTGCTCGATGGCGAGGCGGCCACCGTCATCGGCCTGGTCTTCGCCGACATATCCGTCCCCGACCGCAACGGCGCGGGCATCCGGCTGCAGCGCGGCGAACTGGCGGTGACGCAGAGCTGGTTCCGCGACAGCGAGCAGGGCATCCTCACCCATGCCGGCGACGACATCCGTCTGCGGATCGACAAATCGACCTTCACCCGGCTGGGCACCTGCGAGGGCGATGGCGGCTGCGCGCACTCGATCTACACCGGCGAGATCGCCGAAACCGCAGTCACCCGCAGCCGCTTCGAGCAGGGCACCGGTGGTCACTACCTCAAATCACGCGCCGCCCGCACCATCGTCGAGGACTCCAGCTTCGACGATGCCGGTGGGCGCGAGACCAATTACATGATCGACCTCCCCAATGGCGGCACCGGGAACATCGCTGGCAATTGGTTCGTCCAGGGCCGCGACAAGGAGAACTGGTCCACCTTCATCGCGGTGGGCGCGGAAGGGGCGGAGTATTCGTCCGACGGCCTGACGATCGCCGGCAACGATGCGCGGCTGGTGCCGGGCCTGCGCCGTAACACCGCCTTCGTGGCAGACTGGACCGGCGACCGGTTGCAAATCCAGAACAACACGCTGGGCGCGGGTCTCAGGGAATTCGAGCGGCGCTAGGCGCCACTACGGCAGCAAATGCCCCGCCCGGTCGCGCTTGGTGGCGAGATAATGGCTGTTGTGCGGATTGTCGGGCAGCGCATGGGGCACGCGCTCGGTCACCGCGATCCGATGCGCCTCGAGCGCATCCACCTTGGCCGGGTTGTTGGTCATCAACCGAACTTTGTCGATCCCCAGCAGTTCGAGCATCCGCACAGCGGTGGGAAAGTCGCGCGCCTCGTCGGGCAGGCCCAGCCTGGTGTTGGCATCGACGGTGTCGAATCCCTGATCCTGCAGGCGATAGGCGCGCAGCTTGTTGATCAGCCCGATCCCGCGCCCTTCTTGGCGCATGTAGAGCAGCACGCCCCAGCCGCCCTGCGCCGCTTCCTCCGCCATCGCCGCCAGCGCGCCGTCGAGCTGCGGACCGCAATCGCATTTGCGGCTGGAGAGCACATCGCCGGTGAGACATTCGGAATGCAGCCGGACAAGCGGTACCCGCCCGGCCTCGCGGCGGCCGATCACCAACGCGACATGTTCGCGCATGTCGGCGGTGTTGCGGAAGGCGATGATCTGCGCATCCTCGCTCGCCGCCACCGGCAGGCGCGCGCGAGTCACGATGCGCAGTCGCGAGGGATCGCTGAAGGCCACCAGATCGTCGATTGCGACGCTCACCGCCTCGCCGGCGCCTTCCGGATCCACCAGAAAGGCGGGGAGGATGCCGGCGATCCGCGCCAGTTCCAGCGCGGCGCGGGCGGCTTCTTCCCAGTCGAGTGCCAGCGCCTTGAACGGGCCTTTCATCGGATTGGCGAGATCGAGCGCGGGGTCGCCCACTGCCAGCGCGGCGGGCAGGTCGAAGGGTTCGGCACCGCGCAGCAGCACCGGCTCGCCCGGCACTGCGGCATCGCGTTGGTTGGCGAGCTTGAGCGTAGCGGCGCGGCTGGCGGAGATCAGCATCGTGGTGCCGCGAAGGTCCTCGCCATAGCCGGTCTCGACGGGCTGGAGCAGCGGCGCCTGCCCGATCCGCACCGGCCAGCCGTGGCGCAGCGCATCGACCGCCTGCGCGGCGCGCCGCGCCGGGGAGGGATTTGCGCTCAGAGAGCGAACTCCGTCATCAGCGGCACATGGTCCGACGGCTTTTCCCAGCCGCGTGCGTCCTCGTGCACCGAATGCGCAATAGCCTGCCTCGCCAGTTCGGGGCTCGCCCACATATGGTCGAGCCGGCGCCCGCGATCATTGGCCTGCCAGTCCTTCGCACGGTAGCTCCACCAGCTGTAATAGCGGGTCGGCGCGGCGATGTGCTGGCGACCGATATCGGCCCAGCCATGCGCATCCATGAACCGCTGCAGCGTATCGACCTCGAGCGGGGTGTGGCTGACCACTTTCAACAATTGCTTGTGGTTCCAGACATCGCTTTCGAGCGGGGCGATGTTGAAATCGCCCACGATCAGCGTGGGCCGGTCGACCGCATCGGCCCAGCGGGTCATTCGTTCGAGGAAATCGAGCTTCTGGCCGAATTTCGCATTCTGCTCGCGGTCGGGGATGTCGCCGCCAGCGGGAACATACACGTTCTCGACGATCATGCCCTGATGCGCCGGGTCGGTCAGTTCCACCCCGACATGGCGAGCCTCGCCATTGTCCTGCCAGTCGTGGCGCGAGAAGTCGCGGAACGGGATTTTGCCGACCGTGGCGACTCCGTGATAGCCCTTCTGCCCGTGGACCGCGAAATGCTCGTAGCCCAGCGCGCGGAACGCATCGTATGGGAACTGGTGTTCCTGGCATTTGATTTCCTGCAGGCACAGGATGTCGGGCGCGTGCTCCTTGAGAAAGCGTTCGACGATCGGCATCCGCAGGCGGACCGAATTGATGTTCCATGTAACGATCGAGACCATGGCAATCGCTTAGGCGGAGCCATCGGGCGCGGCAAGTTTCACCGTTTCGTCGCAACACTGCTTCACGTAAGGGGCATGACGAACACCCACAGGAGAATTGCGATGCCCTTCACCCGAGCCTTCGGCATGACCACCGGCGCACTCGCGCTGGCGCTCGGTGCCTGCAGCAGCACGGCGAGCGAGGGCGATTACGGTGTCGCAACCGCCCCACCCGTCGCCGTCGCAGCCGAACCGCAGCAGGCCAAGAACGTGATCCTGTTCATCGGCGACGGGATGGGTATCTCGACCATCACCGCGGCCCGGATCTACGCCGGGCAGAAGCTTGGCAAGCAGGGCGAAGAGCATGTGTTGCCGTTCGAAACCTTCGACAATGTCGCGCTGGTCAAGACCTACAACACCAATGCCCAGGTCCCCGACAGCGCCGGGACCGCGACCGCGATGCATTCGGGACGCAAGACGCGGATCGGGATGCTCGGCATCGGCCCCGAGGCGAACAATGGCGATTGTCTTGCCGGCGAGCAGCATCACCTGCCGCTACTGGGCGAGGAGGTGAAAGAGCGCGGGCTCGCGCTCGGTATCGTGACCACCACACGGCTGACCCATGCCACCCCGGCCTCTGTCTATGCCCGGAGCACCGATCGCGATTGGGAAGACGATACGGGCATTCCGGAGGACCAGCGAGGCTTCGGCTGTCGCGATATTGCGCTCCAGCTGGCCCAAGCCGACTTCGACGTCGCGCTGGGCGGTGGCCGGGCAAGCTTCTTCGGCGATGCCATGGGCGGTCGTCGCGGGCAGTCCAACGCCAATCTACCGGCTGACTGGGCCGCGCGCACCGGCGGGACCTTCGTCGACGATGCCGCTTCGCTCGCTGCCGCTCCCGCCGACCGGCCGGTCCTCGGCCTGTTTTCGGACAGCCACATGACCTATATGGTCGATCGGCCGGCGGAGACCGCAGAACCCACGCTGACCGATCTGACCGCAGCAGCTATCGCGCGCCTCAAGCCCGACCCGGAGGGCTACTACCTGATGGTCGAAGGCGGGCGCATCGATCACGCCCATCATGGCGGCCAGGCGGGCTATGCGCTGGAAGAGGCGGTCGAATTCGCGCGCGCGATCCAATATGCGATCGACAACACCGATCCCGAGGAGACGATGATCCTCGTCACCGCCGATCACAGCCATGTCTTCACCATCGCCGGCTATCCGCAGCGCGGTAATCCGATCCTCGGCTACGTGGTCCCGCCCCATCCGACGGACGAGATGGGCGGCGCGCCGACGCTGGCGGCGGATGGTAAGCCCTACACCACGCTGGGCTATGCCAACGGCCCCGGCGCGGTGGTGGGCGAACGTCCGGTGCCCGAAACCGGCGTCGCCGCACGCCAGCAAGCCACGATCCCGCTGGGTTCGGAAACCCATGCGGGCGAGGATGTCGCGCTCTACGCGCAGGGTCCGGGGGCGCAGCGGGTGCGCGGGGTGATCGAGCAGAACCTGATCTATCGCATCATCCGCGCCGCCTATGGCTGGGCGGACTAATCGGATCGGCGCACGCAAAGGAAAACCCCCGCGCCGGGGGCATTGGCGCGAGGGTTCCTTTGTGCGTTCGTCACGCTAGTAGAGAGCGGCCTATCGAAGGTTGGGCAACAGGGGGGAAACCCGTCTCCGACCGCTCTCTGTGACTAGAATTAGACCCGATTGGATTGACCGAAAATGAACGGTGAGCCGCATTTGGTCGCACCCAGCGCGCAACCCGGCCCCGACCCGTTCAGCCCGGGCGACGGGACGATTTGCGCGGGTCGGAAAAGCGGAATGCGCTGTCCGCGACCGACACGCCATAGCGGTGGTTGCGCAGTCGCACGACGGTGCGGTGGTTCTGCGAATCGAGCGCAACCCAATGTGTCAGCCGCAGCCCGCCGGGGGATGCCGCATCGCGGTTGAAGATCAGCGTGATCACACCGAATTCCGGACGCTTGGGATCGCGGACCTCGACGCTCACGACATCGGGGTGGCTGGTCGAAACCAGCTTGCCGAACTTCTTCACGTCGCGATTGGGATCGAGCAGCGCGCCGAGCGGCGAATTGGCGATCGGCCAGCGCTGGACCTGATCGACCTCGTAATCGACCAGATAGAGCGAGCTGCCGTTGGAAACGACCAGCATCTGCGCGCTTTTCTCGTACTGGAACCGGATCTTGCCCGGACGCTTGAGCGTCAGCTCGCCGCCGATGGTGCGGCCCTGGCGGTCGGTCTGGGTAAAATCGGCCTTGAGCGTGGAGATGCCGCGCAGAGCGGCTACCGCCTTGTCGAGATCGCCCGCGGCGGCCTCGGCCGGGACGGGAGCGACGACCGCTGCCAGCGGCAGGGCCGCAGCGAGCGCAAGCGCCGAAACGGCGCGAATCGGATAGGCGAAAATCGAGGACATGGTTATCATGCTCCGGTTACTAGGGTCGGAGCATTGAACCGTCACTGAACCCGCTACGTTCCCGGCGTTCAGCAAGTCGTCGGCTTACTTGATCTTGGCTTCCTTGAACTCGACGTGCTTGCGCACGACGGGATCATACTTGCGGAAGGTCATCTTTTCGGTCGTGTTCCGCGGATTCTTGCGGGTCACATAGAAGAAACCCGTATCGGCGGTCGAGACGAGCTTGATCTTGACGGTTGCGGGCTTCGCCATGACGCGGTCCTAATCTGTGTCGAGAGGGGCCGGGCCCCGAAAACATGGGTTTGAAAAAAGATCGGTTTGAAAAACAGGGGGCGACGCATCGCGCCGCCCGTCAAGCTGGGGCCATTGCGCGAATCACCCGCCAAAGTCAAGCGATCACCAGTCGGTGCCCTTGCGTACCGCGCCGCGCTTCGCCTTGACCGCGCCGCGCTCCTTCTTGGTCTTGAGCCGCTGGGTCTTGCCGATCCGGTTGAGCCGCGACTTGCGCCGTTTCTTGGGCGGGGTGAGCGCTTCGTCCAGCAGTGCGACCAGCCGGACGCGCGCCGCCTCGCGATTGCGCTCCTGCGTGCGGTGCTCGTTCGCGGTCAGCAGGATCTCGCCATCCTGGGTCAGCCGGCTGCCTGCCAGCACCTTCAACCGTTCGAACGCCTCGGGCGGCAGGCCGATCTGGAACACGTCGACGCGCAATTGCACGGCGGTCGCAACCTTGTTGACGTTCTGCCCGCCGGGGCCGGAGGAAGAAATGAACTTCTCCTCGGCGATTTCCAGCGCGCGATCGACAACCTTACCCATCGGAGAACCCGAGCGCGGCGAAATCGGCCGGCAGCGGCGCGGTGGCGGAAACGGCAGGCTTGCCGGGGCGAGGGACGGTGAGCGCAGCGGCGTGGAGCATGGTCCGCGCCACACCGGCTTTCACGCCATAGACCGGATCGCCGAGCAGCGGGATGCCGAGCCCCGACGCAGCATGGACGCGTATCTGGTGGGTGCGGCCGGTCTCGGGGCGGAACTCGACCAGCGCATGGCCGTCCTGCGTGTTGAGCAGCCGCCAATGGGTGATCGCCTGCTTGCCCTGCTTGGCCGGGATCATCCGCCAGCCCTTTTCCTCGCTGCTGATCTTGGTGAGCGCGAGGTCGATCGTCCCCTCGGTCTCTTCGGGCACGCCCGCGAGCACGCCGAGATAGCGCTTCTCGACCAGCCGCTCCTCGAAGGCGCGCGAGAAGACCTTGAGCGATTTGGGATTGCGCGCCAGCAGCAGGCAGCCGCTGGTGTCGGAATCGAGCCGGTGGACCGGAACCGGCGGCCGCTGGAACCCCAGCTTGAGCGCCTCGAAATGATCTTCCAGCGCCAGCCCGCCCCGGCGCGGCCGTTCGACCGGCAGCCCGCCGGTCTTGTCGATCACCAGCGCTTCGCCGTCTTCGAACAGGATAGTGGGAGTCATGTCAGGAGCCTTGCGGTTTGCAGTCCGCGCAGCGCATTGCCGAGCAGGAAGCCGTGTTCGAGATCGTCGAGGGTAAGTTCCGCTTCGCGCGCCTTGCCCGCCTCGAGCAGCGACTGGCGCAGCACGCCGGGCAACAGGCCGAGCACTGCGGGCGGGGTGAGCAGCGTGCCGTCGCGTTCGACGAAAACTGTGCCGATGGAGCCCTCGGTCACCAGCCCGTCGTCGCGCAGGAACAGCGCTTCGCCCGCTCCCGCGAGCACGGCGGCCTCGCGCGCGTCGTCGTAGAAACCGCGGTCGCTGGTCTTGTGGCGCAATCGCCAGTCGCCCGGATCGACCGGGAGCGGCAGCAGGATGCAGTCGATCGGCGCTTCGGAGGGTGCGGGAGGCTGGCGCGCCTCTAGCGCGATTGCCCCGCCGCGTGCGATCCGCAGCCGGATGGCATGCGGTGCGGCGAGATCGAAACACAGCGCCTGGATTTGGTTGCGCGCTTCGTGCCGGTCGAAGGCGAAGCCCAATTGCTGCGCGCTGTCCTTGGCGCGCTTGAGGTGCAGTTCGAGCAGCGCGATGCCGCTGTCGGGCTCGAACCGCATCGTCTCGATCAGGTCGAAGCCGGGCGCGACCAGATCGGGCGCGCTGGCCTGGGCGAAGCCGCCTTTTAGCTGTGCCTCGCGCCACTCGACGCGGCTGTCGCTGTCGGCCACGATCGCGCCGCCCACGCCGAGCACCGCCTTGCCGCGCGCGTTCTCGATCTCGGTCAGCCGCAGCGTGCGGATCGCGACGTTGAAGGCGGCATCGCCATCGGCGTCGATCCGCCCGATCGCGCCGCAATAGGGGCCGCGGGCATCGCGTTCGACGGCGTCGATCAGCTCCATCGCGCGAATTTTGGGCGCGCCGGTAATCGATCCGCACGGAAACAGTGCGCGCAGCAGGTCCTGCACGCCGTGGCCCTCGGCGAGCCGCGCGCGGACGGTGCTGACCATCTGGTGCACGGTCGGATAGCTCTCGATCGCGAAGGGCGCATCGACGGCTACGCTGCCGGGCTGTGCGACACGGCTGAGATCGTTGCGCAGCAGATCGACGATCATCAGATTCTCGGCCTTGTCCTTGACCGATCCGGTCAGTTCCGCGGCCAGCGCCTCGTCTTCGGCCTCGTTGGCGCCGCGCGGGCGGGTGCCCTTCATCGGCTTGGCCTTGGCCTCGCCATCCTTGAGCGAAACGAACAGCTCGGGCGACAGGCTGAGCAACCAGTGATGCCCGTCGAACACCAGCCCGCCATAGCCCGCCTGCGCCGCGGGGCGCAGCGCGGCGTAGAGTGCCAGCGGATCGCCGGTGAAGCCCCCGGCCAGCGGCAGGGTGAGGTTCGCCTGATAGATATCGCCCGCGCGGATCGCCGCCTGCAGTTCTGCGAAGGCTTCGTCATAAGCGCCTTGCGAGACTTGGGGATCGAGCGGGCCGAGGCTGGCTCGGCCCACGGCTCGCTCCGCCAGCCAGGCGGGCATGTCGGCGGCGGCAATGCGCTCGGGCTCGTCGAACAGTCCGAGCCAGACCAGCGGGCCCATGGCGCCCGATCGCGCATCGGCCAGCGGGGCGAGCCGCGGTTCCAGCGCCAGACCCGCCTCATAGGCGATATAGCCCGCCAGCGGCTTGCCCCGTTCGCGCCGCGCCGCATCGGCGGCGGCGAGCACCTGCGCGACCTCATCCGGGCGGCGGGCGACGAAGGTCGCAAGCGGGTCGGCGAACGTCAGCGCGGCCGCCGCGCCATCGCCGCGCGCGTCGTCGAGCAGGACCATGGGCGTGCGCTCATTCATCGTCCGCCTCCTTTAGTCGCTGCTGCTGTCCTGTCGAGGTGCTTGACCCGCGCGGCCAGCCTGCGCACATCCGCGGGAATGACAGCGGTAATCGGGGTGGATGCGATGGACGGAATATTCCTCGGGCTCGGGGCCAATGGCGAGCGGCAATATCTCCGGCTCGACCAGGCCAATCGCCATGGCCTGATCGCGGGCGCCACCGGCACCGGCAAGACCGTCACGCTCCAGGGGCTGGCCGAGAGCTTCTCCGCGCAGGGCGTCCCGGTGTTCGTCGCCGATGTGAAGGGCGATCTGGCGGGGGTGGCGATGGCGGGCAGCCCGCAGTTCAAACATGCCGACAAGCTCGAGGCGCGCGCGGCGGAACTGGGCATGACGGACTACGGCTATGCCGACAACGCCGCGGTGTTCTGGGACCTCTATGGCGAGCAGGGCTTCCCGATCCGCACCACGGTCAGCGAGATGGGTCCGCTGCTGCTCGCCCGCCTGCTCGATCTCAACGAGACGCAGGAAGGCGTGCTGCAGATCGTCTTTCGCCATGCCGACGAGAACGGGCTGTTGCTGCTCGATCTGGGCGATCTGCAGTCGCTGCTCGCCTGGGCCTATGAGAATTCGAGCGCGCTGTCGGGGACCTATGGCAATGTCTCGAAGCCCAGCGTCGGCGCGATCCAGCGGCAATTGCTCAGCTTCGAAAGCCAGGGCGCGGACATGTTCTTCGGCGAGCCCGCGCTCGAGATCGACGATCTCATCGCCACCGACGAGCGCGGTCGCGGGGTGATCAACGTGCTCGCCGCCGACCGGCTGATGCGCAGCCCCAAGCTCTATGCGACCTTCCTGTTCTGGCTGCTCGCCGAACTGTTCGAGAGTCTTCCCGAGGTCGGCGATCCCGAGAAGCCGCGGTTGGTGTTTTTCTTCGACGAAGCGCATCTGCTGTTCGACGATGCGCCCGCCGTGCTCGAGGACACGATCGAGCAGGTCGTCCGCCTGATCCGCTCCAAGGGCGTCGGGGTCTATTTCGTCACCCAGAACCCGATCGACATCCCCGAGAAGATCGCCGGCCAGTTGGGCAACCGCATCCAGCATGCGCTGCGCGCCTTTACCCCGCGCGACCAGCGGGCGGTCAAATCGGCGGCGGAGACCTTCCGGGTCAACGACGCGCTCGACGTCGAACGCGCGATCACCGAACTCAAGGTGGGCGAGGCGCTGGTCTCGACGCTGGACGAGGACGGCGCCCCTTCGGTGGTGCAGCGCACGCTGGTCAAGCCGCCGCATTCGCGGCTGGGGCCGGTCACCGCGGAAGAACGCCGGATCGTCAATTCTGTGAGCGAGGTGGAAGGCAAATACGATTCCACCGTCGATCGCGAAAGCGCGACCGAGGTACTCGCCGCCAAGGCGGCCGACGCCGCGGCGACGGCCGAGGAAGTCGAGCAGAAGGGCAAGGCCGAGGTCGGTCGCCGCAGCCGCAAGACCACCACGCTGTGGGAGCGCGCGGGCAAGGCGGCGGCGGGGGCGGCGGCGAGTTCGACCGCGAGCGTGCTGGCGGCGCGGATACTGGGCAAGACCAGCCGCGCCGATCCGGTGCGCACCGCGACCACCGCCGCGGCGGGGACCATCGCCACCAGTTTCGGCGGCGCGATCGCCGGGCGGTTCGTGCGCAACCTCGTCGGCGGGCTGATGCGCTAGGGTTACCCGGTCGGCAGCCGGAACTCGGCGCGCAAGCCGCCCTGGGGCCGGTTGGCGAGCACCAGCGTGCCGCCATGCTGCTCGGCCACCGCGCGCGCCAGCGCCAGGCCGAGTCCGGCGCCCCCGGTGTCGCGATTGCGGCTGGCCTCGCCGCGGGTGAAGGGTTCGAGCATCTCGGCGAGGCGATCCTCGGGGATGCCGGGGCCCTTGTCCTCGACCCGCAGCACCGCCCAATCGCCTTCGCGCAGCACGGTGATCTCGGCCGACCCGCCATAGCGCAGCGCATTGGTGATAAGGTTGCGCAGGCCGCGTTTGACCCAGGTGATGCGCACCGGGGCGGGGATGCGGACCTGCTGCTCCATCGTCACCGGCTCGCCCATATCCTCGAATTCCTCGACCACCGATGCTGCCAGCGCGCCAAGCTCGGTGCGTTCGGCGGGCACATCGCTGCGCCCGATGCGGGCCAGCTGGAGGATTTCATCGAGCGTGCGGGTGATATCCTCGATGGTCGCGGCCATGATGGCGCGCGCCCTGGGGTTCTCGACGCCTTCGATGCGGACGCGCAGCGCGGCGAGCGGGGTCTTGAGATCGTGGCCGATCGCGCCGAGCATGACGTCCTTTTCGTCGAGCATCGAGCCGATCCGCGCCTGCATGGCGTTGTGCGCGGTGATTAGTCTGCGGATATCCTCGGGTCCGCTGAGCGCCAGCGGTAGCTCGGGCGCGCCCGTTCCCGTGAAGCGTCGCGTGCTTTGGGCGAGCGCGCCGAGCGGGCGGGTGATCCGGCGCAGGACGAACCACAGCAGCACCATCAGCACCGCCACCAGAATTATGGTCTGCAGCAGCAGCGTGCCGAGGATGCGCCCCTCGCGCGGCGGGTCGAGGACCCGGGCGATTTCCCATTGCGCGGCGCCGTCGCGTCGCAGGCCGACGACGAGCAACTCGGGCGGACGCTCGGCCATCGCGTTGCGCAGCCGCAGTTGGCGCTGTGTCGCCGTAGCGAGCAAGGGATCGGCTTCGGCGCTCCGCGTGGTGACGACCAGTTCGGCGATATCGACACCCTGTGTGGACAGGATCGCTTCGATCGCCGCCTCGCTTTCCGGGTCGCGCCGCTCGGTGGGCAGGAGCGGCGAGCTTTCTTGCGTGGTGTAGCGGATGCGGCGCGGCAGGCGGCGCATGCGGTCGTCCCGGCGCGGGCTGCGCGCGACCTGCGCCATCTGGCGCATATGGCGCCGCGCCTGGCGGTCTTCCACGCTGCGAGGGCCCGACGCCCCGGCGACGAGATGGAAGGCGGCGGTGTTGAGCAGGGCGGTCTCGCGGCGCTGCTCCGCGGCGCGATAGAGCAGCACCGCCGATATCGCCTGCGCCACGATCAGCGCGACCGCGACTGCGAGCATGGTCTGCCCGATCAGGCTGCGCGGGATCAGTCGCATCGGGTCAGTTCGCGATCACGGCGCGCGTCACATCGGCTGCGAACCGGTACCCGCCGCCGCGGACGGTCTGGATATAATCGGGATTGCGGCTGTCGCTTTCGATTTTGCGGCGCAAACGGCTGACCTGATTGTCCACCGCGCGGTCGAACAGATTCGCTTCGCGCCCCTGGACGAGATCGAGCAGCATGTCGCGATCGAGGACCTGGCGGGGATGATCGCAAAAAGCGCGCAGCATGCGGAATTCGGCGGTCGAGAGCGGCACGGTGACGCCCTCGGGATCGGCGAGGCGTTGTTTGAGCGGATCGAGCGTCCAGCCGTCGAAACTGTAGCCGAGTTCCGGGGCTTCGGGCGCGTCGTGGCGTCCCGAGCGGCGCAGGACCGAACGGATCCGCGCCACCAGCTCGCGCGGCTCGAAGGGCTTGGTGACGTAATCGTCCGCGCCGATCTCGAGCCCGACGATACGGTCGGTCGCCTCGCCGCGCGCAGTCAGCAGGATCACGGGCAGTTGGCGGTTCTCGACCAGGTGGCGACACAGCGAGAGACCGTCCTCGCCGGGCATCATGATGTCGAGCAGGACGATGTCGGGGGTTTCGCTGGTCAGCCGGCTGCGCGCCGCGGCGGCGCTGGCATCTTCGCGCACGACGAACCCCTGGCCGGTGAGATACTCGGCCAGGGGTTCGCGCAAGGTGGCCTCGTCATCGACGAGGAGGATGGTGGTGGGCGCAGGATCGGTCATCGGGTTGTTCCTGCACCTAGCGTTGGGCTGATCGTTGCGACAAGCCCTGCTGCGGGTTTACTGCTGCGCCTGACCCGCGCGCCGCTGTCGCATCCGCTCGCGCATCTGCGTCCGCATCTGGGCATGGGCGGCCTGGCGTTCCTCGGCGGTAATGGCGCCATTGCCATCGGCATCGACCCGGGCGAAGTGCGCTGCAACCGCCTGATCGAACTCTGCGCGGGTGATTGCACCGTCGTTGTCGGTGTCGGCGGTGCGCAGCATCATGCCGCCCATTGCGTGGCCACCACGCCCGCCGCGGACGCTACGACCCATCCGGTCGGAACGCTGGCCGCGTCGTTCGGCGCGGTCACCGCGATCGCCACGATCGCTGCGCGCCTCGCGCGCCGCAGCCATTTCTTCCTGCGACAATCCGCCGGAATTGTCGGTGTCGTGCTGGGCAAAGCGCGTGTCACGGCGTTCAGCCATCTTCTCGCGGCGCTCGGCCATGCGTTCTTGACGCTGGGCGCGGCGCGCTTCGCCGGCGGCCTGCATTTCGGCCTGGGTTACTTCGCCGTCATTGTCGGCATCCATTGTGGCGAAGCGCGCCGCCTGGCGTGCGGTGCGATCGGCGGCGTCGATCACGCCGTCGGAATTGGCATCCATCCGCGCGAACATGGTGGCATGCCGGCTTTGCATTTCGGCAAGCGTGACCTGGCCGTCGCCATTGGCGTCGGCTCCGGTCTTGCCGTGATTGTCCGCGAGCGCGGCACTGCCGCCGGCCAGCGCGAGCGCGGCGACGGAAAGGGTGAGGGCGATGGTCTTCATAGGGGCGTACTCCGTTTCGGTTCGATCGGGAAAGTTGCGGCAGCACCGGCAGGGAGGACAGGGCAAGCCGCAACTCATGGCATCGCTTCTACAGCGCGCATGTCGCAGGATTATGCCCGCTATGGACCTTATTGTCGCAATTTGTATCGCCCGGACCGCGCCGTTCACCCGCGCGCAAGTCAGCGGGGCCGGTGCTGGGTGCCTTCGCCAGCGGTGATGAAGATAGCGGTTGCCGGATCGATGACATCCGCGATGTGCCACACGCCCGGCGGATTGATCGCATAATCGCCCGAGTTCAGCGTCACCGTCTCGCGCCGGCCATCGGGCCATTCCTGCGTCAGCACCATCGCTCCTGCGGTGCAGATGACCAACTCGCTGCCGTGAGGGTGCATCTCCCAACTCGGCCAGCTCTCGGTGAAGCTGTATTGCGACACCAGCCGCCCTTCGCGACCGTCGCCGCCATGGCGCGCGCCGTAGCCCTCGTACCAGTCCATCGCGCCGGTGAAGGCAGGCTGGGGGACTGCGGTGGCACCCAGCCCGAGATGGACGAAGCTTTCGTCGAGCCGGTTGGGCCCCGCCATCCTACCCGGCCTTTTCCATCGCGAAGGCGTTCAACTTGTTGCCATCGGGATCGCGGAAATAGGCGGCGTAGAAGACATTGCCCTGCTCGTCCGCCTCGCCGCGCGGGCCGGGTTCGCCCTCGTCGGCCCCGCCATGGGCGAGCGCGATGGCATGCAGTCGCTGGACCTGGGCGCTGTCCACGGCCTGCAGCGCCACCATCATCCCATTGCCCACGCTCGCAGGCTTGCCGTCATAGGGCTTGGTCGCCGCGATCCCGGCGGGGCCGTCCATCTCGCCCCAGGCGATGAAGCTGTCGAACTCCATCATCCGGCCGACCCCCATCTCCCTGGCGATGGCATCGTAGAACTTTGCGGCGCGTTCGAGGTCGTTGGTTCCGACCGTCACATATCCCAGCATTCGCATCACTCCCTGACGACTCGCGACCACAGGAACATTACGCGAACGAATGCGCTCCTACAAGGGCGCGCATTCCGCTTCGAGCCAGGCGAGATCCGGGCCGTCGAGCTGCGGCGCGAGGATGGCGTGCACCTGCGCGTGATAGGAATTCCACCAATCGATTTCGCTCTCGGTCAGCAGGGTCTTGTCCACCAGTCGGCGGTCGAGCGGTACGAAGGTGAGCGTCTCGAAGCCGAGCCAGTCGCCTTCGGCACTGTCGATATCGACTTCGACGGTCAGCACCAGATTCTCGATCCGGATGCCGAACTGACCCGGCTTGTAGTATCCCGGCTCGTTCGACAGCAGCATGCCCGCCGCCAGAGGGGTGTCGGTGCCCGCAAAGGCGCCGCCGGATTTGGAGATCCGCTGCGGGCCTTCGTGGACCGAGAGATAGCTGCCCACGCCGTGGCCGGTGCCATGGCCGTAATCGACCCCCGCCTGCCACAGGTGCATCCGCGCCAGCGTGTCGAGCTGGCCGCCATTGGTGCCGACGGGGAAGTGCGCCTGCGCGAGCTGGATATGGCCCTTGAGCACGCGAGTGTTGCGATCGATCATTTCGGCGCTGGGTTCGCCCGGGCCGACCCAGACGGTGCGGGTGATGTCGGTCGTCCCGTCGAGATATTGCCCGCCCGAATCGCACAGGAAGATGCTCGAGGGCGGGATCGGGATGTTGGAATCCTCGTCCACCTTGTAATGCGGCAGCGCGGCATGGCCGCCCGCAGCGGAGATGGTGTCGAAGCTGGTATCCTTGAGGTCCGGGCTGAGACCTCGGAATTCGCGCAATTTGGCCGCGGCGCCCAGCTCGTCCACCTTGCCTGAGGGCGCGTTCTCGGAAATCCAGCGCAGGAAGCGCGTCACCGCGGCGCCGTCGCGCGCCTGGGCATCGCGATGGCCCTGCTGTTCTGCGGGGGTCTTGATCGCCTTGGGCAGGACCGCAGGATCTTCTGCGCGCGTCACTTTGGCGCCGGCTTTTTCCAGCGCGTGGAAGATACCTGCCACCGCGCGATCGGCATCGACCGCGACGCTCTTGCCCGAGAGGCCTTGCAGCGCCGGCACGAACTCGGCCCGGTCGCGCAGCGTGACCGCATTGCCGAGATGCTGTGCCAGTTCGGGCGAGACCTTGTCGGGCGCGATGAACAGGTCCGCCGTCCCGTCGGCGCGGACCAACGCGTAGGACAGCGCCACCGGCGTGTTGGCGATATCGGCGCCGCGCATGTTCATCAGCCAGGCGACCGAATCGAGCGCGGTGACGACGGTCGCATCGTAGCCTTCTTCCTTGAGCCAGTCGGCGATTTCGTTGCGCTTGTCGGCGCTCGAGCGGCCGGCGTAGCGATCATCGTGGGGCACTGCCTGCGCGGGCGAAGGCGCGGGCCGGTCTTCCCAGATCGCGTCGATCGGATTGCTGTCGAGCGGGACCAGTTCGATACCCTTGCGGTTCAGTTCCTTTGCCGCAGTCTCTGCCCATTCCACGCCGTGGAGCCAGGCGTCATAGCCGATCCGCGCGCCCTTTTGAGCGTGCTTCGCGATCCATTTTGCCGGGCTGGTGGCGGGCACATCCTCGTAATCATAGAGCGTCGCATCGACCTGTTCGCGGACTTGGACGGTGTAGCGCCCGTCGGTGAACATCGCCGCGCCCTTGCCCGAATATTGCCCCGCCAGCACCGCCGCGCTGCCCGCGCTGCCCGCGAAGCCGGTCAGCCACAGCAGCCGTTGGGCGTAGGAGCCGACATATTCGCTCATATGTTCGTCGGAAATCGGGATGACGAAGCCGTCGAGGTTGCGGCGCTGCAATTCCTTGCGCAGGGCATCGAGGCGGGCTTCATGGGTGTTCATCAGCATCGGCTTTGACCTTTCATCTGGGCCGGTCGGCAATTGCGCGACTCGGCGCTTGCGGCGCGCGTCGCAGCCGCATAATCATCCCACCCGACATAGCGATGCGTAGGCCAGCTTTCCACCGCTTGCGCCGCAAGAGAGGGGTCAATGATGGCTTTCATGCGATTGAGCCGCGTATTTTGTGCCGCCGGACTGGCGCTCGCCACCCCTCTCACCGCCCAGACCCCCGAAGGGAACTCCGTGCCCGAAACCGTTTCTTTGCCGACCTCTCCCCCGATCGCCGAGCTGCGCGACCATTCCTATACGCGCCACGGCATTACCATCGCCGACCCCTACAACTGGCTGCACGACAAATCCTATCCCACGGTCGATGACACGGATGTGCTCGCTTATCTCAACGCCGAGAACGCCTGGTTCGAAGCGCAGATGAAGCCGCAGCAGACGCTGGTCGACACGCTGTTCGAAGAGATGAAGGCGCGGATCAAGGAAGACGATTCGACCGTGCCGCAACGGAGCGGGAAATTTCTTTACTGGTCCGAATTCGAGCAAGGCGCGGAATACCGCAAATATTACCGCAAGCCGCTCGCGGGGGGCGATCCGCAGCTGATCCTCGACGAAAACGCACTGGCCGAGGGCAAGGAGTATTTTCGCCTCGGCGCCTTCTCGGTGAGCAACAACGGGCGCTATCTCGCCTATTCGGCGGACGACAACGGCTCCGAGCGCTTCGATGTCCATATCAAGGATCTCGAAACCGGCGAACTGCTGCCCGATACCATTCCCGGCACGCTCTCCGGCCTGGTCTGGGTGATGCAGGATCGCGGGCTGGTCTATGGCGTCGCCAACGACAATTGGCGCGTCCACGACGCGACGCTGCATGTGCTCGGCACCCCGGTGAGCCAGGATGTCGAACTCTATCGCGAGACGCGGGACGATGGTTTCCGCGTCGGTGCCGGCATCTCCGCGCAGGAAGACTGGCTGATCATCGGCACCGGCGACAACGAGACCAGCGAGGTCCGGCTGGTCCGCGCCGACGATCCGACCGGCGAGCAGATCGTGGTCGCCCCGCGCCGCAAGGGTGTCGAATACGATGTCGATATTCGCGACGGGAAAGTCTTCGTCCTCACCAATGACGAGCACGTCAACTTCAGGCTCGCCACCGCCGATCTCGCGACGCCCGGCGAATGGACTACGCTGATCGCCGGATCCGACGAATTCTACCTGACCGATTTCGCGTTGTTCAAGGATTACTACGTCACCGAGGGGCGGCTGAGCGGGCTCGACCAGATCCAGATCCGCGATTACGCCGATCCCGCGCTGGTCAAGCCGGTCGCCTTTGCCGAAGCCAGCTTCAACACGGGACTCTCGGACAATCCAGAATACGACCAGGACAAGCTGCGCCTGTCCTACGAGAGCATGGTCACCCCCAACTCGGTTTATGACTACGACGTCGCCAGCGGCGAGCTGGAACTGCTCAAGCAGCAGGAAATTCCCAGCGGCTACGACCCCTCGCTCTACACCACCGAGCGGCTCGAGATCACCGCGCGCGATGGCACCAGGGTTCCGGTCAGCGTGGTGATGCGCAAGGATCGACCCAAGGGCGAAAACGGCAGTGCCGGGCCGCTCCACCTCTACGCCTATGGCGCTTATGGCTACGCCGTGCCGCCAGGCTTCTCGACCACGCGGCTGAGCCTGGTCGATCGCGGCTATGCCTATGCGATCGCGCATATCCGCGGCGGCGACGATCTGGGGCGCAAATGGTATCTCGCGGGCAAGCTCAATGAACGCACCAACACCTTCAACGATTTCGTCGATGTCGCGAAAGGGTTGATCGCGGCGGGCTACACCGAAAAGGGCAGGATCAGCATTTCGGGCGGCTCCGCCGGGGGCGAGTTGATGGGCGCGGTCGTCAACACCGATCCCGAGTTGTGGGGCGCGGTGGTGGCGCATGTGCCCTTCGTCGATGTCCTCAACACCATGCTCGACGCGGATCTGCCGCTGACGCCGGGAGAATGGCCCGAATGGGGCAACCCGATCGAGAGCAAGCAGGCCTTCGCCTATATCCTCTCCTACAGCCCCTATGATCAGGTGGTGGCGCAGGACTATCCGCCCATGCTGGTGACCGCGGGCCTCAACGATCCGCGGGTGACCTATTGGGAACCGGCCAAATGGGTCGCAAAACTGCGTGTCACCAAGTCCGACGACAACACGCTGCTGCTCAAGACCAACATGGGTGCCGGGCACGGCGGCAAGTCGGGCCGTTTCCAGTCGATCTACGAGACCGCCGAGGAAGTCGCCTTCATCCTGTGGCAGATGGGCGAGGCAAAGTAGTCCTTTTGGCGGAGCGCTTCCAAAAGGCCTTCACTGCGGCGCCAGAGCACATCGACGTGATGGGCCACGTCAACAATGCGGTGTGGGTGCAGTGGATCCAGGACATGGCGACCGCGCATTGGGATGCGGCCGCCAGGGCCGAGGATCGCGCCGCGGTGGTCTGGCTCGTGGTGCGGCACGAGATCGACTATCGCGGCAATATCGCCGAGGGCGAAAGCGCCACCGCCACCACCTGGATCGAGGGCGAACCCAAGGGTGCCAAATCGCTGCGCCGGGTCGATTTCCACGATACGGATGGCAAGCTCGTGGTCACGGCCGCGACCACCTGGGCCATGCTCGACCGCGCCAGCGGGCGACCGCTTCGGGTCAGGCCCGAACTGCTCGCCCCGTTTCGCGACTGAAACGGTCCTCGCCGACTACTCCGCCAATACGTCCGCGACCGAGCGGTACTCGTAGCCCAGTTCCGTCGCGACCGCTTCATAGGTCACCGATCCGGCGTGGACGTTGAGTCCTTCGGCGAGATGCGGGTCGCGGCGCATCGCCTCCTTCCAGCCGAGCCGCGCGATCCGCAGCGCGTGCGGCAGGGTGACGTTGTTGAGCGCATAGGTGCTGGTCCGCGCCACCCCGCCTGGCATGTTGGCGACGCAGTAGTGGACCACATCGTCGACCACATAGGTCGGATCGGCATGGGTGGTCGGCCGGCTGGTCTCGAAGCAGCCGCCCTGGTCGATCGCGACATCGACCAGTACCGAGCCGGGCTTCATGCATTTGAGCATCTCGCGGCTGACCAGCTTGGGCGCCGAGGCACCGGGGATCAGCACCGCGCCGATGACCAGATCCGCCTCGCAGACCGCCTCGTCGAGATTGGCCTTGTTGGAAAAGCGGGTCGAGGCGCGCGCCTCGAAATGGGTGCCGACCTTCTCGAGCACCTCGGGATCGCGGTCGAAGATGGTGACATCGGCGCCCAGCCCGACCGCCATCTGCGCCGCGTTGAAGCCGACCACGCCGCCGCCGATCACGATCACCTTGCCCGGCATCACACCCGGCACGCCGCCTAGCAATACGCCGCGCCCGCCGTGGGCCTTTTCGAGCGCCGAGGCGCCGGCCTGGACGCTCATCCGACCTGCCACCTGGCTCATCGGCTTGAGCAGCGGGAGCGAATCATTGCGCCCCGTCACAGTCTCGTAGGCGATCGCGGTGACGCCCGACTTGACCAGATCCGCAGTCTGCGCGGCATCGGGGGCGAGGTGGAGATAGGTGTAAAGGATCTGCCCTTCGCGCAGCTTGGCGCGTTCCTCGGCCTGGGGTTCCTTGACCTTCACCACCATCTCGCATTCGGCGAAGATCGGGTCGGGTCCGTCGACGATCCGCGCGCCGGCGGATTCATATTCGAGATCGGTCGCGCCGATGCCCAGCCCCGCGCCGCTCTGGATCCAGACCTCATTGTCCTGGAGCACCAGCTCGCGGGCGCTTTCGGGCGTCAGGCCGACGCGGTATTCGTGGTTCTTGATTTCGGTGGGGCAGCCGACGCGCATGGGGAGGTCTCCTTGGGAAGCGGGCCCCCGTTACAACTGCAACCAGTCGGGCACAAGCGGCGAAGGTCGGTTCGAGGGAGTGTAGGAAAGGCGTTTCGCGCTGGTCCTTTGCGTGCCCCGGCCACCGCTTGCGGGGGGTGTGGAAGACTCTTAACCGCCTTTGTCCTAAGGGGACCCAATGTATGGTCGCGCCAGTATCGCAACACGCGCAGTCGACAGGCTCGACGAGCGCGTGCCGTTTCGCGACTGGCCACCCAAACTCAAGGCCCAGTGGCATGATTTTTTCTCGGCCCGGATCAACCGCGAGCTGCGCTTCATGCATGCGGTTGGGCTGGCGACCTGCCTTGCGTGCCTGGTGCTCGATGCGCAGGCCGGGATTCTCGGGCTGGGGCTGACGCTGCGTCTGGGTCTGGTCGTACCCGCCTATCTCTTCGCATTGGCGTTGCTGCGGCGCGGCGACGGGCTGGTGCGCGCGCTGGCGACGGTCGTTCCGATCGCGCTGTTCGTCGGCGTGGCGAGCTATCTCGGCATGGCGGCCCAGAGCGTCTTCACCGACCGCTATGTGCTGGCCAGCGCGATGCTGATCGCTTTTTGCATCGTGCTCCAGCCACTCCGCCTCGGCGCCACGCTGTTCCTCGCCGCCGCCGGCTTTGCCGCGATCGCGACCCCCGTGCTGGCCATCGCGGGGATCGGGGCGGGCAACATCGATCTGTTCGCCTTCACCCTGTTGTGCTGCACCGTTCCGATCGCGATCAAATTGCGCGGCGACAGGCTCAAGGACAGCAATTTCATTCTCACGCTCAAGAGCCGCGAGGCGCAGGACGACCTGCTGGCGGTCAATCGCCATCTCGAGACGCTGAGCAGCGTCGACGCACTGACCGCGGTTCTCAACCGTCGCGGTTTCGAACAAAGGTTCGCGGCAGCCTTCGAGGCGGCGCGCCAGACCGGTGACATGCTCGCCGTGCTGCTGCTCGACATCGACCATTTCAAGCGTTTCAACGACACCCATGGCCACCAGGCCGGGGACCGCTGCCTGACCGAGGTCGGGCAATTGTTGAACAGCGAGTTCGAGCGGCACGACGGGTTCGCCGGGCGCTATGGCGGCGAGGAATTCATCGGTGCGATGGTCGGCAAGGCGAGCCGCGAGGCCGAGGCCTTCGCGAACCGTATCAGGACGCAGATCGCTCAACTCGCCATTCTCGATCACGAGGGCCGGGCGGATTCGATAACCGTCAGCGTCGGGGTGCGTGTCGGCAGCCCGCGGACGACCGACCGCGAGAAATTCGTCACCGATGCCGACCGCGCTCTTTACGCGGCCAAGGATTCGGGGCGGAATCGCGTCGTGGTGCTCGGCGATGACGCCAAGGATGCGCGCGGCGGCAAGGCATCGAGCTCGGAGGCCTTGCCGGATGTCGCGGACGGGGTGTCCTGAGGATAGCCTCGCGGATAGTCGAGTGGCACTTTTGCGAGACCATCGCGCAGTCTTTGCGTTATTGCTGGTGAACTGTTTCCCGACTGCCGGGCAGCGTCGAGAGCACAACAGGCAGATTGCTTCACTTGCTCGCAACGCGGGTTGTAGATTCCGCTAGCCGCGCTGCCGCGAAAAAAGCCGGCTTTCGGCTGTCGACCCAATTGCGGTCGTCCAATATGCAAGACAATAAGGGAATGAGGCGTCGTTACCTAGCGTCCGCTTGTATGCTGGCCTATGCGTCATGATTCTTACAGTAATGGGGGGTCAGCAACCTGAACTATTCAAGCGAAGGTCAATCGACTTCGGGAGATGTCAGGGCCTCATCTTCCTGTAAAATGATGACCGTCCCAAGCTTTCCGGCCTCGATAAGCCGTTCAATTTTTTTGACCCTTTCATCAATAAAGATCTGAACAGCGAGATCGTTGCGGGCGCCGAGCTGTCGGCAATCGCCCGGCCCCCGCGTCAACGGATCCCAGGTGCAATGCTCCGTTTGCGAAATCGGCGAATCGCGCTCCCCCTTCGACAGGTCCGCGATGTCCGTCTCATAAATGTCTGCACTCACACTATTGGTGCGATCTATAATTTGCTGAACATCGTTCTCTGCAAACCTCGTGAGGTGTGTCCGCAAGTCAGCGTCGAAATTGGTAAAATAGAATGGCTCGGCTTCGCGGTAGATTTCGGAGACCCTCATGCGGTCACCGCTGCGACTGACACCGCGAAGCGAGTTTACAAATTCGCGGGCGCTGCTCGCCAATTGCTGGTCAAGATACTTCGCGGTGAAAGCTCGCCGGGGCAGGGAAGGTCCACCGATATCTCCGCGAAAGAAGCTGTAGATCACGCGGGGATCGCGCCAGTTGGGATAGACGATTTTGGTGCGGATGTCCTGAGGGCTCATGGCCACCCCCGCC
The DNA here is from genome assembly GCF_053714505.1 of Qipengyuania sp. SM2507. Classification (NCBI taxonomy): domain Bacteria; kingdom Pseudomonadati; phylum Pseudomonadota; class Alphaproteobacteria; order Sphingomonadales; family Erythrobacteraceae; genus Qipengyuania; species Qipengyuania sp. SM2507. The sequence continues at coordinate 186,026 of NZ_CM132307.1, forward strand.
ACCGTGATGAACTTGGCCTCATCGAGCGCCGTTTCATTCACCTTGACATTACGCGGGCTTTGGACCGGGTAGGCCAGCGCGATCTGTTCGATTACTGCGACATTGTGCAGATTTATCCAGAATGCGAGCTGTTCGTTGCGCGGCAGCGCTGCCAGATCGAGCTCGCTGCCGATCCTTTCCAGATCGCGTCTATATTCTGTCAATGCCGCTTTCTGCGTATCTTGCAAAAGCGAATATGCGACCCGGTTGCCTTCGAGCCGATAGATAGAATCGTGCCCATAAATCAGTCGTGAGCCACTGCTGGCAACGCGCCGGGGCGCGACCTGGCGCAAGGAAGCGCCCATTGGCAGCACGAACCATCTGAGGGCGTCGTCCCACGATTCATAGTCCAGGGTGATGTCGAGCGAAGCCGCGCGCGGCTTGAACGCATCGAATGTTGAGCTGGATTCGATGGACGGATTGGCCTCAATTTCGGAAGCCGCCCCCAAGGTGGGCGCAGCAGCCAAAGCAAAACCTAACGCAATCAATTTAATCACTATGTCAGCCTCCGACCGCAAACATCGTCTGCATGCTACTTCACCTCGGCCCCAAGGCCTAATGCGGTCCTTATCCTAAGTTTCCAGTCATTATTTCGAAAATCCGGAAATGTGAGCTGCACCTCACATGTTGGCAAGGAAAGGCGGGCGGCTCTGGCGTGACCAGCAATCCAAAAAGGCTTGGACGGCGTTGGGCGGTTGATGCGGAAATTTCCAATCTTGAGACGATTGACGCGATGTGCGAGCCACTGGTCAGTATAATCCTCTGTCTCGTGATGATGATGGCGGTCCGCTTTCCACCCATTTGCCGACATGGGTGAGCGATGCTGCAGCATCCGAAAGCGGACGGGCATCCTTGGGTCGATCATCCCCCAAAGCCCGACGGTCGGCAAACGACCCGATTGCGGACGTTGCCATGCTCTAACATCGGCATGGCGCAGATTCGCATGGGGACGACCATTACGCGGGCTCGCTAATCGCTGACGGACAACCGACGCGCCCGGTAATCGCTGGTCGGCGGCGTCGCCAGCGCGGCGGGATCGATGCGGTACCAGATGGGATCGCGGCCCAGCGAGGCGTTGTAATTGGGGGTGAAGGTCAGCGGGTCCTTCTCGGGCGCCAGCAGCGTCGGGCCGTAGAATGCCTTGGTCTGTTCGGGCGGATAGCCCAGCAGCGCGAGCAGCGTCGGGAAGATGCGGAAATGGCTCATCGCATCCCGGTTGGTTGCGGCGATGGCCTCCCAGTCGGTCGCGGCGGAGGGGCCTTCGCCCGGACCTCCACCCGTCGCGGCGATCACCACCAGCGGCACCGCGCCTTCCTCACCGCCGCGCGGCTCGGGGACGCAATGCGTCGGCCCGCCCGGCCCGCCGCCTTCGTGGAGATTTTGCCCGTGGTCTGCGGTGTAGAGCAGCACCGCGCCGCTGCCTGCCACGCGCGGCAGCAGCAGGTCGAAAAAGCCTCCGGTGCTCCAGGTCAGCGTGTTGCGATAGGCGTTGCGATAGCGCCGCCATTCCTCCTCGGTGTCGGCCCCCTGCCCGGGCAGCGCGGCGATATCGGTGATGCCCGCCGAGCGGCCGCGCGGGGGCAGCGGGCGGTAAGAGGCGGCCGCGAGCGGAAACTTGTCGGCGATCGGGAAATGCGCGCCGACCTTGTTGACGAGGATGAATTCGGCGACCCCATTGTCCAGCCGCTCGCCCAATTGCCGCGCCAGCTCGCGATCGCGCTCGAGCACCGGGGTGCCGCCGAGCTGGACGAAGTCGTCGATCTCGCGCGCTTCAGCAGGCGTCATAAGGTTCTGCAGCGCGCCGTCCTCGCGCTGCGCGTCGAGATAGACGGTGCGGCGCCCGGCGCGGCGCGCATAGGCCCAGATCGAGGGCATGTCCTGGGCGGCCTCGCGATAGCTTTCGCGCGTGCCCCCGAAGCGCAAAGTCAGATTGCTCCCCGAACTGCAGTTGGCGACCGCGGCGGCGACGCCGAAATTGGCCGTCACCACCCCGCTACGCTCCTGCGCCAGCCCCGAGCGGACGCCGGCGGGATGGTTGATGTCGAGATATCGGGCCGAGATGCTCTCGTCGATGACCAGAACCACATCGCCATCGCCGCGCGCCGGTGCGGGCGCGAACGCAACTGCCTGACGCGGACGGTCTTCCTTCAGCGCGTGCAGCCCCGCCATGATCGCGCCCTGCGCCAGCGGAGAGAAGGGCGCGGGCAGCCCGCGGGCGCCTTCGCCGCCGCGCAGGTAGAGCAGCCCCGCCAGCGCCGCCACCGCCAGTGCGGGGACGATCCAGCCCAGCCCGAATGGCAGCGCCAGCCGCCCGGGCGGCAGCGCGATCGCCGCGAACAGCACCAGCGCCGCCAGCCCTGCGCGCAGCAGTGTCGCGCCGTGCTGTGCCATCGCATTGCCGGCATCGCCGCGCGAGGCCACCATCGTCTCGAAGGCGTCGTAGACCAGCGGCGCGCCGGTGGTCCATTCATAGCCATGCAGCATCAGCGAGCCCGCGGCGAGCAGCGCCGCCAGCACGATCCGGACAGGCGCGGGCCGGGCGAATGCCGCCCCGACCAGCGCCAGCACCAGCGCGGTGTAGAGAATGGCGAAGGCCGCCAGCTCGAGCGACGGACCCAGCGAAGCGACCCGCTGCGCAAATGCGGCATAATCGAACGTCAGATAGAGCGCGAGCAGGAGCAGCTTTGCAATCGGAAGCCACGCGCTGGCTTTGCGCCGGGGTGATGCCTTGGTCATCCGGACGGTATGTGATTCAAATACATGCGTTTGTCTACGGCAGCTGGGCTGGTGCATCCGGATGGGATCGACCGGGAGGGGTCGCTGGCGACAGCTGCACTCGTGGTCCGCTGCCGCTCTATTGCCGATGGTTCCACGCGGGCCTATGCTCGGCGAACCTCGATCGAAGCTCGGATCGAACATGGGTCACAGCCCCGAATATCGCGGCCCCCGATTGTCGCGGAACGCCGAACGAAGGCTACGCCCTAGTCCTCCTGAGGGTTTTCCGGGCCTTGCGCCTCGCCATCGCCGGCGAGCGTGAACGGGCGTTTGCGCGCGGCTTTCACCGCCGCCTCGAGCTCGGGCAGGTTCAGCGGCTTGGGGACGACGAAGGCATCGGGCAGGCGCTCGCGCACCTCGGGTTCGCTGCTGGTCACAAACACCACCGGGATCACCTGGTCGGAGCAGATCGTCATCACCGCATCGGTCCCGGTGCCGTCCATTATGCGGTGATCGGCGACAATCAGCTCGGGGCATTGCTTCTCGGCGGCCGCGACGGCCTCGGCCATGGTGGTCGCGATCTCGAAGGTGGTATAGCCGAGCTGTCGCAGCGCTTCCTCGACGGTGAACGCGAGCAGAAATTCGTCTTCGATAATGAGTGCGTGGGACAAGGGCTGTCCTCCACCAGGGCGGGAGCACGGCGTCTCTCAGCCGCTGGCAGCCGACCCACGGGCCAGCGATGCATGGGGCGTAACACAGGCCAACGGACCTGTCTGCCTTTGCGGACAATCGCCTGCCCGGCGGTGGATGACCGACGCTGGAGGGTGTGGACTCGGCGTGCAGTGCGGGCCTTGCGGAACGGTTGGAGCCATCCGTGGCAGCGAGGGCACGGCCTGTCGCGGGCCCGGTTGATCGCGCGGTCGAAGTCGCTAGCTCAGCCCGCGCTGAATTGGTCGCAAACCGCAAGTGAGAGAAAAATCATGAAATATCAGATCGCTACTGCCGCAGCCTTGGCCCTCGGCATGGCCACCCCCGCCATGGCGCAGGATGCCGCCGCTCCCACTGCCAGCGCGCCAGCCCAGGCAGAGGTCGCCGCCGGCACACAGATCCTCGGCTCCGATGGCGGCGCGATCGGCACCGTCGCCCGCGTCGAGAGCAATGTGGCGTTGGTCACCGTGGGCGAGCGGACCATCCCGATCCCCACCACCGCGATCGCCGCCATGGAAGCCGGCCCGACGGTCAACATCACCCGCGACGCTCTGGTCAGCCAGTTCGACCAGCAGATGGCGCAGATGGATGCCCAGCTCGAAGCCGCTCTGGTCGCGGGCGCAGCAGTCCAGACCGCCGACGGCCAGCCGCTCGGCACGATCCAGTCGCGCGAAGCCGATGCGATCCTCGTCGCTGGCGATGTCGGACAGATGACGCTGTCGAAGCCGATGCTGGCGCTTGGCCCGCAGGGCACGCTGGTCGTCCGCGCGACCATGGACCAGATCAAGCAGGCGATGGCGCAGGCCCCCGCCGAGGGCTGATCTCGCCACAAGAGAATGGGAAAAGGCCATCGGTGCGAGCCGGTGGCTTTTTTCGTGGGCGGGGTGGCGTGCCTGCCTATTCGGCGGGGCTCGTCTCCGTATCGCGCGGGCCGGCGATGCAGTCCGCCTCGTCGGCGACTTCCCAGACGCGGTCCGAACGCCCGTCGCGTGCGCGCACTTCGCGCACCAACGGCACCAGTTCCTCGGAAGTGGAGCGGCTGTCGGGATCGCACACCACCTCAAGCACGCGATCCTTGACCCGCGGCACCTGCTCCGCGCGATCGGAGGTTTCCTCGGCGGTTGCGTCGCGGTCGACGGAGCAGCCGGCGCACAGCCAGACGGCCATGCTGCCCATGAGGATGGCGCGGGATTTCATGCGGTCACTGTGCCGGGATGGCGCGGCGTTGCAACAGCGTGGAGGGTCGCCCGCCGCGCCAGTGCCACTGCCCGGCGCAGCGATGCGATCTCCCGAGCCCGATCTACGTGCGGCCCGATCAGCGCGCGGCTAGACTCACTCCACGCTGCAGGCGTTTTCCGGATCGACCAGCACCCAGCTTTCCCCTCCAGGTTCGAGCTCGGCGGTGTGACGGCGGTATTCGTCCTCGCCAAGCCCGAAATCGCAGGTGAAACCCGGATCGCCGAGACCCTTGGACTTGCACAGCGCCGTTCCGACCGGTTCGGCCTCGGGGCAAGCTTCGGCCCAGGCCGCGGTGAATTCCTCGCGGCGCGGCGGGGGGAGGGTTTCGGTGGTATCGGCGGGCGCGGTCGCTTCGGTCGGCACCGGTTCGGCCGGTGCTTCTTCCTGCGAACCGCAAGCGGCGAGCGCGAAAGCGGCCGCGACGGGAAGGAGAATTCTCATGGCTGCGTAAAACTCCGCTGGTGGATGGTCGTCAGGTTCCAAAACGGGCTCCGCTCCACGGGGAAACGAAGCCCGTATCGGGCAGGTGCTGCCGGTGTTATTGCCTTAGCCCGCGTCTATTTCAAAACGGATTTGGCAGCCTTCCAGCCCATCACCAGGAACACGAGGCTGAGGATGATGGCGATCACGAAGATGATGATGGCGATATCGGCCAGCGCGCCGGCGATGCCGCCGAAACCGAGAATGGCCGCGATCAGCGCGATGATACCCAGGGTGATTGCCCAACCGAACATGATAATGTCTCCGATAGGCCGCGGCTCATCGCGCCCCTTCGGTTAGTGCAACCGAGGGTCCGGGCGATCGTTCCGGCGGTGCGACTGTCCGCGCGCCCGCATCCTCGCATCGCTCTCTCACATCGGGTTGCCATCGCGGTCGCGGAAGATTTCGCGGCGGCCGACGTGGTTGGAGGGGCCGACGAACCCGTCCTCCTCCATCCGCTCGACCCATTTGGCGGCGGTGTTGTAGCCGACCCCCATCTGGCGCTGGAGCCACGAGCCGCTGGCCTTCTGGTTCTCGAAGACGATCTGGCAGGCCTGGCGGTATTTGCGTTCCTCGGGGTTGTCGCTGGCGGTGAGCTCGTCCTCGAAGGAAAAGCCGCCGTCCTCGCTTTCCTCGGTGACCGCGTCGACATATTCGGGCTTGCCCTGCGCGCGCCAGTGGTCGGCGACCCGCTCGACCTCCTCGTCGCTGACGAAGGGCCCGTGGACGCGGACCATCGCGCCGGTGTTGGGCTTGTAGAGCATGTCGCCCTTGCCCAGCAGCTGTTCCGAACCCTGTTCGCCCAGGATGGTGCGGCTGTCGATCCGGCTGGTGACCTTGAAGCTGATGCGGGTGGGCAGGTTCGCCTTGATCACGCCGGTGATGACATCGACGCTGGGGCGCTGCGTCGCCATGATCAGATGGATCCCCGCGGCACGGCTCTTCTGGCTGAGGCGCTGGATCAGCACCTCGATCTCCTTGCCGACGGTGACCATCAGATCGGCCAGTTCGTCGACGATCAGCACGATCTGCGGCAGCACCTGATAGTCGAGCTGCTCTTCCTCGTAGAGTTCCTCGCCGGTCTCGGCGTCGAAACCGGTCTGGACGCGGCGACCGAGCGGGGTGCCCTTGGCGGCGGCGCTGCGGACCTTTTCGTTGAAGGCGTTGATGCTGCGCGAATTCACGCTCGACATCATCCGGTAGCGATTTTCCATCTCGCCCACCGCCCATTTGAGCGCGCGAACCGATTTGTGCGGCTCGGTGACCACCGGGCTGAGCAGGTGCGGGATGTCGTCGTAGCTCTTGAGCTCTAGCACCTTGGGATCGATCAGGATCAGCCGGCACTCGGCTGGCGTGAAGCGGTAGAGCAGGCTCAAGAGGATGCAGTTGAGCCCGACCGACTTGCCCGAGCCGGTGGTGCCCGCGACCAGCAGATGCGGCATCGCGGCGAGATCGGCGACGATAGGCTCGCCCGCGATATTCTTGCCCAGGATCATCGGCAGATTGCCCGGCGCATCGGCGAAATCGGCGGAAGAGGCGAGCTCCTTGAAGGAGATCGTCTGGCGCTCGGCATTGGGCAGTTCGATACCGATCACGGTCTTGCCCGGGATTGGCGAGACGCGCGCCGAGATCGCGCTCATGTTTCGCGCGATATCCTCGGCGAGGCCGACCACGCGGCTGGCCTTGATGCCGGGCGCGGGCTCGAGCTCGTACATCGTCACCACCGGGCCGGCGCGGACCGCAGTGATCTCGCCCTTGACGTTGAAATCGTCGAGCACGTTCTCGAGCAGTCTGGCGTTGCGCTCCAGCGCCATTTTATCGAGCTTCACAACGCTCTGCTCGGGGATGTCCTCGAGCAGTTCGAGCCCGGGGAGATTGTATTGCGCGAACATGTCGCGCTGCACCGGGGTGGCGGGCGAGGCGGCCGGACGAGGCGAGGCGGCGGGATCGGGGATCTCGGGGGCGCGGCGCGGTGCTGCGGGTTCGGCGATGCTCTCGCCGATGCTGTCTGCGGTGTCCGCGGCGCGCTCGCGGCGCTGCTTGCGCTTGGGCAGCGGAAAGCTGTCGCTATCGACGAAGCGCGGCGCGCGGCGGAGGAAATCGGGGAGGGTGAGGAATTGCGCCCAGTCGATCGCGAAGACGCGGGTGACCAGCGCGATCCCCCCAGCCAGCGCCAGCAGCGCCAGCGCACCGGTGATCCAGCCGTGGCTGCCCTCGGGGAAACGACCCGCGACGGCCTCGATCCCGCCGGCGCCGAGCAGGCCGAACAAGCCGCCATAGCCCGCAGGCAGCGCGCCGCCGCTCTCGTCGAAGCTGAGCGCGAGCACACTCGCGAGCAGTACCATCGCCAGCAACAGCAGCGCGAAGGGGGTCCACCAGCCGGATTCGCCGCCGCTGCTGTCGGTCTCGACATCGCGCCACAGCCGCCGCGCGGAAATATAGAGCAGCGGCAGCAGCAGCACGGTCGGCAGGCCGAAGAAATAGAGCGCGCGTTCCGAGGCCCAGGCGCCGCTCGCGCCCATCCAGTTGGCGATGTCGGTGCCCGCCGCAGCGGTCGAGGGGCTGGGATCGGTCTGCGAGTAGCTGGCGAGCGCGAGCGCGAGGAACAGCGTCGCCAGCGCGAGCAGCGCGGCACCCGACATCTGCACGGCACGGCGCAGCGAGCGGCGAAACACCGCGCGCCAGTCCGATTTCGCGAGCGCTCGCGTAGCCATGGGTAAGCCCTTCCGCTGTGCTTGAACCGCACTATGTCTCGCGGGCGAGTCCCGCGTCAAGCGTTCCGGGCTGGAGGGGGTGCGGAGGGGAAGCTGCGCTCAGTTGGCGGTGAGGCCATCGATGGCAGCCCAGCTGGGCCAGCCGAGTTGGCGCGCACGGCCTGCATCCATCCCGCCCAGCGCGATCACTGGGAGCGGTGAACGGCTGACGAGCGCGTGGAACTGCGTTGCGCCCAATGCCTTGCCACCGGGATGCGAGCGGGTGGCGAAGACCGGGGAGAGCATGATGGCATCGGCGCCAGCGTCTGCTGCAGCCACGATTTCGGCTTCATCATGCGCGGTGGCAATGGCCAGAACTCCGGCCCCGGCGATCTGCGCGGCCGAGCCATAGACCCCGTCGGCGCCCCATTCCCTCGCATGCGCCGGATCGTCGGACAGCACGACAAGGTGGCCGCGCTCGCGGGCCAGCGCCGCCAGCGCAGCGAAGCGCGCGCGGCGCTCCCCGTCGGCGAGGTGATAATGGCGAAAGACGAAGCCCGAGCCAGGCGGCAGCGCGGCGAGGCTTTGCTCGAGCGCCGCATCGTTGCGCGCATCGGAGAGCAGCCACAGGTCGGGCAAGGTCGGGGTCTGGTCAGGGGCCACGGTCACGCTATAGCGCGCCGTCATGGAGACGCCACGCACCCCGCTCGCCGAAATCCCCCTTGTTGAAATTAAGGGCCGTATCGCCAAGGCCTGCGCCATCGCGCGACGCAAACCCGAGGACGTCACGCTGATCGCGGTCAGCAAGACGCATCCTGCCGCGCGGATCGAACCGCTGCTCGAACAGGGCCAGCGCGTCTTCGGCGAGAACCGGGTGCAGGAGGCGCAGGACAAATGGCCGGACTTGCGCGAACGCTTTCCCGATGCCGAGTTGCACCTGATCGGCCAGTTGCAGTCCAACAAGGCCGAGGATGCCGCGCTGCTGTTCGACTGCATCCATTCGCTCGACCGGCCCAGCCTGTTGAAGGCGCTGGCCAAGGCTTTCGACAAGACCGGGCGCCGGGTGCCGTGCTTCGTCCAGGTCGATGTCGGCGAGGAGGAGCAGAAGGGCGGATGCCCGATCAAGCAGCTGCCCGACCTGCTGGCGCAGGCGCGCGCTGCGGATATCCCGCTTGCCGGGCTGATGTGCCTGCCGCCGCAGGATATCGAGCCCGCGCCGTTCTTCGCGCTGCTCGACAAGCTCGCGCGCGATCACGGGCTGGCGGACGAACAGCCCTGGGGCCGCAGCATGGGGATGAGCGGCGATTTCGAGACCGCGATCCAGCTTGGCGCCACCCATGTCCGCATCGGCAGCGCGCTGTTCGGCGAGCGCGGCACCTAAGCCACCCTTAGAGATACCAGAACCCGCAAACGAAAAGGGGCGCCCGAGAGCGCCCCTTTCCCATTGTGCGTGTCTGGTCCGGGCTCAGAACTTGCCGCGCACCGTGATGCCGTAGGTCCGCGGTTCGGCGAGGAAGGCCGAATAGGTCTGTTGCGGCGCGACGAACGGGGTGTTGAAGGCGACCTGCGTGTAGTCCTTGTCGAACAGGTTCTGCACCCAGCCTTCGATCGAGAAGCGGTCGGCGATGTTGGTGATGCCGACGCGGCCGTTGACGATCACATAGCCGTCCTGCTCCTTGCCGAACAGCAGGTCCGAACCGGTGTTGTAGTCGCCGGTCATGCGCGCGTTGAGGAAGAACAGGCCCTCCATCCCGCTGTTGCCGATCGGCGGCGTCCAGGTGACCGACGAAGTCGCCACCAGTTCGGGCGCGTTGGAAAGGTTGTCGCCGGGCAGCAGGCGCAGCGCCGGGTCGAGCGGCGTGCCTGTGTCGTTGCCGATCAGCTCGTTCTCGTAGCTGCTGTCGGTATAGGTGAGGCCGAGCGAGAAATTCAGATCCTGGATCGGCTGGAGATAGGCTTCCATTTCCACGCCCTGCGAGACGACGCCCGGCACTACATTGTCGACGGCGCAAGCACCGGTGGCGGCGCTCGCATCTCTATCCGCCCCGCCCAGCGATGCGCTGCAGGCATTGACGTTCTGCACCAGGAAGACCGAACCGTTGAAGGTGTTCAGCTGGAAATTGGTGAATTCCTGCCGGAACCCGGCGAGGCTGATACCGAATTCGCGCGTCGCATATTTGGCGCCGATTTCGTAGGCGGTGACCGTCTCCTCGGCGAACTGAAGCGAGGAGGGGTCGATTGCGGCGACCCTGAAGGTCACCGGATTGCCCAGCGCCGAGCGGTCGAGGTTGAAACCCCCCGCCTTGTAGCCGCGCGAGTAGGACGCGTAGGTCAGCAGGTCGGGGGTGGGTTTCCAGCTCAGGATCGCGGTGCCGGTGAATTCGTCCTCGTCGCGGGTGTCGGAAATCGACACGCCGTTGAGTTCCGCGGTCGAATTGCCCTGGCAGGAAAGGGAAATGAGGCCGCCAGCAAGTCCACCGAGTGGGGCGAGATCCGGAACACCGTCCCCATTGGTGTCGACGGACGGCACCAGCAGGCCACCCAACAGCGCGCGGTTCTGCGGACAGATGGTGTTGTCATTGCCAAAGGTGGCGTCGAAATCCTTGGTCTCGTTGGTGTAGCGCAGCCCCAGGGTCAGATCGAGCGTATCGGTCAGATGCACGATATTGTGGGTGAAGACCGCGAAGTTCGTGCTCGTCTGGTTGTAGACATCGCCCGTTCCGCCGAGATCGTTGACCCGCGAGAGGTTGTTGAGACCGGCGAGGATCAGCGGCGTGGCCGGACCGAAGGCACCCGCCCCGGCAGTGAGGGCCGCGGCGTTGGGACCGAGGCAGTTCTGCGCACTCGGGTTCACCAGCGCGGGATTGATGGCGATAGCGATGCGGCAGCTGACGAAGGTGCCGTAGTCGTTGCCGAACCGCAGATTGTCGCGCACTTCCAGCTTCTCATTGGCGTAATAGCCGCCGACAAGCCAATCGAGGCGGTCGTTGAAGGCCGTACCGGCGAGGCGCAGTTCCTGGGTGAAGGTCTTGAACCCGCGGGCACCGGCATTGGGGCCGGGTGCGCGATAGAGGATGTCGACCTGAGTGTAGTCGGTATCCGAACCCTGGCTGTTGTCATATTCGCGATAGGCGGTGATGGAGGTCAGCGAGGCACCGCCGAAATCCCAGCTCAACTCGCCCGACACCCCGTAATCCTCGGTCTCGCCTTCGAAGCTGCGGCCCGGGGTGACGTAGATATTGCGGTTGAAGGTGCTCTGGTTGAGCGAAGCCGGGTTCTGGCCGAGGCCGATCAGGACCGGGACGATCGGGTTGGCGGTGCTGGTCAGGGCCGGGGCGTTGCCGACCGGACGCGTGAAGGGATCGAGGGCTGGCGAGACTCGTGCCAGCGGCGCGAAATCGGGCTGGACGAAGGTGGCGGCGCAGCAGGCCTCATCCTTCTTCGAATAATCGCCGATCAGCCGGAAGCTGATGTCCTCGGTCGGCTCGAACAGCACCTGCGCGCGGACCAGGTAACGGTCGCGGTTGTTGATGTCGGTGTTGTTGACCACATCATTGTAGAAACCGTCGCGCTTGAAATAGACGCCGTCGACGCGCGCAGCGATCGTATCGCTCAGCGGCGCGTTGAGGCCCGCTTCGACACGGATCGCGTCGAAATTCCCGTAGGTGAAGGCCCCATAGGCCTCGAAACCGAATTTGGGCGGCGCGGTGTAGATGCTGATGACGCCGGCAGAAGCGTTGCGCCCGCCCAGCGTGCCCTGCGGGCCGCGCAGGACTTCCACCCGGTCGAGCGGACCGAGTTCCGACAAGGCATTGCCCGAACGCGAACGATAGACGCCATCGACGAACACCGCGACCGAGCTTTCGAGCCCGGGGTTGTCGCCGACCGTGCCGATGCCGCGAATACGCGCCGAACCATTGGCTTCATTGCCGGTTGAGGAAACCAGCAGCGAGGGCGCGACCTGGGTCAGTTCGCGGATGTCGGTGGTGCCCGAATTCGCGAGCGTCTCGGCGGAGACCGCGGAGACCGCGACCGGCACATCGGCAAGCACCTGCGAGCGCCCTTGTGCGGTCACGATGATGACGTTGCGATCCTCGACGTCGGCATTCTCGACGAGATCGTTTCCGGTCTGGTCCTGCGCCATCGCGGTGGCCGGGGCGAGCGCGGCGCCCGCACCGAGTAGGGCGAGCACGCGCAGCGATGCGAAACGGGTTTTCATTGGCTTCTCTCTCCTGGTTCAACTTTTATGCTTTTATCTTTTGTGACGCGCATCCCTAGCTACGCGCATGGAAGTTGCAAGACTCCCCCGACAAACGGGTGTTACGCATCTTCCAACCGTGCCTGTAATGCATCACTTGCCGCTTCGAGCAGCGCATCCTCTATCCGCACCAGGCGCGCTTCGGCGGTGATCTTCGAGCCGGTGACATCGGTGACATAGAAGGTATCGACCGCGCGTTCGCCATAGGCGGTGACATGCGCCGAATGGACCACCAGCCCTTCCTCGAACAGCGTCCGCGCCAGCCGGTTGAGCAGCGCCGAACGGTCGCGGGCGTTGACCTCGATCACGGTGAAGCGGTTCGAAGCCTTGTTGTCGAACAAGACGCGCGGATCGACATCGAAGGCCTTGGAGCGGTGGTGGGGCAGCGGGCGCTGCGCCAGCCGCGGCTCGAGCGCGATGCGGTTGGCGAGCGCGTCCTCGATCGAGCGTTCGATCCGCTTGAGCTGGTTGGCTTCGCGGAACGGACGCCCGTGCGGATCCTGGATCAGGAAATTGTCGACCGCCCAGCCTGAGCGGGTGGTGTGGATCCGCGCATCGATGATGTTGGCGCCCGCCAGATGGATCCCGCCGGCGATGCGGTAGAACAGTCCGGGGTGGTCGGCGGCGATCACCGTCACCAGCGTCGCCCCGCGCTCCTCGTAATATTCGCAATGGATCGAGAGCTTGTGATCGGCGTTCCGCGCCGCCTCGAAATGGACCAGATTGAGCGCGACGATATCGGGCGCCTCGGCGATCCAGTAGGAATCGTCGAAGCGCAGGCCGACGCTGTTTGCCAGATCGGCGCGCTCGCCGAGCAGTTCGGCGACCTCTTCGCGCTTGGCCGCCACACGGACCTCGCGGCCGTGGCGCGCATGGCCCAGCCGCAGCCGCTCCTGCCCGGTGTCGAACAATTCGCCCAGCAGCTGGCCCTTCCAGCTGTTCCACACGCCTGGCCCGACCGCGCGGATATCGACCGCGGTGAGGATGGCGAGATGGCGCAGCCGCTCGACCCCCTGCACCTTTGCCACGAAATCCTCGATCGTCTTGGGATCGGTCAGGTCGCGCTTGAAGGCGGTGGCGCTCATCAGCAGGTGCTCGCGCACCAGCCAGGCGACCAGATCGGTCTCGGCGCTGGTCAGCCCGAAGCGCGGGCACAGCTCCTGCGCGACCTCGGCGCCGAGCACCGAATGGTCGCCGCCGCGCCCCTTGGCGATATCGTGGAGCAGCGCCGCGACATAGGCGACGCGGCGGCTCGAGACCTGGTGGATCAGCCGCGAAGCGCGCGGATGGTCCTGTTTCAGCTCGCCCTTCTCGATCCGGCTGAGCAGCCCGATGGCGCGGATGGTGTGTTCGTCCACCGTGTAATGGTGATACATGTTGAACTGCATCTGCGCGTTTACGCGGCCGAAATCGGGCACGAAGCGCCCCATCACCCCGGCCTCGTTCATCCAGCGCAGCACGGCTTCGGGGTCCTTGCGTCCCGCCAGCAGCTCGAGGAACAGCGCATTGGCACGCGGGCTTTCACGGACATTGTTGTCGATCAGCCCGCTGTCGCGGCTCGCCTGGCGCATGGTCTGGGGATGGATCTCGAGCTGTTCTGCCTCTGCCAGCTGGAACAGCTCGATCAGCCGCACCGGCTCCTTGCGGAACCAGTCGTCCGAAGGCGCGGCGATCTTGCCGCCGTGGACGCGGTATCCCTTGACCTCGCGCGGGCGGGCGCGGAACCCGGCGAAGAAGCCGCTGCGCTGGCTCTTCTGCGCGAACTGGTCGTCGATATGCGAGAGGAACACGCCGGTCAGGCTGCCGACGCGTTTGGCCTGGAGGAAGTAGAACTGCATGAAGCGCTCGACCGCGCTCTTGCCGGGGCGGTCGGCGAAATTCATCCGCTCGGCGATCTGGCGCTGGAAATCGAAGGTCAGCCGGTCCTCGGCGCGACCGGTGATCTGGTGGAGATGGCAGCGCACCGCGAGCAGGAAGCGCTCGGCGCGGCGGAAGCTGCGGTATTCGTCGCTTGTGAACAGCCCGACATCGACCAGTTCCGAAGCGCTGCGGACCTGGTGAATATATTTGCCGATCCAGTAGAGCGTCTGGAGATCGCGCAAGCCCCCCTTGCCCTCCTTGATATTGGGCTCGACGACATAGCGGCTGTCGCCCATGCGGCGGTGGCGCGCATCGCGCTCGGCCAGCTTCTCGCGCACGAACTGGCGCCCGGTGCCATGCGCGACCTCGGCCCAGAACCGCCGCGCCGCCTCGTCGTAGAGTGCCTCGTCGCCCCAGATGTAGCGCGCCTCGAGCAGCGCGGTGCGGATCGTCAGATCCTCGCGCGCCAGCCTGGTGGCCTCGTCGACCGAGCGGCTCGAATGGCCGACCTTGAGCCCCAGATCCCACATCAGATAGAGCATCGCCTCGATCACCTGCTCGCACCAAGGCGCGCGGCGTTCGGGGGTGAGGAAGGCGATATCGACATCCGAATGCGGCGCCATCTCGGCACGGCCGTATCCCCCCACCGCCATGATCGCGATCCGTTCGGCGGAGCTGCGGTTGGCGGCGGGGTAGAGATGGGTGGTGACATGATCGAACAGCACCCGGACGAGCTGGTCGATCAGGAAGGCGTAGCCATTGGCGCAGGCATGGCCCGCCGAAGGGGCCGCCTCGAGCCTACGGGCGAGTTCGGCGCGGCCCGAATCGAGCGCCTCGCGCAGCGCCTCGACGATTCGCGGCCGCGCTTCACCGCCCCCCGCTTCCGCCAGCACCGCGATTGCGGCGGCGAGCTTGCGCCGGTCGATGATCGCGCGCTGGTCGGGAAGCTTGGTGGCCGTCACGCGTCGACGAAATCCTTGGCAAAGGTCGCGCGCACGGTGCGCTTGTCGACCTTCTGCGTGCCCAGCCGCGGCAGGGTCTCCTCGGCCACCCAGATGTGCTGCGGCTGCTTGAAGGGCGCGATGCGGGTCTTGAGGAAATCGCGCAGTTCGTCGGCGGTCAGGCTGCTGCCCGGCTTGGGCAGGAACACCGCTGCGGGGATTTCGCCATAGCGTTCGTCGGGCAGGCCGAAGACCGAGCATTCGGCGACATCGGGATGCGCGTAGATGGCGTCCTCGACCTCGATGCAGGTGATGTTCTCGCCGCCGCGGATGATGATGTCCTTCTTGCGGTCGACGATATAGAGATAGCCGTCCTCGTCGAGCTTGCCGAGATCGCCGGTGCGAAAATACATGTCGTCGGTGAAGGCCGCCTCGGTTGCCTCGTCGTTGTTCCAATAGCCGATGAAATTGCACACCGAGCGGATGCAAACTTCGCCGATATCGCCTTGGGCCACGGCGTTGCCGTCATCGTCGAGGATCGCGAGATCGACCAGCGGGCGGCTGGGCTTACCGGTGCTGGTCGGCTTGGCGAGATAGTTCTCGTTGAAATTGCCGCAGCCCACGCCGTTGGTTTCGGTCAGCCCGTAACCCAGCAACGGGAAGCCGGCGGGGAAGGCTTCCTTGATCTTCGAGACATGCTCGGCCGGGCGCGGCGCGCCGCCGGCGGCGAGCCCGGTGCAGCTCGACATGTCGAACTGGTCGCGCTCGGGATGGCTGGCCATTTCGTAGGTCATCAGCGGGACCCCTGCGAAATAGCTGACCTTTTCCTGCTCGATCAGCCGCATCGCCTCGCGGGCATCCCATTTGGGCATCAGCACGATCTTGCGCCCCAGCGCAAAGCTCTGGAGGAACAGCGGCACTTCGCCGGTGACGTGGAACAGCGGCACCGCGAGCAGAGCGCAGGCCTGGCTGGTAGGCGCGTCGCCCGAGGCGTTGAGGTAGCTGAACGCCATCAGCGATTGCAGCGCATAGCTCATCGCTCCGTGGACGACCCCGCGATGGTCCGAATAGGCGCCCTTGGAGCGGCCGGTCGAACCCGAGGTGAAGAGAATGGTCGCCAGATCGTCGGGGCCCAGTTCGGGCAGCGTGACCGCGGCGGGATCGCCCCAGATATTGGCGAGCCCTTCTGACGAAGGCTGGTCGTGCCGGATGCGGACGAGCTCGGCGGTGAGCGCGACGCCCTCGAGCCGTTTGAAGCGCGCGCCATCGGCGAGCAGCAGCTTGGATTCGACCAGTGCGACTTGCTCGGCCAGTTCCTCGCCGGTCGAGAAGCCGTTGAGCAGCGTGGCGCAGCCCCCCGCCATCAGCACGCCCAGATAGGTGATGATCCAGTTGGCCGAATTGCGCGCGCCGATCGCGACGCGGTCGCCCTTCTGGACGCCGTGATCCTTGACCAGCCCGGCAGCGACATGGCGCGCCATGGCGAAGGTCTCGCCGAAGGTCAGGCGGTGATCGCCATCGACCAGGAAGACTGCATCCTTATGCTCGTTGCAGTAATGCGCGATGTAATGGACCATGCTCGGCGGCGCGTTCTTGAGCGCCGGCATTTCCACCCCGTTGCGGGTGAACGGCACCGTCTCGGCCGGGGCGCCGGGCGCGGTCAGCGTGTTCATGATCGTGTCGAGTGTCGTGTCGAGCGCGGTCGGCATGGGTATTCAGATCCTCTCCAGTGAGGGCGAATGCATCATTGCATTTCACCCGGGGCAAATTGCCCTGGCATGCGCAGGCTTTCCCGAAACCGCGCGCTATGCCACAAGCCGCGCCGCACGGGGTTCCATGCGCGGGCTCAGGCGCGGTCTCTAAGGGGATATCGATTTGTTGTCACTACTCGCCGCGACCGGGGCCGAGCCGATCCAGTGGGCCGAGCTGGGGCTGAGGCCCTATCTGTTCTCGATCGGTTCGTTCCAGCTGCGCTACTACTCGCTCGCCTATCTGGGCGGGATCCTGCTGGGCTATTGGCATCTGTCGCGGATGGTGCGCGCGCCGGGCGGGCCGATGGCGCAGCGCCATGTCGACGACCTGTTCTTCTATTGCACGCTCGGGATCATCCTCGGCGGTAGGCTGGGCTATGCCGCCTTCTACAAGCCCGAGCTGTTCGGCGGCCTCGAACTGTTCCAGCTGTGGACCGGCGGGATGAGCTTCCACGGCGGGGTGCTCGGGGTGCTGGCGGCGATCGCTTTCGTGTCATGGCGCGGCAAGCTCAACTGGCTGCGGGTGTGCGACTATATCGCGGTCAACGTGCCCTTCGGCATGTTCTTCGGGCGGCTGGCCAATTTCATCAATGGCGAGCTTTACGGCCGCCCGACCGACGTGGCGTGGGCGATGGTGTTCCCCAGCGATCCACTCGGGCTCGCGCGCCATCCCAGCCAGCTCTATCAGGCGGCACTCGAGGGACTGCTGTTGATCGCGATCCTGTTGCCGCTGTTCTGGTTCACCCGCGCGCGTTACCGCCCCGGCCTGCTGGTCGGCGTGTTCACCGTCGGTGTGTCGCTGGCGCGGTTCGTCAACGAATTCTTCCGCGAGCCCGATGCGCATCTCGCCTATGTGGTGGTCGAATCGGGGCTGTCGCGCGGCCAGTGGCTGTCGCTGCCGATGATCGCGGTGGGGCTGGCGGTGATCGTCTACAGCCTGACGCGGAAGGCCAACGACCGGTCCTCTGCCCAGCGCACCGTCGTTTGAGCGGAGCCGGTAAAACCGACCTTGCGGACAGTTTCGCGCGGCTGATTTGCAGCGATGGGCCGATGCCCGTGGCGCGCTTCATGGGCGAGAGCAATGCGCGCTATTACGCTGCGCGCGACCCGCTGGGCGCGGCGGGCGATTTCGTCACCGCGCCCGATATCAGCCAGATGTTCGGCGAGATGATCGGGTTGTGGCTGGCGGATCTGTGGGTCCGCGCCGGGCGGCCCGAGGATTCGATCTATGCCGAGTTGGGGCCGGGGCGCGGCACGCTGGCGCGCGATGCGCTGCGAGTGATGCGCGGGCAGGGGCTGGTGCCGCAGGTCCATCTGGTCGAAGGCTCGCCAGCGCTGCGAAAGGTGCAGGCCGAAGCGATTCCGGGGGCCGTATTCCACGACGATATCGCCAGCCTTCCCGAAGGTTGCCCGCTGCTGTTGGTGGCCAATGAATTCCTCGACGCGCTGCCGGTGCGCCAGCTGGTACGGACAGAGGCGGGCTGGCGCGAGCGGATGGTGGCGCTGGCGGGGGAGGAGGCCGGGGAGGGGTTCGTTTTCACCGCCGGAACCCAGCCGATGGATGCCGCGGTGCCCGCGCACTGGCGCGATGCGCGCGTGGACACGCTGGTCGAGACCTGCCCCGGCGCCGCCGCGGCGATGGTGGAGGTCGCGCAACGGCTGACGACGCAGGGCGGCGCGGCGCTGTTCATCGACTACGGCCATCTCGCGCCGCGCGCCGGCTCGACGCTGCAGGCGGTGCGCGCGCATTCCAAGGTGGATCCGCTGGCGCTCCCGGGCGAAGCGGATATCACCGCGCATGTCGATTTCGCGATGCTCGCCGAGATCGCCAAGGCGGGCGGTGTCCCTTGGATCGCGGGCACCACGCAAGGAGCGTGGCTGACCGCGCTCGGGATCGATGCGCGCGCCCAGACGCTGGGTGGCAAGGCGCCCGAGCGCGCCGAGGAGGTTGCCGCCGCGCATCGCCGCCTCGTTCATGGCGACGACATGGGCGATCTGTTCAAGGTCTTGGCGCTGTCCGGGGGCGGATGGCCAGCGGGCGCCGGATTCGCGCCGCAAGCATGAGACCACGCACCACACCCGCTTTGCCACCCAGAAGGAATTGCCGATGAAATTCGCCTCTATCGCCCTTGCCGCTGCCGCCGCGTTGACTGCAGGACCCGCGATCGCCGCTGCGCCGATAACGGGCAATTGGGTGACCGAGGAGAAGGACGCGGTGATCGCGGTCGGGGAGTGCGGGCGCAGCTATTGCGGGAAGATCAGCCGTTTCCTGAAACCCCCGCCCGAGGGTGCCGGCCAGCGGGACGTCAACAATCCCGACCCCGCCAAGCGCAGTCGCCGCATTCTCGGAATGCCGGTCCTGACCAGTTTCACCGAGGACGGCGATGTCTGGCGCGGACGGATCTACGACCCCAAGAGCGGCAAGGACTACCGCTCGGTGGTGCGCCGGCTGGCGAACGGCAGGCTCGAGGTGAAGGGCTGCCTCGGCCCGTTCTGCCAGACGCAGGTCTGGACCAAAGCCAACTAGAGCCCGATCCGCCCCGCCAAATCGCGCGCGGCCTCGGCGGGCGAGCGCTTGTCCTCCATCCGGTCGACCGCGAAATTGGCCTCGCGCATCGCCGCGACGTCGATCGCGCCGAGCAGGGGTTCGAGCGCGGCCACCAGCCGGGGATCGCTTTGCGCCTCGGGGCCCAGCACGATCAACGCATCGTAGCTTGGTAGTGCCTCGCGCGGGTCCTCGAGCACCAGCAGCCTGTCCGCCGCGATCCGCCCATCTGAGGTATAGGCGCTGATCACATCGGCGCCGCCCGAGCGCAGTGCATTGTACATGAAGGTGGGAGAGAAATTACGTTGCCGCGCAAAGCGCAGGCCATAGGCTTCGCGCACCGCCACCCATTCGGGCCGCTCGAAGAATTCGGGATCGCCGCCAACGGTCAGGCGCGGGGCGACGCGCGCGAGATCGGCGAGGTTGCGCACGCCCAGTTCCTGCGCGCGGTCGGCGCGCATGGCGAAGGCATAGGCGTTCTCGAACCCCAGCCGGCCGAGGATGCGCGCGTCGCTGGTGTCGCGCTTCCATGCGACGATCGCATCGTACATCGCCTCGCGCCCGGGATTGTCCTCGCGGCGCATCTGGTTGGTCCACAGCGTGCCCGTGTAGTCGATCGCGACATCGATGGCCCCGGTGGTGACCGCGCTGTGGACCACCGCCGACCCCAGCCCGTCGCGATACTCCACCGCATAGCCCGCCTGTTCGAGCCGCTGGCCGATCAGCCGGGCGAGGATATATTGTTCGGAGAACTGCTTGGCGCCGATCACCAGGGTGTCGCGACTGTCGCCGCGCAAGGTGGGGGCGAATTGGGCCGCCAGCGCAGCGGCGATCCCCAGCAGCACCGCCGCTATCCCGCCCAGCCACAGCGCGCGGCGGCGCTGCGCGAAGCCGCGCTCGACCAGCCCCAGCAGCAGGTCGGCGCTGAGCGCCAGTCCGGCGGAAGCGAGGCAGCCGGCGAGCACCAGCGCCCAGTTCTGCGTCTGCAGCCCGGCGAAGATCGGATCGCCCAGGCTCTGCTGTCCGATGGTGGTCGACAGCGTCGCCGCGCCGATGGTCCAGACCGCCGCGGTACGGATACCCGCCATGACAAAGGGTGCGGCGAGCGGGGCCTCGACCAGCCGCAACTTCTGCCACTGGCTCATCCCGACCCCGTCAGCCGCTTCGATCACCCCGGGGTCGAGATTGGCCTGCGCGGTCACCGCATTGCGCAGGATCGGCAGCAGCGCATAGAGCGCCAGCGCCAGCAGCGCGGGGAGGAAACCCAGCGTAGGCAAGCCTTCGCCGAATACCGCGCGCAAGCTTAGCAGGATCGGGAAGAACAGCGCCAGCAGCGCCAGCGCGGGGATCGTCTGGACCAGGCTGGCGAACCCCAGCGCCACCCGCGACACGCTCTCCGAGCGACCCGCCCAGACCGCCAGCGGCAGCGCCATGGCGATCCCCAGTCCGATCGCTGCGGCCGAAAGCAGGACATGCGCGGCGAGCTCGTCGCCCAAACCCAGCAGCAGCGGCCAGAAATCACTCATGCCGCGCCCTCGCGTGTCATCTGTGCCAGCCGCCCGGCCTGGTCGCGCGGGACCGCGACGAGGCCCTGTGCCACGTCTCCCCCTTGGCCGGCGAGCAGCGCATGCGGCGCCTCGTCGGTGACGATCCGCCCGCCATCCATCACCAGCACCCGGCTGGCGAGCAGCAGCGCCTCGGCCATGTCGTGCGTTACCATCACCGTGGTCAGCGCGAGCCGCTCGTGCAATTCGCGCACCTTGTGCCCCAGCGCGGCGCGGGTGATCGGGTCGAGCGCGCCGAAGGGTTCGTCCATCAGCAGCAGATGCGGTTCGCCCGCCAGCGCGCGCGCTACCCCGACGCGCTGGCGCTGCCCGCCGGACAGCGCTTCCGGCAATCGCGCGGCCATGGCGGGTTCGAGCTCGACCAGTTCGAGCAATTGCGCGATCCGCTCAGATGTCAGCCTCTCGCCCGCCAGCCGCGGGCCGATCGCTATGTTCTCGCCCACGCTCATATGCGGGAACAACCCGATGCCCTGGAAGACGTAGCCGAGCTTGCGGCGCAGCGCGGCGAGCGGCAGCGATGCGGTGTCCTCGCCCTCGAACAGCACGCGCCCCGCATCGGGGACGACCAGCCGGTTGACCGTCTTGAGCAGTGTCGACTTGCCCGACCCCGAGGCCCCCACCAGCGCGACGAATTCGCCCGATGCGATGCTCAGCGATACCCCGTCGACCGCGCGGATCGCGCCGTAGCGGCGCCCGACGCGGTCGAACTCGAGCGCCGCCGGGGCGGGGTTCACGAGGCCGCGGCCGCCGCTGCTTCGCTGTCTTCGCGCCCGGTCTCGCCTTCGACCGGCGCTTCGGGCCGACGGTATTCGACGCTTTCGAGCTGGACCCGCCGCCCGCTGGCACTGGTGACGATCATATGACCCGACTGGTCCATCCGCTCGGGCCGCCAGCACTGGTCCAGCGAATCCTCGGCATCGGGGGTGAAGCAGATCCGGTCTTCCTCGTCGTATTCCCACGCCCCCTGCTGCCACGGGTCGCCATTGCGCATGTCGCGATAGCGACCGCCGGGATCGAGGAAGGTGGTGTAGAGCGCGCCGTTCTCGTCGCGCGCGCGCCAGGCGGTGCGCGAGAATTCATTGGGCAGCGGCGGCGGTTCGGGGGTGGGCGAGGCCTTGGCGCTGCCGCCCTTGGCCACGGTCTGCTGCGGGGTTTCGAGCGCTGCGCTCTGGTCCGATCCGTCGCTGCAGGCGCCCAGCAGGGTAAAACCGGTGAGGATGGCGATGGCGGATTTCATGGGTTTCTCCTTGGGCGCGCCCTGCATAGGAAACCCGCCCGGGAAACGCGACCCCTTCGCATGGGGGTCGGGCCGTGGTTTCAGTCGGCCGCTTCGACCGCCGCGCGCGACAGCGTCAGCGCGACACGCAGCGTATCGTCTTCGAAGCGGCGTTCGAACTGGCCATTTAGCTGGCCCTCGACCGCCATGCGCAGCAGCCGCGAGCCGAAGCCCTCGCCCGCGTCGTCGCGATCGCCCGGGCTCAATCCGTTTTCGAACCAGTCGGCGGTCACGGTGTCGTCGGCGGTGGCAATACGAATCGAGACCGAACCCGCTGCGCGGCCCAGCGCACCGTATTTGGCCGAATTGGTCGCCAGTTCGTGGAAGATCAGCGCCAGCGGGGTCGCCGCCTTTTCGCCGATCGTGCAATCGTCGCCGAGCACCGAAACCTTGCCGCCCTGCGCGTCGCGATAGGGTTCGAGCAGATCCTCCAGCAGCCCTTGCAGGCTGGACCCCTTGCGACCCTCGAAGGGGCGGACATAGTCATGCGCGCGGCCCAGCGCGCGGATCGTCGATTGCAGTTCGTCGGCGAATTCCCTGGCTTGCGGCCACGCGCGCGCGCGCACCGAAACCAGGCCCGAAACCACCGCGAAGATGTTCTTGATCCGGTGCGACAGCTCGCGCGCGAGCAGGTCGCGCGAATCGGACAGGCGGTGGAGATCGTCGATATCGACCGCAGCGCCGAACCAGGCTTCGGGCGGCTCGTCGCCGATCATTACCGGCCAGGCGCGCAGGATCATCCAGCGGTAGATCCCGTCGTGACGCATGACCTGCGCCTTGGCTTCCCAGCGCGAGGCGGTCTCGCGCGAGATCCGCCGCGCCTCGCGCACTTCCTCGAGATTGTCGGGATGGATCATCTGGGCGAAATCGATGGTGGCGAGATCGCTGGTCCCGCAATAGTCGAGGAACGGCTGGTTGGCGTAGTCGATACTCCCTTCGGCATTCGCGGCCCAGGCATAGACCGGGAGATGCTCGGCGAGCTGGCGCACGCGCTGTTCGCTGCGGCTGAGATGGGCATCGGCGGCGCGCGACTGGCGCTCGAATGTCAGCCGCCGCATCACCGCATCGGCGAGCACGCTCAGCCCTTCGGCCTGGAAATCGGTCAGCCCCCCGGGGCGCGGCTCCAAATCGATCACGCACAGCGCGCCCAGCGGCGTGCCTTCGCTCGATATCAGCGGCGCGCCGGCATAGAAGCGCACCCGCGGTTCGCCGATGACCAGCGGATTGTCGGCAAAGCGCGGGTCGAGAGTGGTGTCGGGTACGACCATCGGCGCGCGTTCGAGCATGGCATGCGCGCAGAAGCTTGTCGGGCGCGGGGTCTCGCGCTCGTCCACCCCTGTTCTCGCCACAAAACGCTGGCGGTGTTCCTCGACCACGGTGACCATCGAGACCGGTGCCGCGCACAATTGCGCGGCGAATTCGACGATCCGCTGCAGCTCGGGATCGTCCTCCACCGCGTCCACGCCATGCGCGGCGATCACCCGGGCACGGTCGCGCTCTTCCGATCGCGCGGGATCGGCGGGCTTGCGACTGGGCCAGAGGGGGAATCTTGCCAAGCTCATGGGCCGCAGCGCCATAGCGCAAGACCCCGATAAGGCAAGGATTTCGAATCATCGCGGGGCCCATCGCGGCTTGCCGTTTGCCCGCCGCCCGCAACCCCGCTATCGCGCCCCCGACAAGCGAGTGCCCCGCCGGAAACGGCCCGCAACGAGGCCCGCAACAGGAGCAGTTATGCGCGCGACCCCCGATTTCGATTTCCAGCTCGGCGAGAGCGGCGAGATGATCCGCGAGACGGTGGAGCGCTTCGCCGACGAACAGATCGCCCCGCTGGCGCAGAAGGTCGATCGCGAGGACTGGTTCCCGCGCGAGCTATGGGAGCCGATGGGCGAGCTGGGGCTGCACGGCATTACCGTGGCCGAAGCCGATGGCGGGCTCGGGCTGGGCTATCTCGAACACGTCATTGCGGTCGAGGAGGTCAGCCGCGCCAGCGCCTCGGTCGGGCTCAGCTACGGCGCGCATTCGAACCTGTGCATCAACCAGATCGCGCGCTGGGGCAATGACGAACAGAAGGCGAAATATCTGCCCAAGCTCGTCTCGGGCGAGCATGTCGGCAGCCTGGCGATGAGCGAGGCGGGTGCCGGTTCGGATGTCGTCTCGATGAAGCTCAAGGCCGAGCAGGTTGAGGGCGGCTATGTCCTCAACGGCACCAAGTTCTGGATCACCAACGCACCCTATGCCGATACGCTGGTGGTCTATGCCAAGACCGATACCACAGCCGGATCGCGCGGCATCACCGCCTTCCTGATCGAAAAGGACATGCCCGGCTTCTCGATCGGCCAGAAGATCGAGAAGGTCGGCATGCGCGGTTCTCCCACCGCCGAGCTGGTGTTCGACGATTGCGAGGTTCCGCAAGAAAACGTGATGGGCGCGGTCGGCGGCGGGGTCGGCGTGCTGATGAGCGGGCTCGATTACGAGCGCGTGGTTCTGTCGGGCATCCAGCTGGGCATCATGCAGGCCTGCCTCGACACGGTCATCCCCTATCTGCGCGAGCGCAAGCAGTTCGGAAAGCCGATCGGCAGCTTCCAGCTGATGCAGGCCAAGGTGGCGGACATGTATGTCGCGCTGCAATCGGCGCGCGCTTACACCTACGCCGTCGCCAAGGCGTGCGATGCGGGGCAGACCACGCGCTTCGACGCTGCGGGCGTGATCCTGCTGTCGTCGGAAAACGCCTTCCGCGTGGCCGCCGAAAGCATCCAGGCGCTGGGCGGCGCGGGCTATACGCTCGACTGGCCGGTGGAACGCTACATGCGCGACGCCAAGCTGCTCGACATCGGTGCGGGCACCAATGAAATCCGGCGGATGCTGATCGGGCGCGAGCTGATCGGGGCGAATTTTTCGTGACCGCACCCACTCTCACCTCCACGCTCGACCGCGACAGCGCCGAGGCGAAGGCGCGGTTTGCGCACAATAAGGCGCTAGCGGACGATCTGCGCGCCAGCGTTGCCGAGGCGGCGCTGGGCGGGCCCGAACGCAGCCGCGAGCGGCATGTCTCGCGCGGCAAGCTGCTGCCCCGCGAGCGGGTGGAGCGGCTGCTCGATCCGGGCTCACCTTTCCTCGAAGTGGGCCAGCTCGCCGCCAATGGGCTGTATGACGGTGACGACATCCCCGGCGCGGGCATGATCGCCGGGATCGGCCGCGTATCGGGGCGGCAGTGCATGATCGTGTGCAACGATGCCACCGTGAAGGGCGGCACCTACTACCCGATGACGGTCAAGAAGCATCTGCGTGCGCAGGAGATCGCGCAGGAGAACCGGCTGCCGTGCATCTATCTGGTCGACAGTGGCGGCGCCAACCTGCCGCATCAGGCCGAGGTCTTCCCCGATCGCGAGCATTTCGGGCGCATCTTCTTCAACCAGGCGAATATGTCCGCGCTCGGCATCCCGCAGATCGCCTGCGTGATGGGCAGCTGCACCGCGGGTGGCGCCTATGTGCCCGCCATGTCCGACGAGAGCGTGATCGTCCGCAATCAGGGCACGATCTTCCTCGCCGGACCGCCGCTGGTGAAGGCCGCGACGGGCGAGGAAATTTCGGCTGAGGACCTGGGTGGCGGCGACCTCCACGCAAAGAAATCGGGGGTGGTCGATCATCTGGCGGAGAACGACGAGCACGCGCTCACAATTGTGCGCGATATCGTCAGCCATCTGGGCGAAAACCCCGAGGAAGCGAAGGCGGTCGAGCTGCGCGAACCGGTCCCGCCGGTGTTCGACGCGGAGGACCTCTACGCCCTCGTCCCCGACGATGTCCGCGCGCCCTACGATGTCCACGAGGTAATCGCGCGGGTGGTCGACGGCAGCGAGTTCCACGAGTTCAAGGCGCATTACGGCAGCACGCTGGTGTGCGGTTTCGCGCATATCTGGGGGATGCCGGTGGCGATCCTCGCCAACAATGGCGTGCTGTTCTCCGAAAGCGCGGTCAAGGGCGCGCATTTCATCGAACTGGCGCAGCAGCGGCGCATCCCGCTGCTGTTCCTGCAGAATATCTCGGGCTTCATGGTCGGCGGCAAATACGAGGCCGAGGGGATCGCCAAGCACGGCGCCAAGCTCGTCACCGCGGTCGCCACTGCCACCGTGCCCAAGCTCACCGTGGTGATCGGCGGCAGCTTCGGTGCGGGAAATTACGGCATGTGCGGGCGCGCCTATGGCCCACGCTTCCTGTTCACCTGGCCCAATGCGCGGATTTCGGTGATGGGCGGCGAGCAGGCAGCAAGCGTGCTCGCCACGGTCCACCGCGATGCGGATGGCTGGAGCGAGGACGAGGCCGAGGCCTTCAAGGCCCCTATCCGGCAGAAATACGAGGACGAAGGCAATCCCTATTACGCCACCGCGCGGCTGTGGGACGACGGGGTGATCGACCCCGTGCAGACCCGAGACGTGCTCGGCCTGGCACTCGCCGCGACGCTCGAGGCGCCGATCCCAGAAAGGCCGCAATTCGGCGTGTTCCGGATGTGAGCCAGTCGCTCCCTCCGCGCCCGGGCGGAACCCCTCGATGACCCCGCGCAAGCCATCGCTGCTCTCGCGGCTGGTCATGCGCGTGCTGCTGGCTCTTTATCGCCGCAGGGGCTGGCAGCTCGAGGGCAGCCGCCCCGCCTGCGAAAAATTCGTCATCACCGGCGCGCCGCATACCTCGAACTGGGACTTCGTGTTCTTCCTCGGGGTGGCGGATGCGGTCGGGATCGCGCCCAGTTTCATGGGCAAGCACACGCTGTTCCGCTGGCCGTTCGGGCGCTTCATGCGCGATATGGGCGGGATCTCTGTCGATCGCAGCAAGCGCGCCAATTCGGTCGATCAGGTGGTCGCCGCCTTCGACCGCGCCGATGCCATGGCGCTGGTGGTCGCGCCCGAAGGTTCGCGCGGATCGAGCGGCGAATGGCGCTCGGGCTTCTACCAGATCGCGCTGAAAGCCGGGGTTCCGATCGTCCCTGCCTGGGTCGATCATGCCAACCGGCGCGGCGGGATGGGCGAGGCGATTATACCGAGCGGCGATTATCGCGCTGATCTGCTAAAGATCGCGGAATTCTACCGTGCCAAGCGCCCCGATTGCGGGCGTTTCGAACGGCTGGTGCAATCTTTGCGCGAGGACGACAAGCAGGGGGAAGGACCCGCATGATGATTATCGAGGCACTGCTGGCCAATGCGGCGATCCTGCTCGGGCTCGCGTTGATCCTTTGGGTGGTGGCGCTGCAAGTGAAGGATGTCTCCTTCGTCGATGCCTTCTGGGGTGGCGGGATCGCGCTGCTGGCCTTGCTCAGCTGGCTGCAACTGGCCGAGCCGGGTCCGCTGGCGACGCTGATGATGGCGATGGTGGTGGTGTGGGGCGTGCGGCTGGGACTGCATCTGTTGCTGCGCTGGCGCCGCGAGGGCGAGGACCCGCGCTATACGCATCTGCTGCGCGCGGACCGCGCCAGGGGGCGTTTCGCATGGGCCGCGCTGGTCAAGGTGTTCCTGCTCCAGGCGCTGCTGATGTTCGTGGTTTCGAGCCCGGCGCAATACGGCATTCTCGAGGCGAGCTGGGATCAGCCGGTCAGCGGGCTGGCGTTGGTCGGGCTGGCGCTGTTCGTCATCGGGATCGCATTCGAATGGATCGGCGACTGGCAGCTCGCGCGCTTCAAGGCGCGGCGCAGCGAAGAGACCGCGGTGCTCGACAGCGGGCTGTGGCGCTACACCCGCCATCCCAATTACTTCGGCGAGGCCTGCATCTGGTGGGGCATCTGGATCGCGGCGGCATCGGCGGGATGGTGGGTCGCTGCCTGGACCGTGATCGGACCGATCGTCCTCACCGCCCTGCTGGTCAGATGGTCTGGCGCGGCATTGCTCGAAAAGGGCATGATGAAGCGCAAGGGCGAAGCTTATGCGCGCTACCGGCGCCGCACCGCGGGTTTCGTGCCCCGTCCGCCGCGTTCGTCGGACTGACGCCAGCGCTCGACCGGCGGCGGGGATTGCAGCCGCGCTGCCTTTAAACCTTCGCAAGCTTGGGCTAGATGGAGCAGGCGACCAAGGAGGCGCGGCAAGTGACGAGGGAAGACAGGGCCCGCGAACGCGAACGGCTGGCGCAAATGGCGATCGAGCTGACCGGCAAGCGCGGTGCCGAGGTCACGCCCGAAATTCTCGCCGTCGAAGCCGGCCTGTCGCGTGCGCGGATCGATGCGCTGTTCCCGCAGGAAGGCGATTTGTTCGACGCCACCACCGAGCGCTGGTTCGCGCCGCATGTCGCGATGATGGAAGAGGTGGTCGCGAGCGACCTGCCGACGATCCGCAAATTCTACGAATTCTTCGCGCGTCGCTATCTTCACAACCGCACGGAATACCGCCGCGATCCCGAAGCCTTCGCGCTGCTGTGCGAACTGGGATCGCGCCGCTTCGAGCGGGTGCGCTCCTATATCGATCTGGCCGATCACTACCTGTGCGAACTGATCGCGCAGGCGCAGGTCGACGGCGCTTTCGAGGGGCTCGAGATCGACCAGGCGCTCTCGCTGATCAACCAGATGCTGGTCGCCTACACCCAGCCCGATGTGCTGATGATGCTCGACGAGCGGCTGAACGAGGACAAGCTCGCGGCGATCGTCGAAACCATGTTCGCCGGGCTGTCGGGCAAGGACCGCGGCGCGCGCGGTCTCTCGGGGCTGCGCGCCGCCTGAGGAACGCGCGGCCTGAGGAACGCACCGGCGCGATGCGGGTTTATCCCTGCAGGCCCGAGACGCCGCAGGCGCAGCCCGGGCCAAGGGGAGAATTTCGATGCAGGCCGACCAGACCACCACATTCCTGATCATCATTGCGGCGATCGTGATTGTCCTGGCGCTGATCTGGTTTTTCCTGCGCCGCCGCACGACGACCAAGCTGCGTGATCGCTACGGCGATGAATACGACCGCACGGTCGACCGGGTCGGCGGACGCGGCAAGGCCGAACGCAATCTGGCACAGCGCGAGCAGCGCGTCTCGCAGTTCCACATTCGCCCGCTCAGCGGCGAGGAGCGGGACCGCTTCACCGGCGAATGGCAGGAGGCCAAGACGCTGTTCGTCGACAGTCCGCAGGAAGCGGTGCTCCGCGGCGACCGGCTGCTGGGCGCGATGATGGAGAAGCGCGGTTTCCCGGTTCAGGAATTCGACCGCCGCTACGAGGACCTGACGGTCCATCATGCCGAAGTCGCCAATCACTATCGCCAAGGGCACGAGATCGCGGACAAGGCGGGCGAAGCCACCACCGAGGAAATGCGCCGCGCGCTCAACCACTACGAGAAGCTGTTCGAGGAAATGGTTCGCGACGCGGAGGAGACTGCCGGGCCGGGCAAAGAGTCGACCAGCGATACCGGCGATACCGAAATCGATACCACCGTTACCTATGACAGCGAGGAGCGACCGATCCGCCCCGGCTGACCGTCAGCGGTCTGATGGTCAGCGGTGCGGGCCGCCGTCCTCGGCAAGCGCATATTTGAGCGCGGCACCGACCATCGCTCCCGAGATCGCGATGATGACGATCGCCCAGAGCCAGTAGGGGAGCCACAGTGCTTCTTCGAGCGCGCCGGTGTCCGACAGCATCGGGCGCCCGCCGATCACGGCGCTTTAGGAAAACAGGTAGTGCCAGTCGCGCAGCATGCTGAGCGCGCCGAGCACGCCGAGGAACTGCACCGCAAAACGCACCAGCCCCGCGCGCGCCCTGAACGCGATCCCGACCAGCGCGGCGGCGATCAGCGGCAGGATGAGAAAACCAACCACGCTGCGCACCCAGATCAGCGTGGAGATTAGGATGATCCCGGCGAGCACATAGAGCGCTGGCCGCCACAGTTCATGGCGACGGGTTGCCGCGATCAGCGCGGCGCCGATCACGCTCGGCCCCAGCGGCCCGCCGAGGCTGATGAAAGCTTGGGCGAAGGCGCTCGGGTTGGCGGGCGAATAGCTTTCGGCATAGCCCGAGCCGTCGGAGAGCAGCACCAGCCGTTCGAACTCCCACCCCAGCGTCAGCGCGGCCAGCCCGTGGCCCATCTCGTGGAACCAGGTGGTCAGGATGGTGAAGGGGTAGAGCAGGTAATTGCCCAGCGGCAGTTGCGGCAGGAAGATCACCAGCGCGCCCGCGATGATGAGCTGGCCGACCTGCTGCTGCTGGGTGGCCTGGTGGCGTTGCGGGGGAAAGGAGGGCGGCTGCCAGTTCATTGCGTGGTTTCGGGCGTGGTGCCGGTCGCGGCGCCGAAGGCTTGCTCTCGCTGTTCGCTCAGAATCGACCAGCCGGCGATGAACATCCCGGCGGCGAGCGGTCCGAGAACGATCCCCGAGAGGCCGATCAGCGAGAGCCCGCCCAGCGTGGTCACCAGGATCATCCAGTCGGGAATGCCGGTGTCGCGGCCGACCAGGATCGGGCGCAGCAGGTTGTCCGCCAGACCAACTATGGCGACACCCGAGGCGACCACCACCACCCCCTGCCAGACCGCCCCGGTGGCGAGCAGGTAGATCGCCACCGGCACCCAGATCAGCGCCGGTCCCACCGCGGGCAGCAGCGAGGCGATCGCCATCAGCAGTCCGAGCAGCAGCACCGAGGGGACGCCGACGATCCAGAAGGTGATGGCGCCCAGCGCGCCCTGGACAAGCCCGACCACGCCAGATCCCTTGATGGTGGCGCGCACGATGGTCACGAAGCGGTCGGCCAATTGTTCGGCGATGGCGCGCTCCATCGGCAACGCGCGAACCACCGCGCGGCTGATGGCGCTCCCGTCGCGCAGAAAGAAATAGCCGACATAGAGAGAGACCCCGAGCGCCAGCACGAAGCCCGCGACGCCGCCGCCGATGGCCAGCGCCTGCGTGGCGATCAGCCCGGCCGATTGTTCGGCGAAATCCTGGATCCGGCTCTGCGCCGCGACCAGATCGCCCCAGCCCGATTGCGCTAGCCAGGCCTGAACCCTGGTGGGCAGCGCGCCCATGATCTGCGCGAACCAGCCGGCAACGTCGATCCGGCCTTCCTGGAAGGCGACCACCAGCTCGATCGCCTGCGCGACGATCGCGCTACCGATCAGCACCGCCGGCAGGACGACGGCGAAGGTGACCACCAGCAGCGTCGCTACCGCCGCCTGGTTCTCGTGCCCCGGGCGCCAGTCGAGGAAGCGGCGATAGAGCGGCTGGAAGATGATCGCCGCCAGCGCCGCCCACAGGATCGGCGCGGCGAAGGGCCAGGCGATCGCGAGGAAGGCGAGCGTCGCCAGCGCCAGAAACACAAGGAAACCACCGCGTTCGATGCGGTTTTCGGCGCTGGAAGCCTCGATCGCGTCGCCGGTGAGCGAATCGGCTCGATCCTTCGGCGGCGGCTGGTCGCCGGTCTCGCTCATTCGCGATCAGACATCGAGATTGGCGACGTTGAGCGCATTGTCCTGGATGAACTCGCGGCGCGGTTCGACGATATCGCCCATCAGCCGGGTGAAGATCTCGTCGGTGACGTCGGCATCCTCGACCTTGACCTGCAGCAGCGCGCGGTTGTCGGGATCGAGCGTGGTCTCCCACAATTGCTCGGCGTTCATTTCGCCCAGACCCTTGTAGCGCTGGACCTTCTGGCCCTTGCGCCCCGCCACCATGACGGCGTCCAGTAGCTGCGAGGGCAGGGTGATCGAACTGTCGTCGACGATGGCGAGCGCCTCGCTCTCGCCGTCCGGGGTACTCTCGGGTGCGGCGTCGGCAGCGTCGGCTTCGGGCTCGTCCTCGCTGCCCTTCACCAATTGCACGGGGCTCTGGTAGACCTCGGCGTGCTCGCCCGCGACGCGGTGGAGCTTGCGCGCCTCGGCGCTGGTGAGGAAAGCCGCCTCGATCTCGTGGACATCGGTCACCCCGCGCCAGGCGCGGCGGAAGCGGACCAAGCCGTCCTCGCCGATCTCGGCGCTCCAGCGCGCTTCGGTGTCGCCCATCTGGAGATGCGCCGCGGCGCTGGCCAGCGCCTCGCTGCGGTTCGTCAGTTCGGGATCGAGCGCGCCCGCCAGCGCCATCGCCTCGATTAGAGCGTAATTGTATTTGCGCGGCACGAAGCCGAACAAATTGCGCAGCCGCAGCGCGTGCTCGACCAGCCCGGCCAGTTCCGCCCCGCCGCGCGTGCCCCCCGCGGTTTCGAGCAGGCGGCCGTGCAGCCCGGTCTGGACCAGGAAGCGGTCGTAGGCGGGCTGGTCCTTGAGATAGACCTCAGACTTGCCCTTCTGGATCTTGTAGAGCGGCGGCTGGGCGATGAAGAGGTGCCCGGCGCGGATGATCTCGGGCATCTGGCGGTGGAAGAAGGTCAGCAGCAGCGTGCGGATATGCGCGCCGTCGACATCGGCATCGGTCATGATGACGATCTTGTGGTAGCGCAGCTTGTCGAGCGTGAATTCGTCGCGCAGGCCCGTGCCCATCGCCTGGATCAGCGTGCCGACCTCTTTCGACGAGATGATCCGGTCGAAGCGCGCGCGCTCGACGTTGAGGATCTTGCCCTTGAGTGGCAGGATCGCCTGCGTCCGGCGATCGCGGCCCTGCTTGGCCGAGCCGCCGGCGGAATCGCCCTCGACCAGGAACAGCTCGCAATTTTCCGGATTGCGGTCTTGGCAATCGGCCAGCTTGCCGGGCAGGCTGGCGATGCTCATCGCGCCCTTGCGGCTCATCTCGCGGGCGCGGCGTGCTGCTTCGCGCGCGGCGGCGGCGTCGATCACCTTCTGGATGATCGATTTGGCGTCGGCGGGGTTTTCCTCCAGCCATTCGCTCATCTTCTCGCCCATCAGCGCCTCGAGTGGCTGGCGGACCTCGGAGCTGACCAGCTTGTCCTTGGTCTGCGAACCGAACTTGGGGTCGGGCAACTTGACTGAAACGATTGCGGTCAGCCCTTCACGCATGTCCTCGCCCGAAAGCGTGACCTTCTCTTTCTTCATCAGTCCCGAGCTCTGCGCGTAATTGTTGAGCGTCCGGGTCAGCGCGGCGCGGAAGGCCGCGAGATGCGTGCCGCCGTCGCGCTGCGGGATGTTGTTGGTGAAGGCGAGGACGTTCTCGTAATAGCTGTCGTTCCATTCGAGCGCGACATCGATGCCGATCCCGTCCTTCTCGGCCGAGACCGAGATCGGATCGACGAACAAGGGCTGCTTGTTGCGGTCGAGATATTTGACGAAGGCCGCGATGCCGCCCTCGTAATAGAGATCGTGCTCGGCCACTTCCTCGTGGCGCCTGTCGCGCAGCAGGATGTGAACGCCCGAATTGAGGAAGGCGAGCTCGCGATAGCGGTGCTCGAGCTTGTCGAAGTCGAATTCGAGCACGTTCTTGAAGGTGTCGGTCGAGGGCATGAAGGTCACGCGGGTGCCCTTCTTGAGACCGTTCTCGTCGCCCGAGCTTGCGACCGGCGGGGCATCGCCGGTGATCTCGAGCGGCGAAACCGCATTGCCGTGCTCGAAGCGGATCCAGTGCTCCTTGCCTTCGCGCCAGACCTTGAGCTCGAGCCATTCACTCAGCGCGTTGACCACCGAGACGCCGACCCCGTGGAGCCCGCCCGAGACCTTGTAGGCGTTGTCGTCATTCGTGTTCTCGAACTTGCCGCCCGCATGGAGCTGGGTCATGATGACCTCTGCTGCGGAAACGCCTTCGCCCTTGTGCATGTCCACCGGGATGCCGCGGCCATTGTCCTCGACCGAGACCGAACCATCGGGGTTCAGCTCGATCAGCACCAGGTCGCAATGGCCTGCCAGCGACTCGTCGATCGAATTGTCCGAGACCTCGAACACCATGTGGTGCAGGCCCGAGCCGTCGTCGGTGTCGCCGATATACATGCCGGGGCGCTTGCGCACCGCGTCAAGGCCCTTGAGAACCTTGATCGAATCCGCGCCATAGGCGCCTTCCTGGCGGACCCGCACCGGCGGTCCGTCGGTTCTGGTTTCGGGGGCCGCTGCGGCCGGGGTTTCGGGAGTGTTCTCGGGGCTGGTTTCGGGTGTTTCGTTCATGGACACTATATAGGCGCAAAGCCGCGGATTCCCAAAGTTTTACCGCGGATCTTTCCCACAGATCGCCGGGCTGTAGCGGTGGGTCGAATTGTGGCCGGGATGGTTTCGGGTGCAACCACTTGCTTTGCCGCGCGCAGGGGGCCATCTCGAAGCCTATGCTTTCCGTGCTCGACATCTTCCGGATCGGGATCGGTCCCTCCTCCTCGCACACGGTGGGGCCGATGCGGATCGGCGGCATGTTCGTCCGCGCGCTCACCAAGGCGGGCGGACTCGAGCGGGCCGCGCGGGTGACGGTCGAGCTGCAGGGCTCGCTGGCGCTGACCGGGATCGGCCACGGCACCCCCGATGCCGCGGTGCTCGGACTGATGGGTTTTCAACCTGAAACCACCTGCCCCGACGAAGCGGCGACGGCGCTCGCGGACATGCGCGAAACCGGGCGGCTCGAACTGGCTGGCGGCCATGCCATCGCCTTCGATCCGCGCGCTGACATCGACCTCGCTGGTCACATCATCCCCGAACTTCACCCCAATGGCATGCGACTGGCAGCGCTCGACGATGTGGGTGCGAGGCTGTTCGAACGGACGTACTACTCCACCGGTGGCGGTTTCGTCGCCACCGAGGCGCAATTGAAGAAGCGCCCCGCCAACGACCGAGTCGCGGCAGGCACATCTGTGGCGCATCCCTTCGGCTCGGCTGAAGAGCTGCTTGCGCAATGCGCGCGCACCGGCCTGTCGATCGCCGAACTCGCGCTCGCCAATGAGGACAGCTTTCGCCCGCGCGCCGAAACGCTCGCGGGGCTCGACCGGGTCGCCGAGGCCATGGATCAGTGCATCGAGCGCGGGCTGACCCAGCGCGGCGTGCTGCCCGGCGGGCTCAAGGTCACGCGGCGCGCGCCTGATTTGTGGGACAAGCTCTCCGCCAGCCCGCAATCCAACGAGCGCGAGCAATTGTTCGACTGGCTCAACTGCTTCGCCATGGCGGTGAACGAAGAAAACGCCGCCGGGGGCCGGGTGGTCACCGCGCCTACCAATGGCGCCGCAGGCATCATCCCTTCGGTGATCCGCTTCTATTGCAAGACCGCCGAGGAGCAGCGCTGCGACGAGAGCCGCCGTACCTTCCTGCTCACCGCGGGCGCTATCGGACTGCTCTACAAGCAGCGAGCCTCGATCTCGGGGGCCGAAATGGGCTGCCAGGGCGAGGTCGGGGTGGCCTGTTCGATGGCTGCGGGCGGGCTCGCGGCGCTGTGGGGCGCCAGCCCCGACCAGGTCGCCAGCGCGGCGGAAATCGGGATGGAGCACAATCTGGGCCTCACCTGCGATCCGGTCGGGGGCCTCGTGCAGGTGCCCTGCATCGAGCGCAATGCGATCGGCGCGGTCAAGGCGGTCAACGCCGCGCGGCTGGCGCTGCATCGCACCGCGGCGGAAAGCTGCGTCAGCCTCGACCAGGTGATCGAGACCATGCGCCAGACCGGGCTCGACATGTCGACGAAGTACAAGGAAACCAGCCAGGGCGGGCTGGCGGTCAACGTCATCGAATGCTGACTGGATAATGCTGACTGGACACGGGCCACGAGGCGGATAGTCTCGCGCGTCATGAACGAAACCGCTCCCACACCCGCCGACCTGACCGCCGAATTCGGCACCTACGACACCATCCTGCGCCGCTGGGCTGCGGTGCAACCCGAGGCGCTCGCGCTGCGCGACGATCACGGCGAGATTGCTTGGGGTGCGCTGGATGAAAAGCTCGACCGAATCGCGGCGCGGCTGGTCGAGATCGGGCTGGAGCGCGGGCAGTCGGTCGCGATCCTTGGCTATTCCTCGCTTGCCTACGCGCTGGTGTTTCTCGCCGCGGTGCGCGCGGGCGGGGTCGCCGCGCCGCTGACCACCAGCGCCAGCCCAGAACAGCTCGCGGGCATGGCTGCAGACAGCGGCGCGCGGCACATCTTCATCGACCGCGCCAAGCTGACCGAGCTGGGCGAAGGCTGCTTCCCCGGCATGGCGCGGATCGTGCTCGACGAGGAGCTGGAGAGCTGGATGGCACCCGCCGGCGCGACCCCGCCCGCTTTCACTCCCGAACCGGGCGACCCGTTCAACATCATCTATTCCTCGGGCACCACCGGCACCCCAAAGGGGATAGTCCATTCGCATCTGATGCGATGGCGGCAATTCGCCACCACCGCCGCGAGCTATCGCGCCAGCGACGAGCCGGTGCGCGCGCTCGCCTCGACCCCGCTCTATTCCAACACCACCATGGTCGCCTTTCTCGCGCCGCTGCTGGCGGGCGGGACAGTCACCGTGATGGGCAAGTTCGATGCATCGCGCTGGCTGGAGCTCGCTCAGGAGCAGGCGATCACTCACACCATGCTGGTACCGGTGCAGTATCGAAGGCTGATGCAGGAGCCGCGCTTCGACCACTTCGATCTCTCGGCGCTGCGCTACAAATACTGCACCTCGGCGCCCTTCTCCGCCGAACTCAAGGCCGAGGTGCTCGAACGCATGCCCGGCGCGCTGATCGAGATCTATTCGATGACCGAGGGCGGGGTGGTGTGCCTGCTGGCGGCGCATGAGCATCGCGACAAGCTGCACACCGTCGGGCGGCCCGCGCCGGGGAGCGAATTGCTGGTGCTCGACGACGAGGACCGGCCCGTTCCTCCGGGCACCCCGGGCAATCTGGTGGGCATCGGTCCGGCGATGATGATGGGTTACAAGAACCAGCCGGGCAAGACCCGCGAGGGCTATTGGACCCACCCCGAGACCGGGCAGGTGTGGCAGCGGATGGGCGATATCGGTCGGCTCGACGCCGAGGGCTTTCTCGAGCTGGTCGGACGCGCCAAGGATATGATCATCTCTGGCGGGTTCAACATCTA
Source organism: Qipengyuania sp. SM2507 (assembly GCF_053714505.1). Classification (NCBI taxonomy): domain Bacteria; kingdom Pseudomonadati; phylum Pseudomonadota; class Alphaproteobacteria; order Sphingomonadales; family Erythrobacteraceae; genus Qipengyuania; species Qipengyuania sp. SM2507. The sequence continues at coordinate 222,939 of NZ_CM132307.1, forward strand.
CCCGGTCGATCTCGAAGACGCGCTGATGGCGGAAGAGGATGTGGTGGAGGCTGCGGTGATCGGCGTCGCGTCGGAACAATGGGGCGAGACCCCGGTCGGCTTCGTCGTGCTGGCCGAGGGCGCGCGCGAGCCGCAAGCGATTCGCGCAGCGGTCAACGCGCGGCTGGGCAAGACCCAGCGGCTTGCGCAATTGCACGCGGTCGAGGACATGCCGCGCAGCCATATCGGCAAGTTGCTCAAGACCGAATTGCGCGAGGAAGCGGTGCGCCGGGGGCTCCCTGGCTGACCGATTGGCCGCCTGAGGGATCAAGCCTGTCTCGAAGCCCCCCTTGGCGGGTGCTTTCGAGACGCGGCCACCGTCGGGAGGGTGGGAGAGGGAGAAGGGGGCCGCGTCTCTACTCGCTGCCATATCGCCTTGCGGGACCGGTCGCCGATCGGGGGGGAGAGGATCGCTGGTTGCGACCGGTCTCACCGCAAGGAAGGCCGGAAACCGCGGCACGACGTCGCGCATCGTGGGAGGGTTCCGAACGTGTCGACCGGGAGGGGGGGCATCCGCTGGTCGACTGTGGGGCCTGTAATAATGTTGCAACCCAGCGCACGAAAGTGAGAAAACATCCAGCATGGTTGCATTTCTTGCAAGAGGCGGTCCGGCGCGGAAATCGGGCTGGAATTGCGCTCCGAACCCCCTTGGTGGCGGCGGCCCGATTCCACGCGCTGGACGGGTTCCCGTCGAGGCCTTAACGCGGCGCGCATGGACCAAGCGCATCTCCCCGATTCCATCCTCATCGTCGATTTCGGCAGCCAGGTGACCCAGCTGATCGCGCGCCGCGTGCGCGAGGCCGGAGTATATTCCGAAATCGCGCCCTATACGATGGCGGAAGAAGCCTTCGCGCGGATGAAGCCCAAGGGGGTGATCCTCTCGGGCTCGCCCGCCAGCGTGCCCGACGAGGGTAGCCCGCGTGCACCCGAAGCCTTGTTCGAGGCGGGCATACCGATCCTCGGCATCTGCTACGGCCAGCAGGTGATGACCCAGCAGCTCGGCGGCGAGGTCCGCCCCGGTCACGAGACCGGCGAAGGCGGCGAATTCGGCCGTGCCTTCCTCACGGTCACCCGGCCCTGCGCGCTGTTCGACGGCTTGTGGGAAGTCGGCGAGCGGCATCAGGTGTGGATGAGCCATGGCGACAAGGTCACCCGCTTCGCGCCCGGCTTCGATATCGTTGCCACCAGCGACGGCGCGCCCTTCGCGGTGATTGCCGACGAGGCGCGGCGTTTCTACGGCATCCAGTTCCACCCCGAAGTGGTCCACACACCCGACGGTGCGAAGCTGATCGCCAATTTCGTCCGCCATGTCTGCGGGCTGGCGGGCGACTGGACCATGGCCGAATTTCGCGCGACCAAGATCGCGGAGATCCGCGCGCAGGTCGGGGATGGCAAGGTGATTTGCGGCTTGTCGGGCGGGGTCGATTCGGCGGTCGCCGCAGTGCTGATCCACGAGGCGATCGGCGAGCAGCTGACCTGCGTCTTCGTCGATCACGGCTTGATGCGGCAGGGCGAGGCCGAGCAGGTCGTCTCGCTGTTCAAGAATTCCTACAACATCCCGCTCGTGCACCGCGATGTCGAGGAACTTTTCCTCTCGGGCCTCGCCGGGGTCACCGATCCCGAGGCCAAGCGCAAGTTCATCGGCAAGACCTTCATCGATGTGTTCGAGGAGGAGGCCAAGGCGATCGGCGGCGCCGATTTCCTCGCGCAGGGCACACTTTATCCGGATGTCATCGAAAGCGTCAGCTTCACCGGCGGACCCTCGGTGACGATCAAGAGCCACCACAATGTCGGCGGTCTGCCCGAGCGGATGAACATGCAACTGGTCGAGCCCTTGCGCGAACTGTTCAAGGACGAGGTGCGCGAACTGGGCCGCGAACTCGGCCTGCCCGAAGCCTTCGTCGGCCGCCATCCCTTCCCCGGCCCGGGCCTCGCGATCCGCATCCCCGGCGAAGTGACCAAGGAGCGCTGCGACATCCTGCGCAAGGCCGATGCGATCTATCTGGAGGAAATCCGCAACGCCGGGCTCTACGATGCGATCTGGCAGGCCTTCGCGGTGCTGCTCCCGGTCAAGACCGTCGGGGTGATGGGCGATGCGCGCACCTACGACAATGTCTGCGGGTTGCGCGCGGTGACCAGCACCGATGGCATGACGGCCGATGTCTATCCCTTCGACGCCGGTTTCCTGACCAATATAGCGACCCGCATCGTCAACGAGGTGCGCGGCATCAACCGGGTGGTGTACGATTACACCAGCAAGCCGCCTGGCACGATTGAATGGGAGTGAAGGGCGCCCCTAAGCGCCCGGCGAATACTGCGCCACTCGCGAGCGGATCGGAGGCGCATTACACTTAATACGGCTTGGCAAAATTCGGTCCTCGGATGACGAATCTCCACGCAAGCAGGCCTCCCGATATCCCGCCGAACAGGAACAGTATGGTTGTTATAACTGTAGGTGCGTCGAAGGTGGGCCAATTTGGCCACGTCCCGACGATTAAAAAAGCGGAGCTTGCCACATAACCGGCGAGCGCACATTGCCATGGTCCTGCACCAAATATTTTTACGATGGGCGCACCGACAACAAACGCTGGGATCCATCCAATAAGAAGGCCGATTGCGGCCCCCATCAATGGTGTAAATATTACAGTCACGCCGGTCTCCACAAAACCGGCACCTGCGAGCAACCAAAGGCCAAAGCCAAGGCCAATAGAGGCGCCGCAGGTTGCTGCTCCCACACCCGACATAGCGACCAGATCGCCCAATGATGCATTTCGCTTCATGGTCGCAAAATGTGCCCGTCATACTGCGTGGTGGCAACACCGAATAGCGGTGCCTACTTATACCGGATGCAACTCCCCCTCGGCCCCGATCCGCGCATCGAGACGCTGCGGCTGTTGCAGCCGCTGCTGGTCCAGCGCTTCGGGCGGATCGAGCGTGCGGCGGCGCAGTGGCGGCGGCCCGAATGGGTGCTGGTGCAGGGGCTGATCGGCGCGCGGACCAAATCCCCCATCTCCAACGCCGCGACAGACCGGTTGATAGCGCGCTACGGGACATGGGAAGCGGTCGCCGATGCGCCGCTCGATGAGCTGCGCGAATTGCTGGCGACGCAGACCTGTCCCAATGTCGCGGCGGAGCGGCTCAAGCGCGCGCTGCAGGCGGTGGTGGCGGAGCGCGGCGCGGTCGATCTGGCGCATCTCGAACCGCTCGACACACCAGCAGCACTGGTCTGGCTCGAGACGCTGCCCGGCGTCGGGCGCAAGATCGCCGCCGGGGTCGTCAACGCCAGCACGCTCGACCGCAAGGCGCTGGTGCTTGACGGGCATCACACCCGCATCCTGCAGCGGATGGGGCTGGTGCCGCCAAAGGCCGACACCGCGCGCGCCTATGCGGCGATCATGCCCGCGATGCCGCCCGAATGGAGCGCCGCCGATTACGACGAGCATCACCTGCTGATAAAGAAGGTCGGGCAGAGCACCTGCCGCCCGAGCGATCTGGACTGCCCGGCCTGCCCCGCGCAGGCGCTGTGCAGGACCGGGCAGGCGCGGACCGATTCCGCGCCCCCGGCCGGCGCCTAGCGACCCGCCATGCTGCGCGCGCTGAAGATCTCGACCCAATAGCCGTCGGGGTCCTTGATGAAGGCGATGTGCTTCATCATCCCGTCCTCGGGGCGCTTCTGGAATTCGACCCCGTGCTTGTCGAAATGCGCGACCGCGGCAGCGAGATCGGGGACGTCGAGCGCGATATGGCCAAAGCCCTGCGGCGCGGAATTGCCGTCGTGATAGACCGGGCCGTCTTCCTCCTCGGTGCCCCAATTGTGCGTGAGTTCGAGCACGCCCTGGCGCGAGAAGACGTATTCCGTGGCATCGGCGTCGCCTGCGGGCACCTCGTCGTCGCTGCTGGTGAAGCCGAGGAAATAGAGCGAGAACTCGCCCGCCTCGATATCGGCCTTGCGCAGCAGCGTCATGCCCAGCACCCCGCAGTAGAATTCGAGGCTCTTCTCCGGGTCCTTGACCCGCAGCATGGTGTGGTTGAGCGTGTAGCCGTGCGGATTGGCGGTCATCGGGGAAGTCTCCTTGTGGGGTTCTCTCGTGAACCCATTGCATCGGTGCGGCGTTCCGACCCGGTCGCAAGCCTTGCACACGCGCCGATTCTGAACGATCTGTGCCTGCAATAGGTCAGGAACATGATGGGGGACACATGAGCTGGGACGATTATTTTGCCGACGATGCCGGTGCGGCGGAAGCCGAGGGGCGCGGCAGGAAGCGCAATGTCACGGTCGGATGGACCGTTCGCTTCGCGCAAGGCAATGCGATCTGGGCCGCGCCCAAGAGCTTCTCGCGCAGCGATCCCAAGGCCACGAGCGCGAAGTCGATCCAGGTCTGCCCGGCGGCGATCGATTTCGACCGGCGGCATTATGTCATTTCCTGTCCGGTCGATCTGACGCTGGCGTTTACCCGCAACGCGCAAGGGGGATTGCAGCTCACCGATGCCGATGGCGAGGCGTCGAAGATGCGTCCGCAGGGCCGCGCCAATCTGTTCCAGCTGCAGCCGCAGAACGAATGGCGCCATCCCGAGCGCCCGATCCTGCAGTTCACCGCGCCCTATGTCTTCGTCGCGGACGATCCCTGCTATGTCGTCCAGTCGCCGCCCTATCTGCACTGGTTCCCCGAGCAGCGGCCCGGGCTGGCGATGGGGGGCCGCTTTCCGATCCATATCTGGCCACGCCCGCTGGCCTGGGCTTTCGAATGGTACGATCTCTCCAAGCCGCTGGTGCTGAAACGCGGCGACCCGTGGTTCTACGTCCATTTCGAAACCGAGAATCCTTCCGCCCATGTCCGGCTGGTCGAGCAGGAAATGACCGACGAGCTCGAGAAATATCTCGATTCGATCATCGATGTCTCGAATTACGTCAATCAGACCTACGGCCTGTTCGGCGAGGCGCAACGCATCCGCCCCGAGAGGCTGCTCAAACCCAAGGGTTGAGCGCCGCGCCTGGCCCTACCAGCTGAAGCCCGCATCGATCGCGCGCAGTTCGGCGGGCGAGCTTGTCCGCCCCAGCACTGCGTTGCGATGCGGATAGCGCCCGAAGCGCGCGATCATCCGGTGGTGCGAGCGTGCGAAGGACAGCGAATCGGGAGCATGGCGCGCAAACAGCGCGAGGCTCAGCCGCTGGTCGGCGATCGCCTCGCTGTGCATCAGCGGCATGAGCAGGAACTGTTTCGCCTCCTGCGCCAGCCCCCGGTGCCAGCCGCGCGCCAACACGCTGTGGGCGAGCGCCAGCGCGAGCGGGTCCCAAGCGAAGGCCTGCGCGCTGCCGCGATAGAGATTGCGCGGGATCTGGTCGAACAGCAGGATGGCGGCACGCGCGGTGCCGGGATCACGTAGGAATTCGGCGGCTGGTCGCCCCCCCAACGCGTGAAGCCAGCGCTTGAAGCGGTCCTTCAACAAAAGGTCGACTGCTTCAGAGCCGCCGAACCAGTCTTTGGGTCCCATTTCGTGGAACCAGACATAAAGCAGGTCGGCGGCCCAGGGGCGCCCGGTCAGCGCCATTGCGGTTAATCAGCCTTCGCGGCGATAGGGCACGAAATCCTCGAGGAGGATATTGCCGGTGTAGTAATCGCCGTAGCGGTCGAAAGTGGTCACCTGGTCGAGCCGGCACAGCTGCGAGGCGCTGAACTTGCGGATCGTCATCCGATCGTCGTCGTCCAGCGAAGCCGGGTTCTTGGTACGGTTGACCCAAATGGTGTCGCCGTGCTTGGCGACGACTGCGGTACCGTCGATGATGGTCAGCCGGTCGTTGCCCATCAGCCGGATGCAGCTTTGCGGCTCACCCGCGACGCGGCCTTCGAGCATCTGCGCCAGCTTGGCTTCGCCCCTGGGGCGTTCTTCGGCGGTGGCCGGTGCGGCCAGAAGGGTTAGCGCGGCCGATGCGGCGGCGAGTGCGGAAAGCTTGTTCATAACGAGTCTCCTTTTCATCCCTGCCTATCAGAAATCCGCTGAACCGGCGATGAGCGACGCGCGTCGAGTCCTGCCAATGCCGTCCCGCCAAGGCGGTCCACTCAGCCGGTGCCGCCCACCGTCAGCCCGTCGATCAGCAGCGTCGGCTGGCCCACGCCCGCAGGCACGCTCTGCCCCGCCTTGCCACAGACGCCCACGCCCTCGTCGAGCGCGAGATCGTTGCCGATGCCGCTGACGCGGGTGAGCACCGAGGGCCCGTCGCCTATCAGCGTCGCGCCCTTGATCGGGGCGACGATCTTGCCATTCTCGACCTTGTAGGCCTCGGTGCAGGCGAAGACGAACTTGCCCGAGACGATATCGACCTGCCCGCCGCCGAAAGCGGTGGCGTAGATCCCGTCCTTGACCCGCGAAAGCAGTTCGGCGGGATCGTCCGCGCCGGCGCGCATGAAGGTGTTGGTCATTCGCGGCATGGGCGCGTGCTGGTAATTCTCGCGGCGGCCGTTGCCGGTCGCCTCGACCCCCATCAGACGGGCGTTGAGCCGGTCCTGCATATAGCCCTTGAGCACGCCGTCCTCGATCAGCACGGTCTCGCGCGTTGGGGTGCCCTCGTCGTCGATGCTGAGCGATCCGCGCCGTTCGGCGATCGAGCCGTCGTCGACCACGGTGACGCCGGGCGCGGCGACGCGCTCGCCGATCCGGCCCGAGAAGGCGCTGGTGCCCTTGCGGTTGAAATCGCCTTCCAGCCCGTGGCCGATCGCTTCGTGGAGCAGGATACCCGGCCAGCCCGGGCCGAGCAGCACCATAGTCTCGCCCGCAGGCGCGGCGACGCTGTCGAGATTGACCAGCGCCTGGCGCACCGCCTCGTCGATGCCGCGCATCCACTGACCTTCATCGAACAGCCGGTCGTAGAGATAGCGCCCGCCCATCCCGAAGCTGCCGGTCTCGCGGCGGCCATTGGCTTCGGCGACGATGGCGATGTTGAGCCGCACCAGAGGGCGGATGTCGCGCGCGACGAAGCCGTCGGGGCGGACGATTTCGATCGCGCTCCAGCTCGCCGAGAGGCTGGCGGTGACCTGCGCGACGCGCGGGTCCCTGGCGCGCGCCACCGCGTCGATCTTTTCGAGCAGCGCGACCTTTTCGGCAAAGGGCACCGCATCGAGCGGGCTGTCGGCGGTGTAGAGGTGGCGGTTGCTGCGCTGCGGCGGCGCGGCCAGCGGGGTTTTGGTGGCGTCGAGCAATTGCAGCGTCTCGCCCGCGCGGGCGATCGCAGCGGCGCTGATCTCGTTGGCATGTGCGAAGCCGGTCATCTCGCCCGAGACGCCGCGCAGGCCGAAACCCGAATCGCGGCTGTAATCTGCGGTCTTCAGACGGCCGTCGTCGAAGGCGAAGGATTCCGAGGCGAGGAACTGCAGGTAAAGCTCGCCATCGTCGCAGGACGACAGCAGCTTCGCGGTCAGCGACTTGGCTTCGTCGGGGGAGAGCGAGGTGCCGTAGAGCAGCGCGTGCGGGTCGGTGGTCTGGTTCATCCCACCCATGTAGGCGTTCGACGGGCGCGGCGAAAGGTCGCGGCGTCCGTCACCCGCTCAGCGGTGCCGCTTAACGATGGCCGGGGTCGGCGCCTTCGGAAATGTCGAGAAGGCTCGCCTGGTCCGCACCATCCGCCGGGCCGCCGCGCAGCACGAAGCGGCGATCGCAATAGCCGCAGTCGACATAGCCGTGCTCGTCGATCTCGAGATAGATCTTGGGATGGCCCAACGCGGCGGGTCGGAAGTTCGCGCCGCCGCGAATGTCGCTGGCGCCGTCGCACCAGACGCGGGCCAGGTCGACGAGGATGGTTTCGGGCGGTGCGATGCTCATGCAGCGAGCCGATAGAGGCTGCGCGGCCCCTGCGCAACGCCGCAGTCGTTTGCGGGCGACTGCGCCTGCCGCTTGCCTTGTGCCGCGCGGCTACCTAACCGCCGCTGCATGGCATCACCCCCCGCGATCCGCATCGACAATCTCGCCAAACGCTACGCCCCCGGCAAGGGCGAGGCGGGCGAGGGCAAGCAGGCGCTCAAGGGGGTCAGCTTCGACGTGCCGCAGGGCGGCATCTTCGGCCTGCTCGGCCCCAACGGCGCGGGCAAGTCGACGCTGATCAACATCCTTGCCGGGCTGGTCGACAAGACCGGCGGCAGCGCCGAGATCTGGGGGTTCGATATCGATCGCAACCGCCGCAACGCCAAGCGCGCGATCGGAATCGTGCCGCAGGAAATCGTCTTCGATCCGTTCTTCACCCCCTTCGAGGTGCTCGAGAACCAGGCCGGTTTCTACGGTGTTCCCAAGGCCGAGCGCCGCAGCGAGGAACTGCTGCGGGCGGTGCATCTGTGGGACAAGCGCGACGCCTATGCGCGCACGTTGTCGGGGGGCATGAAGCGGCGGCTGCTGATCGCCAAGGCGATGGTCCATTCGCCGCCGATCCTGGTGCTCGACGAGCCCACCGCCGGGGTCGATGTCGAGCTACGTCGGCAATTGTGGGAGCTGGTCACCGGGCTCAACGCGCAAGGGGTGACGGTGGTGCTGACCACGCATTACCTCGAGGAAGCCGAGCAATTGTGCGACCGGATCGCGATCATCAACCATGGCGAGCTGATCGCCAACAAGCCGACGCAGGAGCTGATAGGCATGGCGCGCGAGAAGATCGTTTCGGTGACGGTCGACAAGGATCTCGCCGGCCCGCCGATGGAGGACAGCTTCCTCAAGGCCGAGGTGGTCGAGAGCCGCCGGCTCGACATCACCTACGACCGCGACGCCACCACCGCGGGCCAGGTGCTCGCGCTGGTGCAGAGCCATGGCTACGCCATCCAGGACGTCACCACCCGCGAAGCCGATCTAGAGGATGTCTTCGTCAGCCTGACCGGCGGGGGGTGAGGTCCTTCCCCCCCTCCTGCTTGCGGGAGGGGCCGGGGGTGGGCATGAGGCGGCATGAGCATTTCCGAATATTCGCACGACGTCCTCATCATCGGCTCCGGCGCGGCGGGGCTGACCGCGGCGCTGGCGCTGGCGGAGGAGCGCAAGGTGCTGGTCCTCGCCAAGGGCTCGCTCGACGGCGGGTCGACCGCCTGGGCGCAAGGCGGCATCGCCGCGGTGCTCGATGCCGGCGACACCTTCGAGGATCACATCCGCGACACCATGGTGGCGGGCGCGGGGCTCAACGACATCGAGACGGTCGAATTCGTCATCGAGCGCGCGCCGCGCAGCATCGACCGGCTTCGCGAGCTTGGCGTGCCCTTCAACCGCGGCGCCGATGATCTGGGGGGCGATCTCCACCTCACCCGCGAGGGCGGGCACAGCCACCGCCGCATCGTCCATGTCGACGACGCCACCGGCTGGGCGGTGCAGGAGGCGCTGCTCAAGGCCGCGGAGGCCAATCCCAATATCACCATGCTTCCCGGGCGCGCCTGCATCGACCTGATCACCGGGCGCAACGGCGAGCAGTTCTCGGGCGATGGCCATGTCTGGGGCGCCTATGCGCTCGAAGAGGCGACCGGCAGGGTCGAGGCGCATGTCGCGCGCGCCACCGTGCTCGCCGCGGGCGGCGCGGGGCGCTGCTACCGCTTCTCGACCGCCCCGCGCGGCGCCACCGGCGATGGCATCGCCATGGCCTGGCGCGCGGGCGCGCGGGTCTCCAACATGGAGATGATGCAGTTCCACCCGACCTGCCTCTACAATCTCGAGGTCAAGAACTTCCTCATCACCGAGGCGGTGCGCGGCGAGGGCGGGCGATTGTTCAACCCTCGGACCGGCAAGCGCTTCATGGAGTTCTACGACCCCGAACGGATGGAGCTCGCCCCGCGCGATGTGGTCGCCCGCGCGATCGATTCCGAGATCAAGCGCTTCGGGCTCGACTACGTCCATCTCGACATCAGCCACCAGCCGGCCGAATTCGTCCGCGAGCATTTCCCCACCATCGACGAGAAGCTTTCGGGGTTGGGGATCGACATGACCAGCGAGCCGATCCCGGTGGTCCCGGCGCAGCATTACACTTGCGGCGGAGTGGTGGTCGATCTCGCGGCGCGGACCGATCTGCCGGGCCTGTGGGCAGCGGGCGAATGCACCGAGAGCGGCTTGCACGGTGCGAACCGGCTGGCCTCCAACTCGCTGCTCGAATGCTTCGTCTTCGGCGAGGCGGCGGCGCGCGATATCCTCGCCAATTGGGACCAGATGAAAGATCCGCCCGCAATCCGCGAATGGGACGACACCCAGGTCACCGATTCGGACGAGGAGGTGGTCATCAAGCAGAACTGGACCGAGATCCGCCGCTTCATGTGGAACTATGTCGGGATCGTGCGCACCACCAAGCGGCTCGAACGCGCCGCCAACCGTATCGACCTGCTGCGCAAGGAAGTGGAGGATTATTACGGCAGCTTCCGCGTCACCACCGATCTCATCGAATTGCGCAATCTGCTCGAGGCGGCGAACCTGATCGTCCGCAGTGCGCTCGCCCGCGAGGAAAGCCGGGGCCTGCATTTCATCCTCGACCACCCGCAGACCGACCCGGTGGCGCGCGACACGGTGCTGATACCTTAAGGCGGGAAGCGAGGCGTGCGGCGCGGGCTAGAGGCCGAGCCCCCCGAAATCGACGCCCAGCGCCTGCCAGTCGACCATCCGCCCGATCAGGATCAGCGCCATCGCGCCCAGGATGCTGCTAAGGCAGCCCGCGCGATGGAAACCGCCGCGCCCGCGATGGAACGCCAGCCCGGCGAGCAGCGATCCTCCCACCCCGAGCAGGATGGTGGCGATCCAGCCCATCTCGACCGCGCCGGGGTAGAACAACCGCGCCAGCGCGCCGACCACAAGCCCGCTCACGATGGCGCCGAGGATGTTAAGCATGGACAATGTCTCCTTGATGCGGCGTATTGGCGCCGCAAAACCATAAATCCGAAACAGGGAGGCAGCTTTGCCCAAAGTGACCGCGAACGGCGTCGAACTCCATTACGAAGAGCAGGGCGATCCGGCAAACCCGGCGATGCTGCTGATCATGGGGTTCGGCGCGCAGCTGACGCTGTGGCCCGACGAGCTGGTCGAGGGGCTGGCGAACCGCGGCTTCCGCGTGATCCGCTACGACAATCGCGATGTCGGGCTGAGCCAGAAATTCACCGGCCACAAACCGCCCGGCCCCGCGCGGCAGGTGCTGATGGGCAAGATCGGGCTGAAACCCAAGGTCCCCTATACGCTGGCCGATCTGGCTGATGACGGGGTGGGCCTGCTCGACGCACTGGGCATCGCCAAGGCGCATATCGTGGGCGCGAGCATGGGCGGGATGATCGCGCAACACGTCGCCGCGCGCCATCCAGACCGCTGCCTGTCGCTGACCACGATCTTCTCCACCACCGGCAACCCCAAGCTGCCCGCGGCGAAGAAGGAAGCGCTCGAGGCGCTGACCAAGCGCCCCGAAAGCAGCGAGGAAGCGGTGCTGGTGGAGCATGGCATCCATCTCGCGCGCACGATCGGCTCGCCCGGCTACCCGTCTCCCGAGGAGCGGCTGCGCGAACGAAGCCAGGCCTCGATCACCCGCAGCCTCTACCCCGAAGGCCCGACGCGGCATCTCGCGGCGATCCTCCACGATGGCGACCGCCGCAAGATGCTGGAGAAGATCGATCTCCCCACGCTGGTGCTCCACGGCGAAGCGGACCCGCTGGTCCCGGTCGAGGGCGGCCGCGACACCGCCGCGACCATTCCCGGCGCGCGTATCCGGACGATCCCCGGCTGGGGCCACGACCTCCCGCTCGAACTGGTCGACGATCTGGCGGATGAAATCGCGGGGCATGCGCGCGGGGCCTGACCGGCTTGCAAAGGCGGCTTGCTGTGTTAGGCAAGCATAGCGCCACATGGGAGTAGTTTCGATGTTCAGCCGCCTTTCAACCCTCGCTCTGATGACCTGCACCGCAGCGATCGCGTCGCCCGCACTCGCGGCAGCGGGCGAGCCTGCGCCCGCACCGCAGGCCGATGCCGCACTGGCCGAGCGCATCGCGGCGCTGGTCGAGCGCAGCTACCCGGCCGATGAACCGGGCGTCGCGGTGGTCGTTACCCGCGCTGGCGAGCTGGTCTACAGCGGCGGACGCGGGATCGCCGCCAAGGCGCGCGAAGAGGGGGCGAGCGGCGCTCCGATCGCCGCCGACACCCGCTTCCGCTATGCCTCGATCACCAAGCAGTTCACCGCCGCCGTCATCCTCCAGCTGGTCCAGGAGGGCAGCCTGTCGCTCGACGATAGCCTGTCCGACATGTTGCCCGACTATCCCGGCGCGGGCGGCGAGGCGACGCTGCGCCAGCTTCTCAACCACACTTCGGGGATCAAGTCCTACACCGGCATGCCAGGCTGGATGGTCGAGGCCAACACCGCGCGCGCCTTCACCACCTCCGAACTGATCGCCGAATTCGCCGATCAGCCGGTGGATTTCGCGCCGGGCGAGGCCTTCGCCTACAACAACAGCGCGTATATCATCCTGGGCGCGATCATCGAACGGGTGACCGGCGCGCCCTGGTACGAGGCGGTCGATGCGCGAATCGCCCGCCCGCTTGGGCTGACCTCGCTCGGCTACCGCACCGACGAAAGCGCCACTCCGGGTTTCGCCACCGGCTATTCGGACGAGGGCGAGGATCGCTTCGGTGCCTCGCAGGCGATCCACCCCAGCGTGCCCGGTCCCGCGGGCTCGTTGAGCGGTACGGTCGGCGATCTGGCGCGCTGGAACGCCGCGCTGCACGGCGGCGAAGTGCTCGACCGCGAGCATTACGCGATGATGATCGCCCCCACCGCAATACCCGGCGGCGAGGACAGCCCCTATGGCTTCGGTCTGGGCAACAGCGAGATTCGCGGGCGCCCGGCGATAGGCCACAGCGGCGGAATCTTCGGCTTCGTGACCGACAGCGTCTATCTCCCGCAGGAGGATCTCTTCGTCGCCGTCCTCGCCAATTCGGATACGCCACCCGTCGGGCCGGGGACGACCATGGCGCGAATCGCTGCGCTCGTGCTTGGCGATCCCCATCCCCAATTCACCGCAACCACCCCCGACCTCGCCGCGCTGGAGCCTTTCTTCGGCGTCTACGAAATCTCTCCGGGCGTCACCCGCCAGTTCTTCGCCCGCGACGGGCAGCTCTACACCATCCGCAGCGGCGCGCGGCGCTCCGAGGTCTTCGCCGCGGGCGAGGGCCGATTCTTCTACGGTCCCGACAGTCTAAACTGGTTTGCGCTCCGCCTTGGCGATGACGGTATCCCCGTGATGGCGATGCACCAGGGCGGGGCGGAAGTGGCGGAGATCGCGCTGCGCAGCGGCTCGCTCCCCGACACGGTCGAAATTCCGCGCGCTACGCTCGAACGCTATCGGGGCAGCTACCGGACGCCCGTGGGGGTCGCGGTGCTGGCTGTGCGCGAGGACGGCGTGCTGACGATCAAGCTCGAGAGCCAGCCCGCCTTCGCGCTGGTGCCCACCGGCGATGGCGAATTCGCCATCGAGGAGGTGGGCGCTGCGGTGACGATGGTCGAGGATGCCGATGCGGTGACCGGGCTGACGATTCGCCAGGGCGGGCAGGAACTTCCCGGCGAGCGGATCGGCGACGCGGAGTGATCGAGGCCCCGTCCGCGGCCATTGCGCGGCGAGACGGGGTTCGAAAATTGCCGGCGCCGATTCGATCGCTTCAAGCGCCGCACAAAGCGCTTTTGCCCGCAAAAATTTTTTCACGGATTCATTTTGGGTCTTGCGCCCGGGCAAACTCCAGCTTGGTCCACGCGTCGCGGCGTTGCACCCGGACAATACAGCCGGGGTCTCCAGCCGCAGGCGGTGTTAAATCGCTATTCACCCTCTTGCGCGCGCCTCGGTTCCGATTCACTATCTAGTGGTTGGAATACGGGGGGGACCCACAAGACCTAGCGATGGCACGGTGCAGCACCCATATCGGATGATGCCCGGCCAAGACGCGGATTGGGGACAAGACGGGGATAAGTTTTCATACCCCGGCGGTCCCGAACTGCTAGGCAGGGACCTCCCGCCGAGTCGAACACAAGCGGAACGGGCCAGTCCCCTCCGCAGCAAGAAATGGTGGGACTGCAATGGATTTCAGAAACGGGAACGATGGCGCGATGAACCTCGATAGCGAGACCCAGGAACTCGAGACGAATATCGAGGACGCGCAGGCTCCCACCAACACAAGCGATGCCAAGGCATCGGGAAAAGCGGTCGAAATGGAACGAAGCGATAGTGGTAGCGAAGCCCTGATCGAGGATGGTGCCGCGCGTGCCGTGGCCGGCGCGCTGGCGCAGGCCGCCAAGGCCAATGCCGCCAACGCGGCCGAGGCTGCAGCCGAACACGACAGCAAGAAGATCCTCGACCGGCGGTTCACGATTCTCACCGATCCGGCGCGCGATTCGGAGCTGACCGAATTCGGCAAGGAAACGCTCAACGATCGCTACCTGCTGCCCGGCGAGACCTATCAGGATCTCTTCGCCCGCGTCGCCGACGCCTATGCCGACGATCAGGAGCACGCACAGCGGCTCTACGACTACATCTCGCGGCTGTGGTTCATGCCGGCCACCCCGGTGCTGTCCAATGGCGGCACCCACCGCGGGCTGCCGATCTCCTGCTATCTCAACTCGGTCGACGACAGTCTCGAAGGTATCGTAAACACCTGGAACGAGAACGTCTGGCTGGCCAGCAAGGGCGGCGGCATCGGCACCTATTGGGGCCATGTCCGCGGCATCGGCGAGCCGGTCGGCCTCAACGGCAAGACCAGCGGCATCATCCCCTTCGTCCGGGTGATGGACAGCCTCACGCTCGCCATCTCGCAGGGCTCGCTGCGGCGCGGCTCGGCGGCCTGCTATCTCGACGTCAACCACCCCGAGATCGAGGAATTCCTCGAGATCCGCAAAGCCTCGGGCGATTTCAACCGCAAGGCCTTGAACCTGCACCACGGCGTTCTGCTGACCGACGAATTCATGGAAGCGGTCCGCGACGGCGCCGAGTTCAATCTGGTCAGCCCGCGCGACGGCTCGGTGCGCAAGACCATCGATGCACGCGCGCTGTTCCAGAAGCTGGTGGAGACCAGGCTGGCGACGGGCGAGCCCTATATCGTCTTCTCCGACACGGTGAACCGGATGATGCCCAAGCATCACCGCGAGCTCGGGCTCAAGGTCTCGACGTCGAACCTGTGTTCGGAAATCACGCTGCCTACCGGCCGCGACCACCTCGGCAACGACCGCACCGCGGTCTGCTGCCTGTCCTCGCTCAACCTCGAAAAATGGGACGAGTGGCAGGGCGACAAGCAGTTCATCGAGGATGTCATGCGCTTCCTCGACAACGTCCTGCAGGATTACATCGACCGCGCTCCCGAAGAGATGGCGCGGGCCAAATATTCGGCGATGCGCGAGCGCAGCGTCGGCATGGGGGTGATGGGGTACCACTCCTTCCTCCAGCAGAAGAGCATCGGCTTCGAGAGCCCGATGGCCAAGGTGTGGAACCTCAAGATGTTCAAGCACATCAGCGCCAAGGCCGAGGAAGCCAGCATGGTGCTCGCCAAGGAGCGCGGCCCCTGCCCCGATGCCGAGGAAACCGGCGCGATGGAGCGCTTCTCCTGCAAGATGGCGATCGCCCCGACCGCCTCGATCAGCATCATCTGCGGCGGCACCAGCGCCTGCATCGAGCCGATCCCGGCCAATATCTACACCCACAAGACGCTGTCGGGCAGCTTCATCGTCAAGAATCCCTATCTGGAGAAGATTCTCGACAAGAAGAGCAAGAATTCCAACAATGTCTGGAATTCGATCCTCGAGAAGGGCGGCTCGGTCCAGCATCTCGATTTCCTCAGCGTCGAGGAGAAGGCGACCTTCAAGACCAGCTTCGAGATCGACCAGCGCTGGCTGCTCGAATTCGCCGCCGATCGCGCGCCCTTCATCGACCAGGCGCAGAGCCTCAACCTCTTCATCCCCGCCGATGTCGACAAATGGGACCTGATGATGCTGCACTTCCAGGCGTGGGAGAAGGGCATCAAATCGCTCTACTACCTGCGTTCGAAGAGCGTGCAGCGCGCCGGCTTCGCGGGCGGGGTCGAGGCGGACAACACGCTCGATGCGAGCAAGATCGAGCTGATGGCCGGGCTGGAAGAGCAGACCGATTACGAGGAATGCCTCTCCTGCCAGTAACAGGCGGCGAATAGCCTCCCACACGCGAAAACCCCGGCGGCACCGCATGGTGCGCCGGGGTTTTTCATGACCTGCCGATTCGCTGGACCGGTGGTTTCAAATCGTGTCGCGGTCAGGCGGCTTGCGTCGCCTTGTTGCCCAGTCCCGCGGGAATGACCGCGGTTTCCTTCAGGTAGATGCGGTTGTCGTCGATCTTGTCGACGTCATCCAGCGACAGGAAGTGGTGCATGCTGTCGGAGGCATCCGACTTGGTCAGCTTGATCTTGTCGTCCTGGACGCCATCGACGGTGCCGACATGCTGGCCCTTGGCGTTGGCGACTTCCATGTGTTCCTTGATGCGGATCTTCTCGAACATAAAGTTCTCCAGTGTTTTGCGTTGCTTATACCCTATCAACGGGTGGGGCGAGGACTCCGTTCCTCGGTTCGTCGTCGCTCAGCAACGGCTCGTAAGGTGGCGCCCACTGCGAGCCGGTCAGGCGTCGCCGAGCGGGCGTTTGGCGTCGGCCTCGGCCTGGCGCGCAGGGTCGGCGGAGGTTTCGCCGACGACTTCATCGCCATTCGCGGACCTGCCCGGTTTTGCGTCCGGCGTGGCGTCCTGTTCCATCCTGCCATCGGCATCGCGGCTGTTGCCATAGCCGGCCTGCGCCTTGCCGGGCGCGTCGCCCTGCCGGTGCTGGCCCTGCTGCTGGCGGGTTTCGCCTTCTCGTGGACCGGTGCGCTCGGGTTCGCCCGGCGCGCTGTCGTTCGAGAGGGTTACCTTGCGGCTGTCATCGGGTTCGTACTGTCCCATGGTGTGTCTCCTTCACACCACCAACGGGTCGCGGCACCCGCCCGTTCCGCGGCCCGTCGCAGGAAAACCCCGCTTCCCGCCTTGGCTCGCGCGACGCGCTCCCGCGCGCTTTCCCGCTTTGTTCGCTTGACCGGTGCTTATCCCCGCCGAATCGACCAGTTTTGGCTTCGAAAACCGGGCGCGATTCCCTATATGAGTCGCCCACGCCAAACCGGAGGCACACAAGATGTCGTTGCTCGAAGCCCGCAAGACCTACAAGCCCTTTGAATACCCGTGGGCCTACGACTTCTGGAAACGTCAGCAGCAGATCCACTGGATGCCCGAGGAAGTGCCGCTGGGCGAGGATTGCCGCGACTGGGCGCAGAAGCTCTCCGATCACGAGCGCAACCTGCTCACCCAGATTTTCCGCTTCTTCACCCAGGCCGATATCGAGGTGCAGGATTGCTACCACGAGAAATACGGCCGCGTGTTCAAGCCGACCGAGGTCAAGATGATGCTCGCCGCCTTCTCCAATATGGAGACGGTGCACATCGCCGCCTACAGTCACCTGCTCGACACCATCGGCATGCCCGAGAGCGAATACGGCATGTTCCTCGAATACGAGGAGATGAAGGCCAAGGTCGATTTCCTCGACCAGTTCGGGGTCGACTCCGACGAGGACATCGCGCGCACTCTGGCGATGTTCGGCGGTTTCACCGAGGGGCTTCAGCTGTTCGCCAGCTTCGCGATGCTGATGAACTTCCCGCGCTTCAACAAGATGAAGGGCATGGGCCAGATCGTCAGCTGGTCGGTCCGCGACGAGAGCCTGCATTGCGAAGGCATCATCAAGCTGTTCCACGCCTTCTGCGAGGAGCGCAGCTGCCTGACCAAGGCGGTCAAGGAAGACATCATCGACATGTGCCAGAAGACGGTGCGGCTCGAAGACGCCTTTATCGACCTGGCGTTCGAACAGGGCCCGGTCCACGGCATGACCGCCAAGGAGATCAAGCGCTACATCCGCTACATCGCCGACTGGCGCCTGTCGCAGCTCGGGCTGCAGCCGGTCTATATGGTGGAAGACCACCCGCTCCCCTGGCTCGCCCCGCTCTTGAACGGCGTCGAGCACGCGAACTTCTTCGAAACCCGCTCCACCGAATATTCCAAGGGCGCGACCACGGGCAATTGGCAGGATGTGTGGTCGAGCTTCGACAAGCGCTCCAACTCGCGCGCCAAGGCGGCGAACGAGGAAGAGGTGAGCGTGGACGACGGGCCGGGGCTGTTTGGGGATGAGGGCAGCAGCGCGAGCGTCGCGGCGGAGTGATGATTGGACGCCTCGTCGCTGGCGTCACAATAGTCCACCTTGGCCTATGTTATATCTATATCTACTTTCTTTACCGAGGGTTTGGTGGCGAAGCGAGCGGACTATTCGCCGCGTCTGACATACTTAATGTCGGACTAGGTAGAATAGCGCCGTTTTATATATTCTTCGTTTCTGGTTTTTTATTTAGCCACCTTTGGATGATCGATAAGCCGTTTCGTATTGTTGGAAGGGAAGATTTCAACTTACATCCGCAGTTAGAAGATTCCCGGATTCCTTTTCTCTTCTTGATGCTAGTTTTTATCGCTCCGGCTATCCAGATTTGGGCATATTTTAGCGATCGCCCAATACTTCTTATTGGTCTTTTATTCCCTCTAATCTTAGGAATTTCGTGGATAATTTCTAGATTATTTAGAGAAAATGAGATTTCAGATAAGTATAGGGTGCCGACCTTAATGGCTCTAATAGGAGTTCTGCAGATTTCTGCGGGGGCTTATGCTGAGGGGTTTAGCGCTAGGCACCATGCCTATGACTCTTTCGGTGACGTACCTACGGTTTGTGGAGGTGAGGAGCGACTTCTCTTTCTCGCAGGGGGGCGATTCATAACTGTGGCTCCGGATGGGTCCAGGAAGGCACTTGCTGAAGATTGCAGACCTGTTCTGTATTTCGAGGATCGTCTAATCACCGTAGATATCTTCCCTATTTAACACGCGGCCTGGTTCGTCGAGTTACACCTTCCTCTGGCGCGAGCCGTTTTTTGACCTTCACAGTCGAGGAGGGGAGCCCATAATTTAAGGTGGGCGCGTGATTAGGAAAGGCGCGCCTTGTGAACCGCGCGCCACTTCTTCCTGATCACCAGCTTTTTCTCTCGCGGGTGATCGCGCAGGTGACCGTTGCAGTGCTGGTGGCACAGCACGAGATTGTCCGCACCATCCCCTCCGCCCAGAACCCGGGGCGTCAGATGCTCCAGGCTGATCCGTTTGTTATGCCGTTTGGGCGGGTCCGTCATGGGATAGGCGCACAACCAACAGTTGGGACCATCGCGCGCGAGAAGTTGAGCGACCATCGCGCTCTTCCATTTCGACGATTTGCGCCACTGGCCCATTTGCGAAATCTGCGCCTGAGCGATTTAAAACGCTGTTAATGGCTCAACACCACCCCCGCCGGCGTCCCTGCCATTCCTCCGCCAGCCCCTCGTTGACCAGCACCGCGCCCAGGCTCGCTCCTTCGCGGGTGATAGTGCGCAGCAGGCGGTCGTAGCGGTCGCGGTCGCGGTCGCGGTCCCCGGATTCTGGCGGTTCCAGCGTAAACGGCCCCTCGTTGAGCAGGGCGCGCATCCGCAGCGTCGCCGCCTCGCCGAGCTCGGCTTCGCGCGCGCAGCCGGGCTGGCTGACCTCGGGTGTATCGATATCGGCGATACGGATCTTCTCGCCGCGGTACCAGATGGTGTCGCCATCGACGATGCAGGTGACGCGGTCGCCGCCGACGCATCGGTCGAAGCGCGCGGTCTCCTGGTCGGTGGAGGGTGCAGAAAGCCCCGGCATCTCCTCGCGCGGCAGCTCGAGCGCCGCGGCGAGTCCGGCGGGCGGGCCGTCCCACATAAATACCAGCGCGAAGGCGGCGAGCGGCGCGGCGACCAGCAGCGCATTGCCCCAGCGCGCGGCTTTCCGGCGGCGGTGAAACGGCGGGACACTGGCGGATCGGCGCGACATCGCGCCATCATGGCCCGCAAGGTCTCACCGAAGGATTAAGCGCGCGCGCCGGCCCCGATCACCCCGAATCACGCGCATAAAAAAAGGCCCCGCCGAAGCGAGGCCTTTCGGGTAACCTGTCGCTCGCAAGCTTACGGGCTGACGGGATCGTCTTCCGAATCGGCGATGAAGTAGATCGCGGTAACGAGTGCGATGAAGATGCCGACGCCGGCGAGCGCGGAAACGCCCCCCATTTCGCTCTCGCCTTCGACGGGCATGCTGGTGCGCGCCTGAGCGGCGGCGAGCGGGGTTGCGGCGACGGCAGCGGCGGCAGCCATTGCGGTCAGGGCAGTACGAATACGCATAGAAAACTCCTTCTGAGGCGGGGGGCTTGGTGCCCACCGCCCGCTTCTCATGAAGATTGGCGTCATGCAACGCCTATCACCATGATTGCAACAGTCGATTTAGAACAGTGTGAATTTCGCAACTTATAGTGGCGGGTCGCGCGCGGCTGCCAAGGCTTGTAGAACAGCGACCCGCAAAGGGCTGCAGTGCGGCCCAAAATCCGTTTTCCTACACGGGCGAAACCTGCTCCATCCTGCGCGGCCTATTCGTGACCCCAGGGCGCGGGCGGCGCGGGGATCGGCTGCGAGAGGTCGAATTCGACGCGGAAATTCCGCGCATTGGCGCCCTCGCGCATCAGCCGGTAGGCGAATACTGGCGCCTCCGCATCCGCCGGGTCGACCGCGACCCGCCAGACATTGGTGACCGAAACGGTGAGCCCCTCGCGCTCGAACAGTGCCACGCTCTCGGCATCGACGGGGAAGTCCTGCACCCGCGCGGTGCCCGGCGCAGCGGTGTCGCCGCCATACATGGTCACATCGTCCTCGCTGCCATCCTCGTGGCGGTGGTCGTGCTTCAGGCGCAGGCCGCCCGATCCATTGGCGCCGGTGCGGGTGATCAGCCAGGTGCGGCTGCGGTTCCAGCTGCCGTCGGCCTGGCGGATGTGGAAGGGGATCGCGATCCGCTGGTCCGAACACTCGCGGACATGCATCGCCATTTCCATGCCCCGCATGTCGGCGTCGGGCGCCTCGTTGCTGGTCAGCCCGCCGGCATAGGCCTTGCCGCAATGGCTCGACAGCGCAGCCCAGAATTCGTCCTGCGGTGCGGCGGTCGAGGTCGCGGTTTCGGGAGCGCCGTGCGCGCAGGCGGCGAGCGCCATGGCGGGGGCGAGGGCAAGGCTGAGGGAGATGCGGTTCATGGGGCGAGGGGGTGCCACAGCGCGTCGGCCTTGGCCAGAGCGGGTCGGATCGGGCCGGAGCGGGCCGGAACGGCCAGCGGTGCCGTCCATTGAATCACCAACACCAGCACCAACAGGAGAACAGACATGACCGACCCCGTCCCCGATTCCAAACCCTCGACCCGCTGGTTCTGGGTGGGCGCCCTCGTCCTGCTGGCGGTCGCGGTGGTTGTCTTTGTTTTCGATGCGGATGGCGACGAGGAACTCGAGACCATCCCCGACTACGCGACCACCACCACCGAGGAACGGCTCAACACCGATCTCGATGTGGAGTCTCCCGAGCCCGCGCCCGAGTAATTGCGGCGCGCCCCTTTGCGGCGAGGCCGACATTGGCTAAGCGCCTGCCTTCCAGCGACCAGAGGGCAGGCGTTTTCCATGAGCGAAGGCGAGATGAACACCACCGACCTCCACGCCAAGGCGGAAGTGCTGATCGAGGCGCTGCCTTATTTCCAGCGCTACGCCGGGCGCACCTTCGTGGTCAAATACGGCGGCCACGCCATGGGCGACGAAAAGGCCGCGCGCGAATTCGCCAGCGATATCGTGTTGCTCAAAGCGGTCGGGATCAACCCGGTGGTGGTCCATGGCGGCGGCCCGCAGATCGGCGCGATGCTGGCCAAGCTCGGGGTCGAGAGCCGCTTCGTCGACGGCTTGCGGGTGACCGACAAGGCCACTGCCGAGATCGCCGAGATGGTGTTGTCGGGCGCGATCAACAAGCAACTCGTCGGCTGGATCGCCCGCGCCGGCGGCCGTGCCATCGGGCTGTCGGGCAAGGACGGCAATCTCGTCACCGCGACCAAGCTGACCCGCACCAGCAAGGATCCCGGCAGCCTGATCGAACAGGCACTCGATCTCGGCTTCGTCGGCAGCCCGACGCATGTCGATACCTCGGTGATCGACACGGTCAGCGCCAGCGGGATGATCCCGGTGGTCGCCCCGATCGGCGCGGGCGAGGACGGGCACACCTACAACATCAACGCCGACACCTTCGCGGGCGCACTGGCATCCGCGCTGGGTGCCGCGCGACTGCTCCTGCTCACCGATGTCGCGGGTGTGCTCGACAAGCAGGGCAATCTGCTGTCCGATCTCACCCCCGCCGATATCGCTGGGCTACGCGCCGACGGCACCATCAGCGGCGGGATGATCCCCAAGCTGGAAACCTGCGTCGATGCGGTCGAGGCGGGCTGCGAGGCGGCGGTGGTGCTCGACGGGCGGGTGCCGCACGCGATGCTGCTCGAATTCTTCACCGCCAGCGGCGCGGGCACGCTGATCAGGACAGTCGCCAATGGCGGCGGTACGACACAGGGCAGCCGGACTTGAGTCTGGCGCAGGCCGTCTTACGTCTCTAAGACAGGTCGCACTCACAAACGGACGGGAATACGATGCAGGCGCTCTACACGATCTACGAAATCATCGCGATGCTGACCAATGTGCTGGTGATGCTGATCATCATCCAGTTCGTGATCGGCCTGCTGTTTGCCTTCAACGTGGTGAACAGCTCGAACGAATTCCTTTCCAGCTTCTACAATTCGATCAACCGCCTGCTCGAGCCGGTGCTGCGCCCGATCCGCAACCTGCTGCCCAGCACCGGGACGATCGACTTCTCGCCGCTGGTGCTGATCATCCTGCTCAACATCATCCTCATCGTCCTCGGCTCGTTGCTGCGAGGCTGACGATGGCGGCCGAACGGATCGACGGGAAGGCTTTCGCCGCTGCTTTGCGCGAGCGAGTCGGTGCGCTGGCGGCCGAGTTCGCCAAGGCTGCCGGGCGCAAGCCGGGGCTGGCGGTGGTGCTGGTGGGAGAAGACCCGGCCAGCCAGGTCTATGTCCGCAGCAAGGGAAAGGCGACGATCGAGGCGCAGATGAACGGGTTCGAGCACCGGCTCGAGGCGGGTGTCGGGCAGGACGAATTGCTGGCTCTGGTCGAGCGGCTCAATGCCGACCCCGCGGTCGACGGCATCCTCGTCCAGCTGCCGCTCCCTGCGCATATCGACGAGCAGGCGGTGATCGCGGCGATCGCTCCGGACAAGGATGTCGACGGCTTCCACGTCATCAACGCCGGGCGGCTCGCGGTCGGCCAGCCGGGCTTCGTGCCCTGCACGCCGCTGGGCTGCATGATGCTGCTGACCGACCGGCTGGGCGACCTGTCCGGGCTCGAGGCGGTGGTGATCGGTCGCTCCAACATCGTCGGCAAACCGATGGCGCAGCTGCTGCTCGATGCCAACGCCACCGTCACCATCGCGCACAGCCGGACGAAGGATCTGCCCGATGTGGTGCGCCGCGCCGATATCGTCGTCGCTGCGGTCGGGCGACCGGAGATGGTCAAGGCCGACTGGCTCAAGCCTGGTGCGACGGTGGTGGATGTCGGCATCAACCGCTTGCCCCCCGCCGAGAGCGACGCGAAGGGCCGACTGGTCGGCGATGTCGATTACGGCCCCGCGAGCGAGGTGGCGGGAGGGATCACTCCGGTGCCCGGCGGGGTCGGACCGATGACTATCGCGGTGCTGCTCAGGAACACGCTGGTCGCGGCCTATCGCAACGAGGGGCTCGACCTGCCCGAGGGCGCGCTGTGAAGCGGGCTATCGCAATCTTGCTCGGCCTCGCGCTAGTCGGCTGCGCCGGTGGTCCCCCGCCGGTGCGCTATTCCGACGGTTTCATGCGCGATGTCCGCAACACCGCCAATCCCAGCACCGTGGCCGCCACCGAGATCGCCTTCTCGCGCGCGGCGCGCGAGGACGGGCAATGGACCGCGTTTCGCCGCTTCCTTGCCGATGGCGGAGTGATCCATGGCCGCAATGGCGTGATCGATGCGGCGGGTTTTCTCGCCGGGCAGAGCGATCCGGCGGTCCCGGTCCAGTGGACCCCGCTCGCGATCTGGTCGAGCTGCGACGGGCAGCTGGCGGTCACCCAGGGCAAGTTCGCCGACCCGGACGGCAGCTGGGGTTTTTACGTCACCGTGTGGGAACGCCAACGCGACGGGACCTATCGCTGGACGTATGACATGGGCGCGCCCGATACGGCGCTGACCGAGCGCGAGACCCGCGATCGCGAGCCCCCGCCCGAGGATGACGAGAGCGTCATCGTCGTCCAGGCGATCCCGATGATCCAGGGCGAAGTCGCCGATTGCCGTGCCGAGGGCGCATCGCCCACTGTCGCCGCATGGCCGGATGCCGGCGGAGGAGCCTCGGGCGGGGCCCTCTCGCGCGATGGGTCGCTGGCCTGGCGCTGGGTGCAGGGCGCCGATGGCCGCCGGATGTTCGCGGCGCAACAATGGCGTGGCGGGGTGTGGGAGCCTGCACTCGATTTCGCCGTCACCGCCGATGGCAGGGTCGACCCGCAATGAACGAACTCTTCGTCTCCGCCTTCATCACGCTGTTCGTGGTGATCGATCCGCCCGGCTGTGCGCCGATCTATGCCGGGCTGACCAAGGATGCGAGCGCGTCCGAACGCCGCAATATGGCGATCCGCGCCAGTCTGATCGCCTTGGCGATCCTGCTGGGCTTTGCGCTGTTCGGCGAACAATTGCTCGGCGCGCTGCATATCCAGCTCGACAGTTTTCGCATCGCCGGGGGCTTCATGCTGTTCTGGATCGCCTTCGAGATGGTGTTCGAAAAGCGCACCCAGCGACGCGAGGAGCGGGCGGAGAAGATCGCCGCCTCGGAGGTAGAGGATGTTTCGGTCTTCCCCATGGCGATGCCGATGCTGGCGGGCCCTGGGGCGATTGCCGCGATCATGCTGCTGATGAACGAGGCGAGCGAACTCGAGGATCAGCTGATGGTGCTCGGTGCGCTGGTGACGGTGCTGGCGATCACCATGGCGGCGCTGGTCGCTGCGGGGCCGCTGATGCGCCTGTTCGGCGACCAGGTCGAGGCGGTCGTCACCCGCCTGCTCGGCGTGCTGCTGGCGGCGCTCGCGGCGCAATATGTGATCGACGGGTTGAAGGGCAGCTTCGGGATCTAGTCCCGGCGGCCTAACCGCAGGCTACTGCAGCGTGACCTTGTCGTCGCCGCCATCGCGCAGAGCGAAGAACTGCATCAGCTGGATCAAGAGCTCGCAGCGGGTCGAAAGATCGTCCGCCTCGAGCAGCGCCTGCTTGGCCGCCACGTCGAAGGGCGCGATCTGCGAGACGCCGTTGACCAGCGCCTCATCGTCTAGCCGTTCGACCGAGTCCCAGTCGACGCTGTAGCCCTGCATATCAGCGAAGCGGCGCGCTTCCTGCTCGAAGCCTGCGCGCTCGACGCTCGAGAGATAGGCATCGCGCGCATCGACGATCGGTTCGCCCTCGACCTGGCGGAACGGGGTGGTGACATCCAGTTCGCGCAGCAGCCGGAAACGGCTCTCCCCCTCGAGGATGAGATTGTAACGCCCGTCATCGAGCGCCTCGACCTCGCCGATCTTGCCGATGCAGCCGACCGAATAGAGCGGCGAATGGTCGCCGCCGCGCAGGGGCTGGATCAACGCGATCCGCCGGTCGCGCGCCAGCGCGTCGCTGGTCATCGCGCGGTAGCGCTCCTCGAAGATATGCAGCGGGAGCTGCATTCCGGGGAAGAGGATCGCGCCGGGAAGCGGGAAGATCGAGAGCCGCACGCGCGCTGCTCCGCTCAGCCGAACAGCAGGCGCGAGAGACGGCGACGGGTGGCGACCACCCAGGGGTCTTCCAGACCCACCGCCTCGAAGATCTGCAGCAACTTGGCCCGGGCGGCGCCCTCGCTCCATTCGCGATCGGCCTCGATCATGGCGAGCAGTTCGTCGGCAGCGGGATCGCGCTGGCCGGCGGCAAATGCCGCCTCGGCATAAGCGAGCCGGTCTTCCATCGCCCCGGCCTGAGCCTTGTCGCGCAAGCCAGCGAGTTCAGCCTCGTCAGGGGCGTTGGCGGCCAGTTCGAGCGCGGTCCTGGCGGCGTTGAACTGCGGATCCTCGACGAGCGCGGGGTTCTGTTCCGAGGCAGCAGCCATTGCGTGCTGTGCTTCCTCGATCCGTCCCGCCTCGACCAGCGAGCGAACCAGACCGGCCTGCGCAGCACCATTGTCGGGCGCCATTTCGATCACCTGCGCGAATATGCCGGCGGCGCGCCCGGCGTCGCCTTCGGACAGCACCTGTTCGCCCATGCTGATGAATTGCGCGACATCCTGCTCCTGCTTTGCCGCGGGATCGCTCGCGGCTTCGCCCAGCGGCAGTTTCTCGAGCAGCTGATCTAGCATCTGCTTGATCTGGCTTTCGCCGCGCGCGCTGGTCAGGTCGGCGACCGGCTGGCCCTGGAACATCGCATAGACCGTGGGGATCGAGCGGACCTGGAACTGGCTGGCGATGAACTGCTCTTCATCGACATTGACCTTCGCCAGCATCACGCCCTTGTCGGCATATTCGGCTGCCACCTTCTCGAGCACCGGGGTCAGTGCCTTGCAAGGCCCGCACCATTCGGCCCAGAAGTCGAGGATGACGAGTTTCGACATCGAGGGTTCGACCACTTCGGTGCGGAACCGGTCGACGGCCTTCTGTTCGTCTATGCTCAGAGCCATGCTCGCCACGTGTCGCGTCCTTTCGAAAAACGGGAATTTCCTGCGCCCCATGTGGGGCCTCGCGCGCCAATGTGAAGCCCGGATGCGGGAAGGGCAAGGCGGCGATTTTTGCCTTGCACGCATGGGGTGCCGCTGCTAATCGCGCGCCTCCCACCGACGGTTCGACCGTTCGGGAGCGTCAGTGAGCGGGCGTAGCTCAGGGGTAGAGCACAACCTTGCCAAGGTTGGGGTCGGGCGTTCGAATCGCCTCGCCCGCTCCATTGACTTGCCGTCGATCCTCCCTTTCGGGGAATGGTCCGGCACCGAACCTTTCCGGTTCAACTTTCCAATGCGAAGGTGAGCGCGGCGCGGCTTTCGAGCCGTTCGACCAGTGCTTTGCCGAGGAAGGAGCCGGGAGTTCCGACTCCACCATCGCCGGGGTTCTCCAGCAGCCCCATCCCGGTTTCCGCGATCATCCGGCTGGTCGAGCCATAGCCCGGATCGTAGCGGCCCTTGACCCCGTAGCGGATCGAGGCCTCGTCGGGAAAATCGCCTACCAGCAGGACATCGTAGGAGCCGTTCTCGCGTTCCTCGGGCGTGGGGCCTTCGCCGGGCTTGGGCGGCTTGGCGCCGAACGGGTTCTTGAGCAGCTCCAGCATCGCATCGGCGGCCTTCTTGCCCGCTTCGCCCGGGCTGGTGAGCACCATCTCGTCATAGCGGAAATCGGCGCCATAGCGGTGGCCGAGCAGGAAATTGGTGCGGTGGACGTTCTTGGTGTTGATCGCCGCCATCACGAAGGGCGCGGCCCATTTGCCTAAGTCCTCCTCGTAATGCGGCACCATGCCCGATGGCTGGTCGGGCCCCTCGAACCCCGGGGTCAGCGCGAAGGGCGAACGCAGCAGGCCGATGATTTTCGGGTTGGTCGCGGCGGCCTTCATCGTCGCGCCGAGGCTTGCAGCGGTGCCGCCCGAAAAGGTCCCGTTCATCGACCGGACGCGGCCGCGAATGGACGGGGCAGGTTTGCCGCGGGTCGCCAGCGCATGCTCCTGCAGCATCAGCACGCCCAGATCGAAGGGGATCGAATCGAAGCCCGAGGAGAAGCAAATCCGCGCGCCGCTGGCCTTGGCGGCCTCGTGGTGGAGGTCGATCTGCTCGCGCATCCAGGCAGGCTCGCCGCACAGATCGGCATAATCGGTGCCGGTCTCGACGCAGGCCGCGACCAGCGCATCGCCATAGAGCTGGTAGGGGCCGACCGTGGTGAGCACGACTTTCGTGCGGTTGCACATCGCGAGCAGGTCGGACTTGCTGTCGGCATCGGCGACCACCAGCGGGGTGGTGGCGGGCGCGCCGATTTCGTCGCGCACCGCTTCGAGCTTGGCCAGGCTGCGCCCCGCCATCGCCCATTTGGGCGCGTCGGGGCCGTCGCCATATTCGCGCAGGAAATGTTCTGCGACCAGCCGCCCTGTGTAGCCGGTCGCCCCATAGACCACGATATCGAATTCGGCGGTGCTCTTGCTCATCTCGCTCTCCCGTTGAGCGCAGAATGCGCGCGCCGAGAGGCGGTGTCAAAACCGTAGCGTCAGGGCCGCTTTGCTAAAGCTTGGGCAGGGTGACCCCGCGCTGGCCCATGTATTTGCCCGCGCGGTCGCGATAGCTGGTCTCGCAGCGCTCGTTGCCCTGGAGGAACAGGAACTGGCAGGCGCCTTCGTTGGCGTAGATCTTTGCAGGAAGCGGGGTGGTATTGGAAAACTCCAGCGTGACATGGCCTTCCCAGCCCGGTTCGAGCGGGGTGACGTTGACGATGATCCCGCAGCGCGCATAGGTCGATTTGCCCAGGCAGATAACCAGCACGTCCTCGGGCACGCGGAAATATTCGACCGTCCGGGCCAGCGCGAAACTGTTGGGCGGGATGATGCAGACATCGGTCTGGCGGTCGACGAAGCTACGTGGGTCGAACTGCTTGGGGTCGACGATCGTCGAATCCACATTGGTGAAAATCTTGAACTCGTCGGCGACGCGCGCGTCATAGCCGTAGGAGCTCAGCCCGTAGGAAATGCAGCCATCGCGCCGCTGCGCCTCGGTGAAGGGTTCGATCATGCCCTCGGCCTGCGCCTTGGAGCGGATCCACTTGTCGGAAAGAATCGCCATGCGCCGACGATCCTTCACCCGGCGTCGCCGCGCAAGCCTCGTGCCTGCGCTTTTCCCTAATCGATCTGCGGCGCGCGCAGCTGCGGGTTCCTCGCGGTGACATGGTTGAGCCATTTTTTGGGGCGGCGCAGCATGTCCTCGGGATAGGTCACCCGCACCCCGACGATCTGCGCGATCGCGCCGACGAAATGGATGCAATTGCGGGTGTCGAGGCTGTAGAACTTGCCAGGCGCATCGCGCCAGCGCGCCACTTCCTTGCGGATCGCCCAGTATTTCGCATCATCGATGGTGAGCGTGAAATGCTGGTTGGTCCGGTCGATCCATTTGTCCCTCTCGGTCAGGATCACATGCTCGACCGGTCCGGCCAGCACTGCGGGCGAGGCACTTTTGGCAGAAAAGCCGTAATTCTCCTTGATCGGCGTCCCGTCTTTCAGTTCGCCTTCCAGCGACACGAAGGTGTGTGGATAGCGGCCGAACAGCACCGAACCGTCGAAGCTGTGGAAGGTCACCCGGATTTCTGCCGACGCGGCGGCAGCCCAGAAAAAAGCGGTGAGGGCGAGTGCGAGCTGGAGAAGACGTGCCATGGCAAAGCCTCTAACCCAGGGCCGCTTTAACCTTCAATGAAAACTCCTGCTGGCGTGCGTCAACCCGCGAGCAGACTGGCGTTCCCGCCCGCCGCGGTGGTGTCGATGCAGACCACCCGTTCCGTGGCGAAGCGCGCGACGTAATGCGGCCCGCCCGCCTTCGGCCCGGTTCCCGACAGGCCTTCGCCGCCGAACGGCTGGCTTTCTACCACCGCGCCAATCTGGTTGCGGTTGACGTAGAAATTGCCGACCCGGGCGCGTGCCTCGACGAATTCGCGCGTCGTCTCGATCCGGCTGTGGAGACCGAGCGTGAGCCCGTATCCGGTGGCGTTGATGTCATCGACCACCTTCTCGAGTTCGCTCGCCTTGAAACGCGCGACATGGAGCACCGGGCCGAAGTTCTCGCGCCGCAGGTCGGAAATCGATTCCAACTCGATGATGGTGGGAGCGACGAAGCAGCCATTGGCCACGCCGCGCGGAAGCTTGCGCCGCCACACGGTGCGTCCGTTCTTGCGGCGGCGTGCGACGTGGCGTTCGAGCGCGGCCTTGGCGTCCGGATCGATCACCGGGCCGACATCGGTAGCGAGTTCGGCCGGGTCGCCGATCACCAGCGCCTCGAAGGCGCCGCGAATCATGGTCACCATCTCGTCGAAGACCTCGTCCTGGATATAGAGCATCCGCAGCGCCGAACAGCGCTGGCCCGCGCTCTGGAAAGCCGAGGCGACGACATCGCGCGTCACCTGCTCGGGCAGCGCCGAGCTGTCGACGATCATCGCGTTCTGGCCGCCGGTTTCGGCGATGAAGGTGGCGATGGGGCCGTCGCGCGCGGCCAGCGACCGGTTGATCGCCTGCGCGGTCTCGGTCGATCCGGTGAAGGATACGCCCGCGATGCGCGGATCGGAGGTGATGAACTGGCCGACCTCGCCCGCGCCGGGGAGCAGCTGGAACACCTCGCGCGGGATGCCTGCCCGGTGACACAGCTTGACCGCCAGCGCGGCGATCAGCGGGGTCTGCTCGGCAGGCTTGGCGACCACGCTGTTGCCGGCGGCGAGCGCCGCGGCGGCGGGGCCGATGAAGATCGCGAGCGGGAAATTCCACGGCGAGATGGTGGCGAAGACGCCGCGCCCGGCCATGGTCAGGCGGTTTTCCTCGCCAGTCGGTCCGGGCAGCGCGAACGAGCCCGAGAACAGCCGACGCGCCTCGCCGCCATAGAAGCGGAGGAAATCGACTGCCTCGCGCAGCTCCAGCACCGCATCGGGCAGGGTCTTGCCTGCCTCGCGCTGGCACAGAGAGATGAATTCGTCGGTGTGCGCCTCGAACAGATCGGCCGCTTCCTCGAGCAGCAGCGCGCGCTTTTCGCCGCCCAGCGCGTTCCAGCCCGGCTGCACCGCCTCGGCGATCCGGATGGCCTGCTCGACCTCTTCGGGCAGCGTGTCGCGCCGTGTGCCGACCTCGACGGTGAGGTCGTGCGGCTTGGTGATCGGCGCGACCTCGCCTTCCTGGTCCTCGAAGTGAAAGGTCGGCTCGGCGTGCCAGCGGTGGCCGCGCAATTTTTCGAGCCGTTCGATCAGCGGTTCGCGCACCAGCGGATCGCCCAGATCGACGCCCGCGCTGTTGATGCGGTCGGGGAAGATGTCGCCCGGCAGCGGAATGTCGGGATTGCGCTTGGGCTCGAGCGCGGCGAGCTCGGCCACCGGGTCGGTCGCGAGATCCGCGGCGGGCACGTCGGCATCGGCCATGCGGTTGACGAAGCTGGAATTCGCGCCGTTCTCGAGCAGGCGGCGCACGAGATAGGCAAGCAGATCCTTGTGGCTGCCCACCGGCGCATAGATCCGCACCGGGGTGCGCGCGTTGCCCTCATGCTTGGCGAGCGCGCCATAAACGTCCTCGCCCATGCCGTGCAGCCGCTGGAACTCGAAGCCGCCCTCGCGCGAATGGCTGCGCGCGAGCGCCTTGATCGCGCCCACCGTATAGGCGTTGTGGGTGGCGAAGGCCGGGTAGATCGCATCGCCCGCTGCCAGCAGCCGCTCGGCGCAGGCGAGATAGGAGACATCGGTCGCAACCTTGCGGGTGAAAACCGGGAAATCCTTGTAGCCGCCCACCTGGCTCAGCTTGATCTCGGTATCCCAATAGGCACCCTTGACCAGCCGGACGAACAGCTGGCGGCCGTGGCGCCGCGCGAGCTTGGCGGTCCAGTCGCACAGCGGCGCGGCGCGCTTCTGATAGGCCTGGATCGCGAGGCCGAAACCGGTCCAGCCGCTGGTGGTGCCATTGGCGAACAGCGTGTCGTCGGCGACCAGCGCCTCGAGAATGTCGAGCGAGAGTTCGAGCCGTTCGGCTTCCTCGGCATCGATGGTGAAATGGATGTCGGCATCGCGCGCCTTGCCCGCCAGATCGCGCAGGATCGGGACCAGCGCCTCGATTGCGGCCTCGCGGTGGAAGAAATCGTATTTGGGATAGAGCGCGGAAAGCTTGACCGAGATGCCCGGCGAGCCGTGAACGCCGGCGCCCGCCTCTTTCGCCAGCCGTTCGATCGCGCCTTCATAGGCGAGGCGATAGCGGTCGGCATCGGCATAGGTCATCGCCGCTTCGCCCAGCATGTCGAAGCTGTGGGTGAGGCCACGAGCGCGTTCCGGGGCGGCGCGCTTGAGCGCTTCGGTCATGGTCCGCCCGAAGACGAACTGGCCGCCGAGAATACGCATCGCCTGCAGCGTCGCCTTGCGGATCACCGGTTCGCCAAGGCGGTTCATGGTGCTCTTGAAGGTCCGCGCCAGACCGCGCTGCTGCTCTTCGGGCCGTTCGAGCACTTCGCCCGTGAGCATCAGCGAGAAGGTTGCGGCGTTGACGAAGGTCGAACTCGATTCGCCGAGATGCTCCGACCACTCGATATCGCCGATCTTGTCGCGGATCAGCGCATCGGCGGTGCGGCTGTCGGGGACGCGCAGCAGGGCTTCGGCAAGGCACATCAGCGCGATGCCTTCCTCGGTGGCGAGACCGAACTGGTGCAGGAAGGCATCGATGCCGCTCGGCTTCTGGCGCCGGGCGCCTTCGACCAGCACGATCGCGAGCGCCTGCGCCTCCTCGTGCAATTCGGCAGCTGGCAGGGCCTGTGTCAGCCGTTCCGCGACGCACTCTTTCTCGTCCTGTCGATAGGCGAGGCGGACGGAGTGGCGGTCGAGAAGCGTGGTGGGGTCGTTACGGGCCATGGGAAGGAAACTCGAATGTTCGATTTGCGACAACATGTGCGGTATCGGGCGGCCCTTGGACCCGCTCGCGCGGGCAATCAAGCGGAGTCGCCGCCCTGCTTGTCCAACCAATCCGCGACGCGCCGTTCCGTTTCCGCCGGCAGGTGCAGGCCGAGCTTGCTGCGCCGCCAGAGGATGTCTTCGGGCGTCCGCGCGAATTCCTCTTTCACGAGGTAGCGCAGCTCCGCTTCGTAAAGATCGCCACCGAAATGATCGCCCAGCCGGTCGAGCCCGTCGGCGGTGCCGACGACCCGGTCGATCCTTGTCCCATAGGCGCGGGCCAGTCGCAGCAACATCTCGGGTGGCATCCAGGCGTAGCGTTCGCCCGCGCGCCACAGGAAAGCGGCGAAATCCGCCATCTCGCCACCCGGCAGCGGCGCCTCGCGGGTCCACTTCTGACCCATGGGCAGATGTGTTGCGAGCTTGCCCAGCGCGTGTTCGGCCAGCTTGCGGAAGGTGGTGATCTTGCCGCCATAGATAGAGAGGATCGGCGCCCCGTCCTTCGCTTCCAGCTCGAACACATAGTCGCGCGTCACGGTGGAATTCTTGGCCGAACTGTCCTCGTAGAGCGGGCGCACGCCGGCGTAGGTGGACACGATCTCGTTGTCCGAGATACCGCTTTTGAAATACTCCCCGGCGGCCTCGCGCAGATAATTGCGCTCCTCCCGCGAGATACGCACGCTGTCGAGATCGCCCTCGAACAGCTGGTCGGTGGTGCCCACCAGCGTGAACTCGCGTTCGTAGGGGATGGCGAAGACCACCCGCCCGTCGCCGTTCTGGAAGATATAGGCGTGCTCGCCGGGATATTTGCGCGGGACGATGATGTGGCTGCCCTTGACCAGCCTGAGACGCGCGGGAGTGCCTGCGCCCAGCGCGTTGCGGGCGACCGCGTCCACCCAGGGCCCCGCCGCATTGGCGAGCGCGCGCGCTTCGACGATCCGCGTGGTCCCGTCCGCGCTGCGCAAGGTCGCGCGCCAGTGCGACGGGTGCCGTTCGAGCGCGATGCATTCGGTCCGCGTGAGGATTTGTGCGCCGCGATCGCGGGCGTCCATCGCGCACAGCACCACCAGCCGCGCGTCCTCCACCCAGCAGTCCGAATATTCGAACCCGCGGGTCAGCCGGTCCTGCAGCACGCCGCCATGCGGTGGCCGGGTGAGGTCCACCCCGCGGCTGCGCGGGAGGCTGCGCCGCCCGCCGATGGTGTCGTAGAGCGCCAGCCCGATACGCAGCATCCAGCCAGGGCGGAGGCCCTTGTCGTGAGGCAGCACGAAGCGCAGCGGCCAGATGATATGCGGTGCGGCTTTCAGCAGCACCTCGCGTTCGCGCAGCGCCTCGGCGACCAGCCGGAACTCGTACTGTTCGAGATAGCGCAATCCGCCATGAACCAGCTTGGTGCTGGCCGATGAGGTGTGCGAGGCGAGGTCGTCCTTTTCGCACAAGGTGACCGACAGCCCGCGCCCGGCGGCGTCGCGGGCAATGCCCACGCCGTTGATGCCGCCGCCTATGACCAGCAGATCCTGCAAATCAGCCCCGGTCCTGCGCGAACAACCGTCCCGCCACCGCATCGAGTTTTGCCATCAGCCCGCGATCGCGCTGCTCGGGTGCGGTAATCACCGCGAAGTCCAGCGCGCGGTCGATCGGCGAGGGTTCGCGCCGGGGCGGGAGCGAACGAACCAGCTCCTCCACCGTCCTGCGCGCCAGTGCGCCATTGGCTTCCATCTGCGCCATGATCGATCCGACATCGACCGCCGCCTCGCCGTCGCGCCAGCTGTCCCAATCGGTGACCATTGCGAGCAGCGCATAGGGAAGCTCGGCCTCGCGCGCGAGCTTGGCTTCGGGCATCCCGGTCATGCCGATGACCTGCGCGCCCCATTGGCGATAGAGCTTGCTCTCCGCGCGGGTCGAGAACTGCGGGCCTTCCATCGCCAGATAGGTGGCGCCGCGCTTTGCCTCGCCGCCCGCCTGCTCGACCGCCTTGGCGGTGAGATCGGTCAGCCGCTCGCACACCGGATCGCCCATCGCGACATGCGCGACGAAGCCATTGTCGAAGAAGGTCGAGGGGCGGCCCCTGGTGTTGTCGATGAACTGGTCGACCAGGACGAAGCTGCCCGGCGGCAGCTCCTCGCTCAGCGAGCCGACCGCCGAGATCGCGAGGATATCGGTGCAGCCCGCACGTTTCAGCGCATCGATATTGGCGCGCGCGTTGAGCTGGCCGGGCAGTACGCGGTGCCCTCGGCCATGGCGCGGCAGGAAGCGGATTTGGACATGGCCGATCCGGCCGCAGAGAATTTCATCGGACGGCTCGCCCCAAGGCGATTGGACCGGAATCCATTGCTCGTCTTCCAGCGCCTCGATGGCGTAGAGACCCGATCCGCCGATAATGCCGATGACCCACTCGTCGCTCACTGCAATTCCCGTCGCTGTTGGCACCGGGGTGGGGTTAGCGGCTTATCACGCTGCTGCAAGCATAGGGGGCATTTGGGCGCCTATTGCCGCACCTTCATCAGCATATCGGTAAGCGCGCGCGCGGTCTTGCGGAGCACGCCGCGCATCGCGAATTCCACCACATGCGCGGCGCGGGTCTGATATTCGATGATGAGATCGCGCAGGCTGAGCACCGGAAGCCCCCAGATGAAGCTGATCAGCGGCCGCACGCGGACCCGCTTCGCCACGATCTCGATCACCAGCGGCTGATAGGGTCCGAACGGCTCGATCGTCTCGGGATCGGCCGCGAACAGCAGCAATTTCCCGAGATGGCTGTCATCCATCTCGAAGAGAGCGCCGGGCTGCGGCGCGACGAAGCCGGCGAGCAGCGGCTTGACCAGCTCGATCGCCACCGCCGGATCGATCGCGCGGTCGGTGTAGTAGAGCCCGATGGTGATCTTGCTGACGGGTTCAAGCGTCGCTCCCCGGGCATTCTGGTAGTCTGCATGGAGCGCTGCGGCGAGGCTCCCGCCGATCGCCAGCTGCAGTTCGTATTCGTTGCGCTGGTCGAAAATCCACGCGGCGTAGAGCGCACGGACCAGCTCGTCGATCGCGTCGCGCTGGGCCGCGATCAGCGCCGCCCGCCCCGCGACATGCGCCTGCAGCCGGGCCGAAAGTCACTGGCCGAAGCCGATCGCATCGGCCATCGGCGCGGCATCGACCGACAGTCGGAAGCGGGCGCGGGCTTCCTGGTCGGTAAGCGCTTCGGCCTGCGGCATCCATTCGATGAAATATTCGGCGAACTCGGCTGCGAGCAACGGCTCGATGTCCATGTCGTAGGCGGTCGCGAAATACTCGCGCACCATGGTGAGATATTCGTCGATGTAATAGGCATAGCCGGGGATCGGCATGCCCTCCGTCGGGCGGATGATATCCTGCGCGAGCTGGACCCATTGCTCGCGGCATTCGATCGTGTCGCGGCGCGGCATTCCGACATCGATCAGCTCGGCCTTGCAGCTCCGGCTGAAGGGCGTCTCCTCGTCGTCCTCGTCCCGATCCTCGTCGGGCGTCTCGGGCATCGTGCCGGGATCGGGGGCGGCATCGTCGAACGGATCGACCGGTACGCCGACCGGCAGCGGGAGGTTGATCAGCGGCGCGGCATTGGCGTTGAGCAGCGAGTAGAATTCGGCCTTCTTGCGCATCAGCGCGACGAGGAGCCGGTTGGAAACCTTGCGGTAGACCTCGTACCATTCGTCTGCTGGCAGGTCGGGATTGATCAGGACCTGGCTATCCCAGTCATTGGCGCCATCCTGAGGCCGACCGAACAGATAGGCCAGCGCGCGCCCGCCCTTGAGGAAGAACCGGACATGCGGCTGCACGTCGGGGTTCATCACCACCCGCTCGAGATCGATCATCGCATGCGCCAGCCAGTCGCTCATCCGCGAGGACGCCACCCCGCCGATCGCCGCGAGTTCGGCGAGATCTATTGGCTCCGCGAAGCTCACGCCAAGATGGCGCATGGCCTTGGCCAGAGCTCCGTCAAGATCGGGAAACTCGTCCCGAGGATCGAGGGCGCGCGAGGCCCATCTGTCGAGCGCGGTGACCGTGGGCGCGGGCCACTCGACAATCGCTTGCGCCGAGTCTGTCTGCGAATCTGGTGCCATTGCAGGGGCATGCCGCCGAATATCGCGCGCACCGATCGGCGCGGTGCCGGTCATTGTTGCCAACCGTCCCAGCAGGCGCTCGATCTCGGCCAGGTTCTCCGGCCAGTCGTAGGCAAGGCAGGCTTCTATGAGCTCGTCTGAAAGCTTGCGATCCGCATCATAACCCAACCGGGTGATCGTATCGCGGGCAAGCGCATCGATATCGCCCCTGCGTTCGCGCAAGGGGGGCACTCTGGCTTCCAGGACCGACAGCTCGCTCGCCAGCTCCCGCGAGAAGCGCCCCTCGGTCACGAGCCGCGGCAGTTCCAGTGTGGTCGAGGCGATGATGCGGGGCGCGCGTTGCATGCCGGTGTGCGTCCAGAGCGCGAGGCGGGAAGGAAGGTGCCGGAGCAGGGCGGATTGCATCGGCAGCGACAGACGGTCGATGGCAGAGAGGTAGAGAGTTCCGTCCTTGGCTCGGTCGAGCCATTCGCAAGCGGCACTGTCCGGATCGCTGCAATCCACGGCGACGAAGGGCTTTTCAGCCTGCGGCCCGCAGCAATGGATCGCGGCAGCGGCGGCCAGCTTCTCGGTCCCGAATTCGCCCTGCAGTAGCACCGGTAGCGGACTCGCCGAGGCGGCTTCCACGAACCGGTCCAGATCGCGCATCGCGCTGCTCAGCCCAATCAGGCGCAGCGGCTGGCCCAACCGTCCCAGCGACCATTGCTCGAGCCGGTCGCGCATGACCAGGCGGCCGCATTGCCGCGCGAACTGTGGCAGAAGTTCGGACAGCAGGCTCGCGGTATCGGTTGGCGCAATTGTTCGGGGATGCATCCAGCCCAGCGAGCGACCGGCGTAGGTAATCTCAACTGTGAATTCTGCTCCCGGCGACCCTCCCGGCTTGCCCGCAATCACTGTTCCGGGAGGCTGGCCCGAGGGCGCTTCCCAGCACGATCCGAGCCCCCGGGCCTGACGCTCCACCGAAAGCACGCCGATTGTGTCGATCTGCATCGTCAGCGAATGAAGCCTGCCATGCGACACCATCGCGCAGGCCAGGGCTTCGAGCGTGGCTGGCAGATCGCGATAGGATCGTCCGACACTCTCGAACAGGCGTTCGCCGATGCTCTCCCTGGTGAATGCCACAGGCCCCCCAATCAGCGCCCGGAGCAATGAATGGGGTGGGACACTCGCTCCGCGCAAACGCGGCGGTATGGAGAATGGAGCTTTTTTCGGGACCTCGAGATGCGTTTCGCGCCTCTGTCGCAAGCTTCCGACCGCCTGCGAATTGCCGCAGGAATGGAGCTAATATTCCAGCCCGGTCAGCCGGTTGCGTAGGCCCGGCAGAAGACCTCGACCGCGCCGTCGATCCGTTCGCGGTCGCGCGCCTCGTCCTTGGGCATGCCGAAGCGGCGGTCGAGATCGCCCATGCCCTTGCACATCGCCGCGAACTGCTCCGCCGCCAGATCGGGATCGTCGATCGCGACTTCGCCCGCGGCATTCATCGCCGAGAGCAGCGCGGCGAACCCCGCCTTCATCCGGTGCGGCCCGGCGGCAAGAAAGGCCTCTCCGATCGCCGGTTCCTGCTCGGTCTCTGCGGCAATGCGGCGCTCGAACTGGACCATCTCGGGGCGTGAGAGGAAAGCCGACATCGCCTCGCCGATCGCGGTCAATCGGGCGCGCAGATCGGCGCCTTCGGCGGGAGCTATCGAGAAATGGTCGCGCAGCCGCTCGCATTCGGCCTCGACCGCGGCGGTGAAGAGCCCGCGTTTGTCGCCGAAGTGATTGTAGACCGTCACCTTGGACACGCCCGCATCGGCGGCGACCTGTTCGATCGAGGTGGCGGCGAAGCCGACATCGAAAAAACTGCGTCCGGCGGTCCGCAGGATCGCCTCGTGTTTGGCGAGATCGGTGGGTCGGCCCTGCTTGATGCCCTGACTGCTTGACAAAGTGAACGGCTCCGTTCATTTAAACGCTGTCGTTCAGTAATGGCGGGTGCGGGTCGATCCGACAAGCCCCCCAGCCAGACGGGGGTATTTCAACGTATGCTCTGGATCGCGATCCGCATGCTGACCGGCGACAAGCAGAAATTCTATGGCCTGGTGTTCGGAATTGCGTTTTCGACGCTGCTGATCACCCAGCAGTTGACGATCTTCGTCAATCTCGTCGAGCGCGGGGCGAGCGGGGTCTACAACGTCCCCACCGCCGATGTCTGGGTGATGGACGAGGTCAGCCGCACCACCGATGTCAATTTTCCGATGCCCTCGACCGCGCTCGACAAGGTGCGCAGCGTCCCGGGTGTCGAATGGGCGGTGCCGCACTTGCGCGCCAATGCCTCGGTGCGCAGCGGCGATGGCGATCTGGAGGGCGTAAGCGTGATCGGGGTCGACGATGCGACGCTGATCGGCCTGCCCAAGCGAATGGCGCAAGGCAGCGCCGATGTCCTGTCGCAACCCGACAGCGTCATCATCGACGATGTCGGCACGACGCGAATGTTCGAAGCCGGCCAGAACCCGATCGGCCAGCGGCTCGAGCTCAACGATCAGCGTGCGGTCATCCTGGGTATTGCCGATGCCATCCCCAGCTTCACCAGCCAGGTCACGCTCTATACCAAATACAGCCGGGCGCTGAACTACGTGCCCGGGACGCGCAACCGGATGAGTTTCGTGCTGGTCGGCGCGTCGGACGGGACAACACCCGCCGAATTGACCGAGCGCATCACCGAACTGACCGGCCTGCGCGCTCGAACCCGCGACCAGTTTGCGCAGGACGGCGTGGATTTCATCATCCAGAACACCGGCATCCCGCTCAATTTCGGGATTACCGTGATGCTCGGCTTCATCGTTGGCGTGGCGATCGTCGGGCTGACCTTCAGCCTCTTCATCCGCGACAACATCAAGCAGTTCGGGGCATTGAAGGCGATCGGGGTCACCAACGCCAAGATCCGCGGCATGGTCGCCAGCCAGGCGGCACTGGTAGGGCTGGTCGGTTATGGCCTTGGGGTGCTCGGCACCGTGGCCTTCATCTGGGGCTTCTCCGCCAATCCCACCTTCAAGGGGTTCTACATCCCGTGGCAGGTGCCGCTGGTCAGTCTCGCCGCGGTCACGCTGATCCTGGCGCTGACCGGCTGGCTGGCGCTGCGCAACGTCCTCAAGACCGAACCCGCCTCGGTGTTCCGGTGAGCGCCTCCACCCCCGCCGGTGCCGCAATCAGCACGCGCGCCGTCACCCGCGATTTCAAGGCGGGGCAGCAGACCATCACCGTGCTCCACGGCATCGATCTCGACGTGCAAGCGGGCGAACTGACCTATCTCGTCGGAGAGAGCGGTTCGGGCAAGACGACGCTGATCTCGATCATGTGCGGGATCCTG
Source organism: Qipengyuania sp. SM2507 (assembly GCF_053714505.1). Lineage (NCBI taxonomy): Bacteria > Pseudomonadati > Pseudomonadota > Alphaproteobacteria > Sphingomonadales > Erythrobacteraceae > Qipengyuania > Qipengyuania sp. SM2507. The sequence goes on from NZ_CM132307.1 coordinate 263,087, forward strand.
TGGCCGACCCAGGGCGAGGTCGAGGTGTTCGGTACCGACATCTACAATCTCACCGACACCCAGCTGGTCGAGTTTCGCCTCAACAACATCGGTTTCATCTTCCAGCAGTACAACCTCATCCCGTCGATCGATGCCGCCTCGAACGCCGCGGTGCCGCTGATCGCGCAGGGAATGGACCGGCTCGAAGCGCGCGAGCGCGCGGTGGCGATGATGGAAAAGCTCAATATCGGCGACCAGGTCGACAAACTGCCCAACCAGCTCTCGGGCGGCCAGCAGCAACGCGTCGCGATCGCCCGCGCGCTGGTCCACGAACCCCGGCTGGTGGTCTGCGACGAGCCCACCGCCGCGCTCGATGCCCGCTCGGGCCGCCGGGTGATGGACCTGCTGCGCGAAGTCGCGGTGGCGGAGGATCGCGCCTGCATCATCGTTACCCACGACAACCGCGTTTTCGATCTCGCCGACCGTATCCTGGTGCTGGAGGACGGGCGGATTACGCATGATGGCACAACCATGCCGGAGGACCACTGATGGCGATATTACCCGAGAATTTCAGTTTTTCGCGCCAGGGCCTGCCGATCATCGCTGTGATCGGCCTGGTCGGGGCGGCGATCTTCGTCGGCTCCGGCCTCCCCGATCGCCAACTCGAGGAGCCGGACCGCGAACCGCCGCGCGCGACGGGCGAGCTGGCGGGTTCGCCGCGGGTCGCTGGCGCGGGCGTGGTCGAGCCTTCGAGCGAGACGATCCAGGTGGGCACCGCGCTGTCGGGTCTGGTGACCGATCTGCGCGTGCAGCCCGGCGACTATGTCGCCAAGGGGCAGCCGCTGTTCGTGGTCGACACCCGCGCGCTCCGGTCGCGGATCGCAGAAACCGGGGCCGCGGTCGGCGAGGCGCGCGCGGCCATCGCCGAGGCCCGCGCCGCGATTGCCGAAGCACGCAGCGCCGAAACCACCGCCGGGCGCCAGCTTGGGCTCTACCGGGAGGTCGAGGATCCCGCGGCGGTCAGCCGTGCCGAAGTCATCCGCGCCGAGGGCGAGGCGAATGCGGCGCGCGAACGCCGGCAGCTGGCCGAGGCCCGGCTCGCGGCGGCACAGGCAAGGCTCGCCAGCGCGCAGGCGCAGGTCGGCAGCGCGCAGACCGAACTGGGCCGCGCCACCGTCCGCGCACCGATCGCGGGCGAGATTCTCGCGGTCAACATCAGGCCCGGCGAATATCTCTCGACCATGGGCGGCGGGGGCTCGCAGGCCTTCATCGAGATGGGCGAGACCCGCCCGCTGCATATCCGCATCGATGTCGACGAAGAGCAGGCGCCCCGTGTCGCGCTTGGCGAATCGGCGATCGTCTCGCCGCGCGGTGCGGCGGAGCGTCAGGTGAAGGCGCGCTTCGTCCGCGCCGAACCGCGGGTGGTGCCCAAGCGCTCGCTGACCAACAGCGCCGCCGAACGGGTCGATGTCCGGGTGCTGCAGATCATCTACGAACTGCCCGACGCCGACGGGCTGTTCCGGGTGGGCCAGCAGGTCGATGCCTTTATCCCGGCGCGCGACAGCGCAGGCCGCCGGGCTGAGGGCGAGGGCGCAGGCGAGGGCGCGGCGCGATGAGCGCTCGCCTGCTCGTCCTTGCGTCGGTGCTGACCTTGGGCGCCTGTGTCGCCGGTCCTGCGCCCGATATCGATACGGCGCCCCCGCCTTTGTCCGAAAGCTTTGCCTTTGCGCCCGATGCCGCCACCGGCGGGTCGTTAGCCGCGCTGCTGCCTTCGGAGGATCCTGCCTATACCGGCCTTACCGCGCTGGCCCTGCTCGATGCCCCGACGCTGGCTCAGGCCGCCGCGCGGATCGAGATCGCGCGTGCAGGCGTCGCCCGGACCGGCGCCGAGCGCCTGCCCTCCATCGGGGTCGATGCTTCGGTTGCGGGAGTGCGGACCAATCCCGACCAGTTCGGAACCACGCTGCCTCCGGGCGCCGCGATCGATACCGAGCGGGTCCGCTACGGTGCCAATGTCACTGCCAGTTGGGATGTGGACCTGTTCGGACGGCTGCGCGCCCGCGAGGAAGCGGCGCAGGCGCGGCTGGATGCGGCGGGGTTTGAAGCCGCGGCGGTGCGCAATGCCTTGCTGGCGGAGATCGCCGCCGCGGTAATCGACTGGCGTACGCTCGCCGCGCGCCAGACCGCGCTGGAACAGGACCTCGCCGCTGCTGGCGAATTGATGCGATTGGCCGGGGTGCGCGAACGCGCCGGTATCGCGCCGGGCTTCGATCGCGTCCGGGCGGAAGGCGCGGCGGCGGCGAGCCGCAGCCGGATCGCGGCATTGTCCAGCGAACGCGCCCGGATCGTCGGTCGGTTGGTCACATTGACGGGCCAGCCCGGCCAGCGCGTGATCGAGGCGCTTCGATCTTCGCCCGTTGCTCCGGTCGGACCCGCGCCGCCCGTGGCCCTCCCAAGCGAACTTCTCGCCAACCGCCCCGACGTGCTGGCAGCGGCGGCCAATCTGGCGGCCGAGGATGCCGAGCTCGCGGCCACCGCCGCGCGGCGGTTTCCGCAATTGACGCTCTCCGCGGCGCTCGGCCTGCTGTCCTTCGATCTCGGAGGATTGTTCGACGAGGATGCGATCGTCGGGTCGGCAGGCGGGAGCCTGCTGGGCCCGCTGCTCGATTTCGGGCGCATCCAGGCGGATATCGATGCTGCTGCGGCAAGCAAGCGTCTCGCTTTCGCCACCTACCGCGATGCGGTGTTCACCGCGCTGGGCGACGCCGAAACGGGTTACGGTCTGGTCGCCGCCGCCGATCGCGAATTGGCCGCCGCGCAACAGGAGCGAGCCAGCGTCGAGCGCGCGGCGCGGTTGGCGGAAACGCGCTTCCGCTCGGGGCTATCGGATTTCCTGACCGTGCTCGAGGCGCGCCGCGCGGCCGATGCCAGCGGCGAACGCGCGGCCGCCGCGCGCGGCCGGGCGCTCCGCGCGCGGGTGCTTTTGTGGCAGGCTCTGGGCGGGACGCCCCTGACCGCTCCGGATATGTCCGAAGGGCCTTGAACCGCCGAATTTCCTTCTTTCGCTGGTTTTCCTGTCAGAAATCCGCCGAGATCGACGCCTTGATCGTCCGCGGCGAACCCTGCAAAAGCGCCGCCGAGAAGGCGTCGAAGGCCGAGGCCCAGTAGCGTTCGTTGGCGACATTATCGACCGAGAGCCGCAGCGTGACCGGGATCTCGTTGGCGGCGAAGACATAGCGCGCGCCGAGATCGAAGCGGGTCCAGCTTTCGAGCTCGAGCGTGTTGGCGGCATCGACCCATTGCTCGCCCGTGTGGATGACGCGCCCGGTCAGGGTGAAGCCGGGGGCGAAGGCGAGGTCCCATTCGACATCGGCATTGGCGGTGAAGTCGGGGACGCCGGGCACCTCGCCCCCGCCGATGAGCTCGGCCTCGGTCAGCGCCGCGCCCCCGATCAGCCGCAGGCCGGGTGCGAGCTCGCCATTGGCGGTGAATTCGAGCCCTTCGTGGCGCTGGTCGCCGAGATAGCCGAAGCTGCCATCGGCGAGCAGGCCCTCGCCGGCCCGTTCGATGCGATAGGCGCCCAGGCTGAGGAACATGCCGCCGAGCGCGAACTTGCCGCCGACCTCGTATTGCAGCGTCCGGCGCGGTGCGAGGACCTCGCCCGGATTGGTCACCAGCGCGGGGTCGAGCGGCGCGACCGGACCTTGCTGCAGCCCTTCGATGCGGTTGGCGTAAAGCGAGACCCCGGCGAACGGCTTGACCACCAGGCCGGCGACGGGGGTCACGGCGTTCTCGTCATATTCGGTCGCCAGCGCGCCCGAGATATAGTCGTAGCTCTTCACGTTGAGAGCCTGCAGGCGCAGCCCGCCGGTCAGCAGGATGCGGTCGTCCCACAGCCCGATCGTGTCCGAGGCAAAGGCGCTGGCCACCCGCGTACGGGTGATGGGATAGGGATCGTCGAGATCGCCGCCGACCAGCGTGGATGCGGGCAGCGCGACCTGCGGCGTGTCGTAGATATTGGTGGCGTAACCGGCAAAGCCGGGCCCGTAGAGGAAGTCGTAGGCGTTGCGGTTTACCTGCCAGGCGATATTGCCGCCGAAATTGATTTCCTGCGTGATCGCGCTGCCCAGCTTGACGCGCAGCCCCGCCTCGATCGCTTCGTTGTTGTCGGTGCGCGGCACGAACAGCGCATTGCCATTGGCGGCACCGGTGGTGGCATCGAGCACGGTGATACCGCCATAGATGCCGTCCTCGCGCCCGTCGCGCGCTCCGGCGCGGGCATAGGCCAGCGCGTTGTCGGCAAGATCGTATTCCAGGCTCAGCGTGCCGAAAACATCGGTCAACTCGCTATAGGTGAAATCCTGCGCGTAATTCGCATCGGCTTCGGGCACCGCGGGGATCGTGGTGGTACCCACCGTCACCTTGGGCCGCAGATTGTCGACGCGGATTTCCTGATAGGCGAGGTCGAGCGCGGCGCGAAAGGCGCCGCCATCGTAATCGAGCCCGCCACCGATCACCTGCGTGCGGCGATATTCCTCGTCGATCGCAGTCTCGCCATCGCGATAGGCGCCGTTGATCCGCAGGCCCCACTGGCCGTTCGCGCCGAAGCGCCGCGCGACATCGAAGCTGGCGCCATAGCGCGCGCTTTCGCTGGCGCCGACCGTGACGCGGGTGAGATCGGAATTGCCCGCACGCTTGAGCATGACATTGACGCTGCCGCCCAGCCCGGAGCCGCCCGGAGCGGCGCCGTTGAGGAAGGCGCTGGCGCCGTTCAGCACCTGCACGCTGCCGAACAGTTCGGGCGCGATCAGCTGGCGCGGGGCGATGCCGTAGAGCCCGTTCAGCCCGATATCGTCGCCGAACAGCGGGAAGCCGCGGATCACGAATTGCTCCGCCGCATTGCCGAAGCCGTAGGTTGTGCGGATCGTCGGGTCGTTGTCGAGCACATCGCCCAGCGTCTGCGGCTGCTGGTTGAGGATCAGGCTCTCGTCGAAGGAGCGGATCGTGAAGGGCAGGTCTTCGGCGAGCTTGTCGCCCAGGGCGCCGGCATCGCCGCCATTGACCACTTCGGTGGCGTTCTCCGCCTGCGCGGTGACGACGATCTCTTCGGCCTGTTGCGCAAGCGTGGGCTGGGCGAAGGTCGCAAGCGTGGTGGCGATGGCGAGGGCGGAAACGCGCGGCAGAGGGGACATGGGTCTTTTGCTTTCTATCGAGGGGAAGAGGATGAATCGGGGGTGCGGCGCAGCAGCGCGCCGAGGATCACAAGCGGGGCGAGGCCGAGCAGCACCCAGGCCGCGATATCGCGCGGGCCATCGCCGGTGAGCCCGAGCACCAGCCCGGCGAGCGTCGCGACGCCGAGCGCCAGCGGCCAGGCGAAGATGGTGCGGGTTTTCTGGCGCGAGACGCGGCTCATCCCGGCACCTTCGAGCGCGCGCCGGTACGGATTTCCTCGATGCGGCGCTCGATCGCGCCGGGGCGGCGCCGGAACCACAGCAGCAGCCCGGTCCACAGCACCCAGATCGTCGCCAGCGTCAGCAGCGTCCACACCAGCTTCAGCGGCAGACCGCCGTAATCGCCGAAATGCAGCGGCTTGGAGATCATCAGCGCCTGGTTGAGCGCGGGCATGCTGCGGGCATCGGTCAGCTCGCCGGTGGCGGCGTCGACCAGCGCCGGGGTGAGCAGGTGCTGCGTCACCGGGCGGTCGCCCTGGAAAAAGATCGCGTAGTGATGGCCCGAGGACCAGTCGCCGCCGGGGAAGCCGATGAATTGCGGGCTCTTGCCCGGCAGCGCCGCCTGCGCCGCAGCCATCGCCGCGTCGAGCGAGCCGTAGCGCTCGGGCGGGAGCGGCGCGTCATCGGCATAGGCGGCGGTCATCGCGGCGACCTCGCCATCGCGCCAACCTTCGATCAGCGGATCGGCGAAGGCGTTGATCGCCCCGGTCAGCCCGATCACCGCCATCCAGGCCAGCGCGACCACGCCGAAGAGATTGTGCTGGTCGAGCCGCTCGACCCGCTCGCTGCGGGTCTTGCGCACGGTTCCGAACGACAGCCGCCGCATGAAGGGAGCGTAGAGTACGGTGCCCGAGACCAGCGCGAGCACGAACAGCAGGCCCATCGCGCCCAGCACCCACATGCCGGGCTGGCCAAGGAACATGTCGGTGTGCAACTGCAGCAGGAAGTCCATCAGGGCATTGCCCGGTGCGGGCCCCAGCGAGGCGCCGCTGGCACGGTCGAAGAACAGCAGCGTCATTTCCGAGCCCGGCGCATCGGGCGCGGGGCCCGTGGTGACGGTCAGCAGCGGGCTATCCTGGCTGAAGGCCATGAACAGCGGCACTTCGCCCGGCCGCTCCGCCAGTGCGGTCGCGAGCATCGTGTCGAGCGGGAGGCCGGATTCGGCGGAGGGCGCCCCCGCCAGCGCGCTTTCGGCATCGCCGCCCATCGCGGCGTCGATCTCGTCGTGAAAGATCAGCGGCAGCCCCGTTACGCACAGCATCAGCAGGAACGCCGTGCAAATCAGGCTGCTCCATCTGTGAATCAGATACCAGGTTCGGATCGTGTTGCGGGTCACAAACGGCCAGCTATAGGTGCCGGCCCATCGCGTCAATGAGAATAATTCGCAATAGCAATACTTGGGTTCGGGGTTAGCTTGCCGAGGTCGCCAGGTTCGCCCATCGCGTCGAGAACAGGCGCGCGATTGCGCGAAATCTGGTTCTCCCGCCGATGCCGCGGGCTTTGGCGAGGGCGGTCGAACCGGTAGCCTTGGCATTGTACAGCGCCTCGTCGGCAGCAGCGTACAATTGCTGCGGATCGAATTCGCCATCAATGGCAGGAAAGGCGAGTCCTACCGATACGTTGAGAGGCAGGAATTCACCGTTCCACGGCACGGGACGCAGCAGGCTGGCCATCAGGATCTCCACCGCACGCTCGGTTTCGGCGTGCGAGCGCGAATCGGGCAGGAGCACGGCGAATTCGTCACCGCCGATCCGCGAGACCAGCTGCGCCTGCGGGAAAGCATGGCGAAGCCGCTCCCCCAGTGCGACGAGGCAGGCGTCTCCAGCGGCATGGCCGCGGCTGTCGTTGAGCCGTTTGAAATCGTCCATGTCGAACAGGACCAGCGCGCCGACGGACTCGCTCGGCGCATCGTCTTCGGACTGGTCGAGGAAACGCTGAAACCGGACGCGGTTGGCGACCCCGGTCAGCGGGTCGCATTCCGCCTGCGCCCGCAGCGCTTCCCACCGCGCACGGTCCTCGGTGATGTCCTGCTTCATGCCGAACAGCGTTTCGGATCGGCCATTCGCCCCGCGCGTGGCGGCGGTGATGCGGATCCAGCGCTTGGCCCCATCGGGGCGGATGATGCGCGCATCGAGCGTGAAGCCCGAACGGGAAAGGATCGCCTTCGTGCGCTTGCGTTCCAGTAGCTCGCGCGATTCCTCGCCGAACAGTTCCACCACCGCGCGGCGTTCGGGGGCGTGCTCGCTCGACAGGCCGAAAATATCGAACACGCCATTGGTCCAGGTGAGCCGTTCGCTGGCAAGCTCGCAGGACCAGGCGCCGATAGGAACGAGCGCAGCCGCGTCGTCGTAAAGCTCCATCGGATGCGGACCGTCGTTGTCGGGAAGGGCCAGTACGACCTCCAGATCCCTCCGGGCGGCTATTTGGTTCATCGGTGCGCTTCAGCTCTCATGTTCCAGGTGCGACCCTGGTGCGATTGCCTAGCCACCTTAGCCAGCAGGAGTAAACGGCGGGTTTACCAACAGGGCGGGTTATTGGGGCGGCTGCATCGCGTTATGCGCAAACCTGCCGGCGGCTTGCAACAGGCTTCGCGAAATGGGATCGCACCCGGCGCACGGCACGGCGGCGAGCAGAGGAACGGACGAATATGGCGCAGCTGATCGCCTTCAACAAACCCTATGGGGTACTCTCCCAATTCACCGATCGCGGGTCCGAGACTGCACGGCAGACCCTGTCCGACTTCATCGACCGGCCCGGTGTCTATCCTGCAGGCCGGCTCGACCGCGACAGCGAGGGCCTGCTGCTATTGTGCGACGACGGAAGATTGCAGGCCCGGATCGCCGATCCGCGCTACAAGCTGGCCAAGACCTATCTGGTCCAGGTCGAGGGCGAGCCGGTCGAAGCCAGTCTCGCAGCGCTGCGAGACGGGGTGCGGCTCAAGGACGGAATGACGCGGCCTGCCGGGATCGAGCGGATCGATCCGCCCGAACTGTGGCCGCGCGATCCTCCGATCCGGGTGCGAAAGAGCGTCGCCGACTGTTGGCTGAGGGTGACATTGCGCGAAGGGCGCAACCGCCAGGTCAGGCGGATGACCGCGGCGGTGGGCCACCCCACGCTGCGGCTGGTGCGCTGGTCGATCGGCGAATGGGCGCTCGAGAGTCTTGCGCCGGGACAATGGCGCGAGGTGGAGATATGAGGGCCTATTCCTCGTCGAAAGCCACGCTTCCCATTTCGTGCAGCTCGAGGATCAGTTCGAGGACATCTTCGGCCCCCGCCAGCACCGCATCGACCGACAGACGATCCTGCACGCACAGGCGCTTGGCAAAGCCCGCAGCGGCAGCGCTGCATTCGAACATTTCGCCATCGACGAACAGCGTCAGATTGTCGGCACCCTGACCAATGAAGGAAAAGCGGGTAGCCGGGTTGCGCAGCAGCGGAACGCCCTCTGCGAGGCGGTGCTCCACCTCCTCGCGGCCGAGCGGTTGTTCGGGTTGCCAGTCGATCTCGGGGTTCTTGGGCGCGGTCGTATATTGCCCGAACCAGCGCGCAAAAGCTTCGCGATCCTGGAGCTTCTCGGCGACCATGGCGTGGAGATCGGCGATGGCCTCGGCGGAAATCTCGCCGGGGTTGTCCTGCTGCGACAGGCCCGCATCGCCATAGCGGTCGTCTTCCGCGAGTTCGCCGATCAGGCTCTGCGCCCAGCCCGCTATCAGCTCGCCGCGCGACGGCGCGCGAAAGCCGATCGAATAGGTCATGCAGTCGTCGTCCACCGCGACGCCGTCATGCGCGATGCCGGGCGGGATGTAGAGCATGTCGCCGGGCTCGAGGACCCATTCCGCGACGGGTCGGAAATCGGCCAGCAACCGCAGATCGGGATGCGGCAGGAGCTCGGTCGCGTCATTGCAGGCTGCGCCGATCTGCCAGCGCCGACGTCCCAGACCCTGCACCAGAAAGACGTCGTAATTGTCGAAATGCGGACCCACCCCGCCACCGTGCTCGGCATAGCTCACCATCACATCATCCACCCGCCAGTTCGGGATGAAGCGGAAGCATTCGAGCAGCGCGGCGACCTCGGGCACATGGTGATCGACCGCCTGCACCAGCAGCGTCCACGGATTTTCGCCCAGTTCACCGAAGCGCTCGGCGGGCAGCGGCCCGTTTTCGAGTTTCCAGCTATCGTCGCTTTTGACGACAAGTCGCGATTCGACATCGCCTTCGCATGCCAGCCCCGCCAGTTCGTCGGGTTCGAGCGGATTGTGCCAATCATTCCAAGGGTTGCGAATCAGCAGCGGGCGTTGCTGCCAGTATTCGCGCAGGAATGTGTCGATGTCGAAATTCGACAATTGCATAGTGTCAGCCATCGAACTTTTCCGTCGCCGCCAGCATATCCATCAGATTGCGCGCCGCCTCGCGATCCGCTTCCTTTTCGAAAGACGCCTCGAGATCGGGAGCGGCGCTGAGCAGATAGAGCAGCGACCACAGGGCAAAGCGTTTGCCGCGATCCTGCTCGAGCCCGAAATCCACCTGCATCCGCTCGATCCCCGCTACCAGCGCCCCGGGCTGGATCTCGGCAATCGCGGAGGAGCCGAAGTAGCGGTGCAAGAGATCGTCGAAGTCCATGCCGCGTCGCTAGACCTCTGTCGGCAGGGCGCAAGCCATTGCGCGCGGCAGCACCGTCGCCCGGAGGCGGAAATCGACTTCCGTGATGGACTGCTTGGTGCGCGACGCAGTCGGGAGCGAACCCGTCTCGGCGCCGGATTCCCTGTTTGCAGGGAGTTTACAGGGAACATCATCTTTTTGGCGCCCTCGCGCAGTATCCTGCAGGCTTACTAACCGCAGAATTCCGCGAGAGATCGGCATTTGCCAAGCGCGCAACATGCGAATCCCATCTCGTTGTTTACGGTTAGACCGGCACTGCCACCTTTTTCCCGCTAAAGACGGCCTGCCAGCTTTCGAGTTCGGACATGACCACGGCATCGGCAGTGCGGACGATCTCCGCCACGTCCGAGTAGTGTAGCGCTTCGTCGTGCGATTTTTCCAGTATCTCGATGCGCGCAAGGACGCCTTCGAGACGTTGCGCAGTTACCGTCGAGATATCGGCGAAACGTTCGAAATCGCCGAAATAGCGTATGCCGGCGAGCGCACCTCCGATGGTGGGAAAGGCCACGCCCAGCACGGTGCACCACTTGCCGATCTTTTCGACCAGATCGGCGTCCGCCATCCCGGCGTACTGCAGCGCCGCAAGCACCAGATAGAATGCCACGCTGACGATGGCCGCAGCGAACAGCATTTCCGACACGTGGTCGAGCGAGTGATGTACGCGTGTCAGGCGCCGCGCCTTGGCACGGTGATATTCGAATTGCGGGACGACCAGCATCGCCTTCAGCGCGCGCAGCATCGCGCTCAGCCAGCGGCTGTCGATCGTCGTTTCGGGCAGGCCGACCTCGCGCGCGGCGTGGCGGGCATAGGTCTCGGGCCAGCTACTGTGTTCGCCGCGAGGCCACTCGCCCAGCGGCCGCGCGATGCCCAATGCCAGCATCCACGGACGGCTGCGCAGATATTCCGCCGCGCGCCTGGTCGCAAACCAGCGCGTGTGCAGGTCGAGCTTTCGCGCGCGCCAGGTGTTGAAGACGATCGCCATCAGCACGACGAGTTCGATTGAGGCGAAAATCCATTTATAGCCCGACCCGCCAAGCGGCAGGTACAGAACGCCCGCGATAATGGCGATCGTGCCAAGCAGGAAATTGACGATCATGCTGGACCGATGTCGATCCGACAGGAACGCCGCGATCCCGTCCATCAAGGCAAAGCGCTCGAAAATCCCTACACGGAGGCGGGCGGAAAAGGCCGTATCTTCTGACTCGAGCGCTTCCAACGTGTCGAGAATGTGGCGCGCGCTGCCTTGTGCGATCTCCTCGGGCTTCTCGTATGTTTGCCGGATGGAGGCGAAGCGCGCGGTGCCGCGATTGCCGAACAGCGTTTCGACGCGGCGATAGGCGTGGTATTGAGGTGAACTTGCCGGGCGCCAGGATTCCTCCGCGAGCGCCCGTGCCATTTTCTCTTGGTCTTCACCCACGGCTTCGCAGACCAGGCGTGCCAGTTCACGCTCGCGTTCACCCTTCGTAGTGTCTTCGGCCTCGAGCGCCAGCATCTCGCTTTGCAACAATATGCGCCAGTCGGCAGGACGGGCCGGGTCCACCAACAAGACGGGTATCGAGGCGTTCAGCGCAGTCTTCACCGTGTCCCCGGTACCGCCGAGATTTGCACGGGTTTTGCCATCCCACACTGCGACGATCAGATCCGACTGCTCGATGAGCATGCGGCCAGCTATGGCGAAGCGGCGGCCGAGTTCGAACATGACCGAGGAGTTGAGCGACGCATCGTTTGGAGATCGGGCGTGGGCGCGGACCAGCTCTGCGATAATTTCGTCGCGGTCGGCGATACGGAACACGCGGCCCTGCTTTTCCAGTTCGATCAACGGCGCAAGGCGGGTTGCAACTTGCGCGTCACCGGTGGTCCCGCTTTCGAGAAGATCGTCGGTTGCGTCGCTGGACGCGGGGAGTGCGGCGACTGCGCGGGCGAGGTTTTCGCCGAATGGCTGCGGCACCACGAGATCCCAGCCCCGGGCTACCGCCAATTCCGCACCTGCCTGGTCGCTACCGTCGGCAAGCAGTGTATTCAAGCGGATCGCAAGGTCCGTGCCTGCTGTGCTGGCGGTGCTGTCGATGAGAGCGAAGACATCATCGAGCACACTGCGAAGATAGGAGTCGTCCTGCGGATAAGAGGGGTGTGCCAATCGGTGGCCAGTCAATCCGATGGCCAGATAGCGGTTCGGCGATGAAGGCTTTTTCGAAGTTTTTATAATTATTTCCTAGCCTTGCCATGACCTACTCAAAAATAGCACTTTGTTGATCTATTCTTTATAATGCTGTAAAATATAAGGCGAGGGAGAAATATGATGCCCCACAATCGTGACGATCATGAAGAGCCTCGTACACCCCAAAAAAACGGCGAACCGCCCACACATGACAGCGGGGAAGGCGACGACCCGCAGTCTGCGAAGCGCAAGCGCACGTTTCGCGGAAACGATGGCGATCGGCGGACCTTTCGCGGCAACGACGGCGACCGGTAAATCGATCCTCCAGTCTGTGGACCAGTCATGCGGAAGCGGCTGAATAGTTATGGGCTGACAGTGCGGTGAGCCGCAAGCGCTGGACAATTGCGTTCTCACCTGCAGGCGAAGGCTCTTATCGCCTGGAAATCAGGCGCTCCGGCGCGGTGCATCGCTTCGAGACCAAACTGCCGCCCGACATCTCCGACCTGTGGGAAGAGGCACCAGGACAGGCCGGAACGACGCGTAGTTTCCGCAGTGGCGATGCCGCCGCCCTTTCTGCGGAAGCGCGTTTTTTCCAAGCGGCCGACTTGCCGACGCTCAAGGATATCGGCGAGCGCGTGCTCGATTGCCTGTTCGACCTGAAGAACAGCTCGGAAGGCCCCAAGATTATGGGCGCGCTGGAAGACCGGATTGCTGATAACGAGGGTGTCGAGCTGGAGTTCGACCTGTCGCAGACGGCGGAACTTTCCGGCATTCCCTGGGAATCGCTTTACCTGCGTTCGCGCGACCGCTTCCTTGCCATCGGTACCTCGTCCAACATCGTTCGAAAGCTCGACGCGCAGGCGGAATTGCCTCCGGCGATCGAGCTCCCGATCCGCATCCTCGTGGTGGCGGCCAACCCGAAGGAAGATCTCGAAACCGATGTCGAACTGGGCAACATCCAGCGTCGGATCGAAGAACTGGTTGCTGGTGGCGACACCGAATTCGAAATTGCTTCATTGCCCGATGCGACGCGCGACGACTTTCGACGCAAGGTCAACGAGTGGCAGCCGCATATAATCCATTACATTGGTCACAGCTCCTTCGACGGCGCGGAGGGCTCGCTCTATTTCGAAAGCGAGGAGGAGGGCAAATCGGACCGCGTCAGTGCAGAAGTGCTGCGCAACATGCTGCTTAACCGGCGGCCGTGGCTCGTGGTGCTCAATTCCTGCCAAAGCGGTGCGACATCTCGCGATGCGCCAATGGCCGGGATGGCGCAAAATCTGCTTCAGCGTCTCAACATCCCGTTCGTAGTGGCGATGCAGCAGCCAGTGTCCGACGAGGCCGCGATCAATTTCTCGCAGGATTTCTACACCGCACTGACTTCAGGCGAGACGGTGGCGAGCGCGGTCACGATAGGCCGCTGCGCCATTGCCAATGACGCCGACGAACTGACGCAGTGCGAACTGATCACGCCGGTGCTTTACACTTCAGGCGATGTCGACCGGCTGCAATTTGCCGCCGCGCTCGCGCCGGCTGCAGTTGTTGCCGCCACACCAGCCTCCGTCGCGGCGCCGGCCGACAAGACGACTTTCCTGCAGTCGCTCGATTCCAGCACCAAGACGATTGCCAGCATCGTCGGATCGCTGACCGCCGTCGGCGCCGCGGCCTTCGGGGTATGGCAATGGATGGCGCCGGACACCGACGACACCGCCCCGCCGCAAATCGTCGCGGCTGCTCCCGCAGTGCCGGGACCCGACATGGCCCCGCTGCAGGAAGTGCAGCAGAGCCCGCTCCTCGGGGCGAGTCCCAGTGCCGCCGCCGCGGTGCCCGTTCTGCAGGTTAGGCAGGCTCCGCGCACGCGGTCGCTTGCGCGCACGCGATCGCGCGAGATCGCGCCGCCTGCGGAGCAACAGGGCGCATCTTATACATTGCCCGATGGCAGGGTGGTGTTCGTGCCCGACGGTGGGCCGCTCGCGGTTGAGAGCGCCGCGTCTCCTTCTCCCCCACTTGCATCGCCGCCTCCGCTTCCTCCTCCGCCCTACGCGCTGGGCGATGGCAGCCAGAATGGTCCGGCCGGATATAGCGCTGGGATCATCGGCGGGGGTGCTTTGGCAGGTGGAATCTTCGAACAGCCCGGAGCACCTCCCCCTCTGACCGAGGCAGGCGGCGGCGAAGGATTGGGCGAACCTTATGACAGCGTTTCCGTCCAGCCGCCCGATTACCCGCAGATCTTGCTCTCGATGCAGGATGCGCAGCGTGTGCCGGCGTTCTGCGACGGCCGTGCGTTGACGGTTCGATACGAGCTCGGTTCAACGACGCCCGTGGCGGGGGATCGGAGCCGCTTGCAATCGTTCACCCAGCAGCTGGCCTGTCCGCGGAGCAAGCTCGTGGTCGCCGGCTTTACCGACACCACCGGGTCGGAAAGATTGAACCGGACGGTCTCGCTCGAGCGGGCGATCAAAGTCATCGACGAGCTGCAGCCATTCGGCGACATATTCGTTACCCGCACCGCCAATGGCTATGCCGAGAGCAACCAGGCGGTGACCACGGCCGACGATATCGAAGAAGCCGCCAACCGCCGCGCCGAGGTGTATCTCGATTTCGATTGCCCTGCCGAATTCGAGACCACCAAGACGTTGGTCCCGGGCGAAAGCTATCGGCCAACGGCGGATACGAAACCCTATCCCGGCACGCCCGAGCGGCCCGTGCCGATCGTCGTCGCCTTGCAGCAGCGCGACCTCTCCGGGCCGCCCGATGCCGAAACGCTGGCCTGGCTGCAGGCGACTGCCGAAGCCGTGGGCGATGACATCGGCGCGCCGTCGGGGATGGTCTTCCCGATGATCGTCGGCGGGGCTTGCCTTAAAGACGATCAGGATATGCGGATCGACATCATCTACTGACGGCCGCCCGCTTCAGTCTGGTGGGGTAAAACCCATTCGGCGCAGCAGCGCGACGAAGCGCGATTCCTTTCGCACTCCCGTGAACATCGGGTCGTAGCGCAGCAGCACTAGGCCAGCATCGTTGACCGAGTAGGCTTGTTCGAGGGTGTCCAGCGCTTTGGCGGAACGTCCGGTTTGTGCAAGCACCTGGGCCTGCTGGTACAAGCCGTTGAGCCCGTATTCGCGCTGCAGTTCCTCGAAATTGCGGCGCCCGCCCGCCGTATCTCCCAGCTTGGGAAGGGTCATGGCAAGGCCGGGAAGACGACCAAGCATGCTCGCTTCGGCTTCGTATTCTTGCCTTGCCTCGGAATACCTGCCTTCGAGATACAGCATGTCCGCAAGCAAGCGATGCACCACCCGCATGTCCGGGTTGAGGCGCAGTGCTTCGGCAGCGGCGCTGCGGGCCTTCGCGAAATCCCCCTCGGTAAAATATATCGTCGCCTGCGTTCGGCGGGCGACCGCGTTGAGCGGATCTAGCCTGATCGCGCGGTCGATCGCCTCGTAGGCGCTTTCGAAATCGCCGGTGCGCGCGGCATAGGTGGCGTAGAGCTGGAGGATATCGGAATCGCCCTGGCCCAGGCGGTAAGCTTCCAGCATCGGCTTGCGCGCTGCGGTCGCATCGAGCCGGCCGTTGAACATGACGAAGCCCAGCGCCGCCCGCGCGGCAGCAAGGTCCGGAGCAACCTCGACTGCGCGTTGCGCCGTTTCGACCGCTTCTGCGTAGCTTTCCGCCAGCGGCACCTCGCTGGGGTAGGAATTGGCGATCAGCGTCTGCGTCCGCGCCAGCATCGCCCAGGCCGCACCGTAATCCGGATCGGCTTCCACGGCCGCTTCGAACTGGCGTTGCGCTGCGCGGTCGGTCTCTTCGTCGAGCGCCAAATCGTAAAGCGCCTTGCCGCGCAGGTAGGCATCCAGTGCGACCGGGTTGTCCGTTCCTCCCCGCCGCGATGCCAGCGTGGCATCTTCGCCGACGTGCAGTTGAAGCGCCTTGCCGACCTGTTCGGCAATATCGCTCTGCACGGCAAAGATGTCCTCGAGCGATCGTTCGTACACTTCCGACCAGACGTCGAACCCGGTGCTGCCGTCGATCAGTTGCACCGAGACGCGGACGATCTCGCCTTCCTTCCGGACGCTTCCATCGAGCAGATACCCGACCCCGAGCAAGGCCGCGACATCTTTGGCGCCGGCATCGTCACTTGCCGCTTCTTCGGTCGAGGTTCGCGCAGCCACTTGCAGATCGGCATCCTGACTGAGGACCTGGCGAAGCTCCTCCGACAAGCCGTTGGAGAAGTAATCCTGTTCGGCATCGCCGCTGAGATTGTCGAAAGGAAGGATGGCCAGGCTGCGCTCTTGGATTTCGGGCGAACCGTCGAACCGCATAAAGGCGAAGGTACCGAGGGCCAGCAACAGCACAACGACCACGCCTGCGAGCATCAGCCGCGGGATGTTCTTCACTTTCGCTTGCGACCGGTAATTGCGGTTTGCCAGCAGCGGTGTCGGCGCTCCCGTGCCTCCAACCAGTCTCGCCAACGCATCGCGCACATTGCGAATTTCCGGCGCATCGGCAGAGCCATGCCACGCGGAGAGGTCAACCGACTGGAACTGCCGAAAACCCAGAGGAGGGAGGCTGCCGTCGAGCGACACGGGGACTAGCCTCCCGCGCTCGCGCCCTGATTGCGCCTCGTCGCGGACCCAATGGGAATCCACCGAGCAGGCAGTCCACAGCACCACCACTGCCTTAGCGTGTTCGAGCGCCTGTTCGGTCGTGCGGGTGAAGACCGTGCCCGCCTCCAGCATCCCGTCCCACCAGACCGAGAAGCCCTCGGCCTGGAGGAAATCGATCACCTTGCGCGCGCCCTCTTCGTCGGCACGCGAATAACTGACGAATACGTCCGGCCCTGCTTCGCTCATCGGTGCTTGCTTTGCAGGTGCCAGAACTTTTCCATGTAGAGATAGGTCATCGACGCGGTCCAGCCGACCATGACCAACCCGTTTAGCGCTTCAAGTCCGCTCAACAGGCGCAGCTCACCGGTCGGATAGAGATCTCCGATGCCAAGCGTGGTGTAGCTGGTGATCGAAAAGTAGAATGCGTCGGCGAAATCATGCCCGGCCGGCCCTTCGATCGTGCCGAGCGCGGCC
This sequence comes from Qipengyuania sp. SM2507, assembly GCF_053714505.1. Classification (NCBI taxonomy): domain Bacteria; kingdom Pseudomonadati; phylum Pseudomonadota; class Alphaproteobacteria; order Sphingomonadales; family Erythrobacteraceae; genus Qipengyuania; species Qipengyuania sp. SM2507. The sequence continues at coordinate 280,192 of NZ_CM132307.1, forward strand.
CATTTCTCGAGGAAATGAAAGGCAATGGCGTAGATGAAGACGTGAACGAGGTGTGAGAACAGGGCCGCGGTCAGCATAAAGATGATACGCATGCGTGGGGCCAGACGCAGGTGCGACATGCGCGCAGACGTGATCCGCAAAACTTCGTAATGGACCGCAATGGTCGATGCCAGCAGGAGCACGGCAATGGCGATCGTGACCAGTGTCATACCCCCTAATCTCCTTCTGCAATGTCGAATACAGCAATGTGTTGCTGTTGACCATGCAGATCGCGGAACCTCGGAAGGCCCGAATAATACTGGATTATTCGAAGTCGATATGTGTTGCTCTCGTGGCTTGAGGAGCAAGTGGGCGTGCTGGCTCCATTGCGCCTCAAACCTTGTCGGTTGACACCCGGAACGCATCGCGTCAGCGATCGGGCAAGGGAGCACGATGTCCGATCGCCGGTTGCAACTTGTCGAAGCCATGGCCGGGGTCGCTGCGGGAGACCGGGCGGCGCTCCACACCGTCTATGAAATGACATCGGCCAAGCTGTTCGCGACCATCGTGCGGATCGTGCGCGGGCGCGAGCGGGCCGAGGACCTGCTGCAGGACGTCTATGTCAAGGCCTGGCGCCGCGCCGCGCGGTTCGATCCCGCCAAGGGCAGCCCGATCACATGGCTGTGCACGATCGCCCGCAACACCGCGCTCAACGATCTGCGTCGCGAAAGCCGCAGCGACGAGCTTGCGGGCTCCGAATTGCCCGAAGTGGCCGACGAGAGCGTGCTGCCAGCCGACGATTGGCTGTGCGCCACCGAGGACAGCGAGCAGCTGGCGCGCTGTCTGGAGCAATTGCAGAACGACCACCGCCGCTCGATCAAGCTCGCCTTCTTCGAGGGTTTCAGCCATTCCGAGCTCGCGAGCCGGCTCGATGTCCCGCTGGGCACGATGAAAAGCTGGATCAGGCGTGGACTCGCCGGGCTGAAAGGATGCCTGGGTGGCTGACGCAATCGAACCTGCAGCCGACGACCCCTTCATCCGGGCGGGCGAATATGCGCTCGGCGTGCTCGAGGGCGGCGAACTCGCCCTTGCGCAGCGCGACCTGCTGGCCGATCGCGGTTTTGCCGAGGCGGTCGAATGGTGGGAACACCGCTTTGCCGCCATGGCCGAACAGGCCGGCGATTATCTGCCCTCCGCCTCGGTCTGGCGCGGGATCGAGGCGCGGCTCGATGCGGAAAGCCAGACCGCTTCCACCGAGCCCGTGGCTCTGCCGGCCCGCCGCGCATCGGACTGGAGCCTGGCGGCGCTGCTCGCGGGCGCAGCCATGGCTGCCGCGGCACTGGTCCTGTTCCTCGCCACCCCCCGCCCGGCGGATGTCGTTGCGCCCGATATCGCGGTCGCGCCATCCGAGCAGCTGATCGCCCAATTGCAGGACGCCGAGACCGAGCGCAGGCTGGCGAGCGTCGTGGATGTCGAAAATCGCCGACTGGCGCTGACGATCGCCGGGCTCGAGGCGGAGCCGGGCCGGACCCCCGAATTGTGGGTCATCCCCGCCGGTGGTGCGCCCGTCTCGCTGGGGGCGATCCCCGAGAGCGGCCGGTTCCAGCGCGACCTGTCGGCTGCCGAAAGCGCGCTGCTGGTGGGTGGCGCATCGCTTGCGGTTACTTTCGAGGAGGACACCGGCCTGCGCCACGAGGCGCCGACCCTGCCGATCCTGCTGATCGGAGAACTCGACCAGGTCTGAGCCTTCAGGCGAATGATTGTCTCGCAATCTCAGGCGTTTGCTTTCCATGCGAATTAATTTTTCCGGGCGCTGCATCTGCTGCGGCACCTGCGGGGTAGCTGGGCACGTCTTCTTCGAAAGAAGGCAGCCGAGACCCGTGGGTTTTCGCGCAGCATGGCCTGTTCCGGCCTTGCTGGGGGAGGGGATGTCCCGCGTCGATCGGCTTTCTGGTCCCTATGGAAGGAAAGCACTATGAAGATCACAACCAACGGCCGTCTTGCGGCAACGCTGCTGGCGGGCACCGCCATGTTTGCCTTTACCGCTCCGGCGCAGGCCGATCCGACCCCCGAGTGCAATGATTCTGAAATCAATGCCACCGAATGCGGCACCGACGCCACCGCGACCGCCGCTGGCGCGACCGCCGTCGGCAATGGTGCGGTCGCCGATGGCGTCGACGCCGTCGCCGTGGGCAGCGACGATGCGGGCGCCGCTCCGGCAACCGCGACGGGTCCCTCGACCACCGCAATCGGCGGCGAAAGCCTCGCCAGCGGACCCGGCGCCACCGCGCTCGGCTGGCGCGCCGTAGCCAATGCCGAACGCGCCACCGCGCTTGGCCATCTTGCCACCGCGCAGGGTGTCCGCTCGACCGCAATTGGCGAGAACGCCGATGCGCAGACCGATTTCAGCACCGCCATCGGCAATGAATCGATCGCCAACGGGATCGACGCATTGGCCGTCGGCGACACCGCTGTCGCCATGGGCAATTCGACGACCGCCGTCGGCGGCGAGAGCGTCGCGATGAACCCGGGCTCGAGCGCCTTCGGGTGGCAGGCACGGGCGACCGGTGAACGGTCGACCGCGATCGGCCATCTGGCGCAATCGGGAGGCTTCGCGTCGACCTCGATGGGTGAAGCGGCCGCGGCGCTTGGTCGCGGCGGCATTGCCATCGGCGGCAACACCGACGGCGGTGCCTTTGGTGCGCTGGCGACCGACGATGCCGGCATTGCGCTGGGCAGCGATTCCGAAGCGCGGCAAGTCGGCGCGATTGCCATCGGCAGCGATGCGGATGGTGATGGCGACGGTGCGGTTGCAGATGGCATAGATGCGTTGGCGCTGGGTGCAGATGCCATCGCCACAGGAAACTCGACCACCGCGCTGGGCGGTGAAAGCCTTGCCAACACGCCGGGCTCGACTGCAATCGGCTGGCAGGCGCGGGCAACGGGTGCGATGGGAACCGCGGTCGGCCACCAGTCCACGGCTTCGGGCGATCAGAGCTTCGCCGGTGGTGAGGATTCGGTCGCATCGGGCAGCAATTCGGTCGCCATCGGCAATACCGCACAGGCAACCGGCGGCGATTCGATCGCCATTGGCGGTAATCGCGACGGCGCCACCGGGTTCTCAACCGTAGCAAGCGGACCTTCGACCACGGTGGTCGGCGGACAGTCTTCGGCGATCGGGGCGGGTGCCACCGCCTATGGCTGGCGTGCCAACGCCACCGCCGAGCGTGCCACCGCGCTGGGCCACCTCGCCACCGCATCGGGCGTTCGCTCGGTCTCGGTCGGTGAAGGCGCCACCGCAAGCGGCGCCGGTTCGATCGCCATGGGCAATCTGGCGGCCGCCTCGGGTGTGAACTCGGTTGCGATCGGCAATGGCGCCACCGCCACCAATGACGGTCAGGTCGTGGTCGCCTCGCTGGGTGCCAGCAGCACTTCGCAGGTCGGTCCGATCGCGGTGGTGACTGCCGATGCCAACGGCACGCTGGGGGTCAGTTCCTCCTCCGGGCTGAGCAACCTCGCGCGCTTCTCCGACGTGCAGGCCAATAGCGCCGCCATCGCCGGTAATTCCATGCTGATCGCAGGCAATTCCAGCGCCATCATGGACCTCCAAGACCGCCAGACGGTCCTGTTCGATCTGGCAGCGGAGAACAACACCCAGGCCCGCCGCGCCAATGAAGGCGTGGCACTCGCCCTGGCGATGGAATCGCCGGTCATCATGCCGGGCAAGACCTTCGGCGTGGCCGGCGGCTTCGGCTATTACAACGACCGCGTCGCGGGCTCGGCCTCCTTCGGTTTGCGGGTCAGCGAAAGCACCGCGGTGACCGGTGGCATCGGGGTCGGCTTCGACTCGGGCGAGGTCGGCGCGCGCGCCGGTTTCCAGGCTTCCTGGTAAGCCGCGCACCGGTTCGAGGGCATTCCTGCGGACCAGGAAGGGAGGGGGCGGGGCATCATGCTCCGCCCCCTTTCTAGTCGAATTTGTGGACGTCCCTTCAGAGCCAGATTTCAGTGCGATCGGCGAGCAGACCCCCCAGTATCGAAGGTGCCGTTCGTATGGTTGAGTCCCAATTAACAGCGCTATCTCGGCTATCGGGGATTAAGCTGGCTTGCCTAGAGGCCGCTTTTGGGGTCCACTCCTATCGGCTTGAACGGCGACAGATGGGCGCAAAGCAGCCGCTCTGGCGCATACTCACTATCGACATTCCAGTCTTATTTCCAAAGCGAGAGACTTTGCCTCAAGCAGCGAAGCGTTTGCTCGATATCGCTCCGCGATCTCTGACTGCACTATTTGTAGGAGAAGGGCTGAGCGGCCTCAGGAACGGGCGGCCTAAGCCGGTAAAGGGCACAGCTTGTGCCGATGCAGTCTCACTCAAGGACTGTTTGGTGCGGTCGAGAAGACTCGAACTTCCACGGCCTTGCGGCCACAACGACCTCAACGTTGCGCGTCTACCAGTTCCGCCACGACCGCACATGATCGAAGGAGCCCATTGTGGCCCCCGCGTTGGTAGGAGCGCGCCCCTAGCAGGGGGTTTTCGGGGCCGCAAGCGTTTTGGCTGCGCCCGCTGCAAACCGGCTTGGAAGCGCCGAACTTAGGACGCTCCGTCTAGCGCGGGGCCCAGCCGATATCGGCGTAGACCGCAGGCTTGGGCACGTCGGTGGTCGCCTCGTTGATGGTCATCGATTCGCCGGGTGCGAGGCTGTCCTGCGGCGGCATGATTTCCCAGCTGTAGACGATCCGGTCGCGCGCATCGCGCAGCACGATCAGGATCGGTGGCACCGCTCGCGTCTCGCGCGCGGTGTTGGTGACGATGATCCGGGCGCCGAAATACTCGGTGCCATTGGCGAGCGTGCGGCGTTCCTGCTCCTCTTCCGGAAACTCGATCTGCAGATCGGGAGCACCGACGCCGTAGAGCGGCTTGTTGACGGGAAACCAGTCGGGCGCGCCGAAATAGCTCACCGCAACCACTGCCCCGAGCGCCAGCGCCGCGAAGATGCCCGCGGCCCAGGTCCACAGCTTCACATAATTGCGGCGCGGCTTGAACGGCGGCTCGGAATCGAATTGCGAAGCACCCTCGTCGAACACCGGGGTGGAGCGCCGCGTCGCGCGCAGATCGTCATAGGGGGGATCGCCCTCGTCGAAGCTCGGCCCGCCGGCCGGATCATCGACCGGATCGCTGGTGCCCTCCAGATCGTCGTAAACCCGCGGCCGCGCCGTAGTCACCTCGCGCGGCGGGGGTGGCTGCGGCGCAGCAGCAACCGGCGCTTCCTCGCCGATATGCGGACGGGCCTCGACCGGAGGAGGCGCGGGTGCAGGCGTCGGCGCCGGTGCCTCGGGGGCTTCGGCGGGTCTCTCGACCGCGGGTCCGTCTTGGTACCAGCTGTGCTTGCATTTGGCGCAACGGACCGTGCGACCGTCCACGCCGATCGCGCTATCGGGCACGACGTAGCGGGTGGAACAGGCGGGGCAGGCGATGATCATTACACCCGGCCTTAGGCCGGTGCACGAATCGCAACAAGTGCGACAGCTGTCGGCAATCGGACCTCTGGGCTTTTTTCCACACCGGTGCGCGGCTATATCACCGGTCAGATGGGCATTTCCGGCATTTTCGCGGCGTTGGGGCGCCTTTTCGCTGGAACCGGCGCGTGAGCCGATCCGAAGAGGAAATCGTCCGCTTCGACAACGTGGGCCTGCGCTATGGCACCGATAAGGAGGTGCTGAGCAACATCGCCTTCAGCCTCTATCCCGGACGGTTCTACTTTCTCACCGGAGCGAGCGGGGCTGGCAAGACCTCGCTGCTGCGGCTGCTCTATCTTGCGCAGCGCCCCTCGCGTGGCGCGATCCGCATGTTCGGGCGCGATGTCATCACCCAGCCGCGCGAGAAGCTGCCTTCGTTCCGGCGGCGGCTGGGGGTCGTGTTCCAGGATTTCCGGTTGGTCGAGCACCTTTCGGCGTTCGACAACATCGCGCTTCCCCTGCGGGTCTCGGGCGTGCGCGAGGCGGATGTGCAGAAACCGGTGGCGGACATGCTCGACTGGGTGGGACTGGGGAACCGCGCCAATGCGCGCCCGGCGACGCTCTCGGGCGGCGAGCAGCAGCGCGTCGCCATCGCCCGCGCGGTGATCGCCCGGCCCGATCTGCTGGTCGCCGACGAACCGACCGGCAACGTTGACCCTGAAATGGCGCTCAAGCTCATTCGCCTGTTCGAGGCGCTCAACCGGCTGGGGACCACGGTGGTGGTGGCGACCCACGATGTTCACCTGCTGCGCAAGGTCCCGGATTCGCTTATAATGCGGCTCGACAAGGGGCAGCTTTCCGATCCCACCGGGGCGCTGCGCTATCCGCCGCGCAACCCGATGCCCGCATCGCCCCCCAACGCGCCAAGGGACGGTCGGCGATGAGCAAGCCCCCGGTCATGGCGCGCGCGGTCGAACGCGGGCTCGCGCCGCTCATCGGCCGCCGTGCCTCGCATCTGCTGCCGCGCGCGCGGCTGGGTGGGCCGATGCCCTGGGTGATCGCGATCATGGTGGCGCTGACCGTGCTGGCCGCAGGCGGCGCGCTGGCGTTGACCAATCTGGTGGATCGCGCCCGCGCGGACCTGGCGGGTGGTGTCACGGTGCAGATTGTCGAGGCCGATCCGGTGCTGCGCGCTGCCCAGGCTGATCGCGCAATGGCGACGTTGCGCGACCACCCCGGTGTCGCCGATATGCGCCGCGTACCGCAGGCGGAACTGGAAGCGCTGATCGAACCCTGGCTCGGCGGTGGTGTGCGCAGCGAGGTCGTGCCGCTGCCCGCGCTGATCGATGTGCGGCTCGATGGCGAGGTGAGCCAAGCGTCGCTCGACAACTTGCGCAGCGCGCTCGCCGAAGTGGCGCCCGATGCGCGGATCGATGCCCAGTCCGACTGGCTCGGCCCGGTGTTCAGCGCCATCGCGGCCTTGCGCTGGCTGGCGATCGGTCTGATCGCGCTGCTCGCCTTCACCAGCGCTGCCGCGGTCTGGCTCGCGGCGCGCAATGCGCTCAACGCCAACCGGTCGACCATCGAGGTGGTCCATCTGCTCGGCGGCACCGATGGCCAGATCGCTCGGATATTCCAGCGCTCGGTGCTGATCGACGCCGCGCTGGGCGGGGTCGTCGGGTTGGTGCTGGGCGCAATCGCGCTCACCATCCTCGGGGCGCAATTCGCCGCGCTCGACGCCGGGCTGGTCCAGGGCGGCGGGCTGGGCGGCTTCGACTGGCTGCTGATGGCGGTGGTCCCCTTCGCCGCAGTCGCAATCGCCTTGCTCACCGCGCGGATGACGGTAATGGCCTCGCTGAGGAAAATGTTGTGATCCTGCGCTTTGCTGCCTTTCTTTTGCTCATCTACGCGCTGGGCTTCGTCGGTTTCGCGGTGACGCTGCCGCAGCCGCTGGGCGATGTCCAAACCGATGCGGTGGTGGTGCCGACAGGCGGGTCGGGCCGGATCGCGCGCGGGCTGGATGTAGTCCGCGCGGGCAAGGCGCGACAGATGTTCGTCTCGGGCGTCGACCCCGAGGTCAAACCGCAGGAATTCGCCACCGAGTTCGACGTAACCGGACGGGAAATGGAATGCTGCGTCACGCTCGGCTTTCTGGCGGTGGATACCCGCTCCAACGCCGGCGAAGTCGCGCAATGGGTCACCGAGAACGAGGTCGAGAGCCTGCGCCTCGTCACCACCGATTGGCACATGCGCCGCGCCTCGGGCGAGATCCGCGGTGCGATCCCCGATAATGTCGTGATCTACGAGGACGCGGTGCCTTCCAGCCCCGATCTCCAGCAATTGTTCCTCGAATACAACAAGCTGCTGGCATCGTCGGTTTCTCAGGGCATGCCCGCCTGAGGGGCCGGACCATGCTGCTGCTGCGCAACATCGCCTTCTACCTGGCCTTCTACCTCGGCTCGATCGTGGTGACGAGCGGCACGCTGCTGGCGCTGCCGTTCAGCCACGAACTGTTCCGCAAGCTCGTTCACGCCTGGAGCGCATGGCACCGCTGGTGCGTGGTCCACCTGCTGGGTTGCGAGGTGGTGATCGAAGGCGAGGCGCCCACCGAACCTGTTCTCTACGCGGTCAAGCACGAGAGCTTCTTCGAGGCGATCGACACCCCCAAGCTGTTTCCGTTGCCTGCGGTGTTCGCCAAGGAAGAGCTGTTCAAGATCGTCGGCTGGGGCCGCGCGGGGCGCGCCTACGGGCTCATTCCCGTGGCCCGCGGGGCCGGTGCACGGGCGCTGATCGGGATGATCCGAGAGGCGAAGCGAATGGCGGCGAGCGGGCGGCCGCTGGTGATTTTTCCCGAGGGTACCAGGGTGCCGCATGGCGAGCGGCGAGGGCTGCAGGCGGGGTTCGCGGGTTTGTACAAGGCGCTTGGCCTGACGGTGATACCGGTCGCGGTGGACAGCGGTCCGCTCTATCATCGCGGTCTCAAATTGCCCGGGCGGATCACCTATCGCTTCGGCGAGGCGATTCCGCCGGGTCTCGATCGGCAGGACGTCGAAGCGCGCGTGCTCGATGCGATCAACGCGCTCAATTCCTAGGCCGCGGCTTCGGCCTCGCGACGCAGCACCGCGGCAATCATGTCCATGTCCTCGTCGCTGCCGATGGTGATCCGCAGCGCCTGGGGCAGGCCCTGTCCAGGCAGATGGCGCACCGCGTACCCAGCCTCGGCCAGCGCCGGCAAAGCCCGCTCTGCGGTCAGCGCGCCTTCGAACAGCACCAGCAGAAAATTGGCCTTGCTCGGCACCGCGCGCAGGCCGCGATTGCCCAGCGCTTCGACCGCTTCGGTAAAGCGCGCCAGACCGGCGGCATTCGCGGCGCGCGAGCGGTCGACGAATTGCTGGTCGCTGACCGCCGCGCGCGCCGCGACCTGGCCGCTGACGGTTACGTTGAACGGCCCGCGGATGCGGTTGAGCGTGGCGATCAGCCCCGGCGAGCCGGTTGCCCAGCCGATCCGCTCGCCCGCCAGCCCGTAGATTTTCGAAAAGGTCCTGGTGACCAGCACATTGTCATGCGCCGCCGCCAGCTCCAGCCCGCCATCGTCCTCTTCGGCCTGCAGATATTCGGCATAGGCCTGGTCGAGCACGAACAGCACGTCGCGCGGTAGCCCGTCATGCAGCCGCGCCACTTCGGCGGCGGGCAGGCAGGTGCCGGTGGGGTTGTTGGGATTGGCGACAAAGACCACGCGGGTGGCGGGCGTCACCCCCGCGAGCAGCGCATCGACATCCGTACCATAGTCGCGGTCGGGCGCCTCGACCGGGGTGGCGCCGCAGCGCCGCGCGGCGATGTCGTAGACCGAGAAGCTGTAGCGGGAGAAAAGCACCTCGTCGTCTCGCCCGGCATAACCCTGCGCGGCGAGATTGAGCAGTTCGTCCGAACCCGTGCCGCAGACGATGCGCTCAGGGTCGATGCCGTGCAGTCCGCCGATGGCTGCGCGAAGCTCCGCCGCGTCGGGATCCGGATAGCGCGCCCCGGAGCTGACCGCTGCCATGGCGTCGACAGCCGCGGGGCTGCAACCCAGCGGGTTCTCATTGGCCGAGAGCTTGATCAGCTCGCGTCCATCCGCACCGGTCGCCCGGCCGGGGACATAGGCGTGGATCGCCTGGATCCAGGGTTTTGCTGTGGGGCTGGAGGCGGGATTGGCTTCGGTCATTTCAGCTTGGGCGCATTAAAGCTTTTCGCGGCTTCGACAAGCGCGACTCCGGGCGATAAGGGAGGCCGGTGACCGAAACCTATCGCTCCTCGACCCTGCAGGTGCCGCTCGCTCTCGATGGCGGCGGCGTTCTGACGGATGTGACCGTCGCCTACGAGACCTATGGCACGCTGGCGCCCGACCGTTCCAACGCCATCCTGCTGTGCCACGCGCTGACCGGCGACCAGTTCGTCGCCAGCGCGCATCCGGTCACGGGCAAGCCGGGCTGGTGGGCGCGGATGGTCGGGCCGGGCAAGCCGATCGATACCGACCGCTATCATGTCATCTGCGCCAATGTGATCGGCAGTTGCATGGGCTCGACCGGCCCCGCCAGCCTTGCGCCCGATGGCGAACCCTATGCCATGCGCTTCCCGGTGATCACCATCCGCGACATGGTCCGCGGGCTGGTCGGCCTGCTCGACACGCTAGGGATCGAGCGGCTGCACGCGGTGGTCGGCGGCTCGATGGGCGGGATGCAGGCGCTCAGCCTTGCCGCCAATTGGCCCGAGCGCGCCGCGCGGGTGCTCGCCATCGCCACCACCGCGCGGCATTCGGCGCAGAACATCGCGTTCCACGAGGTCGGGCGGCAGGCAATCATGGCCGATCCCAATTGGCGCGACGGCAATTATTACGGGCATGAGGAGCGCCCCGCAGCGGGTCTTGCGGTGGCGCGGATGGCGGCGCACATCACCTATCTCTCCGAAGACGGGCTGACCGAGAAATTCGGTCGTCGCCTGCAGGACCGCACCGAGAAGACCTTCGGCTTCGACGCCGATTTCCAGGTCGAGAGCTATCTGCGCTATCAGGGCAGCGGCTTCACCAAGCGTTTCGATGCCAACAGCTATCTCTATATCACCCGGGCGATGGACTATTTCGATCTCGGCGAAGAGCATGGTGGCAAGCTTGCCCAGGCTTTCGCCGGGACCGATGCACGGTTCTGCCTTGTCAGCTTCGACAGCGACTGGCTCTATCCCACCGCAGAAAGCCGGCATGTCGTCCATGCGCTCAACGCGGCGGGCGCGCCGGTCAGCTTCGTCGAATTGTCCGCACCTTTCGGGCATGACAGTTTCCTGCTCGACGTTCCCGCACTCGACCGGGTGGTGAGAGGGTTCCTCGAATGAACTCCGCTCCCAGCCCCTCTTCCGACCTTCGCGCCGATCTCGCGGTGATCGCTGCGCATATCGAACCGGACACCCGGGTGCTCGACGTCGGCTGCGGCGATGGTGCGCTGATGGCCGCGCTGCTGGGCAAGGGCTGCGATGTCCGCGGGATCGAGATCGACGGCGCGCTGGTGGAGACCTGCGTCGCGCGCGGGCTCAGCGTGGTGCAGGGCGATGCCGACCGCGATCTGGTCGATTATCCCGATCGCGGCTTCGATTACGCCGTGCTCAGTCAGACGCTGCAAACCGCCGAGCGGCCCGATCTGATGCTGTCCGAGCTGGTCCGCGCCGGACGCCGCGCCTTCGTCAGCTTTCCCAATTTCGCCTATTGGCGGATGCGCTGGGCGCTGCTGCGCCACGGCCGGATGCCGGTGACGCGCCACCTGCCGGTGAGCTGGTACGCGACGCAGAACATCCATCATGTGACGGTCCATGATTTCGAGGCGCTCGCGCAGGAGCTGGGGCTGGCGATCGAACGTCGCTGGTTTTTCACCGATGCCCGCGAACTGGGCCCGGCTGGCGCCAACTGGCGGGCCGAATACGCGGTTTTCGAGGTGAGCGGCGGAAGCTGACGGGGGTCGCTGCCAGTCGGTCAGCTGCGCGCGCAAGGAACTGGCGGCAGGGGGGATTCCCTTCTAACAACTTGCCATGCTGCTGTTCGAGGAAATCGCCTTTCGCCAGACCCCTATCGGGGAGCTGTCGCTGCGTCGCCGCCGGTTGAGCGCGGAGGGCGAGGACATCTGGGAGATCAAGCTAAACGACGGCTATCTGATGTCGAGCCGCTTCGTCGAAGGCGAGATCGCGCTGGCCGACCTCGCCTTGCCGATGACGCAGGGCAAGCGGCTCGATGTCGTGATCGGGGGACTGGGCCTAGGCTACACCGCCGAAGCCGCCTTGCGCGACCCGCGGGTCGGCGCGCTGAGCGTGGTCGAACTCATTCCCGAAGTGATCGAATGGCACCGCGAGCATCTGCTCCCGCTGGGCGAGGCCATCGCCGGCAACCCGCGCTGCGAACTGGTACAGGGGGACTTCTTCGAGCTTGCGCGGTCAGCGACGGGCTTCTTTCCCGACCAACCCGACCGCCTGCACGATGCGATCCTGATCGACATCGACCATTCGACCACCCATTTCATCGATCCGGCGAGTGTCGATTTCTACAGCGTCGAGGCGCTGGAGGCGGTGAGCGGCCGGCTCGCGCCCGCGGGCATTTTCGCGCTTTGGTCGACCGATGCCGAGGATCCGGTGTTCCTCGAGGCGATGCGCCAGTGCTTCACCGAGGTACGGGTCGAGCGCGTCGAATTTTACACCCCCTATCGCGACAAACCGGCCTTCAATCTGATCTATCTTGGGCGCAAGGCCTGAGGCCTGGCGAACCAAAGCGCGACGAAGCTTTGGCGGGCGGGGGCGCAGGAGCCCGGCTAGTCGAAATGGTCGATCCCGTCGCCGATCACCGCAACCCAGCGATGTTTGCGCCCTTCCCAGACCGAATATTCCGGCGACGGAAATGACGGGTCTGCAAGGGTGCCGACCGGGATAGCGATCAGCCCCGGCAGACCCTCGCTGGTGTAGGCGATCGTCACGCCGCAGCGCGGGCAGAAGCGGAAAATGGCGCGGTTGCCGGTTTCCCCGGTGTGCGACCATTCGCTCCACGCCCCCGAGATCGCGACCTGCGCCTCGGGCCAGCGCGCCTGGAAGGCGAAGGCGCTTCCGCTGCGTCGCTGGCAATCGAGGCAATGACACACTGAAACGCGCACCGGTTCGCCCGCGCAATTGGCCGTGAGATCGCTGCAGCGGCAGGTGGCGATGCGGGTGGTCAATTGTCGACGAAGCTCTGCCAGCCGGGAGCGACCGGGCGGCCCGAAGCCAGCTGCAATTCGATCGCCCGTTGCATCGACGCGCGGCTTGCGGGTTCGCCTGCCGCCCGTTGCAGGACCGCCAGATTAACCCAGTCCTGTGCCCTGCCCGGGGTGATACGCAACAGGCCGTCAAGCCGGGCGATGGCGAGGGCAGGCTCGCTTCTGGCGATTGCGATCGCGGCCAGGCTGCGGTGGGCGGCAATGGCGTCACGCTCGGCCAGCAGTCCGGTTTCGAGCATCTGGGCCAGCGCCTGTTCGCGCAGATCGACATCCTGGACATGGTTTCCGATGGCATAAAGCCGCTGTGCCGCGGCCAACCGCTCTTGCGCATTGAAGCTGTCGTCGTCGATTATCGTACGCAGCAGGCCCGCGCCCAGTCGGGGATCGCCGTCCGCCAGCGCCTCGTCGGCGCGGACGATCAGGCAGGCGACCGGTTTGCGGATGGCTTCGACCGAGCTGACACAGCCCTTCGTCCGCACCGTCCGCGTTCCGCCCACGAAAGGGTCCATTCCCGATCCCGGCACCAGACCGGCCACGCCGGTGCTGGTCGCGATCGGTCCGTCCTGGATAAGCTGTCGCGTCGGAACCCTCGAGCCGACTATGACCTCTCGGCGTTCGGTCTCCCCCTGGACGATGATGACTTGCCCGGAGCCCTGCGCAGTCTAGTCGGGCTGCGCCTCCTGGGCAGGAAGAAAGACGGGGGTCGCCGGTGCAGGCTCGGCGCTTGCGGGCGAGGCTGCGAGGACCAGACAGGGTAGGACCCAGACCATTCTCGACATCGGCGTCCCCCAATCGAATTTCGAAAGCGATCGATAAAGCGGAAAGACAATAGTCGCAATTCGGCGAGCCGTTAGGCAATTATCCCCCGGGCATTTGATCCCGGGCATGTGATGTCGCGCCTATTCGTATTCGGCCCAAGCCCGGCCATTGTCCCAATGCAGCGTAACTCGAGAAACGGTGCACAGATCGAAGCCCTTCCAGAAAGCTTCGTCGCCGTCGTCCCAAACGACCTTGATATCGTAATTGCATTCCTTCTGCCGTGGCGCGAATTCGATACTCACCGTTTCGCCGTTCTCGAGCAGGTCGCGGCCCATGACATCTTCTTCCCAGTTGTTGCTGGAAGTGGGGGCGACATAGACCTCGGCGATCGTATAGCCGGTCGCGTTGACCAGATCGAAGTCCTGAATGCCGACCGAATAGGCCGGCGTTGCGACGAAGAGCAATGCGGCGGGCGCCGCCATTCTGAGCAATGTGTTCACGGTTCTATCCCCTGTTTGAACCCCAAGACAACGGGAATGAACCCGGTTGCGGCGATTGCAAGAGAAATGTGATGATGCATGCAGGTGGTTGCAATTACTTGGTCGCCCAAGCACGAGATCCCGGACGGTTCGCCACTACCCGACTTTGCCGCAGCGCATGGATTCCGGAGAACCGATCGCCGAGCCTCAGCGTTGGTGTGGATCAGGCTGCAGCAAAGGAACCGCGATGCCATCCAGAACCCGTGCCCTCGTCGCCAGTTGTGCGCTGCTCCCGCTGGCCGCCGCCTGCGCGACGGTGGCCGAGCAGCGAGTCGAGGCGGGGCTGGCCGAGGCCGGGGTGCCGCTCCGGATCGCCACCTGCATGGCCGATATCTGGGCCGAGGAACTCTCCATTGGACAGATCCGGCGGATTTCGCGGTTCGCCAGTGCGGTGCGCGACACGGACAGTAGGCTGACCGTCGCTCGTCTCGTCTCCCATGTCCGCGAATGGAACGACCCCGAGGCGATGGCGGTGGTGACCGGCTCCGCCGCGCGCTGTGCGTTCAAATGAGAGCGCTGGGCAAATGAGCGCCAACTAGGCCTTCAAGCGCTCCGCATGCCAGCGGACATGCTCGGCCATGAAGGTCGAGATGAAGAAATAAGAGTGGTCGTAGCCCTCCTGCAGGCGGATCGTCGGTTCCATTCCCGCCGCCTTGCAGGCCTCGGCCAGCCGGTGTGTCTGGAGCTGTTCGACGAGGAAATCGTCGGCCATGCCCTGGTCGACCAGCAGATGCTCGGCGCGCGCGCCATCCTCGATCAGCGCAACTGCATCATATTCGCGCCACGTCTTGCGACCCTCGCCGAGATAGCGACCCAGCGCCTTCTCGCCCCAGGGCACTTGGCTCGGCGCGACGATCGGGCTGAAGGCGCTGATCGAGCGGAAGCGGTCGGGGTTGCGCAGACCCACGGTAAGCGCGCCGTGGCCGCCCATCGAATGACCCATGATCGATTGCCGTGCAGGGTCGACGGGGAAATTCGCCTCCACCAGCGCGGGCAGTTCGCGCTCGACATAGGCGCGCATCCGATAGTGTTCGTCATAGGGTGCCTGCGTCGCATCGACATAGAAGCCCGCACCCAGGCCGAAGTCGTATTCGCCATCGCCATCGGGCACATCCTCGCCGCGCGGCGAGGTGTCGGGCGCGACGAAGACGATGCCCTGCTCGGCGCAGGCCGCGCGGTATTCGCCCTTCTCGGTGACATTGGCGTGGGTGCAGGTCAGCCCCGAGAGATAGTACAGCACCGGCAGCGTCTCCCCCTCCGCAAGGCTCTCGGCCTGCGGAGGAAGATAGACCGCGAAGGTCATCTCGGTGCCGGTTTCGGCGGAGGCATGGGAGTAAACCCCCTGCACCCCGCCGAATGCTTTGGCCTCGGAGACCGTCTCGAGTGCGGTATCGTCGGTTTTCTGATTCATCAGCCCATGCGCTTCATGACGCAGACCTTGTTGCCCGCCGGATCGCGCAGATAGGCCAGATACATATTGCCGATCTCGCTCTCGCGGATGCCCGGCGGATCCTCGATCGCGGTGCCGCCATTGGCGACGCCCGCGGCGTGCCAGGCATGACCCTGTTCCTCGCTTTCGACCGCGAAGCCGATCGTGCCGCCATTGGCACCGCAGGCCTTGCCGCCGTCGATCGGCTTCGACAGCAGGAAGATCCCGCCATTGTGGAAATACATTACCCGGCCCTTGGGGTCGAGCTTGCCTTCCTTGCCGCCAAGAGCGGCGAAGCAGGCGTCGTAGAATTTCTTCGAGGCGTCGATATCGTCGGCGCCGAGCATGACGTGGCTGAACATGTGTCGTCTCTCCTGGTTTGTTGTCGTGTCGTTGGTGAAGGGGTCGGGCTCAGTCGTAGACCACCACGCTGCGGATGCTTTCGCCCGCATGCATGAGGTCGAAGCCCTTGTTGATCTCGTCGAGCTTGAGGACATGGGTGATCATCGGATCGATCTGAATCTTGCCATCCATGTACCAGTCGACGATCTTGGGCACATCGGTGCGGCCCTTGGCCCCGCCGAAGGCGCTGCCGCGCCAGTTGCGCCCGGTGACGAGCTGGAAGGGGCGGGTCTCGATGGTCTTCCCTGCTTCGGCCACGCCGATGATGATGCTGGTGCCCCAGCCCTTGTGGCAGCATTCCAATGCCTGGCGCATGACATCGGTATTGCCGGTGCAGTCGAAGCTGTAATCTGCGCCGCCATCGAGCATTGCGATCAGATGCGCGACGACATCGCCGACTTCCTTGGGATTGACGAAATCGGTCATCCCGAAATGTTCGCCATAGGTCTTCTTGTCGGAATTGATGTCGACCCCGACGATCCGGTCCGCGCCGGCCATCCGTGCGCCCTGGATAACGTTGAGCCCGATCCCGCCCAGCCCGAACACCACGACATTGTCGCCCGGGCGGACATCGGCGGTGTTGATCACTGCGCCCACGCCGGTGGTGACCCCGCAGCCGATGTAGCAGCTGGTGTGGAACGGCGCGTCGTCGCGGATCTTGGCCACCGCGATCTCGGGCAGCACGGTGAAGTTCGAGAAGGTCGAGCAACCCATGTAGTGATGGATGGTCTGCCCCTTGTAGGAAAAGCGGCTGGTCCCGTCGGGCATCAGCCCCTTGCCCTGCGTCTCGCGGATCGCGCTGCACAGATTGGTCTTGCCCGAGAGGCACATTTTGCACTGGCGGCATTCGGGGGTGTAGAGCGGGATGACGTGATCGCCTTCCTTGACGCTGGTCACCCCGGCGCCGACCTCGCGGACGATCCCGGCGCCTTCGTGGCCGAGGATCGAGGGAAACAGCCCTTCGGAATCCAGCCCGTCGAGCGTGTAGGCATCGGTGTGGCAGATTCCGCTCGCCTTGATTTCGACCAACACCTCGCCCGCCTTGGGCCCCTCCAGGTCGAGTTCGACCACTTCGAGCGGCTGCTTGGCTTCGAAAGCGACGGCGGCGCGGGTCTTCATAGGGGGGTTCTCCAGTAGTCGGTCGCGCCGAGGCCTAGGCGAGGGGGGCCGCGCTCGCAAGCCGGTAGCTTGCGGTTCAGGCTGCGGCGGCTACCACCGGTCGCATGACAGCTCTCCTTTCCGCAACGCTCCTGCTCGCGCTTCAGTCCGCAACGGCTCAAGCTCCAGCACCGACACCGGCCCCTGCTCCGGCGCTCTCGCTCGAACAGCAGAGCGGGGTGCGCTGCGCCGCCGCCTTTGCGCTGGTGGCGCAGGCCCAGGCGCAGTCACCCGGCGATGCCGAGGCGCTGGAATATCCGGCGCTGGGCGAGCGCGGCCGCGAGTTCTTCGTGCGAACCGCCGCCCGGTTGATCGACGAGACCGGGCTTGATCGCGACGGCGTGGCGCGTTTGCTGTCCGCAGAAGCGGGGCGGCTGGCACGGGAAGAAGGCGCGCTCGACCGCGCCATGCCGCCGTGCCTTATGCTGCTCGAGGCTTCGGGTCTCTAGCGCGGTCAGCGACGGGGCAGCGGGGCGTCAGCGAGGGTTCAGGGCCCGGGCGGCAAAACACCCTTCTCATTCTTCTGAAAAGGTTACGATTCGCATGCGTCGCATCATCCTCGCCACCACCGCGGTCCCGCTCGCCTGCCTGGCTGCGCCCGCGCTCGCGCAGGATGTTGACTACGCGCCGGTCGAAGAGACCGAGGCGCTCGATCGCATGGCGCAGAGCCTGTCCGATCCCGTGCGCCAGGCGCAGCTTGCTGCCACGCTCGCGGCGCTGGCCGAAATCGTGCTAGACATTCCGCTCGCTCCGATCGTGGAGCCGCTCGCCGAGGCGGCGGGCGAGCCCGCGGGTCGCGTCGATCCCGACCTGACCCTGCGCCGGATGGCGCCGCGCAGCGACGATCTTTCCCGGACCATCCAGGACCGCCTGCCGCAGGCCATGGACAGTATGGCGGGTCTCTCGGGCAGTCTCGCTGCGCTGCTTCCGGCGCTTCGCGACATGGCCGAACAGCTCGAAACCGCGATGCCTCCCGAAATCCGCTCGCCAACGCGCTGATCCGCAGCGTAAAGTTGCGCCAGCAAGGCTGGCATTCGCCCGCCCCATGCTCCATGGACTTCCCCCACCATGTGGCAATTGCACCAATTCCCTCTGTGTCCCTTCAGCCGCAAGGTTCGCCTCGTGCTGGGGGAGAAGAGCGTCGCCTACGAGCTCGTCCGCCAGCTGCCCTGGGAGGCGAGCGACGAGCTGCTGGCGCTCAACGCCGCGGGGCGCGTTCCCGTGCTCCACGATCCGGCGCGCAATCTCGCGATCAGCGACAGCCGCGCGATCTGCGAATATCTCGACGAGACGGTGGAGCGCAGCCCGCTGCTCGGCGGAACCGCGATTTACCGAGCCGAAATCCGCCGGCTGATCGCGCTGATGGACGAAAATTTCTTCGGCGACGTGATCGGACCGCTGTTCCACGAAAAGGTCCACAAGCGACTGGTGCTGCGCCAGCCCCCCGACGGACGGGTGCTGCGCGAGGCGATGAAGCTGGCGCACGGCCATCTCGACTATATCGACTGGCTGGTCGACACGCGCAGCTGGATCGCGGGTTCGACCATGAGCCTCGCCGATCTCGCGGCCGCGGCGCAGCTATCGGTGGCGGATTATCTCGGCGGGATCGACTGGTCGGGCCACGAACAGACGCGCGGCTGGTATTCGGTGGTCAAGAGCCGCCCCAGCTTCCGCCCGCTGCTCAACGAGAAGATGGAAGGCATCCATCCCCCGGCGCATTACGCGCTGGTCGATGTTTGAGTGGAACTTGCAGGCTTCCTCACCATATCGGGCGTGAAGGAGACCCCCTATGACCGACAAGCTCGCAATCCCCGATGCGCAATGGCGCGAGAAGCTGACCCCCGAACAATATCATGTGCTGCGCGAAGGCGGCACGGAGCGGGCCTTCACCGGCAAATACGACAAGAACAAGCAGGCAGGCGAATATCTCTGCGCGGCCTGCGGGCAGCGCGTCTTCGACAGCACGCACAAATACGACAGCGGCTCGGGCTGGCCCAGCTTTACCGCGCCGGCCGACGAAGATGTCGTCGATGAGAACCGCGATGTCAGCATGGGCATGGTGCGCACCGAAGTGGTCTGTTCGAAATGCGAAGGGCATCTGGGCCATGTTTTCCCGGACGGACCGGGCGAGACCGGCCTGCGCTATTGCATCAACAGCGCGGCGCTCGATTTCGAGCCCGAGGACGACGCGGCCTGACCTGCTGCAGGAGCGCCGGGGGATGGCGCGGCGGTTCCCCGTTCACGCATGGTTACAACTGCCCTATGCAACCCCCGCATCAGTGATCGGGTGACGTGAATTGGCGGGACGCAAACAGAACGATATCAACCAGCGGGGCAGCCGCCGCAGCGCGGGCAAGGCCCAGGCTGGCAAACGCAGCGCCAGTGAACAGCGCGGGCGCCGCGGCTGGCGGCTGTGGCTGCGCCGGCTGATCCTCTGGGGTCTGGCGCTGGCGCTGCTGGGCCTGCTGTTCGTCGGGCTGGCGGTGGCCTTTGCGGCGCGTTCGCTGCCTTCCTTCTATCAGCTTCAGGCGACGCAGGTCGGGCAGACCATCGTGGTGCGCGCGCGCGACGGCAGCGAGATCGTCGAGCTCGGGCCGAGCTATGGCCAGTGGCTGAGCGCGGAAGAAATCCCGCAAGTCATGAAGGATGCGATGATCTCGGTCGAGGACCGGCGCTTCCAGTCGCATTTCGGGGTCGATCCAATCGGCCTGGCACGCGCGCTCTGGGTAGCGGCGAGCGGCGACGGGCGCGTCGCGGCGACCTCGACCATCACCCAGCAGCTCGCGCGCAACGTGTTTCTCAATTCCAACCGCACCATCGATCGCAAGCTGCGCGAAGGCGTGCTGGCGCTGGCGCTGGAGACCAAGTTCAGCAAGGAACAGATCCTCGAACTCTATCTCAACAAGGTCTATTTCGGCGGCGGCGCCTATGGCGTGGATTCGGCTTCGCGCAAGTTCTTCAGTCATCCCGCGACCGAACTCTCGACCGCCGAAGCGGCGATCATCGCCGGGCTGGTCAAAGCGCCCAGCCGCTATTCCCCGACCGCCGACGTCAACGCCGCCGTGGCCCGCGCCAGCGTGGTGCTGCGGCTGATGCGCGAGCAGGGCCGGATCAGCGCCAGCCAGGCCTCGGTCGATGTCTCGGCGGTCAATCTGAAAGAGGAAACCGGGCAGAATTCGGTGCGCTATTTCACCGACTGGGCGCTGCCCCAGCTCGATCTGCTGCTGCCCGAGACCTTCGAACCGATCGAGGTCTGGACCACGCTCGACACCGGGATGCAGCGCGCCGCCACCGCCTCGATCAAGGCCAACACCCCCGAGGGTGCGCAGGGCGCGCTGGTCAGCCTCGATCGCGACGGGGCGGTGCTCGCGCTGGTTGGCGGGACCGACTACGTCCAGACCAATTACAACCGCGCCACCGATGCGATGCGCCAGCCCGGTTCGTCGTGGAAGCTGTTCGTCTATCTCGCCGCGCTCGAGGCGGGTTATACGCCCGAAGACCGGTTGGTCGACGGGCCGGTGACGATCGATGGCTGGAGCCCGCGCAATTCGGGCGGCAGTTATGCCGGGCCGATCGACCTGCGCACCGCCTTCGCCTACTCGAAGAACACGGTCGCCGCGCAGCTCGGCAACGAAGTCGGCTTCGGCACGGTTGCCAGCATGGCGCGGCGCTTTGGCATCACCACGCCGGTCTCGACCTATCCCTCGATGGTGCTGGGCTCTTCCGAGGTGCGGCTGATCGACATGACCCGCGCCTTCGCCGCCGTGGCGGCGGGCGGTCAGTCGGTCGAGCCCTACGGCATCCTCAAGGTGACCACTGGCGACGGTGAACTGCTCTATCAGCACGAACGCGCGCGCGAGGTGCAGCTGGTGCCCGACCACGTCGCCGCGGGGATCACCGACCTGCTGCAGGCCGCGGTCAACACCGGCACTGGCCGCGCGGCGCAGATCGGGCGTCCGGTGGCGGGCAAGACCGGCACCACCAATTCCAACAAGGACGGCTATTTCGTCGGCTTCTCGAGCGGCATCACCACCGGGGTGTGGATGGGGCGCGACGACAATGCCCGCGTCGCCAGCCTGCAGGGCGGACGCGCGCCGGCGCAGGCCTTCGCCGCCTATATGCGCTACGCGGTCAAGGATCGCCCTGTCGAGGAATTCGACACCGATCTGCAACTGCCCGAGTGGCAACTCGAGCCCGACGACGAGCAGATGTTCGGCGATCCCGACGACTATTATTTCATCGACGAGCAGGGCAATCTGATCGAGCCGGGACGGCCGCAGGACGAAGGCGACGATTACTTCCCCTATCCCGAACAGCCGGGCGTGGGTCCGGGTGCGGGCGAGGGCGACCGACCGCGCCAGCCGGGTCAGCCGCCGCGCCGCCCGGGCGGGCAACCCGGCTCGGGCGAGCCCGCTCCCGAGGCCCCGCCGGCGGCGAGCGATGATTTCCTCCGCCGCGCTACGGGCGAGGGCGCGGAACCGCCGCCACCACCGCGGCAGCAGCAGCGCCAGCCTCGCCCGCAGAGCCTGCCGCCGGTCGAATACTGATCCCAACGAAAAGGGGGAGCGCCACCTCGTGGTGGCACTCCCCTTTCAATTCACCCGATAGCCTCCACGCGGGAGGTTCGGCCCGCTGCGGTCAGCGCAAACGAACCGGCAGGTAGGTCGGTGGGCGTCCGCGCCGCTGCACGCGCAGCAGCAATGCGTTGCGCTCCTCGGCATCGGCTTGGGCGATCACGGCTTCGAGCCCGGCGATATCCGCCACCTCGCGATAATTCGCGCTCAGGATGATGTCGCCGCGCTGGAGACCCTTGCGCGCCGCGTCCGAATTGGAATCGACCGCGCCCACTGCGAGGCCCTGCGTATCCGCAGAGGCGCCGAGCTGGCGGGCGATCTGCGGATTGAGCGGTACGACCTGGACGCCGAGACGCTGCTCGATCAGCCCGTCGTCCGGGCTTTCGAGCATCTCTTCCTCTTCGGCTTCGGGATCGAACATCTGCTGGCGGGCCAGCTCTTCCGCGCTCGGCCGGCGACCGACGGAGACATTGACCCGCTCGCGCTTGCCATTGCGGATCAGCTCGACCGGGATCGTCTCGCCGGGCGCGATATTCGCGACCAGGAAGGACAGCGACTGTTCGGGCGTGACCGGCTCGCCGTCGACGCTGATGACGATGTCGCCGGGACGGATCCCAGCCTTCTCGGCGCCTTCGCCCGCCTGGACCGACTGGACGATTTCGCCGCGATTGCGCTCGATGCCGAGCGAAGCGGCTAGGTCGTCGGTCACCGGCTGGATGCTGATCCCGAGATAGCCGCGTTCGATCGCTTCGCCGCGGCGTAATTGTTCGACGATCGGCGCGGCGATTTCCGCCGGGATGGCAAAGCCGATCCCGACGCTGCCGCCGGTGGGCGAGAAGATCGCATTGTTGATGCCGATCACATTGCCCTGCATGTCGAACAGCGGACCGCCCGAATTGCCGCGGTTGATGGCGGCGTCGGTCTGGATGTAGCGATCGTAGGCGCCGCCCATTCCGGTGTTGCGGAGCACCGCCGAGACGATGCCGCTGGTGACTGTGCCGCCCAGCCCGAAGGGATTGCCGATCGCGACCACCCAGTCGCCCGGCCGCGCCTGGCTGGAATCGCCGAAGCGCACGAAGGGGAAGGGATCGCTGCGGCTGACCTTGAGCACTGCGAGGTCGGATTCGACATCGGTGCCGACCAGTTCGGCCTCGTATTCGGTGCCGTCGGGCATGGTGACGGTGATTTCTTCCACGGTGCCCCGGCCGGCATTGCTGACGACATGGTTGTTGGTCACCACATAGCCATCGGCCGAGATGAAGAAGCCCGAACCCAGCGACTGGCCTTCGCGGAACTGGGGCTCTTCTTCCTGCTGGCCCTGGCGTCGGTTGAACAGGCCTTCGAAGGGCGTACCGCTAAACGGGTTGGAACTGCGCACCTCGACCCGCTGGCGGGTGGAAATATTGACCACCGCCGGCTGCAATTGCGCGGTCAGGTCGGCGAAGCTTTCGGGCGCGCCGGCGCGCGGTACCGCCCGCGAGATCTGCATGTCGTCGTTCTGCGCCACCTGGGCACCCGCAGGGTAGCCGGTCGCCAGCGACACGGCGGCACCGCCGACCAACAACACACTCGTCAATCCATAGGCATATCGCACTGGTTTCACGTCCTCTCGTTCCTTTGCATGAGGCGCGCAAGCTGCCGGATGGCCGGTGCTGGAAGGCGCCTTTATAGGGGCTCGGCTCGTTTCAACCGGTATTCGCTGAACCGCCATTGAACGCCAATGGTTCCGCTCGACGAACGATCAACGCTGTCCGCGGAACTGCCGGAGATACTCGTTGTCGGGAGACAGGATGATGCTGCTCTGGTTGCCGTTCTGGGCGGAGAAGGTGGTGTCGTAGCTCTGCATGGCGCGGTAGAAATCGTAGAACGAAGGATCCTTGCCGAAGCTGTCGGCGTAGATCCGCGCCGAATCCGCATCCGCCTCGGCGCGGATGATGCGCGCATCGCGCTCGCCCTGCGCGCGGATCGTGCGCGCTTCGCGTTCGCGATCCGATTCCATCCGGCGGAAGGCGGAATTGAGCGGCGCGCCATCGGGCAGGTCGGTGCGCTTGATCTTCACGTCGATCACCTCGGCCCCGTATTGGCGGGCCTGGCGGTCGAGATTGGCACGCACATTCGCCAGGGCACTGCCACGCTCGGCGGTCAGCATGTTCTGGAAGGTGCGGCGGCCGAGTTCCTGGCGCAGCACCGAATTGAGGATCGGTTCGAGCGCAAGGCGCACGCCCTCGGTGGTGCCGGCGCGTTCGACCATGCGAACCGGGTCGAAAATCCGGAACCGCGCATAGGCATTGACCAGCAGGCGTTGCTGATCGTTCGACAGCACTTCCTCGTCGGACATCTCGAGATCGAGAACGCGCTTTTCGACGCGGCGAACCGAATCGATAAAGGGCACCTTGAAATAGAGCCCGGCGTTGGTCTCGCCGTCCGGGGTGTTGACCACACCGATCGGCTCGCCGGTGCGGATCACCACCGCCTGCTCTTCCTCGGGCACGATATAGACGCTGGTGAAGAACAGCACGATCAACACGGCCAGTGCGATCACCAGGCCGCGATAGTTTTCCCAGATATTGTTCACGGTCACTGGCTCTCTCCCTGCGGCTGGGCGGGCTGCGCCGGTGCGGCCGCTGTGGGCGCAGCCGTATTGCTGCGGCGGCGCACTTCGGGCAGCGGCAGATAGGTGGTGACGCCTTCGTTCTCGACCACGGTCGTATCGGTCTGGCTGAGCACCCGCTCCATGGTTTCGTAATAGAGCCGGCGGCGAGTCACTTCGGGAGCGAGGCGGTATTCCTCGTAGACCTCGTCGAAAGCCTCGGCCTCGCCCTGCGCCTGCGCGAGGACCTGCTGGGCGTAACCGCGGGCCTGGTTGCGCGAGGCGTCGGCGTTCTGCTCCGCGACCGAAACATCGCGGAATGCGTCGACCACTTCGGCGGGAGGATCGGCCTTGTCGATTTCGACACCGAGCACCTGGATGCCCGAATTATAGGCGTCGAGCGCGATCTGCATCCGCTGGCGTACGTCCAGTTCGATCTCGGCACGCCCCTGACCCGAAAAGGTCTCGTCGAGCGTCTTCTCTGCGACTTCGGCGCGCATCGCGGCCTCGGCCACTTCGCCCACCGTCTCGATCGGTTCGACCAGCGAGAATTTGAAATTCTCCAGGCTCTTGATGTTCCAGCGCACGATGTAGCTCAGATCGACGAGGTTCTGGTCGCCCGTCAGGATGAGCTTGGCGCTTTCGCTCGAGCCGGGGATGCGCAAAGCGCGAACGCCCTGGACGTCTTCGATATCGACGCTCTCGATCGGGAAGGGCGCGGTGAAGTTGAGTCCGGGATCCAGCGTGCGGGTGTAATTACCGAGCGTCTTGACCACGGCCTTTTCCTGCGCCTCGACCAGATGGACGCTGCTCGACAGCACCACGATCGCGACCAGGCCGATGATGGCGAAGGGCAGCCAGCTGCCGCCGCCGGGGCGTTGCGGCAGGCGGAAGTTGGGCCCGCCGGGCCCGCCGGTGCGGCGCGGACCTTCAGGCCCGCGGTTCTTGAAGATATCCTCGATATTGGCGGAACGGCGCGGTCCGCTGCCGGTGGAGCCGGGCGGCAGCCAGGGGTTCTTGGGTCCCTTCGCCTTGTCGCCGGGCTTGTTGTCCGAATCGCCCGATGCCGGCTCATCGCCACCACCGCCGGCGCTCTCATCGCCACTATCGCCGGAACCCTTGCCCCAGGGGTTGCGACCGCCAGCCATGGCCAGCCCGATACGTTTTCCAAAACCGTCCAATATTCGCATGCAGTATCTATAGGGTCGTTCTGCGGGAAAAACAGGGGTTGTCGCGCGCTTTTTGATGCTACACGGCGCGGAGCATGGCCGATAATGTATTAACCGCTGCGCTCCCCGACCCGATCGCCAAGCGCGTGACCTCGGCTACGGTGAAGGACGGGCGCGCGACGGCGGTGCTCGACGTCGCCGGTCTCGACCCTCGAGAACGCGAAGAAATGGAAGCCGCGGTGCGCGAGGGGGTCGGCTCCGCCGCCGAAGTGGACGATGTTCGCGTCATCCTTACCGCCGAGCGCAAGCGGCGCCGGATCGTCGCGGTCGGTTCGGGCAAGGGCGGGGTGGGCAAGTCCACGCTCACCGCCAATCTCGCCATCGCGCTCCACCGCATGGGCCACAAGGTCGGGCTGGTCGATGCCGATATCTATGGGCCCTCGCAACCGATGATCATGGGCAATCAGGGCGAGCGCCCCGAAGCGCGCGACGACAAGCTCGTCCCGGTCGCAAGCGCGGTCGGGGTGCCGGTGTTATCGGTAGGCCATCTGGTCAAGCCGGGGCAGGCAATCGCCTGGCGCGGACCGATGGCGGGCAATGCGCTCTCCCAGCTGATCGACGCGCATTGGGGCGATGCCGAGCTGCTGCTGGTCGATCTGCCGCCGGGCACCGGCGATGTCCAACTGACCATGCTGCAGAAGTTCAAGCCCGCGGGCGCGGTGCTGGTCTCCACCCCTCAGGACCTCGCGCTGATCGATGCCGCGCGCGCCGGGCAATTGTTCGACCAGGCCGGCGTGCCCGTGATCGGGCTGGTCGAGAACATGTCCGGCTATGCCTGCCCGCATTGTGGCGAGATCTCCGATCCCTTCGGCGCCGGCGGGGTCGAGGACGCGGCGCAGCGGCTCGAACTGCCCTTCCTCGGGCGCATCCCGCTCGATCTCGCGATCCGCCAGGGCAGCGATGCCGGCCTGCCGCCTGCGGCCGGCGACGATGCGATTGCCGAACCGTTCCGCGCCATCGCCGCAAAGCTCGCAACTTGGCTATCAGAGACCGCCTGAACGCAGTCCCGCTCTCGCGCCGCCAGCTGCTCACCGGAGCGGCGGTGGGCGGGGGCTTGCTCGTGGCGTGGTGGGCCTGGCCGCGCCGCTATTCGCCCTCCCTGCAGACCGGTGCGGGCGAGCATCTGTTCGGTGCCTGGCTGACGGTCGCCGCCGACGGGGTGGTTACGGTGGCGGTGCCCCAGCTCGAGATGGGGCAGGGGGTCACCACCGTGCTGCCGCAGATCGTGGCGCAGGAAATGGGCGCCGCCTGGGGGCAGATCGCGGTTGCCACCGTCCCTCCCAGCGGTGCGCAGGCCAATGTTCCGCTGGCCGCCAAATGGGCGCCTCTATGGTCGGTGCTGCCCGATCTGGCGGACGAACCGGAGAGCTATCTTGCCGAGCGTTTCGCGCGGGCGAAAAATTTCGCCGCAACCGCCGAGGGATCGACCCTGGCCGCCTATGAGGCCGATTGCCGCGCAGCCGGCGCAGCGGCGCGCGCCATGCTCGCCATGGCCGCTGCCGAGCGCTGGGGCGTCGCATGGGAGGAATGCGAGGCCGAGAACGGCTTCATCCTCCACGGCGAGAAACGCCTGCGGTTCGGCGAGCTGGCTGAGGAAGCCGCTCTTATGACCCCGCCCGACCCGCCGCCGCTGCGGCCCCAGCCTGCGGGTGAGCGCCCGCTGGCGGGCGGGATTCCCGGAGCGGGCGAGTTCCCGCGGCTCGACCTGCCCGCCAAGGTCGATGGCACCTATCTGTTCGCTGCCGATATCCGCCTGCCGGGCATGGTCTATGCCTCCATCCGGCACGGGCCGGTGGGTCTGCCCGAACTCGTCGGGTTCGACGAGGCGGATGCTGCCGGCATGGGGCTGGTCGCACTGGTGAAGGCAAAACGCTGGATCGCGGCGGTGGCGGACAGCTGGTGGCGCGCGGAGCGCGCGCTCGACCGGCTGGCGCTGCGTTTCGGCGGTCCGGGCGGGGTCGACAGCGAGGCGATCGAGGAAGCACTGGACCAGGGTGTCCGCACCGGCGATGCCGTGAGGATTGCGAGCTTCGGAGATCCGGATGCGACGCTGACCGGGCCCGATCTCGTCCAGCGCTACGATTTTGCGCCGGCGGTGCACGCAACGATCGAGACCGCCAGCGCCACCGCGCGGTTTGCCGATGGCAGGCTGGAACTGTGGATCGCCTCGCAGGCGCCCGAGGCTACGCGCGAAGCCGCGGCCCAGGCGGCGGGCCTGTCGACAAGCGATGTGGTCCTCTACCTGCTCGGCGCGGGTGGCAGCTTCGATGCGCGGCTGGAAAAGCAGCACGCGATCGAGATCGCGCAGATTGCGAAGGAGGTCGGCAAGCCGGTCCAGCTCACCTGGCCTCGGGCGGAGGAGTTCAAGGCCCTGCCGCCGCGCACGCCGGTTGCGCTGGTGCTTACGGCCCAGCTCTCGCCGGGCGAGGAGCGGACCCCGATTGCTTGGCGGGCACGGCTTGCCATGCCCGCCACCGTTCGCGAATTCGGCGAACGGCTGTTCGCCAACGCCACGCCCGAAGCGGCGATCGAGCGGGCCGGGGGCGAGCCCGATCCGCTGGCCTGCGAAGGCGCGGTGCCGCCCTACGCCATCGGCAATGTCGCGGTCGATCATGTCCCCGTCCCGCTCGAACTGCCCACGGGGCTGCTGCGCGGCAATTCGGCGGTCTACACCGGCTTTGCGACCGAAAGCTTCGTCGACGAGCTCGCGCGCGAAGCCATGCGCGACCCTTTTCTCTACCGGATGACGATGCTCGGCCACGACGAACGCTCGGCCGAAGTGTTGAGCCGCGCCACCGAGCTGGGCGAATGGGACGGCGGGGGCGAAGGCAGCCGGCAAGGGCTGGCGCTGATCCGGATGGAATACGGCGCGGCCAGCGGATCGATCGCCTGCGTGGCGCAGGCGCAGCTGGGCGAGGGCGGAGTGCGTGTCTCGCGGCTGTCCGCGGTGGCGGATATCGGCCGGATCGTGAATCTCGACATCGCCCGCCAGCAGATCGAGGGCGGGCTGCTGTTCGGCCTCTCGCTGGCGACGGGATCGAGCGTGAGTTTTCGCGGCGGCCGGCCCGTCGGCGCGCGGCTCGGCGATCTGGGCCTGCCCACACTTGCGGATGCGCCGGAAATCGTGCTCGATCTGGTCGGGAGCGAGGCCGAGCCGTTCGATCCGGGCGAGCTCGGTGTGGCGGTCGCGCCACCCGCCATCGCCAATGCATTGTTTGCTGCAACGGGAGTGCGCTTTCGCCGCCTGCCGCTGCTATCGGAGGGATTATGACCTGGCAGCCCCAGACCTTGCCGCACGACCATCCCCCCGTCCGCTCGGGCGGGGTCGGCGTGCTGCTGGTCAATCTCGGCACGCCCGAAGCGCCCGATCCCAAATCGGTGAAGCGCTATCTGGCCGAATTCCTCT
This sequence comes from Qipengyuania sp. SM2507, assembly GCF_053714505.1. NCBI lineage: Bacteria > Pseudomonadati > Pseudomonadota > Alphaproteobacteria > Sphingomonadales > Erythrobacteraceae > Qipengyuania > Qipengyuania sp. SM2507. Next base: position 308,968 of record NZ_CM132307.1, read on the forward strand.
CCGACCGGAGGGTGGTCGAGATCCCGCCGCTGGTCTGGCAACCGATCCTGCGCGGGCTGATCCTCACCACAAGACCCAAGAAAAGCGCCGCGGCCTATTCCAAGGTCTGGACCGATGAAGGCTCGCCGCTGGCGGTGATTACACGCCAGCAGGCCGAGGCGATGCAGGCGCGGATGGGCGCGGGAATGAGCGGGGGCGTGCGGGTCGACTGGGCGATGCGCTACGGCGCGCCGTCGATTCCCGAGCGGCTCGACGCGATGATGGCGGCGGGCTGCGAACGGGTGCTGCTGGCGCCGCTCTATCCGCAATATTCGGGCGCGACCACGGCGACGGTGGTCGACAAGGCGAGCGATGCGCTCAAGGCGATGCGCTGGCAGCCGAGCCTGCGGACGCTGCCACCCTATCACGACGATCCCGCCTATATCGACGCGCTGGCGCTGGATATCGGGCGCCAGATCGACGCGCTCGACTTCGTGCCCGAACTGCTGCTGCTGAGCTTCCACGGCATGCCCGAGCGCACGCTGCATCTGGGCGATCCCTATCATTGCCACTGCCAGAAGACCGCGCGGTTGCTGGAAGCCCGGCTGGATCGGCCCGGGCTGCGGCTGCGCACCACCTTCCAGTCGCGCTTCGGTCGTGCCAAATGGCTCGAACCCGCCACCGACACCACGCTGGAGGAAGAGGCGCACGCGGGCACGAAGCGGATCGCCATCGCCGCGCCGGGCTTTTCCGCCGATTGTCTCGAGACGCTCGAGGAACTCGCGATGGAGGGCAAGGAGCAGTTCCTCGAGGCGGGGGGCGAGCATTTCGCCGCGTTGTCCTGCCTCAACACCTCCGCCGCCGGGCTCGATATGCTCGAGACGATCCTGCGGCGCGAATTGTCTGGGTGGATTTAGCCGGGAAGGTTACTTACACGGAGGTAAGTATCAAGGAGCAACCTATGGCCAGCCTCGCGTCCGACCCGTCTGCCGAGTTCACACCGAAAGACTGGCGCGACAAGCTGCCCGGCGGATCGCTCGACCATATTCCGGGCGAGAAGGGCTACCCGCTGGTCGGCCACACCTTCACCCAGCTCTCCGACCCGCACGCCTTCGCGAAGCGGATGTATGAGACCTATGGCCCGGTCTACAAGGTCCACTCGATGGGTGGCTGGCATGTCGCGCTGATCGGCCCCGAGGCCAACGAGCTGATGCTGTTCGACCGCGGCAAGATCTTCTCCAGCGACCAGGGCTGGAGCCCGGTGCTCCACCGCCTGTTTCCCGGCGGCCTGATGCTGCTCGATTTCGACCATCACCGCGCCGATCGCCGCGCGCTGTCGATCGCCTTCAAGCCAGGCCCGATGCGCCATTACGCCGACAGCCTCAACCGCGGCATCGCTTCGCGGATGGAGGATTGGGGCACGGGCGATATGGAATTCTACCCCGCGATCAAGCAGCTCACGCTCGATCTCGCGGCGGACAGCTTCATCGGCCTGCCCTTCGGCGCGGAAGCCGACCGGATCAATCAGGCTTTCGTCGACATGGTCCAGGCCTCGATCGCGCCGGTTCGCCGCCCGCTACCGTTCACGAAAATGAAGAAGGGCGTCGATGGGCGCGCCTTTCTCGTGGACTATTTCACCCGCGAGACGCTGCGCCGCCGCGAGCAGGGTGGCGGGCAGGACATGTTCAGCCAGTTCGCCACCGCCGAGTTCGAGGACGGCAGCCTGATGGATGCCGAGGCGGTGGTCGATCACATGAACTTCCTGATGATGGCAGCGCACGACACCATCACCTCGAGCGCGACCTCGCTGGTCTATCTGCTGGCGAAGAACCCCGAATGGCAGGACCGGCTGCGCGACGAGCTGACCGCGATCACCGGAGGCGAAGGGCGCAATCTCGCCTATGACGATCTCGGCAAGCCCGAGCTGACCGAGATGGCGTTCAAGGAATCGCTGCGGATGATTGCGCCGGTGCCGTCGATCCCGCGGCGCGCTTTGCGCAGCTTCGAATATGGCGGCTACAGCATTCCGGCGGGCGCGCGGGTCGGGATCAACCCGCATCTGGTCCACCACATGGAAGAACACTGGCCGGACCCGGAGCGTTTCGATCCCGAACGCTTCACCCCCGAGCTGGTCAAGGCGCGGCACAAATACGCATGGGTCCCCTTCGGCGGGGGCGCGCATATGTGCCTCGGGCTGCATTTCGCATACATGCAGATCAAGGTGCTGATGGCGCATATGCTGACCCGCTACCGGATCGAGGTCGAGCCGGGCTACGATCCCGCCTGGCAGGCCTGGCCGATCCCGCAGCCCAAGGACGGGCTAAAGATCACGCTTAGAAAACTTTGACGTTATAGGCGCCTGAAGCGCCCGTCAGAAATCGATCGCGATGCCGTCCTTGACCCAGTCGCCGTAGCGCGTGGGGCTCAATTCCTCGTCCATCTCGGGCTGCTTGGGCGCCGGCGGAGGCTCATTGGTCCAGTGAGGGGGCTTCTCGAAGCCCTCGGGCCGCTCGGTTGCGCGTTTGTCCATACCTATCAAATGCGCAGGCTGGCGCGTGGTTTCAAGGGCGGGTAGGGGACGGGCCATGGCCATGCCCCCCGGTTTCCCCGCGCGCCGCGCCGCGCTGCGCCTGCTCGATGCCGTGCTGCGCCGCGGCGAGACGCTCGATATCGCCTTCGGTTCGGCGACCGGCGACGTCCGCCGTTTCGAGGACAAGGCGCTGACCCGCGCCATCGCCAGCGAAGTGCTGCGCTGGCTGGGCGATTTCGACGCGCTGATCGACAGCGCCACCAAACAGATCCTGCCCCCCGACGCCAAGGTGCGGATGGTGCTGCGGATGATGCTGGCGCAATGGCTGCGGCTCGACACCCCGCCGCATGCGGTGCTGGCCACCGGGCTGCCGCTGCTCGCGGGCGGGCCGCGGCGGCTGGCGCATGGGGTGTTCTCGACGCTAGAGAAGCGCGAGCGGTTGCTCCCTGACAGGCCGACACTGCCGGCATCGGTGGCGGCGCGCTGGGGCGATCGGGCCGAGCCGATCGCGGCCGGTCTCGCCAATCCGCCGCCGCTCGACCTGAGCTTGCGCGATCCCGCGCGCACCGCCGATCTCGCCAATCAGCTCGCCGCCGACAGCCTGATGCCCGGCCAGCTGCGCCTGCCCCGCGGCGCAAGCGTCGAGAAATTGCCCGGTTTTGCCGAGGGCGAATGGTGGGTCCAGGATCTTGCCGCCTCGCTGCCTGCGCGGCTGCTCGGCGCAGGTGAGGGGCGCCACGCGCTCGATCTGTGCGCCGCGCCCGGCGGCAAGACGCTTCAGCTCGCCGCGGCGGGCTGGCAGGTGACCGCTCTCGACATTTCCAAGCGGCGGCTGGAGCTGCTGCGCGACAATCTCAAGCGCACGGGGCTGAAAGCGGGGATCGTCCGCGCCGATGCGCTGGCCTGGGAGCCCAAGCACCGCTTCGACGCCATTCTGCTCGACGCGCCCTGTACCAGCACCGGCACCGCGCGCCGCCACCCGGACGTGCTCCACCGCATCGGCTCGCGCCAGATCGAGGAGATGGTCGAACTGCAGTCCGCGCTGCTCACCCGCGCGGCTGACTGGCTCAATCCCGGCGGGACGCTGGTCTATGCGGTCTGCTCGCTCGAGCGCGAGGAGGGCGAGGAGCAGGCAGCGAGTGTAAAACTGACACCCGTGCCCATCTCCGCCGACGAACTGCCAGCCGGGATCGCGCCGACGCACGAAGGCTGGCTGCGCACCGATCCCGGAATGCTAGCTGACCAGGGGGGTCTCGACGGTTTCTTCGTCGCGCGCTGGCAGGCTCCCGCCACCGCTGAGCGGTCTTAGGCGTCGGCCTTCAGATACTTCTGAAAGCTCTTGCGCAGCTTCATCAGCTTGGGCGGAATGGTCGCCTGGCAATAGGGATTACGCTGGCCTTCGCCGCCCCAGTATTCCTGGTGATAATCCTCCGCAGGATACCAGGTGGACGCGTTTTCCACCGTCGTCGCCGCAGTGCCGTCGTGCTCGGCATTCCAGCGCGCGATCGCGGCCTCGGCTTCGCCACGCTGCGCGTCGTCGAGCGGGAAGATGGCGCTGCGGTATTGTGTGCCGACGTCATTGCCCTGGCGATTGAGCTGGCTCGGGTCGTGCGTCCCCATGAACACATCGAGCAGATCGCCGAGCGAAATGACCTCGGTGTCGAAGCTGACCCGCACCGCTTCGGCGTGACCGGTGGTGCCGCTGCACACCTGCTTGTAGGTGGGATCGGGCTGATCGCCGCCGATATAGCCGCTTTCGACCTCGTTCACGCCGACGACGTCGTTCATCACCGCCTCGGTGCACCAGAAGCAGCCGCCTGCCATGATTGCCTGTTGGGTAGCCATTGAAATCTCCTTTGCCTGTCAGATAGGAAGCCGGTCCCCGCTTGTCATCGGCGCTTGTCATCGGCGCCTGTCATCGGCCGCTTGTCATCGGACAACCACGCGGGCAATGTCCTCGCACAGAGTTCAATGGAGAGAATCGATGCGTCACCTTCTTGTCGCCTGCGCCACTGCTGCGCTTGCCACCACTGCACTTGCCACCCCCGCTGCCGCGCACCAGCATGGCAGCGGCGATGCGCATGCCGCGCACAATCCTTCGCAGCACGCGATGATGACCGCGCTGGCCAGCCCCAACCGGGCCGAGGACACGGCGCGCGATACCTGGCGCAACCCGGCCGAAACGCTCGCCTTTTTCCAGGTCGAGCCGGGCATGACGGTGGTCGACTATATGCCCGCCGGCGGCTGGTACACCCGCGTGCTGGTTCCCTATCTGGGGTCGCAGGGCCGCTATGTCGGACTCACGCCCGACCCCGCCGCCGCCGATGGCGAGCGGTTTGCCAATTATTTCGGGGGTCTGCCTGCCAATTTCGCCGAGGCTTCGCCGGGCTGGAACCTCTCGGGCGCGCCGGTCGCGCTCCACGCTTCGCAGGATATTCCCGAGGAGCTCAAGGGCACCGCCGACCGCGTGCTGGTGTTCCGCGAAATGCACAATCTGCTGCGCTCGGGCGTGATGTACACCGAGCTGACGCGGATCCGCGGACTGCTGGCCGATGACGGCATGCTCGGCATCGTCCAGCACCGCGCCAAGGCGGATGCCCCGGCCGATTACACGCTCGGCAGCAATGGCTATCTGCGCCAGGACGATGTGATCGCGCTGGTCGAGGCGCACGGTTTCGAACTGGTCGACACGAGCGAGATCAACGCCAATCCCGCCGACACCGCCGATCACGAGGGCGGCGTATGGCAGTTGCCCCCGTCGTGGAGCGGCAAGAAGCCCGAGCTCGAAAATGTCGGCGAGAGCGACCGGATGACGCTGCTGTTCCGCAAGCGCTAAGGGCTCTCGCTCCGGCAGCGCCTGTTTCGCAACTGGTGGACTTCGCCGTCTGCGCGAAATAAGCGCTGCCGATGCGCACGCTCACCCTCGCCGTCCTCCAATTGCCGCTCGCCGACCCCGACGAGGCGCGCAATATCGCCGCGGTTGCCGCGCTGGTGGCGGAGGCGGCGGGCGAGGGCGCACAGGTGATCCTTCCGCCCGAGCTCTTCGCGGGCGAATATTTCTGCCGCGAGGAGGACGAGGCGCTGTTCGCACGCGCCCGCCCGACCGCATCGCATCCCTCGGTGCTGGCGATGCAGGAACTGGCGGCAAAACATCGCGTCGCGATCCCGACCAGCTTCTTCGAGCGCGATGGCCATCACTATTACAACACGCTGGCGATGATCGGCCCCGATGGCGCCATCATGGGCACCTATCGCAAGAGCCACATCCCCGATGGGCCGGGCTACGAGGAAAAATACTATTTCCGCCCCGGCAATGACGGTTTCAAGATATGGGAAGTGCCCTGCACCGGCGGCACTGCCACCATCGGCGTCGGCATCTGCTGGGACCAATGGTACCCTGAATGCGCGCGGGTGATGGCGCTGAAAGGCGCAGAAGTGCTGTTCTACCCCACCGCGATCGGCTCCGAACCCTATGACGCCGATCTCGACACCAGCCGGATGTGGCGTCGCGCGATGGTCGGCCATGCGGTGTCCAATTGCATGCCCGTCGCCTCGGCCAACCGCATCGGCGCCGAAGGCCCCGCGGATCGCGCGCAAAGCTTCTACGGCCACAGCTTCATAACCGACGAATGGGGCGATCTGGTCGCCGATTACGGTGCCACGGAAACCGGCGTGCTGCTCGCCACGCTCGATCTCGACCGCGCGGCCACCCACCGCGCCGGGATGGGGTTCTTCCGCGACCGCCGCCCGCAGCTCTACACCCGGATCTGCGAGGATATCTGATCGCGCGCGCCGGGATGAGCCATCGCTATCTCCTCGCGCTGGGATCGAACATGCGCGTGCCCGGCATCGGAGCGCCGCGGGCGGTGTTGGGGGCGGCGATCGCGCATCTGGCGGAGCAGGACGTCGCGCTGCTGCGCTCCTCGCCGGTCATCGACAGCGCCGCCCTCGGCCCTGCGCTGCGCCGCTACGCCAATGCCGCGATCGTCGTCGAGACTGCGCGCGACCCGGAAACGATGCTGGCTCTGATCGCGCAGGTCGAAAGCGCCTTTGCCCGGCGCCGCTCGGGCCAGCGCTGGCGCGCGCGCACGCTCGATATCGATATCATCCTTTGGAGCGGCGGGGTGTTTCATTCCGCCGACCTCACCATCCCTCACCCGCGTTTCCGCGAACGTCGCTTCGTGCTCGGCCCAGCGCGCGCGGTCGCGCCCGACTGGGTCGATCCGCTGACCGGCGCGAGCCTGAGGCAACTCGATGCGCGCTTGACCCGGCCCCGCCCGCTGCCTAGGTGACGCGCCCGTGCCGGACACCCCGGCCGCGAAGGCGTGCGTGCGGGCCCTTAGCTCAGTCGGTAGAGCAACTGACTTTTAATCAGTAGGTCGCTGGTTCGAACCCAGCAGGGCTCACCACGCTTTTCGATACATCCTTTAACGGTGCACGGGGCTTCACTTGCAATTCGTGCATCTGAGGATGCGCCGTTTCCGCTACGGGGAAAAAGCGGGTAAGCCTATTGGACCGCCATGTTCGATAATATCGACGCCCTGCTCCTGGCCCGCATCCAGTTCGCCTTCACGGTGAGCTTCCATTTCATATTTCCGGCCTTCTCGATCGGGCTCGCGAGCTATCTCGCGGTGCTCGAGGGGCTGTGGCTGAAGACCGGCAAGCCGATCTATCTCGACCTGTTCAAATTCTGGCTCAAAATCTTCGCGATCGCTTTCGCCATGGGTGTCGTTTCGGGCATCGTGATGAGCTACCAGTTCGGGACCAACTGGTCGGTCTTCTCAGACCGCGCGGGGCCCGTCATCGGCCCGTTGATGGCCTATGAAGTGCTGACCGCCTTCTTCCTCGAGGCCGGTTTCCTCGGCGTCATGCTGTTCGGGATGAACAAGGTCGGCAAGAAGCTCCATTTCGCCGCCACGCTGATGGTCGCGGTGGGCACTTTCATCTCCGCTTTCTGGATTCTCTCGGTCAACAGCTGGATGCAGACCCCGACCGGCTTCGAGATGGGTGCCAACGGCCAGTTCCTGCCTGGCGACAGCTGGGCGGCGATTATCTTCAACCCCAGCTTCCCCTACCGCCTCGTGCACACGCTGATCGCGGCCTATCTTACCACCGCCTTCGTGGTCGGCGGAGTGGGCGCTTGGCACCTGCTGCGCGACAAGGCCAACCTCCACGCGCGCAAGATGTTCTCGATGGCGCTGTGGATGGCGGCGATTGTCGCCCCGGTGCAGATTTTCGCGGGCGACATGCACGGCATCAACACGCTCGAGCACCAGCCGCAGAAGGTCATGGCGATGGAGGGGCACTACCAGAGCCACCCCGAGGGCGCGCCGCTGATCCTGTTCGGCATTCCCGACAGCGAGGAGAAGCGGGTCAAATATGCGGTCGAGATCCCCAAGCTTTCCTCGCTGATCCTCAAGCACGATCTCGACGCCCCGCTCGCCGGGCTCGACACCATTCCCGACGACGAGGAACCGCCGGTCGGGATCGTGTTCTGGTCATTCCGGATCATGGTCGGAATCGGCTTTGCCATGCTCGGGTTGGGGATGTGGAGCCTGGTCGCGCGCTGGCGCGGCAAGCTCTACGACTGGCCGCTGCTGCACCGCGCGGCGCTGGCGATGTCGCCTTCGGGCTTCGTCGCGGTGCTCGCCGGCTGGATCACCACCGAGGTCGGCCGCCAGCCTTTCGTGATCTACAATCTGATGCGCACCGCCGATGCCGCGAGCCCGCTCGATGCCCCCGCGGTGGGCGCCTCGCTGCTGGCCTTTGTGGTGGTCTATTTCAGCGTCTTCGGCGCGGGCACATGGTATATCCTGCGGTTGATGAGCCAGACGCCGCACAGCGGTGAGACCGGGGTCAAGCGCGGCGACACCGGACCGATCCGCACTGCCGGCATCACCCCCGGCCCGACGCAAAACCCGGGTAGCGCCGAAACGCTGCCGCGCAATCGCGAGGAGGCCGAGTGATGGCGGTGAATGTCGATCTTACCACCGTCTGGGCCTTCATCATCGCCTTTGCGGTCTTCGCCTATGTGGTGATGGACGGGTTCGATCTGGGGATCGGTATCCTGTTCCCGACTTTCGATGTGGGCCCCGAACGCGACCGGGCAATGAACTCGATCGCGCCGGTGTGGGATGGCAACGAGACCTGGCTGGTGCTGGGCGGCGGCGGCTTGTTCGCAGCCTTTCCGCTGGCCTATGCGGTGATCCTGCCCGCCACCTATCCACTGATTATCGCGATGCTGCTGGGGCTGGTGTTCCGCGGGGTGGCCTTCGAATACCGCTGGCGCGATCCCGGCCACCGGCGATTGTGGGATGCGGCCTTTACCGGCGGCAGTATCGTGGCGGCGATGGCGCAGGGGATGACGCTGGGCGCGCTGCTCCAGGGCATCGAGGTGGTCGATCGCGGCTATGCCGGCAGCTGGCTCGACTGGCTGACGCCCTACACGCTGCTGACCGGGGTCGGGACCGTGGCGGGCTATGCATTGCTGGGCGCGGCCTGGCTGGTGTGGAAGCTCGACGGGCCGAGCCAGGAACACAGCCGCAGGCTGGCCAAACGCGCGGCCTGGGCCACCTTCGTGCTGATGGGCGCCGTCTCGCTCTACAATTTGCTGCTCAACGTCGAATACGCCGAGCGCTGGCTGAGCGCGCCCGAAATCTATTACGCCGTGCCGATCCCGATCCTGACCGCCGTCATCGCGGTGATGCTGCTGCGCGCGCTGAGCGTGGAGCGCCACAGCAAACCCTTCTGGCTGGCGCTGGCGCTGTTCTTCCTCGGTATGGCGGGGCTGGGCGTGACCATGTGGCCGTATGTCGTGCCGCCCGACATCACCATCTGGGATGCCGCCGCGCCCGAGCGCAGCCAGGTCTTCATGCTGATCGGGGTGGCGATCACCATGCCGCTGATCATCGGGTACACCGCATGGGCCTACTGGGTGTTTCGCGGCAAGGTCGGCCACGAAGGCTACCATTGATGGCGCCCCCCGAAGAGCGGCCCTTGTGGCAGCGGCTCGGCTGGATGGCGGCGATCTGGCTGGCGAGCATCAGCGTGCTTGGGGCGGTGGCCTTTGTGCTGCGCTTCTGGCTGAACGGCTGAATTCCCGCTGCGGCAGGGCCTTTGCAACCTGCAAGCCATGTGCAATCGCGCTGCCATGACACCTACAGCCTCCTGCAACTTGCCATGCGCGATCCGATCATGAGCGCAGCACGGCTCACCATCTTCGCGCGCTGGCCCGAGGCCGGGCGAGCAAAAACCCGGCTGATCCCGGCGCTGGGTGCCGAGGGTGCGGCCGCGCTCTACCGCCGCCTGCTCGAACACACGGTCCGCGAGGCGCGCGCTAGTGGGCTGCCGATCGAATTGCGCGTGACCGGGGGCGAGCCGGCGCGCTTTCACGACTGGCTCGGGGCCGATCTGGCGGTGACGGATCAGGGCGAGGGCGATCTCGGCGCGCGGATGGCGCGGGTCGCGGCGCCGGCGATCCTGATCGGCAGCGATTGCCCTGATTGCGACGCCGCCATGCTGCGCCGCGCCGCCACCGCGCTGGAGCGCGCGCCAGCGGTGGTCGGCCCCGCGAGCGACGGCGGTTATTATCTGCTTGGCATGACGCGTGCCATGCCCTTCCTGTTTCACGACATGGCGTGGAGCACCGAGCAGGTGCTGTCCGAAACGCTGCGCCGCTTCGCGTTGCAGGGAATCGCGCCCGCCATGCTGCCCGAGCTCGGCGATATCGACACCCCCGCGGACCTCGCGCGCTATCCCGAATTCGCGCCATGAGCGTCACCATTGTGATCGTCGCGCTCGACGAGGAGCTGGCGCTGCCCGCGCTGGTCGAGCGGCTCGCCGCGCTCGAGCCCCGGCCGGTGGAAATCCTCCTGGTCGATGGCGGGAGCATGGATGGCACCATCGCCATCGCGCGCGAGGCCGGCTGGCGGGTGCTGGCGGCGGAGCGAGGCCGTGCGCTGCAGATCAATCTCGGGGTCGCGGCCTCGCGTGGCGAGCTGGTCTGCGTCCTCCACGCCGACACGCTGCCGCCGACCGACATGGTCGCGGTTATCGAGCGGGTGCTCGCCGACCCGCGGACTGCATTGGCGAGCTTCACCCCGGTTATCCGCGGCCCCGACAGGACCCGCTGGGTCACCACCGCGCACAATTGGGCCAAGACCTGGTACGCGCCGCTGCTCACCCGGCCGCATCTGTTTTTTCAGGGGGTGCGGCTGCTGTTCGGCGACCACGCGATGTTCTTCCGCCGCGCCGAATTCCTCGCGCTGGGCGGTTGCAACCCCGGCGATGCGGTGATGGAAGAGGCCGATCTGTGCGTCAAATTCGCAGCGCTGGGGCGGATCCGCATGGTCCCCCGGATGGTCGAAACCTCCGACCGGCGCATCGCCGCCTGGGGTCCGCTCAAGGCCAACTGGATCTATTTCAAGGTCGGGATGCTCTGGGCCTTCGGCCTGCGCAGCCGGATGGCGAAGCACTATCCCGACGTGCGGTGACGCCAACCGGGTTAGACGTCACTCCGCCGGGAGGAAGCCAACCGCGATGCAGTGGTCGATCAGTCGGCGGATGTAGGCTTCGCCGGTCGGCGGGCAGGCGCGGCCGGTGAGGGTGCGCAAGGCGGCATCGTCGAATCGCGGGTCGCGCTGGAAATAGCTGGCGTAGAGCCCGGCGATGCGCCGGAACAGCCGCCGCTCGAGAGGCGCGAGCGCGGCGGGGTCGAAATGTTCGGGCGCGACCAGCGCGGGTTCGTGAAAGTGCGGATAGGAACCGATCGCGGCGGCGAAACGCGCGACCGGGAGCGGCTGGCCCGAGACGAGGTGGAAGGTGCCGCCCGCCGCCTGCTCCATCCGTTCGGCGATGGCGACGATACCGTGCGCGACATGATCGATCGGCACGAAATCGAGCGTCGCGCCCGGGGTGGCGGGCATGGCGCGCACCCGGCCCTCGGCGATCAACTTGAAGGCGGTGTAGGTGGTGTCGAACTGGCGGATCGCGCCACTCTCGCTGTCGCCCAGCACGATCGCGGGGCGCGCCACCGCCCAGCGTAGATGGCTCTGGCGCACCAGCCGCTCGCCCGCAGCCTTGCTCGCTTCGTAGCCATTGGCGAAACCGCTTTCGGGCAGCGGATCGTCCTCGCGCACCAGGCCGTCGCGGGTGCCGCAGACATAGGCGGTGCCGATGTGGAGATAGTCCATGCCGCCCGCCTCGGCCAATGCCAGCGCATGGCAGGTGCCGTCGACATTGACGCTGCGGTAATCGGCCTCATCGAGATCGAAGCGCACCGTCGCGGCGCAATGGATCAGCAGCTCGTGCGCAGCCGCGACCTCGGCAAATTGCGCCACGTCCCAGCCGAAACGCGGCTGCGAAACATCGCCTGCCACGGTCTGGGTTACCGGAACCAGGGACCCGTCATTAGCGCGGATCTCGCGGTTGGAGTGGATCAGCGCGGTGATACTGTGCCCGCGCGCAACCAGCAGCTTGCACAGCTCGCCGCCGAGCAGGCCGGCCGCGCCGGTGACGAGGATCTTCATCGACGGGCGCTCAGCAGCAGGGCGCAGGGGGCTGGGGATCGCCGCCGGTCGCGCCGAAGGGAACCGCCACGCCGCAATCGGGAAAGACCCCGTAATGGGTGGCGAAATCGCCGAGGAAGTCGAAATGCCCGGCGAAGCGCGTGTCGGCGAGCATCCTCCAGCTGTTGCCGCAGATCGGGAATATCCGCCTCGCCTCGATATGGTGGTGGCCGTCGAGTTCGAAGACCCGCTCCTGCCCCGGCACGGTGCCCTTGTAGCGCACCGCCTGGCCGTAATCCTCGCACTGGCCTTCCAGCCCCTCGAGCTTGAACAGGCGGTAGGTCGCCGAATGGAAGGGGATGCCGGCGAGCTTGTCCTGCAGCGCGGGATCCTCGATTGCCAGCGGGCGGCTGGTCACCAGCCGCGGATCGCGAAAGCCCGCGGACTTGGCCAGCGCGACGAAATCGCCCCAGTAGAGCGCGCCCGAGAGGCACTCGCCATGCAGCACCGGGTCGTCGCGCAGATGCCCGGGCACGCGGCGTTCGGCATAGACATCGGAGAAATAGAGCTCGCCGCCCGGTTTGAGCAGCCGCCACGCGGCATCGAACACCGCGCGCTTGTCGGCCACCAGATTGATGACGCAATTGGAGACGATGACGTCGAAATATTCCTCGGGCAGATCGAGTTCGAGCAGCTTCTCGATATCGCCCTCGAGGAAGCGTGTGTTGGCCTGCGCATAGCCGAAGCGCTCGCGGTGCCAGTCCTCGTGGCGGCGGGCGACATCGAGCTGTTCCTGGGTCGCGTCGATGCCGGTGACCGAGCCCGACTCGCCGACCATCTGCGCCAGCACATAGGCATCCTGCCCGCTGCCCGAGCCCAGATCGAGCACATGGCAGCCCTCAATCGCTTGCGGCGCGACCAGCCCGCAGCCGTAGTAACGGGCGCGAACGTCGTCGTGCACATTGCGCAGCGCCGCCATCACCGCGGGCGGCGGCGCCTCGGCGGTGCAGCAGGCATCGGTCCGGAGATCGGCGGAAGTGGCGAGCACCTTGCCGTAATAATCCTGCGAGTTCTGGAGATTCATCGGGCTTGCGGGTCCTGCTGTCGCGAAGGGGGGCTTCGGGCTCGCTTTGTCAGCATAATCGGCTAGGGGGCAAGCCATGAACTTCACCCATGACGTTATCGTGATCGGCGGCGGCGCCGCGGGGCTTACTGCTGCTGGCGGCTGCGCGCTGTTCGGGCTCGACGTCGCGCTGATCGAGGCGCGCGAAATGGGCGGCGAATGCCTCAACGATGGCTGCGTGCCGTCCAAGGCGCTGATCGCCGCCGCCCGCCGCGCGCAGGAGGCGCGCACCCCGCTGCGTCATGGCGTCATGCTGGCGAAGCCGCGGGTCGACTGGCGCGGGGTCCATGCGCATATCCACGCCGCCATCGCGGGAGTCGCCCCGCATGATTCGCAGAGCCGCTTCGAGGAAATGGGCTGCGAGGTGTTTCGCGACTGGGCGAAGGTTACCGGCAAGCATACGGTCAAGGTGGGCGGGCGCACGCTGTCGGCGCCGCGGATCGTGATCGCCACCGGCTCGCGCCCCGCGCTCCCCCCGATCAAGGGGCTGGCCGAGGTGCCCTATCTCACCAATGAGACGCTGTTCGACCTGACCGAGCGGCCCGAGCATCTGGTGGTGGTCGGCGGCGGCGCGATTGGCATGGAGATGGCGCAGGCCTTCTGTCGGCTGGGGAGCGCGGTCACGCTGGTCGAGCCCGGAGCGCTGCTGGCGCGCGACGATGCGGACAGCGTCGCCATCGTGCGCAAGGTGATGGAGGGCGAGGGGGTACGCTTCGTCCAGGGCAAGGCCAGCAAAGTCGAGGCGCGCGACGAGGGCATCCGCCTCCATGTCGGACAGAACGAGACCATCGAGGGCTCGCATCTGCTGATCGCCACCGGGCGCGCGGCCAATGCCAAGGGTTTCGGGCTCGAGGATGTCGGCGTGAAAATCGGTCCCAACGGGATCGTGGTCGACGAACGGCGGCGCACTTCGCTCAAACACATCTATGCGATCGGCGATTGCCGCGACGGGCCGCGGCTGACGCATGTCTCGGGCTATGAAGGCTCGAACGTCGCGCTGGAGATCACGCTGGGCCTGCCGACCAAGGTGAACTGGTCGGCGCTGCCGTGGTGCACCTACACCGACCCCGAGGTGGCGCAGGTCGGCATGACCGAGACGGATGCGCGCGAGAAGTACGGCGATGCGGTGAGCGTGGTGGTCGAGGGCTTCGACGACAACGAGCGCGCCATCGCCGATGGCGACACAATCGGCCAGCTCAAGCTGGTGCTCAAGGGCAAGAAGGTGCTTGGCGCGAGCATCGTCGGCAAGCATGCGGGCGAGCTGCTGCTGCCCTTCAGCCAGTCGATCACAGGCAAGAGCAGCACATTCGCGCTCGGCTCGGCGGTGATCGCCTATCCGACGCGGAGCGAGATTTCCAAGGCGGCGAGCTTTACCGCCTGGGAGCCGACGGTGTTCGGCGCGGCACCCAAGAAATGGGCCGGCCTGCTGGCGAAGCTGCGCAGGCGGTTCGCGTGAGCCGGGCGGCGACCCGCAACGCGCCCACCGGACCCTCGCCCTTCCGGGTCGAGGCGCCTGCGCTGTCGCGCGCCAAATTCGCCGACCCTGACTGGACGGCCGCTGGCGAAGCGCGCGCCAGCGTGCCGCTGAGCCGGCTGGAGACGCTGTGGCTCAACACCGGCACGCTGTGCAATCTGGCCTGCGCGAGCTGCTATATCGAGAGCAGCCCGACCAATGACGCGCTGCTCTATCTGACCCGCGCGGCGGCGCTGCCCTTCCTCGACGAGGCGGAAGGGCTGGGGACGCGCGAGATCGGTTTCACCGGGGGCGAGCCCTTCATGAACCCCGACTTCCTGCCGCTGCTCGAGGAGACGCTGGAACGCGGGTACGCGGCGCTGGTGCTCTCCAACGCCATGAAGCCGATGCGGCGGCACGAGGCGGCGCTGATGGTCCTGCGCGAACGCCATGGCGAACGGCTCACGCTGCGGATCAGCCTCGATCATCACACCCAGGCGGTCCACGAGGGCGAACGCGGCCCGCGCAGCTGGGCGCCCGCCATGCAGGGGCTGCGCTGGCTGTCGGACGAGGGCTTCTCGCTCGCAGTCGCGGGCCGCATGGTCCCCGGCGAAGACGAGCGAGAGGCGCGCGCGCATTACGCCGCGCTCTTCGCGCGCGAGGGTATCGCGGTCGATGCGATGGATCCGGCGCGGCTGGTGCTGTTCCCCGAAATGGACGCGGCGGCGGACATCGCCGAGATCACCACGCAGTGCTGGTCGATCCTCGGCAAGTCGCCCGCCGATATCATGTGCGCGACAAGCCGGATGGTGGTCCACCGCAAGGGTGAGCCGCGCCCGCGCGTCGCCGCCTGCACGCTGATCCCCTATCACGCCGATTTCGATCTCGGCGACAGCCTCGCCGAGGCCGCGGGCGAGGTCGCGCTCAACCATCCACATTGCGCCCGTTTCTGCGTGCTGGGCGGGGCGAGCTGTTCCGCATGATCGCGGGGGTTCGCGGATAGCTTTGCCGTCTCGTCCGTTGGGCGGACAAGCAATCAAGGGGCCAGGCCATGTTCTTCGACGACACCGCACTCGACATCCTCACCCGCGTGGTGGTGCTCAGCGCCATCGGAATGGTCTGGGTGATCGCGGTGATCCGAATGATCGGGCTGCGGACGTTGTCGAAGATGACCAATTTCGACTTTGTGGTCACGATCGCTTCGGGCTCGCTGCTCGCGGGGGCGGTCCAGGCGACCGCCTGGACCGGCTTTGCCCAGGCGCTGCTGACGATGGCGGCGCTGTTCTTCTTCCAGTATCTGCTCGCCAAGCTGAGACGCAACTCCGACCGCTTCGAGGATGCGATCCAGAACGGCCCGATCTTTCTGATGTACGATGGCGAATTCATCGAGGAAGCGCTTGAAATCTCGCGCGTCGCCAAGAGCGACGTGATCGCCAAGCTGCGCGAGGCCAATGCGCTCGAGATGGGCAAGGTCCGCGCGGTGGTGCTGGAGACCACCGGCGATGTCTCGGTGCTCCACGGCGACAGGCTCGACGACCGCGTTGTCGAGGGGATCGAGCGCCCGTAACGCCTGCTCAGGCGGCGACACTCAAGCTGTCGTGGTGCGATCCAGCCGCTTGGCCAGCGCCACCCCGCCCACGATCAGGAACGGCACCAGAACGATACTCAGCACGACCTTGGCGATCACCTGGCCGATCATCAGGTCGGTGATGTCGAACTCGCCATAGAAGGCGAGCGTGACGAAGATCACCGAATCGATCGCCTGGCTGAGCGCGCTGGCGATCGCGCCGCGCACCATCAGCCCGAGCGTGTTGCCCTCGCCCTCGCCGCGCAGCCGCGAAAAGATCCAGACGTTGAGCAGCAGCGACACCAGATAGGCGGCGGGCCCGGCCATCATGATTCGCGGGGTCTGCGACAGCACCGTCTCGAAGGCCGCCAGATCCTCGCCGCGGAACTCGACCATCTCGGATGAGGCGGGGATCGAGAGCACCACCCAGATCAGCGTTGCCGAGACCGCCAGCGGCAGGAAGCCCCACCACACCAGCCGGCTCGCGAGTTTCTCGCCGTAGAGCTGGGCGATGGTGCTGGAGATCACTACCAGCAGCAGGAACGCGAAGATCCCCGATTCCACCGCCAGATCGGTGGGCCACAGCCGCACCTGCTTGAACGCCAGCACGCCGGCCAGCACCGTCATCCCGCCGTAGAACAGCAGATAGACGAACAATCCGCGCGGCATGGCCGCCGCAGCGAGGCGGGTCGTATCGGCTGGTTGGGTCATCTGGTGTGGTCCCATTCGCGGAATCGGTGAAAGATCGGTCGGTTAAAGCAGGCCGAAATTGACTAATGGGGCCATGCGCGCAAGACAGCGCGCGATTTCATCCGCAGTTGCCCTTACCGGAAGGCTCCGCATGCCCCCCATCGTTGCCAGTCTTATCGGTATCGTGGTGATCCTCGCGATCGCCTTCCTCTTGTCGGTGGGCAAGCGCCGCATCCGCCTGCGGATCGTGGCGTCCGCCTTCGCGCTGCAGGCGCTGATGGCCTTTCTCGTGCTGGCCACCAGTGGCGGCCGGGCGGTGATCCAGGGCATGGCCAATGGCGTCGCGGCGCTGCTGTCCTATGCGGATCAGGGCACTCAGTTTCTGTTCGGACCGAGCGAGACGAACCCGCTCGCCAACACCTTTGCGCTGGGCGCGCTGCCGGTGATCATCTTTTTCGCGGCGCTGGTTTCGATTCTCTATCATCTGGGCGTGATGCAGCGGGTGGTGCGCTGGGTCGGCGGCGCGATCGGCTGGGTGACGGGAATTTCCAAGGTCGAATCGCTTGGCGCGGCAGCCAATATCTTCGTCGGCCAGTCGGAGAGCCCTTTGGTGGTGCGCCCCTATCTCGCCGCGCTGTCGCCATCGCGATTGTTCACGCTGATGACCGTGGGGATGGCGGGCGTCGCGGGGACGATCCTGGCCGCCTATGCCGGGCTGCTGGGCAATGAATATCTCCCCTTCCTGCTCGCCGCCGCCTTCATGTCGGCGCCGGGCGGGATCCTGATGGCCAAGATCATCATGCCCGACGACGGCGAGCCGTCGACCGAGGCGGAAGGAAGGCTCGATCTCCCCGAAAGCCGCATCAGCGCCGATGGGCCCGCTGCCCTCGTCGAAGGCGGCAAGGCTCACGAGGTCGAGATCGCCGAGACCTTCGAGGAAGGGCACAAGCCCGCCAACATCATCGAGGCGGCGGCGCAGGGCGCGCAGACCGGGGTCAAGCTGGCGGTCGCGGTCGGCGCGATGGTGCTCGCCTTCGTCGCTCTGGTGGCGCTGGCCAACGGCCTGCTCGGCTGGACCGGGGGGCTGTTCGGCTATCCCGAGCTCTCGTTCCAGATGGCGCTGGGCACACTGTTCGCGCCGGTCATGTTCCTGATCGGCATTCCGTGGGAGGATGCCGGGATCGCGGGGGGGCTGTTCGGGACCAAGATCGTGCTCAACGAATTCGTTGCCTTCATCGAGCTGGGCGCGGTGGAGGCGGGCGCGCTTTCCGAGCGCAGCCGCGCCATCGTCACCTTTGCCTTGTGCGGATTTGCCAATTTCAGCTCGATCGCGATCCAGATGGCGGTCACCGGGGGGCTTGCGCCCAACCAGCGCCCCGTTATTGCGCGGCTCGGCCTGCGCGCGCTGGCCGCCGGTTCGCTCGCCAATCTGATGAGCGCGGCGCTGGCGGGGCTGTTCCTGCCGTATTGATAGGGTTTCTGCCATGTCCGACATCGCCAGCGTTTCGATCGCCCGCCCGCTCGAGGAAGTGGCGCAGGAACTGGGGCAAAGCTTCGAGGAATACGGTTTTGCGGTGATCCGCGATCACGGCATCCCGCAGGACCTGATCGACCGCGCGGAAGCGATGTCGAAGGCGTTCTTCGCGCTTCCCGACGATGCCAAGCGTGCCTATCACATCCCCGGTGGCGGCGGTGCACGCGGCTATACCCCGTTCGGCACCGAGAAGGCCAAGGGTGCGAGCGTCCAGGATCTCAAGGAATTCTGGCATGTCGGGCGCGAGCTGCCCGAGGGCCACGAGCTCTCCGAATTCATGGCGCCCAATATCTGGCCCGGCGAGGTCGATGGTTTCCGCGAAACCTTCACGGCGCTCTACGCCGCGTTCGAGGATGCGGGCGCGCGGGTGCTGGAGGCAATCGCGCTCCATCTCGGCCTGCCGCGCGGGTTTTTCGCGCCGACCGTGGCCGACGGCAATTCGGTGATGCGGCTGCTGCGCTACCCGCCGCTCGAGGGCGAGGGTGCCGAGGGGGCGATTCGCGCCGCGGCGCATGGCGACATCAACACCATCACCCTGCTGCTGGGTGCCGAAGAGGCCGGGCTCGAACTCCTCACCACCGGCGGCGAATGGCTGGCGATCGATCCGCCCGAGGGAGCGCTGGTGGTCAATATCGGCGACATGCTCGACCGGCTGACCAACGGGAAACTGCGCTCGACCACACACCGGGTGGTCAATCCGACCGGCGAGGCCGCCTACCGCGCGCGCTATTCGATGCCGTTCTTCCTGCATTTCCGTCCGGATTACGTGATCGAGACACTGCCTTCCTGCATCGATCCTGCCGCGCCCCAGGATCATCCCGAGCCGATCTCGAGCCATGATTTCCTGATGCAGCGGCTGCGCGAGATCAATCTCGCCTGACGGGATTCGTGCCGCGGCCCCTGTGCCTCAAGTGCAACGACTCAGAAATCTCCAGCGGTGTGGCCTCTGCGCCACAGGTACAAGCGTATGAAAAGGCGCGATAAAAATCGCCATTTCGCTGCTGCAGCATAAACGCGCGATGCGTGTCTTTATCATGTCACATAAGAGTCGCTTGGGAGCGGCGAGCCCGCTAACGGCGGGACGCGATTTTCGTTCCCCATCAATTCACGAGTCGAAGGGATCCGCTCGATGAAGATTAAGTACCTCCTGGCCGCATCGGTCGTCAGCCTCACCGCAGCCACCGGCATGATTGCCGCACCGGCCTCAGCCCAGCAGATCACCTCGGGTGTCGAAGGCAGTGTCCTCAATGAGACCGGCGCCCCGCTCGCCGGCGCCACCGTGGTCGTCACCGACACCCGCACCGGCCAGGCCCGGACGCTGGTCAGCGACACGGACGGTACGTTCCGCACCGCTTCGCTGGTTCCCGGCGGGCCCTACACCGTCACCGTCACCGCAGACGGCTATGAAGGTCAGACGGTCGAAGGTACCTACATCACCGTTTCGGGCAACACCGACTTCACCTTCGAACTCGCTCCGAGCGCAGCGGAAGGCGTAATCGTCGTCACCGGCGCGCGCGCCAATGTGCAGCAGCTCGCGGTCGGCCCTGGCACGGCTTTCGGCGAAGCGACGCTCGAAGCCTTCCCTTCGCTCACCCGCGACGTGCGCGACATCATCCGCCTCGATCCGCGCGTCAGCCTCGACCGCGACAACGAGGTCGATCGCATCTCCTGCCTCGGCGGCAACGACCGTTCGAACACCTTCACCGTCGACGGCATCGTCCAGGCCGACGTTTTCGGCCTCAACGGTACGCCGTTCGCCGCGCGCAACGCGCTGCCGCTGCCGTTCGACGTGATCCGCGAGACTTCGGTCGAATTCGCACCGTTCGATGTCGAATATTCCGACTTCACCGGCTGTCTCGTCAACGTCGTGACCAAGTCGGGCACCAACAAGTTCTCCGGCTCGGCCTTCTACACCTTCCGCAATGCCGACCTGCGCGGCGACTCGATCGACGGCGTGCCCAACATCGTCGACGATTTCGAGGAAAAGCGCTGGGGCGCGACGCTGGGCGGGCCGATAATTCCCGATCGCCTGTTCTTCTATGCGGGTTACGAAGAAACCGACCTCGCCGATGCGAACGACTTCGGTCCCCAGGGTGGCGGCTTCCCCAACGAAGCGCGCTTCGTCGACCAGGGCCAGTTCGACCGCTTCGCGCAGATCGCGAGCACCGTCTATGGCCAGGACGTCGGCGGCTATCCCACGACCCTGCCCGAATCGAGCGTCCGCTATTTCGGTCGCCTCGACGCCTACATCACCGAGGGACAGCGTCTCGAGGCGACCTATCAGCGGCTCGAGGAAACCAATGTCGAAAGCGACTTCGGCGGCGACAACCTGACCGGCTTCAATTCCTTCGAAGACGAAGGCACGGTCTCCGACTACTACTCGGTCCGCCTCTATTCCGACTGGACCGACAAGGTCTCGACCGAACTGCGCCTCAGCCGCGCCGAAGTGACCGACGTCCAGGGTCCGGTCGGTTTCGGTGAAGCACAGGCCGAAAACCCCACCGTCCGGCTGGTGGTCGGTGTCGCTCAGCCCGGCAACGACGGTATCCTCGGTACGCCCGACGACGACAACGGCGTGCTTTCGACCGGTCCAGGCATCTTCCGCTCGGCCAATGCGCTCGAGACGCGGACCGACCAAGCGCGCTTCCTGATGAACATCGACGCGGGCGACCACCTGTTCAAGATCGGTGCGGAGGTCAACGACCTCGAAGTCTACAACCTCTTCGCCGTGAACGCGACGGGTTCGCTCTACTTCGCCAATCTCGACGCCTTCGAGCAGGGCCTTGTCACGACCGGTACGACGTTCTTCCCGACGGCGGATCAGGTCGTGAGCGGAGCGGCCTATGGTGGCGATATCAACGCGACCCCGGGTGGCGACATCAACGAGGCGGCGGCGACTTTCGGTCGGACCATCTACTCGTTCTACGCCCAGGACGAATGGCAGGCGACCTCGCAGCTTTCGCTGACCACCGGTCTGCGCGTCCAGTTCTACGACGGCGATGCGCCGCGCCCCAACCCGGCCTTCTTCGATCGCTACGGCTTCACCAACGCCAATCCGTTCAGCAAGATCGATCCGGTGATCCTGCCGCGCTTCGCTGCCACCTACGAACTCGACAACGACGGCTTCCTCAGCAACACGCGAGTGGTCGGCGGCGTGGGCATGTATTCGGGCGGCGACCCGGTCGTGTTCTTCTCCAACGCCTTCTCGAACAACGGTTTCTCGACCGGCCTCGGCACGACGCTGGCTTGCAACCCGGCGATCACCGATGTGGTCGTTGGCGGCCAGTTCACCGGCTTCCCGGCTTGCGCGGCCGCGGCCGGTTCGGCCCAGGCAGCTGCCGGCCTCGCCGATGCCCAGTCGACCGATCCGGAATTCCAGGCCCCAACCGTGTTGCGTGCCAACTTCGGCCTGAGCTCCAACCTCGGCACCGAAACCGGGTTCTTCAGCAACTGGAGGCTGAACCTCGACTACATCTATTCGAAGTACATCGACCCGATCAACGTCGTCGATCTTTCGCAGACGCCCGATGTGCGTCGGGCCGATGGCGGCTTCACGGTCGACGGTCGCCCGATCTACCGTGCGATCGATCCTTCGAACGCAGGCTGTAATGCGGATCTGCAGGGCACCGGTGGAACACCGCCGGTCTACACCAACGTCAACGCAGCCTGCTTCGCCACCGGTCGCGATGACGAACTGCAGCTGACCAATGGACAGAGCTACGAAAGCCACACGGCATCGATCCTGCTGTCGAAGGACTTCGCAGGCGGGTTGTTCACCGACGGTGGCAGCACGGCTCTGCGGTTTGGCTATGCCTGGACCGACTCCGACAACTTCCGCAATGTCGGTTCCTCGACGGCCACGTCGAACTACGATGTCACCGCCGCCTTCGACCGGCAGAGCCCGGCGGTTTCGACCTCCAACTTCGAAACCCGTCACAACATCACCGCCGCGCTCTCGTTCCGCGAAGAGTTCTTCGGTGATTACGCGACCCGCCTCGGCGTCTTCTTTAACGCCCGTTCGGGCCGTCCCTACAGCCTGACCTTCGATGGTGGCGGCGTGTTCAACGACAGCGCGTCGGGTACCGGCAATGCGCTGATCTACCTGCCCACGGGCCCTGGCGACCCCAACATTTCGCCCTCGTCCAATGCGGGCGCTGTTCAGTCCCTTCTGGACTATCTGGCGAATTCCGAAGTGGGTGGGCAGTGCGATTTCACGCTCGGCCAGTCGATCAGCCGCAACACCTGCCGGAACGATTGGTTCTACGATCTGGACCTCCGCTTCAGCCAGGAACTGCCCTTCATCGGCAGCCTGACCGGGTTGGTCGACGATCGCATCGAACTCTTCGCCGATATGGACAATCTGCTGAACTTCTTCGACGAGGGCGCCAACGTCTTCCGTCGTCGTGGTGGCTTCCAGCAGACCGTCGACCTCTATGATGGCGGTGTCGACGCGCAGGGACGCTACATCGTCTCCGGGTTCAATCCGGAAGACGACAACAATGTAAGCACCTCGTCCTCTATCTGGCGTATCCAGGTCGGTATTCGCTACGAATTCTAAGCGAAGCTTTACCGCTATTTGGTAACAGGAGCGGCGGTCCCCACCCGGGGGCCGCCGTTTCCTTTTGAACCGCGGAACACGGCGCGGCGGCCAATCGTTTCCATCCCCATGAGTGTCGAACCGAGCCGCTATCGTGCGAACAGACGCCGCCCCAACCCCTGGGTGATCGCGGGCGTCGTGCTGATCCATGCCGCGCTGTTCTACGGGCTGATCCGCGCGCTGGCGCCCGGCGCGGTGCAGACCGTCGAGAATTCGGTGGTTGCCGCCTTCTCGGTCACCGTCACCACGCCTGAAGAACCGCCGACGCCACCACCCCCCGAGGTCGAGCCCGAGCCCGACGAGGGAGAGCAGGGCGATCCCGGGCGCGAGGCGGTTCCGGCGCCGGTCGCCGCGCCGACCCCTGCGGTCCGCTTGCGCGAAGACCGGCCGATGCCGCGTGCCACCTCGACCGGCACCGCACCGAGCTCCGGCGCGCAGCAGGCTGGCGAGGGCACCGGGGCGGCTGGCAGCGGGCAGGGCACCGGCAGCGGGCGTGGCGGGGAGGGTCGCGGCGGGATCGTCGCGACCAGACCGGTCAAGATTTCCGGCGATATCAATGCAGCGCGGGATTTCCCGATCCCCGAGGGCGGGCGCGCAGCGCGCTTCGGCAATTCGGTGACCGTGGCGATGACCGTGGGCGTCGATGGCCGGGCGCGCGATTGCCGCATCCTGCGCCCCAGCCCCGACCCGCAAGCGGATGCGATCGTCTGCCGGCTGGCACTCGAGCGCTTCGTGTTCCGCCCGGCCACCGATGCGCAAGGCAATCCGGTGCCCGCCACCTATGGCTGGCGGCAGGACTGGTTCGCACGTTAAAGCGGGCTTTATGATCGCGTGCTAGGCTCTGGCGCTGTTTGCAGGAAGGACGCTAGAGTCGGGGCATGTCACTAATTCATCCGGTCATCCTGTGTGGGGGCAGCGGCACGCGGCTGTGGCCGCGCAGCCGCCCGGCGCGCCCCAAGCCCTTTCTCGACCTGTTGGGCGGGCGCACGTTGTTCGAGCGTAGCCTCGACCGGGTTAGCGACCCGGTGCGTTTCGCGCCGCCGCTGATCGTCGCGGGGGCGGCGCATGTCGCCGCGATCGAGGAGCAGGCAGCGATGGATGGAGGCGCGCGCCTGCTGGTCGAGCCCGAGGCGCGCAACACCGCGCCCGCCATCGCGCTCGCGGCGCATAACCTTGCCCCCGAGGATATCATGCTGGTCTGCCCCAGCGATCACCACATCGCCGACGAGACCGCCTTCCTCGCGGGCGTCGAGCGCGCGGCGCGGCTGGCGCGCGAGGACTGGCTGGTCGCCTTCGGCATCGCGCCCACCGAGCCCGCCACCGGTTACGGCTATATCCGGCTCGGCGAGTTGCTCGCGGGCGGGCATCGCGTCGACCGCTTCGTCGAGAAACCCGATCTGACCACGGCGGAGACCTTCCTCGCCAGTGGCGACCATGTCTGGAACGGAGGGATCTTCTGCATGCGCGCCGGGCGCTATCTCGCGGAACTCGCGCGGTACCGGCCGGCGCTGGCGGCCGGCGTCGGCGAGGCCATGGCGGGGGCGCAGAATGCGGGCTGGCAATGCCACCCGCAACCCGCGCCCTTCGCCGCGATCGCGGGCGAATCGATCGATTATGCGGTGATGGAGAACACCGATCGCGCCGCAGTGGTGTCCGCAGATATGGGCTGGTCCGATATCGGCAGCTGGGACGCGGTGCTGAGCGCGCGCGTGCGGGATTCCGAGGGCAATTCTACCACCGGCCGTGCCGACCTCGTCGATTGCCGCAATGTGCTGGTCGAAAGCGACGGCCCGCGCGTCTCCGCGATGGGACTGGAGGATGTGGTGATCATCGTCGATGGCGACGAGGTGCTTGTCACCACGCGCGCCGGCGCGCAAGCGGTCGGCAAGCTGCCCGGAGCGAGCGGCAAATGATCCGCCAATCGGACATGCCGGGACCGCGCCTCGCGACCCGCAGCGTCGCCAAGGTCTGGGGACGGACCCAACTGCCCGCGCCATTCGCGCGCGTCGAGCCGGAGCCTGTGGGCGAAATCTGGTTCGAGCCCGGTGCGCTGCTGCCCGACATTTTGGTCAAATACCTCTTCACCAGCGCCAAGCTCTCGGTGCAGGTCCACCCGCGCGTGGACGAGGCGGGAGCGGGCGTACCGGGCAAGGACGAATGCTGGCTGGTGGTCGATGCCGAGCCGGGGTCGCGGCTGGCGATCGGCTTCGACCGCCCGCTCGCGCGCGACGCAATGCGCGCTGCGGCGCTCGACGGCTCGATCGAGGAGTGCCTCACCTGGCACGAGGCCGCGCCGGGCGATTTCTTCTACCTGCCCGCGGGCACGGTCCACGCGATCGGCGCAGGCATTTCGCTGATCGAGGTGCAGCAGAACACCGACATCACCTACCGGCTGTTCGACTACGGCCGCCCGCGCGACCTGCATCTCGACTCGGCGCTCGCGGTGGCTTCGGGCGAGGTCTATCGCAGCGAACTGCATCGCCGGATCGATCCCGATGCCGATGTCTGCCTGGTCGATGGACCACATTTCCGCGTCGACCAGCTGGTCGGCGTACCCGGTGGGAGCTTGCGCAGCGCCGTTCGCGGCGCCTGCCAGATACTCCCGCTGTCGGGCGAAGTCGTGATCGGCGGCGCGGTCATCGCCCCGGGCGAAAGCGCGGTCGCGCCCTCGCTCGAGGCGGTGGATTTCAGCGACAGCCGGCGTTGCCTGGTGGTAGGTGGAGCCTGGCCCTTGCGCTCGAACTCGGTCAGGATCTGCGCCAGTTCCTCGCGTCCATAGGGTTTGACGAGCAGCCCTGAGGCGCCCAGTCCCTCCTGCTTCTCGGCCATCTCGCCAAAACCGGTCGCCAGCCAGAAGGGCACGCCCATCGCCTTGAGCCGATTGTCGCTCCGGGCATTCGGTATCCCCCGGCTTCGCTCATGCGTTGGCGTTCCGGGTCTGGTCGGGCAGGGCGGCGATGAAGGCCGTAAAGGCGGCTTGCGCTCCGGCGACTGCCCTCTGGGCCAATTCGTCGGAAACGGTGTGTTCGATGCCCACGCGCAGCCGGGTGAAGAATTCGGTCATGGCGGTGTCGGAAAGGAAATGCTCGGGTCCGGCGGCGCCGGTTTTCTGGCGATGGCGCAGCATGCTGCGGTTTCCCAGCGAGGAGCCCGCCAGCGCCCATACCAACCCGACGGGGTCGGCGTTCTCGGGAAGCGTGAAATCGCTGGTTGGCGGAAGCGCGGCCCCGAGTTCCGCGAGATCGCGCGCAATCAGCGGTGCCTGCGCTGGCGGCGCTTCTTCGGCAGGCAGCGCCTTCGCGATCCAGCGCTCGATCGGTTCGCGCGAGCGGTATTGGGTGATCAGGAACAGGGTGTAGCCAGCTACCGAGCCGACGGGCAAATCGCCCATCGCCGTATCGAGCCGGTCGTGCGAATCCCTGGTTTCGCGCTTCAGTATGCGGCGCAACGTCATCTCGCCCGGGCGCTTCATTGCTCGATCCGACTGCAACTTCCGACACATCCCAAGAGCGATCGAGAGCTGGACGAAGTCATTGTCATTGTGGACCCGCGATCGGCACGCCTCTGGCGTACAATGGAGTAGAGCGCTTCGGGACCCGAACGCGGCGGAGGCGGCTATTTCTTGGCGAGTAGTTTCTGGCCCTTGTCGCGGATCGCGCCGGCCACCATCGGTTCGACGAAAGACAGCGCCGGCGGGAAATTGACCTCGAACACCACCTGGTTTTCCTCGATCACCACCTGTCCGTCGATCCCCTGGCCCATGGCGCGGACGCCCAGCGTCATATGATCCTCGTCGGGCCAGCCGGTGGTCACATCGGCGAGCCCGCCGGGGATGAAATCGGCGATTTCGTGGCTGCGTTCGCGCAGCCGGCGGCGCACTTCTTCGCGCGGCAGATCGTGGGCGATGGGTACGCGCATCAGGAAGCTCCGGGGGTGGGTTTGTGCTCAAGCTCGGGCGAGGTCGCCGCACCTTCGCCGAATTTGTAATCGAGAAAGCGGTGCTTGATCGCCAGGTCGTCGAGCGAGCCTTCGGCCAGCTGACGGGTGATCGAATCTATCTCGCCGCTGATCTTGCCGAGGCTGTCGGTCAATTGCTCGTCGGGAGTTCCACCCATCCGCGTCTCGCGGCGAAGTTGCGCAGGGATGCGGCGATAGCTGTCGATCATTTCGGGCAATTGCTCGCCCACCAGCGCACGGATCTCGCGCGCCTTGGGGTGCTGCTGGTCGAGCCCGTCCAGCTGCAGCCCGAGCCCGTCGAGCTGGACCCCGATCTGATCGACCAGCGTCACCGCGGGCGGGGGCAGTGCCGGACGCTGCGCCTCGAGCCACAATTCGGTGCGGCCGACCATCTGCTGGACATCGCCCTTGTTGATGTCCGCGCGCTTGGGAGTTTTCATTTTGGGAAAGCTGGAAAACACCGCCACCGCCACGATGCTGGCCAACATGACCGCCATCACGCCCCAGAAGCCGATCCCGCTGAACATGGCACCGGCGATCCCGCTCGCCAGCCAGATCGCGAACAGCGCGATCACGATGTTGCGGATCTTGGCGACCCAGTGCTTCTGCTTGGCCGCCGCCGAGCCCTTGCCGATCGAGACTTCGCGCCGGTGGCGCCCACCCGATCGGTTGTCGTCGCGCAAGGCCCGGCCTTCCTCGATCAGTCGGTCGCTGTTGGGGGTCAGATCGCCCAAGCCGTCTCTCCCGCGCTCAATCTTCGATGCTCAGCAGGCTCGATTCCGAAACCTGCTTCTGCGCCTGCGCCTGACCTTCGGCGCGGGCGATATAGCCCTTGGACTTTTCCATCTCGTCGGACAGGACGTTGACCGTCTGCTTCATAGAGTCGAGCGCGCGCAGCTTGAACTGGTCGACCTCGTCCATCGTGTCGTAGATGTTCTGGAAGGCGCGTTGGAGCGTCTCGAGCGGGATGGTGCTCGCCGCGGCCTGCTCGTGGATCTTGCCGGTCTGGTCGCGCAGCATGGTGCTGGTGGAATCGATGATCCCCGCGGTGGTGGTGTTGAGAGCGGTGATCTGGCCCAGCACCAGCCGCTGGTTGGTCATCGCCTCGGCCACCGTCACCGCGGTGCGCAGCGCGCCCACCGTTGTGGTGCTGGCGCGATCGACGCCCTTCACCAGTTCGACGTTGTTCGTCTTGACCAGATCGAGCGCCAGATAGCCCTGCACGCTGACCGCCATCTGGGTGAGCAGGTCCTGCGTGCGCTGGCGGACATAGAACAGCGCGGTCTCGCGGATCGCCTTGGCCTTGGCCGGGTCGGTCGCGTCGAGCTCGGCGGCTTTCTCTTCGAGCTTGGTGTCGAGCGTCTTGGAGATGTGGATCATCTGCTCCAGATTGCCCATCGCCTCCCACAGCTTCTGGCGCTCCACATCGATCGCGGCATTGTCCATCAGCAACTCGTCCTTGCCGTTGGCAAGGTTGGAGAGGATCGACTGGATATGCGTCTGCGCGCTCTGGTAGCTGCGGAAGTAATTGTTGAGCTTGTTGCCGAAGGGAATGATCCCGAGGATTTTGCGCGTGCCGGTCAGCTTGCCGCGCTTGCCGGGATCGAGATCCTCGACCACGCGGCGCAGTTCGGCGAGATCGGTGCCGACGCCTTCGTCCTTGTCCATCGCCCGCACCGGGCGATCGAGGAAGCGGTTGGACATCCCCGCGGCGGCGGCGATTTCCTTGCGCCCCATATTGGTGAGCTGATCGACCTTCTTGCCGAATTCGGGCGAATTGGCATCGACCGAGACCAGATCCTCGACGAAGCCATCGACCTTGGCCTGCAGCTTGCTCTTGTTCTCTTCCGAGACCGGAACGAGGCCGGACGCCTTCTCGGGCGCCACATGGGGCACCGGATCGGGCGGGGTCAGGTCGAACGCGGGTTCGGGTGCGGTAGCGGTCGCTGTTGCGGCGCCGGTTGCGGGTTTCGCGTCGGTCTGGGTCTTCGGCTGGTCGGTCATCTCGTGTCCTCGTCCTGGTCGGAAACAATATGGCATCGCACACTGTGTTATGCAAATAGAACGGCTTGCGAACAGGTTGCTGCAGCGCCCCTGGTTTGCTTTTCCTTGCCCCCTGCGCCGCTTAAGGCAAGGGTTGCAAGGCGGATGCACAGGGAAGCACAGTGACGGGCGAAGCCACGACAGGTCAGGCGGCTGGGAAAATCAGCGGCGGCAAGAGCGGTGCTGCCGGAACTGACGCAAAACCCACAGGCGCCTCCAGCGCTCCTCACCGCTTCGACGAGGACGAGGATTTCGGCGTCTCGCTCGCCTATTCGCTCGAGGTGTTCCGGCGCTGGTGGCGCATTTCGGTGATCGAGACCGTCGATCAGCCCGCCGTTATCGCCGAGCGCCGGCGCGAAGCCTATACCTCGCCGCGTTTCCTTTTCATGCTCGCCATGTCGGCGGGCATCGCCATTCTGGGCATGCTGCTGTCGTCGCCGGCGGTGGTGATCGGGGCGATGCTCATCGCCCCGCTGATCGGACCGATTATCGGCGCGGGCTTCGCGCTCGCCATCGGCGATTACGGCTGGTTGGCGGGTTCGGCCCGCGCGCTGGTCGCGGGGACGGCGCTGGGGGTCGGGCTGACCGCGCTGATCGTGTTCGTCTCACCGCTGCAGACCATCACGCCCGAGATCGCCTCGCGCACCCAGCCCAATCTGTTCGATCTCGGGGTGGCGGTGTTTTCGGCGCTTGCGGGTGCCTATGCGATGATTCGCGGGCGGGAGGGCACGATCGTCGGCGTCGCCATCGCCACCGCGCTGATGCCGCCGCTCGCAGCAGTCGGTTTCGGGCTGGCGACGGCGAACTGGACCGTCTTCTGGGGCGCCAGCCTGCTCTATATCACCAATCTGATGACCATCGCGCTGGTGGCGACGCTGATGGCGCGGCTCTACGGCTTCAGCCACACGCTCTCCGAACGCCAGACCCGCTGGCAGACGATCATGATCGTGGCGATTTTCGTGGCGCTGGCCATCCCGCTGTTCTTCTCGCTGCGGCAGATCGTCTGGGAGACCAATGCGGCACGGAATATCCGCTCGACGCTGGTGGCGAGCTTCGAGACCGAAGTGCGAATCTCGGAGATCGATTTCGATCTCGATTCCGACCCGATCACGGTCGAAGCCACGGTGCTGACGCCCGAGACGAGCCGCGCCGCCGAGAGGCTGAGCGAGGAATCGCTCACGGCGCTGCTGGGCAAGCCGGTTGTTCTCGACCTGACGCAATTCCTCGTCGGCACCGAAGCGGAGGCGGAAACCGCGGAAATCGCCGCCGCCAGCGCCCGGGAACGGCGCGATGAATTCCAGGAGGCGCGGGAACTGGGAGCAAGGCTGGCAATGCTCGCGGGGGTGGAAGCGGGAGGGGTGACGATCGACCGCGACAACCGCCGCGCCATAGTCCGCGCGAGCGGGCTCGGCGGGGCGGGGCTGTCGACTTTTCGCGCGATCGAACAGCGAGTTGCGGACAATTACCCCGACTGGAGGGTGGAGCTGATCCCGCCGCTTTCGGCGCTGCCGACGATCCCCTTCGCCAATGGTGAATTGACCCCGGCCGGGCTTGAAAATCTCGAGCTGGCGGCGTGGGCGTCGCAGCGCTTGGGGCTGCCGCTGGCACTGGATGGGGGGAGCGTGGCGACGCGCGAAATCGCTGCCGAGATCCTCTCCGAAGCGGGGGTCGAGCCGCAATTGGTGGTCGGCGGGCCGGTCATGCAGGCGCGCTGGGCGACCGGCATCGAGGAGTAACCGGCAAGCCCCTTCAGGCGGCGAGCTCGAGCGGCTGGATCTCGCCCGCAAGGTAGAGCTTCTTGGCCTTGGCGCGACTGAGCTTGCCCGAACTGGTGCGCGGCAGCGTGCGCGGCGGGACCAGTTCGATCACGCAGTTCATGCCGGTGACGCCGCGGACCTTGTCGGCGATCTGGTCGCGCAGCTTGATCCGCTCCTCGGGGTCCGAAACGCGACAATGGACCAGCACGGCTGGGGTTTCCTCGCCATTCTCGGTCTCGACCGCGAAGGCGGCGATGTCGCCATGGTTGAAGCCGGGCAATTGCTCGACCGCCCATTCGATATCCTGCGGCCAGTGGTTCTTGCCGTTGATGATGATCATGTCCTTCGCCCGGCCGACGATGAACAGATAACCCTGGGCCATATAGCCCATGTCGCCGGTATCGAGCCAGGCCCCATTGCCATCTTCACTTGGGACGAGGCAATCCTCGGTCGCTTCGGGATTGCGGAAATAGGAATGCATCACGCTTTCGCCGCGGCACCAGACCTTGCCGATCTGGTGGTCGGCGCGGGGGGAATCGTCCTCGCCGCGGATCTCGACCTCCATCCCTGCGATCGGCTTGCCGCAATTGACGATGGCGCGGTAGCGCGCTGGCCT
This sequence comes from Qipengyuania sp. SM2507, assembly GCF_053714505.1. Taxonomy (NCBI): domain Bacteria; kingdom Pseudomonadati; phylum Pseudomonadota; class Alphaproteobacteria; order Sphingomonadales; family Erythrobacteraceae; genus Qipengyuania; species Qipengyuania sp. SM2507. Next base: position 340,320 of record NZ_CM132307.1, read on the forward strand.
GCGCAGGTCGCGCGGGCGGCCCGAGAGGCGCTCCTCCTCGACCAGCTCGACCCGGATGCCTTCGCCCGGCGGCATGACGGTTACGGCCAGCGTTGACTCCGCTAGCCCGTAACTGGGGGTGAAGGCCGAGGCCTTGAACCCGGCCTTGGCGAAGGCGTTGACGAAGCTTTGCATCACATCGGGCCGGATCATGTCCGCGCCATTGCCCGCGATCCGCCAGCGCGACAGGTCGAAGCGATCCTCGACCTGGCTCTGGCTGGAGATGCGCCGCGCGCAGATGTCGTAGCCGAAGGTCGGCGAATAGCTGAGCGTATTGCCAGGATTGCGGCTGATCAGGTCGAGCCAGGCCAGCGGGCGGCGCGCGAAATGTTCGGTCTTGAGATAATCGACCGACATCTGGTTGGCGATCAGCGAGAGGAAGCAGCCGACCAGACCCATGTCGTGATACCAGGGCAGCCAGCTGACTACGCGGTCGTTGGACTGGACCTGCATCGAGGTCGCATGGCCGCGCAGATTGTGCAGCAGCGCGCGGTGCGTGACCGCTACCCCGGTGGGGAAGCGCGTCGAGCCGGAAGAATATTGCAGGTAGCAGATGTCGTCGGCCCGGGCTTCGGGCAGCGTGCATTCGGGTGCCGGACGGGCGGCGAATTCGTCCCAGCTTTCGCCCAGGCAGCCCTGCCGTTCGGCTCCGGCCTTGGCCATGCCGCCAATCTCGCCGGGGTAGAGCAGGATCGTGGGATCGCTGCTTTCCAGCTGAACCGCGAGCTGGTCGATATAGCTTTCCTTGCCGCCGAAGGTGGTCGGCAGCGGCAGTGGCACCGGCCAGGCCCCGGCATAGACGCAGCCGCAGAACAGCGCGGCGAATTCGGGCCCGGTCTCCGCGATCAGCGCGACGCGGTCGTCCTTGCCGATCCCCATCGCGACCAGCCGGCGCGCAGCCTCGAGTGCGTCTGCGCGCATTTCGGTGAAGGGATAGGCCTGGATCAGCGTCCCGCGCATATCGTGAAAATTGAGGCCCTTTTCGCTGCGTGCGGCGTAGTCGATCGCCTCGTTGAAGGTGGCAAAGTCCGACCGGCGGCGCGGCAGGTCGCAGGTGTTCGGCGTCGGCGTCAATGCGTCGTCACTCATAAGCACTATGATATCCGTGAAAAGTCAGGGCCTTGCGGCATCCCTTGTGAACCCCCGGCAACGCGGCGTCGTTTGGCGCGCCGCGATAAACTTTCCCATTCGATAACGAGTGTGGCACCATTATGGCAAATGGACCACGCTGATCGTCCCCGGAAGGCCAAGCGGCGCCAGCCTAGACCGCTCGATCCCGCGCGGCTGGAGGAGCTGGCGCTGGCCTATGTCGCGCGCTTTGCGACCACCGCGGGCAAGCTGCGCACTTATCTCCAGCGCAAGCTGCGCGAGCGCGGCTGGACCGGGGAAGAGCTTGCGGAAGAGGATGAGGACACGCCGCCGCCGCCCGATATCGAGACGCTGATCGAGCGTTTCGTCGCGCAGGGCTATGTCGACGACGCCGGATACGCGCGGATGCGCAGCGCCGATCTGCTGCGGCGCGGCTATGGTGCGCGGCGGGTTTCGCAGCAGCTGATGCAGGCGGGTATCGCCGAGGATTTGCGCGAGGATGTCGCCCCCGGGGAGGCCGAGAGACGCGCCGCCGCGCTGGCGCTGGCGCGCAAGCGGCGCTTCGGCTCCTTCGGCCTGCGCGAGGCGCGCGAAGGCGAGGAAGCGCACAGGCTGCGCGAAAAGCAGCTTGCGGCGATGGTGCGCGCGGGCCATGATTTCGAGCACGCCCGCCGGGTGCTCGATGCAGCCACCCCGGACGATCTCGTGCAATGGGTCGAAGAGGCCCGGGAAGATTCCCCGTCATGAAAGTCATCCCGCTATGAAAGCCATCGTCGCCCCGCTCCTGATGGGCCTGCTCGCTGCCTGTTCGCCGCAGCCCGCGGCCGAGGCGACGCCGAGTGCGGCGCCCGCTGCGAGCGTGCATCCGGTCTCGGGGCTCGAGGTGATCCCCCTGACGGTGACCAGCGGCGAGACCGTGCATCGCTTCCGCGTCGAGCTGGCGGCATCGCCCGAAGCGCAGGCGCGCGGGCTGATGTTCCGCACCGAACTGGGCGATCAGGAAGGGATGATCTTTCCCTCCAACCCGCCGCAGGTGCGCAGCTTCTGGATGAAGAACACCCCGCTGCCGCTCGACATTATCTATGTCGGCGAGGATGGCCGCATCCTCAACATCCACGCCATGACCACGCCCTATTCGCTCGATTCGCTCTATTCGACCGGGATCACCAGCGGCGTTCTCGAACTGCGCGGCGGACGCGCCGAGGAACTGGGTATCGCCAAGGGCGATCTGGTCGAGTGGTGATTACACATATGCTTGGCGACGATATGCTTGGCGACTCCGGTCAAATCGGCTAACCGCGCGGCCCATGGGCTTCCTTGCGAAAATCTTCACCTGGTGGAACGGCGCCACCATCGGCACCTCGCTGCACACTGCGCGCAAGGGCATGAAGGTGGGTACCGACGGGCAGGGCAACATCTATTATCTCGGCAAGCAGAAGCACGGCGATGGCCGCGAGCGGCGCTGGGTGATCTACAATGGTCCCAACGATGCCAGCCGGGTGCCCAGCGAATGGCACGGCTGGCTCCACGGCTCGTTCGACGATGTGCCCGAAAGCCATTTGCCCCCGGCCAAGATCTGGGAAACCGAATATTCGCCCAACGCCACCGGGACCGCCGGTGCCTATCGCCCGGCAGGTGCGCTGGAGCGCGGGGGCAAGCGGGCGCGCGCGACCGGCGACTACGAAGCCTGGTCGCCGGACGCCTGATCGCATGATGCGCCTATCCGCGCTTCTTCCGGTGCTGCTGGGCCCGGCCCTGCTGCTGGCCGGCTGCACCGAAGAGCCGCCCGAGCCCGATCCGGTCGCCACCACCATTCCCGAAGGCCTGCGCGATTCCGCCCCGCCTCAGCCCGCTGTCGACGACGGAGCGCAGATCGGCACGCCGCTGGCCGAGCGGGTGGCGACGATCGGCCTGCTCAACAAGCGCAACAATCTCTCGCAGGAGCTGGAAATGGCGCCCGGCGAATCGCGCCGCGTGGGCGATGTGATTGTGCGGCTGCAGACTTGCGAGCGCACCGCACCGTGGGAATTGCCGCAGGAGGTCGGGGCCTTCGTCCAGGTGCTGGCGCTCGAGCGCGGTTCGCAGGACAATTTCCAGCGGATATTCTCGGGCTGGCTGTTCAAGAACGCCCCCAGCGTCAATGTGGTCGAGCACCCGATCTACGATGTCTGGGTCAAGGATTGCACGATGGAATTCCCGGGCGAGGGCGGCGATTCGGATGAAGAAGCCGCAGCCGAACCGGAACCCGCCCCCGCAGCCTGAGCGAAGCTCCGCCAGGCATCGGGCAGCGTGCACTCCGGCGCCCCGCAGGCTCCGGCAACCAGGTCCAGATAGCGCGCCTGCGGCATCGCCACAGCCCCCAGCGACGCGAGGTGGCCGGTCATGAACTGGCAGTCGAGCAGCCGGTAGCCCGCCCTCTTCATGCAGGCGACCAGCCAGGCGAGCGCCACCTTGCTGGCGTTGTCCGCCCGGCTGAACATGCTTTCGCCGCAGAACACCCGGTCGAAGGCCACCCCATAGAGCCCGCCGACCAGCTCGCCATCCAGTCGGCATTCGACCGAATGGGCGTGGCCGGCACGGTGCAGCGCGCGATAGCTGGCCTCGATCCGCAGGCTGATCCAGCTTTCGGCATGTTCCTCGCGCGGCTGGGCGCAGGCATCGATCACCGCATCGAAATCGTCATCGACGGTGACCGCGAAATGCTCGTGGCGGATCAGCTTGCGCAGGCTCTTGGAGGCATGGAACCGGTCGAGCGGAATGACCGCGCGCTCGCGCGGTTCGACCCAGAACACCTCGTCGTCCTCGCGGTGGTCCGCCATCGGGAACACGCCCGCGCGATAGGCGCGCAGCAGCAGTTCGACCGGGATCGGCTCCGGCACAGCGGCGGGATCGGGCGGCGGCGCGTGCATCCCGGCTCCCCTAGCAGGGGCGTGGCGAAAACCCTCCGGAAAAACCATTGCCTTGCCATTGCGCGCCGCTAGGGTTACGGGCCGCGACCGGCTGCAGGGGTGTAGCTCAGTTGGTAGAGCATCGGTCTCCAAAACCGAGGGCCTGCGGTTCGAGTCCGCACACCCCTGCCATTTCGTCCCGATCGATATCCTTGCGACGGTCCGGCCTCCATGCAGGTTTGCAACCCTGCCGCTCCGCGCTATCCGCACTGCCTCGCGCTCGTTCTGCGCGACTGGGGGAGGGACGGGCGGACCATGGCGATCGAGGCCCTGCGCGAGGCGCGCTGGCTGCATTCGGGCAGGGTGCGCGCCTATGCGCTGCTGTGGGGTTTTGCCTGCGCGGCTTTGCTGGTCTCGGCCTATCTCGAAGCGACCGGCCCGACCGGCAGCGATTTCCTCGCCTTCTGGGGCGCCGGGCAGGTGAGCGCGGCGGGCAATCCGGCGAGCGCCTACGACCTTGCCGTGCAGCAGCGGGTCCAGACCGCCACCGGCTCGCTCGGCTGGTTCGCCTTCGTCAATCCGCCGCCGTTCCTGTTCGCGGCCACGCCCTTCGGAACCTTGCCCTATCCGCTCGCTTGGCTGGCCTGGGTGGCGATCACCTTCGCGGCCTGGGCCTGGGCGAGCATCCGCGCCTTCCCGCGATTGTGGCCGCTGGTGCTGGTCTATCCCGGGGCGCTGATCGCCGCGACCCATGCGCAGACCGGGCTGCTGACCGGTGCGCTGCTGGTGTTCGCAGCGACGCAGCTCGACCGCCGGCCGCTGGCATCGGGGGCCGCGATCGGCGCGCTGGTGATCAAGCCGCATCTGGCGGTTCTGTTGCCGTTCTGGCTGGCGGCGGGGAGACGCTGGCGCGTCTTCGTGGTGGCCGGCGCAAGCGTGGTCGGGCTGGTGCTGGCGAGCTGGGCGGTGTTCGGAACGCGCACCATGCTCGCCTATCCCGACAGCTGGCAGGCGAGCGCGGCGCTGATGGAGGTGACCCGCGCCGATTTCTTTCTCCGCATGGCGACCCTCTATTCGCAGCTGCGGCTGATCGCTGGCGAGGAAGTCGCAGTGGTCGCGGGCGTGGCGCTGGCGCTGGCGATGGTCGGCTGCGCGCTGCTCGCCTGGCGGCGCTTTGCCGGCGATGCGCAGGGTGCGGCTGCAGCGGTCCTTGCCGCCACCGCGCTCGCGCCACCCTATCTGTTCAATTACGATCTGCCGTTCCTGATCGTACCGACCCTGTGGCTGGTGCGCGAAGGGCTTGCCTGCGGTTTCCGCCCCTATGAAAAGCTGGCGCTGGTGCTGCTCTATTTCGCCCCCTTCGCCACCCGTGCGCTGGCGCTGCCGCTCGAGCTCAATCTGATGCCGCTGGCGTCGGCGGTGCTGCTGGCGCTGGTCTGGAGCCGCGGTCCGGCGAGCCGGAGCGGGGAACCGGAACGGGCGTGAAGTGGTTGTTAACCGAGGACCCAGGGAAACGCGTTCACAAGGAAGCAGCCATGACGAGATTGTCCTTCCGCAGCAGCAGCCCCGATCGCTGGACCATGCCCAAGGGCACAGGCGACACCAGCGTGCGGCGCCACACCCATGGGCGGATCCAGCCGCTCAACCCGCCCAGCTTTCTGCAGCGGTTGTTCGGAGCGCGCTGAGCCCGACCTGTCGCAGCACACAGAAAGGGGCCGGAAGCGCGACGCTTCCGGCCCCATTTGTTTGCCGAACCGGTGACGGTCCCGCGCGTCAGTATTCCTCGGGTTCTTCCGGGGTTTCCTTGTGGAAGTCCTTGCCCGCGGTGCGATCCCCGCGCGAGAGCTTGAACACCACCCCCGAGAGCAGCGCCAGCGCCAGCAGGTTGGGGAGTGCCATCGCGGCGTTGGAGATGTCGCCCAGCCGCCAGACCAGCTGCGAGGGCTGGGTCGCGCCGACATAGATCGCGATACACCAGATCACCCGCCACCCGATGTGGAGCATCTTTTCGCCGCCACGGGTGGAACCCGGAACGCGGTCGTAGAGGAAGGTGATCGCCCGCTCGCCGTAATAGCTCCAGGTCAGGAGCGTGGTGAAGACGAACAGGATCAGCGCCACCGAGGCGACCAGCGTACCCACCGGGATCGACGCGATCTCGAACGGGAAGGCCGCCGCGAAGGCACCCGAGGTGGTGACGAAGCCGCTTTGCGCGGTGGTCCCCAGATCGGATTGCCAGACATGGTCGACCGCCTGGCCCTGGAAGGTGAAGTCGCCCTGCACCGTCAGGATGACCAGCGCGGTCATGGTGCAGATCACCATCGTGTCGATGAAGGTCCCCAGCATCGCCATCCGGCCCTGCTGCTCGGGATCGTCGGTCTGCGCCACGGCATGGGCGATCGGGGTCGAGCCCTGGCCGCTCTCGTTGGAGAACAGCCCGCGCGCCACGCCTGCGCGGATCGCGAGGATGATCATCGCGCCCGCAAAGCCGCCGCTGGCGCTCTGGAAGTTGAAGGCACCGTTGAAGATGCGGCTGAAGGTTTCGGGCAGATCGCCGAAATTGAGGATCAGCGCGATCACCGCCATGACGATATAGGCGCCGGCCATGAACGGCACGACCTTCTCGGCGACGCTGCCGATCGACTTGATCCCGCCGATGATGACCACGAACACCGCGATCGCGATGACAAGCCCGCCGAACCAGCGTTCCCAGCCGAACAGCTCGTTGAGCCCGCTGGCGACCTCGTTGGCCTGGATCGAATTGCCCGTCACCAGCGCGCTGAACAGCGTGCCGAGGCAGAACAGGATCGCAAGCCAGGTCCATTTCGGCCCCAGCCCCATCATGATGTAGGTCATCGGGCCGCCGCGATAGACGCCGTCGGAGGTTTTCTCGCGGTAGCGGATCGCGAGGCTGCCTTCCGCAAAGCCCAATGCCATGCCAAAGATCGCCGTCACCCACATCCAGAAGATCGCCCCGGGTCCACCCAGCGCGATCGCGGTGGCGACGCCAGCGAGGTTGCCGGTGCCGACTTGGCCCGAGAGCGCGGTCGAGAGCGCGGCAAAGGGCGAGATTTCGCCCGCGCCCGCGCTCTTGCGACCCTTGAACAGCCCGGCGAAGGCGCTGCCCAGCTTGACCAACGGGTAGAACCGCAGCCCCACCATGATCCACAGCCCGATTCCCAGCAGGATCAGCGTCATCGGCGGGAAGGGGATCACTTCGACCCCGTTCCAGGTTCCGCCCCAGATGAAGTCGGAAATATTGGTGACGCGGTCGATCAAAGAGAACGACCCGGTATCGCTAGCGGCCATCAAGGCACCCCCATAATTGGCCCCCTGCTCCCGGGCCATGGTTCAAAGCGAGGCACGCTATCGCCGCGCTGGCGTAAAAACCAGCCCCAAAGTCGGGCTTTCCCGCGCGGCGCCGCGGCGCGCTTGCAATCGGGTGCGCATGGCCCTAGATGCCAGACGTCTTCCGACATCGATGGCACGGTTCAGCCCCTCCCGACTTGAAACGGGGCGGCGCTCCCCCCATCCCGGAAGGCCAAGAGTTTCGATTGCAGATGAGGGCGTCCCGGATGGCCGAGAAGACCAAGAAGACATCGCCGGCAGAATTCGTGAACCAGGTTCGCGCGGAAACCAGCAAGGTCGTGTGGCCGACGCGCGAAGAGACCGTGCGAACGGCGATCTTCGTGTTCATCATGGTGATCATCCTCTCGCTGTTCTTCCTCGGGATCGATTCGATTTTCGGTGCCGCGGTGAGCTGGCTGCTGACGCTCGGCTGATCGCCCTTTTCATCCCTCGACGCGTCCGGCACGCGACAGGTCACTCTTCGACAAGGTAATCCATGGCACGCTGGTACATCATCCACGCTTATTCGGGCTTCGAGAACAAGGTTCGCGATTCGATTCTTTCGGAAGCGGAACGGCTCGGCCTGTCCGACGGGGTCGAGGACGTCCAGGTTCCCACCGAGACGATCACCGAGGTCAAGCGCGGCAAGAAGGTCCAGACCGAACGCAAGTTCATGCCCGGCTACGTCCTCGCCAAGCTGCAGCTGACCGACGACGTCTATCACCTCGTCAAGAACACCCCCAAGGTCACCGGCTTCCTGGGCAATGACAACAAGCCGCAGCCGATCTCGGAAAAAGAGGCGGCGCGCTATTTCGGCGGTGTCGAGGAAGCCAAATCCGCGCCCAAGCAGCAGATCTCGGTCGATTACGAGATCGGCGACCAGGTCAAGGTGCTCGACGGACCCTTCGCCAGCTTCAACGGGCTGGTCGAGGAACTCGATTTCGACAAGCAGAAGGTCAAGGTCGGCGTCTCGATCTTCGGCCGCGCCACCCCGGTGGAGCTCGATTTCGAGCAGGTCGAACTGAGCAAGTAAGCGCTCCGGCGAGGCTGGCGCTCGCGCCAGCCCGCAGCCGGCTTTCCTACAATCCGAAGGTCCGGTCGACGATCTCGGCCGCGTGCCACGGCTCGCCGCTCTGCTCCGGGTCGGGGCGGATCGCGGACAGCGGCGCATCGAGCCGGTAGACCAGCCCTTGCGAGGTAAACGCGCGCTCCGCGGTGCCGCGCAGCATGGTCGGGATCACCCGCGTCAGCAGCTTGGTCCCGAAGCCCTGCGCCTGCGAGGCGGCATCGCTCGCGGGCCCCGCCCCATGCTCCCGCCAGGTCAGCTGGAAGGTCCCGGTATCGGTTGCTTCCCCGACCTGCGCGGCTTCCTCGAACGACCAGGCAATATCCACCCGCGCCGCGTCCACCGGGCCGAGGCTGTATTTCTGCGCGTTGGTGGCGAGCTCGTGCAGCGCGAGGCTCAATTGCTGCGCCGCCTCGGAGCCGATCGGCACCGCAGGCCCGGCGATCGTCACCCGCTCGCGGATATTGGGGAGCAGCTTTTCCAGCTGGGTGCGGACCACGGTCTCGACATCGCTCGACGGGCGCTCGCTGCCCGCCATCACCGTGCGGGTGGCATCGGCCAGCGCCAGGATGCGGCCCTGCAGCGCCTCGAGGAATTCGTCCTTGGTTTGCGCCGAGCGCGCGCTCTGCTGAGCGATCGAGGACACGACCGAGAGCAGGTTTCCGCTACGGTGGACCGCCTCGCGCGCCTGCACCGCCAGTACCGCGTTCAGCCGGCTGAGCTCGGCGGTGCGCGCCTCGACCTTGGCCTCGAGCGAGGCCAGCGTGGCCTTGTGTGCGTCGACCTCGCTGCGCAACCGCTCGTTGGCAGCAGTCATGTCCGCAGGCGAGGGCAGCGCGACCAGCGTCGGGATCAGCCGGAACAGCACCACAGCGGTGACGCAGGACACCAGCCCGGTCGCCAGCTTGATGACCCCCAGCTGCGGATAGATCGGGATCCACAGCGTCACGATTGAGAGCGCATGGGTGATCCCGCACAGCAGGATGAACGAGGCGAACAGCATCACCAGCCCGCGATGCGGCACGTCGTTGCGGCGCCTGAGCACGGTCAGCAGCGCGATCGGGATCGCCGAATAGGACAGGAAGATCAGCAGGTCGGAACCCGCCCACAGCAACACCAGCCAGGGCTGCCACAGCAGGCACATGCCATGCGGCATATAGTCCCAGGTCGCGGTCAAATAGTTCATCCCCAGACTCCGACAAGGACATGGGCGTGCGACGCACCCCGAGCGGCTCGGTTTTCCGGGCCGCGATTGTGGATTAATCCCTAATGCGTAGTGGCTTAGCCGATCGCGAAGTGCCGCGATAGTGGCGCCAACGCCAAGTGGCCGTCTCCGGGGGGCCGGGACGGCGAACTGGCTTGATAGTCAAATTGGGCGGTTGCCCCGGTCAGCCCGGGCCATTCCGCCGACCGCTCAATGCGCGGTCTGGTCCCCGTGCGCGTCCTCGAGCTCGCGCGCTTCTTGCGCCCGCTCTTCTACGGCTTCGGCTTCGGCGGCGCGTTTGATCGAGCGTTCATGCTCGGCCTTGACCCGGTCTTCGGCGACCTTGCGCGCCTGTTCGGCAAGGCCGCGCCAGGTGGCCTCGGAGCGCAGTGCGCGATCGCGGACATTGTCCAGCTGCGCGGCTTCGGCTTCGGTTGCGGATTCCTCGGCGCGGGCGTGATAGAATTCGAATGTCTGGCTCATCGCGTCGGGCTCCTGGGAGGAAGGGGGGCGGCGGTTGGTCGGACGTCGGCTAATGCCGGGGGCTAGTGCCGGGCGGTCCGCAAATGTGCCGCGCGCCGCACTCGCTGATGCGAATGCGGCGCGCAGGCGGTGTCGCGAATCAATCGGCAGGCGAGAGGTTCACGGCGCTTTCCTTGCCGTTACGGCCCTGCTCGACTTCGAAGTTCAGACGCTGCTCTTTGTCGAGCGTCTGCATGCCGGCAGCCTGGACGGCCGAGATGTGAACGAAGCTGTCGGCCGAGCCGTCGTCGGGCTGGATGAAGCCGTAGCCCTTGTCTGCGTTGAAGAATTTGACGGTGCCGGATTTGGCCATGGGAGATTCCTTTCAGGAAACATTGGTTTGCCCGGGCGGCGGAAGTGCCGATCGGGCCGTGCGTCTGGTCGTCAGATGAAAGGGAATCGTCGCCTGGTTTACGCCGGGGCTCTTGCGAGCATGCGGCGGTCGTCAACTTCGGAGTGTCGCAACTTTCGACTTCTGCGCACCCCTTATGGCACAGGTTGCGGGGATTACCTAATTTAAACCGAAGTCGCCGTGAGCGCGCACGTCGTCTCAGTCGGCTTTGCGGCGAACCTCGTTTACGGCATTATGCATTTTGATACACAAACTCATGGCGTTATCGACGAACGCCCCTCGTCTGTCTTTCTTCTGATCGTGGTCAGTGGTTCCCTGCGCTAATCGCTCGATTTCCGCAGTCCTAAGATTATCAACGTGCTGAGCCACTTTCGGATGGTCGAACGAATCAACTGCAAGAATGTGCGCGAACCTGTTTCGGATCGTCGCGAGCCTTTTAAGGTCCTCATACGTCGGTTCTTTAATAAGGTTGAGCGCTCGAGCGAGATCGTATCGCGCATCTGCAGTTCCCAAGGGGCGCCCGGTTTCGAACATTCGCCCCGTGAGCTTCTTATCAAGACCCGGCATTCGCGATTCGAGTATCTCTTGCACCCAATTCTCACAGTATGCTGCTGTGACGAGCGCAATTACACGGTCCTCGCTGTCTCGCCAGAAAGTCAGAAGAGAGCGGAACTCTTTGTAGAAGTCCGGAACTTCATCATCAATCGGGACGTCTGGCGTGAGGGTCCTAACCATCATCAAAGCCTATTGATTTTTCAAGCTCATGCCAACACTCTGTTACAATAGCTCTGCCGCTCGGACGCAGGCTTCTTGCGCTGAAGCAGCTTCGAAGCCACGGCGCGGAACCACAGCGCCCACTCTTGCAAATCACCCCGTTCCCCGCTATCGGCGCCCCTCCCAAGCACAAGTTCGGGAATCACCGCGGGAGGTCCGGCCAGCCGGACCGTCCAACCGCTTACCATGAGCCTGCCGTTTCATAACGCGGGCGACAGTGAGAACAGGAGGCCAGAATGGCCAAGAAGATTACAGGTTACATCAACCTGCAGGTGCCCGCCGGCGCCGCCAACCCCAGTCCGCCGATCGGCCCCGCTCTGGGTCAGCGCGGCGTCAACATCATGGAATTCTGCAAGGCCTTCAACGCGGCCACGCAGGAGCTCGAGAAGAACGCCCCGATCCCGACCAAGATCACGGTCTATGCGGATCGCAGCTTCACCTTCGTCACCAAGACCCCGCCCGCCAGCTTCCTGCTGAAGAAGGCCGCCAAGCTGAAGTCGGGTTCCAAGGAGCCGGGCAAGGTTTCGGCCGGGACCATCAAGATGAGCCAGGTCAAGGAAGTCGCCGAGATGAAGATGGCCGACCTCAACGCAAACGATATCGACCAGGCCGTGAAGATCATCAGCGGCAGCGCCCGTTCGATGGGCCTCGAAGTGGTGGAGGGCTGAACATGGTCAAGCTGACAAAACGCCAGAAGACGCTCGCCGAGCTGAATAGCGAGAAGCTGTACGGGTTCGACGAGGCGCTTGCGACCTTGCGCGAATTCGGTTCGAAGAAGTTCGACGAGACCGTCGAGGTCGCGATGAACCTCGGCGTCGATCCGCGCCACGCCGACCAGATGGTCCGCGGCATGGTCTCGCTGCCCTCGGGCACCGGCAAGGACGTCCGCGTCGCGGTGTTCGCGCGCGGCGACAATGCCGACAAGGCGACTGCCGCCGGAGCCGACAAGGTCGGTGCCGAAGACCTGATGGAAGACATGCAGAACGGCAATCTGGATTACGACCGCGTCATCGCGACCCCCGACATGATGGGTGTCGTCGGCCGGCTCGGCAAAATCCTCGGCCCCAAGGGCCTGATGCCCAACCCCAAGCTGGGCACCGTGACGCCCAACGTGGAGCAGGCCGTGAAGGACGCCAAGGGCGGCCAGATCGAGTTCCGCGTGGAAAAGCAGGGCATCATCCACTCGGGCATCGGCAAGCTGTCGTTCGACGACGCTGCGCTCAAGGCCAATTTCGAGGCCATGACGCAGGCGATCGTCAAGGCCAAGCCGACCGGCTCGAAGGGCAAATACGTCCGCAAGATCTCGATCACCTCGACCATGGGCCCCGGCCTCAAGGTCGATCTGGCCGAAGTCGAAGGCGCCTGATTTCAGGGGCTGCCTTCCCGGCCTGACCGGGGAGGGCCAAGTTACAGCAAGGGGCCGGGGGGAAACCTCCGGCCCTTTCTGCTTGGGCGCTGCCCGGGCGTTCGGGGAGACATTGCGGCGCTCGACCGTTGGTAGGGTGAAGCAATCAAGGACAGACACATGGAATCCGTACTCGCCCTCGCAACCGTCCTCGGACCGATCCTGCTGCTCGCCGTGCTGGTCTGGGCCTGGCAGCGCAACCGCCAGGCCAGCCGCAGCAACGAACTCAAGGCCGAACGCGGCGCGCGCGATCTGCGCCAAGATATCGAGGACAGCCCGCAGAAGGACGTCGATCTCTAGGGTGGTGCGTTTGCCCCAGCCCCGTTCGCATCAACCATAGAGCGTGTTCGAGGCCAGCTGCTCGGCGACCCGCAGCGTCTCCGCGACCGGATTTGCGGGCACCAGCGTGTCCGCCGGGTCGAGGATGACCAGCGGCGGCGGATCCTCGACATAGGTCCCGGTGCGCACGCCCTTCATGCGCGCGATGGCGTCGCACAGTCGTTCGAAACGCCGCCGGACGATGCGGTTGACCTTGCCGCGCCGGCGATTGACCAGCTCGAAACTGTGCGAGACCATGGTGAAGCTCTGCGTCCCCGCGTCGCGCGCATGGCGCAGTGCCCCCACCATCTCGCGCGCCGAGAGCGCGGTAATCTGCGCATGGCGCAGCCCCCCGGCCACCGTCGCGATGCAGCCGATCGGTACCTCGATCACGCCCTGGTGGCGCAAGGGCACGCGGTCCTCCGGCCCCAGCGCGATGTCGCAATCGCCCCCGGCGATCCCCGGCGTGTGGCTGGGGTCGTAACCGATCCCGCATTCGGCGAGCGCCCTGAGCGTGGTGTCGTTGGCGCCGTAATTGCCCGCGCGGAACGCCACCGGCGCGGCTGCTCCCGCCTTCATCAGCGTATCGCGCGCCCAGTCGATCAGCGTGCATTGCTGTTCGAAGGTGAAATCCTTGATGTTGCGCCCCGTCGCGCTTCCCAGCGCCCGGCCCAGCGGATGCGCCGCGCCCGCCAGTTCGAGCCATTCGGTGTGGAGATGCAATTGCACATCGTGCCCGCGCTCGAGGATCGGTCCGACCACATCCTCGATCGCGGCGACGCCCCACAGCAATGCGGGCATCGGATCGACGAAGCACACCCCGCGGTGGCCGTGGCTGTTGAACATGTCGAGCTTGTAACCCAGCCCGTATTCGCCCGCCTCGGTCCGCCCCGAGATCGCGCAGGCGAAATTCTCCGCGCGGCAGTCGGCGCCCGCCTCGCGCACCATTCCGGACGAATATTCGGTGTCTATCGTTATATAGGCCAGCATCGCGGCTTCGATTGTTAGCACTATTTGGTTAACAGAGGAATTAGTCGACCGGCGCGGGCCTCGCGGACAATTGGCGGGTGTAGAACCAGCCCAGCGCAATCAGGCTCAGCCCCAGCGCGGCGAAGGAAGCGATCCGCAGCAGTCCGCCCAGTTCCGCGGCATCGACGAGAAACACCTTCAGCACCGCGGCGAGCATCAACACCAGCGAACCGATCCGCCAGCTGCGCTGCCCGAGCCGGCTGCCCAGCAGCAGGAAACCCAGCGCCAGCACGATCCCCAGCAGCGAGCGCAGCAGGTCCTCGGTCTCGCCCAGCGGGGTGGCGGTCAGCAGCGAGCCGGAACAGGCCTGCCGCAACAGCGCGAGGGCGGCCACGCTGGCGAGCGCCATGGTTGCCCCGTCGAACCAGGGCCGCAAGTGTGCGCCCGACCAGCGGCGCAGCAGCCAGGCCGCCGCGATCGCCACGCCGAAGCCCACGGTCAGCCAGTTCGCGAGCGGCACCGCACCCACCGCCTGCCGTGCGAACAGCGGGTTGTGCCACAGCAGCGTGAACAGCGCGAAATGCGCCAGCGCCGCGGCCGCGAACCCGATCGCCAGCCCGCGGTTCGCGCCCAGCCGCGGGATACCCGCCGCCGCGATCCACGCCGCGCCCAGCAGCGCGATCTGCCAGACCGTCCGCTCCACCATCCCCAATTCGACAAAGCGGGTCAGGGTCTCGATTGCGAACACCTGCTTGTAGATTGCGTGCACGGCGACCAGCAGCGGAACCGCGGCGAGCCATTCGAGCCGCCAGCTCGTGTCCCGCAGCGCCAGCGCGGGCAGGCGCAGCGCCGCCAGCGCGGCGGCGGCGGGAAGCAGCCGGGTGAGCGCATCGCGCCAGCCCGGCGCTTCGGTGGCGAAGAAGGGCTTGCCCAGCAGCGCGAGCGCGCCCGCGGAAATCCACTCGCCCAGCGGCGCCAGCGCCCACAGCAGCGCAATGCCGAGCAGCGCCAGCCGCGCGGTTACGCGGGCGGGTGCGCGCCAGGCGAGCGCGATCCCCAGCGCGGCGGCGGACCATGCCAGCGCGACGGAGGGGACCATTTGCGCCAGCGCGCCATAGACCATGACCGCCGCCAGCGCCTCGGCCCCGCGCCGCCACGCATCGCGCCGGTCGAGCAGCACGAGCGCCACCAAGGGTAATGCGGCGCTGGTCCAGCGCAGCAGCGCGCGCAGCGCCGGAGCCGGCTCAGGTTCGCTCGCGAGATGCGCCGCTTCGGGGAGGAAATGCGGTGTCCCGATCAGCACCAGCAGCAGCACACCCGCCCCCGCCCAGAGCAGCGTCGCCAGCGCGTCGTGATGCGCGCGCCGCAGCAGCCAGGCGGGCAGCGCCAGCACCGGCAGCGCGAGCAGCGGCGCGCTCCAGCCCGGCGTCAGCAGCAGCAGCGCGCCATAGGCCAGCGCCAGTCCCGAACCGAGCAGCACGGCAAAATCGCGCGTTGCCTGCGCGCGCCCGGTCCTGAACGCTGCAGCCAGCGGGAAGGCGGTCAGCAGCCCGCAGGCCAGCGCCAGCCACGGCTCGAGCGGGTCGGCGTAGAAATCGCCGAAGGTGCCGTAGGCGGCCAGTGCGATTGCCGGAGCGACGCCCGCGATCTGCATGAGGTCGAACCGGCGTGCTTCCCCGCGCACAACCAGCGCCAGCGGCACCGCAGCGAAGACGAGCGCCAGCCCCGCGCCGACTGCGGCAAACATGAGCGGTTCGGGCGCGCTCCATTGCGTATAGAGCAGCAACCCCACCGTCGCGGCGACGCCATTGGCTTCGCGCAGTTCGGGCCGCCGCCAGCCGAACCACGCCAACGTGGCGCCCAGCAGCAGGTAGAACCCCCAGGCGAGCGGCGCATAGCCGCCCTGATCGACCAGCACCGCGAGCTGGAGGCTGACGAGCCCGGCCGAACCCAGCCGCAGTGGCCGCGCGAACCGCTGCGTGCCTGCCAGCGCGGGCAGCACCGCGCCCAGCACGATGAAATAGAGCCCGAGCGCAAGGATGTCGACGAAGCCCGGATCGCCCGCGAGCAGCAGCAGCGCGCCCCAGCCCAGACCGCCGACCAGCGCGGTCATCCCCAGCCACGGGCGCTGCTGGCTGCGGCCCGAGAGCGTCAGTCCTGCGGTCACCAGCCCGAGATAGAGCGCCAGCAGCGGCAGGTTCGCCTCCTCGCCGCCGACCAGCGCGGGCGCGGCGAAACCGCCGACCAGCCCCAGCACCGCGCTCGGCAGGCCGAAGCGGAACGACAGCGCGATCGCCCCTGCGGTCACCAGCGCCAGCCCGACGAAGGCCAGGCTCTGGCCGATCAAGCCGTACTGGCTGCCCGCGAGATAGAAGCCGGCGTAGAGCGTCGCCAGCCCGGCGCCCGCCAGCGCCTGACGGACGCGCGGGTCCTCGACCCGGTGCTCGAACCGATAGGCGAGCTCGGCGCCCGCCAGCAGCAGCAGCCCGAACAGGAACGCGAGCGCAACCCGGACCGGCGGGGTCAGCAGCCCGGCCTCGATCGAATAGCGCACCAGGAACACGCCCGCGACCGCCAGCGCCACCCCGCCGCCCCAGATCGGCAGGCGGCGTCCGAAGATGTCCTCGAAGTCGAATCTGTCGCGCCAGGAGTGCGGCGGCGCATCGGCATCGCTCTCCGCGTGGACCTCCTCGAAGTCGGGCCCGGCGGCACTGGTGGTTTCGGGCGTAGGAGAGGGATCGGTCCGCACGCTGGCGCCGGTGTCGGAGCGCGCAAGCGTTACGCCGGGAACCGAGACCCATGGATTGCGGGACGGGGCGGGTGTTTCAGCTTCTGCAGGCTCGTGTTCGGCAAGCGAAGCCGCGACGCTCGATTGATCGTTCGGGCGATCGTTCGGGTGGTTGCTCGGGTGATCGCTCAGGCCTTCGCGGGCCAGCCCGGCCAGCGCTGCGTCGATGCGCTCCTGCTGCTCCGCAAGCGCGACCAGCGCCCGTTCGGCCTGCGCCAGCCGGTGCCAGAGGAAGGCTGCGGCGCCGCACAGCGCGATGATGACCAGCCATTCCACGCGTTGCGTCCCCTCTCCACCGCCACGCTAACCGGCTTTGGGGTCTGGGCAAAGCGCCGAAACCTGCCGTGCGATTTCAGATCCCGCCGGGGGTGAAGTCGTAGCCCGCGGTGGCCAGCCCGTCGCACAAGGCATCGACGCAGCTTGCCAGTTCTTCCGCCTCGGTCGAGCGGACCACGAAATTGGCCCCGACCCTTCCTTCGCGGAAAAAAGGATAGCTGCCGATCTGGCAGGCGGGATGCGCCTGTTCGACTTCGCGCAGCACTTGGGCCACCTCGCTCTCCGCGACCCAGCAGCCGATCGTCTCGGTGATCAGCACCGCGCCGCCCTCGAGCGTTCCGGTCAGCGCATCGAGCATCCCGGCGGTGATATGCGGCACGCCCGCCATAAGATGGATATTGCCCAGCTTGATGCCCGGCGCGCCCGACATGCGGTTGGGGATCAGCTCGGCGCCGGCGGGAACCCGCGCCATCCGCAGCCGCCCTTCGGTCAGCCCGCCGGGCTTGTTGGCGTAATAGCCTTCGAGCAGCGCGCGCGCCTCGGGGTGGATGACCACCTCGACGCCCAGCGCCTCGGCCACCGCGTCGACGGTGATGTCGTCATGCGTCGGGCCGATCCCGCCGGTGGTGAAGAGATAGTCGTAATCCTCGCGCAGCGCGTTGACCGCGGCGACGATCCGCGCCGTGACATCGGGCACCACGCGCACTTCGGACAGGCGGATGCCCTGGACCTGCAGCCAGCTGGCGACCTGCGCGATATTCTTGTCGTGGGTGCGCCCCGAAAGGATTTCGTCGCCGATGACGACAAGGCCGGCGGTCCAGATGCGTTCGCTCATGGCGCTGGCTTAGCCCGGAGAAAACGCGCTGGCTACTACTCCGCCGCTTCCAGCCGCTGCTCGGCCTGGGCCGCATGATCTGCCGAACGGCGGAAGGCGAGCACGCCATCGTCCACCGGATCGCTCGCCATGCGCTTGCGATCGACGACATATTCCTGATTGAGCCGCCAGGGGTAGGCGACCGCATTCTTCGGCATGATCTGCTTGCCGCGCTGGATATAGCCGCTGGAGAAATCGAAGATGTCGTCTTCCACCAGCGCGTGGTCTGCGGGCAGCACCGGCACGGCGATATCGGCACCCTTGGCCTTCATCGCGTTGAGCACGCGGCAGATGTAATCCGAATTGAGATCCGCCCGCAGCGTCCAGCTGGCGTTGAGATAGCCGAACACCACCGCGAGGTTGGGCAGGTTCGAGAACATCACGCCCTTGTAATAGAAGCGGTCGGCGAAATCGACCGCCTCGCCATCGAGCGATACCGCGATCTTGCCCGCGACCGCGAGCTTGAGCCCGGTCGCGGTGACCACGATATCGGCGGGCAGCACCCGATCGTCGGTCAGCCGCACGCCGCCCTTCTCGAAGGCCTTGATATGGCCGGTGACGATCTCGGCCTTGCCGCTGTTCATGGCATCGAACAGATCGTTGTCCGGTACGAGGCACAGCCGCTGGTCCCAGGGATCGTAGGGCGGGGTGAAGGTGGCGCGGTCGAACTTGTCGCCCAGCGCCTTCTCGATCTTCTGGTAGAGGAAATCCTTCACCTTCTCGGGCTTGGTGCGCGCGCGCTTGAAGCCGATGTCCTGCATCTTGATGTTCTTCCAGCGGGTCAGCCTGTAGGCCATCTCCTCGGGCAGGATCTTGCGCAGGAAATTGGCGAGGCCGTCCTTGGCAGGGCGCGAGAACATCCAGGTCGGGGTGCGCTGGAGCATCGTCACCTTGGCGGCCTTGTCGGCCATCGACGGGGTGATCGTCACCGCGGTCGCGCCCGAGCCGATCACCACCACCTGCTTGCCGGCATAATTGAGATCGTCGGGCCAGAATTGCGGGTGAATCACCTGACCGGTGAATTCGCCGAGATCGAAGCCGGGGTCGTAGGGTTCGTCGTAATCGTAATAGCCCGAACCGAGATAGAGGAAGTTGGCGGTCAGCCGATTGTGCTCGCCTTCTCCGGTCTCGATCTGGACCGTCCAGCGCGCACTGGCGCTGTCGAAATCGGCGGCCAAAACCTTGTGGCCCAGCTTGATGTGCGGGCGGATGCCGCGCTCGTCGACAATGCGGTGGAGATAGTCGAGGATGGCGGGCGCATCGGCGATCGATTTCTCGTGCTTCCAGGGTTCGAAATCGAAGCCCAGCGTGTGCATGTCGCTGTCCGAACGAATCCCGGGATAGCGGAACAGGTCCCAGGTGCCGCCCAGATTGTCGCGCCGCTCGAGGATCGCATAGCTGGCATGGGCTGCCTTCTTGGTCATATGCGCGGCCATCCCGATCCCGGAAATCCCTGCGCCCACGATCAGCACGTCGAAATGGCTGGCCTGTTCGGTCATCTTCACTCTCCTTAACCCACCGGGCCTTAACCCACCGGGAAGGTAACGCAGACCCCGCGCCAGCGCCAGCCCCGTTGCGCAATGCAACCGGTTTGCGCTAGCGGCGCGCCATGAAAGCCCATTTCCTTGCCGCCACCGCCCTTGGTCTCTCCGGCCTTTGTCTTGCCGCCCCCGCCCTCGCGCAATCGGGGCAGCCGGGACCGGAGCGGCCTGTCGAGCAGGCCGGGGCGGATGAGACAGGGGCAGCCCCGGTAATCGTCGTGATCGGCGAGGGCCTGCCCGATACGCCCTCGGTCACCGCCTATGCCAGCCGCGAGATTTCCCGTGAACAGCTCGTCACCGCGCCTTCGGGGCGGATCGAGGAGGTGCTCGGCGCGGTCGCGGGGTTCCAGCAGTTCCGCCGCTCGGACAGCCGCTCGTCCAACCCCAGCGCGCAAGGCGTGACTTTGCGCGCGCTCGGCGGCAACGCCACCAGCCGCGCGCTGGTGCTGCTCGACGGGGTGCCGGTGAGCGATCCCTTCTTCGGCTATGTCCCCTTCACCGCGCTGGCCCCCGAACGGCTGAAGAGCATCCGCGTGACGCGCGGGGGCGGGGCGGGGCCGTTCGGCGCGGGCGCGCTGGCGGGGACGATCGAGCTGGAGAGCGCCGGGGTGGAGACGCTGCCACCGCTGGGTGCAAGCGTGGCGGTCAACGATCGCGGCGGGACCGAGGCCTCTGCGCTGCTGGCGCAGGAACTGGGCGCGGGCTTCGTCACGGTCGGCGGGCGCTGGGACCGCGGCCCCGGCTTCTTCACCACGCCTGCGGACCAGCGTGTGCCCGCTTCGGCGCGCGCCGCCTACGAAAGCTGGTCGCTGGCGCTGCGCGGGGTGGCGCCGCTCAGCGACACGCTCGAGCTGCAGGCGGCGGGCCTGGTGTTCGACGACCAGCGCACGCTGCGCTTCGAAGGCGCCGACAGCAGCGCCAGCGGTGCCGACGCGAGCCTCCGCCTGGTCGGCCGCGGCCCCTGGGCGCTCGACGCACTCGCCTATGTTCACACGCGCAATTTTACCAATCTTGTCATCAGCTCCACCCGCTTCACCCGCGTCCTCGACCAGCGCAATACGCCCACCACCGGGATCGGCGGCAAGCTCGAATTGCGTCCTCCCGTCGGCGGCGGCAACGTGCTGCGCATCGGCACCGACTACCGCCGCGCCGAAGGTGAATTGCAGGAGGACGCCTACAGCGCCTTTAGCGGGGCGCTAACCGAGGCCCGGCGGGCAGGTGGCAGCACCAGCGACATCGGCCTGTTCATCGAGAGCGACTGGACCAGCGGCCCGCTTGTTCTGACGGGTGGCCTCCGGCTCGACCGCACGCAGATCGGCGAGGGCTTCTACATCGCCCGCAATGCTGCCCGCGCGCTGGTTACCGAGGAGCTGACGCCCACGCGTGCCGACTGGACGCTGTCCTGGCGCGCAGGAGCGACCTATGCGCTCGACGAACAGCTGCGGTTGCGTGCCGCGGCCTATCGGGGCCTGCGCCTGCCGACGCTCAACGAATTGCTGCGTCCCTTCGTGGTCTTTCCGGTGGTGACGCAGGCCAATGCGGCGCTGGAGAACGAGATTCTGGAAGGCTTCGAAGTCGGGTTCGACTGGTCCCCCGTGGCAGGTGTCGAACTCGCTCTGACCGCGTTCGACAATCGCGTGAAGGGCGCTATTGCCAATGTAACGCTCGCGCCCAATGTGCGCCAGCGGCAGAACCTGCCCGCTATCGAGGCGCAGGGGATCGAGGCGGGGTTGCGGGTGGAGCGCGGGGGGCTGAGCTTCGACGGCACGCTGGCCTATACCGACGCGCAGGTGGTGGGGAGCGGTGCCACGCTCGCGCTCGACGGCAACCGTCCCTCGCAGACGCCGAGCTGGGCCGCCGCGGCGACGCTGGCCTATGAGCCGGCAGCGGACTGGCTGGTCTCGACCACGCTGCGCCATGTCGGCGCGCAGTTCGAAAGCGATGTCGAGACCGATCGCCTGCCGCCGGCCACGACGCTGGGCGCGTATCTGCAGGCGCCGTTGGCGGGCGGTTTCGCCCTGGTGCTGCGCGGCGAAAACCTGCTCGACGAGCGGATCGTCACGCGCAATTCTGGAGGGGATGTCGATCTGGGCACGCCGCGCACGCTATGGGCTGGCCTGCGTTACGGGTTCTGAGCTCTTGTCCTAGCAAAGAGTCACTCGGCCCCGCCGGGTTCGTCCATCGTCCGGACGATATGATCGAGCACGCTGGGGTGGAGCGGGGAATCGAACTCGATGCCGATCACGCTCTTCTCGCGCCAGCGAACCTTCGCCGAGATTGGCCCGATGGTACCCACGCGGAAGGTGATGCTGCTGTCGACCGGCAGGACCGAGAATTTGTCGAAGAAGCGGCAGCCGGTTTCGGAGATATCCTTGATCCAGATATCGCGCGACGTACCGACACGCGACCGGTAGCGTCCGGCCACCTGCACCTCATGGCGCGGTTCGCGGCGCTGGTTCGACGCCTCTTGCGTCTCGATATCCTTGGCTGAGTTCAGCATTTGTCGTGCGATGCGTGCATCGTCCAATCGGTTTGCGACCCTGATCTGAAGCTCGACCTAACCCCAACAGGCTTAAGGTCTGGTTAGCGCGCGCCGAAAACTGCCGGACCTTGCCACCCCGGCCGCGCAATTCGGGCGGCGGCGGCAAGGCAGACCAGCTTAGAAGCTCAGGCGAGCAGACAGCTTGATGTTGCGCCCGGCCAGCGGCACGAAGTCCTTGGTGAAGCTGGCATGGCGCCGGGCGTCGACATCGAACAGATTGTCGCCCGATAGTATCAGCATCGTCTCGTTGCGCGTACCGAACGGCTTCCAAGAGACCGAGGCGTTGACCATGGTGTAGCCATCGGTCGGGAGTTCGAAGGACGCGGTCCGATCCTGATCGGCGACCCACTCGGCTTCCACCCGGGCACCGAAGCTGTCCTGGCTGGCCTCGATACCGCCGAGCACCCGGAGCGCCGGGATGCGCGGGGCGGGGCCGTCGTCCGCGATTTCCGCCCTGGTGTAATCGGCCACGCCGTCGATCGTCACGGTCAGCCCGTCGCGATCGATCAGATCGTAGGCGGCCTGCGCTTCGAAGCCGTAGTAATCGGCATCCGACTGCAGGAACTGGAACAGCGGCAACCCATCGGCTTCCAGCCCGTTGTCTGTTTCGTAGATGAAATTGTCGAACCGGCTGTAGTAGGCAGCCAGCTGGAAGCGCGCGGCTCCCGTCTCGCCGCGCAGATAGGCTTCGACCCCGAGACTGCTTTCCTTTTCCAGATTTGGATCGCCGACTTCGAAGGCTTGGGTTGCGATATGCGGGCCGTTGGAGAACAGTTCCTCGGCCGAAGGGGCGCGCTCGACCCGGCTCAGATTGAGTCCCAGCTTCACATCGGGAGCGATCGCATAATTGACGCCGCCCGCAATGGAGAAGGCGTCGAAGCTGCGGTCGACGGCGGTGATCACCGCATCCTCCTCGAGCCCGATTGCGACCTTGTCGGAGCGCACATCGGTGCGCTCGTAGCGACCGGACAGCTCGACACCGATCCTGCCGATCTCGAACTCCTGCAGCGTGAACAATCCGTATTGGTCGGTGTCGTTGGGCGGCACGAAGGCTTCTGCGCCGACCGCGGAGAACGCGCGGGTAGAAGCCTGGAACCCGGTCACACCGCGCCAGCCATTGCGCTGGGCCTGGACCAGTTCGAGCCTTGTTTCAAAGCCCTGGGTCTCGAACACGGTGCCGACCTCGTCGCCTTCGAATTCGGTGTGCTGGTAATCGGAGAAGCCCGCCCGGAACTTGATCTTCTCCAGGAAGCCCTCGGTGAAGACCTCGCCGCGCAAATCGGCGCGATATTGCTTCAGATCGATCGCGACAGGGCCTTCCTCCTCCTCGTCTCCGCCTTCCTCACCCTCTTCGCCATGGGCATGTTCGGCACCGGGCCGCGCGGGAACGCCATACCGGCTGTCGAAATAGCTCACCGATGCGCCCAGGCTACCGCCTTCGTTGATCAGCGCAAAGCCAGCACCGAGCGTGTAGGTCTCGGTCGCGCTGTTGGGCAGCACGCCGCGCAGATCGGCGAATTCCCGGGCCTCATCGGCCTCTTCCAAATGGCCTTCCTCGAACTCCTCGCCGGCGACGGTCAGTTGCTGGGCGCGAAGCGTCGGGGACAGGACGTAATTGCCGACCTCGACATCTTCGGTCTTTCGATAGCTGCCATCGACATGGACCACGAACTGATCGCCCAACGCGACATCAGCTGCGGCGCTGCCGCTGTAGCCGTCATAGGCCGAGGAATAGGAGCCGATCGCATCGACGTGATAGCCGTCCTCGGGCACCGCGCGGGGAATGCGCCGGTCCAGCGCATTGACCGCGCCGCCGATCGCCTGGCTGCCGAACAGCAGCGCGGCGGGGCCGCGGAAAATCTCGATCCGTTCGGTGACCAGCGGGTCGATGGTGACCGCGTGGTCGACCGAGGTGCTCGACACGTCGAGCGTCCCGATCCCGTCGGTCAGGACCCGGACGCGCTCGCCCTGCAGTCCGCGCAAAACCGGACGCGAGGCGCCGGGGCTGAAGGAGGTCGCGGAGACGCCCGGCTGGTCGGCGAGAATGTCACCGATCTGCGGCTCGATATCGCGCAGCAGATCGTCGCCGGTGACGACCGAGGTGCCAGCCAGAATGTCGAGCTCCTCGATGAAATCGGCGGTGACGATGATCACGCGATCTTCATCGCCATGAACCGGATTGCGAGTCGTCTCGGGGGCGGATTGAGCCAGTGCCGGGCCGGCAAGGATAGTGGTCGCCAGCAGCGCAATCTTCTTCAAAACGAATTCTCCGGGGTAGAATGATACAACATCCCATTGGATAGGCGGCCTCTCCGCTTTGCGCAAGACTTCACTTGCCAAAGGGCGGGCGGGAAGGGCGCTTCTCGCACTTAAGGTTGATCTCGCCGCCGTCCCCCGACATGAAGCATCGTCAAGAGACGCCGCACCACAGCGTGCGTCTTGAGGTCGAAGATATCCTTTGGCCGTTCAGGGGGAATCTCATGGGTCGCATGTCACGCAAATCGTCTGCCGCAGCTTCGAGCTTCGCAATTGCCATCGCCTTGTCTCTCGCGGGGGGTGTGCCGGTTGCGGGGGCTCAAGAAACCAGCGCAGCGGCATCTGTGGCAGAAGCGAATGCCGTTGCAGGCATTCCCGAATGGGGCATCGCCAGCCCGGATCTGTCGTCCGATCCGGATGTGCTCTTCGGCGTGCTGCCCAATGGCATGCGATATGCTCTCCAGCGCAACGGCAACCCCGCCGGGGAAGCGGCGATCCGTTTCAATGTCGAGGTCGGCAGCCGCGAGGAAACCGACGCAGAGAACGGTGCCGCGCATTTCGTCGAGCATATGGCGTTCAACGGCACCACCAATATTCCCGAGGGCGATTTGCTGCCCATGCTTGAGCGGCTCGGCCTGGCCTTCGGTGCGGATACCAACGCCGAGACCTCTCTCGATTACACGACCTACAAGCTGGCCCTGCCGAACACCGATGAGGAGACGGTCGATACCGCGCTGACGGTCATTCGCGAGATGGCCGGAGAATTGACCATTGCTCCCGAAGCGGTCGAGCGCGAGCGCGGTATCATGCTCAGCGAGGCGCAGGTTCGCAACGAGCCAGGGCGCCGCCGCGCTGCGGATTATTTCTCCACGGCCCTCCCCAACTCCCGGCTCGGCGAGCGGATCAACGCCGATGTGGAGCGGATTCGCAACATTTCAGCGGATGATCTGCGCGCCTTTTACGATGCCTATTACCGGCCCGAGCGCGCCACGCTGGTGATCGTCGGCGATTTCGACGTCGCGACGATGCAGCAGAAGATCGAAAGCACCTTTGCCGATTGGCAAGGCGAAGGCGATGCGCGCGATCTCTACACGAACGAGATCGCCGGTGCCGATGAGCCCGCAATCTCCAACTTCGTCGATCCCTCGATCCCCGAGATCATCGAACTCCAGCGTATTTCGCCCTGGACACCAACCGTGAACACCATTGCGGCACAGCGGGACGAAGTGCTGCGCGCGATTGCCGCGGTTGCGCTCTCGAACCGGATCGCCGCGCTTTCGCGTGCCGCCGATGCTCCCACCCTGGGTGCGCAAGCGGCCGATCAGCCGCTGTTCCGAAGCGCCCGATCGTTCGGCCTGTTGATCGTAGCCAAGGACGGCCAGTGGCGTGACACGCTGTTGCTGGCGGAGCAGGAACTGCGCCGCGCGCAACAATATGGTTTCTCTCCCGCCGAGATCGCCGAAGCCAAGGCGAATATCGAGACTGCCTTGCAGAACGCGGTGGCGCAGGCGGCCGGTCGCCCGAGCGCCGCTCTCGCTGACGCGCTGGTGACCGCCAGTCTCAACGATGCCGTTGTTACCGCGCCGGCTGCCGATCTGGCGATGTATCGCGCTATCGAACCCAGCATCACCGCCGAGGCTGCGAGCGAAGCATTCCGCACCGCCTGGCAGGGCGGGCCGAGCGTGGTCCATGTCGCGACCAAGCAGCCGGTCGAGGGCGGTGAGGCGGGTATTGCCGCAGCGCTCAGCGAGAGCGCGGCGGTCGCCGTAGCAGCGCCGGTCGAAGCCGAAGCGGTCGATTTCGCTTATGACGAGTGGGGCGCGCCCGGTTCCGTCGTTTCGGACGATACCGTGGAGGACCTCGGTATCCGAACCGTTCGGTTCGCGAACGGTCTGCAACTCAATTTGAAGGCGACCGATTTCGAACCGGGCAAGATCGGTTTCTCCCTGCGTGTCGGCGATGGCACCAGCGCATTTTCTGCTGATGAGCCCGGATTGAAGGAAATGCTTGCGATAGCTTTCGGCGTCGATGGCCTGGAAGCGCATGATCCGGACCAGCTTCGCCGCGTCCTGGCAGGGAAGGCTGTCAGCCTGGGGCTGGACGCCAGCAATGGCGCGCTGGTGGCTGGGGGAACGACGACGCCGGGCGATCTGAAGCTGCAACTCGATCTCCTCGCGGCGCGCCTGACGGCGACCGCCTGGCGGCCCGAGACGCAGGCGCAATGGGCCGGAATAGCGCCGATCCTGGCCAAGAATATCCGCTCCGCTCCCGTTCAGGTGTTCGCGACCGCGTTCAACGCCACGCTTGCCGGCGATGACTCAAGGCTGGGCCTCACCGATGCGTCGCGACTGACCGAAGTCTCGCTCGACGACCTGCGCGCCGCCGTCGAGCCGCAGCTGGCAGAAGGTCCGCTCGCGCTGGGGCTGGTCGGCGATTTCGATCCCGAGGCCGCGATCGCAGCCGTTGCCGCCACGCTGGGCACGTTGCCGCAACGCGCCATCCGCACCGAAGCGGTGCAAGGCGCGGCTCCCGTTAGCTTCGTCGCCGATCGTTCCGTTCGAACGCTCACCCACGCTGGCGAGGCCGATCAGGGCGCCGTATCGCTCAGCTGGCCGACCGACGACAGCACGGACCTGGAGGACGACATCACCCGCGATGTTCTCGCCGCCGCGATGGGACTGCGCTTGACCGAGCGGCTGCGCGAGGAACTGGGCGCGACCTACTCGCCCGAAGCCTTCAGCTATTCCCAATCGACCTATCCGGACTTCGGTCACATCACGGCCTTCGCGACGGTCTCTGCCGAGGCGATGGACGAAACCGCCGAGGTTATTCGCGAAATCGCGGCGGAGATGGCAACCGATCCGATCGCCAGCGATCTGCTCGAGCGGGCCCGGAGCCCGATCCGGGAAGGGTATGAGAGAGCCGAAAGCCAGAACGCAAGCTGGCTCGATCTGGTCGCGATGGCACAGAGTAAACCCGATTCGCTCGATCGTCGACGGCAGCGTATTGGCATCCTCAATGCGGTGACGCCAGCCGATATCCACGCTGCGGCGAAGGCGTATCTGGCGGGCAGCGAGCCGGTCCAAATTCGCGTCGTCCCGGAAGCGGCGGGGTCGGACTAGCCCCGCCACTTGCAAGCCGGGTATAGGGGATAGATGTCGAAGATCGACCACACACGGGGCAGCGATGCGCTGGCCTTCCTTGTCGACCAACACCTTGCGCCGACTCCTGAGAACTATACGCTTGCCTATATCGCGGTGACCGATCCCGGATCGCCGATCGGTCAGATGGTCAGTGCATTCACTGCCGATGGGTTTCGCCTTCGCCAGAACGATGCCGACGAGATTATCCGGCTTCACGTGACGGGCGCGGTGCGGGTGACGGCGAGCCCGGATCGTGCGCAACAGGATGCTCTGCGACACCAGGCAATCAAACTCGGCGAGGCCGCATCCTCGGCAGCGGCCGCGACGGGTGCCTTCGCGCGAGAATTGAGCGCTGAAGCTGGAAGCATCGGTGGAGAGGAGGCGCGCACGGTCAAGATCGTCGCGCGGATGATAGAACGATCCAAGACCACCGAGATCGATCTCAGCGCCACGGCAAGCGAAGTTGCCGCCTTGCGGCAGGAGCTGGAAACCGCACGCGACGATGCGCAACGCGATCAGCTGACCGGACTGGGCAACCGCCGCGCCATCGACCGCCATCTCCAGCGCCTCGCGAACAAGGGTAGCTCGCGTGTGGTGGGATTGTGCGACGTCGATTTCTTCAAAAACGTCAACGATCGTTACGGGCACGGGGTGGGCGACCGGGTTCTCAAACAGGTCGCCACGTCGCTCGCAAACGCCTGCGCGCCGCATTTCGTCGGTCGCTGGGGGGGCGAAGAGTTCCTGGTCGTGATGGATGAGTGCGACACCGCAGCCGGCGTTGCTTTGCTCGACCAGGCCCGCGCCGATCTGGCCAAACGCGAATTCAAGCTACGCGAGAACGACGAGCCGATGGGCCAGATCACCTTTTCGGGAGGCGTCGCCATTGCAACTGGCGATCATGCCGACAGCATCGCCGCGATCCATCGCGCCGACGCCGCGCTCTACCGCGCCAAGGCCGAGGGTCGAAACCGCATCTGTTCGGATTGAGGCATCCGCTTCTTAAGGTCGCACGCAGTCCCGGGAGCGGACTTTTTCGATGCTGCTCCAACTCGCGTCCAACAATGCAAACCTAACGGCAAGTGTCATCCCTCTGACAGTGTTGGTGTGTGGGCTGACTGAACCGCGCGCGCCATAATCCTGCCAGTTCGCACCATTGGGGAGATCGATCATGAACAAGACTCTTGGCTCGCTTACCGCACTCGCAGTCCTCGCCACATCCGCATCGCCGGCCACGGCAAAGGAAGAAGTTGCGCTCGCCAAATGCGAGCAGAGTCTGGGCACGATCGCCATCGTCGAGGGCGATACGCAGGGTTGGGCCGAATATGGCCTGGGTTCGCCGCGCGAGCTGGTCAATGCTCTGGCCAGCGAATCCGGGTGCTTCACCCCCCACAGCCCCGCGAGCGGCACGCCTGCCGACTTCCTGATGAATGTCATCGCGGGCGACAGCGAGGAAGTCGATCAGTCGATCGAAATGGCCAGGAGCGCAGCGACGGAGGCGCTGGTCCGGTCGGGTGCATTGGGATCGATCGCCTCACGCATTCCGGTCGGCGGCGCGCTGATCGGCATGTTCGGTGGCCTAGGCGGCAAGAAGAAGCGGGTCGCCGCAGGCATCAAGCTGCTCAGCCCTGCGACCGGTCAGACCATCGTCACCGGATCGGGCGAAGTGCGCAAGACCTCGCTCGGCTTCGGCGGCGGCAACGCCTGGACCATGGGCGCGAATGCGGCCGGCTATGGCAAGAGCAAGGAAGGTAAGATGCTCGTCGAGGCCTTCGTCCTCGCGTTCAACCAGATCGCCGCGCAGCAGCAGACCATCGCCGCCATGCCCAAGCCGCAGCGCGTTGCCGCCGCCGCTACCGACACCACACCCACGGCCTCTGCCGCAGTCGACACCGTGCTACGATCGGCAGCCAGCGCGGACGCTGCCGAGATCCGCACGCTGCGCGCCGGGACCGCGCTCAACCCGACCGGCCAGCGCGAAGGCCTGTTCATCGAGGTCGAAGACAATTTCGGGACCCGCGGCTGGGTCACGGTCGAAGACCTTGGTTGATACGCGGGCTTGCTCGCAACCGGCGGGGGTGGCAGCTTCATCCCCGCCGCCGTCGCGGCATGTCGGGGGGAATTGCGCGATGGAATCGAACCAGGCCATGAACATCCTCTACGTCGAGGACGACCAACGGGCGGCGGCGGAGGTGCAGGAGTTGGCCGCCGAGCGCGGCGACCGGATCGTGTGGGAAAGCTCGGGTAGCGGAGGGCTGCTTCGCGCCGGGATGGAACGCTTCGATGTCATCATTCTCGACCGGATGCTCGGCGATCTCGACGGGCTCACAATCGTCAAAAGGCTGCGCGAAAGCGGAGTCGGCACCCCGGTGCTGATGTTGTCCGCGCTGGGCCGCACCAGCGACCGGGCAGAGGGACTAGAGGCGGGCGCAGACGATTATCTCGCCAAGCCCTTCGAAGCTCCCGAACTGCTCGCTCGCATTAAGGCGCTGCATCGTCGTTCCTCGGGGCGGGAGCACAGCGCGGTGATCCTCTACGGGGCGTTCGAATGCCACGTTAAGGCCCGCACCGCCTTTCGCCAGAACCGGCACCTCTCGCTTAGCCCGCGCGAATTCGAACTGTTCCGCTATTTCATGGAGAATGCCGGCGAGATCGTGACCCGCGAGATGCTGCTGCGCGATGTCTGGGGCATGTCCTTTGATCCGCAGACCAATGTGGTCGATGTCAACATCGGACGCCTGCGACGAAAACTCGAAGAGAGTTTCGAAACCCCGGCGCTGGAGACGATCTGGGGTTCGGGCTATCGGCTGCTGCACGGAACCTGATGACCGACAAGCGACGCTCGATATTCTCACGCCTCGTCTGGCTGGCCATCGGTCTGTCGCTGGCGCTGGTGTTCGGCCTGTGGTTGCTCACTGACCAGACCGTGCGCTCCACGCTGGAAGCCTCGGCGCGAGACGAGGTCGATGTCGATCTGGCAGGGCTGGTCGATATCTATGCCAGCAGCGGGCAGGAGGAGCTCAAACGGCGGATCGCCGACCGGCTGGCGCTGGTCCCGGCGGACGGCAACCATCCGCATTACCTGCTTTCGGACCGCACCGGTCGACGGCTGGCGGGCGATATCGCGCAATGGCCGCGGCTCGATGCCGCGATATCCGAAGCGGGCGAGTTTCCCCTGGGCGAAAGCACGCATGCCTATGGAAGGGCGACCTGGCTGGCTCCGGACCTGCGCTTGCTGGTGGCGCGCGAAACGGGCGATCACGGCCCGCTGCTGCGGCGGATTGCGCTGGTGTTCCTTGCCGGCGGCGCGATCTTCGTGCTGCTGGTGGGGCTGTTCGGGCGACTGGCTGCCGGACGGCTGCAGCAGCGGATCGAGCGGATCAACGCGGCCTTCCGCGATCCTGCCCTGGATCGGCTCGCCGCCATCGAACGGCCGGGCGGGAAGGACGAGATCGACGAACTGGCCGCGCATAGCGCCGCCGCGCTGTCGCGAATGGGCCGGCTGATGGAGGCCTATCGCGACACCTCGGATCAGCTCGCGCATGAGATACGCACCCCACTGATGCACCTCGATCGCCGCCTGGTGAGGGCGCTTGATGCGCACCCGGGCGAGGAGGTCGCGCAGCGGCTGATCGAATCCCGCGACGAAATCCGCCGGCTCGTGGGCACGCTCGAATCGCTGCTGGACATCGCCGCGAGCAGGGCGAGGCGCGGCGATCGGCTCGGGCTGAAGGATGTCGATCTCACCGCGATGGTCACGAGGATTTGTGAACTTTACGCGGGCAGCGCCGAGGAATCGGGTCACGAATTCGCCTGGCGGGTGGAGCCCGGCGTAGAGATCGCTGGCGAAGAGGCGCAGCTGACCCGGCTGGTGACGAACCTGCTCGACAATGCATTTAAATACGTCCCCGCTGGCGGGAACGTGCATCTGACGCTCGATCCCGGCCCGGTCCTCACCGTCGCCGATGACGGACCGGGGATCCCGCCGGCAGAACGCGAGCGGGTGTTCGAGCGCTTCTACCGCGGCGCGACCAATGGCTCGCATTGCGCGGGTAGCGGGTTGGGCCTTGCCCTGGCGAGGGCCATTGCCGAACGTCACGGCCTGGGCATAAGGGTTCTGGATGCCGGGACCGGTGCAGCGTTTCGGATCGATCGGGACCAGCCATGACCGCCACTCGCCAGGTCTTGATGTTCGCGTTTTGCGCCAGCCTGGGTGCCTGCGCATCCGTGCCGGCGGAAGCGCCCGTCGCGCGCGTCGATAGCGCCACGCCGTTCACCCAGACGAGAGCCGAACGCCTGCTGGTCGCGCTCCGCGCTGCGGACAGCGCCGAGCAGTCTGGTGACCAGATCGAGCTGCTCGCCGCCGTGGACGCCATCGAAGCGCTGGGAGCCCGCCCCGGCACCGACGCCGACATTGCCGATCTGGAGCGATGGCGCGTTGCGGTCGAGGACCAGCGCATCCCGATGCGCGGTCGCACATTGGGCCCTGCCTATCGCTCGGGACGCCTCGCGCCCGGTCAGGTGATGACCATGGAGCAGACCTTCCTGGGAGGAGAGTCGGCGCGTGTGGCGATATCCTCGCGCGGCGAGCAGGCGCTGGGGATGCGGGTCTTCGACGGGAGCAGCAAGAGCGTGTGCTCGCAGGTCGCATCGAGCGCCAGTTGCCGCTGGCTGCCGCTCTTCACCCAGCGGCACCGGATCGAACTGGAAAACCCCGGACGCGCGCCGGTCGAGTATTATCTCGCCTTCGAATAGCCGTCCGGTTCCGCGCCTCACTTGAAATCCGCGCAGCCCGGGCGGCGCCGATCCGGCATTGCGTGGCGTGCGCCAAGACAAAGCGCATGACAGCATCTGTCATTGGCCTGTCAGCGCTTGTAAAACGACTGTGCCATCCGTCCCCCCTACCTCCCCTCCCGGAAACAAGTGTCATTCTTGAGGGGCCGGGAAATGCATCAGCGAGTCAGACGCAGAACGTATTCACATCGTCGTCTATCGATCTGCATTGCGATCCTGCTCGCCGCTGGCGGAGCTCCGGCGCTGGCGCAGGATGATGCGAGCCAGACGACCACAGCGCAGGCGGAGGAGCGCTATCGCTCGCTGGCGGATCAGGTCGCGACGCGGGCGGGCGATCCAGCCTTCGACTATGCGCTGGGAATCGCGGCGAACGACGCGGGGCGTTATGGCGAGGCGATCATCGCCTTCCAGCGGGTCTTGGCGATCGAACCGGGCAACGCCGCCGCGCGAGCCGAGCTGGCGCGCGCCTATGCGCTGGCCGGGGATGTCGAAACTGCGCGCGAGCAATTCGCCACCGTGGTCGACGATCCCGGCCTGCCCGATCCGGTGCGCCAGCGCTTCACCGGCTTCGTGCGCCAGTTCGACCGTCAGATCGCAGGTGGGGGGTCCGACATCAGCGGCTTCGTCGATGCCCGGGTCGGCTATGACGACAACATCAACGCCGCCACCGATCTGAACACCATCACGATCCCGCTGTTCAGTTTCCTGGGCCCGGGTCGCCTGGGGGCCGGCGCAATCGCGCAAGCGGATGAGTTTTACGAGCTCTCCGCCGGTGTCTCGGGCGTCGTCGCGATTGGACGGCAGGAGCGCGTTTTCGCATCGGTGCTGGGCAATTGGCGCGACAATTTCGACAGCAGCGCCTTCGACCAGGCGGCGCTGACCGGCACCGTCGGCGTGGCGCACAGTTTCGCCAATCGCGATGTTATCTCGCTCTCGGGCCAACTGCAGGAGTTCTGGCTCGACGACCGGGGCTTTCGCACCTCCTATGGCGTGATCGGGCAATACACGAAGGCGCTGCCGCAAGGCCGCGCGCTGACCTTCTCGACCCAATGGAATCGGCTCGAATACGACGCCGACCCGCTGCGCGATGCCGACCGCTTCGCTGCCGGGATCGGCTACATCGCGCGCAATTATGCCGCCAACCTGACAGGCGGCAAGGAAGAGACCCGCGCTCCCGCCGGCGATGCGCAATCCAATGGCTTCGTTTCCGCCAATGTCGGTGCGGAACTGCCGGTTACCCCGCGCGTCGCGGTGGTCGCCGGGGCAGCCTTCGATCTGCGCCGCTACGATCAGACCGATCCGCTGTTCCTGACCGAACGGGCAGACGAACGGCTCGACCTCCAGGCCGGGCTCAAGATTGCCCTGATGGACCGCCTCTTTCTCCAGCCGCGCGCCAGCTACGCCCGCAATTGGAGCAACATCGCCCTTTACGATTACGAACGCTGGACCGTCTCGGTCGGCGTGCGCTTCGAATTCTGACCAGCAGCCGGGAGTCCCTCAGTCATGAGAATCACCATCACACCTTTCTCCGCGCCTAAGACCGGCCTGCGGATCGCTTCCACCCTGCTGGTCGGCGCGTCCGGACTGGCGCTGGCGACACCGTCGCTGGCCAATGAAGTGCTGTTCAGTCAGTCCGAAGCCGCCTTCGAGGAAGGCAAGCGGATGAACCGGATCCAGGGGTTGTTGCAGGTGAGCCTGACCGGCGGTGGGGTGGCATCTTTCGTGGATGGCGCCGATTTCACGATCAACAGCGATGGCTCGATCGACCTTTATGGCGGCGCGGTCACCGTCGCCGGGGCCGAGGGGCGCGAAGTCGTGGTCCGCATGCCCGAAGGGCTCGAAGGACGGGTGGCAGGTCGCGGCTCCTCGGGCAGCTTCTCGGTCGCCGAGGATGGCGAGGCGCGCGGCCACGCGCTGACCGGCGCCATCCGGGTCGGCCCGGCAAACAATCTGCGACAATTCGGTACGGGGGAAATGTGGCGGGCGCGCTCGGGCGACCGGCCGCAACTGGTCGTGTCGATCGGCGCGCAGAGCCAGCCCGATGGCAAAGGCGGTGACTCGACATCCGGCGAGGTCGCGGCGCTTGGCGGCGAGGCCGGACCGGCTGGCGCAGCCTTGAACGGCATTCCCGTCACGCTGGGCGATGCGCTGGCGGCAGCCGGCGCCTCGAGCGACATCATCGCCGCCGGACGGAGCGTGGAACTCGCAGCAGCCAATCCGGCGATCGAGACCTTCCCGAGCGGCGATCTGGCGCTGTTGATCGCAGCATCGGGTGGCCTTCAATCCAGTTTCGGCGGAACGCCCTTTGCCGGAGCCCAGGCGGACATCATCCGCAGCTATCTGCGCTTTCTGGCGCAGGGCGGCTCCGGCGCGGACTTCCTGACATCCTATTCGGGCTTCTTGCTGAGTTATTTCGATCTGTTGCGCGCCGGGGGCCTGCCGTCGGGTTTCGCGAGTGCCAGCACGACCGATATCGATGCCTATCTGGCCTTCGTCCAGCGCACCCGCGGCTTCGGCGATCTGGCCGCGCGCGACCGGGTGCTGGCGCAGGCCTATCTGGCCTTCATCGCGGGCGGCGGAAATCCCGACGGTTTCGCGGGCTCCTTCACCGATCTGACCGAAGCCTTCTTCGCCTTCGTCCGCGCCGGCAATGCTCCCGCCGATTTCACCGCCGCCAGCCAGGACGCGCTGCGCCAGTCGATCGCGTTCCTCGTCGAAAGCGGTCTGTCGCAACAGCTCACCGCCACGGATCAGGCCTTGCTTGCCGCCTATCTGCAGAACGGCGGGCTGGCCTTCGCAAGCCAGTATCAGACCGCGCTCGGCGACTATTTCGCTTTTCTGGCGAGCGGGCGGCTGCCCAGTGCCTATGGCGCGATCGATCAGGCGACCCTGCAGATCTATCTGCAGACGCTGACGGATACGGGACTGCTGCAGACCGTTCTAGGCGAGCGGGCGACCTTCTTTGCCGACTATCTCGCTTTCCTGCGCGGCGGTGGCGCGGTCGATGGCTACGCTGCCCTCCCCGCGAACATTTATGCCGGCTACACCTCGGAGCTGAGCGCCTATTTCGCCTTCCTTTCGGGTGGCGGCTTGCCGTCGGACTATGCGGGCGGCGATGTCTACCAACTGCGCACCTATCTCGCGCGACTGGCACAGGCCGGGGCGCTCGAGCGTTTCCTCGGCGACCGGGCCGGGTTCTTCGCCGACTACCTCGCCTTCGTCGACAACGGCGGGCAAATCGACAGTTTCGCCAGGCTGAACGCGAATATTTTCGCCGGCTACACCACGGAGCTGAACGCCTATTTCGCCTTCCTTTCGGGTGGCGGCTTGCCGTCGCAATATGCCGGCGGCGATGTCACCCGGTTGCGCGCCTACCTCTCGCAGCTGGCACAGGCCGGGGCGCTTGTGCGTTTCCTCGGCGACCGGGCCGGTTTCTTCACTGACTATCTCGCCTTCGTCGACAATGGCGGGCAAATCGACAGCTTCGCCGGCCTGAATGCCAATATCTTTGCCGGCTATGCGCAGGCGCTGGATGCCTATTACGCCTATCTCGCCGCTGGCGGCGTCCCTTCGACCTATACCGAACTGAGCCAAGAGAGCATCCGCAACTATCTGGCCGCGCTCGCCAGGGCCGGAGTCAGCAGCCGCTTTCTCGCCGATCGGGCGGAGTTCTACACTGCCTATTTCAGCTTTCTGTCCGAAGGCGGCAATCCGGACAATTTCGCCGGCCTGCCGGTTCCGCCCGACTTCCCCGCCTTCGCCGATGCGCTCAACGCCTACGCCGCGTTCCTTGCCGGTGGCGGGCTGCCCAGCGGCTATTCGGCGCAGGACCTGTCAGCGCTTGCGACCTATCTCAAGGCGCTTGAAAGCTCGGGTCGGCTGACGGACCTGCTGGGAGCCAATGGCACCCTGCTAACACAATATTTCGCCTTCATCGACGCGGGCGGTGCACCCGATGCCTTCAGCGGCCTGCCGGTCTATGCGGGCTACGTCCAGGCGTTAAATGCCTATTACGCCTTCCTCGCCGAAGGGGGTCTTCCGGGCGACTACACCGCGCTCGATCAGCAGGCCCTGAACCGCTACCTTGCGGCGCTGAGCAATGCCGGCGGCCTCGCTGCCTACGGCTCGCTCAATGCCTTCTTCGCCGATTACTACGCCTATGTATCGGGCGGCGGCGACCCGGCGGGCTTCGCCGGTCTTCCCGCCTATGCCGACTATGCGGCAGCCTTGCAGGCCTATTACGCCTTCCTCGCCGGCGGCGGCAATCCAAGCGCCTACACCGCGCTCAGCCGGATCCAGATCGAATCCTATATCGAGGCCTTGCGCAACAGTGGTGGGCTGGACGATTATTTCGCCACGTCGATCGCGACCTTCCTTGCCAATTTTGGCTCCTATCTGGCGGGTGGCGGCGATCCCGATGCGTTCGACGGACTGCCGGCAATCGCCACCGGCGGATCGAGCAGCCCGCAACTCGCCAATGCAATCTTTGTGGTGGGACGCAACAACCAGCAGTTGAGCCGCTCCCGCGCCGATGTCGCGATTGAGCCGAACGGTCAAATCACCAGTGCGAGCCGCGCTGGGACCAACAACAATTTTGTCTTCGACCCTGCGACCCAGCAATTGGTCGAATCGGGTCGGTTTGGCGACGATGTCGCCTGGACCCGCTATCAGAACGCGCAGAACGATCCGGTAACGGGCTCCTATGCCAATGCGAGCACGCATATCATCGCTGGCGCCCCGGCGATCAATCTGCCGTCGGGCGGGGTCGTGCGCTACCAGCTGGTCGGCGGCACCGCACCCACCGATATCGTTGCGGCGCGCGGCTCGACCGGATATTTCACCGGCGATCTGGCGGTCAGATTTGGCACGATCCCGGCGATCGGGTTCGATTTCTCGGTCACCAGCGGGGACCGGAGCTTCGCTGTCAGCACCCCGGGCGGCTCGGCCAACCCTGCATTCGGCGATCCGCCGCTCAACACCCAGACCCTGCAGTTCGACGCCGGCCCGCTGCTGACCTGCACCCCCGATTGCGGCGCCAGCGTCTCGGGAGCGCTGTTCGGAGACGGGGCGCCCTTTGCCGGGTTCCAGTATTCGCTGTGGCGGGCAAGCGGCCAGACCTTCGAGAACTACATCCTCGGCAGCGCGATCTTCGGCACCGGGGGGACTGCGCTGGCGGGCCTCGGCACCCCGCCGCCGCCACCTCCCCCGCCTCCCCCGCCACCTCCACCGGCGGCCAATTATGCGGGCGGGTTCGATGCCAGCGCGGCCAATTCCAATGTCGCGATCGCCTTCACGCTGACGCAAGCCGGTTTCGTTATCCCGGTGCAGGTGAGCACCCCGCGATTCGGCGGTTCGAACTTCGGCGTGACGCCCAATATCCATATAGTCGAAACCTCGGGCGGACTGGCGCGGATCGAGGCAAGCAACGGCGCGGCCGTGATTGATCGCGGCGACGCGGAGAATCTGGACATAGCGGGCGGTGCCAATCTGATCATCGGTCGCTGGTCGAACGGGCGGATCGTCGATGGCCGCGGCGGGCCCAACGGGTTCAACACGCTGAATGAAAACCAGGGCCTGCACTATTTCGTCGCCCGCGGGCTGACCGATCCCATCTCGATCACGTCGGGGCGGGTGGAATACACGCTGACGCATGCCACCCAGCCGACGCTGGGCAGCGGCCGGGCGGCGCCGGGAACCTTCAATGCCAAGATGGCGATCGAATACGGCTCCGCACCAAAGCTCGGGATCGACGGCACCATCGTCTTCACCGGCACCAACGGGTTCACCTACAGCTTCGCCACTACCGGCGGGGCCGCTGCTCCGAGCAAGGAAATCGGTTTCAGCGAGGCATCGGCGGCGGGACGGGGCGGCTTCTTCAGCTTCGCCACCGACACCGGCAGCACCGATACCGGTCTCGACGGCGTGCTGCGCGCCAATGGATCGCTCGGCGACGTCGCGGGCAAGCAGCTCGCCGTCAGCTATGTCGTCGATCTGGTGCCCCGGACCGGCTTCCAGGGCGAATCCATCGCCGGCGCCGCGCTGTTCACCGGCGAGGCGCAGTACAATTACAATCCCTATCTCGGCATCGAGCCAGCAATCGGCTTGGTCCGCGACAGTGTCACCCCCGCGTCGGCGATTTCCAATCCGGGGAATCCTGCGCAATCCCTTCCCGGCTTCGCGATGACTGCCCCAATAGACTGGGATCGCTGGGATGTTCCCGCCACGATGCCGGGACTGGCCGGGCAAACCTCTGTCCAAGCCATTACCGCATCCGCCTCGCAGATCCCCCTGCTTCGCGCCGGCGCCGAAGCTATGCTGGGTGGGCTGGTCACCTTCCAAAAATAGCCATTCACCGGCACCAGCTCCGATTGGAGGGAAGGCACTGCTTGATGTGAGTCAGAGATACGGTCCAGATCAGGTAAAGCTCTTCAATAGGCGGTCGGATGCTGAGAACTCTCTTGTCAGCAAATGGCAGAGCATCCACAGTTGCAGTGTCGCGTAATGCCGGGGGGGGCTCGATGCGGACTATTGCTTCTATTGTTACTCTTTCCATTGCCATGGCGTGGGCGGGTACGACACCGGCGTTCGCACAAGACACGGTCGCTCCTATCGCGATCGACGATCCGGCCGCCGCCAAGGCCGCTGCCGAGGCAATAGATCCGCTGGCGCAGGCGGCCGAGGCGGAAGAGGCCTGGGCCCTCTATCTCGAGGTGGTGCGGGAAGCCGGCGGACCGGCCGCCGAACAGGCCCTGGCGCTCAACCGCATGGGGGAGTCGCGCTACTACCAGCAGAACATGGCGGGCGCGCTCGAAGCGGCGCTCGAGGCGAAGACACTGCTCGAGGACGCGGGCGAGACCGATGGCGAGGCGATGGCGGAAGCGCTGGCTAACGCCGCGGTGTTCCATGGAGCGACCGGCAATCCCGAATTGCAGCTGCCGCTACAGGAGCGCTCGCTCGCCATTCGGACCGCGCTGTACGGCACCGATCCGTCGGGGCTGGAGCCCCCCGCTGCAAAGGCGCTCGGGCTCGGATATCTGAACTATGCCCACGCGCTCTACGAAGCGGGGCGTTTCGGCGAGGCGGCGGACTACGTCCTGCCTTCGATCGACGGGTTGATCCAGGGCCAGTTGACCGATGCGACGCTGTTCGTCGCGATGTCGAGCGGCGCGAACATGCTCGTCGATGCGGGTCGCCTGGGCGAGGCCTTGACGCTGGCGCAGGAGGGCGTGACCAAGGCGACCGAGCTGCTTCCCGAAGGTCACCCCTTCATGGGGTTTGCGCAAGGGACGCTCGCCAAGGTGTTGCTAGAAGCCGACCGATACGAAGAAGCCGCTTCGCCCGCCCGCGAAGCGCTCGACATCATGAGCGAGAAGCTGGGGCCCGATCACCCCAACACCATGGCCGCCTTGCACAATCTCGGGGTCATAGCGGCGCGATTGGGCCGTTATGACGAAGCCATCGAATTGATGCTGGCCCGCCAGGCCAAGCTCGGGGAGATCGATTCGGGCGAGCAGATCAACTCCCTGGCTTCGGCCTCCAACGCCGCTCATGAGGCGGGCCGGGATGGGCAGGCGATGGAGCTGGCCCTGCAAGCCGCCGCAGTCGCCGCAACGCGCCCGCCCGAGGATCAGAAGGCCATCAACGGCCTGCTCGCCCTGACCTATCGTCAGGAGGAAGCGGGCAATTATGCAGAAGCGCTGGCCGGCCTCGACAAGGTCGCCGCGCGCCTTAGGGCACCGGGCGAGGAGACCTCCGATCCCGATATCGAGATCCGCCGCGGTCTGCTTGCGATCCGCACGGGCGCGGTCGATGCCGGCTGGCAGCGGGTCGAGGACGGCACGCAACGCTTGACGGCCGACATGGTCCGCGCTGCCGACCAGTTCGATCTCGGCGCCGACCTGCCCAGCTATTATGAAACGATCATGCAGGTGGCCGAGGCGGCGATCGTGGCAGGCCAGCCCGACGATGCGCTCAAGGCGTTCGAACTGGCGAGCTGGGGCGTCAACGCGCGAGCGCGCCAAT
The DNA here is from genome assembly GCF_053714505.1 of Qipengyuania sp. SM2507. Classification (NCBI taxonomy): domain Bacteria; kingdom Pseudomonadati; phylum Pseudomonadota; class Alphaproteobacteria; order Sphingomonadales; family Erythrobacteraceae; genus Qipengyuania; species Qipengyuania sp. SM2507. Next base: position 380,524 of record NZ_CM132307.1, read on the forward strand.
ATCTTGCGCTACGCCAGAGCGTCGGCGACGATCCGGATGCCGTTGCGCGCATCGACATGCTGAGGCGCGGGACAGAACAGCTGCGGGTGCTCAATCGCGAACGCGCCGCGATGCTGGGGGCCAACCGCACTGCAGACGCCGAGGACCGCCGTTCCCGGATCGAGACCCTCGAAGCCGAAATGGCCGCTGCGAAAAAGGGACTGGCTTCGATCCGGCCCGATTTCGCTCGCTGGCTGCAGCCCGAGGCGATCACCGTACAGTCCATCCAGAGCAGGCTGCAGGAGGGCGAGGCCCTGCTGATCGCCATGCCCGCCCGCCATCGCACCTTCAGCATGGCGATCACGCGCGACCAGGTCGCGATGGGAGAGAGCGCAGAGGGAAGGCCCGCTGTTCGCGCGCTGGTGGCGCAATTGCGCGATGCGTTGGACGGGCCCGGTCGCACCGGGGAGGCGTTCCCCGTGGCGGCATCGGCGCACCTGCACGACATCGTGATGCCGCCTGCGGTCGAGAAGGCTCTCGACGGCCAGACGCGCGTTGCGATCGTGACCAGCGACGCGCTTTCGCGGCTGCCCTTCGCCCTGCTGCTGCCTTCGCTTCCCGAGGGCGAGACTGCGGATTATGCGGCTATGGACTGGCTTGCCCGCAAGTTCGCCTTCTCCATCGCGCTGACACCCTCGGCGGCCTTCGCAGCACGCGACGATTCCGCTGCGGATGCCAGCTTTCTGGGGATCGGCGCGCCTGCCCTGGCCGGCGCCCAGGGCGCGCAGATCGATCCCGCCCAGCTCTATCGCTCGGGAAGTGTTTCGGTCGACGATGTCCGCAATCTGCCCGCGCTTCCGGCAACGGCCGGGGAAGTGGCCGAAGTCGCGGCGGCGTTCGGTGCCGAACGCAGCGTGGTGCTGACCGGCGGCGCCGCATCGGAACGCAGGGTCCGCGAGGAAAGCGCCGCCGCGCATGAAACCGTCCTGTTTGCCACGCACGGGTTGATGGGCGGCGAGATCGGCGGCCTGCGCGAGCCGGCGCTGGTGCTCACCCCTCCAGCGGACGCGGGCGATACCGCGAATGACGGCTTGCTCCAGGCGAGCGAGATTGCGGCGCTGGATTTTGCTGCCCGGTTCGTGATCCTGTCGGCCTGCAACAGCGCCGCGGGACGCCATGACACCGCGCCCGCCTATACGGGCCTTGCCAACGCCTTCCTCGGCTCGGGCACGGATGCGTTGATGCTGTCGCATTGGCGCGTGCGAGACGATGCCTCGGCGAGGCTCAGCGTCGAAACCGTCAAGGGAGCACGCTTGGGCCTCACGCGGGCAGAAGCCCTGCGCAAGGCACAGCTCACGCTGATCGACGGGGGCAGCGGACTGCCCGACGCCTCGCATCCGGCAGTCTGGGCACCGTTCGTGATTATCGGCGACTAGAACCGCCTAGTGGTGCGCCGCGCCGAAGTCTCAACTCGAAAAGAAAATGGGAAAGTGGCGGAGACGGAGGGATTCGAACCCTCGATACCCGGTTGGGGTATGGTTCCTTAGCAGGGAACTGGTTTCAGCCACTCACCCACGTCTCCGCAACGGACGCATCACGACCGCGAGGCGCGCGCTATAGCCAGAGCTTTGCCCGCCTTCAAGGGGCTTGGCACCGGGGCGCCCGATTAGCGCTCCCAGGACCAAAACGATTCGCTTCGGCCCGTTTTGGATTCGGTTCATCGCTCACTCATTGCCGGTCAGCAATTGGAGGGTTCTTGTCGAATGCCGATCTATGCCCGCAGGGAGGGGCGCATCATGACCAGACCCGCCAGCCTTGCTCGCCGTTTCAACGTATCCTTCGTGGCTGCCGCCGCGGCGCTCGGATTGTTCGCCAGCCCGCTTTCCGCGCAGCTCGAGTCGGTCGATCCGAACGAAGCGCTGCAATACCCCATCGATGGCGATCTGGTAGAGGCACCGGGCGACCAGTCGGTCTATGCCGATCCGCAACCAGCCGCCCCCGCTGAAACCTATACGGCCGGCCCGACCGTCGGCGTCGATCCGAACGTTGCGCCCGCCTGGAGCGAACCCTCTCGGCCGGGCGCCGCGGTCGGCAGTTATGACTCGAGCCCCGCTGCGAGCAACAATGCTATCCCGCCGGTGGTTGCCGAAGCCGAGCAAACCTATCGCGAAGACGATCTTATCGGTGCCGCGCAGGGTGTGTTCGGCGATGGTGCCAAGGAAGTCGCCACCCTGATCCGCCGGCTGCTGGCCGACCAGGGCGAACCCAATGCCTATATCGTCGGACGCGAGGCGAGCGGCGCATTCATCGTCGGCGCGCGCTATGGTTCGGGCACGCTCTATCACAAGGTCGAGGGCGAACGGCCCGTCTACTGGACCGGTCCCTCGATCGGTTTCGACGCGGGCGCGAATGCCGGCAGCACCTTCGTGCTGGTCTATAACCTCTACGACAGCGAGGAATTGTACGAGCGCTATCCAGCGGGCGAAGGCCAGCTCTATGCGGTCGGGGGCATGACCGCCTCCTATATGCGCAAGGGCGATGTGGTGCTGATCCCGATCCGGGTCGGTGCGGGGCTGCGGCTGGGCATCAACGCCGGATATATGAAGTTCTCCAAGGAACAGCGCTGGCTACCCTTCTGATCGCTGCCGACGACAGGGCGGGCTTGCCCGAGCGATAGAACGCTGGACCGGTGGCAGGCGTTTTCCTGTTGCCGCGTTCCATTGCTACCGGCATGGACGCGCCATGCTCGAAAAGCTCCAGTCCCAACCCGCCGATGCGCTGCTAGCGCTGATCAAGATGCACGCCGACGACGAGCGCGAGGACAAGATCGACCTCGGCGTCGGGGTCTATCGCACCGGCGAAGGTGCGACGCCGGTGTTCTCCGCCATCAAGGGGGCGGAGACCAGGCTGCTCGAGCAGCAGGATTCCAAGAGCTATCTCGGCCCCGAAGGCGACATGGGCTTCGTTCAGGCGCTGATGCCCTATGTCTTCGGCAAGAATGCGACCATGGATGGCCGCATTTCCGGAATGCAGACCCCAGGGGGCACCGGTGCGGTCCGCCTCGCGCTGGCGCTTGCGCAGCGCGCCGGCGCGGCCCGCGTCCACCTGGGCCTGCCGAGCTGGCCCAACCACGCGCAAATCCTCGAGGATCTGGGGATGGACGTGGTCTCATTCGAACACGCCAATCCCGATGGCAGCGCCAATCTCGCCGCGCTGATTGCAGCCATCGATGGCGCTGCTCCGGGCGATCTGGTGCTGCTCCACGGCTGCTGTCACAATCCCACCGGGATCGACTACGCGCCCGAGGATTGGGCTGTCATCGCCGAGGCGCTGGAGCGCAATGGCGTGCTACCGCTGCTGGACATCGCCTATCAGGGGCTTGGCCGCGGGCTGGACGAGGATGTCGCCGGGGTACGCAGCGTGCTCGCCGCCGTGCCCGAGGCGCTGATCGCCTACAGCTGCGACAAGAATTTCGGCCTCTATCGCGACCGCGTGGGTGCCTTCTATGTCATGGCGCAGGATGGCGGTTCGCTCGACACGATCCTGTCCAACGCCAATGCATTGGCGCGAGCGACCTGGTCGATGCCGCCCGACCATGGCGGAGCGGCGGTGCGGATCGCGCTGCGAGACCCCGATCTGACGAAGGAATGGCGCAGCGAATTGGACGGCATGCGCGGACGGATGCGCGATGTTCGGCGCAAGCTCGCTGCCGCCGATGGCGATGCGCCCGGTCTGAATCTGGCCGCGCTGACCGAGCAGAACGGGCTGTTCGCCGTGTTACCGCTCAACCGGGACCAGATCGCCGCATTGCGCGATGAACACGCGATCTACATGGCCGGCTCGGGCCGGATCAACATTGCGGGACTGCATGACGGCAATATCGGCAAGTTCATCGCTGCGCTGGCGGATGTGACGCAACGCTGATCCGCGCCGCCGGAATCCGGCTCAATTCCTGCCGAGGCTAATTCTGCAGGCTCTGCATCCGCTTGAGATAGCGCGCCAGAACATCGATCTCGAGATTAACCGCATCACCCTCGGAAAGCGATCCCAGCGTGGTGACCTCTGCCGTGTGAGGAATGATGTTAAGCGCGAAATCGCAGCTGCCATCGGGCCGGTCGCGGACATCGTTAACGGTCAGCGAGACCCCGTCCAACGTGATCGATCCCTTGGGCGCGATGAAGGCGGCGAATTCGGCGCGGGCGCGAATAGCCAGCCGGGTCGAACCGCCGTCGACTTTTGCCAGCTGGACGGTGCCGGAGGTGTCGACATGGCCGGTGACCATATGGCCGCCGAGTTCGTCGCCAAGCCGGAGCGCGGGTTCGAGGTTGAGCCGCCGCCCTTCCTGCCACATGTTCGGAACGCTGCGCGACACGGTTTCTCCCGATACATCGACTGCGAACCAGGCGTCTCCCGCCTTTCCGCCGCGTTCGACCACAGTCAGGCAGACGCCCGAACAGGCGATCGAGGCACCGATATCGATGGTCTCGGGGTCGAAGGGGCAGCTGACCGTCACCCGCCTGTCGGCCCGATCCTCGACGCTGGTAATCGTGCCGATGGCGGTGACAATTCCGGTGAACATGGTCGTGTCTCCTCGCGCCATCTGGCGCTTCGATTGCATATTTGCCGCTGCTTGTCCCTGGAGGGGGAGGCAGAGCTCGATCGCGCTGGTAAGCTTAGCTGCCCGTGCTGCCAAGCGCAGGCAAGGTCGAACCTAATACCTCCGCGCAAAGCCTTCATAGCTGTCCTGACCGAGCCGGCGACGTTCGACCAATGCCCAGCGGCTGTGCGCCTCGGCGAGATCGGCCAGACCGATGTCATCAATCGCGGTGATGCCTTCGCCGACAATGATCGGGGCGCGATAGATATCGAGCCGGTCGACCAGATCGGCAGCCAGAAAGGAAGCAGCGGTCTTACCGCCGCCTTCCACATAGAGATATTGCGTGCCGGGGAGCACAGCGATGTCCTGCGGCGTAGCGATCGTCCGCACCCCCTCGATGGCGCGTGAGGTCAGCACGACCGGCTCGGGACTGCGGCCTTCGAGACCGCGCAGGCGGACATCGAGCCGGGGTCGGTCTGCGCGCCAGGTGCCGCCGCCGACCAGAATGGCATCGGCCAGCGCGCGGCGCGAATGGACATGCGCGCGCGCCGCCTCTCCGGTAATCCAACGGCTCTCACCCGAGGGCAGCGCGATCTTTCCATCGAGCGACAGCGCCAGCTTGAGTGTGACATGGGGGCGGCCAAACCGGGCGCGGGTCAAATAGCCTGCCAGGCTGTCGCGAACAGCGGCCAATTCGACCAATTCCTCTGCGATACCGGCATCGCGCAGCCGGGTGAGCCCGCTTCCCGCAGTGCGCGGATCGGGATCTTCGCAGCCGATGACCACCCGCGCGACACCCGCTTCCGCCAGCAGATCGGCACAGGCTGGTCCGCGATCCGAGAGGTGGGCGCAGGGTTCGAGCGTGACATAGGCGGTGGCGCCATGCGCCGCGGTGCCGGCTTCGGCCAATGCGATCGCTTCCGCGTGGGGCCGACCACCCGGACGGGTCCAGCCGCGTCCGACGACGATACCGTCCTTTACGAGGATCGCTCCGACTGCAGGGTTGGGCCGGCTCGAAGGGCGTCCGCGCAGCGCCAGTCGCGCGGCGGCCGTCAGCCAGCGCGCGTCACTCGGCTGCAGCGTCAATTGCGGTGCCCGCCTGAGTATCGGTCTGTGCGTCGATCGGGATGCCTGCCTGTTCGAGCATGCGGAGGCGCTCGGGCTCCTCGCGCGCCCGGTCTTCGGCGATCTGGCGCTCCATCGCATCGACATCGATACCGGTCGCGCGTCCCAGCGTGCGGTACATGTCCTGTATCTCGGCCTCGCGCGCCGCGCGCCGCGCTTCCCATTGTTCCTTGAGCCGCTGGTTCTCCAGGTTCGAGGCGATGATCTCGGCCTCGCTGCGCCCTTCGGCGAAGGTGGAGATAATTGAGACCTGGGGACGTGCCGGCGGGCCGATCACCTGTTCCTGCGTCACCCAGAACATCAGGGTAAAAGTGCTCAACAGCGATGCCGCCAGAATCGGCCAGCGATAGGGGTTTGGGCGTTTGAATTCGCTCCAGAGATCCTGGAGGCCGCCGACCGGGTTGAGACGCGATTTGATCCGCATGGTGCTGAAGATAGGGGGTCTCGCGCGAAGTTACCAGCCGACTGTGGTCAGGCTGTGGCTGTGGCTGGAGGCACTACCCGAAATCGGCGTAGAGCCCACGACCATGCGCTCTCAGCCAGCCGTCGGCAGCGGTGAGATCGTCCTCGTAGATTTCGCGCAGCAGACCGTGAAAGCCCGGGCTGTGGTCGAAATGGACGAGATGCGCGGTCTCGTGCGCCACCACCGAACGGCGGATCGCGTCGGGCGCCTGCACGAGCCGCCAATTGACCCGCACCACGCCCTTGCTCGAGCAGCTGCCCCAGCGCCGCTGCGCGCGGGTCAGTCGCAGATCGGGCGCTGAGAGTCCGGCGCGGGCGCAGTAATGCGCGAGGTCCGCACGCATCAGCCGTACCGCCTCGGCCTCGAGCCAGCGATGCAGCCGGTGTGGCAGCGTGTCGCGCGGGCCGCCGAGCCGGATCGCGCGCTCCTCCTGCGCCGGCTTACGTGGCGCACCCTCGTCCCAACGGATCGCGAGCTCGTCGCCGCGATAGCGGATCGTGCCGCGCGCGACCGGGTCTGCCGCTTGGGGCACCTTGGCGAGCTGCGCCTCCAGCCATTCGCGGCGGATTGCAGCAAAGGCCACCGCATCAGCGCTGCGGCACCAGCGTGGCAGGGTAATGCGCACCGCGCTGCCATCGGGTGCGAGCCGCAGCGTCAGGCGTGTGGCGCGCGGATGGCGATTGAGCGCGATGGGCAGGGTCCGGCCCGACAATTCGATCGTATGAACCACAGAGGGCTTGGCGGGGCGGTGGTAATCGTCGCGCAGCCACTCGATCATGCCGCGTCGTCCCAGCGGCCACCGCCCTCATCGTCCCATTCGACCACATGGTGTTCGAGTGGGCCCGCATCGATTTCGCTGACCACGCGACCGGCGACCGAAACGCCCGCACGGACTACCGCCTCCCGATCACCCGAGAGCAGGTAATGCCAGTCGGGCAGCGGGCGGCCCTCGGCGCGGCGGCGATAGGCGCAGGTGGATGGCAGCCATGGCACGTTGTCGACGATCTTGAGCGTCAGCCGCAGGCAGTCGGGCACGAAGCTCTTGCGGTTGGGATAGTCGCGACAGGTCGCGCTGGCGCAGTCGAGCAGGCGACAGGCGACATTGGTCTCCTCGATCCGGCCGGTGTCCTCGTCCTCCATCTTGTGCAGGCAGCAGCGCCCGCACCCGTCGCACAGGGCCTCCCATTCGGGTCGGCTGAGCTCGGCCAACGGGCGCTCCCAGAAGCGCTCCCTCAGCGCACCCATTTGTCCAGCTCCTCGGCCACCGCCTCGGGCCCCAGATCGGTCGGCAGGATGGCCAGCGGCTCGCCCGCTGGGCCGAACAGATAGGTGTAGCCCAGATGATCCATCAGATAGCCGCCGCCGGGCTGCTCCTCGCCTTTGGAAAAGGTCGTGCCGAAATCGCTGGCGACCTGCTTGAGCACTTCGGTTTCGCCGGTCATGCCGATCAGCCGCGGGTGGAAGCTGTCGGTGAATTCGCGCAGAACCTCGGGCGTATCGCGTTCGGGATCGACGCTGATGAAAAGCGGTTGAACCTTTGCACCGCGCTCGGGGCTGTCGCCCTCGAAGCGCTTCAACCCGGCCATGGCGCGCTGGACATCGGTCGGGCAGATGTCGGGGCAATACGCATACCCGAAATACAGGATTCGGTACTGGCCGTCGAAATCGCTCCAGCGCACCGTATCGCCGGTCTCGCCGGTCAGTTCGAAGGGGGCGCCAATCGCCGCGCCCTTGAGCGGCGGATCGCCTGCATCTACGGGCGCACCCGCGGAATCGCAGCCAGTCAGGGCGGCGAGCAGGAGCAGCGGGGCGGGGAGGGCGAGCGACAACGCTTTGCGGTGGGCCATAGCGTTGCAATTCATGCTCTGCTAACGCTGGCGGCACAAGGGCTTTGCCCGATGCAAATGCGAAAAACATGCGAGGTTGTGAGGTGAAGCTGCGGGTCGGAACGAGATACGGATTGGCTGTTGCGCTCGCCGGAGCGCTGCTGGCAGGGCCGTTGGTGGCGCAGAATTTCTCCGAGGGCTATCAGTTCCTTAAAGCGGTTGCCGAGCGCGAGGGCGAGACCGTGACCGAGATGCTCAACCAGCCGGGTACGGTGATCGCCAATTCGCGCGACATCACCAGCGGGCGCACGGCGATGCATATCGTGGTGGAGCGCCGCGATCTGACCTGGATCCGCTTTCTCGCCAGCAAGGGTACCAATCCCGACATTGCCGACAAGAAGGGTGTCACCCCGTTGCAGATCGCGTCGAACCTTGGCTTTCTCGAGGGCGTCGAAGCGCTGCTCGAAGCGGGCGCGCGGGTAGACCAGAGCAATGCCGCGGGCGAGACCCCGCTGATTTCCGCGATCCACCGCCGCGATGTCGCCATGATCCGCTTGCTGCTCGACAAGGGCGCCAATCCCGACCGCAACGACAACTCAGGTCGTTCGGCGCGCGATTATGCGGCGCTGATCGTCGGCGGTACCCAGATCATGGATGCCATCGCGCAGGCCGACAAGGATCGTAGCGCGGACGGCGCGCAGGAATCCTACGGGCCAAGTCTCTGATCATGGCCAGCAACGCTCCCCATCCGGCCGCAGACCCCAATGAGATGACGCTCGACGAATTGCGGCTGCATCTCGCGCCGCTCCTCGCCGATGCGGCGGCCTTCGACGGTTGGACCGACACCGCGCTCGCCATGGCTGCGCAACAGGCTGGCGTGGATGCCGATGTCGCGCGGCTGGCCTACAAGGGCGATGCGATGGACATGATCGGCGCCTGGATCGAGACGATCGATGCGGCGATGGCCGATGCGTTGCCGCCCGCGACGCTGGCGCAGATGAAGATCCGCGAGCGGATCCGCAGCCTGATCCAGTTCCGTCTGGATGCCGTAGCGGGGCGCGATGAGGCTCTGCGCCGCGCGATGGCGATCATGGCAATGCCGAAGAATGTCGCCAGCGCGCTGCGCACCGGCTGGCACAGCGCCGACGTCATGTGGCGGCTAGCGGGCGACACCGCGACCGATTACAACCACTATACCAAGCGCGCCACGCTCGGTTCGATTTACGGCGCGACGCTGGCGGTCTTTTTGGATGACGAGAGCGAGGGCAAGGCCGAGACCCGCGCCTTCCTCGACAGAAGGATCGACGGGGTGATGCGGTTCGAGAAGACCAAGGCGAAATGGCTCAATTCCGACCGCGACCGCTTCAGCGTTACGCGCTTCCTCGGGCGGCTGCGCTATCCCGCGCGCTGATGCGCTATTGATAATCGGTTGCAATTAGCACCTGGCTCTGGCAGCGCGCCGCCATGACATTGGACGGGCTCGAATACGGTAGGTCGGCGCGAATTGTGGCGGTCGCGTGGGATCGGCTGGCGAGCGACGAGGCCAAGCGCCTGCGTGCGCTGGGCGTGGATGAGGGCGCCGAACTCACGGTGATCCATCGCGGCGTCTTCGGGACACGCGACCCGCTGGCGCTGCGGCTGGGCAATATGACCATCGCGCTGCGCCGCTCGCATGCCCTAGCGATCGAAGTCGAACTACTCGACGGCGCTACCAATGAGGTGGCGGCATGAGCCGGCATCGCACTGCCGCGCTGGTCGGCAATCCCAACTCGGGCAAGAGCGCCCTCTTCAACGCACTGACCGGTGCGCGCCAGAAGATCGCGAATTATCCCGGTGTCACGGTGGAGCGCAAGGCAGGGCGTCTGACGCTGCCCAGCGGCGAATCGGTCGAATTGCTCGACCTGCCGGGCTCCTATTCGCTCGATTCGGCGAGCCCCGACGAGGAAGTGACCCGTCAGGTGGTCGAGGGCAGCTTCGAGGGCGAGAAGGTCCCCGACGTCATCGTACTCGTGCTCGATGCCGCCAATCTCGAACAGCATCTGGTGTTCGCTCAGGAAGTGCTCGAGCTTGGGCGACCGACGGTGATCGCGCTCAACATGGTCGATCTTGCCGAGCGCGACGGGCTGACGCTCGATCCCGCGGCGCTGTCCGAAGCGCTAGGCGTGGCGGTGATCCCGACCGTTGCGGTGCGGCGCAAGGGTATCGCCGAGCTCGGTCAGGCAATCGCCGAGGCGGAGCGTCACGCGGATGAAGACCCGCAACGCCAGTCGCATCTGACGCTTCCCGAGCGGCGCCTGTCGGCCAAACACATCGCGCGCGGTGCGATCCTGTCGAAGTCGACTCGTCACACCGTCGAGAACGGCGTCGACCGGGTGTTGCTCAACCCCTGGGTCGGCCCGCTGTTCCTGTTCGCGCTGCTGTTCGTGGTGTTCCAGGCGGTGTTCGCCTGGGCAACGCCCTTCGCCGATGCGCTGGAAGGGGTGGTCGGCACCTTGAGCGGCTGGGCCGGGGCGCTGCTGCCCGAGGGCCTGGTGCGCGATTTCGTCACCGAAGGCGTCCTGGCGGGCGTCGGCTCGGTGGTCGTGTTCCTGCCGCAGATCATAATCTTGTTCTTCTTCATCCTGCTGATGGAGGCCAGCGGCTATATGGCGCGCGCGGCCTTCCTGATGGACCGGCTGATGGCGGGTGTGGGTCTGTCGGGGAAGAGCTTCATACCGCTGCTTTCCAGCTTCGCCTGCGCCATTCCCGGCATCATGGCGACCCGTTCGATCTCGGACCCCAAGGACCGGCTGACCACCATCCTGATCGCGCCGCTGATGACCTGTTCGGCGCGGCTGCCCGTCTATGCGGTGATCATTGCCGCCTTCATCCCCCAGACCAGTGTGGGGCCGGGGATCGGCCTGCAGGGGCTGGTGCTGTTCGTGCTCTATCTGGCAGGCATCCTCGGCGCGATGGTGGTGGCGCTGGTGCTGCGCGGTACGGTGACAAAGGGTGCGGCGAGCGGCTTCATCATGGAAATGCCGCGCTACCAGATGCCGCGGCTGCGCGATCTCGGCATCGGGTTGTGGCAGCGCGCCTGGGTGTTCCTGCGCCGCGCGGGCACAATCATCTTCGTCGCCACGATCGCACTGTGGGTGCTGCTGAGCTTCCCGCAGGCGGAGCCAGGCGAAAGCCAGCTCGACGCCAGCATCGCCGGAACAATCGCCGACGGGCTTCACCCGATCCTCGCCCCCATCGGGTTCAATCGCGAGATCAGCCTGGCGATCATCCCGGCAATGGCGGCACGCGAGGTTGCGGTTTCCGCGCTGGCGACGACCTATGCAGTCGAAGCCGAAAACGAGGACCTGGCCGCCGAGGGTGTGACCGAACGGATCGCCGATCTGTGGACCCTGCCCACAGCGCTGGCCTTCCTCGCCTGGTTCGTCTTTGCCCCGCAGTGCCTGTCGACGCTGGCGGTCGCGCGGCGCGAGACCAATGGCTGGAAATGGCCCATGTTCATGGTCGCCTACCTGTTTGCGCTGGCCTATATTTTCGCCGGGCTGACCTATTGGGGCGCGGTGGCGCTGGGTTGGTAGGCCCTTCGGTCGAAGGGCCGGCCCCAACCAGCCTTGTGCACACGGCGCTCTGCCCACTGGCTAGCGGGCGCGGCTTTCGATAGGCCTCTCCGGGAACAGACAAAGGACGCGAATCGATGGCCGGTAGCCTCAACAAAGTCATGCTGATCGGAAACCTCGGGCAGGATCCCGAGATTCGCAGCTTCCAGAACGGCGGCCGGGTGGCAAACCTGCGCATCGCCACCAGCGAGAACTGGAAGGATAAGAACACTGGCGAGCGCCAGGAGCGCACCGAATGGCACACGGTGGCGATCTTCTCCGACGGGCTCGTCAACGTGGTCGAGAAATTTCTCAAGAAGGGCAGCAAGGTCTTCGTCGAAGGCAAGCTGCAGACCCGCAAGTGGCAGGACCAGAACGGCCAGGACCGCTATTCGACCGAGATCGTGCTGCGCGGCTTCGACGGTACGCTTACCATGCTCGACGGCCCCGGTGGCGGTAGCGGCGGCGGTGCTGGAGGCGGCGGCGGACAGCGTTCGGGCAGCTGGAGCCAGGATGGCGGCCAGTCCTCGGGCGGCGGCGACAATTGGGGCGGCGGTTCGGCTGGCGGATCCGGCGGTAGCTCGGGTGGGAGCGGCAGTTCGGGCGGTAGCTCGAACTACGACGATCTCGACGACGACATCCCCTTTTGAGCTAAACCCCCTGCGCCGCGCTCAGTCTTTCTTGAGCGCGGCCAGCGCGGCGAAGGGTCCGCTTGGCGCAGTGTCCAGCAATCCCGCCTTCTCGCGTGTGTTCCCCGCATTTGGGCCCTCGGCATAGGGATCGATGGCGAGGCCGAAGCTCTGCGCGATCGCCTCGCCCAGATCGAACGACTGGCCTTCGTAATAGATTTCATCCGGTTCAGCGGCGTCGAGTACGACCTCTTCCTCGGGATCGAATTCGGCCTGCTCGCTGGCGGGGACGAAGCGCATCGCGAGCGGTTCCTCGATCCGGTTGCGAAAAGCTTCCCCCGAGATCGCGCAGAGCTGCTCGATCGCCGCGGTCAGCCGACCCGTGGCCACCACGATCCTGCCCTCCGGCGCGAAACGCACTTCCACCTCGAGCGAGTGGACAGCTTCAATTGCGAAGCGGCGCGCCAGCGCGGCGCGCTCGCTCTCGTCGGCCGTTACCTTCAGCGGTTCGCGCGGCAGGCGATCGAGCTTGACGATCCGTTCGAATTCCCCGGTCACGTTCATGGCATTGTGCCTTCCAGCAGGCGGTCGGCATCGGTGGCCGCCAGCCTGGACTGCAGCGCGAGCAGACGATGCGCGAGCAGTTCGGCGCGCGTCTCGTCCGCAAGCGTGACATTGCGGCGCGCCGCGGAAGCGAGCGCATCGATTCGCGCAGCGTTCTGTTCGCCCAGCGCATCGCGATAGGCGCCGATCCGGCCCCCCAGCGTTTCCATCAGCCTGCCGATCTTCTTGCCGACCATCAGGTCGCCCACGCCCGACTGGCGCAGCTGGCCATCCATGTCCTCGACGAACAATTCGGTCAGCAGCCCGGTCTGCGCCGCCAGCATGCGATCATTCTCCATCCGCAGCAACACCAGCGCCAGCGCCGCGGTGATCATGTCGAAGCGCCCCTCAAGCGTGTCGTCCACGCCGCATTGCGCATACCATTCGGGCTCGCGGGCGATTTCGACGGTGCGATGCCACAGCGGGCGCAGCGCTTCGCGCGGATCTGCGCGGGGGCGGAAGAGTCGGGAAAGAAAGGTCATCGGGCTCCGGATCGGCAGAAGTGTCGGCGACACCATGTTCAGCGGCAATTCAAGCCGCGGCTTTCAAGCGCGGCACTGCAGGCCCTGCGCCGACCATGCGAGGCTCGCGCATTGCAAGCGAGCGCACGGCGGCTTAAGGCGGGCGCACCACATATAGGACGCGCGGCGGCCCCGGCCAAGCCGCGCCACGGCAATTGGAGTTCGAGTGAGTCTCATGCGCGCAAACGGTCGCCTCGCCTGCAAGGCATTTCTGGTCGCGGGCACGGTGCTCGCGCTCTCGGCCTGTACCTCGATTCGCGAACCGCGCGGCTATATCGTCGACGGTTCGCTGGTGAATGTCATTCAGCCGGGCATCGACAACCGTCGCTCGGTCGAACAGACGCTCGGTCGGCCGACCTTCACCAGCCAGTATGGCGAGCCGACCTGGTATTATGTGTCCAGCACCACCGGGCGTCGGCCCTTCGTACGCCCGACCATCCAGCAGCATTCGGTGCTGGCGGTAAAGTTCGACGCGGCTGGCAATGTCGTCGCCTCGGATCGCAGCGGGATCGAAAAGGTGGTCTATCTCTCGCCCGAAAGCGATTCGACACCGACGCTCGGTCGCGAGCGCAGCTTCCTGGAAGACCTGTTCGGCAATATCGGTACCGTCGGTGCGCCGGGTGCCGGGGGCGGCCCTGGTCCGGGCGGCTGACCCCTCAGCCTTCGGTATCGCGCTTGACCGTGCGGGCGCGCTCCCCATATCGCTCGCATGGCTGACACAGACTCTCGCCACGGGCTGATCCCTTGGCATTCCACCACCATCATCGGCGTCAAGCGCGGCGGTACCACGGTCATTGCCGGGGACGGGCAAGTCTCCATGGGCAATACCGTGATGAAGCCCAATGCGAAGAAGGTCCGCCGGATCGGCGCCAAGGACGACAATGGTGTGGAGACGGTGGTTGCCGGTTTCGCCGGGGCGACCGCCGATGCCTTCACCCTGTTCGAGCGGCTCGAGAAGAAGCTCGAACAGTATAACGGCCAATTGCTCCGCGCCGCGGTCGAGCTGACCAAGGACTGGCGGATGGACAAATACCTCCGCAATCTCGAGGCGCTGATGATCGTGGCGGACAAGGAGAACCTCCTTGTCCTCACCGGCAATGGCGACGTGCTCGAACCCGAGGGTGGGATCGCCGCGATCGGTTCGGGCGGCAATTTCGCGCTCGCTGCCGCCAAGGCGCTGTCCGATTACGAGGACGATCCGGAAAAAATCGCGCGCAAGGCCATGGCTGTGGCGGCGGATGTCTGCGTCTTCACCAACGGCAATGTGACGCTCGAAACCGTCTGACCGCTCGTTCTAGTCCGCGCCTTCCCCATGGTGCTCATCCCAACGGAAAACTGTCGAACCTATGATCCAAGCCCTCACCCCCAAGGCGATCGTCGCCGCGCTCGACGAACACATCATCGGTCAGAAGGACGCCAAGCGCGCAGTCGCCGTCGCGCTGCGCAACCGCTGGCGCCGCCAGCAGCTCGGCCCCGAACTGCGCGACGAGGTGACCCCCAAGAACATTCTGATGATCGGCCCCACGGGCTGCGGCAAGACCGAGATCAGCCGGCGGCTGGCGAAGCTCGCCGAAGCGCCCTTCGTCAAGGTCGAGGCCACCAAGTTTACCGAGGTCGGCTATGTCGGCCGCGATGTCGAACAGATCGCCCGCGACCTGGTCGAGGAAGCGATCCGGCTCGAGAAGGAGCGCCGCCGCGAGGCGGTGCGCGAATCCGCCAGCGAGGCGGCGATGGATCGCCTGCTCATCGCGCTGGTCGGCGACAACGCGTCCGAAGCAACCCGCGAGGCCTTCCGCGAGCGGATCGTCCAGAACGCGATGAACGACACCGAGGTCGAGATCGAGGTGCGCGATGCGCCCAACAAATCGATGGATATTCCCGGCATGCCCGGCGGCGTCGGGATGATCGACCTGTCTGATATGCTCGGCAAGGCGATGGGCAAATCCGCCGCCAAGCGCCGCAAGCTCAAGGTTCCCGATGCCTGGGACAAGCTGGTCGAGGAAGAGGCCGAGAAGCGGATGGACCAGGACGATGTCGCCCGGGTCGCGCTCGAGAACGCCGAAACCAACGGGATCGTCTTCCTCGACGAGATCGACAAGATCGCGGTTTCCGATGTGCGCGGCGGTTCGGTGAGCCGCGAGGGCGTCCAGCGCGATCTGCTGCCGCTGATCGAGGGCACCACGGTGGCGACCAAATACGGGCCGATGAAGACCGACCACGTATTGTTTATCGCCAGCGGCGCGTTCCATGTCGCCAAGCCTTCGGACATGCTGCCCGAACTGCAGGGCCGGCTCCCGATCCGGGTCGAGCTGCGCGCACTGACCGAAGAGGATTTCGTCCGCATCCTGTCCGAAACCCGCGCCAATCTGGTCCAGCAATACTGCGCGCTGATCGGCACCGAGGATGTCACGCTCGCTATAACCGAGGACGCGGTGGCCGAAGTCGCGAAGATCGCCGCGCAGGTCAACGAGACCCTCGAGAACATCGGCGCCCGCCGTCTGCAGACGGTCATGGAGCGGCTGCTCGAGGAAATCAGCTTCGAGGCCGAGGAACACGCCGGCGAGACGGTGACGGTGGATGCCGCCTATGTCCGCGAGAAGCTGGCCGAGCTTGCGGGCGATGCGGACTTGAGCAAGTACATCCTCTAGGCGTGCGGTTCCCCGCTGTTTGCCGAGTGCTCATGGCGCTTGGCAGAACGGACCGCGTCACGGATTGCGTTGGGCCGGGGGCTCGTTAGGGTGTCGTCCCATCAGACATTCTGGATGGGGGCCAAACCATATGTTTCGCAGTTTTCTCGCCGCCGGCGCAGCCACGCTCGCGCTGACCACCGCCATGCCCGCGATCGCGCAGGCGCCTGCCGAGGGCAATGCAGCGCTCTCCGCACCCGAAATCGAATTCACCGAATGGACGCTCGACAACGGGCTGCGGGTGATCGCGATCGAGGATGCCGGGACCGCGCAGGTCACGACCTCGCTGTGGTACGAAGTCGGCTCGAAGCACGATCCCGAAGGGCGCAGCGGCTTCGCGCATCTGTTCGAACACATCCTCAGCCGCAAGACCGAGAACATGCCCTACAACATGATCTACGGGCTCACCGCGGATGTCGGCGGCACGCGCAACGCCTCGACCGGGAGCGACCGGACCAATTATTACGAGACCGTCCCGGCACAATATCTCGAGACCATGCTGTGGACCCACCGCGAACGCATGTTCAAGCCGGTGATCGACCAGGACGTCTTCGACAAGGAACGCGACGTGGTGAAGGAAGAGCTTCGCCAGCGCGTACTGGCACCGCCCTACGGCCGATTCGCGCGCTTCGTGCTTCCCGAAAACACCTATGATGTCCTGCCCCAGCGCCGACCCGGAATCGGCTCGATCGAGGAGCTCGATTCGGCAACGCTCGACGATGCCCGCGCCTTCCACCAGGCCTATTACGGCCCCGACACGGCGACGCTGATCGTCGCCGGCAATTTCGAGATGGCCGATCTGCGCGCGCTGGTGGGCGAGTATTTCGGCGACATTCCCCGTCGCGCCGCGCCGGTCGACCTTGCCATCTCCACGCGCGAGCCGGCGCGCACCAGTCCGCGCAGCTTCGTCGCCACCGCGCCCAATGTGCCGCTTCCGGTCGCCGGCACGCTGTGGAAGGCGCCCGAGTCGGGCCATCCCGATGCCGCCGCGCTCGAGGTACTCGCCGCGATCATGGCGCGCGGCCAGAACAGCCGTCTGTATGATTCGCTGGTCCGCGGCGGCAAGGCTGTCGATCAGTCGATGTTCTATTCCCAAAGCGAAGAGGGCGGCGGCGTCGCCGGCTTCGCGATCACCAATCCGCAGGCCGATGTCGACGAGGTCGACGCCATCCTCAAAGCCGAGTTCGAGCGCATCCGCAGCCAGCCGGTAAGCGAGGCCGAACTCGCCGAGGCCAAGAGCGAGCTGTTCTCCGATTCGCTCAGCCGTCGAGAAACCGCGCGGGGGCGGGCCTTCGAACTGGGCGAGGCGCTGGTCTCGACCGGCGATCCGCGCGCTGCCGATAAGCGGCTGGCGGCGATCGGGCAGGTCACCGAGGCGGATGTGATGCGCGTTGCCGCGCAATGGCTCGACCCGCAGGCGCGCATCGACATGCGCTATGTCGCGGGCGAGGAAAACCCGGCGGCCTATGCCAACCCGGTTCCCATGCCCGAATTCATCATACTGCCGCCGGCCACCGGCGAACCTCTGGCCGTACTGCCCGATGGCGAGCGCGAGGAACCGCCGGCAGCCGGTTCGACCCCGTCCGTCGAGGCGCCCCGGATCGTCGAACGCACGCTCGCCAACGGCATAGAGGTCGTCGCCGCGCAAACCGGCGATGTTCCGATCGCGACCATGACCGTCGTGGTGCCCGGTGGCTCGCAGAGCGATCCGCGCGCCAAGGCCGGGCTTGCCAACATGGCAGCAAGTCTCGCCGAGCAGGGCACCCCCACGATGGACGCGCAGGAAATCGCGCGGCGACTCGAGAGCCTCGGCGCAAGCTTCGGCTCGAGCGCGGGTTCGGCTGGTTCCTACTTCAGCCTGACCGCACCGGTCGCCAATATGGAAGCAGCGGGCCGGGTGCTCTCCGAAGTCATCCGCAACGCCTCCTATCCGGTCGATGCCTTCGAGCGTGAGCGCAAGCGCGGGATCGACGGGCTGCAGGTGAGTCTCAAGGATCCGGGCGAACTGGCGCGGATGGTTTCGCGACCGGTGCTCTATGGCGATGCCCCCTATGGCAGCGTTCCCGGCGGGACGCAGGCCAGCCTTGCGGCGATCACCCGCGAGGATCTGCTCGCGCATCGCAACCGCTACTGGCACCCCGCGCGCACGCAGGTGATCGTCAGCGGCGGAATTGCGGCGGAACAGGCGGTCGCGCTGACCGAGACGCTGCTGGGCGACTGGCAGGTCGATACCGCGCCGCCCGAGGAAATCGCCAATCCAACCGGCACGGGCGAGCCTGTGCGCACGGTGGTGGTCAACATGCCCGATGCCGGGCAGGCGGCGGTCTATGCCGGGATGCGGGCGCCCTCGCGAACCGATACCGATTACTACGCCATCGAACTGGCCAATGCGATCCTCGGCGGCGGCTCGAGCGGTCGGTTGTTTGAAGAAGTGCGGACCAAGCGTTCGATCAGCTATGGTGCGGGTAGCGGGCTGGGCACCGATATATTAGTCGCCTCCTCGCAGACGCAAAACGCCACTGCAGACGAGGTGGTGCAGGTCTTCCTCGACGAATTCGACCGGCTGGGGGGCGAGGCGATCGCCGCCGATCTGCTCGACCGGCGCCGGCTGTTCCTGGGTGGCGGCTATGCGCGCAGCCTGGAAAGCTCGTCGGGCTTCAACGCCATCGTCGCAAATCTGCTGCTCGACGGGCTCGAACCCGCCGAAGCGGCACGCTATGCCGAGCGGCTCGGCAATGTCTCGCCCGAGGCCGCGGCCAAGGCAGCGGCGGATTACGTCGGCGCGGACAAGGCCACGATCATCGTGGTCGGCAAGGCCGACGAGTTCCTCGATAACCTGCGCGCGATCCGGCCCAATGTCGAAGTGATCGAGGCGGCCGATCTCGACCTGTCGCGGCCGAGCCTGATCGGCGCCGCGCAGTAATCAGTCGGTGGGCTGGGCGGTCGAGGCGTGGGGACGACGTTCGGCCGCCTGGCGCTGCCACATTTCTGCATAGAGACCGTCGTGTCGCAGCAATTCGGCGTGCGAACCGCTTTCGGACACGCGGCCGTGGTCTAGCACGATGATCCGGTCCGCCCCGGCGATGGTCGAGAGGCGATGCGCGATGGCGAGCGTGGTGCGCCCCTTCGACACGCGTTGCAGCGTTTCCAGAATGTCCTGCTCGGTGCGCGAATCGAGCGCGCTGGTAGCCTCGTCGAGGACCACGATCGGCGGGTTTTTGAGCAGGGTGCGCGCGATGGCGACGCGCTGCTTCTCGCCCCCCGAGAGCTTGAGCCCGCGCTCGCCGACCTCGGTGTCGAACCCCGCAGGTAGCCGTTTGATAAAGGGCAGGATCGCGGCATCGCGCGCGGCCTGTTCGATCTGCTCAGGACTGGCGCCCTCCTGGCCATAGGCGATGTTGTAGCCCACGGTGTCGTTGAACAGGACGGTGTCCTGCGGGACGA
Organism: Qipengyuania sp. SM2507; assembly: GCF_053714505.1. Classification (NCBI taxonomy): domain Bacteria; kingdom Pseudomonadati; phylum Pseudomonadota; class Alphaproteobacteria; order Sphingomonadales; family Erythrobacteraceae; genus Qipengyuania; species Qipengyuania sp. SM2507. Next base: position 399,991 of record NZ_CM132307.1, read on the forward strand.
TGCCGATCCTGGCGCGCAGGCTGTCCTGGCGGACCCTGGCGATATCCTGCCCGTCGATCAGGATGCGCCCGCTCTGCGGGTCGTAGAAGCGGAACAGCAATCGCGCGATCGTGCTCTTGCCAGCACCCGATGGGCCGACAATCGCCAGCGTGGTCCCGGCGGGCACCTCGAAACTGAGGCCATGCAGGATCGTGCGATCCGCATCATAGCCGAATACGACATTTTCGAAGGTCACCGAGGGGCGGTTGACCACCAGCGCCGGGGCGCCGGGGACATCCTCGACCTCAACCCCGGTGTCCATCAGGTTGAACATCTGCGCCATATCGACCAGCCCTTGCCGGATCGTGCGATAGACCACGCCGAGCAGGTCGAGCGGGCGGAAGAGCTGGAGGAGGTAGGTGTTGACGAACACCAGATCGCCCACGGTCAGATCGCCCTGGCTCCAGCCCCAGACGGTGTAGGCCATGGCGCCGGCCATCAGCGCATTGGTGATCAGCGCCTGGGTGATGTTGAGCAGACCGAGCGAGGTGTCGGACTTGATCGCCGCTTCGGAATAATCATGCGCTGCCCGGGCGTAGCGCTCCTCTTCGCGGTGTTCGGCGCCGAAATATTTGACCGTCTCGTAATTCAGCAGCGAGTCGACGGCGCGCGACAGCGCGGTGCCGTCGAGATCGTTCATCTCGCGGCGCAGATCGGTGCGCCATTCGGTGATCCGCTGGGTGACGAAGATATAGCTCACCACCGCCAGCGCGGTGGCCGCAACCAGCCCGAGTCCGAAATTGAGGTAGAAGATCACCCCCACCGCGATCAGCTCGATGAAGGTCGGAGCGATGTTGAACAGCAGGAAATAGAGCATGGAATCGATGCTCTTGGTGCCGCGCTCGATAATCTTGGTGACCTCGCCCGTGCGGCGCGAAAGGTGGAAGCGCAGCGACAGCCGGTGCAGCCGCTGGAAAACGTCGACCGCCAGATTGCGGGTCGCCTCCTGGCCGACGCGCTCGAACACGATGTTGCGCAGATTGTCGAAGACGGTGGCGGAGAAGCGCCCCAGGCCATAGGCCAGCACCAGTGCGAGCGCGACCATCACCGCCTCGTTGGCCGGCGTCGACATGGCATCGACCGCGCCCTTGTAGGCGAACGGGAGCGCCAGCATCACGCCCTTGGCCAACAGCACCAGCAGCAGTGCGATCGCGATCCGGACCCGCAGCTGCGGATTGTCGCACGGCCAGAGATAGGGAAGGAACCGCCGCAGCGTCGCCCAGCTCTCGGCGTCGCGCGGGGTGCTGGAATTTATCGTGTCGGGAGGCATGGGTAGCGCATTTGGGGCGGCTTGACGCTTTGCACAAGCGCGCCTGCCCGGTCACCGCATCATCAGGTCCCGATCCGCGAGGGAAAGAAGAGCTGCCGGGTTGCCGTATTCGCCTGCGATCCGTCGGGCAGGTCGAACAGGATGCGGCGGTCGGCAAAATCGATTGCCACGCGATCGAACGCGCGCAGGTTCTGCATGCCCAGGATCAGCGCGGGTCTGTCGTCGAGGCCGAGCTGGGCGAACACCGGACTGTCGGCATAGCCGATCGGCACCTTCGTCATCGTCAGCCCGCCGATGCGCAACGTTCCCGCGAAGGTCAGATCGCTTCGGACCTCGAACCCGTGGACGTCGGTGGTCAGCAATTCATCCAGCTGGCGTGCGCGAAGGCGACGGCGCAAGGCGGCGTTGCCGTGCGAGTTGGCGGCGCCGGTATCGATGATGATCGCGGTGCGCACCCCGTCGATCCGGGCATCGGTGATGATCATCTGCCCAAGCTTGCGCCGCGCCCGCACGACGATCTCGTAACCCGTGCCGCGATCATCGTGGGCATCGGCCACCGAGATGCGGTTCTCTCGAAAATCCATCAGCACCCGCAGGTTCTGGAGGCTGTCGAGTCCGAGGATCCCATCCGCACCGATATGGCGGGCTTCGAGCAGCGGCGCGGTCAGCCCGTCGAGCCGCCGGTTGGCGAATTCCAGCCCGTCGAGTTCGATGGTCTCGACCATGCGGCTGCTCCCCATCGCCACCAGCAGCGCCTGCCCGCTGGGAACGAGTTGCAGCCGGTCGGTCACGCGGTGCGTCACCACCGTGGCCTGCGCGCCGGTGTCGATCAGGAAGCGGAAGGGTCCGGCCCCGGAAATCGTCACCGGAACGGTCATTCGCAGATAGCGATCGAGGGCGATTTCGAAGTCCTCGATCGGGTTCGCTTCGTCGGGAAGGATGGTTGGCGGCGGCGCTTGGTCGGCTTCGGAGAGTGTCGAATTCGACAATTGTCTTGCTACCGAAACTGTCGAATTCGATATCGGCAGAACAAGCGCGAGAATCGCCACTGCGGTGTTGAACATGTTGCGCATCGTGACGCATCTCCAATCGCAGAGATAAATCATGCGGCGATGGCCAAAAAACGGCAAACCCGGCCTGTCGATCACTCTATGCCGGCTTGCAATGCACTGGTAGATGCGCGTCACAATGATGCGAGCCTCCAATCCATGACGATCCAGATCGCCGCGCTGGCCCATAATGAGGAACGCCGGATCGCGCTGTGTCTCGACAGCCTGCCGCTGGGCGAGCCCGGGGTTGCTGTGGCGGTGGTGGTCAACGGCAGCAGCGACGCCACGGCCGATATCGTCCGCAGCTATGGCGATCGCGGTGTCCGGCTGGTCGAATATGCAGCTGGCGGCAAGGCGCGCAGCTGGAACCGCTTCATGCTCGACGAGGCGCCCGAGGCGGACTGCTATGTCTTCGTCGATGGCGATGCCCAATTGCTGCCCGGGACCGTCCAGGGCCTCGTCCGCTGCCTGCGCGACAATCCGCGCGCCAATGCGGCGGCGGGCATGCCGCGCAACGGGCGGCGGGCGGCCTATTACCGGCGAATGTTGGCAGAGGATCACGGGTTGTTCGGCGATTGCTACGCCTTGAGCGGCGCATTCGTCGCGCGGCTGCGCGCCAGCGGGTTGCGGCTGCCCGAGGATCTCGTGGGCGACGACAGCCTGATCGCCGCGCTCGCCAACAACGATCTGGGGCGCGACGCCGATCGCCGCGAGGACGCGGTGGTGCCCTGCGATACGGGCGGCTTCCTGTGCGAGCCGACCACGTTGACGCCCAGAGGATTGACGCTGCAGGCGCGCCGGATGGTCAATTATTCGGTTCGGCATTTCCAGAACCGGATCATCAGCGCGCTGATGCAGAGCGAGGGACCCGCAGCGCTCCCGCGGCGCATGGCCGAGCTTTATCCCGAATGGCTGCCGCGCCTGCGCCCGCGGCTCAGCCCGCTGTGGTTTGAATTCGACCGCCGGGCTTTGGCGCGGATGCGGGCCGCCGCCTGATCATGGCCCAGCTTTCGTAAACCACGCTGCGCCAGCCGAACCAGATCACCGCCGCATAGGTCGTGGCACCCGTCGCGCCGAGCGCCGCCAGCCTGAGCGGGGCGGCCCAGTCGGGCAGGATCGCCCGCAAACCGATCACCGCCACGGCCATCGCCGCGCAGCCGACGATCGCGGGCCAGATCGACTTGAACCACTCCCACGCGGAGACGCCGGCAACGGGCAGCGTCAGCGCGAGCGTGAAGGCAAGTAGAAGCGGCGAGGCAAACCACCAGGCCTGGACCAGTCCCATCGCGCCATATTCGACCCCGACCAGGAAGCCCGCGGTGAACAGCACCGCTCCGACAAGGCTGGTGTAGACATAGATGCGCGGGCGACCGGTGGCGTTCGTCGCGGGGGTGCAGATGATCTCGAGCGAGCGTAGCGGCATGACCAGCGCCAGACCGGCGACGATCGGTACCATCGGCATCCACTTCTCGCCGAACAGCGTGGCGATGGCTTCGGGGGCGGTGAGCGCGAGGCCGATATAAATGGGGCCGGTGATGATCGCGACGCTGCGCATCGAGCGCAGGAAATAGGGTGCGAGGCTATGCCCGGCCTTGTGCAGCTCGGAATAGGCGGGGAAGGCGACCTCGTTGAGCGGGGGCAGGAAGCGGCCGGTCACGATAAGGGTGAGGAACAGCGCCTCGGCGTAGAGACCCAGATCATAGGGTTCGAAGGTTCGCCCCGCGATGAAGATGTCGCTCTGGCTCTGGACGATCCACAGCAGCTGGCACAGCGTCATCGCCCCGCCGTAGCTGACCATGGCGCCCGCTCCCTTGAGATCGAACACCGGCATGGCGAGCGGCCAGGCCGCGATGGTCACCCCGACGGCGCGCACCGTGAAGGCGACGATCGGCGCCCAGACCAGCGCCCACACGCCATAGCCGTACCAGGCCATCGCCAACGCAGTGACCGCGCCGGCGATCGAGGCGATCATATTGGCGATCGCCTGGGTGCGGAACGAGAGCTCGCGCGACAGCAGCGCGCTGGGCAGGGCGATGAAGGGCGTGGTGAGGAACAAGAGCGCCTGAATGTACAGCATGTCTTCAATCAGCGGCTCGCTGTAATAGAGCGCGGCATAGGGCGCGATCAGGATCTGCGCCGCGGCCAGCCCGAAGTTGAGCACCAGCAGCAGCGCGAAAGCCTGACCGATGTCGCGCTTGCCGATGCTGTCCTGCTGGATCAGCGAATTGGCAAAGCCCCAGCCATTGAGGAAAGCCAGCGCGGCGAGCACCACCTGGCTCATCGCGAAGAGCCCGTAGTCGCTGGGGTCTAGCAAGCGCACTACAAGGAGGGTCGAACCCCAGGTGATGATCTGGGCAATGACCTGGCTACCATAGCGCCATGCGAGCGCGTTGCGGACACGGGCTCCAAAACCATCGGGGGCAGGTCCGGACGACGAGCCGCGAGCCTTATTGTCTGGGTCCATGGGCCCTTCCGGGCGCTCGTCGGCGCTGTCCATCGACAGGGCGTAGAATCGAATCGTACCGAAAGCGAGATACCAATCACGGGGTCCCGGTCCGGATTCGGGGCAAAGCCGGCGCGCCGGCCCGATTCATCGGCCCTGAATCGCCCCCTTGATCGGGGGGAAGGCTGCGTGGAGGCCGGAATGCTCCTCTTGAAGCCCTCGGAACGCTCCCCACATGACGCTTTCGGGACATGGCGAAACCCGCGGATTTCTGCAGTTTTTTCGACTTCACGAAATAAAATTGCAAAAACCCGTTGACCCGAATCGGAGGGCCCCATATATGCCCTCTCACCGGAGCGAAGCAGCCCACTCAAACGGGTTCGACGCTCTGGTCGCCAACATAAACGGATAGCCGGTCCCCCGGTGTAAATCGGGGATACCTTCGCTGTCCGCTTTTATTGTTGAGTGGCTCTTTGACATTGTTGAAATTTGATGAAGGGACATGTGGGCGACGGCGCCCGGTCCGGGGGTTTTAAGGCTCCGGATACCGGTTTAACTATGCCGATTGCCACATCCTTCGCAGGTCACAGCCTGCGTTGCGATGATGCATGTTCATTCGTATCCATTACGTTTGATGTGCAGGTATCGGCTCCTTGAAGCTCTTGTCTGTTCGGATAGCGGGTTTCGACCCGTGCCGGATAGGTGAGTGACACAAACTTGAGAGTTTGATCCTGGCTCAGAACGAACGCTGGCGGCATGCCTAACACATGCAAGTCGAACGAACCCTTCGGGGTTAGTGGCGCACGGGTGCGTAACGCGTGGGAACCTGCCTTTAGGTCCGGGATAACAGTTGGAAACGACTGCTAATACCGGATGATGTCTTCGGACCAAAGATTTATCGCCTTTAGATGGGCCCGCGTTGGATTAGGTAGTTGGTGGGGTAAAGGCCTACCAAGCCGACGATCCATAGCTGGTCTGAGAGGATGATCAGCCACACTGGGACTGAGACACGGCCCAGACTCCTACGGGAGGCAGCAGTGGGGAATATTGGACAATGGGCGAAAGCCTGATCCAGCAATGCCGCGTGAGTGATGAAGGCCTTAGGGTTGTAAAGCTCTTTTACTGGGGATGATAATGACAGTACCCAGAGAATAAGCTCCGGCTAACTCCGTGCCAGCAGCCGCGGTAATACGGAGGGAGCTAGCGTTGTTCGGAATTACTGGGCGTAAAGCGCGCGTAGGCGGCTTATCAAGTCAGGGGTGAAATCCCGGGGCTCAACCCCGGAACTGCCTCTGAAACTGGTAGACTAGAATACTGGAGAGGCGAGTGGAATTCCGAGTGTAGAGGTGAAATTCGTAGATATTCGGAAGAACACCAGTGGCGAAGGCGACTCGCTGGACAGTTATTGACGCTGAGGTGCGAAAGCGTGGGGAGCAAACAGGATTAGATACCCTGGTAGTCCACGCCGTAAACGATGATAACTAGCTGTCCGGGTTCTTAGAGCCTGGGTGGCGCAGCTAACGCATTAAGTTATCCGCCTGGGGAGTACGGTCGCAAGATTAAAACTCAAAGGAATTGACGGGGGCCTGCACAAGCGGTGGAGCATGTGGTTTAATTCGAAGCAACGCGCAGAACCTTACCAGCCTTTGACATCCTAGGACGACTTCTGGAGACAGATTTCTTCCCTTCGGGGACCTAGTGACAGGTGCTGCATGGCTGTCGTCAGCTCGTGTCGTGAGATGTTGGGTTAAGTCCCGCAACGAGCGCAACCCTCGTCCTTAGTTGCCATCATTTAGTTGGGCACTTTAAGGAAACTGCCGGTGATAAGCCGGAGGAAGGTGGGGATGACGTCAAGTCCTCATGGCCCTTACAGGCTGGGCTACACACGTGCTACAATGGCATCTACAGTGAGCAGCGATCCCGCGAGGGTTAGCTAATCTCCAAAAGATGTCTCAGTTCGGATTGGACTCTGCAACTCGAGTCCATGAAGGCGGAATCGCTAGTAATCGCGGATCAGCATGCCGCGGTGAATACGTTCCCAGGCCTTGTACACACCGCCCGTCACACCATGGGAGTTGGATTCACCCGAAGGTGGTGCGCTAACCTGCTTGCAGGAGGCAGCCAACCACGGTGGGTTCAGCGACTGGGGTGAAGTCGTAACAAGGTAGCCGTAGGGGAACCTGCGGCTGGATCACCTCCTTTCTAAGGATTGGTACGAAAGCGTCGGAGCTTGTCTCCGGAAGTGCTTCGCACCTTTTCAAAGAAACATGCCGTCGTCCTCATGTCCTTTCATCACTGGAGAAACGCTGATCGCAAGATCCGCGTTTGCGCCTGAGCTGGCTCACGCCGCCCGCGGCTTGCCATTCGCAAGAATGGTAGCCTGCTTGGTGACGGGGATGGGCCTGTAGCTCAGTTGGTTAGAGCGCACCCCTGATAAGGGTGAGGTCAGTGGTTCGAATCCACTCAGGCCCACCATCCTTTTGGCTATGGGGCCTTAGCTCAGCTGGGAGAGCACCTGCTTTGCAAGCAGGGGGTCATCGGTTCGATCCCGATAGGCTCCACCAGCCAAAACATTCTCCAGGATGAAACGAAAAAATATCCGGCTTCGGCCGGTAGCAAGAGGGTTTGCCTCTTGCGTCTTTGACATTGTGAATGGGTTTTTAAATCGATGCCGTGGCGGTATCGTCGCAAAGGTTTGCGGCCTTCGGG
>NZ_CM132307.1:412500-2926168 GCF_053714505.1 Qipengyuania sp. SM2507
GCTCGCCGAGAATGTGCCAGAGGATGTGCTGGCGCCATATCTTACGATCGCCGCCGCCGCAGCGCAGGGCCGCGCCGGTCCAGATGAGGAGGAGGTGGCACGCGTGTATGGCAGTTCGTCGCCAAGCCGTGTCCGTCGCCTGCTCGACCACCTCGAGCGTCAAGGTCTCATAGCCGTGCGCGAAGAATTCGGCGGCGAGCGGACGATTACCGTATTCGGTCTGGATGGGTCCGGATTGCGAAACGAAAGCACTGCCGCGGCCGGTTGCGATTAGGGGAGATCGGCAATGAATGTTGCCCGCCGGCAGGTCTCGAATTTCCTCGAACTTAGCTGAAAAGTCCACATGCGGCCGATTACCTGCCAGACTGCAGCGCGCTAACTTATCGAAAGTAAGCTGAGCGGCAGCCTTGATGGCATGGAGCCCCTGCCTGACGCGGCTAGAGCCGAATTCAACCTTCAAGCGGCGGTTCACCTGCTTTTGGACCATGGAAGCCTGTTTCGACCTGCCATGATCCAAGGAAAGGGCCCTGTGCGCTGGACTGGGGCCTGTCAGGCAGGCGCGCGCTTAAGGAACTGGAGCAAGTTTTGTCCGAACAGCCGGTCGACCTTGTCTCGCCAGAACGTTTGGTTCGCCGCCACTGCGCGAATCTGCGCGAGGTAGCCGCCGGCGCGCGGCTCGCGGCCGAGCATGATCCAGTCCGAGCCGAACAGGATATGCCTGCCATCGTCCGCCGCAGCCTCGCAGGCACTCGCATAGAAATCGAGGACGCGCTTCGCATTCCCTCTCAGGATCCCGGCATCGAAGTTCATATCCCACGTAGATCCGCGCGTCCGGCATCCCGCCGCTGGAAAGCGGCCGGTTCAGTTTGAGTATCTCGATCAGGTGGTGCCTGTTTGCCTCGTTTTTGGAAATGGCCAAGGCACACGCGCATAGGCATGGTGCAAGCCCGGTGGGCGTATCGAAACAAGTGCTTTCCACACTGACCCGAGTGTTTCCCTGCAGCGGCTTTTCGTGTTTGTTCGAGCCTGGCGGCCAAGCTCACGGAGAGCCTGTAATCCGTTCCCCCACAGTCAGCGCTATCCGCTATCTCGACGCATTGCCTGGTTCGACCAGTTTCTCCAGTGTGACAGCGTCTGCCGCTGGGCAGATCGATCTCGCTCCATGGAGTAAGACTAGATCCGCAGTTACAGGAGTGAGAGCTTGCCGATCTTAGTTGCTCCAGCTTCAAGCGAGGCGAATACCCATGGGAGTTTGGTCGATGCCCGAGAAAGAGCGCCGCTTGCCTGCTGTAGATGAGGCTCGCGCCGAAGTGCCGAGTGAACCAGTGAACGCGTCCCCACCGCGCTCCGTGCGCTGGAAGCTGATCGGTCCCGGCATTGTGGCCGCGGCAACCGGAGTGGGGGCGGGCGATCTGGTTGCCACTCTCATCGCAGGCTCACGCTTCGGCTATGCCCTGCTCTGGGCCGCCGTTCTGGGATGCGTCGTGAAGGTCGCTTTGTCCGAAGGCGCCGCGCGCTATCACCTCTCGACCGAAACGACGATCTTCGAGGGGTGGCGCTCCCTGGGAGCATGGACGAGCTGGTATTTCGGTATCTACATCCTCGTCTGGGGCTTCATCTACGGTGCGACCGCGATGAGCGCGACGGCGCTGCCGCTCGCTGCCCTGTTTCCCATCCTGCCGCTTCCGGCGTGGGCCGTCCTTGCCGGGATCACCAGCTTCCTTTTCGTCGCGCTCAATCGATACGAGACCTTCGAGCGGGTGATGAAGGTGCTCGTCGCGATCATGTTCGTGGTGATGACCGGGCTCGCCATTCTGGTTGCACCGCGCTTGGGCGATGTGGTCGGCGGGCTCGTCCCTGCGCTGCCCGAGGGCTCGATCTTCTTCACGCTCGGCCTGATCGGCGGCGTCGGGGGAACGATCACCACCGCCGCTTACGGCTATTGGGTCAACACGAAGGGGTGGCACGGTCCGTCGTGGATTCCGATGATGCGGTTGGACAATTATACCGCCTACACGGTGACAGGGGTTTTCGTCGTCTCGATGCTCATCGTCGGGGCCGAACTCCTGCACAGCGCGCAGATCGCTCTCGCAGGGGGCGACCGGGGATTGCTCAACCTGACCGATGTGCTGGAGGAGCGGTTCGGGCGTCCGGTGGCGGTCGCGTTTCTTCTGGGATTCGCGGCGACCGCGATGTCGTCGCTATTTGGCGTCTGGCATGGGGTCAGCCTGCTCTTCTCTGACTTCGTGGAGCATGTTCGTGGTCGGAGCGAGCGCAGCGAGCGCCCCGAACGCGAATGGCCGTTCCGCGCTTTCCTGCTGTGGCTTACTTTCCCGCCGATGACGCTGCTGTTCTTCGAGGAGCCCTTCCTCCTGGTCATCATCTACGGAGTGGTCGGCGCGTTCTTCATGCCGTTCCTGGCCGTCACCTTGCTGCTGTTGCTGAACTCCAAGCGTGTCCCGAAGGCCGACCGAAACGGCTGGTTGTCGAATTCGGTGCTGAGCGTAGCCGCGCTCCTGTTCCTGGTTCTGTCCGTGCAGCAGATCTGGTCTTTCTTCGCCAGCTGAGCGGCACGCAGCTGCGATGGCGGCAAGGCCGAACCAGACAGCCGATCCAGTCAGGTTGCCAAAGCGGCTACTCTTCGACCCAATCGCGTCTCAAGCTCGGTCCGGCGAGCGCCATCAGCAGTGCGGCAATGGCGTAGAGACCAAGCGAATACAGCATCGAGTAGCGCAGCGCCTCGTCTCCGTAATAGGGAATCAGGAAATCCGACAATGCACCCAGCGCGAAAATTCCGCCGCCGAGCCCGATCAGATTGTTGATCAAAAGGAACAGTGCCGAGGCGGTCGATCGAGCGGCCGGTTCGACCAGATGCTGGACTGCGGAGAGTACCGGACCGAGCCACACATAGGAAAGGGCCTGGGGGATCAGGAACAGCAGAAAGGCAAGCTTCACGTCGGTGCTGAGAATTCCGGCGGCAAACAGGGGCGCCCCCAAGAGAAAGGCGATACTCGGCAGCCAGCTGTAATAGGCGCGGTCGCGCTTGCCCAATTTGTCGCCCAGCCAGCCGCCGGCCAGCATTCCCGTGACGCCGCCCAGCAGCAGCAGTGCACCGATGAATTGCGAGGTACCCACCAGATCGAGGCCGAAGCTGCGAATGAGGAGACTGGGGAGCCAGAAGCCGATCCCGTAGGCCAATGCGGAGGAGGTCGCCGCCCCGAATGCCATGAACCAGAAGGCGGGCTTGGCAGCGAGAATTCTGGCGGTCGAAGCCAGGCTGGCGGAATTCGCTCCGGGTGAAGCGGCTGGCAGCGGCGCGTGTTTGGGCAGATCCTTGACCAGCAGCTTGAACGCCGGCGCGACCAGCAGGCCGGCCAGGCCGACGACGAAAAAGGCCAGACGCCAATCGACCTTTGCCGCGATATAGCCGCCTGCGAGCACGCCCACTGCCGATCCCACGGGTATGCCCAGCGAATAGATCGCCAGCGCGGATGCGCGCCGCTCGCTGGGGAAATAATCGCCGATCAGGGCATAGGACGGCGCCACCCCGCCCGCTTCGCCGACGCCCACGCCGACGCGGGCGAACAGGAGGTGCCAGAAGTTCTGCGCCAGCCCGCACAAGGCCGTGAACCCGCTCCACACCACCAGCGAAACGGTGATCACCCAGCTGCGGCTGGTGCGGTCTGCCAACACCGCGAGCGGTACGGCCAGGGTAGAATAGAGCAGCGCAAAAGCCAGCCCGCCCAGAAGACCCATCTGGCCATCGCTCAAGTCAAGCTCCGCCTGGATAGGAGCAGCCAGGATCGCGAGGATCTGCCGGTCGACGAAATTGAAGATGTAGACGAGCAACAGCATCGCCAGGACGATGCCCCGGCGCGAACTGTCGCGCGATTCCGGCACAACGGCCCGGTCGCTCATTCCTTGTGCTCCATTAGCTGCGCTTCGGGGTTGGTGCGGCGATGCCGTTGCGAAGCAGGTCTTCGGCAGCGCCAGCGATCTCTTCGCTGGGCCGCGAGTCCTCCCAGACGCCGTAACGCAAGCCGAGGAAGACGTTCATGCCCATGATTGCCCAGGCACGCACTTCATTGTCGCCGGGCCGAACGGAACGGTCGGCCACGCCCTGTTCGAGACGAGCCGCGATGCGGGTGGCAGCACCTTCATAATGCGCGCGGTAGCTTGCTGGATCCGCGAACTCGGCCTCGTCGATGATGCGGTAGATCGCCTTGTTGTGGCGCGCGAAATCGAGGAAGGCGGTCAGCACTTCGCGCTCCCGATCGACGCCGCTTGAATCCGGAGATACCGCAGCCGCGGCGGTCCGCGCGACGGTCTCGCTCATGTCGCGCACCAGCGCGGAGAAGATCGCCTCCTTGCTGTCGAAGTAGGTGTAGAAGCTTCCCAGCGCGGTGCCGGCCCGACGCGTGATGTCGCTGATGGAAGCCTCGTAAAAACCCCGATCGCCGAACTCCTTCGCCGCCGCGTCCAGCAGCTTGCGCATGGTCGCGCGACCGCGCGCCGTGCGCGGCTCCTTGCCTGGGCTGGCGGATCGCGTGTCGGGAGGGTCGGGGCGCTTCGCTGTTGCCATCGTGTCACGCTAGCTAAGGCATGTTATCCGGGCACGCAATTCAAAAGTTGAAACCTGGTTCATCTTACAATAACAAGAGGGCAAGCGTGGTTCGAAGACACGCGCAGGAGGAGAGATCGAAATGAGAAAATTCACCAGCACCGTCAGCGCGCTTGGTCTTGCCGTACCGCTCGCATGGGGCGCGCTTGCAGCGCCCGTGCACGCGCAGCAAGCAGCACCGGAACAGCCGGTTCCCGAAGAAACGGTCGCGACCGAGGCTGGCGAGGGGATGATCGTCGTCACCGCCCGCCGCCGTGAGGAAAGTCTCCTCGACGTGCCGATCGCGGTCACCGCCTATAGCGGCGCGGCATTGGAGCAGGCGGGCGCGATCGACATTACCGATATCGCGCAGACGACGCCGAACACGACGCTAGAGGCGTCGCGCGGCACCAATTCCACCCTGAGCGCCTTTATCCGGGGCGTGGGTCAGCAGGATCCCGTCTCCGGCTTCGAGCAGGGTGTCGGCATCTATCTCGACGACGTCTATCTCAACCGTCCGCAGGCGGCGGTTCTCGACATCTACGACGTCGAACGGATCGAAGTGCTGCGTGGCCCGCAGGGCACGCTCTACGGGCGCAACACGATCGGCGGCGCGGTCAAATACGTCACCCGCAACCTGCCGCAGGAATTTTCGCTTCGTGCTCGCGCGACCTATGGCACCTACGACCAGATGGACGGCGTGCTGAGTGTCTCTGCACCCCTCAGCGACCTGATCCGGGTCGGCGGTGCGGTCGCAAAACTGACGCGCGACGGCTATGGCGAGAACCTGACGACGGGGCTCGACAATTACGACAAGGATGTCTTCGCTGCCCGCGCGACATTCGAGATGGGCGGCTATGACGAACCGGTCCTGATCCGCATTTCGGGCGACTATACCAAGGACGACAGCAACCCGCGCGGCGGCCATCGCCTCATTCCCGGTCGGGCGACCGGGGCACCGGTGCTCGACAATGTCTTCGACACCCGCGGCGGGCTCATCGATCCGGAGCAATCGGTAGAGGGCTACGGTCTGTCGATGAACATCACTGCCGAACTCACCGATACGGTCACGCTTCGCTCGATCAGCGCCTGGCGCAAGGACGACACCTTCACTCCGATCGATTTCGATGCGCTTCCCGCGGTCGATGTCGATGTGCCGGGGATCTACCTTAACGAGCAGATCAGCCAGGAATTCCAGGTGCTCTACGAAAGCGACCGGCTTTCGGGTCTGGTCGGCTTCTACTATCTCGACGCCACTGCCGACACGCTGTTCGACGTGCGCATCTTCAACACTTTCGCCGGATTGACTGCGTTTACCGAAGCGGATGTCGATACCGAGACCTACGCGGTCTTCGCCGACTTCACTTACGATCTGACCGACCAGTTGAGCCTGTCGGTCGGCGGCCGCTACACCTGGGACGAGCGGACGGCCAGCATCCTGCGGCAGAACTATCTCGGTGGCGGCTCGCCCGTCTTCGGTGGTGCGGGCGTCCCGTTCGGGGCGCCGGGCACCAATTTCGACGGCACCCGCGAATTCAAGAAGTTCACGCCGCGCGCTTCGCTCAGCTTCCAGCCGACGCCGGACCACAACCTCTATGCGAGCTTCTCGCAGGGCTTCAAGGGCGGCGGGTTCGACCCGCGCGGTGTCGGCGTCAACGCACCCGATCTGGACGGCAACGGCGTGCGCAGCGATGATGAGATTGCGGCTTTCCTGAGCTTCGCCCCCGAGCAGGTCGACAGCTACGAACTCGGGTACAAGGGCAGCCTGATGGACGGCGCGCTCTATCTGGCGGCGGCGGCGTTCTACGCCGATTACACCGACGTACAGATCCCCGGCTCGGTCGCATGCCAGGTAGGCGGCCTACCCAGCTTCTGCGGCGTGGTCTCCAATGCCGGCGGAGCCACGTTCAAGGGGCTCGAACTGGAAGCGAATGCCCGGTTGGGCCGCGACCTGATGAGCGCCGGGGACCGCCTCTCGCTCGCGCTCACCGGTGGCTTCATCGACGCCGAATACACCGAGTACATCACCAATATCGGCGGTGTGCCGACCGATGTGGCCGAGTTCCGCGAAGTGCAGAACACCCCCAAATACACAGGCAGCGCAACGCTGGCCTATTCGACCCCGGTTGGTGCCGGCGATCTCGATTTCACGACCACCCTGTCCTACCGCTCGAAGACCTATCAGTTCGAGGTACCCAACCCCTTTATCGACCAGGGCGGCTATGCGCTGTTCGATGCGAACCTGGTCTACTCCGCGCCCGGGCGGGCCTGGAGCATAGGTCTTCATGGACGCAATCTGACCGATAAAGAATACAAGACCTCGGGATACACCTTCATCGTCGCCGATCCCGTGACCGGGGCAATTCCAATCGGAGCGAATGGTTTCCCGACTCCCTCGCTCGGTACCGAAGGCACGCTGACGGCGTTCTACGGCAACCCGCGGCAGGTCTTCGTAACCGGTACCATCCGCTTCTGAGAGCTCGCAGGTTTGGTTCAACAGGAGGCGACCAAGCGGCCGCCTCCTGTTTTAACAGCCTAGTCGATCGTTCATGTCAGGCGGTCACACCCTCGTCGCTTTTCCGGTTTCATCGCCGCTCGACGTTCCGAAATCGTGTTGTGCAGATCACCCGCCTGCATAAAAGGCCGCGTCTGGGCCCAGACGGTCAAACGGTCCTTGACCAAAATTTGACCCGCAGCGGTATTTCGGCCCCTTAGTCGCAAGCTGCCGGTCCGGCACTTCGGGCGCCAAAAGTTGCCGTTCGGCAGCCCAGCAAGACGAACGGGCTTTGTTTACAGGCACCGCCGGTCGAAGGCCGGCATCAGTATTCCGCTCAAGACTGGTCGTGGCCCCTTCGAGAGGTGGGGCTGGTGTCGTCCGGCGAGCGTGCGGGGCGTGCGAGGCGTGCGAGGACGCAGATAATTCACGGGTCGTAGCCATCCATAGCGGTCGTATGCTAGAAGTCGGGCTAGCATTTAAAGGCGAATTTCCGCTCGATAGCTTAGGACTTTGGCCGAATTGGAATGAGCTGCAGCTGGAGTCGCATCGACAGGATCGCCTCCGATCGATGCCCAAGCACCGAAGAGCCCCTTAGTCTTCGTCAACGAGGGCGTAGGTTTCGTTATGAAAGATCTTCCGACCCGAATGCAATTGCTGTGAACTTCTGCCAGGCCTGCGCGGTGCGAAATCGGGCGATCTGCGCCGAACTCGAGGATGACGAGATCGCGCTCTTGAACGACATTGGCCGGCCTATGCATCTGGAAACGGGCGAGCGCCTGCTCTGGGAAGGCGAGGATGCGGTCCTGGTGGCAAATGTCGTGGAGGGCGTCATGAAACTGTCGACCCAGACTGCGGATGGGAAGGAACAAATCCTTGGTCTGGTGTACCCCTCGGACTTCCTCGGTCGTCCGTTCGGGCTGATCACGCCCTATGACGCGGAAGCCCTTACCAGCACGCAGGTTTGTGTGTTTCCGCGCGCCGAGTTCGAGCGCTTTGCTCGCGAACATCCACGGCTGGAGCACAAATTGCTTGAGCGGACCTTGACCGAACTCGATCGCACGCGCCGTTGGATGCTGTTGCTCGGGCGGATGAATGCGGAGCAGAAACTGGCCAGTTTTCTGCTCGAAACCGCCGAGCGCCTCGCGCCCCCTGCCTGCGGTCCGGTGGTCGAGGGAGCTCCGCGTGAGTTGATGCTGCCGCTGTCGCGTCAGCAGATCGCCGACATTCTGGGACTGACGATCGAGACCGTCAGTCGCCAGTTCACCAAGATGAAGAACGACGGGTTGATCGAAGTTCTCGGTCGCAGGGAGATCGCGATCCTCCAGCCAGAAGCTCTGGAGGATCGCGCCGGATAGGCCTCTCCCACTGGCCGGTGCGCTATCTAGAACCGATAGGCCAGGCCCGTACTGACGACCCAGGGATCGAGCTTGTGCCCGGTCTGGATCGCGACCGTATTGCCGATGAACCAGCGGGCCTTGGTGTCGATGAAATAGCGCTTGGCATCGACGCTGAGGCCAAGACCGCGATCGTTCAGGGGAACATCCACGCCGGCTTGCAGAGCCAGGCCGAACTCGTCCGACAGTTTGAAACCGGTCACGCCGAGCGGGAGGGTGGCAGCGCCGTGCGGCCTATTCGTTTGCATCGACGCGCGCTCAATCGCGCCGATCCGCTGCGAGTTCATTGACCAGGATCAATGACCGGCAGGTTTTGCGCCTGCATAGCTTGGGCATGCAATACCACCGGATCCCGGCGACAACGACCTTTCCCGAGCTGTTCGAGCGGTTCGTCCAGGCTATCCTCCCCGAAAATCTGGCGGATGCGGCCTATTTACGGCTCCAGGCTATGGGTCGCTATGCCAGCGCGAGTGCCGGGGAAGCCATCCTCGAAGATGGCGACCAGGACCAGATCGTCTTCGTGGCACAAGGGGCGACCAAGCTCGTGGCGCATGCTTCCGGCGGACGCGAGCAGGTGGTGGCCTTCCATTTCGAAGGCGATCTCGTACCGGTTTCGGCGCGCGGTGCGCATTCCTATACGCTGTCCGCGTTGCGGGACTGCGAGTTGATCGCCTTTCCCGCCGCCGAGTTCCTCGGCTTCGCGCGGAGCGAGCCCGGCCTGTTGAACGAAGTGCTCGATCGCGTCGTCACCTCCTTGCGCCGCAGCCGCGAGAAATCGATCACGCTGGGGCGCAAGACTGCCCAGGAAAGGGTGGCGGGGTTCCTCGTCACCATGGCCGAGCGGATAGGGACGCCGAAGGATGGCGGCTGTCTGCTGCACCTCCCGATGTCGCGCCGCGATATGGCGGACAGCCTCGGCCTGACGATCGAAACGATCAGCCGCCAGCTCACCGAACTGCGGGAAGCAGGCCTGATCGAAACCTCGGGCCGCTCGGACGTGCACCTTTGCGATATTGCCGCCTTGCAGGCTCGCGCCGGCCATCTTGCTGCAGCCGTTTGAATATTTTTACGATTTGACCTGGATCAATGCGGCCTGCCTCAGCCCGCCATAGACGCGACCCCATCAGACGGAGAAACTGAATGCAAGCGGAAGCTGCGCTTGGCCGCGTAGGCCTATGGTTCGGGGTATTGGTGCTGGCGATTGTCGCTGCGGCAACTGCGGTCGACAGCGGATTTGCGGCGCACGCCTGGATCGTCGGTACGGTCGCCTTCGTGCTCATGTGGATGAGCGCGGCGCGTTTTGACCCGGTGGGCAAGGCGCAAGGCTTCTTCCGCATGCCCGAAGGGCCTTCGCGCTATGACGACGACGTCATTCGCTGGGGTGTGCTGGCAACGACCTTCTGGGGCCTCGTGGGGCTGCTCGCCGGCCTGTTCATCGCCCTGCAGCTTGCCTTCCCCGAGCTCAATTTCCAGCCCTATCTCAATTTCGGTCGCTTGCGCCCGCTGCACACTTCGGCGGTGATTTTCGCGTTCGGTGGCAACGCGCTGATCGCGACCAGCTTCTACGTCGTCCAGCGGACCTGCCGCGCCCAGCTTGCCTTCCCCAGTCTCGCGCGGTTCGTGTTCTGGGGTTACCAGATGTTCATCGTGCTGGCGGCCAGCGGCTATCTGCTCGGGATTACCCAAAGCAAGGAATATGCCGAGCCGGAATGGTATGTCGATATCTGGCTGACGATCGTCTGGGTTGCCTATGCGGCGGTGTTCATCGGCACGATCCTGAAGCGCAAAGAACCGCACATCTATGTCGCCAACTGGTTCTACCTCGCCTTCATCATCACGATCGCGATGCTGCACATCGTCAACAATCTGGCGATGCCGGTCAGCATGGTGGGATCGCGCAGCTACAGCGCCTTTGCCGGGGTGCAGGATGCGCTCACGCAATGGTGGTACGGTCACAATGCGGTCGGCTTCTTCCTGACCGCAGGCTTCCTGGCCATGATGTATTACTTCGTGCCCAAGCAGGCCGAGCGACCGATCTATTCCTACCGCCTGTCGATCATCCACTTCTGGTCGCTGATTTTCCTCTACATCTGGGCCGGGCCGCACCATTTGCACTACACGGCGCTGCCCGACTGGGCGCAGACGCTGGGCATGGTGTTCTCGATCATGCTGTGGATGCCCAGCTGGGGCGGCATGATCAACGGGCTGATGACGCTCAACGGCGCGTGGGACAAGGTCCGGACCGACCCGATCATCCGCATGATGGTGATGGCGCTGGCCTTCTACGGCATCGCAACCTTCGAAGGGCCGATGCTGAGCATCAAGGCGGTCAATTCGCTGTCGCACTACACCGACTGGACCATCGGCCATGTCCATGCCGGCGCGCTCGGCTGGAACGGAATGATCACCTTCGCGGCGCTTTACTACCTCGTGCCGCGGTTGTGGAAGCGCGAGCGAATGTACTCGCTACAGATGATCAACTGGCACTTCTGGCTCGCGACTGTGGGGATCGTTTTCTACGCCGCCAGCATGTGGGTAGCGGGGATCACCCAAGGCCTGATGTGGCGCGAATACGGGGCGGACGGCTATCTGGTGAACAGCTTCGCCGATACCGTTGAGGCGCTGTTCGAGATGTATGTCCTGCGCGCGTTTGGCGGGCTGCTCTACCTCGCCGGTTCGCTCGTGATGACTTACAACATCTGGATGACCCTCGCCGGTAAGCTGCGCGAGGAGAAGCCGATGAGCGACGCTGCCTACGACGCGGAGAAAGACCGTCCGTTCGTTGCAACCGCGAATTGAAGGCCGACCAATGACCACTCCATCGAACCTGCCCGACGACAAGGATCTGGCGAACGAGCCGCCGGATGTCTCGGCGACCGTCAAGGCGCACAAGAAGATCGAGCGCAACGTCACCCTGCTCGCGGTCGGGACCTTCATTGCGGTCGCCATTGGCGGTGTGGTCGAGATCGCTCCACTGTTCTGGGTCGACAACACGATCGAGGAAGTGGAGGGGATGCGGCCCTACACCCCGCTCGAACAGGCCGGGCGCGACATCTATGTCCGCGAAGGCTGCTACACCTGTCACAGCCAGATGATCCGCCCGTTTCGCGACGAGGTCGAACGCTACGGCCATTACTCGCTGGCGGCGGAGAGTATGTATGACCACCCGTTCCAGTGGGGCTCCAAGCGCACCGGGCCCGATCTGGCGCGAGTTGGCGGGCGCTATTCGGACGAATGGCATGTCCAGCATCTGCAGAATCCGCAAAGCGTGGTGCCCCAGAGCGTCATGCCGCAATACGGCTTCCTGCTCGAAACCGATCTCGCGATCGACGATCCGGCGGCGGCCCTCGTGGCGCTGCGCCGCGTTGGCGTGCCCTATACCGACAGGGACATCGAACTCGCGCTCAACGACATCGTCATCCAGGCCGACCCCGATGTCGATCCGGGCGACCTCGCCGAACGCTATCCCAAGACGCAGATCCGAGATTTCGACGGCAACCCCGATCGGCTGACCGAGATGGATGCGCTTGTCGCCTACCTCCAGATGCTGGGTACGCTGGTCGATTTTAGCAGCGCCGCGGCCCAGGAAGAGCTGGCCGAGGAGACCGGCCGATGAGCTTCTACGAGCAATTGCGCCACTTCGCCGACAGCTATTTCCTGATCGCCATGTTCGCGGTGTTCGTCACCCTGTGCGCCTGGCCATTCCGGCCCGGTTCGCGCCACCATGTCGATGCGGCGCGCCATTCCATCTTCGAGGACGATCACGATGGTGAATAAGCGGATCGACGAAGTGACCGGCACCGAAACCGTCGGCCACGAGTGGGACGGGATCGAGGAACTCGACACGCCGATGCCGCGCTGGTGGCTGTGGACCCTCTACGCGACGATCGCCTGGAGCCTGGTCTATGTCGTTCTCTACCCGGCCTGGCCGATGGTGGAGAAGGCAACCGACGGGGTACTCGGATGGAGCAGCCGCGGCCAGCTGGCCGAGGAAATGAGCGCTGCCGAGCTGGCGCAGGCCGGCGTGCGCGAGCAACTTTCGCGAATTTCGATCGAACGGCTGCCCGACGACAGCGCCCTGATGGCGCAGGCGGTCGCGGGCGGCGCGGCGGCGTTCAAGGTCAATTGCGTCCAGTGTCACGGCTCGGGCGCCGCGGGAAGCCAGACGCTCGGCTATCCCAATCTCAACGACGATGCCTGGCTGTGGGGGGGCGATCTGCGCGCCATCGAATACACCTTGGTCCACGGCATCCGCCAGGCCGGTCACGACCAGACGCGGACCAGTCTGATGCCAGCCTTTGCCGGGGTGTTCGCGCCGCAGCAGATGGATGCGCTGGTCGATCATGTGTTGTCGCTGAGCGGCAAGGCCGAATCCGGCTCGGTCGGCGCGCAGATTTTCGCCGACAATTGTGCGCTGTGTCACGGTCCGCAGGGTGGCGGCAATCGGGAGCTGGGAGCGCCGCGGCTGAACGATGCGATCTGGTTGCGGGGCGGCAGCCGCGAGGCGATCGCGCGCCAGGTCATCGACCCCAAGATGGGGATGATGCCCGGTTGGGGCGAACGGCTCGATCCGGTGACCATCAAGATGCTGGCGGCCTATGTCCATTCGCTCGGGGGAGGGGAAGACTTCCTGGAGGTCGCCGAGAACCCGGCGGTACAAGTCGATGAAACACCGTGATGGCAAGAATGTTCTAGGGGAGGACGGGATCGCCAAACCCGGAGATCCCGTCTCCAGCGCCGTTGCCAATCCCGACGCGACGGGCGAGCGTCACGAACCGCACGAGCCCGCGCGCAAGCCCCTGCCGGCCAAGCTGTTCGAGAAGGGCAAGCAGGTCCACAACAAGCGGATCGACGGGCCCTTCCGCCGCTTCAAATGGGCGATGATGCTCGTCACGCTGGCGATCTATTACGTCACGCCCTGGATCCGCTGGGATCGCGGGCCCTACGCGCCCGACCAGGCGGTGCTGATCGATCTCGCCAACCGCCGCTTCTACATGTTCGGCATCGAGATCTGGCCGCACGAATTCTACTTCGTCGCGGGCCTGCTGATCATGGCCGGACTTGGCCTGTTCCTGGTGACCAGCGCGGTCGGCCGGGCATGGTGCGGCTATGCCTGTCCGCAGACCGTCTGGACCGATCTGTTCCAGCATGTCGATCGCTTCGTCGATGGCGATCGCAACGCGCGCATCCGGCTCGACGCGGCGCCGTGGGGGCCGAAGAAAGTCGCGAGGCGCGGGTTCAAATGGTCGCTCTATCTCGCGATCAGCTTCGTCACCGGCGGCGCTTGGATCCTGTATTTTGCCGACGCGCCGACATTGTTCGAGAATTTCTTCGCCGGCGAGGCGGCATTCGTCGCCTATGTCACCGTCGCGATCCTGACCTTCACCACCTTCGCGCTGGGCGGGTTCATGCGTGAACAGGTGTGCATCTACATGTGCCCCTGGCCGCGCATCCAGACCGCGATGCTCGACGAGAAATCGCTGGTGGTCACCTACAAGGACTGGCGCGGCGAACCGCGCGGCAGCGTCAAGAAGGCGCACAAGGACCCCGAGCATTTCGGCGACTGCATCGATTGCAATCTGTGCGTGGCGGTCTGCCCCACCGGCATCGACATCCGCGAAGGGCCGCAGATCGGCTGCATCACCTGCGCGCTGTGCATCGACGCCTGCGACAAGGTGATGGCCGATATCGGCCGCCCGCGCGGGCTGATCGACTACGCCACGCTCGATGATTGCGAGCGCGAGGCCAGGGGCGAGGAACCGCGTCCGATCTGGAAGGCGCTGCTGCGTCCGCGCACCATCGCCTATTTCCTGATCTGGGGATCGATCGGTCTCGCGCTGCTGTTCGCACTCGGCGTGCGAAGCCACACCGAACTGACGGTGTCGCCCGATCGCAATCCGCCCTTCATGCTGATGAGCGATGGCTCGGTGCGCAATTCCTACACGCTCAGACTGCGCAATATGGAAAGCCGCCCGCGCGAGATGGAAATCGAAATCGAGGGGCTGCCCGGTGCCATGATGTGGTCCGACACCATCCGGCGTAGCGATGCTGCCGCGAGGCAGACGGTCACCGTTGCCGCCGATCAGATCGAGACGGTCCGTGCCTATGTGATCGTCCCCGAGGGAACTCAGGCGCAGGACTTTGTCTTTCGGGTTACCTCGCTGGACGAGCAGCGCGAGACCGACACCGCCGAAACGCGCTTCTCTGCGCCGGGAGACGAATGATGAAGCGCGAGTTTACGGGTCGCCACATGACCGCAGTCCTGGTTGGCGGGTTTGGGATCGTGGTCGCCGTCAACCTGTACATGGCGAGCTTGGCGACGCAGGGTTTCGGCGGCGTGGTGGTCAAAAACTCGTATGTCGCCAGCCAGAAGTTCAACAGCTGGCTGGATGCGGCGCGCGAGCAGGAAACGCTCGGATGGTCCGCCAGCGTCGAACGCGGCGCCGATGGACGCGTGCTTGTCACCACCCAGGGCGTGCCCGCCGGCGTGACGGTCGCGGCCGAACTGCGCCGTCCATTGGGCGCTGCAGAGATCACCGGTCTGGATTTCGAGGCGTCGGGTTCGGGAGTCTTCGTTTCGACGACTCCGGTTGCTGAAGGGCGCTGGATAGTGCGCGTCGCGATCGCGAATGCCGAGCGGCAGTGGGCGGGCGAGAGCCGGATCGAATGAGCGCGCCCGCGATCCTTGCCATCCCCGACGAGAGCGCCTTCATCGACACGCGCTTCACCGTCCCGGGCATGCGCTGCGCCGGGTGTATCGCCAAGATCGAGCGCGGCCTCGCCGAGGTCGAGGGCATCGAGGCGGCGCGGGTCAATTTCTCGGCCAAGCGGGTCGCGGTCCGGCATTCCCGCTTGCTCGACGAACAGGCGCTGGTCGGCGCCTTGCGCCAGCTGGGCTTCGAGGCGCAGACTGCCGCGGACAATCCGCTGGCGCAGGACGACCGCGAGACGAAGATGCTGCTCCGCGCTCTCGCGGTGGCCGGGTTCGGCATGATGAACATCATGCTGCTGTCGGTCAGCATCTGGTCGGGTTTGGGCGGAGTGACGCGCGAGCTGTTTCACTGGCTGTCGGCGCTGATTGCGCTCCCGGTCGTGGCCTATGCCGGCCGCCCCTTCTTCGCTTCGGCCCTGATGGCGCTGCGGTATGGCCGCACCAATATGGACGTCCCGATCTCGATCGGCGTGATCCTGGCGACCGGGCTCAGTCTCTACGAAACGGTGACGGGTGGGGAGCACGCCTATTTCGACGGCGCGGTGATGCTGCTGTTCTTCCTGCTCGCCGGGCGCGCGCTCGATGCGACCATGCGCAATCGGACCCGGGCCGGAATTGGGGCGCTGCTTGGCCGGATGGGGCGCAGCGCCGGGGTGATCCAGCCGGACGGCACGATCGTCCGGATCGAAGCGGACCGGCTCGAGCCCGGCATGGTCATGCTCGTCGCTGCTGGCGAGGCACTGGCGGCCGATGGCATCATCGAGCAGGGCCGCGGCACGATCGACAATGCGATGCTGACCGGGGAAAGCGTTCCCGAA
The DNA here is from genome assembly GCF_053714505.1 of Qipengyuania sp. SM2507. Classification (NCBI taxonomy): domain Bacteria; kingdom Pseudomonadati; phylum Pseudomonadota; class Alphaproteobacteria; order Sphingomonadales; family Erythrobacteraceae; genus Qipengyuania; species Qipengyuania sp. SM2507. The sequence continues at coordinate 428,522 of NZ_CM132307.1, forward strand.
CAGGCTGGGGCAGGCGACACGATCTACGCCGGGGCAATCAATCTGCTCGACCCGATCCACGTCCGGGTGACCGCCGTGGCGGACGACACCGCCCTTGCCGGTATCGCCCGGTTGATGGACGAGGCGGGGCAATCGCGCAGCCGATATGTCCGAATCGCCGATCGCGCCTCGCGTCTTTACGCCCCGGTGGTGCATTCGCTGGCCGCGCTGGCGTTCGTGGGATGGATGATTGCCGGGGCAGGGTGGCACCAGTCGCTGGTGATCGCGATCGCGGTTCTGATCATCACCTGCCCCTGCGCAATGGGGCTGGCAGTGCCCGCTGCGCAGGTGGTGGCTTCGGGTGCCTTGATCCGCAATGGGCTGCTGGTGAAGGACGGCAGCGCGCTGGAGCGCCTGGCCGAAGTCGACACCGTGCTGTTCGACAAGACCGGGACCCTGACGCTGGGAGAACTGCGCGCCGATGTCGGCGGGCTCGACGAGGAGGCGAGGCGCATCGCGCTGGCGCTGGCGCAGCAGAGCCGCCATCCGCTGAGCGTCGGCCTCACCAAAACGCTGACCGCCTTGCGGATTGCACCGATAGAGCTGTCCGATGTGCGGGAAACGGGCGGCAGCGGGATCGCCGGGCGCTGGGGTGAGGTCGATGTCGCGCTCGAGCGTCCCGCCGTGCCGACCGCGAAAACCAGCGTGGCGTTGCGCGTCGGACAAACCAGTTGGACCATCGCGTTCCATGACCAGTTGCGCTTCGATGCCATAGCCACCCTGGCATCGCTCCAGTCGCTGGGCCTGCGACCGGCCATTGTCTCGGGAGACGACCCGGCGGCGGTTGGAGAAGTTGCGCAAGAATTGGGTATCGAGGGAACGGGAGCGATGAAGCCGGCGGAAAAGCTGGCCGCGCTCGAGGACCTCAAGCGCGCAGGGAATCGCCCGCTGATGGTCGGCGACGGGCTTAACGACGGACCGGCGCTCGCGGCCGCGCATGCCTCCATCGCGCCGGGCACCGCCAGCGACGCCAGCCGGCAGGCCGCGGATGCGGTATTTATCGGTGAAAGCCTCATGCCCGTCGCGCTGGCGATCCAGGTCGCGAGGCGGACGATGGCGATCGTGCGACAGAATTTCGGCTTCGCCGTTGGCTATAATATCCTCGCGGTGCCACTGGCGATTTCCGGTCTGGTCACGCCGCTGATCGCCGCCGTAGCGATGTCGCTCAGCTCGCTGGTGGTGGTCGGCAATTCGCTACGACTCGCAAGCGCATCAAAGGCACCGCCAGCGTGAACGTTCTGGCCTTCCTGATCCCGATCGCCTTGGGCATGGGAGCGGCGGGTCTGGCGTTCTTTTTCTGGGCGATGCGCGACGGCCAGTTCGAGGATCTCGATGGCGCCGCCAACCGCGTCCTGATCGACGAGGATGAGGAGCCGGATTGAGCCCGGTTTGATCCAGCGCAATGACCCGGCTGCGTCATAACGCTCAAACGGTGACATGTGGCTCTATCATCCCGACCTGGGCCAATTTCGGGGACATCGATCCCGCTGCCTATCAGACGGCTTTGGAGAGAGTAGAGGACGATGTGTCGCTCTACGTCCATATCCCGTCCTACGAGAATATCTGTTTCTGCTGCGGCTGCCAAACCGGCGCAGTGGGACGCAGGAGCCGTCTCGATTCCTACCTTTCCGCCCTGCATAGCGAGCTCGAGACCGTGTCGGCGACCTTACCCTCAGGTACACGGATCGGCCGCGAGGCCTTTGGCTGGGGGAAGCCCCAATGCGAACGCGCCGGGGGATTTCACCCGGCTGGTTGAAGCCCTGACGCTTCGCTTCGCACTCGCCGATCCCGTCATCTCCATCGAGCCCGATCCGCACACAATGATTGCGCAATATCGCAATCACCGGGGATGGGCTGCCCTATGCAAGGACCATCGCAGCCCTGTTCGATCCCTACCGGCAAGAGTCGAAGCGTCGGTTCAGTTGCGCGTTTTGAACGCGAGCGCCAAGCTGCAGGCGGGGCAGCTTGTTGCGCCCCGACCAATGCGCGCAGGAGTTTGATCCGGTCGTGGCGCAAATGGAAAATCGTGCATTCCCCTGGGTACGCGAGATTAAGACCATCAAGCCGGCTGGACGAAGACGCCGTTCGCCCTCGACAGCATTGGGTCCGGATTCGATGGCCAACCGTCCCGCAATCCGGCAGATATACTCGAGTTGATCGATAGTGTCCGAACGGTTCTTCGAGGCTGGCTTCGGATTTGCGGGTTCCGGCGTCCGAGAGGAACATCCAGTTTGGCTGAACGACTGAATTCACAGGTGCCACAATGGCCTCTGCGGCCATGGATCATGGCGAGCATGTGCGGGATCGGCGGTCTCCTTTTCTGGGGCATCACCGACCACGATTACTCCACGCCGTTGCCCCCTATCAGACAGGCGATGGCAACCTTCGTGGCGGTGGCCACGATCTCATTCGTGCTGACTGTCGAGCGTTTGCGCTGGACCTGGTCTGTCGGGTTCGCGCTGCTCTGGGCGCTGATCACGGCTTTCGTCGGCTGGTTCAGCGCCAGCTACGACCGTTCGGGTGACGTCTTCGAGTGGCCCTACTTTGTCGGGCTGTTTGCGACCCTGCTTGCTGCGCCCTTGTTCCAGACCGTCCGGGACGAAGGCGCATGGCGGTTTCCCTACCCGCGACTGCACGCGCATGTGTGGACCGACGCCGTGATCGGAGCAGCTGGCCTCTTCTTCACCGGGCTGACCTTCCTCCTCGCGTGGCTGATCGCCGGATTGTTCGACGTCATCGGAATAGAGGCGCTTAGCGACCTCTTGGAAAGAGAGTGGTTTGGCTGGACCCTTGCAGGCTTCGCTTTCGGGGCCGCGGTCGGGATATTGCGCGAGCAGGACCGGCTTGTCCCGGGCTTGCAGCGGCTCGCAGTGGCAGTGCTTTCGGTCCTTGCTCCGGTGCTCGCCTTCGCGCTCGTCGCATTCCTGGTCTCTATCGGCTTCACCGGCTTGCAAGGATTGTGGGACAGCTGGATATCCGCAGCTGCCCTGTTGCTCGCGGCAAGCGCTGGCGCAGTCCTGCTCATCAATGCGGTCATCGCGGATAGCCGCGACGAAGGTTCGCATAACGCGGTTTTGCGCATTTCGGCTCTCGTCCTGGCTGTCGTAATCCTGCCGCTTACCATTCTCGCCGCGCTCGCCATGGGGCTGCGTATCGGCCAGTATGGCTGGACGCCGGAGCGAATTTGGGGCGCCATCGCAGTTGGTGTCGCCGTCATATACGGCATCGGAGGCTGGTGGGCGATCATCAAGGCTCGACGCGATTTCGATGAGCCCCTGTGGCCGGTTCAGACCAGGCTTGCGATCGGTTTATGCGCATTGGCGTTGTTTCTGGCTCTCCCCATCCTCGACTTCGGCGCGATTTCTGCCCGATCGCAGCTTGCACGACTGGAGGAGGGCAAGGTCGAGCCGGCCCGGTTCGACTGGGCGGCGATGGCATTCGATTTTGGCCCCGCCGGCCGCGAGAACCTTGCCGAAATCAGTCGGTCCGGGCCCGCCACCTGGCGTGACCACGCGACAAGGGCCCTTCAGGCCGATCAGCGTTGGGCCCTGGCGGATCCGGCGCTCACCGCCGACGAGGAATCGGATGTGGCAGCAAGAGTACGGCTTGCGTCTGACGATCTGGAGCTCACGCCAGAGATTTTGCGTCGGATTGCTGCCCAACGGCAATGCCTGCCCCGGTCAAAATGTGTCTTGGTCAGACTGGACCAGAATCGCGTGCTGCTGGTGAGTGCCGTGGAAGGTCAGCGAGGCGTCTCGTCGACCGTTTTCGATCTCGACCGGCCTGCGAACCTCGGCCTGGCCCCACCGGGCCCGCGCGCGCCAGGAAGCGTGGACCTGGACTCCGCGACCATCGAATTGCGCCAAGTCGAACGCCGACAGCTCTACGTCGATGGTATGCCCGTCGGGGAGCCTTTCGAATGAGAACAACAATCTGGCGCGAGCATAAACGCACCAGTTCGTGGGCGTAGAGCTCTTTTCTTCAACCCGCTTCACGCGGAATCGAGAGATAGGCCACCAGCGCCAGCACAAGCCCACCCGCTGCCAGGCCCAGAGCCAGATCGTAGGACAGCGTCGCGTCGTAGAGCATCCCGAAGCCGACCACGCCCAGAGCCGTGCCGAGCAGTGAAATGGTCAATAGCATGCCGAACATCAGGCCGAATTCGTCCCGGTCGAAATGGCGACCGACGAAATAGCCGATCGCATCGAGTTCGAGGCCCTGCATCAGTCCGACGCAGACGATCGCCATGATAACCATCCATCCCGGCGCGCCGGAGTAGAACATCAAGCATCCGGCCGCCGCCGCCATGGTGACGATGGCCGCAACATAGCGGGCATCGGTACGATCGAACAGCCAGCCGATCCCGATGCGCGCGATCAATACGACTGCGGAATACATTGCGATCAAAGGCGCGGTTCGTTCTATGCCGTTGTGCCGCAGGAGCGGTTCGAGCTGGGTCAGGATTCCGGAGGTCGGGATGTTGGTGGCGAAGACCGCAAGGGCTAGGGCAATGAAGCTGCGACTTCGCAGCGAGGCCCAGATTTTCGCACGGTCGCCCGGTGCAGATCGTTCGATAATGGTGAGCGGACCGAGTGAGCCAGCGCTGCTTTGATCGTGCAGCTCGGCTTCGGGAGCCTCGCTCTCGGCTACCCTGTCTCTGAGCCCGAACAGGATAACGGGCGCGCCGAGAAAGGCGGCCAACGCCGCCAGGGTGAGCAACCCGCCCTCGGGCCCATATTGCCAGATCATATGCGCGATCAGCGGGGTGAACAGTAGTGCGCCGATCGAGGCGCCCGCCGCCATAATGCCGAGCGCCTGCCCGCGCGCGCGTTCGAACCAGCCGGTTACCGCGCGGGAAAAGGTCATGCCCGTGGCTCCTGGGGCGACGATCCCGAACAGGGCGGAGAGCAGCACGAAATGGAAATAGGGGCCCGGCATTTGCGACATTGCGGCGAACACCGCAGCAATCAACACGAAGCTGACCGCAGCGATGATCCGGGCCCCGAAGCGGTCCGTCAGCCGACCGATCAGCGGCGCGGTGAGCGAGCCGAGCAGGCCGAGCGCCGCGCCCATGGCGATATCGCCGCGGCTCCAGCCGTATTGTTCGGATAAAGGAATGACGAAGAGGCTGGAGGTGTAGAAATAGAGACCCGCCCCGGTGGCCATTCCCACATGCGCGCTCGCCACGACCGAGCCGCCGCGCTTCCATTCCTGGAGAGCGGTGGGTCTTGCAGCGAACAGGGACGTTGGCTGCCGGTTCATTGCCCGGCAGGCTCGATTGTCAAAGGCAAGCCTGTCGCTCCCGCTCCGTCAGCCAATTGCCGAGCCGGGCTCGACTGCACTCTTGTGCTTCATTTTCAGGCTAAACCGGCAACCTCGGTTGGGCAAGGCGGAGGGCAGGGGCGGCGCAAACAATGGATGGGGGTCTCCGAACATCAAACGGAAAGGCCCGCCGCCCCAGGGGGACGACGGACCTCTCCGCGTTCGATTGCTGTCTCGGGATTAACGAAGCAGCGAAAGGACGTTCTGCTGGCTCTGGTTGGCCTGTGCGAGCATGGCGCCCGAAGCCTGGCTGAGGATCTGCGCCTTGGCGAGCTGGGTCGTTTCGGCCGAATAATCGGTGTCTTCGATCCGCGAACGCGCGTCGGTCAGGTTCGTGATGTTGTTGTTGAGGTTGTTCACCGCAGAATCCAGCTGGTTCTGCGACGCACCGAGCCCGGCACGCGTGCTCGAGATGGTGGAGATGGCATCGTCGAATGTCGCAAGATCCGCACCAGCGGCAGCAAGCGCCGTCACGTCGACAGCAGCGGCCGCCGCGATCGTGGCTTCTGTGGTCAGATTCACCGACAGGTCGAGCGTCACGGTGTCAGCCGCATTGGCGCCCGCCTGGATGCTGACTGAGCCGGCCGAGCCGTCGAACAGCTTCTGCCCGTTGAATTCGCTGTTCGTCAGCACGCTGGAGATTTGCGTGTTGAGAGCGGTCATTTCGGAGGCGATGTTGGTCAGGTCGTCGGCCGAGTAGGTGCCGTTGGAGGCCTGGACGGTCAGCTCGCGCTGACGCTGCAGCATGTTGGTGACTTCGTTGAGCGCGCCTTCGGCGGTCTGCGCCATCGAGATGCCGTCGTTGGCGTTGCGAATGCCCTGGCTCATGCCCTTGACCTGCGAGGTCATTGAGGTGGCGATGGCGAGGCCGGCCGCGTCGTCCTTGGCGGAGTTGAGGCGCTTGCCGGTCGACAGGCGTTCCATGGCGGTTGCAAGCGCCTTGCCGGCGGTGTTCGAAGCGTTGGAGGCCTTCAGTGCCCCGATGTTGGTATTGATGACGTTCATGACAGATATCCCTCTTGGTCTACGATCACTGCCCCTGGTCAGGATGCGGCAGCCGATAACCAGACCGACCGGATCGAACGGGAATTAAGGTAAAAAGCGTTTCGGTCGCAGGGTTCCGTTAACCATATCCGTATTTCTACGGGGTCTAAATTTATCCATTTCTTGGACGTCCCGGTGGCAAATCAGCGCCTGTCGATAAGACATGCCAATTGGGGGCAAAGATGGACGGGATCACCAAGACCACGAATTTCGCACGGCGGCACGCGACTCTCGAGTCACGGCTGGCGGGAATTGCGTCGTCGCTGTTCATGGATCGACCGGTCACTCTGGCCGATGAGGGCGAGCCCGCGGCCAACCGCGACGCCCGGACGATCACCCTGGCCCGCCGCGAGGCACCCGAACTCGCCTTTGCCGGTACCGGCGGCTCACTCACTTACAAAGACCCCATCGCCGAGAGCAGCATCGCGGCACTGGTCGCGATGATCTATTCCGGCCAGGGTCCGGTCGCGGCCGATCCCGCCTCGCTATCGGTGATCGCGCTGGCCGACCGGCTCGCGCGGACCGACATCCCTGTACTGATCAACGGCCCCACGGGCACCGGCAAGGAAGTCCTCTCCACTTTCATCCATCGCCGCAGCGAGCGCCGGGACAAGCCGTTCATCGCCTTGAACTGTGCCGCAATCCCCGAGGCCATGCTCGAAGCCATGCTGTTCGGGCACGAGAAAGGATCCTTCACCGGCGCCAGCGCAGCAGGCGAGGGCTTCTTCCGCGCTGCCGATGGCGGCACGCTGCTGCTCGACGAGATCGCCGAAATGCCGCTCTCGCTTCAGGCGAAGCTGCTTCGCACGCTGCAGGAAGGCGAGGTCGTCCCGATCGGCGCGACCCGGCCGATCAAGGTCGATGTCCGCATCATCGCCTGCGCCAACCGCGATCTGCCGCTGGAAGTGGCCGAGGGCCGCTTCCGCGCCGACCTCTATTATCGACTCAACGTCTTCCCGATCGCCATGCTACCGCTGCGCGAGCGCCAGGCGGATATCGCGCCGCTCGCCTTTACCATGCTCATGCGCCATTCGGCCAAGGGCGATCGGGTGCCGTGGATCGACGATGCCGCGCTCGCAACGCTGCGCGCCTACCCGTGGCCGGGCAATGTCCGAGAGCTCGAGAACGTGATGCGCCGCGCACTGCTGCTTTCGGAGGGCGAGACCGAGATCGGGCCGCAGCACATCATCTTCGACATGACCGCACGCGCCGTTGCGCCGACCGCGACGATGGAGACCGAGACGGTCCCCGAAGAAGCGCCTGCGAAGCTTTCCAAGATCGTCAAGCTGTCAGAGGCGCGTGCGATCATGGAGACGCTGGATTCGGTCGGCGGGCACCGCGCCAATGCGGCCCGCGCGCTCGGCATCAGCGAGAGAACCTTGCGTTATCGTCTGGCTTCCTTCCGTGAAGCCGGCATTGCAGTGGGAGGCACACGATGAACCCCGTAGGCGGCATCGGCGGAGGCGGATCGATCGACCAGATCATCGCGCTGCGCCAGCAAATCATCGACCGTTCGAAAGTCCTGTCGGAACTCCACGAAACCAAGCCGGCGTCCCCTGTCGAAGGCGCGGCACCGCAGGGGGCGAGCTTCGGCAATTCGCTGCGCGACGCGCTCGACAACGTCAATTCCACGCAATCGCGGGCCAGCGGGATCACCGAGGCCTACGAGCGCGGTGAAGTGACCGATATCGCCAAGGTGATGCTGGCCCGGCAGGAAGCCGGGGTCGCCTTCGAGGCAACCCTCCAGGTGCGCAACAAGCTGTTGTCCGCGTACCAGGAAACCATGCGGATGGGCATCTAAGCCATGAATGGACTCGTTCCCATTGGACCCACGAGCGGCGGCGCGCTTTCCGCGCTTACGAGCGGTTCGGGCAGTTTCGCCGATCGTGCGCGCGCCTTCGTGGCGCAACCCTCGGTGCGCAAGATGCTGCCCTGGTTCGCCGGTACGGCGGCCCTCGGGCTGATGGCGCTCACCTGGGCAGCGCTCTCGACCGCGCCGCAACGGGTCCTCTATTCCTCGCTCGACGATGCAGGGCGCGCCGGGGTGGTCGCCTCGCTCGACCAGGCAGGCATTCCCTATCAGATCGACAACGGCTCGGGCACGCTCACCGTCAACGAAGACGATGTCTACCGTGCGCGCATGCTGGTCGCCGCCGATGGTTCGCTGGCTGCCCCGGCGAGCGGGACGGACCTGATCGACAATCTGCCGATGGGTGCCAGCCGGACGCTCGAGGGCGATCGCCTGCGCGCCGCACAGGAGCGCGAACTCGTGCTCACCATCATGGAGATCGACGGGGTCGAGGCGGTCCGCGTGCATATCGCCAAGGCCGAACGTTCCGTCTTCGTGCGCGACGATGTGGCACCTTCCGCTTCGATCATGGTGCGAATGGCCTCCGGGCGCCAGCTCGCCGACAGCCAGGTGAGCGCCATCACCAACCTCGTCGCCGGCTCGGTGTCGGGTCTGGCGATCGATGCGGTCAAGGTCATCGACCAGCACGGCAAATTGCTGACCCAGGCGCGCGATCCCAACAGCGGCCGGCTGGATCTGCAGGCGCAGATGGAGGCCAAGCTCAACGCGCAGGTCGACCAGCTGCTTGCCCCGATGTTCGGCAGCAGCGCCTTTTCGTCGCAGGTGCAGGTCGAGCTCAATATGGACGAGGTCACCTCGGCCCGCGAAACCTACGACAAGGACGGGTCGGTCCGTCGCGAAACCACGCAGCAATCGCAAAACGTCGCGACGCAGGCCGGCGGCATACCCGGCGTGCTCGCCAATGCACCGCCCGACGATCCGGAAGCGCGCCCCGGTGCGCCCGAGGATGCCGCGCAGGCGGAGCCCAACGGCATCGGCGAAAGCAGCGCCACCCGGGTCTACGAGATGGGCCGCGAGGTCTCGGTTTCGAACCTCACCCCCGGATCGATCAAATATCTCTCCGTCGCCGTCGCGATCGACGAAGCCGCGCTGGCCAAGGCAAGCGCAGCCGATATCGCCAAGGTCAAGGAACTCGTCTCCTCAGCCGTCGGCGCGAGGGTCGATCGCGGGGACCAGGTCACCGTGATGATGCGTCCCTTCGAGAAGGTCGAGGCCGAAGGCATCCCCTTCTACGAAACCAGCTGGTTCGGCATGGCGGTGCGCAATGCCGTGGCCATTCTCGCGGTCCTGCTCGTCCTGCTGCTGGCCGTAAGGCCCGCGATCAAGGCATTGCGCGGCGCCGCTTCGACCGGTGATGGCTCAGAGGGGGCTGAAGGAACGCCTGCACTCGGCAGCCCGTCGCAAGCGCTCGTGCCCTACGACCGGGAAGCGCTCGACAGCCAGATCGAACTCGCCCAGCGGATCGCGCGCGAAAACCCCGACGATGCGGTCCTCGCCTTGCGGCGGCTGCTTTCCGAAGACGCCAGAGCAGGGGAAGCGGCATGAGCCTGACCACCCCGCTGCCGCTCGGCGGCACCGACAAGGCGGCCATCATGGTGATGCTGCTCGCCGAAGACGATGCCTCGAAAATCCTTTCGCAGCTGACCCCGGATGAATTGCGCCAACTGGCCGGGACTATGTGCGGTATCGGCGAGGTGCAGCCCCAGTCGATCATCGACGCCATCTCGGGCTTCTCCCGCTCGACCGAAGGCAGCGGAATTGGCGATCATGGCCGCGTGGCCAGCGTTCGGCGGATGCTCGAAGGCGCAGTCGGCGAAGTCAAAACCGAAAACCTGATGCGCCAGATCGCGCCCGGTGCGGACGACGAGGGCCAGCCGGCCCTTGGTCTGCTGCGCTGGCTTGATCCAAAGGTCATCGGCGAAATCCTGGCGGACGAACATCCGCAGGCGATCGCGGTGCTGCTGCTCCAGCTCGACACCGAAGTCGCGGCTGCCGCGCTCGCGGCATTGCCCGAGCACCTGCACACCCCGGTGCTCCACCGGGTCGCACGGCTCGGACCCGTTTCGCGTCAGGCGATCAGCATCCTCGAGCAAACGCTCAACGCCAAGATCGAGAAACTCCATGGCACGATCCCGCTCACCATGGGCGGGATCAAACAGGCGGCCGAGATCATCAACCGTTCGCATCGCAGCATGGAGAAGCGCGTCATTCCGTCGATCGGCAAGGTCGACAAGAAGCTCGCCAAGGAACTCGAGAACGAGATGTTCAAGTTCGAGCATCTGTTCGCGCTCGATGTGAAGATGACCGGCGTCCTGCTGCGCGAGATCGAGAACGACACGCTGATCCTGGCGCTCAAGGGAATCGAGCCCGAACAGCGCGAACAATTCTTCGGCGCCATGTCCTCGCGCGCGGCCGACGGCCTGCGCGACGATATCGAGGGTCGCGGCCGGGTGAAGAAATCCGAGGTCGAACAGGCGCAGAAGGACGTGGTCGCGATCGCCAAACGGCTGATGTCCGATGGCGAGATCATCATGGGGGATGGCGACGAAGATTATGTCTAGAATAGCCTACTCCTCGCTCGGCAAGCCCGGCGGTTTCACCCCCAGCGCGCGCTATGCGCGAGCGGTGGTCGAAGAAGCTCCGGCCACTCCGGTCGACGCCGCTGCCGAAGCCTATCGCAGCGGTTTCGAGGACGGGCAGATCTCGGCCAAGGCCGATGCCGAAGCGCAGCTTTCCCGCGAACGCGCCGAGCGTGCGACGATCGAACTCGCTTTTGCCCGCTTCGACATGGAGAGCGCGCAGGCGCTGCGCGAAAGCTTGCGCACCACCGTCCATGCGCTGTGCGACGAAGCGGTGCTGCCGCTCGCGCTCGACAGCGAAGCGCTTGCGAGCCGGATCGAGCTGGCGGCGGCGATGCTCCAGCGCAAGCACGACCAGCGGATTATCCATATCCATCCCGAAGACCTCGCGCTGGTGCGCGACAGCGTCCCGCCCGAACTCGAGCTGCGACCCGATGCGACCATCGAACGTGGGGGCCTGCGCGTCGAAACCGACGACGGCGGGGTCGAGGACGGACCCCAGCAATGGCGCCGCGCGATCGCCGAAGCGTTCGATTCATGCACGCCCTGATCGACAGCGTTCTCTCCGAGGTCGCCATGGCGCCGATCGACCTGGCGCCGCGCCGCTTCGGGCGAGTTGTGGCGTGCGACGGCGGGCTGATCGAGGTCTCGGGACTGGGGGTGCCGATCGGCAGCCTGTGCCGGATCGCCCAAGGCAACGGCACCGAACATCGCGCCGAGACCATCGGCTTCCGCAACGGCCACACGATGATGATGATGCTCGGCGATACCGTCCTGCTGCGCCCCGGCGCTGTTGTGCGGCCCGAGGGGCAGCCCGGCATGCTCTATGTCGGGGAGGAATTCCTGGGGCGCGCCGTGGACGGCTCGGGCAGTCCGATCGATGGACGCGGGCCGGTGGGGTCTACCACTGCCTGGCCAGCGGGCGGGCACCGCGTCAGCGCGCTCGATCGTTCGCGCGTGACCAAACCCTTCGACAGCGGGATCCGTTCGCTCAATGCGCTGACCACCTTCGGCGTCGGCCAGCGGATCGGTATCATGGCGGGTTCGGGTGTTGGCAAGTCGGTGCTGATGGACATGATCGTCGAGGGCGCGCAGGCGGACGCCGTTGTGGTCGGCCTGATCGGCGAACGCGCGCGCGAGGTCTCGGATTTCGTCGGTCGCCACATGTCCGGACCCCGCGCGGCCACCATGGCGATCGTCGCGGTTCCGGCCGATCATGCAGCCAATCTGCGGTTGCGCGGGGCATTGCTGGCGACCTCGCTGGCCGAACATCTGCGCGGCCAGGGCAAGCGCGTGCTGCTGATCCTCGATAGCCTCACCCGCGTCGCGCATGCCGCGCGCGAGATCGGCATTCTTCTTGGCGAACCCGGCGCTGCGCGCGGCTATCCGCCCTCTGCGCTCGCCACCATCACCAAGCTGATCGAACGGGCGGGCAATTCCGGGGAAACCGGAGGCGCCGTCACCGGTGTCTACACCGTGCTCGCCGATGGCGACGATCAGAACGACCCGGTTGTCGACACCGCGCGCGCGATCCTCGACGGACATATCGTGCTTTCGCGCGAGATCGCGCAGCGCGGGCAGTATCCCGCAGTCGATGTCGGCGCATCCCTCAGCCGGGTGATGAACGATATCGTCTCGCCCGAACATGTGAAGTCTGCGCGGCGCTTCCGCGCGCTGAGCGCGACCTATGAAGCCAACCGCGACCTCGTGATGATGGGCGCCTACCGCAAGGGCACCGATCAGCTGCTCGACGAGGCGATCGCGCTCAACGCCAGTATGGTCGATTTTCTATCGCAGGAGGTCGGCAGTCATGTCGATATCCCGACTGCGGTGACGCAGATGAGCGGGCTCTTCGCCGGTGAAAATTGATCCCCGCAAGCTAAAGCGCGCGCGGCTGCTCGAGCGGATAAGGACCGTCGAACGCAGCCGCTCCGCGCTCGCCGCCTCCGAAGCCGAGGCGACCCGCCAGCGGCTGTTCGGCGTGGCAGAGAGAACCCGCTCGCTCGCTCGCCATTACGCCCAGCAGGACGACGCGATGATCGGCACCGATCTGCGCGGCGCGAAGGCGATGCAGGATCAGCTGCAGCAGCTCTGCGCCTTGAGCGAACAACACGCCGAAGAGGCCGAACAACGGTCCGAAGCGACCATGGACGAACTCGCGAGTGCGGAACGCCGTATGCGCCGCGCCGAAGAAGACAGACGAAGCCTGGCCCGCGCGATCGTCGCCGACCTGGAGCACTGAGCCCTGGATTGGCACGGTTCTTGAAGAGAGAACCCTGAACAGCAAACGGACTCACGATGATCGCTCCTCTTTCCTTTCTCGCTGCATTCGACAAACCGCAAGCGAAGCGCATTTCGGGTGAGGCTGAAGCGCAGGAAAACACGGAAAACGCAGGAAACGACGGCTTCGCGGCGCTTATCGCGCAGCTCATCCAGATCATTCCGACAGCAAACGGGCAAGACGCCGAGGCGAGCCTGCCGGCAGATGGCCAGACCGGCAATCCGGCAAGCGGCAAGATCTTGCCGGTCGATGGCCACAACCTTGCCGCTGCAACCGCAAGTCAGGCCGTCGGCGAGGCGCTCGCCAGTGCGTCGCCGCTGCCGGTTTCGGCCACGCTGATGAATTCTTCCGCCACGATCATATCCTTTGAGCAGGCACAAACGGCGCTGGCCGCCAAGCAGGGCGACCCGATCGCACAGGGCGCAACTAGCGCCGATCTTCCGCAGGCAGCCGCGAAGGAAGGCCTCGTTGCCCACGCGACGCCGCGAGCGAATCAAATCCGCATGACGATTTCGATCGCGCCTGCCGAAACGGCTGTGCTCCGCACCGCCGCGCCGCAGGATGCGTCTGCGCCTGTCGAAAAGCAGCTTTCGGCGGCGATCGGATCCATTCCGAAAGCAGTTCCGGAAACGGCCTCGGCACCATTGCAACCGCGCCTTGCAGGTCGCGAGGATGGCGTGCCGCGCACAGATGGCCCGGTGGCCGCAGCGCTGCCGACAGAGCCGAAGCAATCCGGGCGCGAGCCGCAGGCAGCGGCTGCGATGCTTCCCGAACGGACGCGGTCGGTCAGGGCGGCATCGCTTGAGAAGGACGCAAGCTCGGGCGAGCGGTCGGGCCAATCGTCCGCCGCGGAAAGCCCCGCTGGCGCCGCCCGCGCGCTTGCATCCTCGGAGAGCGCGAAACCCTTCGCAATGCCGGTCATCGCTGCACTCGAAACCGCTCCAGCGAACAGGGGTGACGGAATGCGGATGGCCGCCGCAGCGCCAACCAACGCGCTAACCTCGATCGACAATATCGAACGGCTGGTGGAGCGACTCTCGGTGGCGCGCGAGTTCGACATGACGAAATCCGCCAGCATCGCCGTCACTCATCGCGAATTCGGCGCGCTGACCGTCACCTTCGACAACGCCCGCAACGGCCTCGATGTCGAGATCGCGGCGAAGGACAACGACATGCAGCGCGCGCTGGCTCTCGCTGTCGCCGCCGATCGGCCGGCTTCGCGCGCGGGCGAACCGTTGCAGCAGTCGTTCCAGCAGACTTCGCAAGCCGCCTCCGCCGGCTCGGAACGCGGTGCGGGTTCGACGGGGCAGGGCGCCAACTCTTCGGGCGCCGGGGCGGAAGGCGACCGATCGCAAAACCAGCGCGGTCGCAACCTCTCTTCCTCGCCGCAGGACCCTCGCAACCCGGCGCGCTCTTCTCCGGGTGACGACGCGCTCTACGCCTGACCAACGCCAATATTTCTGAACCAATAGGACTGCTCAATGTCGGATGACAACTCCACCCCTGACCCCAAGCCCAAGAAGAAGGGCGGCGTCATCAAGGCTGCGCTGATCGGTCTTGTCCTGCTCGGCGCAGGCGGCGGGGGCACCTATGCTGCCTTCGCCAGCGGGATGATCGGCCAACCCGCCGAGAAAGCGGAAGATCTGAAGCCCAAGCTCGTCCTGAAAGGTGCCGAGGATCCCTTTCCTTACGCCTTCGATGGAAAGGACAAGGACAAGATCGAAATCGTCCACGGGACGGGCGGCAGCAAGTACCGCACCGCCTATTACAATTTCGGCGACGAGTTCACGTCCAACCTCGCCGGCGGCGCCGCGCTGATCCAGATCAGCGTGGCCGCCTCGACCCATCATGATGGGCGCGTGCTCATGTGGTTGCACGAGCATGAGACGGCGCTGCGCTCGCGAATTCTCGTCGAACTGGCTTCAACCGATGAAGCCGAGTTGATGGGTGTTTCGGGCAAGGAGCAGCTTCAGGAGCGGCTGGCAGGGGCGATCAACGAAGTGCTCGAAGAACGCGAAGGCTTTGGCGGCGTCGCAAACGTCTATTTTCGTTCGCTTATCATCCAATGATCAGCGCGACTTTCCCCGAAGCTGCGGCGCGCGCCGCCAGTCACTGCGACGAGCTGCTCAGCCGCGCGGCGACTCCGCCCGACTTCGCCAACGAGTTCGAGCGTTTCGCCCGGCAATTCGCCGAGCACGCGCAGTCCTCGCTAGGTGAGCTGTGCGATTGCCGCGCCCTGCAGGCCGAGATCGGCGAATTGGCGCAGCTTCCCGCCAGCGACTGGCTGACCCAGGTCGCCACCGGCAGCGTCCATTCCTTCTATGCGCTGGGGCAGGAGCGCTGCGGCATCCTCGTTTCCACCCCGGTGGCGGATCTGGTCGCCCAGTTCGAACGCATCCTCGGCGGGACCGGGGAGATCGACGAGGACTATGCGGTCCTTCCGGCTTCGGCGGCGCGGTTCGCGCAGCAGTTCGAAGACCGCATCGCCGAGACGTTGCGCCGCACCTGCGACCGGCGCGAGATCGCCGCGTCCGCCAGCGGTTCGGTGGTCGATCAAGTCGCGCCGTTCGAACCGGACGAGCGCATCTGGACCGCTACACTCTCCGCGACGATTGCAGGAAGCAAGCGGGTCTGGCTGGTTCGCCTGGCGGCCAGCGAAGCGATGCTGGGGAAGATCGTCGGATCGCGCGCGGTGTCGCCCGCCACCGGGCGCACGATCGGCGCGCGCGGTCTCGAAGGCTCGGCAATCGCCGAGGTCGAAATGCCGCTGCGCGCGGT
The DNA here is from genome assembly GCF_053714505.1 of Qipengyuania sp. SM2507. Taxonomy (NCBI): domain Bacteria; kingdom Pseudomonadati; phylum Pseudomonadota; class Alphaproteobacteria; order Sphingomonadales; family Erythrobacteraceae; genus Qipengyuania; species Qipengyuania sp. SM2507. Next base: position 444,435 of record NZ_CM132307.1, read on the forward strand.
GCTGGTGGACGTGCCAATGTCGATCGCCCGGCTGTCCCAGCTTTCGCCCGGCTCGCTGATCCCCGTCGCGGTGCATCGCAATGTGCCGCTGCTGATCGGCAATACCATCATCGCTCACGGAACCGTCGGAGAAATCGACGACCGCGTGGCGCTCGAACTCACACAAACTTCAATCTCGAAGGATAACTGACATGTCGCTTCATTCAGACGGCTTCGGCCTCATCCAGGATATCGACGTCCGCCTCACGGTGGAACTCGGACGCAAGCAGATGCGCCTGCGTGATGTGCTGGCGCTGGGTGAATCGAGCTTCATCGAGCTCGATCGCCTCACCGACGAACCGCTCGATATCCTCATCAACGGCAAGATGATCGCACGCGGCGAGGTGGTCGCCCAGGGCAACCGCTTCGCCATCCGCGTGCTCGAGCTCGTCGGGGCCTCGGGCAACAGCGGCTCCGCGTCCAATGCGATCGCCGAACCCAAAGTGGAAGCGCACCAGTAATGTTCTGGTACGTCCTCAAGCTGCTGATCCTGCTCCCGGTCATCTGCGCGATGATCTGGGGGACGCTCAAGCTCGCCAAGCGGTTGCAGGGCCAGTTCGGCGTCCCCGCAGGCGGTGAGAAATCGGTCAAGATCATCGAGACCACAATGCTGTCTCCGACGCTGCGGCTCGCGGTGATCGAATTCCACGGTCGCGAGATCCTCGTCTCGACCTCGCGCAACGGCCTGACCCGGCTCGCCGAGGCACCTGCGCGTGCCCGCGACGCCGCTCCGGCACTCGCGGAGCCCACCCCATGATCGCCCGGCTTGCGAAATTCGGCGCGGCCCTCGCCGCAATGACCTATCCGGTCATGGTCAATGCCCAGACTGCGGCCGAGGGCGCCGTTCCCGGCGCGCTCGACCGCGCTTTCGGTCAGATGGCCGGCGCAGGCGGCGAACCCCTGAGTCTTTCGCTCCAGTTGCTGCTGGTGATGGGGCTGCTGACGATCCTGCCGGCGCTGCTGCTGATGATGACCAGCTTCACGCGGATCATCATCGTCCTGGCGATTCTGCGCCAGGCGCTGGGCCTGCAGCAATCGCCGCCCAACCAGGTCCTGATCGGGATCAGCCTGTTCCTCTCGCTGTTCATCATGGCTCCCACGCTCGAGCGCGTGAACGAGGCCGCCATCGCCCCCTATTCGGCGGGCGAGATCGGCGCCGAGGTCGCGATCGAACGGGGCGGGGACCAGTTCCATGCCTTCATGATCCGCCAGACCCGCGAATACGATCTCAGGATGTTCGCCGATATCGCCGATGCCCCGCAATTCGCCAGCCCGCAGGAGGTGCCGTTCTCGATCCTGCTGCCGGCCTTCGTCACCAGCGAGCTCAAGACCGCCTTCCAGATCGGCTTCATGCTGTTCCTGCCGTTCCTCGTGATCGATCTCGTTATCGCCAGCGTGCTGATGAGCCTGGGTATGATGATGATGAGCCCGATGATCGTCTCGCTCCCCTTCAAGCTGCTGCTTTTCGTCCTCGTCGACGGCTGGGCGCTGCTGATGGGTTCTCTCGCCTCCAGTTTCGCGTAACCGCCATGGATGAAGCCTCAGTTCTCCTCTCGCTCGCCGACCGCATGTTGTGGATCGCCGCCCTGGTGGCGGCACCGGTTCTGCTCGCGAGCCTCGCCATCGGGCTGGTGATCGGGCTGGTGCAGGCGGCAACCTCGGTCAATGAGCAGACGCTCACCTTCGTGCCGAAACTGGCCGCGGTCGCCTTCGTGCTGGTCGTCTTCGGCGCCTCGATGATGGCGCTGGTGAGCGATTTCATGCTCGATATCTTCGCCGAAATCGCACGGATGGGTCGGTGACGGGGCTCGATTTCGGTTTCGGCGCGCTCGAGCAGGACATGTGGCGGGTCGTCTTCCTGATGACCCGCATCGGCGCTGCCCTGCTTGCCGCGCCCTTTTTCGGCGCCTCGTCGGTGCCGATGACGGTGCGCGTCTCGCTGACCGGTGCGCTGGCGATCTTCACCTCGATCTGGTTGCCCGAGATTGCGACCCCGCCGGCGCTGCTGTCGCTCGAAGGGTTGATGGCGATCGCCGGAGAAGTGATTGTCGGCCTCGCGCTCGGCTTCGTTCTGCAGCTAGCCTTTGCCGCCCCGACGATCGCGGCCGAACTCATCGGTGGCGGAATGGGGATGAGCATGGCGATGTCGAGCGATCCGATGGGCGGCGGGACGACCACGGCCTTCGGTCAGTATTTCGTCATCGTCCTGACTTTGATCTTCCTCGCTACGGGGGCGCATCTCCACTGGATTGCACTCGTCACCGAAAGCTATCGGGCCTTTCCGCCCGGAGAAACCTGGCTTGAGGCCGAGCGCTTCGAGATGATCGCGGGCTTTGCGAGCAGCATGTTCGAGACCGCACTGCGGATAGCGCTGCCGGTCACGCTGATCCTTTTCCTGGTGCAGGTGCTGACCGGCATCCTGAGCCGCTCCGCCCCGTCGCTCAACCTGTTCGCGCTCGGCCTGCCGGCGGGCGTTCTTGCCGGGCTCGCCGCGCTCGTGATCTCTGCGCCCCTGATCTACGATCAGTTCCTCGGGATCGTCGAAGGCTCGCTCGAACAGGCCGAAAGCGTGATGATCCGATGAGCGAGGAAACCCCCGGCGAAAAGACTTTCGCGCCAACCGAGAAACGTCTCGCCGACGCCGCCAAGAAGGGCGATGTTCTCCGATCGAAGGAATCGGGCACGGCGGCGGTGATGCTGCTGGGCGGGGCCTGGCTGGTGTTCGCAGGCCCCTGGCTGCTCGAAGGTCTTGCCGGGTTGATGCGCGAGGCGTTCCGCTTCGATGCGCGCGACATGAACGATTACAACGTCAGCATCCTGATGATGGAAGGGTTGCTAATTTCGGTCCTCGCCATCCTCACGCTCGCGGTCCCGGTCATTCTCGTGACGCTGCTTACCCAATTGGGTTTCGGCCGCGGCCGATGGGTGGCGAAAAATCTTGCCGCCAAGGGCTCACGGATCAACCCTCTGTCCGGGCTGAAGCGCATGTTCGGCCCGACCGGTCTCATCGAGATGGGCAAGGGACTGCTCAAGATCGTCCTCCTGGGGGCAATCGCCTTGGCCTGGTGGTGGTCCAGCATCGACACCATGATCGGGCTGGGCCGCGGGTCGCTTTCGGTCCAGCTGGGCGCGGCTTGGGATGCAATCGTCTCGCTGGTGTTCGCGCTGTCGGCGGGCCTGGTGGTGATCGCGATGGTCGACCTGCCGATCTTGTGGCTGCGCCAGCAGAAACGGCTGAAGATGAGCCACCAGGAAATGCGCGACGAGAACAAGGAAGCCGAGGGCTCGCCCGAAATGCGCTCCGCTCGTCGCCAGCGCCAACGCGATATCGCGACCGGTTCGGTGATGGGGGCGATGCGCGAGGCGCAGTTCGTCATCACCAATCCGAGCCATTTCGCGGTCGCGTTGACCTACGACCAGACCAAGGCATCGGCGCCGATCGTGCTGGCCAAGGGCAGGGGCGACAAGGCCATGGCGATGAAGGAACTCGCGCGCGAAATGGACTTGCCAATGCTCGAGTTCCCGCAGCTGGCGCGCTCGGTCTATTTCACCACGCGCGAGCGGCAGGTGATCTGTGAGGACCTCTACGGCGCGATCGCGTCAGTCCTTGCCTATGTCATGTCGTTGAAGCGCGGGGAATCTCCGCAACGCCCGCAGATCGACGTGCCGGTAGCGCTGCGTTTCGACACCGATGGCCGCTTGGCGGTTAATTCCACAGCCGCTGCGTCGTTCTCAGAGCGATGAATGTTTCCCCCTCCTCGATCGCGACCACGCTCGGTATCGGCAGCGGTATCGACATGGCCGGGCTGGCAGTGCAGCTGGCCGAAGCGCAATTCGCGGGCCGCAACGAGCGCCTCACCGCCAAATCCGAAACGCTCGAACGCCAGATCTCGCTCGCCGGCTCGATCCGCAGCGCGTTCTCGGTCTTTGCCAGTGCGCTGGGCGACCGCTTGCGGACCGGCGACCTCGCCCCCGTTCCGACCATCAACAACCCGTCGGTGGCGAGCGTCTCGAGCCCGCCGGGCTCGCTCGGCAAGGGTAGCTATTCGCTCGAGGTCAACAGCGTGGCGAGCAATCAGACGCTGACCGGCCCGGCCTATGCTTCGGCGAGCGACATCGTCGGGGCAGGCACGCTGACCATTCGCTTCGGTGCGACATCGAACGCCGGCTTTACCGAGAATACGACGCGACCGGCGCTGGCGCTCAATATCGCACCCGGCTCAACCCTGGCGGACGTGGCGAAGGCGATCAACTCCCAGAACGCCGGTCTGACCGCCTATGTCGCGCAGACCGCTGCGGGCGCACAGCTGGTGATGAAAGGGGCCGAGGGCATCAACAACGGCTTCGTTCTCGAAGCCACCGAGGACGGTGCAAACCCTGGCCTTTCGGCGCTCGCCTGGCAGCCCGGCAGCGATCCCGCGCGACTGGTAAAGGCATCTGCCGACGCCGAATATCTGCTCGATGGCCTGCTTCGTCGCAGCAGCAGCAACACCATACCCAACGCCGCGCCCGGTCTGTCGCTGTCGCTTACGGGCACGAACGCAGGCGCCCCGGCGACAATCGGCTTCGCCAATTCGAACGGCGCGATCTCCAGCGTAATGCAGGACATCACCGGCGCGCTCAACGAGATTACCTCCGAACTGCGCGCCGCGACCAATCCGCTCGGGGGCGATCTGTCGCGCGATCCGGGGGCGCGGGCGCTCAGCCGGAACCTGTCGGCGCTGGGTTCGACAATCATCATGCCGAACGCTCCCGAGGGATCGCCGCGTACGCTGGCGGAACTCGGGCTGGCGATCGAGCGCGACGGCAGCTTTCGCTTCGACAACACCAAGCTCACCCAGGCGCTTGCGCGCGACCCCGCGGGGGTGGCGGCCATGTTCACCACCGGGATCCACGGTGTCTACTCGACAATCGACAAACTGGCCCGATCGAGCAGCGTTTCGAGCGACCCCGGTTCGCTCGCCGGATCGATCGTGCGCTACCAGTCGCAGTCGCAGCAGATTTCGAGCGACCTGACCAAGCTGGCCGAACAGCAGGAAACCCTGCGCGCCAGCATGGTCGCGCGTTTCGCCCAGGCCGACAGCCGCGTCGCCGCCTCCAAATCGACGCTGTCCTTCCTCCAGTCGCAGATCGACGTGTGGAACGCGCAAGGGAACTGACATGCTGGCCCGCTCCCAACCCGCCGACGCCTATCGCGAGGCCAATTTCGACGCTCGCCTGATGGGCGGCAGTCGCGACGACCTGGTGATTTTCTGCATCGAAGACCTGATCGCCAATCTCGGCGCGCTCGAAATCGCCGAGGCGCGAGGCGATCGGGCAGCGCGCAGCAAGGCGATAACCCGCTGCGTGACTGCGCTGACCGCGCTGGAACTGGGGATCGATCGCGACGCCGCGATGGCGGCCAACCTGTTGCAATTTTATGGCGCCGCCAAGGTCTCGCTGCTCGACTCGGTTCGTGAAACTGACCTTGCGAATATCGCCGCCATGAAACAGGATTTTCGCGAAATCGCCACAGCGATGCAGGCGACCAAATTCGCCTGAGATGAAAATAAATCTCGATTAGAAACTTTTCGATTGCGGTGCGTGAATCGATTGGGCTAACGCTTGCTAACGAAGATGATCAACCGTCTTCGACAAGTGGCTTCCGAGTGCGAAGTTGTTTGAGATAATATGCTGAAAAAAAGACCTATTGCGTAGGCGTCGCATTTTTGAGCTTGGTAGTCGGGGGCGTTTCATAGATGTCGAAAGTGTACGTCGTCGATGACGACGCAATGCGACGCGCGCAAATTTGCCGGCTTCTGGCGGGCGAGAATATCCACCCCGAACCGTTCGATTCGATCGACGAGCTCCTCCAGTTCATGCCTTCGCAGGGGTTCATACTCGTCCACGACCAGGGCGAGGGGGTTTTCGAGCTGATCCAGAGGCTCGAGCGCGAGACCTGGCTGCCGGTCATCGCCTATAGCGACGAGCCGGAAACCGCCCGGATCGTCAGGGCAATGCAATCGGGTGTCGCGTCCTATGTCACCTACCCGCTGAAGGCCGTCGAATTCCGCCGCGAATACGACAAGCTCAAAAGCGCCTTCGCAGCCAAATTCGCCAAGCAACAGCGGTCCACCGCGGCGCGCAAAATGCTCGAAGCGCTGAGCAATCGCGAACGCGAAATTCTCGCCTGCATGCTCGATCACGGCACGAGCAAGGCGATCGCCCGCCACCTCGGGATCAGCCCGCGCACCGTTGAGGCGCATCGCGCCAGTCTCATGGCTCGGCTGGAGGTGCGCACCGCAGCCCAGGCGATCCGGATCGCGGTCGAGGGCGACGCATTCGGTCTAGCGGCGGAGAATTCGACGCATCAGGACAATGCCACGCTGGGGATTGCCTGCGATGACCGGTATGAAGAGCTGGTTCAGCAGGCCGCCGGCTAGCGCGTAGACACTCGGGTCCTCAATCGCGATGTGCCGCCGCGATGGTCAGGCGAAGCTTTTCCAGCGCGGCCGACTTGAGCTGGTGGACGCGTGGGACGCTCACTTCCAGGACTGCGGCAATCTCGGTCAGATTGAGCTCTTCGACGAAATGAAGCTTCACGACGAGCTGCAACCGCTCGGGCAGGGCGGCGATCGCCTGCGCCAGGCCGGCGTGGTCCTCGACCTGCAGCAGGTTCGCTTCGGCATCGGGATCTTCCGACCGGAACGCTGGGTCGCTGTCGGAATAGCAATCCTCGATCGAGCTCATCGAGGTGTAGAGCTGGCGACGGATGTCGTGCAGTTCTTCCAGCGAGACATGAACTGCCCGCGCCAGTTCGGCTGCCGAGGGTTCGCGCCCCAGTTCGGCACGTAGACTGTCGGTCGCCTGCTCCAGCTTGCGCCGCATCTGCAGTGCTCCCCGCGTGTGATGCGATTGCGATCGCAACAGGTCGATCATCGCGCCGCGCACCCGCATCTTGGCATAGGCGGCAAAGCCGTCGTCGCTGGGCCGGTCGTGACGTTGCGCGCATTCGGTCAGCGCGATCAGCCCGGACTGCATCAGATCGTCGATATCGATCGAACCGCTGCAGCTACTCCCATAGTACCACGCCAGCTTGCGCACCATGGGTAGGAATTGCGCGACCCGGTCGTCGATGCCGCTGGTATAGGCGCGGCGCGCGTTGAAGTTCGAATGGTCGTGTTTCATGCCGCGAGAGCCTCCGTGTCATGGCCAAGTGCCGCGGGTTCTTCATGGGTTTCGCCGCCGACGACCGCGATCACCTCGATCGGTTGTGTGGGCGGGAGTTCGGTAATGGACAGTACGGTGCAGCCCGGCGCGCGCATCTTGAGCAGCGCGGCGAGGGCCCGGCGCGCGCGTGGCTGGACGATCAGCGCAGGCTGGGTAGAGCCCGGTTCGCGTGCCGCGATGATCGCCGCGATTCTTTCGCCGATCGAGCGCCCCAGGTCGGGCTCGATCACGAGTTCGCCAGTTGCGGGGTCTTGCATTCCGTTCACGACCATCTCCTCGAGTTGCGCCGCGAGGGTGATCACCGGCAGCTTGGTATGGGGTCCGCAAGTATCGCCCAGCAGCATGGAACCCAGATCGGCGCGGATGATGTCGATCAGGCGAGTGTGCTCATTCGTCTGCTGCGCGGCGAGCGAGAGGCTGGAGAAGATCGGCAGCGCGTGGCGCAGCGAAATTCCATCGGCGAGCAGCGCTTTGAGCACCCGCGTCACCGCGGCGAGCGAGAGCGGTTGTGGCGTGATCGTCTCGATCAGCTGGCCGTGACGTCCGCGCAGGTGATCGACGAGATCGCGAACCTGGTCGGGGCCAAGCAGATCCTGCGCCCGCGTCGCGAGCAGCTGGTGAAGCTGGGTGGCGATGACGCTTTCGGGATCGACCACGAGATAGCCTTCGGCCACCGCGAGGTCGCGCGAGCCGGCATCGATCCACAGCGCCGGGCAGCCGAAGCTGGGATCGACCGTGGCCTCGCCCGGGACCGCGTGCGAATGCATCACTTCGCCGGTGTCGATGGCGAGCAGGGAGCCTGGCTTGAGCTTGCCGCTGGCGATCGGGGTGCCGCCCAGCGTGATGCGATAGCCCTCCGGGTCGATTTCGAACGTGTCCTCGATCCGGAAGGGCGGGACCACGAACCCGAAGGCCTGGCACATCTGGCGGCGCAGGCCGGTCAGGCGCGCGATAAGTGTCGCTCCGTGACGCTCGTCGGTGAGATGGATCAGGCCGTAGCCAAGCTGGATCGTGACCATGGTCTGGTCGGTGACGTCGTCGATCGAGATTTTGGAAGGGTCGGGCGCGGCGACGGGTTCGATGAAATTCGCCACCGCCTCGCGCCGGTTCTTGAGCGTCCGCCAGAGCATGAAGGCACCGCCGGCAAGCGGCAGGAAGATCGCCTGCGGCATCGCGGGGATGCAGCCGATGGCGAACAGGATGCAGGCGACCGGCAACCAGATCTTGGGATCGGCCAGCTGGCCGCCGATCTGGCCGGTGAGATCGCGCGTGTCGGAAACCCGAGTGACGATGACCGCGGCGGCGATGGAGAGCAGCAGCGCGGGCACCGAAGCGACCAGCGCGTCGCCGATAGCGAGTGTGATGTAAAATTGCCCGGCCTCGCCCATTGACAGACCGTGGGTGGTCATCCCGAGCACCAGCCCGGCGATGATGTTGATGAACAGGATCAGCAACGCCGCGACGGCATCGCCCTTCACGAACTTGCTGGCACCATCCATCGAGCCGTAGAAATCGGCCTCGGTGGCGATCTCGCGGCGGCGCGCCTTGGCCTCGTCGGCGGTGAGCAGGCCTGCGGCGAGATCGGCGTCGATCGCCATCTGTTTGCCGGGCAGCGCGTCGAGGGTGAATCGCGCGGAGACTTCGGAGACGCGGCCCGCGCCCTTGGTGACCACCATCAGGTTGATGATCATCAGGATCAGGAAGACGAAGATGCCGACGGTGAAATTGCCGCCGATCAGGAAAGCGCCGAAGGCCTCGATCACCATCCCTGCGGCGGCTTCGCCCTCGTGCCCGTTGAGCAGCACGATGCGGGTGGAGGCGACGTTGAGCGCCAGCCGCAGCAGCGTGGCGAAAAGGAGGACCGAAGGGAAAGACGAGAAGTCGAGCGGCTTCTGCGCGTTCATTGCCGCCATCAGCACCGAGACCGACAGCGCGATATTGAGCACGAAGAACAGGTCGAGCAGGATCACCGGGATGGGCATGATCATCAACAGGATGATCGTGAGAATGCCGATCGGCAGGGCAAGCGCGGGGCTGAAAATCTGGCGCGCGTTCACAGGCCGAACGCCTTCAACTTGCCATATGCCGTGGCGATGGTCTCACTCGCGCGGCCTCCCATCGGGGCACCGGCGCCGCCGAATGTGGATTTGAGCGTTTCTGACATAGAGGGCCGCGACGCGGGGCCTGGCAGCGCGGGGGAGGACATAGCCCCGCCCGAAAAGCCGCGCGAGCCGAAATTGCCCTGGGCGGCGAAGGCCGCGAAGCGTTCGGGAGCGCCTGTCGGTCCAGCAGGCCCGGTCACCCCTGCAGGCATCGGGCTGTCGCCATAGGCCGAGGCGACCTTGTCGCGCATCACGCTCATGACTTCGCCGACCGATCGTGCGCGGCCGCCGTCGTAGAAGATCGGACGGTTGGCGCGCGCCGGCTGGGGCATCAGCGCCACCGCCGACTGGTCGGGATTGGCACCAAGGGCGCCGAGAAATTTCTGCGCTCCGCCCAGACCCAGGAAATGCGCGAGATAGAGCTCGGCGGGTTCGGGTTCGCGGCCCAGAGTGACGCGCAGCCCATCTGTGTTCTCGCGGGCGAGTTCGGCGGCCATCAGCGAAGAGGCGTCGGCATCGTAGCGCAGTGACATCACCTGCGCGCGGGTGGCGGGATCGGCGATCCGACCGCCGGCCCCGATCGCCTGGTCGGCCCATTCCATGCCGTGCTTCGCCCCATGGCGGTCGACCATGCGCGTCCAGGTGGAATCGATGAACTGATAAAGGCCGGTGGCGCTGGAGGTGGCAGCCTTGGCGCGCGGATCGAGGCCGGATTCCAGCTTGGCCTGCGCCAGGAGATAGTCGAAGTCGACCCCCGTGCGCACCGAAGCGCGCGCGATGGCAGCCTGCACCTCTGTGTTCTGAACGGAATTGACGGTTGGCACGAAACCTCCGGGGATTGCCTTCCCGGATGTTTAGCAAGGTCCGTGCCAAACCCGCTGGTCTGGCCGGGCCGGTTCTGGCGTCAGGCGAGCGCCACGCCCCCGCTCCTGCGCGGCAGGGCGGTGTAGGCTTCGCTGGTGTTGGTCAGCGTGCCGAGGCGGTTCTGGACGTTGGAGGCGATGAGGTTGCGCAGGCGGCGGTTGATCTCGTTGAGCCGCCGGACCGCGTCGAGCGCGCCGAGGCATTCCTCGTCGAGCTGCTCGCGTTGAACCGCTTCGAGCTTGGCGCACAGATCGAGCTTGCCGGTGGTGGACTGGACGATCCCGTCGAGATCGAGGGCGGCAAGCGCCTGCCGTTCGCCTTCGAGCAGGGCAACCATTTGCCGCAATGTGGCAATCGGGCTGGAGGTCAGTGTCATTTGCTGATCGTCCCGTAGAGGCCGGCGGCGATGATCGCATCGGCGATTTCGGCAGGAATGAGGGGATAGCGGTCGTCTGCGAGAGCCTTGCGGATCTCGGCGACGCGATCGTGATCGACGGGGTGCTCGCCTGCGGTGACCCGCGCGGTGGATACCGGAGCCTCGGATTCGCGCGTCTCGGCGGCAGCCTTCTGCGAAGCAGAGATCCGCTGCGCAGGCGCAACGGTTGCGCTCGCGCGCTGCACCGATCCTACAATTTCCGGCAATCCGACAATACGCATCGTTTCGCTCCACTATCTGGTCGATATGTAGAACGGCGGATGCTGCGCGGATTTAACCGCCCGGCAACAAATTTTGCCGTCTAGGGCAATTGGATGCCGACCTGGCCCGGGCGGATCACCATCGCGCGCAGGGTTTCGCTGCGCTTGCCGTCGGCGCGCACCTGGATCCATTCGCCCTGCGCGCCGTCTTCGGCCGCTTCGCCCTGACGCGTCAGGGTGAACCCCTTGCCGCGTACGAGGATGCTGACGGATTCGCCGCGGCGAACCAGCATTTCGGAAGGGGCGGGCGCCCCGCGCGAGTTGCCCACGGCGCCGCCATCGACCGCGACATAGATCTTCCAGCCCGCGGTGGGGCAGGCGACCTGGACAGAGCGCTGGTCGCGCCCGAACCAGGACAGGTCGAGCGGCGTGCGGCACGGAGAAAGCTTGAGGCGGCGATCGACCGGAAGTCTAGCACCGCCCGGCTGGCCGATCTGGGAACCGGTGAAATCGACCACCGCGCGGTCGATCATGTCGAGATCGGTGGTGGCTGCGACTGCCGCCGTGGCGAACAGGGCGGAGCCGATCAATCCGAGAGCAACAAACTGGCGCATGGCGTTTCCTTGGTCGTGAGAGGTTTAACCTCCCTCAGCAAGAATTGTGCCATCGTCCGGATCGCCCTCGTAGCCGATCAGCACCATGCTCTCGGCGCGGGCGCCCGGTTCGAGCACGAGGCGGGCCGCCGAACCCTGTTTCTCGATTTCCTCGAGCAGGTCGGATCCGGCGCGGAACGCGGCTTCCCGCCCTCCGGAAGGGTAGCGCATTAGCACGGTCGCGCCCTGCCGGTCGTCGGTCAGGGTCGTTTCGAGCCATTCGCCGAGATCCGTTTCCGGCCCCGGGCGATAGATCGCCAGCCCGGCGCCGCCGCCATCCGTCATCGCCGTCGAGGCAAGTTCGGACTCCTGCGGCGCGGCAGGGGTATCGCGGCTCGCCTGCGCAGTGATGAGAAACAGGATCAGCGCGAGGTCCGCGGTGACCGTCTGCCAGCCCGACCCGAGACGCACGATCATGCCGCCACCTGCGGGGGGCTTTCGACCGGGGATGCACCGCCGGTCTTGCGCACGCCCTCGGCGAGCCATTCGAGAACCTCGTCGCGGTCGCGTTCTTCCTGCCCCGCTCGGCGAGCGATGGCCGCAGCGATGGGGGCGAAAAGGAAATTGGCGGCCACCAGGCCGTAAAGCGTGGTGACCACCGCCATTGCGATCGCGTCGACCAGGCTGTCGCCCTCCGGTGTCGCACCGGGCGCCTGCCCGAGCGCGAACAGCGTGCCGGCCAGGCCCAAGACCGGAGCGAGCTCGGCCGCGCTTTCGAAGGTCCGCGCGGCGCGTTGTGCGGTGTCGAGCCGTCTTTGCTTATAGCTCTGATGCGCACCGTGGATCGATTGGATCGAACGCTGGCCGATCATGATATCGGTAATGCTGTCGAATTCGACATCGCCGATATGATGCGGTTCGGCACGGACGAAGCCGTCGTCGGCGATCTCGCGGACCTGTTTGGAAAGTTCGGCCTTGGCCTTGGATACGTCGAAGGCGGGACCGAACATGCCGCGGACGGCAGCCAGCGCCAACCGCATATCGGCAAAGCCGCAGCGTAGCAGCGTTGCCGCCACGGTTCCCATGAAGACGATGGCGATCGCGACGGGATCGATCCAGTTTTCCAGCATTGGTTCGGCTACTCCTCGCATCGAAGAACGACCGGCCCGAAGCCCGCTTTACCCCCGGGAAGAACTTTGCCGCCGACCGGCAGAAGCTTGCCGCAGTTTGCCGCAATCTGCGGTTCCGGTCGCTTCGAGTGAGTTTGGCACGCCACTTGCTATACCGTTTCCGTAATTTTTTGCGGAGGCTCTCATGAGCGAAGGTTTGTTCGGCATTCACGGTGCAGCGCTGGAGATCAGGTCGCAGCGCATGGGTGTGCTCGGTTCGAATATCGCGAACGCGGCGACGCCCAATTACAAGGCGCGCGACATCGATTTCGCGGCGGCGCTCGAAGCGCGGCTGGGCGGGGTCGACAGCGAACGGGCGGCAGGCTCAGCCGTCAGCTATCGCATCCCCACCATGGCAAGCCTCGACGGCAACACGGTCGAGATGTCGACCGAACAGGCTGCCTTCGCGGAGAACGCGGTCGCCTATTCGGCCACGCTGGGTTTCCTGCGCGGGCGGGTCGAGACGCTTACCCGCGCGATCAGGGGGGATTGATCATGGCCGGTCCGACATCTCTCTTCGAAGTAGGTCACCGCGCGATGTCCGCGCAGCTCGTGCGGATGAACACCGCGGCGTCGAACCTGGCCAATGCCGGGTCGGTCGCGGGCAGCGAGGAGGCGGCCTACCGCCCCATGCGCGCCGTCTTTGCGCAGGAACTCGATCGCGCCAGCGGTCTGTCCTCGGTTCGCGTCGATGGCGTCGTGCGCGAGGATGTCGCTCCGATCCGTCGCCACGATCCCGGCCACCCGCTCGCCGACGAGAATGGCGACGTCTGGGAAGCACCGGTCGATGAGAACGCCGAGATGGTCGAGATGCTCGAAGCATCCCGCCAGTATCGCAACATGGTCGAGGCTCTCTCGACCGCCAAGCAATTGATGCTCGAAACGATGAGGATGAAATGATCACACCAGTCACCAACCAGCCGGCTGCTTCCAACGCACCCGTCGCCGGACGCGGCATGGACCAGCTGGGGCAGGGGGATTTTCTCCGTCTGCTCACCGTCCAGATGCAGCAGCAGGATCCGATGGATCCGGTCGATAACAAGGAGATGCTCGCGCAGATGGCGCAGTTCTCCTCGCTCGCCGGCACCGCCGAGACCAATTCCATGCTCGAACGGATCGCCGACAAGCTCGATCGACTGATCGTTTCGACCGAATCCGCCAACGACCTTCGCAACGGAGAAAATTGATGTCCTTCTATACCTCGCTCAACGGCATGAAGAACGCGCAGACCTCGCTCGGCGTGATTTCGCACAACATCGCCAACTCGGAAACCTACGGCTTCAAACGCAGCCGTGCGCAATTCTCCGAGCTCGTCGCCGGTTCCGCGCTGACCAATCCGAAGATGATCCAAGGCATCGGTTCCTCGCTCGAGGCGATCAACCAGAACTTCGCGCTCGGTCCGGTCGAACAGACCGGCTCGGCGCTCGATCTCGCGCTCACCGGAGACGGCTTTTTCACCACCCGTTCCTCGGGCGACGGTGCGACGCTCTATACGCGGTCGGGATCTTTCTCGATTACCGGCAGCGGGCATATCGCCGACAGCAAGGGCAACCGCCTGCAGCTGTTCCCGACCGATGCCAACGGCACCGTCACCTCGAATGCGCTGATCGATGCCGTCATTCCCTCGGCCAATGCCGCCGGGGCGGAATTCGCCGGCGTCACCGTCTCCAACGAGGGTTTGGTCAACGTGTCCTATGCCGATGGCTCGGTCGAGCCGATCGGTAGCGTCGCGATTGCAGGCTTCATCGCCCCGACCGGCCTCAAGCGCGTCGGCTCGTCCAATTGGGAGAGCACCGGCCTGTCGGGTGTGGCGAGCTATGGTTCGCCTGGCACCGGCCAGTATGGTTCGCTGCTTTCGGGTGCGCTCGAGCGTTCGAATGTCGACATCGCCGAGGAGCTCGTCGGACTGATCACCGCTCAGCGCAATTTCCAGGCGAACGCCAAGGCAATCGATACCGCGACGCAGATTTCGCAGACCGTCATCAACCTGCGGAGCTGATCGCCATGGACCGCCTCATCCACACTGCGCTTTCGGGCATGCGGGCATCGATGGACAGCCAGCGCGTCATCGCGAGCAATATGGCGAACGCCAACACGCTCGGGTTTCGTGCCGAACTGGTCGATGCGCGCGCGGTCACCATCGAGGGCCTCCCCAACGAGGCTCGGGCGATGCAGACCGCCTGGGTGCGCGGTGCGGATATGACGGCGGGCGAGATCATCGAGACCGGGCGTTCGCTCGATCTCGCGATCAAGACCGACGCGCTGATGGCGGTCCAGGCGCAGGATGGCACCGAAGCCTACACGCGGCGCGGCGATCTCTCGATCTCGGCGACCGGCCTGCTGGTCAATGGCGAGGGGCGCCCGGTGATGGGAGATAACGGGCCGATTACGGTTCCGCCCACCGGCATTCCGGCAATCTCGCCCGACGGAACGATCACCATCACAGACCCGGCCGTGCCCGACCAGCCGCCTGCCGAAATCGGGCGGATCAAACTGGCCGGCTGGCAGGGTTCACCGATCCAGAAGGGTCTCGACGGGCTGTTCCGGGTCGAGGGCGGTGGTGTGCTGCCGCTCGACGAGACCGCCACCGTCCAGGTGGGCGCGCTCGAACAATCCAACGTCAGCACCACCGAAGTTCTGGTCGAAATGATCGATGCGCAACGCCTCTTCGCGATGCGCAGCAAGATGATCGCGACGGCCCGCGAAATCGACGAAAGCGGCGCGCAATTGATGCGCCTCGGCTAATCCACGAAAGGGATCCAGCACATGCCCACTTCAGCTCTCCAGGTCGCTCGGACCGGACTCGAGGCGCAGGACGCGCGGATGCGGGTCATCGCGAACAATCTCGCCAACGTCGGCACCACCGGCTTCAAGCGCGACCGCGCCAACTTCGCGACGCTCGCCTATCAGGATACGCGCGTCGCAGGCCAGCGCTCCTCCGGCGAGACCGCCTATGCCACCGGGCTCAACCTGGGCACCGGCGTGGCAGTCCAGTCGACCAGCCAGATCATGACTCAGGGCGCTCTCGCGACGACCGGAAATGCGTTCGACCTCGCGCTCGATGCTGACGGTTATTTCCAGATCGAGATGCCCGGCGGCCGCACCGCCTATACGCGGGCGGGAAATTTCACGGTTTCGGCAGAGGGGCAGTTGGTCACCCAGCAGGGCTTCGCGGTGCAGCCGGCGATCACCATCCCCGAAGGCGCGACCGCGATTGCGGTCGCTCCCGACGGCACCGTGTCGGCGACGCTAGCGGGCGAGGCCGAACCCGCCGAGCTCGGCCAGATTCAGGTCGCGCGCTTCACCAATCCTTCCGGCCTGCAGGCCATCGGCGACAACTTCCTGGTCGAGACGGCTGCGAGCGGCGCGGCCGAACTGGCTCCCGGGGGCGAGAACGGTCGCGGCAATATCCGTCAGGGAATGCTGGAATCTTCCAACGTCAACATCGTCGAGGAGCTGGTTTCGATGATCGAGACCCAGCGCGCCTACGAAATCAGCTCGAAGATGGTCTCGGCCGTCGACGAGATGCTGCGTAACGCCAACCAGACGCTGTGAGGATGACCGCCATGAAATCTCTCGCACTCGCCCTGCCGCTCGCGCTGATGTGCGGTGCCTGCGGGACCGGGGGGGCAAGGCCCGAGGGCTTCGCTGCCGCGCTGCCGCCCCCACCGGTTCAGCAGCAGGCGCAACCCGCCGATGGCGCGATCTTTCGCGTCAACCAGGGCTATGCCCCGCTCTACAACGGCAATCGCGCGTCGCAGGTCGGCGACCTCGTCACGGTGGTGCTGGTCGAGCGGACACAGACCACCAAATCGACCAGCGGCTCGACCGATCGCGAAGCAAACATCGGATTGTCGCTGCCGCGCTTCGTCGGAATCGACGATGCCGACCTTAATGCCTCGGGCGGGGGGTCGTTCAATGGTTCGGGCAATGCATCGCAGGCGAGTTCGATCCGAGCCGATCTCACCGTCACCATCGCCGAGGTCCGTCCCAACGGCACGGCCCTGATACGGGGGGAAAAACTCATGGGGCTGAGCCAGGGCGAGGAATGGGTCCAGCTCGCGGGCATCATCCGGCTTTCCGATATCGATCAGGACAACCGGATCCTGTCGATCCGCGTGGCCGATGCGCGCTTCTCCTATTCGGGAGCTGGCTCGGTCCAGCGTGCGAGCCGCGAAGGCTGGCTGTCTCGCTTCTTCGGCGCGATCTCGCCTTTTTAACAGGGAATGCCCATCATGATCCGCCGCCTCGCTCTTCTCTTTGCCGCGCTGCTCGCGCTGCTGCCGGTTCCGGCCGCAGCCGAGCGCGTTCGCGATCTCGGCCAGTTCCAGTCTGTCCGCTCGAACCAGTTGACCGGCTACGGCATCGTTGTCGGCCTCGACGGATCGGGCGACGACAATTTCGCCTACCTGACGCAGGCCATGCGCGGCGTTTCAGGACGGTTGGGCCTGCAGCTCGCGCCAGGCGTCAACCCGGCGCTCAAAAACGCGGCGGCGGTGATCATTACCGCAGAACTGCCCGCCTTCGCCAAGCCCGGGCAGCGTCTTGCGGTTACCGTCTCGACCATGGGCAAGGCCAAGTCGCTGCGCGGCGGGGCACTGGTGCTTACCCCGCTCTACGGTGCGGACGGGCAGATCTACGCCATGGCGCAGGGCAATCTGGCCGTGGGCGGGCTCGGCGTTTCGGGCAGGGACGGATCCAAGCTGACCGTCAACGTGCCGACCGTGGGCCGCATCGCCGACGGAGCGACCGTCGAGCAGGCGGTCGCCAGCAATTTCGACTTCTCCGAGGTCCTGCGCTGGAACCTCTACCGCGCGGATTTCCTCACCATCTCGCGCGTGCGCGATGCCGTCAACTCCGTCTATCCGGGCATGGCCCAGATCGAGGATGGCGTGACTCTCGCGCTCTTCCTGCCGCCCGGTGCCAATTCGCGCGCCGAGATCATGGCCCAAATCGAGATGCTCAATATCCAGCCCGCAGAGCGCGCGGCGAAGGTCGTCATCAACAGCCGCACCGGCACGATCGTGATCTCGAGCGCGGTCCGCCTGTCTCCTGCCGCGATCAGTCATGGCAGCTTGGTGGTGCGGATCGACGAGGACCCGCTGGTAGTCCAGCCCGAGCCCTTCGCGAACGGTCGCACCGCGGTCGAACAGAACACCGAAATCACCGCCACCCAGGTCGACAACGTCGTGACACAGGTCGGACCGGCGGCGTCGCTCGCCGAAGTGGTCGACGCGCTGAACGCGCTGGGTGCCAGCCCGGCGGATCTGGTCGCCATCCTCGAGGCGCTCAAACAGGCGGGTTCGCTCAACGCGGAACTGGAGATCATATGACGGTCCCGGCTATCCATATCAGCGGTCCGCAGGCGCCGCATACGCCGGTCAAGGCGCAGAGCGAGGCCGATCTGGCCCGTACCGAGCTGCGCGAAACGGCGCAGCAGTTCGAGGCGATCCTGCTGCGCCAGCTGCTGGCCAGCGCGCGCAGCGTCGACTTCGGCGGCAACGATCTGTTCGGCGGCGAGAGCGACGACACCTTCCACGAGATGCGCGATGCGCGGTTCGCGGAAATCACTGCGCAATCGGGCCAGTTCGGCTTTGCCGCAGCGATCGAGCAGCAGCTCGAGCGCTTCCTGCCGCAGGGTAACGACTAATGGCCTCCGACATGCTTTCGATCGCGGCCAGCGGTGCCCGCGCCGCCCGCGGGGCGCTCGACGTCACCGCGCAGAACATCGCCAACGCTTCGAGCGATGGCTATGTGCGGCGCAGCCTGCGGATCGAGGAGCTCTCCGCGTCGGGCGGGGCGGGGCGCAATGGCGACATTTCGCTATCGGGCGCGCGAATCGCGGAAATCAGCCGCAATGCCGACCCCTTCCTGCAGGGCGAAGTGCGCCGGACCGATGGCGATCTCCGGCGCGCCAACACCGAATTGTCGGGCCTGCGCAATATCGAAAGCGCGCTCGAACAGTCGGGCATCTTCACTTCGATCGTCGAGTTCGAGGCTTCGCTGCAGCAGCTTGCGGGCGATCCTTCCGATCCCTCGCGCCGGGCGGCGGCGCTTGCCGAAGCGACGACCATGGCGAGCAAGTTCCAGATCACCGCGACCGGGTTCGATTCCGCCGGCGATGGCCTGCGCTTCGATGCCGATGCGCAGGTCAAAGAAGCCAATATCATCGGCGGCGAGCTCGCGCGGGTGAACCTGCGGCTGACCCGCGCCGGGAGCGGCAGCAGCGATCGCGCCGCACTGCTCGATCAGCGCGACCAGCTGCTCGAGCGGCTTGCCGGATTCAGCTCGGTCACCACGTCTTTCGCCAGCGACGGCACGGTAGCCGTCTCGCTGGGCTCGACGCCGGCACGCAGCTTCGTGCAGGGCGGCGCCTCGGGTGTGCTCTCCTCGACCCAGGCAGCCGACGGAACCTTGAGCTTTGCGGTCGACGGCCAGGCGACCAATCCGGGATCGGGCAGTCTGGCCGGTGCCGGACTCGCACTCACCACGCTCGCGGCGACGCGCAACCGGCTGGACGCATTGGCGAACGGCCTGGCCAATACGGTCAATGCGGCGCAGGCGGCCGGCGTCGGCTACGACGGTTCGCCCGGGCAGCCGCTGTTCGCAGGGACCACCGCGGCTACCCTCAGAGTGGTCCTGACGAGCGGGCAGGGCATCGCCACCGCGCCGGCAGGTTCCGGGGCTGGCAGCCGCGATACGCAAAACCTGGCAAATTTGCGCCAGGCGCTCGCGACCGAGAATCCGGCGCAGCAGCTCAGCAGCCTGTTGTTCGATGTGTCGAGCACCGTGGCGGGGCGCAATGTGACGCAGAGCGCGCTCGAGACGATCGCGTCTTCGGCGCGCGTGTCGCTGGAGCAGCAATCGAGCGTCAACCTCGACACCGAAGCCACCAACCTCATCCGCTTCCAGCAGGCCTTCCAGGCTTCTGGCCGCGCCATGCAGGTGGCGAGCGATATTTTCGATACTCTTCTGGGGATCGGGCGATGATCAATCTGAGCACGGGTGCCTTCTTCGAGCGCAGCACACAGCAGATCGGAGTGTTGCGCGCGCGCGCCGAAACGCTGCAGCAGCAGATCGGTACGGGCGACCGGATCGAGCGGTCCTCCGACGATCCGGTCGCCGCCGCGCGGCTGCGGATGCTGGCGCGCAGCGAACGCATGGCGACGGTCGACACCCGCAATTCGCAGCTCGCCGAGGCGGATCTCAAGCTGGCCGACCAGTCGCTGGGTTCGATCGCCGATCTGGTGATCCGCGCACGTGAACTGGCGGTGCAGGGGACCGCGCCCACGCTGAGCGACGAACAGCGCGCAGCCATCGGGATTGAAATAAAGGGGCTGCGCGAGAACCTTATTCTGCTGGCGAACAGCCGCAATATCGCCGGCCATGCCCTGCTCGGCGGCCAGGCTACCGGCGCGGCCTATGTCGATGACGGAGTGACTGCACAATTCGTCGGTACCGCGGCTGTGGACCCCCTCGAAATCGGCGAGGGTCAGTCGGTCGTCCCGGGTCTCACCGGCCCCGAAGTCTTCGAATTCGAAACCGCCGATGGTCCGACCGACATATTCAGCGTGCTCGGCAACCTGGCCGCAGCGCTGACGACGGGGGGCGGCACTGCCATGCAGGCAAGCTCGGATGCGCTGGCATCGCTCGACGCCGGGCTGGCAAAGGTCACTACTTCACAGACAGTGATCGGTGCGCGGCTCAACTGGGTCGATCTCATGACCGAAAGGCGCGAGAACAATGCCGAACGCGTCGCCGAGGAGCGCGCCGATGTGGGCGGCGCGGATATTGCCGTCACCATGAGCCGGCTCCAGGAAACGCTCACCGTGCTTGAAGCGACCCAGGCCAGCTTCGTCCGTCTCGCCAATCTGTCCCTGTTCTCGATGTTGCGCTGATCGCGCAATCAGCTGGAGTAATTAGTCAATGTTCGCGATCATCGGAATCATCGTTCTGCTCGTCATGGTTTTCGGCGGGTTCACGCTCAGCGGCGGTGCGCTCGGTCCGGTTATGGCGGCGATGCCGTTCGAGATGCTGATCATTGGCGGCGCCGCCATCGGGGCGATGGTCGCCGGCAATTCGATGGACGGATTGAAGGCGATCGGCAGGGCCTTCGGCAAGATCTTCAAGGGACCCAAGCACACCAAGCAGGATCATATCGACGCGATCGCTCTCACCACGCAGTTGATGAAGACTCTCAAGAACGACGGACCGGTAGCGCTCGAAAGTCATCTCGAGAATCCTGCCGACTCGACCATCTTCAGTGCCTATCCCGGCCTGCTCAACAACAAACCGCTGATCGGTCTGATCAGCGATACGCTCACGCTGTTGGTGGTCTCCTCGGGCACGCTCGAAACGCATGCGGTCGAGGAAGTGATGGACAATGCGATGAAGACGCATTTCCACGAATTGCACGAGCCGCAGCATGCGCTGGAATCGCTCGCCGACGCCTTGCCCGCACTGGGTATCGTCGCGGCGGTGCTCGGCGTGGTCAAGACGATGGGCTCGATCAACGAACCGCCCGAAGTTCTCGGCAAGATGATTGGCGCGGCGCTGGTCGGAACCTTTCTCGGCGTACTGCTGGCCTATGGCATCGTCGGCCCTCTGGCAGGCCGGTTGAAGCAGGTGCTCGAACAGGACGAGATGATCTTCCATGCGGTTAAGCAGGTCATTATCGCTTCGCTCTACGGTCATCCGCAGCCGCTGGTAGTGGAATCGGCCAGATCGGGCCTCGGTCATGCAGTGCGACCTGAACTGACCGAACTGCTCGACGCCTTGCGAGGCCGCTGACATGGCCACCAAGGCGGGTCGCAACGATCCCACCCCGATCATCGTCAAGAAAGTCACCATCGTCGCGGCGGGGCACCATGGCGGCGCCTGGAAAGTCGCCTATGCCGATTTCGTCACCGCGATGATGGCGTTCTTCCTGTTGCTGTGGTTGCTCGGCGCGACCACCGAGGACCAGCGTCAGGGCCTTGCCGACTATTTCACGCCGACGCTGGTCAAGACCAAAGAACAAAGCGCGGGGTCCGATGGTCTGCTGGGCGGATCGTCGTTGACCGATGTCGACAGTTACCCGCACGCCGCAGGACAGACGGGAACCAAGACCCTTACCGTCCCGCGCGATACGACTGGCGGTCCGCGCGAAGGCGCAGCCATGATCAAGCGCATCGAGCAACGGGTGGAAGCCAAGATTGCCGAGGAGGAGCGGCTGCGTCGATTGATGCGTCAGGTGCGGATGGTCGACACGACCCAGGGTATCCGTATCGATCTGGTCGACGATGCCGATTTCTCGATGTTCTCGCTTGGCACCACCGCGCTCACCTCCGACGCGCGTGACCTGCTTCAGGTCATTTCGACCTCGATCGGTCCCGAACCCAGCAAGATCACTGTGCGCGGCCATACCGATGCGTTGCGCTGGCGCGATCCGAAGCGGGTCAACAATTGGTCGCTCTCCGCCGGGCGCGCCGAAGCCACCCGCCAGATGCTGATGCAACAAGGGGTCGCTACCGAGCGCTTTCGAAGGATCGAGGGGGTGGCCGACACCGAACCGTTGATCAGCGCTGATCCAAGCGATCCGCGCAACCGCCGGATATCGCTGACACTGGCGAAGTGAACCGGCGCGCCCTCGGCCCGCCCGATCACCTTGGATAACAATACCGGGCTGGCTTTGACTCTCGCGGATGTGCGCTTAAACCGGCGCCGATCAGGGAGAGCCAAACCATGAAATTCACTGTCGCATCCGTCCTCGCTTCGCTGTTTCTCGCGCAGGCCGCCGCCGCGCAATCCGACGCACCGCCACCATCGCCCAATCCGGTCGAGGAGCAGGAGGTCGATGCGTCGCAAGCCGATGAAGCCTTGCCCGAAGAGGGGACGGGCGAGGCGGTTCAGGCCGCTCCCGCAGTGGCCCAGCCGGGCGTCGCCGCTGAAGAGGAGCCTTGGGACGTTACGGCGCCGCGCGGGGCAACGCTGCGGGAGGTGCCCATCCGTACCGACGAGGGCACCTGGATGGATGTCGATGTGTCACCCGACGGTCGCTCGCTCGCGTTCTCGCTGCTTGGCGATATCTACACCATGCCGATCTCGGGCGGTACGCCGACCCGCATCGCCGAAGGGCTAGCCTGGGAAATCCAGCCGCGTTTTTCACCCGACGGCCAGCGCATCGCATTCACCTCTGATCGCGGCGGGGCCGACAACATCTGGGTCATGAACGCCAATGGTTCGGACAAAAGGCAGGTTACCAAGGAAGACTTCCGTCTGCTCAACCAGCCGACCTGGAGCCCCGACGGGCGCTATATCGCGGCGAAGAAGCATTTCACCACGCAGCGCTCCGCCGGCACGGGCGAAGTCTGGATCTACCATGTTTCTGGCGGTGGCGGGGTCGCACTCGTCGAGCGGCAGAACGAAGCCGCGCAGAAGGAATTGGGCGAACCCGTCTATTCCGCAGATGGAACAGCGATTTTCTACACGCGCAACGTGTCGCCCGGCGCGGTGTTCGAATATGCACAGGACTCGACCCAGAGCCTGTTCGAGATCGAGCGGTTCGACATCGCCACCGGTGAGGTGACAACTGCGGTGTCGGGCTATGGCGGTTCGGTCCGCCCGCAGCCTTCGCCCGATGGCAAATACCTGTCCTTCGTCCGCCGCGACAAGGATCAGTCGCAATTGTGGATCAAGGATCTTTCGACCGGCGTCGAACGGATGATTTACGACACCCTCGATCTCGACATGCAGGAGACCTGGGCGGTCTATGGCGTCTATCCGCTGATGGACTGGACCCCCGACAGCCGCGAGATCGTGTTCTGGGCAGGCGGCAAGCTCAACCGGATCGGACTCGATGGCGGGGCAGCGCGGGTCATCCCCTTCCAGGTCGATGACACGCGCAGCGTCGCCGACGCGCCGCATCCGGTCATTCCGGTGGCGCCCGACAGTTTCGAGAGCAAGATTCCCAAATTCGCCGCGCTCTCGCCCGATGGCCGCCGGATCGTGTTCGAAAGCCTCGGCAAGCTCTACGTTCAGAACGCCGCAGGCGGCACTCCGCAGCGGCTGACCGGCGAAGGCGACGCGCTCGAACTGTGGCCGACCTGGTCGCGTGATGGCGCGCGGATCGCCTTCGTGCGCTGGACCGACGAAGGCCTTGGCGAACTCGTCGTCTCGGACAGCAGCGGGCGCAATGCGCGGACCATCACCTCCATGCGGGGCCATTATGCGGTTCCGCAATTCTCGCCCGACGGTCGCACGCTGGTGTTCGAGAAGCGCGCCGGCGGCTATCTGACCTCGCCCGAATATTCCGAGAATGCCGGGGTCTATACCGTGCCGGTTTCGGGCGGCACGCCCGAGCTCGTCTCGCGCGGCAACCGTGTGCCGCAGTTCGGTGCCGAGAACGACCGCATCTTCATGATGGGCAATTCGGCTGGCAAGCTGCAACTGCTCTCCGCCGATCTCAACGGCGAGGCGGTTCGGGTCCACGCCGAAGGCGATCTCGCCAATGATTTCCGCGTCGCACCGGATGGCAATTACGTCGCCTTCCGCCAGAATTACGAAGTCTTCGCCATGCCGCTGCTGCCGGGCGGGCAGGCGGTCACCGTGGGCGAGAAGGCGAGCTCGCTCCCCGTGGTGCGCGCCAGCCAGGGCGGTGCCGACTATATCGGCTGGGCCAATGGCGGCGACACGCTCTACTGGTCGATGGGCCCGACGCTTTATCGCGCCAGCACGGCGGCGATGTTCCGGACCGTACCGGCGGGCGAAGATGCGCCCGAATTCGCCCAGCCCGAAACCGGCATTTCGCTGACCCGCACAGTCCGGGCGGACAAGCCCACCGGGACCTACGCGCTTATCAATGCCCGCATCCTCACCATGGCGGATGACGGGGCGGGAGCGATCGAGAACGGCACGGTGGTCATCCGCGGCGACCGGATCGTCGCGGTCGGCCCCTCGGCCAGCACGCAGGTGCCTGCGGGCGCCACGGTGATCGACGCCAGCGGCAAGACCATCATGCCTGGCCTCGTCGATGCCCATGCCCATGGTCCGCAGGGTACCGGCGATCTGGTGCCGCAGCAGAACTGGGCGGCGGTGCAAGAACTGGCGATGGGAGTGACCACGGTCCACGATCCCTCCTCGAGCGCCAGCGCGATCTTCGCCGCGTCCGAGCGTCAACGCGTGGGCACCTTGCTCGCGCCGCGCATCTTCTCGACCGGGGAAATCATCTACGGAGCCAAATCGCCGGGCGTCTATGCGCGGATCGACAGCTACGAGGATGCGCTTGCCCATGTCCGCCGGATCAAGGATCAGGGCGGCATATCGGTGAAGAACTACAACCAGCCGCGCCGCGAACAGCGCCAGCAGGTGGTTGCCGCAGCCCGAGCCGAGAACATGCTGGTGGTTGCGGAGGGCGGTTCGCTGTTCGGTATGGACATCAATCTCGTCGCCGATGGCAATTCCACGCTCGAACACAACCTCCCGGTCGATGTGATCTACGAGGATGTGCTGCAGCTCTTCGGCCAGAGCCAGACCAATTACACGCCGACCTTGACCGTCACTTATGGCGGGTTAGCCGGCGACCCCTATTGGCGACAGGCGACAGATGTATTCGCGAACCCGCTGCTCGTGCACACCCCGCCACGCATGCTGCTTGCGGAAACCGCTCGTCGCACCAAGGCACCCGACTGGGCCTATGTCGACGACAATTCGGCGCGCGAGGCGAAGAAGCTCGCCGAACGCGGGGTCAAGGTCAGCATCGGCGCGCATGGCCAGCAGGCGGGGATCGCGGCGCATTGGGAGCTGTGGAGCTTCGTGCGCGGCGGGATGAGCCCCGTGCAGGCGCTGCGAGCGGGCACGATCGAATCTGCCCGTTCGCTGGGGATGGATCGCGATATCGGCAGCATCGAGCCGGGCAAGCTGGCCGATTTGGTAGTGCTGACGGCCGATCCGGCCCAGGATATCCGTAATTCGGACGACATCGAACGGGTGATGATCGGCGGGCGGCTCTACGATGCGCGTACAATGAACGAGGTGATCACTGGCGATGCCCGCCGCCTGCCACACTGGTGGGAATGAACGGTTGAGGGCTGCGGGTGGAAGTCAGGCTTCCGCCCGCACCTTTTCAAGGAACGAGCCGACCTGATGGCGCAGCGCGCTGGCTTGCCCTTCGAGCTCCGTCGATGAATTGAGCACCTGGCTGGCGGCGGCCCCGGTAACGAGGCTGCTTTCGCGCACCTGGTCGATATTGGCGGACACTTCGCCCGACGCCCGCGCCGCGAGATCGATGCTGCGCGCCAGATCCTGGCCCGCGACCGATTGCTGATCGACCGCGCTGGCGATCGAGACCGCAGTTGTCTCGAGCTGCTTGATATGCTCGCCGATCGAGCGCAGCGCATCGACGCTGGCACCGGTCGAGTTCTGCATGGTGCGGATCTGTTCGGCGACTTCCTCGGTCGCGCGGCTGGTCTGGTTGGCCAGTTCCTTGACCTCGCTGGCCACCACCGCGAAGCCGCGGCCCGCCTCGCCGCCGCGCGCGGCTTCGATCGAGGCGTTGAGCGCGAGCAGGTTGGTCCGCTGGGCGATCGACTGGATCAGTTCGACGATCTTGCCGACCTGATCGGCAGAAGTGGAGAGGGCGGAAATTGTTCCATCGGCATCTGCCGCCGCTTCGGTT
This sequence comes from Qipengyuania sp. SM2507, assembly GCF_053714505.1. Taxonomy (NCBI): domain Bacteria; kingdom Pseudomonadati; phylum Pseudomonadota; class Alphaproteobacteria; order Sphingomonadales; family Erythrobacteraceae; genus Qipengyuania; species Qipengyuania sp. SM2507. Next base: position 470,701 of record NZ_CM132307.1, read on the forward strand.
GCCTTGCGGGCGAGCGAAGCCGAATTGGCCGCCTGGCGGCTGATCTCGCCGATCGACATGGCAAATTCGTCCGACGCGGCAGCCGCGGCGGTAACGCCCGCGCTGGCTTGCTCCATGGATTTTGCAACCTGGGTACTCTGGCTGCTCGACTGGTCGGCGACGCTGGCCATCGAACCGGCGGTGGCCTGCAATTGCGTGGCTGCAGCAGCGACGCTGCCGACCACATTGCCTACCGTGGTCTCGAAGTTTTGCGCCAGCTCAAGAAGAGTACGCTCCTTTTGCAGGCGGACATCTTCCCGCTCCTGTTCCAGGGCGGCGCGTTCTTCCAATTCCTGCTCGGCGCGTCCCGCCTTTTCGGAAATCAGCTTCTCGAAGCGCCAGGCAACGCGCAGAAAGATGTGCATCGCGTTGGCCAATGCCCCGATTTCATCCTTCCGATTGCGCCCCGGAATGGAAATGGCCTTGTCGCCGCTAGCCAGCTTTTCGGCCGCAGAGGTGAGTTCGACGAGAATTTCCGACAGATCACGCGTCAGGTATCGCGAGCTGAAGAAAATCACTCCGACCATCAATGCGCAGATCAGACCCAGAACCGCGAAAATCCAGACAATTGCATTCGCCGAGCCGGCATCGATGGCCTGGCCTTGATCGGCCAGCTGTCCGCTAATGGCTTCTGCCTGTTCGGCAAAGCTGACGCCGCTGAGGAAAATGGCGTCGGCGATGGTCTGGGTGCGTTCACCCGTGCCATAGCGCGCATAAGATGATCGCAGCGCCTGCAGTTCGCGATCATAGCCCTCCAGCTGTTCGGCCAGATAATCGATCGCGGGGATGGTATCCGGAGAATATTCTGCGGCAGTCGTGTGGATTGATTGCACCAAGCTGTCGGTCGCATTCAGTGCTTCACGCGCGGTCACCAGATCTTCGAGGTCACCCGTAATTGCGTAGCGCTGGCTGTGGAGCCGCGCTTGTTCGATGCCTTTGGTCAGATGAGCCGCCGCGACCTGGGTTTCCGACACGGCTAGCCGGGCGTCGCGCATGTCGAGCGCGATCAAGCCTGCAATCGCCGTGGTGAACATTATGACAAATACCGCGGCCAAATTCGCCGTGGACAAGGTGCGTAGCTTGCCGGCGATCGTCATGTGGTGGAAGAACGCGCCGAACCGGCCAAGCGCGGCTTCCCCTTGCGCGGGTTCACCTTCCGTCGTGTCGTATCGTGCCGCATCGGCACCGACAACTTCGCGTTCGGAGATCTCGCTTTCGGCGACCAGCTCTTTCGCCACATCCTGTAGAGCGCTCATGCTACCTTGCCTTCCTTGGTCTCTATCGCTGCTGCTACCGTCGTGGCAGCGATATCGATCCGTCTGTCGAGATATTGCGGGATTTCACCGGCGGGCATGGCTTTGAAATAGAGCCAGCCCTGGATCTGGTCGCAACCCGCGGCGCGAACCATCTGGGCCTGTTCCTCGGTCTCCACGCCTTCGGCAGTGACCGCCATCTTCATGGCGCGCGCCACGGTGATGCTGGAGAGCATCATGGCCCGGCTGCCGTCGTCCTGCCCGGCCTGGGAGACCAGGCTGCGGTCGATCTTGAGCTTTTCGAAGCGGAACTGGCGCAGGAAGCCGATCGACGCGTATCCGGTCCCGAAATCGTCGAGCACGATGCTGACGCCGAAATTGCGGATCACCGAAAGGCTGCGCTCGGCCACCACCGGGTCGAGCACGAGGCAGGTCTCGGTAATCTCGAGTTCGAGCCGCTCCGGCGCGAAGCCAGTTTCCTCGAGGATATGGCCGAGCTGGATCGGGAATTCGGGATTGCGCAGCTGCGCTGCGGACAGGTTGACCGAGAGCGTGATCCCATTCCACGCGAGAGCATCGAGGCAGGCGCGGCGCAGGACCAACAGGCCGATCGGATTGATCAGACCTGATTCTTCCGCGACCGGAATGAATGTGTCGGGTGCGGTGAATGTTCCATCCTCGCGCGGCCAGCGGATCAGCGCCTCGACCGCGACGACCTTGCTCGAATTGCAATCGATCAGCGGCTGGTAATGAATCGTGAATTCGTCATTCGCGAGCGCGGAGCGCAATTCCTCGTCCATTTCGCGCGTCTGCTCGCGGCTGGCGTCGAATTCCTGGCTGAACCAGGTGCAGCGCCCCTTGCCGCCGCGTTTCGAGGCATACATGGCGACATCCGCCTGCCGCAGCAGTTCGGGAGAACCAAGCTGCTGGGCCTCTGTCGTCCTGGCAAGGCCGATGCTGGCGCCAAGCGTCAGGCGGCGTTCGTCCACACGGACCTGCTTGGCGAGGCGCTCGACGATACGGCGACACAGGCCTTCGAGCAGCGTCGCGGCAACGGGTCCGGATTTGAGAACGGCAAATTCGTCGCCCCCCAGCCGGTAAATCCGCGCTTCGCCCTGGCATATCTCGGAGATGATTTCAGCCGATACGCGCAAGGTGCGATCGCCGATTGCGTGTCCGTAGTGATCGTTGATGAGCATGAACCCGTCGAGATCGAGCAACGCGACGGCGAGTTCCTGCTCCTGTCGGGAAATCCGGGCGTAGTCGAGATGCAGGGCCCGGCGATTTGGCAAGCCGGTCAACGCATCGGCGAGGCTCATTTTTTCGAGTCGGCGAGAATGCCGAAGTCCATGCCACACAAGGGCGGCGACCACGGTGGCATAGGCCGCGATTGCGATGGAAACGAATACGGATGTGGAAACCTGCGAATTCGAGCGGCTGGCGGCATAGGCCAGCACGAGGGCGGCGAACACGCAGGACAGGATCGCGAGCGGGGCAAGAACCATGACCTGCGGAGAGAACCCTCCCTTGCCCGGCATATTCGTCACACTAGCCCCCAACAGAAGTCGAACTGACGCTGCCTGACTGGCTCTAGGCGGCGAGGTGCTAAGAATGGGTAAAGCGCAGGTTTACCTTCTTTGCGGAGTGACAAGGCGCGATCGAGCTCTTGCGGCGCGATCAGCCAGCCAGCCCGGCCAGCGCCGGAGCGACCGATCTGATCGGCAAGGACCGTTGGCTGGTGCCGGCCGGGTGATAGAGCGTGGCACCGCAGGGAGCGGGAACGAAGACGTCGGTCTGGCCGATCACAGTCTCGCCTGCTCCCAGCATCAACCAACCATCCGCTGCGGTCGCCTGCGAAAGGCGTTCGAAAACGGAGCGACGGGTCGGGGGATCGAAATAAAGCAACACGTTGCGGCACAGGACGAAATCGAAATTGCCCGGATGGGGAGGCGAATCGAGGACGCTGGCCTGCTTGAACCGCGCCATCGCGCGGATCGTGTCGCTGGCCTGCCAGCCCCCCGGTGTCTCACTGAAGAACTGCAGCATCTGCCCGATGCTGATTCCGCGCTGGATTTCGAATTGCGAGTAGAGTCCGGAATTGGCCACCGCGAGCGCCTTGGTCGAGATATCGGTGCCGAGGATCTCGATGTTCCAACCGGCCCACCGTTCGGGTTGCCCGGCGAACAGCATGGCAAGCGACAGCACTTCCTGCCCGGTCGAACAGCCCGCCGACCAGATGCGGATCCGCTTGCTCGCCGCGCGCTTGCTGGCGATGTCGGGCAGGACGGTGTCGGCCAGGATCGAGAAATAGGCGTGATCGCGGAAAAAATAGGTCTCGTTGTTGAGCAGCGCCTCGACCACCTGGGTGGCCAGCTCGGCCTGGTCCCCATCGCCGAGCAGGCAGACCAGCTGGTCGAGATTGGAAATGCCGCGTTCGCGAAACAGTCCGGCCAGCGCCGAGGAAATCCGCCAGAGGCGGCTATCTGTCAGTTGCTGGCCAGTCCGGGTACAAAGGAGATCGGCGACGATACGATGGGACGCGTCGTTCAAGGCCACGCCGCTGCTCCGCTTGCCACCAGCCCCGTTGCTGCGACCACGGCGTCGGCAAGCTGTTCGGGTGGCAGTACCACTGTGGCGATCCCGCTCTCGGTCACGCCGCGCGGCATGCCCCAGACAGCGCAGCTTTCCTCGTCCTGCGCGAATACGGCACCGCCAGCCCGCGCGACCGCGCCTGCCCCCTCGGTGCCGTCGCGTCCCATGCCCGACAGCAGAACCGCCGCGACATGGCCGTCGAAGCATTCCGCGAGGCTTTCGAACATCGGATCCACCGAGGGCATGCAGCCGCTCGTGGCGCGGTTGTGCGCCAGGCCGGTGACCGCGCCGGTGCCCGAGATCATGCCAGGGTGGGCGCGCCGGACCACCATATGCCCGTAGCCAGGTGCGATCACGATCCGTCCGCGCTCGATGCTGGTTCCCTCATCGGCGAGCACGGCTTGGCGCCCAGCGGCAACCTCCACCTGGCGAGCGAACACCGGCATGAAACTCTCGGGCAAGTGTTGGGTGATGAGGATGGGAAGGTCGAACTCGCGCGGAAGGCGACGCAGAAACAGGTTGAGCGCGTGAATGCCGCCGGTCGAGGAACCGATAGCGACGACCTGCGGAACTTTGGTGCGGCGGCGAAGGGGGATGTCGGTTGCGGTCGGCTCCGCGTCGTCTTCGACAATCTGCGCCTGGCCACCCAGAGCCCGGATCTTGGCGAGCAGAGCATCGCGATACTCGTCGTTGAACCCGCCGGGGCGGGGCTTGAGCATGGTGTCCGCCGCGCCCATCGACAGCGCAGTGAGGGTGTGTTCGGCCCCGTCCTGTGTCAACGACGACACGACCAGCACTTGCGCATCTGCAGCGCGCTGAAGGATTTTGGGCAGCGCCTCGATCCCGCCCATTCCGGGCATTTCGAGATCGAGCAGGATCACATCGACATCGGCCGACCGCAACGCGAGCAGCGCCTTCTCGGCCGTGTCGGCATCCGCAACCACGCAGAGATCCTCCTCGCGATCGATCATCCGCGCGAACACCGTGCGCACGGTCAGCGAATCGTCGACGATCATCACCCGGATCTTGTCCGCATGCGTCGGACGGGATTGCGGCGCCATTGCCGGAGGATAGCGTTCTGGGCGGAGGACGGCGGCCATGGATGCGGTCCTTCTCAGACCATGCCGACGAGCTGGAGCTTGATCTGCAAGGTCTCGTGATCGAACGGCTTCATGACATATTCGTCCGCACCGGCGCTGATCGCCTCGCGGATATGGGCGACGTCGTTCTCGGTGGTGCAGAACACGACCTTGGGCTTGTCGCCGCCTTCGCGCTGACGCAACTGGGTGATGAATTCGATCCCCGTCATCACCGGCATGTTCCAGTCCAGCAGGACGACGTCGGGCATCGACTCCTCGCATTTGTCGAGGCCGAGCTTGCCGTTCTCCGCTTCATCCACGGCGAAGCCGAGGGTTTCCAGTATGTGCCGGGAGACCTTGCGGATCACCCGGGAGTCATCGACGACCAGACATTTCTTCATTGCTTGCGCCCCTCGCGTTTCTTTTGCGAATCGCACATATATCGGGACCGGTAACGATTCACTTAAGCCGCCTGCGCCTGATGCCCGGCGATGAGCGTTTCGAGCGCGATCAGCAGGGTCGGGCCACTCGCGGTCTCGACCATGCCGATCGCCGCTTCGGCCCAGGATTCGCCGAATCCGCCGGGTACCCTCTCGGGGTCCCCCAGAGCATCCACGACATCGAAGGCCTGGTCGACCACCAGCGCGTAGGAATGACCTTCGTGATCGACCACCGCGGCGCGGCTGCCGACCGGATCGCCCCTGCTTTCGAAGCCGAGTGCGACCCGGCAGTCGATTACGGTCAGCGCCTGACTGCGCAGCGCGGTGATCCCGGCGATGTGAGGTGCAGTGCGCGGAATCGGCGTGATCCGCTCGATCTCGATCACCGAACGCACCTTCACCGCTGGAAAGGCGACCCGTCGCTCGGCGATCAGGCACATGAGCAGGGCCTCGGTCACAGCGCGTTGACCTTGCGGGCAGGGGCTGGTTCGGCGGAGACGGGGTTGCCGTGCTCGACGAACAGTCGGTGGGCGTCGATGACCGGCACCGGGCGCCCTTCGAGCAGGGCTACGCCCGCATAGCGCGGGTCCCTGCCATCGGCACGCATGTCCTGGTCGATTTGCGCCGCATCGAGCACTTCGGCGACGATCAGCGCAATCTCGCTTTCGCCATCGGACAGGCGCAACAGGCGACAGCGACCTTCGGGTAGCGGACCATCGTCGTGGCCCGCGAGAGCAAAGATCCGGTCCTCGATGACCACCTGCGCCCGCGCGCCCTCGATATCGATCGCCTCGCGCTCGACGGTGTCGATCCGCTGTACCAGGTCCAGCCGCACGGCGCGGCGGCGCTGGTCGAGCCCGGTGAACAGCATCACCGGAAGGCTCGGCTTCTCGGGTGCGGCGCTTTCTTCCTCGACCACGCTTTCCGATCTGGCGCGCAGATCCTCCAGCATCCCGCAATCGCGTGCGATGTTAGGCACGTCGAGCAGCATCATCGGACGCCCATCGTCGAGCAGCGTCGTCCCGGCATAGATACCGGTTTCCATGATGGCGGGCGGGATGGGCTTCACCACCACATCCTCGTGGTCGTGCACCCGATCGACCGCCAAGGCAAAGATCTCGTCCGTGGCGAGCCGGATGAGGACCAGAGTCGTTTCCGGCCAGTCGACCGGTTCTGTCTCGTTCCCTGCCAGCACATGCGCCAGCGCGATGCACGGCACGCGCCGGTTGCGGAAAGTCAGCAACTGACGCTCGCCGGCATGCGCGAGTTCGACGTCGCGCGATTGGGCGAAGACGATTTCCTCGATGTAGGACCGGGGAAGCGCGTAGAGTCGTCCCTCCGATTCCACCGTCAGCGCGGGCATGATCGACAGCGTGAGCGGCAGCTGGAGGTAGAAGGTCGTCCCTTCGCCGGGCTTGCTGAAGACGTCGATCGACCCGCCGACCTTCTCGATATTGGCGCGCACGACATCCATGCCGACACCGCGTCCCGATACCGAACTCACTGAATCGGCAGTTGAAAGTCCCGGCTCGAAGATCAGCAGGCGCTTTTGGCGCTCGTCCATCCGCTTGAGTTCGGCGCGGGTGTAGACCCCCGCCGCGAGTGCCTTGGCTTCAAGCCGGTCGATATCGATCCCGCGGCCGTCGTCGGAGATGGCCAGCGAAATGCGGTTGCCCGACTGGCGGGCGGCGAATTTGAGCAGGCCGGTCTCGCGTTTGTCCGCTTCGCGGCGCTTCTCGGGCGGTTCGATCCCGTGATCGATCGCATTGCGGATGATATGGGTGAGCGGGTCGCGGACCATTTCGACCATCTCGCGGTCGAGTTCGACATCTCCGCCTTCGAATTCGACTGCCACCTCCTTGCCGAGCTCGTGGGCGAGATCGCGCACCAGGCGCGGGAGAGCGCCGAACAGATGTTCGAGCCGCTGCATCCGCATCCGCGTGGTTGCGTTGCGGACATCGGCGAGGATTGCGGAGAGCCTTTCGAACGGACCGTCGATCGTCGGCTGCTGGCCGGCTTCGCGCAGGCGCCGCGCCAGATCGTTGCGCGCCAGCACCATGTCGGACACGCCCTTCATCACCTCGTCGAGCAGATCGACGGGGAGGCGGATCGAGCGCTGGACCGGGGCCGTTCGGATCGTACGGGCAGTCCCGCCCTCAGCGTTGTCGGGTTCGGTGGAGGCAGCCTCTTCGAGGCTGGCGCTCTCTGCATTCGGTTGCAGCGCTTCGATCAGCGCATCGTCGCCGCCGGCGGGGTATTCCTCGCCCGCCTCGATCGCGTCGTTCATCTGGCCGATCCGGTCCATGATCGCGAGCACGGCGGAAACCAGCGCCCGATCGGGCTTGCGCCGTCCGGCGCGGCAGTCGGCCAGCGCATCCTCCGCAGCGTGGCTCAGCCGCTCGAGGCGCGGAAAATCGAAGAAGCCGCAATTGCCTTTGACGGTGTGGACGAAGCGGAAAATCGTATCGAGCCGGGCCTTGTCGGAAGGATCTGCTTCCCAGGCGACGATTTCCTCGCCGCTCGCCTCGAGCATTTCGCGGGTTTCGGCGACGAAATCCGCCAGCAGGTCATCCATCTCGTCACGGCCCCTTTACGTATCAAGGTAGCTATGCCGGAGGATGGTTAACGATCGGTAAGGTCAGGCAGCTGTTTTCTTGCGCAGCACCCGCCAGACGATCAGCGCCGCCAGCGCGCCGCCAACGAGGTTCGCGACCAGCTCCGCCGCGTAGATCGCATCGGCGCCCCAGGCGCCGCGCAGCAGCCAGGCAAAGGGCATCATGACGAGGAAGACGCGAGCGGCGCTTTGCAGCAGCGCCAGTGGCGCGCGGTCAACCGCGTTGAGCACGCCATTGCCGGTAATGAGCAGGCCGAAACCGGCGTAGCCCCAGACGGCGATCGCGAGATAGGCGGCGAATTGCTCGATCACCGCCGGATCGTCGCTGAACAGGCTGGCGAAACGCTCGCCGAAAGCGAACAGCAGCACCGCTACCGCCAGCCCGTAGAGCAGGCAGAAGCCGCCGGCCCAGCCGACCGCGCGCCGCGCCCGGTCGGGCAGGCCCGCGCCCCAGTTCTGGCCGACGATCGCGCCGATCGAACCCGAAAGGGCGAGCAGTGGTACGACCGCGAAGCTCTGCAACCGCCCCGCTGCCCCGAAGCCGGCAACCGCAGCCTGACCTTCGACCGCCACCAGCGCAGTAAGCACCGATAGCCCGATCGGGTTGATCGAATTCGAGAAAGATGCCGGTCCGGCGACCCGCAGGATCGCGACGAGCGGTTCGATCACCGCGCTCTGGCGGATCAACATCGGTTTGAATGGGAGCGCAGTGCTGCGGATCAGCCAGAGGCCGAGCGCGATGGCGATCGCCCAGCCTGCGAGCGTGGCATAGGCCGCGCCGACGATGCCGAACCCCTCGAACCCGAACGCTCCGGTAATCAGGATCGGATCGAGCACCCAATTGGCAGCGGCGTAGCAGATCGAGATGTAGCTGGTCTTGCGCGCTTCGCCCTGTCCGCGCAGCACGCCGTTGAAACCCATGATGGTCATCAGCAGCGGAAAGCCGAGCGCGAAGGGCTGCATATAGGCGCGGATGAAGGGGCGGGTCTGTTCGTCGGCATTCATCAGGCCGAACAGCGGATCGAGCAGCGCGAACAGCATCAGCCCCATCGCAATGCCCAAACCCACCGCGAACACGATCCCGAGATTGGCGCGCCGCGCGGCCTTGGCACTGTCGCCTTCGCCCAGCGCCCGGGCGACGACCGAATTGATCCCCACCATCACCCCCACGCCCATGCTGGTGAGCGCCACGCTGATCGGGAAGATGAAGGCGATCGCGGCGAGCTGCGTGCTGCCCAGCTGGCCGATGAAATAGGCGTCGACCAGACCGATCGACATGATCGCGGCGACACCGATGATCATCGGCGTTGTCTGCGTCACGAGATGGCCGCGGATCGATCCGCGCGTCAGTTTGGCCGTCTCGCTCATCTGCTCGAGCCCCTATACCGGTGGGGGGAGCTTGGGAAGCGCGGCTTGCCGATCCGCGGCGACCCGTGCGAAGGAGCACACCGCGCCAATTCGCAGGAGAACGCCGCTTGCCCCGCATGACCGTCAACGGAAGGCCGGTCGAATACCTGATGGAGCCGGATACGCCGCTGCTCTGGGCGCTGCGCGACGCCTCCAATCTGACGGGCACGAAATATGGCTGCGGGGTCGGCGATTGCGGGGCCTGCATGGTCCATGTCGATGGCGAGGCGCTGCGCAGCTGCCTGATCACCATCGCGGAGGCCGAGGGACGGTTCGTCACCACCATCGAAGGCCTGTCGCGCGACCGCTCGCATCCGGTGCAACAGGCGCTGGTGGCCGAACAGGCGATCCAGTGCGGTTACTGCACCCCGGGCATCGCGATGGCGGCAAGCGCGCTGCTCGACCGCAATTCCGCGCCGAGCGAGGAGGAGATCATCGCGGCGATTCCGAACCTGTGCCGCTGCGGGGTCTATCCCCGGCTGGTCCGCGCGATCGAACGGGCCGGGCGGGTGGCGCGCCGCGAGGAAACGATCAGCGCCGCGCCTGCACCCGGTATCAGCGCCGAAGACGCCGCGCGCCTGGTGCCCGCGATGACCCCGCCGGACAGCGCGGACGCTGACTGAACGGCGCGGTGTTTCCGCGGGCGTTGCTCTCGCCTAGAGGCCCGGGCGCAATCCACAGGAGACCGAATCGATGAAAGCGACGATCTGGCACAATCCGAAATGCGGCACTTCGCGCAAAACCCTGGCGATCCTCGAGAACCTTTCGAAGGTCGAGCTTACCGTGGTCGAATATCTCAAGGATCCGCCGAGCCGCGAAAAGCTCGAACAGCTTTACAGGGATGCCGGCATCGCGCCGCAGCAAGGACTGCGGCTGCGCGGCACCGATGCCGAGGAACGCGGTCTGCCCGATGCCGTTGCAGCGACCGTGATCGAGGCGATGGTGGCGGACCCGATTCTCATCAACCGCCCGCTGGTCGAGACCGAGAAGGGCGTCCGCCTGTGCCGCCCGCAGGACACGGTCTTGGAAATCCTCTAGTTGCGGTCTCGGGTCAGCTTCTCGTCGGGCTGGAGCGTGCGCAACCCGATCACGAAGACTGCGAAGCAGAGCAGGAGGATGAGCCCGAAGCCAAGCCAGTCTGAGGTGTTGTAGAGAAACACGCCGAGCGCAGGCGCATAGATGAAGCTCGCGCCCGCGACCGAAGCGGTCACCCCGCTGGCGCGACCTTGCTCCGCGCGGCTGACCGCTAGCGATGTGCCCGCGGTGGTGCCCGGGCGGAACAAGCCGAAGCCGAGCGAGGCGATGGCATAGCCGAGCGCGATGCTGTGCAGATCCTGCGCCCCCCCGAGCACCGCGACACCAAGGCCCGCCACCGCGATGCCCCACAGCGACGCCGCGCGCGGACCCAGATGCAGCCGGGGGATGAGCCCCCATTGCGCCAGCAGCGTGGCAAGCGCGCCCGCCATCAGCACCAGACCGACCGGTCCTGTGCCTTCCGCCGGAGTGTCGCGCAGGCCCAGTCGGTCGAGCACAAGAAAGCCGGAAATACCGAGAATCATCGCCTGCGCATGACCGCCGAGAAGGCCGACGGTGACCCAGGGGCGCAGGCGCGGGTCCATCCAGCGCAGCTTGCCTTCGGGAAGAGTGTCGTCTTCTCCGTCGGTTTGCTCCCTGGCGTCCGCTCCCGTGCCGTCATGGCGGTGCCCGGCGGTCGAGCCGCCGGCGTAGGGCGCGTCATAGGCATTACCTCGTGCCGGGAATTGCGGCTCGTCGTTTGGCAGGCGAAGGCGCAAGGCCACCAGCGCCACCACGCCGATCAGCGCGAAGATGATGAAGGGCCCGGTCAACCCAAGAAACGGCAGCACCATCAGCGGCGCCAGAGCGGGACCGATTACCGTACCCAGCCCGAAGCTCGAGGCGATCAGCGAGAGCGCCTGAGTGCGTTCCGAGCGCGGGGTGCGGCTGGCGACATAGGCCTGCACTGCAGGCGGTGCGGCGCTCCCGAAGCCGCCATAGAGACTGCGCGCCGCGGCGAAGGCGATCAGCGCCCAGATCGCGGGCAGCGCGTTGGTCAGCCCGAGCCACAGCGCCAGCCCACAGAAACTCATCGAGACGATGAAGCCCGACAGTCCCAGCGCCATCATCGCCTTGCGGCCGCGCTGGTCCGAACGATCCGCCCAGATCGGCGCGCAGACCACCCACAGCAGTGCCGACCAGCTGTAGGCGAGGCTGATCCAGACATCGTTGACTTCCAGCGCGGTGCCGATCGAGGGCATCACCGATTGCATCGCGGTGTTGCCCGCCGCGGTGACCAGCATCACCATGAACAGCAGCGCCATCCGTCCGCGTGGAATGGCCTGCGGAAGCGCGGCGGGCAGGGGCGCTACGGAGTGGGAAGGGTCGCTTTCGGCCATGGTGATTCCGCGCTAGGCCTGCCCCCGACGGGTTGCAATGCCGCGTTGAAGCTGTAACCCGTCGTCGCCTCGTGGGTCGCTGACCACAGACAAGGGTCGATTAGTGAACGATTATCAGGGCACAAGCGCGCTCCGCCGCGACGATCTCAAGGCGCGGACAGGTCGTTTGTTCGGACAGTGGGGGGTGTTTTTCCGGGGTTTTCTCGAGCATCCCAAGATGGTCGGTTCGATCATTCCCTCGTCGCGCTTCACCATCGAAAAAATGCTGGCGCCGGTCGAATGGGACGAGTGCAAGCTGTTCGTCGAATACGGCCCCGGGGTCGGCACCTTCTGCCAGCCGGTGCTCGACAGGCTGCGGCGCGACGGGACGCTGATCGTCATCGACACCAACCCGCTCTATATCGACTATCTGCGCAAGACCATTACCGACAGCCGCTTCCACGCGGTGCTTGGCTCGGCCGCCGAGGTCGAGGAAATCGTTGCCGCGCATGGCTTCGACCAGGCCGACTATGTGCTGTCGGGGCTACCGTTCTCGACATTGCCCGATGGTGTCGCGCCAGCCATCGCCGAGGCGACCCACCGCGTGCTGCGCCCGGGCGGCGCCTTCCTGGTCTATCAGTTCACCGCCCGCGCGCGCGATTATATGGCACCCCATTTCGACCGCATCGACAGCGGCTTCGAATGGCTAAACGTGCTACCGTGCAAGCTGTTCTGGGGATGGAAGCGCGAAGAGGGTTGAGCCCCAACCTAGGTCGAGGCGCTAACCCCTAGTCCTCTCCGCCAGCGCGCGGAACCGATGCGCTGGTCTGCCCGGCCAGTTGCTGGTGGACCGAAGCAAGCACCGCATAGGCGACGACGGAGAAGATCGCGTTTATCAGCGCCCCGGTGATCGCCAGCCCGATCAGCTGCAGTTCCTCTCCCAGCAGTGCCAGCACCAGGCCGATGATCAGGTTGAGGACCGTCGAGGCCACCACGAAGGCCACGATCAGAAGCAGGAAGAAGAAGAACAGGCGAAAGCTGTTGCCCTTGGTGAGGCGCCACGAGCGCGCCAGCGCGGCCAGCGGATTGCGCATCTGGTCGACCGCGATAGCGGGCGAGGTGAGCGAAAACTTGACCACGATGTAGATCACGACCGGCAGGGCGATCAGCGGGAGCAATCCGGCCAGCGCCGCGGACCCGGTCGCCACGCCGATGGCGCCGGCCAGCACGATGGGGGCGAAGATCGCCAGGGCGGCAATGATCTGCGCCCCCAGCTGGGTCGGCAGCAGCATGACGCCGCGTCTTATGGCATCGCCCACGGTGGGGCGCGCATGGTCGCCCAGAACCGCGAGGCTGGCGATCGCGCCGACCGACTGGATCAGCGCCAGCAGCAGCAGCGCCCACCAGAACTCCGCGTAGAAATCCTGGATCAACCCGGCGATGGCATCCATGTCGGGCTGCTCCGAAGCCGAGGCTTCGGCGACGCCCATGTCGGGCAGGAACAGCGAGAAGGCGAGATAGGGCAGGAAGAAGAACACGCCTGCCAGAACCAGCACGACTTCGCGATTGGCGCGGATCATCGCGATCGCTCCATCCCATCCGGCGCTGAGGTCCAATTTCATTCGCTTTGCTCCCCGATCTGGCTCTTTGGCCCTTGATAACCGCCCGCAGTCTCGCCACGCAATCTCCCATGACCGCCGCGTCCCCCGAAACAGTCGAAATCCGTCGCAGCGCGAACCGCATCCCCTATCGCGAGGCGCTGGCAACCATGGAAGCGCGCAACGAGGCGATCGGGCGGGGCGAGGCGAAGGAGCTGGTCTGGCTGCTCGAGCATCCGCCGGTCTACACCGCCGGGACCAGCGCGGTGGCGGGCGAACTGCTCGACCCGCGCTTCGAGGTGGTCGAGGCCGGTCGTGGGGGCCGCTACACCTATCATGGGCCGGGGCAGCAGATCGGCTACGTCCTGCTCGATCTGAGGAAGCGCGAACGCGACGTGCGGCGCTTCGTCCAGGCGCTCGAAGGCTGGGTGATCGCCACGCTGGGCGACATCGGCGTCGAGGCGTGGCGCGCCGAGGGCCGCATCGGCATCTGGACGAAGGATATCGACGGTCGCGAGGCCAAGATCGGCGCGATCGGCGTGCGGGTTCGGCGCTGGGTGACGATGCACGGCTTCTCGGTCAATCTCGATCCCGACCTCACCCATTTCACCGGCATCGTACCCTGCGGCATCGAGGAGTTCGGCGTCACCAGCCTTGCAAGACTGGGCAAACCGCTTGCGCCCGAGAGCTGGGATGAGGCATTGCTCGCGCGTCTCGACGATTTCCTCGCCGCGCTGAACGGAAAGATGAGCGCCCTGCCATGATCTATCGCCTGCCTGCCGCCCTGCTCCCGCTCGCCCTGCTGGCGGGCTGCGGGGACGAACCCGTCGCCGAACCGACCGACAATGACGGCCGCTCAGCCGAGGGGGAAGTCATCGGTGGGACGATCAGCGATGCGATGCTGCCGCTCGATACGGTGCGCTCGCAGGCACCGCCCATGACAGAGATGAGCGAGACGGAGGCTGGTGCCCCGAGGGGCAATGCAGCGGCTCCTGCGGACTCCGAGGAGGCCGAGCCGGCTGCAGCCACCGATGAGCCGGAACCCGAGGGCGAAGCGGGCGAAGACGCCACCTGACGGATCAGGCGACGTCTCCGTCCTTCTCAACCCAGCGACTTATTCGCCCAGCTTCGGGTAGTCGATATAGCCTTCGGGCCCGCTTCCGTACCAGCTGCGCGGCACGTCGACATTGGGCGCGATCTCGGCCCCGGTGTGGATGCGCTCGGGCAGATCGGGGTTCGAGATGAACCAGCGGCCCCAGGCCACAGCATCGCAACGGTCAGCCTCGATATCGGCGACCGCTTCCTCGGCGGTGTAGTCCGAATTGAGCACCAGCGGCCCGGAATAGAGCTTGCGGATCAGCGGGCTCTGCTTGGGGACGTCGGTCTGGCCGAAGGTGCCATCGGGGCCGGGTTCGCGCAATTCGAGGAAGCCCAGCTTGAGCTGCTCGACCACGCGCGCAGCGGCGCCGAAGGTCGCCGCCGGATCGCTGTCGTCGCAGCCCTGCGTTTCGCCATTGGGCGACAGGCGGACGGAGACCCGGTCGGCACCCCAGACATCGATCAGCGCCTCGAGCACTTCCCGCAGGAAACGCACCCGGTTCTCGGGCGAGCCGCCGTAATCGTCGTCGCGCAGATTGGTGCTGTCGCGCAGGAACTGGTCGACCAGATAGCCATTCGCGCCATGCAGCTGAACCCCGTCGAATCCGGCCTTCTTGGCATTCTCGGCGGCGTGGCGATAGTCGCCGACCACTCGCGAGATTTCCTCGAGCCCGAGTTCGCGCGCCGGCTCGTAATCCTTGCGGCCTTCGAAGGTGTGCGCATGGCCCGGGGCCGTGGTCGCGCTTGCCGAAACCGGCGGATTGCCGTCGAGGAACAGCGGGTGGACCAGCCGGCCCATGTGCCACATCTGCAGGATGATCTTGCCGCCTTCTTCGTGCACGGCCTTGGTGACTGCTTTCCAGCCTTCGACCTGCTCATCGCTCCAGATGCCCGGCGCGGCGGGCCAGCCGAGGCCTTCGACGCTGATGCCGGTGGCTTCGCTGATGATCAGCCCGGCGCTGGCGCGCTGGCGGTAGTAGGTGACCATCATTGCATTCGGGACCGAGCCCGGCTGGGTCGAGCGGCCGCGCGTCAGCGGCGCCATGATGACGCGGTTCTTGGCCTCGATCGCACCCAATTTCAGCGGTTCGAAAAGCTTGTCGTGCATATGCTTGTATCCAATTTTGCTGGTGTGTTGTGGCATGCGAGCTAGGGACCGCCCATGGGTGTGACAAGCGCGGCTCCGGCAAAGAAAGCCTATCAGGCCAGTGCCTGGCACTTGGCCGCGCTGCTGGCCGGCAATGCCGCGCTGGCTTTCGGCCCCTGGTTCGTGCGGGTGGCCGATACCGGCCCGGTCAGCGCCGGGTTCTGGCGGCTGGCGCTGCCGATTCCGCTGATCGCCTGGCTCGCCTGGCGCGAACGCAGCGGTGCGCCGCTCGACCGGCGGCTGCTTTGGCTGGCTGCGGTCGCGGGGGTGTTCTTCGCGGTGGATCTCGCCAGCTGGCACATCGGTATCGAGATGACCCGGCTGGGCAATGCCGTACTGTTCGGCAATTCGGGCAGCGTGATCCTGATGTTCTGGGGGCTGGTCGCGCTGCGCCGCAAACCTTTGCCGCGCGAAGGACTGGCAGTGTTGGCGGCGCTGTCGGGGGCGGCGATCCTGTTGGGGCGCAGTCTGGAGATCTCGCCCGCGAGCGCGCTGGGAGACCTGTTCTGCCTGTTCGCGGGGCTGTGCTACGCCTTCTATCTGCTGCCGGCCCAGCGTGCGCGGGCGACGCTCGGCGCCTGGACCGTGCTGTTGCTGGTGTGCTGCGTGGCTGCGCCGATCATGCTGGCGATGGCATTCGCCATGGGGGAGCCGATTCTGCCCGGAGCCGCAGGGTGGAGTCCGGTCGTGGGTCTCGCGGTGTCGAGCCAGCTGGTCGGTCAGGGGCTACTGGTGTTCGCGCTGCGCCATTTCCCGCCGCTGGTTATCGGCATGGCGCTGCTGACCCAGCCTGCCATCGCCGCATGCGTCGGATGGTTTGCGTTCGGGGAAATGCTGACGGTGATGGATGTGGCGGGGATGGCGTTGCTGGCGGGGGCACTGGTGCTGGCGCGCTCCGCCCCGCCGCCGAAGCTCGCCTAGCGCTCGATCCGTTCGAGGAAACGCCGGTAGCGCGCCTCCACCGCATCCAGCTCGGGCCCGACGAGATGTTTGCGGGCCTGCTGCGCGAGCAAGTCGCCCTCCTTACGGATCAACGCCCGCCGGCTCTCGTCGTCGACCATGCTGGCGGCATCGACCAGGGCATCGAAGGTCACCTGCGTCGCGATGCGATTGGTGGCGATGCCGCCGCGAACCGCACCGAAGCCGCGCTCGAGATAGTGTTGGAAATCGTCCTCGAGCAGGACGAGATGCGGTTCCTCGCCATCCTTCGCGTAGCTGCGTGTGAGATCGCGATAGCCGAGTTCGGCGGTGGCGGCGCCCAGCCAGTGAACCGCGGTCACCGCGGTGAAGGGATCGTTGATGCCCGGCGACAGCGCGCGCAAGGCGATCTCGACCAGCTCGTCGATCAGGAACTGCATGTCCTGGCTGGGTGTGCGCATGCTGCCGAGCGTGAAGCATTCGCGCACCTCCTTGTCGGGGCAATCCTCGACCACGTCCATGTCTGCCCAAAAGGCGATCGTCACTCCGGGATGGACGAAATCACCCGTCCGCAGCGCCAGCTTGAGCTTTCCATCCTCGCGCTGGGCGATCCGTTCCAGCCGGGCGAAAGCGATCGCCTGGATATAGCCGGTGTCCTTCGCGACGATGGGTGAGCCTTCCGGTGCCGATCCAGCGCGCTCGCCGGTGTTCCGGTCGGGAAATCGCTCGACAATGTCCTTGAGCAGACGGGCGCCGATGCCCCTCAGTACCGAATTGACCCGGATCGAGGCGGGAATATGGTTGAGGAAATAGACCAGCACCGCGACCGACAGGCCCATCAGCGCGAAGGCAACCAGCAGCGACAATTGCGGGACGAAGCCGGCGTCGGTTGCCACAGCGAGCCCGAGGCCGTTCGTGGTCTCGTCCTCGGCGCGCACGGTGCGTAGCACGGTGATCGCATAGACGAAGGTGCCGATGAAGGTCGCGAGGCTGAACTGGTTGCCGCGATCCTCCATGAAATTGGTCAACAGCCGGGGCCCATAATTGCCACTGGCATAGGCCACCGCCGCGATGGTGATCGAGAAGACCGTTGAGGCGACCCCGATCATCGCGCCTGCGATGACGGTGAGCATATTGCTCGCGCCCTGAGGCCGCGCCGGTTGCAGCCAGCTGATTTCACTCAGGAACTCTGCCCAGCCGCTGCGGTCCAGCCACAGTGTGACCATGGCGAGCGCGAGCGAACCGACCGAAAAGAGCGCTGGCAGAAACCAGTAGCTGGCGTTGATGCTTTGCCAGAAGACGCGCAACCGGGTCATGAGGCACTCCTTTTTCGGGTGAGCGACGCGGACTCTCGCTGCGCCAGCCGCGCCATGGCGCTGGCGATGTCGTCGCGATCCGGCGCGAAGCCGGTCCTTGTCAGAGCTTCGTCATGCAGCTCGCGACCAGAGGATTCGAGAAAGGCAAGCAATCCGGCCGGGGTCTGGCGGCTATCCAGCAGCGCCACCAAGCGGGCGTAATTGTCGATCATGCGGATGGCGACTGCCGGATAGGCGCTGGCCGACTGGCGGAAGGCCTTGAGCGGCGCCTCGAACAGGCCGCGAAAGTCCTGACCCGGCAATTCGAACCGCGGATCGGTCCGGCAGGCGGCGACCATGCCGTCGTCGACCCAGGTCTCCGCATGACCCGCGATCGCGGCTGCAAGCTGGTCGGCGCAGGCCATCGCGGTGTAGAAATCATTGATCCCGGGTGACATCGCGCGCGCGGCCACTTCCACCAACAGGCGCACCTGAAAGACAGTGGATTCGATGCTCGATCGGAAGTCACTGATCGGCGTCGCCGAAAGCGTTGCGTCGTCGTCCGGCGCCGCGTCCTCGAAACGCACCAGCGGCTCGCCCTCGAGGACATGCTGGCCGGGGGCGACGCAGAAGCGAACCGCCCCTTTGTGGCCGTCAAGTTCCTGTGCGATCGTTTTGAGGTCGATGCTCTGGACGTAGCCCGAGCGGGGCGCAGCAATGACATGCGCCCATTCGCCCCGATAGGGGATCGTCGGGACAACGGGCACCGCGACCGTGGACGCCTCGCGTCCGATATGCGCGACCGAGCGATCGATGAACATGGTCCTGCCAAGGTCGTGGATGGCGACGCCCAGCATCCCGATGTTGACCGCAGCCAACACGAGCACGGCGGCAAGAGCGAAATGGGGCACCAGCGCGATTGGCGCCTCGGCATCGATCCGGGCGAAGACGATCACCGAGAACACGAGGCAGAAGGTGAGGCCCGCCATCGACAGCCGTACCAGCCCCTTGTCGAGCCAGCGGTCGACCAGCCGGACGCCCAGATTGCCGGTGGCCAGCGTCAGCACGATCAGCACGATCGACCAGTAGAGCGTCAGGAAAGCAGCGTTGACGCCGACGATGGCGGCGGCGACATCCTGCGCAGTGTCGGCCGAGGTGAACAGCGCCAGGCCACGGTCGTAGACCCAGCGCCCGGCGCCTTGCGCGTCGACCCAAAGCACCAGCCACGCCACCAGCGGCGCGGCGACCACGGCAACCAGCGGCAGCGACCAGTAATTGGCCACCAGCCGGTAGATCACCCAGTCCCTGATGCCCCCGATCGGGCCTTTTGCAGCCAAGTGCCTATGCCCCCTGTGAACACTCTAAAGTCGAGAAGACGCGCCAGTCAGGCAAGCGTTCAACCTGGCAGGCCCGTACAACTCGCCTATAACGACAGGATCTAGCTCATATCTTTCCGAGATCGCCATGGCCAATCGTCCCGCTGGCCATTTCGAGCATCCGGTCGAGGCTGCGCTTGGCCTGCAGCCGGAGCCCTTCCTCGATTTCGATCCGCGGTTCCAGATCGCGCAGGCAGGTGTAGAGCTTCTCCAGCGTGTTGAGCGCCATATAGGGGCAGATGTTGCAGCTGCACTTGCCGTCGGCGCCGGGCGCGCCGATGAAATTCTTGTTCGGCAGCGCCTTTTCCATCTGGTGGATGATGTGCGGCTCGGTGGCGACGATCAGCGTGTCGCCCTCGAAGGTCTCGGCGAATTGCAGGATGCCGCTGGTCGAGCCGACGTAATCGGCGTGATCGACGATGGTCGGCGGACATTCGGGATGCGCCGCCACCGGCGCGCCGGGATACTGTTGCTTGAGCTTGAGTAGCTCGGTCTCGCTGAAGGCCTCGTGGACGATGCAAACCCCGGGCCACAGCAGCATCTCGCGGTCGAACTTGCGGCTGAGATAGCCGCCCAGATGACGGTCGGGGCCGAAGATGATCTTCTGGTCCTTGGGAATCTGCTGGAGGATGGTCTCGGCGCTCGAGCTGGTGACGATCACGTCGGAGAGCGCCTTCACCTCGGTCGAGCAATTGATGTAGGTCAGCGCGATGTGGTCGGGATGCGCTTCGCGGAAGGCCTTGAACTTCTCGGGCGGGCAGCTGTCTTCGAGGCTGCAACCGGCATCCATGTCGGGCAGCACGACGATCTTCTGGGGGCTGAGAATCTTGGCGGTGTCGGCCATGAACTTGACCCCGCAAAACGCGATTACATCGGCGTCGGTTTCGGCGGCCATCTGGCTCAGCTGAAGGGAGTCCCCGACGAAATCGGCGAGATCCTGGATCTGCGGGCTCTGGTAGTAATGCGCCAGGATCACCGCGTTGCGCTCCTTGCGCAGGCGATCGATCTCGGCAAGCAGATCGGTGCCGGTGGGGGGTGAGGTAAGCTGTTGAGTCATGCAATTCCGTCCTGTGCTCGCTTCATGGCGGGCATATAGTCAGAACGGCTACCCTGGCGAGGGGGTTCCGCTTTCACATGGTGAAGCCAGGAGGAAGGTACGCTTCCATGGGCCGTTCGGCGCCGGAGGTGCCGGCGATAATGCTCTCGGTGAGCGCGAAGCCCCAGGGGCTGTAGGCGAAAAGCATCGAGCCGACGAAAGTCGCGGCGTAGATACCCGTCCCCCACCAATAGGCGGGATGGATGCGGCCATCCCGGCGCAAATCGGCCAGCATCCCGACGAGCGGGAACAGCATGGTGACGGCGGTGGTGATGGTCCATGAATAGGGCATCATCAGCGGCAGCGGCAGAATCCGGCCCAGCCCGGGCCCGGTGAGGATCGCCATGGCGACAAGCATCAGCCGGCGGTGCCAGCCGGTGTAGCGTTGCCGCCGCAGCGCCCAACAGGCGAGACCGCCGAAACACAGCAGCAAGGCCAGATTGCTGATCAGGAACTCGTTGACGTCGAAGAAAAACGGTCCGCCGGTGCGGCGGGCGACCGTGATCAGGATCGTGAAGCCGGTCGCGACCATGGCGGCGATCCAGACATAGGCGAGCTTGCCGAGGCGCCCATGAAGCGCCCAGTTCCCGCTCGCCGCCGAGATGTGTTGCGCCAGATAGAGGGCGATCCATCCCATGAAGGTCACGGCATGGATGTGATAGGCGGCAGGGGCGGCGAAACTCGACCGGCCCATCGCGAGCTGGAGTGAGAAACCGGCGACGATGATGGCCGACATTGCAAATGCCATGACGGCAAAGAAGCGGGCATTGCCCCTTGCCGGTGCGCTCCGCGGTGACGCGATAGTAGCCATTTTGCCCGTCCTCCCCCCCCAGAGGGTAAGTCGAGCGACCCAACCAATCTTATCGCAATTTACCCGAGCCTCCGCGCGCCCGTCAATTCGATTGTGCGCCTAGCTTGCCTCGGCTTCGTCTTCGAAGCGGACCAGCACGCGGACATCGCCATAGCCCGCCACCTGCATCGGAATGGTGAGGTTCTGGCGCACAGCAGCCTTCGCGGCCTGCCGCGCAAGCGCGAGGATTTCGGGATTTCTGGCAAAGGCGCTGGCCTTGGCTTCGGCCTGGCGCGAATTGTTGCGCGCCAGATCCTGCGATGCGTCGCGGGTCACCCAGGCACCTTCGGTGAAGACGCGCGCCTGCGCCTCGTCGAGATTGGGGGTGGTGGTCTGGATCTGGGGAAGGGTGACGTTGAGCGTATCGCCCTCGGCATCCCAGGCGAAATCGCCCCGATCCATGCCCGATAGGTCGAGCCGGTATTCGACCGAGGCGGGGATGATCGTCGCCTGGCGCGAGCGCAGCACGGGAACGCCCATCACCCCGCGGGTGTCCTCGCTTTCGGCGACCACTTCGAAGCGCGAGCTGAAGACGGTGAGCGAATTCTGCCGCTCGAACGCCAGCATGGCACTGCCGACCGGATCGCCTTCCTCCTGATAGAGGAACGCTCGCCACGCCAGCCAGATGGTGGCGGCGAGCAGGATGAATACCACCAGCCATGGCGCGCCCTGCATGCGGCTGCGCCGAGACACCGGGGCGTCGCGCGCCACCTGCGGTTCGAGCGTGCTGCCTGTCTTCACGCTGCCTGTCTTCACGCTGTCGGTGTTCAACTGGTCTGCCATATATCCTCCGAACGGGCGACGAGGCCGCGCCGTTCCAGATCGATGAGATGCGCGGTGACCGAGAGAGCCGCAGCCTTGGTGAGCCTGGGGTCGAGCCCCTTGTACATCTGCGGTACCAGCTCGCCGACTTCCTGCCGGTCCTCGCCGAGCAGCCGCAGGATCTGGTTCTCGCGCTGGCGGCGGTGGCCGATCATCGAGCGCACCAGCTGGCGCGGGTTGGTTACCGCGGGCCCATGCGCCGGATAGAGCACGCGATCGTCGCGTTCGTGGAGCAATTCCAGGCTGTTCATATAGTCGCCCATGTCGCCATCGGGCGGGACGACGACGCTGGTCGACCAGCCCATCACATGATCGCCGCTGAAGAGCGCACCGCTTTCTTCCAGCGCGAAGCAAAGATGGTTGGAGACATGGCCCGGTGTGGCGACCGCGGTGAGCGTCCAGCCCGGACCGGTCATCGCCTCGCCATCCGCCAGCACGCGGTCGGGTTCGTAATCGGGATCGAAGCCCTCGTCGGCGCGCGGTCCGGTGGTGTCGAAGGCCACCGGCGCGCAGCCGACGATCGGCGCGCCGGTGCGGCGAGCCAGCGGGCGCGAGGCGGGCGAATGGTCGCGATGCGTATGCGTGCACATGATCGCGCAGACATGCTCGCCGCCGATCGCGGCTTCCAGCGCGGCGAGGTGCGCGGGCTCGTCCGGCCCCGGATCGATCACCGCGCAGCCGTCACCCAGCCCGACGATATAGGTCTGGGTGCCGGTGTAGGTGAAGGGCGAGGGATTGGGCGCGAGCACGCGGCGCACCAGCGGCTCGATCTGTTCGGCCTGGCCGGTGGGCCAGGGTTTGGGCGGTGCCTTTGCCATGCACCGCATATGGGGACATGGGGCCCGTTAGTCGAGGACGGGATATGCCGCCTCGACTTCGCGCGCCCGCTCGGGATAAGGCTGCCCGCCATGGGAGAAACAATTCTGGTCCTCGACGAGGGCACCACATCCACGCGCGCAATGGTTTTCGCACCCGACGGCACGATGCAGCGGGTCGTCCAGGCCGAGATCACGCAATATTATCCGCGGCCCGGCTGGGTCGAGCATGATGCGGGCGAGATCTGGGACAAGACGCTGCGCTGCGCGCGCGAGGCGATCGGCGGTGACGCCTCTAGGATTGCGGCGATCGGAATCACCAACCAGCGCGAGACCGTGGTCGCCTGGGACAAGGCCACCGGCGAACCGCTCACCCGCGCGATCGTGTGGCAGGACCGGCGGACCAGCGGCTTCTGCGCCGAGCTCAAGGAAGCGGGGCACGAGGGCGAAATCCAGCGGCGCACCGGGCTGCTGCTCGATCCCTATTTCTCGGGCACCAAGATGCGCTGGCTGCTCGACAATGACGAGGCGGTGCGCGGCGCGGCGCAGGCCGGCACGCTGGCTTTCGGCACGGTCGAGAGCTGGCTGGTGTTCAAGCTGACCGGCGGGGCGCATCTCAGCGATGCGAGCAATGCCAGTCGCACCCAACTGCTGCCGCTCGAGGGCGCGCAATTCGATGCCGGACTGTGCGATCTGATGGGGGTGCCGCTGGCTGCGCTGCCGCAGGTCACCGACACCCATGGCGAACTGGCCCGCTGCGACGCGAGCTGGTTCGGGCGCGATATTCCGATCTGCGGGCTGGTCGGCGACCAGCAATCGGCGACCATCGGCCAGGGCTGCCTGTCGTTCGGCGAAACCAAGGCGACCTATGGCACCGGCGCCTTCGTGCTGACCAACAAGGGCGGGGATATCCCGCGCTCGGCCAACCGCCTGCTCGGCACCGTCCTCAACCAGCGCGACGGCAAGAGAACCTATGCGCTCGAAGGCTCGGTCTTCGTCGCCGGAAGCCTGGTTAAATGGCTGCGCGATACGCTGGGGCTGATCGAGAGCTCGGCGCAGACCGAGGAACTGGCGCGCTCGGTGGCGGACAGCGGCGAGGTGGTGATCGTGCCCGCATTGTCGGGGCTGGGCGCGCCGCATTGGCAGCCCGAGGCACGCGGGGTCATCGCCGGGCTCAGCTTCGCCAGCGGCCGCGCGCAGATCGCGCGCGCCGCGCTCGAGGCGATGGCGCACCAGACCCACGATCTGGCCGAAGCCTTCGCCGCCGATGGCGCGCCCTGGACCGCGCTGCGGATCGACGGCGGGATGAGCGCCAACGACTGGATGGCGCAGGATCTGGCCGACATGCTCGATATCGCGGTCGAGCGCCCCGATTTCGTCGAGACGACCGCGCTGGGTGCGGCGCTGTGCGCGGCGGTCGGGGCGGGACTCTACGCCACGCTCGAAGAGGCGGCCAAGGCAATGCGAGGACCGGCGCAAAGCTTCGTGCCGACCTCGACCGACGCTGTCCGGCAGGAACGGCTGGCGCGCTGGCGCAAGGCGCTCGCCGCCGCCTGACGCGGTCTAGCCGGCCAGTGACTGGGGCGCGAAGGCCTCGGCGATGCGGCTGCGCATGGCATCGACGGCATTCTGCTCCGCCGCCTGCGCCTGCGGCCAGTCGCGATCGAGCCGCGCGACCCGCTCGTGCAGCCGCTCGCTCTCGCGCACCAGCTGACGCGTTTGGGGCAGCAGCTTTTCCATCATCCCGGGCATCGAGGGGCGTTCGGCGGGCAGGCGACCATGGCGACGCAACTGGTTCTCGTTGAGCTCTCCCGAAAGAAAAGCGCGCTGGTTGAGCAGCCAGGCGAGGATATGCATCAGCCGCGTAGTGGTCCGCAGCCCCTCGATCGACAGCGCGATCCGCGCATCGTTGCGGTCGGCGTCGGGGGTCATCTCGCCGCGCATGTCGAAGGCGTCGCGCGCCTCGTCGGCCAGCACCAGCGCCTCGGAGTAGAGGTCTTCGATGATCGTTCGGCGAGCGGTGGTCGTGGCGGTCATGGGTTCGGGGCTAGCCCCGCCCGTGGTTCGGCTCCAGCGTCATGAACGGGCTGTCCCAATTCCGTACTGTGGACCCGTTCAGGCAATGATGTCGGGGAGGAGATTGTCTTCCAGATCGGCGATCTGGTCGCGGATCCGCAATTTGCGCTTCTTGAGCCGCGCGATCTGCAGCTGGTCGGTCGATCCGGACTGAGTCAGCGCATGAATCGCCGCATCGAGATCGCGATGCTCGCTGCGAACCACCTCCAGCCGTTTTCTCAGCTCCTGCTCGGTCACGCATCCATCCTGGTTGATGCCGCGAATCCATTCGCCGCGATTACAATCCGCCCGAGCGCTAAAGCAATTCTGGCCCTTCGCAAACGCGGGCGAATATGTTTCAGTGTTGTGACGCGGTTCGCCCGCGCTGGCGAGTCGCTCTTTCGGGGTCATCCACCCTCCAAGGAGACAGCCTTATGCAATCACCTCATGTCGAAGCGCTTCGTACCAGGCACGCCGGGCTCGAGGCCCGCCTGCGCAAGGAACAATCCCGCCCCGCTCCCGACGATGTGATGATTCAGCAGATCAAACGGCAAAAGCTTCAGATAAAGGAAGAAATCTCCCGCTGCTGAGCGGGCGCAGGCGCTGCGGCGGCTTTGCACCGTGCCCGGTCTGCGATAGACCGGCGCGATGAAAGCCGCCGCCAGCGCCCGCCTCATCCTCACCCGCCTCCACGAGGTGATGGCCTCGCGCCTGCATGCCCAGGCCAAGCTCGACCAGGTGGTCGAGATTATCGGCGAAAGCCTGACCAGCGAGGTCTGTTCGATCTACCTGCTGCGCGAAGGCGCGCTGGAGTTGTTCGCGACCCGCGGGCTCAACGCCGATGCGGTCCATGTTACCCGGCTGGGGCTGGGCGAAGGGCTGATCGGCACCATCGCCAAGAACATCGAGACGCTCAACCTCGCCGAGGCCAAGGCGCATCCCGACTTTCTCTATCACCCCGAAACCGGCGAGGAGAAGTTCCATTCCTTCGCCGGGGTGCCGATCGTCTATCGCGAGCGCGCGGTGGGGGCGCTGAGCGTCCAGCATGTCGATCCGCGCCGTTACGAGGATGTCGAAATCGAGGCGCTGCAGACCACGGCGATGATCCTGTCCGAGCTGATCGCGCACAAGGAGCTGGTCGATCTGGAGCACCCGCTCGATCTCGCCGAACTGCCGAGCGGGCCCGAGCTGATCGAGGGGCTGGCGCTGGTCAAGGGCCTGTCCGAAGGGGTGGCGGTCTTCCACCAGCCGCGGGTCGAGATCGACCAGGTGGTGGCCGAGGACACCGAGGCCGAGCGCCAGCGGGTCTATCGCGCCTTCGACAAGATGCGCGACCAGATCGACGCGATGGGCAAGGAGCCCGAATTCGGCAAGGGCGGCGAGCATGACGACGTGCTCGAGACCTACAAGATGTTCGCCTATGACGAGGGCTGGAGCCGCCGGATCAACGAAGCGATCGATTCCGGCCTGACCGCCGAGGCGGCGATCGAGCGCGTGCAGCAGCGCACCCGGATGCGCATGCGCGAGATCGACGATCCGCTGCTGGCGGACCGGATGCACGATCTCGAAGACCTCTCCAACCGGCTGTTGCGGATCGTCTCGGGCCAGCTAGGCACCGCGGCGCGGCAGGGTTTGCGGCGCGATTCCATCCTTGTGGCCCGCAATCTGGGGCCGGCCGAACTGCTCGAATACGATCGCCGACGGCTGAAGGGCGTGGTCCTCGAGGAAGGCTCGCTGACCGCGCATATGGTGATCGTAGCGCGGGCGATGGACATCCCCGTGCTCGGCCGTGCCAAGGGCGTTCTGCGCCGCGTCAACGAGGGCGACGAGATGCTGCTCGATGCGGACAAAGGTAGCGTCACGCTGCGCCCCAGCCCACCGATGCGCGAGGCCTTCGACGCTCGCTTCGCCAAGAAGCGCGAGCGTCAGGCCGCCTATGCCGAATTGCGCGATGTCGAGCCCTTCACCCGCTGCGGCACGCGCATCAACGTAATGATGAACGCCGGGCTGCGCGACGACATGAGCGCACTGGCGATGACCGGCGCCGACGGAGTCGGGCTGTTCAGGACCGAATTCCAGTTCCTGGTCTCATCCACCCTGCCGCAGCGCGAGCGCCAGACCCGGCTCTATCGCGACGTGCTCGACGCGGCGGGCGACAAACCGGTAATCTTCCGCACCATCGATATCGGCGGCGACAAGGCGGTGCCCTATATCGAAGCGTCGATGGGCGAGCGCGAGGAGAACCCGGCGATGGGCTGGCGCGCGCTTAGGCTGTCGCTTGAGCGCGGCGGGCTGCTCAAGGCGCAGGCGCGTTCGTTGCTTGAGGCTGCATCGGGGCGCACGCTCAACGTGATGTTCCCGATGGTCAGCGAGCCGTGGGAGTTCGACGCCGCCAAGGAAGTGTTCGACGAACAGCTCGCCTGGCTGAAAGACCGCCGCAAGCGGCTGCCCGAGGAAATCCGCTACGGCGCGATGCTCGAAGTGCCCGCTTTGGCGGAAGTGCTCGACCTGATGCTGCCGAAGCTCTCGTTCCTTTCGGTAGGAACCAACGACCTCACCCAGTTCCTGTTCGCCGCCGATCGCGCTAATCCCAAGCTGGCCGAACGCTACGACTGGATGAGCCCCTCGATCCTGCGCTTTCTCCAGCGCATCTCCAAGGGTGTGGTCGGCTATCCGGTCGACCTCAGCGTCTGCGGCGAGATGGGCGGCCGCCGGCTGGAGGCGCTCGCGCTGCTCGGCATCGGCTACCGCCGGCTCTCGATTACTCCCGCTTCGGTCGGTCCGATCAAGGAATTGGTGCGCAAGATCGATCTGGAGGAACTCACCGGCGTGATGCAGGGCTGGTTGGCCTCGCCGCCACCCGACATGCGCGCCGCGCTGCAGGACTGGGCGAGCGAGCGCGACATCGAAACCGACTGAGTTTGAACGCTTATCAGGACCGCTTCGGCGTTCCTGACGTTACGGAAGCATGGCACAGCGGTTGACTTCGACCTCAACCTGTCGCTTTTGTACAGGATAAAGGCCGGGTCGGCATCGGGGATTTGATGGAAGAAGAAACGCTCGTCGAAGAGGAAATGAACGCGCCCGAGCCTGAGCCGGCGCTTACAGCGGGCGAGCGCCTGCAGGCCGCGCGCCGGGAAAAGGGGATCGAACTGTCGCAGATCGCGGCCGAAACCCGGATTCCCCAGCGCCACCTCGTCGCCATCGAAAACGGCGATTATTCGCCGCTTCCCTCTCGGACCTATGCGATCGGGTTCACCCGGACCTATGCCCGCGTGCTCGAACTGGACGAGGACGCGCTGCTAGACCAGCTGCGCGGCGAGCTCGGCGACGATAAGGACCGCCACAACACGGCGCCGGCGCGGTTCGAGCCGGGCGATCCGGCGCGCGTGCCCTCGCGCAAGCTGGCGTGGTTCGGGGCGCTGGCTGCGGTCCTGCTGCTGATCGGCGGCTTTGCCTTCTACAGCACCTATTTCGCGCCCGGCCTCGGCCCGGCACCACTGCAGGAAGATCGCGCCCCCGCCATCGCCGCCACGGATCGCGCACCTTCTTCGGCCGGTACGCCTGCGGTCGCTCCCGACGCCGAAGTGGTATTCACCGCAGAAATGAACGACACCTGGGTCAAATTCTACGACGCCAGCGGCGAGCGGCTCTACGAAGCGCAGATGGCTGAGGGCGAAAGCTTCACCATCCCCTCAGATGCCGAAGGGCCGCAGGTGTGGACTGGCAGGCCCTATGCGCTCGCGATCACGGTCGATGGCCGCTCGGTGCCCAAGCTCTCCGAGGAAGACGAGATCGTGCGCGACGTACCGGTGACCGCCGAGGCGCTGATGGCGCGGTCCGAACCTTCCGCGACGTTAGGCAGCGATAGCTCCGGATCCGATGTCACGGTGAACTGAGGCGGTATTGCCTGCCGCAGCCTGCGCACGATCCGCTGGGTAAACTTGCGCTTCATCCCCTCGACAGCCAAGCATGGTTAAGGCATCGCAATGCCAACACTCGCCCGAAGGAGCCATGCGACGATGACTGTTCGGACTGCCCGTATTGCCGGGTCAAGCAATTGGGGACTGCGCCTTATCGGCGTCGGGGGCGCTGCGCTCGCCCTGATCGCACTTTCCGCGCCTGTCTTGGCGCAGGACGGCAATGACGAAACGCGCCTGCGCAAGCTGGAAGCCGAAGTGCGCGCGCTGCAGCGCCGCGTCTTTCCCGGCGGCGACGGACGCTATTTCGAACCCGAGATTACCGGCCAGCCGCAGACCAACACCATGGTCACGCAGCCCTCGACGACCGCCGTCACCGATATCCTCGCCCGGATAGATGCGATGGAAACCCAGCTTCAGCGGCTGACCGGCCAGACCGAGCAAAATACCTTTGCCTTGCGCACGTTGAGCGAACGGCTCGATGCGCTCGAGGCCGGGGCGGTGCAGGGCAATTCGTTGGCTGGCGGTTCGAACGGCACTGCGGCTCGCGGCCCGTCCGCGCCGACCGCGCTCAACACGCCCGCTGCCACCCCGACTCCGACCCCCGCCGCGGTGGCGCCCGATCCCGAACGGCTGGCCGCGGTCTCGGCGATCGCCAAGCCGCAGACCGAGGATCCGGCGGATGACGAATATTCCTACGGGTTCCGGCTGTGGGAAGCGGGTTTCTATCCCGAAGCGCAGCAGCAGTTGACGATGTTCGTCGAACAGAACCCCGCCCACTGGCGCGCGACCTATGCGCGCAACCTTCTCGGCCGGGCCTATCTCGACGACAGCAAGGCGCGCGAAGCGGCACCGTGGTTCCTGCGCAATTATCAGGCCGACAAGACCGCGGCGCGCGCCGGCGACAGCCTGCTCTTCCTCGCCGAAGCGATGATCTCGCTGGAAGACACCAGCCGCGCCTGCATCGCGCTGGCCGAGTTCGCTGAGACCTATCCGGCGCTCGCCGCCGGGCGGTTGCTGGATCAGTACGAGCGCAACCGCGGGCGGGTGACCTGCAATTGACCGGGCGATCGATCCACAACTGACCGCCCGGTTCCGGGCCGACCTCGCCGCGGTCTGGCCCGAAGCTCATGGCCCATCGCAAAAGTTGGGGGTCGCCGTCTCGGGTGGGCCCGACAGCATCGCACTCCTGCTGTTGGCCCATGCGGCGCGTCCCGGGTCGGTCGAGGCCGCAACAGTCGATCACGGCTTGCGCCCCGAAAGTGCCGCCGAAGCGCAGTGGGTGGCGCAGCTGTGTCAGGAACTTGGCGTCCGGCACGAGACGCTTCGGGTCGCTGTCGAGGCGGGTAATCTCCAAAGCAAGGCGCGCGAGGCGCGCTACCATGCGCTAGACGATTGGATGGGGCGCTCCGGCCTGATTGTCGTAGCGACGGCGCATCATGCCGACGATCAGGCGGAAACCTTGTTGATGCGGCTCAATCGCGGGAGCGGCCTGCCCGGGCTGACCGGGGTTCGACCCTCGGGGGCGGTCCCCGGTGGCAAGGGGCGCTTGCTGCGACCGCTGCTCGGCTGGCGCAAAACCGAGCTGGAAGCGCTGGTGCGCGCGGCGGGTATCGAGCCGATCGCGGACCCTTCCAATCGCGACAGCCGGTTCGACCGGGTCCGGATCAGGCAGGCGCTGGCCGGGGCCGACTGGCTCGATCCGCTGGCGCTGGCGCGCAGCGCGGCACTGCTCGGCGAAGCGGAGGCGGCGCTCGAAGGACTGGTCGCGGAGATCTTTTCGAAACAGGTGACGCGCGTGAAGGATGGTTTCCGCTTCGCCGCATCCCAGACCGACTACATCCGGCTCGAAGTGGTTGGGCGCATTTTCGGCGAAATGGGTGCCGAGCCGCCGCGATCGGAGATCGCGCGATTGGTCGCGCGGCTGGGGGCCGGGGAAAACGCTTCTCTGGGGGGAATTCTGGTCACCCCTTCATCCGAGAATGGCATAGACTGCTGGACCTTCCGGCCCGAACCACCGCGAAGGGCCGGCTAAAGCAGGCTGTCGCCCATGCCGATCCGCTGGCCCTTGGTGATCACCACCAGATCGCCCTTGCGCGCCGCGTCGAACAATTTGTCGGCGAAGGGATCGGGCACCGCGATGCAGCCGTGGCTGGCATAGCCGTTCTCGACGACATTGCCGCCGTGGATAGCGATGCCGTCCCAGGTTAGGCGCAGAGTCCACGGCATCGGCGCATTGCCGTATTTCTCCGAAACGTTGTGGCGTTCCTTGGTCAGAATCGGAAAATTGCCGGTGGGTGTGGGGTGGCTGTCGGTCCCCAGCATGGCGACCGCCGCGCCGATTTCGTAGCCATCGCGAAACACGGAAATCACGCGTGCTTCGAGATCGACGGTGACGACCAGCTTGCCGTCCTGCGGGACCCCCTCGGTATCCCAATGCCATTCGCCGTATTTCATCGGCCCTTCGATGGGCAGGACCCGCTTGATGGTGAAGCGCTCGGCAGCGCGGCGTTCGGCATCGGCCGCGATCTTGGCGTGGATCGCGGGCTTGGGATCGATCCGCGGCTTCTCGGTGACTGCTGCGGCGACGGAATCATCCGCAGTGGCGCTTTCGGCCATCAGCCCGCCGCCGAAGGCCAACGCGCCAAGCGCCAGCAAAACCGCAAGCGTCGTTCCGCCAATCCATTTCAGAGTCGCATCCATGGATCACGAAATAGCGATTTCGGGTGAAAAAACCAGCGGCAGGCCCCTGCCGTCCCACATGGGGACCGGTTGCAGACGAAGAATTAACCGCTAGCCATGCGCGCCGAACAGGTTGGCGATGGCGGTGCCGATCCGCAAATTGAGCGCCTGCGCGCGCTCGATCGGGTCGATATAGTCGCGCCCGATCTGCGCATAGCCTTCGCCCGCGCCATCGGGGTAATCGCTCGGCTCCGCGACCGAGAAATCGGTCAGCTGCGGGAAACTGGTGGGATAGGCGCGGCGCATTTGCGCGAGCGCCTCGTCCACCCGCAGCGTAAAGACCATCTCCAGCACATCGTCGCGGTCGATGTCGTTGGCGCGGCTGAAGGCGGGGATCGACACTGCTTTCAAGAACATGTGCTTGAGCAGCGCCAGCCGCAGCGCCTGCAGTGCGCCGATGGTCCGGCGGATCTCCTCGCGCCCCTCGAGCGGGGCCTCGTCGGGCACGAGCGCGAACAGCCGGTGCAGCTTGAGCGCATCGACCCGCAGCCGCGAGGTCAGCCGCCGGAACACGCCGTTGCGATCGTCGCCGGTGAGATATTCGGCCAGCGTTTCGCAGGCGGGGGCGAGATGCTGCTCCATCCCGCGATAGGGGCGACTCGCCCAATAGGCGGAATTGAACAGCTCGCCATAGGCGGCCACCGTCTTGATGCTGGCGAGCGCATTGGAGGCGCGCACCAGCCGCATGATCTGCCGTCCGCGCTCGCTCTCCTGTAGCAGCGCGGCGACATCCTCGTAATTGCCCTCCGCGGCGCTGCCGATCCCAGAGATGATGTTCACCGGGTAGCCGAGCTGCTGGAGGATCGCGTTGTGCGGGATCGCCCGGATCTGGCGCAGGCTCATGTCGCGATCGTTCGAGAGGTCGCCCTGCCGCCGCGACACCCGACTGCCGGTGGTGTTGAGCAGGCCGAGCCCGAAGGCGGTCACCGCGCGGGCGTAGGTCCGGCTTTCGAGATGGTCGCGCTGGTCGCTGCGGACCGCGCGGTAGAAGTCGAGGCTTAAGTCGGTGCGGCGGTAGAACGGGTCGGGTTCGGCATCGGGATCGGCGTGGCCGGGGCGCAAATGCGCGATCCGCGACAGCGTCGCCAGCGCCAGTTCGGGAGTGGCGAAGAACAGATAACCATCGCCACCCTGGAAGCTCGCCTCGGGCTCGAGCGCGATCCCTGCGCGGGCGAAGCGGCGCCGTGCCCAGGGGCTGAGCGGCCAGGCGAGCCGGTCGGCGAAGTTGGCGGGGTGAGCGCCGCGGCCCATGCCCTCGCCATGGGTGTTGAAGATCAGCGCCGCGACATCGGTGAGCCCGTTGGCGGCCATCGCATCCGCCATGCGGCCCTGCAGCCGCTCGATCGCGAGGCTGGCGGGGATCTGCCCGACGAAACGCCCGGCGTCGGAAAAGCCGGTCTGGATGCAGACCCGCGCGCGCTGGCGCGCATAGGTCTGGTAGGCGGGTTCGGCGCACAGCGCGTCGAGGAAACGCCCGCCGTGTTCGAGCGCGTTCTCGGTCTCGAACAGCGGCGAGACATCGACCTTGCCCTCGATCCCGAACAGCTTGGCGAAATAGAGCGCGGCCAGCACGGTCGAGGGCTGT
Source organism: Qipengyuania sp. SM2507 (assembly GCF_053714505.1). Taxonomy (NCBI): domain Bacteria; kingdom Pseudomonadati; phylum Pseudomonadota; class Alphaproteobacteria; order Sphingomonadales; family Erythrobacteraceae; genus Qipengyuania; species Qipengyuania sp. SM2507. The sequence goes on from NZ_CM132307.1 coordinate 503,835, forward strand.
TCGCATTCGGCGACAAGCATCCGGATCGGCGCGTCGGAATCGATATGCTGGAGGATCTGCGCCATCACCAGGAACTGGCGGATCGCGGTGCTGCTTTCGATCGCCAGCGCGGCGAAATTGGTCCGCAGCGGCTGCACCCGTTCGAGAATATCGCGCAGCACCACCATCGCGCCCTTGCTGGCAAGGTCGAGCGTGTTGTCCGGGTCGACCCGGCGGCGGATCGCGTTGTGCAACTGGCTGGCGTTGACGCGGAAGTGGACCCAGCCCATCCCCAGCCCGTCGGCGCGCATCGCCGCGGCGAGCGTCTTGCGGGCGAGCGCGCCGTCGCGGTCGGCCTCGGCGGCTTCGTTTTCGAGCGCATCGACGATGGGGGCGAGGCTGGTGAGCTTGTCGGGATGCCCGGCGGTCAGGCGATTGGCGGCGGCGGAGAGCGCTTCGGGATCGGTCAGGTCACCGCCGAAGTCCTCCGCGCGCTCCGCAGCAAAGGCGGCGCCGCGACGCAAGGCATCGAGCTGCGCATGGTCGGGCGCGAAACCCGCCAGAGTCTCGGCGTAGCGTTCGAGCCGCTGCGATTTTTCGGCGAGGCGAAAGCCGATCGAGTGATACCATTTGATATCGGTCCGCCCGTCCATGTCGTAGCCGACCCAGGAAGCGAAGCGGAACGGCAGCGGGGCGAGCGATTGCCACTGGTCGGGCCAGCGCCGCTCGGCCTCGCCCAGTACCTTCCCGACTATGGTGTCGCGCGCATCCTGCGCCCGCGCGATCGCCGCCATCGCGCGACCGTGCTCGTAGGGCAGCGTGATTGCGGGACGCTCGCTCGCCTCCGCGCAGGCCGCCTCGTCGATGGCGCGCTCGCCGCTTGCCGCGTCGGCGATCGCCTCGGTCTGGCCGGGGGTGAGCAGGAAGGTCGGGTGCGCGGTAAAGACCGCATGCAGCGCGGGCGATTCCCAGCGCGCGCGGAAGCCGTCGAAATCCTCTTCGGTGGCTTTGAACGCGGCGAGATTGTCCTCGCGCGCCACCGGCGCGACGAGGGACCGCAGCCGGTCGGCGCGGCTCTGGAACGAGGTGCATTCGAGCTCCTCGACCAGCGCAGCGCAATCCTCGAGCGTCAGCTCGCCCGATTCGAGCTGCCGCGAGAGGTCGAGCGAAAGCTGGAACACCGGGTTGAACAGCGGCGTCTCGCGGGTCCGTTCGTGGAGCTCGGCGAGGCGGGCGGAGAGTTCGGCGGTGGTTTTCATCGTTTCAGTCCAGCGGCTTCGCGGGCGAGGCGGGTGACTTTGTCGCGGTTGACCGGGCCGCGGGGCGCGACCCAGCTCCCCCCGACACAGAGCACCGGTTCGAGCGCGAGCCAGTCGCGGGCGTCGTCGGGGCCGATCCCGCCGGTGGGGCAAAAACGGCATTGCGCGAAGGGAGCAGCCAGCGCTTTCAACGCCGGAATGCCGCCCGCGGCGACCGCAGGGAAGAATTTGAAATGGGTCAGCCCGAGGTCGAGCCCGCGCATGATGTCGCTCGCGGTGGCGATGCCAGGGAGGAAGGGGACTTTTTCGCGCACCGCCGCCTTCGCCAGCGGCTCGGTGAGCCCGGGCGCAACGATGAATTGTGCGCCCGCTTCGAGCGCCGCGGCCAATGTGCGTTCGTCGATAACCGTACCCGCGCCCACCACCGCGCCATCGACCTCGCGCATCGCGCGGATGGCGTCGAGCGCCACCGGGGTGCGAAGCGTGACCTCGAGCGCGGTGAGACCGCCCGCCACCAGCGCCTCGGCCAGCGGGCGGGCGTGTTCGAGCTCGTCCACTACAATGACGGGGATGACCGGTGCGGCCTGCATGATCGCGGCGATACTCGTCACGGCGTCGTCTCCAGATGTTCGCGGGCGAAGGCGGCGGCGGCGCCGAACAGGCCCGGTTGCGGATGGGTGATGAGCTTGACCGGGATGCTGGCCATCAGTTCCTCGTAGCGCCCCTTGAGCGCGAAGCGATGCGCGAAGCCCGATGTGCGCAGGGTCTCGCGGATGCGATAGCCCAGCCCACCGGCAATGACGACGCCGCCGAACCCGCCCTGGACCAGCGCGACATCGCCCGCCACGCTGCCCAGCGCGAGGCAGAAGCGCTCGATCGCCGCCATCGCTAGCTCGTCCTCGCCGGACAGCCCCCCCTCCCAGATCGCGACATCGTCGAGCTCGGTCGCGCTGCGCCCATCCAGCTCGGCGAGCGTGCGATAGATATCGACGATGCCGGGCCCTGAGACCACCCGCTCAACCGAGACGCGTCCATAACGCTCGCGCAGCCGGGCGAGGATCGCATCCTCGACCGCGTCGAGTGGGGCGAAACCCATATGGCCGCCCTCGGTCGCCTGGACCCTGTAGCCACCGTCGCCGTCGCGCGCGAGATGCGCCACGCCCAGCCCGGTGCCGGGGCCGAGGATGCTCACCGTGCCGCGTGTCGCCAGCGGCTGATCAGGGCCGGCCAGGTGGAGGAAATGCTCCGCGCCCGCGCGCGCCACCGCATGGGCCACGGCCTCGAAATCATTGACTACGGTCAGGCGTTCGATGCGCAAGTGTTCTGCCAGCTCTGCAAGCCGGATGCGCCACGGATTGTTGGTCAGCTGGATGACGTCGCCCTTTATCGGTCCTGCGAAGGCGAGCGCCGCGGCTGCGGGCAGGGTGCCGCCCTGCCGGGCGCGAAATGCGTCCCAGGCCCCCTGAAAATCAGCGTGCTCGCGCGTCCGCAATGTCTCGGGTTCACCCAGTTTGATCGCGCCCTCGGCACCGATGGCGGCGAGCGCGAAGCGGGCATGGGTGCCGCCGATGTCCACCGCGACGAGTTCGGTCATGATGCCCGGCCTCCGGTGTCGTTCAGGCGTGTCACAGTCCCGCAAGCGCCAGCATCGAGGAGCCGCCGCGCTCGGCCTCGTCGGCATGGGCGCGGAACATCGCGAAGAGCTCGCGGCCCACGCCTTGTTCGGGTTGCGGATCGGCGGCGGGTTCGCGCGAAGCGAGATCGGCACCGGTCGAAAGCTCGCCACTCGCGGCGCAGACCCGGACCACATCTCCGTCGCGCAAGCGCGCCAGCGGGCCGCCGCCGCGCGCCTCGGGGCTGCAATGGATCGCCGCCGGCACCTTGCCGCTCGCGCCCGACATGCGCCCGTCGGTGACGAGGGCGACGCGATAGCCGCGATCCTGGAGCACCCCGAGAGCGGGCGTGAGCTTGTGGAGTTCGGGCATGCCGTTGGCGCGCGGGCCCTGGAAGCGGACGACGACGACGACATCGCGGTCGAGTTCGCCTTGCGAGAACGCCTCGGCCACCGCGTGCTGCGTGGCGAACACCCGGCAGGGCGCCTCGACCGTCCAGCGCTCGCGTTCGACTGCGGAGGATTTGAAACAGGCGCGCCCGAGATTGCCCTGCAGCAGCCGCATCCCGCCATCGCTCTGGAACGGGGCGGCGGCGGGACGGAGCATCTCGGCATCGCCGCTCTGTCCCGGATCGCGCCAGTCGAGCGCCTCGTCGCGTTCGTAGGGTTCGCGGGCATAGGCAGGAACCCCGCCATCCCAGACGGTGAGCAGGTCGCCATGCGCCAGCCCCTCGTCGAGCAGCGTGCCGATCACATAGGCCATCCCCCCTGCGTCGTGGAAATGGTTCACATCGCCCGCGCCGTTGGGATAGACGCGCGCGACCAGCGGAACCGCGGCCGACAATTCGGCCAGATCGTCCCAGTCGAAGGCGATCCCCGCCGCGCGCGCCATCGCCGGGATGTGGATCGCGTGATTGGTCGAGCCGCCGGTGGCGAGCAGACCGATCGCGGCGTTGACGATCGCCTTCTCGTCTATGACGCGCGACAGTGGGCGGTAGTCATCGCTCTCGATCCCGATCGCGGCGAGGCGGTGGACCGCGGCGCGGGTCATCTCCTGCCGCAGCTTCTTGCCCGGCTGGACGAAGGCGGCTCCGGGGACATGCACCCCCATCATTTCCATCATCATCTGGTTGGAATTGGCGGTACCGTAGAAAGTGCAGGTGCCCGGCGAATGATAGCTCGCCATCTCGCTCTCGAGCAATTGCGCGCGGTCGGCCTTGCCCTCGGCATAGAGCTGGCGGACCGCCTGCTTCTGCTTGTTGGGGATGCCGCTGGGCATCGGCCCGGCGGGGACGAAGATCGCGGGCAGATGGCCGAAGCGCAACGCGCCGATCATCAGACCCGGCACGATCTTGTCGCAAATCCCGAGCAGCGCCATGCCGTCGTACATCTGGTGGCTGAGCGCGACGGCGGTCGAGAGCGCGATCACGTCGCGGCTGAACAGCGACAGCTCCATCCCGTCCTCGCCCTGCGTCACGCCGTCGCACATCGCCGGGGTGCCGCCCGCGACCTGCACGGTTGCGCCGACTTCGCGCGCCCAGATCTTCATTCGCTCGGGGTAGCGGTAATAGGGCTGATGCGCGGAAAGCATGTCGTTGTAGGCGGTGACGATGGCGAGGTTGGGCCCGCTCGAGGCGCGCAGCGCCTGCTGGTCCTCCTCCGCCCCGGCATAGGCATGCGCGAGATTGGAGCAGGAAACCTGCGAGCGTTCGGGCCTGCGCTCGCGCTCGCGCTCCATCAGTTCCAGATAGCGGGTTCGCCCGTCGCGCGAATTGGCGATCACCCGCTGGGTGACGCGGTGGATGGTGTCGTGGAGGGGTTTACTCATCGTGCCAGCTCACTCCGTCGCGTTCGGCGAGCGCGATCGCCGCGCTCGGCCCCCAGCTGCCCGCGGTATAGGGCTTGGGCGTGCTGCCCTTGGCGTCCCATTGCGCCCGGATCGCGTCGATCCATTCCCATTGCGCCTCGACCTCGTCGCGGCGGACGAACAGCGTCTGGTCGCCCTCGACCAGATCGAGCAGCAGCCGTTCGTAGGCGATCCGGCGGATCGTGTCGGAAAAGGCATCGGGCATGGTCACGTCGAGCGGGACCTGCCGCAGCCGCAGCCCCTCGCGGTCGAGCCCGGGCAGCTTGGCCATCAGCGAGAACTGGATGTTCTCCTCGGGCTGGATGCCGATCACGAGCCGGTTGGGCTTGGTGGTCGCGCCCTTGGCCTCGAAGATCGAATGCGGGACAGAGCGGAACTGGATGATGATCTCGGTCACCCGCTCGGGCAGCCGCTTGCCGGTGCGCAGGTAGAAGGGCACGCCCTTCCAGCGCCAATTGTCGACATGCGCCTTGATCGCCACGAAGGTCTCGGTGGCGCTTTCCTCGCCCAGCTCCTCGTCATAGCCTGGCACCGCCTCGCCCGCGACCGCACCGGCGCGGTATTGCCCGGTGACGGTCTCGCGCTCGGCCACGGGGCGCAGCGCGCGCAGCACCTTGACCTTCTCGTCGCGCACCGCGGTGGCATCGAAGCTGGTCGGCGGCTCCATCGCTACCAGCGCCAGCAGCTGCAGCATGTGGTTCTGGACCATGTCACGCAAGGCCCCGGTCTCGTCGTAGAAGCCCACGCGGCCTTCGAGCCCGACCGTCTCGGCGACGGTGATCTGGACATGGTCGATATAGTTGGAATTCCACACCGGCTCGAACAGCAGATTGGCGAAGCGCAGCGCGAGCAGGTTCTGCACCGTCTCCTTGCCGAGATAGTGATCGATGCGGAAGATGCGGTCCTCGCTGAACTCGCGCGCAACCGCATCGTTGATCTCGCAGCTCGAGGCGAGATCGGTGCCGAGCGGCTTTTCGAGCCCGATGCGCGTGCGTGTCCCGGTCAGCCCGGCATGCGCCAGCCCCTTGATGGTCGGCTCGAACAGTTTCGGCGCGGTGGAGAGAAAGATGGCGAGGCCCTGGCAATCCTCGCCGACCTGCTTGGCCAGCCGGTGATAGCCGTCCACCGTGGTGGCATCGACCGCTTCGTAGACCAGCCGCGCGAGGAATTCCGCCACCCCGCCGCGCCGCGTGGCGGGGAGATATTGCTCCAGCGCCTCGCGCGCGAACTCGCGGAACTGCTCGTCGGACATCTCGGTGCGCGCGGTGCCGACGATTTTGAGGTCGGGAGCCAGCAACCCGTCCGAATGCAGCGCGCAAAGCGATGGGAGCAGCATCCGCTGCGCGAGGTCGCCAGTCGCGCCGAACAGCAGCAGCCGGTCCGCAGTGAAGCTCATCGCGGTGTGGTTCCTCCCTAGTGTCTGTGCTCTGGCGTAACACCCCGCCGGGGGTCGTGCCAGTGCGCCGCGCGCGTTAGTCGGTCCGCGTGACCTTGACCGAGCTGCGGCGGAAATTGTTCGGCCCGAAGCTGGTCAGGAAGCTGACATCGGCGGCATCGCGGCCGACGCCGATCTTCACCGTCTCGGCGGGATCGGCCATCTTGGTCGCATCGACCAGTTGCCAGGTGCCGCCGCCGGGCGTGTCGGGATCGTCGAGGAAGACCTCGGCGATGGCGTGGAAATCGGGCGGCTCGACCCCGGGGGCGTAGCAGGCGACATAGCGCGCGGGGATGGTGCTGGCGCGCGCCAGCGTCACCAGCACATGGGCATAGTCGCGGCATATCCCGCGCCGCTCGACGAAGCTGTCGAGCGCGGTGGTGCGCGCGTCCGAAGTACCTGGCTCGTAGCTGAAGTGTTCGGCGATCCAGTCGCGGATTGCGACGATCCGCGCGCCTCCCTGGGTGTCGCCGAACTCGGAATTGACGAAGGGCTGGAACTTGTCCGCCTGGCAATAACGCGAATCGAAGAGGTACTGAACCGCCTCGCCCGGCATGTCGTGCGGATCGAGCCTTTTGAGGCTGCCGAGATCGGGAAGCTGGCGTTGCGGGCGGACCAGCGCGGTATAATCGACCTCGAAATCGCCCTCGGCACGCACCCAGATGCGTTCGCCGATATCGTCCTGCGCGGGGACCCATGCGCAATGCTCGGCATCGGTCATCCGCGTGTTGCGCTCGATGATCTCCTGCTCGGGTATGGCCGCGGCCTCGAACTGGAGCAGGACATCGGTCGGCTGGTCGAGCGTGAAGGCGAAGCTGGTTTCGATTTTTATGGGCATGCGCTGTTGGAACGCCTCCTGGTCACCGCGGTTTCTGCCCGGTAGAAATATAGTCTGGTCAGGCGGGAACGCCGAACAGATCATGCGCGTCGGAATCCTCGATCTCGACATCGATCACCGCGCCCGGGACCAGCGTGGCGGGGACATTGCGCAGATAGACCTGCCCGTCGATCTCGGGGGCATCGGCCTGGCTGCGCGCGGTGGCGCCGATATCGCCGTCCTCGTCGGGCTCGCCGACCTCGTCCACGATCACCGGGATGCGCTTGCCGACCTTGCCCGCGAGCCGTTCGGTGCTGATCCGCTCGGTCACTTCCATCAACCGCGCGTAGCGTTCTTCCTTGAGCTCCTCGGGGACATGGTCGGGCAGCGCATTGGCGCGCGCGCCCTCGACCTGTTCGAAGCGGAACCCGCCGACGCGGTCGAGCCGGGCTTCCTCGAGCCAGTCGAGGAGATAGCGGAAATCCTCCTCGGTCTCGCCGGGGAAGCCGACCACGAAGGAGGAACGGATCGCGATATCGGGGCAGATTTCGCGCCAGGCCTTGAGGCGTTCGAGGACCTTGGCCTCGTTGGCCGGACGGCGCATCGCCTTGAGCACCTTGGGGCTGGCGTGCTGAAACGGGATATCGAGATAGGGGGTCAGCAGCCCATCGGCCATCAGCGGGATCACCGCATCGACATGCGGGTAAGGGTAGACGTAATGCAGCCGCACCCAGGGGACCTGCCCCTCGGGAGTGCGCAAACCGCCCAGCTCGCGCGCCAGATCGGTCATGTGCGCGCGCACCTCGCGGCCCTTCCACTCGCGCGCGTCGTGCCTCGTGTCCACGCCATAGGCCGAGGTATCCTGGCTGATCACCAGCAGTTCGCGCGTGCCCGCCGCGACCAGCTTCTCCGCCTCGCGCAGCACCGCGTCGATCCGCCGGCTGGCGAGCTTCCCGCGCAATTGCGGGATGATGCAGAAGGCGCAGGAATGGTTGCAGCCCTCGGAAATCTTGAGGTAGGAATAGTGCCGCGGGGTCAGCTTGATATCGGGCTGCGGGATCAGATCCACATAGGGTCCCTGGCTCGGCGGGGCATGGGTGTGAACCGCTTCGACCACCGCCTCGTATTGATGCGCGCCGGTAATCGCCAGCACCGCGGGGTGCGCGGCGCGGATGGTCTCGGCTTCCTCGCCCATGCAGCCGGTCACGATCACGCGCCCGTTTTCGGCGATCGCCTCGCCGATCGCCTGCAGGCTTTCCTCCTTGGCGCTGTCGAGAAAGCCGCAGGTGTTGACCAGCACCACATCGGCGCCGGCATAATCGGGGCTCATGGCATAGCCATCGGCGCGCAGCCTTGTGAGGATGCGTTCGGAATCGACCAGCGCCTTGGGGCAACCCAGGCTGACCATGCCGATCTTCTTCTGGTCGGGAAGGATGGTGGTGGCGGTGTTCATGATTGCGCGCGCCCCTACACCCGTCAGCGCAAATGCGCTAGCGTTGCGCGCGTCGTGGCGCAACGAGCAGCAGGGAGCGGGCAATGGGTGAATTCAACTGGCTGGCGGTGGTGTTAGGCGCGCTCGCCTTCTTCGTGGTCGGGGCGCTGTGGTACGGGGTGCTGTTCGGCAAGGTCTGGCAGAAATCCGCGCGGCTGAGCGACGAGACGGTCCGCTCGGGCAATATGGCGCTGATCTTCGCGCTGACCTTCCTGTTCGAACTGCTGATCGCCTCGACGCTGTGGCACGGAATCGAACGCAGCGGCGCCAGCTCGCGTGCGACGATGATGATGGCGGTCGGTTTCGGCGTGACGGTGATGGTCCCGGCGCTGGGGATCCATTACCTCTACCTGCGCAAGACGCTCGCGCATTTCCTGATCGATTCCGGCCATATCGTGACCGGCATGGCCGCGATGGGCGGGGTGTTCCTGCTGTTCCGCTAGCAGCGCCGATCCGGCGCCAAGGGCGGCGGGCCTAGTCTCCCGGTTGTGGGCGACCGTCGCCCAGCGTCGTGCCGTTGGGGGTGGGGATAATCTCGACCAATATGTCGCCCGTTTTCAGGGTCTGGCAGGCGTCTTCCCAGAACCCCAGCGCCTGCCCGTCGCGATAGACGCGCAGGCCCCGGCCGCCGGTCTTGAGATCCGCCAGCGTGATGCCGTCTTCCTCCTCGGTGATCTCGCGCTCGACCAGCTGCACCCGGCCCGAGACCGAGGCCAGATCGGCGAGATAATCGGCGATGTGTTCGCCCTTGGCCGATCCGGCCAGCAGCAGCCCGGTGAAGCGCACCGGGTTGATGACGTTGGTGGCACCCGCCTGCAGCGCGAGCGATTCATTGTCGTTGGCGCGCACCACCACGCTGATCGGCACCTTGGGGGCGAGCGCGCGGACGGTCAGCGTGATCAGGATCGTGGAATCGTCGCGCCCGGCCGAAATCAGCACGTTCTTCGCCTGGTCGATCCGGACGGCTTTGAGCGTCTCGTCGCGAGAGGCATCGGCCGCCATGATGTTGCAGCCCAGCGCCTCGGCATCGGCCAGCCGCTCCTCGCTGGGGTCGATCACCACGATGCAATTGGGATCGGTGCCACGATCGATCAGTTCGGCGACCGCTTCCGACCCCGAGATACCATAGCCCAGCACCACGATGTGGTCCGAGAGTTGCTCCTGGATACGAGCCATGCGCCATTTCTCCCAGCTGCGTTTCATTATGAAATTGTAGGCGGTGCCCACGAAGATGAAGAATACCGCAAAGCGGATCGGGGTGACGATCACCGCTTCGACCAGCCGCGCGCGATCGCTGATCGGCGCGATATCGCCGAAGCCGGTGGTGGTGATCGAGATCATGGTGAAATAGACCACGTCGAGGAAACTGACCTCGCCGTCGAGATTGTCGACCAGCCCCTCGCGGTCCCACCAGTGGATCATCACCACGATGAAGATCAGGAACAGCGCCAGCCCCAGCCTGATGCCCAGATCGCCCCAGACCGGGATCTTGACCGCGCGCCGCAGCGGCGTGTGGCGCGCGCCACGATAGGCGGGCTTGGCCTTGCCGGGCATGATCGTATCGAGCTGCTTTTTTTCGCTCATCCGGTCGGATTTCTCACGGCTGGTAGCGATCGGCAAGTGCGCCGAGCGACGAATGATGCGTCAGGTCGAGCTGGAGCGGGGTTACCGAGATGAAGCCATCGTCGATCGCTTCCAGATCGGTGCCATGGTCGAGCGTGTGCTCGATCGATTCGAGCCCGAACCAGTAATACTGGAACCCGCGCGGATCGCGGCCCTCGACCACTGTGCCGCGAGCGTAATCATGGAACCCCTGCCGAACCGCGCGGATGCCCGCGACCTTGGCGCTGGGCAGCGCGGGGAAGTTGACGTTGACCAAGGTGCGCTTAGGCAGCGGGGTGTCGAGCAGCGGGCCCAGCACCTTGGCGCCCCAGCCGCGCGCGGCGTCGAAAGTGTCGGACCCGGCCTCGCCATTGCGGCTTGTGACCTGGCTGAAGGCGATCGAGCGGATGCCCGCCAGCGCGCCCTCGATCGCCGCTGAGACGGTGCCGGAGTAAGTGACGTCGTCGCCCAGATTGGCGCCGCGATTGACGCCCGAGAGGATCACGTCGGGCGCGCCCTGCATCACCTTGCGCAGGCCCAGCGTGACCGAATCGGTGGGGGTGCCGGTCACCGAAAAGCGGCGCTCGCCATGCTGGCGCAGCCGCACCGGGCGGGTGAGGGTGAGCGCATGACCCATGCCCGACTGCTCCTCGTCCGGCGCGCAGATCCAGATGTCGTCGGTGAACTCGCGCGCGATGGCTTCGAGGACCTCGAGCCCGGGCGCGTGGACGCCGTCGTCATTGGTGAGAAGGATTTTCATGCCTGCTGCTCCAGCTTGGTCACGCCGTCCATGTAGGGCGCGAGGACTGCGGGCACCGCAACGCTGCCGTCGGCCTGCTGGTAGTTCTCCAGCACTGCCACCAACGTCCGCCCGACCGCGAGGCCCGAGCCGTTGAGCGTGTGGACGAAGCGCGCCTTCTTCTCGCCTTCCGGGCGATAACGAGCCGCCATCCGCCGCGCCTGGAAATCGCCGCAGTTCGAACACGAGCTGATCTCGCGATAGGCGCCTTGGCCCGGCAGCCAGACTTCGAGATCGTAGGTCCGCTTGGCAGTAAAACCCATGTCGCCGGTGCACAGCAGAACCTTGCGATAGGGCAGCTCGAGCGCCTGCAGCACGCCCTCGGCGGCCCCGGTCATGCGCTCGTGTTCGGCTTCGCTGTCCTCGGGGCGGGTGATGCTGACCAGCTCGACCTTCTCGAACTGGTGCTGGCGGATGAACCCGCGGGTGTCGCGCCCTGCGGCGCCCGCCTCGGAGCGGAAGCACTGCGTCAGCGCGGTCATCCGCAGCGGCAGCGCGGCATCCTCGAGGATCTGCTCGCGCACCGAATTGGTCAGGCTGACCTCGGCGGTGGGGATCAGCCAGCGGCCATCGGTGGTCTGGAAATTGTCCTCGGCGAATTTGGGCAATTGCCCGGTGCCGAACAGCGCTTCCTCGCGCACCAGCAGCGGCGGCGCGCATTCGGTGTAGCCGTTCTCGCCGGTCTGATGGTCGAGCATGAACTGGCCCAGCGCGCGATGCAGCCGTGCCATGTGCCCACGCAGGAAGGTGAAGCGCGCGCCCGAAAGCGCCGCGCCGGTCTCGAAATCGAGCCCCAGCGGCGGGCCGAGATCGGCGTGTTCCTTCGGGTCGAAATCGAACTCGCGCGGGGTGCCCCAGCGCGATAGCTCGACATTGGCGGCCTCGTCTGCGCCCTCGGGGACGTCCTCGGCGGGAATGTTGGGCAGCGCGGCGAGCAGGGCGTTGAGTTCCGCACCCAGCGTCCGGTCTTCCTCCTCCAGCGCGGGCATCGCCTGCTTGATCTGGGCGACCTCGGCCTTGAGACTCTCGGCGGTATCCGTGTCGCCCCTGCCCATTGCCTGACCGATGGCCTTTGAAGCCTCGTTGCGGCGGCTCTGGGCCTCCTGCAGCCGGGTGGTGATTTCGCGGCGGCGGGTGTCGAGCGTCAGGATGCGATCGGCGGCAGGTTCGGCGCCGCGGCGCTTCAGGCCGGCATCGAATTCACCCGGATGCGAACGGATAAAGGCAAGGTCGTGCATGGCCCGCGCCTATGCCCGCTCGCCCGGCACTTGGCCAGAGGGCTTGGCCAGCGGAATGCGGGTCGGGCGGCGGCGGCGCCGCGCCGTCCCGACCGAGCATCGGATCTCGCACGGCAAGATGCGAGTTCGACACGAGAAATGGGGGTCCAGGTGTCGAAAACCTCGGATGTCGAATCGACATGTCGAACCGGGGGCTTTTTTGGAACGGCTTCACGGTCAAGCCGTTGATCAGACAAAGGAGATTTCAGTATGATTGGCAAGATTATCGGAGCATTCGTGGGCGACAGGCTCGCCAAGCGGACCGGCGGACTCAGCGGAGCGCAAGGCGCGGCTCTGGGCGTTGTCGGCACAGCCGTGCTGCGCCGGATCAGCCTCCCCGCCATGGCGGCGATCGCTGCGGGCGGCTATGCCGCGAAGAAGCTTTCGGAAAAGAAGGCCAACGGCAGGTCCGGCGTGTCCGACACGGTAAGCTGACCGGATTAGGCCGCTAGGACCTTTTCCAAATCGAACAAAGGGCGTCGGAGGAAACTCCGGCGCCTTCTTTGTGGGGCGCCTTGTTTGTGGATCGGGCTGGCCGACTTGTCGCGTTATCGAGAAGTGGTGGGCGCGGCAGGGATTGAACCTGCGACCCCACCCGTGTGAAGGGTGTGCTCTACCACTGAGCTACGCGCCCGCCCGGGGCCTCGCGGCGCCTCTTGGCAGCCGGTTCGGGCAGGGGCGCGCCTTTACTTGGGCCGGGCGCGCTTGGCAAGCGGTTGCGGGTCGGTTCAGCGAGCGAACAGCGCCACCAGTTTCGCCAGCCAGCCGGACAGTTCACGGCCCCCCGCAGCGCCCTGCTGCGGCGCCGGCGGACATTCAAGGCAATAGGCCTGCGCACCGCGCGTGGTCAGCAGTCGTTCGAGATCGCCGACCAGCTGACCGGCAAGCGCCTCCTGTTGGCGCGAGAACAGCGTCGCGACATCGGCGCGTTCGCTCTTGCCATCGTCCACCAGCAATTGGCGCAGCAGCGTATCGTAGGTCCCCGGTTCACGGCCGAGATAGTCGACGAACCACTCGCCTTCCTCGAGGCCCGCCTGTGCCGCAGCCCAGGCCAATGCGGTGTCGAGACCGCCATACTGATCGACGAGGCCGATCTGTCGTGCCGCGCCGCCATCCCAGACCCGGCCCTGGCCGATCCGGTCGACCTGTTCGGTGGAGAGATTGCGCGCCGCGGCGACCTGGCCGATGAAATCGGCATAGCCGTCCGCGACCGAGGCTTGCAGAATGGCATCGACCTCAGGGGTGAAGCCGCCAACCAGATCGGGCTGACCCGAAAGCGGGGTGGTCCGCACCCCGTCGACGCTCACGCCGATCTCGTCTGCAAGGTTTTCGAAAGTGGGAATGACCGCAAAGATGCCGATCGAGCCGGTGATGGTCTCGGGTTCGGCGAAGATGCGGTCCGCGGGCGTTGCGACCCAATAGCCGCCGCTCGCGGCGACATTGGCCATCGACACCGCAATGGGGATGTCGCGCGCCTTGTGACGCAGGATGGCGCGGCGGATTTCCTCGCTCGCCAGCACCGAACCGCCCGGCGAATCGACCCGCACCACGAGCGCGGCCAGATCGGCCTCCAGCGCTTCGTCGAGCAGTTCGGCGATCCGCGTGCCGCCTGCGGTCCCCGGCCCGGCGTCGCCATCGACGATCTGACCGGCGATGGTGACCACGCCGATGGCGGATCCGGTCTCGGCAATTCGATTGTCCTGCAGCCAGGGCTCGAGCGTGGTGCGGGGATAGGCGTTGAGCGCGCTGCTCCACTTGTCCTCGCCGACCAGTTCCACCAGCCTGGCGTCGAACTCCTGCCGGCTGCCCAGCTTGTCGACCAGCCCGGCGGACAGCGCCGCCTTCGCCAGATCGCCGCCCGCGGCTTCGATCCATCCGACCGGATCGCTTGTGACTCGCGCGATATCCGCCTGCGGGCGCGCCTTTTTCACATGCGCCTGCCATTCTTCCCACAGCGCGCCATAGAGCGCCGCGTAATTCTCGCGCGCCGGCTCGGACATGGAATCGCGTTCATAGGGTTCCACCGCGCTCTTGTAGGTGCCGACCCGATAGACGCGGGCATTGACCTTCAGCCGGTCGAGCAATTCGCCGTAATAGAGCCGCCCGCCGCCGGGCCCGGTGACAATGGCGCCGCCCAGCGGGTCGAGCCAGATCTCGCTGGCGTGGCTCGCGAGCATCACTCCGTCGTCGGCATAGGCGGAGGCGAAGGCGAGCACCGGCTTGTCCGCCGTGCGGACGCGGTCGAGCGCTTCGCCCACCGCCTGCAGGTGCACCTGCCCGCCGCCCAGGAAGCCGCCGAGATCGAGGACGACCGCCTCGATCCGGTCGTCGGCGGCCGCCGCGTCGATCGCACGGACCAGCTCGCGCGCCTCGAATTCGCCGGTCGGTGCGGTCTGCGAAAGCAGCGCGGCGATGGGATCGATCTCGGTACGTTCCTCGACGATGATCCCGTCGAGTTCGAGCAGCAGTGCACCCTCGCGAACCTGTGCCGGGCTCGGTCGCGCCGTCAGCACCGCGAACAGCAGCGTGAAGAACAGCAGCATGAAGACGAGCACCAGCCCGTCCTTCAATCCAACCAGCAAGCGCCAGACCCGGCCCGCGAATTTCATAGTCGATCCTTCAGGAATGTGGGCCCCTAACTAGGCACTCGAAGCGGAAACACCATGCAATTGTGCTTGAGCGGGTGATGGAGCTCGACTAGGGGCATGGCTTTAATGACATCGTCGCCGCTCCGCCCCGCCTCCGGCCGCTATCCCGCGGGCCGGCAAGCCTTTCCGCATCGCGACCTGACCGGCATCGGCCAGCTCGAACGGCACGAGATCCTGTACCTCCTCGACGAGGCGGAACAATGGGTCGAACTCAACCGCCGCTCGAACAAGCATCACGATGCGCTGGCTGGGCTGACGATCATTAACGCCTTCTTCGAAAACTCCACCCGCACGCTGCTGTCGTTCGAGATCGCGGGCAAGCGGCTTGGTGCGGATGTGGTCAATATGCACGCCGCGCAATCATCGGTGAAGAAGGGCGAGACGCTGATCGACACCGCGATCACTCTCAATGCGATGAATGCCGACGCGATCGTGATCCGTCACGGCTCGAGCGGGGCGACCCAGCTGATCGCCAGCAAGGTCGATTGTCCGGTGCTCAACGCCGGCGACGGCCAGCACGAACACCCGACGCAGGCGCTGCTCGATGCACTGGCGCTGCGCGAGGCGCTGAGCGACCGGGGTGAGCCGAGCGAGGATTTCACCGGCCTCACCGTCGTGATCTGCGGCGACATCATGCACAGCCGGGTTGCGCGTTCGAACCTGCTGTGCCTCCAGGCGCTGGGCGCAAGCGTGCGCCTGTGCGCGCCGCCGGCGCTGATGCCGCTGGGGGTCGAGGCGATCGGCGCGCAGGTGTTCCACGATTTCGATGCCGCGCTGGCGGGCGCGGATGTCGTGATGATGTTGCGCCTCCAGAACGAGCGGATGAGCGGCCAGTTCATTCCCTCCGAGCGCGAATATCGTCATCTCTACGGACTCACCCGGGCACGGCTCGATGCCGCGGCGCCCGAGGCGCTGGTGATGCACCCGGGACCGATGAACCGCGGTGTCGAAATCGACAGCGATGTCGCCGATCTGGTCGATCGCTCGCTCATCACCCGGCAGGTGGAAATGGGGGTCGCCATCCGCATGACCTGCCTCGACGTGCTCACCCGCAGCGTGCGCGGCGTGGAGGGATGGGCGGCATGAAGCAGGTGAAGCCGCTAACGATCACGGGGGGGCAGCTGGTCCTTGCCGATGGGTCGCGCGAAGGTGCTGTCCGGCTGGTCGATGGCCGGATCGAGGCGCTGGGCGATATCGCTGCGCAGCCGGGCGAGGATATTCTCGACGCCAAAGGGAAGCTGGTGGCACCCGGGCTGGTCGATTACGGCGTCTTCGCGGTCGACAAGCCGGCGTTCCATTTCGGCGGGATCACGCGTGCGGCGCTGATGCCCGACCAGTCGCCGCCGCTCGATCTGCCCAGCCGGGTCGCCTACATCGCCAAGAGTGGGAAGCCCGATTTCTGGGTCCATCCGCTCGCCGCCGCGACGCGCGAGCTCGAGGGCACGCAACTGGCTGAAATCGGATTGATGCGCGAAGCCGGCGCGCGCGGGATCGCCACCGGGCGGCGTTGGATCGCCGATACCGGGATGATGCTGCGGCTGCTGCGCTACGCCGCCATGCTCGATCTCACCGTCGTCACCCATGCCGAGGATGGGGCGCTGGCGGGCGATGCGGTGGCGACTGCGGGCGAGATAGCGACGCGGCTCGGCCTGCCGAGCGCACCGGCCGAGGCCGAGGCGCTGGCTCTGGCGCGCGATATCGCGCTTGCCGAGATGGCGGGGGCGAGGGTGCATTTCCGCCAGGTGACCACCCGCGCCGGGCTCGATCTGGTCCGCACGGCCAAGACGCGCGGGTTGCCCATCACCGCCGGGGTCACCCCGGCGCATTTCATGCTTTCCGATCTGGCGACCGCCGACTTCCGCAGCTTCATGCGCCTGTCCCCGCCGCTGAGGATCGAGGACGACCGCCAGGCGGTGATCGAGGCCATCGCCGACGGGACGATCGATGTGATTGCCAGCGGCCATGATCCGCGCGGCCCCGAGCAGAAACGACTGCCCTTCGCCGATGCCGCTCCGGGTATGGCGGGGGCGGAGACGCTGCTGGCGATGGTGCTGACGCTGGTGCGCGACGGCACGATCGATATGGCGCGCGCCTTCGCTCTGGTCGCGGCAACGCCCGCCCGCCTGCTGGGGGTAGAGGCTGGCGCGCTGGTGGAAGGCTACGAGGCCGATATCGCGCTGATCGATCCCGAGAAGCCCTGGGTCATCGACAGCGCCAAGATGGCAGCGACCGCGGGCAATACGCCCTTCGATCGCCAGCCGACGCAGGGACGAGTGTCCGCGCTGTTCAAGGGCGGAATGCGGGTTGGCGGCTAGCTGAAACGAAAAACCCCTCCCGCAAGCGGGAGGGGTTTTGGTGTTCTAAAGGCTCGAAATCAACGCGTCGCGACGCGGACGTTGTTGTCGATCGTGCCGGGCAGCGGATTGCTGGCGGCATAGGCGAGGCAGCCTGCGCCACCGCGCTTGACCGACTGGCACAGGCCCTGCGCCGAGGTCCTGGCGAAACCGCCGGCCGCAACGCGGTAATAGATATTGCCCTTGACCTTGGCCTTGGTGATGACCTTGTCCGCGCCGTCGAGCTCGGGGTGGCGCTTGAGGAACACCTTCCACGCCGCCTGGGCGTCGGACATCGAGAAATAGGAACCGAGCTGAACGCGATAGTCGCCCGAGGCCATCGCGAGTGCGGGCTTGGCCGCGGGCGCGTCGGCCCGGGCAGCCGGGCGCGCGACCGAGGTAACGGCTCGCGTAGCTGCGGGAATACTCTGGACCACTTCGCGGCTGACGAAGCGAGCGCCCGGGGACACGGCTGCAACCGGCTCTGCCGAGGCGCGAGTCGGCACCGCTCTTTGCGCAGAGGGGAGCAAGGCGAGCGCCGGGGCCGGGCGATCCGACTCGGAAACCGGCGGAAGTTCGCCATTGCCGAAGCTGCTGGCGAAATCTCGGCCCTGTGTGGTCTCGGCAGGTCCGTCCTGCTCCAGTGTCTCGGCGGCAAGCTGGTCGACGCTGTCGAAATTATGCAGTGCGAGCATGGTCGGCTGGCCGGGATCCTGGACCAGTTTCACGCTGAGCAGGTCGGCGATCCGGCGCTGGTACATTTCCGGCGCGGAAAGGACCGCCCATTTGCTCATCGTGTCGCCCAGCTTGTCGGCGGCGACGTCCTCGGCGGCCATGATCCGAGCGTTGCGCCAGTCGCCCTGCAGCGCGAGGCTGTAGGCCAGGTTCTGGCGCACCTTCATGGTGTTGGTGCCGTTGCGCAGCAGATTGCCGAGCACGTGGACGGCTTCCTGCGGACGACCGGCGAGCGCGATCGCGAGGCCGTAATCCGCCGGATCCAGCGCCGCCTTGTGGCGGTCTAGCGTGGCGAGCGCGGCGGCCTGCTGGCCGGCGGCGATCTGCGCCAGCGCGAGCCTGGTGAGCGTGCCCGAGGAAGCGTCGCCCAGCGACACGGCTTCGGCCAGCGTGGTGGCGGCAGACTGGAACCGCCCCGCTTCGATATAGGCGGTGCCCAGCAGCGCGCGCGCGGCGGTGTCGCGCGGCGTCGCCAGCACGGCGGCCTCGGCATGGGTGACGGCCTTGTCGCCCTTGCCCTTGGCGAGCGCTTCCTGCGCCTTCGCGGTGGAGGCCTGCGCCGGGGGCGCGACATTGGCGGTGCAACCCGTCAGGGCCACCGTGGCAAGCGCCGTCGTCAGGGCCAGGCCCAGCATCCGGTTGCTCTTCGCTGTGATCGTCTTGCTCATTCTACCCCTCCTGAGGGTTCGGATATGCGGCAAAGGTCAATCGCGCTTCACCTGCGCGGCGAGAAGGTCGATTTCGGGCATCTCGGACAGCAGTGCATCGAGCGCTTCGGTCACTAGTTGCTGGGCGCTGCGCCCCTTCACCGTACAGGCGAGACGCAGTTTGAGATGGCGGTTCTGGTCGAGCCGCAGGGTAAAGGCGGCGCGTTTGCCGCCTCCGTTGGTTGCGGATTTCGTGGATCGGGGCTCGGGAGCGGTGCGCGCCATCGGCGTTTCCAGCTTCTGTGCAATGCGTTCGATCGTGTCGCGCACCGGGCTTTGCGCCTTGCGCTGCAACAGCGGTTCGGGATTCGCTTGGCGAACCGGTGCGTCGTTCCTGGTGGCGGGGGACAGCGAAACGACCTCGCCGCCCGATGTCGGGGCTTTGACGATCGGTTCCTCGCCCATGTCGTTCCAGCCCAGATCTTCCAGGCTGGCGGCGGCTTCCTTGCCATCGACCACGCCCGGCGCACCATTCTGCGGGCGCATGGCCGGGCGCGCGCCGCCCTTGCGGGCCAGCAGCGTGGAGGAAAGAGAGGCGAAACCCGTGTCGCTCATGGCCTAATCCTGCAGCCTTCCGGTTACTGGGCCACGCGGCGGCCGAAGCCGCCTGCGGGTCGGTGGGCACCTGCCATCGGGGCCTGGTGGTTGGGCGCTGCGAAGATGGTGCGGCGAAAGTTCTTCTCGAGCCGGTCGGAGACGTATTTCCACAGTGCGGTCACTTCGGCGGCGCTGCGGCTGTTTTCGTCCACTTCCATAACCGTGCGGCCGTCGATCATCGAGGCGGCGAAATCGGTGCGGTGGTGGAGCGTGATCGGTGCGACAGTGCCGTGCTGCGATAGCGCGACTGCGGCCTCGGAGGTAATTTTGGCCTTGGGCGTCGCGCCGTTGACCACAAACACCAACGGCTTGCCGGCGCGCTCGCAAAGGTCGACCGTGGCGCCCACGGCCCGCAGATCGTGCGGGCTGGGGCGGGTGGGGACGACTATGAGTTCGGCCACCGCGATGACCGACTGAATCGCCATGGTGATGGCGGGCGGCGTGTCGATGACCGCGAGCTTGAAGCCCTGCTGGCGGAGCACATTGAGATCGCTGGCGAGCCGCGCCACGGTGGTCTGCGCAAAGGCGGGATATTCCGCCTCGCGCTCGTTCCACCAGTCGGCAAGCGAGCCCTGCGGATCGATATCGATGAGAACGACCGGGCCGGCACCCGCCCGTTGGGCCTGAACAGCCATATGACCGGACAGGGTTGTCTTCCCCGATCCGCCTTTTTGCGATGCCAACGCCAGTACTCGCACGGCCTGGTCCCCTTGAATTGCGCCCTAAATCGTCGTCGAATTCGCTCGCCACACGCGAGGTCTCCACAGGGAATTCGCAGACTACCCTCAATTTTGGGTTAATGGGGCGGGGTTAAATGCGCCGCTCGACTGCGCAAAATGCCGCCAAGATTTTGCTAATGCCGGCTTTACTATATGTTCAGCGGGGTAAATGTAGGCGAAAGCATGAAATCCATGGAGATGACGATGCGCGACCCGATAGCGAAAAAAACAGGATTGATTGCGGGCGCCCTGGCGTTTGCCGGGCTGCTGATGGTTGGTGCGACACCGGCGCTGGCCGATGTGAAAGCCGGCGTCGATGCCTGGGCGGCGGGTGATTACGCCACCGCGGTGCGCGAATGGTCCGACCCGGCCGCGCAGGGAGACCCCGATGCGCAGTTCAACATGGCGCAGGCCTATCGCCTGGGTCGCGGGGTCCAGGCCGATCCTCGCCAGGCCGAAGCGCTCTATGCCGCCGCCGCGGCGCAGGGCCATGTGAAGGCAGCCGACAATTACGGCCTGCTGCTGTTCCAGGATGGCCGCCGCGAGGAAGCGATGCCCTATGTTAGCGCCGCCGCCGATCGTGGCGATCCGCGCGCGCAATATCTGGTCGGCGTCGCCCATTTCAACGGCGATCTGGTGGAGAAGGACTGGGTCCGCGCCTATGCGCTGCTGACGCTCGCCAATGGCACCGGCCTGCCGCAGGCGCGCGCCGCGCTGGCGCAGATGGACGAATACATCCCGCTCGACCAGCGCGAACAGGCGCAGGTGTTGGCGCAGCGGCTCGACGCCCAAGCGAACGCCAATCGTTCGCAGCAGCTCGCCACGGTCGATCTCGAGCGCGGCCCGGTGCAGACCGCAATGGCGCCCGAACCCGTTCCCGCCGGGCCGCAACCGCCGATGGTGCTGCCCGCGCCGACTGCCGCCCCGGTCACGACCGTCGCAGCAAATCGGGCAGGGGCCGATTACACGCTTCCGCAATCCCAGCCCGCTGCGTCACCGGCCGCGACCCGCACCACCGTGGCACAGGCGCCGGTGGTATCGAACCCGGCAGCTACCGCTCCTGCTTCCGTCAGCACCGCCATGACCGGACCATGGAAGCTTCAGCTTGGCGCCTTCGGTCAGCCGGGCAACGCCGATCGCCTGCTCGAACGGATGCGCAGCCGTTCCGCGCTTTCCGGAGCCCGGCTGGTCAAGGAGCCGGCAGGCCGCTTGACCAAGGTCATGGCCGCGGGCTTCGCGAGCCGCGCCGCGGCGCAGCAGGCCTGCAACGCGCTCAAATCCGGCGGGCAGGACTGCCTCGTCACGCAATAGGCTTGCCGTAACGGCTTCCCCCTCGCGCCACCTTTGCTAAAAGGGCGCACGAGGGGGAAGATCATGACCGATACCGCCGTTCCGGACCAGGCCAGCGCCGAGCTCAACGCCGCGCCAGACCAACCCAGGCCGGTCGCCGAGAGCGGCAACCGCATCGCCAGCCTCGACTTCATTCGCGGCTTGGCGGTCATGGGCATCCTGGCCGCGAACATCATCGCCTTCGGCCAGCCGATGGTGGCCTATATGTGGCCGGACGCTTTCCTCGTACCGAGCGGCGATCCCGGCGGCTGGCTTTGGGCGCTGCAGTTCGTGCTGATCGACGGCAAGATGCGCGGGTTGTTTACACTGCTGTTCGGCGCCGGGCTCTATCTCTTCCTAGAGAAGGCGTGGGAACGCGGCAGCGGGCGCGGATTGCAGGCGCGGCGGCTGGCATTCCTGCTATTGTTCGGGCTGATCCATTTCTTCTTCATCTGGAAGGGGGATATCCTCACCGGCTATGCGCTGTGCGGGTTTGCGGCGCTGCTGTTCGTGAAGATGACGCCGCGCGGCCAGCTTATCGTGGGCCTGATCGGCTATTTTGTCGGCGCGATCGCGTTCACTACGCTGTTCGCGGGAATGTATGCCTTCGACCGGATGGAGCCCGCCAATGAGGAGATTGTCGCCTCGCAGGTCGAGATGCGCGCGGTAAAGACAGAAGGCCTTGCCGATGGAAAGATCGAAACAGCGCTGATCTCCTCGGGCGATTACGCCGGTCTCGTCGCGCATAATTTCGCCGAGCACTGGTCGGACCCACTGACCTTCCTGCTGATATTCGTGTTCGAGACGCTGCCGCTGATTCTGGTCGGCATGGCGCTATACCGGGTGGGGCTGTTCGATGGCCGAATGCCGACGCCCAAGGTCCGCCTGTGGGGCTGGATATTGCTGGTGTTCGGTGGCGCTCTGTCGGCGGCGATTGCCTGGTGGGCCGTGCGCGATGGGCTGACCTATTTCGGCACGAGCCTGGCGTTCATAGGATTGGCCCGGTTCGCGAGCCTGCCGATGGTCCTGGGTCTGGCGGGTTTGCTTTCCCTATGGGGCGCAAGCGCAAGCGGGGCACTGGCCGAGCGCGTTTCGGCAGCCGGGCGCGCCGCCTTCACCAATTATATCGGCACCTCGGTGATCATGCTTTTCGTCTTCCACGGTTGGGCCGGGGGACTGTTCGGCGAGTTGAACCGCCCGCAGCTCTACCTGGTCGTGCTCGCGACCTGGGTGCTGATCCTCGCCTGGTCGAAGCCATGGCTCGACCGGTTCCGCTACGGGCCGCTGGAATGGCTGTGGCGTTGCCTGACCTATGGGCGGACGTTCGCGCTCCGGAGGTGAGGGCAGTCTAGGATTCGTCGCGGGCGATGCGCGGCGGGCCAATGGCGGCGAGACGGGTTTCGAGCAGGAAGAACAACAGGCCGGTCACCAGCAGGGTCATCGTCACCACCCAGGCCAGCGCGATTACCGAGCCGATCTGCGACTCGATATAGGCGCTCACGAACAGCAGGGCGATGACGACGCTGATCGTCACTGCCGATGCGGTGCTGAACACCAGCGCCTTTTGCGAATGCCGTCGCCGCTGGCCGAGCCAGGCGAGTTCGCCCGCTTCGCTGCTTGCTACCCCGTCGTCGATGCGCCGGTTGATCCTTTCGATCCGCTCGGCAACCCAGATCAGGCGGCTCATCATGACATTCATGATGGCCCCGATCGCGCTCAGCAGGAAAGCGGGTGCGAGCGAGAGCTGGACGATCTGCTGGACGCGCGGGGTGCTGGCGGTGCGTTCGAGCAGTTCGAAGGCGAAACTGCCGCCGACGGTGAGAAGGTCGAGCGTCATAGGCTAATCTTTGGCGAAGGGGTTCTTGGGACTCTTGAGCGTGAGCCGCACCGGCACTGCATCGAAGCCCAGCTTGGCGCGGATCCCGTTGACCAGATAGCGTTCGTAGCTGGTCGGCAACGCATCGAGCCTGGTGCCGAAGATCACGAACCGCGGCGGGCGGGTGCCGACCTGGGTTATGTAGCGCAGCTTGATCCGCCGACCCTTGGGGGCTGGCGGCGGGTTGGCTTCCAGCGCATCGTCGAACCAGCGGTTGAGCGCGGCGGTTGGCACGCGCTTGGACCAGCTGGTGCGAATCTCGAAGGCGGCGCTCAGCATCGTGTCGAGCCCCTTGCCGGTCTTGGCGCTGACCGCGAGCAGCGGCACGCCGCGCACCTGCGCCAAGCCGTCGTCGAGCGCGGCGCGCACGCCGTTGAACAGCCCGCTGGCGTCCTCGGCGATATCCCATTTGTTGATCGCCACCATCAGCGCGCGGCCTTCCTGCAGCACCATGTCGGCAATCTTGAGATCCTGGTGCTCGAGGCCTTGCGTCGCATCGAGCAGCAACACCACCACCTCGGCGAAATCGATCGCGCGATGGGCGTCGGCGACCGACATCTTCTCAAGCTTGTCCTGCACCTTGGCGCGCTTGCGCATGCCAGCGGTGTCGACCAGGTGAATGTCGCGCTGTTCGCCGGTCTTGGTGTCGGTCCATTGGTAATCGATCGCGATCGAATCGCGGGTGATCCCGGCCTCGGGCCCGGTCAGCAGGCGGTCCTCTCCCAGCAGGCGGTTGATCAGCGTCGACTTGCCGGCATTGGGCCGCCCGACGATGGCGAGCTTGAGCGGGCCGAGCGTGACTTCCTCGTCGTCGACATATTCGATCCGCTCGGCCACCGCATCGGCCTTCTCGCCGATAATCGGCCACAGCGCGGCGAACAGGTCGGCGATCCCGTCGCCGTGCTCGGCGGACAGACCGACCGGTTCGCCGAAGCCGAGATTGTAGCATTCGAGCACGCCCGCCTCGCCCGCGCGACCTTCGGCCTTGTTGGCCACCAGCACCACGGGCAGATGTTGCTCGCGCAGCCAGCGGCTGATCTCCTCGTCGAGCGGGGTCAGCCCCGCGCGCGCATCGACCACCAGCAGCGCGGCGTCGGCACCTTCGAGGCTGACCTCGGTCTGCTTGCGCATCCGCCCGGGCAGGCTGGCGGGGTCGTCGTCTTCCCAGCCGGCGGTATCGACGATGGTGAATTCCAGCCCTGCCACCGAAGCATCCCCCATCCGCCGGTCGCGCGTGACGCCGGGCTGGTCGTCGACCAGCGCCAGCTTCTTGCCGACCAGACGGTTGAACAGCGTCGACTTGCCGACGTTCGGGCGACCGATGATGATCACGGTCGGTTTGGTGGATTGGGGTTTCATGACTGGCGGGCAGGTGGCCCTTGTTGCGCGGTTTGGCAAGGAGGTCGCGCCGCTTGGCGTCGACCAGACGGGCACCGGCAAGATGGTGAATTCGGGTTAACCGCATTCGAAAGGTATGTTGCAAGGCTCATGCGGCAATAATTTGCCGCATGAGCAAACCCATCGCCTTCGGCCTGACCGCCCTCGCCCTGCTGGCAGCGTCACCCGCGCTGGCGCAATCCTCCGCCGATTTCGGCTTCGGCGCGCGCGATGCCGAGCTCGCGCCCTATCTGCAATGCGTGCCCTATGCGCGCGAGGTTTCGGGAATCCGGCTTTATGGCGATGCGCACACCTGGTGGCAGCAGGCCGAAGGCCGCTATGCGACCGGCAATGCGCCGAAGGTGGGAGCGGTGATGGCGTTTCGCCCGCATCGCAATATGGAATTGGGCCATGTCGCCGCGGTGAGCAGGGTGGTCGACAACCGCACCGTGCTGCTCGACCACGCCAACTGGTCGCCGATCGATGGACGGCGTGGCCAGATCGAGCGCGATGTGCTGGCGGTGGATGTTTCGCCCGCCAACGACTGGAGCGCGGTGCGCGTCTGGTACCATCCGTTGGGCGGCCTCGGCAAAACCGCATGGCCGGTCGAAGGCTTCATCTATTCAGGCCGCGCGCGCAGCGCCCCGGTGCAGGTAGCGCAGGGGCCGACGCGCCTGAAGAGTTCGCGCCGCTTCCTCAGCGCCTTCAACGAATTCTCGAACTAGGGTTTCTGCGAATCAGTCGGTCTTGGCGACCGGCGGGTTCTCGCCCAGATCCTCGTACCAGGCTTCGACCGGGCCGTTGAGCTTGATCGTCAAGGGATTGCCCTTGCGATCCATGGTCTTGCCCGCCTGGACGCGAATCCAGCCTTCGGAAATGGAGAACTCGTCGACATTGTTGCGCACCACACCCTTGAAGCGGATGCCGACGCCGCGCTTCAGTAGCTCGGCATCGAAAAATTCGCTGCGCGGATTGACCGAGAGGCGGTCGGGCGGGGTGTCGTTGGTGGCTGTTTCGCTCATGCCGCGCCCCTAAGACGCGGCGCAACGTCCCGCAAGTTCAATCGGCTTGCAGGATCGTTGCAGGATAATTGTCATTGCCTCTCAGGATTGATCGAGAATCATATCTCGTCGGGATTGCCGCCGGGATTGTCGGTATCGGGCTGGAGTGGCTCGATCTCGGGCGGTTCGCGCATCGGCGCCTCGTTGGGCGGGCTCGCGGGCGGCATTTCGTTGGGAGCGCCGGGTTCGATCGTATCGGGGCCAGGATCGGGTTGGGTAGCCATGGTTGAGTTCCTCAGTCGGGGGGCAGGAGTGGGGCCGACCGCATCGCGCGGCGCGAGTTTTCGCCCGTATCGTCGGGACGTTCGGTGTCGATCTCGCTCTGAACGGTGCGATGGCCGAGTGGCTCGCCCTCGGTCTCGCCATCCACTTCCATCTCTGCCGCGGTTTTGGCGTCGACATCCGGATCGATCACCGGCGGAGTGTCGGGCGGGGTCTTGGGCGTATCGTAATCGGCCATGAGGCACCTTCCTTTGCCTATCAACGGCGGACCGGCCCGTGCCGTTCCATCCATCCATCGCCGCACTTGCCCTTTTTGGCGCATCCGATTAGAGGCACGCGCCTACACGCGCGGCGTGGCTGTCGACGCGCGGCTTCGTTCGGGTTGCGGGCGTGGCGGAATTGGTAGACGCGCTGGTTTTAGGTACCAGTATCGAAAGATGTGGGGGTTCGAGTCCCTTCGCCCGCACCAGTCGCCATCCGGCAGCCTCTCGCCCAGCACCGGTTAGACCCATTCAAGAGTACCCATTCATGCAGATCACCGAGACGACCAACGAAGGCCTCAAGCGCGGCTACAAGCTGACGGTCCCCGCCAAAGATATCGACGCGAAGGTTTCCGCCGAGGTCAAGAAGCTCGCCCCACAGGTCCGCATGCCCGGCTTCCGCCCCGGCAAGGTGCCCGCCAATCTGGTGCGCAAGATGCACGGCGAGCAGATGCACGCGCAGGTGATGAACGACACGATTCGCGAATCGGTCGACAATCTGATGCGCGAGAAGCAGCTGCGCCCCGCGATGCAGCCCAAGATCGATCTCGACGAGAACTACGAGCAGGGCAAGGACGTCGAACTGACGGTCGAGCTGGAAATCCTGCCCAAGGTCGAGACCCCCGATGTCGACGGGCTGAAGCTGGAAAAGCTGACCGTGCCGGTGACCGACGAACAGGTCGATGAGGCGATCGGCCAGCTGACGGCGAACAACAAGAGCTATAAGGACGCGGCCAAGTCGAAGAAGGCCGCCGATGGCGACCAGCTGATCATCGATTTCGTCGGCAGCGTCGACGGTGTCGAATTCGAAGGCGGCAAGGCCGAAGGCGCGCCGCTGGTCATCGGCTCGGGCCAGTTCATTCCGGGCTTCGAAGAGCAGCTGACCGGGGTAAAGACCGGCGACGAGAAGACCATCACTGTCACTTTCCCCGAGGACTACCAGGCCACGCATCTCGCGGGCAAGGCGGCGCAATTCGCCATCACCGTCCAGCAGGTCAAGGTCGAGGACGAAACCAAGGCTGACGACGAGTTCGCCAAGAACCTCGGCCTCGAGAGCCTCGACAAGCTCAAGGAACTGCTCCGCGCGCAGCTCGAGCAGGAGACCGCGGGTCTCACCCGCACGCAGATGAAGCGCGCGCTGCTCGACCAGCTGGCTTCGGGTCATGATTTTGCCGTGCCGCAGGGCATGATCGACGCCGAGTTCGAGCAGATCTGGGCGCAGCTCCAGCAGGAAGCCTCGCAGTCCGACGATCCCGCAGAGGCGATGAAGGAAATCGAGGCCGAGAAGGACGATTACCGCCACATCGCCGAACGCCGGGTGCGGCTCGGCCTGTTGCTGTCGGAAATCGGCCAGAGCAACGGCGTCGAGGTCAGCGGTCAGGAAATGTCGATGCTGATCCAGCAGGCGGCGCAGCAATACCGCGCCGAGGATCGCGAGCGATTCATTCAGTACGTGCAGCAGGAGCCGATGGCCGCAGCCCAGCTGCGCGCGCCCCTCTATGAGGACAAGGTCGTCGATTTCCTTTTCGACAAGGCAGCAGTCACCGAGCGCGAAGTGACCCGCGAGGAACTCGAGGCAGCGATCGAGGCGGACGAGGACGCCGAGGAGGCGAAGAAGCCTGCCGCCAAGAAGAAGGCTCCGGCGAAGAAGGCCGCCGCCAAGAAGGACGACGACAAGGCCTCCGAGGACGAGCAGCCTGCCGCCAAGAAGGCGCCTGCCAAGAAATCCGCCGCCAAGAAGGATGCGTCCGAAACGGAAGGGGTCAAGAAGCCCGCTGCGAAGAAGGCCCCGGCCAAGAAGGCCCCCGCCAAGGGCGCCGCTGCCGAAAAGCCTGCCGCGAAGAAGGCACCGGCGAAGAAGCCCACCACCAAGAAATAATCCTGCACCACGCAGGACACCAAAAGGGCGGCAGGTCGCGATGACCTTGCCGCCCTTTTTTATGGCTGCTGGACCTGTGCGAAATGGCTCAGTCGGTTTGCCGGCTTGGTTCTTCCGCTGGCTCGACCGGGCGCGGCGTGAGATAGGCCATGTCTTCCTCCTGCCCCGTGTGAATATGCGCCTTTCGGCCCTCGACAAAGGCGATCAGCGGCCCGGCGAGTATACCGTGCACCACGATCGAGACGAGAATCGCGAAGCTGACCGTGGCCCACAGCAGCGGCAACCCCTCGAACTCGCCGTGGTTCTGGCCATAGGCGAGATAATAGATCGACCCCATCCCGCGCACGCCAAGGAAGGCGATCGCCATTTTCCCCGCAATCGGAAGGTCGGACCGGCTCTCGGCCAGCAACCCGGAAACCGGCCTGACAACGAACACCAGCGCCAGCGCCAGCAGCGCCGCAGGCCAGGTGAGCGCGTTGAGCACACCGCTGGCGAGCATCACCCCGAAGCCGAGCAGCACCGCGACCAGCACGATCTGTTCGATCTGGTCGATGAAATGGTGGCTTATCTTGTGATAGCGACTGGCATTCTCGCGCTGCCTCGCGGTGACCGCCGCGACGAAGACGGCAAGGAATCCGTAGCCATGCACAAGTTCCGCCGAACCATAGGCGAGCAGCAGGGTGCCCAATACGATCAACCCCTCGCGGGTGGAATATCTCGGCGTCCCGTCGTCGACCTCGTCGATCGGCGCATCCGCCTCGCGCTCGAAGACGTACCACGCACCGATGCGGCCGATGCCCCAGCCCACCGCGACACCCGCCGCGATGCGATAGACAAGGTCGAAGGCCGCCCATTCCAGTGTCCAGGCACCCAGCGCGGACATGCCCAGCGCGGCGATCGCCAGATGGGTGAAGGGGAAGGCCAGCCCGTCGTTGATCCCGGCCTCGACCGTAAGGCTGAACCGCACATCGTGACGCTTGCCCTCGCCCGGTGGGCCGACCTGGACGCTGCGCGCCAACACGGGATCGGTCGGCGCCAGCGCCGCGCCGAGCAGGATCGCGCTGGCCGGCGCGAGCCCGACTGCCCACCAGCCTAGGAATGCGACCGCCGCGATGGTCAGCGGCATGGCGACGACGAGCAGCGGCCAGATCTGGCGCCAGTTTTTCCAGCTCACCGGCCGGTCGATGGCGATTCCCGCCGCTGCCAGGCTGGCGATGACGATGAATTCGGTCACATATTCCAGCGTCAGTGCGTCGAACCCGTCCCAGGCCGGGTTGAAGAACGGCAGTTTCAGCGGCAGCGAGGCGAGCAGGAAGCCCGCCCCGACATAGAGGATGGGAAGCGACATCCACACCCTGGCCATCCAGCGTTCGAGCGTCACAGCCAGCATCAGCCCGATGCCGAAGATGACGAACATCATGATGCGGGGGTCAAATTCCACGGATTATCGACCGGTTCGTTGTAGCATTGGGCACCAACGCTCGAGATCCAATTTCGGGGCGCGGGTTTCGCGCCTGGCAAATGGGAAAGAACGCGAGGGGAGGGAGAAGCATGCATCGCTTCTGGCAGCGCTGCAACCCATTCGCAAAGCCCGACGATAATTTCGCCCGGAAAGCGTCGCAAGGCGGGTCCTTCCACCCGTGTGAACGGCATCCGCTCGCATTACTCCCGGGGAGACAAGGTTAAGCCCCTTGAATTCATGCCCGCAGTCGCGACATAGCGGGTTCATTCATTCACGACAGGATTCTCACCGACATGATCGATCTGAGCGCGCAAATTGGCGATACCTTCGGCTCGCAGGGGCAGTTTTCCCGCGATCCGGTGACCGGCGCTCTCGTGCCGGTGGTGGTCGAGCAGACCGCCCGCGGCGAGCGCAGCTTCGACATCTTCAGCCGCCTGTTGCGCGAGCGGATCGTGTTCGTCACCGGCCAGGTCGAGGACGGCATGGCCTCGCTGATCACCGCACAGCTGCTGTTTCTCGAGAGCGAGAACCCGTCCAAGCCGATCAGCATGTACATCAATTCGCCCGGTGGCGTGGTGACCGCCGGCATGGCGATCCACGATACGATGCAATACATCAAGCCGCGCGTCTCGACCGTCTGCCTCGGCCAGGCCGCCAGCATGGGCAGTTTCCTGCTCGCGGCGGGCGAGCCGGGCATGCGCATCGCGCTGCCCAATGCGCGGATCATGGTCCATCAGCCCTCGGGCGGCGCGCGCGGCATGGCCTCGGATATCGAGATTCAGGCGCGCGAAATCCTGCGCATCAAGAAGCGCATGAACGAGCTTTACGAGAAGTACACCGGTCGCAGCCTCGAGGAAATCGAGAAGGCGATGGATCGCGACACTTTCCTCGAAGCCGACGAAGCCATGGCATTCGGTCTCGTCGACAAGGTGTTCGAGACTCGCCCCGAGAACGAAGAAAGCGACGAAAAGCCCGGAAGCGGCGGCGCTCCGAGCTGAGTCCCATTTGCTTAACGAGCTCTAAAGCGTAGCATTTTGGCAACCTTGCCGCTTCAGCTTGCGGCAAGGCGGTTGCGCTAGACGCATTTATGAAGGAAACCGACCTGTCCGGCCCCTGTGGGCCGATTCAACCAGCTGGGTCAGGCGGGGATAGTATCAAGGTATGACCGAATTGAGCGGAACCGATAGCAAGTCGACGCTGTATTGCAGCTTCTGCGGCAAGTCCCAGCACGAGGTGCGCAAGCTGATTGCGGGCCCCACCGTGTTCATCTGCGACGAATGCGTCGAGCTGTGCAACGATATCATCCGCGAAGAGACCAAGGCCGGCATCGCCGGGCGCAAGGAAGGGGATATCCCCGCACCTTCGGAGATCTTCGCGACGCTCAATGATTACGTGATCGGCCAGGACCGCGCCAAGCGCGTCCTCTCGGTGGCGGTGCACAACCATTACAAGCGCCTCAAGCACGCCGGCAAGTCGGGCGATGTCGAGCTGGCCAAGTCCAACATCCTGCTGGTCGGGCCGACCGGCTGCGGCAAGACCCTGCTGGCGCAGACGCTGGCGCGCACCTTCGACGTACCCTTCACCATGGCCGATGCGACCACGCTGACCGAGGCCGGCTATGTCGGCGAGGATGTCGAGAACATCATCCTCAAGCTGCTCCAGTCGTCCGATTACAATGTCGAGAAGGCACAGCACGGGATCGTCTATATCGACGAGATCGACAAGATCACCCGCAAGGCCGAGAACCCCTCGATCACCCGCGATGTCTCGGGCGAGGGCGTGCAGCAGGCGCTGCTCAAGCTGATGGAAGGCACCACCGCCAGCGTTCCGCCGCAGGGCGGGCGCAAGCATCCGCAGCAGGAATTCCTCCAGGTCGATACCACCAACATTCTGTTCATCTGCGGCGGCGCGTTCAGCGGTCTGGAAAAGATCATCGGCGACCGGCTGCAGAAGCGCAGCATCGGCTTCGGCGCGCATGTCGCCGATCCGGACAAGCGCCGCGTCGGCGAGTTGCTCGAGAAGAGCGAGCCGGAAGATCTGCTCAAGTTCGGCCTGATCCCCGAATTCGTCGGCCGCCTGCCGGTGATCGCCACGTTGCGCGACCTCGATGTCGAGGCGCTGGTGACGATCCTGACCGAGCCCAAGAACGCGCTGATCAAGCAATACGCCAAGATGTTCGAGATCGAGGATGTCGAACTGACCTTCACCGAGGAAGCGCTCAAAGCGATCGCCGACCGGGCCATCGCCCGCAAGACCGGCGCCCGCGGTCTGCGCTCGATCGTCGAAGGCATCCTGCTCGATACGATGTTCGACCTGCCCGACATGGACGGGATCACCGAGATCGTGGTCGACAAGGATGTGGTCGAAGGTCGCAAGGATCCGGTCCGGGTCCATGGCGGCAAGAAGGACAAGGAAGAAGCGGCCTGAGGATGGCGGCATGGCTGCCCGTTGTGGTCGCCCTGCCATTCGTCGGCCTGCTGCTTCTGTCCGGCCTCTGGGCCAGCCGTCGCTACGCGCGGTTCGAACGGCTTCCGGGTCATTACGACATGGCGGGCAATCCCACGCGTATGGCTCCGCGCCATACGATGGTCTGGATGCTTCCGATCATCTTTTCGCTCGTCTTGCTGGCCATCGTGACATTCACCATCGTGCTTCCGCGGGAGATGCTAAATGGCGATCCGGCGATCGGTGCCTTTGTTGGCGGTGTCTGCTTGTCCGGAGCGCAGGTTTTCGTCTTATGGATTACCGAACGCTGGGCACTGCGCCAGCCTTAGGCGCCGCGCGCGCCCTCAACATCGCGCAGGGCAATCCTCGCGGCTGATTTCCACCTGCACGGTCGCATGGCCGATGCGGTGGTGGTGCTCGAGTTCTTCGGCAATTTCGCGCAGGAAATCGTCGCCGGGATGGCCGCCGGGCATGACCAGATGTGCGGTCAATGCCGTCTCGGTGGTGCTCATCGGCCAGATATGCAGATCGTGGACCGTCTCGACCCCCGGCAATCCGTCAAGATAGCCGCGCACCGCGCTCTCCGAAATGCCACGCGGCACCGCCAGCAGGCTCATCTTGAGGCTGTCCTTCAGCAGGCCCCAGGTGCCCCAGGCGATCACCAGCACGATCACCAGGCTCACCGCTGGGTCGAACCAAAGCGCGCCGGTCCACAGGATCGCCAGCCCGGCGATCACCACGCCCAGGCTCACCAGCGCATCGGCGGCCATGTGCAGGAAGGCGCCGCGGATGTTGAGATCGTCCTCGCGCCCGCGCAGAAACAGCAGCGCGGTGCCGGTGTTTATGACGATCCCGATGCCGGCGACCACCACCATGGTCATCCCCTCGACCGGCGCCGGGTCGGCCATGCGGGTGATCGTTTCATAGAGGATCGCTCCCACCGCGATCAGAAGCAACGCCGCATTGGCAAGCGCGGCGAGGATGGTCGAGCTCTTGTAGCCATAGGTGAAACGTTCGGTCGGCGGGCGCTTGGCCGCGACGCTGGCGGCCCAGGCGAGCATCAGCGCGAGTACGTCGGAGAGGTTGTGACCGGCATCGGCGATCAGCGCCATCGAACCAGAAAGCCAGCCATAGGTCGCCTCGACCACGACGAAGGCCGTGTTGAGGATGATGCCGATGAGGAAGGCGTTGCCGAAATCGGCGGGCGCATGGCTGTGGCCGTGCGCGTCGCTTTGGCTGTGTGAGTGACCGGCGCCCATGGGCGCTACCGGTAGACGCAGGCGTCGAGCCCGTCACGCGAGACCACGCCGATGCGTGCGGACAGGGTGTTGCCGTGGCGGCGC
This sequence comes from Qipengyuania sp. SM2507, assembly GCF_053714505.1. NCBI lineage: Bacteria > Pseudomonadati > Pseudomonadota > Alphaproteobacteria > Sphingomonadales > Erythrobacteraceae > Qipengyuania > Qipengyuania sp. SM2507. The sequence goes on from NZ_CM132307.1 coordinate 536,967, forward strand.
AGCCAGCCCGAGGGATTGGTGACCGAGCGCTGCTTGGGAAGCGGCAGCGCCGCCGCCATGCGCGCCGCTTCCAGCGCTGACAGATCGGCCGCCGACTTGTTGAAATAGCGCTGCGCCCCGGCTTCGGCGCCATAGGTGCCGATCCCGGTTTCGGCGACGTTGAGATAGACCTCCATGATCCGCCGCTTGCCCCAGACCTGCTCGATCAGCAGCGTGAACCACGCCTCGGCACCCTTGCGGGCAAAGCCTCCGCCCTGCCACAGGAAGACGTTCTTCGCGGTCTGCTGGCTGATGGTCGAGCCGCCGCGGATCCTGCCGCCCTCCGCGTTCCTGCGGATCGCGGTCTCGATCGCCTCGCGGTCGAAACCGTCATGGGTGCAGAACTTGCCATCCTCCGCCGCGATCACCGCGCGGACCAGGTCGCGGTCGATATCGGCCAGCGGCTCCCAGTCCTTGGTGATCCCGTTCTCGTCCATCAGCATCGTCGCGGTGACGGGGATGGGGACGAATTTGTAGAGGATCGTCAGCGCCAGGCTCAGCGCGACGAAACCGATGATCAGCTTGACGAGGAAGGTGGCGATGCGGGCAATCATCGCGCCCGGTTAGGCAACATGGCGCGCGCGCGCAACGAAAAGGGCGGCCGATCCTGAGATGGCCGCCCTCGCGTTGTCGTGTTCGATCGTCGTCACGCGGCGATAGGCATCAGCCTCTCGCCGGCGATCGACTTCATCGCCTTCTGGAGCTTCTCGAACGCCCGCACCTCGATCTGGCGGATGCGTTCGCGGCTGACGTCGTAGACCTTGCTCAATTCCTCGAGCGTCTGCGGATTGTCGGTCAGCCGCCGCTCGGTGAGGATGTGCTTCTCGCGGTCGTTGAGGCTGTCCATCGCCTCGATCAGCATCTCGTGGCGAACGGTCTTTTCCTCGACCTCGGCGACCGTCTCGTCCTGCAGCGGACGATCGTCGGTCAGCCAGTCGAGCCATTCGCCCGAACCGTCCTCGCCATTGCGCATCGGCGTGTTGAGCGAGCCGTCGCCGCCCATCATCATCCGGCGGTTCATGTTGACCACTTCTTGCTCGGGCACGCCGAGCGTGGTCGCGATCGTGGTCACGTCGTCGGGGTGGAGGTCGCTGTCCTCATAGGCTTCGAGCTGCTTCTTCATCCGGCGCAGGTTGAAGAACAGCTTCTTCTGCGCGGCGGTGGTGCCCATCTTGACCAGGCTCCAGCTGCGCAGGATGAACTCCTGGATGCTCGCCTTGATCCACCACATCGCATAGGTAGCGAGCCGGAAGCCGCGATCGGCCTCGAATTTCTTGACGCCCTGCATCAGCCCGACATTGCCCTCGGAAATCAGATCCGAAACGGGCAGGCCGTAGCCGCGATAACCCATGGCGATCTTGGCCACGAGCCGCAGGTGCGAGGTGACGAGCTGCGCCGCGGCGTCCGAATCCTCGTGCTCCTCGTAGCGCTTGGCGAGCATGTATTCCTGCTCGGCCGTCAGCACGGGAAACTTCTTGATTTCGGAAAGATAGCGGTTGAGGCTCTGCTCGCCGCCGAGCGCCGGGACGCTCAATGATTTGGAATTGCTCACGATTACCCTGACCTTTCTAGCGTCAGCCTCGGTGCATCGGACCCCTGCTGGGCATCCGATTGTTCGGGCCACTGATTCACTTATAAACGATGGACGCGCGCCTGGAAGCGCGTTTCATCGATTTCAACGAGCGGTTTCGTCGATCAGTTCCCGCATGTCCCGAGGCAATTCGGCGATGAATTGCACCTTATCGCCGGTGGCGGGATGGATGAAGCCAAGCTCCGCGGCATGAAGGGCCTGGCGGGCGAAACCGATCTCGGAAAGCAGCTCTCGCAGCGGTTTTGGCGTGCGTCCGTAGATTGCGTCACCCAATAAAGGATGACCGATTGACATGAGGTGAACCCTGACCTGGTGCGTGCGCCCGGTCTCGAGCCGGCATTCGATCAGCGTCGCGTGATCGAGCCTTCGGATCGATCGGTAATGCGTGATCGCGTGCTTGCCGCGCTCCGCATCCTCCTGAAGCACGGCCATCTTCTTGCGGTCCCGGTCGGAACGGCCGAGCCGTGCCTCGATTCGGCCCGATGGCGGGTTGGGATGGCCGGCGCAGACCGCCAGATAGCGGCGATGGACCGAATGCTCGGAGAATTGCGCGGCCAGGCTCTCGTGCGCGGCATCGGTCTTGGCGACCACGATCAGCCCCGAGGTGTCCTTGTCGATCCGGTGGACGATGCCGGGGCGGGCGACCCCGTTGATCCCCGAGAGCCGCCCGGCGCAATGGAACAGCAGCGCATTGACCAGCGTGCCGTCTCGATTGCCCGCGGCGGGGTGGACCACCATGCCGGCGGGCTTGTCGACCACGATCAGGTGCTCGTCCTCGAAGGCGACGCTCAGCGGGATGTCCTGCGGCTCGACATCGAGCGGCTTGGCCGGGGGCAGGGTGATGGCGAAATGGGTGCCCGCGGGCATCTTGCGCGAGGGATCGAGCGCGGCTTCGCCCGCCACGCTGACCGCGCCGTCGGCGATCAACCGCTTGACCCGTTCGCGCGACAGTCCGGCCGCGCCGGCCAGCGCCTTGTCGAGCCGGTCGGCCTGCTCGATCGTCCCGGTGATGATTTCCTTGGCACTCATGATTACAGAGCCATGGGTGATGACCCTGCAAGTGACAAGCGAGCTGTTCGATGCTTTGTTGGCGCAAGCCGAGGCGGCGCACCCGCGCGAATGCTGCGGGCTGCTGTTTGGCAGCGCCGAACAGGCGCGGATCGATGCCCTCGAGCCCGCTGCGAATGTCCACCCGCAGCCCGAAACCCATTTCGAGATCGACTCGCAGGTTCTGATCGATGCGCACCGCGCCGCGAGGTCGGGCGGGCCTGAACTGGTCGGCTATTACCATTCGCATCCCCATGGAAAGCCGCGCCCCTCCGCCACCGACGCGGCCATGGCCGCGCGCGATGGGATGGTCTGGGCGATCGTCGGGGATGGCGTCGGGAGTGGCACGGTGGCCTTCTGGCGCGCCGGAGAATCGGGGTTCAGCGCGCTTCCCTATCGCCTGATCTCCCGCTAATGCACGGGCCAGGCTTTAGAACTTTGGAAACCATGTCCGAAAACTCCTCCGTCGACCTCGCCGCGCTACTGTGTTCCCGTCTGTGCCATGACCTGCTTTCGCCGGTTGGAGCGCTCAGCAACGGGCTCGAGCTGCTCGCCACCGAAACCGACCCGGCAATGCGCCAGAACTGCATGGAGCTGCTCGAGCAGAGCGCGCTGGTCAGCACCAACAAGCTCAAGTTCTTCCGCCTCGCCTTCGGCGCCGCGGGCGGCTTTGGCGACCGGGTGCCGGTCGAGGAGACCCGCAAGCTGATCGACAGCCTGGTGGCGGACAAGGGCCGCATCGAAGTGAATTGGTCGCTTTCGCAGTCCAACCTGCCCAAGCCGGCGGTCAAGGTGATGCTCAACTTCGCGCAGATCGCGGTCGATTCGCTGGTCCGCGGCGGCACGCTCGAAATCGGTGCCGAACTGCGCGAGGGCGCGACCGAGATCGTGCTGCGCGCAAGCGGGCCGCGGATCGCCTTCGACGAGGTGCTGGGGCTCGCGCTCGAAGGCAAACTCGATCCCGAGGAACTGTCGAGCCGCACCGCGCCCGCGCATATGATCTACCTGCTGGCTCAGCAATGCGGCGGCGGACTGCAGTTCGCGCGCAGCGAGGATGCGCTGGTGCTGGGCGCGGTCCTGCCCGAGCCCGAGGGCATGATCGGGTGAGCGAATTCGGATCGGCCGGCGAGGAACTGCCCGTCAGCAAGGACGAGCTGGTCGATCGCGAGGTGCTGTCGCCCAATCACGACGAACGCGCGCTGCCGATCACCATGGTGGTGATCCACTACACCGAGATGGAGGACAAGGGCTTCGCGATCGAACGCCTCTGCGATCCCGAAGCCAAGGTCTCGGCCAATTATTTGATCGGCGCCCAGGGCGAGGTGGTCCGGCTGGTGCCCGAGGAAAAGCGCGCCTGGCATGCCGGCGTTTCCTACTGGCGCGGGATCAAGGATGTGAACTCCGCCAGCATCGGCATCGAGCTCGACCATCCGGGTCACAAATACGGCTATAGCCCCTTTCCCGATGCGCAGTTCGAAGCGCTGGTGCCGCTCGTCGCGCGGATGGTGAAGCGCTACGATATCCCGCGCGCCAATGTCGTCGGCCATTCCGACGTTGCGCCGGCGCGCAAGATCGATCCGGGCGAGCTCTTTCCCTGGGACCGGCTGGCCGAATACGGCTTGTGCCTGCCGCGCCCGGAAAAACTCGAACGCGGCGATCCTTTCGACAACGACGCCTCCTTCTACCTCGCACTCGAACGCTTCGGCTACGACATCACCGATGGCCACAAGGCGGTCGAGGCCTTCCAGCGCCGCTGGCGGCCCGGGCGGATCGACGGGGAGATCGATGGCGAGCTGCGCGCGATCCTGTTCCACTTGCTGCTGGACAGGGACCGGGGCCGCACTAGATAGGCCCTGCCAGGGGGCCGGGCAGCCGCGTCGGGAAGCAATTCCCGCCGAGGAAAGTCCGGGCTCCACGAAGAAAGGGTGGCGGGTAACGCCCGCCCGGTCCGCAGCCTTCGGGTTCGGGCCGAGGGACAGTGCCACAGAGAGCATACCGCCGATGGCCCGCGTTCCTTCGGGAGCGCAAACGGCACAGGCAAGGGTGAAAGGGTGCGGTAAGAGCGCACCGGGGCCACGGCAACGTGGTCCGCATGGTAAACCCCACCCGGAGCAAGGCCGAATAGGGGTCGCGCGCCCGGCTTCCGCAAGGAACGGGCAGGGGTGCTTTGCCCCGAGCGACCCGGGTTGGCTGCTCGAGCCGCGTGGCGACACGCGGCCCAGATGAATGGCTGCCCCTGCGGCGCAGGTCCTTCGGGATACCGGTTGCAGGACAGAACCCGGCTTACAGGCCCCCTGGCATCATCTCCCGTTCGGCGAAAGCGGCCTCAGCCGAAGATCGCCACCGACTGCAACCCGTCCATCACCTGCCTGCCATCGGCGTTCCACAGCCGCAGCCGCTCGCTCGAATAGCCGGCAGAGGCGTGCTGGCTGGCGTTCTCCGACAGCCACCAGCCGTCGCTGGTCACGGGCGCGGTGTCGAGCAGGTTGAACGACCAGTTGATCGAGCTGAGGGGGCCGGGCCGGGCCATCGCGCGCATCGCGCCCGGCGGCAGCACATCGCCCAGCAGCACCAGCTCGCTCACCGGGTCGAGCCCGGTCGGCGGCTTGAGCCGCGCCCACCGCCGCACCACCGGGTCGCCGGGGCCGCGCTGGTCCTGCGCGCGGCGCAGTTCGAAATTGTTCTGCAGGAAGGCCGGGCCCTGATTGCCCATCACGTCCTCGGCTTCTTCCGGAGAGCCGGGCCAGTCGGGAACGGGCGCCGCGTCGTGGCTGGCATTGGTCTCGCGTTCGGCGCCGAACAGGAAGAAGGCGGTGAGCGTGCATTTCCCCGCGCACCAGATCTCGCTGCGCACCTGCGCGACATTGCGCCCCTGACGGACGATTTCGCGGCGCAGCTCGGCGGTTTCGTCCACCGGCGCGACGAAGGCGACCTGGGCGGCGCGCAGCGGCGGAAGATCGGGAAAGGCGCGGATCGCCGCAGTGTAGGCGATCAGCGCCGAGGCGCCGCCATAGAGCGTGCGGCCCTGTTGCCATTCGTCGAAGCGTCCGAAGCGCACCTCGCCCGCGGTGGCGGTGATCGGATCGAGCAGTTCCTGGATAGCCATGGGGCAGGGCCATAGCCGCCTTCGCGGCGAGGTCCAGACTGACGTAACGGAAGGGCGCCAAGGATGGGGACGGAAGCGCATTGCCATGCGCGCCCGGGTTCGCTAATGCGCCGCTTCCCATCCGTCGTCTGGCGGCGGGAACCTCAAGGCCCGATGGCGGAGTGGTTACGCAGAGGACTGCAAATCCTTGCACGCCGGTTCGATTCCGGCTCGGGCCTCCACATCCCCGCCCACCGGCATTGCGACCAACCGCAATGCGAACCCGGTGGCGCGATCTGTGCCGCTTTAGCTCAGTTGGTAGAGCACATCATTCGTAATGATGGGGTCAGGTGTTCGAGTCACCTAAGCGGCACCACCACTTCCAGTAGGAAAAAGCGAGGCTTCCAGCGGAAGGGCCGTTCGGCTGGTCCGGTGACCGGCAAGCCGTTGGCAGAAGGGCGCTTGCGCCGTCGTCGGAGGTATCTCGATGGCAGAGGCGGGCCGTTCACTTGCCCTGAGCGGCCTTGCTTGCAGGGTGGCACCGCTGGCTGCTGAGCCAGTCGCATACGGGCCGCTATTCTTCCGAGGTTGCTACCGGGGTGTCGCTGTGCGGGGCTTCGTAGGTCGCCCAGTCGCCCTTGCCGGGGGGGCGTGGCGGCTTGCCCGCCGGGCTTTCGATGCTGTCGGCTTCCTTCAGCCGCGCGCGGTGCAAATGGACCTTGGCGATCATGTTGGCCGAGATCGGGGCGGTGATGAACAGGAAGATCGAGACCAGCAGCTCCTGCGCCGACCACACGCCCTGAACGAGGTGGAAGAAAGCGACCGAACCCAGCAGCATGCCGCCCAGCCCGAGCGTCGTCGCCTTGGTTGGGCCGTGCAGCCGCTCCATCAGCGTGGGCAGACGCACCAGGCCCCAGCTGCCGACCAGTGCGAAGATGGCGCCGATTACGATCAGCAGGCTGGTCAGGATCTCGCCAAGAAGGCCGGGCTGGATCATTCGATGATGTCCCCGCGCAGCTGGAACTTGCAATAGGCGACGGTGCCGATGAAGCCGACCATCGCCAGCAGCAGCGCCGCCTCGAAGGAGACCGCGTTGTTGGTCGCGATGCCGGTCAGCACGATCAGCGCGATGGCGTTGATGACCATCGTGTCGAGAGCGACGATGCGGTCGCCCACGGTGGGGCCGCGCAGCAGGCGCCACAGGTTGAGCGCGAAGGCCAGCACGAGGCAGGCGAAGCCGAACATGACTGCATAGCCGATCATGCGAACACCTTTTTCAGACGCGCTTCGTAGCGCTGCTTGATCCGGGCGATGTCCGCCTCTGGGTCGGCAGAATCGAGCGCATGCACGAGCAGATATTTGCCGCAGGCCGAAACATCGGCGGACACCGTTCCCGGGGTCAGGCTGATCGTCCCGGCGAAGACGGTGATCGCTTCGGGGGTGTCGAGCTCGAGCGGGATGACCAGCCATTGCGGGCGTAGGTCGCGTGTGCGGCGGAACAGTATGATTGCCGCAACCTCGAAATTGGCCACCACCACGTCCCACAGCACCAGCAGCACATAGGGAATCCCGTAACGAAACCGGACATCGGGGCGCCGCGGCCAGAACGGCGCGGTGAACAGGGGGAGCAGCACGCCGATGATCACGCCAATCAGCAGCGCGCCGAAGGACAGGCTGTTGGCCATCAGCAGCCATACCAGCGCGAGCAGCACCGAAAGGCCGGGATGGGGGATTATGCGGCGCATCTCATCCTTCTCCCAATACGGCGCGCGCGGTTGCGGGTGCGTCGAGCACCTGCGCCGCGGCGGCGTTGCCGAAGGCGGTCGCCGGGCCCGCGCCCGCGGCCAGCGCCGTCAGCAGGAGCAGCGCAATCGCGGGTGCCGCCATGTCTGAGCGTGGCACGCGAGCGGGCTCTGCGCCATCCGATACCGGGCCTTCCTTCCAGAAGATCGCGCTGCCCGCGCGAGCGAAGCCGATTACGCCCGCCAGCGTGGTCAGCAGGATCGCCGCCCAGGCCCAGCCCCAGCTGGCGGTGTCGGCCACCGATTCCATGATCAGCAGCTTGCCGATGAAGCCAGACAGCGGAGGCAACCCGACGGTTGCGATCGCCGCCGCGAGGAAGAGCAGGCCGACCGACTGGCGCTGGCAGAACGCGGGGCCCGAGGTGATCGTATCGCTGAAGCTGGCGCGGCGGCGCGCCACGACATCGGCGATCAGGAACAGCGCTGCCCCCGCCAGAGTCGAGTGGACCAGGTAATAGAGCGCCGCGCCCAGCGTATCGACCTGCCAGGCGGCGACCGCGATCATCAGCGTGCCGGTCGATCCGATGATCGCATAGGCAGCCTGTTCGGACAGCCGCCGGGCGACGAAAACGCCCGCGAACCCGACCACCGCGGTGAGGATCGCGGCGGGGAGCAGGTAGGGCGCCGGGGCCCAGGCGGCCGAGCCTGCATCGTCGCCCAGCACCTGCGGTACCACGCGGATCAGTGAATAGACCCCGACCTTGGTCATGATCGCGAACAGCGCGGCGACTGCGGGCGTGGCGACCGCATAGGTGCGCGGCAGCCACAGATGCAGCGGCACCAGCGCCGCCTTGAGCGCGAAGACGCTGACCAGCAGTAGCGCCGCGACGCGCAGCAGCCATTGGTCGTCGGGTCCGATCGCCGCGATACGCAGACCCATCTGCGCCATGTTGAGCGTCCCGGTGAGCGAATAAAGCAGCCCCAGCGCGATCAGGAACAGCGAGGAGCCGATGATGTTCACTACCACATATTGGACCCCCGCCTTGAGCCGCGCCGAGCCCTGTCCGTGGACCATCAACCCGTAGGACGCGATCAGCAGCACTTCGAAAAACACGAACAGGTTGAACAGGTCGCCGGTCAGGAATGCGCCGTTGAGGCCGAGCAGCTGGAATTGCAGCAGTGGGTGGAAATGCCAGCCATCGCGATCGGCCTTGGTCACAACAGCGTGGAGCAGCGCCAGCAGCGCCAGCACGGCGGCCAGCACCAGCATGATCGCGGAGAGACGATCGGTTACCAGCACGATGCCGAAGGGGGCTTCCCAGCCGCCCAGTTCGTAGGTCCGGATGACCCCGTCGCCCGACTGGACCGTCAGCGCGATGGCCGCGGCCAGCATGGCAAAGCACGAGACGAAGGAAATCGTGATGCCGAGCCGGCGGCGGCGGCGCATCACCAGCAGCGCCAGCGGCGCCGCCAGCGCCGGAATCACGATCGGCGCGATGGCGAGATGGAGCGCGAGATTCACGAGGACTCGTCCTCAGCGTCGTCGGAGGGGGCACCATCGACCTGATCGCTACCGGTCTCCAGAAATGTGCGCAGCATGAGGATCACCGCCAGCGCGGTCATGCCGAAGGTGATGACGATCGCGGTCAGCACCAGCGCCTGCGGCAGCGGATCGGCATATTCGGTCACCGTCTTGGACCAGATCGGCGCCCGGTTCACGACCAGCCGGCCCGAGGCGAACAGGAACAGGTTCACCGCGTAGGAGAAGAGCGTCAGCCCGAGCACCACCTGGAAGGTCCGGCCCCGCAGCGCGAGATAGATTCCGCCGGCGACCAGCACGCCGATCGCGCTCGCGACGAGAAATTCGAGGCTGATCACGATTCCTCCTCCCGTTGCTCGGCTTCATGGGCGGCGTGCGCGCGTGCGGCGCGCTTGGCGATATGGCTGAGTTGCGCGAGCGCCAGCATGACCGCGCCAAGCACCACCGAGAACACGCCGAGATCGAACAGCATGGCGGTCGCGAGTTCGAATTCGCCTACCAGCGGCAGGGTGAAATAATCGAAGGCGGTGGAGAGGAAATTGGCCCCGAACAGCAGCGCTCCCAGCCCCGTGAAAACCGCGATCAGCACGCCGAAGCCGATCAGCACATGCTCGCCTATCCGGCGGCGCGAATCGGTCCAGTCGAAGCCCGAGGCGAGATATTGCAGCAGGAAGGCGATCGCCACGATCAGTCCGGCGATAAACCCGCCGCCGGGCTCGTTGTGGCCGCGCAGGAAGATGAAAATGCCCGCCACCAGCACCAGCGGCAGCAGGATGCGGGTGGACATCACGAACATCACCGGGTGGCTTTCGGGCGAATGCGGCATGTCTTCCTGCCACGACCGCAGCCGCGCTCCGGCCGCGCCGCGCGAGGTGGTGTCGAGCAGCGCATAGATCACCAGCCCGGCGATCCCGAGCACGATGATTTCCCCCATCGTGTCGAAGGCGCGAAAGTCTACCAGTGTGACGTTGACGACATTGGTGCCGCCGCCGCCGCTGTAGCTGTTGTCGAGATGGAAGGCGGAGATCGGATCGTTGGCGTTGCGCGTGAGCATGGCCCAGGCCGCGCCGCCGACCCCAAGCCCGCCCAGCACCGCCAGCACGGTGTCGCGCATCCGTCGCGTGGCGCTGGAGAGGAGGCGCGGCCGTTTGGGCAGCAGGTTGAGCGCGAGCAGCAGCAGGAGGATCGTCACCACTTCGACCGAGATCTGGGTCAGCGCGAGGTCGGGAGCGGAAAAACGGACGAAGGCGAGCGCGATGACGAGGCCGATCACGCTGATATAGATCAGCGCGCGGAACCGCTGACGCTCCTCGACCAGCACCGCGATCGTAGCCCCGACCAGCAGCAGCCAGGCGACGACGGCGATGGGTGGCGCCTGCTGGAGTTCGCGCGGCCCCGTCAAGCCGCCACTCCCGTTGTTCGCGCCTTCGACGACAAGCAGCACGATCACCGCAAAGACCGCGAAGACCATCCGCTGGAGCGAGGGGCGGTGCACCGCGACCACCAGTCTGCGGACTGCCAGATCGGTGACGCGCATTCCGCGTTCGAACAGCGCCTTGGCATCGGCATGGCGCATGGCGGCGTAGCCCCGCAGCAGCGTGGCATGACGCCACAGCAGCAGCGCGCCGACCAGCACGGCAAGCGCGCTCATCCCCAGCGCGAGATTGATGCCATGCCACAGTCCGAGGTCGAGCTCGGGCGCCGGACCGCCGATGACCGCGCCGGCAGCCGAAGCAACCAGCGTTCCGGCGAGCAGCATCGGCGTGAGCCCCAGCAGCACTGCGATGCTCACCAGTACGACGGGGGCCGCCAGCATGCCTGCACCGGGGTCGTGCGCGCGGGCATGCGCCTCGGCGTCGCGCGGCTGGCCGAAGAACAGATGCGCCGCGAAGCGCAGCGAGTAGCCGACCGACAGCGTCGCCGCTATCGTCGCCACCACCGGCACCAGCCAGGGCAGGCCGAAGAGCGAGACGTTGAGCGCTTCGTAAAGCATCATCTCCTTGGAGATGAACCCGCCGAGCGGCGGGATGCCCGCCATGGCGAGAGCCGCGAGCGTGCCGACGAGTGCGGTGACGGGCATCACTTTCGCCAGCCCGCCGAGGCGGCGGATGTCGCGCGTTCCCGCTTCATGGTCGACGATGCCCGCGGTCATGAACAGCGCGGCCTTGAACGCGGCATGGTTGAGGATGTGCAGCACCGCCGCGATCGCCGCCGCCTCGAGCGAGAAGCCCAGCAGCATCACCAACAGGCCGAGCTGGCTGATCGTCGAATAGGCGAGGATGGCCTTGAGGTCGTGGCGGAACAGCGCCACCCAGGCGCCGAACAGCATGGTCACCAGCCCGACGCTGGTGACGATCACGGTGTAGAGTTCGGTCCCGGCGAGCACCGGCCACAGCCGCGCGAGCAGGAACACACCCGCCTTCACCATGGTCGCCGAGTGTAGATAGGCGCTGACCGGAGTGGGGGCCGCCATCGCGTGCGGCAGCCAGAAATGGAACGGGAACTGCGCCGATTTCGTAAAGCAGCCGATCAGGATCAGTACCAGGATCACCGGATAGAGCGGCGATGCCTGAACCACATCCGCGCTTTGCAGGATCGTCATCAGGTCGAAGGAGCCGGCCACCACGCCGAGCAGGATCATGCCCGCGATCAGCACCAGCCCGCCACCGCCGGTGACCGCCAGCGCCATGCGCGCGCCCTGCCGCGCCTCCGCCTTGTCGCGCCAGAAACCGATCAGCAGGAAGGAGGAGAGGCTGGTCAGTTCCCAGAACACCAGCAGCAGCAGGACATTGCCCGAGAGTACGATCCCCAGCATCGAGCCCTGGAACAGCATCAGCGAGGCGAAGAACCGCCCGGTCGCCTCGCTCGGCGCCAGATAGTAATGCGCAAAGATCATCACCAGCAGGCCGATCCCGAGGATCAGTCCGGCGAACATCAGACCCAGCGGGTCCATCATCAGCGAGAAGTCGAGCCCGAGCGCCGGAACCCAGGCGGCCGAAACCGCCACGCTCTCGCCAGCAAGGACCCGACCCGCGAGCGCCAGCGCCAGCGCCAGGCCCAGCGCGCTGGCACCGGCGGCGATGCCCGCATGGAGCGTTCGCCCGCGATCGGCACAGACGGCGATCACGAGGGCGGCGACGAAGGGGAGGCCGGCAAGGGTAAAGAGCGTCAAGGAAATCGGCATTGTCAGTACGAATTCATCCCTCGGGCGCGAAGCTTTCGTGCGCCCCATAGCCATAATGAGCGGCCAAGCGCCACCGGTCTCTGCGGTTTTCGCACGAGAGGCTGTCCGACGCAGGCCCTTGATCGCACCGCGTGCATCAGCCTATATACCCCTATACGGTATTTTTGCCCTGCCTTGGTAAGTTGGACTGGCAGGCGAAATCGAAAGGAAGCGCAGTGAAACCCGACCATTCCCTCATCGTCAACCGGTTGCGGCGGATCGAAGGGCAGGTGCGCGGGGTCGCGCAGATGGTCGAGGACGACCGCTATTGCATCGATATCCTCACCCAGGTCCAGGCGGTCAAGGCCGCGCTCGGCCGCGCGGAAAGCGAGATCCTCAAGCGCCACGCCGCCTGCTGCGTCTCCGAAGCGATCGCCAGCGGCGATGCGGCGGAGCAGAAGGCCAAATTCGACGAACTCGTCGACCTGTTCGAACGCGCCAAGCGTTGAACCCCTTGCCCAACGCCCTTTTCCAAGCAGACAAGGAACCGACCATGCTTGCCAATATCCGCTCAGCCGTGTTTCGCCGCAGCCTTGCCGGCGCGCTCATGATGGGCGGCACACTCGCCGCTTGCAGCGCGCAGGCCGCCACCTTCACCATGTATCGCGACGCCTCCTGCGGCTGCTGCACGGCCTGGGCCGATCACATCGAGCATGGCGATGCGCACAGCGTCGAGACGGTCAACCACCCCGACATGCGCGCGGTGAAGGCCGAGCATGGCGTCCCCGCCCAGCTGCAGTCCTGCCACACCGCGATCGTCGAGGGCTATGTCATCGAAGGCCATGTCCCCACCGCGGATATCGAACGGCTGCTGGCCGAGCGCCCCGCGGGCGTCACCGGACTGGCGGTGCCCGGGATGCCGATGGGTTCGCCGGGGATGGAGCATGGCGATCATCGCCAGGCCTATCAGGTCGTCGCCTTCGGGCCTGAAGGCATGCAGGTCTGGGCCAGCTATCCGGCGCGGTCGGGTGCCGCCGGATCGTGAGCAGCGCGAAAACCGCTCCGAAGACTGCCAGCGTCTATCGCATGGTCATGCCCGACCATGTCTGTCCCTATGGCCTCAAGACCGTGGACCTGCTCGAGCGCGAGGGTTTTGCGGTCGAGGATCACAAGCTGACGACGCGCGCCGAGACCGATGCGTTCAAGCAGGAACACGGGGTCTCCACCACGCCGCAGATCTTCATCGGTGACCGGCGGATCGGCGGCTATGAGGATCTGCGCGAGCATTTCGGCAAGTCCGTGCCCAAGGAAGGAGAGACCAGCTACCAGCCCGTGATCGCGATCTTCGCGGTCACCTTCCTGCTCGGTCTCGCGATCAGCTGGTACACGCTGGACGAAATCTTCACGGTCCAGGCGATCGAGTGGTTCGTCAGCCTGTCGATGTGCTTCCTCGCGGTCCAGAAGCTCCAGGACCTGCGCAGCTTCTCGACCATGTTCCTCAATTACGACCTGCTGGCGCAGCGCTGGGTGCGCTACGGCTATATCTACCCGTTCGGCGAGGCGCTGGCGGGAATCCTCATGGTCGCACACGCGCTCCCGATCGTCTCGGTCCCGGTCTCGCTGTTCATCGGCAGCATCGGCGCGGTTAGCGTGTTCAAGGCGGTCTATATCGACAAGCGCGAACTCAAATGCGCCTGCGTCGGCGGCAATTCCAACGTGCCATTGGGCTTCGTCTCGCTGACCGAGAACCTGTTCATGATCGGCATGGGACTGTGGATGGGCGCGAAGGCCTTGGGCTGGATCCAGATTTGACCGCGATGAACCGAGCAACAGGGAGTATCCAATCGTGACGAGCGACAGCAAAAAACACAACGATGGTGGGGATGGATCCAGCTATTGGCGCTTCATGGCGATGGTCTCGACCTCGACCGCGATCATGTTCGGCCTGATGTACGCCAACACCTACGTCGTCGATCACGTGTTTTGGAGCGAGACGCGCTTCTGGATGATGTTCATGATGGGCGCGATGATGATGGCGGTCATGCTGCTTTTCATGTGGGGTATGTACAAGGACCGGACCAAGAACTTCGTCATTCTCGGTGTTGCCGCGGTGGTTTTCGTCCTGGCTGTGTGGCTGATGCGCAGCCAGACGACCATCGACGACACCGATTATATGTCGGCTATGATCCCGCATCATTCGATCGCGATCATGACCAGCGAACGGGCGAATATCGAGGACCCCCGGGTCCGCGAACTGGCCGACGGGATCATCGCGGCACAACGTCGCGAGATCGCCGAGATGAAGGCCCTGATCGCGGATATCGAAGAGAACGGTGTTCAGGGCGGGGCTGACTAGCCCGATAGGTCGCCTTGTCAGCCGCCGTGGCCGTAGGACCGGACCGCGCTGTGGCCGAACAGTTCGAATACGTCCTCGCCCGCCATCGGCTTGCCGAACAGGAAACCCTGGATGAATTGGCAGCCCTCGCGCTTGAGGATGTCGAATTGCTCGTCGAGTTCGACACCTTCGGCGAGCGTGTCCATTCCCAACGCATCCGCCAGCGTCGTGATGGCGCGTATAACGGCGTGGGCGTTGCCGCCCTGGCCCAGGTCCTTGACGAAGCTGCGATCGATCTTGACCTTGTCGAAGGGGAAGGAGCGCAAATAGCTCAGCGAGGAATAGCCGGTCCCGAAATCATCCAGCGCGATCCGCACGCCAAGGCTGCGCAGTTTGTGCAACGTGGAAAGCGTGCGTTCGATATCGACGATGAAGATGCTCTCGGTGATTTCGAGCTCGAGCCGGCTGGGCGCCAGACCGCTGCTTGCCAGTGCCTGCAGGATGGTCTGCGCCAGATTTGGCGCGGCGAACTGCTTGGGCGAGATATTGACCGCGACCGAGACGTCGCCGGGCCATTGCGCCGCCTGACGGCAGGCTTCGCGCAGCACCCAGTCGCCGATCGGAATGATCAGCCCGGTTTCCTCGGCCAGCGGAATGAAATCGACAGGTCCGATCAGCCCACGCTCGGGATGCGGCCAGCGAATCAGCGCCTCGAAACCTTTCAGCTCTTCCTCGGCCATGTCGTAGAGCGGCTGGAAGTTGAGCACGAAGCCACCTTCGCGGATCGCGGTGCGCATATCGAGCTCGGTCTGGCGGCGCTTGCGGGCGAGTTCGTCCAGTTCGGGCTCGAAGAAGTGGTAGGTCGATTTGCCCTCGCTCTTGGCCCGGTAGAGCGCCAGATCGGCATTCTTCATCAGTGTCGATGCGTCCTTGCCATCTCCGGGCGCCATCGCAATGCCCAGGCTGGCGGTGCATTCGGCCTGGTGGCCATCGAGCATGATGGTCCGCTCGAAACAGTCGCTGATCCGCTCGGCCACCGCGGCCAGGCTGGCGGTCTCGGGCGGTATCGCCATCATGATGGCGAACTCGTCGCCGCCCAGCCGCGCGATCAGCGCATCGGGCAGGGCCGTCGAAAGGTACTCGGCAATATCGCGCAGCAGCGCATCGCCCGCAGGATGGCCCAGTGTGTCGTTGACCAGCTTGAAATCGTCGAGATCGACATAGACGACCATCGCGCGGTCGCCGTCCTTCAACCGGGGAAGCGCCTGGTTGAGCTGTTCGAGAAAGAGCTTGCGGTTGGGCAGTCCGGTCAGGCCGTCGTGCAATCCGACATGCAGGATCTTGCGCTCGCGCTCCTCGATCGCGGCGACCATGACATTGAAGCTGGTGGCGAGCCTGCCGATCTCGTCGTCGGAGCCGGTCGCGAGGTCGATATCGCGGCCCTCGGCGATCAGCCTTGTGGCCTCGTCGAGCTTTTGCAGTGGGCCGGTGACCGTGCGCGCTACCCGCCAGCTCAGCCCGACGACGAGAATAATCCCGCCGAATGCGAGGGCGGCGAGGAGATATTGCAGCGTCGAATATTGGGCGAGCGAGCGGCTCAGCGAATGGCGCAGCACGAGCCGCGGTTCGAGCCCGTCCTGCAGAGCCGGGACGGTCGACACCTGGTAGAGAAAGCGCTCGTCGGTGGTCCGTTCGAACACCTCGCCATTGGTGGCGACGCGCATCCATACGGGCAGGTCGCCGGCCAGTTCGACCCGTGCATCGAGTTCGATGGCGGCGAGCTGGACGAGGCGGTCGAGCTCGGCGCGGTCGAGTGGCTGGGCGAGCACCAGCCACCCGGCGAGATCGGGCGACATGATCGGCGAGGCCGCAGCCAGCGACAATTGCCCCCCGATACGAATGATCCCGCGCTGGCGTCCTTCGTCGAGCGCGGACCACATGGCCTTGGATGCACCGATGCGGGCATCGCCCGCAGCAACGAGGCTGCCATCGAGCCCGACGACGAAGGCGGCATCGGTCCGCGAGCGCGACTTGAGGCTCTCCAGCGCGCTGTCGATGGTCGCCCGGTCGCCGGTGGCCACGGCTTCGCGAAAGCCGAAATCGCGCGCCAGGACATCGGCCGAGCCGCGCATCTGGCTGGCGCGCAGCGTCAGGATCTCGTCGAACACCCGCGCATTGGCTGCCATGTCGCGCGCGGCGCTGTTCTCGCCGAAGCGCGACAGCCCCTGATCGGCAATCAGTGCGGTGGCGGCCAGGACCAGCGCGAACAGGCCCGCATAGAGCACCGCGATGCGAAGCTTGAGCGAGCCGAAGCGCAGGGCGTCGATGCGGAAGGGCATCGCGATCACCGCAGGCGCACGCCCAGCTTGCGCGACTGAGCGCCGCTGGCGATCGTCACGCCGTTGGTGATCTCGTTGCCCGTCGCGCGCAGCCGCGGATGCCAGACGGTCAGGCTGGCGGTCCCGGCCGGAATGTTGTCGAGCGCGACATAGCCGTTCGCGTCGGTCTTGCCCGCAAAGGGAGTCTCGGTGATGCGGATATAGCCGCGCATGGCATCGTGGATGTTGCAGCCCAACGCGACGGTGCCGGCGATCGGGAAATTGTGCGTGCGCGTCTGGTCACGTCCATAGAGATCGATCGTGAACCGCGCGGGCTGGGAGAAGCTGTAGACCGAATGCCGCACCCGATCGAGATTGGGAAAGGCCACGGTGCTGCCCTTGGCGATGATCAGCGTGCCGGGCACGAATTGCTGGTCCTTCTGCGCCATCGCCATCCGCCAGGGGAAGCGGATCGGACCCGATGGGCTGCGCGAGGGCGCGAGTTCGACCACCGCGTCGCGGACGGGCACGCCGCGCTCGTCCACCAGCTGGACCCGTAGCGAATTGCCCGGTGCGGCCTGCGCCGCCATGGCCAACCCGGCACTCAGGAAAATCAGGGCGAAAATGGAGCGCAGCCGTGTCATGCTCCCAGGACCTAGCTGCCACCGGTTAAGAACTTCTCCACCGATGCTTAAACCGTAATTAACCCCGAGCGGTTAGCGCGAATACCATGCGAACGACTTGCGTTGTGACCGGCCTGGCGCTGGCAATACTCTCCGCCCCGCCTGCCCAGGCCGAAGAGCTCGAATGGTTCGACGGCGGCAAGCTGGTGCTCACCAATGGGGTGACCACGATCGAAGGCACCAGCGGCGGCGGTATCGCCACCTGGGCGACCATCGCTGGCCTCGAGATGGACAATGGCGTGGGCGTTTCGGGCCATGCCACGATCATCGAACTGCCCGATTACGGCTGGCAGAGCCACGGGGTGGCGCTGGGCATCGCCAATCGCGTGGAGCTGTCCTACGCCCGCCAGAACCTCGATACGCGCGATGTCGGCACTGCGCTGGGGCTGGGCGAAGGCTACGTTCTCAATCAGGATGTCCTCGCGGCCAAGCTGCGGCTGGTGGGCGACCTCGTCTATGGCGACCCGCTGCTCCCGCAGGTCAGCATCGGCGTGGAATACAAGCGCAGCCTCGATGGCAATGTCGCCACGGCGGTCGGAGCGGCTGAAGACGAAGGGCTCGATTTTACGCTCAGCGCCACCAAGCTGTTCCTGTCGCGCAGCGTGCTGGTCAACGCCACTGCCCGGCTGACCAAGGCGAACCAGAACGGGTTGCTCGGCTTCGGCAGTGCTGCGGGTGCGGACCATTCGCTGCAGTTCGAGGGCTCGCTGGGCTACCAGCTGTCGCGCCGCGCGGTGATCGGGGCGGAACTGCGCACCAAGCCCGACAATCTCGGGCTCGGCGAGGACGACTGGTTCGATCTGTTCGCAGCCTACGCCGTCACCGACAACATCACCGTCACCGCCGCCTATGTCGATCTCGGCTCGATCGCCACCTTCGAAGACCAGCGCGGCGCCTTCCTGTCCGCGCAGGTCGCCTTCTAGGATTTGTCCATGTTCGCTACTGCTTCCGCCGCCGCTACTGCCATTGCGCTGCTTTTCCTCCAGCAGGCTCCGGCCGAGGATGTCGACTGGGATACCGAATTCGGGGTCGAGGAGCGCGAGCGCGATCCCGAGACGGGCGAATTCCCCGTCGACCCTTACGAGCAGAGCAATGCCAATGCCGGGGCCGAGCCTTTCGCCGATGGCAGGCTGGCCGCGGTATTCGGCGGGCGAGACGGTATCCGCCGCATCGCGGAACGCACGGTCGAACTGAGCGAAGCCGATCCGCGAATCGCCGAAATCTTCGTCGCGCATGACGCGGTGCGGCTCAAGCGCACGCTGTCCGAGCAGTTCTGCTATCTGCTCGGTGCGGGCTGCGACTACACCGGGCGCGACATGCGCGCCACGCATGACGGGCTGGGCATCCGCACCGCCGACCTCAACGCTCTGGTGGAGAACCTCCAACAGGCGATGCGCGAGGCCGATGTGCCCTTCGGCGCCCAGAACCGGCTGCTGTCGAAGCTCGCGCCGATGTCCGGCGACGTCGTCGAACGCTGACCCCGTCTTTGCGGCAGCAGACTCGGCCAGATCCGGTCAGAACCCGATCGAGCGCAGCCGGACGCTGCGCGAGAAGCCCTCGATGGCGCGGATCATCGATCCCGGCAGGTTGATCTCGCGACCAGAGAGGTGCGCGGCGTCCTTGCCCAGCTGGATCTCATAGGCACCCGGCTCCACGATGACCCGTCCGTCCGGGTGGATATCGCCAAGCTCTTCCAGTCCCAGTTCGAATTGCACGCGCTGGCTTTCGCCCGCGGCGAGCGCGACCCTCTGGAAGCAGCGCAGCTGGGTCTCGGCACCTGCCTCCCAGGCGGGGGAGCGCAGATAGAGCAGCACGGTTTCGATGCAGTCGTGCTCGCCGGAATTGTGCAGGCTGGTCTGCGCGATCAGGCGATCGGCGCCGAATTCGACATCCATGTCGCTGTAGGTGACGCGCGAATATCCCATTCCGTGGCCGAACGGCAGGCTGGCGGTATGATCGTCGGCCACGAGCGGGAGCGGCAGGCGGCCCGAAGGATTGACCTGTCCGACCAGCACTTCGCCCAAGGCGCTTTCGCAGCCCTCGTATCCGGTCCAGGCAAGCAGGCGCGCCGGGATCTGGTGTGCGAGATCGCCCAGATCGACCGGCAGCCGAGTCGATTCGATGAGCACGAAACACCGATTGGCATTGATCAGGGCACGCATTAGCGATTCGGCGGCAGCGCCCAGCCGAAGCATCGGCTTGCCGTCGCTCGGTTCGCAATCGCTATCGGTGATCGCCAACAGGACCGTGTTGCTGCGGGTCGCCGCGTCGCAAGCCAGGCCGATGGCGAGCCCGTCGCCAGGGATCGGCGCGAAAGGAACCATGCTGTCCTCGGTCCGCAATGCCAGCCCGGAAACCGCGCTGTGCTCGATGCCGAATTCGTTGAGCGCTTTGCGCAGCCCGGCGGCGGATTCGGTCCGCGTCCCGACGACCAGGATTCTGCCCGAATCGCGCGACAATGGCAGGAGCTCGTCCTCGTTGCGCAACAGCACCATGGATTTGCGGGCGAGGTCCTCGATCGCCGCGCGCGCCGCGAATGCAGCGCCGGCAGAAGGCTCTGCCGCAGAACCCAGCTTCAGATAGGGATCGCGGAACAGGCCGAGGTCGCTCTTTGCCCCGAGCACTCTCCGGACGGCCTCGTCGATCATGTTCTGCGACAGATAGCCCTTGTTCATACCGCTGGCGAGCTTTTGCCGATCGGTTTCATGAGGTTGCGCCGCGCCGAGTCGAGCCAGTCGTCGCCATGCTCCCAGATCGATGCCGGAATAGGCAAGGTGGATGTCCGAAACCGAATCATCCTCCAGCTCGCCCGGGATCGAGGGCAACTCCTCGATGCCGCCGGGATCGCTCTTGCGCAGGATCACGCGAATCAGCCGCTCGCTCGCCTGCCGCTCCGGACCCGCTGTGGGCAGGGGGCCGTAGCACAACAGGCAGAGGACATTTTCCAGATCCGCTGGCGAATTGCCCTGCAGGCCTTCGATCAGGACGTGTGCGATCCGTTCGACCAGATGGCTCGAGGTCCCGAAACTGGATTCCGCATCCGAAGGGCTGCTGGAGAGGTGGCGGATGGCTGGAGTCGCTACAAGGTTCCAGCCCCGACGGATGGCCTCGGCAGCGACCGCACGCGAGACGCGTGCGATCGCCTCTTCGTCCCAGCTCGCCGCCATGGCCAGGGGCTGCGGCCAGAGCCCCTGCGCGGCAGAATCACCCTTGCTGGAAAACAGCAGCGGAATGCCGAAGCGCGATTGTTCGACTGCCATGGTCTGGAGTTCGAGCGCTTCTTCGCGGCACGTCACTCCCTCGATCGCCGTCACCTGGCCCGCCCGTATCGCGGCGAGGACGTCCTCGTTGATGGCGCCGGAACTGGTACGGTTGTTCCCGGAAAGCCGGACGACGCGCAACTGGCCGAGCTTCTCCTCCAGCGTCATATAGGTGAGCATATCCTCGACCAGACGGGCGCGTCCGGTCTTGTCGATTCCGGGCGACGTCATTGGTCGAGCGGTCCGGACAAAGCCGAGCCGCGGCGAGACGCAAGGTGCGTTTCCGTCCTCGGACGATTGATAAGCGGCGGTGCCATAATGCTCCTGTGCCGGAAACCGGTTGCGGGCCGTCGACGCAAAGGTCGAGGCATGAAAATCGGGACGGACCGCCAAAGCGCGGCCAAGCCAGCTCCGACAGTCGGTGAAACAAGTTAATTTGGGGTTTGGTGGCCGCCGTTTGAGGAGGGCTGTCGCGCGCTCCGCATTTCCGCCTTGGGGGCCTCTGGGCGATTCGACGTGAACCGGTTCTGTATGCGGCCCACAGCCTGGCGAAAGCCACATGCAGAGCGGGAAAGCCATTTACACACTTGTCGATACCTTTATATCCTGTGTGGCAATGACGATCGAAACGACTTTCAGGGCTCTGGCCGACAACACCCGCCTGCGCATCCTGCGGCTGGTGGGGTCGATGGAGCTCGCGGTCGGCGAGATCGCGCAGGTTCTCGGGCAGAGCCAACCGCGCGTCTCGCGCCACATCGGCATTCTCGCCAGCGCCGGCCTTGCCGAACGGCGCCGCGAAGGCAGCTGGGTCTTTCTGCGCGCCGCGCCTGCGGGGGATCGGGCGACGCCCTTGCGGCAGGCTATCGCCACCATGCTCGAATGCGCCGAACGCGAAGACCCCGAGTTCGCCCGCGCCTGCGCGCAGGATCGCCAGCGACTGGCCGCTATTCGCGCCACCCGCGAGGAACAGGCGGCGGCCTATTTCGCCGCGCATGCGCATGATTGGGACGAGTTGCGCCGGATGCACACTTCGGACGAACAAGTCGAGGCGGCGCTCGCGCAGGCGCTCGACCGCCAAGGCCTCGGACGGCTGCTCGATATCGGCACCGGCACCGGCCGCATGGCGGAGCTGTTCTCTCGCTCGGCGGACCATATCGTTGCGCTCGACAAGAGCCTGGCGATGCTGCGGGTCGCGCGCGCCAAACTCCAGCACCTTCCGACCGAAGGCGTCGAGCTGGTGCAGGGCGATTTTGCCGGCCTGCCGTTCGGGGATGCGGTGTTCGACACCGTGCTGTTTCATCAGGTGCTGCATTTCGCTCCCGATCCCGCCGCGGCGCTGGTCGAGGCCGCGCGGGTGCTCAGGCCGGGCGGACGCGTCGCGATCGTCGATTTCGCGGCGCATCAGCGCGAGGAATTGCGCGAGAAGCACGCCCATGCGCGGCTCGGCTTCCGCGACGACCAGATGGCGGGGTTCCTCGCCGATGCGGGATTTGCTGCAGCCGAGCCGCAGGCCCTCGAAGGCGGCGAGCTGGTCGTGAAAATCTGGGTCTGCACGCGGCTGGATGCCCATCCGGCGCAGTCCGACACCGAACGAAAGGTTGCCTCGTGAGCCCGACCCTCGACCAGATGCAGGAAGCGCGCACCGCGCTCGATGCGCCGCTGTTCTCCGGCCTGCCCGGCGATATCGACGTGAGCTTCGAATTCTTTCCGCCCAAGTCGGAGGCGATGGAGGCGCAATTGTGGGCCTCGATCAAGGAATTGGCGCCGCTCGACCCCAGCTTCGTCTCGGTCACCTATGGTGCGGGCGGGACGACCCGAGAACGGACCCATCGCACCGTCGCGCGGATTATCGCTGAAGCCGGGTTGCCCGCCGCCGCGCATCTCACCTGCGTCGATGCGAGCAAGGCCGAGATTCGCGAGATCGCCGAGCACTATTGGGAAGCGGGCGTGCGCCACATCGTCGCGCTGCGCGGCGATCCGCCCGATCAGCAGCGCAAGTTCGCGCCGCACCCGCAAGGCTTCGCCAGCGCCGCCGAACTGGTCGCGGGCCTGCGCGAAGTCGCCGATTTCGAGATCTCGGTCGCCGCCTATCCCGAGACGCATCCCGAGGCCGATTGTCCCGACAGCGATCTCGACAATCTCAAGCGCAAGCTCGACGCGGGCGCCACCCGCGCGATCACGCAGTTCTTCTTTTCGCCCGACACCTTCTTCCGCTTCCGCGATGCCGCGCAGCGCCATGGGATCGAGGCACCGATCGTGCCCGGTATCCTGCCGGTGACCAATGTCGCGCGCGCCCGCGAATTCGCCGGATTGTGCGGTGCGGCGATCCCCGACTGGATGGACGGGTTGTTCGAAGGGCTCGACAGCCGCCCCGCCGCGCGCCAGCTCGTGGCGTCGATCGTCGCTGCGGAACTGTGCCGCCGGCTCTATGCCGGCGGGGTGCGCGAATTCCACTTCTACACCCTCAACCGTGCCGATCTCAGCTATGCGATCTGCCACATGCTGGGCCTGCGGCCCGAAGGTGAAGCCCATGGATAAGCGCGCCCAGTTCGAGGCTGCCGCGGCCAGTCGGATCCTCGTCAAGGACGGACCCTATGGCACCGAGATCCAGGCCGCGAAGCTGGCGGCGGAGGATTACGCCAGCTCGACCGGGCTGACGCAGGACCAGAAGGGCAACAACGACCTCGTCAATCTGAGCCAGCCCGCGTTGATCCGCAAAATCTGCGACAGCTATATTGAGGCGGGTGCGCATGTGCTCGCCACCAACACTTTCAACGCCAACCGCATCAGCCAGGCCGATTACGGCGCCGAGGGGCTGGTACGCGAAATTAACAGCGCCGCCGCGCGGATCATCCGCGAGGCGGTCGACGACGCCATGGCGAGCGACAGGATCCCGCGTTTCGTGGCAGGCGCGGTCGGGCCGACCAACAAGACGCTCTCGCTCTCGCCCGACGTCGAGGACCCCGGCTTTCGCGAGGTCACATTCGACGAGATCGTCGATGTCTATAAGGAGCAATGCGCCGCGCTGCTCGAGGGTGGGGCCGATTTCATCCTCATCGAGACCGTCTTCGATACGCTCAATTGCAAGGCCGCGATCATGGCGGTCAAACAGCTCGAGCGCGAGCTGGCGCGCGACATTCCGATGATGATTTCGCTCACGCTCACCGATCTCTCGGGGCGCAACCTTTCGGGCCACACGGTCGAGGCCTTCTGGCATTCGGTGCGCCACGCCAAACCGCTCGCCATCGGGCTCAACTGCAGCTTCGGTGCCGACCAATTGCGCCCGCACGTGCAATTGCTCTCCGCCATCGCCGACACCTATCTGCTCGCCTATCCCAACGCCGGCCTGCCCAATGAACTGGGCGAATATGACGAAGCGCCCGAGACCACCGCCGGCCTGGTGGCCAAATGGGCGCAGAACGGGCGGGTCAATGTGGTTGGCGGCTGCTGCGGCTCGACCCCGGCGCATATCGCCGCCATCGCCCGCGCGGTCGACGGCCTCGCGCCGCGCGTCGTCCCCGAGCGCGACACCACCATGACCCTGGCTGGCCTCGAACCCTTTACGATTGCTGCTTGATGTCCAACCTTTCCACTGCCCGCTTCGTCAATATCGGCGAGCGCACCAATGTCACCGGCTCGGCCCGGTTCAAGCAGCTCGTCATGGCGGGGGATTACGACACCGCGGTCGAGGTCGCGCGCAGCCAGGTCGAGAACGGCGCGCAGGTGATCGACGTCAATATGGACGAGGGCCTGCTCGATGCCGAGCTGGCGATGACCACCTTCCTCAAGCTGATCTCCGCCGAGCCCGATATCGCCCGCGTGCCGCTGATGATCGACAGTTCGCGCTGGGACGTGATCGAGGCCGGGCTCAAATGCGTCTCGGGCAAGCCGATCGTCAATTCGATCAGCATGAAGGAGGGCGAGGAACCCTTCCTCGACCACGCCCGCAAATGCATGGATTACGGCGCCGCGGTAGTGGTGATGGCGTTCGACGAGGTCGGACAGGCCGACACGAAGGAGCGCAAGGTCGAAATTTGCGAGCGCGCGTACAAGCTGCTGGTCGGGATCGGCTTCCCACCCGAGGATATCATCTTCGATCCCAACGTCTTTGCCGTGGCGACGGGGATCGAGGAGCACAACAATTACGGAGTCGATTTCATCGAGGCTTGCCGCGAGATCAAGGCGCGGTGTCCCCATGTCCATATCTCGGGCGGATTGTCCAACCTGTCGTTCTCGTTCCGCGGCAACGAGACGGTCCGCAGGGCGATGCATTCGGTGTTCCTGTACCATGCCATTCCGGCGGGCATGGACATGGCGATTGTCAATGCCGGCCAGCTCGACGTCTACGACCAAATCGAAACCGAATTGCGGACGGCCTGCGAAGATGTGATCATGAACCGCGATCCCGATGCGGGCGAGCGGCTGGTCGCGCTGGCCGAGCGGTTTCGCGGTACCGATGCAGTGGCGGAAAAGCAGGCCGCTGAATGGCGCAGCTACCCTGTCGCCAAGCGGCTCGAACATGCCCTGGTCAAAGGGATCGATGCGCACGTCGTCGACGATACCGAGGAAATGCGCGCCGCCACCGAAGCGGCCGGCGGGCGTCCGATCGAGGTGATCGAGGGCCCGCTGATGGACGGGATGAACGTGGTCGGCGATCTGTTCGGCAGCGGCAAGATGTTCCTGCCTCAGGTCGTCAAATCTGCGCGCGTGATGAAGAAGGCGGTCGCCCACTTGATCCCTTTTATCGAGGCGGAGAAGGATCTCCTCCCCGAAAGCCAGCGCAAGGCCAAGGGCAAGATCGTGATGGCCACCGTGAAGGGCGATGTGCACGATATCGGCAAGAACATCGTCGGCGTGGTGCTGCAATGCAATGGCTACGACGTGATCGACCTGGGCGTCATGGTGCCGTGGTCGCAAATCCTGCAAGCGGCCAACGAAAACCAAGCCGACATGATCGGCTTGTCGGGTCTGATCACCCCCTCGCTGGACGAGATGGTGACCGTGGCCGAAGAAATGGCGCGCGCGAAAATGACGCTGCCGCTGCTGATCGGCGGAGCGACCACCAGCAAGGTCCACACCGCCTTGCGCATCGATCCCGCCTATGACGGGCCGGTGATCCATGTGCTCGACGCCAGCCGCGCGGTCGGGGTGGCCAGCCGCTTGCTGTCGGACACGCAATGCGACGATTTCGTCACCGGTACCGCCGCCGAATATGTCGCGGTCCGCGATGCCCGCGCTGGCAAGGTGCCCAACCAATTGCTCGGCATCGCCGATGCGCGCGCCCGCGCCTTCCCCGCCGATTTCGCCGACAAGCCCTCCGCGCCGCTGCAGCCGGGGCTGCATGTCTTCGAGGACTGGTCGCTCGCCGAATTGCGCGAGTATATCGACTGGACGCCCTTCTTCCGCGCCTGGGAACTGCACGGCAATTATCCTGCGATACTCGAGGATAGCGTGGTCGGCGAGAGCGCGCGCAGCCTGTTCGCCGATGCGCAGGCCATGCTCGACCGCATCGTCGAGGAGCAATGGCTCACCGCGCGCGGAGTCTGCGGGCTGTGGCCCTGCCACCGCGATGGCGACGATATCAGTATCGATCTCGACGAGTCCGACCCGGTAGTGCTGCCGTTCCTGCGCCAGCAGGTGAAGAAAAGCCGCGACCGCGCCAATTTCTGCCTCGCCGATTTCATCGATCCCGCCGGCGACTGGATGGGCGGCTTCGCGGTCGGCATTCACGGGCTCGACACCCATTCCGCGCGCTTCCAGGCCGACAAGGACGACTACTCGGACATCCTGCTCAAGGCGCTGGCCGACCGCTTCGCCGAAGCCTTTGCCGAGCGGCTGCACCAGCATGTCCGCACCGACCTGTGGGGCTATGCGCCGGGCGAGCAGCTCACCAATCTGGCGCTGATCAAGGAACAGTACCGCGGCATCCGGCCTGCGCCGGGTTATCCCGCCTGCCCCGATCACAGCCTCAAGCCGATGCTGTTCGAGCTCTTGGATGCGGAAAAGAATGTCGGGCTCGAGCTGACGGAGAGCTTCGCGATGTTCCCCACCGCGGCGGTCAGCGGGTTCTATTTCGCGCATCCCGAGGCCGCCTATTTCGGGGTTGCCCGGATCGGTCGCGACCAGCTCGAGGATTATGCCGCGCGACGCGGGGTGGAGGTTTCCACCGCCGAGCGCTGGCTGCGCCCCAATCTCGATTGACCGGCGCGTCGCAATCGCGCAGGGCGGTGCGGTCGGCGGCGGGAGCGATTCTGCGGCGGGCACGCGCGGGAGAGATCGCGGGGCCGGGCAGGCCCCCGGCGCCGAAGGAGCAACCGCCCCGGAAACTCTCAGGCCAACGGACCGCGCGGGCCTCTTCGACACTCTGGAAAGCGTCGCTCCGCAATGGGGCGGCCACCGAAGGGGTAAGCCCGTCCATTCACGGGCCAGTCTCTCAGGTTACCCGACAGAGGGGGCATGGTTCGGAACGCGCCTCGCCGGGGCGCAATCATGCATGCAGTCGGGATAATTGATGAGCGAAGCCCCAGACCTTTCCCCGGATGACCTTCCGGACGAAACCCCGGCCAAACTGCCGCTCGATGCATGGCATCGCAGCAAGGGCGCGCGGATGGTGGAATTCGCGGGCTACGAGATGCCGATCCAGTTCGAAGGTATCGTGACCGAACACGATTGGACCCGCACACAGGCCTCGCTGTTCGATGTCAGCCACATGGGCCAGCTGCTGGTCTCGGGCGAGCGCGCGGCCGAGGAACTGGAAAAGCTCCTCCCCGGCGCGATCGCCACGCTCAAGCCGGGCCGGGTGCGCTATTCGTTGCTCCTCAATGAGGACGGCGGCATTCTCGACGATCTGATGGTCACCAATGTCACCCCCTGGATCGAGGGCGACGAGGAAGCGGGCACCGAAGGACACTGGGGCGAGCCGGCCTATTACCTCGTGGTCAATGGCGCGATGAAATGGGACGATATCGCCCATTTGCGCGAACATCTCGACGACGATGTCACGCTCACCCACCTCGACGACCAGGCGCTCATCGCGCTGCAGGGGCCCAACGCCGCGACCGCGCTCAACCGCGTGATGCGCGGCGTGCCCGAGCGGCTCGTGTTCATGCAGGCGGTGGATTACCAGTTCGGCGAATGGCCGCTGCGGATCACCCGCGCGGGCTACACCGGCGAGGACGGGTTCGAAATCTCGGTCCCCGCCGAATTCGCCGAATCGCTCGCCGACCGACTCTGCGCCGAGATCGAGGTGCGGCCTGCGGGGCTGGGCGCGCGCGACAGCCTGCGGCTCGAGGCCGGTCTGCCGCTCTACGGCCACGACCTCACCGAGGAGACCGATCCGGTCACCGCGGACCTGATCTTCGCGCTCACCAAGAGCCGCCGCGAGGCTGGCGGCTGGATGGGCCACGAGGCCTGCGCCGCGAAGCTCGAGGCGGGCACCGACACCAAACGCGTCGGGCTGGTGTTCGACGGGCGGCTGCCCGCGCGCGAGGGCGCGACGGTCTATGCGGGCGAGACAGAAATCGGCCGCGTCACCAGCGGCGGGTTCTCGCCCACGCTCGGCCATCCGATCGCGATGGCCTATCTCTCCGCCGATTTCGCCACGGTAGATACCGAGGTCGAAGTCGAGGTTCGCAAGAAGCGGCTGCCCGCCAAGGTCGCCGCTTTGCCTTTTGTCCCCCACCGCTATTACCGAGGGAAGTGACCCGATGGCCCGCTACTTCACCGATGAACACGAATGGATCGATGTCGAAGGCGATACCGCCACGGTCGGCATCACCGATTACGCGCAGGAACAGCTTGGCGACATCGTCTTCGTCGAATTGCCCGATGTCGGCGCGCAACTGGCCAAGGGCAAGGATGCCGCGGTGGTCGAGAGCGTCAAGGCTGCAAGCGACGTCTACGCGCCGATCAGCGGCGAGGTCACCGAAGCCAATGACTCGCTCGACGAGGATCCGGCGCTGGTCAATTCCAGCCCCGAGGAAGACGGCTGGTTCTTCAAGTTGACCATCGCCGACAAGGCTGAGCTCGACGGGCTGATGGACGCCAAGGCCTACAAGAGCTTCTGCGACGAATTGTGACGCCGCGCGGTCCCCGCGAAGGCGGGGACCTCGTGCCCCGTGGTCGTTTGTAACTGCCTGAGGTCCCTCCCTTCGCGGGGACTCACCGAGGATTGAAAATGCGCTACCTTCCCCTGACCCCCACCGATCGTTCGGCCATGCTCGAAACCATCGGCGCCGACAGCGTCGACGCGCTGTTCGCCGATGTGCCTGCCGAGGCGCAGCTCGACGGGCCGATCCACGGCCTGCCGATGCACGCCAGCGAGATGGCGGTCGAGAAACACATGCGGCGGCTGGCGCAACGCAATCTCGCGGCGGGCGATGCGGCGTTCTTTCTCGGGGCGGGGGCCTATCGCCATCATGTTCCGGCAACCGTCGATCACATCATCCAGCGCGGCGAGTTCCTGACCGCCTACACGCCCTACCAGCCCGAGATCGCGCAGGGCACGCTGCAGATGCTGTTCGAATTCCAGACGCAGGTCGCGCGGCTCTATGGCTGCGCGGTGGCGAACGCCTCGATGTACGACGGCTCGACCGCCTGCTGGGAAGCGGTGGCGATGGCGGCGCGCGTGACCAAGCGCGACCGGGTGGTGCTCTCGGGCGCGCTGCATCCGCATTATGCCGAGGTCGTCAAGACCATGGCGAAGTTCACGCAGGACACGATCGCCGATGCCGAGCCCGCCTTCCAGGCGCAGCCCGACAACGCCGGACTGATCGCGCGGATCGACGACGAGACCTCCTGCGTCGTGGTGCAATATCCCGATATCCTCGGCCGGCTCCCGGACCTTACCGAGATCGCCGAAGCGGCGCATGCCAGGGGCGCTCTGCTGGTGGTGGTCAACACCGAGCCGGTGGCGCTGGGCGCGCTCAAATCGCCCGGCGAATGCGGCGCGGATATCGTGGTCGGCGAGGGCCAGTCGATCGGCGTCGGGCTGCAGTTCGGCGGGCCTTATCTGGGCCTGTTCGCGGTGCGCGATCCCAAGCACGTCCGGCAGATGCCCGGGCGGCTGTGCGGCGAGACGCAGGATGCCGAGGGCAAGCGTGGTTTCGTGCTCACGCTCTCGACCCGCGAGCAGCATATCCGCCGCGAGAAGGCGACGAGCAACATCTGCACCAACAGCGGGCTCTGCGCGCTGGCCTTCAGCGTCCACATGACGCTGCTGGGCGAGAAGGGTCTGCGGCGGCTTGCGCTGGAGAACCATCGCCTCGCCTGCATTGCCGCCGAACGTCTGGCCAAGGTGCCCGGTGTCACGGTCCTCAACGATAGCTTCTTCAA
Source organism: Qipengyuania sp. SM2507 (assembly GCF_053714505.1). Classification (NCBI taxonomy): domain Bacteria; kingdom Pseudomonadati; phylum Pseudomonadota; class Alphaproteobacteria; order Sphingomonadales; family Erythrobacteraceae; genus Qipengyuania; species Qipengyuania sp. SM2507. The sequence goes on from NZ_CM132307.1 coordinate 567,103, forward strand.
CGAATTCACGGTGACGCTGGGCCGCGATGCCCGCGATGTGGTGCGCAAGCTCGCCGACCGCGGTGTGCTCGCGGGCGTCTCGCTCGGGCGGCTCTACCCGCAGGCGAGCGCGATGGCCGAAGGCCTGCTGGTCGCGGTCACCGAAACGACCACCGAGGAAGATATCGACACACTCTGCGCCGCTCTCGAGGAGGTTCTGCGATGAACGCCCATAACGCCTCGGGCTGGAAGCCCGGCACCCCCGTCACCGTCGACCACTCAATGGAAGGCCCGCCCACCGTCACCGGCAACCGCGCGCTGATGCTCGAGGAACCGCTGATCTTCGAAATCGCGGGCAACACCACCACCGGGGTCGATCTGCCTGAACCCGCAGCGGATGCACCCAACCGGCTGGGCGGCTACGACCGCACCGAAGCCTTCGACCTGCCCGGCCTGTCCGAGCCGGAGACGGTGCGTCACTACACCCGCCTCAGCCGCCAGAACTACGCCATCGATCTGGGGCTGTTTCCGCTCGGCTCCTGCACGATGAAGCATAATCCGCGGCTCAACGAGAAGGTTGCGCGGCTGCCCGGCTTTGCCGATTGCCACCCGCTGGCGCCGATCCAGACGGTGCAGGGCGCGCTCGGCGTCATCCATGAGCTGGGCGAATGGCTCAAAGCGCTCACCGGCATGCCCGCGGTGGCGATGAGCCCCAAGGCCGGCGCGCATGGCGAGCTGTGCGGCATCCTCGCGATCCGCGCCGCGCTCGAGGCGCGCGGCGATGCCCGCAAGGTCGTGCTGTGCCCCGAAAGCGCGCATGGCACCAATCCCGCGACCGCGGCCTTCGCGGGCTATGAGGTCGAGGACATCCCCGCCAACGCCGATGGCCGGGTCGATTTCGACGCGCTCGAGGCGCGACTCGGCCCGGATGTCGCGGCGGTGATGATCACCAATCCCAACACCTGCGGATTGTTCGAGCGCGACTTCAAGCGGATCGCCGATGCGGTCCATGCCGCGGGCGGGCTGGTCTATTGCGACGGCGCCAATTTCAACGCCATCGTCGGCCGGGTGCGCCCGGGCGATCTCGGCGTCGATGCGATGCACATCAATCTGCACAAGACCTTCTCCACCCCGCATGGCGGCGGCGGCCCTGGTTCGGGCCCGGTGGTGTTCTCAGAGGCTCTGGCACCCTTCGCGCCGCTGCCCTTCGTCGAGCAGCTGGATGATGGCAGCTTCCACCTCGTCGAGGAGGAAACCGCGCAGGAGCATCACGCCAGCACCTTCGGGCGGATGACCGCTTTCCATGGCCAGATGGGGATGTTCACCCGTGCGCTGGCCTATATCCTCAGCCATGGCGCCGACGGGTTGAAACAGGTCGCCGAGGATGCGGTGCTCAACGCCAATTACATCCTGCGCAGCCTCGAGGATGTCCTCGCCGCGCCCTTCGCGCACAGCGGGCACTGCATGCACGAGGCGCTGTTCGGCGACGAGGGCTTTGGCGGCGGGCTGACGACGCTGGATCTCGCCAAGGGGCTGATCGACGAGGGCTATCACCCGATGACGATGTATTTCCCGCTGGTGGTCCATGGCGCGATGCTGGTCGAACCGACCGAGACCGAGAGCAAGGCCTCGCTCGACCAGTTCATCATGGCGCTGCGCAGCGTGGCCGAGCGCGCCAAGGCGGGCGACGCAACGCTGAAAACCGCGCCGCATTACGCGCCGCGCCGCCGGCTCGACGAGACCCAGGCCGCCCGCAAGCCGGTGCTGGCCTGGAACGACCCGAACCTGGCCTGAGCAGACCTGACCCGATGCGGGGCCTCAGCGCCCCGCGTCGGGGCCCTTGGCCGGATCCTCGGGCGGCTGGATCACGATCCGGATCTGCTGGAGCGAGATGATCGCCACCCAGAAACCAAGCACCGAGAGCGCGCTCGAGCCCAGCACGGTAAAGGCGGCGCCCTTGAGCCCGTTCCAGCCCATCGCGACATCGAGCAGCAGCAGCGAGAGCAGCGTCGGCACGGCGCGCACCACGAAGGCGGTGCCCGCGCGCCCGGCGCTGACCAGCAGCGATTCAAGGCTCGCCCCCACCAGCTCGATCGCGCCGGCGATGGCGAGGATGACCATCGCCCAATAGACCACGCGGAATTCCGGGCCGGCGATCAGCACCAGTCCCTGCCGCCCGAACAGCAGTGCGACCGAGACCGCCAGCACCCCGCCGATCAGCGCGATATTGGCCATCCGCCGCGCCATGTCGTGCGCCGCGTCGGCGGCGTGGACCAGTTCGGGGTAGATCGCCTTGGAGACCGTCTGCGCCAGCTGGACCAGCGCCTGGCCGAGCTGGCTGGCGACGCGGAACCCGCCCGCGAACCCTTCGCCGCCGATTGCCCCGACCAGCAGGATCAACACCTGTTTGCCGCCGACGTTGAGGCTGCCCGACATATTTGTGGCCCAGACGAAGCGCCAGGCGCCGGGATGGGCGCGCGGGATCCGCGTCAGGCTGATCCGCGACAGGTCGATCCGCTCGCGCAAGCCCGCGACCACCCACAGCGTCGCGGCCACCGCCACCTCCGCCGCCGCCCAGGCCAGCACGAAGCCGAGCACGGTGGGCATGACCAACACCGCCAGCACCGCGCCCAGCCCGCGCACTACCGGTTGCACCGCCTCAGCCGCGGTCGCCGCGCCATAGGCGAAGCGCAGGCGCAGCAGCCCGAGCGGGGTGGTGCGGATCGACAGCAGCGAGACGAGGCAATAGCCGAACGCCACCCACAGCAGGTCGTCGGTCAGCGGCAGCCAGAATTGCGCGCTCCACACCAGCCCCGCCGCCAGCACCGCGCCCAGCGCTACCGACATCATATCAAGCGCGATGGCGAAGCCGGTCGCCTCGCCCGGGCCGTCTTTGCCCGAACCCCAGCGCACCACGAATTGCCAGGTCTGGAAATTGGCCAGTCCGGTGACCGTCTGGCCGAGCGCCACGACCAGCGCGAAATAGCCGAAGCCGTCGAGCCCGAGCGTGCGCGTCGCCAGCGCGAGATAGACCAGGCTCAGCACCGCGTTCACGCCGCGCCCGCCGAGCAACCAGCCGATATTGCCGAACAGCCGTTTCATCGCGCCAGCCGGGCCCCGCTATGCGGACCTTGCGGCGAGCAGCTTCTCGGTGATCCGGTGCGAGCGCGGCTCGTCGACATCGATCGCGAATTCACCATTGGAGAGCACGATCGGGGCGAGCTTGTAGCCAAAGCGCCGGGAGACCTGCGCGAACAATCTGTCCTTGTCGCCCCAGCCGAAGTAGAAGCGCGCGAGGTTGAGCACCCCGAAGGCCTTGGCGATGCGACCGGGGTATTTCACGAACTGCCCGCCGCTGCGCATGATCTCGGCGGCCGAGAGAGCGCCCTCGTTGCCGATCCAGTAGGTGTTGCAGTTGGAATAGCCGCCGTCGGAGAATTCGTAGAACTTCTTCTGCCCTTCCGGGTCGGCGGCGATGACGTCCTCCTTGCGCGCCAGCGCGGCAGCGGCATCGGCGCTCGCGGCGAGGCATTTCTCGACGAATTCGGCATAGCCCTCGGGCGTGACGAGGCAATTGTCCGCGGTGGTGACGACCAGCGGGAATGTTGCTCCCTCGGCCCCCGCGAACACGCTGTCGACGAGGTTGAATGCCCCTTCGCGAAACGTCAGCCGACCCTCCTGCTCGAGCCGCCCCACCAGCGGGATGGCGCGGATCTCGTCGGCTTCGTGCGCGACCACGCGGATTTCGCCGATCCGCTCGCACTCGGCCAGCGCGGCGACGACATGCTCGATCATCGGCTTGCCCGCGACCGGGACGACGCTTTTCTGTCCGACGTTGGCGGCGGCGGCGAGCGGGTCGAGCGTACCCGAGCGCTTGCCCGCCATGACGAGTGCGGTGGCCTGTTCCTGCATGGCCAAGGCCCTTAGGCGCGAATGCGGGCCTGCGCAAAGTTCTCGCGCAAAGTTTTGTCAGGGTGCGCCCTTGTCAGGCGCGGGCGGGGCGGGCAGCGCTGAACGTCATGCGGATCGTGTTTTCACGCAAGGGTTTCGACAGCGCGACGGGCGGCGGGCCATCGCCGATCGTGGATGGTCGCCCGGTCAGCCTGCCGATCCCCGCCGGCGCGGCATCGCACACCAGCTACGACGCGCTGGGGCTGGGCGAGCACGCGCATCGCGCCAGCCGTGGCAGGGTCGGCGGTGCGGATTTGTGCCACCACGATCCGATGTTCCTCGAGGAACAGGACAGCGGCGGCACCTGCCTGTTCGGGCAATGCGGCGCGGCGCAGACGCACCTTGTCAATCAGGGGGTCGGGGTGGGGGATATGTTCGTCTTCTTCGGCCTGTTCCGCGAGGAGGCGAGCGGCGAGCCGCATCATCGCATCTTCGGCTTCATGGAAGTGGAGCAAATCGTCGACCTGATGCAGCCCGCGCCGGCCGATCTGGTCGCACTGGGGCATCCCCACGCGCTGACGCCGCATGGCAAGAACGACGTGGTCTATCGCGGGCCGGGCGCGACCGCGCGCACGGCGCCCGACAGCCTGCGGCTCACCGTCGCGGGCGGCCCGCCGACGCTGTGGCACCGCCCGAAATGGCTGCGTCCCGGTGGCCTGAGCTATCACGACCGCGCGGATCGCTGGCTGCCCGGCGGTCGGCTGCGCAGCGTGGCGCGGGGTCAGGAATTCGTCGCCGATGTGGGCAAGCGCCAAGCCCCGCGCGACTGGCTCGCAGGCGTGATCGCGGCGATTACAGCGTCTTGATGATCGCCGAGAAGTCGAGCGCGCCGTTTTCTGCGGCGAAGGCTTCGTAAAGCTCGCGCGCGTGCTTGCCCAGCGGGGTGCTGGCGCCGGCGGTCTCTGCCGCTTCCATCGCCAGCCTCAAATCCTTGAGCATCAGCGCGGTGGCAAATCCGCCCTGATAATCCTTGTCCGCCGGGCTCTCGACGCCGACGCCTGGCAGCGGCGTATAGGCGTTGAGCGACCAACAATAGCCCGAGGATTGCGAGGAAATCTCGTAGAATTTCTGCGGATCGAGGCCCAGCTTCTGCGCCATTTTCATCGCTTCGGCGGTTCCGATCATCGAGATCGCGAGCAGCATATTGTTGCAGATCTTGGCGGTCTGGCCGGCCCCTGCATCGCCCGCATGGATGACCGCCTTGCCCATCGCCTCGAGCACCTCCTTGGCGCGCCCGAACGCCTGTTCGGTGCCGCCGACCATGAAGGTAAGCGTCCCACCATTGGCCGCGGCGATCCCGCCCGAGACTGGGGCGTCGACCATGTCGTAACCCGCCGCCTCGGCGGTCTCTGCCACCTCCTTGGCGGTGGCGACATCGATGGTCGAACAGTCGAGCAGCACCGCACCCGCGGGCGCATGGCCGATCACGTCGTTCTCGTAGACCGCTTTCACGATCCCGCCATTGGGCAACATGCTGACCACCGCCTCGACCCCGCCGACCGCCTCGCGGGCTGCTGTGAAAGTTTCACAGCCATTGTCACGAGCGGCGGCCAGCGCCTCCTCGCTGAGATCGAAGGCATTCACCTGATGGCCCGCCTTGACGAGATTGGCAGCCATCCCGCCGCCCATGTTGCCGAGACCGATAAAGGCGATTTTCATGTCAGTGCATCCTTGCGTGGTTCTTGCCCAGCAGCACGGCGGCGGTGTCGCCATCGTGCTTCCAGGAGAGGTAGGTGAGATAGGGCAGCAGGAAGCCCGCGCCGCCAAAGAAGGCGGGCACCGCGAGCAGCAACCCGGTCGCGCCGAAGCCGTTGCGCCATGCGGTCCAACTCGCCGACAGCACCAGCATGAGCATGAAGTCGAGGTTGAACTGCCCCGGCCATCCCAGCGCGGCCATGTCGCCGAAGAAATAGGTAAACAGGTTCCAGCCGTGCTCGCCGATCACCAGCGCTGTGTAGATCGCGAGCACCAGCCACAGCAACATCAGCACGACCGAGAAGGGTTTCATGGCCTGCGGTCCTTTCTTGCGGTGATTTGCCAGCGGAGGGTGAGGGTTAGCCCAAAGCCCTCGTCATTGCGAGCGATCGCCAGATCGCGCGGCAATCCGTGGCGGGGCAGCAGATCCTAGCGCCCCTTCCACTGCCCTTCGCGCTTCTCCACAAAGGCTGCCATGCCCTCGACCTTGTCTTCGCTCGCGGCGAGGATCTGGAAGATGCGGCGTTCCATCACCAGCCCCTGGTCGAGCGTGCTCTCGAAGGCGGCGTTGACCATTTCCTTGTTGGCGATCGCGGCCATCGGCGGCATCGATGCGATCGTCTTGGCGGTCTTGAGTGCCTCGTCGAGCAGCGTCTCGTGCGGCACCACGCGGACCACCAGATTGGCGCGCTCGGCTTCTTCGGCATCCATCATCCGGCCGGTCAGGCACATTTCCATCGCCTTGGACTTGCCCACCGCGCGGGCCAGCCGCTGCGAGCCGCCCATACCCGGCGCGACGCCCAGCTTGATCTCCGGCTGGCCGAATTTCGCCTTCTCGCTGGCGATGATGAAATCGGCCATCATCGCCAGCTCGCAGCCGCCGCCCAGTGCGAAGCCGTTGACCGCGGCGATCCACGGCTTGCGGGTCTTCTTCACGATCTCGCTGGTCCAGGGGGCGAAGAAATCGTCGAGATAGAAATCCGCCGCCTGCTTCTCGCTCATTTCCTTGATATCGGCGCCCGCGGCAAAGGCCTTGTCGCCCGACCCGGTGAGCACCGCGCACAGCTGGCTGTCGTCGGCCTGATAGGCGGCGAAGGCGGCGATCAGATCCGCGAGCACCTGCGAATTCAAGGCGTTGAGCGCCTGCGGACGGTTGAGCGTGATCAGCGTGACCTTGTCATGCTGTTCGACGGTGATGGTTTTGTAGCTCATAGGGGTTTCCATTCCTCATCGGCGGGAAGCGGAGCGAAGATGGCGTCGAGCAACTCCTCGCTCACGCCTTCGGGCGTCGCCGGGTTCCATTGCGGATCGCCGGTCTTGTCGACGATCACTGCGCGCACGCCCTCGGCGAAATCGGGGCGGACGATCACCCGGCTGGCGATACGGTATTCCTGGCGCATATTGTCGGCGAAATCGGTGAAGTCCTTGGCCTCGGCCAGCTGGCGCAGCGCAACCTTGCAGGTCTGCGGGCTCTTGGTGCGCAGCGTGGCGAGTTCCTTGGCGGCCCATTCGCCGTCATCATTCCCGGCCTCGGCATCGAGGCTGGCGAGGATATCCTCGTAGCGGTCGGAGGCGAAATGGCGGTTGATCCGCTCCAGATTGCCCTCGATCCGGGCCTTGGGCGGGGTTTCGGCGAGGTCGGAAAGAATTCCGCCGATCCGGTCGGGGTGCTCGATGATCCGCGCCTTGGCCTCGGCCAGCTTTTCGCTGGGGAGATAGTGCGTCGCGATCCCGGCCCACAGGCATTCCGCGCCATCGAGCCGCGCGCCGGTCAGCGCGAGGAACTGGCCCAGCCGCCCCTGCAGCCGCGACAGGTGCCAGCCGCCGCCGACATCGGGGAACAGGCCGATCCCGGTCTCGGGCATGGCGAAGCGGGTGTTCTCGGTCGCGACGCGGTATTTGCAGGGCAAGGCGATGCCCACGCCGCCGCCCATGGTGATGCCGTCCATGAATGCCACGATGGGCTTGTCATAGGCGAACAGCTGATGGTTGAGCTGGTATTCGTCGTGGAAGAACTTGCGCCCCGATGCGCCGCCATCGTTGAGGGCCGAATTGCGCAGCATCCCGATATCGCCCCCGGCGCAGAACCCACGCCCTTCGGAATGGTCGAGCACCACCGCCTCGATCGCCTCGTCACCCGCCCAGCCGCTCAGCGCCGCGCTCATCGCGTGGCACATGTCGAGGGTCAGCGCGTGGAGCGCCTTGGGCCGGTCGAGCGAGATGTGCCCGACGCGCCCGTGCGAATGGATGTTGACGTTGTCGGTCAATTTTCTCTCCGTTGCAGTGTTTTCCGGCATCGCGCGCTTATTACTGGCGCAGCAAATCCCGGCCCACGATCATCCGCATGACCTGATTGGTGCCTTCGAGGATCGAATGCACCCTGAGGTCGCGCCAGAAGCGTTCGATCGGGTAATCCTTGAGATAGCCATAGCCGCCGAACAATTGCAGCGCATCGTTGACCACGTTGGAGCCGCTGTCGGTCGCGAGCCGTTTGGCCATCGCGGAAAACCGGCTCTTGTCTGGGGCATCGTCATTGACCTTGGCTGCCGCGAGATAGAGCAGCGCGCGCGCCGCCTCGAGCTCGGTCGCCATGTCAGCCAGCATGAATTGAGTGTTCTGGAAATCGGCGATCGGCTGACCGAACTGCTGGCGCTCCTTGGTGTAGGCGACCGCTTCGTCGAGACAGCGCTGCGCCCCGCCAAGCGAGCAGGCGCCGATGTTGAGCCTTCCGCCGTCCAACCCCATCATCGCGAAGCGGAAGCCTTCGCCCTCGGCGCCGACGCGGTTGGCGACGGGCACGCGGGCATCCTCGAAGATGACCTGCGCGGTCGGGCTGGCGTTCCAGCCCAGCTTCTTCTCGGGCTTGCCGAAGGAGACGCCGGGCGTATCCTTGTCGATCACCAGGCAGGTGACGCCCTTGGTCTTGTCCTCGCTGGTGCGGACCATGGTGACATAGACGTCGTTGTAACCCGCGCCCGAGATGAATTGCTTGGTGCCGTTGAGGACGTAGTGGTCGCCATCCAGCCGGGCGCTGGTCTTGAGCGCCGAGGCGTCCGACCCGCTACCCGGCTCGGTCAGCGCATAGCTCGCCATCTTGTCCATGTTGACCAGCTCGGGAAGGTAGCGTTCCTTGATCTCGTCCCCGCCGAAACGGTCGATCATCCAGCTGGCCATGTTGTGGATCGAGATGAACGCGCTGGTGGTGGGGCAGCCATAGGCCATCGCTTCCATGATCAGCGCCGCCTCGAGCCGCCCGAGCCCGATCCCGCCGGATTCTTCCGAGACGTAAATCGCCCCGAAACCAAGCTCGGCAGTGCGTTTGATCACATCGCGCGGGAAGTGGTGGTCCTCGTCCCATTGCGAGGCGTGCGGGGTGATGTTGTCGGCGGTGAAGCGGCGCGCCATCTCCTGGATCGCGAGCTGGTCGTCGGTAAGCTGGAATTGTCCTGTCATGGCGTGGCCCCTAGCACCGCAGCGGCGGCGATTTCCAGCGTGGAATGTGACTTGATCCGGCGGTCGGTCATGCTCAGCCGCAGGCGATCGAGGTGATCGCCATCGCCCGGTCGTAGCTCACCCGGACCCGGTCCTGGCGATAATCCATCGTCACCGCGGTTTCGGGCGGGACCCATTGGAAGACCGATGCGCCGGTGCGCTGCCGGATTTGAGTGCCGATTGTCGTCGTGGCGCGCTGGCCGATGAATCCTTCGGTGCCCGCAGTGGAGCAGCTTCCGCCTTCACCGGGCGCGCGGTCGACGGGTGCGTCCGTGGCAGGCGTGGTCATGCAGCCCGCCGTCAGGGCGGCAAGCGATCCGGCAAAGGCGAGTTTGGTAAAGCTCATATCAAATATCGCATCGTTTCAGGGTCATGGGTTCGAAATCCGCCTCCTCGCCCACCGGGCTGGGTGTCAGGCGGTCGGCGCCGTCCAGCGCGAAGCGGCGGGTCATCGTCCAGCGCTCGCCTTCGCCTTCCATCGCCAGGCTGGCGATGATCGCGTCCGAGCCATCGGTCATGATGTCGGTCACCTCGCCGCGCGCTTCGTAGAAGCCCAGCGTGGTGGCACCGATCTCGATCCGGAGGTCGGAGGAGGGCGCGCAATCGCCATCCAGCGCATCCCAGGTGCCGCGGAAGCGCGCCGGGATGGCGTCGAGCACCTGCGCGGTCTCGGCCTCGCGCTCGGGCGCCGCCGGCGAGTGAACCGCTGCCGGTTCGGCCTCGCTCTCGACCGGTGCCTCGGCCTCCTGCGAACAGGCCGCGAGCGTCAGCGCGAGCGTGGCGGCAAGGGCGATCCGCATCGCGCTTACCCCATCGTCGGGATGACGAAGGCGTTCGAGCCGTCGCCGCCACCATCGGGCCAGCGCTGGGTGACCTTCTTGGACTTGGTCCAGAACCGCAGGCCCTCGGTGCCGTACTGATCGATATCGCCGAAGCCCGAGCGCTTCCAGCCGCCGAAGCTGTGATAGGCGACCGGCACCGGGATCGGCACGTTGATCCCCACCATGCCGACATTCACCCGGCTGGCGAATTCGCGCGCCGCGTGGCCGTTGCGGGTGAAGATCGCGACGCCATTGCCGTATTGGTGCTCGCTGGGGAGCCGGACCGCTTCCTCGAAATCCTTGGCGCGCACGATCTGCAGCACCGGGCCGAAGATCTCTTCCTGATAACTTTCCATCTGGGGCGTGACGCGGTCGAGCAGCGTCGGGCCGACGAAGAAGCCTTTCTCGTGGCCCTGCAGCGTGTAGCCGCGGCCATCGATCACGACCTCGGCGCCTTCCTTTTCGGCGGTGTCGATCCAGCCCTCGATGCGCGCCTTGTGTTCGGGAGTCACAACCGGGCCGTAATGCGCGTCGGGGTCGTTCGAAACGCCGATCCGCAGCGCGTTGATCGCGGGGATGAGCTTTTCGCGCAAGGCGTTGGCGGTGTCCTCGCCGACCGGGACCACCACGGGGAGCGCCATGCAGCGCTCGCCGGCCGAGCCGAAGGCGGCGCCGACCAGGTCGTTGACCACCATGTCGAGATCGGCGTCGGGCATGACCACGCCATGGTTCTTGGCGCCGCCCATCGCCTGGACGCGCTTGCCCGCAGCGGCGCCGCGCTTGGAGACGTATTGCGCAATGTCGGAACTGCCGACGAAGCTGACACCCGCGATATCGGGATGGTCGAGAATGGCGTCGACCATCTCCTTGTCGCCATGGACCACCTGCAGCAGCCCCTCGGGCGCGCCGGCCTCGAGGAACAGTTCGGCGAGCCGCACGGGCACGCTGGGATCGCGCTCGGATGGCTTGAGGATGAAGGCGTTGCCCGCCGCGATCGCCATCCCGAACATCCACATCGGGATCATCGCGGGGAAGTTGAACGGGGTGATGCCAGCGCCGATGCCGATCGGCTGGCGCATCGAATAGACGTCGATCCCCGGGCCGGCACCTTGCGTGTACTCGCCCTTGAGGACCTGCGGGATGCCGCAGGCGTATTCGATCACCTCGAGCCCGCGCTGGACGTCGCCCTTGGCATCGTCGACCACCTTGCCGTGCTCGGAGGAGAGCAGCTCGGCGAGCTCCTGCATGTTCTCCTCGATCAGCTGCTTGTAGGTGAACATGACCCGTGCGCGACGCTGCGGATTGGTCGCGGCCCAGCCCGGCTGGACCTTTTTTGCGGCCTGGATGGCGCGCTCGAGCAGCGCGGCGTCGCCAAGCGCGACCTCGGCCTGGACTTCGCCGGTCGACGGGTTCCAGATCTGGTGGTTGCGGCCGGTACCGGTAAGGCCGCCAGTGCCCCCGGCGATGACGTGATCGATGGTGCGCATGAAATACCTCTCTTTTCTGACCAACGGCCTAGGCGAGCGAGGGGTCCGAACGCAAGCGGTTACATTTGCAACCGGCGGCTGCACGGGTCCGTCTGGAAAAAGGGAGTGGAGCGGGTAGCGAGAATCGAACTCGCGCGTCCAGCATGGGAAGCTGGCAGGCTACCATTACATCATACCCGCTTGGAGCCGCCTGTGCCGCGATGGTGCGGCCCCGTCAATATCCCTCGTGCTTCGGAACCGCGCTGGCTTAGCGCGGCGGCATGCGGATCGCCCCGTCGAGCCGGAACTGATGCGCGTTGAGATAGGAGTTGCGCGCGATCTCGAGGATCAGCGAGGCGAATTCCTCCGGGTGGCCGAGCCGTTTGGGGAAAGGCACGCTGGCGTTGAGCTGGTCCCACATCTGCGGGTTGCGGTCCTTCATCCCCAGCATCAGCGGGGTCGCGAAGATGCCCGGCATGACCGAGTTCACGCGGATTCCCATATCCATCAGGTCGCGCGCCATCGGCAGCACCAGCCCGTTCACCCCGGCCTTGCAGCTGCCGTAGATTACCTGGCCGATCTGCCCGTCCTGAGCCGCGACGCTCGCGGTCAGCGTGATGCAGCCGCGCTCGCCATCCTCGTTCAGCGGATCGGCATTGGCCATCCCCAGCGCCGAGAGGCTGGCGATGCGATAGGAGGAAACGAGGATGCCTTGCGCCCCGAAAGCGTAATCCTCGGTCGAGAGCCGCTTGTAGCCGCCGCTTTCCTTGTCCCAGCCCAGCGTCTTGCCGCGGCGGCTCGCCATGGCGCAATGCACTGTCACCCGCTCCTGGCCATGCGCTTCGCGCGCCGCCGCAAAGCCGGCGACGACCGAATCCTCGTCGGTGATGTCGACATGGTGGAAAGTGCCGCCGATCGCGTGCGCGTGCTCCTCGCCCGCCTCGCGGTTGACGTCGAAGATCGCCACCTTGAGCCCCGCTTCGGCCAGCGCGCTCGCGCTCGCTCTGCCCAGACCCGATGCGCCCCCGGTCACCACCGCCGCCATGCCTTGCGTCAATTTCATCCGTCACTCTCCCTGTGATTAGCTTTCGTCGACGCGGGTGCTATCGCATGGCACCGCGCACCGCCAGACAGGAGCTTTCATGCCGACCACGCAACCCGGGCAACCATGACCGCATCGCTGATCTTCGCCATGGTCGCCGCTTTCCTCGCCGGGATCGGCGCGCGCGACCAGCTGATCGTCGCGCGGCTGAGCGGGCATTTCGGCGGCTCGCCGCTGGTGCTGGCGACGGGGCTGGCCTGCGCCACGCTGAGCGCGGCGGCGATGGCCTGGGCGGGCTGGCGGGTCGAGACGATGATCTCGGATTCGGCGGAGACCATGCTGGTCGCCTTCGCGCTGGCGGCCGCCGCCTTCGAACTGTTCTGGCCGATCAGGCTGGCGCCCGCGCGCGAACCGACCCGCTCGCTCGCGGCGCTGGCGATCGTCCTGCTCTCGCGCCAGTTCGGCGATGGCGCGCGCTTCTGCATCTTCGCGATCGCCGCCGCGACTTCCTCGCCGCAGATGACCGCGCTGGGCGGAGCGCTGGGTGGGGCTGCGGCGCTGGCGATGGGCTGGGTGCTGGGGCATGCGCTCGAACGCAAGCTGCCCCTGCGCGGGATTCGCATCGCGCTCGGCAGCGTCACGCTGATCATCGCGCTGGTGATCGGCCTGAGCGTCCGCGGGATCATCTGATGATCGAGGGAAGCGATTTCAGCAACCGGAGCGCTGCATGAAACCAAGCGGTCGCTGTCCCGTTCTATTTCGGAGACACACGCCGCCGCTGGAAACGCGGCGAAAACAGGAGGCACTATGTCGAAACTCGGAAACAACGCCAAAACCGGCCTCGTCGAGGCGCTCAACGGCGCGCTCGCGGACACGTTCGCGCTCTACGTCAAAACCAAGAACTTTCACTGGCACGTCGCGGGCCCGCGCTTTCGCGACCTGCACCTGCTGTTCGACGAACAGGCCGCGCAGCTGATCGGCACGGTCGACGATATCGGCGAGCGCGTCCGCAAGAATGGCGAGAATACGCTGACCTCGATCGGCTCGATCGCCAGCGCCACAAGGGTCAAGGACCAGGACGACGTCACCATTTCCGCCGATGCGATGGTCGAGGAGCTGCGCGATGCCAATCGCAAGCTGCACGACCGGCTCGGCGAGGTAAAGGACGAGGCCGAGAAGGTGGGCGACAACGCCACCAGCGGCATCGTCGACGACTGGATCGACCAGTGCGAGGAACGCATCTGGTTCCTCGGCCAGACCGCCAAGTAACGCGCGCGCAACCGGGGCACATCGATGGCCGATATAACCCGCATCGCCCGGATTGATGGAGCGCGTGACAGCGCGATCGCCGACTGGCTCGCCGCAAAGCTGCGGCGGGCCTTCGGTGCGTCCGAGGGGCCGGTGGCAATCACCGTCCCGGGCGGCTCGACCCCGTTCCCGATCATCGAGCTGTTGCTGACGGAGGACCTGCCGTGGGAGCGGCTGGTGGTGTGGCCCAACGACGACCGCGTGGTCCCCGAGGACCACGAAGCGAGCAACACCGGCAAGCTGCGGCGCCTGTTCGAACCCGTCGGCGCCGATGTGGTCACGCTGAGCGTGATGGAACAGGTCCCGCCGTTCGCCTTCGCCTGGCTGGGGATGGGCGCGGACGGGCATGTGGCCTCGCTGTTCCCCAACACCGATCCGCGCGCCGACGATCCGCGCAGCGTGGTGCAACTCACCCCCGACCCGCTCCCTCCCGAGGCGCCCTACGACCGGATCAGCCTGACCATCACCGCGCTGCTCAACAGCGACGAGGTCGTCTTCGTCATTCGAGGCGCGGACAAATCCGACGTCATGGCGGCTGCCCTGGCGGGGACGGGCGATCTCCCTGTGTCTCGCCTGCTTGCCGCTGCGGACCAGCCGGTGACGGTGTTCGCAGGATGATCGCGAAACTCCACCGCATCGCCCTGCGCGTCGCGCACAAGCTGCGCCATCGCTGGCGGCTGCTGCGCGGCACCCCGCTCGAAGGGGTGACGGTCATCGCCTGCGACCTGCAGGGCAAACTGCTGATGGTTCGCCACAGCTACGGCCCGCGCGGCTGGTTCCTCCCCGGCGGCGGGATCAAGCGCGGCGAGAGCCCCGAACAGGCGGCGGTGCGCGAATTGCGCGAGGAAACCGATTGCCTGGCCGAAGGCGCGAAACTGGTGGGCTCGTTCGAAGAACAGGTCTCCGGATCGCCGCACACCGCCCATGTCGTCAGCTGCCTGACCTCCGACGAGCCGCGACCCGACCGCCGCGAAGTGGTCGAGGCACGCTTCTTCCCCACCCATTCGCTGCCCGAACCGCTCAGCCCGCGCACCAGGGCACGGCTGGCGTTGTGGCGCGACCCGGCGAACGGCGGCGGCCAGAGCCCCTGCTAGAGCCCCCTGCTAGAGCCCCCTGCTAGAGCAGCGACAGTTGCGCATCGGGGCGAGGCGGCTCGTCCGCGCCGTCGTGCTCCAGCTTCGACAGGGTGAGCCCCATCAGCCGGATCGGCATCGGCAGCGGCAGCACCTCGTCGAGCAGCGCGCGCGCCAGCCCTGCGAATTCCTGCTTGTCGGCGATCGCGCGCGGCAGCGATTTCGCGCGGCTCATGATCTGGAAATCGGTGTATTTGAGCTTGAGCGTCACCGTCCGGCCGCGCGCCTCGGCGCGGGTGATGCTGGTCCAGACGATTCCGATGATATCCTCCAGCGTCTCGCGCAGCGCCGGGCCGCTCGAGATGTCCGAGCCGAAAGTCCGCTCGCCGCCGACCGATTTGCGGATCCGGGTCGAACGCACCGGGCGCAGGTCGATGCCCCGCGCCGCGCGATAAAGATAATCGGCGAAGCTGCCGAAATGCGCGCGCAGCCAGGCGATGTCCTTTTCCGCCAGATCCGCACCGGTGGCGATCCCCAGCCGCGCCATCTTTTCCGCGCCCTTGGGTCCGACCCCGTGGAACCGCCGCACCGGCAATTGCGCGACGAACTGCGCGCCCTCGCCGGGGCGGATCACGCACAGGCCGTCGGGCTTGTTCTGGTCGCTGGCGATCTTGGCGAGAAACTTGTTGTAGCTGACCCCGGCGCTGGCGGTAAGCTGCGTCTTGGCGCGGATTTCCTGACGGATCAGTTCGGCGATGCGGGTCGCCGATCCGATGCCCAGCCGGTCACTGGTGACATCGAGATAGGCCTCGTCGAGGCTCAGCGGTTCGACCAGATCGGTGTGGTGGCGGAACACCGCGCGGATCTGCTGGCTGACCTCGCGATAGACCTCGAAGCGGCTCTTGCAGAAGATCAGGTCGGGGCACAGCCGCCTGGCGGTGACCGAGGGCATCGCGCTCTTCACCCCGAAGCGCCGCGCCTCGTAGCTCGCCGCCGCGACCACCCCGCGCCCGCTCGATCCGCCCACCGCCACCGGCTTCCCTCGTAGCTCGGGATGGTCGCGCTGCTCGACGCTGGCGAAGAAGGCATCCATGTCGACATGGATGATCTTGCGCAGCCCCTCAGCCTCGGCCCCTTCGCTTTCCCCGGCGTCGTTGCTGCTGTGATCTTCTTGCCTCATGACGGGCCAAAGATAGGCCACCGGGTTGCAAATCGGAACCGTTCGTTCCAATTTGCATATTGTGCACATGCGAAACGAAATTTCAGCCGGCGGCGAGCTTCATGGTTCGACCGAACAGGCCCGCCTTCCTGCCGAAACCGCGACCCGCAAGCCGATCGGCGAACGCGAGCTGATCTGGATGATGGCTATGCTGATGGCGCTCAACGCCTTTGGTATCGACGCAATTTTGCCAGCGCTGGACAATCTGGCGGGAACTCTCGGCGCTGCGGGCAATGATCGTCAATTCGTGGTCGGGGTCTATCTGCTCGCGGCCGGGATCGGCACGCTGGTCCCCGGCGCGTTTGCCGACCGCTTCGGGCGCCGTCCGGTGCTGTTCGTCGGACTGACGGCCTATATCGGGCTGTCGCTGGCTTGCGCGCTGGCGACCAGTTTCGATGCTCTGGTGGTCCTCCGCGCTGCGCAGGGCTTCTTCGCTGCCAGCATCATCGCGCTCCCGCCCGCGATCATCCGCGACCGGGTGGGCGGGGACAAGATGGCGCGGATGATGAGCCTGATCTTTGTCATCTTCCTGCTGGTCCCCGCGATCGCACCCTCGATCGGGCAAGGCGTGCTGCTCTTGACCGGCGACTGGCGCTGGATCTTTGTGACCATGGCTTTGGCCGGAGTGGTCATGTCGGTCTGGGTCTTTACGCGGCTGCCCGAAACCCTCCATCAGGAGGATCGCCAGCCGATCTACATCCCGCAAATAATGCGCAACATGAAGAGCGCGGTGACCCTGCGCACCACGGTCGGCTACACGCTGGGCAGCGCGCTGGTGTTCGGCGGCTTGTTCGGATTCATCAATTCCAGTCAGCAGCTGATCGGTGAGGCCTTCGGGGCAGGCGACGCCTTTCCGATGATCTTCGCGATCTGTGCGGGGTGCATGGCGATCGCCAACTGGCTCAACAGCCGGATCGTCGAACGCTACGGCGCTCGGCGGGTCAGCCATTGGGCGCTGTTCGTTTTCATCTTCGTGGCGGCGGCGCAACTGTGGTTCGCCAGCCAGCCCAACGAAACGCTTTGGACATTCGTCCCGCTGATGGCGGCCAACATGAGCATGCTCGGCTTCATCGGCGCCAATTTCGGTTCGATCGCGCTCCAGCCGTTCCGCCATATCGCGGGCGCGGCCAGCTCGGCGCAGGGCTTCCTGCGGATGACCGGCGGCGCCGCGCTGGGCGCCTATATCGGCTATTCCTACGATGGCACCGCGCGCCCGCTGGCGCTGGCGCTGCTGGTTACCGCGTTGCTGAGCCTGGCCTTCGTGCTGTTCTCCGAACGCGGCTCGCTGTTCGGCCCGCCGGAGCCTGAAGAGATTTAGTCTAAGAGATGACGGGGCGTGCCAGTTACTCGCCGGCCAGCCGTCGCCAAGCCAGACCGGCGAACTCGCACAGCAGCGGCCGCGTGTCGCGCGGGTCGATGATGTCCTCGACGTTGAAGCGCTCGGCGCTGCGGAAGGGGCTGGTGACCCGGTCCAGCCGCGCACGGATTTCCGCCAGCTCCGCCGCCGGGTCCGCCGCCGCCTCGAGCTCGGACTTGTAGGCCACCTCGAGCCCGCCCGCGATCGGCAGCGAGCCCCAGTCGCCGCTCGGCCAGCAATAGCGGTACTGGAAGCGCTCGGCATTGCTCATCGCGCTCCCGGCGATGCCATAGGCGCGGCGCAGCACCACGCAGGCCAGCGGCACGCGCGCGCGATAGACCGCGTTCATCGCCTGCACGCCATAACGGATCGTCCCCGCCAGTTCCGCCTCGCGCCCGATCATGAAGCCCGGATTGTCGACCAGATGGACGATCGGCAGCCGGAACCGGTCGGCCAGCGCCACGAAGCGCTCGACCTTCTCGCTGGTCTTGGCATCCCACGAACCGCCGAGGAACGACGGATCGCTGGCCAGCACCGCCACCGGCCAGCCGTCGAGCCGCGCCAGCGCGGTGATCGCCGCGCGTCCCCAATTGCGTCCGATCTCGAACAGCGTGCCCTTGTCGACCACCATGTCGAGACAGCGGCGCATCGAATAGACCTGTTTGTCCTCGCGCGGGACGAGTTCGAGCAGCGCCTCCTCGCGGCGGTCCACGGGGTCGTCGCAGGCGGTGCGGCGCGCCAGCTGGCCGACATGTTCGGGCATGAAGGAGAGGAAATGACGGGCGCGGGCGAAGGCCTCGGCCTCGCTGGCGACCTCGTCGTCGACCACGCCATTGCGGGTGTGGATGCCGCTCCCGCCCAGCTCCTCCTTGGCTTGCGCGTGGTCCTGCGAACCCTTGTAGCTCTCGCCCAGGCCGTCGACCACCGCGGGCCCGGCGGCGAAGATCTGCGAGAGGCCCTTGACCATCACCGAATAATGGCTCGCGACCACCCGCGCTGCGCCCAGCCCCGCGGTCGGGCCCAGCGCCAGCGCCACCACAGGCACGGTCTCGAGATTGGTCACGACATCGCCCCAGCCGGGCACTGCGGGGATATAGGTCGCGCCGATCTGCTCGAGCGTCTTGACCGAGCCGCCGCCGCCGGTGCCGTCGATCATCCGGATCAGCGGCAGCCGCAGCTCGTGTGCCATCCGCTCCGCCTGGACCATCTTGCGGCTGATCCCGGCATCCGCCGCGCCGCCGCGAATGGTGAAATCGTCCGCCGTGGCGACCACCGGGCGGCCGTTGATCTCGGCCTTGCCGAACAGGAAGGGCGCGGGCAGCACGCCGGTCAGCGCGCCATCCTCGTCATAGCTGGCCTTGCCCGCGATCTTGCCGATCTCGCGGAACGAGCCCGGATCGACCAGCGCCGCGAGCCGCCCACGCGCATCCATCTTGCCCCGCGCGTGCTGGCGGGCGAGCTTGTCGGCTCCGCCCATTTCCTCGGCCAGCGCCTCGCGGTGGCGCAGTTCTTCCAGTTCCTTCGCCCAGCTCAATCGTCGCTCCTCTCGCTTGTCCCGCGAGCGTGAATGCCGCGTCGGAGCGAGGCTGGCCAGCGCAAACGGAGGAGTTACCTCAATCCACACCGCCCTTTCGCGCTGCCCGCAAATGCGGTAGGTACCCGCATCCCCGGGGAGCCAGTGTTGGCTGAGAGGGGCAGGTCACGCTGCCCGACCCGTCGAACCTGAACCCGTTAGCACGGGCGGAGGGAGGGCCGGCCTTGGCGCTTCGCGTGTCGCCGGAAAACTCTCTCCCGCCCGAGGAGAGACAGCGTATGGCCGACATCAATTCCCCCCACGAGATCAGCCCCTCCGGCGAGCCGGTAACCGTTACCACCGGCCCGATCCGCGGCAGCCGCAAGGTCCATGTCGGGCCGCTCGGTGTGGCGATGCGCGAGATCGACCTTGCGGGCGGCGAGGCGCCGGTGCGCGTCTACGACACCAGCGGCCCCTACACCGATCCGGCGACCAGTATCGACATCCAGGCGGGCCTCGCGCCCCTGCGCCGCGACTGGCAGCTGGCGCGCGGCGATGTCGAGGAATACGCGCCCCGCGAGGTCCGCCCCGAGGACAACGGCCAGCTCGGCCCGGATCGCAGCGGCGGCGTGCCCCCGTTCCCCACCGCGCTGCGCCGCCCCTTGCGCGCCAAATCCGGCGGCAACATCAGCCAGATGCACTACGCCCGCCGCGGCATCATCACCCCCGAGATGGAGTACGTCGCCGAGCGCGAGAACCTGGGCCGCGAGCGGCTCGCCGAATACACCCGCGACGGCGAGGACTGGGGCGCCGAGATCCCCGACTACGTCACCCCCGAATTCGTCCGCAGCGAAGTCGCGCGCGGGCGGGCGATCATCCCCTCCAACGTCAACCACCCCGAGTGCGAGCCGATGGCGATCGGGCGCAACTTCCTCGTCAAGATCAACGCCAATATCGGCAATTCCGCGGTCGCCAGCGATGTCGCCAACGAGGTCGACAAGATGGTCTGGTCGATCCGCTGGGGTGCCGACACGGTGATGGACCTTTCCACCGGCCGCAACATCCACGACACCCGCGAATGGATCATCCGCAACTCCCCCGTGCCCATCGGCACCGTGCCGATCTACCAGGCGCTCGAGAAGGTTGGCGGCGTCGCCGAGGATCTCACCTGGGAGATCTTCCGCGACACGCTGATCGAGCAGGCGGAACAGGGCGTCGACTATTTCACCATCCACGCCGGCGTCCGGCTGCCCTATGTCCCGATGACCGCCAAGCGCGTCACCGGCATCGTCAGCCGCGGCGGCTCGATCATGGCGAAATGGTGCCTCAGCCACCACAAGGAGAGCTTCCTCTACGAGCGGTTCGACGAGATCACCGAGATCTGCAAGGCCTACGATATCGCCTATTCGCTGGGCGACGGCCTGCGCCCCGGCTCCATCGCCGATGCCAATGACGAGGCGCAGTTCGCGGAGCTCTACACGCTGGGCGAGCTGACCAAGCGCGCCTGGGCGCAGGACGTCCAGGTGATGATCGAGGGCCCGGGCCATGTCCCGATGCACAAGATCAAGGAGAACATGGCCAAGCAGCTCGAGGCCTGCGGCGAGGCGCCGTTCTACACCCTCGGCCCACTCGTCACCGATATCGCGCCCGGCTACGACCACATCACCAGCGGCATCGGCGCGGCGCAGATCGGCTGGTACGGCACCGCGATGCTCTGCTACGTCACGCCGAAAGAACACCTCGGCCTGCCCGACCGCGACGACGTGAAGGTGGGCGTGGTCACCTACAAGCTCGCCGCCCACGCCGCCGATCTCGCCAAGGGCCACCCCGCCGCGCAGGTCCGCGACGACGCGCTGAGCAAAGCCCGCTTCGACTTCCGCTGGCGCGACCAGTTCAACCTGTCGCTCGATCCCGACACCGCCGAGCAGTATCACGACCAGACGCTCCCCGCCGAAGGGGCGAAAACGGCGCATTTCTGCTCGATGTGCGGGCCGAAATTCTGCAGCATGGCGATCAGCCAGGAAGTGCGCGAGTTCGCGGCGAAGCAGAATTCGGGCAGCTATCTGGCGGCGGAGAACATCGCGCGCGAGACCAGCCCCGAGGAAGCCGAGCAGGCGCGCGAGGGGATGGAGGAGATGAGCAAGGTCTATCGCGAGAAGGGCGAGCAGCTCTACCTGCCCGAGGACGAAGTGGACGGGGCGGCTCCGGCGAAATAGGCTGGCGAACGGACAGGCTGCGACCGGGGCAGGCTGCGACAGGGGAGCGCCCATGGCCGAGACCGATGCGAATGCGATACTCGACGACCGGCGCGAACGCCGCCGGCTGCCGCTGATCGGGCTGGCCATCTCGGCGCTCTATGTCGCGGGCGTGACGCTCTACCTGGTGGTGCAGGGCCAGAACCCCGCCGATCTCCGGCTCAACGAGCTGGGCGATTTCCTCGGCGGGGTCTCCAGCCCGCTCGCCTTCCTGTGGCTGGTGCTCGGCTTCTTCCAGCAGAGCCGAGAGATCCGGCTGAGCGGCAAGGCGCTCAACCTGCAGGCCAGCGAGATGAAGCGCAGCGTCGACGAACACCGCCGGCTGGCGGGCGGCGGCCCGGTCGAGTCCAAGGCCGGAGACGCATGATGGCGCGCGTTCCCCTGATGCTCGCCAGCCTGCTGCTAGCGGCTTGCAGCGGTGGGGAAGCTGACGGGGACGGGGGCGCGGTGCCTTTAGCCGAGCGCGCGCCAACGCCCCCCGCATCCACGCCTACCGCCACGCCCGCCCCCGCCTGGGACCTGCTCGCGAGCGGGGAGGGCAGTGCGCTGCGCTTCCCCGCCACGGGGGACCACGCGATGCTGCTGTTCTGCCCCGCGGGCGAGGACCGGCTGCTGGTCAACATCCCCGCGTTCCGCCCGATCGGCAGCGAGGAGCGGCTGAGCTTCGGCAGCGGCGCCGAGGCCCACGCGCTGGTCGCCGACACGCGCGGCGACAAGCAACGCGGCGGCGTCAGCGGCGAGGGCGCCGTGCCCGCCAATCTCGCGGCGCTGATCGCCGGGCCACTCGCGGCGGTCTACGGCGCCCAGCAAAGCGGCCCGCATCCCGCACCGCCCGCCGAGCTGGCGCGGGGGTTTGTGGAGGGGTGTGAGGGGGGAAGGTACGGCCCCGCTATTAAACTTTCCCACGGCGGGATGTCGAACCCGCTGGTTTTCCAGCGGTGGCCTCCAGGCTTCCGAGCCTAGTTCTCCGAAATCTCCGCCGATGCTTCGGTCAGCACTTCCTCAATGCAAGAGCGTATTTCGCGATAATCAACCTGGAAAAATTCTCGCCTCTTATTGACGCGGAACCGTGAGAGTCGCTTATGAACTTCAAACTCAATCGCTCGTGGGTTATACACGAGCCAATCTTGTACGACGGCAAAGCCGTCGGGTTGCCCCGATGTCCCGCTTAATTGGCCCGCTCTGTCTTCTGCTTCTTTTGTTGTGAAGCCGATTTTAAAAGTGTTGCGAGGATGCTGAGCGTTTCGTAAGACATAAACCGTGCCGATATCGGAGCTTTTACCAACTGTTACGTTGATTGGTTTATAAACTTTAGATTTCGTATGGGTAGTCTCGTACCACGACTCGTGAACTTCCACCCAAGTCTTGCCAAATATCTCATTGCCGTTTCTGTCCTTGCCATGCGCTGTCGCCGCCAAGGTTTTCCAATATCCTCTAGACTCTATCTTCAGATTTTGAGGACTAACCGCATATTCCTTACCGCTGCCTACCTCAACATCTAGGGATGCTACATCCACGTAGTTATCAACCTCGGCTATCGAAAGTGCCTTCTTAATCTTCTTCGCCACTGAGGATTTTGATTCGGTACGAAGCTGAGTGGGGTATCTAACAATGCTAACTTCATCATCTAGCTCGACCAGCCTGTTTTGAAATCTAGGGATTTGCTCAACAAATTCGATGATGGGTAGGTATTCAATGAGTCGCTCCAGAGATGAAGCGATAGCAATGTCATCCATCCCCATAATCCTCATGTCGTTTAAAACGTTAGGATCATCTGTTATGACATCGAAATTATCTTTCTTTTCGTGAAGTATGTACCTCGCTTGCGCGGCACCTTCCTTTACATCTATTCTAGACATAACGATTAAAGGAACCATATTGCTTCCTTCAATGATCTCTATATCACTTATGTCGATCTCACCCATCTCTTCAAGAAAAGACTTACCTGGGTAGGTCTTCATATCTGCTTGATCGATTTTTCCAACCGATAATTTATCAACCTTCCTTCCAAAGAGAGAGACGATGGACAGTTCGGAACCCTCTCTTACAAAGGCTGCGCCATGAAAGGTTAGAGGAAAAGATCCTAGAGTAATATCGGTATATCCGCCGGCAACATGATACTCAAAGACTGTGAGCTCTTCGGCGACATCAATCAGGGATGACAGCATGTGATCTGACGAAGGGTCAGTGAGGCTTTCAAGAATCCTGTCCAAATTTAGTGAATAATGCTTCTCCGGTAATAGGCGAAGAACTAAGGATTTTTCGTCGGGCTCTACGAACGCGTTGAGAATATTGAAGGAGTTTGGCTGCTTGTCGCCTTGCCCCTGAAACAGCCTACCATTGTACTCCATAAGGAAGTCCCGAAGGTAGCGATCGATAAAGATTCCCGGACCATTCAAGCGGTAGCACGCCGCTAGAGCAGATGCTCGTTGGTTCGCCTTTTTTGCGATACGACGTGCGTCTTTATCTCCCTCGTGAAGGGCCTTTAACCTATCGAAGATCGGCTTATGCCGAGGATTTTCCTCGTGCAGACCAACACTTGCGCTATATCTTGCGATGCGTTCGGCTCTCGCGGCAGATTTATCACTTCTTTCCATATGTCTTTAATGCGTCAACGAGGCCGTATTCTCAATTGCAAATCACCAGGTTCGCTTGGACGATCCACCAACCTCTCCACCAACGCCCTCAGCTCGCCCGGCGTCGTGTGCCCGGCGACCACCTCGTGATAGCCGATCCCCGCCTTGCGCAGCGCTTCCTTCTTCACCGCGTCGCGCGCGGCGGTCGAGGTGCTCAAATGGTGGCCCGAACCCTGATATTCGAGCGCGTGGACCACGCGGCAGTGCTCGTCCATCAGCGCGAAATCGACGCGTTTTGAATTGATTGCGCGGAAGGCTTCGTCGTGGGGGCTGGCGAGGAATTCGCCCAGGCTCACCTGCGCCATCACCTGCCAGCCGGGGTTCCGCGCGATCACCGCTTTGTCGAGCGCGGCGAACACCTTGGCCTCCGACTTGTTGAGCAGGCTGCGCGCGGTGAATGTCGCCCGGCTGACCGCCTTGAGCTGGTCGGCGGCAAAATCCGCCGAGCCGGCTTCGGGCGATTTTGCAGCGTCGCCCCCGAACTGGCCATGGCGCTTTCCGTTGCGCGACGCGCCCTTGGCCGCGTTGCGCCCGCGCCAATAGGCCTTGCGCCGCTCGCGGTCGGCGCTGGCCAGCACGCGCTCCAACGCAATCCCGATTGCCGCGCCCAAGGCCAGCACGATGAACAGCGCCAGCGGCCGGTCGAGCAGGAAGTTGACGGTTTCCATTCGGGCGAACCTATCGGCAAAAGTTTGAAATTCGTTGAAGCGCCCCTAGCCCCCGCAAAAACCATTTTCCTACAGACCCCCATTTGTGGCTTATCCTGTCGGATGAAGCAGACACCGCCCCGCACTCCGCCCCAAGCCCACCGACGCGTTGCCGCACCGGCGCCCGCTCCCGCCCCGACAACCCCCGCCGCGCTCGCCAGCGGTCTCTCGCTCCCCGTGCTCGCCGCGGCGCAGGCGGCTTTGCCTGCGGTCAAGCGTCGCCGCGCCGCAATCGGCAGCCGCGGGCCGCGCTGGACCAAGGCGCGGCAGGCCGCGTTTCTCGCCGCGCTGGCCGAGACGCATTCGGTCGCCGAGGCGGCGCGCGCCGTGGGGATGTCGCGCCAGTCGGCCTACCGGCTGCGCACGCGGCTGCGGGGCGAGCCCTTCGCGATGGCCTGGGACGCAGCCTATGCGTCCGCGCCGCACAGCCTCTATCGCGCCGCGCTCGAGCGCGCGATCGCCGGGGTAGAGGTGCCGCATTACGCCAATGGCGAGTTGGTCGGCACTTCGCGCAAGTTCGACGAGCGGCTGACGCTCGCGCTGCTCGCCATACCCGCGCCCGCGCGCGCCGCGCTGGGGTTCGACACGCCCGGCAGCCGCTACAACCCCGACGATTTTCGCACCCTGCTGCTGCGCGTCGAACACGGGTCCGAGCGCTTCGAGGCGTGGGACACCGAGCGCGCGCTCCGTGCGGACGAGGCCGCAGAGGATTTTGACGACGAATGGGAGGAGGATCGGGAGCAGCAACCGGAGGACGAGGGGCAGGGTGCCCCCCTTACCCCCGATCTGTCACCCGGGGATGAATAACATACCCAAATTCAATGGCTTGGTCGCGGAGCGAGGGTGACACAGCTGTCACCCATTGTCACCCTCGCTGTTGCGAGCGCGCGCATGGCAGCGGGCCAATTTGCTTGACCCTCCGCCACGCTTGCCGTTTGTTCGGGTCCATGGCTCATTGCAAGGATAACAGCCGCATGCCCGCCCGCGCTCCGATCGCCCGCGTTCTGGCCGCCCGCGTTCTCACAACCGCCGCTCTGGCGCTTGGCGCCGCCACCGGGGCGCATGCGCAGGACGCGCAGGACGCCCGGGACGCCCAGGACGGGGGGCCGCCGACGACCACCGAGCCGCTGTCGCGCGCGGCCTTCATCGCGCAGATGGATGTCGAGTTCAAACGGCTCGACGGCGATGGCAACGGCATGGTGACGCCCGAGGAAATCGTCGCTTCGCAGCAGGCGGCGGCGCAGGCCGAAGCCCTGCGCCAGAACCGGATCATCTTCCAACGGATCGACACCGACGGGGACAATCTGCTCACTGCGGAGGAGTTCGCGGCGCTCGCCAACCCCTCAGCCATCCCCGTCGATGCCACCCCGCTGATGACCCAGTTCGACACCGACCGCGACGGGATCATCACGGTGGTCGAATACCGGATCGCCACCCAGGCCAATTTCGACCGCGTCGACTCCGACCGCGACGGGGTGGCGACCGATTCCGAAATGCGCGCCGCCGGGATCCGGTAAAACGGGCGAGTCCGCGCGGCTAGCCGGCAGACATCTCCACGCCAACTCCCTCGGGCGAGGCTGTGCCACTGTCGTTGTCCGCGCCCAGCGAGCCCAGGTTGCCGAACTGGATTCGCCCGCGGCCCGCGTGTTTCACCTCGTACATCAGCCGGTCGGCGGACTGGATGATGGCGTCGGTATCGGGATAGTCGGCCGGGGGGAGGATCAGGCCACCCGCGCTGGCAGAGAGGTCGTAGGGCAGTTCGTCGACCGCGCCGAGCATGTTGGCCTCGAAGCCGTCGATCCGGTCGCAGCCGTCGGCGTAGCGCAGGAAGACGAGGAATTCGTCGCCGCCGACCCGCGCGATGTGATCCTCGCTCAGCAACCGCGCCTTGAGATTGGCCACCAGCTGGCACAGCACCGCGTCGCCCGCCGCATGGCCGAACTCGTCGTTGACCGCCTTGAAGTGGTCGAGATCGATGAAGATCAGCGCGGTCGCGCGGTCGTCTTCGCGCGCCTCGAGAAGTTCGCTGCGGAGCATCCGGGCAAAGCCGCGCGGGGTCAGCGCCCCGGTCAGGCTGTCGACATTGGCCGCGCGCTCGGCCGCGACCAGTCGACGGCGAACCCCGATCATCCCCTCGCAGAACACCAGCGCGATCGCGACCAGCGCCAGATCGGACAGATCGGGCTGGGACCGCAGCACGCCGACGAGCAGGCACAGCGCCACGGCGATTGCCAGCGGGCGTGCGGTTTTCGGCTCGTTGAGCAGGCAGGCGATACCGGCGAGCAGGATCACCGCCACGGCGAGCACCGGGGTGGGGCCGAACAGCGCAATCAGGGCCGAAAAACCGGCGAGCGACACCAGGATCGTCACGGTGGCGGCGCGCGACCAATCGTCGCGCGGGGCGCGGCGCGAACGCCGCCGGGCAGGTGGTGCGCTTTCCCTAATCTCGATCTTCTCGTGGCGCATGGATCCCTCGTCAATTTCGAAGGCTTAGCACCCGGTTCGAGGCGAGGATTGGCGATTTGCGACGTCCGGTCGAGAGGAGCGATTGAGTGGGGCGATCGGCAACGGGCGAACTGCGCGCCGCCATTCCTGCGCCTAACGGGCGGACATGCTCGCATTCTAGAGACGCAACACCCGATGGCTGGCGGGAGGGCTGCTGCTCACGCTGTTTTCGTCCTTCGGACGGACCTTCTTCAGCGGCCTGTCGGGCATCTCTATCCTCAAAGGATTCGCGCATCCCGACGGCGAGTTCGGGCTGATCTACATGGGCTACATGCTCGCCAGCGCGGCGACTCTGAGACGCGCAAGCGCCCGCATGACGAGCGCCGCATGACAAGTGGGGCGCGCATTGCTATCGGGCCGCGATGCTCAATCTGAATGGTATTACGGTCCGTCTCGGCGGCAATGCGATCCTCGACGGCGCCAGCGCAGCGCTGCCCACCGGCGCGCGCGTCGGGCTGGTCGGGCGCAACGGCGCGGGCAAGTCCACGCTGATGCGGGTGCTGACCGGCGAGATCGACCCCGACGACGGCGAGATCGAGATGCCCAAGAAGGCCCGGCTCGGCTATCTGGCGCAGGAAGCGCCGGGCGGGGCGGAGAGCCCGTTCGAGACCGTGCTCAGTGCCGATCTCGAGCGGACCCGGCTGCTGGCCGAAGCCGAAGGGCTGACCGATGCCGAGCGGCTCGCGGACATCCACGAGCGGCTCAACGCGATCGATGCCCATGCCGCGCCCGCGCGCGCCGCGAAGATCCTCGTCGGACTGGGGTTCGACGAGGAAATGCAGGCGCGCCCGCTCGACAGTTTCTCGGGCGGCTGGCGGATGCGCGTCGCGCTCGCCGCGCTGCTGTTCTCCGACCCCGACCTGCTGCTGCTCGACGAGCCCTCGAACCACCTCGATCTCGAGGCGACGTTGTGGCTCGAAAGCTTTCTCAAGGCCTATCGCGGCACCATGCTGGTGGTCAGCCACGAGCGAGACTTGCTCAACAATGTGGTCGATCATGTGCTGCATCTCGATCACGGGCAGACCACGCTCTACCAGGGCGGCTACGATGCCTTCGAGCGCCAGCGCAGCGAGCGGATGGCGCAGGCCGAGGCGACGCGCGAGAAACAGTTGGCGCAGCGCGCCAAGCTGCAGAGCTTCGTCGATCGCTGGGGTGCCAAGGCGCATACCGCGCGCCAGGCGCAGAGCCGCATGAAGGCGCTGGCGCGGATGCAGCCGGTCGCGGCGGCGCTGGAAGACCCCAGCCTGTCGTTCGATTTTCCCAGCCCCAACGAGATGCGCCCGCCGCTGATGGTGCTGCAGGGAGCGGCGGTCGGCTATGTCGAGGATCAGCCGATCCTGCGCGGGCTCGACATGCGGATCGATCCCGACGACCGGATCGCGCTGCTCGGGCGCAACGGCAACGGCAAGACCACGTTGGCGCGGCTGCTCGCCGGACAGCTCGAGCCGATGGCGGGCGAAATCGTCGCCGGGGGCAAGCTGCGGGTCGGCTATTTCACCCAGTATCAGGTCGAGGAGCTCGACGGCAGCGACACGCCACTGCAGCATATGGCGCGGCTTATGCCCGATGCAGCCCCCAAGATCGTGCGCGCTCAGCTTGGCCGGTTCGGCTTCTCGGGCGAGCGGGCGATGCGCGAAGTCGGCAAGATGTCGGGCGGCGAGCGCGCGCGGCTGGCGCTGGCGCTGGTGACCCGCGACGCGCCGCATATGCTGATCCTCGACGAGCCCACCAACCACCTCGATGTCGATGCGCGCGAGGCGCTGGTGCAGGCGCTGGGCGCGTATGAGGGCGCGGTGGTGGTGGTCAGCCACGACCGCCACATGCTCGAGCTGACCGCCGACCGGCTGATGCTGGTCGATGGCGGCACCGCGACCGAATTCGACGGCAGCCTCGCCGATTACACCGATCTCATCCTCGGGCGCGATCCGAAGAAGAACCGCAAGCAAGCCGATGCGCCGCCGCAGGGTGGGCGCAAGGAGGCGCGCCGCGCGGCGGCGGAAGCGCGCGAGCAGACGCAGGGCCTGCGCAAGACCGTCAAGACGGCAGAGGCCGAGATCGCGAAGCTCGAAGCGCGCAAGACCGAGCTCGACCGCGCGATGTTCGATCCTGGCTCGGCCTCGAAGCAGGATGCCGATCGCAGCATGACCGAGCTGATGAAGCTGCGCGCCGATACGGTCGCCGGGATCGAGGCCGCCGAGACGCGCTGGATCGCGGCATCCGAAGCGATCGAGGGGGCCAAGGCCGCCTGACGTCTTGGCTCCGGCGCGGTCGTTGGCGGCGCGGCTCGGACGAACGGAATCGCCCGCAAGAACCCGGGACTTGAAACCGGCGCCGCTTTTGCCTATCTGGCGTGACGCGGACCGGGCCCCTCTGGCGCGCGCTTATAAAGCGCGCGTGATGTCGGACCGCATCGGACAACCGATGCATGCAAGACCCGGGCTCTTTTCCCCTGACCTGCGACACCATTGGCTGCCGATTGTGAATGTCACGATTAGGGAGAATTGCGCCGATGCGCCGCAGCCACGCGACCACCAGGACTGAACCGACGAATCCGGTGGGTGGGTCCGATCGCGCCATCCACCTCCGCGAGATACAGCCATGATCGTCACCTTCTTGATGGTGATTGGCGGGTTGGTCCTGCTCGTGGTCGGCGGCGAGCTGCTGGTCCGAGGCGCGGTCGCGCTGGCCGAGCGGCTGGGCGTCACCCCGCTGGTCATCGGCCTGGTGATCGTCGGCTTCGGCACTTCGATGCCCGAGCTGGTGACCAGCGTCGAAGCGGCGATGGCGGGTTCGCCGGCAATCGCCTGGGGCAATATCGTCGGCTCCAACATCGCCAACACTCTGCTCATCCTGGGTGCCGCCGCGGTGCTCGCTCCGATCGCAATCCGGCAGGGCGCGGCTCTGCGCGACACCGGCGTGGCGCTGGTCGCCACGCTGGCGCTGGCAGGTATCGCCTGGACGGGTCTCTCCGGACTTGGACTGGGCCTTGCGCTGCTCGCATCGCTGATCGTCTATGTCGCCTATTGCTATCGCGAGGAGCGCACGCAGG
The DNA here is from genome assembly GCF_053714505.1 of Qipengyuania sp. SM2507. Taxonomy (NCBI): domain Bacteria; kingdom Pseudomonadati; phylum Pseudomonadota; class Alphaproteobacteria; order Sphingomonadales; family Erythrobacteraceae; genus Qipengyuania; species Qipengyuania sp. SM2507. The sequence goes on from NZ_CM132307.1 coordinate 597,171, forward strand.
CGCCGGCCGTTGTCCACAACGCGCCCTACGATCGTTCGCTCGCCCTCGAGATGACCGATCCCACCCTCCACCAACCGGCCAGTCCGGGATGGCTGCGGCCCGTCCTGCTGACTCTCGCCGGGCTGGCAGTCCTGATTGTCGGAGGCCGGCTGCTGGTCACCGGCGCGATCGATCTCGCGCAGATGGCGGGGCTCAGCGAAACGCTGATCGGTCTGACCATCGTGGCGATCGGCACCTCGCTTCCCGAACTGGTCACTTCGGTGATCGCGGCGCGCAAGGGAGAGCCCGAGGTCGCTTTCGGCAATGTGGTCGGCTCCAACATCTACAATATCCTCGGCATCGGCGGGGTGACCATGATGGTCGCACCCGACGCGATTCCCGCGGACCTGCTGCCTTTCGACATCGGGATCATGGCGCTCTCCGCAATCGCGGTGATGGCGCTGGCGTGGTTCCTCTCGGGTGTGACCCGCATCGCCGGGATCGCGCTGCTGCTGGGATACGCGGCCTTCATGGCGTTGCTGGTGACCACCGGATAGCCACCGTTTCTCGACCCTACGACTTTCATCAAGCCCAAGGAGTGAAGACATGAATACCAGACGACAGATACTCGGCGGCACCGGCGCGCTTGGTGCGGCGGCCCTGGTCGGTGGCGGCTCCAGCCTCGCCGCCGCGCCCGCGGGAGGCACCGTCTTGCCACCCGCCCCGCCGGCAAGCGAACTGACCCCGGCGCAGGCGCTGGACCTGCTGCGCGAAGGCAATGCCTCCTTCCTGCGCGGCGAACAGCCCAGCGGGATCAGCAACGCCCAGCGGCGGCTCGATCTGGCCCGCGGCCAGGCACCTTTTGCTGCCTATGTCACCTGTTCGGACAGCCGGGTGCCGCCCGAATTGCTGTTCGGTCGCGGCCTCGGCGAATTGTTCATCATCCGCAATGCCGGCAACACCGTCGATACGGTTGCGCTGGGCTCGATCGAATACGCCGTCGCCGTCCTCGAGACGCCGCTGGTGGTGGTGATGGGCCATCAAAGCTGCGGCGCGGTTGCCGCCGCCGCCAAGGTGGTCACCGAAAACGCGACCTTCCCGGGATCGATCGGCCGGATGGTGGAGCCGATCATTCCCGCCGTGCTCCAGGCCCGCAGCGAGGAAGGCGATCTGGTCGACAATTCGGTGCGCGCCAACGTTCGCCGCGTCGTGCGCCAATTGCGCGAGCAGACCGATCCGATCATGCTCGATCCCCAGCGGGACGGGCGGCTCTGGGTCGTTGGCGCCTATTACAAGCTCGATACCGGCGAAGTCGATTTCTTCGATCTTCCGTCGGCAAGCTGATTGGGCCCGGTCCGGCGGGGGGAGGTCGCGCCTGCCGGACCGGGGCTTTCGCTGCGCGGTGGCGAGCAGCGCGAATACGACGGTTTGAACTGCTTGGTTCGATTACAGTAACGAACTTTCTCATCCAGAGCGAAGCGAGGCCTTGCAGGTCTCACGCAACCCCACATAAAGATCTGTATCGAAAAGTTTTTTGGGCCGGGCTGGCCCCGATGCCAAGCTGGTCCCGTGCAACTACCCGGTCCCGTTACAGTGACTAGCCTTTTACCGCTTTCTCGCCCGGTCCTTGTCCGATAGGTGGCCCGAATGCCGATACACCTCGCGCGCGCTGCGGCCGTATTTTCCTGCTTCATGATGGTCGCGTGCTCGAATGCCGAGCCCGAGGCGGAGCGCGATCCCGTCCCGGTAGTGGCGCAACCGATCCGCATGCTTCCCGAAGTGCTGGAGATCGAGGCGATCGGCTCCGCACGCGCTGCGACCTCGGCCGAAATCTACCCCGAGACCGCCGGGCGGGTCACCGCGGTGCTGTTCTCCGCCGGCGATTTCATCCGCGAAGGCGCACCCTTGTTGCGGCTCGACGCCAGGCAGGAACAGCTGTCGGTCGATGCCGCGCGGGTGCAGGTGCGCGAGGCCGACCAGCTGCTGGGCCGCTATCGCCGGATCGAGGACACCGGCGCGATTTCCGAAAGCCAGATCGAGGCGGGCGAGACCGCGCTCGCCTCCGCGCGAGTAGCGCTGCAACAGGCGCAGACTGCGCTGGCAGATCGGGTTATCCGCGCACCGTTCTCCGGCCATGTGGGGCTGACCGAGATCGACCGCGGCGACCGGGTCAATGATTCCACCCCGATCACGCAGATCGACCAGCGCGGCACGCTCTATGTCGATTTCCCCGCGCCCGAGGCGGTGTTCAACGCGCTGCGTCCCGGCCAGGTGGTGCAGGTCACGCCCTTTTCCGATCCGGCACGCACGATCGACGCCAGGGTCGTCACGACCGACAACCGCATTTCGCAGGACAGCCGCGATTTCATCGTCCGCACCGCGATCCCCAATTCGGACGATCAGCTGCGTCCGGGGATGAGCTTTCGCGTGGTCTTCACCCGCAATGGCGAGACCCGCGCCGCGGTGCCCGAGCAGGCGATCGTCTGGGGCGGCGAAGGCTCGCACCTGTTCGTCGTGCGTGATGGCAAGGCAAGCCGGGTCCCGGTCACGATCACCGCGCGCCGCGAAGGGCTGGTGTTCGTCGATGGAAGGGTAAGCGGCAGCGACCGGGTGATCGTCGAAGGCGTCCAGAAAGTCCGCGAGGGGCAGGAGATCAGGCTCGTCCAGCCTCGCGGTGCCCCGCCGCAGGAGGTCCGCGTCCGTCCAGCGGCGCCCGCGACCGATGGAGAATAGAACCGACCTTCCCATGCTGGCGGTCAAGCGGCCGCTGCTGATCGGCGTGCTCAACCTGCTGATCGTGATCGCGGGGATCGCCGCGCTCATGGGGGTGGAGGTTCGCGAGCTTCCCAATGTCGATCGGCCGATCGTGTCGGTCACCGCCAGCCTGCCGGGCGCGGCGCCCGAAACCATGGATTCCGAGGTGACCAGCCTGCTCGAGGATGCGGTCGCGCGGGTCTCCGGCGTGCGCCAGATCAGCGCCTCGAGCGAGGAGAACAATTCGCGCATCCGCGTCGAGTTCAATCCCGGCGTCGATCTCGACACCGCTGCTTCGGATGTGCGCGAAGCGGTCAGCCGGGTGACCCGCGAACTGCCCGACCGGGTCGAGCAGGTGAACGTGGTCAAGGCGGACCAGGACGCGCAGCCGATCATGACGCTGGCGGTGCTCTCGACCCGCTACGATCAGGCCGAACTGACCCGCATCGTCGAGAACGACATCATCCCCGAACTGCTGACCGCCGACGGCGTTGCCAGCATCGAGGAATTCGGCACCAGGCCCCGGCAGATGCGGGTTTCAGTGGATCCCGCGCGGCTCAACCGGTTCGGTCTGACCATCACCGATGTCGCTGACGCGCTCACAGGCGCGCCCTACGACGTGCCGGTCGGCTCGTTCCGCTCCGATGCGCAGGAACTGGTGGTCCGCGCCGAGGCGAGCGCGGTCAGTCCCGAGCTGATCGAGAATGTGATCGTCTCGGGCACCACCCGCGTGGGCGATGTCGCCCGCGCCGGTTTCGCGCCGGCCAATGCGACCAATTTCGTCCGGCTCGACGGGCAACCGATCATCGGGCTGGGCGTGGTGCGGCAGGCGAGCTCGAACACCATCGAGATCTCGAGCGCGATCCGCGACGGGGTCGAGCGCATCAACGAACGGTTCGATGGCGTGCGCATCGAGGTCGTCTCCGACGATGCCGAATTCATCCGCATCTCGGTGCGCGAAGTGCTGATCACGCTGGGCTTCACCATCGCGGTGGTGATCGGGACCATGCTGGTGTTCTTCCGCGCGCTGCGCCCGACCATCGTCCCCAGCGCGACCATTCCCGTGGCGCTGGTCGGGGTGGTCGCGGCGATCTGGGCGATGGGCTTTTCGGTCAACCTGCTCACCCTGCTGGCGCTGGTGCTCGCCACCGGTCTGATCGTCGACGATGCCATCGTGGTGCTGGAGAACGCGCAGCGCTTGCAGAACAAGGGGCTGGGTCGCCGCGCCGCTGCGGTGGTCGGCACGCGACAGGTGTTCTTCGCGGTCGTCGCGACCACGGCGGTGCTGGTTTCCGTGTTCGTCCCGATCGGCTTCCTGCCATCCGAGGTGGGGCGGCTGTTCCGCGAATTCGGGCTGGTGCTGGCCATCGCGGTGATCATCTCCTCCTTTGTTGCGCTGTCGCTGGTGCCTGCGCTGGCGGCGCGCTTCGATCTCACCAGCGAGAAGCAGGATTCGGGCCGCCTCGCGCAATGGGGCGGCAAGGCCAGCGGCTGGTATTCCAGGCAATTGCATCGCTGCCTCGACCGCCCGCGGCTGGTGGGTATCGTCTCGGTGGTGCTCGCCGGACTGGCCGGGACGCTTTATTTCCAGCTCGAAAACGAGCTCGTGCCCGACGAGGATCGCGGCGTGATCACCGTCGATGCGACCGGGCCCGACGGGGTCGGGATCGCCTTCATGGATGGCGAGCTCGACGAGGTCGAACGCGTGCTGGAACCCTATCTCGACAGCGGCGAGATCGAGAGCACCTTCTCGATTGTCGGCCGCTACGATCCCAACCGCGTGCGCGTCACCGCGCAGCTGGCCGGTTGGGACGAACGCGACCGCAGCCAGACCGCGATCGTCGAGGAGTTGAACCCACAGCTGCAGGAAATTCCCGGCTCGCGCACCAACGCCCGCGGGCGCGGCACGCTCAGCTTCGGCGGCGGCGGCGAAGGGATCGAGGTTGCGCTGACCGGGGCGGAATACGACAATATTTTCGAATCGGCGCAGGCGCTCGCCTCGGCGATCGATACCCGGTCGGACATCCTCTCCAACGCCGAAATTTCCTACCAGCCGACCCAGCCGCAGCTCTCGGTGCGGGTCGATCGCCAGCGCGCTTCCGATCTCGGGGTCGATCTCGACGATGTCGCGCAAACCTTGCGTGCGATGGTCGGCGGCGACGATCTGGTCGATCTCAACGTCGGCGATCAGGCCGTGCCGATCTTCCTGACCGCGCAGGCGGTCGCCATCACCAACCCCAATGACCTGCGCAATCTCTATGTCCGGGGTGCGAACGATGCGCTCGTCCCGCTGTCGAGCGTGACCGTGATCGAGGAACAGGGGATTGCCGCCGAACTCAACCGCACCGCGCAGCGCCGGGCGATCGAGGTCAGCGCCAGTATCCAGGCCGGAACCCCGCTGCGCGAGGCGGTGGACGAGATCGAGCGGCTGGCGGTCGACAGTGTCGCGCCCGACATCGACATGCTGTTGCAGGGCGATGCCGAGAGCCTCGAGGAAACCTCCAACGATCTGCTGCTCACCTATCTCTTCGCGCTGGTGATCGTCTTCCTCGTGCTGGTGGCGCAGTTCGAGAGCCTGACCAGCGCGCTGGTGGTGCTGCTGACGGTGCCCTTTGCGCTGGCAGCCGCAGTGTTCGCGCTGTTCCTGTCGGGCATCTCGCTCAATATCTATTCGCAGATCGGGCTGGTGATGCTGATCGGGTTGATGGCCAAGAACGGTATCCTGATGGTCGAATTCGCCGACCAGCTGCGCCACCAGGGCCGCAACGTCCGCGAGGCGGCGGAAGAAGCCGCAGCGATCCGCCTGCGCCCGATCGCGATGACGCTGATCTCGACGGTGCTCGGCGCGGTGCCGCTGATCCTCGCCAGCGGGGCGGGCTCCGAAGCGCGCCAGTCGATCGGCTGGGTGATCTTCGGCGGGCTCGGGCTGGCGGGCGTGTTCACGCTGTTCCTGACCCCGGTGATCTATCTGGCGGTGGCGCAATACGGCAAGCCGCGCAGCGTCGATCTGGCGCGCCTGCGCGACGAGATCGACAGCGTCGACGAAGACATGACGATGGCGCCCGCCTGATGCGGCTGGCTGCGTTACTCGTGCCGCTTCTGGTGGGCACGGCGCTGCTCGGCGGCTGCGCCACGGTTGCGCCCGAGCCGGTCGCGCCGCCGGTGTTCGCTCCCGCCAGCTATGCCACCGACCTGCCGCCCTCTGGGCTCGAGCAGGACTGGTGGCGGGGGTTCAACGACCCGGTGCTAGACGCGCTGATCGAGCGCGGGCTGGCCGCCAATCTCGATGTCGAAGCGGCTGCCGACCGGTTGCGCGCCGCGGAGGCGCTGCTGCGCGCCGAACGCTCGGACCGGCTGCCATCGCTCGATGGCGCAGGCGATACCGGAGTGGTGCTGGGCAGCGACAATGACGCGCTCGCATCGGCCGGGCTGTTTGGCTTGCTAGATCTCGATCTCAACGGCCGGCTGGCGGCGGAAATCCGCGCTGCGGCAGCCGATTATGCCGAGGCCGACTACCTGGCGGCGGACCGGCGCCGGCTGGTCGCCGCAGCGATTGCCAGCCAATATCTCGAATACCGCCGCAGCGGCGCGCAGCTCGAACTGGTGGAGGAATCCACCGATCTGCAGGAGCAGACGCTGCGGATCGTCACGCTGCGTTTCGAGGCCGGCCTTTCCGCCAATCTCGACGTCCGCCGCGCCGCCGCCGATCTGGCGCAGACGCGGGCGCGGCGTGGGCTGGTGGCCATCGCGCGGGCCAGTGCCGCCAATGCGCTGGCGGTGCTGGTCGCCGAGCCGCCGGGCACATTTTCGCCGCCGCCTGCACGCGACGAGACGCGGATACCCGATTACGCCATGGGTCCTTCGGTCGGAACTCCTGCCGACCTCTTGCGCCGCCGGACCGATATCCTCGCCGCCGAGGCGCGGCTGGTCCGCGCCGCCGCCGAGATCGGGATCGAGCGCGCGGATCTGCTGCCCTCGCTGACCATCCCCGGCAGCCTGGCGCTTGGCGATGGTTCGCTGGGCGGGCTGTTTTCCGACTTCCTAGTGACGCTGGGGGCGGCGATCGACCTGCCGCTGTTCGACGGCGGTCGGCGGCGCGCAGAAATCGAAGCGGCGGAAGCGCTGGCGGATGCGCGGATGGCGGAATACCGCGCTGTGTTCCTCGATGCGCTGGGCGAAGTCGAGAACGCGCTGGTGGGGATCGAGGCCTATCGCCAGCGCAACGCGGCGCTGGTCGAGGCGATCGAGCAGAGCGAGACCGCGCTGTCGCAATCCAACGCGCTCTATCGCGAGGGGCTGGCCTCGCTGTTCGACGTGCTCGATGCGCAGCGGCAGCTGATCGCGAGCCGCCAGTCGCTGATCGACAGCGAGGCGGCGCTTTCGAGTTCCTTCGTGGCGTTCCATGCCGCGGTGGGATCGGAGGGTTTTGGCCGGAGCCCGGAGCTGCCCGAAGAGGGCTGATTCGACCAACAGCTCGCAAGCGTAAACAGTCGAACCGCTTCTCGCCCTACACTGTTGAAGATGTCGAACTCGCAATGGACAGGCGGCGCGGGTGGTCGCACAGGGCTGCGCATGGCCATCACCGCAACCATCATGAACTCCGCCACCGGGCGACCCATCCAGACAATGACCTTCGGGCGGATGCCCAAACCCTGGGCGAGCTTCAACCTTACCAGCGGCGAGCTGGTGACCGCCGAGCGGATCGATGTCGGCAAGCCGGCGCCGGGCAAGTTCGTCGCCCCGATCGATATCTGGGTGACGCCGAAGAAATCCGGGGAATGACTAGCGCCGGCTAAGCCGGACGATCACCTGGTCGAGCGCCTGGAGGAAGTTCGAGCGGTCCGATTTCGCAAAGGGCGGAGGACCGCCGAGCTGTTCGCCGCCCGAGCGCAAGTCCGCCATCAACGCGCGCGTGGCGATGGCGCTGCCGATCGAATTGGCGGTGAAGGGCTTGCCATTAGGGGCCAGCACCGCGGCGCCCGCATCGAGACAGCGTCCGGCGAGCAATATGTCCGAGGTGACGACCACGCTGTCGGTCGTCGCGTGCTCGGCGATCCAGTCGTCGGCGGCGTCGAAGCCGTCGCTTACCACCACCCGCTCGACCGCGGGGTCCTCGGGAATGCGCAGCCAGGCGTTGCTGACGACCGTTACGCCCGCGCCATGGCGCTTCGCGACCCGGTAGATCTCGTCCTTCACCGGACAGGCGTCGGCATCGACCAGAACGCGCAGGCTCACCAGGGTCAGTCCTTATTGCCCTTCGGCTTGATGGTGGCGCCGCCGCTGGTCTTCACCGGACCGCTTGGACGTGGACCCTTGTTGCCCTTGTAGCCGCCGCCACCACCGGGCTTCTTGCCCTTATAGCCGCCGCCATCTGCGCCCTTGTAGCCGCCACCGCCACCGCCACCGCCACCGCCCTTGGGTCCGAAGGAATTGTTGGGCTTCTTGCCGCGATGGTGCGGCTTGGCGGGCTTGCCGCCTGCGGTGCGATGGACCCGCGCGGATTCGCGCGGCGCCTCGGAGGGTTCGATGCGGACGCCGTCCTCCTCGCTGTCGCCATCGGCGGTGCGCAGTACGGATTCGGCGAACCGTTCGGAGATCGCTCGCGGGACCTGGAAATGGGTCTCGTTGCCGCCGATGCGGATCGCGCCGACCTCGTTACGGGTGATATGCCCGCGGCGGCACAGCAGCGGCAGGATCCAGCGCGGATCGGCGTTCTGGCTGCGACCGATATCCATCTTGAACCAGACCGTGTCCTCGAAACCGGGACGATGGCGTTCCTTCTGCGCGGCCTGGCGCGCTTCGGGGGTGTTCTCGATCATTTCCTCGGGCTGCGGCATCGCCGCGCGATGCGCCCGAACCAGCGCCGCGGCGATATCCTCGGCGCTGCGCTCGTTCATCAGCCGCTGTGCCAGCGCGCGATCCTCGTCGTCGAATTCGGTGGGAGCCAGCATGGCCCCGATCAGGCGCTCGCGGTCCTGCGCACGGATGCTCTCAGGCGTCGGGGCATCGATCCACTGGGCGTCGATCTTGGCGCCGCGGAGCATAGATTCAATACGCTTGCGACGCGGGTAGGGGACGATCAGCACCGCGGTGCCCTTCTTGCCCGCGCGGCCGGTACGGCCCGAACGGTGCTGGAGCGTCTCGGCGTCGCGGGGGATCTCGACATGGATCACCAGGCTGACGCTGGGCAGATCGATCCCGCGCGAGGCGACATCGGTGGCGACGCACACGCGCGCGCGGCGATCGCGCAGCGCTTGCATCGCCTGGTTGCGTTCGGATTGCGAATGCTCACCCGACAGCGCGACCACCCCGAAGCCGCGCTCCTGCAGCGTGGCATGCAGTCGGCGGACACTGTCGCGCGTGGCGCAGAACAGGATCGCGGTTTCGGCCTCGTGGAAGCGGAGTAGGTTGATGGTTGCGGCCTCTATCTCGGCAGGCGACACGGTCACCGCCTGGAAAGAGATGTCGCCATGGCCGCGCTCGTCGCCCGCGGTGGCGATGCGCAGCGCGTCCTGCTGGTAGCGCTTGGCCAGCGTGACGATTGGCTTGGGCATGGTGGCGGAAAACAGCAGCGTGCGGCGACCGGCAGGGGTCGCGTCGAGGATTTCCTCGAGGTCTTCGCGAAAGCCCATGTCGAGCATCTCGTCCGCTTCGTCGAGCACAGCGGTGTGGAGCTGCGAGAGGTCGAGCGGGCCGCGCTCGAGGTGGTCGCGCAGGCGGCCCGGAGTACCGACGACGATATGCGCGCCATTGCGCAGCGCGCGGCGTTCCTTGGATGCGTCCATCCCGCCGACGCAGGTCGCGATCCGCGCACCCGTTCCGGCGTAGAGCCAGGTGAGTTCGCGGCTGACTTGCAGAGCGAGTTCGCGCGTCGGCGCAATCACCAGCACCAGCGGCAGTTCGGTCGCCTGATTGAAGCGCTCGAGCAGCTGCGCGGCGAGCGAGAGCCCGAAGGCGACGGTCTTGCCCGAGCCGGTCTGCGCCGAGACCACCAGATCGCGACCCGCAGCTTCGGGCGCCAGCACGGCGGCCTGGACTTCGGTGGGTTTTTCATAGCCGCGCTCGGCGAGCGCGGTGGCCAGGACTGGCGGAAGATTGGAAAAGGTCATCATGCTCACGGGGATGGGCCAGGTCGCGGGAGGCGACAGGCAGGATTGAGGGGTTTTGCGGCGAAGCGCACAGGCTTCGGCCAGCGCAGCCATTGCCGCACGGTCCATCGCCTTGGTCTGGGCCCGGGCCTATACAGCAAAGGCGCCGCTTTGGCTTCAATTGTTTTTGTCGCCCGGACGGGGGGCTCTCCCGGGCCTGCGTCAGGCGTCCGTGCTTGCCGACTGCGCCGCCGCGATCAGCTCGCTGTCGATCGCCTTGGCGCGGTTGTAGGCCGGGCGCTCGCGCAGCCGGCTCGCATAGGCTTCGAAGGCAGCGTTCGTCGGCAGCGTGCCGAACGCCAACCCCCAGTCGACCTGCGCGCCGACATAGACATCGGCGGCGGTGAAGCGCGCGCCGCAGACGTAATCGCGGTTCTCCAGCCAGCCCGCCAGCGCATCGACCACCAGCTCGAAATGGCCATAACCGACCATCGCCTGTTTATCTTCCGGCGCTTCCCAGCCCATCGAGCGATTGATCACCGCCTGTTCGAGCGGCCCCGCAGCGAAGAACAGCCAGCGGTAATAGGCGGCGCGTTCGTCCGCGGTCGGGGCAAGGCCGGCCTCGGGGAAGGCCTCGGCGAGATAGGCGCAGATCGCCGCGCATTCGGTCACCGTATTGCCGTCGTGGACGATGGCGGGGACCTTGCCCATCGGATTGACCGCGCGATACTCCGGGCCCTTCATCGCCTCGCCATATTCCACCAGGCGCTGCTCGTAAGGCGCGCCGGTCTCCTCGATCATCCAGCGCGCGATCTGCCCGCGCGACATCGGGTTGGTGTAGAAAATCAGCTCGGCCATGCCATCCTCCCGGCGACTCGCGACTCCTGGAACATACAATGAACGTGGGTGCAGTCCAGCAGCGTTTGAGAGCCCGGTCGGGGCGCGATCACTCCGCGGGTTCGACCACGGCGAGCACGGTATCGACCTGCACCTGCGCACCCTCGCTGGCAGACAGCGTGGTGACCGTCCCGTCGAACGGGGCGGTCAGCGCGTGTTCCATCTTCATCGCCTCGAGCACCAGCAGCCGGTCGCCCTTCTTGACCGCATCGCCCTCGGCGACATCGACCGCGATCACCTTGCCCGGCATCGGCGCGACAATCGCGCCATCGCCCGCCGAGGCTGCGCCCGAGCCGCGCGTCGCGAGCCCGAACTCATGCGCCTGGCCTTCGTGGAAGACCACCACGCGGTCGGCATCGGCGAAACCGGTCAGCGGTTCGAACGGCGCCTGCCCGGCGGGGTCGACCACCTGGCTTTCGCCATCGCGGGTCAGCGCGACCGACAATCGCGGCGCGCGGTTGAGGCGGAAGCCCGCGAGCGGATCGCGATAGGCGCCCGCCGCCAGCAGCACCAGTTCGGCGGCAGCAGCGCGGACCGAGGGGTCGGGTTCCCCATCGGCGATCAGCGCCTCGCCCTTGTTCTCGATAAACCCGGTGTCGAGACGAGCGGCGGCGAAATCGTCGTCGCCCAGCGCGTTGGCGAGGAAGGCAGCGTTGGTGCGGACCGGCCAGATCTCGACCCCGTCGGCCATCGCCAGCAGCGTGTCGATGGCATCGTCGCGGGTCTCGCCCCAGGCGACCAGCTTGGCGACCATCGGGTCGTAGAAGGGCGAAATGGTGTCGCCCTGCTCGACCCCGGTCTCGATCCGGCCTGTGCGGCCCAGGTCGAGATGGTCGAGCCGCCCGGTGCTGGGGAGAAAGCCCCGGGCCGGGTCCTCGGCATAGAGCCGCGCCTCGATGGCGTGGCCCTGGATCGAAAGCTCGTCCTGCGCCAGCGGGATCGGCTCGCCGCTCGCCACCAGCAGCTGCCATTCGACCAGATCGACCCCGGTGATCTCCTCGGTCACCGGATGCTCGACCTGCAGCCGCGTGTTCATCTCCATGAAGAAGATGCGGTCGGCGCGCAGGCCTTCCGAAGCGTCGGCGATGAATTCGATCGTGCCCGCGCCCTCGTAATCCACCGCTTTGGCCGCGCGGACCGCGGCGGCGCAGATCTGTTCGCGCGTGGCTTCGTCCATGCCCGGGGCGGGCGCTTCCTCGATCACCTTCTGGTGGCGCCGCTGGAGCGAGCAGTCGCGCTCGAACAGGTGGATCACATTGCCGTGACTATCGCCGAACACCTGCACCTCGATGTGGCGCGGGCTGGTGATCCATTTTTCCAGCAGCACTTCGTCGTTGGAAAAGCTGGCCTTGGCCTCGCGCCGGCAGCTGTCGAGCAGTTCGGCGAAAGCGGCGGGGTCGTCGACCTTGCGCATCCCCTTGCCGCCGCCGCCCGCGACCGCCTTGATCAGCACCGGATAGCCGATCGCCTGCGCTTCCTTGGCGAGCCGTTCGACCGACTGGTCCCCGCCCTCGTAGCCCGGCGTCACCGGGACCCCGGCGGCGCGCATCAGCTTCTTGGCGGCGTCCTTGAGACCCATCGCGCTGATGCTGGCGGGCTTGGGTCCGACCCAGATCAGCCCGGCATCGATCACCGCCTGCGCGAATTGCGCGTTCTCGGACAGGAAACCGTAGCCCGGGTGGATCGCCTCGGCGCCGGTTGCCTTGGCCGCCGCGATGATTTTCTCGCCGCGCAGATAGCTCTCGGCGGCGGGGGAGGGGCCGATATGCACCGCCTCGTCGGCTTGCCGGACATGCAGCGCGCGTGCATCGGCGTCGGAATGGACCGCGACGGTGGCGATCCCCATCAGCCTCGCGGTGCGGATGATGCGGCAGGCGATTTCGCCGCGATTGGCGATGAGGAGCTTGGTGATCATGCCAGCGCGCTAGCCGCCCCATGACCGCGCATCAAGCTACCAGCCCGCGACCGGGCGAAAGTCGTGCCGCGTCCAGGTGATGGGCACATCGGGTCCGGCGGGCCGATTGACCAGCGCCTGGCCGAGCGCGCGTACTACGTGCCAGAGTTTTTCGCGCCGCGGCACCACCACCCGGCGGTCCCACGCCAATTGCCCGCGGTTCAGGACCTTGCGTCCGATCGCGCCATAGATATTGGCCGCCGCCAGCACCGCCCAGCGCTTGCGGAAGCCGAGCTTCGCCGCGCCCAGCCGCGCTGCGGCTTCGTATGTTTCCATCATCCCGATCAGGCGCGGCATCAGGCTGGCGAGCATGAAGCGGTTGTGCGGCTTGGCGTGCTCGCCGGGGGCGAAATCCTTCTCCGCCAGCCACTCGGCGGGGAGGTAGCAGCGCCCGGCGGCATCATCCTCGACGATATCGCGCGCGATATTGGCGATCTGGAAGGCGAGCCCGAGATCGCAGGCGCGGTCGAGCGTTTCGCCGTCGTCTTCGGGCACGCCCATCACCCGCGCCATCATGATCCCGACCGCGCCCGCGACGTGGTAGCAATAGCGCAGCATGTCGCGCTCGTTCTTGGGGGTGAAACCGCCCGCGTCGAGCGCGAAGCCGGAAATCACGTCGCTGGCCATTTCGGGCGAGAGGTTGCACTCGTCGGCGACCAGCCCGAAGCCGTCGAAGGCGGGGTCGGCGGTGGGCTGTTCCTCGAAGGCGCGGCGGGTGAGCACGCGGATCGCCTGGACGCGGTCTTCCGCGCTCTTGGCATCGCCCTGATCGCCCAGCGGGCCGCCCTTGTCCTGATTGTCGGCGATGTCGTCGCAGCGGCGGCACCAGGCGTAGAGCAGCCAGGCACGTTCGCGGGTGCGGCGGTCGAACAGCTTGGAGGCGGCGGCGAAGCTGTGCGAGCCTTCCTCGATCGCCGCGCGCGATTGCTGCACCAGCGAGGCGCGATTGCGCCCGCCACCCGCCACCGCGGGCGTGGTGCGGATGTAGCTCGAGGGGGCGAGGGGGCGTTCCTTGCTCAAGGCTGGGCTGTGCTCAAAGGTCGGCGGCGGTCATCTGGAAGATCGGCGTGTGCGGTTGATAGCGGCCCATCTTGTCGAGCAGCCCGTCGAGCGTCTCGTCGGCGATCATGATCCCCTGGTGCGCCGGGCGGATGAAACCGACCTCGGCCATATGGCGGTTGAAGGCCAGCAGATGGTCGAAAAAGCCGAAGGCGTTGAGCAGGCCGACCGGGCTGGTGTGATAGCCCAGCTGCGCCCAGCTGATCGCTTCCCACAATTCGTCCATCGTCCCCACGCCGCCCGGAATGGTCACGAAACCGTCCGATAGGTCGGTGAAACGCTGCTTGCGCTCGTGCATCCCCGAGACGGTGTGCAGCTCGGTGCAGTCGTTGTTGGCGACTTCGGAGCTGGCGAGCGCTTCGGGGATGATCCCGATCACCTCGCCCCCGGCGTCGAGCGCGCCCTTGGCGACCGCGCCCATCAGCCCGAGCCGCCCGCCGCCATAGACCACGCCGATCCCGCGCCGTGCGAGACCGCCGCCGACCTCGCGGGCGAGCTCCATATAGCGCGGGTCCTGCGGCGTCGCCGACCCGCAATAAACGGCAATGCGTTTCACTGGGCGGTAGCTCCGACCAGGTCCTCGACCATCAGCCCGGCAGTCGCCTTGGCGCTGCCGACCACCCCGGGGATGCCCGCGCCCGGATGGGTCCCGGCGCCGACGAGGTAGAAATTGCCGATCACGTCGTCGCGATTGTGGCCGCGGAACCAGGCGCTCTGGGTGAGCAGCGGTTCGAGGCTGAAGGCGCTGCCCAGATGGGCGTTGAGATCCTGCGAGAAATCGCGCGGGGAGTAGTGGAACTTGGTGACGATTCGGTCGTGGATGTCGGGGATATCCAGCCGCCTGCCGACCTCGTCGAGCACGCGCTTTTCGAGCAGCGGACCGGTTTCTTCCCAATCGACCGCCAGCTTGCCGGTATGGGCGACGGGCACCAGCGCGTAGAAGGTGCTCATCCCCTCGGGTGCGACGCTGGGGTCGGTGACGCTGGGATGGTGGAGATAGACCGAGAAATCGGCGGGCAGCACACCATTCTTGTAGATGTCGTCGACCAGCCCTTTGTAGCGCGGGCCGAACAGGATCATGTGGTGGGCAATGTTGGGGAATGTCCCCTTGAGCCCGAAATGGACCACGAACAGGCTGGGCGAGAATTTCTTGCGCGCCAGCTTCTTGGCGTAGCTCGCGCCGCGCCCCGAACCGCTGAGCAAATCCTTGTAGCTGTGCATGATGTCGGCATTGCTGGCGACCGCATCGAAGCGCTGGCGGAAGCCCGAGCGGGTCTCGACCTCGGTCGCGACGGTGCCCAGCGTGTGAACCTGGATGACCGGATCGTCGAGACGCACGGTTCCGCCGATCCGTTCGAAATGGCGCACCATCCCGGCGATCAGCTGGTTGGTCCCGCCGCGCGCCCACCAGACGCCGCCGTCCTTTTCGAGCTTGTGGATCAGCGCGTAGATCGCGCTGGTCTTCATCGGGCTGCCGCCGACCAGCAGTGTGTGGAAGCTGAACGCCTCGCGCAGCTTCTCGTCCTCGATGTAGTGGCTGACCATCGAATAGACGCTGCGCCAGGCCTGCTTGCGCACCAGCGCGGGCGCGGCCTTGAGCATCGACTTGAAATCGAGGAACGGCACATGGCCCAGCTTGACGTAGCCTTCCTCGTAAACCTCGGCGGAATATTTGAGGAAGCGCTGGTAGCCCGCGACATCGGCGGGGTTGATCCGGGCAATCTCGTCGAACAGCTGGTCTTCGTCGTTGGAATAATTGAACTCGGTCCCGTCGGGCCAGGTCAGCCGGTAGAAGGGCATGACCTTCATCAAATCGACGTCTTGTGCCATGTCGTGCCCCGACAGCGCCCACAATTCGCGCAGGCAATCGGGGTCGGTGATGACGGTGGGGCCGGCGTCGAAGGTGAAACCTTCGCGTTCCCAGACATAGGCGCGGCCGCCCGGTTTATCGCGCGATTCGATCACCGTGGTGGCGATCCCGGCGGACTGCAGGCGAATGGCCAGTGCCAGCCCGCCGAAGCCCGAGCCGATCACGCAGGCGGTCTTGCCGGTTGCTGCCAGTTCGATCGGCGCGCCCTCGCCCGGCGCGGCGGTAATATTGGGGGTGTTGGCGTTCATCGCTTTTTTCCTTGGACCAGGGGCCTGCCTTTGCCAAGCAATGCGGCAATGGCTCGGGGGATGGGCACGGGCGGCTTGCCCGTCAGCGTACGCAATTGATCGAGCCGGGTCGAGCGGGCTGCGTAGAACCGCTCGATCAGGGGTTCGGGGAGGCGATAGAAGCGTTCGAAGATCTTGTAGCGGCGCTCGGGCTCGGCGGCGTCGAACAGCATCTTGCCCAGCATCCGATAAAAGCGTGTCGCGCGCCAATGGCCGTACGCGCGGCGATCGACGAAGCGCGCGAGCTCGTCGCCCGCGAGATGTGCCTCGCGGGCGATGGCGAGCGCATTGGCGACCGCGATCGGCATGGTGTAGCTGGTCAGCGGATGGGTGAAGCCGCCGCGCGCGCCCGCCAGCGCGACTCCGGGCACCGCAAGGCTGGCGCGATAGGCGGCGAAATCGCCCCCGGTCACCACCGGCAAGACCCCGGTTTCCTCGCCCACGGTTTCGCCGGTCCAGCCTTGGGCGGCGCAATAGGCAGCGATCCGTTCGGACAGCAGCGCCCGGTCGAGTTGCGGCTCGTCGGCGTAATAGGTGTCCTCGACGAAGATGTCCTGCGGCCCCAGCGGCAGGACATAGACGAAGCGATAGGCGCCGTGCTGTTCGACGGTCGCATCCATGATCACCGGCCGGACGACCCCGTGCGGGCTGTCGCAGCGCAGGTGTCGGCCCATGAAGACCTGCCAGCCGCCGGTCAGATGGGGCGAGGGCAGGGCATCGCGGCAGTCGATCACCGTGGCTGCATCGAGCCGCCCACCGCCCGCGAGTTCAACGCCACGTTCTGACAGGCTTGTCACTCGCGTCCCCGCCATGATCGCCCGCTGCGGCAGCAGGTGGCGCAGCGCGCGATCGAAGTCGGAACTGGCGAGCGAGCGGTATTCGCCCGCGAGATGGCGTTCGTGCGCGGGAAAGCGGACCATGTTGCCATCGAGCCAGCTGGTCTGGGTAAAGGGCGCCATCAGCGCCTCGCCCTCGGGGTCCAAATCGCCGGTGAACCAGCTCCAGCGGTGGTTTCCGCCGAAACTGCCCCCGGCCTCGATCAGCGCGATCCGGCTCCCGGGGTGCGCGCGATGGATGGCAAGGGCGATCAGCCCGCCGGCCAATCCGCCGCCAACCACGGCAATATCGAGGGTGTGCCCGTTCATTGCGGCTTTGCCCTAGGCAGCAACGTGGACTAGGGCAATGCAAAGGAATGCAATGGAACGTGCGTGCAAGCGGCCCGTTATTGCGGTGAACCGTTTACCGAGGAAAACCATGAAAATATTCGCCGCTGGCCTGATGGCCGCTGGAACCGTGCTTATTGCCGCCCCGCTTGCCGCGCAGGACGCCGGTGCCCCCGGCGTGCGCGCCGCGGCGCCCGACGTGCCCGAGGAAACCGTGTTCGACGGAGATTATCTCACCGTCGGCGTCGGGGTCGCCTATGGCGCGAGCTATTCGGGTTCGGACGATTACCGGACCTTCGTCCTGCCGATCGTGCAGGGATCGCTTGGCGGGGTCGATATCAGTCCGCGCCCGGCGGGTGTCGCGCTCGATTTCATCCCCGATCCGGACGAGGGCGTGTCCTTTTCCTTCGGGCCGGTGATCAAGCTCAACCGCGACCGCGCCGATCTCGACGGAATCAAGGACCCGGTGGTCGAGGCCTATGGCGAACTCGACACTGCGATCGAGGTCGGGCCGAGCGCCGGGGTCAGCTTCCCGCAATTGCTCAACCCCTTCGACAGCCTCAGCCTCTCGGTCGATGCCGCTTGGGATGTGGCGGGCGCGCATGACGGCATGTCGGTGAGCCCGGCGATCACCTATTTCACCCCGCTGAGCCGCGGGATCGCCGCCTCGCTCTCGCTGAGCACCAAATATATCGACGACGACTACGCCGATTATTACTATTCGGTGCCCGCCACCAACGCCGCGCTCCCCGCTGCCGATGTCCTGCCCGGGTTCCAGGCCGACAGCGGGTTCGAAAGTGCGGGCGTCAACGTGTTCCTGGCCTTCGACCTCAATGGCGATGTCACCGATGGCGGGCTCGCTCTGGTCGCGCTGGGGGGGTATTCGCGGATGCTCGGCGATGCCAAGGATTCGCCCTTCACCAGCATCCGCGGCGAGGCCGACCAGTTCCTTGGCGCGGTGGGGATCGGCTACACGTTCTAGAGCGTTTGCAACTATCCCAAAAAGCAAGGGCGGCTCGTTGAGCCGCCCTTGTCGTATCAGCACCCGATGATTGCAGGTTGCTTATAGCGTCATTGCCGGATCATTCCTCGTCCGCGGACGCGGTCCCGACCGTTCCTGCGGCCAGAACCGGCCTGGAATCAGGCAGTTGCGCCTTGCGGTCACCGGTCTTGAGATAGGTGTCGAACCAGCGCATCATCCGCAAATTGTAATCGTACCGTGCCGCCGCCTGGTTGTTGCCGTGGCCCTCGCCGGGGTAGAGCACCAGCCGCACCGGAGTCTCGGGCTTGCGCACCTTGATCGAGCGGTAGAGCTCGTAGCTCTGCGTCGGCGAAACCCGCGTATCCTCGGCACCGTGCATGATCAGCAGCGGGGTTTCGGCCTTGTCGACATGATAGACCGGGCTGACCTCGAGCATCTTGAGCCAGTCGTCCCAGGGCCAGGCCAGGCTGTGGACATTGTACATCTCGTAGGGGATGTCGGTGGTGCCGAACTTGCTGACCTGGTTGGATATCCCGACGAACATGACACCCGCCGCGAACTCCTCGCTGAAATAGGTCGAGGCCCAGCCGGTGGCATAGCCGCCATAGGATCCGCCGGTCATTCCGACCCGGTCGGCATCGGCGACGCCCAGTGCCACCAGCGCTCTTTTGGCATCGACCAGATCGGTGAATTCGGGGTCGGTGTAATTGCCCTGGTGCTGCTTGGAATAGGCGGTGCCATAACCGGTCGAGCCGCGATAATTGGGCAGGAAGACCGCATAACCCTGGCCCGCCGCGACCTGGCCGGGACCGCTGTAATTGGTAACCCAGCCATTGGAATCATGTGCTTCCGGACCACCGTGCACATCGAGGATCAACGGCGCGCCACCGCGCGGAGCACCCCCGACCGGCTCGACCAGCACGCCCTCGACCGCCTGCCCGTCGCGCGCGGTGTAGGTCACGGTGCGTTGGGTGCCGAAATCGATCTCCGACAGCCAGGGATTGTGCGAGGTCCAGCGCTGGAAAGCACCGTCGTTCCAGACGAACAGCTCGCTGGGATGGGTCGGCGAATTGGCCTCGACCGCAATGCGGTTCCCCGCCGCTTCGACCGCGGTCAAGATCAGAGCCCCGCTGTCGTGTTCGACATCGACCGTTCCGTCGGCGTTGTAGATTCGCAGCGCCGACTGCGCGCCTTTGTGGATCACCGCCGCAAGCCGTCCGTCGGGCAACCATTCGGCGTCCACCGCGGCCTCGGGCGCACCCTGGTTGAGCGCGCGATAGGTGCCGCTCGCGACATCGACGAAATGCAGCGTGGTCGCGGCGGGATCGTTGATGTCGATCCCCGCGATCAGCGACAGCCGCGAGCCGTCGGGCGAAATCTCGACATCGCCGATCTTGCCGGGCGTCTCGACCACCGCGCCGATCCGGCCGGTGGCGAGATCGAGCACATGGACCCGCTTGGCGGTGTAGCTGTCGTCGACCTGCGGGGTCGGCGCGCTTTCGATGATGCCATAGCGCGCATCGGGCGCGATCTTGAAAGCGCTGACATAGCCGGGGATCGCGATCGCCTGCGGCTCGGCGTCGACCGTCTCACCGATGGCGGCGCGGAACAGGCGGTTGAGGCGGGCTTCTTCCTCGTAGACGATCGCGTCGAAGCCGGCCTTGCTCTGGCTGGCGCGCAGCTTGTCTTCGGCGGCTCCGGCGAGCAGGTGCATGTGCCGCCCGTCGGGGCTCCAGGCATAGCTGCGCACGGCAGCGCCATCGATTTCTGCAAGCTTGCGCTGCGCGCCGCCATCGATGGGGATGCCCCAGACCGCGCGCTTCTCGTCTTCCTTGGTCCACAGGAAGCTGACCCAGCGGCCATCGGGCGAGAAGGCGATGCTGCCTACATTCATGTCATCGGGCAGGAAATCGCGGACATTGCCCGGCCCGTAGGCGAGCCTGAGTTGCTGGCGCGGGCCGCCATTCTCTTCGCCTGAGGTCACATCGGGCAGGCTGACGGTGGTGTAGGCGATCCGGTTGCCGTCGGGCGCGAGCGCGATCGCGCCGACGCTTTCGATCTTGGCGACGTCTTCCGCCGTCATCGGCCGCGCCGAAACGGAGGTGGCGGCGAGCGCGCTGGAAGCGAGCAAAAATGTGGCGATTGTCCGGTGGGTCATGGGCGGGGCGATCCTCTCTCGATCATGGAAATAGCTATGCTCGCTTCATAGCGGGGCGGGCGCGCGTGGCAAACCGGCGCTTGTGTGCGGGACGCCCGCAAGGCATCACGCTGCGCAAAGGGGAGAATAATGATGCGTTTCACCTATCCGCTGGCGCTTGTCGCCGCTTTCGCCGCCGCGCCCGCTTTGGCCGACACCACCGTGGTCCAAGCCGGCAATGTGATCGCCGATGCGAATAGCCAGCCGATGGGCCCGGCGACCATCACCGTCACAGACGGCCGCATCGTGAGTATCGAGCGCGGCTGGAATGCGGGACCGGAAGGCGCCGAGACGGTCCGGCTGGAGGGCATGACCGTAGTTCCCGGCCTGATCGACCTGCATGTCCATCTGACCGGCGATCCCGGTGGCGATTTCTGGAAGGGCGCGGTCGAGCCCGAGGAATGGGGCGTCGTGGTCGGCGCCAAGAACGCCGCCAAAACGCTTCGCGCCGGCTTCACTACGGTGCGCGAAGCCGGGAGCGCGCAGCACAGCGCTTTTTCGCTGCGGCGCGGGACCGAGGAAGGGATGATCGAGGGGCCGCGCATCGTCGCCGCCGGGCCGGCGCTCGCCATCGTCGGCGGGCATGGCGACGTCTCCGGGTTCCGCCCCGAGGTCAACGAAGTGCTCACCTCTGGCTACACCTGCACCGGCGCGGTGGAATGCGCCGAGAAGGTCCGCCGTGCGAGCCAGAACGGCGCCGACATCATCAAGATCACCGCCACCGGCGGGGTGCTGAGCCAGCAGGGTCGCGGGCTCGAGGCGCATTTCTCCGATGCCGAGATGAAGAGCATCGCCGACACCGCGCATTCGCTCGGGCTGCAGGTCATGGCGCATGCGCATGGCGCGCGCGGGATCGAGGCGGCGGCGCGGGCCGGGATCGACAGCATCGAGCACGCGACCTATCTCGACGAACAGGCGGCCGATGCGATGAAGGCCAATGGCACCGTGCTGGTACCGACGCTGAT
Organism: Qipengyuania sp. SM2507; assembly: GCF_053714505.1. Classification (NCBI taxonomy): domain Bacteria; kingdom Pseudomonadati; phylum Pseudomonadota; class Alphaproteobacteria; order Sphingomonadales; family Erythrobacteraceae; genus Qipengyuania; species Qipengyuania sp. SM2507. Next base: position 618,366 of record NZ_CM132307.1, read on the forward strand.
GGCGTTTCAGGGCGTCACCGAGCGGCTGGGGCAGGGCATCTACACGCCGGTGGTCGAGGACAAGATCCGTGCGGTCGCCGAAACCGCCAAGGTGTTCATGGGCAGGGCCTATCGCTGGGGCGTTCCGATCGCTTTCGGGACCGATGCCGGCGTGTTCGACCATGGCCGCAATGCCGAGGAATTCGCGCTGATGGTGGACCAGGGCATGTCGCATCGCGACGCCTTCGCCAGCGCCACCACCGTTGCGGCGGAGGTGCTGCAGATGGAAGGTGAGATCGGTCGCCTCGCGCCCGGCTATTCCGCCGACATGATCGCGGTCGCGGGCAATCCGGTCGAGGATGTCACCGTGCTCGAAAATGTGGAGTGGGTGATGGTGCGCGGCCGGATTGCCGAATAGGCGGCACCGGACACCCCGACCAAACCCAAACACCGAGTCGATATTTGTCGGGACGCGTAGCTCACTGGTCTGCTGGCCGGTTGCAGGGCTCCGTGGCGGGGCTTAGGCCCTGATTCAGTTTCATTGAAGGAATTTGCCATCATGGCCATCCGTTACGCGCTGCTCGCTGGCGCCGCTCTCTCGCTCGCCGCCTGCGCCACCACCGTTCCCGAGGCTGGTTCGCCCGGGGTAGCAACCACCGCAGCGGCGCAGTCGGAGCACGACCGGCTCTTCGCGCTGTTCGCCGATGCGGACGAACGCAATCTCAAGCTCAATCCGATCAGCGCGCTGTTCCGCGGCGACATGCGCTATGCCGACAGGCTGGGTGATTTCCTCACCGACGAATACAACGACGCGAGCCGCGCCGATGCGCAGACCAATCTGGAGCGACTGCGGGCAATCGACCGCGCTGCGCTCGATGAGACCGACCGGCTGGCCTATGACGTCTTCGAATACAATCAGCAGCAGGCGCTCAAGGGGCTGACCGACGCGATACTCGCGGTCACCGAGGTGCGCCCGGTGAACCATTTCTCTGGCTTCCACACCTTCTACCCGACCTTTGCCAGCGGGCAGAGCGCGGCGCCTTTCAAGACGGTCGAGGATTACGAGAACAATCTCAGCCGGCACGAGAACTATATCGAACTGACCGATCGTGCGATCGGCCTGTTCCGCGCAGGGCTCGAGAGCGGTGTGCTCGAAACCAGGCTAACGATCGGCAATGTGATCGAACAGCTCGATACGCAGGTGGAGATGCCGCTTGAGGAATCGCCGTTCTGGATGCCGGTCAAGAATTTCCCCGAGAGCTTCTCCGCCGCCGAAAAAGCGCGGCTGACCGGGGATTACCGCGCCAGCACGCAAGGCATCTACGCGGCGCACACGCGCATGCGCGATTTCCTGCGCGACGAGTATCTGCCGCGGGCGCGGACGAGCGTGGGCCTGTCGCAGATGAAGGGCGGCGAGGCGCTCTATCGCCAGCTGATCGAGAGCACGACCACGCTGCCGCTCGCACCCGATTACCTGCACGAGTTGGGCCTGAGCGAAGTCGCGCGGATCAAGACCGGGCTCGAAGAGATCAAGGCCGAGGTCGGCTTCGAGGGCACGCTCAACGAGTTTTTCGACTACGTCCGCACCGATCCGCAGTTCAAGCCGGAAAGCCGCGAGGCGCTGACGCAGACCTATTACGACATCGGCGAGCAGGTCGATGAAAAGATCGACGAGCTGTTTTCGCTGACTCCCGCAGCGCCGCTCGAAATCCGCCCCTACGAGACCTTCCGCGAGCAGTTCTCTGCCGGCGGCTCCTACCAGTCGGGCGCGCCGGACGGCTCGCGGCCGGGGATCTTCTATTTCAACGCCTACGATCTGCCCAGCCGGCTGACGACGGGCAATATGACGCTCTATCTGCACGAGGGCGCGCCCGGGCACCATTTCCAGATCAGCCTGGCGCAGGAGAACGAGGCGCTGCCCGCCTTCATGCGCTTCGGCGGGACCACCGCCTTCGTCGAGGGCTGGGCGCTTTATGCCGAGACGCTGGGCGAGGAGATGGGTTTCTTCGAGGATCCCTGGAATCGCTACGGCACGCTTCAGGACGAGCAATTGCGCGCCATGCGGCTGGTGGTCGATACCGGTCTGCACTCCAAGGGCTGGACGCGCGAGCAGGCGATCGACTTCATGCTGGAAAATTCGGGCATGACCCGCACCGAGGTGGTGGCCGAGGTCGAACGCTATATCGCCATCCCCAGCCAGGCGCTGGCCTACAAGGTCGGCGCGCTCAAGATCCAGGAACTGCGCCAGCGGGCCGAGCAGCGGCTGGGCGATGGTTTCGACATCAAGGCCTTCCACGCGCAGGTGCTGAACACCGGCGGGTTGCCGTTGCCGGTACTGGAAGCCAAGATCGACCGCTGGATCGCGGCGGGCGGCGCCTGAGGCCCTGAACCCGCGTCCGGCCTGTGCCGGGTGCGGGCTGGTCTGCTAGCTGCGCCCGACGCTCACATAGTCGAAGCCGCGTGCGCGGACATCCTCGGGGCGATAGATGTTGCGCAGATCGACCAGCACCGGGGCCTTGGCGATCTGCTTGACCCGGTCGAGGTCGAGCGCGCGGAAGGCGTCCCATTCGGTCACGATGGCGATGGCATCGGCGCCCTCGATCGCGGTGTAGGGATCCTCGCACATGGTCACTTGCGGCATCAGCGGACGCGCGGATTCCATGCCCTCGGGATCGTAGGCGCAAACCTCGACCCCGGCGTCGGTGAGCGTCTGGGCCACCGCGATCGCAGGCGAATCGCGCATGTCGTCGGTGTTGGGCTTGAAGGTCAGCCCGAGCAGCGCCACCTTCTTGCCGCGCGCATTGTCCTTGCCGCCCAGCGCGTCGAGCACCTTGCGGCCCATCGCTCGCTTGCGGCTGTCGTTGGCCTCGACCACCGCGGCGACGATCCTGACCGGGCTGTCGAAATCCTCGGCGGTCTTGAGCAGCGCCAGCGTGTCCTTGGGGAAGCACGAGCCGCCATAGCCGGGCCCGGCGTGGAGGAATTTTGAACCGATACGGTTGTCCATCCCGATCCCGCGGGCGACATCCTGGACATCCGCGCCGACGCGCTCGCACAGATCGGCCATCTCGTTGATGAAGGTGATCTTGGTCGCGAGGAAGGCGTTGGCGGCGTATTTGATCAGCTCGCTGGTGCGCCGCCCGGTGAACAGGATCGGCGATTCATTGAGGAACAGCGGGCGATAGACCTCGCGCATGATCTCGCGGCCGAACTCGTCCTGCGCGCCGATGACGATCCGGTCGGGGCGCTTGAAATCGCCGATCGCGGCGCCCTCGCGCAGGAATTCCGGGTTGGAGACCACCGCGAAGCGATGTGTGGTCCCGCTGTCGGCGAGGATGCGCTCGACCTCGTCGCCGGTTCCGACGGGGACGGTCGACTTGGTCACCACCACCGCGTCGTTGGAGAGGGTCGCGCCGATTTCCTCGGCGACCGCATAGACGAAGGACAGGTCGGCATGGCCGTCGCCGCGGCGGCTGGGGGTGCCGACCGCGATAAAGATCGCCTGCGCCCCGGCGATGCCTTCGGCCAGATCGGTGGTGAAGGTCAGACGCCCGGCCTTGACGTTGCTGTCGACCAGCTTGTCGAGCCCGGGTTCGTAGATCGGCATCACGCCCTCACGCAGCCGCGCGATCTTCGTCTGATCTTTGTCGATGCAGACCACTTCGTGGCCGAAATCGGCAAAGCAGGCCCCCGATACCAGCCCCACATAGCCCGAGCCAACCATTGCGATCTTCATGAAATGCCCCCGGTGTGACGGATGGTGATCGTGCCGTCGATGTCGACCGCCTGGATATAGCGCCGCTGCGTGCCGTCCAGCACCAGCGCGGTCAGCACGCCCGTGCGAAAGGCGCCGGTATCGATCCCGATGCGATGGCCGCGATCCTCGATGTCCTCGAAGATGGTGTGGCCATGGACGACGACATGGCTGAGCGGATCGACATGGCGCAGGAAGCGCTCGCGGATCCACAACAGGTCGCTGCGGCTCTGGTCGTCCATCGCGCGCAAGGGGTCGACGCCCGCGTGGACGAAGACGTAGTCTCCGGCGACGATCAGCTCCTCGAAGGACTCGAGGAAGTCGCGGTGCCCTGCCGGGACAAGGCGTGCCATTTCTGCGCGCAGTTCGTCCAGCGTCAGCGCGTCGAGTTCCTTGCGCGAGATGCCGTAGCTCATGATGGTCTCGCGGCCGCCATGCTTGAGGAAGTGGCGCAGCACGTCCTTGTCGTCGAAGCTCTCGAGGAACATCTCCTCGTGATTGCCGGCGAGGCAGCGCAGCGGGCGGAGGCCCTGCCATTCGCGCGCTGCGGCGATGACGCCCGCGCTCTGGGGGCCGCGATCGACCAGGTCGCCCAGCAGGACAACGGTCGAGCCAGCTTGCTGCGAAGCGCCATCGTCGTCCTCGATCGCGCGGCGCAGCGCGTCGAACAGGTCGAGGCGGCCGTGGACATCGCCGACGACGTAATAGCGCTCGCCCTCGGGCACCGCCGTAAGCTTGACCGGCGCCTTGGGCCTGCGGAAGATCTGGCGGATGGAGTTGAGCATGGGCGTTAAGATGGCGCCAAAACAAAGCGCTGCAAGGCGCATAGTCGCGCGCGGGCTGCCGGGCAACTGCACTCTGCCTGTCTTGGGGACCGCCTGCGCCTTCGCAGTTGCACAAAAACCACGCTGTCGGTCTTCAATCGGTAATACTCGCTGCGAAACTTGCTTTCGTTGGCTGGTTTGTGAAATATGGTTGCGAACACGTTAGAGGAACCCGAACCATAACCCGGGCCCGACGTCGTTTGCAGGTGGGACGAAGCGACAACCATCAGGAGTCTGTCATGCTCACGTCCTCGCGCGGCCTCGCCGCATCGCTCGTCTTGGCGAGTTTCACCCTATCCGCTCCTGCCTTTGCGCAGACCGTCAACCCGGCCGACGAGGTCGCGGCAGACACCCAGGGCCCGATCACCATCTCGGCCAATGTCGCGCTCGCAAGCGAATACCGCTTCCGCGGTGTCGACCTGTCGGGTGGCGAGATCGCCATCCAGGGCGGTTTCGATCTGGCAACCGATTCCGGCTTCTACGTCGGCACCTGGGCCTCGTCGCTCGACGAGACCACGGTTGGCTTCGGTTCGACCGAACTCGATGTCTATGGCGGCTGGAGCGGCGAATTCGCCAGCGGTCTTTCCGCCGATGTCGGGGTGATCGGCTATCTCTACCCTGACGCTGGCCCGGGTGATTTCGATTACATCGAAGTCTATGGCTCGGTCGGCTTCGCCATGGGACCCGCCGAAGCCACCGTCGGCGTGGCCTACGCGCCCGAACAGGATTCGCTGGGCGGCACCGACAATTTCTACATCTATACCGATCTCGGAGTGGGCATTCCCGGCACTCCGGTGAGCCTGATCGGCCATGTCGGTTACACCGACGGCTTCCTGACCTTCACCAACGACAGCAAGGCTTTCGACTGGTCGATCGGCGCGGAAGCGGAAATCTATGGTCCGCTGTCGGTCAGCGCCGCCTATGTCGGCGCCGAGGGCGACATTCCGGTCGGCTTCTACGATTTCGTCGACGATGCCTTCGTGGTGACGCTCAGCGCGAGCTTCTGACTTCGATCATCTATTCCAAACGGGGGCGGGCAAGGAACCGCCCCCGCTTGTCTTCCCGCCGGCATGGCTCATCGGCAAGGCGACCACTCGCGATTCGCGACCGACAAGTTTGTTCGACCGCGCTATTTGGTCCGAATCGGAGCGGATTGATACGACGGCAGGGCGGTTCTCTCTGAATCCTTTGACAGTTCATCCTGTCCATATCCGTTGCAAGTAATCGCTGTCGGTTATACGTAAGTCCCGGGAGGATTTGCGATGGGGTTATTGGCTCAGCTGAGTGCTGGCGAATGGCTTGCGCTGGTTCAGCACGAGCTGTTCCTCTTCGCGACCTTCTTTTTCATTCTCGGTGCGCTGGACGAACTGGCCGTGGACCTGGCCTATGGCTGGCTGCGCCTTCGCGGAAAGGTTGCGACCCCACACGTCGATGAAGCGCAATTGCACGCGCGCCCGCTTTCCGGGATCGCGGCGATCTTCGTGCCTGCGTGGGACGAGGCGCGCGTTATCCGCCCGATGCTGACCCACGCGCTGCTGGCCTGGCCGCAGGCCGAAGCGCGCTTCTACATCGGCTGCTATCGCAACGATCGCGCCACATTCGACGCAGCGTCCATCGTCGCGCAGACGGATGCGCGGGTGCGTCTGGTAGTCCACGATCGCGACGGTCCAACCTGCAAGGCCGACTGCCTCAACGCGCTTTATACAGCGCTGGTGGCTGACGAAGTGCGCACTCTCCAGCGCGCCCGCATGGTTGTGCTTCACGACGCCGAAGACCTGGTCGATCCCGCCGCGCTCGCCGCGCTCGACGCCGCGCTCGACCATGCAGAATTCGTCCAGCTGCCCGTCCTCGCCCTGCCGCAGCGCGGCTCACGCTTCGTCGGCAGTCATTATTGCGACGAATTCGCCGAAGCGCACGCCAAGGTCATGGTGGTACGCAATGCGCTGGGTGCGGGCATTCCGGGCGCCGGAGTAGGCTGCGCGGTGGAACGCGATACGCTCGGACGGCTGGCCGAGTTGTCCGGCGAAGGCGGACCGTTCGAGGTAAAATCGCTGACCGAAGACTATGAGTTCGGTCTCAATGTGAGCGCCATCGGCGGGCGCGACCGCTTTCTGCGCCTGCGCACCAGGGACGGACGGTTGATCGCCACGAGAGCCTACTTTCCATCGCGGATCGACACTGCGGTGCGCCAGAAAACGCGCTGGATTCACGGGATAGCGCTGCAGGGCTGGGATCGGCTGGGCTGGAACGGAGGAACACTGCGCGTGTGGATGAAGCTGCGCGACCGCCGTGGTCCGTTCGCGGCACTGCTTCTGGCGATGGCCTATCTGCTTGTGGTGCTGTCGGGTATCATCGGGATTGCCGCCTTGTTCGGTGTACTCCTGCCGGTCGCAGCGTCTCCGCTACTCACGACTATGCTGGTGATCTGCAGCATAGCCTTCGTCTGGCGCGCGCTGGTCCGCGCAGCATTTACTACCCGGGAGTTTGGGTGGCGCGAGGGGCTGCTGGCGATCCTGCGGATCCCGGTTTCCAATGTCGTCGCGATCATGGCGGGCCGCCGCGCGATTGTGGCCTATGTCGCAACCCTGAGCGGGGCGGAGGCGCGGTGGGACAAGACCGAACACGCCCACCATCCCGCGTCCGAACTGCACGAATCCCGGACGGCATGATTGCTCGACCGACCCTCGGCTCATTGCCGGACAAACGCCCCTTCCGCGGTCAGCCGCTGGCGCTCATGCTGGTGGTGCTGGCGCTCTGGATCTGGCTGAGGGCCAGCTATTGGGTGCCCCCGAATCAGATCGCCGAAATTTCGGTGTCCTTCGCAGGATCTGCTGAACAAAATCATGCGATCAGGAATGGTGGTGGAGAGGAGCCCCCCAATTCGACACTTCCATGGTGGGCATTCTCGACTTCCAATACGGTCGCTAACGAGGAGAGGCCATCTTCTCGCCCTATGATCGCACCGTCCGTGTCGCCGTGGGCTGACCCTTCCGGATTTGCCCGTCGGGGTCTGGTGTATAGCGGCCTGCAGTCGAATGTCCTTCCCAGCGTCGTACTGCCCTCGATTGCAGGCAACACTCGACAGTCGCTATCGAAATCAGATCAAGCAAATCCGCAGAATGCTATCTTCTCCCTTCCGACGAGAACGGACAAGTCGATCGAACCGCGGCGTTTTTCGGTCGATGGCTGGCTGTTCCTGCGCGAAGGCGGGGGACCCGATGCCGGCGCGGGACCGCTCGCCCCGACCTATGGCAAGAGCCAGTTCGGAGCCGTGCTGCGCTACGATCTCGGATCGCGGACAGCGCAACTGCCGCAAGCCTATCTGCGCGCCACCGGAGCGATCGATTCCCGCGAGGGGGATCTCGCTGCGGGGTTCTCCATTCGGCCCCTGCCCGGGCTGCCGCTCCGCGCGCATGGCGAAGTCCGCCTCTCGCGTCTCGGCGAGAAGGTCGAACTGCGTCCGTCCGCTTTCGTGACCGCCGGAATCGAAGAGACCTTGCCTCTCGACACCCGGGTCCGCGGCTATGCGCAGGCGGGCTATGTGGGGGGCGAGTTCGCCACCGCCTTCGCCGATGGCAGCCTGGTGGTCGAGAGCGTCGCGAAGCGTTTCGAGCACGGGGCGCTCGCCCTGGGGCTCGGCGCATGGGGCGGGGTGCAGGAGGGGACCGAGCGGCTCGACGCGGGACCGACTGCAAGCATGGATCTGCGCGTTGGCGGCGGTACGGTCCGGTTGGCGGCGGATTGCCGCTTCCGGGTCGCGGGCGATGCCAAACCGTCCTCGGGAGCCGCGCTGACGCTTTCGTCCTCTTTCTGACGCCTCGCAGCTTTTATCGGGGGGCGTGCTAGGATAGGGGCTGGACATGGACGTATACCTGCCCATCGCGAACCTGTCCGTGAACGGGCTCTGGATCGTCGCGCTCGGGCTGGTGACGGGCCTTCTCTCCGGCCTGTTCGGCGTCGGCGGCGGATTCCTGACCACGCCCTTGCTGATTTTCTACGGGGTGCCGCCGACGGTGGCAGCCGCCTCCGCCTCGACCCAGGTCACCGGCGCCAGCGTCTCGGGCGTATTCGCCCATTCCAAGCGCGCCGGGGTGGATTATCGCATGGGCAGCGTGATGGTCGTCGGCGGGATAATCGGCGCAGGCATCGGCTCGCTGCTGTTCCGCTGGCTGCGTGCGATGGGCCAGATCGACGTGGTCATCAGCGCGCTCTACGTCCTCCTGCTCGGGTCGATCGGGATGATGATGGCACGCGAGGCGGTCCAGGCGCTGCGTGGCAAGTCCTCCGGTTCGGTCGCCAAACGGCGTCGGCACCACCCGCTGGTCGCCTCGCTGCCGATGCGCTGGCGCTTCTATCGCTCGGGCCTCTACATTTCGCCGCTGGCGCCGCTGATCCTGGGCATTCTGGTCGGCATCCTGACCATGTTGATGGGGGTGGGCGGCGGTTTTATCCTCGTGCCCGCCATGCTCTACATCCTCGGGATGAGCGCAAACGTCGTGGTCGGCACCAGCCTGTTCAACATCCTCTTCGTCACCATCGCCACCACCATGATGCATTCGCTCACCACCAGGGCGGTCGATATCGTGCTGGTCGGATTGCTGCTGATCGGTTCGGTCACCGGGGCGCAGATGGGGACGCAGGTCGCCTCCAAGGTAAAGCCGGAAATCCTCCGGCTGATCCTCGCCTCGATCGTGCTTGCGATCGCCCTGCGGATGTTCTTCGGCCTGTTCGTCCAGCCCGATGAAATCTACACGGTCGCGCCGCTGTGAGGGTGCTGCTGCTCCTGCTGTTCGCCATGATGCTCTCGGGCCAGCGGGATCCGATCCTGGTGCCCGAAGTGTCGCAGCACGAGGTGCAGGTGCGGCAGGGCTTCACCGGCACCGAATTGCTGCTGTTCGGGGCGATCATCGATCCCGCCGGGCGAGGGGGAGGCGGGCAATACGACATCGTCGTCGTGCTCAAGGGGCCGCCCGAACCGATCCGGCTGCGCGAGAAGGCGCGGTTCGCGGGCGTCTGGGTCAATGCCGAGAACACCGACTTCCGCTCGGTCCCGTCTTTCTTCGCGGTGGCTTCCTCGCGACCGATCGAGGAGATCGTCGACCAGAAGACCGCCGCGATCTACGAATTCGGCACCGATTATATCCAGCTATCGCCCACCGGGGTCATCGACCCGGAAGAGCAGGCGCGTTTCACCGCCGGGCTGGTCGATCTCAAGACGCGGCAGGATCTCTATCAGGAACTGGTCGGCGGCGTGGAATTGCGCGAGCAGGTTCTCTACCAGGCGCGCATCTCGCTGCCGTCCAATGTCAGCACGGGGGTCTATACCGCCGAGACCTTCGCCGTGACCGATGGCCGCGTCATCGCCTCGGCGATGGCCGAAGTCGCGGTGCGCAAAGTCGGGTTCGAGCGCTTCATCGAGAATTCCGCCAATGAATGGGGGCTATATTACGGCCTTTCCGCGGTGCTGCTCTCGATCGGGATGGGCTGGGCCGCTGGGCGTTTCTACGCGATGATCTAGCCAATTTTTCCGGAGCTTGTGCCCCGCACCCAGCCCGATCGTTACCACATTTTAACCGCCAGCGCTTAGGCCATTTTATACAACAGCCGATCGAGCGGAAGCTTCATGACCGATATGTCCCATCACAATTTCCGCGCCCCCGACTCCACCGACGAAGGCGGGGCGGAGTTGCCGCAGCGCAATGCGCTGCGCGATCGGATCCGTCGTGGCGGGGCCGCTCCCTCGCCGCAGGACGCTCGCCCTGGATATGCGGCACCGACCGAACGTCCTGCTCCGCAGCGTAACGCGCCGACGCAGGACGCACCGCGTCCGCCGGTGCTCCGCCAGTCCGCATCGCCTCAGTCCAGCGCGCAGGACCGAGTTCCCGGCCGCGATCCGGAACTCCGCCGCCCGGCGCCGGTGCGTCCGAGATCCGAGCCGGTCCGTGAGACCACCGCGCACGGCGATGCGCCCCCGCCGCGCCCCGCTGCCGCGCAGCCCCGGCATGCCGAGCACAAGGAAGTCGCCCAGGCCGAGCGCCGTGGCGGCGGCGGTGGCGGCGGCAATGACGGGGTCGACAACGCTGTGCTCCCGATCGGTCAGGTGCTCGAGATCGCCGGTTCGGGCTCGCGCATCTCGATCGACCTGCAGCGTCTCAACGAATGCATGCAGGACGAGGACCCGGCAATCGCAATGGCGGGCCAGGTCGGCAGCCAGATCAAGATCCGCGTCGGAGACGGCTGGCTGCTCGCAAATGTCCGCAACCAGAAGCAGGACCGCCAGGTCAGCGGCTCGGTCGTCGCCAATATCGATTTCCTCGGCGAAGGTGCCGAAGAGCGGCTTACCGGCAAGCTCCACAGCTTCAAGCGCGGGGTTACCCGTTACCCGATCCCCGGTGCCAAGATTTTTCCGGCCACGACCCAGGATCTCAAGCAGGTCTACGCCAGCGATGGCCGCAGCGCGATTACGATCGGCAAGGTCTATCCGACCAAGGACATCCGCGCGGGCCTCTATATCGATGCGATGCTGGGCAAGCATTTCGCGTTGCTGGGATCGACCGGCACCGGCAAATCGACCAGCGCTGCGCTGATTCTCCACCGGATCTGCGAGGCGGCGCCCGAAGGCCATATCGTCATGATCGACCCGCATGGCGAATATTCGGCGGCCTTCCGCCAGACCGGCGTGATCCTCGACGTGTCGAACCTGCAGATGCCCTATTGGCTGATGAATTTCGAGGAGCATTGCGAAGTGCTGCTCACCAGCGCGGGCAACGAGCGGCAGGTCGATGCCGATATTCTCGCGCGCTGCCTGCTGCATGCGCGCGGCAAGAGCCGGCTGGCCGAACAGATGGGCAAGATCACCGTGGATTCGCCCATTCCCTATCTGCTGTCGGACCTCTCCACCGCGCTTCAGGATGCGAAGGGCAAGCTCGACAAGGCCACCAATTCGGCCCCCTACATGCGGATCAAGAACAAGCTGGACGAGATCAAATCCGATCCCCGCTACCAGTTCATGTTTTCAGGGATGCTGGTGGCCGACACCATGGCCGATTTCATCTGCAAGATTTTCCGCATGCCCGGCGACGGCAAGCCGATCTCGATCATCGACGTTTCGGGCGTGCCATCCGACATCACCGCCACGGTGGTCGCGGTGCTCAGCCGGCTGGTGTTCGACTTCGCGATCTGGGGCCGCGAGGAAAAGACCCGCCCGGTGCTGCTGGTCTGCGAGGAAGCGCATCGCTACGTCCCCAACGAGAAGAACGCCGACGGTTCGAGCGTGGGCAAGGTGCTCAGCCGGATCGCCAAGGAAGGTCGCAAATACGGCATCAGCCTGGGCCTCATCACCCAGCGCCCCTCCGACCTCGCCGAAGGCGTGCTGTCGCAATGCGGCACGATCATTTCGATGCGGCTCAACAACGACCGCGACCAGGCTTTCGTGAAAGCCGCCATGCCCGAGGGCGCGCGCGGTTTTCTCGATGCGATACCGGCGTTGCGCAACCGCGAATGCATCATCTGCGGCGAGGGCGTCGCGATCCCGATCCGGGTGCGCTTCGACAATCTGGAGGAATCCAAGCGTCCGGCCTCGGACGATCCCAGCTTTGTCGAATTGTGGAACAGCAGCGGCGGCGACGAGGAAGCGGTCGAGCGCGTCGTCCAGCGCTGGCGCGCCCAAGGCTAGGCCTGGGGTCAGGTCCCGCGGGTATCGCCGAACAGGTGGATATGCAGCCGGTCGCTCATCCGGAAGCCGTGCTCGAGGCATAGCGGCACCAGCCAACGCTCGCGCGTCCGCAGCGTGGCGCTGTCGGTGCCTTCGGGCATCAGGAACACCTTGGCAGGCGGGATCGCATGGCTCCGGACCAGCGCCGCCGCCTCGGCGACATCCCCGGGCCCGGCCACCACGAATTTGAACCAGGCGCGCGGATCGCCGGCATAGGCGTGCAGCCGCTCGGCGATCAGCGCGAGTTCGGGCGGATTGCCGCTGTGCGCCAGCTTGGGGCTGACATTGTACTGGTCGACCCGGATATCGAGCCGCGGCGGCGCCTTGGTGGTGCCATTGGTCTCGATCTCCACCACCATGTCTGGAAGCAGTTCGAGCAATTCGGCCAGCGACGCGGCCTGCAGCAGCGGTTCGCCGCCGGTGACCACCAGCCGCTTCTGACCATGTCCGGCAATCCGCTCCGCCACCTCGGCGACGGGCAGCTTGACCTGGTTGGGGCCGCGTTCGTAGGTCGGGTCGGAACGGTGGGGGCGCCCGAACTTTCTGGCGTCGCCGGTGAAGTGCCAGGTGTAGGCGGTGTCGCACCAGACGCAGGCGAGGTTGCAGCGCGACAGCCGCATGAAGGCGACCGGCATTCCGGCGGACGGACCTTCGCCCTGCAGCGAGGAGAAAATCTCCGGTCCCCCGGTGTCGTCAGTCGCGAGCGTAAGGTTCACATGGCTTTCCAGAAATTTCCCAAGAGGGTGACAGTGGGTGACGGCGGTGTCACCCTAACGAACGAACCAGCCAGTTGTTTTCGCGAGATTATTTCCCGCTTGGGTGACACTTGGCGGGTTAGTAGCCCCCCCCTTGCCAGCTTGGCGGAGCGCCTCACATCCGCTTTATGGCAGATATGATCGCTGTAGGAAAACGCGAACCCGCGGCAGTTACCCTAGCCGGGCCAGCGCCGCCTCGAGCCGATCGACTTCGGCACTGTGGTGCGCCAGATCGCCGCGCGCCTTCTCGACCGCTTCGGGCTTGGCGCGTTCGACGAAGCTGGCGTTGCCGAGCCGACCCGCGAGCGATCCCGCCTCCTTGCGCGAGACGACCAGCGCCTTTTCCAGACGCGCCTGTTCGGCGGCGATGTCGATCACGCCCTCGAGCGGGATGACGAAGCCATCCTCGCCCGCCGCGATCTGCATCGCCGGCCCGGAGGGCGCTTCGGCGAAATGCACCGGAGTCAGCCGCGCCAGCCGCTCGATCGCCGCCGGATTGCCCTCGACCACCGTCTTCGCCAGCGCGCTGGGCGCGGCGCAATAGGCCGCCAGCTTGGCACCGGGCGGGATGCCGAGCTCGTTCTTGGCGGCGCGGACCGCACCGGTCAGCGCGATCAGCCAATCGATCTCGGCCTTGGCGGCCTTGTCCACCTCGGCCTCGGGCTCGGGCCATTTCGCGGTGATCAGCGGGTAGTCGGACCGGTCGCCCTGCTTGCTCCACAGTTCTTCGGTGATGAAGGGCATAAAGGGGTGGAGCATGACGAGGATCTGGTCGAGCGCCCAGCCGGCGACGGTCTTGGTCTCGGCGTCGATCTGCGCCCCCGAAACCGGCTTGATGAGCTCCAGGTACCAGTCGCAGAACCGATCCCAGACGAAGTGGTAGATCGTGTTGGCGGCAGCATCGAAACGCAGCTCGGCGAGCGCGCGGTCGAGCGAGCCTTGCGTTTCCACGACCTCGCCGATGATCCACTTGTTCACCGCCAGCGTGGCTTGCGGTGCGGCGATCTGCGTGCTCGCGCCGATGCCGTTGGCCTGGCAGAAGCGGGTCGCGTTCCACAGCTTGGTCGCGAAATTGCGGTAGCCCTCGACCCGGCGGTCATCCATCTTGATGTCGCGGCCCTGGCTCTCCATCGCCGCCATGAAGAAGCGCAGCGCGTCGGCGCCATAGCGCTCGATCAGCCCCAGCGGATCGACCACATTGCCCTTGGATTTGGACATCTTCTGGCCATCGGCAGCGCGCACCAGCCCGTGGAGGTAGAGCTTGGGCCAGGGGTTCTGGCCGGTCAGGTGCCGCCCCATCATCATCATCCGCGCATCCCAGAAGAACAGGATGTCGAAGCCGGAGATGAGCAGATCGTTGGGATAGTGCTTCTCGACCAAGTCGGTCTTGTCCGGCCAGCCGAGCGTGGCGAAGGGCCAGAGCGCGCTGGAGAACCAGGTGTCGAGCACGTCCTCGTCGCGGGTCAGCTCGACGCCGTCGCCCGCCTGCTCGCGCGCTTCGGCTTCGGTCATCGCGACATAAGCCTTGCCGCTCTCGTCGTACCACGCCGGAATCCGGTGACCCCACCACAGCTGGCGGCTGACGCACCACGGCTGGATGTTCTCCATCCAGTTGAAGAAGGTCTTCTCCCAGGCCTTGGGGACGATCTCGACCTCGCCGCTCTTCACCGCCGCGATCGGGGCCTTGGCCAGTTCGCCAGCGTTCACATACCACTGGTCGGTCAGCATCGGTTCGATCACCACCCCGCCGCGATCGCCGTAGGGCTGCATGATGACCTTGTCCTCGACGCCGATCATCAGCCCTTCGGCATCGATATCGGCGACCACCCGCTTGCGCGCTTCGTAGCGATCGAGACCGCGGTATTCTTCGGGCACGAGGTTCATGGCGTCGATGTCCGCCGCGCTTGCCGCTTCGCCGCGAGCGAGGGCACGGGCGCGCTTCGAGGTTTCGGCGTATGTCTCACCGTCGCTGCGCATCGCGGCGACTTCGTCCATCAGGCGATACATCGGAATGCCGTTGCGCTGCGCGACACCATAGTCGTTCTCGTCGTGCGCGCCGGTGATCTTGACCGCGCCCGACCCGAAATCGGGATCGGGGTATTCGTCGGTGATGATCGGGATCTGGCGGCGGTGCTCCTTGGGCCCCACCGGGATCTCGCACAATTTACCAACCAGCGAGGCATAGCGCGCGTCGCCGGGATGGACCGCTACCGCGCCATCGCCCAGCATCGTTTCCGGGCGCGTGGTGGCGATGGAGATATAGTCGCGCTCTTCCTCGAGCACGATCGCGCCATCCTCGTCGCGCTCGACATAGGTGTAGGTCGCATTGTCGGCGAGCGGGTATTTGAAATGCCACATCTGGCCGTTCGTCTCGCGGTTCTCGACCTCGAGATCGGAGATCGCGGTTTTCAGCTTGGGGTCCCAGTTCACCAGCCGCTTGTCGCGGTAGATCAGCCCGTCGCGGTGGAGGTCGACGAAGGTCTTGAGCACGGCTTTCGAGAAATGCTCGTCCATCGTGAACTGCTCTCGGGACCAGTCCATCGAGCAGCCGAGCCGGCGCAGCTGGCGGGTGATCGTGCCGCCGCTTTCGTCCTTCCACTCCCACACCTTGGCGATGAAATCATCGCGCGAATAATTGGTGCGCTTGTCCTGCGCCGCCTCGAGCTGGCGTTCGACCACCATTTGGGTGGCGATCCCGGCATGATCGGTGCCGACCACCCACAGCGCATCCTTGCCGCGCATCCGCTCGTAGCGGATCATGATGTCCTGCAGCGTGTTGTCGAGCGCGTGGCCGATATGCAGGCTGCCCGTCACGTTGGGCGGCGGGTTGACGATGGTGTAGGCTTGCGCGCCAGCGCGGTCGGGGCGGAACAGCCCGTTCTCCTCCCAGTGGGAATACCAGCGCGCCTCGATATCGGCGGGGTCGAATGTGGTCGGCAGTTCGGTGCTCATGGCTGGAGCCTTTGCCAGCGGGTCTGGCCCTAGGCAACAACTCGCGGCAACAACTGCCCGCAACCAGCCTCTGCAAGCAGCGTGCGCCTTGTGGCGCGCGAGATTTATCCGCATAGGCTGGCGCATATGGACAGCGAAGCCGCATTCACGATCTCCGAGGAGGGAGAAGGACACGGCACGCTGGCGCTGTCGGGTCCGTGGCTGGTGTCTTCGATCGGCGCGCTCGAGCGGGATCTGCGCGGTATCGATGGGCCGGTGACGCGGATCGATCTGAGCGAGGTCAGCGAAATCGACACCGTCGGGGCCTGGGTTGCCTGTGACCTGGCCGAACGGCTCGATGCCGAAGTGGTCGGCGCCAGCGAACGCGCGACAAGGTTGATGGATGCGGTCTGCGGCCTCGGAGGCGGATTGAAGCTGGCCGCACCGCGCGATGCGGTGTGGAAGCGGATCACTGCGCGTACCGGCGAGAAAGTCTATGGCGCGCGCGCGGGCATCTATGGCGTGCTCGGATTTCTGGGTGCGATCCTCTCGGCCTCGGGCACGCTGATCCGTCATCCCGGCCGGTTTCGCGGCAAGGCGCTGGTGCGCCAGATGGAACTGGTCGGCGTGGCCGCGCTCCCCATCGTCGGGCTGATGAGCTTCCTGATCGGCATCGTTATCGCCCAGCAGGGCGCCGTGCAGCTGTCGCAATTCGGCGCCGAGACGCTGACGGTCAATCTGGTCGGGCGGATCACACTGCGCGAACTGGGCGTGCTGATGACAGCGATCATGGTCGCGGGGCGTTCTGGCTCGGCCTTCGCCGCGCAGATCGGCACCATGAGGCTCACCGAGGAAGTCGATGCCATGCGAACGATCGGCATTGCGCCGATGGAGGCGCTGGTGATCCCGCGCATTCTCGCCGCCACGCTGATGATGCCGCTGCTGGGTTTCTACGCTTCGGTTATGGCGATTGTCGGCGGTGCGACCATCTCGAATTTCGCGCTCGGCATCCCGTTCCTCAATTTCCTCGAGCGGATCCAGGATGTGGTGCCGATCTACGATCTGTGGGTCGGGCTGATCAAGGCACCGGTGTTCGGGCTGATCGTCGGGCTGGCGGGCTGCTATCACGGCATGCAGGTCAAGGGCGATTCCGAGCAGGTGGGTCTGCGCACCACGCTGGCGGTGGTTTCGGCGATCTTCGCGGTGATCGTGATCGACGCATTCTTTGCGGTCTTCTTCACCAAGCTGGGATGGGCCTGATGGGCGAGGACAGCAACCGCCCCGGGCGCCACGAGCGGTATCGCGGCGAGCATCCCGTCGTGGTCAAGGGACTGGTCAATCGCTTCGGCGACCATGTGGTTCACGAGAACCTCGATCTCGAGGTGCGGCGCGGCGAAATCCTCGGTGTGGTCGGTGGCTCGGGTTCGGGCAAATCGGTGCTGATGCGCTCGATTATCGGCCTGCAGCCGCCGACCGAGGGCGAAGTCGAGGTGTTCGGCCGCTCGCTCACCAATTCGCAGCCCGACGAGGTGCTGGGCGTCCGCGACCGCTGGGGCGTGCTGTTCCAGGGCGGCGCGCTGTTTTCGACGCTCACGGTGGGCGAGAATGTCGAGGTTCCGCTCAAGCAGTTCTACCCTGAACTGTCGGACAAATTGCGCAAGGATATCGCCAGCTTCAAGGTGCTGCTCTCGGGCCTGCCCGCAGAAGCGGTGAACCAGTATCCCTCCGAGCTGTCGGGCGGGATGCGCAAGCGCGCCGGTCTGGCGCGGGCGTTGGCGCTCGATCCCGAGCTGCTGTTCCTAGACGAACCGACCGCGGGGCTCGACCCGATCGGGGCGGCGGCCTTCGACCGGCTGACGCTGGAGCTCAAGGAAACGCTCGGGCTGACCGTGTTCCTGATCACCCACGATCTCGACACGCTCCACGCGATCTGCGACCGGGTGGCGGTGCTCGCCGACAAGAAGGTGATCGCGGTCGACACCGTGCCCAATCTGATGGCGCTCGATCACGAGTGGATCCAGGAATATTTCAACGGCCCGCGCGGACGCGCGGCGCTCAGCGCGCAGGCGCTCGAGGAATTGCGCAAGCATATGGACACGCCCATCGCCGCGCAGACCCTCAAAGCGTTGGACAACGCGCCGGATAGGAAGGCATAGGCGAGGCAATGGAAACGCGGGCCAATCATGTATGGGTAGGGGCGGTGACGCTGCTGCTGCTCGCTGCGCTGGCGCTGGCCATCGTTTGGATCGCGCGGCTGGGGCAGGGCGACCAGGACGAATACGACATCTTCTTCAAGACTTCGGTCGCGGGTCTCGCCACCGGGTCGCAGGTCTCCTTTGCCGGTGTCCCTGTGGGGCAGGTCAGCGAGATCGTGTTGTGGGACAAGGATCCCGAATTCGTGCGTGTGCGGATCAAGGTGAAAAACGAGGTGCCGATCCTGGTCGGAACCACCGCGACCATCCAGTCCAGCTTCACAGGCGTCTCGACCATCATGCTCGACGGCGCGCGCAGCGGCCAGCCGCCGATCACCTGCGAAACCACCGCCTGCACCGAAGGCGTCCCGATCATCCCCCCCAAGGCGGGCGGGTTCGGCGAGATTCTCGCCAATGCGCCGCTGCTGCTCGAACGGCTGGCGACGCTGACCGAGCGGCTGACCTCGCTGCTCTCGGACGAGAACCAGGGCGAGCTGGCGGGCATTCTCGCCAACACCAATGCGATGACCGAGGATTTCGCCCGCGCGACCCCGCAGATCGAGCGCACGATGCTCGAGCTGCAGGTCACCTTGCGCGAATCGAGCGAGGCGCTCGACCAGTTCGAGAAGGTGACCGCCACCACCGATCGCCTGATCAACCAGGAAGGCGTGGCGATATCGCAGCAATTGCGCAAAACGCTCGACTCCGCCAGCGGCGCGGCTGCGGCGCTCGAACAGACGCTCGAAGAGGCGCGCCCCGTCACCCGCCAGCTGACCGAAAGCACGCTGCCGGCCGCCGAAGCGACGCTGCGCGATTTGCGCGCCACCAGCAAGTCGCTGCGCGATATCACCGAAACGATCGAGGATGAGGGCGTTGGCGCCCTGGTGGGCGGGCCGCCCCTGCCCGATTACGAACCGTGAGACACGCCATGATCCGTGCCAAATTCCTCGCCTGCCTGGCGCCCGCGCTGGCGCTGACCGGCTGCATCAGTTTCGGCGCGGACGCGCCGCCCAGCCTGCTGACGCTGACCGCGACGGCTACTGCACCAGCCGGTGCGGGAGCGAGCGGCGATGCAAACACCGCGCTGGTGCTGAACGAATTCGAGGTGCCCGCGCGGCTCGACGTAACCCGCGTCCCGGTGCAGGTCACCGACACCGAAATCGCCTATCTCAAGGATGCGGTCTGGGTCGAGAAACCCGCCCGCCTGTTCCGCCGCCTGCTGGCCGAGACCATCCGCACCCGCAGAAACCGCGTGGTCATCGATGGCGACGATCCCGGCGTGCTGGCGGATTCGCGGCTGGGCGGTGTGCTGCGCGAATTCGGCTACGATGTGGCGACAGGTTCGGTGGTGGTCAGCTTCGACGCGGTCCGCAAGGGCGAGGGCACTTCGGTGACCACGCGGCGGTTCGAGGCGGTGGTGCCGGGCGTTCCCGCCGAGGCGGGGCCTGTGGGCGTGGCGCTCAACCAGGCGGCGAACGATGTCGCCGGCCAGGTCGCGGCCTGGATCGGCTAAGCCAGGCTTAAACGGCAGCGGCGCGGGCGAAGTCCAGCGCCGCGAGGAATTGCTTTGTCCGCTGACCGCGCTGCTCCTGCGCTTCCTCGTCGGCGCCCCATTGCTCGATCTGCCAGTCCTCTTCCAGATTGGCGGCATCCCACAGCGCCCGCGCATCGGCCTCGGCGTCGAGCACCGACAGGCCCACGCACAACGAGGCTGCGAGCGAGGTCAGCGTTTCGAGTGCGGCCAGTTCGAAGGGCGTGAATTGGCCCAGCCGTTTGCGCAAGGCGGCCAGGGTTTCGGGCCGCTGCGGGCGATGGATCACTCCGCTCACCCGTTCCAGAACAACCTGTTCACGCGCCTCGAACCCGGCGACCAGCGGTTCCCATTGCTGCTGCTGGCGGCGCCAGAAGGGTTCGTCAGGATCGGCGCGGTAGCACAGCGTGTCGGTCTCGACATAGGCGAGCAGATTGTCGCGGACCGGATCGGGATCGCGTGCAACCATGTCGATCGCATAGTCGGCCAGATCGCGATGGACGAAGCGCTTGGGGTCGAGCGTTTCCCCTTGGCCGCGCCATTCGGCGGCGAGCAGTTCGGCAAGCTTCGGCGTTGGCAGCACTTGGGGCTGCCCGCCCTGCGTCTTGATGGGACGACCATCGAGCCGGACGGTCCAGCCGTCGCTCTCGTCGGTGATGGTAACCTCGGAATAGAAACGCTTCATTCGTCGCGACTTTTCCAGCGCTTGGCGAGCGTGTGCGGCAGGAAGAAAAAGCCCAGCGCCCCGCCGACCAGCAGCGCGAAGCCGAGCAGCGCGGGGCCTTCGATCCGGTTCTCCTGAATGAGCAGGCCGAACATCACCACGAAGATGCAGGCCAGCCGGACGAGGTGGAGCGCCATGTAACGCCCCATTGCTGGATCGCGGGCGGGGGCAGAATCGGTGCCGGGATCGTGTTCAGCCATGCGCCGGGTCCCCGAGCAGCGCTTCGAGCGCCTGCATGTCGCTCGCTACGCCGGTTGCGCCGGTAGCGAGCAGTTCCTCGGGCGCGTGATAGCCCCAGTCGACGCCGATCGCGCGCACCCCGGCGGCGCTGGCCATTTCCATGTCGAAACTGGTGTCGCCGATCATCACCGCAGCGCCAGCTTCGACGCCCGCTTCGAACAAGGCGGCTTCGAGCATCGCGGGATGCGGCTTGGACGGGTGGCGGTCGGCGGTCTGGAGCGTGACGAAGAGTTCGGAGATCTCGTGCCCCGCGAGGCAGGATGTGAGCCCGCGGTCGCTCTTGCCGGTGGCGACGCCGAGCAGCCAGCCGGCTGCGTGCAGCCGCTGGAGCAGCTCGCGCATCCCCTCGAACAGCGGCTCGCTCAGCCGCCCCTCGGTGCGTGCGTTGAAGAAGGCGCTCTTGTAGCCGCTGACGATTTCGGAGCGCTGATTTTCGCTGGCCTCGGGAGCGAGCTGGATCATTGCCTGCGGCAGGCTGAGCCCGACCACGCGGCGCACCTGCGCGCGTGGCGGGCAGGGCAGGTCGGCTCCGGCGAAAGCGGCTTCCATCGCCTCGCAGATCGAGGCCTGGCCATCGACCAGCGTCCCGTCGCAATCGAACACCGCCAGCCGCGTCATCCGTTGTCTCGCGGCTTCTTCGGGCTGGGACGTTTGACGCGAGCCGGCTTGGCGCCGCCAGCCCTGGGACCCTTTCCGGCGGGCTTGCCTCGACCGGCGGGCTTGCCCGGGCCTTTGCCCGCACCCTTGGCGGCGCCCTTCGCCGGACCCTTGGCGTCGACCGCGTTGCGGCGCCCGCGCCGTTCGCCGCGCTGGTCCTTGCGGATCGACTTGGCGTGCTGGCGCGCGGCCTGCTTCTTCTCCTCGCGCGATTTGGGCGGGGGTTCGTCGCGCAGCGGTTCGGCGTTGGTCAGCGTGAGGTCGAAACCCATCTGTTCCATCGTCGCGGCGAAATGCTCGGGCAGCTCGGCCACCGCATCGATCTTGCCGCCGCCGGGCGAACCGATCACCAGGCGCCGTGCATGGAGATGCATCTTGCGGCTGATGCTCCCGGTGAGGAAGGCATCCTGTCCGCCGTATTTGCCATCGCCGACGATCGGATTGCCCATCGCCGCGCAATGGACACGCAATTGGTGGGTGCGCCCGGTCAGCGGTTCGAGTTCGAGCCAGGAGGCCCTGCGGCCGGCGGTTTCGACCACGCGATAGCGGGTCTTGGCGATCTGGCCGTTTTCCTCGTCGACATGCATCTTCTCGCCGCCGGTGCCCGGCTGCTTGGCGAGCGGCGCCTCGATGGTGCCCTCGCGGACGTCGGGGACGCCGACCACAAGCGCCCAATAGACTTTTCGCGCGCTGCGCCCGGAAAAACGGCGCGAGAAATGCGCCGCGCTGCCCGGGGTGCGCGCGATCAGCAGCACGCCGCTGGTGTCCTTGTCGAGCCGGTGGACCAGCCGCGGGCGCGGGCCGTCGCCTTCGACGAAGGCATCGAGCAACCCGTCGACATGGCGGGTGGTCTTGGTCCCCCCTTGCGTGGCGAGGCCGGGCGGCTTGTTGAGGACGATCGCCGCCTCGTTCTCGAAAATGACCATCGCCTCGGCCTGCTCGATGTCCTCGGCGCTCAGCTCGGGCTTCTCGCGCGGTGTGCGGTTCTCGCTTTCGCCGCCGGGGGGGACGCGCAATTGCTGCCCGGTTTCGAGCCGGTCGTCGGGCTTGGCGCGCTTGCCATCGACCCGGATCTGGCCGGTGCGCGCCCAGCGGCTGACCGTGTTGAAGCCGATCTGCGGCAGATGGCGTTTGAACCAGCGGTCGAGGCGGATGCCGTTGTCGTCGGGACCGACGGTGAACTGGCGGACATCGAACTGGGGAGCGTCAGACTGTGTGGCGTCAGACTGGGGGGTATCGGTGGCGCTCATCCGAACATCCTCGTAAGAGTCAGGCCGAAGAACAGGCCGGTGACCCCCAGCGCGATGGAAAGAAAGGCGTAAAGCGCGGCGATGGTGAACTGGCCGCGTTCGATAAGCACCACCAGTTCGAGGCTGAAGGCGCTGAAGGTGGTGAAGCCGCCGAGCAGACCGACGCCGAGCAGCAGGCGCAGCTGATCGCCACCCTGCCCCGCGCGCGCCAGCCAGCCGAACAGCAGCCCGATGAGCAGGCTCCCCAGCGCGTTGACCGCCAGCGTCGCCCAGGGAAAGAGCGACATGGCGGGTGCGCCGAGCCAGCCGGTCATCGCGCGGCCCATCTGATAGCGGAGCGCGGCACCGAAGGCGCCGCCGATGGCGACGTTGACGGTAGCGACGAAGGGGGAGAGGGTGGACATGGCTGTTGCCTTAGCCGCGCATGGCGCAAGTGAAAAGCCGCAGCGGCCCGATAGAGCGGCCCGTTGTAGCAGCGGGGTGCAGGCACGCTTGCATTCCGTCGGGGGCGGGTTTATGTGGCGAGCGTTATTGCCGGTCCGGAACGGATTCGGCGCAGTCTTCGTTGATTCGACGAGACGGTCTTTCCGACCCGGTTTTCAAGGAGGCATACCCCGCCGCGGCGGGCTCTGGCCCGCTTAGCAAGGTGTTTGAATTTATGCAGATCATGGTTCGCGATAACAATGTCGATCAAGCTTTGCGCGCGCTCAAGAAGAAGCTGCAGCGCGAAGGCGTCTATCGCGAGATGAAGCTGCGTCGCCATTACGAGAAGCCCAGCGAGAAGCGCGCCCGCGAAAAGGCTGCCGCCGTGCGCCGCGCGCGCAAGATGGATCGCAAGCGGATGGAACGCGACGGCTGAAAATGATCCGGCGCGCCATGCGCCGGACTTGAAGCCCCGGACTTGAAGCATTTGCCAAGCTAAGCCATGAGGGCGCGGATCGCTATCCGCGCCCTTTCGCATTCCAGTTTTCCTCTCGCTTTTCCGGGACACATCATGACCGAAGTCACCCGCGTACCGTTGCAGCCCATCGCCAAAGGCTCGCTCACCAAGCTGTGGATCGGCATCGTTCTGGCAGTTCTGGCTGCGGCCGCGCTGGCCTGGTACGCCGCGCCCAAGGGTGTCGACGTCGACACGCTGACTGCGGGGAGCGGCCCCAACCCGGCCGCCACCGATGTGGTGTTCGTCCGCTACACCGGCACGCTGGAAGACGGTTCGGTGTTCGACCAGTCGCAGGATATCCCGCTCCCGATCGAGGGCATCTTCCCCGAGGGCAATCCGCTCCCGCTCGACCGCATGGTCCCCGGCTTCGCCGAAGGCGCGCAGCAGATGCAGAAGGGCGGCACCTATCGCCTCACCATTCCCGCCAGCGCGGGTTACGGCGCCGAAGGGCGCACCGATCCGCAAGGCAATGTGGTGATCCCGCCCAACGAGACGCTGACCTTCGAGGTGGAACTGGTCGATTTCATGACCATGCCCGATTTCGAGCGCCGCCTCGCGACGCTGCAGCAGGCGATGCAGATGGGTGGTCCCGGCGGCATGACCGGCGATCCCTCCGCTCCCGAGGGACAGGCCTCGCCGCAAGACGGCATCCAGCCCGCGCCCGCGCCGATCCAGTAAAAGCCCACGCGATCGCCGCTTGAAGCGGTGGGCGCGCGCCGCTAACGCGCGCTCATGTCCGTCGATAAAGCTACAGTCACCAAGATCGCCTCGCTCGCGCGCATCCGCATGAGCGATGGCGAGCTCGAACGCATGGCCCCCGAGCTGAGCCAGATCCTCGACTGGGTCGAGCAGCTGGGCGAGGTCGATGTCTCGGGAATCGAGCCGATGACCGCGGTCATCCCCAACAGCCTGCGGCTGCGCGACGATGTCGTCGATGCCGATCCGCTGACCGGCGGCGGGCGGCGCGAGGACATCCTCGCCAACGCCCCCGCGGCCGAACACGGCTTTTTCGCCGTACCCAAGGTGATCGAATGACCGACCTTACCCAGCTTGGCATCAAGCCGCTCCGTGATGGAGTGGCGTCGGGCGAATTCACCGCGCGCGAAGTGGCCGAGGCGTTCAACGCCGCGGTCGCCGGTGCCGCCGCGCTCAACGCCTTTATCGTCACCACCCCCGATCACGCGCTGGATGCGGCAAGCAAGGTCGATGCCGCCCGCGCCGCGGGCAAGCCGCTGGGCGCGATGGCGGGCGTGCCGATCGGGATGAAGGACCTGTTCTGCACCCATGGCGTGCAGACCACCGCCGCCAGCCATATCCTCGAAGGCTTCGTGCCGCGCTACGAAAGCACCGTCAGCCAAAAGCTGTGGGATGCGGGCGCGGGCATGCTGGGCAAGCTCAACCTCGACCAGTTCGCGATGGGTTCGTCCAACGAGACCAGTCATTTCGGCAATGTCTCCTCGCCCTGGCGCCGCGCGGGCACCAATGCGCCGATGAGCCCGGGCGGCTCCTCTGGCGGTTCGTCCTCGGCAGTCGCCGCGCGGATCGCGCCTGCCGCCACCGGCACCGACACCGGCGGTTCGATCCGCCAGCCCGCCGCCTTCACCGGCATCTGCGGGATCAAGCCGACCTATGGCCGCTGTTCGCGCTGGGGCGTGGTCGCCTTCGCCAGCAGCCTCGACCAGGCCGGGCCGATGGCGCGCAGCGTCGAAGACTGCGCGATCATGCTCGGCGCGATGGCCGGGTTCGACGCCAAGGACGCCACGAGCCTGAAGATGGATGTGCCCGACTGGGCCGCCGGGCTCGACGGCAATCTGGCGGGCAAGACCATCGGTATCCCCAGGGAATACCGCATGGAAGGCACCGATGCTGCGATCCTCGATAGCTGGGAACGCGGCAAGGAATGGCTGCGCGACGCGGGTGCGACGATCGTCGACGTTTCGCTGCCGCACACGAAATACGCGCTGCCGGCCTATTACATCATCGCCCCCGCCGAGGCCTCGTCCAATCTCGCGCGCTATGACGGCGTCCGCTATGGCTTGCGCGACCTGCCCGATGGCGCGGGCCTGCAGGACATGTATGCCGAGACCCGCGAGGCGGGCTTCGGCGACGAGGTCAAACGCCGCATCCTGATCGGCACCTATGTGCTGAGCGCGGGCTTCTACGACGCCTATTACACGCAGGCGCAGAAGGTCCGGGCGCTGGTGGCGCGCGATTTCGAGCAGGCGTGGGCGCAATGCGACCTGATCCTCGCGCCGACCACGCCGACGGCCAGCTTCCCGCTCGGCGACAAGAGCGACGACCCGCTCGCGATGTATCTCAACGACGTCTTTGCGGTGCCCGCCAGCCTCGCCGGCCTGCCCGCGATGAGCGTGCCCGCGATGCAGAACGCCGACGGTCTGCCGCTGGGGCTGCAACTGGTCGGCAAGCCGTTCGACGAGCAGGGCGTGCTCAACGCCGGGCTGGCGATCGAACAGCGCGCCGGTTTCGCTGCAACGCCGGAGCGTTGGTGGTGAAGTCGTTGGGGTCCGTGACTGTCAAACCGATTGACGGTTGGGGATTCGACGAGACGGTGGACGGAGAGTTGGCGCCTGAGTTTACAATCGAGATCGCTGAGGCCGGTGTGCAGCTGGTTGGTGGCATTCTCGGTTGGCGGGGTAGCGCACTTGATGGAAAGTACGCTGGTACCACAATCGAAATGTCACCGAGGCACGAGGATTGGGATGACGTGGTTGTTTTGAGAGCTTTGCGATCCGAGAACCGTGACGACTATTTTTTCTATGGCTTGGCGAACACCGCTGGATTGAAACGGGATTGGACATGAGCACTTACCGCATCCACGGCGCCACGGGCGAATGGGAGGTCGTGATCGGCCTCGAGGTCCATGCGCAGGTCACCTCCAATGCCAAGCTGTTCAGCGGCGCCAGCACCGTTTTCGGGGCGGAACCCAACACGCAGGTCAGCCTCGTCGATGCGGCGATGCCCGGGATGTTGCCCGTGCTCAACGCCGAATGCGTCCGCCAGGCGGTGCGCACCGGAATGGCGATCGAGGCGCAGATCAACAAATACTCGCGGTTCGACCGCAAGAACTACTTCTACGCCGATCTGCCGCAGGGCTATCAGATCAGCCAGCTCTACCACCCGATCGTGGGCGAGGGGCAGCTGTTGATCGATGCGGACGAAAAGGCCGGGATCCCGGAGGACAAGATCATCGGGATCGAGCGGATCCATATCGAGCAGGATGCGGGCAAGCTGATGCACGACCAGCATCCGACGATGTCCTATGTCGACCTCAACCGCGTCGGCGTGGCGCTGATGGAGATCGTCAGCCGCCCCGACATGACCTCGCCCGCCGAAGCGGGTGCCTATGTCCGCAAACTGCGCAGCATCCTGCGCTATGTCGGATCGTGCGACGGCAACATGGAAGAAGGCTCGATGCGCGCCGACGTCAACGTCAGCGTGCGCAAGGTCGGCGATCCCGAACTGGGCATCCGGACCGAGACCAAGAACGTCAATTCGGTGCGTTTCGTGATGCAGACGATCGAATTCGAGGCTCAGCGCCAGGTCGATCTGCTCGAGGATGGCGGCACCGTGGTGCAGGAAACGCGGCTGTTCGATCCGGGCACCGGCACCACGCGGACCATGCGCAGCAAGGAAGACGCGCATGATTATCGCTACTTCCCCGATCCCGATCTGCTGCCGCTCGTGCTGGAGGAGGATTTCCTCGCCGAATGCCGCGCGAGCCTGCCCGAACTGCCCGACGCCAAGCGCACCCGCTATACCGATGTGCTCGGCCTCACGCCCTACAACGCCCGCGAACTGACCGCAGAGGTCGAAACCTTCGCCCGGTTCGAAACGCTGCTGGGCGAAACCGCCAGCGCGGTTGGCAAGTCGGAAGCCGATGTGGCGACGCAGGTCGCCAACTGGTCGCTGTCGGTGGCACCCGGGGTGATCAAGTCGCTCGGCGACGAAGCCGATCCCAGCCACGCCACCGCGCAGGCGCAGGCTGCCATCCTCAAGATGCAGGCCGCCGATGAAATCAGCGGGGGGCAGGCCAAGGAAATCTACGAGATCGTGCTCAGGACCGGCCGCGCGCCGGACGAGATTGCCGATACCGAAGGGCTCAAGCAGGTCAGCGATACCGGCGCGATCGAGGCGGCCATCGACGCGATCATCGCGGCCAATGGCGACAAGGTCGAACAGTATCGCGGCGGCAAGGACAAGCTGTTCGGTTTCTTCGTCGGCCAGACGATGAAGGCGATGCAGGGCAAGGCCAATCCGGCGGTGGTCAACGATCTGCTCAAGGCCAAGCTGGGCTGATCGCCGCCTCGCGATTGCCCCTCTATTGTCCAGCCCATTGACCGCTTGAAGCGCGCTGCGATCCGCCCTAGCGACGGCACAGCCCGCGCTCTGGCGCGATACCAACGGATTGGGAATTCCATGCGCAAACCTGCTTCGATTGCTACCCTTCTCGCCTGCAGCTCCGCGCTGTCTCTGACCGCACCGCTCGCCGCCAAGGAAGGCATGTTCACGCCCGACCAGCTGCCGCAAATCGCCGAGGACCTGCGCGCGACCGGGCTCGAGATCGACCCCGAGGCGCTCTCGGACCTCACCGGGTTTCCGATGGGTGCCATCGTCTCGCTGGGCGGCTGTTCGGCCAGCTTCGTTTCGCCCGCAGGTCTGGTCGTCACCAACCACCACTGCGCGCGCGGTTCGGTGCAGTACAATTCCACCGCCGAGAACAATTATCTGGTCGACGGCTTTCTCGCCCCGGCCAAGGGAGACGAACTCCCCGCCGCGCCGGGCTCGCGCATCTATGTGACCGTGGCCGAGGAAGACGTGACCGTGCGGATGCGCGAGGGCACCGAAAACCTCGAACCCGCGGCGCGCTACGACCTGGTCGAGCAGCGCAACAAGGACATCGTCGCCGAATGCGAGCAAGACGCCGGCTATCGCTGCCTGGTCGCCAGCTTCTACGGCGGCGCGCAGTACAAGCTGATCAAGCGGCTCGAGGTGCGCGACGTGCGGCTGGTCTATGCCCCGGCGGATTCGATCGGCAAATACGGTGGCGACATCGATAACTGGCAGTGGCCGCGCCACACCGGCGATTTCGCCTTCTACCGCGCCTATGTCGCTCCGGATGGCTCGGCGGCCGATTACGCCGAAGAAAACGTCCCCTACGAGCCGGAGCATCACCTCAAGGTCAGCGCGGGCGGGCTCGAGGAAGGCGATTTCGTGATGGCCGCGGGCTATCCCGGATCGACCCAGCGCTATGCCATGCTGGCCGAGGTCGAGAACACCTTCGACTGGCAATATCCGACCTTCGTGACGCTGCTCAACGAGTGGATCGACACCATCGAGCTGGCTGCTCCGGCGGATTCCGACGCACGGGTCAAATATGAAGCGCGGCTCGCCGGGCTGAACAATTTCGAGAAGAACCTGCGCGGCCAGATCGAGGGTGCGCGGCGCGTCGGACTGGTCGAGCGGCGGCGGATGCGCGAGGCGGCGCTGGCCGAATGGATCGCCGCCGATCGCAGCCGCGCTCCCTATGGTGCTGCGATCACGCAATTGTCGGCGCTGGCCGATGAAAGCGCGACTGCGGCGCGGACCAATTTCTGGTACAATTACGGCACCAATTCGCAGATGCTCTCGACCGCCGAGCGGATCTACCGCCTGTCGCAGGAGCGCCTGAAGCCCGATGCCGAGCGCGATCCGGGCTATCAGGAACGCGACATGACCTTCTTCCGCCAGGGCCTTCAGGCGCTCGACCGGCGCTACGATGCCGAGGTCGACAAGGCCGAATGGCTGCTGTTCCTCGACAAATATCTCGCGCAGCCCGAAGCGGCTCGGGTGGATGTTCTCGACCGCCAGCTCGGGATTTCGGGAACGCCCGACCGCGCTGCATTGCAGAGCCGCATCGATGGTTATTACGCGCAGACCCGGCTCGACGAGGCGGAGTATCGCGCCAGCCTGCTCGACGCGACGCCCGAGCAGTTGGAAGCGAGCGAGGACCCCTTCATCAAGCTCGCGGTGGCGCTCTACGATTACGAGCGCAAGCTCGAGGCCGAGTCCGAGGTGCGCAGCGGGCGCGCACTGGCGCTGCGCCCCGACTATATGAAGGCGATCACCGGGTGGCAGGCCTCGCAGGGCCTGCTTGCCTATCCCGATGCCAACAGCACGCTGCGGGTGACCTATGGCACCGTGCTCGGCGGCTCGCCGCGCGACGGGATGGCCTATCTGCCCTTCACGACGCTCGAAGGGCTGCTGGCGAAGGACACGGGCGAGGACCCCTTCAACGCCCCGCCCGCGCTGCTGGAGACAATCCGCGAGAAGGATTACGGGCGCTACGAGCTCGAGAGCATCGATTCGGTGCCGGTGAACTTCCTCTCGGATCTCGATTCGACCGGTGGCAATTCGGGTTCGGCCACGCTCAACGCGCGCGCCGAACTGGTCGGCCTGCTGTTCGACGGCACCTTCGAGAGCGTCAATTCGGACTGGGATTTCGATCCGCGCACCACCCGCACGATCCATGTCGATACGCGCTACATGCTGTGGGTGATGGACAAGGTCGACGGCGCGCAGGCGCTGATCGCCGAGATGGACGTGGTCGACTGACCGCCATGGGCCAATGAGCATGAAAAAGGGGCGCCGGAGTGATCCTCCGGCGCCCCTTTTCGTTGGGCAAATTTTCGGGCGGTTCAGCCCTGGCGTTCGCCGGTCAGCGCCATGTCGCCGAAGGCGCCGGCGTTGACCTTGCCGGTCAGCTGGTCGCCGGTGACATTGGCGGTGCAATCGAGCGTCATCGGCATCGGGACGGTCATGTCCATCTTCCACTTCAGCGTGTCGCCGTCGATGGTGCCATCCTTGACGTCCATCGAACCCATGCCGCCGGCCATCGAGCCGGTGAAGGTCTTGCCGTCATCGCCCGGGACAACGGTGAAGGTACCCTTCTGGTCGCCCATGGGGCTCTTGACGATGGTGTCGTACGTACCGGCTACGGACATATATGCTCTCCTGTCAGGCGGCCCACAACTGCGGGCCGCGGTTTGAAATACAGTGCGACATCGACGGTGCTTACATCGATGTCAATACGAGGACCCTACTCTTCGAGGCTGATGACTTCGACATCTAGATCGAGCGCATCGAGTTGCGGACGGACCACGCTGGCATCGCCCACCACGACATAGACGATGTCGTCCTCGACGAAGTTTTCCCGCGCGATCGCGTCGAGCTCGGCAGCGTTGAGATTGCGATAGGTCTCGGCGAGACCCTCGTAATAATCGTCGTCACGATTGTAGCGGACGATCGATATCACGCCGCCGAGCACATCGCCGGCGGTCTCGAACTGGCCGGGAAGCTCGCGCATATTGCTGTTGATGATGCGCTCCAGCTCGTTGGGCTGGACACCGCGGGAAACGACGAATTCGTCGATCTCGCGCTGGACCTCGGTGATCGAATCCGCGGTCCGGTCGGCCTGGACCGGGGCGCGGACGCCGTAGAACACACGATCGAGCGCGGTGCCGATCCCGCCACCGGCACCATAGGACCAGCCCTTGGTCTCGCGCAGGTTCATGTTGATCCGCGAGAGGAAGCCACCGCTAAGCGCTTCGTTGGAGGCGCTGAGCTTGGTGAGATCGTCGGTGGCGCCGCGGGCGTCGAGCACCACGCCGCCATAGATCACCGATTGCGGCGAATTGGGGCGGTCGAGCAGCAGGATGCGCTGCCGCGGTGCGGGGATCGGCGTATCGTAGCCCCGCTCGGGCGGGGCCGAAGCCGGAGCCCGCCAGTCGCCGAAGCTTGCCTCGAGCAGGCCGGTCGCCTCGGCCAGCGTGGTGTCGCCGACCACATAGATGCGCGCATTGTCGGGACGCAGCCAGCGGTCGTGGAAGTCCTGGAGATCCGCCGCGTTCAGCGTCTGCAGCCGTTCCGGCGTGCCGAGACCGGACGAGGGCAGGCCGTAGGGGTGATCGCCATAGAGCGTGCGCCGCAACGCGCGGTCGGCCAGCTGGTTGGGCTCCTTGAGCTCGGCGGTCAGCGAGTTGAGCAGTTGCGCGCGCGTGCGCTCGATATCGCTGGCGCGGAACCCCGGCTGGCGAATGAACTCGGCCAGCAGCTCGAGCGAAGGCGCCAGGTTGGGCGACAGGCCACTGAGCGAGAAGGTCGTCCAGTCGGCGTTGAAACCGGCCGAGATATTCGCCGCCAGCCGTTCCTGCGCGATGGCGAACTCGGTCGAATTGAGCCGCCGTGTGCCTTCGTCCATTGTGGCTAGCATCAGCCGCTGGGTGCCCAGATCTTCGCGCGTCTCCGCTGCACGACCGGCGTCGAATTCGACGAGGACCGACACCGTCGGCACCGCATCGCGGCGGGCGAAATAGACTTCCATTCCGTTGGACAGGGTGGCGCGCTCGATATCGGGGAAATCGAGCCCGGAGAGCGTGCCGATCTCGGGCAGCGTGTCGCGATCGGCCTGCATGAAGGTGGCCAGCGCCTGCATGGCGCAGGCGTCGGGCTGGCAGTAATTCGCCTCGGTGAGATCGGCGAGGCTGGCAGGGCCTTCAGGATTAGTCCCGGTCACCGCACCACCGCGGTTCTCGCCGCCTTCGGTGCGCTCGCCGGGATTGAAGACCAGGTTGAAGACCGGCCGCGAGAGCCAGGTCCGGGTCAGTTCGCGGACCTGTTCGGGCGTCGCCGCGGCCATCTGCGCGAGCTCCTTCTCGACCTGGCCGGGATCGCCCATGTACAGTTCGCCCGCAGCCAGCTGCGGTGCCTTGCCGCCGAAGCCGCCGACCGATTCCAGCCCGCGGATCACGCCAGCCATGGTGCTGACCTTGGCGCGTTCGAGTTCGTCGGCGGTCGGGCCGGTGGCGATGAATTCGGCAATCTGCGCATCGAGCTTGGCGGCAACTTCCGCCGGGTCGACGCCCGGCTTCACATCGGCCTGGACGACGAACACGCCGGCATCCTCGAGCGAGTAGTTGAAGGTCGAGACCGAGACCGCCACCGGATCCTCGCGCACCAGCGCATTGTCGAGCCGCGAGCTCGACAGCCCGCCGAGGACTGCAGAAGCGAGGTTGAGCGGCACCGCCGCGGGCGAGTTCGAGCCCGGAACGGTCCACATGCGGAAGAGCCGCGTGGTCGAGATATTGTCGGTGGTGACCTTGGTCTTTTCCGCGGGGAGAGTGGGTACGGTCACCTCGGGGTGGACCACTTCGGGGCCGGCGGGGATGTCGCCGAACCAGTTCTGGACCTTGGCGCGCGCGGTGGCGGTATCGATATCGCCTGCCAGCACGAGCACCGCATTGTTGGGCCCGTAATGGTCGCGGAACCAGCTCTGGACATCCGCCATCGAGGCGGCGTTGAGATCGCCCATCGAGCCGATGGTCGAGTGATGATAGCGATGGCCCTTGGGAAAAAGGTTCTCGAAGATTTCGTAGCGCAGCAGGCCGAAGGGACTGTTGTCGCCCTGGCGCTTCTCGTTCTGGACGACGCCGCGCTGGTTATCGAGCTTCTCCTGCGTCACCGCATCGAGCAGATGCCCCATGCGATCGCTCTCAAGCATCAGGATGCGGTCGAGCGCGCCGGTCGGCACGGTCTGGAAGTAATTGGTACGATCGGGGCTGGTGGTGCCGTTGACGTCGGTGCCGCCCATCTGCTGGATGTATTCGAACCAGTCCGCCGGGGCGTTCTCGGTGCCGTTGAACATCAGGTGTTCGAACAGGTGCGCGAAGCCGGTCTTGCCCGCGGGCTCGTGTTTGGAGCCGACATCGTACCACACCGAAACCCCGACCAGCGGCGCCTTGCGGTCTTCGTGGACGATCACGGTCAAGCCGTTGTCGAGCGTGAATTTATCGAACGGCAGATCCACTTCGGCGACCAGCTCGGACAGCGGAGCGGGTTCGAATTGCACCGCCTGCGTTGCAGCGACGGCTGCAGCACGATCCGCAGTGGTTTTGGCCGAAGCGCTGCCTAGCGGTTGGTCGGCGGTGGTCGCGCAGGCGGCGACGCTCAGCGCGATCAGGCTGGTCGATAGAATGCGTATCATTGCGAATCCCCTTGGAAGTAATGCCACTTGCGTAAATGCTTATCGGCGGTTGGTCACGATTTTCCGGCTGGCGGCATTGGCCAGCACGTCATCGCGCCAGAAATGGACCGGTTTCAAGCGGTGTTGGACAAACAGCGCAGCCTGATCGGCATAGTGCTTGCTCTTGGGCCTGGTGGTCGCCGCGCCGAAGGGCTGGATCGAGCGGGAGGAGACGCGTTCTCCTTGCTCCCATTCGACCCACTGGATGAAGCTGTCGCCGTGCCGGACCGAAAGCCGCCCGTCGTCGGCGACGTCCCAGCTGGTCGAGGCGCGCAGGGTGTCGGACCCGCCATCGAGGGGCAGATCGACCTCGCCCTGACGCAGACGCAGCAGATCGCCCATCGGCGGGTCGATGCGGCCGAAGTGCTCGTTGAGATGATCGACCGCTTCACGCAATTCCTCGCGCAAATCCGGCTCGGGCTCGTTCTGGTATTCGGCCGACATGAAGTCGCGGATCAGCAGCAGCGCGATCGCATCCGCCTCGCCGATATTGTCGGCGGTGAAATCCCAACCGAGCAGCAGGTCGCGCGCCCGGTCGAGTTCGCTATCGTCCGACAGGTCGATGGTTTCGAGCGCATCCCACAGCCGGGCGACATAGCCCGAGCGCTCGTAGGATTTGTCGTATTTGATTTCCTCGAGCCGGGCGCGGTCGAGAAGTCCGCTTTCGCTCATCAGGCTCCACGCGCGGCGCGAGCGGTTGGTCTGCTTGAGTTCGACCCCGAGTTCGGGGGCGAAATCCTCGGGCGAGAGATCGCTGCCTGCGCCGGCTGCGGTGAAGGGCGTGTTGTTGGCGTTGTAGAGCCAGCCGCTGGCCGGATTTACATAGCGCGGCAGCCGTTCGTAGGCGACCGGACCGCTCCAGATCAGCGAGGGATCGTCGCCGGGAAGCACGCCGCGCCAGTTCACCCCGGGCTTACGGTCGGGTAGCGCGGCGTTGTAGATATAAGCGATGTTTCCCGCGTTGTCGGCATAGATGAAATTGGTGCTGGGGATGTCCATCCGCGCCAAGATGGTCTCGAACTGGTCCAGCGTCTCGGCCTTGTTGAGCCGGTAATAGGCGTCGAGCTGGCCGAGATCGTCGATCCCGCCATAGCGAATGGCAAAGGCGCCGCTGTCGTTGACGATTACCGGGCCGTGGACGCTGCGATGCACCGTGCGACGGATCGGCAGCGTGACCGGGCCGATACGGACGGGCAGGGTTACGGTCTGCTCTTCCAGCTCGAGCCAGCGATCGCCGAGCTTGTAGCGCGTCCCGCTGTCGTCGAGCACGAGCTTGTAGACATCGACCATGTCGGGGCGGTTGACCGTATTGGTCCAGCCCAGATTCTCGTTGTGGCCGAGGAAGGGGAAGGGACTGCCGGGAAAGTTCGCCCCGGCATAATGCCAGCCCTCGCCGCTCTCGACCACCAGCTCGTACCAGGCCACGCCACCGCGCCAGGGCTGGTGGGCATTGGAAATGAGCACGGTCGGTCCGCCGGATTTCGCCGGTGCCACCGCGAAAGCGTTGGAGCCGGACAGCGCGCCGTCCTCGCCCATGGGGAGCGGCATGGCGCGGGCAGTCGTCTCGGGCTTGTCATCGGCGCGGATGACGCGTGCGGGAGGAATGCCGTCGTCGGCGTCTGCGGCATCGGGGGTGATCGCCGGGCCGAACTCGGGCCGCATCGGCTCGTTCGCGACGAGCGGTCCGATCACATTGTTGAGCCCGAAGAAGAACGGCTGGCGCAGTGTGAAGCCGGTGGCGATATCCATCCCGTCGAGCGGAAAGAGATTGTCGAGTTTGACCTCGTCGGGATGCTCGCGGGCGTATTGGTTGAGCCCGCTGGCATAGGCTTCGAACAGCGCGCGGGTGTCGGCGGGCAGGCTGGGGTAGTGCCGCTCGGCGGTGTCGCGGGCACCGAGCAGGTGGTAGACATAATCGACCGCCGCACCGTCCTCGCCGGCGATCGCGCCGTAGCGGCCCACGCTCATCGCGGCGACGTCCTGCAAGGTGAAGAAATCGTCCTCCGCATGGGCGATGGCGACGCCATAGGCGACATCGGCATCGGTCTCGCCGTAGATATGCGGCACGCCGAAATCGTCGCGGATGATCTCGGCGGTATAGCTTTGCGCCGACGGGGTGACGCCTTCGCGTTGGGCCCAGAACGGTTCCCAGGTCGCCAGCGCGACAAAGGCGAGCAGCACGACAAGAAGCAGGGCAAAGCCCATGCGCGAAAGCCATTTGGTCATGAAATTCCTCTCTTGGCGCAAAGGAGTAGCCGCCTCGCGCCCGGGGACAAGCCTGCAAGCGAAGAAAATTTGTGAAGAGCCCCCTGTCCCCGCCGGCAAGCACCCCTATGTTCGGGTAACACACTGCGAGCATATGCTGGTATGTGGTCAGAGTGGCCTTGTGTTGCGGAATGGCAACACCATATCCGCATAGTCATCCATAGAGGGGCAGCTCAATGAATCTGGAAAAATTCACCGATCGCGCGAAGGGCTTTCTCCAAGCCGCGCAGACCGTCGCGATCCGCATGAACCACCAGCGGATTTCGCCCGCCCACCTGCTCAAGGCGATGATCGAGGATGCTGAAGGCATGGCTTCCGGGCTGATCGCCCGCGCCGGCGGCAACCCACGCATGGTCGAGGACGAGATCGACGCCGCGCTGGCCAAGGTCCCCGCAGTGTCCGGCAGCGGCGCGCAACAGACCCCGGGGCTCGACAACGACGCCGTGCGCGTGCTCGACCAGGCCGAGCAGGTCGCCGAGAAATCGGGCGACGCCTATGTCACCGTAGAACGGCTGCTGGTGGCACTTTCGCTCGCCAGCACCACATCCGCGGGCCAGGCGCTCAAGGCGGCGGATCTCGACCCGGTCAAGCTCGAGGCGGCCATTTCCGAACTGCGGGGCGGGCGGCGGGCCAATTCGGCCAGCGCCGAGGAATCCTACGACGCGATGGAGAAATACGCCCGCGATCTCACCCAGGCGGCGCGCGACGGCAAGCTCGACCCGGTGATCGGCCGCGACGAGGAAATCCGCCGCACCGTCCAGATTCTCGCCCGCCGGACCAAGAACAATCCCGCGCTGATCGGCGAACCCGGCACCGGCAAGACCGCCATCGCCGAAGGGCTGGCGTTGCGGATTGCCAATGGCGATGTGCCGGACAGCCTCAAGGGCCGCACGCTGATGAGCCTCGACATGGGCTCGCTGATCGCCGGTGCGAAATATCGCGGCGAGTTCGAGGAGCGGCTCAAGGCGGTGCTCGACGAGGTCAAGCGCGCCGACGGCCAGATCATCCTCTTCATCGACGAGATGCACACGCTGATCGGGGCTGGGGCAAGCGAGGGCTCGATGGACGCTTCCAACCTGCTCAAGCCCGCGCTCAGCCGCGGCGAGCTGCATTGCATCGGGGCGACCACGCTCGACGAATATCAGAAATACGTCGAGAAGGACCCGGCGCTGCAACGCCGCTTCCAGTCGGTCTATATCGACGAGCCGAGCGTGGAGGACACCATATCCATCCTGCGTGGCATCAAGGACAAGTACGAACTGCACCACGGCGTCCGGATCACCGATGGTGCCATCGTGGCGGCGGCGCAGCTGTCCAACCGCTACATCCAGAACCGCTTCCTCCCCGACAAGGCCATCGACCTGATGGACGAGGCTGCGAGCCGGATTCGCATGGAAATGGAGAGCAAGCCCGAGGAGATAGAGGGGCTCGACCGCCGGATCATCCAGCTCAAGATCGAGGAGCAGGCGCTCCAGAAGGAGAGCGATCGCGCCTCGAAGGACCGGCTGGAGGCTTTGCGCAAGGAGCTTGCCGAGCTCGAACAGCGATCGAGCGAGCTGACCACGCGCTGGCAGAACGAGCGCGACAAGATCCACGCCGAAAGCCGGCTCAAGGAAGAGCTGGACGCGGCGCGGATCGAGCTGGAGCAAGCGCAGCGCGGCGGCGATCTCGCCAAGGCGGGCGAGCTGTCATATGGGCGCATCCCCGAACTGGAGAAACAGATCGAGGAAGCCGCCGGCCATACCGAAAACGCGCTGCTGCGCGAGGAAGTGACCGAGGAAGATATCGCCGGCGTCGTCAGCCGCTGGACCGGCATCCCGGTCGACCGGATGCTCGAGGGCGAGCGCGAGAAGCTGCTGCAGATGGAAGAACTGCTCGGCAAGCGGGTGATCGGCCAGCGCCAGGCGATCGACGCGGTTTCCAAGGCCGTGCGGCGCGCGCGGGCGGGTCTGCAGGACCCCAACCGCCCGCTCGGCAGCTTCCTGTTCCTGGGCCCGACGGGTGTGGGCAAGACCGAGCTGACCAAGGCGCTTGCCACCTTCCTGTTCGACGACGACGACGCGATGGTCCGCATCGACATGAGCGAATATATGGAAAAGCACGCGGTCGCGCGGCTGATCGGTGCGCCTCCGGGCTATGTCGGTTACGAAGAGGGCGGGGTGCTCACCGAGGCGGTGCGGCGCCGGCCCTATCAGGTGGTGCTGTTCGACGAGGTCGAGAAGGCGCACAGCGACGTGTTCAACGTGCTGCTGCAGGTACTCGACGACGGACGCCTGACCGACGGGCAGGGGCGGCGAGTCGATTTCTCGAACACGCTGATCATCCTGACCTCAAACCTGGGCAGCCAGTTCCTCGCCAATATGGATGACGACCAGAAGGTCGAGGATGTCGAGCCGCAGGTAATGGATGTGGTGCGCGGCCATTTCCGTCCCGAATTCCTCAACCGGCTGGACGAGATCATCCTGTTCCACCGGCTGGGCATGGAACACATGGCGCCGATCGTGGAAATCCAGGTCGGGCGGGTGCAGAAATTGCTCGCCGATCGCAAGATCACGCTCGAACTGACCGATGCGGCGCTGCGCTGGCTGGGGCGGGTCGGCTACGATCCGGTCTATGGCGCGAGGCCTCTGAAACGTGCGGTGCAACGCTATGTGCAGGACCCGCTGGCGGACAGGCTCCTCAAGGGCGAAGTGCCCGACGGCTCGACGGTGCAGATCGACGAGGGCGATGGAGAACTGCGGATGGAGATCGTTTGAAGCAACGATGCAGCCTTTTTGCCCCTTCTGCGTTACAGTTGATTACAATTGTTACAAATGTGTGATTCTGGCCACAGCCACACCAAAACTCGCTTCGGCGCTTTGACAAGGCGTCCTGCCTATTGCAGTTAACTCCTCATCGAAGGGGCTGGAAGTCTACAGCATCAACATTTCGGAACCTGTCGTTGGGGAAACGGCAGGTTCGATTGCGGACTGTTGAAGGGTGTGGGGGTCGCCAGACCCAGTTGTCGTGACTGGAGTTCTCAATGAAAAAATTGCACCGGAATTCACTCAAGGGCCTTGCGGTTTCCGCCTCGGTTCTCGCCCTGATCTCCGCAGCGCCCGCATGGGCCCAGGCTGCGCAAGCGGGCGAATGCCCCACCGGCCAGGAAGAAGTGGATGGCGATTGCGTCACCCAGGGTCCGGATGGCGTCACGAACAATGCCCCGCTGCAGAGCGAAGTGGTCGATGTTACCGACACCGGGGCCACCGGCCAGCGGAACGAGGGCGCGATCGTCGTGACCGGTTCGCGTATTCAGCGCGATGACACCTACAGCAGCATTTCGCCGCTTCAGATCCTCCAGACCGAGACGCTCCAGGACACCGGCCAGTTCGATGCTGCATCGATCCTTCAGCAGAGCGAATCGGCTGCCGGCACTCAGATCGACGCAACTTTCCAGGGCTTCGTGCTGAACAACGGCCCGGGTTCGCAGACGCTCGACCTTCGCGGTCTCGGTGCCGACCGGACGCTGCTTCTGGTGAATGGTCGCCGCCTTGCTCCGGCAGGTGTCGAAGGTGCGCCGACCAACCCGTCGATCAACCTCATTCCTTCTTCGCTGGTCGCTCGCTACGACCTCCTGCTGGACGGCGCATCGTCGGTTTACGGCTCCGACGCTATCGCCGGTGTGGGCAATATCGTCCTGCGCAGGGATATCGATGGTCTCGAACTGTTCGCCAGCGGCAACCTCAACGAACAGGGCGCCGGCAACGATTTCCAGATCAGCGGTGCATACGGCAAGTTCGGTAGCAACTGGAGCTTCGGTATCGGCGCGGAATATGCGCGCCGCGACGAAGTACGGATCCGCGATCGCGATTTCCTCGCCGGGTGCAATACGCATTACGAAATCACCGATTCGGGCCAGATTCGCACACTCGGCATTTCCGATGACGCGAACACCCGCTCCGACAGCGGTGGTGCGATCGGCGAAGTGACCACGCCTTGTACGATCGATGCCGCAGCACGCCGTATCATCCCCAATAGCCCGCTCTTCTTCAGCTCGATCTATTATGACGAGAGGGTCTTTGGGAGCACCGGCGTGGCCGGCAACACCGGCATTCCGAACTTCTCCGACGCGTTCGACGCCTTCGGCAACCCGGTCGATCGCGATGGCGACGGCCTGCTCGACGTCGATTTCTCGCAGGTCACGCGCAACGGCACCGATCTCGAGCCGTCGTTCATCTCCCCGCAGGATCTCTACAACGTGATGGCCTATGGCGAATACACGTTCGATGGTGAATGGGGTATCACGCCTTATTTCGAGGCGAATTACAGCCGTGCGGAAGTGAGTGCACGCGGCACCGCACCGCAGCTGTTCCCCTACGTTCCGGGCAGCAATCCCTTCAATCCGTGTAACATCGCCAACAACGATTGTGGCGCCCTGAACAACACTTTCGATGGCCTCAACACTTTCCAAGGCGGTGCATTCCGCCGTCCGGTCGGTCGTTCCTACACGGTTCGTCCGGTCGTCAGCGTCGTCGGCGATCGCAGCTTCGTCGAAACGGTGCAGGAGCAGTATCGCGGCGTCTTCGGCATCCGCGGTGACCTGCCGTTCATCAACTTCGGCCCGGGCAACGACTGGACCTTCGACGTCTCGGGTGTTTATTCGCGTTCGGAGGGTACCTCCTCGCGTATCGGTATCCGTAACGACCGCCTCGCGCTTGCGCTCGGCATGGATCCGACGGTTTCGGCTCCGACTGGTCGCGCCACTCCGGTGGTTCTCGCCGGTGGCCCTTGCGCCACCAGCGGCTTCTTTGATCCGTCGGCGCTCCAGCCGGACGTGATTAATGGTTGTGTGCCGGTCAACCTGTTCGCACCGAGCCTCTATCAGACCGCAGTCGGCGATTTCGCCACCCAGGCAGAGCGGGATTATCTGTTCGACTCGCGCGACTTCGACACGACTTACGAACAGACGGTCCTGTCGGCCTTTTTCCAGGGCAGCATTTTCGAACTCCCCGGCGGCACCGCAAAGATGGTGCTCGGTGCGGAGTATCGGAACGACACGCTGAATTCGCAACCCGATCTGGTTGCCTCGGAAGGCCTGTTCTTCGGTTTCTTCGCCGACCAGGGCGCACAGGGCAGCAAGAACATTTACGAAGTCTTCGGCGAAATCGATCTCCCGCTGATGAGCGGGCAGACGCTGGTCGAAGATCTGCGGGTGAACGTGTCCGGTCGTCTGACCGAAGACGAGTTCTACGGTACGAACGGGACCTACTCGGCCAAGCTCGGCTGGCGTCCGATCCAACAGCTTCTCCTGAAGTTCTCGTACGGTACCTCGTTCCGCTCGCCGAACCTGCGCGAACTGTTCCTGGCCGGTCAGTCGGGCTTCGGCGGGGTTACCGACCCCTGCGCGGTGCCGACAAACGCCTATGCGCCACTTGCTGGCGGGTACAACGCGGCCAACGATACTCGTGATGCCTTCGTTCTGGACAATTGTCGTCGTGAAGGTCGTGACCCGACCTTGGTCGGTACCGATGGTGCAACCACCGTTCAGGTTCCGAGCGTGGAGATCACCTCGGGCGGCAGCTTCGACCTCGATCCCGAAACGTCTCGGTCGATCACCACCGGTTTCTCCTTCGGTGAAAGCCTTGGTCCGATCGATTTCGATTTCAACTTCAACTACTACGATATCAAGGTCAAAGGTGCCATTGCGGAACCCACGGGCCAGTTCATCGTCAACCAGTGCTACCTGCGCGACGATGGCCAACGCTCCAATTTCTGCGATTTCATCGAGTTCGATACCGACCCGCTTTCGCGCCGACTGATCACGGACGTCTTTGCCGGCTTCGTGAACATCAACGAGGAATCGGTGCGTGGTATCGACCTCAACACGAACATCTCCACCGACCTGGCCCTCTTCGGGAAGGACATCCGCCTGGGGCTCAACGTTCGTGCAAATCACCTGATCCAGCGTGATTCGGTCTTCCTGACCGATATCGGTGAGCCGACCACAGACGAAGATGCCGGCGAGTTCGGCTTCCCGTCCTGGACCGGTCGGGGAACATTCTCGGCGCAAGTCGACAATGTCACCTTGACCTGGTCGACCCGCTACATCGGCTCGACCGAACAGCAGGAAGACGGCATCGATCCGCTTTCCGATGCCTTCGGTCGTGGTCCGGATGGCCAGCCGACCGGGTTCATCGGCAACACCTGCCTCGGTAACGGTTCGGGCAGCAACGACCCGACTACCGGCGCGTTCATTCCCGATGGCGTGGTGGCAGGCGATGGTGTTTTCTGTCGCGATATCGGCTTTGCAGACGAGTATTTCGTCAGCAGCGCGTCGGTCCGCGTCGAATTCGACCGGTTCAGCGTTCGGATGGGTGTCTCGAACATCTTCAACGAGAACCCGCCGCTGATCGATACCAACGAAGTGTTCGGAATTTCGAATATTCCGATCGGCAACGGCTACGATCTCGACGGTCGTGAATACTTCGCCTCGCTCAGCTTCGCGTTCTAAGTCGGTTCATCTCGAACCGACGATGACAGCAGGCGGCCCCGTACTTAACGTACGGGGCCGCTTTGCATTTTAGCGCAGCGCTCCTGCGTCGGCGTCGTAAACGAGCATCGGAGAGGCTTCTTCACCAAGTTGCTCGGCTTCCTCGCGAATGATCACGGCTCCGGTGGCCACCAGGCTTCAGTCCGAACAACAAAAACCCCCGCGGCCATGGATGGACGCGGGGGGCTTCGTTCCCTCAACTCGATTGCGGCGCTTCGCGCGCCGACCGACCTATTCGACCCGGCGCCCCTTGACCCCGTTCTGACCGGCGATGCGGATGAAGTAGGAGCCGAGCGCCGCTCTCTTGAACACCACCGCATCGCCGACCCGCGGCGGCCGCAGCCGCATGGGCACGTTGCTCATTTGCCATTTGCTGCCCTCGGTAATGGCGATGACGTAGGTATCCCCGCGGAGCCTTCGGACATCAGTGATCGTGGATTCCAGCATCGAGCTATCGTCCTCGTCGTCATTGCTGCCGAAAATACCGCCCTCGGGCATGGTGAAGCCGAACAGGCTGCGCCGGGTTTCGCGCACATCCTCGCGATCGACGATGCTGACCTCGCCACTGTCGGTGGCCGCGACCATCGCGGAGACCGCCTCATCGAAACAGGCGAGCCGCTGCGTCTCCACGGCGATAACTCGGCATGCCTTGAGTTGCGCGATATAATCGGACGAAGGGGCCGAACTGGTGTCGGAATCCTGCGCCGACACTGCCGATGCGCCGGCGAGTGCGGCAAGTGCCAGTGAAAGACCCAAGCCGCGACCCCAACGGCCTCCGGCGCGGTCCGCGAGGTCTAAACTGCGAGCAACGTAGTTGGTTACGGACATCTGACGTCTTCCCTGGGCTGCTAATTCCGCTCCTAAGGGCGGTTTCAGAGCCCGCGAGTCAACTGTAACTCCAATGTCACACCGGTGAAGTTCCGGCGGTTGCAGGTGTGACTTCCATTGCTGCGACCGCCCGGAATGCCTTAGACCGCAGCCATTCGGATCAGAGTCCGGAAAAATTTCTTATAAATGGGAGGCGGTGGTCGCTTCCCGTTACAAAGGGGATAGCAATGTCTTATCGCTTCACGAAGGCCTCGCTGCTCACGGGCA
Organism: Qipengyuania sp. SM2507; assembly: GCF_053714505.1. Lineage (NCBI taxonomy): Bacteria > Pseudomonadati > Pseudomonadota > Alphaproteobacteria > Sphingomonadales > Erythrobacteraceae > Qipengyuania > Qipengyuania sp. SM2507. The sequence continues at coordinate 661,824 of NZ_CM132307.1, forward strand.
CGATCATGGCTGGTGCCATGTTCGCCGCTCCGCTGCACGCGCAGACCGCCACCAACAACACCGACGATGCCACCGACCAGGAGCCCGCGCTCCAGGCCACTTCCGATCAAGTCGGCGCGCCGATTGTCGTGACCGGTTCGCGCATTGCGCGCCGCAACGTCGAGACCGCCGCTCCCGTTGCCGTCATCGGCGACGAGGAATTCCAGCTTTCGGGCACGGTGAACGTCGAGAACGTCATCAACACCCTGCCGCAGGTCGTCCCCGGCACCTCGTCCTTCTCGAACAACCCGGGTAACGGCACCGCGACGCTCAACCTGCGCGGCCTCGGCGTCAACCGCAACCTGGTGCTGGTCAACGGTCGTCGCTGGATGTTCTTCGATGTGAACCAGTCGGTCGATCTCAACACGATCCCCTCGTTCCTGATCGATTCGGTCGATGTCGTAACCGGCGGTGCTTCTGCCGTTTACGGTTCGGACGCGATCGCCGGCGTCGTCAACTTCCGCCTTCGTCAGGTCGAGGGCGTCGAGCTGGGCGGCCAGTACTCCATCACCGAGGAAGGCGATGGCGAAAGCTACGAACTGCACGGCGCGATCGGCACGTCCTTCGCCGATGGCCGCGGCAGCGCCACGGTCTTCGCCGAGTATTTCAACCGCTCGTCGATCTTCCAGGGCGACCGCGACTTTTCGCGCTTCGCGCTTGGCGGCGAGTCGTCCGGTGCTCCGTTGCAGCAGTTCGGTTCGTCGACCCCGCCCGAGGGCCGGGTGAACTTCCCCGGCACGGTCACCGTGCGTAACGCGGGTGGTGGCTTGCCGGCATTGAGCGCCCCGATTGCTCAGGGCCTCATCTTCGACGATGCGTTCTTCGCCACAGCTGGATCGCCGCGTGCGCGGACCGGTGCGGATGCCTACAACTATGCTCCGGCAAACTACCTGCAGATTCCGCAAGAGCGTTATCTGATGGGCGGCTACGCCGATTACGACATCGGCGGTGGGCACAAGTTCTACACCGAAGTCGCTTACGTGAACAATCGCGTGCAGCAGGAACTGGCGGCGACGCCCGTAACCGGTACGTTCAACGTCAACATCAACACGGTGGCTCCGTTCCTGAGCGCCGCGGCTGTTGCCGAACTTCGCACGATCGACCAGCGTGAAGCCGCTGCCAGTGCCGCGCGCGTTGCAAACGGCCTGTCGCCGCTTTCGACCGCCCAGCTGGGTGTGGTTTCGACCTTCATCCAGCGTCGCACTACGGACAGCGGATCGCGCAATTCGCTCGACGAGCGGAATGCGTTCCGCATCCTCGGCGGTGCAACCGGCCCGATTGGCGACTACCTCCAGTACGATGCATATTATATGTACGCTCGCACCCGGAACGCCAACGTCCAGGAAGGCAACATCTCGCGCTCGAAGTTCCAGGCCGGCCTCGACGGCACCGGAACTGCGATCAACATCTTCGGTGCCAACACGCTGACACCGGCGATGGTCGATGCAATCTCGATCCGCGCCCAGAACGGCGACATCTCGACGCTCGAAGTCGTGAATGCCGCGGTTTCGGGTACGTTCGGCGATTTCGCGCTCGGCACCGCCGAACCGATCGGTTTCGCCGTCGGTACCGAGTATCGCAAGGTGGGGTCGGAATTCCTGCCCGATACCGCGCTGGCTTCGGGTGACGTTATCGGCTTCAACGCCGGACGTCCGACCGAAGGCGGATACGACGTGAAGGAAGCGTTTGGCGAACTCAACGTCCCGATCGAATTCGGTTCGGCACGTCTCGAGATCAACGGCGCGGCTCGTTACTCCGACTACTCGCTCGAAACCGTCGGTGACGTCTTCACTTACGCTGGTGGCATCCAGTTCGCGCCCATCCCGGACGTGACCTTCCGCGCTCAGTATCAGCGTGCCATCCGTGCGCCCAACGTTGCCGAGCTGTTCGGTGGCCAGGCGATCGGTTTCCCCGGTGCGACCGATCCATGTGCGACCTCGGCGGCTACCTCGGGTACCTTGCGGACGCTGTGTCTGGCGAACGGTGTCGATCCGGGCCTGATCGGAAACCCGGCGATCCAGCTGAACACGCAGATTCCTGCGACGTTCGGCGGAAATACCAATCTGCAGGAGGAAACCTCCAACAGCTTCACCGCTGGTGTGGTCTTGCAGCCGAGTTTCATCCCCGGCTTCACGTTGACGGCGGATTACTTCAACATCGAAATCGAAGATGCCATCAGCACGATCTCGCTGCAGCAGAGCTTCGATCTGTGTTTCCGCCAGGTGCAGGACCAGAACTCCTCGATTTGTAATCCGTTCTTCGCCGGAGGCCCGATCCGTGAAAACAGCGTGATCACCACGCTCAATCCTCCGGCCCTCGGTGGACAGAATATCGCTACCCTCACGGTTTCGGGTGTCGATCTCGAGATGGCCTACAACAGCTCGATCCCGTTCTCGCTCTTCACCGACACCGGCGAACAGCGCGTGAACCTGTCGTTCCTCGGTACCTGGACGGAAGAATCTTCTTTCGAAGCGTTCCCGGGTGCGGTCGTGGTTGATTGTGCTGGCCTGTTTGGCTTGACCTGCGGTCAGCCGACACCGGAGTTCAAGTGGACCAGCCGTGCCTCGTTCATCGATGGCCCGGTGACGACTTCGATCGCCTGGCGTCATCTCAGCTCGGTTCAGGACGACGATGTTGGTACCAATTACACCGCTCTCGGCGGTGCCAATTCGATCGACAGCTACGATCTCATCGATCTCTCGTTCGGGTTCGACGTCTACGAGAACTTCAGCATGAACCTGGGTGTGAACAACCTGTTCGACACTCTGCCCGACGCCCCGGTTTTCGGTGCGAATGGCGTGGTCACCAGCCGCGGCAACTCGCTGCTGCTGGGCGACAACCAGGAGCAGGCCAACACCTACCCGAGCACCTACGACGTGCTGGGTCGCCGGTTCTTCGTGTCGGGCACGTTCAAGTTCTAGGAACGCGCTTGCCGCAAGGCGAAAGAATGGAGGGCGGTGGACTTCGGTCCGCCGCCCTTTTTCTATGCTGGCTGGCTGAGAATGGAGTTGCGGGGTGCCGATAGCCCCAACGCAAAGCGAGCCAACGGCGGCTCCCCGGCGGTGATCGTCTAGGAAAAGGCTAGGAAATCGCCGAAGGCGCGACCGGAGGGCTCGCAAACATTCGAGCTTGTCTGCAATCCAAGTCCCGCGGCGGCAAAGGCGGCGACCAGCCGTTCGCGATCGTCTGCCGTGGCGCAAGCCCGGGCCAGCGAGTCGATCCGACCGATTTCATTGTGCGCCTGACGCTCGATCGATGAGAGCGTGGCGAGCATCGACGGGACGCCGGACTGCCTGCCCATTATCAGCGTCCTGCGGACGGCTTCGGGAATTTCCCAGCCGGGCGAGTGTTGCCCGAAGCGCTGTTCACCCTCGCGCGTCGCCTCGGCAGCAGCATCGAGCGCAAGCTGCAGTCCGCCCGGCCCCATGGTGAGCGCCGAACGCGCGCGTCCGATCGCCGAAATGTCGTCCAGCGCCCATGAGATCGCTTCCGCGCGGCTGCGGTTGTGTTCGAGGATCGGTCCGTCGCCGCGATGGACCAGCAGACCGATCCTGCCGCCCGGGCGCAAGACCCTCGCAATTTCGATGGCCGCCGCTTCGACATCGCCATATTCGAAGCCGAATTGGCTGGTCACCGCATGGAACTGGGCGTCCGGAAAGGGAAGCGCCTCCATCGCAACGCCGCTGCGGACTTTCGTTCCGCGCGGGGCAGGCGGAAGCTGTGGAGCGAGGTCGGCACCGGTGAGCTTGAGATCGCGCCGTCGCGCCAGCATCCATTTGAGAACCCGGCCATCGCCAGTGGCCAGGTCGAGCAGGCGCGCCGACTTGGGCAGTTTCGCGATGAAGCCGAACCAGACTGCTTTTTGCGCGTCCTCGATCGCCGCCCATTGGTCAGGCAGGCAACCGCCCCCGGTCGGCGTGCCACCGGCGCCGGCGTTGTTGGCCCAGAACTCTGTCCAGGGGCTGTCGTCGGGTTGGCTGCTGCTGGTCATGGCGTCTGCCCTGCCACGGGAACGACGTCGAAGGCCACCGTCATCCGCTCCGCATCCCCGAAGGGCGTGGTCCCGTGATAGAGCGTGCTGGGAAACAGGGCGAGATAGCCCGGTTCGGGCCGGATGGTTGCAAGCGGCGCGAGGTCGCGGCGAAGATCGGGCGGAGGACGACCGATTTCGAGCCAGCCACGCTGCTGCTCGCCCTGCGCATCCTCGGGCACGATCAGGTACAACGCGGACGAGAGGATGCCCTGGGGGTGGATATGCGCGGTATGGTAATCGCCGCCGCCGGTCAGCCGCACCGACCAGGATCCGGCAAGCCGCAGGGGCGCATCGGCATGGCGCAGCAGCGGGTGCGTCTCGTCCACCGCGGGAAGCCCTGCCTGGTAATCTCCGATCGTTTCGAGAATCGCCGCACGCAGTTCGGCCAGCACCTGCTCGGTCCGATCGAACAGAATGCCACGGGTCTGCGTCCCCCCACGCAGAGATTGTCCGAGCGGGAGTGGTGAATTGGCGTGTAACTCGCGCAATTTGGCCACGACCCTGCCTAGCAGATCGTCGCTTCCGCCGAGCGGCAGGCGTTGGACCAGTCCTTCCTGGCCATGCAGCCATTCGACGCGCGGATCTTCGATCAGTCGCCAGACTACACCGCGAAGGGCCCAGGCAGCAATGCTCCAGGGTTCGTGTTCCAACGCCCGTTGCAGCAGCCTATCGGCTCGCTCGAATTCGCCGGACCGGATATGATGGCGCGCTTCCTGGACCCAGCGCTGCGGCTCGTCGAGCGCGAGCCCGGCGAAGATCGCCCCGGCACGCTCGTCATCGCCAGCCGAACCCGCGTGCACCGCTTCGAGCAGGGCAAAGCCGGGCTGCTGCGGGAAGCGCGTACGCGCTTCGGCGGCGACCTCCGCGGCCTCGGTCGCGAAATCGAGCCCCGCCAGCGTCTCGGCATGAGCATAGGGGATATTCGGGTCGGCGGGATGACGGCGCGCCGCTTCGTGGTAGTGACCGGTAAAATCGCCTTCCCCGGCGGCCAGTTTCAGCTGTGCGAGAAACTTCAAGCCGTCGAGCCAGCCGGGCGCCTGCGCGGTGACCTGTTCCATGATCTGCCGCGCTGCCGTGCTGTGGCCCGCGACATCGAGCGCCTGCGCCTTGCCAAGCCACAAATCCGGCTCGCCCGGATTGAGCGCCAGCGCGATGTCGAAGCGCGCCTCGGCACCGGTTTCGCCACGTTCGATCGCGACGCGCGCGCGACCATGCAGCCCGCGCGGATGCTGCGGTTCGAGGGCGAGACAGCGGTCATAGGACCGCGCTGCATCGTCCATCCGCCGCGCCGCGCGCGCCGCATTGCCGCGCGCGGACCAGTAGCGCGGCAGAGCCTGAGCCTGGCTTTCGATCTCGGCCAGAAGGTCGCACGCTTCCTCGTGCCGCTCGAGCCTGCCGAGCGCGATGGCGCGGTTGATGGCAAATTCCGGATTATCGGGAGCGAGCGAATTAGCGCGGGCGAACAGCGTCTCGGCATCCGCGGCATCGCCGACCCGCAGAGTCAGTGAGCCGGCGTCGTTATGGAGATCGGCGTTATCGGGCCATTGCGCCAGGCCTTGACCGATGACGGTGCGGGCCTGCGCCGGATCGCCATTGCGCTCCGCTCCGATCGCGCGCTCGTGCCATTGCTGCGGCGTCAGCTGGTTCACCGGTCGCGCAGCCACCCGGTGATCGCATAACGCCCGATCGGCGCGAATGGCGGCACATAGGTGACCGCGTGGCTTTGCGGGACGGCAAAGAGGTTGAGCGCGTTGAAGCGGGGCCGGAAGCCTTCGATGATATCGCCATCCTCGTCGAGGAAAGTGAGATAGCCGCCCCAGTCGGGATGCCAGTCCTCGCGCGCGAGATTGAGCACATAGGCGACGCGCCAGCCTTCGGCGACATGGCTGTCGATATGGCGACCGAGATAATGCTGGGCGGCATAGAAGGTCGCCTGTCCGTCGGCGCGGACGAGTTCGGGAATACCGGTCACCTCGCGCACGAGATCGAGGAAGTCCGGCGCGTTGAGATATTCCAGCAGCAATTCATACGGACCGCCCGGGTCCCACCCCTGGTTGAGCGCTTCGACGATGGGGTAATGCGCGTAGCGGAAGCCGTAATCGCCGCGCGCGCTCGCCTCGTGCGCCTGCTGACCGAGGCGGTTGGCCTTCTCGACCCCGGCCTGCGTCGCCAGCTCGGCATTGCTGATCGATTGCGGCGGGGTATCGGCGGAATCGCCGCCGCGCATCGCCACGCTCCAGCGGGTCGCCTGCAGGATGGACTGGATCTCGCGCGCGGTCTCGGGCGTCAGCACATCGCGAATTTGTACGCGGGTCCGATCGGCAAAGCGGCGAGCGAGAGCAGGGCGGTCGAGCCCGGGGTTAATTTCGAAGAGCGCTTTTTCCATGGTGCGCGCCCGCTTTTGCCTTGCACCACCGGCCTTGGCAAGCCGCTGCGCGGGTCTCACGGTGCAGCGGCTTGACCACTTTCGCCTCGCACCTTACGCAATCGAAAAACAAGTAGCAGATCGAAACCGGAGAGAGCCGCAATGCCAGAAGCCTATATCGTCGAAGCCGTCCGCACCGCCGGGGGTAAGCGGGGAGGCCGGCTCGCCGGCGTCCATCCCGTCGACCTGGCTGCCCGATCGCTCGACGCGATCATCGAGCGCAGCGGAATCGATCCCAAGGCCATCGACGATGTGATCATGGGCTGCGTCAGCCAGGGCGGCGAGCAGGCGATGCAGGTCGGGCGCAACGCGGTGCTGGCGACCAAGCATCTGGGGGAGGGCACGCCGGCCGTTACCATCGACCGCCAGTGTGGTTCGAGCCAGCAGGCGATCCAGTTCGCCGCGCAGGCGGTGATGAGCGGAACGCAGGATTGCGTCATCGCTGCGGGTGTCGAGAGCATGAGCCGCGTGCCGATGGGCTCGACCGCGATGTTCCACATGAAGGAAGGGCTGGGGAACTATAAATCCCCCGGCCTCGAAGAGAAATACCCCGGCATCCAGTGGTCGCAATTCAAGGGCGCCGAAATGATCGCCGAGAAGTACGGCTTGTCGAAGGACGATCTCGACAATTTCGCGCTCCAAAGCCACCTCAAGGCGGCAAAGGCCACCGAAGCGGGTGCTTTCCAGAAGGAAATCGTCCCCATCGCGATCGAGACCGCCGAGGGCGACGCCTGGCACACGGTCGACGAGGGCATCCGCTTCGATGCCACGCTCGAAGGCATCCAGTCGGTCAAGAAACTGTCCGAAGACGGCAAGATCACCGCCGCCTCCAGCAGCCAGATCTGCGACGGATCGAGCGCGGTGCTGGTGGTGTCCGAACGGATGCTGAAGGAGCATGGGCTCACCCCGCTGGCGAAAATCCGCAACCTCACCGTAACGGCGGGCGATCCGGTGATCATGCTGGAAGAGCCGCTGTTCGCCACCGACCGTGCGCTGGAACGCGCGGGGATGAAGATCGAGGATATCGATCTCTACGAGGTCAACGAGGCCTTCGCTCCCGTTCCGCTGGCATGGCTAAAGCATACCGGTGCCGATCCCGAGCGGCTCAACGTCCATGGCGGCGCGATCGCGCTCGGCCACCCGCTGGGGGCCAGCGGCACCAAGCTGATGGCCACGCTGGTCCACGCGCTGCGCCGCAACGGCAAGAAATTCGGTCTGCAGACGATGTGCGAAGGCGGCGGCGTCGCCAATGTGACGATCATCGAGATCGTCTAGCTGAAGTCGTCACCTCGGCGGGAGTCGAGGCCGCAGCTGCGAGCAGACAAGTTATTGCATCAGGTCCCGGCATGGGCTGGGACGACATTCAGATATCAGGAGAGAACAAATGGAAGTTTCTGCCAATACCCCCGCAGTCGTCACCGGCGGCGCCTCGGGCCTCGGGGCGGCCACCGCCCGCGCCATTGCGGCCAAGGGCGGCAAGGTCGCCATTTTCGACATGAACGAGGAGAAGGGCACCGCTCTTGCCCAGGAACTCGGCGGCGTGTTCTGCAAGGTCAACGTCACCAGCGACGAGGAAGTCGACGCCGGTTTCGCCAAGGCACGCGAAGCGCATGGCCAAGAGCGGATCCTAGTCAATTGCGCCGGTATCGGCAATGCGATCAAGACCGTCAGCCGCGACAAGCAGTCGGGCGAGATCAAGATATTCCCGATCTCGGCCTTCGATTTCGTGATCCAGGTCAATTTGATCGGCACTTTTCGCTGCATCGCCAAGTCTGCTGCCGGGATGATCACGCTCGAGCCGCTGAGCGAGGATGGTGATCGCGGTGCCATCGTCAACACCGCTTCGGTTGCAGCCGAGGACGGCCAGATGGGCCAGGCCGCCTATTCGGCTTCCAAGGGCGGGGTCGTCGGCATGACCCTGCCGATCGCGCGCGACTTGATGCGCGAAGGCATCCGGGTCAACACGATCCTGCCGGGCATTTTCAACACCCCGCTGATGAACGCCGCACCCCCGCAGGTGAAGGAAGCGCTGGCGGCCAGCGTTCCGTTTCCCAAGCGGCTCGGCAATCCCGAGGAATACGCCAAGCTCGCGATGTGCATGATCGAGACCGGCTATTTCAATGGCGAGGATGTCCGCCTCGACGGGGCGATCCGGATGGCGCCGCGCTAGGCACCAGACAGACGAGAGGGCGGCTCGCGGGCCGCCCTTTTCATATGGGCCTTTCGATTGGGCCTAGTGAATGGAGAGGATGGACATGGCCGACTACACGCAGATCAAGCTCGACATCGCCGATGGCATCGCCACGCTGACCCTGCATCGCCCGGAAAAGATGAACGCCTTCACGCGGGTGATGATGGACGAGATTATCCAGGCGATCGATGCGACCGATGCCGACGACAGCGTGCGCGCGGTGATCTTTACCGGGCATGGCGACCGCGCCTTCTGCGCCGGGGCCGACCTTACGCCCGATGGCGGCGGCCACGTCTTCTCCGATCCCAACCCGGTCGAGGATCTCTCGGACGAGCGAGTGCGCGATGGCGGCGGGCGGTTGGTGCTGCGGCTGTTCAATTCGAAGAAGCCGCTGATCTCGGCATGCAACGGGGTCGCGGTGGGTGTCGGTGCCACCATGCAACTGCCGATGGATATCCGTCTTGCCGCCGACGATGCTCGGTTCGGCTTCGTCTTCGCCCGCCGCGGGATCACCCCCGAAGCCGCGTCGAGCTGGTTCCTGCCGCGGCTGGTGGGCATGCAGACCGCGCTCGAATGGTGCATGACCGGGCGGATATTTTCCGCGCAGGAAGCCATGGACCGCGGGCTGGTCCGCTCGCTCCACCCTCGCGCGGACCTGATGGATGCGGCGCGCACGATCGCTCGCGAGATCGCCGACAACACCTCGGCAGTATCGGTCGCGATGACCCGCGCCATGCTGTGGCGGCTGTCGGCGACCGAGCACCCGATGATGGCGCACCGGATCGACAGTCGGGCGATCTACCGGCTCAGCCGCAGCGAGGATGCCAAGGAGGGGATCGCGAGCTTCCTCGAGAAGCGCCAACCCGCCTATCCCGACACGGTCGGCGCGGATATGCCCGACTTCTATCCCTGGTGGGACGAGCCCACCTATAAGTAGTTGCGGTTGAAACGGTCTTGCCAAGCCGGGCAGGAGGACTAGTGTTCGAGCCATGTCGAAACGCCAGCCTGCCCAACGCCTTGCGGACTTCCTGCCCTATCAATTGTCGATCGCGTCCAATGCGGTATCGACGCGCATTGCCGAGCAATATCGCCGGCGCTTTGCGCTGCGGACCACCGAATGGCGGATCATGGCGGTGCTGGGCGACAGCGGGCCGCTGACCCAGCGCCAGCTCACCCAGCTCACGCTGATGGACAAGGTGCCCGTGAGCCGTGCCTGCAAGGAGCTCGAGCAACGCGGGCTGGCCGAGCGAACTCCAAACGAGGCCGACGGCCGCTCGCATCTGTTGCAGCTGACCACCGAGGGACGTGGGGTCCACGCCGGCATCATGCCGCTGGCGAAGAAAATCGAGGCCGAACTGTTTTCCGTCCTCGACGAGACCGAACGCGACCAATTGCGCAACATGCTGGTGCGGCTGCGCGAAGCGGCGGGGGATTTCGACGCCGAAAGCCTGGTGGGCTAGAACACCCTCCAGGCTTTCTGGTTTCAACGCCCGATTGTCGGATCAGATGCCGCCGGAGAAAGCGTCGGCGATCGAACAGGCTGCCGGGCCGAGAATGACGATGAACAGCACCGGCAGGATGAACAGGATCAACGGGATGGTCATGATCGCGGGCAGGCGCGCCGCCTTTTCCTCGGCGCGCATCATCCGCGAGTTGCGGAACTCGGCCGAGAGCACGCGCAGCGCCGAGGCGAGCGGGGTGCCGTATTTTTCGGTCTGCACCATGGTCGTCACCACGCCCTTGATGTCTTCCAGATCGACGCGATAGGCGAGATTGTTGAAAGCTTTTCGGCGTTCGTTGAGAAAGGAAAGCTCGATCGCGGTCAGCGCGAATTCGTCGCCCAGCTCGGGATAGGCGCGACCCAGTTCCTTGGCCACGCGGTTGAAGGCGGCATCGACGGTCAGACCTGCTTCGGCACAGATCACCAGCAGGTCGAGCGCATCCGGCAGACCCTTGCGCATTGCGTCGGTCCGTTTGCTTGTCAGATTCTTGAGATAGATCTCGGGACCCTTGTAGCCCAGGCCGACCGCAGCGGTAAGCGCGGCGAGCTTCTTCATGTCGCCCCATTCTGGGAAGCTGTTCAGCAGATAGACGTAGAGGAACACCAGCCCGCCCAGAACCAGCGGCATCGCGAGACGCAGGCCGATGATGAGGACTGCCAATTCCTTGTTGCGAAAGCCGGCGTGGGCCAGCTTCTGCTGGATGTCCTCGATCTGGCTCTGCTGCAGCACCTTCATGCTGTCGAGCGTGTCCTTCACCCGGTCGGTGGTGTCCGAATTGCGGACCAGCTTCTGCCGCTTCTTGGCGTTGTTGGTGACGATCCCTGCCTTGAGTTCGTCGCGTCGCGCATTCAGCGCCTTGACCCGTCGGGCCATCGGGTCCCGGATCGTCACTGCGGTGTAGATCGCGAAGATCACGGCAAAGGCGGCGATCCCTGCAAGGATCGAGCCGACCACGATGACGTCGAAGCCGAGAAGCGTGGGGCCGGCGGGCGTGTTCATTGTTTGCTCTCCGTCCCTTAGATTTCGAAGCTGACCATCTTGGCCATGATGAAGACCCCGATGCCCATCCACACCATCCCGCCGAGGCCGGCCACGATCAGGCGATCTTCGGTGAAGAAGCCGCCGACATATTCGGGGTTGATCCACCAGATCATGCCGAAAACGATGAAGGGCAGGGCGCCGACGATATAGGCCGAGGCCTTGGACTCCGAGCTCATCGCGCGGATCTTGAGCTTCATCTGCCCGCGCTTGCGCAACACGTCGGAGAGGTTCGACAGCGTTTCCGCCAGATTGCCGCCGGTCTCGCGCTGGATGGCCAGGGTGATGCAGAAGAAGTTGAATTCCGGAATACCGAGACGGTCGGCGGTAACTTGCAGCGCCTCTTCCATGGTCCGACCGATCTTGATGCGCTCGACGATGGATTTGAATTCCTCGCCAACCGGGCCGGACACTTCCTGCGCGACAACGGCCAGCGTCTCCGTGACCGGAAGGCCCGAGCGCAGGCCGCGCACGAGCAGTTCGATGGCGTCGGGAAATTTGGCGTTGAACTGGTTGGTGCGCTTCTTGACGAAATGGCCGACCAGCATGTGCGGTATGCCCGCACCGAAGAGCACGCCCACGCCCAGTGCCAGGGGCAGAGCCCCCGACCGCAGGTACAGGATCACCGTGATGGCCAGCGTCAGTCCGAGCGAAGCGTAGGCGTATTGACTGAGGCTCCAGCCTTTGCCCGTCCGGTCCAGCCGGATCGCCAGCGCTTCGATGCGAGAAGTCGAGCCTGCGACCTTCTGCAGCTTTGGCTTGCGCGCCGCGATCGCCTTCTTGAACTGCGATTCCACCTTGGTGTCGGTGCTCTCCGAATGACGGAAACGCACCTGCTGAAGCCGACGTTGGCCGGCCTTGGCCGGGGAGGGGCCCGAGAGCATCGCATAGCCGAGCACCAGCATCCCGAGGGTGCCGGCTATGACCAGCAGGAACTGGATCGTGCTCATGTTGCGTCTCCGATCATCGTCATTCCATCATGCGCCTATGGGCAGGAAGCGAGCGAAGCCCGCTTTCACCGCCTGACGTCAGTCCGCGGTTGCTGCAACCAGGGAGGCGGGCTTGGGCTTCTTGGCCAGCAGCGATTTCAGATCGAAGCTGCCAAGCAGCGATTTCTTGGCGGGGTCGATATCGTCTTCGCCCTGTTCCTCGATACCGCTGATGATGCGTTCGCCGAGCGATTTGATCGCCGAGGCAGCCTTGCTCTGGCCATTCGCTTCGATGAACGGCTGACCCAGCTTGGCGGCGGTGGCAGCACCCTTCTGATCGAAGGGGACGGTGAAATCGATCTTGCGCTCGATCGAGGCCTCGAAATCGGATTTGCTGATTTCGGCGGTGCCGGATTGGACCTTGTTGGCGACGACGATCGGCACGGCGTGGCTGGCATTGGTCTTGAGCCAGGACAGCAGCCGGATCGAATCGCGCGCCGAGGCGAGCGTCATCTCGGTCGCCAGCACCACGATGTTCACATCGTTCAGCAGATGCGGAAAATTGATCAGCATGTTGCGCGGGAGGTCGATGACCGTCATCTCGAATGCCTGGCGGAATTCTTCCTCGAGTTGGAGGAAGGCCGCGCCGTCGGTCATCAGCGGCGAATTGATCGGCGCCTCCGCCGAAAGGATGGCGAGATTGTCGTGCGCCCGGATCATGGCGCGTTCGATGAACAGGCCGTCGATCCGGCTGGGATTGTCGATCGCGTCGGTCAGACCGCGGCCCGGCTCCAGATCCAGCGCCAGCGCCCCGGTGCCGAAATGGATGTCGAGATCGAGCAGGGCGGTGGAAAGGTGCTTGTTCGAAGCGAAGTACCAGCTGAGCGAGGTCGCCAGCGTCGAGGCTCCGACGCCGCCACGGGTGCCCACGATCGCAGTGGAGACGTGGCTCTTGACCGCTTCGACTTCGCCGGTGCGCGGAGCGCTGAATACCGTCTGCGCCTGGTTGAGCGAGTCGCGCAGCGCGGTCGCCGACAATGGCTTGAGCAGGTAGTCGTGAATTCCGCTCGCGAGCAGGTCGCGGTAGAGCCGCACGTCGTTGACCTGCCCGATGGCGATCACGACGGTACCCGGTTCGCAAACCTCGGCGAGCGAGTTGATATCGTTGAGGGGATCCCCGCTTTCCGACAGGTCGACCAGCAGGATGTTGGGGCTGGCGCTGACCGAAAGTGACTGGATGGCGTTGCGAAGGCCGCCCTTGTTGCACTTCTCCGGCGCCCAGCCGAGTTCGATGACAACGGGACGCAGAACGTCGAGCGCGTTCTCGTCGCAGATATAGGCGGCGAAGGGATCGCGATTGTTTCCGGGCATGCCTGATTTCCAAGGTGCGTTCATGGCTTATTCCCCTCCGGTATCGACTTCGGCGAGACCGCCGACACCGGTCGGTTCGGCAGCTCGGTAGGCATCGATCGCCTTGGTCGAAGTGGTCACGACGGTCTCGCCGGTACCCGTCTGGCCCGCGATCAGATCTTCCGGATTGGCGACCATGGCGGCGAGGTTCGAATTCACGCCGCAGCCGAAGCCGGGGTAGGTCGCGTTACCGTAATTCGCACTGCTTTTGGCCGACCAGTCCGGACAGCCTGGGACCGAAGCCGTGGAGCGGGTGATCACCACGCGGGCCTGGCCCGGCGCGACATAGCCCTCGGTCACCGGCGAGCCTTCGGCCAGCAGCAGTCCGTAGCGCCCGGCGAGCGCAGAAACCGCTTCGCGCGTTGCGACGGAATTGACCGGATCGTCGATCGAGATGCGATCGCCATAGCGCAGGTCCATCGCTTCGAACCAACCGGCCAGCCGCTGCTGTTCGGTGATGGGCAAGCCGCCCTGCGGAGCGTCGATGTCGAGCGTGTAATTGGCGCGTTCGACCACCGGCTGCTTGATGCTGTAAAGCGAGCGGTTGTCCGCCATGCCGCCGCACCCGGCGAGCGCGACGCCAAGTGAAAGGGCGATGGCCCCGGCGATCTTGCGATTGAAACTGGTACGCATGGGTCTAGGTCCCCTCACTTGAAGCTGAAGCCGGGAGCGGCGGCGAGGTCGCCATCACGTTCCTGGCGGCGCGGAGTTGCGGGTTGGGTCGCGGCCTGCGCATCGGGTGCCCGCAGCACCTGCGGCGCGACTGGAATGGCGTCGGAAACCGTCGGGCCGGGGCGGCTTGCGCCCGAAACTCCGTCGTTCTCGTAATAGCCGATCACGCTCTGTGCCGTGTTGGGCGACTGATACCCGTCGGTCGGCAGCGCGATGCGATTGCCGTCGATCGGCTTGACCAGATAGGGCGTAACCACGATGACCAGTTCGGTTTCGCCGCGGCGGAAATTGGTCGAGCGAAACAGATTGCCCAGGATCGGCACGTCACCGAGACCAGGGGCCTTTTCGATCGAATTCTGCGCATTGGTGGATAGCAGTCCGGCGATCATGAAGCTCTGCCCGGATCCCAGTTCCACCGTCGTTTCCGCACGACGGGTAATGAGGGCGGGGACCTGGATGCCCCCGAAATTGACCGCACCCTGAGTGGACAATTCGGAAACTTCCGGGCGGACCCGGATCGAGATCCGTCCATTGGCCAGTACCGTCGGCGTATAGGCCAGGCTGACGCCATAATTCTTGTATTCGATCGTCGTGGTGCCCAGCCCCTGGGCAATCGGGATCGGGAATTCGCCGCCGGCAAGGAATTCGGCGGTTTCACCGGACAAGGCCGTCAGGTTGGGCTGCGAAAGCGTCGTGACCAGGCCCTGCGTTTCGGCAAGGTCGAGCGCCGCGCCGATGTCGAGACCAAGCAACTGACCGGCAAAACCGAGCGTCGATCCGATATCGGCACCGGGGATGCTGGTCCCGGGGAGCTGTTGCACCGCACCGGTGACGGGATTGAAGACCTGATCGGTAACCGTCACCCCGACCCCCAGCGAGCGACCAGGTGCCAGGACACTGGGCTTGCTGCCATTGGCGACGCCGAACTGGAAGCCGCCGGTGCTGTCTATACTGGCCAGATTGGCCCCGAGCGTCCGTACGAGCGAACGGCTGACTTCGGCAAAGCGGACCTGAAGGTTCACTTGCAGCGGGGTCGCCATCCGCAACCGGCTGATGACATTGGTTTCTTCGCCAACGAAGGCCTCGACCAGCATCTGTGCTTCGGCGGCGTCTTCGGGCGCAGCGACGGTGCCGGTCAGGAGCACCGTGTTGGAGCCCATCGTTGCGACCGCGATCTTCGCTTCGGGCATCGCAAGCGCGAGCATCTGGTCGATGCTGCCGATGTTTGAGCCGACGCGGACATTGGCCGACCAGATGATGTCGCCCGCCGCATTGCTGGCATAGATCGTGGTCTCACCTCCGGCGCGTCCGAAGACGTAGAGCTGGCGCTGCGATTTCACCTGTACGTCGGCGATAGTATCGTCCGCGACGAAGATATCCGCCATGCTGCCGGGCACGTTGATAAGCTCGCCCTTGCCGATCGAGATGACGATGCTCTGCGATGGCCGGACCGAGCTCTGCGCCGTGGCGACGGTCGTCGGAATGCTGGCCAGCGGCGCGAGCGCCAGGCTGGCGAGCAGCATTTTTGCAGTGAGACGAGGTTTCATTGATTTAAGCCCCCTGATGGCTTCGATTGGGTCGGCCGCGGTCGTTGCCAGCGTCACCGTTTTATCCCGTTGTGTCCGAAACTTGCCGATCATCGTGTTTTCCCGATCGGCACTTCGGTCGTTTCCTGCCCGCGGGTGACGCGAACGACCGGCCCGCGCGGAACGGTACGGGTCTCGGCTGCGGGCACCGGAGCGCCCGGTCCGGCCTGCGGCATATCCATGTTGCGGTCGGCGGTTTGCGGCGCGGTCTGCGGCGGAACCGAGGAACGCTGGAAGCGTGAGACGTCGCCGCCGGTGGCGAAGGAGCCACGCGCATCATTGGGCCGTGCCATTGCTTCGCGCAGCAGCTTCTCTTCCTCTGCGGGCGTGGCGTCGTCGGGGATGACGATATCGCCGCGAGCGAGGACCTGCTCGAGCTCGCTCTGGCTGTCCGCCAGCGAGCGCAGCGACAGGCTGAGCTGGCCGATCGTTTCGGCAACCGCGATCTTTTCCGCGATCTTGGGCGTCACCTCGAGCGTAACGGTCCGGGTGTCTTTGACGACCGTCTTTCCTTCGACCACTTCCTGCGTGGTCGACTGGTCGGTCGCGAGAACGCGAAGGTTACGCAAGATGGTTTCCGAGGCGTTCAGCGGCTGTCCCTGAGCCCCGTTGACAGTCTGGGTCAGCACGATGTCGACCCGGTCGCCCGGGAAGACGAAGCCGGCGACGCCGGTCTTGGCAGATACGGGTACGGTCACGGCGCGCATGCCCGGACCGAGCGCGGCGGCGAGGAAGCCACTGTCGCCGGGGCTCACGAGAGAGCCTTGCGTCACGGGCTGGCCTGCGGTGATCGGAAGGCGCACCACCGTGCCCAGCAATTTGGTCATGTCGGATTCGCCTTCGACGAAATAGGCGTCGGCGACCATTTCACCCGGCCACGACTGGAAACCGATGGCATCGGCGGTGATGATCGTGCCGACCGGCAGCGCGCGTTGCGCAACCAGAACCTTGGGACCCTGTGGGACGACCTGAGCCGCTTCGACCTGCGGCGCTGCGGCGCCCGCGAACATGCTCCGTGCGATCAATGCCGTTCCGATCGCAATGACCAGCGCGCCGAACAGCAGAACCAGCTTCTTCCTATCCATGGCTTTACAAGGCCCCTTGTTTGTCCGCCTGCAAGACGCGACGGACGGCTATGGTTTCGGGGCATAGAGCCCGATTGGTTAAGATCGCGTTTTCAACCGAATGCCGCAGCGGGCATGGCGTAGACGAGATCGCCGGTGGCGAGGATCCAGATGCCTCCGGTCGCGATGGCGAGACCGTAGGGCACTCGAATTTGCTCCTCCTGGCGGCGCAGCACGCGCAGCGAGGCGAGCGTGACGGCGATCAGAAGCAGGACCGGGAGCAGGGACAGGCCGAGCGTCAGGGCCAGGTCCCCGGAGGCGACTTCGGCAAGGGCGGACGGCAAAGCGAGCTTGGGGCCGCCCAGAACCGCGCTGGCGAAGGCGGCCGCGATCAGCGTGCAACCGATCAATACGCCGAGATCCCGTCGCGGGGTGACACCTGCGGTCCCGGATCGAGCGACCTGCCAGGTACCCATGGCAAGTGTCAGCACCCAGCCGACCATCACCATGATGACCAGGAGGTCGAGATAGGCCGCGGGTGGCATCCACAGCGCCAATGCAGTCAGCAGCTTGACGTCGCCCCCGCCCATCTGGCGGATCGCGAAGAACAGGCAGCAGATGGCGAAGGTCAAGGCGGCGATACCCAGCTGGATCGCGACACCGGGCCACAACGCCAGATCGCTCGCCAACCAGAACAGCGGCGCGGCCAAGGCGATTCCCGCGTTGAGCCAATTGCCGATCGTCCTGCTACGCAGATCGGTGACGACCGCCACCAGCAGTGCGATTGCCAATGCCCCGAGCAATACGTAGGTGAAAAGTTGGTGCATTTCGTCCCTGAGGATCGTCCTTTGGGAGCGTGCTACAGGAACGTGCTTACCAAACGGTAACCATCGGGAGGCGACCATCGCGGCGAACCAACAGGACGAGGCCGGGGCGCGCGGAGCCCTCCATGGGGCTATCGATCGCCGGGAAATTCCTGCGACGGCCAACGAATCGCAGTGGACCGCAGCGGACGGTTATCGGCTGCGGCGGATCGACTGGCCGGGCGACGAGGCCGGTCCGCGCGGATCGATCCTGTTCCTGCCCGGGCGCGGCGACGCCTATGAAAAATACTTCGAAACGCTGGAGCAGTGGCATCGCGCCGGCTGGCGGGTGACCGCAGCCGACTGGCGCGGACAGGCTGGGTCCGGCCGCCTCGGCACGGACGCGGTCACCGGGCACATCGACGATTTCGGTACATGGGTGAACGACCTATCGGGCCTTTGGGATACGTGGAAGGCGGAGACGCCCGCGCCGCATGTGCTAGCCGGCCATTCGATGGGCGGACATCTGGTGCTGCGCGCGCTGATCGAGCATCGGGTCGATCCTTCTGCCGCAGTGCTCACCGCGCCGATGCTGGGCATGGCGGGTCCGCCGCTGCCGCTGCGCGTGCAGCATTGGGTGGCCAAGCTTATGACCAGGATCGGCGCGCCGACGCGGCCTGCGTGGAAATGGAGCGAGAAGCCCGGCGAAATGCCGGCTTCGCGCCAGTCGCTGCTGACGCATGACGAGGCCCGCTATGGCGACGAATTGTGGTGGCGCGAGAAACGGCCGGAGCTGGTGATGGGTCCGGGCAGCTGGGGCTGGGTCGAGCGTGCCTACGCCTCGCGCCGTGTGCTCGATGCCTCAGGGGCGATGGAAGCAGTGAAGGTTCCCGTCCTGCTTATCTCAACCTCGAACGACAAGCTCGTCAGCCACGACGCGGTCGTCCGCGCGGCGGAACGCCTGCCGCGCGGAGAACTGCTCGCCTTCGGGAAAGAGGCGCGGCACGAAATCCTGCGCGAGGTCGATCCCGTGCGCGACCGGGCAATGGCGGCGATCGCCGATTTCCTCGACCGGACCGCCCCGCCGCGATCTGCATGAGCGGTTTCGACTTCGCCATCGTGGGCGCCGGGATGGCCGGGGCCAGTCTGGCTGCGGAACTCGGTCAGCACGCCTCGGTGCTGCTGCTCGAGGCGGAGGATCGGCCGGGCTATCATGCCACCGGACGGTCCGCCGCCTTCTGGGAGGAATGCTATGGTGGGCCAGAGATCGTCCCGCTCACGCTGGCATCGGGTCCCTATCTGCGCGAGCACGGGTTCCTCAAACAGCGCGGCGCGCTTTATATCGGGCGCGATGAGGATGCGCCGCTGCTCGACGCGTTTCTCCAGCGCTTCTCCGGCACGGGTGCGACCATCGAGCGGCTCGACCGGGAAGCTCTGGTTACAAAGGCTCCGGACCTGCAAGCGCATTGGAACGATGCGATATGGGAACCGGCATGTTCCGATATCGATGTTGCGAGTCTGCACACGCACTATTTGGCGCTCGCACGAGAACGTGGCGTCCGGCTGGAAACTCGCGCGCGTCTGACCGCCGCAGCGAGGCACGATGACGGCTGGGCCTTGCGGACCGAACGCGGCGAGACCTTCACCGCGAACACACTGGTCAACGCCGCCGGGGCGTGGGCGAACGAACTCGCCGTTCTCGCGGGTGCCCGACCGCTGGGCATAGAGCCTCTGCGGCGGACGGTGGTCCAGCTGCGCACCGATCCTGCGCCGCCCTCCGATCTGCCGCTGGTGCTGGATATTGCCGGGGGGTTCTATTTCAAGCCCGAGGCGGGTCGGTTGTGGCTCAGCCCCAATGACGAAGTGCCCAGCGAGCCCTGCGACGCCGCGCCGGAGGAACTGGCGGTGGCCGAAGCGATCGAGCGGCTGTCGCAGGTGATCGACTGGCGGGTCGAGGCGGTGGAGCATCGCTGGGCAGGCCTGCGCAGCTTCGCGCCCGACCGGCTTCCCGTCTACGGTTTCGATCCGCAGGTCGAAGGATTTGCGTGGTTTGCGGGGCAGGGCGGCTACGGCATCCAGACCGCGCCCGCCGCGGCGCGGCTAACTGCACAATTGCTGCTCGGGCTCGATCGGGACGCGATGACGCAAGGCCTCGACGCCACGCTCTATGCTCCGGACCGGTTTACCTAGGCCCGAAAGCCGAAACTTACCCTAGCGCGCGGCGGCGATTCGTTCGGCTTCGTCGCTGGCGAGCTGATCCACGCGGTCGTTCTCCGGATGGCCCGAGTGTCCCTTGACCCAGTGCCAGGTCACATTGTGGCGCGCGGTTTGCGCGATCAGCTCGTGCCACAGGTCCTCATTGCGCACCGGCTTCTTGCTGGCGTTGATCCAGCCGCGCTTCTGCCAGCCCGCGACCCACTTGGTGATGCCGTCGATCAGATATTTGCTGTCGGAATAGATATCGACCTCGCATGGCTCGATCAGCGCGCTCAGGCCCTTGATCGCCGCCATCATTTCCATGCGATTGTTGGTGGTGGCAGGGTCGGCGCCGGACAATTCCTTCTCGTGCGGGCCAAGCCGCAGCAGCGCCCCCCAGCCGCCGGGGCCGGGATTGCCCTTGCAGGCACCATCGGTGAACAGTTCGACGCGTCTCATGCGGAAATTCCCTAGCGTGGGCGCGGGCTTACGCGAAGGCCCGATACCCATGCTCGGCGTAATATTTCCAGCGGCGGGCAAAATCCATCGGATCCTTGCGGGTGACCAAAGCGTCGGCGGGGGTATCGAGCCAGTCCTGCGCGCGACTGGCGGTGAAGCGCAGGCAGGCTCCTTGCGCCAGCAGCGGCATCGCATCGCGTTCGCCAGGCTCGAGCGGGCGGACCGACTCATAGCCGGCGACGAGCGCCTTTCCGACCTCGTCCGCGAATTTCGTACCGCTGCGGTCGAAGCACCAGGCGGCATGGGTCACCGCGAGATCGTAAGCCATCATGTCGTTGCAGGCGAAATAGAAGTCGATCAGCCCGGTCACCCGCTCGCCCAGCATGAGGACGTTGTCGGGGAAAAGATCGGAGTGGATGATCGATCGCGGAAGCTTGTCCGGCCAGCGCGCGACCACTTCTCGCCCCACGTCCAGCCATTGCGGCAGGTCCGGGTCGATTCCCGCCAGTCCCGCTCTGCCGCAGCGTTCTAGGATCGCAAGACAGGCGCTCACATCCAGATCGTTCGCGCGGCGGCCCTCGTAATTCGCGGCCGCGCGATGCACCCGCGCGAGCGCCGCGCCGACCGCATGGGCCTGCGCAGGAGACGGCGTGTCGGGCGAGATGCCAGGAAGATACTCGATCAGCGCGAGCGCCTTGCCATCGAGCGTAGGGGACGCAGATCCTTCGCGATCGTGGATCGTCGCCGGAACGGCGCAGCCCCTCGCGGCAAGATGGTCGAGCAGGCCGAGGAAGAAGGGCAGTTCGGCAGGATCGGTGCGCTTTTCGTACATCGTCAGGATGAAACGCGCGCCGGTTCCGTTCGCGCCGCTGGTTTCGACCAGCCAATTGCTGTTGGACACCCCCTCGGCGATGCCCTTGGCCGAGATCAGTTCGCCGACATCATAGGCGGCGATCAGCGCGGCGAGATCTTCCGAAGCGAGATGGGTGTAGACCGCCAATTGGGCAGGTCAGTCCGGGTCGGTCAGCTGCCGCGGGAGCTTGAAGACCATCTTCTCCTCCGCCGCCGCGATGGTCTGCTCGTGGACGTTGCGCCATTGCGAAATGCGTTCCACGACTTCGCGAACGAGTATTTCCGGTGCGGAGGCCCCTGCGGTCAGCCCGAGGGTGCCCACTCCGTCGAGCCATTCGGGTTCGATTTCGTCGGCGCGCTGGATCAACCGCGAATTGGCGCCCAGCCTTTCGGCGACCTCGACCAAACGAAGCGAGTTCGAGGAATTGGGCGAGCCGATCACCAGCACCAGATCGCTGGCGGGGGCGATCCGCTTGACCGCCGCCTGGCGGTTGCTGGTGGCGTAGCAGATATCTTCCGCCTTTGGCCCCTGGATCTGCGGGTAGCGTGCTTCCAGCGCGGCGATGATATCGGCGGTGTCGTCGACCGAGAGCGTAGTCTGCGTCAGGTAGGAAAGCTGGTCCTCGGTGGTGAAAGGCAGCCTTGCGATGTCCTCCACGCCTTCGACCAGGGTCATCTGGCCCTCGGGCACCTGACCCATCGTCCCGATGACCTCGGGATGGCCGGAATGGCCGATAAACAGGATGTGGCGCTTCTTCTCGAGCTGGCGCTCGGCCTGGCGATGCACCTTGCTGACCAGCGGGCAGGTCGCATCGACATAGAGCAGCTTGCGCCGTTCCGCCTCGGCGGGAACCGACTTGGGAACGCCATGCGCGCTGAACACCACCGGCATGTCGTCGGGGACTTCGTCGAGTTCCTCCACGAAGATGGCACCCTTGGCCTTGAGGCCTTCGACGACATAGCGGTTGTGGACGATTTCGTGCCGGACATAGACCGGGGCACCGTATTTCTCGAGCGCTCGCTCGACGATTTCGATGGCGCGGTCGACGCCGGCGCAGAAGCCGCGCGGGGCGGCGATGAGCAGCGTGAGCGTCGGCTTGAGGCCCGCTGGTTGCAAGGGAGCATTCATAAGCCTCCCCCTAGCGCTTTGCGCGCGCCCTCGCTAGGGGATGCGACCATAGGAATTCGAGGGATACGACACGCATGACTTTCCGCTTCCGCCAGCTCCCCGCGATCGCCCTCGGTCTCGGCCTCGCCGCTTGCGCCAGTGAAGGCGATCTCGTGGTCGATCAGGGCGTCGGCATCACTGCCGTGCGAAGCGTCTGCCCCGCGGTCGGCGTGCCCGATTACACCGGCGACGTGACCGTGTTCCGCGATCCGCAATCGCGGCTGGCGAGCGACATCGATGTGACGGCAACGATCACCAATGTCCGCGCCACCTGCAACGAGACCGGCGACCGGATCTATTCCGAAGCCAGTTTCGACGTCCAGGCACGCCGCAGCGACACGCGCGGCGCGCGTCAGGTGACGCTGCCCTATTTCTCTACTGTCCTGCGGGGCGGTAGTGCGGTGGTGACCAAACGGGTCGGCACGGTGACCTTCGCATTTGCCGACGGTGAAGCCCGGGCGAGCGCTCGCGCCACCGCCGGTGCCTATGTCGATCGCGCCGAAGCGACCCTGCCCGCCGATATCCGCGAGCAGATCACCCGTCGGCGCAAGGCGGGCGATCCCGATGCCGCGCTCGATCCGCTTGCCGATCCGACGGTCCGCGCCGCGATCGAGCGTGCCACTTTCGAGCTGCTGGTCGGCTTCCAGCTGACCGAAGCGCAGCTCGCCTACAACGCGACCCGCTAAAACCGCATGAGGCCGCCGCTTCGGCAGCGTCATCGCATCCCACGGTTCGATCCGTACGCGTTCCCCGCGGGCGCGCAGCATGGCTGAGACATGACCGACACGCAGACCCTTCACGCCCATTATGCCGCCAAGATTGACGCGGTTCTCAACGCGCTCGAGATGGAAGGCGACCTGCCGCCCGATTGCGACCGCGGCAATGTGGCGGTCGAACCGCCGCGCGATCCGGCACATGGCGATCTGGCAACCAACGCCGCGATGGTGCTGGCCAAGCAGGCGAAGAGCAATCCGCGCGCGCTGGCGGACAAGATCGTCGCGCATCTGGCTCGCGATCCGGAAATCACCGCGCTCGATATCGCCGGTCCGGGGTTTATCAACATCCGTCTGACGCAGGATGTCTGGCTGCGCGAACTGGCGACCATCGCCGCATTGGGCGACGACTACGGGCGTTCGGCGAAGGGGCGGGGCACCCGCGTCAATGTGGAATTCGTCTCGGCCAACCCGACCGGGCCGATGCATATGGGCCATTGCCGAGGCGCGGTGGTGGGCGATGCGCTGTGCGATCTGCTCGCATTCGCCGGTCACGACGTGATCCGCGAATATTACGTCAACGATGCCGGCGGCCAGGTCGATGTGCTCGCCCGTTCGGCGCATCTGCGTTATCGTGAGGCACTGGGGCAGGACATCGGGAGCATTCCCGAGGGGCTCTACCCCGGCGAGTACCTCAAACCCGTCGGCGAGCATCTGGCCGGTGAATATGGCGATCGCTACCTCGACGCCCCCGAAGCGGAATGGCTGGCGCAATTCCGCGCGGCGTCGGTGGCGGCGATGATGGAGATGATCCGCGCCGATCTCGCCAAGCTGGGCATCCAGCACGACGTTTTTTCATCGGAAGCCGCGCTGCAGGCGGCGGGCAAGCCCGAGGAGGCCGAGGCATGGCTGCGTGCGCAGGACCTCGTCTATGACGGCGAGCTGGAAGCCCCCAAGGGCAAGGCTCCGCCCGAGGACTGGGAACCGGTCGAGCTGCCGCTGTTCCGCTCGACCGCGTTCGGCGACGATCAGGACCGCCCGATCCGCAAGTCGGACGGTAAGTGGACCTATTTCGGCGCCGATCTGGCCTATCATTTCCAGAAGGCCGAAACCGCCGATGCGCTGATCGACATCTGGGGCGCGGATCATGCCGGCACGGTCAAGCGGATCACCGCCGCAGTGGCGGCGCTGACCAAGGGCGCGGGGCTCGATGTGCCCTTCGACGTCAAACTGGTCCAGATGGTCAAGCTGATGCGCGGCGGCGAGCCGGTGAAGATGTCCAAGCGCAGCGGCAATTTCATCACCATCGCCGATGTGGTCGAGGAAGTGGGCAAGGACGTGGTCCGCTTCACCATGCTGACCCGCAAGCCCGACGCGCAGATGGAGTTCGACTTCGCCAAGGTGGTCGAGGCATCGAAGGACAATCCCGTCTTCTACGTGCAGTATGCCCATGCGCGGATCCATTCGACGCTGCGCAAGGCGGCGGAACAGGGTCTGGCGCCATCGTCTGATGGGCTGCAATTGCTGGGCGAGGCGGATCTGACCTTGATCCGCGAGGCGGCGCAGTTCCCGCGGATGGTCGAAGCCGCCGCGCAGGCGCGCGAACCGCACCGGATCGCCTTCTATCTCAACGATCTCGCCAGTGCCTTCCACAGCTTCTGGAACGCGGGTAATGACGATTCCTCGCTGCGGATGATCCAGTCCGACAATGAGACACTGAGCGCCGCGCGGCTGTTCCTGGCCACGCAAGTGGCGCAGGTGATTCGCAACGGTCTCGCCATATTGGGCGTCGAAGCCGTCGAGGAAATGTGAGGAACGTCGGGTGACTGCGGGCGAGGACGGACATACGCAAACCTATCCGGGCGAAGAGCTCGATCTGGGCCAGGATGGCGAAAGCCTGCCCTGGCTCGAATCGGTCGATGACGAGGACGGGCACGAGCAGGGCTTCGACACCACCAGGCTGATCGGAATCGGCCTGTTGATGATCGTTGCGTTGGGGCTGATCGTCGGCGGGATATGGTGGTTCACCAACCGCGCGACGGGCGGCGGGCCGGAACCCGATGGCTCGCTGATCGAAGCACCGGCCGAACCCTATCGCGTTCGGCCCAATGACGAGGGCGGCAAGACCTTCGCGGGGACTGGCGACACCAGCTTCGCGGTGGGCGAGGGCCAGACCCGCGAGGGTCGGCTGGCCACGGCGCCGCCCGAGCCAGAAGCGGACGCGACGGACGAGGCTCCGAGCGAACCTGCGCCGGCGCGCTCCGCGGCGCTCCCTGCGGGCACCGCAGTGCAGGTCGGCGCCTATTCCAGCCGCGCGGATGCCGAGAGCGGCTGGAGCACGCTGATCCGGCAGACCGAAGTCCTCTCGGGCGTCGATTATCGCATCGTCGAAGGGCGCGCCGATATCGGCACCGTCTTCCGCCTCCAGGCCGCAGCGGGCGATTCCGCGAATGCGCGGCGGATGTGCCAGGCGCTCAAGGGTGACGGGCTGCCCTGCACGGTCAAATAGACGGGCGGGGGCGGGAGACCGACTCCTCCGTGTCGATTTCCACATGCGGATCGAGGGCTCGCTTGCGAAAGCAACGGGAAGCTGCGATTCCAGCGCGATGACACCAGCGATCTTCGGCATCGGCGGCCCCAGCCTGACGGACGACGAGCGCGCCTTCTTCGCCGAGGCCGATCCGGTGGGCTACATCCTGTTCGGACGCAATTGCGAAACGCGCGCCCAATTGCGTACGCTGACCGACCAGCTGCGTGCCATCCATGGCCGCGACAAGCTCTTTATCGGCATCGATCAGGAAGGCGGGCGGGTCGCGCGGATGAAGCCGCCCGAATGGAGCGCCTTCCCGCCCGGCGCGGTGTTCGACCGGCTCTACCGGATCGCCCCCGCCAGCGCGATCGAGGCGGCGCGGATCAATGCCCATGCGCTCGCTCTCGAACTCGCCGAAATGGGCGTCACGGTCGATTTCCATCCCCCTCTCGACCTTCCCCAGCCGGGCGCCCACGATGTCATCGGCGATCGCGCGCTCGGTCACGAGCCGATGCAGGTTGCGGCGCTCGGCCGGGCGATCCTCGACGGTTTCGCGAAAGCCGGCGTGCTGGGCTGCATCAAGCATATGCCGGGGCACGGGCGTTCTGTCGTCGATACCCATAAGGAAATGCCCACCGTCACGGCGAGCGAAGAGGAGCTCGCGCATGATTTGGCTCCCTTCATCCGGCTCAACCAGGCACCGGTGGGGATGACCGGGCACCTGCTCTTCACTGCCTGGGATGCCGAGCGGCCCTCGACCCTGTCGCCGATCATCATCGAGCAGATCATTCGCGGCAGGATCGGCTTCGATGGCCTGCTGCTGACCGACGATATCGATATGGAAGCGCTCGACGGCACGATCCCCGAACGCGCGGAACGGGCAATCTCCGCCGGCTGCGATGTAGTCCTCAATTGTTGGGCCAAGATGCACGACATGACCGGCATCGCCGAGCGCTGCGGCACCATGCGCGCGCCAGGCCTGGCACGGCTCGAGCGCGCGCTCGACGCGATGGGCCAAGCCCTCGAAAGTTTCGATAATGGCGAGCTGATCGCCAAGCGCGACGCGCTGCTGGCGATCGCCGGGCAGGCCGCGTGAGCCAGGACACCCTGCTCCTCGATCTGCCGCATGAAGCCGGATCGCGGGCGGGTGAGGACGACGATTGGGCAGGGATCGCGGTGGAACAGCCGAATGTGGACGAGGATGCTCTCTATCTCGACCTTGATGTCTGGGCCGGACCGCTCCACCTCCTGCTCGATCTCGCGCGGCGCCAGAAGGTCGATCTGCGCCAGATCTCGATCCTCGCGCTGGTCGACCAATATCTCGAATATATCGACCAGGCCGATGCGCTGAAGCTCGAACTCGCGGCCGATTACCTGGTGATGGCCGCCTGGCTCGCCTATCTCAAATCCTCGCTGCTGCTCCCCAAAGGGGAACAGGAGGAGCCCTCCGCCGAGGAGCTGGCGCTCAAGCTGCAATTGCGGCTGCAACGGCTGGGCGCGATGCGCGAGGCGGCGGCGCGGCTGATGGGGCGCGACCGGCTCGACCGCGATGTCTTCTTGCGAGGTGCACCCGAGGGCCTGCGGATCGAGAAGCTGACGCGGTGGAAATGCGACCAATACGCGCTGATCGAGGCCTATGGCCAGGTCAAGGCGCGCACCGCGCCCGCGGTCCACATGGTCCGCGATCGCCCGGTGATGTCGCTCGACAGCGCGCTCGGGAGGGTTTCGGCGATGCTTGGGGTGACGCTCGACTGGATGGAACTACGCGAATTCCTGCCGCCGCACGCCGAGCCGCGCCTGCGCCGCTCGGCGCTCGCCTCCAGCTTCGCTGCGGCGCTCGAACTGGCGAAGATGGGCCGCGCCGAACTGGCGCAGGACGAGGTCTTCGGGCCGCTGCGGCTGCGCCGGATCAAGGCATGAGCATGGACGAACTGGCGCGCGGTTTGGAGGCGGCGCTGTTCGCTGCCGAAGAGCCGATGAGCGCCGAGGCGCTGGCGGGTTTTCTGGGCGACGCGCCGCTGGGCGATGTCCGCGCCAGTCTGCGCGAGTTGGCCGAGCATTACGGCGGCCGGGGGATCCGTCTGGTCGAGCGAGGCAAGCGCTGGCATTTCGAGACTGCGCCCGATCTCGCGCATCTGCTCCGGCGCGAGCGCGAACAGTCCCGCAAGCTCAGCCGCGCCGCCACCGAAGTGCTTGCGATCATCGCCTATCACGAGCCGGTCAGCCGCGCGGAGATCGAATCGATCCGCGGGGTGCAGACCTCGGGCGGGACGCTGGACGTGCTGATGGAGTCGGGCTGGGTGACAATCGCGGGCCGACGCGAGGTGCCGGGGCGACCCACGATCTACGCTACCACTCCCGAGTTTCTCGATCACTTCGGCCTCACCAGCCGCCGCGACCTGCCCGGGATCGACGAATTGCGCGCCACCGGCCTGCTCGATCCGGTCGAGGACGCCTATGATGCGCTGATCGGGGATGGCGAGGACAGATCCGACCACGAAGAGGACGAGCGCGATCAAGCCTGACTGGCGCGAACCTGCCGGGATCGCTATATGGGCCCCAACGCTACGAAAAAGGTAATCCCATGTCGCTCGGCCCCTGGCAGCTCATCATCATCGCCCTCGTCATCCTGGTCCTGTTCGGGCGCGGGCGAATCTCCGAAATGATGGGAGATTTCGGCAAGGGCATCAAAAGCTTCAAGAAGGGCATGACCGAGGAAGAGCAGGCTTCTGACGGCCCTTCGCCGCGGATCGAAGGTCCGTCGCACGAGGCCAAGCCGGCCGGCGAGACCGTCAAAGAGACCAAGCCAGCCGATCCCACCGAAGCCGGGCGTTGAAGCCCGGTCTAGAGGACTAGCGCCATGTTCGATATCGGCGCCAGCGAACTGCTGGTGATCGTGATCGTCGCGATTCTCGTCATCGGTCCCAAGGAAATGCCGCGGGCTTTGCGGACCGCCGGGCGCTGGATCGGCAAGATGCGGCGGATGTCCGCTCATTTCCGAAGCGGGATCGACACGATGATCCGCGAGGCCGAACTCGAGGACGCCGAGAAGGAATGGCGCGAGCGCAATGCCCGCATCATGGCCGAAACCTCCGGCAGCGACACCCCGCCCGCGATGGAGCCGCTCCCGCAGCAGCAAGCCTCGAGCAAGGATGCGGCGGCAACCGACGACTACGATGCCCGCGCCGAAGCCGCCATCGCGCGCGCGAA
Organism: Qipengyuania sp. SM2507; assembly: GCF_053714505.1. Classification (NCBI taxonomy): domain Bacteria; kingdom Pseudomonadati; phylum Pseudomonadota; class Alphaproteobacteria; order Sphingomonadales; family Erythrobacteraceae; genus Qipengyuania; species Qipengyuania sp. SM2507. The sequence continues at coordinate 690,644 of NZ_CM132307.1, forward strand.
GCCCAAGAATTCAGCCGAAGACGGCAGTCCGAGCGACTTGACGGACGACGACCAGCCCTCGCTGCCGCTCGACCCCGCAGGCCCGAAGCCCGCAGCTCCGAAGAAGGACGGCTGAGCAACCGTGATGAAGGATATCGACGAGAGCCAGGCCCCGTTGCTCGACCATCTGGTCGAATTGCGCGCGCGGCTGGTGCGGTGCGTGCTGACGCTGGCGGCGGCGTTCGGCGTGTGTCTCTATTTTGCCGACGACATACTCGGGTTCCTGATCCAGCCGCTCAAGGGGGCGTTTCAGGGCGATCAGGGGCAGCTGATCTTCACCAAGCTCTACGAGGTGTTCTTCGTCGAGTTGAAGGTTTCGCTCTTCGCGGCCTTCTGCGTCAGCTTTCCCATCATCGCCAACCAGCTGTGGGCCTTCATCGCACCAGGCCTCTACGCCAAGGAGAAGCGTGCCTTCCTGCCCTTCCTTTTCGCCACGCCGATCCTGTTTGCCGCGGGCGCGTCGCTGGCCTATTTCGTGGTCATGCCGACCGCGTTCCGCTGGTTCCTGGCCTTCGAAGGAGAAGCAGGGGGACTGACCATCCAGGCACTGCCGAGCGCGAACGATTATCTCAGCCTGGTGATGCAGTTCATCCTCGCCTTCGGGATCAGCTTCCTGCTCCCGGTGCTGCTGTTGCTGCTCCACCGCGCCGGGATCGTTACCCGCTCGCAATTGGTGGGCGCGCGCCGCTATGTGATCGTGCTGGTAGTCGCCTTCGCTGCAATCATCACTCCGCCCGATCCGGGATCTCAACTGTTGCTGGCTCTGCCGCTGCTGCTGCTGTTCGAGCTGTCGCTGGCGATCATGTGGTTCTTTGACCGCAAATCGGCTGAATCCGAGGACGCGGCGACCGAGTAGGTCGCTTTCTTCGCTTCCCCACTTTGTTATCCTGATTCGTGACCAGCTGCATTTCGGTGGTGTCCTTGGCGTGCACTCCGCAGACGCCTGGGCCGAATTCGGCTAGCACTGAGCCGCAAATGCCGGACACAACAAAAACGGGGCCCGAAGGCCCCGTTTCGTTATTCGGATTGTCGTAGTCGCTTACGGGCTGACGGCGGTGTCGTCGTCATTGTCGGCGGCGATCAAGATGCCGGCGATGACCGCAGCAGCGGCGAGCAGAGCAACGATGATCGAAACACCACCGCCACCAGCACCGATTTCGGATTCACCTTCGACCGGCGCAGAAACGCGGTCGGCAGCGATCGCCGGAGTGGCGGCCATGGTAGCGGCAGCAGCGGCTGCGGCGAGAAAACGGAACTTCATTCTTAAATCTCCTTGCGAGAACTAAACCTGTCTCGATAAGCTGGGTGCTTTAAGCGAACTCTTGGCCCAGTGCAACATTAAATCGGACCGGCAGGATCCGCTTAGAGGCAATCCCTGCCGACCAGGCGAAACGACCGCCCCGATTTTTCGGAGCCTTCGAATCAGGGACTTACCGGATCGTCGTCTTCAGAAAGGAACACGATGGAAGCGGCCACCACGGCAATACCGATCAGGTAAATGAGGGGCGAGTTCCCACCAAGTTCGCTCTCGCCCGAAACAGGGGCGCTTTGACGCGTGTGGCTTGCGGTTTCCTGCGCGGCAATTGGGCCGGCGATCAGAGAAGCGGCAGCGCCGGCCAACAGTAGTTTACGAACCATGCAACGAACCCTTGTCATTACGAGTGTTTCGTAAGGCGCTTGGAACGCCCTTCCGAATAAATTGTGAACCGAAGCGTCATCCAACGTGATCTTCGCATCCTGGCCGGGCGCCTAGACGATGAGTGGTTGCCACAACATTAATTGCCCGCAGGTCGCCTCATATCGCAGCGAATCTATCGCGGCTAGAGCGCAAAGCGCAACTATTGCGCCTTATAAACCTGTCGGCCGCCGATCCAGGTTTGCAGGACGCGCGTCTGGCGCAGCTCCTCCGGCGTCGCCAGCAGCGGGTCGCGATCCACCAGCACGAAATCCGCGCGTTCGCCGACGACCAGCTGCCCGAAACGTCCTTCGGCAAAGCCGGCGAAGGCTGCGTCCTTGGTGAAGGCCGCGAGGGCGTCTTCGCGGCTCACCGCTTCTTCAGGGCGCCATCCGCCGAACGGCTGGCCATCGGGACCGGTGCGGGTGAAGGCAGCGGCGAGACCGGCGAAGGGGTCGGGCGATTCGACCGGTGCGTCCGATCCGAAGACCAGGGGTGCACCGGTGGCGGCGATGCTGCGCCAGGCATAGGCGCCGTCGAGGCGGTCCGGACCCAGCCGCGCTTCGGCCATCGTCCGGTCGCTCGTCTGGTGGACCGGCTGCATCGAAGCGATGATGCCGTGTTCGCCGAACAGCGGAATATCCGCCGGATCGACGATCTGTGCGTGTTCGATGCGCCAGCGCCGATCGCCCGGAAAGCTGTCGGCGATTTCATGCACCGCGCTCAGCGCGTCGGCATTGGCGGCGGTACCGATGGCGTGCACCGCGACCTGGAATTCGCCGTTGGAAGCGCGGACCAGGATGTTGCGCAATTGTGCCTGGCTCATCAACGGCAGGCCGGTGTTGCCGGGATCGTCGGCATAGGGCTGCTTGAGCCAGGCGCCTCGCGAACCCAGCGCGCCATCGAGATAGAGCTTCACGCCATTGAGCTTCAACTTGTCGTCGTAAAGCCATGGAGTCGGGCGCGAGCCGGCGATCAGTTCCATCGTGTCGGCGCTGATGGCGTAGGACATGATGCGCAAGCTCAGCCGTCCGCTGTCTCCGGCGCGGCGGAAGGTCTGCCAATCCTCGATCGTGGTGCCCATGTCCGCAGCTGCGGTGACGCCCATCGAATGGAGGACTTCCTGCGCGCGCAGGAGCGCGAGGTCGCGTTCGACCGGACGCGGGGCGGGGACGACGCGCTGGACCAGCTCTTCCGCCGCATCGACGAAAACACCCGAAGGCATGCGCGAACCGGGCACGCGCTCGACCCGGCCACCGGCGGGATCGCGCGTCGCCTCGGTGATCTGTGCGGCTTCGAGCGCGCGGGTATTGCCCCAGGCGGCATGGCCGTCGACCCGCTGCAGCCAGACGGGACGGTCGGAGACCGCCGTGTCGAGCTCGGCGGCGGTGGGGAAGCGGCCGAGGCCCCATTTCTCCTGGTTCCAGCCACGCCCGAGAATCCACGGGCGAGCGGGGTTGTCGGCGGCGAACTCGCGGATTTTCGCCAGCGCTTCGTCGAGCGAATTGGTGTCCGACAGATCGAGCGTGAGGCGCGAAAGGCCCAGACCCATGACATGGAGATGCGCGTCGATCATGCCCGGCAGCATCACCCGGCCTTCGCCGTCGAGCTGGTAGTCGATGTCGCGTGGGCGTTCATCCTCGCGATCGTAGACCGCCTTTACCCGCCCGCCATCGTCGATCAGCAGCGCGGTGAAGCGATCTATCTTGCCGTCCTCGTCGATCCGCACGCCATCGACGTTCTCGATCAGCTGGTCGGCCGCGGCGGGGGTGGCGAGAAGGGCGGCGGCACAGGCGAGTAAGGTTCTGCGGATCATGCGTGGGGCACCGAAATCTTGCTTAGCGGGCGAATTGCGAAGCGCCGGAATTACGGCAAAGCGGCAAAGCCGCAAGACCTTTCCACGATTGCGCGGCGGTGATGCCCGCACTAGGGCGGCGCGGATGAGCCGATCCGACGACACCTCCGCCACCCAGCAACTGACGCTGGCAGACGTACGCGCCGCCGCGGCGCGAATCGCGGGGCAGGTTGTCGAAACGCCGATGCTCCATTCGCGCACGCTGTCGCAGATCGCCGGCGCCGATATCTGGCTCAAGTTCGAGAATTTGCAGTTCACCGCCGCTTACAAGGAACGCGGCGCGCTCAACGCCCTGCTGCTCCTCGACGAGGGCCGCCGTTCGCGTGGGGTAATTGCGGCCTCGGCGGGAAACCACAGCCAGGGCCTGTCCTATCACGGCACAAGGCTTGGTGTTCCCGTCACCATCGTCATGCCCAAGACCACGCCGACGGTGAAGGTGATGCAGACCGAGAGCGTCGGCGGGCAGGTCGAGCTGTTCGGCGAGACCTTCGACGAGGCCTACGCCCATGCGCGCCAGCTGGAGAAGGAGCGGGGGCTGACCTTCGTCCACCCCTTCGACCATCCGGATGTCGCGGCCGGGCAGGGGACGGTGGCGCTTGAGATGCTCGAGGCGCAGCCCGATCTCGATTGCCTGGTGGTGCCGATCGGTGGCGGCGGACTGATGAGCGGAATGGCGACGGTCGCCAGGGCGCTCAACCCGGCGATCGAGATGGTCGGCGTTCAGGCGCAGCTCTACCCGTCGATGTTCGCACGACTGCGCGGCGAGGAAGCGGTCTGCGGCGGCGATACTCTGGCCGAGGGAATCGCGGTCAAGGCGCCCGGGGAATTCACCTCGCAGATCATCGCGGCGCTGGTCGAGGACATCCTACTGGTCAGCGAACCCGCGCTCGAACACGCGGTCGCGCTGCTGTTGCAGATCGAGAAGACCGTGGTCGAAGGTGCGGGCGCAGCCGGTCTTGCTGCGGTGCTTGCCAACCCCGAGCGATTCAAGGGCAAAAAGGTCGGGTTGGTGCTGTGCGGCGGCAATATCGATACGCGGCTGCTCGCCAATGTGCTGCTGCGCGATCTGGCGCGCGCCGGTCGGATTGCCCGGCTCAAGATCCAGCTGCAGGACCGGCCCGGTGCGCTTTATGCGGTAATGGGCGTGTTCGACGCGCACAATGTCAACATTCTCGAGATCCACCACCAGCGGATATTCACCTCGCTTCCCGCGAAGGGATTGTTCACCGAGATCGAATGCGAGGCGCGCGATGCCGCGCAGCTCGAGGGCCTGATCGAGGCCTTGCGCGCCAAGGGCTATTCGGTGGGCAAGGTCGAGCTCGACTGACATATCGACCGCTCGGCGACAATCGGCCACGGCCTGTCCCAAACCGGAACCCCGCGGCGCATTTTGGGGCCAAAATCGCTCTTTCGTGGTTAAGAAGCTTTTAACGGCGCGGCGAAAGATGCATAAATTGGTGCAAGCAGACTAACCCGCCCGATCCAGCGAGAGGAAAGAGCAGACAGTGACCGCCCCGATCCGCTTCCCCCGCTTCTTCGTGACTTCCCCTGCGCCATGCCCCTATCTGCCGGGCCGCAGCGAGCGCAAGGTCTTCACCGAACTGCGCAGCGAGAACGCGGATGAGCTCAACGAGGCGCTTGGACGGATCGGTTTCCGCCGTAGCCAGACCGTGGCCTATCGTCCCAGCTGCCTCGATTGCCAGGCCTGCGTCTCGGTCCGGGTCGTCGCCGAAGAGTTCGCTCCCTCGAGCTCGCAGAAACGGTTGATGAAGCGCAATCGCGACATCGTCACCACCGAATGCCGCCCCTGGGCGACTCCCGAGCAATACGAACTCCTCCAGAAATACCTCGCGGTTCGCCATCCTGGTGGCGGCATGACGCAGATGGAAGAGTCCGATTTTGCGGACATGGTGGAACATACGCCCGTTTCCAGCTATGTCATCGAATACAGAGAGCCGGGTGTAGGGTCGCAACCGGGTCGCCTGATCGGCGCATGCCTCACCGACGAGCAGGGTGACGGCCTGTCGATGATCTACAGTTTCTACGACCCGGAGCATGAGGACCGTTCTGGGCTTGGCACTTTCATCATCCTTGACCATATGCGGCGCGCAGCTGCGCGGGGCCTGCCCTATGTCTACCTGGGCTATTGGGTCGAAGGCGCCGAGCGCATGCAGTACAAGGTCCGGTTCCGGCCGCTTGAGCGGCTGACCCGTGCCGGATGGGAGCGCATTTCCGATGAGGAGCACGGACGGCTTATCGCCGCGGCCACCGCGCCCCGATCGGGCAATTCCGACGCCGATCCCGCGCGAAAGCCTGCCGACGGGCGCCCGCAGAAGGACGCTCTCCCTGCCGCATTCGACCTGGTCGGCTGACGGCCCTTCATTGGCTGCGCGCTTGCTTGCCGCTGCCTGCGCGATAGCGCTGGTGGCGCCAGCTTCCGCGCAGGCGCAAAGCGGACAACCCACGCTCGAGGAGCTGATTCCCGACAGCGCCGTCGAAAATCCCGACGCCTGGGCCGATCTGGGCGCCGAGGGCGAGGACTTGCCAGACGAGGCGGTGGTCGATCCCGATACGCCGATGGCCGACCCGCCGGGAATGGACCTTGCCTGGCCCGAGGACATCGAACTGCCGCCGATTGAGGAGCTTGAAGCGCAAGAGGAGGTCGAGTTCGTCGATCTCGAAATCGCCGGGCCGCAGGTCGCATTCGCTGGCGCCGAGATCATCGAGATTTCGGACGATCTGGTGCTCGGCTTCCCGCAGCGCGAGCCGCCTTTCGGCGGGCGCGTCGATTTCATCGACGGGTTCGAGGCATTGTCCACGATCCGGGATCTCGATACCGACGACGACAATATCGCGCAGCTTTCGGCGCGCGCTCGCGAAGACGAGGAACTGCTCGACAATCTGCTGCGTGTTTACGGCTATTACGACGGGCGGATCATCCGCTCGATCGGTGCGCGCGACGCCGGCGAGGACAATGCGAGCGAACGCCCGATCGTGCGTTTCGACATAATTCCGGGCGAACGCTATCGCTTCGGCGCGATCGATCTTGGTTCGCTTTCGTCCGCGCCCGATGCCGAAGCGCTGCGCGCGGCCTTCGAAATCCAGAGCGGCGATTTCCTCCAGAGCGACAAGGTCATCGAGGAACAGCTCGATCTCGATATCGCGTTGGGCGAGACCGGCTATCCCTTCGCCCAGATCGACGCGCCCGAATTTCTGATCGATCACGCGCGCGAAGAGGGCGATCTTACCCTGCCGGTCGCGCCAAACGGCAAATACGTCTTCGGCAATGTCGTCAGCAGCGATCCCGATTTTCTATCCAGCCGCCATCTAGGCACCATCGCGCGGTTCGATCCGGGCGATGGCTACAAGCGCAGCCTGGAACTCGACCTGCGTCGCGCGGTCACCGCGACCGGGCTGGTTTCCTCTGTCACGATCACTCCGCGCGAAGTGACTCCGCCGAGCAATGGCCAGCCCGGCGTTGTCGATATGGATGTCGCGCTCGAGCAGGCCGATCTGCGCACTATCGCGGGCGCGATCGGTTACGGTTCGGAAGAAGGCTTCCGCGTCCAGGCGAGCTGGGAGCATCGCAATTTCTTCCCGCCCGAGGGGATGCTGCGGGTTCGCGGTATCGCGGGCACGCAGGAGCAACTGGCCGGCGTCACCGTGCGCAAGAACAATTTCGGCGGGCGCGACCGGATTCTCAATATCGACGTCTATGCCAGCACGATCGATAGCCCGGCGTTCGAAGCGCGCACCGCCGCGCTGGTCGCGAGTTACGAGCGGATCTCGACGTTGCTGTTCCAGAAGCCGCTGAGCTGGTCGATCGGCGGCGAGCTCGTCGCGACGCAGGAACGTCCCCCGGCCACCAATGGTGCAAGCCAGCCGCGCGAGACCTATTTCATCGCCGCCATCCCCGCCTACGCGCAGATCGACACCACCGACGATCTGCTCGATCCGACCGAAGGCTTCCGTCTCTCGGGGCGCCTGTCGCCCGAGGTTTCGCGCAATCAAGGGGTGCAGAGCTTCTATCTGCGCGGCCGCGCCGATGCGAGCTACTACCGCGAATTGCGCGAAGGCTTCGTGATCGCCGGGCGCGGGGCCTACGGCTCCATCGTCGGCACCGATTTGCGCAATATCGCGCCCTCGCGCCGGCTCTATGCCGGTGGCGGCGGTTCGGTGCGTGGCTACGGCTTCCGCGAGATCGGCCCGCGTGACGATCTGGGCGAGCCCAGCGGCGGGCGCAGCGTGGTCGAGGTCGGGATCGAGGCGCGTATCCGCACGGGCTTCATGGACGGCGTGGTCGCGGTGGTTCCCTTTATCGATGCCGGTTCGGTCAGCACCTCGTCCACCCCCGACTTCTCCGAGATCAAGATCGGCGCGGGCATCGGGGTGCGCTATTACACCGGCTTCGGCCCGATCCGCGTCGATGTCGGTGTGCCGCTCAATCCCGAAGAGGGCGATGCGCCGGTTGCGGTCTATGTCTCGCTCGGACAGGCTTTTTGATGGCCGACGAAACGGAAATGATCGAGGATCCGGAAGCCGAACCGGAAGCGGCGCAGGAGCCTGCCGCGCGTAGGTCTTGGACGCGGCGCAAGCGGCTGAGCAGATGGGTGCTCGGCATTGTTGGTGCGCTGGTACTGGCAATCGTCGGTGCCGTGCTGCTGCTCAACACCCCGATCGGCGAGCGTTTCCTGGCCGATCGCATTGCGCAGCAGACGCTGCCCAACGGGCTCAACATCCGCATCGGGCGGATCGAGGGCAATCTCTACGGCGCGGCGGTGCTGCACGATGTGGTGCTGTCCGATCCGCAGGGCCCCTTCATGACCATCCCGCGCGCCGAAGTGGACTGGAACCCGGGTGGCTGGCTCAGGAACACGCTCGACATCGACAGCTTCGCCGCGCGCCGCGCCACGCTGATGCGCATCCCGGAATTCCTCCCCAGCGAGGAGGAAGGCCCGATCCTGCCCGGCTTCGACATCGCCATCGACCGCTTCGAGATCGACCGGCTGACGCTGGCGCAGGGGATCGTAGGCGACCGCGCGGAGACGCTCGACCTGCTTGCCGAAGTGCAGGTTCGCGACCGGCGATTGAAGATGACGGCGAGCGGTGGGATCGGAATCGACCGTTTCGGCATGCTGGTGGATGCGGCGCCCGATAATGATGTGTTCGATCTCGGGCTCGACTACCGTGCTCCCGAAGGTGGTACGGTCGCGCGGCTGCTGGGAACCGATGCCGCCTACCGCGCCCGGATTGCGGGCGATGGCAGCTGGGATCGCTGGGACGGCGCGCTGGTGGTAAGCCGCGAGGAGGAGCGTTTCGGCGCATTCAAGCTGACCAATCGTGGCGGTCGCTTCGGTCTCGTAGGACAGGCCCGGCCAGAAGGACTGCTCGAAGGCCTGCCCGCGCGGCTGGCAGGCGGCACCGTCTCGCTCAAGGCCGCTGCTACCATCGACAACCGCCGGGTCGAGGGCAGCTACGCCTTCCGCAGCGATGCGCTGGCGGGGAGTGCGCGCGGCGTGGTCGATCTGGCGGAGAACCGTATCTCGGATTTCTCGCTCGACGCGCGGCTGCTCGAGCCGACCGTGTTCAGCGAAGACCTGCGCTTGGATGATACGCGGGTGATCGCGACTGTCGATGGCGCATTCAACGACCTTGCCATCGAACACACTCTCGAGGTCGGGCGACTGACGGCAGGTGAGACCCGCATCGGAGGGCTGACCCAGAGTGGCCTTGCGACCTATGACGGCACCCGATGGACCGTGCCGCTCGATGCTGCGGTCGAACGGATCGCGACCGGCAACGAACTGCTCGACCCGCGGCTGGTGCGCGGCCGCGCAGGCGGCCTGCTGGTGCTGCAGGGCGAGCGCTTGCTGTCCGACAACCTCGAACTCTCCTTCCCAACAGCCGATGCGCGGTTCGCGCTGCAGGGCGATCTGGGCGCGGGGACCTACAATCTGATGGGCGACCTGCGCGCGCGGCAGCTGGCCTTCGACGATATCGGTGGCGTCAATGGCGGCGCGCGTTTCACTGCGGCGATCGGGCCGGGGACCTGGAATATCGCGGCCAATATCGATGCGCGGATCGCGCCCGTCGCCAATGCCACGCTGGCCAATCTCGCGGGCGATCCGATCCGGTTGCGCGGTGGGGTGCGCATTGGCGGCAATGCTCCGCTTGTGTTCCAGGACATGCGGATCGATGCGGCCAAGCTCACCGCGCGGCTCGATGGGCGGGTGACCGAGGGCGGCACCACGCTCGCGGGCACCGGGCGCCATGTCGATTACGGCCCCTTCAACATCGAGGCGCGATTGACCGACGATGGTCCCGAGGCGGTGCTGGTGTTCGCCGATCCGCTCCCCGCCGCAGGACTGACCGATGTCCGCGTGGCGATCTCGCCGGCGGGCGACGGTTTCCGGATCGAAACGCAGGGTGGCTCGACGCTGGGTCCGTTCGACGGTGTGCTCGGGCTCGTCGCCCCCGCCGGCGCGCCGGTGCGGATCGAGATCGAACGGCTGACCGTCTCGGACTCGCGGGTGACGGGAAACCTCACCCTGCTCGATGGGGGGATTGCCGGCGATCTGGCGCTCAGCGGAGGCGGGCTCGACGGCACCATCGCGCTGGCGCCACGCGGCGGCGGGCAGGGTTTCGACATCGACGTCCGCGCGCGCAACGCCAGCTTTGGCGGGGCGACCCCGATCCGCATCGCCCGCGCCGATATCCAGGCGCAGGGGCTCATCGCCGAGGGCAGCTCGACCTTCTCGGGCAGCGCACGCGGCGCCGGACTGACCTATGGCACGCTGTTCCTGGGCCGTTTCGCTGCGCAGGGCGAGGTGACCGACGGCACCGGCCGGATCGACGCTTCGGTGGCCGGACGCCGCGGCGGCAGCCTGCTGCTCGATCTCCAGGCGGGCATCACGCCCGAACGCGTAACGCTGGCCGCACGCGGCGAATTCGCCGGCAAGCCGATCGTCATGCCCGGCCGCGCGGTATTGACCCGGCTCGACGATGGCGGCTGGGAGCTGCAACAGACCCGGCTCCATTACGGCGATGGCGCGGTTGTCGCCGCGGGCCGATTCGGCGGGGGCGAGCTCAGCTTCTACCTCAAGCTGGCGGGCATGCCGCTGTCGCTGGCCGATATCGTTGTCAGCGACCTTGGGTTGGGCGGGACGATCTCGGGCGCAATCGAGTATTCGCTCGGGCCGGACGGATTGCCGCGTGCCAGCGCACGGGTGAAGGTCGACGATTTGACCCGCTCGGGGCTGGTGCTGTCGAGTCGACCGGTCGATCTCTCGCTGGTGGCGGCGCTGACCGCCGACCAGTTGCAGGCCCGAGCGGTGCTGCGCAACGAGGATATCCGCCGTGGCCGCGTGCAGGCGCTGATCACGCAGCTGCCGCAAACCGGAATGGTGCTCGAGCGGATCCGCGCCGGGCGCTTGTTCGCGCAATTGCGCTACGAAGGCGCTGCCGAGAGCCTGTGGCGGCTCGCCGCGATCGATGCCTTCGACCTGACAGGGCCGGTCGCGATTGCCGCCGACGCCAGCGGCACGCTGGCCGACCCGCAGGTGCGTGGTTCGGTGAGCAGCGACAATCTGCGGGTGCGCAGTTCGCTCTCGGGGACCGATATCCGCAACGTCAGCGCGCGCGGTCGCTTCACCGGGTCGCGCTTGCGCCTGACCAGCTTCTCGGGTCGGGTCGGCGAGGACGGCACGGTCAAGGGCAGCGGCATCGTGGATCTTGCCGGGCTGGGCGAGCGGGTCGAGGGACGGTTCCTCGAGGTGCGCGGGCCGACGCTGGACCTGCGGGCATCCGCCACCAACGCGCGCCTGCTCAATGCCAACGGGCTCGACGCTGCCATCACCGGGCCCTTGCGGATCGTTTCGGACGGGCTGGGCGGCACCATCGCCGGGCGCGTGACAATCGACAGGGCGAGCTGGGGCCTCGGCAGCGCCGCCGAGGACTTGGCCCTGCCGCGGATCAGCACCCGCGAAATCAACCTTCCGTCCGACACCGGGCCGCGCGTCGCCGCAGGCCGTCCGTGGCGTTACCTCATCAACGCGCGCGGACCGAGCCGGATCGATGTCGACGGAATGGGTCTCGACAGCGAATGGGGCGCGGACATCATCCTGCGCGGGACCACCGACGATCCCCGGATCGGCGGCGAGGCGCGGGTGGTGCGCGGCAGCTACAGCTTCGCGGGCACACGGTTCGAATTGGAACGTGGGGTGATCGAATTCGACGTCAACGGTCCGATCGATCCGCGGGTCGATATCCGCGCGGTGTCGCAAGCCAATGGTATCGATGTCGAGGTGCGGGTGGCGGGCAACGCCATGCAGCCCGAGATCACCTTCTCATCTAATCCCGCACTTCCCGAGGAGGAAATCCTCGCCCGGCTGTTGTTCGGCGGCTCGATAACCACGCTGTCGGCGACCGATGCGCTGCAGCTCGGTGCGGCGCTGGCGAGCCTGCGCGGGGGTGGCGGGCTCGACCCGATCAACCAGCTGCGCAGCGCCATCGGGCTCGACCGGTTGCGCATCGTGGGCGCCGATCCGGCGCTCAACCGCGGCACCGCGGTGGCGCTGGGCAAGAATTTCGGGCGGCGGTTCTACGTCGAGATCATCACCGACGGTCAGGGCTATTCGGCGACCGAGGTGGAATTCCGCGTGACCAGCTGGCTCTCGCTGCTGGCCTCGATCTCGACGATCGGGCGCGAAAGCATCCTCGCCGAAATCAGCCGCGACTACTGAGCAGCGGGCGCCGCGCCAGCATCGGGCGTGGTCAGCACCGCGTCGATCGGCACCACCACGCCATTGCCCGACTCGACCTCCGCGCCGGCAAAGCGCGCGACCGCGCCATTGCTGTGCGTCGCGACGATGGTCTCGCCGTCGAGCCTGAAAGTGATCGCGCCGCCGCCAACCGTGGTCATGGCGGCGCTGCCGCCGCCGGTCTCGAGCGCCGCGATGATCGCCGTTGGGGTGACATGGCCGGGCAGCACGTGTTCGCGCAGCAGGCCGACCAGCACCGGGCGTTCCTCCAGCGTCAGCAGTTGCTCGGCATACGCGCCCAGCGCCTCGAAGGCGGCCTCGGTCGGGGCGAGCACGGTGTAGCTGCCAGCGCCGTCAAACACTTCGTTGAGCTGCGCGACCGACAGCGCCTCTGAGGTGGTGCGCAGATCGCGCTGACCGGCGATCGCCTGGTTGAGCGTCTCGCCATCGGTGGTCAGCAGCGCGGGTTCGGCCTCTTGCCCGGAGTTGCAGGCAACGGTCGCCAGCGCCAGCGGCAGCAGCGCCGCGCCCAGCCAGTTTCGGATCGTGCCGGTCATTGGGCGGTCCTGGTTCACGTAAGGAGATCGAACGCTGCGGTGACCAGCCGGGTTTCGGGATCCAGGCGGTACACATAGCCATCGACATAGCGGTAGGCCGCCTCGGCGGAATCGGCGTAGCGGTCGCGGAAGGGGTACGGGACGTTGTAGACATCGTAGCCTGCTGGCATCGGTTCGCCGATCGTGACTTCCTCGTCGGTGAGCAGCGCGGCGACCGACTGGATCGCGGCGCTCTGCGGATCGACGCGGTAGAGCGTGTTGTCGGCGTAGCGATAGCTGCCCGGCTGGCCGAGATTGTAGAAATCGACCAGATAGGCGGGGACATTCGCGCTGCCGTAGGAACCGGGCCAGATATTGCCGCTGGCCAGCGCGCCGCCGAGCAACGGGATGTAGCCCGCGATCCCATCACCATCGGCGAGCTGCATCAGATAGCCATCGCGATAGAGATAGCGACCGGCGTCGAAGCCGGTCAGCCCGAACAGCAGCGGCGAAAGGGCACGTCCGGGCAGGCTGTCGCGCTGTCCGGCATTGGACTGGGCCCGCCCCGGAGCTTCGCAACCGCCGGTCTTGGCGAGACCGGGCGGGCAGCGGACGAGCATCCGCACGCTACGGTCGAGCGGGCCAGCGACCATGCGTTCGAGCACGCGTTCGGTGCCTTCGCGTGAGAACAGGTCGCGCAGCCCCGTCTCGCTGGGCGCGCCGCTGCGGGCGGGAGGGCCGGGGCGGTCGGCGGCGGGTTGCGAGGGATTGCGCGCCTCGCGACTGTCCTGGTTCTTGAGAATATCGGCCACCACCTGCGCATCGCGTCCGGCGTCGCGCAGGCCGCGCAGATCGGCGGCACGGGGCGGGGCCTCGTCGGTCCGCTCCGCCTTGTCGCGTTGGTCGCCCCGCTGGTCGCGGCCATCGCCGGAGCGCTCAGATCCGGGCGGTCCGCCGCGCTGTTCGGCATTCTGCGGCGCGCCCTGCTCCGCTCCGGGCTGGCCGGTATTCTGGGCAAATGCGCCCGACGCGGCCAGCGCAAGCGCGGCCACGCCCAGCCTTAATCTAAACATAGGTTAACTCCTGATTGTCTTTCCAACGTGGCGCAAGCCAGCGGGTTCCATGCAATCGGTCGCGCAATCCGCCACGGAAACCCGCATGAAACCGCGGTTCATTCGCCCGCAAGGTAGAGCCGGGCCTCCGCCGCCCGGCGGCGGACCAGCCCGACCATCACCCGCCCACCGGCGTGTTTCCAGCGCGCGAATTCGCTTGCCGCCCCGGCGAAATCGCCCGCCAGATGGCGGCGCAGCAGCGTAGAGCGAACCAGCGCGCCGGTGTTGTAATGGAAGCTGGCGAGCGCATCGAACTGGCGCTGGCTGGTCGGCGCGTCACCGATGGCGCGCGCGACATCGGCGGCATAGCGCCCCAAATCGCACGCAAGCCGTTCGTCGCATTGCGCCCGCGTCCACACCGTGCCCGGGCCGATTCCCGCTCCAGTGGCTCCCCAGCCGATGGTCCAGGGATCGCCTCCGGTTCCCGGGTCGGGATAGGCTTCGACCATCCCGTCGCTACGCTGCCGCCCGCAACCCTCGAAGCGCTTGATCAGCGCGACGCCGTCTGGCCCGATGGAATGCGGCTGAGTGTGAGCATCCTCACCCGCAACGCCGAGCGCCGCGTCGATGGCGCGGTCGAGCGCCGCCACCTCCGCCCGCCGGAACCCGCGCCCGAGCATCTGCCGTACCGCATCGAAAACCGTCCTGCGCTGCATGCTGCCACCTCATCCCAAGCCGAATCGAGGCACGACAAGTAGGCAGGACCGGGGGCTGTAGGAAAATGCTTTATGCAAGCCGGCGCTTCGGGGGGTGACACTTCCCTGGTTTCAAGCGCTCTGACCCTTGCCGCGTTTAGTTGCCGCGCCAGGGACTTGCGGGCGGTTTGCGGAACCGCGGTGTGGACTTCGCCTTTGCGAAAGCCACAGGGTGCTGTGACCTTTTCTCGCCATCCGTCTTGCCGTTCCATTCGGTTCGCCGATCCATACGCCGGATGCTGGCAGATCGACCCCGTGTAGGAAATTGCTTTGTGCGCGATCCGTTCGCCTCGAGCGAAGTCGAGAGGCGGGTGCGGGGTGTCTCGACTGCGCTCGACGCGAACGGGATCGATCGCGCCCCCAGAGCATCGCCATTGCGAAAAGCCGCAGGCGACGCGGCAATCCACGGTGCCGCTTCGGCCCGCCTCGCTCGCAATGTTGCACGCTGGCCTGACAAGACCTCTTGACTGACAAGAATTCTTTACAGTAAAGAGCTCTTGTCAGGCAGGAGGCGTGTCGTTGGAAAACCGTTTGAAGGGCTATCGCGAGGAGCAGGGCTGGAGCCAGGGCGAGCTTGCCCGCCGGCTTGGCGTCTCGCGCCAGACCATCAACGCGGTCGAAACCGACAAATACGATCCCTCGCTGCCGCTGGCGCTGCGCATGGCCAGGCTGTTCGGCGTGGCGGTGCCAGACCTGTTCATCGATCACTGGGAGCCCGAAGAATGATTGCTCAACCCCAAACCTCCGAACCGACCCCGAAGAAGAAATCCCTGGCTCGCCGGCTGGCGCTGCCGATCGCGGGCGGGGCAATCAGCGGGTTTCTCGCCTCGCTGCTGTTTCTCAACCTCACCGACATTTCCAGCGCGGACGGGCTGGGCGCCTCGCGCGATATCGGCGGGCTGGTCGGGGTGCTCTACATCCTCACCGGGCTGGCGGTCGGGCTGGGCTCGGCCAGTCCCAAGGCTGGCGCCAAATTCCTCAATGTCGAGGATGCCGACGAATTGCGCGAGGGGCGGCGGATGCTGACGCTGAGTTCGATTGCCATGGTGGCGCTGGGCGGAGCGCTCGTCCTCCTGGCGCTGTCGGGGCCGGTCGGGCCGCTGGAGCCGCTGCTGAGTGCGGGAGGGGCGATCATCCTGATCGCCTGCGCCTCCGCTCTGAGCGTGGTCTCTCAGCGCCTGACCGACGAGATGCAGCGCGCGTTGTCGCGCGATGCGACGGGGAGCGCCTTCGCGCTGCTGCTGGTGGTTGGTGGGGGCTGGGCGCTGCTGGCGCACACCGGCTTCGTCGCCGCACCCGCGCCGCTCGACTGGCTGACGATGTTTGCGGTGTTCCTGCTGATCGGCTGCTTCTGGCAGGGCGCGCGCCGCGGGCTGATGATGCGCGGGCCGAACTGAGGGGGCCGAACTGAGGGGGCCGACGAAACTGGGCCCACAAAGACCGGCTCATAAAACCGAAAGGGCGTCCGGATTGCTCCGGACGCCCCCCTCGGTGATACGAGCGCTGTATCAGGCGCTGTAATACATGTCGAACTCTACCGCGCAGGGGGTGGTCTCCATGCGGATGACCTCTTCCCACTTCAGCTCGGCATAGGCGTCGATCTGGTCCTTGGTGAAGACATCGCCCTTGAGCAGGAATTCGTGATCCGCCTCGAGCGCCTCGAGCGCTTCGCGCAAGGACCCGCAGACGGTCGGCACATCGGCCAGCTCGGCGGGCGGCAAATCGTAGAGGTTCTTGTCCATCGCCTCGCCCGGGTGGAGCTTGTTCTGGATCCCGTCGAGACCCGCCATCAGCAGCGCGGCATAGGCGAGATAGGGGTTGGCCATCGCGTCAGGGAAGCGGAACTCGACCCGCTTGGCCTTCTCGCCCGCACCATAGGGGATGCGGCAGGAGGCCGAGCGGTTGCGTGCCGAATAGGCGAGCAGCACCGGTGCCTCGAAGCCCGGGACCAGCCGCTTGTAGCTGTTGGTGGTGGGGTTGGTGAAGGCGTTCAATGCCTTGGCGTGCTTGATGACGCCGGCGATGAAGAACAGGCAGTTCTCCGACAGGCCGGCGTATTCATTGCCCGCGAAGGTCGGCTTGCCGTCGGACCAGATCGACATATGGGTGTGCATGCCCGAACCGTTGTCGTCCTTGATCGGCTTGGGCATGAAGGTCGCGGTCTTGCCATAGGCATGCGCGACCTGGTGGACGACATACTTGTAGATCTGCATGTTGTCGGCGGTTTCGACCAGCGTCGAATAGGTCAGGCCGAGCTCGTGCTGCGCGGCGGCGACTTCGTGGTGGTGCTTGTCGCAAGGCAGCCCCATCTCGAGCATGGTGGCGACCATCTCGCCGCGGATATCGGTGGCGGAATCGACTGGGGCAACCGGGAAATAGCCGCCCTTGGCGCGCGGGCGGTGGCCCATGTTGCCGCTCTCGTATTCGCGGCCCGAATTGGTCGGCAGCTCGATATCGTCGAGCGTGAAGCCCGAACCGGCGTAGCCATCCTCGAAGCGGACATCGTCGAACATGAAGAACTCGGCCTCGGGTCCGACATAGATCGTGTCGCCGATCCCCGAATTGCCCAGATAGGCTTCGGCGCGCTTGGCGGTGGTGCGCGGATCGCGCGAATACCAGTCGCCGGTCGAGGGTTCGACAATGTCGCAGAACACGATCATCGTCGCCTCGGCGGCGAAGGGATCGAGATAGACCCGCTCGAGATCGGGTTTCAGGATCATGTCGCTCTCGTTGATCACCTTCCAGCCGGCGATCGAGGAACCGTCGAACATCAGCCCGTCCTCGAGCATGTCCTCGTCGAGCGCGCGCGCGACCATGGTGAGATGGTGCCACTTGCCCTTGGGATCGGTGAAGCGCAGGTCGAGCCAGTCGATGTCTTCGTCGGTCAGCCGTTTGAGGATCTCGCTTGCACTTGCCATTGTCGTGTTCTCCGTCTGGATGAAATTGTGTGTTGGGCGCGGGGGCCCGGATTATTGAGGCTCAGATCGCGTCGTCGTCGCGCTCGCCGGTGCGGATGCGCAGCGCAGACTCGATTGGTGAGACGAAAATCTTGCCATCGCCGATGCGTCCGGTCTGCGCGGCGTTGGCGATCGCTTCGACGGTGCGCTCGGCGATGGCGTCGCTGACGACGACCTCGAGCTTCACCTTGGGGAGGAAATCGACCACATATTCGGCACCGCGATAGAGCTCGGTATGGCCCTTCTGGCGGCCGAAGCCCTTCGCCTCGGTCACGGTGATGCCCGAAACGCCGACTTCGTGCAGCGCCTCCTTCACCTCGTCCAGCTTGAACGGCTTGATGATCGCCTCGATTTTTTTCACGTGATACTCGTCCCCGTCTGTGGCCTAGCTACGAATATGCCGTGGCACATGTTCCAAGAATCGTGCCAAGTACGGAGGCGAGCGTAGAGCATCGAAGCGGGCGCGCAAGGCCGGTTTCGGGCAAGTTTCGAAAAGTCCTTAGGTGCAAATTGCAACGGCATTGCCGTGGCCGAGGGCGCTGCCCAAATGTTGTGCGACCGCTGCCCGGAATTTAGGCAGCGGGGAGCCGCAGCCCGGTCGTCTCAGGCAGGCCGCACATCAGGTTGAGCGACTGGATAGCTGCCCCGCTGGCACCCTTGCCGAGATTGTCGAGCCGGGCGACCAGCCGCGCGTGCCAGCCGCCGGTATTGCCGAATACGAAAAGCTCCATGCCGTCCGATGGCGGCGCGTTCTCTTCCAGGAGCAATTCGCTCGGCACGCTGCTGCCGCGAACCGATATGACCGGCGAATCCGCGTAGAAATCGTCTAGCGCGGCACGCAGCGCATCGGCGCTCGGCTCGCCCGCCATTGCCCCGAGATGGAGCGGAACCTCGACGATCATGCCGCGATAGGCCGGGACAACCGAGGGAGCGAAGATCACGCCGTGTTTCAGCCCCGCATGCGCTTTCATCTCGGCTCTGTGCTTGTGCGCCATGTCGTAGCCATAGGCGCGGAAGGCCGGCGCTCCTTCCATCTGGAAGCGTTCGATCAGGCTCTTGCCGCCCCCCGAATACCCGCTGACGGCGTTGACCGTATAGGGCCAGTCGGCAGGGAGCAGCCCTTCGCGCACCAGCGGCGCTACCAGCGCCAGAAAGCCGGTGGGATAGCAGCCCGGATTGCTGACCCTGCGGGCCTCGGCGACGCGCTCACGCCCGACCAGTTCGGGAAAGCCGTAGCACCAGCCTTTGGTGGTGCGATGTGCCGAGGAAGCGTCGATGATGCGCGTTCCTGCTGTGGGATCGAGCAGTTCCATCGCCTGACGCGCGGCCTCGTCGGGGAGGCAGAGGATCGCGATGTCGGCCTCGTTGAGTGCTTCGCGGCGCGCGGCCTCGTCCTTGCGGCGGCTCTCGTCCAGTTCGATCAGCGCGAAACCGTCGCGCTCCGCCAGCCGCTCGAGGATCTCGAGCCCGGTGGTGCCCGCGGCGCCGTCGACGAAGACGCTAAGCGGCATTGTCGCTTTCGGGGCCGCTGTCTGGGGTCAGGCTTGCGACGGGGACATAGCCGCTCGGCCCTTCGGGTCCGCGGCAAACCCAGCACCAGGCGCCCGAGCAGTCGAGCGCCTCGATTGCCGTGCCCGCGGGAAGCGTGACCAATACCTCGGAATCCTCGCGCGGCGCCAGCATCAGCGGTGTGTCCTTGGGCCCGATTATACGGATCTGCGGGATCACGTAGTGGACCGCGAGGAAGCGGTGCGCGAGCGCGATATGCGCCAGATCGGCGCGCAGCGGCAGCGTGCCCGCCTCGGGGCGTTCGACAGCACCGGTCAGCCCGACGATCCCGTCGGGCAGTTCATAGGGCGCGGGCTGGCTCACAGTGCGGTCGGGATCCTCGTAGAGGGCATGGCGGGCCGCTTAGCCGCACGGACGCCCTGCGGCAAGCATGACGCCTTTGTTACGCAACCGGCCTAGCCGGACCCGCCGGCCGCTAGGCGTTCCCATAGCGGTTGCGCAGCATGTGCCAGGCGGCACGCAGGCCATAGGCCTCGCCGCCCTTGGGCCGACCCGGCTTGGCAGTCGGGCGCCAGGCGAAGGTATCGAAATGCGCCCAGTCCAGACCTTCACCGACGAATTTGTCGAGGAACAGCCCGGCCACGCTGGCGCCGGCAAAACCGTTGCTATGGGCGTTGTTGGTGTCGGCGATGTCGGAGGCGAGCCATTCGGCATAGCCCTCGGGCAGCGGTAGCCGCCATGGCTCGTCGTCATGCGCACGGCCCGCGGCAACCAGCGCGTCGGCGGTGGCGTCGCGGCGCGTCATCAGCGCAGGAAATTCCGGCCCCAGCGCCACCCGCGCAGCGCCGGTCAGCGTGGCGAAATCGATGATCAGATCGGGCTTCTCCTCGCTGACGCGGGTTAGCGCATCGCCCAGCACAAGCCGGCCTTCGGCATCGGTATTGCCGATTTCGACGGTCAGGCCTTTTCGCGAAGCGAGCACATCGCCGGGGCGGAAGGAATTGCTCGAAATGGCGTTCTCGACCGCGGGGACGAGGCAGTGCAGCCGCACCTTGAGCCCGCCGCCCATGATCAGTTCCGCGAGCGCCAGCGCGTGCGCCGCACCGCCCATGTCCTTCTTCATCAGCTTCATGCCGTTGGCCGATTTCACATCGAGCCCGCCAGAATCGAAGCACACGCCCTTGCCGACGATGGCGAGCACCGGATCGCTCTTCTTGCCCCAGGTGAGGTGCAGCAGCCGGGGCGCATGCTTGCGCGCCGCCGCGCGGCCCACCGTGTGGATCATCGGGTATTCCTGCTCGAGCGTATCGCCGCGCACCACGGTCAATTCTCCCTTGTGCGTCTTGGCGAGCCATTCGGCATGTTCCTCCAGCGCGGCGGGGCCCATGTCCTCGGCCGGCGTGTTGACCAGATCGCGCACCACGCCCACCGCGCGCGCCTCGGCGATTGCGGCGTCGATCTTGCCTGCCTCCTTGGTCAGCAGCAAGCGCGGGCCGGTGGGCTTGTCCGGCTGTTTGTAGCGTTCGAATGTGTATTGCGCGGTCTGCCAGCCGTGCAGCGCCGGGCCGGGCTCGCCCCCGGCAAGGCGATAGGTGCCAGCGGGCAGATCCTCGGCGAGCTTGGCCATGCACCAGCTCGAGAGTTCGGCGGGGTTGGCGACGCCGCCCACCGCGAACCAGCGGTCGCCATCGGGGACGATCGCGGTCTGATAACCGCCGCCTTCGAATTTCTGCGCCGCGAGCGCGCTGCGCTGCCCGGCGGAGAGCTGCTTCGCCCAGGCCTCGAACCCGTCGCGCGCGACGAGATGGATGGAAATCGCGTCCTGTCCGCGATCCGGCTGGATCAAATCACTGGTATCGGCCATTGTGTGGCTACCCTGTTTTGGTTGTGCATATGGCAAAGGAATGCCGATGAACCCGCGCCTGTTCCTGATTGCAGCCCTGCTGTCGAGTGCGGCGTGCTCGGATACGGGCGAGATGGAGGAGCGGCTGGGCACCTCGGCAGAGGCCAGCGCCAGCGCTACGACGCCCCTCCCGCCGGGCACCGAGGCGGGCGAGGGCCGCGCCATCGCCGAGACCACTGACGACTACGAGTTCGAATATTCCTGGCCGGGCGAGGCCAATTCCATCCCCGCGCTGGCGACGCTGTTGCAGGGACGTGCGGACGGGGCGCGTGCCGATCTGGTCGAGACGACGCGCGAGGATCGCGCGGCTGCCGCGGAAGGGGATTATCCTTACCGGCCCCACAGTTTCTTGGGCGATTGGCAGCTGGTGGCGGACATACCCGGCTGGCTGAGCCTGTCGGGCACGATTTCGACCTATGCGGGCGGTGCCCATCCCAACACCGGCTTCGACAGCCTGTTGTGGGATAAAAGCGCCGGGGTGGCGCGCGAGCCGCTCGACCTGTTCCGCAGCCCGCAGAACCTTCAGAACGCGATCGCGCGGCGCTTTTGCACCATGCTCGACGCCGAACGCGGCGAGCGGCGGGGCGAACCCGTCGATCGCGATGCCGACGACTATTTCAGCGCTTGCCCCGGAGTCGAGGAACTCACCGTGCTGCTGGGATCGTCCGATGGCGAGACCTTCGACCGAGTAAGCATCTGGGTAATGCCCTATGTAGCCGGTCCCTATGCCGAGGGCTCGTATGAATTCGACCTGCCGGTGGACACCGCGCTGCTCGATGCGGTGAAGCCAGGTTACGAGAAGGCCTTCTCGCTGGGACCGCAGGGCTAAGCGCCAGAACCCTGACACCGCATCAAGGCCTCGCAATTCGGCGCTTGCGTCGCTACATCGCGGCCATGACCGAATATCAGACCATCGACGGCACCGAGACCGTCCTTCGCGACGGCACCATCAAGCTCCATGGCGAGGAAGGCTTCGCCGGGATGCGCCGCGCGGGCCAGCTCGCCGCGTCCATTCTCGACGAGATCGCGCCGATGGTGCAGCCCGGCGTTTCCACCGCAGCGATCGACGACAAAGTGCGCGAGCTCACGCTCGCTGGCGGCGCGGTGCCCGCGACAATGGGCTATCGCGGCTATGCGCACAGTTGTTGCATCTCGATCAACCACGTCATCTGCCACGGTATCCCGAGCGACAAGGTCCTCAAAGAGGGCGACATCGTCAATATCGACGTCACCCCGCTGCTCGACGGCTGGCACGGCGACACCAGCCGGATGTTCTTTGCGGGCGAGCCGCCGCTCAAGGCAAAGCGGCTGGTCGAGGTCACCTATGAATGCCTGATGCTGGGTATCGCGGCGGCGCAGCCCGGCGCGCGGGTCGGCGATATCGGCGCGGCGATCGAGGCTCATGCGAGCCAGTACCGCTATGGCGTGGTGCGCGAATTCTGCGGCCATGGCCTCGGACGTCTGTTCCACGACGCGCCCGAGGTGATCCACGCCGCCAAGGCGGGCACCGGGCCGGTGCTCAAGCCGGGGATGTTCTTCACCATCGAACCGATGATCAACCTCGGCCGCCCGCACGCCAAGCTGCTCAACGACGGCTGGACCGCGGTGACCCGCGACAAGACCCTCTCGGCGCAGTTCGAGCATTCGCTGGGCATCACCGAGACCGGCAACGAGATCTTCACCCAGAGCGCCAAGGGCCTGCACCAACCGCCTTACGCGTGAGGCGCGGGATCACAAACCGACGCTCGGTTGTGCCCGGTCGGCCCGCTACTGAGACAGCGTCTCGATAGCACTGCGCAGCTTGTCGCCCACGGCGGCAGCCTTCTCTCCCAGTTCGTTGTTCGGGATGGCCAGCATGGAGGCGACCGGATTGACCGCAGCGACCTCCACGCCGTCCGCGATCTCCTGCACGATGACATTGCAGGGGAGCATCGTCCCGACCTTGTCCTCGAGCTGCAGCGCCTCGTGCGCCAGTGTCGGATTGCACGCGCCGAGGATCACGTAGCGGCGAAACTCCACTCCCAGCTTCTTGCGCAAGGTCTCCTGCAGATCGATCTGGCTGATGATGCCGAACCCCTCCTGCTGGAGCGCCTCGGTCGTTCGGGTTATCGCGTCTTCGAACGTGACGCCGGTCAGTTTGGTCGAGAAGTAATACGTCATTCGGGGCATCTCACGACCACAACGACCGGGAAGGTGTTTGTGTCCGCCGCGCTCGGAATGTCGGAAACCCGTGTCGCCCGCCGAATGGCAGCTTTCGACGCAACCATACCGAGGCGCGATGTCCGGTATTGGGTGGATTGCGGACATTAACCGGGATAGGCTCTCGCCCGCATACGGGGGGATAAATGAGCAAGTTTCACTTAGAAATCACAGTCGAACACCCAGTACTATTCCTTTCCGACCCGACAGCGGAGAAGACCATTCCCTCGGACGTAGCAGCAGCCGCAGTGACTGCGACTGACGACTGCATTTGCTTTCTGGTGCAGTCTTACTTTGATGGGGAGGCGCAGGTCACCATCAGCGATCAGCCCTGCGAGAATGGAGTAGCCTGTTTCAGTGGCACCATAAGCACTCCCGGCAAAGCTGTGGCTCTCAGCGACAGCAATAGGTTCGCTTATCTAAACGTGCCGGTAGAGGGCATAGAGACGCGGGTCGATGTGTGGGCGTCAGATGCCGCGCAACCGCAATGGACATGGGTTAGGCTACCGATATCCGCCTACTAAGCACCTACCCAATGTCCACACATAGGTCGTCAACGGACGGTCCGGTTTCGTCGCCTGCGACGAAGGGTTCGATGCGGGGAAACTTTCGCGGGTGAGGCGAGTAGAGAAGGCAGAACCTGATTCACTTTTGGAGTTTGCCATGAAAATTCTTGTCGCCGGAGCAACCGGTAAAACCGGGTTGCGGCTCGTCGCCGAACTCGCCTCGCGCGGGCACGATCCGGTCGCGCTCGTCCGCGAAGGCTCGGACACCAGCGGCTTGCCCGAAGGCACGCAGCAGCGGCGCGGCGACCTCACGGATTTGCAGGACGATGTGTGTGACGGCTGCGACGCGGTCGTATTCGCGGCGGGTTCGGGCGGGGATACTGGCGCCGAAATGACCGACAAGGTCGACCGCGATGGAGCCATGCGGCTCATCGACATCGCCGCGAAGTCAGCTGTGAAGCGCTTCGTGATGCTGAGCAGCATCGGTACGGAGAATCCGCCGAAAGACGGCGAGATGGCGCATTATCTCCAGGCCAAGCACGACGCGGACGAACACCTCAAGGCGGCGGGGCTGGACTATGCGATCGTCCGACCGGTCAGCCTGACCGAGGCGGATGGCAATCGCGACATCCGCTTCGGCGAAGACGTCGACCCGCAAGGCAAGGCCGCGCGAGGCGATGTCGCCTTCGTGCTCGCCAATGCGGTCGACAGCGCAGACTGGCTGGGTAAGACCGCCGCGATGGAGAGCGTTTGAAGGACATCCGCGCTGCCGGCCCTATTTACAGATTGCCCCTCCACTAGATTTCCCCGCATTCCTCCTTGCCTTAGCCCGCGCGGGCGGCTTTCAGGGGCCGCATGCTGTCCGTCACCCCCGATGTCGCGCTCCTGATCCTTGGCATCCTGCTTTTGACGACTGTTTTCGCCGGATCGCTGTCGAGCCGGTTCGGTCTGCCAGCGCTGATCGGCTTTCTCGCGCTCGGGATGCTGGCCGGGGTGGACGGGCCCGGCGGCATCGGGTTCGACAATTATGCGCTGACGCAGGGGATCGGCGTTGCCTGCCTGATCTTCATCCTGTTTTCCGGCGGGCTCGACACCGACTGGCGCGATGTGAAGCGGGTTTTGCCGCCCGCCCTTGTCTTGGCGACGCTGGGAGTGCTTCTCAGCGCCAGCATCACCGCAGCGGCGGCGGTGTATCTGCTCGGGCTCGATCCGCTGCAGGGCTTCCTGCTTGGCGCGGTGGTCGCCTCGACAGACGCCGCCGCGGTCTTCGCCATATTGCGCTCGAGCGGGCTCGACCTGCATGGCGATGTGCCCGCGCTGATCGAGGTGGAATCGGGTTCCAACGACCCGATGGCGATCTTCCTGGTCGGCGCAGCGCTGCTGTTCATTACCACCCCGGGCACGTCGCCGCTGGCGCTGGTGCCCGATTTCGCGGTGCAGATGGCGATGGGGGCGATCATCGGGTTGGGTGTGGGCTACCTGCTTCCCGAGGTGCTCAAACGCTCCAATTTCTATCATGGTGGGCTGGCCTTTGTGATCTCGATCGCAGGGGCGCTGATCGCCTATGGGCTGGCCGAACTGCTGCAGGGCAACGGCTTTCTGGCAGCCTATCTGGCCGGGCTGGTCGCGGGCAATCGCGTCTACAAGGCCAAGCTGATCGTCTCGACCTTCCAGGACGGGATGGCCTGGCTGGCGCAGGTGGTGATGTTCCTCACGCTCGGGCTGCTGGTGGCGCCGACCAATCTGATCGACGTCGCGGTGCCGGGGCTGGCGATTGCTTTCATCCTGATGTTCGTCGCCCGCCCGCTGAGCGTGTTCGTCTGCCTCGCCCCGTTCCGCCGCTTCGGCTGGCGCGCCAAGCTGTTCGTGTCGTGGGCGGGGCTGCGCGGCGCGGTGCCGATCGTGCTCGCGACCTTCCCGATGGTGGCGGGGATCCCCGGCGCCTTCACCATATTCAACGTGGTGTTCTTCGTCGTGCTGGTGTCGAGCGTGATCCAGGGGCCGAGCATCAACTGGATGGCCGCGCGGCTGGGTATCGGCGGGCGGGCCGCTCGCAAGGATGCAGAGAACACCGAACCGGCGGAGCAAGTGCGCGGGGAATCCCCCTAACCCTCGCGCGCCGCGCGGATCGCGGCACCGGCGGCGAAAGGGGCGAGTGCGCAGAGGCCCAGGCTGATCGCGGCGGTCAGCGCCAGTCCTGAACCATCGGGGCGTGCGAGCGAGCCCGCGCCGAAGATCAGGATCGGCACCGCCAGCGGGATCACCATCAGCCCTGAAAGCGCCGCGCCGCCGCGCAGCGAGGCGGTCAGCGCGGCGATGGCGAGACCGATTGCGGCCAGACCCGGTGTTCCCGCGAGCAGGCCGAGCAGCAAGATGCGCAGCGTCTCGGCGGGCAGGTTGAGCAGCGTTGCGGCAGGAAGCGCGGCGAGCAGCAGTAGCGGCGCGAAGGCCAGCCAATGCGCGAGCAGGCGGCTGGCCATCGCCAGTTCCTCCGATACTCCGCGCAAATAGAGCTGGTCGAACACGCCGGCTTCCAGATCGGCGCTCACCAGCCGCTCGAGCGGGAGGATCGCCGCGAGCAGCGCCGCGACCCAGATCACCCCTCCGCCGGTGCGCGCCAGCAATTCGGGTTCAGGCCCGACCGCGAAGGGATAGAGCATCGCCACCGCGAGGAAGAACAACAGCGGCAGCAGCGAACCGCCGCGCCGTCCGCCGGGCAGCAGCACCGCCAGATCGCGCCGCAGCAGCGCACCGATCATGCCGCGAACTCCGCCAGGGTGAGTGTCGCGGCGGGCGTAGCGAAGCGCTGGTGCGAGGCGATGACAGCGATCCCGCCACTGGCGAGGTGGTGCGCCACAAGTTGCTCGGCCAGCGCCACGCCCCTGGTGTCGAGCCCGTTGAGCGGTTCGTCGAGCAGCCAGATCGGCACCGCCTGTCCAAGCAGCCGGGCAAGCGCGGCGCGCTTGGTCTGGCCGGTGGAAAGAAAGCGCACCGGCACGTCGAACAGATCGTAGAGCCCGAGCGCCTCGGCGTGCTCGGTGAGCGCCATCGGTTTCGTTCCGTCGAGCGCGGCCCAGAAGCCAAGTGCCGCCTGGAGGCTGGCCTGAGGGTCGAGCGCGGGGCGTTCGTCTAGCAGGCCGATCCCGCCGCTGCGGGTCACTTCGCCGGCAAAGGGGCGCAACAATCCGGCGAGGATGCGGATCAGGCTCGACTTGCCGATACCGTTGGCGCCCGCGACATGCAGCGCTTCACCGGGTGCGAGCGCGCAGGAGACGCCGCGGAACAGCAGCCGGTCGCCGCGGCGGCAGGCGATATCCTTCGCGGCGAGACGGGCTTGCATGACTAAGGCCGATAGGCAAAAGCGCGCGAACCGACAAGCGAAGGAGATGGCTCATGCCGGTTCGACAATTGAACGAGGACGAACGCGCGAGCTGGCTGGACGCGCTCGACGAATGGTCGCTGGCGCGCGAGGGCAAGGCCATCGAGCGCAGTTTCGAGTTCAGGGATTTCAGCGAGGCCTTCGCCTTCATGGCCCGCGTCGCCATGATTGCCGAAAAGCGCGATCATCATCCCGAATGGTCCAACGTCTACAACAAGGTCGAGATCACGCTGACCACCCATGACGCCGATGGGCTCAGCCTGCGCGACGTCAACATGGCAAAGGACATCGACGCGCTGGTCTAGGCCAACGCGGCTAGCGGCCCAGCGCGCGCGAGTTGCTGCGCGACATCTTGCGCAACCGGCCGGGCATCCAGCGCACCGCGAAGGCGAGCTTGCGCGCGGTCTTGCCGACCAGCGTGTGGACCTTGTCGCCATGCACCGCTTCCCAGGCGGCCAGAGCGACATCTTCGACCGGGGTGATTTCCAGCCCCGCTGCGTTTACCCGGTCGCGGATCGCCTCGTTGGCGCCGTGGTTGGGGGTCTTGTCGAGCAGCGGAGTCTCGATAAAGCCGGGGCACAGCGAGCGGACCTTGATCCCGTCCTCGTGCCATTCGCCATCGAGGCTCTCGGTCAGCCCGCGTACGCCGAATCTGGTCGCGCTGTAGACGCTGGCGCCGGGCGAGCCGAAGATGCCCGCCGCGCTGGCGGTGTTGAGCAGGCAGGAACCCGGGGCGGTCTTTTTCAGATGAGGATAGGCGGCCTGCGCGCCGAACAGCACGCCCTTGAGATTGATGTCGAGGCAGCGCTCGATTTCCTCGGTGCTGTTCTCGATCAGCGATCCGCCGATGGGAATGCCGGCGTTGTTGACCACCACATCGATCCGCCCGCCCGAAGCCATCGAGAAGGCGTTGAGAGCGACATCCCATTCCGCGCGGTCGCGGACGTCGAGCTTGTGGATATAATGGTGCCCGCCCGGCAGGCCGTCGGCGGTGACGTCCATGCCGTGCTCGTCGATATCGCCGAGACCGACGAACCAGCCCTGCTTGCCGAAATGCTGCGCGATCGCGCGCCCGATGCCCGAGCCGCCCCCGGTGACGAAAATCGCCTTTCTCGCGCTCAACCCAATTCTCCCCAATAACAAGCCGCGCGAAGATGGTCTCCGCGCGGCCCGCTTGTTCACTCGATCCAGGTGAGCGTCAACCGCCGAGCGCTGCGGCCAGTCCCTGGACGTATTCCTCGCCTTCGACGATCTGCGCCGTCGAATCCGCGACCGTGTCGCCGATCGGCTCGGCGCGCCCACCGAGGCAGGTGGCGAGGAAATTCTCGGTCACCGCATTGAAGGCGATGTTGTTGGTCGGCTTGGCAAAACCATGGCCCTCGTCGGGGAACAGCACATAGGTGACGGGGATGTCCTTGTCCTGCATCGCGGCGACGATCTGGTCGCTCTCCGCCTGCTTGACGCGCGGATCGTTGGCGCCCTGGCCGATCAGCAGCGGCTTGACGATCCGGTCGGCGGAATGGAGCGGACTGCGCTCCTTGAGCATCGCGAGACCTTCGGGGGTGTTGGGATTGCCCATCCGTTCGTGGAACTGCGCGATCAGCGGTTCCCAATAGGGCGGGATCGTCTCGAGCAGGGTTTCGAGATTGGACGGGCCGACGATATCGACCCCGCAGGCGAATTTCTCGGGCGTGAAGGTGAGCCCGGCGAGCGTCGCGTAGCCGCCGTAGGATCCGCCCATGATCGCCACCTTGTCGGGCGCGGTGATGCCCTCGGCCACCGCCCAGTCGACCGCGTCGATCAGATCGTCATGCATCTTGCGGCCCCATTCGAGATCGCCCGCGGAGATGAATTCCTTGCCGAAGCCGGTCGAGCCGCGGAAATTGACGCTGAGCACCGCATAGCCGCGGTTGGCCAGCCATTGATGGTAGGAATTGTAGCCGTAGCCATCCCGCGCCCAGGGGCCGCCGTGGACCATCAGCACCATCGGCACCGAGGCTTCGGGCGTGCCGTCGCCATCGACATCGCTGCCCGGCGGCAGGGTGAGGTAGGAGGGCAGCGTGAGCCCGTCGCGCGAGGTCAATTCCAGCGGATGCATCGTCTGCAGCGGCGCACCTTCCAGCTCGGGCCGGGCGCTGTAGAATTCGGTCAGCGACTGCGCGCCCCGGTCGTAGATATAGGCCTTGGTCGGCGCCGTCAGCGGGTCGTTCCAGACGATCCATTTGGTGTCGTCCTCGGTGCGCGACTGGACGCCGTAATTGCCCTCCAGCCGCTCGTCGAGCCAGTCGAGCGAAGCCTTGATCTCGGGGTCGATCGCGGTCCACTCAGTGGTCAGATAGGTGAAGCTGTAGGCTTCGATCTCGCCGGTCCGCGGGTCGGCCATCGCGCCGCCGATATCGGCCTTGTCGTTTTCGGCGATCACGGTCTTTTCGCCGGTCGCGACATCCTGCGCGATCAGCGCGGCGGTGTTGCGACCGCGGCTGTCGATCCAGTACATGGTCGTGCCGTCGGTGGTGAAACCGGCAGGCTGGGTGGTCAGCGAATCCTCGAGCCCCGTGCTGTCGCTGGGGGCGGCGGCGATTTCACCCTCGGCGATGGGGAAGAAGTCCATCCCGCCTGCGGCATTAGGGCGCAGCGCCATGCGCAGGTCGAGATTGTCGTCGGCCAGGAAGCCGGCATAGCCGTCGTTCTGCTGGACCAGCGTCAGTTCGCCGCTGTTGAGATCGAGCAGGTGGACATCGTGGAAGCGCGGGTCGCGGTTGTTGACCCCGATCAGCACCTTGTCCTTGATCCGGTTCGAAGTGCCGACGACCTGCACGCGGGTGTTCTCGAACGGTGTCATCGTCCGCTCTGCGCCCGAGGCGATATCGACGCCGTAAAGCAGGAAGTTCTCGTCGCCCCCCTTGTCCTGCACATAGAGCACGCTGCGGCTGTCGGGCGCCCAGAAATACTGCGGGATGGGCCGGTCGGTGGACGAGGTGATCGCGCGCGCCGCTGCAGGATCGCTTGCCGGAGCGATCCAGACGTTCATGACCCCGTCCTTGGGCGCGCGCCAGCTGAGCCATTTGCCATCCGGGCTGATCTGGCCCGCGGTACGGGTCGGGTTGCCGAACAAGTCCTCGCGCGGGATCAGGGGCGCGGTCTGGCCGGTTGTATTGGCCTGGGGACGGTGATTGTCTGCTGCGGCCGCCGACGGCAGTGCAAGCGAAGTCGCTGCGAGCAGCGCGGTTGTGAACTTGATCATGATCCTATCCCCTGTGGTGACTTGAGCCGAATCGACCATAGACCCGGCGGGCCGGAAAATGATCTCAATTCGACGAACGCATTACAATGCGGGACTGTTGCAATGCGAAGGCATTACAGAGCGGGATTGTCGTAAACATGCCAGGTGAAGATAGCCATGGCTCCGCGGTGGGGACGCCAGGCCTCCGCGAGTTTGCGAACCGCCTTCTCGCTGGGGCGCTCCTCCAGCCCGAGCAAACCGCCGACGCCCGCCTGCACGGCCAGATCGCCCGCCGGCCAGATATCGGGGCGCCCTTCGGCGAACAGCAGGTATATTTCCGCCGACCAGCGCCCGATACCCTTGATCCGGGTGAGTTCGGCGATCGCCTCCTCGTCGTCCGCCGGGAGATTGTCCAGATCGAGCTCGTTCGCCGCAACCAGTTCGCACAGGCTGCGCGCATAGCCCTGTTTCTGGCGCGACAGGCCGCAGGCGCGCAGCGTGTCGAAATCGCGCGCCAGCAGGGTTTGGGGCGTGAATCCCTCGCCCAGCTCGGCCTCGAGCTTGCGCCACACCGCGGCGGCGGAGGCGACTGAAACCTGCTGGCCGACGATGGTGCGAAGCAGGGTAAGGTAGCCGGTCGGGCGGATGCGCGGTTCGGGATGGCCGCAGCGTTCGAGCGCGCCCGCCACGGCCGGTTCGCGCTGCGCCAGTTCGCCGAGCGCGTGGTGCAACTGTTCCGCAGTGAGACCCATACATCCTCCCGCGGCCCGCGCCTTGCCAAACCGCGCCGCCAGCCCTAGCAGCGCGACCGAACCGAAGCCACAGGCCCCCGCGACGTGCGCAACCGGGCCACCACATGCCACAGCACCAGGAGCGCCGAGATCCATGCCCAAGCTGATCGTCACCACCCGCGAAGGCGAAACCTCCGAGATCGAGGTCGAGGACGGCCTCACCGTGATGGAAGCGATCCGCGACAATGGTTTCGACGAATTGCTGGCGCTGTGCGGGGGCTGCTGCTCCTGCGCCACTTGCCACGTCCATGTCGACCCGGCCTTCGCCGATCAATTGCCCGCGATGAGCGAGGACGAGGACGATCTGCTCGAATCCACCGAACATCGCAACGCGACCTCCCGTCTGGGTTGCCAGATCCCCTTCACGCCTGCGCTCGACGGGCTGAAAGTAACTATCGCGCCTGAAGATTGAACTTGGTTGCGGGGCGGGCGGCGCGAGCCTAGCTCGGCGATGATGACTGCCCTTTCAACCCGCGCCAGCCCGCTCGATCTTATCGGCAACACTCCTCTGGTCCGGCTCGCCGGGCCGAGCGAGGCGGCGGGTTGCGACATCTACGGCAAATGCGAATTTGCCAACCCCGGCGCCAGCGTCAAGGATCGCGCGGCGCTGTTCATCGTCCGCGACGCCGAGGCGCGCGGCGAGCTCAAGCCCGGCGGTTGCGTAGTCGAGGGAACCGCCGGCAACACCGGCATCGGCATGGCGCTGGTGTGCAACGCGCTGGGTTATCGCACCATCATCGTCATGCCCGACAACCAGTCGCGCGAGAAGATGGACACGCTGCGGGCGCTGGGGGCCGAACTGGTCACCGTGCCGCCGACCAAATATTCCGACTGCAACCACTTCGTTCACACCAGCCGCCGGCTGGCCGAAGAGACCGAGAACGCGGTCTGGGCCAACCAGTTCGACAACACCGCCAACCGCAAGGCGCATATCGAAGGCACCGCCAGGGAAATCTGGGAGCAGATGGAGGGCCGGATCGACGGCTTCACCTGCGCCGCGGGGACCGGCGGGACGATCGCCGGCGTCGGCATGGGGCTCAAGGAATTCGACGAGGACGTCGTCATCGCGCTGACCGATCCGCATGGCGCGGCGCTGTACAACTACTACGCGCATGGCGAGCTCAAGGGCGAGGGCTCCTCGGTCGCCGAGGGGATCGGGCAAGGGCGGATCACCGGCAACCTCGAAGGCGCGCCGATAGACACGCAATTCCGCATCTCCGACGAGGAAGGCCTCGAATGGGTCGCGCGGCTGCTGCGCGAGGAAGGGCTGTGCCTCGGCCTGTCGAGCGGGATCAACGTCGCCGGGGCGGTCGCGCTGGGCAAGCAATTGCGGGCGCAAGGGCGCACGGATCCGCGCGTGGTGACCATCCTGTGCGACACCGGTTTCCGCTATCTCTCCTCGCTCTACGACCCCGAATGGCTCGAGGCGAAGGGTCTGCCGGTCTTCTCCTGGCTTGCTGCCGGTGGAACGGCGCAGGATTGACCCGGTGGCCTTGCCCGTCCTACCTAGGGGCATGGCCCGTTTCTTCGACAGCAAGGCGAGGGTGCCTTCGGGCGATTTGCCCCCTAGTCCGCTCGGGGGAACCCGCCAGCAAGCGATGAACCGGCTTCAGGTCGGCATCGGCGGCGTGGTCGGCGTGCTGATGCTGGTCGGCCTGGCGAGTGTCATCCAGAACCAGGCCGACGAGGTCGAGCGCAATGCTGTCCCCGAGGCCGCCTCGACCAATATCCCCCAGCCCAAGCCCAAGAGCGCCGATCCGCTGGTGGAGGCGGGCGTGGTCCCCGATCTTCCCGCCACGCCGACGCCCGCTCCGGCCGGGTCTGCGGCGACGGCACCGGTCATGCCCGAACAGGGCACCTCGCGGCCCACCGGCAGTCAATAGGATGCGACTGTTTGTGGCGAGCGCGCTGCTGGCCTGCAGCGCTTGCGGCGCCGCAACCGACCAGGGCAGCGGCGAGGCCGAAACGCTCAAGGCTCCGCTTGGCCTGTCGAGCACGCTGCCGATCTACTGGCAGGAAAGCGCCGATTTCGCGACCATACTGAAGGAAGAGAGCGAGCCCGGCTGGGTGCGGCAGTCTCTCGAAACCCGCTTCGAACTGGTCCCGCTCGATGTGCTGAGCGCGGAGGCGCTGGCACCACTCGACCATCTGCTGCTGGCCCAGCCGCGCGCGCTGTCGGGGGCTGAGAACGTCGCGCTGGACAATTGGCTGCGCGCCGGGGGGCAGTTGCTGTTGTTCGCCGATCCGATGCTGACCAGCCATTCGCAGTTTTCGATCGGCGATCCGCGACGCCCGCAGGATGTCGCGCTGCTCTCGCCGATTCTGGCGCGTTGGGGGCTGGAACTGACTTTCGACACCGCGCAGCCGCAGGGCGAACGCCGCGAAGAAGCCTTCGGCATGGCGGTACCCGTCGATCTCGCGGGGGCTTTCGTGCCGATCGCCAGCGAGGCAGCGGGCGAATGCGCCATTGTGCCTAGCCGGATCATGGCGCGCTGCCGGATTGGCGAAGGGCAGGTGACGCTGCTCGCCGATGCCGCGCTGCTCGACGAGGAAGATGATCCCGACCTCCCGCGCCGTCGCGCCGTGCTCGACGAGCTGGTGGACGAGTCGCTCTCCCTCTGAGGCCAGTTTCGGACAATTCGGGGATTGGCGGGGATGCGGCGGGCGCCGAGCCACCTGCTGTCGCGCGAGTCGAACGAAAACAGACACTTTTCGCAATGTGTTGTTAAGGATTGATCCGCGCATGACGGCATCAAAGTTACCATAAAACAGACGATTACGGCTTCATCCCCAAAAATCCCGTAATTTTCCCTTCCATCCCGCTCGCTCCCGCTGTAAACCGCAAACCCATCGGACAGACCATGCCGTGCTGCGTATCGCGCCTGCGATGCGAGCCGCCCGCCATTGCGCGCAGGGCGGGGCGGGGAAGGTCTGTTCGGGGAGGAGACGGTCGCACACGCAGGCTAGCTGGGGACGGAACAGGTGCTTTTCGGGGGTTACAGCGGACAGGCGTTTACGCCGGCTGGCGACAAGGGTCGCTACGTCCTGCCGCCGCTGTTCCGCAAGGCCGTCAAGGAAAGCAGTGACGCCCGCGTCCTCTGCCTCGCCAAGCACGATCGCTGGAACTGCCTTGTCGGCTTCGGCCTTTCGCGCAAGCTCGAGCTCGAACAGCAGCTCGACCGCGAGGAGGAGATGGCGCTCAAACTCAACCGCGAATTCGACCGCGAAGTGCGTTCGAGCCAGCTCAACGGCTTCGTCGAATTGCCATTCGACGACAGCGGCCGCTTCGTCATGCCCGAATATCTCCGCGATCTCGCCAATGTCGGCGAAGGCCTGTTCTTCCAGGGCGGTGGGCGCTTTTTCACGCTGTGGAACCCCGAGGAATTGCTGCGGATGGACGACGCCTGGGCTGCGGCCAAGGCGGCGTGCAAGGCACTGGTCGACGAAGCCCAGGCCAAGGGACGAGCCAAGTGAGCGCCGCCCCGCACATTCCCGTCCTGCTCGATGAAGTGATCGCGGCGCTGAACCCGGGCGAGGGCGATGTCATCGTCGACGCCACCTTCGGCGCCGGCGGCTATTCGCGCGCTATCCTCGATCGCGGCGCGCAGGTGCATGCCTTCGACCGCGATCCCGATGCGATCGCTATGGGCGCGGCGATGGAAGCCGAATTCGCCGGCCGGCTGACGCTCCACCCGCGGCGCTTTTCCGAGATGGTCGATACGCTGGCGGCGGCGGGCGTGGCCCGCGTCGATGGCGTGGTGATGGATATCGGCGTCTCCTCGATGCAGCTCGACCAGGCCGGGCGCGGCTTCGCCTTTTCCACCGACGGCCCGCTCGACATGCGGATGAGCCAGGCGGGCGAAAGCGCCGCCGAATTCGTCAACAATGCGGAAGAAGCCGCAATCGCCGACGTGCTCTATCACTATGGCGAAGAGCGTCAGTCGCGCCGCGTGGCCCGCGCGATCGTCGCCGCGCGCCCGCTCGAGACCACTGGCGAACTCGCGCGCGTTGTCCGCAAGGCGCTCGGCCATCGTCCCGGCGCGCCCAAGGATCCCGCCACCCGTAGCTTCCAGGCGATCCGCATCCATATCAACGGCGAGCTCGACGAACTGGCAGAGGGCCTGTCGGCTGCCGAACAGCTGCTGTGCGAAGGCGGCCGGCTGGCGGTGGTGTGCTTCCACAGCCTCGAAGATCGCATCGTCAAGCGCTTCCTGCGCGATGCCTCGCAGGCCGAAGCCGGTTCGCGCCACCTGCCGCAGCTCGATGCGCCGGAGCCGGTATTCACTCGCGTCAGCAAGGCGATCCGCCCCGCCGAGGCCGAAATCGCGCGCAACCCGCGTTCGCGCTCCTCGGTGCTGCGCTGTGCGGTGCGCACCGCGACCCCCGCGAGGGAAGCAGCCTGATGGCCAGTCGTCCAACCCAGGTGCGCCCCGGAAGCCGCATCCGCCAGATCGGCTGGGCGCTGGTGCTCGGCCTGTGCGTCGCCATCTTCCTGGCGCTGACCTTCAAGGTCAACGCGGTGAAGAGCGAGGTGCGGCTGACCGAACGCCAGATCATCACAATGGAGCGCGAGGCGCTGATGCTGGAAACCGAGTTCCAGACCCGCTCGAGCCAGCGCCAGCTTGCCTCCTGGAACGCGGTCGAATTCGGCTATGTCGCGCCGAGCGCCCGCCATTTCCTCGAGAGCGAGCGCCAGCTCGCCGCGCTGGGGCTGCCGCGCGGGCTCAACGCGCCCGATCCGATCCGCGTCGCACGCAGCGAGCCGGTGGTCGAAGACGAGGGCCTGTTCGCCGATTGGGTCTCGCCCGTCGCCGCCGCCGAAATCGATAACGGACCCGTCGAGAGCGAAACGGACCTTGCGGCGGACCTGTCCGACAAGGGCGCCAGCCTGGCGAAGCGGCTCGCCCGCTCATCTACCGTATCCTCCGGCCTGTCGGATGCCGGCCAATGAACGCGATGACCGGTTTCGCGCCGATCGGTACCGCCGTTCCATCTGCTCGTATCCAGCTGGTCTCCATCCGTCAGCACTCGCTCGCGGTAGCCAAGCTGCGGGTATTGTGGATCGTGCTAGCCTTCGCCTTCGTCGCTTTGCTGGCGGTGATGCGGATCGGCTTTCTGGGCATGTCGGACCGCGCGGTGGCGGCGACCTCGCTCGAGGATGCTTTGCTCCCCGATCGCGGCGAGATCGTCGACCGCAACGGCGTGCCTCTGGCGCGCGCTTTCCCCGCCTACGCGCTGTGGTTCAACCCCGATGCGCTGGGCGAAGACGGCTCGCCGCTGGTCCGCCCGGCGGACGAAGTGGCGCAGGATCTCAAGGCGATTTTCCCCGAAATGGATACCGCGCGGGTGGCGCGCGCGCTCACCTCCGGCAAGCCGGGCTATCTGCGCCGCCGTGTGCTGCCCGAAGAGGCCAACCGCGTGCAGGAACTGGGCGAACTCGCGCTCGAGATGCCGCAGGAGACCGATCGCCACTATCCGCAGGGCTCGATGGCGGCGCATATCCTCGGCTATGTCGCCGCCGACGGCCATGGCCGGGTGGGCATGGAGCAGGTGCTCGACGAACGGCTGCTCGATCCGTCGCGCCGCGGCACGCCGATGGCGCTCAGCATCGACATGCGCGTCCAGGGTGCGCTCGAGGACGAATTGCGCCGCGGGATGAAGCTGGTCGACGCCAAGGGCGGAGCCGGCATTGTGCTGGACGTCGACACTGGCGAAGTGATGGCCTTGGCCAGCCTGCCCGAATTCGATCCCAACAAGATCGATGCCATCGGTCAGGATCGCATGTTCAACCGCGTTACCAACCAGGTCTATGAGCTGGGTTCGACCTTCAAGCCGCTGACCGTGGCTGCAGCCATCGATGCCGGCGTCGTGCGAGATTTTGCGGCCCGGTGGGACGCCTCTCCGGTCAAGATGGGTCGTTACACGATCAAGGACAGTCATTTCCTTGGTTCGACGCTCAATGTGCCCGAGACGCTGATTCATTCGTCGAACACGGTCACCGCGCGCATCGCCGACGAGCTTGGTCCGGAGCGGATGCGCCAGGCCATGATCGACCTCGGGATGAACGCGCGGCCCCCTATCGAGCTGCCTGCCAAGGGCTTCCCGATCTGGCCGGGCGACAATTGGCCGCGCCTGCGCAATATGAATGTCGGTTTCGGTCACGGGATCGCGGTGACCCCGCTGCATCTCGCATCGGCCTATGCGGCGATGGTCAATGGTGGGATCATGCGTCCGACCACGCTGCACAGGCTTACGCCGGGCGATGTGCCGCGGGGCCGCCGGGTTTTCAAGGCCAGCACCAGCGCGCGCATGCGCCAGTTGATGCGGATGATCGCAATTTTCGGCACCGGACGCAACGCCGATGCACCCGGTTTTCGCGTTGGCGGCAAGACGGGCTCGGCCGAAAAGCCTGGCGCTGGCGGGTATCGGCGCACCTCGCTGATCTCCACATTCGCCGCGGCCTTCCCGATGGACAAGCCGCGCTTCGTGGTCGTCACCATGCTCGACGAACCGCGCGGCACGGTGGCGAGCAGCTTCCAGCGCACCGCGGCCTGGAATGCTGCGCCGATCGTTGGCCGGCTGGTGCCCCGCATCGGCCCGATGCTCGGCGTGCTGCCCGACGAGACCCGCGATGTCGATATTTCCGATCTCAGATCGTTGATTCCGGCAGCGAAATGAAGCTGGCAAAACTCTGCGAAGCGGCTGGGCTCGATTGCAGTCATGACGCCATGGCCGCAGGCGATGCGAGTGTGACCGGTTTCGCCATCGATCACCGCAAGGTCGCACCGGGGACTGTTTTTGGCGCGTTCGAGGGCGCGCGGGTCAATGGCGAGGACTTCATTGCCGACGCGGTCAGGGCGGGCGCGGTGGCGGTGGTCGCGCGGCCCGAGGCCACGGTGTCCGGCGCGCAGCATATCGCAAGCCCCGAGCCGCGGCGCGTGTTCGCGCAACTGGCGGCGCGCTTCTTCACCCCGGTCCCACCGCATATCGTCGCGGTGACCGGGACCAACGGCAAGACCTCCACCGTCGAGATGACTCGCCAGATCTGGCGGATGGCCGGCGAGCGTGCCGCCAGCATCGGCACGCTCGGCGTAACCACGCCGGACGAAAGCGTCTCGACCGGGCTCACCACCCCCGACATCGTCACTTTCCTCAGCAACATGAGCGGGCTGGCGCGCGAAGGCGTCACCCATGTCGCCTATGAGGCGTCGAGCCACGGGCTCTCGCAATTCCGCAACGAGGGCGTTGCGGTCGAGGCGGTGGCGTTCACGAACTTCAGCCGCGACCATCTCGATTACCACGCCGACATGGACGACTATTTCGCCGCCAAGATGCGGTTGTTCGACGAAGTCGCGAGCGACGATGCGCGCGCGGTGATCTGGGTTGGCGACGGCGAGAGCGAATGGACCGCGCGCGCAATAGAACATGCGCAGCGGCGCGGGCTCTTGCTCTTCACCATCGGCGAGGCGGGCGAGAATATCCTCCTTGTCGACCGCAGCGCCAGCCAGTTGGGTCAGTCGCTCACCATCGAACATGGCGGCAGCACCCGCACAATCACCCTGCCGCTGATCGGTGCCTATCAGGTTGCCAATGCGCTCACTGCCGCCGGACTGGCGCTGGCGAGCGGGATCGACGCCTCGCAGGTCTGGGACGCGCTCGCGCGGCTCCAGCCGGTGCGCGGTCGGCTCGAACGCGCGGTCATCACGCCGGTCGGCGCGCCGGTCTATGTCGATTATGCGCACACCCCCGACGCCATCGAGGCGGCGATCGTGGCGCTGCGCCCGCATGTGAAGGGGCGGTTGATCACGGTGTTCGGCGCTGGCGGCGATCGCGACCACGGCAAGCGCAGCCCGATGGGCGAGGTGGCTTCGCGGGCCTCGGATGTGGTGATCGTCACCGACGACAATCCCCGCGGCGAGGAAGCCGGGGAAATCCGCCGCGCGGTCATGGCGGGAACCGGCGCCAACGCGCACGAGGTCGCCGGACGCCGCGCCGCCATCGCCGAAGCACTGGCGATGGCGGGGCGCGACGACATCGTCCTGATCGCGGGCAAGGGACACGAACGCGGCCAGATCGTCGGATCGGGCGAGAACGAACGAGTGCTGCCCTTCGACGATGTCGAAGTGGCCCGCGAATGCGCGGCGGCGGCGAATGACGGCAACTGGGGTAACGATACATGAGTGCAGCGCTGATCCGCCATCCGGCTATGAAGGCCTGGCCGATTTTTCCCTCCGACCAGCTGCCGCTGGCGCTGTGGGATGCCGCTTCGATCGCCGCGGCGACCGGCGGTATGGCGAGCGGCGAATTCCAGGTTTCGGGGGTCGAGACCGATTCGCGCGATGTCCGCAACGGCGATCTGTTCGTTGCGCTGCAGGGCGAGGCCATGGATGGCCACCGCTTTCTCGACGCCGCCTTCGCCAATGGTGCCAGCGCCGCGCTGGTCGACCGGCCGGTCGAATATCCGCATATCCTGGTCGCCGACACGACCGCCGCGCTTCATGCACTGGCCGCCGTCGCGCGCCAGCGGGTTGACGCCAAAATCATCGGTGTGACCGGTTCGGTGGGCAAGACCGGGGTCAAGGAAGCCATCTTCGCCGCGCTCGAACGCTCCAGCCGCGGGCAGGCGCATCGTTCGATCCGCAGCTACAACAACCATGTCGGCGTGCCGCTCAGCCTCGCGCGGATGCCGGCGCGCAGCCGCTTCGGCGTGTTCGAGATGGGGATGAACCACGCCGGCGAAATCGCGGTCCTGACCCGGCATGTCCGTCCGCACGTCGCGGTCGTCACCACGATTGCGCCCGCGCATATCGAGAACCTCGGCAGCGAGGAAGCGATCGCGGATGCCAAGGCGGAGATTTTTGCCGGGCTCGAGGAGGGCGGCGTCGCGGTCATCCCGGCGGACAGCCCGCATTTCGAGCGCCTGCGCGATCACGCTGAAAAGGCCGGAGCCCGGGTCGTGTCCTTCGGTCGCGCGCGTCATGCAACCATGCGGTTGCTCGATGCGATCCCCAGCGCCAATGGCGGTTCGCTGGTGACCTGCGAATATCCCGAGGGCCGGATGTGCTTCACCGTCGCCGAGCCGGGCGAGCACTGGATTTCCAACGCGCTCGCGGTGATGGCCGCGGTGCTGGCATGCGGGGCCGACATGGCCGCCGCCGGGCTGGCGCTGGCCGAGATGGGCGGGCTCAAGGGTCGCGGCGCGCGTCACCAGGTCGCGGCGCCCGGCGGCAAGGCGCTGCTGATCGACGAAAGCTACAACGCCAACCCCGCCAGCATGCGCGCCACGCTGGCGCAATTGGGCGCAACTCCGGCAGGTCGCCGGATCGCGGTGCTCGGCGCGATGAAGGAACTGGGCGATTTCGGTCCCGCCTTCCACGCCCAGCTCGCCGATCCGCTCATCGCCGCCAGGGTCGACCATGCCATTCTGGTGGGCGAGGAAATGATCCCGCTCGCGCGCGAATTGGGGAAAGGTGCCGGACTTCCGCTTGGCTTTACAGGCAGTTTCACCCATTGCGACAGCGCTGCAGACGCGATCGCGGCGCTGGAGGACTTCGCAATCGTCTCCGGCGATGCGATCCTCGTCAAAGGGTCCAACTCGATCGGGCTCGGCAAATTGGTAGAACACCTCACACGCCGGGAAGGCTGAATGCTCTATCTTCTGGCCCAATGGTTTGAATTCGAAGGAATTTTCAACCTCGTACGCTACCAGACGGCGCGTGCGGGCGCGACGCTGCTGACCGCGCTGTTCATCGGCCTGGTGATCGGGCCGCGCTTCATCGCCATGTTGCGCGTGCGCCAGGGCAAGGGCCAGCCGATCCGCGAGGACGGACCTCAGACCCATCTCGCCAAGCGCGGCACGCCGACCATGGGTGGGCTGATGATCCTCACCTCGCTGTTCCTCTCGCTGCTGCTGTGGATGGATCTGTCCAATCCCTTCATCTGGGCCTGCATCGCGGTCACCGCCGGTTTCGGGCTGATCGGTTTCCTCGACGATTACGACAAGGTCACCAAATCGAGCCACAAGGGCGTCTCGAGCAAAGTGCGCCTGTTGCTGGAGTTCCTGGTCGCGGGCATCGCCAGCTGGATCGTAGTCGGGCAGATCAACACCTTCCTCTACATCCCCTTCTTCAACAATCTCGGGGTCGAGCTGGGCTATTTCTACTATGTCTTCGCCGCTTTCGTGATCGTCGGCGCGGGCAATGCGGTTAACCTCACCGACGGGCTCGACGGGCTGGCGACCATGCCGGTGATCATCGCCGCGGGCACTTTCGCGCTGATCGCCTATCTCGTGGGCCGGGTCGATTATTCCGAATATCTCGGCATTCCCCACGTCGCGGGCGCGGGCGAGCTGGCGATTTTCTGCGCCGCGATCATCGGCGCGGGGCTGGCCTTCCTGTGGTTCAACGCGCCGCCCGCGGCGGTATTCATGGGCGACACCGGCAGCCTCGCTCTTGGCGGCGCGCTCGGCGCGATTGCGGTAGCGACGCATCACGAGGTGGTGCTGGCGGTGGTCGGTGGGCTGTTCGTGTTCGAGGCGCTTAGCGTCATCATTCAGGTGTTCTGGTTCAAGCGCACCGGCAAACGCGTGTTCCGGATGGCGCCGATCCATCACCATTTCGAGCAATTGGGCTGGAGCGAGAGCAAGGTCGTGATCCGTTTCTGGATCGTCGCCATCGTGCTCGCCATCCTGGGGCTGGCCACGCTGAAGCTGCGATGATCGTCAGCCCCGCCTGGTCCGGCAGGAAATATGCCGTCCTCGGCCTCGCCCGCTCGGGCAAGGCCACGGTGGAGGCGCTGCTGGCCGGCGGAGCCGAAGTGCTCGCCTGGGACACGCGGCCCGAAGCGCGCGAAGCCTTCGCAGGGCGCGCGGTGCTGGCCGATCCGCTCGACGCGGACCTGACCGGTTACGACGGGGTGGTGGTCAGCCCCGGAGTCCCGCTCAACACCCATCCGATAGTGGGCCATGCCGCGAAATTCAGCGTGCCTGTGATCGGCGATATCGAACTGTTCGCGCAGGCGAGGGTGCATCTGCCGCCGCACAAGGTGGTCGGGATCACGGGCACCAACGGTAAGTCGACCACCACCGCGCTGGTCCATCATATTCTCAAGACCGCCGGCGTGCTGACCACCATGGGCGGCAATATCGGCCTGCCGATCCTCGAGCAGGAGCCGCTGCCCGAGGGCGGGGTCTATGTGCTGGAATTGTCGAGCTACCAGATCGACCTGACCTTCAGCCTCGACTGCGAGGTGGCGGTGCTGCTGAACGTGACGCCGGACCATCTGGATCGTTATGAAAGCTTCGAGGCTTATCGAGCATCCAAAGTCCGCCTCCTTCGGATGCAAACGTATGAGCATGTCGGCGTAATTGCAGCCGACGATCCAGCGTTACGCGATATTATGTTCGATATGGCGGATGGACCCGGCGAACTGTGTACACCGCTCGAGGATGTGGCCACGCCCTTCCTCAATCAGGAGGAGTGCCCTGCTCTCCAAGGTCCGCACAATGCGCAGAATGCCTGGGCTGCTGATAACGTGGCGTTGGAACTAGGCGTAGATTTTGACCTGAGAAGTAAGGCATCGGCAACCTTCCCAGGCCTCCCGCACCGCATGGAGCGGGTCGCGGAAGTCGGGGGTGTCGCCTATGTCAACGACAGCAAGGGTACCAACACCGCGGCTACCGCGCCTGCGCTTGCGGCCTTTGACAACGTCCACTGGATCGTCGGCGGACTCGCCAAGGAGCCCGGCCTCGGCGAATGCGAGGCGCAGCTCGGCCAGGTGAAGGCCGCCTACACCATCGGCAGCGCGGGGCCGCAATTCGCCGCGTTGCTCGAACCCCACGTGCCGGTGACCCGCAGCGAGAAGCTCGAACGGGCGGTCCGCGACGCCGCAGCCGCCGCCGAGGCGGGCGATGTCGTCCTGCTCAGCCCGGCCTGCGCCAGCTTCGACCAGTTCGCCGATTTCGAGGCGCGCGGCGAAGCCTTCCGCGCCGCGGTGCGGGAGCTTGCCGCATGAACCAGCAACGTCCCTTCGTACCCGGAGCGGGGCGGCGCGCCTCCCGGCTAGCGCAGCAGAAGCTCTCGCGCTGGTCGGAACTCAAGATCTGGTGGCGAGAGGTCGACCGAGTGCTGCTCGGCCTCATTCTCGCGCTGATGGCCTTCGGCGCGGTCGCGGTTGCCGCCGCTTCTCCCGCAACCGCGGACCGGCTTTCCACCACCGCCGCCACGCTCGATCCGCTCTATTTCTTCTACCGGCACCTGATCTGGCAGATGCTCGGGATCGCAGTCCTGCTGGGCGTCTCGATGTTCGACCGCGGCAATGCGCGGCGCTTCGGGCTGGTGCTCGCCGCCTTCATGTTCGGCGCGCTGTTCCTGGTGCCGCTGATCGGCGCCGAGGTGAACGGGGCGCGGCGCTGGCTCGAATTCGGGATGCGTTTCCAGCCCAGCGAATTCCTCAAGCCGGGCTTCGTTATCGCCACCGCATGGGTGCTGTCGTGGCGCATGCGCGACCCCAATCTGCCGGTGGTGGCGCTGACCTTCATCGGGCTGGGCGTCATTGCGCTGTTGATGATGATGCAGCCCAATCTGGGCGACACCATGCTTTTCGTCGGCGTCTGGTTCGTGATGGTGCTGCTCGCCGGGGTCCCGGTGCAGCGGATGGGCGCGCTGGCCGGCTTCGGGATCGTGGCGCTCACCGCGACCTATTTTCTCTATGACAACGCGCGCCACCGGATCGATTCCTTCTTCGGCGGCGGCACCGCCTACGACCAGGTCGATCTCGCCGAACGCACCCTGCTCGCCGGTGGCTGGACCGGCAGCGGCTATGGCCTGGGCATCCGCAAGATGAACCTGCCCGAGGCGCACACCGATTACATCTTCTCGGTGATCGGGGAAGAATTCGGGCTTATCGTTTGCGGGCTGGTGGCGATCGCCTATCTCGCCATCGTGGCACGTGTCCTGATGAAACTGGTCGACGAAGACGATCTGTTCGCCCTGCTGGCGGGCTCGGGCCTCGTCACGCTGCTCGGCGGGCAGGCCTTCATCAACATGCTGGTCAATTTGCAGCTCTTCCCGTCCAAGGGGATGACACTGCCGCTGGTGAGCTATGGCGGTTCTTCCACCATCGCCATCTGCCTCACCGTCGGGCTGCTTCTCGCCATCACCCGGCGCAACCCCTACCTCAAGCGCGAAACGCGCGGGCTGGCCGACGTGCTCGGCCTGGCCGACCGGCGCGAACCCAGACCCGTCGACAGCATCCGACGCGAGATCCATCCATGACCGGCTCCAACCGCCACTACGTCCTCGCCGCGGGCGGGACCGGGGGGCATCTGCTCCCCGCCTTCGCGCTCGCCACCGAACTCGAGCGGCGCGGCCACCACGTCGCGCTGATCACCGATGCGCGCGGCGAGCAGATCCCCGGGCGGCCCGATTTCCTCACCACCCATGTCCTGCCCGCGGGGCGTTTCGGCAAGAACCCGCTCAAATGGTTCGCCGGCGCGCGCGCGGTGC
This sequence comes from Qipengyuania sp. SM2507, assembly GCF_053714505.1. NCBI lineage: Bacteria > Pseudomonadati > Pseudomonadota > Alphaproteobacteria > Sphingomonadales > Erythrobacteraceae > Qipengyuania > Qipengyuania sp. SM2507. The sequence continues at coordinate 735,287 of NZ_CM132307.1, forward strand.
TGCAGGGCCGCAAGATGGCGCTGCGTCTCTACGACAGCTTCGCTCCCAGCGCGGTGGTCGGTTTCGGCGGCTATCCCTCGCTGCCCGCGCTGCTCGCTTCGTCCTCGGCGGGGATACCCAGCGTGCTGCATGAGCAGAACGCCGTGCTCGGGCGGGTCAATCGCCTGCTCGCCGGACGGGTCCAGGCAATCGCCACCGCCTATCCCGACATCGAGCGGTTGAAGCCCAAGCACAGCGCCAAGGTCGCGCTGGTCGGCAATCCGGTGCGCGCGCAGGTGCTGGCCTTGCGCGACGAGGAATTCCCCCCGCTGGGCGAGGAAGGGCTGCTGCGCGTGCTGGTCACAGGCGGAAGCCAGGGCGCGCGGATATTGTCCGAGGTCGTCCCCGACGGGCTGGCCATGCTGCCGCCTGCGCTGCGCCAGCGGCTGCAGGTCACCCAGCAGTGCCGCGCCGAGGATCTCGACACCGTGCGCGAGCGCTACCGCACCCACGACATTCCCGCCGAACTGGGTACCTATTTCGAGGATATGGCCAGCCGGCTGGGCGATGCGCATCTGTTCATCGGCCGCGCCGGCGCCTCGACCATCGCCGAACTCACCGCGGTGGGACGCCCGGCGATCCTGGTCCCGCTTCCCATAGCGACCGACGACCATCAGGCCGCCAACACCCGCGAGATGACCAAGGCCGGCGGCGCGCGGATGATCCGCCAGGAACGCTTCGGCGCGAAGGAGCTGGCCAAGCAGATCATGGCGCTGGCCGACAATCCCGAAGGTCTCGCCAAGGCCGCGCATGCCGCGTGGAATTGCGGTCGGCCCGATGCGGTCAAGAATCTCGCCGATCTGGTCGAGGGCTTCGGCGGGGCCGACATGATGGATGTGATCCGCGTCGGCGCCAACAACGCGCGCGGGGCCTCGCAGGGCGTTCCCGCCGGGCAGGGCGCGACGCGGGAGCACGGCGAATGAAGGGCGTCCACACCGAGATCGGCACCATCCATTTCATCGGTATCGGCGGTATCGGCATGTCGGGCATCGCCGAGGTGATGAACAATCTCGGCTACCGCGTGCAGGGTTCCGATCTCAAGGAAGGTCCGACCATCGAGCGGCTTCGCGAGCGCGGGATGACGGTCGCGATCGGCCATGCGCCTCAGAACGTCGAGGGGGTCGCGGTCGTGGTCACCTCGACCGCGGTCAAGCGGACCAATCCGGAAGTCGAATACGCGCTGGAAAATCGCATCCCGGTGGTCCGCCGCGCCGAAATGCTGGCCGAACTGATGCGATTGAAATCCACCATCGCGGTGGCGGGTACCCACGGCAAGACGACCACCACCAGCATGATTGCCGCGCTGCTCGATAGCGGCGGGGTCGATCCCACCGTGATCAACGGCGGCATCATCGAGCAATACGGCTCCAACGCGCGGCTGGGCGACAGCGACTGGATGGTGGTCGAGGCCGACGAGAGCGATGGCAGCTTCCTGCGGCTCGACGGGACCATCGCGGTGGTCACCAATATCGATCCCGAACATCTCGATCACTACGGCGATTTCGACGGGGTCAAGGACGCCTTCGTCGAATTCATCCACAACGTCCCCTTCTACGGCGCCGCGATCCTGTGCATCGACCACCCCGAGGTGCAGGCGGTGATCGGCAAGGTCCGCGACCGCCGGGTGACCACCTACGGCTTTTCGCTGCAGGCGGATATCTGCGGCGTCAACGTGCGCCCCGATACCGGCGGCAACATCTTCGACGTGATCGTCCGCCAGCGCGGCCCAAATGATCAGCGGGAGGATCGCCGCATCGAGGGCGTCCGCCTGCCGATGCCAGGCCGCCACAATGTCCAGAACGCGCTCGCCGCGATCGCGGTGGCAATCGAGATGGGCTGTTCCGACGAAGTGATCTGCAGCGGCTTTGCCAATTTCGGCGGCGTGCGGCGGCGCTTCACCAAGGTGGGAGAGGTCGACGGCGCCACGATCATCGACGATTACGCGCATCACCCGGTCGAAATCCGCGCGGTGCTCGGGGCCGCGCGCGAAGCCGCGACGGGCCGCGTCATCGCGGTCATGCAGCCGCATCGCTACACCCGGCTGAGCGATCTGATGGATGATTTCCAGACCTGCTTCAACGAGGCGGACGAGGTGCTGGTCACCCCGGTCTACGAAGCGGGCGAGGAGCCGATCGAGGGCGTTTCCGCCGAAGCGCTGGTGGCGGGGCTCAAATCGCGCGGCCATCGCTCGGCCGCGACGGTCGCCGACGAGGACGAACTGGCGCAGCTGCTGGCGGGCCATGTCGGCGAAGGCGATATCGTCGTCTGCCTCGGCGCGGGCGATATCACCCGCTGGGCCGCCGGGCTCGCCGCCGCGATCGCCGCCAAGAGCCGCGAAACATGAGCGTCCAGCCCGGCGATGTCTGGAATTACGACACCGGTTCCGCGCCGGGCGGAGAGACCGAGGGCGGTGTCGCTGCGCCGGTCTCGATGGACGGGCTGCGTGGAAAACTGACGCAGGACGCACCGCTGGCCAAGCTGGTCTGGTTCAAGGCCGGGGGCAGCGCCGACTGGCTGTTCGAGCCCGAGGATGCCGACGAGCTTCGCACCTTCCTCGAGCGGCTCGAGGGCAGCCTGCCGGTGATGGCGCTGGGGCTGGGCTCCAATCTCATCGTCCGCGATGGCGGTGTCCCCGGCGTGGTGGTCAAACTGGGCAAGCCCTTCGCGAAGGTCGAAGTGCAGGACGATCACGTGCTCGCCTGCGGCGCGGGCGCGCATGGTATCCTCGTTGCCAGCACCGCGCGCGATGCCGGCGTGGCCGGGCTGGAGTTCCTGCGCGGGATCCCCGGCACGGTCGGCGGTTTCGTGCGGATGAACGGCGGCGCCTATGGGCGCGAGGTCGGCGATGTGCTGATAGATTGCGATGTCGTGATGCCCGATGGCCAGTGCCACAACCTGCCCGCGGCCGACCTGCAATATTCCTACCGACATTCGGTCCTGCCCGCGGGCGCGGTGGTGGTCGGTGCCCGCTTCCAGGGCGAAGCGGGCGATCCCGAAACCATCGGCGCCGAGATGGACCGGATCGCGCAGGCGCGCGAGGAGTCGCAACCCGTCCGCACCAAGACCGGCGGCTCGACCTTCAAGAACCCGCCCGGACATAAAGCCTGGCAATTGGTCGACGCGGCGGGGTGCCGTGGCCTCACCATGGGCGGCGCGCAGGTGAGCGAGAAGCACACCAATTTCCTCATCAACACCGGCGATGCGACCAGCGCCGACATCGAAGGGCTGGGCGAGGAAGTGAAGCGCCGCGTCTACGAACATTGCGGAGTGGAACTCGAGTGGGAAATCCAGCGGGTGGGCCGGCCATGATTCTCGACCGCAAACTCCACGTCGCCGTGCTGATGGGCGGCTGGGCCAATGAGCGCGAGGTCTCGCTGATGTCGGGCGAGGGCGTCGCCAAGGCGCTCGAGGAACGCGGCCACCGCGTCACCCGCATCGACATGGATCGCGATGTGGCGGCGCGCATCCGCGAGGCCGCGCCCGATGTGGTGTTCAACGCCCTCCACGGCGTCCCCGGCGAGGATGGCACGGTGCAGGGCATGCTCGATCTGATGGGCGTTGCCTACACCCATTCGGGCCTCGCCACATCGGTGGTCGCGATCGACAAGCAGCTGACCAAGCAGGTGCTCGGCAGCCAGGGCATTCCCTTCCCCGGCGGCCGGATCGTCACCACCGAGGAAATCTATCGGCAGGACCCCTTGCCGCGCCCCTATGTGCTCAAACCCGTCAACGAAGGCTCCTCGGTTGGCGTGGCGATCGTCACCGACGAGGCGAATTACGGCAATCCGATCGATCCTTCTGCCGCGGGCCCCTGGCAGCAGTTCGACCGCCTGCTCGCCGAACCCTTCATCCGGGGCCGCGAGATGACCACTGCGGTCATCGACACGCCCGAGGGTCCGCGCGCGCTGATGGTGACCGAACTGGTGCCCAAATCGGGGTTTTACGATTTCGCCGCCAAATACACCGAGGGCATGACCGAGCACGTCTGCCCCGCGCAAATCCCCGAGCCGATCGCCGAACTGTGTCGCGAATACGCGCTCAAGGCGCATGTCCTGCTGGGCTGCGAAGGCACCAGCCGCACCGATTTCCGCTGGGACGACGAATTGGGCGAGGACGGATTGTTCGTGCTCGAAACCAACACCCAGCCGGGCATGACCCCGCTCAGCCTGGTGCCCGAACAGGCGCGGCATGCGGGGATCGAATATGGCGAGCTGGTCGAGATGATCATCGCCGCGGCCCTGCGCAAAGATGCGGGCAAACATGCGGACAAGCAAGCGCGTGAACAGGCGCAAAAGGCGGCCCGCGATGGCTAAGGTCACCCGCTCGGCAACCGGTGTGCGGCGTTCGGCCGCCACCCGCAATCGCCAGCAGAAGACCCGCGCGGCGAGGAAACGCACCGTCACGCTGTTCGACCGCGTGATGGCGCTGTTGCCTTTCACCGACGAGCAGTTGCACAAGATATTCCTGTTCCTGATCATATCTGCGGCGCTGGCGGCGGCGTGGCTGGTCGCGAGCCTCGCCGGCGTCCCGCAAATGGCGCAGGCGCGGATGGCGGTCGCGGCTTCGGATGCCGGCTTCGAGGTGCGCAAGGTCAAGGTGACCGGGGTCGAGCGGATGAACGAGCTCAAGGTCTACGAACGCGCGCTGGCCGAGCGCGACCGGCCGATGCCGCTGGTCGATCTGCAGGCGGTGCGCGCGCGGCTGCTCGACCTGTCCTGGGTGCAGGATGCGCGCGTTTCGCGGCAGCTGCCCGACACGCTGATCGTCGACATCGTCGAGCGCCAGGAACACGCGGTGCTGAAGAAGCCGGGCCGGCTGATGCTGGTCGATGCGCAGGGGCACGAGCTCGAGCCGATCTCCGAGGCCAATGCCAAGGACAAGCTGCTGATCGGCGGCCCGGGCGCGCAAACGCAGGTCGCCGCGCTCGACGATCTGCTCAACGCCGCGCCGGCATTGAAATCGAAAGTGGCCGAGGCCGAATGGGTCGGCAACCGCCGCTGGAACCTGACCTTCAAGACCGGCCAGGTGCTGGCGCTGCCCGAGGAGAAGGCGCCCGCCGCGCTGGTGCGCTTCGCTACGCTAGACGGGCGCCATCGCCTGCTCGGCGGGCGCGCCACCGCGATCGATATGCGCGTAGCCGACCAGGCCTATTTTCGCTGCAGCGACGGGCCGTGCAATCTCGGCCAGCTGGTCAAGACCGACAACTGATGGCCGGCCCGCGCATCATCCGCGCCTTTGCCGCGGTCAATATCGGTTCTTTCCGCGTTTCGGCCATGATCATGGGCGAGGACGAGAACGGCGCGATGGTGGTGCTGGGTTCCAGCCACCGCAAGAGCGAAGGCGTCAAGCGCGGCTATGTCACCGAAATGCGCGCCGCCAGCCATTCGATCCGCCAGGCGGTCGAGAAGGCCGAGCAGAACGCGGGTACCAATGTCTCCAGCGTCTGGATCGGCTGCGCCGGGGCGGGGCTCTACAGCCGCATCGCCAGCGTCGAGATCGCGATCGGCGGGCGGCGGATCGAGGACGACGATATCGAGCACCTGCTCTATGCCGCGCGCGATCACATCCAGCCCGACGGGCGGATGGTGCTCCACGCGCAACCCGCGCATTACACGCTCGACGGCGCGCATGGTATCGCCAACCCGCAGGGGTTGCACGCCGAGGCGCTGGGGGTCGATATCCACGTCACGCTCGCCGAAGGCGCGCCGGTCAAGAATCTGATCGAAGCGGTGCAGATGGCGCATCTCGAGGTCGAGGCGGTGGTGGCGAGCCCGCTGGCCAGCGCCTATGCCTGCCTCAGCCCCGAGGAACGCGATCTGGGCGTGGCGCTGATCGAGATCGGCGCCGAAGTGACCAATGTTTCGGTCCATGCTGCGGGGATGCTGCTGGGATTGAGCTCGATCCCGATCGGCTCGAACGACATCACCGATGCGCTGGCTTCCAGCTTCGGGATCCGCCGCAGTCAGGCCGAGCGGCTCAAATGCGTCTCGGGCTCGGCGATGAGCAGCCCGACCGACCATCGCGAGATGATCCCGGTCAACGCTCCCGGCGAAGGCCCCGAGGGGCGGCTGGCGCGCGGTGCCGACGAGCACAACCGCATCCCGCGCGCCGAACTGGTGGCGGTGGTGACCGAGCGGCTCTCCAACCTCACCGGCGAGATTCACAAGGCGCTCAAGACGATGGGCTTCACCGGCGCGCGTAGCGGGCAGGTGGTGCTGACCGGCGGCGGCGCCGAACTGCATGGCATCGCCGAGTTCATGCAGGCGGCGCTTGGCCGCCCGGTCCGGATCGGCAAACCGCCCCGCTTGCAGGGCCTGCCCGAGGCGCATGCCACCCCCGGTTTCGCGACGCTGGCCGGGCTATGCCTCTATGCCGCGGACGACCCGGTCGACATCCGTTCGGTCGGCCCGAGCTACCAGCCAACCAAGCGTTATCGCGGCATGGGTCTGGTCAATCGCGTGTTCCAGGCGGTCCGCGAGTATTTCTGAGCCTGCCGTAGCGGCGATCGACACCGCGCGACCCTTGTGGAAAAGCCCATTAATACTTTGCATGGTCGAATCAAACTGTGCCAAACTGTAACGAACCATTCTCAAATATCTGATTTCCCCGGAGCCAACCCTGATGAGCATCAATATCGGACCCGCATCTTCCGACGATCTGCGCCCGCGGATCACCGTAGTCGGTGTCGGCGGGGCGGGCGGCAACGCGATCGCCAACATGATGCAGGCCCAGATCGAGGGCGTCGACTTCATCGTCGCCAACACCGATGCCCAAGCGCTCAGCACCGCTACCGCTGAGAAGCGTATCCAGCTCGGGCCGGACATCACCGGCGGGCTCGGCGCCGGCGCGCGACCCGAAGTGGGCAAGGCCGCCGCCGAGGAAACCGTCGAAGAGATCGAACACGCGCTCGAGGGCGTGAACATGTGCTTCATCGCTGCGGGCATGGGCGGCGGCACCGGAACCGGCGCCGCGCCGGTCATCGCCGAAGCTGCGCGCAAGAAGGGCGTGCTCACCATCGGCGTGGTCACCAAGCCGTTCCTGTTCGAGGGCACGCGCCGGATGCGCGCCGCCGAGGCGGGGATCGAGGAGCTGCAGAAGCACGTCGACACGCTGATCGTCATTCCCAACCAGAACCTGTTCCTGGTCGCCAAGGCAGACACCACCTTCAAGCAGGCCTTCGAGCTCGCCGACGAAGTGCTGCAGCAGGGCGTCCGCTCGATCACCGATCTCATGGTCATGCCCGGCCTCATCAACCTCGACTTCGCCGACGTGCGTTCGGTGATGAGCGAGATGGGCAAGGCGATGATGGGCACCGGCGAGGGCGAGGGCGAGAACCGCGCGCTCGAAGCCGCGGAACGCGCCATTGCCAACCCGCTGCTCGACGGCGTCTCGATGGCCGGCGCCAAGGGCGTCATCATCTCGATCATCGGCGGCGAGGACATGAAGCTGCTCGAGGTCGACGAGGCGGCGAACCACATTCGCGAACTGGTCGACGAGGATGCCAACATCATCTGGGGTTCGGCGTTCAATCCCGATCTCGACGGCAAGATTCGCGTCTCGGTGGTGGCCACCGGGATCGACCAGCACGCCCAGACCTCGGCGCCCGCGCGCTCCGAAACCCGGCCCTTCTCGATGGGCGAATCGCGCCCGCCGCAGCGCCCCGCGCTCGACCTCCCGCGCCGCGCCGAGGAAAGCGAACCCTTCGAACTCAGCGAAGGTCTCTCGGCTGAGCCCGAGAGCTTCGACGACAGCGCTGCAAACACCTCGAACGAGCCGGACTATGGCGATGACGAGCCGATGGAATTGACCGAAGCCGAATATGCCGGCGCGGATGATTCCAGTGACGATTACAACGCAGGCGCAAAGAGCGCCGGAGGCGGTATGAGCTTCGGAGTGTCCTATCCCGATGCGGATGAGGACGATGTCGAGGATGTCGACGACATCGTCGATCCGCTGGCCGGCCTGCGCAACGACAGCGACGATGAATTCGACGACTTCGACGATGTCGAACCCGACACTTCTATCCCTAAGTCGTCGGTCGAAAACAGTGCGCAAACGTCTTCCCCGCAGGGCAGCCGGGACGACCGCCGCCCCGCTGGCGAGCGTTCGGATGCCTTCGCGACGGGCGCATCACAGGACGAGCTCGAACTCGACGCGGACCAGATGGAACCGATCGACAGCCCGCTGGCCTCCAAGCCGACGCGGCGGCGCATGCCGGGCTCGGGCGATGCTGCACCGGCCCCCACACCGGCCGCACGCAACGGCGCTCCTGCCGCCGCCGGCGCCGCCTCGGGCAGCACGCTGTTCGAACGCATGGCCAACCTCTCGCGCGGCTCCAGCCCGCGCGCGCAGGAAGAGGACGACGAGGACGATGATGGTGGTTCGGCGCTCAACATCCCGCGCTTCCTCGGTCGCCAGAACAACCAGTAAGGCGCGCTGACCGCTGGGGGGCAGCACACGGTCTCGATCCCAAACCGGTCGGCGACCCAACAGGGCATCATCGCGCCGCGCCAGACGCGGCAACGACGGAGCGCAATTCTTGCAATCGCTTGCCCGACTTTACCTGAACCTGTCCCTGAGCGGGCTGGCACTCGCCAGCCTGCCGTACGCCGCTGCGGCGCAGAACGAGATTGTCCAGCCGCTGCCCCCGCCCGAGGCCGAGGACCTGAACGAGGCGCTGCGGCGCCTTTCGCGCAGCCCGTCCGATCTCGATGCCCTGCTCGAAGCCGGAGAAGCCTCGATCGTGCTGGGCGACAGCGATGCGGCGATGGGGTTTTTCGTGCGCGCGCAGGATATCTCGCCCGGAAACGCGCGTATGAGAGCCGGTCTGGGCCGCGTCTTTCTCGCCGAGGGCCGGGCCATCGAGGCGCTGCGCTTCTTCGCCGAGGCCGAGACCGCGGGCTATCCGTTGGTCGAGATGGCAGCGGATCGCGGGCTCGCCTTCGATCTGGTCGGAGACAACCTCAGGGCGCAGGAGCTCTATCGCCTAGCGCTAGCCCGCAACGACGATCCCGCGACCGGCCGCCGCCTGGCGCTGAGCTTGGCAATCTCGGGAGAGAGGGCGGAGTTCGAGCGGGTCTTGCTGCCGCAGCTGAAAGACGAGGACCGCGCCGGGTTCCGGACACGCGCCTTCGGCCTCGCGATTCTGGGCGACGAGCGCGAGGCGATCTCCATCGCCGAGGCGCTGATGCCGACCGATCTGGCGCTGCGGATGACCCCCTATCTGCGCTATATGGCGCGGCTGACCAAGGCGCAGCAGGCTGCAGCGGCCAATCTCGGCACCTTCCCGCGCGCCAGCGACATCGGGCGCGATATGCCCGCGATCGCGGGCTATTCGGAACAGGGCGCCGCGATCAGTCGGCGTGCGGATGCGTCGTTGACACCGAGCGGACCGGTGATGGGATCGAACCGTCCGCCGCAGCCCGCCGCCGGTCCCGTGGCCACGCCTCCTCAACCGTCCAGGGCGGAACGGCGCCAGGCCGAACGCAGCGAGCGCCAGGCGCTTGCGGGGCTCGATCCGATGGAGCGCGCTCGAGCCAGATCACCCCGCTCGACGCCCACACACACACCCACACCCACACCCACAGCCACGCCTCCACCGGCTTCCGAGCCCGTATCCGTGCCGGAGACGGTCCCCGCACCGGTCACCGCACCAGAGCCCGTTCCGACCCCGGCACCGGTTCCGACTCCGACGCAAGCGCCGACCCAGTTGGCAGTCGCTTTGCCGACCGAAGCGTCGCAACCGAACCAATCGGATGCTCCGGTCCAGGGTCCGGTGGCCGAGCCTGTCGGGCGTATCGAACCCTTCGATCTGGCGCAGACAGCGACCGCGGCATCGGCGCCGATACCCCAACCGGTGGCAGCGCCCGATCGGGGGCCGCTGCCGACCGGGAGTCTCGAAGACGTCTTCGCCGAGTTCGAGGCAATCCCGGCAGCGCCTCCCCGAGCCACGCTGGGCGCGGTGGATGTCACCGCGATCAAGCCGCCCCGCGAGCGGGCCGCTCCGCCGCCTGCGCCCGAACGCGCGGCGCCGCCCCCGCCAGTGCATCCGGCGCGCCATTGGGTGCAGGTCGCCACGGGTCGCGATCGCGATGCTCTCAAATTCGACTGGCGGCGCATTTCGCGCAACGCGAAATCCCTGCTCGACGGCAAGGGGCCCTTCGTCACGCCCTGGGTCGAGGCCAATCGCCTGCTGGCGGGGCCCTATCCCACTGCCGGCGATGCGCGCGAAATAGTCACCCAGCTCAAGGCGATGGGGATCGACGCCTTCACCTTTGCCAGCCCCCGCGGTCAGGAGATCGAGACGCTCGACTGACGGGACAAGCACCCTTCTGCACAGCGTTTGCACAGGCGAGGCCGGTTCTCCCCAGCACCGACGTCCCGCCCGATTGCCAAGCATCGTGGGCTTCCGGCATTTACCATCCATGATCTGGATGGGACGCAATCGGTGAGAGCGGTGGAAACCTACGATGGTGACGAGGATTGCGCACCGATCGAGATGCTTACCGCACTGTTCGAGGCACGCGGCTGGCCCTGCGAATCGACTCCCGACGAGTTGAGCGGCGAGATTCAGGGCAGTTGGGCGACGTATCAGGTCAAGGGAATCTGGCGCGCGGAAGACAATGTGCTGCAAGTGCTGTGCCTGCCCGATGTCCGCGTCGCGAAGGAACATCGCACGGCGGCGAACGAACTTGCCACGCTGGTCAACGAACAGCTCTGGCTGGGCCATTTCGACATCTGGTCCAATGGCGGCGTGCTGCTCTATCGCAACGGGACGCTGCTGGCCGACAACGGCATGCTCAGCCTCGCGCAGGCGCAGGCGTTGATCGAGATCGCGGTGGACGAATGCGATCGCTTTTACCCTGCGTTCCAGTTCGTGCTGTGGGGCGGCAAGAGCCCGCGCGACGCGCTGGAGGCGGCCATGGTGGATGCCGCGGGCGAAGCCTGACTGCGCCGGGGTGGTCGACGAAAAAGGGTTAATGCGCTTCGGCTCGAACCCTTTCGGTTTTCCTTGAAAAACCCCGCCACAACGCCGATATTGTCGACATGGAGCGGGGCGCATCGTGCGCAAATGTCCGCACAGAGGAGTTGATTTGGATGGCCGATTGGAACGACACTGAACAGCGACGGACGGGCTTCAGCTCGGTCCCGCGCGCTGGCGACGCCGTTGCCCGGCGCGAAACCTTCGACGCGGGTCTGCGCTCGCATATGCTGTCGATCTACAATTATATGGCATCGGGCGTGCTGCTGACCGGCATTGTCGCGATGCTGACCGCACGTTCGGGCTTTGCCTATACCCTGGCGCAGGGCGGACTGCTGTTCTGGGTGGTCGCTCTGGCACCGCTCGGCTTCGTCTTCGCGATGAGCTTCGGTGCGAACAAGTTCTCGCGTGGCACGCTCCAGGCGATGTTCTGGGGTTTCGCGATCACGATGGGTCTCTCGCTTAGCTCGCTCCTGCTGGTCTATACCGGCGAGAGCATCGCGGCGACCTTCTTCGCCACTGCGGGCGCCTTCGCGGGTCTCAGCCTGTTCGGCTACACCACCAAGAAGGATTTGTCGGGCTTCGGCACCTTCCTGATTATGGGTGTGGTCGGTCTGATCATCGCGTCGGTGATCAACATCTTTCTGCAGTCGAGCATGCTCGAGCTGGCCGTCAGCTTCCTCGGCGTTCTGATCTTCGCCGGTCTGACCGCCTATGATACGCAGCGCCTCAAGCGCGAGTACGAGCATCTGCGCGGGACCGAGTTTGCCGGCAAGGCCATCATCCTGGGTGCGCTGAGCCTGTATCTCGACTTCATCAATATGTTCCTGTTCCTGCTGCGCTTCATGGGCGTCAACCGCGAGTAAACGTACTCGCTCCGTCGCAGGACGGACTCAGCCTATCGTGCCCGGGATGCAATTTGCGTCCCGGGCATTTTCATATCTGGCCGGGGCGGTTAAGACCCGTCGCTTAAGCCTGCATCAATCCGAGCGAATGTAGCCACCGAGAGATCAAGCATGCCAGAAATGCATCAGGGAGGGTCGCAGCTCATGCGCCGCGCACGAATAGTTCACATCCGACTGGCCGCCGTTGCCGCCGCGCTGGCCACTCTCGCTGCCTGCGCCACGCCGCCCCCTCCGCCGCCCCCTCCGCCCCCGCCGCCTCCGCCGCCGGTCGAAGTGATCCCGCCGCGGCCACTGCCGCCGGGCAGCGCCACTTCGGTGATGACAATCCCGATGGTCGGCGTCGATGGCGTCCGCCAGACGGTCAACACCGGCCTGTCGACGGCGCAGATCGTCTGGAACCTGCGTTCGGCGCTCAACGTCGCGGCGCTCAATTGCATGACCAGCGAGCACGGCGGTCTGCTCGCGAATTACTCTACTTTCCTGGATCGCTACGCCAGCAAGCTGTCGGCCACCAACCGGGCACTCACCAGCGAATTCCGGGCCGAGTATGGACCCGGCTATCGCGATGTGCAGGATTCCTACATGACGCGGGTCTACAATTACTTCGCGCTGCCGCCGGCGCAGGACCGCTTCTGCGACACCGCGCTGGTGGTCAGTGCCGAGGCGCTGGCGCCAGAGATAACCGATCTCGATCTCTTCGCCGCGCAAGCGCTGCCGCGGATCGAACGCGAGTTCGAGACCTTCTTCCGCGCCTATGAGCAATATCGCACCGATCTCGCTGCATGGGACGCGCGCTATGGCCCGCCCGCGCCCGAGGTGCGGACGACCTTCTACGGCAATCCCGCTATCACCACGAACGGCGCGACATCGGTAAGCTCGATGCCGGCGAGCCAGTCGCCGGGCGGGAGCACCCCGGAGCAGGGGCAGGGGCAGGGCGTGATCTTCGTGCCCGGCGCCGCCGTCCAGCAGCCGACCGCGATCGAGACCACCGCGGTTCCCGCATCCGATGCCGTGCCGCCGCCCGCACCGCTGCCGACGCAGGGGCCGATCATCCTCCCCGAGGAAACCCTGCAGTCGCCAGGATCGGATTACGGTCCGCAGCAGGACGGCGCAACCGCGGCCAGCGAGTAGTTCTCCCGCGTTTAAGGCTTTGCAGCGGCGCGCGCATTCGCTAAGGCGCGCGCTCGCTCTCGTCCAGACGCCCCCCGTCCAGACGTTGGAGCGATCGACCTGGAACGGGGCCGTAGCTCAGTTGGGAGAGCGCGTCGTTCGCAATGACGAGGTCAGCGGTTCGATTCCGCTCGGCTCCACCAGGTCCTTGATTTCATCCGGAAACACAGTCGTTTTCGTCCCGCACAAGCTGCGGCGCCCGCATTGTCTTCGGTTTGCCGGCGTTCGCTCGCCCTTGCGGACCTTCGGGGTCCGTTCTAGCGCTGCCACAGAGGCAAAACGACGATGCATTTTCTCGACCAGGCCAAGATCTATCTCAAATCGGGCGGCGGCGGCCCCGGCGGGGTCAGCTTTCGCCGTGAAAAATACGTCGAATACGGCGGACCCGACGGCGGCAATGGCGGCAAGGGCGGCGATATCATCTTCGAGGCGGTCCAGGGCCTCAACACGCTGATCGACTTTCGCTATTCGCAGCACTTCAAAGCCGCGCGCGGCACCCATGGCATGGGCAAAGATCGCACCGGCGCGGGCGCCGACGACCTGGTGATCCCGGTCCCGGTGGGCACGCAGATCCTGTCCGAGGACAAGGAAGAGGTCCTCGCCGACTTCACCGAAGTGGGCCAGCGGATCGTCTTCCTCGAAGGCGGGATCGGCGGTCGCGGCAACGCCAGCTACAAGACCTCGACCAACCGCGCCCCGCGCCAGCACCAGCCGGGCATCCCCGGGCAGGAAATGTGGGTCTGGCTGCGGCTCAAACTGCTTGCCGATGTCGGCATGCTGGGTCTGCCCAATGCGGGTAAATCCACCTTCATCAACCAGGTGTCCAACGCCAAGGCCAAGGTCGGCCATTACGCCTTCACCACGCTGGTGCCCAAGCTGGGCGTCGTGCGCCACCGCGCGCGCGAATTCGTGGTTGCCGATATTCCGGGGCTGATCGAGGGTGCGGCCGAGGGCGCGGGCATCGGCGATCGCTTCCTCGGCCATATCGAACGCTGCCGGGTGCTGATCCATCTGGTCGACATCTCGGGCGACGATCCGGCCGAGGCGATGCGGACGGTGCAGGCCGAGCTCGAGGCCTATGGTGCCGGGCTTGCCGACAAGCCGCAGCTGATCGCGCTCAACAAGGTCGATCTCGCCGATGACGAGCTGGCCGAGGGCTTCGCCGCCGAATTGCGCGAAGCGGGCGCAGAACGGGTGTTCAGCATTTCCGGCGCGACCGGAGCGGGGATCGAAGCGCTGCTCGATGAAGTGTTGACCTATCTGCCCGATCGCACCTCGACCGAGACCAAGGCCGCAGAGGTCGAGGATACCGAGGCTGCCGACCATATCATCTGGTCGCCGATCTGACGGCTTTGCGATAAGTTCGCCGCCGATGGAGATCACCGCCCTATCGGACTTGCGCCGCGCGCGGCGGCTGGTCGTCAAGATCGGCTCTGCATTGCTGATCGAGGACGGCCAACCCCGCGCCGAATGGCTGGGATCGCTGGTCTGCGAACTGGCGGCGTTGCGAGAGCACACCGAAATCATCGTCGTCAGCTCGGGCGCGATCGCGCTGGGGGCGGCGCGGCTCGGACTGGCGAAGGGCGGGCGCGGGAGCCTTGCCGATGCGCAGGCCGCCGCTTCGGTCGGACAGGTCGAACTGGCGCGGCTGTGGTCCGAGGCGCTCGACCGCCACGGCATCATCGCCGCGCAATTGCTGGTGACTTTGGGCGATCTGGAAGATCGTCGCCGCTATCTGAATGCTTCGGCCACGCTCGCCCGGCTGATCGAGGAAGGCGCGGTCCCGGTCATCAACGAGAACGACAGCGTCGCGACCGAGGAAATCCGCTTCGGCGACAACGACCGGCTGGCAGCGCGGGTGGCGCAGGCCGCGCGCGCGGATGCGGTGGTGCTGCTTTCCGATGTCGACGGGCTTTACGACCGTCATCCGCGCGAGGTGGGCGCGGTGCTGATCGAGCGGGTCGATGGGGTAACGCCCGAGATCGTGGCGATGGCTTCGGAGGTTTCGGGCTCCGGTCTTGGGCGCGGCGGGATGGTGGCCAAGATCGAGGCGGCGCGGATCGCGGAGCGCGCCGGGATCGCGCTGGCCATCGTCAACGGCACCCTTGATGCACCGCTGGAGAAGGCGTTTGAGGCGGGGCGCGGCACGCTGTTCCTCCCCCAGCGCGACGAAGGTGCGCGCAAGGCCTGGCTAGGCGGGCGGTTGGCGATCGCGGGGGTGCTCAGCGTCGACCAAGGCTGCGTTGCGGCATTGGGCGAGGGCGCGAGCCTGCTGGCGGCGGGATTGGCGGATGTCGAGGGCGAGTTTGCGCGCGGCGATCTGGTCGCGATCCATGGGCCCAAGGGCGAAAGGCTCGGCCAGGGGCTGGTCGAGTACGCCAGCCACGAATGCCGCGCGATTATGGGCCTGCGCGAGGCCGAGCAGGCGGAACGGCTCGGCTATGCGCCGCGCGCCGCAGTGGTTCACCGCGACCACATGGTGCGGACATGACTCTCGCGATTACCGGAGCGACAGGTTTCGTAGGGCAGGCGCTGCTCGATGCGGCGGCGCGGGCGGGTACGCCGGTTCGCGCGCTGACCCGGCGGCCGCAGGAACCGCGCGAAGGCGTCGAATGGGTCGCAGGCGGGCTGTCGGACCGGGCTGCGCTCGCCGAACTGGTCAAGGGCGCGGCGGCGGTGATCCATGTCGCGGGCCTTACCAACACCCCCGACCCGCGAGAGTTCGAGAAGGCCAATGTCGCGGGCACGGTTGCGCTGCTTGAGGCCGCGCGTGAGGCCGGGACAGGGCGGTTCGTCTTCGTTTCCTCGCTCTCGGCGCGCGAACCCGCGCTGTCGACCTATGGCGCCTCCAAGGCGCGAGCCGAGGAGTACGTCCAAGCCAGCGGGTTCGACTGGACGATCGTCCGCCCGCCCGCGGTTTATGGCCCCCGTGACAGCGACATGTTCGAGCTGTTCCGCGCCGCGAAGTTCGGTGTGGTGCCGATGCCGCCGCGGGGTCGTACCTCGTTGATTCATGTCGATGATTTGGCCGAATGCCTGTTGGCTTTGGTTCCGGGGGGCGCAGGTGTCACTGGCGCCTGCCTCGAGCCCGATGACGGGCGCGATGGCGGCTATGAGCATGGCGAGCTGGCGCAGGCGATTGGTCGCGCGGTCGGGCGGCGCCGCGTGTTCGCACCGCATTTGCCCGCCGGGGCGCTGGGATTGGCCGCCCGCGCAGACCGTTTGCTGCGCGGTGACAAGGCCAGGCTGACGCCCGACCGCGTCGGTTATATGTGCCATCCCGACTGGATCGCGCGTTCCGATTGCGCCGTACCGAGTGCTATTTGGCAGCCGCGGATCGGCGGCGAGGAGGGCCTGGCGGCGACGGCGAAGTGGTATCGCGCTGCGGGTTGGCTTTAGCTGCTATTGCGTCAGCTGGGCGCTGCATGGCGACCCGTAGGCCTCGCGGTAAGGCCGGTCCCAGCAGCGCTCGAACCCCACCAGGACATTGAGATTGGGCGGCCAATTCATCCTGACGAGGGTCCCGTCCGGCCGCATGAAACTGTTGTCTTCCGGCTCGGGGACGGTTTGCAGCTGTTCTATGGAACGCTGCAATTGGTCGCGATCACGCGTCAGAAACGCGATCGTGCCCGAGACATAGTGGTTCCATCCGAAATCCGTGTCGGCTTCTGGCGGCTTATAGGTCAGTTTGAACAGTGCGATGGCGGCTTCGGTTTGCCCGGCAACCGCGCGCATCTGACCTTCGTGCCAATAGAGGATCGAGTTGTGATCGCGCTTTTGGTGTCGCCATTCGCGGATCAGCTCGGCCGTAGCCAGCTCGCAACCGACTTCTTTCGCGAGCACCCGCCATCCGCCATCAAGGTCCTGATCGAAGGCGTTTCGATCGAGGGCTAGCATTGCTTCCAGATCGTAGGAACATTCCGACGCAGGCGGAGCGGGTTCGGCAGGCTGTGCAGCCGCCAGCAAAAGGGAAATGAACATTGCGCCAGGCTAGTGTCGCACCGCGCTAACTCAAGCGAAACCGATCAGAGGAAGGGTTCTTCGCCCGGCTTGTGGATGCCGCATTCGGTCTTGTCCCAGCCGGCCCAGCGTCCCGCACGCGGATCGTCTCCTTCGGCGACCGGGCGGGTGCAGGGCGAGCAGCCGATCGAGGGATAGCCGCGCTCGACCAGTGGGTGGCGCGGCAGCTCGTGCTCAGCGAACCAGTCGGCGATCCGCTCGGCATCCCAGTCGATCAGCGGATTGATCTTGAGCCGCCCCTGGGCGTCGGAAGTGTCGATCTCGAACCGCGGCAATTGGGCGCGGGTCGAGGACTGGAACGCCTTGCGCCCGGTGAAGGTGGCATCGTAGCCCGCGAGCGCCTTGGCCAGCGGCCGGACCTTGCGAATTTCGCAGCAGCCATCGGGATCGAACGACCAGCGCAGGCCGTTTTCGTCCTTGGTCTCGAGCTCGCTCAGTTCGGGATAGAGATTGACCAGATTGGTCAGCCCCAGCCGCTCGACCAGCGCATCGCGATAGGCGAGCGTTTCGGGGAAATGCTTGCCGGTTTCGAGGAACAGCACGGGGATCCCCGGGTCGATCTGCGAGAGCAGATGCAGCAGCACCGCGCTTTCGGCGCCGAAGCTGGAGACCGTCGCCAGATCGCCGACCAGCCCGTCCTCAATCACCGCGCGCAGCATCTCCTGCGTGTCGCTGCCGCGGAACATGCGGTTGAGGCGGATCGCGTCGTGCTCCGAGAAGCGCGGCCGCGTGTCGAGCCGGTCGATGGAACGCAGCTCGTTCATGCGTGGCGCTTGGTCCAGATCGGGGTGCGATCGTCGGCAGCGGATTGGTAGACATCGGGCCAGCGCGCCAGCGCCGCCTCGACATCGCCCGCATCGAGCGGAGCGTCGGGATCGAAGGAATCGAAACCGCAGCGGCGCATATAGGCGAGCTGGTCCACCAGTACGTCGCCCACGGCGCGCAATTCGCCCTCGTAGCCTGCCTCGCGCAGGATCCGGGCCGAGGAATAGCCGCGCCCGTCGCCAAAGGCGGGGAAGTTGACCTCGACCAGCTTTACGCGGTTCAGATGCGGGATCAGCTCGCGGGCCTCGTCGCCGGGTTCGATCCGCACCGCAAGCGCATCGGCCTGTTCGACGAAGGCATCGACGGTCACCGCCGCGTGGTCGGCGATCTCGTCGCTGCGGTAGCGGAGCAGGCCGCTGTTGTGGCCCTGACCGTCGTTAGGGGTTGCCGGATCAGCCATAGAGCGCCTCCTTGAACGGGGTCATGCCGATGCGGCGATAGGTGTCGAGGAAGCGCTCGCCCTCGGTGCGTTCGCGCAGATAGACATCAGCGGCCGTCTCGACCGCATCGACGATGCCGTCCTCGTCGAAACCGGGGCCGGTGATCTTGGCGAGCGCGGTGTCTTCCGCCTCGCTCCCGCCGAGCGAGAGCTGGTAGTTCTCGACGCCTTTGCGATCGACCCCGAGGATGCCGATATGGCCCGCGTGGTGATGGCCGCAGGCGTTGATGCAACCCGAGATTTTGAGCTTCAGTTCGCCAAGTGCCTCGCCCTTGCCGCTGGCCTCGAAGCGTTCGGAAATCTTCTGCGCCACCGGGATCGAGCGCGCGTTGGCGAGGCTGCAATAGTCGAGCCCAGGGCAGGCGATGATGTCGCCGATCTGGTCGAGATTGGGGGTCGAGAGCCCCGCTCCGTCGAGCGCCCGCCAGACCGCGGGCAAATCGGACTGGTGGACATGCGGCAGGACGATGTTCTGCGTGTGCATCACCCGCAGTTCGTCGAAGCCGTAGCGTTCGGCGAGATCGGCCATCAGCCGCATCTGCTCGGCGGTGGCGTCGCCAGGAATGCCGCCGACCGGCTTGAGACTGATCACCGCAGAGACGTAGCCTGGTGCCTTGTGCGGATTGGTGTTGCGCTGCACCCAGCGCTGGAAGGCGGGTTCTGACGAGGTCTCGTCCGGCTCATTGGAAGCCGAAGCCTCGTCGGCTGCGCGGAATTCGGGATCGGCGAAGAATGTGCGGATCCGCTCCAGTTCGGCGAAAGGCGGTTCCACGCCCTGGTCGAGCATATGCGCGTATTCCGCCTCGACCTGGCGGGTGTATTCCTCCGCGCCCAGTTCGTGGACGAGGATCTTGATCCGCGCCTTGTACTTGTTGTCGCGGCGGCCGTGGCGGTTGTAGACCCTGAGGCAGGCCTCGGCATAGGTGATCAACCGGTCGAGCGGCACGAATTCGTTGATGCATGGCGCGATCATCGGGGTACGGCCCATGCCGCCGCCCACGTAGAAGGACGCGCCCAGTTCGCCGTCCCGCTCGACGATGCGGATGCCGATATCGTGCAATTTCATCGCCGCGCGATCGGTCTTGGACGCGATCACCGCGATCTTGAACTTGCGCGGAAGATAGGCGAATTCCGGGTGGAAGCTCGACCATTGCCGCAACAGTTCGGCATAGGGGCGCGGGTCGACCAGTTCGTCCGCCGCAGCGCCAGCGAAATGGTCCGAGCTGATGTTGCGGATGCAATTGCCGCTGGTCTGGATGGCGTGCATCTCGACGCTGGCGAGATCGGCGAGGATATCGCCCGCATCCTCCAGCTTGATCCAATTGTACTGGATGTTCTGCCTGGTGGTGAAATGGCCGTAACCGCGGTCGTATTTCTCCGCGATATCGGCGAGCGCGCGCATCTGGTCGCCGCTGAGCGTGCCATAGGGCACCGCGACGCGCAGCATATAGGCGTGGAGCTGGAGATAGAGCCCGTTCATCAGCCGCAGCGGCTTGAACTGGTCTTCGGTCAGCTTGCCTTCGAGGCGGCGGCGGCACTGGTCGCGGAATTCCTCGACCCGGGCGTCGACCATCGCCTGGTCGTATGTGTCGTAGCGGTACATCAGATCACCCAATTGCCGATATCGGGATCGGCGGGTTTGAGAGAGAGGTCGAGCCGCACGGTCGGGCCGAGCGCGCGCACCCGGTCCTTGATATGCGCGGGGCGGGGGCTGCCATCCTCGAGTTCGGCATCGATAACGTAAGGCACATTGACCCGGCGGGCAGCTTCTTCGCGGCGGGCGATCTCGTCTTCTTTGCCGGTGACGTCGACGGCATCCTCGACATGGAGCGACCAGTCGCTGCCGGTCCACCAGGTGACCGCTCCGGTTTTGAGATCGTTGCCGGTCATAATTCTCATTGCGCGGTTTCCTGTGCAAGCATGGCCAGTGTCGCATCCTCGCGCGCGGTCACTTCGCCGATGACGATCAGCGCCGGGCTGACGACGTGCTCGCGCTCGACCAGATCGGGCAGCGCAGCGAGCGGGCCGCGCAGCACGCGCATGGCGGAGCGGGTGGCGTTTTCGATCACGGCGATCGGCATGTCGGGCGCGAGGCCGTCGGCCATCAGCTTCTCGGCGATCTGCGGCGCTGTCTTGACGCCCATATAGATCACCAGCGTCCGGCCCTTGCCAGCGAGCCCGACCCAATCCTGTTCGGCGAGCCCTTTGCACTGGCCGGCGACGAAGCTGACCGCGCTCGAGGCGTCGCGATGGGTGAGCGCGATCTGCGCGGCCGCAGCTGCGCCATTGGCGGCGCTGATCCCGGGGACAATCTCGACCGCGACACCGGCAGCGCGCGCGGCTTCGGCTTCCTCGCCGCCACGCCCGAACACCAGCGGATCGCCGCCCTTGAGGCGTACGACCATTCGGCCGGCACGCGCTTCGCGCACCAGCAGCGCGTTAATGTCATCCTGCGCCATGCTGTGGTGGGAGCGGCGCTTGGCGACCGAGATAAGTGTCGCATCGCGGCGGGCGAAATCGAGAATGTCGCGGGAGACCAGACCATCGTGGACGATCACATCGGCGCACGCGATCAGCCGCGCGGCGCGCAGCGTCAGCAGGTCGGGATCGCCGGGCCCGGCGCCCACGAGATGGATGATGCCTGTTCCTCGCATGCATGGAAAATGCCTTCGGGTTGGCGTCGGCGCCAATCAGAATGCATGTGCCGCTGCACAGTTCTGCTTTTGAAATGTGGGCTAGCTGCCCGCGAAGCTAGCCTTTGCTGCTCTCGCCATCTCCGTTGTCCGTCGCCTGGTGGTGCGCCAGCGCCTGGATCAGGCGCTCTACCTGCGCGCTGTCGCGCAGATTGATGTCGCGCTGCGGGAAGGGGATCTCGATGCCGTGTTCCTTGAACAGCCACCACAGCCGCTTGAGCACGGCGGAGCGGACATTGCCGACGCCCTCCTCGGGATCCTGGATCCAGGTGTGGATCAGGAAATTGACCGAGCTGTCGCCATATTCGGCCATCCACACGGTGGGTGGCGGGGTCTTGAGCACGCGGTCGCAATCCTTGGCCGCTTCAAGCATCAATTCCTCGGCCAGCTTCATGTCGGCGCCGTAGCTGACCCCAACCGGGATCTGCATGCGCACGTTCTTGGAGGAATAGGACCAGTTCTCGACCTGATTGATCATCAGGTTTTCGTTGGGAATCAGATATTCGCGCTGGTCGCGGGTGGTGACCGAGACCGCGCGGACGCCGATCTTGCGAATCTGGCCGAAGGTCTCCTTACCCGTCGTGTCGGCCACGGCGATGACATCACCCGGCTTGATCGACTTGTCCATCAGCAGAATGATGCCGGCGATCAGGTTGCCGAAGGTCTTCTGCAGGCCGAAACCGATGGCGAGGCCAAAAGCGCCCGAGAACACCGCGAGCGCAGTGAGGTCGATCCCGAGCAGGTCGATGGCGAGAAAGAAGGCCGCACCCCAGATGACGATCGAGAAGACTTTCTGCCCGAGCAGCTGCTGCGCTTCGTCGAAGCCGGTGAAACGGCGCAGGATCGAACGCAGCGCTCTGGTGGCCAACCATGCGAGGGTGAGGACCAGGAGCAGCGTCAGCACGACCAGCAGTACGTCCAGCACGGACAGCTGGAAATTGCCGAGCCTGATTGCCAGCGCATCCAGTGAATCGACGAAGCTGCCGGCGACCTCGCTTTGCGCCGAAACCGCCTGGCTGAATTCCTCGGAAACGCGGACGCTCTCTTCGAGCGGCGCCGGCTCGGCGAGACTCCATGCCTGTTCCACCGGGGCCTGATCGGGCGCCGGGGTCGGCTCGGCGGTATCGGCAGGCGTCGGCGGTGTCGTGACGGTCATTGGCTGTCCATGGCGGCAAAGGCACGGTCGAGATCGGCGATGAGGTCTTGGCTGTCCTCGAGCCCGATCGACAGGCGGATGGCGTATCGGTCGGCATCGTGCCAGCCAGGTCGTGGCCAGTCCATCCGCGCGCGCACGGGTTCCACATCGAATGGAAGGGCGAGGCTTTCGAACCCGCCCCAGCTGTAGCCGATGCCGAACAGTTCGAGCGCATCGATCAGCTGGCAACGCGCGGTATCATCGCGGTCCGAAAGCACGAAGCTGAACAGCCCGCAGCCGCCGGTGAAATCGCGGCGCCATAGTTCGTGCCCGGCATCGCCCGGAAGCATGGGGCACAGCACATGCGCGACCTCGGGCCGCGCCGCCAGCCACTCCGCCAGCTCCAGCGCGGTGCTGGTTGTGCGCTCCAGCCGCAGCTGCATGGTGCGCAGGCCGCGCAGCGCCAGCGCCGCATCGTCGGGCGATACCACATGGCCGAGATCCTGCGCGGTCCGGCGCAGCGCGCGATACCAGCGCTCGCCCGCGCTCGCGGCACCCATCATCAGGTCCGAATGCCCGCCGACATGCTTGGTCAGCGCCTGTACGCTGATGTCGCAGCCGCGCTCCAGCGCTGGGAAGCCCAGCGCGGTAGCCCAGGTGTTGTCGATCAGGCTTGCCGCACCGCGCGTGCGCGCTTCGGCGGCGAGCGCGGGGATGTCGCAGACCTCCATGGTCAGGCTGCCCGGGTTCTCCAGCCACACTGCGCGCGTCCGGTCGCAGAAGGCCTCGCGATAGGCTACGAGATCGAGCGGATCGAAGAAGCGCGCCTCCACCCCGAGACGCTTGAGCAGACCTTTCGCCATCGAGCGGCTGGGGTCATAGGCGTTATCGGTCACCAGCAGGACATCGCCGGGCTTGATCACCGCCAGCAGCGCACCGGCGATCGCCGCGACGCCGCTGGGGTAGAGCACCGTGCCATGCGCGCCGGGTTCGAGTCCCGTCAGCGCCTCGGCCAGCGCCCATTGCGTCGGCGAGCCGCGGCGACCGTAGAAGAAATTGCCATCGGCATTGCTTTTCACGCCTGCGCGTAGATCGGCGCAATCCCCGTAGAGATGCGTGCTGGCACGATAGACCGGCGGGTTGACGACATGCGGATCGGGGCTGCGCCCGCCGGTGACCAGCCTGGTCGCTGGCGACAGCTCGTTGCAATTGCTCTTGGTCATGCTGCGCGCGGCGCTCCGGTTTCCTTGGGCGTGGCGGGATCGGCGCCCCATTCGGACCAGCTGCCATCGTAGAGCGCGGCATCCTCCACTCCGGCGAGATGCAGCGCGAAAAGCAGCACCGAAGCGGTCATCCCGCTGCCGCAGCTGGCGGTGATCGGGCGGTCGAGTTCCATTCCCGCCTCGCGGAAAGCGCTGCGCAATTCGTCCGGGGACTTGTAGGTGCCGTCGGGCGCGAACAGGTCGCGGAAGAACAGGTTGCGCGCGCCGGGAATGTGGCCGCCCTCGAGGCCGTGGACCGTATCGGCGCTGGTGCCGAGAAAACGTGCGGCATCGCGCGCGTCGACCACCTGTTCGGCGCGGGTCTCGATATTCGTGAGCATATCAGACTTGGTGCGAATTCGCGCAGCGGGTTGGAAGGCGGTGAAATCCGAATGCGATGGTTCGACCGCCCCGCTTTCGCTCGCGCGACCCTCGGCCTGCCACTTCGCCCAGCCGCCATCGAGCACTGCGACATCGGTCAGTCCGAACAGGCGGAAGATGAACCAGGCGCGCGCTGCGCTGGCGATCGCGCTGTCGTCGTAGAGGACGATCCGGCTCGTCGGGGTGATCCCCAGAGCGGACGCGCGGGAAGAAAATTGTGCGCGGGTCGGCAAGGTGTTGGCCACCGGCGCCTCGGGGTCGTGCAGGCTCGGCAGGTCGAGAAAGCGCCCCCCGGGAATATGCGCGGCAATGAAATCACCGCGTGGATCGCGCTCGACATCGGGGAGGTGCCTGGTCGCGTCGAGGATGACGAGATCGGGCTCGTCCAGATGCGCGGCCAGCCATTGCGTCGAAACGAGTGTGTCCATGCCCTTCGACTAGCGGGCCGAGTGTTGCTAGTCGAGCGCGCTAGTCGAGCGCCCTTTGCGCCAGCGGTTCGTATCCGCGCGGGCCCTCGTCGAGCCGGAACGGCTGGAGCCGGCTGCTGCCCCCCGTTCCCTGCTGGCCGATCGCCAGCGTTTGCGCCCGGGGCTCGATACCCTCGGCGGTGGCGCGCAACCGCAGCAGCGGTACGAGCAGCGGGGTGTTGCCCTGACGAATTATCCCGGCCTGGCTGAGCTGCAGTTGCAGGCGCCCTTCGAAACGCGCCGACTGGCCGGGGGCGAGCCGGGGCATGGTGTGCCGCGGTTCGAGCGCGGTCGTGGCCATGGCGACCTGCTCCTCGACCGGGCGATCGCCGCTCGCCGATCCGAGATCGGCCTCAATCACCACATTGGTCAGCGCCTCGGTGCCGCGGTTGAGTACGGTGAGGCGATAGGTGAGCGTCGCCGCCATCACGCTGCGGCTGAGGCGGATCGCCTCGGGGCGCAGGGTCAGCGCGGCGCGCGGCGCAACGGCAGGTCCGCCATCCTTGCGCACCACCGGCGGTTCGATCTGCAGCGGCGCGGCGCGCGACCGGCGCAGCGCCCAGGCTGCGGCAATCGCCAGCAGCGCGAGCGCGGCCAGTCCTGCAAGCCACCACCATGCGGGCGTACCTTCTCCCTCCACCGTGGTAATTTCCGGGGCTGCTTCGGGCGAAGCGACGACGGGCGCGGGCTGGGTTTGGGAGGAAGGCGTGGTTTCCACTACTGCCCCGGCTTCCGCGCTGGTTGCTTCGGTCTCGGGCGAAACCGTGGCGGTGGGGCCCGGGGTTGTCAGGCTCGGCGGCGCTGCCGGTGCTGCGCGATTGGCTGGAAGCGTGACGGGCGGCGTGGCTTGTGGGCGTGGGGCAGGGGGCGGTGCCGCGACCGGATTGCGTGCGGGGCTCGGCGTCGGGGTTGCAACCACAGTCGGCGCTGGCGTGGGTATGGGCCGCGGCCGCACTGGCACCCCGCTCTCGACATCGACCGGGCCCTGCACGGTCGGGGTCGGGGTGGGCGAAGGGTTGGGCGGGAGCTGGAAATCCTGCACCGATTGTGCCGCTGCGGATATGGGCACAGTCACGGACCCGGCAGCGAGGGCCAGGGCGAGCAGCGGAAGTTGGGATGTGAAGCGGGTCATTGCCAAGCTTGCATAGGGAGGAACCGAGCATGTCGGGAAGCCGCGCTGAATAGGCTGTGAAGCCTCGCCTTCCAAGCGATCGCTTGCGCATAGCTGTCGGAAGCGGCAGGAGCGCGGCATGGGCACCACACCAAATCCCAAATTTCTCGGGCAGGACAGCGCGCTTCCCGTCTCGCCGGAAGCGGCCGAGCTCGACTATGTCCCCAATCCGCGCAGCGGCGAACTCTATCTCGTACGCTTTGCGGCGCCCGAATTTACCTCGCTATGTCCGGTCACCGGCCAGCCCGATTTCGCCCATATCGTGATCGACTACGCCCCCGGCGGAACGATCGTCGAATCCAAGAGCCTCAAGCTCTTTCTCGGCAGCTTCCGCAACCATAGCGGATTTCACGAGGATGTAACCGTGGGGATCGGCAAGCGATTGTTCGACGAGATGAAGCCGAAGTGGCTGCGGATCGGCGGCTACTGGTATCCGCGCGGCGGCATACCGATCGATGTCTTCTGGCAGAGCGGCGCTCCGCCCGAAGCACTCTGGCTGCCCGACCAGGGCGTCGCATCCTACCGAGGGAGAGGTTGATGAAGAACTTTCTGCACAGATTGCCCGAATACGCGCTGTGGCTGTCGCTGGCGGTGCTGGCCTGGTTCGTGTTCGCGGTGTTCGCGCCCAAGCTCGGCGTGATCGGATGGCAGACCGGGTTCCTTTTTATGACCGTGCAGGCGGGGCCGATCCTGATCGCGATCGCCGCATTTGTGGCGGTCGTCGCGCTGGCGCTGGCGTTCTTCCGCACGCCGCGCGGGGTGTGGTGGAAAGCCGCGCTCGCGCTGGCAATACCGGTGGTGCTGTTCTCGGGGTTGATGTCGGTGCGCGCGCAGGGCGACGCCGCCCCGCCGATCCACGATGTCGCGACCGACGTCTATAACCCGCCGCAATTTTCGGCGCAGACGCTGGCCATGCGTGAGGAATGGGGTGCCAATCCGCTCAACGATTATTCCACCCCGCTCGGCCAGCTCGAGATGTGGCAGGACCGGGTCGACCCGAACCTCGCGATCAAGACGCATGCCGATGTCATCGCCGAGAATTATGGCGATCTGCAGCCGATCGCGACGCGGCAGGTGAGCCAGGCCGAGGCGCTCGATGCCGTCGTGGCCGCGATGGCCGACATCGGCCTGCAGGACATCCGCCGCGATCCCGCCGCCGGAACGGTCGAAGGCGTCGCCGAAACCTTCGCCTACGGCTTTCGCGACGATGTGATCGTGCGGATTCGCGACGGACGGATCGACATGCGCTCGGCGAGCCGGGTCGGCCTTTCGGATCTCGGCTACAACGCTGAGCGTCTTCGCAAGCTTTCGAAAGCGATCAGAAAGCGGCTGGGGAACTGATTCCCGGCCCGAGCCGGGCTCAACCGCATTTGTAGCTCGCTGGTTGGCTCTGGTCCGATCGAGGCAATGAAAAACCCCGCAAATCCTGCGATTTGCGGGGTTTTCGAATGGTGGGCGTAGAGAGAGTTGAACTCCCGGCCCCTGCGATGTCAACACAGTGCTCTACCACTGAGCTATACGCCCACGATATCGAATATATCGCAGCCCTGTAAGGGTGCTGCGACAGGCGGGCCGTTTAGCGAGAGGTCCTTGCACACGCAAGAGGTCATTCGCGTGAATTCGAAGCTTTGTCCGCAGAGGTCCGGCTAGAGGATCGCCGAGATCCGGTCTTCGAGCACGCGCTCGACTTCGAGCACCAGATCCTTGAGGTGGAAGGGCTTGGACAGCACCTTGGCCAGCGGCTGTTCGCGGCTGGCCTTGAGCGTCACCGCGGCGAAGCCGGTGATGAACATCACCTTGGTATCCGGGCTGATCTCGTTGCAGCGCTGCGCCAGCTCGATCCCGTCCATTTCTGGCATGACGATGTCGGACAGCAGCAGGTCGTAATGCTTGGACTGGAGCAGCGGCAGCGCCGCAGTCCCGCGATCGACCGCATCGACCGCAAAGCCCGCCTGTTCCAGCGCGCGCACCAGATAGGACCGCATGGCATCGTCGTCTTCGGCGAGAAGGATTTGGGCGCGATGAAAATCTGTCATGTCGCTTGCCATAGGCCATCCTCCTTAAAAAAGCCTTGGAGGATTTGAACCTGTCCACCGGTGGGGCAGGTTGGCCGCTGTGAATGGTTTTGACTTGCGCGCGCGATCCGTCCAGCAATCGGGAATGGCGCCTTCCAGGATCATCGCTTGGCCGTTATCCGGCACGCACGAAGGCGGATATACTCCCGGTACGCAGGATCCCGCCTTTACCCTGCATGTTCCCGAGCGTCTGACGCTGCCGATCGTGATCGCTGCCCCGCATGGCGGGCGCAACTATCCGCCGGGGATTGGCGTGACGATGCGCGAACCGGAGTGGTCGATGCTGCGGCTGGAAGACCGGCTGGTCGACCGGTTGGCGCGCGAGGTGGCCGGGGCCAGCGGGGCGGCGCTGCTGGTGGCGCATGCGCCGCGAGCGCTGCTCGACCTCAACCGCGCCCCCGACGATATCGACTGGTCGATGGTGCAGGGCGCCTCCCGCGCCAACCATGCGGCGAGCGCCGCCAATCGCCGCTCGCGCAGCGGGCTGGGGCTGGTTCCGCGGCGTCTTCCGGGGTTGGGCGAGATCTGGCGCGACGCGCTAACGCCCGCGGCGCTGACCGAGCGGATCGACAGCATCCATCGCCCCTATCACGTGGCCTTGCGCGGCGTGCTCGAGCAGGTCCGCGATCAATGGGGCGCAGTGCTTCTGCTCGACCTGCATTCCATGCCGCCGCTCAAACCGCGTAGCGGGCAGGACCGCCCAGCCGAATTCGTGATCGGCGATCGCTTCGGTTCGTCCTGCAACGACTTGCTGTCCGCCACCGCGCTGCGGCATCTATCGGCGGCGGAGCGGCGGGTCGCCCACAACCGGCCCTATGCCGGGGGCTATGTCCTTGAACGTCACGGCTCGCCGCGCCGCGGGATCCATGCGTTGCAACTGGAGGTGTGCCGCACCGCCTATCTCGACGTCGAATTGCGCGACGCCGGTCCGCGGTTTCCAGGGATGGTGCGGCTGCTGTCCGGCCTGGTGCGCGCGCTGGCGACCGAGACCGCCGCGCTCGGAGCGGATGGCAGGATGCGTCAGGCGGCCGAGTAGGGGCGCGTCCAAGAAAAAACCACCTCGCGCAAGATGCACGAGGTGGCCAAGGTTCAGGGAGGAGGTGCATGTTAATGCACCCAGCCGGGCAAGCCATGAGGGGAACGCCGCCCGGCCTGTCCGAGATGGCTGTGCCACCCGTCTGTTTCAAGTGGTTGGCAGGAGGGCGGGGGATCCCGATCGGCGCACGCCCGCCCCATCCTGTCGCATTGGCTCCCGCACCGGCAGATGGGCGCGAGGTCGGTTTGCCTAGTTGACGCTCTGCGGGGCAGGCGTCGCCACGGCGACCGGAGCAGTGCCCTGCTGGACTTGGCGCGAGAAGATCGTGCGCATCAGGTCCAGCGAGAAGATATGCGCGTGGATCAGCAGCATCAGGCCGTTCTGGTTCCAGGTGCGCAGCTGGTCGCCGCGAACCTCTAGCAGCTTCTCCTGATTGACCATCTGGAAGCCGCGATAGATGTAGGGCTTGTCCGGATTGTCCTGCTGCTGGATCGAGATTTCGCCGTCCATCAGCAGATCGTGCTTCTTGAGCTCGTCGATGAAGGCCTTGGTGCGCTGGCCCGACTGTTCAAACTGCTCGCAGAATTCAAGGATGCGCTTGGTGTTGTCCGAGGCCTGACCTTCCTCGTTGAAGAGCGCTTCGCCTTCCTCGAACTCGCCGATGGCTTCGCTGGTCGGGTCGAAGCAGAGCGAGAGCTCGTCCTTGTCCTGCTGCAGCTTGGCCAGCATGAAGGGATAGCGGCGGATATAGGCCGGCAGATAGACCGGCTCGTTGATCTTGCCCTTGTCGTCGACGAAGGTGTTGACGCCCTCGTTCATGCCCATCAGCGCGAGCGGAAGCGGGTTCTCGCCTGAGGAAAAGACGATCGGATAATTGCGCTGCGCCTGGACGAATTCGTCCACCGTCAGCGGGATCGCGTGCGCCTTCTTCATGAAGTCGGCGCTGTCGAGCGAACGCGTGCGCCATTTCTGGTGGTCACGGCTGTTGAGCGGCATGAGGTCGTTGTAGAACAGGGGCAGGCTGGGCTGCGGCGCGCTGGCCATGGAGCGTCTCCGGATCGAGCTGGAATGTCGTTTGCATATCCGGGACGGACCCGGAACGCGCGTGGAAAGCGCGCTTTAGGCGTTGCCGTTCGCGGGTGCAACCCGGACCAGCTTGCCCGGATTGAGGATGCCATCGGGGTCGAGCGCCTGCTTCACCGCGCGCATCATCGCCAGCGCCACAGGATCGCCGAGCCGCTCCAGCTCGTCCACCTTGACCTGCCCAATCCCGTGCTCGGCGCTGATCGAGCCACCCCATCGGGTAACGAGGTCGTGGACGAAACCGCTGATCGGTTTGCCCTGGTCGCGCTCCCATTCGCCGCGCACCGCACCGGTCGGGGCGAGGACATGGAAATGGACATTGCCGTCACCGAGATGGCCGAAGGCGACGGCGCTTGTGCCGGGGAAGCGCGCTTCGACCTGCGGGATGGCCTCCGCGACGAACTCGGCCATGCTCGCCACGGGTACCGAGATATCGTGCTGCATCGCCGGGCCGATCGCGCGCTCGGCCGGCGCAATCGAATCGCGCAGCAGCCAGAACGCCTCGGCCTGCGATTCGCTGGCGGCGATGGTGGCATCCTCGATCGACCCGAGATCGAGCGCCCTAGCCAGCAGGTTTTCCGCCAGCGGTTGGAGCCGTTCCTCTTCGCCTGCATCGGCGACCAGTTCGATCAGCGCGTGCCAGGCATGGTCGCCCTGAAGCGGCGCGCGAGCGGCGGGCAGATGGTCGAGCACCGCGGCGAGGGAATGCGCGGGGATCACCTCGAAACCCTCGAGCTGGTCCCCCGCTTCGGCCTGGGCATGGAGCAGCAACTGCCGCGCCTGAGCGATAGAGCCGAGCCCGGCCCAGATCACCAGCCGACCGCCGGTCTCGGGCAGCAGCCGCAGATTGGCGGCGGTGACGATGCCGAGCGTCCCCTCCGACCCGATCAGCATCTGCTTGAGATCGAAGCCGCGATTATCCTTCTTGAGCGGGGTCAGCGAATCGTAGACGCTGCCGTCGGCCAGCACCGCTTCGAGCCCCAGTACCTGTGCGCGCATCGTGCCATGGCGCAGCACCTGCGTCCCGCCGGCATTGGTCGATACCAGCCCCCCGATCGTGGCCGAGCCCTTGCCGCCCAGCGTAAGCGGAAAGCGCAGCCGCGCGGCTTCGGCAGCCTCGTGCAGGTCTTGCAGGATGACGCCTGCGTCGCAGACGATCTCCCTGCCCTCGGTGTCGAGCGCGCGGATCGCATCCATTCGCCGCAGGCTGAGGAGCAGGGCACCGCCGCTTTGGTCGGGCGTCGCGCCGCCCGACATACCGCTGTTGCCGCCCTGCGCAACGATTGGCACGCCATGCTGCGCACACAGCTTGACCAGCGCGCTCGCTTCCTGGGTGTTGCGCGGAGAGGCAAGGCCGAGCGCGGCACCCGTGTAGCGGCCCCGCCAGTCGGTCAGCCATGGCTCGACCAGCTCGGGATCGCAGGTGAATCCGCGGGTGCCTAGCAATTCGGCAACGGCGGCAAGAAAGGGGCGATTCGCGTCGGTTTCGTCAGACATGCCATCTTCATGCCACATGCGCGGCTTCGCTCGCCACCTCTTGTCAAAGGAGAGCGAGGGATTAAGCCGCTATTCAAGCAGGGGTGGCCACCAGCGGGTTTCATCGACCGCGCGCCGCAACCGGCGTGGCCAGGGAGCATCGTCCGATTACGCAATGAATTCGCTTGCCGCCATCCTCGCGTCCTTCGGGCTGCTGTTTCCCGTTGCGAGCGCTCCGTTTCATCCAGACGTGCTGGAGGATGCCAATGCGCGATTGACCGAGCAGGCGGCTCTCGAAGAAACCTCCGAGGGGCCGGCGGTGCGCCTGCCCGACGCCTATCTGCCCTTTCTCCTGCCGCAACAGACCCCGGTCTTCGAACAGGTCCGGATCCAGCAGCGGGTGATCATCCGGATCGCTCCGCGACCCGGTCCCGTGCGCCAGAACCTGACCGCCAGCCTGCCGCCGCGCAGTTCGCAGCCGCGCTATCTGGAACGCCCGATCGGCGACTGCCTGCCGGTGCAGAGCATCGCCGGGGTCCACGCCGAGGGCAGCAACCGCCTGCTGCTGTTCCTGCGCGACCGGCGGCTGATTTCCGCCACGCTGGAAAAATCCTGCTCGGCGCGCGACTTCTATTCGGGCTTCTACATGGAGAACAGCCGGGACGGGCAACTCTGCGTCGACCGCGACCAGTTGCATGCCCGCAGCGGCGCGAAATGCGAAGTGGCACGGCTGAGCCAATTGGTCCGGGTGGTCGAATAGCTACTCTTGGTCGCGGGCCTGCTCCGTGAATTCTTGACTTTCACGAGCTTTCCGGCGATGGGCGCGGCGCTCCTGCTGCATTCGTGGCCGCAGCGCCCAATACTCCTTTTCATTATCGGACCACGCGAAACCGCATGACCTTTGCCGAACTCGGCCTCTCCCCGACCCTGCTTAAAGCGGTGGAATCCGCGGGCTATACCGTGCCCACCGACATCCAGGCGCAGGCGATTCCGCCGATCCTGATGATGAAGGACATCGTCGGTATCGCCCAGACCGGCACCGGCAAGACCGCCAGCTTCGTCCTGCCGATGATCGACATCATGGCCAGCGGCCGCCGCCGCGCGCTGATGCCGCGCTCGCTGATTCTCGCCCCGACGCGCGAACTCGCCGCGCAGGTGGCGGAGAATTTCGAGAAATACGGCAAGAATCACGATCTCAAGCTCGCGCTGCTGATCGGCGGCGTGCAGATGGGCGACCAGATCAAGGCGCTCAACGAAGGCGTCGATGTGTTGATCGCGACCCCGGGCCGGCTGATGGACCTGTTCGAGCGCGGCAAGATCCTGCTCAACGGCTGCGAATTGCTGGTGATCGACGAGGCCGACCGGATGCTCGACATGGGGTTCATCCCCGACATCGAGTTCATCTGCTCGAAACTGCCCGAGCAGCGCCAGACCATGCTGTTCTCGGCGACGATGCCGCCGCCGATCGAGAAGCTCTCGAAGAAATTCATGAACAATCCCAAGCGGATCGAGGTCAGCCGCGCGGCGTCCACCAACAAGGACATCACCGCGTTCAAGATCCAGGTGTCGGCGCGCAAGAAGCGCGAGACGCTCGAATGGCTGCTGCGCAACGACCATGTCGAAACCGCGATCGTGTTCTCGAATCGCAAGACGACCGTGCGCGAGCTCAACAAGCATTTGCAGCGCGAAGGCTTCTCCAGCGGCGAGATCCATGGCGATATCGACCAAGCGACGCGAATCCAGGAACTCGACCGGTTCAAGTCGGGCGATATCAACATTCTCGTCGCCAGCGACGTTGCTGCGCGTGGGCTCGACATCAAGGGTGTCAGCCACATCTTCAATTACGATACGCCTTGGCATCCGGACGACTATGTCCACCGCATCGGCCGCACTGGCAGGGCGGGCGCCAAGGGACGTGCCTTTACCTTCGTCACCGACGATGATGCCGAGGCGATCGACAATGTCGAGAAGCTGACCGGTCACAAGATCGCGGTGTTCGGCAAGGACGACGTCCGCGTCGATCTCAAGGACAGCGCGCCGAAACAGAATCGGGACAAGCCGGCGGCAAAGAGGGCTGCCGACCAGGAAGCCGCCGACGACAAGCCGGTTGGCGAAAAGCCCCGGCGAGCGCGCAAGCCGCGCGCCGACGCGGATAGTGGCCGCGACGAGGCTCCACAGGAAGCTCCGGCCAAACAGGAAGCCGCTCGAGAGCCGGCCCGGGTCGAAGCTCGTGAGGAGCGTCCCTCGAAACCGCGCCGCGAACGCGCACCCAGGGCGGAAAAATCCGAATCCAAGCAGGCTTCCAAGCCGCAGCGTCAGGACGATTCTGCCGGCGATGGCGAATGGAACGGTCCTCGGCCCGATTTCCTGGGCGTGGGATTTCGCTGAGCGCCTGACGCGCTGAGCGCTGGCTCGCTTACTCGGCCAGCTTGACGAAGCTGTCGAGCACCCGCTTGGTCCCCGCCTTCTCGAAGGCGATCTCGAGCTTGTTGCCGTCCTGCCCGGCGACATTTCCGTATCCGAATTTGTCGTGGAACACGCGCGCGCCGATGGCGATATCGCTGCGCGGCTTGGCGGCAAAGCTGGCGGCGCTGCGCTTGCTCTCCGCCAGTCTGACCGGCTTGCTATCGTAGCCGGTCGCCAGCGCCCGCTGCCAGCCGGGCCCGCGCGTCGCCGATTTGTCGGGGCGGGCGGTCGAGACATGCGCAAAGGGATCTTCCTGCTCGCTCCAGTTGGCGCGCCACAGCGAAGCACCACCCGCGAGGGTGGTCTCCTGCTCGACATACTCGCTGGGCAGCTCATCGATGAACCGGCTGGGGATCGAGCTGGTCCACTGGCCATAGATCCGCCGGTTGGCTGCGTGGAGGATCGTGCAGCGCCGCTTGGCGCGGGTGATCGCGACGTAGGCCAGCCGCCGTTCCTCCTCGAGGCTGGCGAGTCCACCTTCGTCGAGCGAGCGCTGGCTGGGGAACACCCCTTCCTCCCAGCCCGGCAGGAAGACATGGTCGAACTCGAGCCCCTTGGCCGCGTGCATGGTCATGATGGTGACCTTCTCGCCCTGGTCGCGCGCATCGTTCTCCATCACCAGGCTGACATGCTCGAGGAAATCGGTGAGCGTGTCGTAATCCTCCATCGCCCGCGCGAGTTCTGAGAGGTTCTCGAGCCGGCCTGCGCTTTCAGGCCCGCGATCCTTCTGCAGCATGTCCTCGTAGCCGCTTTCCGTCACGACCCGCCGCAGCAGATTGGCAGGCGTCTCCTTCTCCGCGCCCTCCCGCCACAGCAGGAATTGCTGGAGCAGCGCCTTGAGCGTGGCGCGCGCGCGCGCCGGGAGTTCGTCGCTGTCGCACAGATCGATCGAGGCGGCGGCGAGCGGCATACCCGTGCGTTTCGCGTGGCGCCGCATGGCATCGAGCGTCTTGGCGCCGAGGCCGCGCTTGGGCTGGTTGTAGATGCGCTCGAAGGCGAGGTCGTCGGCGGGCTGCTCGATCACCCGGAGATAGGCGAGCGCATCGCGGATTTCGGCACGCTCGTAGAATCGGAAACCGCCGATGATGCGATAACCCAGCCCGATCTGGATGAAACGGTCCTCGATTTCGCGGGTCTGGTATTGCGCGCGGACCAGGATCGCAACCTCGTCCAGCGAGGCGCCCTCGCGTTCGAGCCGTTCGATGTCCTCGCCCAGGCGCCGCGCTTCCTCGGGCCCGTCCCAGACGCCGATGGCCTTGATCTTGTCGCCCTCGGGCAGGTTGGTCCAGAGCGTCTTGCCAAGCCGCTGGCTGTTGGCATCGATCAGCCCCGATGCGGCCGCAAGGATCTGCGGAGTGGAGCGATAGTTCTGCTCGAGCTTGATCACCGCCGCGCCGGGAAAATCCTTTTCGAACTTGAGGATATTCGCCACCTCGGCCCCGCGCCAGGAATAGATCGACTGGTCGTCGTCGCCGACGACGCAGATATTGCGCCGCTCCTGCGCCAGCAGCCGCAGCCACAGATACTGGACCTGGTTGGTGTCCTGATATTCGTCGACCAGGATGTATTTGAAGCGCTGCTGATATTGCTCGAGCACATCGCGATGCCGCCGCAGGATGTTGAGCATGTGCAGTAGCAGATCGCCGAAATCGCAGGCGTTGAGCGCCTTCAACCGCTCCTGGTAGAGCGCATAGAACTCCTGCCCGCGCCCATTGGCATAGGCCTCGTTCTCGACCGCATCGAGAACGGCGGGGTTGAGCCCGCGGTTCTTCCAGCGATCGAGCAGGCTCGCGAGCTGGCGCGCGGGCCAGCGCTTCTCGTCGAGCTCGGCCTCGCGGATCAGCTGCTTGAGCAGCCGCAGCTGATCGTCGGTGTCGATGATGGTGTAATTGCTCTTCAGCCCGACCAGTTCCGCATGGCGGCGCAGCATCTTCGCGCCGATCGAGTGGAAGGTGCCAAGCCACGGCATGCCTTCAACCGCATCACCGATATGGCGGCCGACCCGCTCGCGCATCTCGCGTGCGGCCTTGTTGGTGAAGGTGACGCAGAGAATCTCGCTTGGCCAGGCGCGCCGTGTGGCAATCAGATGCGCGAGCCGCGCGGTGAGCGCGGCGGTCTTGCCCGTGCCGGCGCCCGCCAGCATCAGAACCGGGCCCTCGGTGGTCAGCACCGCGTCCTTCTGCGGACCGTTGAGGTTTTTCGCATAGGCGGGCAGCGCGCCCGGGTCGGCGGGCGGCGGAGGGGTTTCGGACGAAGTCATGATGCAGGCGAACAGTTAGGGAACGACGACTGGGGAAGCAAGGGCAGGGAACCCTCGCGGCTGTGCTGCGTAGAGAAAGGGACAGCAAGTGTAATCGGAGACAATTCCCATGCGTAATTTCATTCTCGCCGGCGCTGCAGCGCTGGCCTTCTCTGCCGCTCCCGCGATTTCCCAAGACATGGCCCAGAATATGGATGCAGGAGCATACAACATGACCCCGGCCCAGCAACAGATGTACATGAACTGGGAAGACGAACAGCGTATTGCCTACACGCGCTGGCCGGTCAATGTTCAGGAATACTACTGGACTCTGAACGAAGAGCAGACCAGCGGTTGGTGGCTACTCACCGACGAGCAGCGTGTGCAGATTGTCGGGATGGCGCCGCAACAGCGTGCCGCCGCTTGGACCGCCGTCATGAACCAGATGACCGGCGCGACCACCACGCCGGCCACAGCGAGCGCCCGGACCACTACGGCCCCGCGGGCGGCGACCGCTACGGGCGGAAATATCCAGTACCGGAGTATCGAACGGGTTCAGGCCACGCCCGGTGACCAGGGCCCCCCCACGGGCGAACTGCCTATCTGTTCGGCGAACGAGCAGGACAATTGCATCAACGCCTGGGAAGCCGGCAAGCGCGGTGCAGGTGTGGCGCGCCCGCTCGATTACTGGCCGGGCCAGCCCGCCAGCGAAATGTAAGCACGGCTGACAAACAAGAAAAAGGGCGGGACCGCGCAGGCGGTGCCGCCCTTTCCTTTTGTTCCGCGCAAGCGCATTCTCGCGGGCAAAAGCATCGAGGAGGAATCACCATGCTGACCGGGGGATGCCATTGCGGTGCGATCCGCTACGAGATTTCCGGCATGCCGCTCAACCACGCGCTATGCCATTGTGTGGACTGCCGTCGGGCCGCGGGTGCGCCGATGGTCGGCTGGGCGATGATGGCGCAGGAGCAATTGGCGGTCTCGGGCGAACCATCGACCTATGCCTCGTCCGAACACGCCCGCCGCCATTTCTGCATCCAGTGCGGCACGGGCCTGTTCTACACCAATGACGAGATGCTTCCGGGTCTGGTCGATGTGCAATCCGCCACGCTGGACGAACCGGACGAGCTTCCCGCGCAGGCGCATATCCAGACTGCAGAACGCCTTTCATGGATGAAGGAGGCGCATCGCCTGCCCGAATTCGAGCGTTATCCGCCGCAGGAATGACCTAGCTGGCGAGCCGCAGGAAGGTCAGCTTGGCCTTGCCGACGCGGCGTTCGGCCTCGATCTCGAGCTGCTTGATTGCGACGATTTCGTCGGCGCCGGTCTCGAGCACGATCCAGCTCGATGCGTCGAACCAGCCGTAGCGCATCATCCGGTCGAGCGCGACCTGGCCCGCGCCCGTGCCATAGGGCGGATCGAGCAGGATGAGATCGTGTGCCGATCGGGCAGCGCCCAATGCCATGACCGAGCCGGCCTGTACGCTGGTGCGGCTGCGCGCGTCGAATGCCGCGATATTGGCGCGGATGGCCTTGAGCGCTTCGGGTTCCTGCTCGACGAACAGGCAATGCGCCGCGCCGCGCGACAGCGCTTCCATCCCCAGCGCTCCTGAACCAGCGAAGAGATCGGCGACCGATAGACCCTCGAAGCTCCCCAGTCGGCTGGTGAGCATGTTGAACAGCGTCTCGCGCGTGCGGTCTGCGGTCGGGCGGGTGGTCTCGCCCTTTGGCGTCACTAGCTTGCGTCCCCGCCAGGCGCCGGCGACGATCCTCATTCCTGCGGTTTCGCTTTCTTGGGCTTGGGCAGCGTGCCGATGAAGCGTTCGACATCGGCGTGGCGGATCTGGACCGCCTGCCCGCGCGGCAGATCGGCGAGGTCGAAGGGGCCGTAGCCAGTGCGCAGCAGCCGGCTGACCTCAAGCCCGAGATGTTCAAGTACGTTGCGCACTTCGCGGTTCTTGCCTTCGGTCAGCGTGAGCACGATCCAGCGGTTGCGACCCGAACCGCGTTCGAGGTCGGCTTCGATACTGCCGTAGCGCATGCCGTCGATCTCCACTCCGTGCGAGAGATCGTCGAGCTGGGCCTGGGTGATGTCGCCGAAGGCGCGCGCGCGATAGGTGCGGGGGATGCCCGAGGACGGCAGTTCCATCGCCCGCTTGAGCTCACCGTCATTGGTCAGCAGCAGCAGGCCTTCGGTGGTAAAATCGAGCCTGCCCACCGGCATCAGTCTCGGTGTGCCCTTAGGCAGCGCGTTGCGAAGCGCGTCGTAGATCGTCGGACGTCCGGCGGGGTCGCGCTCCGCGGTAATCAGGCCCGAGGGCTTGTGGAAAGCGTAGAGCCTGGCTTCCTCGGCGCGGCCGACCGGCTTGCCGTCGACGGTCACGCCGCGCAAATTGAGCAGCTTGACCGCGGGGGTGTCGAGCACCTTACCCTCGATCGCGATGCGACCATCGGCAATCATGCGCTCGATCTCACGGCGGCTGGCGACGCCGGCGCGTGCGAGCAGCTTGGCGATCCTGTCGCCGGCTTCGGGCAGTCTTTCGGCCATCTGCGCGCCGCTACGCGGTCAGTTGGCAGTGCGCAAGGCTTCCGCCACCGTCTCGTGATAGCGTGCGATCCCCCCTTCGAGCGATCCGAGCGTCAATTCGGGCAACGCGCCGGTTGCCAGCCCCTGCTGTCCGAGCTCCGCGGCGCGGAAATCCTCGCTTGCGAAGACCCCGCCGTCGAGCAGCGCCCAGCTGCGCTCCCAATGGTCGCGCGCCTTGTCGGTTGCGGGCTCCTCGGGGATGAGCATGAAGTCCTCGACCAGCGTGAGGTCATGCGCCTGCGGCATCATTGCCATGACGTTGAGATAATCGGGGCTGGGGATGATCAGCGCGCCGGGCACAAGTTGATAGGCAAAGGTCACCACCCGCCTTAGCGCACTCATGTCGGCAAGATCGACGGTTTCCATATCCTCGAGTCGTCCGACCGCCGAGCGGTGGTGCGGGCCGATCAGGTCGCCCGAGGTCACGCCGTCCTTGAAGAAGGGTCCAATAGTCGAGGCGTGGAGCCGGGTGACGTGATAGCTTTCGAGGAAGGCATCCATGATCAGCTTCCAGTTCGCCTTGACCGTGTGGGTCTTGCGCCGGAACAGCACATGGTCTGCGGTGCCGAAAGCATCCATGTCCTTGCCGATGCGGCGGACATCGCTGAAATCCGCGCCATCGACCGGAGCAAACCAGATCAGTCCGCCGCTTTCGCAACTGGGCAGTTCGACTAGCCCGTGCGCGTCCTTGTCGAGGCCGGGGAAGGTATCGGGGCGGGGCAGGGCGAGCAGGCGACCGTCCACCGAATAGGTCCAGGCATGATAGGGGCAAACGAGCTTCCTGGTGCAGCGCACCTCGTCGCCCTCGACCAGCCTCGTACCGCGATGGCGGCAGACATTGAGGAAGACATGGACCTCCCCTTGCGCATCGCGGGTGATCAGCAGCGGTAGTCCGGTGGCATCATGCGGAAGCGCCATGCCAGGGTCGGGCAGCAGCGCGCTGGGGCACAGGATCTGCGGCATCCGGTCGTAGAGCGCGGCCTTCTCGCGCGCGAAATGGGCCGGATCGGTGTAGACGCTCGCCGGGACCCGCGTTACCGGCTGCTCGCTCGTCCTACCGCCATCGGCGACTTCGCGGGCCAGCGCGAGCTGCCCTTCGGTGGGCCGGTGCGCAGGATGCTTTGTGTCGATAGCTCTCATGGCGCCTGTTCCTCATTCTCTCCGCAGGCTAGTGTCGCAAAGAATAGTGCTTTTAGGAAGGACGTTACGGAATGGCCGAATCGATCGGGGCGGGCGACTCGCAGCGCCGCAGCACGTGGGAATCGATCAAGCCGTACCTGGAGAAAGAATCGCTCGCGGCATTCTTCCTCGGCGTCTCTTCCGGCTTCCCCTTCGCGCTTTTGGCGGCGACGCTGACCACACGGCTTTCGCAGGACGGGATCGACAAGGCCACTGTCACCGCCTTCACGCTCGCGTTTCTGGTCTACAACCTCAAATTCTTCTGGGCCTGGGTGGTCGACGGGGTGCGGATTCCGTTGCTCGGCAAGCTCGGGCAGCGCGTTTCATGGATGATCCTGACAGGGCTGCTCGTGATGGCAGCAACGGTCAATCTGGCGCTCGCCGATCCGACCGCCGACATCGTCTGGACCGCGACGTCCGCCGTTCTCCTCGGCCTTGCCGGGGCAACGTTCGACATCGTGATCGACGCCTATCGGATCGAGACGCTGAAGCCCTACCAGCTCGGAACGGGTTCGGGGATGAGCCAGTACGGTTGGCGGATCGGCGCGGCGTCTGCCGGCGCGCTGGCGCTGGTCGTTGCCGCCCGCTGGGGCTGGGAAGCCGGCTACATCGTGTGCGCAGTCTTCGCTCTGCCGGCGATGATAACCGCGCTGCTTCTGGGTGAACCTGTCAGGCGTCAGATCGTTGCGGCAAAGCGCAGCATGGGTGAGATGTGGCAATCGATCAACGGGCCGTTCCTCGAGTTCTTTCGCAGGAGCGGGGCCTGGCTGGTGCTGCTGTTCATCCTCGTCCACAAGATTGGCGACACTCTGGCGAATCTGACCTTCCGCCTGCTTTTCGACGATCTCGGTTACACCAACGACGAAATCGCGATCTACGATATCGGGGTCGGCTTCTGGGCCCTGATCATCGGCGTATTCATCGGCGGGATCATCTATGCGCGGCTCGGGCTCAAGCGCTCGGTGCTGATCGCGCTTGTTTTGATGGCGGTGTCCAACCTGAGCTTCGCCGCGCTGGCTGCGGTGGGCAAGAGCAACTTGGGCATGGCCGCCGCGATCGGGTTCGAAAACTTCGCGAGCGGCTATGGCGGGGTGGTGGTCGTCGCCTATTTTTCCGCACTTTGCGACCTGCGCTTCACCGCCACGCAATATGCGCTGATCAGCGCCGGTGCGAGCGTGGTCGGGCGGTTCCTGACCGGCACGACCGCGGGAACCTTGATCGAGACCCTTGGCTATGTGAACTTCTACCTGCTGACCACCTTGGCGGCTCTGCCCGGGATCGTCCTGTTCTGGTGGATGATGCGCTCCGGGCTTGTCGACGCGGCGATGGGCACAGCCGGCGAGGTTGGCCCCGGCGATGCGAGGGACGACCCGCCCATTTGATCGCTCGCGCCTGTGCCCACTCCTTGAATTATCTGCCTTCTAGTCGGGCAGCGTTCCGTTGAGCCGCAGCACCTCGCCTGCGAGATAGAGCGAACCCGAAACCAGCACCGGCAAGCCGTCATCGTGCAGCGCCGCGAGCGCGGCGGGGACGTCCGCTGCCGAGCGAGCGTCGGGTCCGAACGCGCTGGCCGGATGGCAATCGTGGTCGGGTACCGGCACCACGGTCAGGCTGGCGATCGAACCCGCCAGCGGCTCGGTCAGCGCGCGCGGGTCCTTCGCGTCGAGCATGCCGACGATCAGATGCAGCCGCTGACCTGCGAAATGCCGACCCAGCGCCTCACCCGCGCTGGGGTTGTGCCCTCCGTCGAGCCAGATCGGCCGACCCCCGACTGAAGAACCGCGCAAGGTGCCGGGCGCTAGGCGCTGCAAGCGCGCGGGCCAGTTGGCGGCACGGATCCCCTCGGCCATCGCACCGCGCGAGACGGTGACGAAATCCTGATGGCGCAGCATCGCGACAGCGAGCGCGGCGTTTTCCGCCTGATGCGCGCCGGGGAGCGTCGGCAGCGGGAGGACGAGTTCGCCATCGCGGTCGGCATAGTGCAGGCCGATGCCGGTGGTGCTGGAATGCCAGTCGCGTCCGCGGACCGCCAGCGGTGAGTTCGCGTTCAGCGCCGCGCGTTCGATCTCGGGCTGCGCTTCAGGTGGATAGGACAATGTCACCAGCGGCGCCCCGGGCTTCACGATCCCCGCCTTCTCGAAAGCGATCCGGGCGAGGGGGATTTGCGGCACGCCGTCCTCAGGGGCGAGCAGGAAGCGTTCGTGATCGATACCCAGCGCCGCGATTGCGCAGGCGGCGGGCCGCTCCAAGACGTTGGTCGCATCGAACCGCCCGCCGAGGCCCACCTCGATCACGCAAACATCAGCCGGCACCCGCGCGAATTCGGTAAAGGCGGCGGCGATGGTGACTTCGAAGAAGCTCGGCGCCAGATCGTGGCCAGCGTCGAGCACCTCTTCGAGCAGCGCAGCGAGCCGCTCGTCGGAGATCAGCTTGCCGGCCACCCGGATACGCTCGTTATAGCGCACCAGATGCGGGCTGGTGGTCATGTGGACCCGCTGGCCGTCCGCCTCGAGCATGGCGCGCAGGAAGGCGCAAGTGCTGCCCTTGCCATTGGTCCCGGCGACATGGAGTACCGGTGGCAGGAGCTTGTGCGGATCGCCCAGCCGGGCGAGCAACTTGCGGATCGTCTCCAGCCCAAGCCGCCCATCGGGCACGCTGAGCGCGGCCAGCCGATCGAGCTGCGCCTGCACCGCAGCGTCGGAGGAGGTGGCGAAGTCCTTCACGACCTCATCTCGTGGCGAACCCGCTTACGCCGCAACCTTGGGTTGCAGATAATCGAGCACCGTCGCCAACATGTCTTTGAGATCGTGGCGGTGGACCACCATGTCGACCATGCCGTGCTTGTGCAGATATTCCGCGCGCTGGAAGCCCTCGGGGAGCTGTTCGCGGATCGTGTCCTGGATCACGCGCTGGCCGGCGAAGCCGATCAACGCACCCGGCTCGGCGATCTGGATGTCCCCCAGCATGGCGTAGCTCGCGGTGACGCCGCCGGTGGTCGGGTCGGTCAGGACGACGATATAGGGCAGGCCCGCTTCTTTGAGCCGGCGGGTCATCACGGTGGCCTTGGGCATCTGCATCAGGCTGAGAATGCCTTCTTGCATCCGCGCGCCACCCGCCGCGGTGACGACGATGTAGGGGCAGCGCCGCGTCAGCGCCCGCTCGGCGCCCTGGCAGAAGGCGGTGCCCACTGCCATGCCCATGCTGCCCCCCATGAAACCGAAATCCTGTACGCCGACGACCGCCGGGCGGTCCTCGATCGCGCCCGAGCCCACGGTGAAGGCGTCGCGGTGCGGATTCTTGGCGCGCGCCTGTTTGAGGCGGTCGGTGTATTTCTTGGTGTCGCGGAACTTGAGCGGATCCTCGCGGACTTCGGGCTGGGGCAGGACATCGTAGCCCTCGTCGAGCAATTGGCGCAGCCGCTCGTCGGCGCCGATGCGGCCATGGTGCTCGCAGCGCGGGCAGACGTAACGATTGTCCTCGTATTCCTGCGCGAAGACCATCTGCTGGCATCCCGGGCATTTGACCCAGAGATCCTTGTCGGTCTCGCGCTTGGGGAGGAAGGCGAGCGAATTGCGGACGCGGTTGAACCAGTTCATGCGGAGGGCCTTAGCTCGAAAATTTCGTCATTGCGAGCCGAAGGCGAAGCAATCCAGCTTCGGCGTGACGGTAGGGCTGGCGCCGGAGCGGGATCGCCGCCTCGCGACCGGCTCCTCGCAATGACGAACGAGGATCAGCGTGCTGTGTGCACGGCTTCTGCCAAGCTGGCGGTTAGCGCGCGCAGATGCTCCGGCGCGTCCCGCCCGTGCTCGGCGACCAGTTCGACCAGCGCGGATCCGACGACCACGCCATCCGCTACGCGCGCGATTTCAGCCGCCTGTTCGGGCGTTCTGACACCGAATCCCACCGCGACGGGAATGTCGGTCGATCGCTTGATGCGCGCGACGTTTTCCTCGATCGATCCGATCGCCGCCTGCTGCATGCCGGTGATCCCGGCGACCGCGACGTAATAAAGGAAGCCCTCGCTCCCCTCGATCACGGCGGGCAGTCGCGCGGCATCGGTGGTTGGGGTGGCGAGGCGGATGGGTGCGATCCCGGCGGCGCGCAGCTGCGGGCCGAGCGCGTCGTCCTCCTCGGGCGGGATATCGACGCAGATCACGCCGTCCACGCCTGCCTTCTTCGCCGCATCGGCAAACCATTCAGGGCCTCGCCGGATCATCGGGTTGGCATAGCCCATCAGGACGAGCGGAACGTCCGGATGGCGCTCGCGAAAGTCCGTGGCGATGGCGAACACATCGGCGGTGGTCGTGCCTGCCTTGAGCGAGCGGATGTTGGCGTTCTGGATCGCGGGGCCATCGGCCATCGGATCGGTGAAGGGCATGCCGAGCTCGATCACATCCGCGCCGCCCGCGACCAGAGCGTCAAGATTGGCCGCGGTGTCGCCATCGCCTGCGGTGACGAAACAGACGAGCGCTGGGTGGGGGGCCGAGAAGGCGCTGGAGAGGCGATCAGACATTTCGTTTACGCTCAAGATGTTCGACGCCGCCCAGAGCGATACTGAAAACCAAAGCACTGATTACGGCGGTGTCGCGGATAAAGATGGAATCGCTCCTAGCTGAAAAGAACCCAGCCCAAAGTCCGACACCGATGCTGACAGCAATGGCCAAAGCGAATAGCCCACCCAAGAGTCTCACATTTCAACTCCCAGCTTCTCAGCCACGGTGAAGATGTCCTTGTCCCCACGGCCACAAAGGTTGGCCAGGATGATCGTGTCGCGGCCCATCTCCTTGGCGCGCTTCTGCACCGCGGCGATCGCGTGGGCTGGCTCGAGCGCAGGGATGATACCCTCGGTGCGGCACAAAAGTTGGAAGGCTTCCAGTGCCTCATCGTCGGTAACGGCGGTGTATTCGATGCGTCCGCTATCCTTGAGCCAGGCGTGTTCGGGACCGATGCCGGGATAGTCGAGCCCGGCGCTGATCGAGTGGCCCTCGGTGATCTGGCCGTCCTCGTCCTGCAGCAGGTAGGTCTTGTTGCCGTGGAGCACGCCGGGGAAGCCGCCGAGCAGGCTCGCAGCGTGTTCCTCAC
Organism: Qipengyuania sp. SM2507; assembly: GCF_053714505.1. Taxonomy (NCBI): domain Bacteria; kingdom Pseudomonadati; phylum Pseudomonadota; class Alphaproteobacteria; order Sphingomonadales; family Erythrobacteraceae; genus Qipengyuania; species Qipengyuania sp. SM2507. Next base: position 779,997 of record NZ_CM132307.1, read on the forward strand.
CGTCGAGGCCGTGCCCCGCCGCCTCGACGCCGAGCATCTTCACATCCGCATCGTCGAGGAAGGGGTGAAACAGGCCGAGCGCGTTGGAGCCGCCGCCGATGCAGGCCACCAGCAGGTCGGGCAGGCGGCCGATGCGGTCCTGCATCTGGACGCGCGCTTCCTTGCCGATCACACTCTGGAAATCGCGGACCATCTCCGGGTAGGGGTGCGGGCCCGCAGCGGTGCCGATGATGTAGAAGGTGTCGTGGACGTTGGCGACCCAGTCGCGCAGCCCTTCGTTCATCGCGTCCTTGAGCGTACCGCGCCCGCTGGTGACCGGCACGATCTCAGCTCCGAGCAGCTTCATGCGGAACACATTGGGCTGCTGGCGGCGGATATCCTCTGCGCCCATATAAATCACGCAAGGCAGGCCGAAGCGCGCGCAGACGGTGGCGGTGGCGACGCCGTGCTGGCCCGCGCCGGTCTCGGCGATGATGCGGGTCTTGCCCATGCGGATCGCGAGCAGGATCTGGCCGATGCAATTGTTGATCTTGTGCGCGCCGGTGTGGTTGAGCTCGTCGCGTTTGAACCACACCTGCGCGCCGCCGAGCGCCTCTGTGAGCCGCTCGGCGAAATAGAGCGGGCTGGGGCGCCCGACATAATGTTCGAGCAGATTGTCGAACTGCGCCTTGAACGCCGGATCGGCCTGAGCGGCGCGGTATTCGCGCTCGAGATCGAGCACCAGCGGCATCAGCGTCTCGGCGACGTAGCGCCCGCCGTAATCGCCGAAATGGCCGCGTTCGTCTGGCTGGGTGCGAAAGGAATTGGGCTTATTGTCCATCGGGCTCCCTTGCCGGTCACGTCGGGCTAAGTCGAGACAGCTTGCGTTTCCGCACGCGCATCTCGGCTTCACGCGGACGAAAATGCTGTCAGGCGGCCTTCACTGCCGCGCAGAAGGCGCGGATCAGATCGACGCTCTTCTCGCCGGGCGCGGTTTCCAGCCCGCTCGAGGCATCGACCAGCGGCGCATTGGTCAGCGCGATCGCCTCGGCGACGTTGTCGGCGGTCAACCCGCCCGCCAGCCCCCAGGGCATGAACGGCTCCCACCCCTGCAGCAGGTCCCACTGGAACGAGACGCCGTTGCCGCCCGGAAGCTCCTTGGCAGGCGCGTCGAACAGCAGCAAATCGCTCGAATCCGCGAACTGCCGCGCGCGTTCGAGCGTCGCGGCTTCGCGCAGTCCTACCGCGCGCCAGGTCTCGGTCTTGATCGTCTTGCGGACCAGCGCCATCCATTCGGGCGTTTCGGAGCCGTGGAACTGGATAACGTCGGGGCGCAGCGCCTCGTAGCAGCGCGCGAGATATTGCGGCTGCATCGCCACGGTGACCAGCACCAGCTTGACCCCCTCGGGCACCCGCCGCCGCAGCTTGGCGGCGTCTTCGAGCGCCACATGGCGTGGGCTCTTCTCGTAATGGACCAGCCCGACATGGGTCGCGCCGGCATCGATGGCGGCGTCCATCGTCTCGGGCGTGGAAAGCCCGCAAATCTTGATCTGCGTTGTCATGGGATTCCTACAGTGTCGCTTCGATGTCTCGTGCAGCCTGCCGCGGATCGGGCGCCCGGCTGATCGGTCGCCCGACGACCAGCACGCTTGCCCCGTCGTCCCGCGCCTGGCGCGGAGTGACGACGCGCTTCTGGTCGCCCGCCGCGCTGCCAGCCGGGCGCAGGCCGGGGACGATGAGAAAACCGTCTTTCCACTGGCCATGCACCGCCGCGACTTCGCGGCCCGAACAGACGATCCCGTCGAGCCCGGCCTCGCGCGTCAGATCGGCAAGCCGCATGACATGATCGTGCGGCGAACCTGCCACCCCGGTGCGATCGAGGTCGCGCTCGTCGAGGCTGGTAAGCATGGTCACTGCCACCACCTTGCAATGTTCGCCCGCTGCGGCCTTGGCATCTTCCATCATCGCGCGCCCGCCGCTGGCGTGCACGGTGACGATCGCCGGTTCGAGCACGGACACGGCCTGCATCGCCCGCGCGGCGGTGTTGGGAATGTCGTGCAGCTTGAGGTCGAGGAAGATCGGCAGGCCGAGATGCGCGATATCGAGCACGCCGTGATGGCCATGCGCATAGAAGAATTCCATCCCCAGCTTGACCCCGCCGATATGCGGCTTCGCGCGCTCGGCGAGCGCGTGCGCTTCCTCCAGCCGGGGTTCGTCGAGGGCAAGATAGACCGGATTGCTCATGCGTTGGGCGTGGAAGGTGTTGGGGTGGAAGGCGCTGGGGTTGAAGACCCGGGCGAGGACGGCGAGGTCGGCGCCGGGGTTAGCGGATCGGCGGGTTCCTGTGTCGGCCGCGTCGGTGCCGGACTCGCGGCGGGCGCAACCGCATCGGGCTGCGTCGGAGCGCGCGAGCGGCTGCCGACCCGCGCCGCCGATTCCAGCGCCGCGATGCGCCGTTCAAGCCGCCATTTCGTGCCACGATGGATCAGCCACATCGGCACCAGCCCAAGCAGGAAGGCGGCGATCGCCAGCGCCGGGATCTTGGTTTCGAGGACGGTGTTGGTCCAGATCGTCACCTCGACCGGCCGCCAGTTAAAGGCCGTGAAGACGAGCAGCATGACGAGAATCAGCACCCAGACGAGCGAGCGGATGATCTGCATGGCCTCCAATTCCTTCCCTGTTCGAACGGTCCGATGCTAGGCCCCGGCGGCGGTTGCGTAAAGACGCAAGCTCAGCCTTCCGGCTCCTGATCGAACACCCGCGCGAACAGCGTGTCGACATGCTTGAAATGATAGCCGAGGTCGAATTTCTCTTCGAGTTCGCCCTCCGGCAGCGCATCGGTCACATCGGTATCCTGCTTGAGCAGCTCGAGCAATTGCAGCCGCCCGTCCGAATCCCACACTTTCATCGCGTTGCGCTGGACGATGGCATACGCGTTCTCGCGGCTGACCCCGGCCTGGGTCAGGGCCAGCAGCACGCGCTGCGAATGGACCAGCCCGCCCATGCGATCCATATTGGCCTGCATGCGCTCGGGGTAGATCAGGAGCTTTTCGATCACGCCGGTCAGCCGCGTGAGCGCGAAGTCGAGCGTGACGGTCGCGTCGGGCCCAATGAAACGCTCGACCGAGGAGTGCGAGATGTCGCGCTCGTGCCACAGCGCGACATTCTCCAGCGCGGGCAGGGCATAGGCGCGGATCATCCGCGCCTGGCCGGTGAGGTTTTCGGTGAGGATCGGGTTGCGCTTGTGCGGCATTGCGCTCGAGCCCTTCTGCCCGGGCGAGAAATACTCTTCGGCCTCGAGCACTTCGGTGCGCTGGAGATGGCGGATCTCGACCGCCATCCGCTCGATCGATCCGGCCACCACCGCCAGCGTCGCGAAATACATGGCGTGCCGGTCACGCGGGATGACCTGGGTCGAGATCGTCTCGGGCACCAGCCCGAGCTTTTCGGCGACATAGGCCTCCACTGCCGGATCGACATTGGCGAAAGTGCCCACCGCCCCCGAGATCGCGCAGGTGGCGATCTCGGCGCGGGCATCCCACAAGCGGGCGCGGCAGCGTTCGAACTCGGCATAGGCCTGCGCCAACTTGAGCCCGAACGTCACCGGCTCGGCATGGATGCCGTGGCTGCGCCCGATGGTGGGGGTGTATTTGTGCTCCATCGCCCGTGTGCGCAGCGCGGCGAGCAGGCCGTCCATATCTTCCAGCAGGATATCGGTGGCGCGAGCGAGCTGCACCGCCAGCGTGGTGTCGAGCACGTCAGAACTGGTCATGCCTTGGTGCATGAACCGCGCCCAGTCTTGCCCCGAATGCGCGGCGACCTGTTCGGAGACCCAGGTGAGGAAGGCGATGACATCGTGCTTCGTGACTGCCTCGATCGCATCGATGGCTTCGACATCGATTTGCGGATCGGTGGTCCACCAGTCCCACAGAGCCTTGCCGGCCTCCTCGGGGACCACCCCCAATTCGCCGAGCTTCTGGGTCGCATGCGCCTCGATTTCGAACCAGATGCGATACTTCGCCTCTGGTTCCCAAATGGCGGTCATCGCGGGACGGGCATAGCGGGGGACCATAACAGGCTCCGAAAAGAAGGGAAACGCGGGGTGCCGGCTAGGGCTGCGCCGGTCGCTTGGCAAGGGGGCGCCGATGCTTCGAAAGGCGCCAGCGAGCGCTGATCCGTTGGCTGGCATCGATGAACGGTTGCGTCACGGGCGGTCCGCTTTAGGCTATGGGCCCCAATCTACATGAAACCTCCGGGGTGTCGGAATGCGTAACCTTTTCAGTTCTGTGGCTATTGCTGCGCTCTATGTCGTGCCGGCGCAGGCGGGGGAAAAGGTTCTCAAGGCGCCCGCGCCGGGCTGGGTCGAAGCGGTCGATTTCGATTCCGCGTTGGCGCAGGGTGAGGAGATTGTTCTCCTCGATCGCCAGGTCCGCTTCGAGGGCGGGGTCGTGACCCGCTATGCCGACGTCGCCTACGACGTCACCAATCAACAGGCGGTTTCGGATTACAGTACACTCCAATTCGGCTGGATGCCCGACAAGGGTGATCTGACCATCCACAGGTTGGAGATCATTCGCGACGAGCGGGCAATCGACCTGATGGCGCAGGGGGTCGAACCCGAAGTCATACGGCGCGAGCGGCAGTTGGAGCATCGCATGGTCGATGGCCTGTTGACCGCCGTGGTGCGGGTGCCGGGACTGCTGGTCGGCGACGTGTTGCGCTTTGCCACTTCCACCACATTGCGCGATCAGGCGCTGGACGGACATGTCCAGGCGACCGAAGGCGCGACCGCGGAGCCCGTCCGCTTGGGGTTCGGGCGCCTACGCCTCTCCTGGCCCCAAGAGGACAATTTGAGCTGGCAGGCACTTGGGCAGATCGAGATCGAGGCGCCCCAGGCCCACGAAGGGTACACGGTAATCGACCTCGCCCTGCCGATCGCAAAGCCAGACGAGATGCCGGAGGACGCACCCGACCGGTTCAGACTGCCGCCCGCGGTCCAGGTGAGCAGCTTCAAATCGTGGAGCGACGTCGTCGCGACCATGGCTCCCCATTATGCGACCCGGGATACGATCGAACCCGACGGTGCACTGGCCGCGGAGATTGCCCGAATCGAGGCGGCAACCGATGTGCCCGTCGAGCGCGCCGCGCTTGCGCTGAGGAGCGTGCAGGACGAGGTCACCTATCTTCTCGACGGAATGAACGGAGGCAATTATCTACCGCAAGCACCAGAGCTGACCTGGAGGGTGAAATACGGGGACTGCAAGGCCAAGAGCCTGCTATTGCTCACAATGTTGCGAGAGATGGGCATCGAAGCGGATGCCATGCTGGTCCATTCCGAGAGGGGAGATGCGGTTTCTGTCTTCCAGCCGCAGCCGGGTGCCTTCGATCATATGGTGGTGCGCGCTCTGATCGATGGGACCGATTACTGGCTGGACGGCACCAGCGCGGGAATCCGACTGGATTCGATGTACGAAATTCCCGATTTTGCTTACGCCCTGCCCTTGGCTGCCGATGCCGACGGGCTGATCGAGATCGAGCAGCGCTGGCCTGCCGTCCCCGATCGCACGTTGCGGGTGACCTATGATCTCAGCCGCGGCGTCGATATTCCCGCGCTGATCGATATCGAGGTGAATACCCGCGGAATATTGGCCGCACGCATGCGCGCGCCCGCTGCGGAAAAAGTTCCTGAACGTGTTATCGGCAACGCGATGGAGTACCTCGAAGGCCTCGTCGATGCCTTCATCCATGATGCCCAGTACAGCTATGACGAGGAAACCGGCACCGGCATCCTCAAGGCGAGCGGCATGGCATTCGATCCCATGGAGTTCGATCGCGACACCGCCTCGCTCGTCATGGAGTCTGCGACTACCAATTGGGACTTCTCGCCGGATCGCGCGCGCGCGGCCTGGCGCGATATTCCCTATCAAGTCGGCGGTCCCTATACGACTGCCGCCGAGGTGACTTATCTGTTGCCCCAAGGCGATGCGAACGTCTCCATTGCCGGAGTTCGCACACTCGACCAGACCACTGCCGGAACGCGCTTCCGTCGCTCGATCCAAGTCGGCGACAAGCGGGTCCATGTAAGCGATTACGCCAGCTATATCCCTTCCGAAATTCTGCCGGGCGACATTCCAGCTGAAAAAACTGCCATGCGGCGTCTTGCCAGCGGCGATCCCGTCATCCGGATCGCCGAGGCGAGCCGGATGTGGGAGCTCGGCGACGAGGACATCGCGGAGCGCATGGAGCCGCATATCGTGGCCCTCACCGAGATGTCGGAGGAATACAGCGACATTGCCGGGCTGATGTTTCTGCGTGGATTGCTCAAGGTCATGAAGCGGGATTACGAGGGGGCGCTTGCCGACATCGACCTCGCAATCGCCGAGGAGGCAACCGTGGAGCGGCTGACCATCCGGATCGAAGTCCTTCACGAGCTGGGCCGGATGCAAGAAGCGCGCGAGACGGCCCAGGAGGCGTTCGATCTGACCGGCGATTTGACAACCGCAAGCTTGCTGGCACAGGCTCTGGTCGCCACAGGCGAAGCAGAACAGGCGCTGGCTCTGCTCGATAGCCTCGGTCTCGCAGGGGACGAAGCCCATGAGGTGGCGATGCTGTGGGGCGAATATGCAGGCGACGCCGGGCGGGTGAATGAAGCCCGGACGAGACTGGAGGAGGCGCTGGCTGACCGCCCAGGCGACGACGAGCTGCTGAATTCACAGTGCTGGTTTGCGGCGGTTTGGGATTATGGCGGCGATGCAGCCCTGGATATTTGCGATCGTGCCGTGCGGGAGACCGACTACGCTGCGGCCGCACTCGACAGCAGGGCGTTGCTCTATCACCGTCTCGGAATGCAGGACAAGGCTCTGGCTGACCTCGACGCTGCATTGCGCAAAGTGCCTGGCCAGGCGGCTAGTCTCTATCTGCGCGGTGTCATCCGGCTCCAGCAGGGTGACGAAGTGGGGCGGCTGGACATTCTCCATGCCGCGCGGATTCAGCCTTCGGTGGATCGTCAGTATTCGCGCTACGGTATCAGTCCGAAAAGCTGATTTGGCGCGGGTCTAATGAGGCGGACTAGATCAGGCCCTTCGCGCGCAGCGAGACATGCGTGTTGGCCCCCACGATGACATGATCGTGGACGGTGATGTCGAGATGGCGTCCGGCCTCGGCGATGCGGTTGGTGATGTCGATGTCGGCGCGGCTGGGCTCGGGATTACCGCTGGGGTGGTTGTGGACCAGGATCAGCGCGGTGGCGCCGATATCGAAGGCCTTGCGGATCACTTCGCGTGGGTGGATCGCCGCTTGATCGACCGAGCCTTCGCTGGCGAGATGGTCGAGCACGAGGCGGTTCTGTGAATTAAGGAACAGCACCCGGACGCGCTCGTGGCTGAGATGCGCCATGTCGAGCGCGAGGTAATCGAGCAGCGCCTGCCAACTGCCCAGCACGGGCGCGTTCTGGACTCGCCCCCGGGCCATCCGCCGCGCGGCCAGCGAAACGCTCCACAAGGCAGCGGCTCCGGCGTTGCCGACTCCCTTGACCTGTTTGAGCGCCGCTGGCTCCGCGCTCAGAACTGCGGAGAGCGAGCCGAAATGCGCGATCAGAGCCTTCGCGGTGGGTTTGGTGTCGCCCTGGCGCACTGCGGCGAAGAGCAGGAACTCGAGCAATTCGTAATCGGCGAGCGCATCGGGGCCGCCGGCAAGCAGCCGCTCGCGCAGCCGCGCGCGATGGCCGCTGCCGGGATGGGCCGTTTTTGTATCCGCCTCCTGCGGCAACCTTTTGCTCCGCTCGACGTTGATTGACGCTGCATTGCCTTTCACCGGCCATGCGCGCAAGGGCTGGCGAATGGATGGGGTCGATACCCAAGTGACCGCAGAGGGGGAGCAGCCTCGCGAAAACCGGTCGCGTTGGTGCAAGAAACGCTGGATGGGGCCGCTCGGCATCGTGTTGGCGATGCTGCTGGCGGTGCTCGGCGCGTGGCTGATGCGCGAGCGGATCGCGGGCGACATCATCGAGGACCAGCTCGCCCTTTACGAGATCCCCGCCAGCTACGACATCGCCCAGATCGGCACGCAGAGCCAGATCCTGACCAATGTCGTGCTGGGCGATCCGGCCCGGCCCGACTTCACCGCCGAGCGCGTGGAATTGCGCCTACGCCATCGCTTCGGCACCCCGACCATCGAGCGCGTGATTCTCGTCAAGCCGCGCCTGTTCGGCGTGCTGCGGGGCGGCGCACTCAGCTTCGGAACGCTCGATCCGCTGATTTTTGCCGAGACCGATGGGGAGCCGGGGCTGCCCGAGCTGAATGTCGCGGTGCGCGACGGGCGCGGGCTGCTCGAAACCGCCTATGGTCCGATCGGCGTCAAGCTGGAAGGCGAGGGCAGGATCGACGATGGGTTTGCGGGCATATTCGCCGCTACCGCGCCTGCGCTCGATCTCCCCGACTGCGCGCTGCGTGGAGCGAGCATCTATGGCAGGCTGACGACCAGCGCAGGCGAACCCAGTTTTGCCGGTCCGGTGCGGCTGGGCTCGGTCGATTGTAGCGGGGTCACGCTGGCGCAACTTGCGGCGCGCGTCCGGGCAAAGGCCAGTCCCGATCTGAAGGATTTCAGTGGTCGCGCATCGGTCCGGTCGAACCGGATCGCTGCCGAAGCAATCACGGCGAACGGCCTCGACGGGACCATACGCGCGAGCTGGCGCGACAGCATATTCGCCGCGAACCACAGTTTGGCGCTGCGCGGCATCAGCACGCCGCAATTGTCCGGTGCACTGCTGACGCTGGATGGAACGGCGCGCGCGGATTCGGGCTTCGAAAACGCGACATGGCGCGGCGATGTCGAGGCCAATGGCCTGCGGCCTGGTCGTCAGACCGAAGCAGCACTCACCGGATTGGCCGAGACCGGGGCAGACACGCTGGTCGAGCCGATCGCCCGCCGGATCGCCGCGGCTTTGCGCAGCGAGGCACGCGGCAGCGCCTTCACTGCGGACATGGCGGTGAACAAGCGTGGCAAGGGCCTGGCGCTCTTCATGTCGCAAGCCCAACTGCGTGGCGGCAGTGGCAGGCGGCTGATCTCGCTTTCGCAAGTCGAAGCCAGCCGGACAGGAGAGGGTCCCGCACGATTCTCGGGCAATTTTGCCATGAGCGGTTCGGGTCTGCCCGGCGTGATCGGCCGAATGGAAAGCGACGCCGGGGGCGATCTGGTGTTCCGCATGGCGATGGCGCGTTACGAGGCGGGTGGGTCGGCCATCGCCATCCCACGGCTCGCGCTGGCGCAGGGCGCCGAGGGGGCTTTCGTTTTTTCGGGCGAGGCGGTGGTGAGCGGCGCATTGCCCGGCGGATCGGCGCGCGAGCTGCAATTGCCGCTTTCGGGGCGCTGGGCGTCCGGTGGGACGCTCGCGCTGTGGCGCGAATGCACCGATATCCGCTTCGCGCAGTTGCAGTTCGCCGATCTCAGACTGGATCGCCATTCGCTGACCCTGTGCCCGCCGCCGGGGCGCGCGATCGTCGAGAACGGACCGCAAGGCCTGCGAATCGCCGCGGGTGCGCCGCGCCTTGCCTTGGCAGGCATGCTCGGAGGCACCCCGATCCGGCTGGCGACCGGCGCTGTCGGCTTCGCCTATCCCGGCGTGATGACCGCGCGCCAGATCGATGTCTTGCTTGGCCCGGCTGAGACCGCCGCTCATTTTGCGATCGACGATCTCGACGCCGAATTTGGCACAGCGATCACCGGCAGTTTTGCCGATGCCGACGTCACGCTCGACGCGGTCCCGCTCGATATTCGCAAGGCCAGCGGCGAGTGGCGCTATGCCGAGGGCCGGCTGGATTTGACCGGGGGCAGCCTGAATCTGCTCGACCGCGAAGAGCCCGACCGGTTCGAGCCGCTCGAAGCGCGCGATGCGCGTTTGTCGCTGGCCGACAACATCATCACCGCCTTCGCCGAATTGCGCCATCCTGCCAGCGACCGTGTGGTTACCGCCGCCGATATCCGCCACGATCTTTCGACTGGCCGGGGCGAGGCCGATCTGGTCGTGGCGGGACTGGAATTCGATGGAGAGCTCCAGCCCGACGATCTGTCGCGCTTGGCGCTGGGCGTGATCGCCAATGCCGATGGCCTCATCGCCGGGACCGGGCGGGTCGCTTGGGGCGAGGCCGGCGTCACCAGTTCGGGAACATTGACCACCGAGGATTTCGATTTTGCCGCCGCCTTCGGCCCGGTGCGCGGGGCCAGCGGCACGATCGCGTTCACCGACTTGCTAAGCCTGACGACCGCTCCCAGCCAGCGGTTGAGCATCGGTTCGGTCAATCCCGGCGTCGAAGTCACGGGCGGCACGCTGGAATTCCAGCTGCGCGACTGGACCATGCTGTCGGTCGAAGGAGGAAGCTGGCCGTTCATGGGGGGCGAGCTGATCCTGCGCGAGGTCGATCTCGATTTCGGCATCAAGGAAGAGCGTCGCTATGTTTTTGAGATGGTCGGCCTCGATGCGGGTGTCTTCGTGGAGCGGATGGATATCGGCAATCTCGCCGCGACCGGAATTTTCGACGGGACGATCCCGATCGTCTTCGATGCCTCCGGCAACGGCCGGATCGACGACGGGGTGCTGATCTCCCGCCTCCCAGGCGGCAATATCTCCTATGTCGGCGAGCTGACTTATGAGGACCTTTCGCCGATGGCCAATTTCGCCTTCGATGCGCTGCGCAGCCTCGACTATTCGCAGATGCGGCTGCTGATGGAAGGTCCGCTGACTGGCGAGATCGTCACCAGGGTGCGGTTCGACGGGATCAGCCAGGGCGAGGGCACCAGCAGCAATTTCGTCACCAGACGGCTGGCGAGCCTGCCGCTGCAGTTCCGGATCAACATCCGCGCGCAATTCTACCAGCTGATCAATTCGATGAAATCGCTCTACGACCCCGCGGCGGTCCGCGATCCGCGCGGCCTTGGCCTGGTGTCGGACGACGGGACGAGACTGCTGCGACGCGAGATAACCGGCGAAGAGGTCGGACCCGAAATCGACCCGGACGATCCCTTTGCAATCGATCCAGCCGACGCGATCGATCCAGCCGACCCAATTATTCAGGAGCAGGAAAGCGAGTGACCGCTATGACAGGGCAGCAATTGACGGGCCGCGCGCGGCTTGCGACACCCGGCACCATGCAGGGGATCGGGAACGAGCGTGGCCGGAAGGCGGGCAGGAACAGGGTGGCGCTGCTGATCCTGGCTTCGCTCGCGCTGGCAGGGTGCATCACGGTGAACGCGCCCGAGGAAGCGATCGTGATCGAGCTCAACGTGAACATCCGCCAGGAAGTGATCTACCGGCTGGCTGCGGATGCGGGCAATACGATCGAGGAAAACGCGGATATCTTCTGATGCCGCCCAAGGGGTAACATGATGAACAGATTGACCAAAACGGCTCTCGGGCTTGCTGCAGCGGCGCTGGCCGTTGGCGGAATTGCGGCGCCGGCCTTCGCGCAGCGCGACCCGGCCTACGACAACGCCCGCTCAGCCGGAGAGGTTGGCGAGAAGATGGACGGCTATCTCGGCATCGTCGTAGCGGAGACCGAGGCCCTGCGCCGGATCGTCAACAGCATCAACATCAAGCGGCGGGCGGTCTATTCGGACAAGGCGCAGGCAGCCAATGCCACGCTCGAGGAATACGCCTTCGCCGCCGGATGCCAGGCGATCCTCAAGACCGCGCCGGGGGAAAAATACCAGGCTCCCGATGGCAGCTGGCAGACCCGCGGCACCGGCGCGCCGCTGCGCGATCCCCGCTGCCCCTAAGCAACACAGCAGCAACATAGCGCAAATTTCTGGGCGACTGCCGCGGCTAGTGAGGACCCCGCGTGTTGACTCGTTTCCGACCCCCGCCTAAGGGGTCGACGCCCTCGGCGGGCGGCTCTGGCCCGTGCTGTGCATTCCCATGAAACGGAGGCTGGCATGAGCGACGAGAAGCCCGCAGGAGAACCCATCGGCGAAGATGCGCGGATCGACGCGCTCGAGGCGCGGCTCAAGGCCGCACGCGAGCGGGAAGAACAGCGCAACAAGCCGCGGACATCGGGTGCCGATGCGAATTACCGCAGCGGCAACCGCGTTCTAGCCGATTTGCTCGGCGGGATTCTTGGTGGCCTGGTGCTCGGCTGGTTGTTCGACTGGCTTGCGGGTACCCTGCCATGGGGTCTGTTGACCGGACTGTTCCTCGGGATAGTCGTGGCCTTCAGAAACGTCATCCGTTCCGCAAACCGGAGTTCGGACGAGTGAACCCGTAACGGGAACACACCGAATTCGGGACCACAGGGTTAGGGATTTTTCTTCAAGTGGCAGAAGAAGCCAAGGTCGATCCGATGCGCCAGTTCACGATCGAGCCGCTTGGCGGCACGGCGGGCTGGGAAGTCGCAGGCTACAACATCGCCTTCACCAACAGCGCGCTGTGGATGCTCATAACCACGGTCGTGCTTTTCGCGTTCGTGGCTCTGGGCATGAAGCGCGAGCTCGTGCCCGGGCGCTGGCAGATGATGGTCGAAAGCCTGACCGGATTCATCGACGACATGCTTGAAGCGAACATCGGCAAGGGCGGGCGCAAATATGTGCCTTACGTCTTCAGCCTCTTCATGTTCATCCTCTTCGCCAACCTGCTTGGCCTTATGCCGCTTGGCGTAGTGGGCGTGCACCCCTTCACTTTTACCAGCCATTTTACCGTCACCGGAATCCTGGCGGTCATCTCCTTTTCGATTGTTCTGGGCGTCGGCTTCTGGAAGCATGGCCTCAAGTTCTTCGGCCTGTTCGTGCCGCATGGCACGCCGCTGCCGATGGTCCCGTTCATTGCTCCGATCGAGTTCATCTCCTTCATGGTGCGGCCCTTCAGCCTCGCGCTGCGGCTGTTCGTCGCGATGATGGCGGGACACCTTCTGCTCGAAGTGCTGTCCAGCTTCGTGATCGGCGGCGGCAACGCTGGCTTCGGTTTCGGCCTGCTGGTCGGTGTTCCCAGTTTCATCCTGATGGTCGGCATCTGCGCGCTCGAACTGCTCGTCGCCGGCATCCAGGCTTATGTCTTCGCGCTGTTGACTGCCCTGTACATCAACGACGCCGAGAACCTTCACTAAGCCCTCAATTATCACTCGAAGAATTCAACGAAAGGAACATCTCATGGATATGGAAGCAGCCAAAATGCTCGGAGCCGGCCTCGCCGCTATCGGCGCGGGTCTCGCTTCGCTCGGTGTGGGCAATGTGTTTGCCAAGTACCTCGAAGGCGCGCTGCGCAATCCGGGTGCCGCCGACGGCCAGCAGGGTCGCCTGTTCATCGGCTTCGCCGCAGCCGAGCTTCTCGGCCTGCTGGCCTTCGTCGTCGCGATGATCCTGATCTTCGTCGCCTAAGACACGAACAATCGGGCGCGGGCCGGGGAAGCTCTCCGGCCCGCCTCCGCTGCAAGAGCCCGCCTCATGCCCCAGATTGCCCAACTTGCCGAAACCTTCTCCAGCCAGCTGTTCTGGTTGCTGGTGTTCTTCGGCTTTACCTTCTTCGTCGTCGGCCGTGGCATGGTGCCGCGAGTGATGGAAACCGTGTCCCTGCGCGACAAGCAGATCTCCGACGATCTGGCTGCCGCACAGAGCGCGCGCGACCGCGCCGATGCGGAGGAAGCGGCCTGGCGCGAGCGGGAAAATGCCAACCGCGCTGCGGCTCACGAGCTCATCGCCAAGGCCAAGGCCGATGCGGCGACCCAATCCGGACTGAAGCTCGCCGAGGCGCAGGAGCGGCTCGACGTCAGGCTGGCCGAAGCCGAGCAGCGCATCGACTCCGCACGGACCCAAGCCATGACCGAGGTCGAGGCGGTTGCCGCAGATGCGGCGCAGGACATCGTCCGGAGGATTGCCGGGGTCGAGGTCAGCCGGCCAGTTGCGACCCAGGCCGTGAAGGAATCGCTCGCTCATGGCTAATGCCCCGGAAGTTTTCACCACCAAACCCGGCGAGGCCTATACCGAGGTCGATGCCGGAGCCGCCAAGCACGTCGAACCCATGCTGCTGGGCCTCGCGCCCTATCAGTGGGTGTCGATCGCCATGCTGGTGCTGCTGCTGATCGCCTTCTTCGGCGCCAAGGTCCACAAGACCATCGGCGGCGGGCTCGACAGCCGGATCGCGGCGATCCGCGACCAGCTCGATGAAGCCAAGAAGCTGCGTGCCGAGGCCGAGGCGCTGCGCGACGAATACGCCGCCAAGATCGCCGATGCGCAGAAAGACGCCGAAGCGATGCTGGCCAATGCGCGCACCGAGGCCGATGCGGTCATGCAGCGCGCCGAGGAAGACAGCGCGGATATGGTCGTGCGCCGCCAGCGGATGGCCGAAGACAAGATCGCCGCCGCCGAGCGCGAGGCAATCGAGGACGTGCGCAACCGTGCCGCGCGGGCAGCCACCGCCGCGAGCCGCACGCTGATTGCGGAAAAGCACGATGCCGCGAAGGATCGCGAGCTGGCCAACGAGATTATCTCGGGGCTCTAAGCCTTACGGCTCGAGCACGATCTTGCCGACGATCTCTCCGCTCGCCATCGCCTGAAAGGCTTCCCGCCAGGCGGCGAGCGGCAGGACCCGGTCGATATGCGGCGTGATCGCGCCCTCGCTGGCCAATCTATCGATAACTGCTGCGATCCGTACCCCGCGCTCGGGGAAGCGGCGGGCATATTCTCCGGCGCGAACTCCCACCACCGAGAACCCCTTGATTAGCGGGATATTGACCGCGATCTCAGGAATCCGACCGGCGACAAAGCCGACCACCAGAAGCTTGCCGCCGAAAGCGACGCAGCGGGTGCTTTCGTCGAAGACATCGCCGCCGACCGGATCGAAGACGAGGTCGCAGAGCCGCCCGTCGGTCAGCCCGGATACTTCCTCGCGGAACCTGCCGGTGTTGAGAATGGTGGCTTCGGGCATGCTTATCGCAGTCAGCGCCTCGCGTTTGTCTGGGCGATGGGTGGCAGCGATGACCTTTGCGCCGAGCGCCCGGGCCAGGTCGCAGGCCGCCAGCCCGACCCCGCCACTGGCACCATGGACCAGCACCGTTTGGCCTTGCTCTAGCTGTCCCAGCTCGACCAGCGCGACATAGGCGGTGTGATAGGCTGCGCCCATCGCCGCGGCCTGGGCGCAGGACAGGCCCTTCGGGATCAGGCGCAGCGAACCGGCGGGCAGGGAGACGAACTCCGCCATCGCGCCGGTCTTGGCGCCACCCATGACAAGATCGCCGGGTGCGAAGCCGCTCGCGTCATCGGCCTCGACCACCTCGCCCGCCATCTCCAGCCCCGAGACGAAGGGCAGCGGCGGTTTGAACTGGTAGTCGCCGCGGGTCATCAGCAGGTCGGGATAGTTGAGTGAAGCTGCGCGGACCTTCACCAGAACCTCGCCCTCGGCCCGGTCGGGCTGAGGGATGTCGGCCAGCGCCATGCCCGAAAGGTCGGGGCTGAGCGCAGTCACCTGAAGCGCCTTCAAGACACCACTCCCACCGGCCCGCCCGGGCTAGAAATTGTCCTTGCCCTCGCGCAGCGCGGCGAAGGTTTCCGCAGGCGTTTCACCGCCCCATTTTTCGCGCAGCGCCGGTTCGTCGGCGCGCAGGAAGGGGTTGGTCGCAAGCTCTCGCGATAGCCGGGTCGGCACGGTCGGCTCGCCTCGCTTGCGCTTCTCGTCGATTTCGCTCGCATAGGCCTGCAAGGCATCATTGCCGGGATCGGCGTGGAGCGCGAACGTTGCATTGGCCTGCGTGTATTCATGCGCACAATAGAGCACCGTGTCAGCGGGCAGCGCCTTGATCCGCTGGAGGCTGTCCCAGAATTGCTGAGGCTCGCCTTCGAACATCCGCCCGCAGCCCAGCGCGAAGACGCTGTCGCCGACAAAGGCAATGCCGTCGGCGAGCAGATGGTAGGCTATGTGGCCATTGGTGTGGCCCGAGACGTCGATGACCCGCGCCTCGTGTTTGCCCAGCGTCACCGTGTCTCCATCGCTCACCTGCCGGTCGATCGGCGACAGCCGTTCGACCTCCTGCGGTGCCACCACCGTCGCGTCGCTCGCCTCGACGATGACCGAATTTCCGCCCGCATGATCGGGATGCCAGTGGGTGTTCCAGATCTGCGTGATCCGCCACCCCTTGGTCTCGGCCTGGCGAAGGTATTCCGCGCCGTCGGGGGTGTCGATCGCCGCGGTCTCGCCGCTGTCGGGATCGTGGAGCAGGAAACCGTAATTGTCGGTCAGGCAGGGAAACTGATGAATCTGGAGCATGGGCCCGAGTCTACGCACCCATGCCCAAAAGGAAAGGCCCGCCTTCCCGGATGGGGAGGGCGGGCCTTGCCGTTTTGTATTTGCGGGTTCCCTCAGCCGGAGCGGCTCAGGGTGCTCGCGAACTTACGAGTCGTCGGACTTCTTCAGCGCGGCGCCGAGAATGTCGCCGAGCGAGGCGCCCGAGTCGGACGAACCGAACTGCGCCACGGCTTCCTTCTCGTCGGCGATCTGACGCGCCTTGATCGAGAAGGTCGGCTTTTTCGTACGGTCGAAGCCGGTGACCAGCGCATCGATCTTCTGACCGGCCTGGAAACGATCGGGACGCTGCTCGTCGCGGTCGCGGCCAAGGTCCGAACGCTTGATGAAGCCGGTCGCGCCGTCTTCGCCGACCTGCACTTCGAGCCCGCCGTCGCGCACTTCGAGAACACTGACGGTGACCGTCTCGTTCTTGCGCAGCGAGCCGGTGGCAGCGCCTTCGCTGGGAGCACCCTTTTCGAGCTGCTTCATGCCCAGGCTGATGCGCTCCTTGTCGACATCGACATCGAGCACGATCGCCTCGACTTCTTCACCCTTGCGGTGCAGCGCCAGCGCGTCCTCGCCCGAGATCCCCCAGGCGATGTCGGACATGTGGACCATGCCATCGACGTCGCCGGGCAGGCCGATGAACAGGCCAAATTCGGTGGCGTTCTTGACTTCGCCCTCGACCTTGCTGCCGACCGGATACTTCTCGGCGAAATCGTCCCACGGGTTGCCCTGGGCCTGCTTGAGGCCGAGCGAGATGCGCCGCTTTTCGCTGTCGACCTCAAGCACCACGACATCGACTTCCTGCGAAGTGCTGACGATCTTGCCGGGGTGGACGTTCTTCTTGGTCCAGCTCATTTCCGAAACGTGGACCAAGCCTTCGATGCCGGCTTCGATCTCGACGAAGGCGCCGTATTCGGTAATGTTGGTCACCGTGCCGGTGAGCTTCATGCCGATCGGGTACTTGGCGCCGACGCCATCCCAGGGATCGCTTTCCAGCTGCTTCATGCCGAGGCTGATGCGCTGGGTTTCCTCGTTGATGCGGACGATCTGCACGGTCACGGTCTGGCCGATCTCGATCATCTCGCTGGGGTGGTTAACGCGCTTGTAGCTCATGTCGGTGACATGGAGCAGGCCGTCGATGCCGCCGAGATCGACGAAGGCACCGTAATCGGTGATGTTCTTGACGACGCCGTCGATGACCTGGCCCTCGGCGAGATCATTGATCAGTTCGCTGCGCTGTTCGGCGCGGGTTTCCTCGAGCACGGCGCGACGCGAGACGACGATATTGCCGCGGCGACGGTCCATCTTGAGGATCTGGAAGGGCTGCGGCATTTCCATCAGTGGAGTGATGTCGCGAACCGGGCGGATATCGACCTGGCTGCCGGGAAGGAAGGCCACGGCGCCGTCGAGATCGACGGTGAAACCACCCTTGACGCGGCCGAAGATGCGGCCCTCGACGCGCTTGCCCTCGCCGAACTCGCTTTCCAGCTTGTCCCAGGCGGCTTCGCGGCGGGCGCGGTCGCGGCTGAGCATCGCTTCGCCGTCGGCGTTCTCGACGCGGTCGACATAGACTTCGACTTCCGAGCCGACGGTCAGGCCGTGCTCTTCGCTGCCGCGCATGAATTCCTTGAGTTCGACGCGGCCTTCGCTCTTGAGGCCGACATCGATGGTCGCCATGCCGTTGTCGATGGCGGTGACGGTACCCTTGACGACGCGGCCTTCGAAGCCGCCGTCATCGGCAGAGCCGAGTTGCTCGTCGAGCATTTTCGCGAAATCGTCGCGGGTGGGATTGGGCGCAGTTGCCATGCGTGTGGTAGTCCTGTTCACTCGAATTTCCGGCCGCCGGTTCTACCGGGGTCTTTTCTCCACCACGACTTAATTGCCTTGGTGGGCCAAGAGGCCGTTGTTTGCGCGGGGCCGGGTGCCGTCGCGCAAGTTCTCGGGAGCGGGGTGGGAAGGCGGCGGAAAAGCGAGGTGCGGGGCGCATGGCACCCTTACGCAATTACGGTCCTGTCGCTTGACCTGCCGCGGACCTTTTCTGCCCGTCGAACGGGGGCGCGCTTAGCGGAACGGGGTGCTGGAGGCAAGCGAAATGCGGTCAGCGGCAGGGGGTGTTGACACAGTTGACACGGGCACGGTGACACGACTTGCCGCTGCTTGTTGGATTGCCGCAGAGGCAATCCAACTCCGGCCCATTTCAGCGGTCCGCGCCGCCCGCTGCCAAGGTGACAGATTCGATCGCCGCGGCGATGGCCTCGTCGCGGTCGAGCGCGCTGGTGTCGATCACCATCGCGTCGTCCGCGGGGCGCAGCGGCGCGACCGCGCGGTTGCGGTCGCGCTCGTCGCGGCGGCGCAGATCGTCTTGGATCTCGAGCAGCGCGACCTTGACCCCGCGTTCGCGCATTTCGAGGAAGCGGCGGTGCGCGCGCGCCTCGACGCTGGCGGTGATGAACAGCTTGGCCTCGGCTTCGGGGGCGATCACCGTGCCGATGTCGCGCCCGTCGAGCACCGCGCCGCCCACCTGCGTGGCGAAGGCCCGCTGGCGCTCGAACAGCGCCTCGCGCACCGGGGGGTGTACCGAGACCCTGCTGGCGAGCCCGCCGGTCTCCTCGTCGCGCAGCACCGGATCGTCGAGCAGGCTGTCCTCGAAGCGGCAGGCGGCCAGCGCGTCGTGGGCATTGTCGGGATCGCCGCCCGCGAGCAGCACCTGCCGCCCGACCGCGCGGTAGAGCAGTCCGGTGTCCAGATGCGGCACCCCGAAATGCGCCGAAAGTGCCTTTGCGATGGTGCCCTTGCCGCTGGCAGTGGGGCCGTCGACGGCGATAATCATGTCTTACTCCTGCGGTCGCGCAGCGCTTTTGCCAAGCCCCACAGCGCGATCGCTGCCCAGAATCCTTCGAGCACCAGGCTGGGCCAATTGGTGTGCACCACCAGCGACACGGTCAGCAGCGCGGCGCCCGCCAGATTGGTCCCGTGGAGCAGGAAGGGGTTGGGATCGGATTTCCAGGTCAGATAGGCATAGGCCGCGATGATGCAGGCCATACCGAGGAAGCCGACGAAGGTGGCGACGTCGGGGTGGATCATCGCGGCGATCGAGGGGGCGATCATCGGGTGGCCTCCGCCAGCAGGTCGAGAAAGGTGGGAAAGCTGGTCGCGATCGGTGCGGCATCGTCGATCGCGATGCCGCCGATGCTGGCAAGCCCCGCCACCGCCATACTCATCGCGATGCGGTGATCGAGCCTTGTCGCGACAGGCCCGCCGCCCGCCAGGGGCGCGCCCGCCGAACCTTCGATGACGAGCCCGTCCGCACGTTCCTCGACCTGAGCGCCCACCGCGGTGAGCGCGGCGGCCATGGTCGCGAGCCGGTCGCTTTCCTTGACGCGCAATTCGTCGAGTCCGGAGGTCACGGTACGTCCCTCGGCCAGCGCGGCGGCGACGAACAGGACGGGGAATTCATCGATCATGCTTGGCGCGATGGCGGAATCGACTTCCACGCCCTTGAGCGCCGAATGGCGCACGCGCAGATCGGCCACCGGTTCGCCGCCGATCTCGCGCCGGTCCAGCTCTTCGATCGATCCGCCCATCGCGCGCAGCAGGCGGAAGATCCCGTCGCGGGTCGGGTTGAGCCCGACATTCTCGATCACCAGATCGCTGCCGGGCACCAGCAGCGCGGCGACCGCGAAGAAGGCGGCGGAAGAGGGGTCGCCCGGAACGGTGAGCGCGCAGGGGGTCATGTCGCAGGGGCCGTGGATCGCGATGGTTCGCGCGCCGTCGCCATCCTCGCCGATGGTAACCTCGACCCCGAAGGCGCTGAGCATCCGCTCGGTGTGGTCGCGTGTGGGGACGGGTTCGATTACGGTTGTGATCCCCGGCGTGTTGAGCGCGGCGAGCAGCACCGCGCTTTTCACCTGCGCGCTGGCGACGGGGAGGCGGTAGGTTATCGGCACCGCCGGATGCGCGCCCTCCATAAGGATGGGGAGCCGGTTGCCGACGCGCGAGGTGAAGCCGGCGCCCATTTGCGACAGCGGCGCGATCACCCGCGCCATCGGTCGCGCCGAGAGGCTCGCATCGCCGGTGAAGCTGGCGGCAAAGCCGTGGCTGGCGAGCAACCCCATCAGCAGCCGGGTCGAGGTGCCGCTGTTGCCCATCTCGAGCGGGGCATCGGGTTCGAGCAATCCGCCGACGCCGACCCCGTGGACTCGCCAGCGGCCCGTTTCGTCCTTCTCGATCCGCGCGCCCATCTGTTCCATCGCGCGCGCGGTGGCATGGACATCCTCGCCCTCGAGCAGCCCTTCGATAACCGTCTCGCCGAGCGCCAGGCTGGCGAACATCAGCGCTCGGTGGCTGATCGACTTGTCGCCGGGAACGCGGATGCGGCCGGTGAGCGGGCCCTGTGGGAAAAAGCGATGGGGGGGGGAGAAGCGATGGGCGGACACGCGCGGCTTTCGCTGGGTCTGGAGGGGCGCTAACGCTAGTCGGGCTTGCGAAGCGCTGAGGAGGGCGGTCGAGCGCCGGTCTTTGACAGTGGCATCGCCATCTGGCAAGGCGCGCGCGCAGTCGATCGCGCGCTTGCTCTACGCTTGATTCTGGGCCAGCGCGATCCCATCCTGTAAGTAGCAAATCATTCAGTCCCGCCGCCATCGGTGGGGCCCAGCCAAGGATTACACATGGTCAAACCGGAATGGGGCACCAAGCGGACCTGCCCGAAATGCGGCACCCGCTTCTACGATCTGGGCAAGGACGAACCCGCGACCTGCATCGAATGCGGCGAGGAATGGAATCCCGAGCCGGTTCTCAAGTCCAAGCAGCCGATCCCCTTCGAGGAAGAGAAGAAGGAGAAGGAAGGCGAAGCCGACAGCGATCTGGCCGATGACGATCTGGAAGACATCGACGAGGACAATGATTCGCCCGACAATGAAGTCGACCTCGGCGGCGACGACGATCTCGGCGTGTCCAAGGGCAAGGGCGACGAGGACGCCGAAGAGAGTTGATTTAGCGGTTGCAAATGGGAGGCGCCCTGCATAAAGGGCGCTTCCCGCAAGGACAGTGCATCCGCAAGGGTGCAACGTCCTCGAAATGTATGGGGCCTTAGCTCAGCTGGGAGAGCGCAACACTGGCAGTGTTGAGGTCAGCGGTTCGATCCCGCTAGGCTCCACCATTTCCCATCCCACCGGGTTCCGGCCAGACGGTTCGAACCCCGGCGAGATGGCGAAGACAGAAAAAGTCGGCTCTCCCTTACGAGGTCCGCACGCTGGCCGACGAGGTTTCGTCCGCCGGCGTTTTTCGCTTATGGTCGGGGCATCGCGCCCGGCCGCGCTCGAAGAGGAGTTGGTGCAGCATGTTCGACAATCTGTCAGATCGGCTCGGCTCCGTCTTCGACCGGCTCAAGGGCCGTGGCGCGCTGTCCGAACAGGATGTCCGCGACGCGATGCGCGAGGTGCGGATCGCGCTGCTCGAGGCCGACGTCGCGCTGCCCGTGGTCCGCCGCTTCATCGATGCGATCACCGAAAAGGCGATCGGCCAGGACGTGCTGCGCTCGGTCACCCCGGGGCAGCAGGTCGTCAAGATCGTCAATGACGAGCTGGTCGAGATGCTCGGCGGCGACGAACCCGCGACGCTCAACCTAGACGCCAAGCCGCCGGTGGTGATCATGATGGTCGGCCTGCAGGGGTCGGGCAAGACCACTTCCACCGCCAAGATTGCCAAGCTGCTCAAGGAGAAGCACGGCAAGAAGGCGCTGATGGCCTCGCTCGACGTCAACCGTCCGGCGGCGCAAGAGCAGCTCGCGGTGCTCGGCCAGCAGGTCTCGGTTGCGACGCTGCCGATCATCGAGGGCCAGCAGCCGGTCGATATCGCGCGCCGCGCGATGGAGAGCGCGAAGCTGCAATCCGCCGATGTGCTGCTGCTCGATACCGCGGGCCGGCTGCATGTCGACGAAGCGCTGATGGCCGAGATGAAGGCGGTTGCCGGAGTCTCGACCCCCACCGAAGTGCTGCTGGTGGTCGACAGCCTGACCGGGCAGGACGCGGTCAATGTCGCCAAGAACTTCACCGACGAGGTGCCGCTGACCGGCGTGGTGCTGACGCGGATGGATGGCGATGCGCGCGGCGGCGCGGCGCTGTCGATGCGCTATGTCACCGGCAAACCGATCAAGTTCGCGGGTACCGGCGAGAAGCTCGACGCGATCGAGGCCTTCGATGCCAAGCGCGTCGCGGGCCGGATCCTGGGCATGGGCGATGTCGTCAGCCTGGTCGAGAAGGCCGCCGCGGCGGTCAACCAGGAAGACGCCGAGGCGCTCGCGCGCAAGATGGCCAAGGGCCAGTTCGATCTCGACGATTTGCGGATGCAGTTGCGCCAGATGCAGAACATGGGCGGGCTGGGCATGCTCGCCGGGATGATGCCGGGCATGAAAAAGGCCAAGGCGGCGATGGCGTCCAGCGGAATGGACGACAAGGTTCTGGTCCATATGGATGCGATCATCGGCTCGATGACGCGCAAGGAACGCGCGAACCCCGCATTGCTCAACGCCAAGCGCAAAAAGCGCGTCGCGGCGGGCAGTGGACGGCAGGTGCAGGAGATCAACAAGGTGCTCAAGATGCACCAGGAGATGTCCCGCGCCATGAAGCAGATCAAGAAGATGGGTGGATTGAAGGGCCTCGGCGCGCTGTTCGGCGGCGGGGGCGGAATGGGCGGTGCTGGCGGCATCCCCGGCATGGATGGCCCCGGCCCGGGCGGACTGCCCGGAATGGGCGGCAAGAAGGGCCCCGGCGTCGATCCCAACACGCTCCCGCCTGACCTGCGGAAACTTTTGGACAACAAGTAATTTCGATTTTTTAGACTTTGAAAGGTAAGATACAATGGCAATTGCACTTCGTCTCAGCCGTGGCGGCGCCAAGAAGCGCCCCTATTATCGCATCGTCGCAGCCGACAACCGTTCGCCGCGCGACGGCAAATATCTCGAGCAGATCGGCGTCTATAACCCGCTGCTCGCCAAGGACGATCCCGCCCGCGTAAAGATCGACGAAGACCGTGCGCGTCACTGGCTCGAAGTCGGTGCGCAGCCGTCCGACCGTGTCGCCCGCTTCCTCGACGCCGCCGGCGTCCGCGAGCGTGCGGCGCGCAACAACCCGAACAAGGCCAAGCCGGGCGAGAAGGCGACCGAGCGCGCCGAAGAGCGTGCGACCAAGGAAACCGAGCGCAAGGAAGCCGAAGAGGCAGCCAAGGCCGAAGCCGCAGCGGCTCCCGCCGAGGAACCCAAGGCTGAAGAGGCTCCCGCCGAGGAAGCCAAGGCTGACGAAGCACCTGCCGAGGAGGCCAAGGCCGAGGAAGCTCCCGCCGAGGAAGCCAAGGCCGACGACGCCGCTACCGAAGACAAGAGCGAGGACAAGGCGGAGGGCTGAGCCCCCCGTCTGTCTTCTCCTCTGACCGCGTCATGACCGACAAGCCCGTCACCCTTGCAGCCGTTACCGGCGCGCATGGCGTGGCGGGCGAAGTCCGTCTGAAACTGTTCGGCGATGGCTGGGAAAGCCTCAAGCCGCACAAGGCCTTCAACGGTGGCGTGCTGACGCTCGGCAAGGTCCGCAGCGACGGCAAGGGCGGGGCGGTCGCCCGCTTCGCCGAGGTCGCCGACCGCAACGCCGCCGAGGCGCTGCGCGGCACCACGCTCACCGTCCCGCGCGCGAGCCTGCCCGCGCTCGAGGACGGCGAGTTCTACTTCTCCGACTTGCTCGATCTGGCGGTGGTCACCGATGCCGGTGAAGACGTCGGACGGGTCAAGGCGGTCGAGAATTTCGGCGCCACCGATGTCATCGAGATCGAGAAGCCCGATGGTAAGACTGTCATGGTCCCGCTGACCCTCGAGGCGGTGCCCGAGTGGGATTCCGAGCGACTGATCGTCGCCGCGGGCTTCGTCGAGGAGTAAGCCGGTCAGCGGCGCAAGGGACGCTGCTCGGCGAGGAAATTGCGGATCGCGGTGGCGGCGACGCCTGCCTGGCCCATCGCGTGGCTGATCTGGTCGAGCCCGACCACCACATCGCCCGCGGCGAACAGGCCGGGCACGCTGGTCTCGAGATGGTCGTCGACCTGGATGCACCCCTCTTCGGTGACATCCGCGCCGCACGCGACCGCCAGCCCCGACCGGATATCCGTCCCCAGCGCCGGGTAGATGCTGTCGAAGCGCATCCAGCCATCGCCGGTCTCGACGCCGATCCCGCCCTGGTCGAGCGCGAATTTGCTGCAGGGGCCGGCGACGCGGGCGATCCCCGCTTCGTCGAGCTTGGCGCTGCATTCGTCGGACAGGTCGTGGTCGCCATGCGGGGAGATCAGAGTCAGATCGGCGGTGTAACCGCGCAGGAACTGCGCCTCGGCGGTGCCGTGACTGCCGGTGCCCAGCACCGCGACGCGGCTGTCGGTGACCTCGTAGCCGTCGCATACCGGACAGTAGCGGATCAGCCCGCCCGCCAGTGCCTCGTCGTGGAAATCGTCGGCCATCCCCTCGGGGCGGCGGTTGACCACGCCGGTGGCGAGGAGGACCGAACGCGCCTCGAAGGTTTCATCGTCGCAGCGCACGGTGAAATGGCCCTCGGACTGCGACAGTTCGGTCACCCGCCTGGGCTCCCGCATGGCGCCATACTTTGCTGCCTGTTCGTACATCCGGTCGAGCAAGGCCTGTCCGCTGATGCCGTCGGGAAAGCCTGCATGATTGTGTGTGGTCGGGATCCAGCCGGCGCGGCTTGTGCCGCAATCGAACAGCCGGATCGAAAGGTGATAGCGCGCCAGATAGATCGCCGCGGTCAGCCCCGCCGGGCCCGCGCCTACGATGATGCAATCGTCGATTTCGTTGCTCATTATGCGGTGAATCCGCGGCATGGCAACGCGGCGCCCGTCGAAGAGGACTGGTCGCCGCTAAAGGCACGGGAAGGGACATCCAACGAGAATTCGAGCGACCGTACCTCGACTCCGGCGCCCGCTTCTTTCGCTGTTGCGGTGGTCGGTTTACCCATGATGCCCTACATGACCTGAAAATTTTGGAATGACGAAGTAACAGATAGGATCAAATGAGTTTTGCCGCCACCATCCTGACGCTCTACCCCGAGATGTTTCCCGGGCCGCTCGGAGTATCCCTCGCCGGGCGCGCGCTCGAGCGGGGGGACTGGTCGTGCGAGGCGCTCCAGATCCGCGATTTCGCCACCGACAAGCACCGTACCGTGGACGATACCCCGGCGGGCGGCGGCGCGGGGATGGTGCTCAAATGCGATGTGCTCGCGGCTGCGGTCGATCATGCGGTCGAGCAGCGCCCCGCAGTCCCCATTCTTGCGATGACGCCTCGTGGTGCGCCGATCAGCCAGGCGCGGATTCGTACCATTGCGGAAGGGCCCGGCGTCACGTTGCTGTGCGGGCGGTTCGAGGGCTTCGACGAGCGTCTGTTCGAGGCCCGACCGGCAATCGAGCAGGTCAGCCTGGGAGATCTGGTGCTCTCGGGCGGAGAGCCTGCCGCGCTGGCCATACTCGATGCTTGCATTCGGCTGCTTCCCGGCGTAATGGGCGCGCCTTCCAGCGGGGCCGAAGAGTCGTTCGAGAACGGCCTGCTCGAGTACCCGCAATACACCCGACCTCAGCAATGGGAAGGGCGCACGATCCCCGAAGTGCTGCGATCGGGGGATCATGCGAAGATCGCGGCGTGGCGCCAGTCACGCAGCGAACACGATACACGGTTACGCAGGCCGGACCTTTGGGAATGCCGCAGTGGCGTTCGGGACCAGCCTGCCTCTGGCGCGCGGCATAAAGACTAAGGACTTAGGTCGATGAACCTGATTCAGACGCTCGAGGCGGAAGCCATCGAGAACCTCGGCAAGGAAATCCCCGAATTTCGCGCGGGCGACACCGTTCGCGTCGGCGTGAAGGTCGTCGAAGGCACGCGCGAGCGTGTGCAGAACTTCGAAGGCGTCGTGATCGCGCGCTCGAACCGCGGCATGGGATCGAACTTCACCGTGCGCAAGATGAGCTTCGGCGAAGGCGTGGAACGCGTCTTCCCGCTCTATTCGCCTATCGTCGATTCGATCACCGTGGTTCGCCGCGGCATCGTGCGTCGCGCCAAGCTCTATTACCTGCGCGGCCGCACCGGCAAGCGCGCCCGTATCGCCGAACGCCGCGACAACGCGCCCAAGGCATAAGGCTTACGCCACCGCAATACGAAAGGCGCTCCGGTCTCGGCCGGGGCGCCTTTTTGCGTTGCACACGGTTTTGCGCCATTGCGGGGGCGATTGAAGCCCTTCATGGATAGGCTCTCGATTTATCGCGCGGTCCCCTGTGGATCGCTCGCCGCAACGAAGTTTGGGGGTTGATCCTTGCAATGCGCCTTTCGCTGTTTTCCGCCGCCGCCCTGTGCCTCGCCGCTCCCGCATTCGCGGATGATCACGCGATGACCGAGGCGCCCGAGCTGACATTCGAACGCGTTTTCGCAAGCCCCGGCCTCGACGGTCCCAGCCCGCGGCAGGCTAAGCTCTCGCCCGACGGGCGTTTCCTGACGCTGCTGCGCAACCGCGAGAGCGATCGCGAGCGCTACGATCTGTGGGGCTACGACCGCACCAGCGGCGAATGGCGGATGCTGGTCGACAGCGAGGCGCTGGGGACGGGGCGCGAATTGTCCGAGGACGAGAAGATGCAGCGCGAGCGCGCCCGCGTCGGCAGCCTCAAGGGCATCATCGACTATCAATGGGCGAGCGACGGTTCGGGCGTGCTGGTCCCGCTCGATGGCGATCTCTACCTCGCGCGGCTTGACGGCACCACGGTCCGCCTGACCGATACCGAGGAAAGCGAGCTCAACCCGGCGCTGAGCCAGACCGGGGCCTATGTCTCCTTCGTGCGCGACCGGCGCCTGTGGGTCGGCGCGGTCGGCGGCGAGGCCGCACCGGTTACTCCGCAGGAGGACAACGAGAACGTGCGCTGGGGCGAGGCCGAATTCGTCGCGCAGGAAGAAATGGGGCGGCTCACCGGCTATTGGTGGAGCCCGCAGGACAAGCGCATCGCGGTCGAGCGCTTCGACGAGAGCGCGGTCGGCGTGGTCACCCGCGCGGCGATCGGCGCCACGGGCACGCGGGTCTACGACCAGCGCTATCCGGTCGCGGGCAGCGCCAACGCCTTGGTCGAACTCTTCGTCATGGACCCCGATGGCGGCAACCGTGTGAAGGTCGATCTCGGCGCCGAGACCGACATCTATATCCCGCGCGTCGACTGGGCTCCCGACGGCAGCGCGCTCTACGTCCAGCGCCAGAACCGCGAACAGACCGTGCTCGACATGCTGCGCGTCGATGCGGCGACCGGCGCGAGCGAGGTGGTGTTCACCGAGCGGGCAGCGGTCGCGGACTATTGGATCAACCTCTCCGACGATTACAAATGGCTCGACGACGGCTCGCTGATCTGGTGGTCCGAACGCGACGGGTTCGGTCATCTCTACCGCTATATCGATGGAGCGTGGACCCAGCTTACCCAAGGCGACTGGATGGTCACCAGGCTCGTCGGGGTCGATCAGGCTTCGGGCCGGGTCTATTTCCAGGGCACGATGGACGATGTGCTGGCGCAGCAGGTCTACAGCTTTGATCTCGACAATCCTTCTGCGATCACCCGGCTGACCGATCCCGGCTTCGTCAATTCGGCGAGCATGGATGGCAAGGCACAGACACTGCTGGTCAGCCGCTCGAAACCCGACCAGCCGACCCAGAGCTATATCGCCGACACCAGCGGCCAGCGGCTGACCTGGATCGAGGAGAACGCGCTCGGAACCGAGCATCCCTACGCGCCGCACCTCGCCAGCCATCGCGCGCCCGAATTCGGCACGATTCTGGCCGAGGACGGGACCGAGCTGCACTGGAAGATGATCCGCCCGGAAATGGATCCGGGCAAGCGCTATCCGGTCTATTACTACCACTACAGCGGCCCCGGCCCGCAAGTGGTCCAGCGCAACTGGAGCGCGCCGCTCGAGCAGGCGATCGTCGACAAGGGCTATATCTGGTTCGCGCTCGACAATCGCGGTTCGGCCAATCGCGGGGTCGCCTTCGAACAGCCGATCTATCGCGGCATGGGCGGGGTCGAGGTGCGCGACCAGAAGGCGGGGGCCGAGTTCCTCAAGACGCTCGATTTCGTCGATCCCGACAAGATCGCGATCGATGGCTGGTCCTATGGCGGATATATGACGCTCAAACAGCTGCAGGCCGATCCGGGGCTTTACGCTGCGGGCATAGCGGGCGCGCCGGTGACCCGCTGGGAACTCTACGACACCCATTACACCGAGCGCTACATGGGCACGCCGCAGGCGGATGGGGAAGCCTATACCGCCGCTTCGGGCATCCCCGACGCGGTGAAGATCGTCGATCCGCTGCTTGTGATCCACGGCATGGCCGACGACAATGTGGTGTTCGAGAACGCGACCGAGGTCATCGCCGCGATGCAGGAGGCCAATGTGCCGTTCCAGATGATGCTCTACCCCGGCTATACCCACCGGGTCTCGGGCGAGCAGATCTCGCCGCATCGCTACAACACGGTGTTCCGCTTCCTCGAGCACCACGGAGTGACGCCGCCCGAGTAAGCTCCGGCTTATGGTTGTGAATGGCGCGGGCATCGCTATGTCCGCGCTGCAGAGCTTCAGGAGACAGCATTTGGGTTATCGTGTGGCAGTCGTCGGAGCGACCGGGAGCGTCGGACGCGAGATGATGCAGGTGCTTTCCGAGCGCGAATTCCCCGTCGACGAGATCGCGGCGGTTGCCTCGAGCCGCAGCCACAACCTCGAGGTCGAATACGGCGACACCGGCAAGATGCTGAAATGCCGCAATATCGAGCATTTCGACTGGGCCGGCTGGGACATCGCTTTGTTCGCCGCGGGCAGCGGGCCAGCCAAGGAATACGCCCCGAAGGCGGCGGCCGCGGGCTGCGTGGTGATCGACAATTCCTCGCTCTACCGGATGGACCCCGACGTCCCCCTGATCGTGCCAGAGGTGAACCCGCAAGCGATCCACGGCTATTCCAAGCGCAACATCATCGCCAACCCCAATTGCTCGACCGCGCAGCTGGTGGTGGCCTTGAAGCCGCTCCACGATGTCGCGCGGATCAAGCGCGTGGTGGTGGCGACCTACCAGTCGGTTTCGGGCGCGGGCAAGGCGGGGATGGACGAACTGTTCCAGCAGAGCCGCGCGATCTTCGTCGGCGACCCGGTAGAGAACGTGGCCTTTACCAAGCAGATTGCCTTCAACGTCATCCCGCATATCGACAGCTTCCTCGACGACGGTTCGACCAAGGAAGAATGGAAGATGGTGGTCGAGACCAAGAAGATCCTCGATCCCAAGATCAAGCTCACCGCGACCTGCGTGCGGGTGCCGGTGTTCGTCGGCCATTCGGAATCGGTCAACATCGAGTTCGAAGAGGAAATGACCGCTGAGCAGGCGCAGGATATCCTGCGCGAGGCGCCCGGCATCATGCTGATCGACAAGCGCGAGGACGGCGGATACGTCACCCCGGTCGAGGCCGCGGGCGACAGCGCGACCTATATCAGCCGTGTGCGCGAGGACCCGACGGTCGAATTCGGGATCAATCTGTGGTGCGTGTCGGACAATCTGCGCAAGGGCGCCGCATTGAACGCGGTGCAGATCGCCGAACTGCTCGGTCGCGAGTGTCTCAAGAAGGGGTAACAGGGCGATGACCATGCGTTGGACGATGATCGGAATGGCGGCGCTGGCGCTCGCCGCTTGCAGCGAGAGCGATCCCGAGCCGACGGGCGAGAGTGCGGAATTCACGCTGCAGGAAACCCCCAACCTCCCCGCCGACCCGGATGGGGTCGTGCGCCTGCGCGGCGATGGCCTCGAGGTCACCGGCCCGCTGGGCACCATGCTGACCTTCGGCAGCCCGCGCGCGACGGTCGAAGCGGAACTGGCGAAGGCGCTGGGCGAAGCGCGCGACGCCGGAACCAACACCGAATGCGGCGCCGGGCCCATCGCCTTCACCGAATACCCCGGAAGGCTGGCGCTCAACTTCCAGCAAGGAAAGCTGGTCGGCTGGTCGCTGCGCGATGGCGAGGGCGATAGCGCGGATATCGCCACCGCCGAGGGGATCGCGCTCGACAGCAGCGAAGCCGAGCTCGCCGCCGCCTATGAGGTCGAAATGATCGAAGACAGCACTTTGGGCGAGGAGTTCACCACGCCCGCGGGCATCTTCGGTTTTCTCACCGGCGAGGGCGCGCAAAAGGAAGTGGAATCGCTCCACGCGGGCACGAATTGCTTCTTCCGCTGAGTTGCGCGAGAACGGCGCGATGACCCTGACCGCCGATCTCTATTTCAGCTTCCGCTCGCCCTACAGCTACCTTTCGGTGGGCCGCTACCGCGCCATGACCGAGGCTTACGATCTCGAGATCGCGCTGCGCCCGGTCTGGCCGCTCGCTATCCGCCAGCCTGACTTCTTCGAGCGCAACCATGCCAATTGGCTGGGCTACACGATGCGCGACATGATGCGCGTGGCGCAATTCCATTCCATTCCTTTCGGACCCCCACGCCCCGATCCGATCGTCCAGGACAAGACCACCCGGCGGATCGCCGAGGACCAGCCGCATATCCGCCGGATCACGAGGCTCGGTCAGGCGGCGGCGCGGCGCGGGAAGGGCCTTGAATTCGCGCATGAGGCCGGACGGCTGATCTGGGGCGGCGCGGTCGGCTGGAACGAGGATGACCATCTCGCCGGCGCCGCGACCCGCGCCGGGCTCGACCTCTCCGAACTCGACGCCGAGGCGGAACGCGATGCGCAGGCGCTCGATGCCGAGATCGCCGCCAATCAGGACGCGCTCGAGTCAGCCGGCCACTGGGGCGTGCCGACGCTGGTGTTCGAGGGCGAACCCTTCTTCGGCCAGGACCGCATCGCCATGGCGCGCTGGCGGATGGAACAGCGGGGGCTGGCTCAGCGATGACCACCGAACACTTTAACAGTTTCGATGGCACCGAACTTGCCCTGCACCGGGTGGGCGAGGGGCGGCCGCTGGTGCTGCTCCACGGCCTGTTCTCCAGCGCGCAGATGAACTGGATCAAATGGGGCCACGACCGCAGAATCGCGGAGCTTGGCTACGAAGTGCTGATGCTCGACTTTCGCGTCCATGGCGAAAGCGCGGCGCCGCGCGAGCCCGAGGCCTATCCGGCCAATGTTCTGGTGCGCGATGTCGCGGCGCTGGTCGCGCATCTCGGGCTGGAGCAATACGATCTGGGCGGCTTCTCGCTTGGCGCGCGGACCTCGCTGCACGGCGTGGCGAGCGGGGCACTCGCGCCGCAGCGGCTGATCGTTGGCGGGATGGGGACCGCGGGGCTGGGCGAGTGGCAGAAGCGCGCGGCGCATTTCAGGCGCGTGATCGACGAGTTCGACAGCATCGGGCGCGACGATCCGGCTTATTTCTCGGTGCAGTTCCTGAAATCGCAAGGGGTCGACCGGGTGGCCGCGCGGCTGCTGCTCGACACCATGCCCGATCTCGATCTGGCGAAACTCGCCAATGTCTCGATGCGGACGCTGGTGGTGTGTGGCGACGAGGATCGCGACAATGGCTCGGCGGAGGAACTTGCTGCGCTGCTTCCCGACGCGGAATATGTCGAGGTGCCCGGCACGCATATGGGCAGCGTGACCAAGCCCGATCTCGGCCGTGCGATGGCCGAATGGCTTGGCCCGGCGGAGGACGCCGCGCGCCGCTTGTGAGCGACGCGCCCTGCAGTTAGACAGAGCGCCTATCGCAGTCAGACGCGGCAGTATTGCCGAATCAGGGCCAAATCAGGGGAGCATCTCGACCGTGCGTATCATCTCGACCCTTGCCGTCGCGCTGGGCCTCGCTGCCTGCGCGCCTGCGACCCAGCCGCTTGCGGGTGGCTCTCAGGCTGCCGAATCGGCACCTCGCGGCGGCACGCTGTTCGTCGCAAACAAGTTCGGCAACACGCTCTCCAAGATCGATCTCGGCAGTGGCGAGCGGGTGCTGGATGTCCCGAGCTGCGCCAATCCGCACGAGCTGGCGACCTCGCCCGATGGCGCGCATGTCGCGCTCGCCTGCTATGGCGGCACCAGCGTCGATATCTTCCGCACCGATGACCTGGCGCGGGTGAAGCGCGTCGAGCTGGGCGAGAACGCTCGCCCGCACGGGATCGTGTGGCATGCCAACGGCGCGCTCTACGCCACCGCCGAAGGGCGCAAATCGGTGTTCTGGATCCGCGACCCGCTGGGCCGGGCCGAGACCTTCGAATACGGCACCGGCAAGGAGGGCAGCCACATGCTCGCCATCTCCCCCGATGCGCGCCACGCCTGGACGGTGGATATGGGCTCGAAGACCGTCACGCTGGTCGATCTGCTCACCCGCCGCGCTCCGCAATCGGTCGAGGTCGGGGTCGAACCCGAAGGGATCGCGCTCGCCCCCGATGGCGAGACGCTGTGGGTAAGCGCGCGCGGCTCGGACAAGGCATTCGCGCTCGATCCGATGAACCTGGAAATCCGCAGCGCGCTCGACACCGGCGCCTTCCCGCTGCGGCTGGCGATCCGGCCGCAGGGCGATGTCGCGGTCACCTCCGACCTCGCCGATGGCGGGCTGACGGTGATCGATCTGGAACGCGCGCAGCCGATCCGCTCTATCGTTGTGAGCGGACGCGAAGGCGCGCAGGAGCGGATGCAGGTCACGGTGATCTGGTCGCAGGACGGCGAGCGGATCTATGTCGCCGAGACCGGCGACGACACCATCGCCGAGGTCGATTACGCGAGCGGGCGCGTGCTGCGGCGGCTGAGCGCCGGCGACGGGGGCGACGGGCTCGCGGTCCTGCCGTGACGCAAAAGCGCAAGCCTCTCCCGGTGATCGGCTGGCGCGAGCTGGTGGCGCTGCCCGAGCTCGGCCTGACGGCGATCCCCGCCAAGATCGACACCGGCGCGCGCACCTCTTCGCTCCACGGCACGATCCTCGAACGCTTCGAGCGCGACGGCGAGGCCTATGTTCGTTTTGCCGTGGATTATGCGCAGCAGCATGTCCGGCAGATATGCGAAGCGGTGCATGTCGACTGGCGCGGGATCACCAGTTCGAATGGCGAGACCCAGCGGCGGATGATCATCAAGACCCCGATCCGGATCGGCGATGTCGAATTTCGCGCCGAGATCAGCCTCGCCGATCGGTCGGACATGAAATTCCCTATGCTGATCGGACGCTCCGCACTACGGCGCCATTTCCTCGTCGATTCAGGTTATTCCTGGCTGCAGACCCATGGTCGCGATGTCGTCGTAGGCCACAAACCGTGAGGTTTTCCCGATGAAGATTGCCATGCTCGCACGCAATGCGAACCTCTATTCGCACAGGCGGCTCAAGGAAGCGGCGGAGGAGCGCGGGCACCAGCTCGACATTCTCAACACGTTGCGCTGCACGGTGCATATCGCCAGCCACCGCCCCGAAGTGTTCTACAATGGCGAGCCCGCCGAAAGCTACGACGCGGTGATTCCGCGCATCGGCGCCTCGATCACCCAATACGGGCTGTCGATCCTGCGTCAGTTCGAGATGCGCGGCACCTGGTCGCTCAACGAGAGCGTCGCGATCGGTCGCAGTCGCGACAAGCTGCGCAGCATGCAGATCCTCGCCAAGTACGGACTGGGCCTGCCGCTAACCGCCTATGCCAATGATCCCAAACAGGCCGAGGAGATCATCAAGGCGGTCAAGGGTCCCCCGGTGGTGATCAAGCTGCTCGAAGGGACGCAAGGCATCGGCGTGGTGCTCGCCGAGACCATGTCCTCCGCCAAATCGGTTATCGAGGCCTTCCGCGGCGCCAATGTGAACATTCTGGTGCAGGAATTCATCAAGGAAGCCGGGGGCACCGACATTCGCGCTCTGGTGGTCGGCGGCAAGGTGGTCGCCTCGATGAAGCGCACCGGCGCGCCCGACGATTTCCGCAGCAATCTCCACCGCGGCGGCAGCGCGCAGCTGATCAAGATCACCCCCGCCGAACGCTCGACCGCGGTCAGCGCAGCGCGCCGCATGGGCCTCAACGTCTGCGGCGTGGACATGCTGCGCTCCAACCACGGCCCGGTGATCATGGAGGTGAACTCCTCGCCCGGGCTCGAAGGCATCGAAAAGGCGACCGAAAAGGATATCGCCGGGCAGATCATCGATTTCATGGTTTCGCATGCCCAGGCGGGAAAGACGAAGACCAAGGGGGCGGGGTAAAAGTCCGAAAGGGAGGACGGGGGAATGATGGGAAGAATTGCCCGGGCGGCGCTGCCGCTCGCTTTGGCAGGCACCGCGGCGGGGGCGCTGGCACAGGACACCGTACCGGCGCAGGACCTCATGGTCTCTGCCAAGGACCCGCAAGGTCTCGTGGACCTGCTCGAGATCGCGGGATACGGTCCCGAACTCTCGAGCGACGGTTACGGCGATCCGCTGATCACCGTCACGCTCGACGACTGGGGCGCGGATCTGGTGTTCTACGGATGCGACGCGGAAGAGCACAATGAATGCGAATCGCTCCAGCTATCGGCGGGCTTCGAGACCGAGACCCCTCTAACACCTGAAAAGCTGCTGGATATTTCGAAGCGCTTCCGCTTCGCGAGTGTCTCGCTGGCCGAGGACAAGACGATCCATATCCGGTGGGATATAATGACCGGTGAAGGGATCCCCGCCAAGGTGCTGCTGCGCGGGTTGCGGCTCTACACCGACACGCTCGACAGCGCGGCGCAGATCATTTTCCCCGATTGAGCGGGAATACTGCGGACGCAGCGTCGCGCCGCTGATCCTCCGAAACGAAGCCAGTTCGCCTTGCTGCCTTATGAGGAAGTGGCAGGTCTCGCTCTTTGTGGAAGGAGGCGACGATGGGCGATTTCTCGGTCGGGTTCAAAAAACAGGTTTCTGCAACCATGCTTGCCGACCTAGCGGGCTCGGTGCCGCTGTCGGTGACGGGGCACAAGGGCCGGACCTATGCGGTCGAGGCACCTTTCGACACCGACAAGGCCTCGCTCAAGAGCCTCCACCAGGCGATCGAGCGGGTCACCGGCAAGGACAGCATCGAGACGCTCGAAGCGCAGGACGAATAGGACCCTGCGCGAGGGCTTCGCCCAGCGCCTAGCGGAACGGCGGCTCGTTGAAGGCGCGCAGCTTGCGGCTGTGCAGCCGCGGCCCTTCCTCGCGCAGGCGGCGGCAGGCGGTCACCCCGATCTGGAGATGCGCTGCGATCGCCTGTTCGTAGAACTTGTTCGCCTGGCCGGGCAGCTTGATCTCGCCATGCAGCGGCTTGTCGCTGACGCACAGCAGCGTGCCGTAGGGCACCCGGAAGCGATAGCCCTGCGCGGCGATGGTGGCGCTTTCCATGTCGATCCCGACCGCGCGGCTGAGCGACAGTCGCCGCGCCGAGCTGGTGTAGCGCAGTTCCCAGTTACGATCGTCGGTGGTGACCACGGTGCCGGTGCGCATGCGTCGCTTGAGATCCGAGCCGTGCTCGCCCGAAACCTCCTCCGCGGCGCCGGCCAGCGCCTGCTGGACCTCGGCGATGGCGGGGAGGGGGATTTCGGGCGGCAGCACCGGATCGAGCACGTGGTCGTCGCGCAGATAGGCGTGGGCGAGCACGTAGTCGCCGATCTTCTGGCTTGGGCGCAGGCCACCGCAATGGCCGATCATCAGCCAGGCTTCGGGACGCAGCACCGCGAGGTGGTCGCAGATCGTCTTGGCGTTGGAGGGGCCCACCCCGATGTTGACCAGCGTGACCCCGCCGCGGCCTTCGCCGACCAGGTGATAGGCGGGCATCTGGTGGCGCCGCCAGGCGGTGTCGGACAATTGCGCGCTGGCATTGGCGGTCTGCTCGGACAGCCGCAGCCCGCCGGCACCCGCAAGCTCGGTGTAGCCGCCCATGCCCAGCTGTGCGCCCGCCCAGTCGACGAATTCGTCGACATAGCGGTGGTAATTGGTGAAGAGGATGAAGCGCTGGAAATCCTCCGGCCGGGTGCCGGTGTAATGCGCCAGCCGCGCCAGGCTGAAATCGGTGCGCAGCCCGTCGAACAGCGACAGCGGGATGGGATCGTCCGGGCTCTCAAGCTCGATCCCGTCGGCCAGTTCGTCGCCGATATCGGCGAGATCGGTCGAGGGGAAATACCGCGCGACCTCGTTGGGATCGACCCCGGCCAGCTCGGCTCCGGCCTGGCCATCGAGGACATAGGGGAAGGGCATTTCCTGCTGCGATGAACCTACCTCGACCTCGATCTCGTAATTGGACGAGATCAGCTGGAGCTGCTCGGTCAGATAGTCGCGGAACAGCGCGGGCCGGGTGATGGTGGTGGTGTAGAGCCCGGGCGCGTTGAGCCGTCCGAATGCACGGCTGCGATCTGCCGGCTGGTCGCCGCCGCGAAATCGCAGCCGCAGCTCCGGGTAGGTATAGGATCCGTCCTTGCGCCGCTCGGGCGCGGGCAGTGTGCGGTCGCGCCCGAATGCCATGACATCGCTGCGCAGCCGCTCCACCGCCGCATCGTAGACGGACTGCAGCTTGTCGAGGATCTGGTCGATCGATTCCATATTCGGCCCCTTTGCCCGGCTCTTGTTCTGTTGGCGTGACTGCTAGCCGATCGCGCGTCTTACAAAAAGGGCGCGGAGACCGAAGCCGCCGCGCCCATTTGGTGTCGATGAGAGTGCGATCAGCTGTCGTCGGCGTCCGGGTCGGTCGCTTCGATCAGGGCTTCGCGCTCGCTCATGTCGTCATCCGTGCTGACGCCGTCTTCGAGCATGTCGGACGGAATTTCGCCCGGCTCGAGGTTGGGATCGGTGCGGTTGGCGTCGGCCATCTTCTCGATCTCGGCCTGGTCGTCTTCAAATGCCTGAGCGAGGACGTCGACGCCCTGGCTCTGCAATTCGGCCTCGTCGTCCGAACGGGCGACATTGGCCTTGACCGTGATGTGGACCTCGGGGTGGAGGGCCACGGTCACTTCGTGCATGCCGAGCATCTTGATCGGGCTGCCCAGAATGACCTGCTTCTTGTCGACTTCGTGGCCCTGGGCCTCGAGCCCGGCGACGATGTCGCGGACGTTGACCGAACCATAAAGCTGACCGGCGTTAGACGAAGCGCGGATCAGGACGACCTCGGCACCAGCGATCTTCTCGCCAGCGGCCTGGGCTTCGGTCCGACGGTCGGCATTCTCGGTTTCGAGACGCTCGCGGTTGGCTTCGAAGACCTTCTTGTTCGCGCCATTGGCGCGCAGGGCCTTCTTCTGCGGGAGCAGGAAGTTACGCGCAAAGCCGTCCTTGACGGTGACGACATCGCCAATCCCGCCGAGGCTGCCGATACGTTCGAGGAGTATGATATCCATGTCTGTTCTCCTCAGCGCACGATGTAGGGCAGAAGGCCGATCTGGCGGGCGCGCTTGATCGCCTTGGCCAGCTCGCGCTGCTTTTTGCCGCTGACGGCGGTGATACGGCTGGGGACGATCTTGCCGCGCTCGGACATGAAGCCCTGCAGCAGACGCACGTCCTTATAGTCGATTACGGGCGCGCCCTTTCCCGAGAACGGGCAGGACTTGCGGCGGCGGAAAAACGGACGGGCCATCAGTTGCGCTCCTCGCGGTCGCTGCGACGCTTCTTGTCGCGCTCGTTCTTGCGCATCATCACGCTGGGGCCTTCCTCGTGCTCGTCGACGCGGATGGTCAGATAGCGGATGATATCTTCGTTGATGCGCGTCTGGCGCTCGAGCTCGTGCACGACGGCGCCGGGGCCCTCGATGTTGAGCATGACGAAATGCGCCTTGCGATTGCGGTCGATCTTGTAGGCGAGGTTCTTGAGGCCCCAGGTCTCCGTCTTGGTGACCCGGCCTTCATTCTTCTCGACGATTTCGGTTGCTGTGGCGGCCAGCTGGTCGACCTGACTCTGGGAGAGGTCCTGACGCGCCAAGAATACATGCTCGTACAGAGCCATGCCTTGGTCCTTTCACTAATGCCGATCGCTGGCTTGTCCGCAGCGGTTCTGCGGGGCCCCTCCGGCTTTCTTCGAATCCCTGCACACGCGGGGAAGCGAGGCACATAACGCGGCGGCGGCAGAAAGCAAGGCTTGTCGGGGCGCGGCGGGCAGGGCAGGGGTCCAGCGTTAGCACACGACAAAGGATTTTCGATGCCCGCTGGACTGGTCGCCCTGCTCGACGACGTTTCGATAATCGCCCGCGCGGCGGCCGCGTCGATCGACGATATCGGTGTCGCGGCGAGCAAGGCCGGAACCAAGACCGCGGGCGTGGTGATCGACGACGCGGCGGTCACGCCCTCCTATGTAACCGGGTTCAAGCCGGCGCGCGAATTGCCGATCATCTGGAAGATCACGAAGGGCAGCCTCAAGAACAAGCTGCTGATCCTGCTGCCGGGCGCGCTCCTCCTCAGCTTCTTCCTACCATCGGCGATCATATTCATCCTGCTCGCCGGCGGCGCCTATCTTTCCTACGAGGGCGCGGAAAAGGTGATGGAGAAGCTGGGCGGTGCCAAACATGGCAAGACGATCGAGGACCCGATCGAGGACCCGGCCAAGTTCGAGAAGCAGCGCGTCGCGGGTGCCATCCGCACCGATCTGATCCTCTCGGCGGAAATCATGGCGATCACGCTCAACGAGGTCGCCGCCGAGGATTTCGTCACCCGCGCCGGGGTGCTCGCGGTGGTCGGGGTCGCGGTGACCGTTTTCGTCTATGGCGCGGTCGCGCTGCTGGTGAAGGTGGACGACCTCGGCCTGCAACTGACCGAGAAACCATCGCAAGCGGCGCGGCGCTTCGGTCGGTTCCTGCTGAAAGCGATGCCGGTGCTGCTCACCGGACTGTCCCTCATCGGGACCGTCGCGATGCTCTGGGTCGGCGGCGGGATCATCCTTCACGGCATGCACGAGCTTGGCCTGCACGCCCTTTCCGACTGGGCACATGACGCGCAAGTGGCAGTCGAGGCGGCTACGGGTAATCTGGCGGGACTCTTTGGCTGGGCGACCTACGCCGCGCTGTCCGCGCTGGTCGGGCTGGTGCTGGGCGTGATTATCGCACTCGTGCTGCATAAGGTGCTCAAGGTCGGAAACGAAGCGGGCGCTCACTAGTTCGACCGCGCAGGAGCCAAGGAATCGCGGAAACCTCTGGTCATTCGGTTTCCCGATTTGGTACACTTACGACAGGAGGGGAGACGTTTGGCAGCAGCGCTGCCGGGCACGGCTCTCGAAGAGGATGGGAGAGCCGGTGGGGCTTTATCGAGTTCTGGCAATGGTGGTGTGCGCGTTCGGCCTGCTCTGGGCCGGGCCGCTGGCTGCGCAGGCGCTTCCGCTCAAATCGCTGACCTGCACCGCCGGGGCTGAATCCGCGCGCGCCGCTCTCGACCTCCCGCGCGGACAATTGCAATGCAGCGGCAGCCGCTTCGGCCATCGTGATCGCTTCGTCAGAACATCCGTGGAGTTGCCGGATCGCGTCCTGCCCGGAGGCAGCAACGGCATGGTGTGGCAGACCGAGGCCTCGGATTTCACCTCCATGCTGGTCCGCTTCACCTATGCCGATGGGACCCAGCGGCTGATCGATGTCGATCGCCAGATGGCCGCGCGCAACTGGTTCGCGGGCAACCGCTTCAACGTGCCGGTCCCCGACGAAGCAGCGCGGCTGGTCGCGGTGGATACGGTGGTGGAGCGGCCCTATTCGGCGGCCACCAGCGCCAAGGCGCGGATCCTCACGCAGGCCCGCAGCGCCGAAATGCATTATCTGCGCTCGCTTGCCTATGTGCTGGTCATCGGCCTGCTGGTCCTGCCGCTAATCTATGATCTTCTGTTCTACCGCATCCTGCGCCAGCGCTTCGTGCTCTGGCATCTGGGCATGGTGGGGGCGATGACCTGCTACACGCTGCTCCAGTCGGGTCTCATTTTCGAACTCGTCCCCGATCTCGAGCTGGGACTGCGGTGGCGGGCGACCGCGCTGGCCTTCGTGCTCGCGCTTTCGAGCGCGGTGATGGTGGTGCGCGGGCTGATCGAGGACCGGTTGCTGAGCCGGGGTATGAACGCGGCGCTGATCGTCGCGGCGCTGATACCCATCCTGGTCAAGATCGTCGCGTTGCTGGGCGGAGAGGCGCTGCGAATCACGGTCAACGCCTGGCTGATGGCCAGCCTGATACCCAGCGCGGCGATCGTCGCGATAGCGGTGGCGGTGGCGCTCGCGCGCGGCAGTCGCGGCGCACGCTGGGCGGCGATGGGCCTGTCGGTGCTGATGGCGGTCGGATCGCTGCGGCTGCTGGTGGGGCTGGGGCTGCTGGAGTTCGGTTTCGCGCTCGAGGATTCCGTCTTCGTGGCGATGGTCGTGCTCGCCATCTTCACCTCGCTCGGCGTGGGCGACCGCTTTCTGGCGCTGCGCGACGATCGCGACCAGGCGCGCACTCAGGCGATCCGGCTGGGGCAGATGGCCAACACCGACGGGCTCACCGGCCTCGCCAACCGCCGCGCTTTCGACATGGTCGCGCGTCTGAAGGCCGGGCAGGGGCTGCTGCTCGCCGATATCGACCGTTTCAAGGCGGTAAACGACGAGCACGGGCATCAGGTCGGCGACGCGGTTCTGTGCCGGGTCGCCGCGATCCTGCGCGACGAGCTCAACGAGCAGCCCGGGGCGCGGGTCTATCGGCTGGGCGGGGAGGAATTCGCGGTCGTGGCCGACACGGCGGACGGCCAACAGCTGATGCAGCTCGCCGAAAAGCTGAGGTTGACCCTGATCAGGGTCGATGGTCCGGAATTTCCGGTCGATCTGCCCGCGGTAACGGTCAGCATCGGCGCCGTGCTGGGGCATGGGCAGTTGATGCACCAGGCCTTCGCCGATGCGGATGCCGCGCTCTACCGCGCGAAGGACAGCGGCCGCGATTGCAGCGTCCTGTACAACGCCGGGACGGCCAAGAGCGACAGCGGACGGTTCTACGACACGATGGACCCGGCCTAGCGGGCCGCGCTCACGCCAGCCTCTGGTAAAGCTCCCGCGCGAAACCCGAGAGCGTATCGTCGCGGGCGCCCATCACCACGATCCGGTCGCCCGGGCGCGCCATCGCCGCCAGTCGCTCGCCGACATCGGCGCGCTGCGGGATATGTTCCGCAGCGCCGCCAGCCTGCTCGATCAGCCGGACGATCCGCTCGCTGCCCTGGCTGCGATCCACCGTGCCGCCGAAATAGACCGGGTCGCTCAGGATCACGCAGTCGTCCGCGTCGAGCAACTGCGCAAAGGTCTCGGCCAACTCGTCGCCCATTTGCCGCAAGGGCCCGTAGCCATGCGGCTGGAAGAATGCGAGCACGCGGCCCGTGTGCGCCTTGAGCGTGCGCAGCGTCGCCGCGCATTTTTCCGGATTGTGGCCGAAATCGTCGATTACGGTTATGCCGCTGGAGGACATGCCGATCAGCTCGAAGCGGCGCGACAGCCCGTCGAAGCCCGCCAAGGCCTCGACCGCGGCGGCGACCGGAACCCCCGCTGCCGCCGCCCCTGCGATCGCGGCAAGCGCGTTGGAGAGATTGTGCCGCCCCGGCAGAGCCAGCCGCAGCGGATGTTCGCCGCCATCGTGGCGGTCCACCACCAGCGCTGCCTGGCGCATCGGTCCTTCGGCGATCGAGCCGGGCACAACGCCGATCTGCGCCTTATCCTGATCGATCCCGAAGGTGATCGCCTCGCGGGCATGGGGCAGCAGCGCGAGTGCCTCGGCGTCGTCGGCGTTGACCACCGCGATCCGGCTGCGCGCCAGATAGTCACCGAACAGCTGCCGCAGTTCGTCCATGCTCTTGTGGTCGAGGCTGACGTTGAGCAGCACGCCGACGGCGGGGCGGTAGAGTGCGATCGAGCCGTCGCTCTCGTCGACCTCGCTGACATAGAGGCTCTGCCCGCCCACCACCGCGCTGGCGAAGGGACGCTCGGGGGAGACGAAATTGGTCATCACCGCGCCGTTCATGATGGTCGGTTCGCGCCCCGTGGCGTGGAGTATCCAGCCGAGCATCCCCGTGACGGTCGACTTGCCGCTGGTACCCGCGACCGCCAGCCCGGCGCCGCTGGTGTTGAACAGGATCGAATTGAGCTCGGCGCGGGTGAGGCGCAGGCAATCGAGGTCCTTCGCGCGGGCGATCTCGGGCACGCTGTCCTCCACCGCCGCCGAGGCCACCACGATCTGGTCGCGCGAGACCACGCCGCTGCCGTCCTGAGGGTGGAGCACAAAGCCCTGCCGCTCGAGCGCAGCGAATTTCTCGGGCGAATGACCCTGGTCGAAACTGCGGTCCGAGCCGGCCACCACGGCGCCGCGACCGCGAAGGATCTGCGCCAGCGGCAGCATCCCCGATCCGCCGATTCCGACGAAGAAAAAGGGGCGGGCCAGCAGTTCGTCGGGGGTGGGAAAATCGCTCATCCTGCGATCCGCTATTGAGTTGTGCCGGCAATGACAAGCAGTGACAAGCGCGCTAGAGCGGTGCGCGATGAGACGCATCGCCATCTGCGCCCCCGCCACCCCGATCAAGCGCAAGCTCGCCACGCGGGTCGCGACGCTGGCGGCTGCGGACTATCCCGGGCTCGAGCTCAGCTTCCATGAGCAATGCTTCGCCAGCGAGGGGCATTTCGCCGGGTCAGACGCGGTGCGGCTCGCCGCATTGCTCGAATGCGCCAATGATCCTGGCTTCGACGCGGTCTGGTTCGCCAAGGGCGGCTACGGTTCGAACCGGATCGCCCGCGATGCGCTCGGGGGGATGAACGAGCACGCGGCACACAAGAGCTATCTTGGCTATTCGGATTGCGGGACGCTGCTGGGCGCGCTTTATCGCGCCGGCATCGGCCAGCCGGTCCATGCGCCCATGCCCGTCGATCTCAAGCGCGAGGGAGGAGATGCCGCCGTGCGCCGCACGCTCGGC
Organism: Qipengyuania sp. SM2507; assembly: GCF_053714505.1. NCBI lineage: Bacteria > Pseudomonadati > Pseudomonadota > Alphaproteobacteria > Sphingomonadales > Erythrobacteraceae > Qipengyuania > Qipengyuania sp. SM2507. The sequence continues at coordinate 823,097 of NZ_CM132307.1, forward strand.
TGGCTGGCGGGCGATTCTTCGGGGCAGGAAGGTAGCATCGGCAGCGAGCCAGCGGTCGCCTTCAACCTGATGACCCTGGCCATGCTGGTCGGGACCGAGTTCATGCCCCCGCTCGCGGGCCATGTGGTTATGATCGAGGAAGTCGCGGAGCATCTCTATGCCATCGACCGGATGATGTTCCATGTGACCCAGCACCTTCACGGGATCGCGGGGATCAGGCTGGGCGAGGTCTCCAAGGTGCCTGAAAACGATCGCGCCTTCGGTGCCGATGCGGTGGCCATCGTGCAGGATTGGTGCCACCGCTCGGGCATTCCATATCTGGGCCGTGCGCGGATCGGGCACAGCGCGGAGAACCGCATCGTCCCCTTCGGCCTTGTCGAACCGGTGCTCGCCGCATAGGGGCCTTGCCCCCAGAGGAGAACCGGCATGAAAGCATTCATTTTTCCCGGCCAGGGGAGCCAGAAGGTCGGCATGGGAGTCGATCTCGCCGAAGCCAGCGCCCACGCGCGCGAAGTCTTCGAAGAGGTCGACGACGCGCTGGCCCAGAAGCTCTCCGCCATCATGCGCGAGGGCCCCGAAGACCAGCTGGTGCTAACCGCCAACGCCCAGCCCGCGATCATGGCCAACGCCATCGCGACGCTGCGTGTGCTCGAGCGAGAATTCGGCGTCGCGCTGGCCGAGACCGCAGCTTGCGTCGCGGGGCATTCGCTGGGCGAATACACCGCGCTCTGCGCGATCAACTCCTTCACGCTGGGGGATACCGCTCGCCTGCTCAAGCTGCGCGGCCAGGCGATGCAGGAGGCGGTGCCTGTCGGTATCGGCGCGATGGCCGCGCTGCTCGGCGCCGATATCGACAAGGCCACCGCGCTCGCCGAGGCCGCCGCCGCCTTCAATGACTTGGGCGAGGTCTGCGAGATCGCCAATGACAACGATCCAACGCAGGTCGTCATCTCCGGCCATGTCGATGCGATCGATCGCGCGATTGCGCTTGCGAAGGAGCACGGCATCAAGCGCGGGATCAAGCTGCCGGTTTCGGCGCCGTTCCACTGCTCGCTGATGCAGCCCGCCGCCGAGCGGATGGCGCAGGCGCTCGAACGCACCCCGCCGCAGGGCTTCGCCGTGCCGCTCTATGCCAATGTCACCGCCGCGCGTGTCACCGACCCGCAGGAGGAACGCGATCTGCTGGTCCGCCAGGTCACCGGGCGGGTCCGCTGGCGCGAAAGCGTGCTTGCCATGCGCGCCGACGGGGTAGAACATTTCGTCGAAGTGGGTGGGAAGGTGCTGGGCCCGATGGTCGGGCGGATCGACGGCGATGCGCAGGTCACCAGCCTGGTGACGATGGCCGACCTCGAAGCTTTTGCAAAGGAGTGCTCGTGATGTTCTCGCTCGAAGGAAAAACCGCCCTCGTCACCGGTGCCAGCGGCGGGATCGGCTCGTCGATCGCCTATGCGCTGGCGCGACAGGGCGCACGGCTGGCGCTGTCGGGTTCGAACGGCGGCAAGCTGCGCAGTTTTCGCGAGCAATTGATGGATGAGGTCGGCGGCGATCACGTCGAGATCACCTGCAACCTTTCCGACACCAAGCAGGTCGAGGAGCTGGTCCCCGCTACGATCGACACGCTCGGCAAGATCGACATCCTCGTCAACAACGCCGGCATCACTCGCGACAATCTGGCGATGCGGATGAAGGACGAGGAGTGGGACGATGTCATCCGGATCAATCTCGAGGCCGCCTTCCGGCTGATGCGCGCCGCCGCGCGGCCGATGATGAAGGCCCGCCATGGCCGGATCGTCTCGATCACCAGCGTGGTCGGCACTACCGGCAATCCCGGGCAGATGAACTACGCCGCCGCCAAAGCCGGGCTCACGGGCATGTCCAAGAGCCTGGCGCAGGAGCTCGCCAGTCGGGGGGTGACCGTCAATTGCGTCGCTCCGGGCTTCATCCGCACCGCGATGACCGGCGAACTGCCCGAAGCGCAGAAGGACGCGCTCAATGCGCGCATCCCGATGGGCCGGATGGGCGAGGGCGAGGATATCGGCGCGGCGGTGGCTTATCTTGCCAGCGACGAGGCGAGCTATGTTACCGGGCAGACCCTCCATGTGAACGGCGGGATGGCGATGCTGGGGTGAGGCTGCGAGCGATTGCGGCCGTCCGGCGATGACGCGAATGCGTCGCGCGGGCCGGTTTCGCTCGCTTTATCCCCAAGGAATCCCGCGCACTACAGGTTGAACCTTGCCCGGTGTGGCAGCCCCGCTAAGGTCTCGCTGACATATTCCGGCGCTGGTGGGGCGATTCCGGCCTGTCCTGCGCCCTTCAGAGGGACGATAGTCGATACCATGAAGGCCACCATCGAACGCGCGACGCTGCTGCGCTGCCTCTCCCACGTCCAATCGGTCGTGGAGCGGCGCAACACTATCCCGATCCTCTCCAACGTGCTCATCGAAGCGGGCACCGACAGTTCGCTCAAGGTGATGGCGACCGATCTGGACCTGCAGGTGGTCGAGCATATGGCCGCCGCAAGTGTCGACGAGCCCGGCGCGATCACGGTTTCGGCGCATCTGCTGTTCGACATCGCGCGCAAGCTTCCCGAAGGCAGCCAGGTCAGCCTGGAAACCGCGGAAAACCGCATGGACGTCAAGGCCGGGCGCAGCCGATTCAAGCTGCCGACGCTGCCGCGGGACGATTTCCCGATGATCGTCGAAGGCGATCTGCCGACAAGTTTTGCGCTGCCCGCCAAGACGCTGGCCGAGCTGATCGACCGCACCCGCTTCGCGATCTCGACCGAGGAGACGCGCTACTATCTGAACGGCATCTTCCTCCACGTCTCGGACGAAGACCAGCCGGTGCTCAAAGCCGCCGCCACCGACGGCCACCGCCTCGCGCGCTTCACCCTGCCGCGTCCCGAGGGCGCCGAGGGCATGCCCGACGTGATCGTGCCGCGCAAAGCCGTCGCCGAACTGCGCAAGCTGCTCGAGGAGGCGATGGATGGCGAAGTCCAGATCGATCTTTCGGCAAGCAAGATCCGCTTCACCTTCGGCGGGACCGGCGGAGTGGTGCTGACCAGCAAGCTCATCGACGGCACCTTCCCCGATTACAGCCGGGTGATCCCGACCGGCAACGACAAGCTGCTCAGGGTCGATCCGCGCAGCTTCTTCCAGGGCGTCGACCGCGTCGCGACCATCGCCACCGAGAAGACCCGCGCGGTCAAGATGGGGCTGGAGAAAGACAAGGTGACGCTCACCGTCACCAGCCCCGACAACGGCACCGCCGCCGAGGAACTGTCGGCGGAATATTCCTCCGAGCCCTTCGAAATCGGGTTCAACGCCGGTTATCTGAAAGACATCCTCAGCCAGATCGACAGCGATACGGTGGAACTCCACCTCGCCGATGCCGGTGCGCCGACGCTGATCCGCAAGAGCGAGGACGCGCCTGCGCTGTACGTGCTGATGCCGATGCGGGTGTGATCTTTGTTTCCCGAAATCGAGAAAGTCGAGGTCGATGAAGGGCTGCTTCGGGAAACAGTATCGGAAGGGGAGTTTGTTGGGGTGGGCGTCGGCCTCCTTGTCGAAGCGGCATCCTATCTGACAATTGCATGCAGCATCTATCACGACGAGAGAGGATGGAACCTCGAGCAAGCAATAGTTGGCGGAAATGGAGTAAGACTGGTTAAGCTGGTTCAAGGATATCTTGATCAAACTTGTCAGCATCGGCGTGAGCTTTCAGAAATAATCGCACGCCTAATATTCGAAACGGCTACCAATGTTGTCTTTCTAGTCCGGCATGGGGACGAGGGCACGTTTCGCTCGTATATCGATTATTCGCTAAGATACGAACGACGGCTGAAACAAAAGATCGACGCGAATATCTCCAAGCGCGGCGATGCGCCCCTTCCGATTGAGCGTAGGATGCTTGAGTCCATCGAGCGTCTTGCTCACGCGTCAAACGTCGACCTGTCTCAACCTCCCCTGAACAAACGAAACTGGGCTGATCGAGACCTATTCCAGAAAGCCGATGCGATTGGCTGGGGTGAGGCATACCTCGGCATTTTCGCTGGTATGTCGACGGCTGTTCATGGGAATTGGGGCGACATTGCTTCGCACCATCTCGAGCGGTTCGATGGATCAGGTTTCTACAAGCCTTGTATGGACTGGTCTACTCCACGACCTCAAGGGCTCCTTTCCCTGTCAAGAATTGTGATCGTAGTGTCAGAAGAACTGTTCGCTTATTTTGGTGATGTGGCGCTACGAACCCATTTCGCACCGATGCTTGAAAACATCCTGGATCGCATAGGTATAGTGACGGGGCTACACGAGCAATTCCTTGGGAACACCAACGTCACACCTAACTAGATTTCCACGGAGATCTTGCCGAGGTGCTTGTTGGCGATCAGGTGGCGGAAGGCGTCGGCGAGGTCGCGGGCCTCCGCAGCAGCAATCGCTTGAGCGCCCCGCGCGCCGGCACGTCGACACTGCGGTCGAGCCACAGCGCCACGAAGGGCAGCGCCACCAGCATGGCGGTCGCGAAGCCCATCCCCGACGCCCAGGCCAGCAGCGGCAGGTGGATGCAATAGAGCGGGTAGGACAGATCGCCGAGGAAGCCGGCGGCGCGGGTATGCGGAACTTCCCAGCATGTCGCCAGCCAGGTCAGCGCGGGCATCACGAACAGGATCGCCAGCAGACCCGGCCAATTGGCCTGCGTAACCAGCGCGCAGATCGCGACGAAGACCACCGGCAGCGCCCAGGCGAGCGCAGTCGTTCGACGCGGCGGTCTCGCTTTGCGCCAATGGTACACCGCCACGCCGATCCCGAAGGCGAAGCCCAGTCGCGCAAAGCCGGGCAGGATCACGCCCCACTCGGCGCCGAAACTCAGCAGCTTGTCGGGTCCCGCCGCGTAGAACACCAGAATGGCCGCGCTGGCGAGGATCATGGCAGCAAGTCCCCGTGCGCCCATTCGTCCCCATACCAGCGCGAAGACCGCATAGGCCGCCATCTCGAGCAGCAGCGACCAGTAGGGCGGGTTGGCCGGATAGAGCATGGCAGGGGAGAGCGGATTGGGCAGCAGGAACAGCATCCCCGCATGTCCGCCGTGGAGCGCGATCCCCAGCGCACCACCCAACGCCAGCATCGGCCACAGCCGCGCGATACGCAGCCGCATGAATGTCCCGAAGCCCATCCCGTCGGTCAGTCGCCCGGCGTAGGAATGCGCGATGACGAAGCCGCTCAGTGCGAAAAACAGATCCACCGCGAGATAGCCGCCGGGCATCGCCAGCCGAGCGTCGGTGTCGAGATGGAACAGCATCACCGCGATCGCCGCCACGCCGCGTAGCGCGTCGATTGTGGCAAAGCGGCCAGCGTTTGCCGCCAAGCCTCCGACAGGGCGCTGGGCAGAGGCGGGGGACTCGGTGGATAGGGCCGGGCGCTCGAACATCGCGTCCGTGTTAGCGCAGGATCCTTAAAACCGGCTTAGAGTGTCGTTGCTAGCCGATATCCACCGCGATCTTGCCGAAATGGCGGTTCGCTTCCTGGTGGCGGAAGGCCTCGGCGAGGTTCTCCAAGGCGAAGGTATCGCTGATCACCGGACGGATGCCATTGGCCTCGATCGCGGCGATCATGTCCTGCTGCATCGCGCGGCTGCCCACCGTCAGGCCCTGAACCTTGAGGTTCTTGGAAAACAGCAATGCGGTCTGGACCGGCCCGGCGAACCCCGCCAGTACACCGATCAGCGCGACATGCCCGCCGATCTTCGAGGCCAGCATCGACTGGTCGAGCGTGCCTGCGCCGCCGATCTCTACGACGCAATCGACCCCGCGCCCGCCGGTCAGCTCCAGCGCCTTGGGCCCCCATGCCTCGACCTCCTTGTAATTGATCAGATGGTCCGCCCCAAGTTCCTTCACCCGCTCGAGCTTTGCGTCGGATGAACTGGTGGCGATCACCTTCGCGCCTGCTGCCTTGGCGAATTGCAGGGCAAAGATCGACACGCCTCCGGTGCCCTGGACGAGCACCGTGTCGCCCGGTTTGAGCGCATAATCGACGAACAGCGCGCGCCAGGCGGTCAGGCCGGCGCAGGTCAGCGTCGCCGCTTCGGCATGCGAAAAGCCCGCGGGGGCGCGGGTGAACCACGCAGTTGGCGCGGTCACGTGTTCGCGCGCATAGCCATCGACCCCGTCGCCAGGCACGCGGGTAAAGGCAGTCTTGGGCGGCGCGCCATCGAGCCAGTCGGGGAAGAAGGTGCTGACCACTTTGTCACCCACCGAAAATTCGGTCACGCCATCACCGATTGCGGCCACCTCGCCCGCCCCGTCGGACATCGGGATGCGGCCTTGCGTGGCGGGGATCATGCCCTTGACCACGGCGTAATCGTGGTAGTTCAGCGAGCTGGCCTTGAGCGCCACGGTGATTTCGCCGGGGCCGGGGACCGGGGCGTCATCGACATCGACATATTCGAGCGCCTCGAGCGTGGAGGGCGTCGCGCCGGTGCGGATGGCCTTCATTCCGCGGCCTCCGCCAGTTCGACCCGCTGCGGGCCGCGGATCAGCCCGCCGGGCGCGGCACCGGTCCATTCGCCTTCGCGGAAGGTGACTGCACCATTCTTGATGGTGGCCACATAGCCTTCGGCCTTCTGCAGCAAGCGCTTGCCACCCGCGGGCAGGTCGAAGGCAAGCCACGGCTTGCCCAGCTTCAGTCGCTCGAAATCGATGATGTTGAGATCGGCGAGATAGCCCGGCGCGATTACGCCGCGATCTTCGAGTCCGTAGAGCCGAGCGGTGTCGGCGCATTGGCGCTTGATCGCGTTCTCGAGCCCGATAGTGCCGCGCGCGCGATCGCGCACCCAATGCTGGAGCATGAAGGTGGGGGAGGCGGCGTCGCAGATCGTGCCGCAATGCGCGCCGCCGTCGGAGAGCGAATTGACCGTGTCGTCATCCTGCTGGAGCGTCTCGAGGAAATCGAGATTGCCATCGGCGTAGTTGAGGATCGGCAGGTAGATGAAGCCCTTGCCCTCGTCGCTGCACAGCAGGTCGTAGGCGTATTCCTCGCCCGCTTTACCTGCCGCTACCGCGCGCGCGGCAATGCTCTCGTCGGACTGGGGCTCGTAGTCGAAATCCGGGTCCATCTGGTATTGCATCGCCCATCCGCCGCAGACCACCATGACCAGCGGCAGGATGTCCTGATTGACCTGCGACAGGTCGTTTTCCTCCGCCAGCAGCCGCGCCTTGAATTCCGGGTCGAGCAGCTTCGCGCGCTGTTCCTCCCAGGGCAGTTCCTCGATCGCCTGGAAGCTGGGGCGGAAGCGGAAGGGGTGGACCGTGCCCTGCCAGGCCATCACGATGCCATTGCCGCGCAAGGCGATCTGCGCGACGATGTTCGCGCCATTGTCGTTCTCCGCGCGCATCGCGGCGATCTGCTCGTCGAGCGGCATTTCCTTGGCGATCGATTGCAGCGCGGCGAAGGTGACGGGGAGGCCGGTCTCGCGGCTCATCTTGCCCATCCAGCCGAATTCGTCCCATTCGCGCTTCATGTCGCTGGCCATTTCGAACACACCGTGTCCGGCGCGGCCCATCGCGCGGCCGATTGCGATCAGCTCCTCCGCGGTGGCGGTGGTACCGGGGACGACCTCGCCGTCGATATCGCGGTGGATCACCGTGCGGCTGGTCGAAAAGCCCAGCGCTCCGGCGCGCACGCCTTCCTCGACGATCTGCGCCATCTTCGCGATGTCATCGGCGGTGGGGACCGCGCCGGGCCGCTCGCGCTCGCCCAGGACATAGGCGCGGACCGCGCCATGCGGGACATGGGTGGCAACATCGACGGTGCGGGGCAGTTCCTCGAGCGCGTCGAGATACTCGGGGAAGGTCTCCCACTTCCAGGTCATGCCTTCGGCCAGAGCGGTGCCGGGGATGTCCTCGACCCCTTCCATCAGCCCGATCAGCCATTCGTGCTGGTCGGGTCGCGCGGGGGCGAAGCCGACGCCGCAATTGCCCATCACCACGGTGGTGACACCGTGCCAGCTCGAGGGCGCCATTTCCTGGTCCCAGGTCGCCTGGCCGTCGTAATGCGTGTGGATGTCGACGAAGCCGGGGGTGACCAGATGCCCCTGCGCATCGATTTCCTCGGCAGCGTCGCCAGTGACCGTGCCGACCTGCGCGATCAGGCCGTCCCTGATGGCGATGTCTCCGGTAAAGCGGCTGTCTCCGGTGCCATCGACGATGGTGCCGTTGCGAATGATCAGGTCGAATGCGGGCATATTGTGCTCCTCTCTCCGCCGAGGAAGGTTCCACATTGCAACCGATGAGTCCAGAAATTGTCGTTTGGGCCGTGCTAGGCCGTGCGACCACTGCGCTCGGGCATGTGCACGAACAGCAGTGTGGTCAGCCCGATCAGGAACAGGATCACGATCGAGGCCATGCCGATGCGCTGGTCGGTGAACCAGAGCGTGAAATACTGGACCAGCAGCGGCCCCATCCACACCGTGATCGTCCCGGCGATGGCGTAGAGCCCGAAGAACTCGCCGCTGCGCCCGGGCGGGGCCAGCGTGACCAGCATCGACCGGCTCGAGGAGAGGCTCGCGGTGGCGGCGATTGCCACCACGCTGATGAGCGAGAGATAGACGATGTCGGACAAGGTCTGGAACGCCAGCCCGTCCCAGACGGTGTAGTTCTCGACCAGGCCGAACGCGAGGCTGTCGCGGGTGATGCTCAACTGCACCGTCATCGCCAGCATCATCGCGACGATCTCGACCACCAGTGCGCGCTTTACCCCGATCCTGGTGTCTAACCAGCCCCCGAACAGCCCTCCGCAGAAGGCGCAGGCCGAGGCGAATATCGCGTAGCAGAGCATCTCGAGGAAGCCCCAGCCCAGGAACAGCGCGACATAGACCGCACCCAGCGCGAGCAGCGCCGCCATCGCATCGGCATAGAACATCCGTGCGACCAGGAATTTCATCAGTTCGCGGTATTGGGCCGCCTCGCGCAACGTCCGCAGTACGCTCAGGGCGCCGTCAACCAGCGCCTTGCGCCAGCTGGCACCGGGCACGCCGGGATCTCTGGCGTGGCGGAAGAAATAAATCGAGAACACCGCCAGCCACACGCCGCAGATCGGCCCGGCGAGGCGCATGTGTTCGAATTCGGCGAGGTCGATCCCGAACAGCGGCGCGGCGAAGGGCCAGGCCGTCAAGGCGGGGAGGACGAACAGCACCACCAGCGCAACGAAGATCAACGTCGCCGCGAGATTGCCTAGCCCTAGGCCAAGCCCCGAAACCATCGACAACCGGTCCGGTCGCCCCGAAACGCTGAGCATCGCGTTGTCGTCACCTCGGAATAGGTGAAAGCGACATAGGCGATCACAAGCAGCGCCATGATCGCCGGGATCGGAAGGCCCTGACCGCCGGGCATGGCGAACCACAACAGGCTCGAGCTTACAGCGATCGTCGTAAGTGCGACCGCGAGCACCGGTTTGAGCCGTCCGCCGCGATCCAGCGCGGCGCCAAGGAAGGGCGCGGTCAGCGCGGCGATCATGCCGGCCCATTTGGTGACCGAGGCGATCGTCGCCTGTCCCTGGGCATTGGCGGTCGCCAGCGCGGTCTCGGGGTCGAGATCGTCCAGCGCACCGCTAGCCAGCAGGTCCGCGCCGATGATGTCGCGCGCGAAATAGGGCGCGAAGACATAGATGACGATGAGGATGTAATAGGGATTGCGCGCCCATTCGAACACTGCCCAGGCGAAGCCGGTCCGGTCCAGCGCGCCGCCTTCGCCATGGGCGGGGCGGGAGCCTGATGTAGTGGTGGGAGGGAACTGACTCGATATCGGCCTGACAAGCGGATCGGGTTGCGCTGACTCCATCGAACTCCCTACATTTGTTGCCGGCGTTGAACCGCCGGATCTCGCGTCATGCCGCGCGTTTCCGCTCCGCTTCGGTGTCCGGAGCGTCGAGGAAGTCGCGCAGGCAGGCTACGCTTTCATCGGCATGCGTCAACAGGAACAGGTGCCCACCGCCCGCGAACATTTCCAGCCGCAAATTGCGGATCGCGGCGGCCAGGATCGTGCCGTTGATCGGCGGGACGATGTTGTCGTCCTCCCCCATCATGATCAGCACTTCCTTGTTCAGGAAGGGCAGCGCCGGGAGGCTGGTCCAGCCCAGCATCGCGAGCAGTTGGAAGAAATAGCCGCGCGGGGAAGGCGGCTTGAGCCTGCCGATATGATCGGCCTTGCTGCCCTCGCGCTTCGCCATTCCGCCGTAGAGCGCCATGAAATGCTCATTCATGAATTCGGGATCGGTGTAGCGGCGCGGATCGACCATCTTGCCCAATGCGGTGGGCTTGCCGGGAACCATCAACATGCCCGCCGTGGTCGCGACCAGAACGACGCGGCGGGTGCGCTTGGGATGCTGGAGCGCAAATTGCTGCGCGATCGCGCCGCCCCAGCTGATCCCCATCACATCGACCGCGTCGAGCCCGAGGTGGTCGAGAATCCGCGTCGCGGTCCAGCTGATGGTGAAGGGGTTGTAAGGCACCGAAGGGTCGGGGCTTTCGCCCGTTCCCGGCATGTCGAACATCACGAAGCCGCGATCGGTCAGCCGCTCGGCGAGCGGCGAGACCGCCTCGATATTCGCGCCAATGCCGTTGAAGAACAGGATCGGGGGGTGATCGGACGGCTCGTCGAGCCGCCAATGCGCAACGCGCAATGTGCGACCGCCCGCCTCGACCATCTCGATGGTGGCGGTCATGGCCTTGTGCTGGGATCGGCTCACGCGGGGTTCCTGTGCTGCGGGTTCATGCGGCCTCATCGGCCAATCAGTCCCGCGCGGCAATCATGCTGGCGATATCGACGAATTTTTCGCGCGGGGCGCCCTCGCGCGCGGCGGCGATCTCGGCCTCCTCGATCTTCTTCCAGTCGCTGAAGGAGACCACGTCCAGCCCGCGCGCCTCGGCCAGCTCGTCGAAGCCCTTGCGGCCGCGCTTGTCGCTGCCGTCACCGATATCCTCGGCGACCAGATCGATCACCGCATAGCCATCGGGGCGGTTGGTCCCGATCGTGCCCGATGGGCCGCGCTTTGCCCAGCCGACGCAATAGAGGCCGGGAGCGATGCGGCCATCCTCGTTGGAGAAGTGGCCGCCGCGCTCGTCGAAGGGCACATCGGGGATGGGGGTGGTGCGATAGCCGATGCAGCTCACCACCAGACCGGCGGGCAGCTCGTATGTCTCTCCGGTGTCGATCGGGCGCCCGCCCATAACCGCGGTGCGCTCGACCCGGACCATACTGACCCTGCCGTCCTCGCCGAGCAGAGCCTTGGGGCTGGCGTAGAAATCGAAGTGGATGCCGACCGGCTTGCCCGCGCGCTCGCTGTCCGGGATCGCCGCGAAGCTGCGAAGATGCGCGACCGATTTGCGCAGGCCCGGGTCGAGCAAGGCGTCTTCGTCGATCGGCGGCAGATCGACGGGGTCGACGCGGGGGCTGGCGCGATCGAGCTGGCCCAGCTCGCCCAGTTCCTTGGGGGTCATCATGATGTTGTGCGGTCCGCGGCGACCCAGAATGGTGATGGTCTCGATCCCGCTCGCCATCAGCATATCGAGCGCATGCGCGACCAGGTCGGAAGCGGCGAATTCGCGCTCGGTCTTGGCGAGGATGCGTGCCACGTCGAGCGCGACATTGCCCATTCCGATGACCACCGCATGCTTGCCGGAGAGATCGGGATCGAGGCCTGCGAATTGCGGATGGCCATTGTACCAGCCCACGAAGCTTGCGCTGCCGAAGACATTGGCAAGGTCTTCGCCCTCCAGCCCGAGCGCGCGATCCTCGGGTGCGCCCGTCGCGAGGATCACACCATCGTAAAGCGCCTGCAACTCGGCCACGCTTACGTGTTCGCCGATGGTGACATTGCCGACGAAGCGCACGTGATCGCTCAGCGCGGTTTTCTCGTAGCGGCGCGCCACACCCTTGATCGACTGGTGGTCGGGCGCTACGCCGGTGCGGATCAGGCCGAAGGGCACCGGCAACCGGTCGAAGATATCGACCCTGACCGCGTCTCCCCAGCGTTTCTGGGCCGCTTCCGCCGTGTAATAGCCAGCGGGTCCGGAACCGATGATCGCAATATGGCGCATGTTCGACCCTCCGCTCGCGAACATGGCCCGAGGGCTCGCCGCTGGCAAGCGCAACGGCTCACTGCGGATGGTTATGCATTCGTCAAGAATTTGCGCTTAGGGCGGAACCTCAAGAACAACGGTTCGCGACCGGCAGCATGCAAATCAGGAGGCCTTGGCAGATGGCCATGGGCGGTTTTTTCTCGCGTGTTTCACGCAATGCAGGAGCGAACGACGGGGCGGGCCCGATGCAGCAGGTCGTTCCCATCGCGAGCGATGATGCCGTGCGCCGGCTCGAACTGCTCGACACTTTCGAAAAGGCCGGGCTCGGCTGGTTCTGGGCGACCGATGCCAATGGCCGGCTGACCTATCTGACCCGCTCGGCCTGCGAAGCGCATGACTGGGCACCCGATGATATCATCGGCACGCCGTTGACCGAGCTTTTCACCACCGATTCCGATGGCGCCGACCAGCGCGAGGGGCGGCCCCTTGCCTTCCTGCTGAGCGCGCGCAATTCGATTTCCGAACTGCCGGTATCGGTCAAGAAAGCAACCGAGACCACCTTCTGGGAGATCGCCGGCAAGCCGCAGTACGACGATGCGGGCGAATTCACCGGTTACCGCGGTAGTGCGAAGAACATCACCTCCAGCCGCGAGAAGCAGCGCGATGCCGAGCGGATGGCGCAATTCGATTCGTTGACCGGCCTGTCCAATCGCCGCCGGATGGAGACGCGGCTGGACAAGACGCTCAAATCCTATCGCAATTCCAAGCAGTGCTGCGCGCTGATGATGCTCGACCTCGACCGCTTCAAGCAGGTCAACGACACGCTGGGTCATCCGGCGGGCGACGAATTGCTCAAGCAGTTCGCGGCACGGCTGCAGCAGATGGTCGGCCACATGGGCGATATCGGCCGGGTCGGGGGCGACGAGTTCCAGATCATGCTTCCCGATATCGACGATCGCGGGGTGCTAGGCGATCTCAGCGGCCAGCTCATCCAGATGCTGTCGCAGCCCTATTCGATCAACGGGTTGCGCGCGATTATCGGCGTTTCGATCGGCGTGGCGATTGCACCCTATGATGGCCTCGATTCCGAGGAAATCGTCAAGGCAGCCGATCTGGCGCTCTACAGCGCCAAAGGCAGCGGGCGCGGCAAATACCGTTTCTATTCGAGCGATCTGAAGGACGGCGCCAATCACCGGCGCCAGGTCGAGGAGGATTTGCGCGACGCGCTCGTCAAGGACGAGATGGCGATGCATTATCAGCCGATCATCGACGTCCGGACCAACAAGGTGTCGTGCTTTGAGGCGCTGATGCGCTGGGACCACCCCGACAAGGGGAATATCCCGCCAGCCGAGTTCATCCCGGTTGCCGAGGAGATCAACGAGATCAAGGCTCTGGGCGACTGGGCGCTGGAGCGGGTGTGCCGCGATGCCGCAGCCTGGCCGGTGCCGCTGCGCGTCGCGGTCAACGTCTCGGCGATCCAGTTCGTCCATGACGATTTTTCTGCCATCGTCGCCCGGGTGCTCAAATCGACCGGTCTCGATCCCAACCGGCTCGAGCTGGAAATCACCGAGTCGGTCTTTTTGGGCGATACGGGCCGAACCCAGCGGATGTTCGAGGAGCTCAAGGCGATCGGCGTCAGGCTGGCGCTCGACGATTTCGGCACCGGCTATTCCTCACTCAGCTACCTGCGCACCGCCCCTTTCGACAAGATCAAGATCGACCAGAGCTTCGTGCGCGGGGCGACCGAAAGCGGCAACAACAACCGTGCGATCATGAGCGCGATCGTCGGCCTTGCCGAGGCGCTCGACATGCAGACCGTGGCCGAGGGGGTCGAGACCAAGGACGAACTCGAGCTGGTCAAGGAGCGCGGGGCGAGCCACGTCCAGGGCTATATCTTCTCCGCCGCGATGCCCAATGACGAGGTCGTCGCGCGGCTCGAAAACAATTCGCTCGAATACGAGGCGCGCGGGCCGGAGAAATACCGCGCCGATCGCCGCACCGTCTTCCGCCGCATCGGGGTTGTCATCGAGGATTACCGCTACCGCGCGGTGATGCGCAATCTGTCCAAGACCGGCGCCATGATCGAGGGTCTGGCGGAGGTCCCGCTCGGTACCCAATGCGTGATTGATCTGGGTGGCGGGCAATTGGCGGTCGCGGTCGTGCGCCGCTCGCGCGGCTCGGTCCAGGGGGTCGAGTTCGAGACCCCGCTCATCAGCGATGGTGCGGACGGCTGGTGCACCCGCCACCGCGTTTCACCTTACGAGATCGAGGCAGCAGGCCGACCGCTTACCGCTCTGCCGCAGGATGCCTACACCATGCTGTTCGGCGAACAGCAGGCGGACAATCCGCGTGCGCGCAAATTCGTCGAGGTCGAGGTCGGTCCGCCGCGGGCGATAACCGGCACGCGTCACGCAGCCTGATCGAGCGGCTTGAACAAGGGGGAGCCCTTATCGAAAAGCTAACCATTGACGCTTACTTTCGGGAAGGTTCGCTAAAGGCCTGAAGGCCGGATCGTAGAAACCCCGCGAGCGTCCGAGTTACACCGCAGGAAGGCTGACGGACCATGGGGTCGATGCCCTTTTCCGAATTGTTCAAAGCACGGAAGAGCGCCGCCCCGTCGCCCGTCGAGACGGCGGTCGAAAGCGTGGTCGATCCCGTGGCAAGCGATCTTGTCGATCACGAGAAGCTTGCGCTCGTCGAGCAGCTCGAAGCCAGCGGGGCCAGCCTGTTCTGGTCCACCGATGCGCAAGGCCGCATCGCTTATCTCAGCCCATCGATACCGGCGCTGTTCGGGATCGCTGTCGAAGAGTTGGTGGGCGATCCCCTGCAGGCGCATTTCGTGCCCGCGGATGGCGAAGCCGACGGGCGCTCGCTCGGGCTCAAGCTCGCCACGCGCAAATCCTTTTCCAACCTCACCGTGGGATCGGTCCGGGAGTCGGTCGATGTGGTGCTGCGCCTGTCGGGCAGGCCGCATTACGACGCCGAGGGCGAATTCCTCGGCTTCCGCGGAACCGGCTTCGACATCACCGAGGAATTCCGCAGCGAGGAAGAGGCGGCGCGGCTGGCCAAGTTCGACTCGCTGACCGGGCTGGCGAACCGCCACCGCATGGAACAGCGGATCGACTCCACCCTGGCCGCCTTCCGCGTCGCCAAGCGTCAGGCGGCGATCCTGATGCTCGACCTCGATCGCTTCAAGCAGGTCAACGACACGCTCGGTCATGCGGCGGGCGACCAGCTGCTCCAGCAGGTTGCCGAGCGGCTCCACGCGGTGATCGCCGGGCGCGGCGAGATCGGCCGGCTGGGGGGTGACGAATTCCAGCTGCTGATCCCCGACATGGACGATCGCGGCGAGCTGGGCGAACTGGCCAAGAAAATCATCGCGATGATCTCGCAACCCTATTCGGTCGAGGAAGGGCGCTGCACCATCGGCTGTTCGGTTGGGATCGCGATCGCCCCCTATGACGGGGTCGAGCGCGATGAACTGACCCGCGCCGCGGATCTGGCGCTCTACGCCTCGAAGAACGGCGGGCGGGGGCAGTTCCGCTTCTACGCCGCCGATCTCGAACACGAAGCCAATCTGCGCAAGCGGATGGAAGAGGATCTGGCGCAGGCGCTGGAGAGCGGGCGTTTCTCGCTCGAATACCAGCCGCAGGTCGCACTGGCGGACAACCGCGTCACTGGTCTCGAAGCGCAATATTGCTGGCAGGACGAGGAACGCGGGCGGGTAGCTCCCGAAACTTTCCTCCCTGTCGCCGAGGGCAGCCGGTTGATCGTCCCGATCGGCGAATGGGCGTTGCGCAAGGCCTGCGAGGATGCGCTCGGCTGGCCCGCCAGCCTGCAGGTGGCGGTCAATATCTCGCCGGTCCAGTTCTTCGCCAACGGTTTCGCGGCAATGGTCGCCGAAGTGCTCGAGCAGACCGGGCTCGATCCGGCGCGGCTCGAACTGGAACTGCGCGAATCGATCCTGCAGGGCGATGCCTGCGCAGTCGACACCGCGCTGTCGGCGTTGTTCAAGCTCGGGGTGCGGCTGACGCTCGACGAGTTCGGCACCGGTTTCACCTCGCTCGGCTATCTGCGCCGCGCGCCCTTCACGGCGGTCAAGATCGGTTCCGGCTTCTTCGAGACCTCGGTGCGGCATGAGCGTGGCGATATGGGCATGGTCCGCGCGATCGTCGCGCTGGCCGAGGCGCTGGGGATGGAGACCCATGCAGCCGGGGTCCATGCGCTCGGCCTGCTCGACGAACTGAAGACGCTCGGAATTGCCGGGGCGCAGGGCTTCGTGTTCTCCGAAGCGCTTGCCGCGCCGCAGGTGCTGGAGGAAATCGCCCGCGGCGAATGGCGCCTCGCACCCACCGACAGCGGCAGCCAGCGCGCCAGCAGGCGGACCGTGTTCCGAAAGGTCGGGGTGATCCACGAGGATCATTACTACGATGTCACGCTGCGCAATCTGTCGCGCACCGGTGCGATGATCCAGGGACTGTGCGATGTCCCGGCAGGGACGCTGTTCGTGCTCGACTTCGGGCAGGGCCAGCTTGCGGTCTGCACTGTGACCCGGACGATGGACGACACCCAGGGTGTGGAGTTCGAGCAGGAACTGGTCGACGATGGCGCGGGCGGGCTGTGCACGCGGGCGCGGGTCAGCCCCTACGAACTGGCCGCTGCGGGTGCGCCCCTGCAGGCGCTGCCCCCGGGCAAGTCGAGCATCGGCGAAGCACCGCGCAGCTACCCCCGGTTCAAGCTGGCGAGCGAAGCCCCGGCACAACCTCTCCGCAAGGACTGACCGCCCCGCCAATCTGCCGCTTGGCGCGGGGTGCCAGCGCGGCTATGCGCGGGGGCGATGACCGACCTTTCCAAGATCCGCAATTTTTCCATCATCGCGCATATCGATCATGGCAAGTCCACGCTGGCGGACCGCCTGATCCAGCATTGCGGCGGGCTCACCCTGCGCGAGATGAGCGAGCAAGTCCTTGATAACATGGACATCGAGCGCGAGCGCGGGATCACCATCAAGGCCCAGACGGTCAACCTTCGCTACACCGCCGAGGATGGCGAGACCTACCACCTCAACCTCATGGACACGCCGGGCCATGTCGACTTCGCCTACGAGGTCAGCCGCTCCCTCGCCGCGTGCGAGGGCGCGCTGCTGGTGGTCGACGCCGCGCAAGGGGTCGAGGCGCAGACGCTCGCCAACGTCTACCAGTCGATCGAGCACGACCACGAGATCGTCCCCGTCATCAACAAGATCGATCTGCCCGCCGCCGATCCCGACAAGGTCAAGGCCGAGATCGAGGACATCATCGGCCTCCCCGCGGACGAGGCGGTGCTCACCAGCGCCAAGTCCGGCATCGGCATCGCCGAGGTGCTCGAGGCGGTGGTCAAGCGCATCCCGCCCCCCATCGGCGACCGCGAGGCACCGCTGAAAGCCATGCTGGTCGACAGCTGGTACGACCCCTATCTGGGCGTGGTCATCCTCGTCCGGGTGATCGACGGCGTGCTGAAAAAGGGCCTCAACGTCCGCTTCATGCAGGGCGGCACGCAGCACCTGATCGACCGCGTCGGCGCCTTCACCCCCAAGCGCGTCGAACTGCCCGAGCTGGGCCCCGGCGAGATCGGCTTCATCACCGCGCAGATCAAGGAGGTCGAGCAGGCCCGCGTCGGCGACACCATCACCACGGTCAAGGGCGGCGCGACCAAGGCGCTGACGGGCTACAAGGAAGTCCAGCCGGTGGTGTTCTGCGGGCTGTTCCCGGTCGACGCCGCCGAGTTCGAGAAGCTGCGCGAGAGCATCGGCAAGCTCAGGCTCAACGACGCCAGCTTCTCCTACGAGATGGAAAGCTCCGCCGCGCTGGGCTTCGGCTTCCGCTGCGGGTTCCTGGGCCTCCTGCACCTCGAGATCATCCAGGAGCGGCTGACCCGCGAATACGATCTCGACCTCATCACCACCGCGCCAAGCGTGGTCTATCGCATCCAGCTCGGCCACACCAAGAACGAGGACGCCAAGGTCATCGAGCTGCACAACCCGGCCGATTACCCCGACCCCAGCCGGATCGAGATGATCGAGGAGCCGTGGATCAAGGCGGTGATCTACGCGCCCGACGACTATCTCGGCTCGATCCTCAAACTGTGCCAGGACCGCCGCGGGATCCAGACCGATCTCACCTATGTGGCCGGGCGCGCGCAGGTGACCTACGAGCTACCGCTCAACGAAGTGGTGTTCGACTTCTACGACCGCCTCAAAAGCATCAGCCGCGGCTATGCCAGCTTCGACTACGAGCAGATCGACCTGCGCGAAGGCGATCTCGTCAAGATGAGCATCCTCGTGAACAACGAGCCGGTCGATGCGCTCAGCCTGATCGTCCACCGCGCGGTCGCCGAGGAGCGCGGCCGCGGGATGTGCGAGCGCCTCAAGGACCTGATCCCGCGGCACCTGTTCAAGATCCCGATCCAGGCCGCGATCGGCGGCAAGGTGATCGCCCGCGAAACCATCGCCGCGCTGCGCAAGGACGTGACCGCCAAATGCTACGGCGGCGACATCAGCCGCAAGAAGAAGCTGCTCGACAAGCAGAAGAAGGGCAAGGCCCGGATGCGCGAGTATGGGAATGTGAGCATACCGCAGGAGGCGTTTATCGCGGCGCTGCGGATGGGCGAAGAGTGACCTCATTCTGAGGATGCGGGAGCGCCGCAGGCGGCCTGTCCTCGCGTAGGCGGGAGGAAGGTGAGGATTCCGCAGGAGGCGTTTATCGCGGCGTTGCGGATGGGTAGGAGTAGGACAGCGCATCTTTGCTGGTTGCGCATTTTTCCCGTTTCGATTTGATATTACGGACGAAGGTCAAAATCGAGACCCAGAGGCGAAAAACCTGGATGCTAAGCACAACTCCGTCAGCCATTTCAGGCACGTAAAGTGCAATAAGCGAACCAGCAAGTCTCGCCGCTATAAAGACCATCTGCAATTTGAGATCGAAAGACATTTACCCTATCCTCTAGCTTGTCACGCCAATCCGTGACCCGCTGATAGTCTCAAATCTCGCGATGCAGGTTCGGCGGAATCAATGCGGAAAAAATGCGGAAGGTATGTGGTTTTGGCGGAAACGAGCTTTGGACAGTCGCTTGGAGACCTTATCCGAAGAAAGCGGAAGGCGGCTGGCCTTACGCAACTTCAACTGTCCGAAGATGCCTACGAGACCCCAAGTAAAGTCAGGCGAATAAGCGAACTAGAGACCGGTAAGGTACCGAACCCCCATTCTGCGACTGTCGATCCCATTATCCTAACCCTGAAAATTTCGGACGAGGAACTGGAGAGATGCGCAGGCTCATTCGATCAATCGCGCCCGAGTGACCTCAATGACGCATTCCATAACGCAAGAAATCTGATTGAAGCGCTTGCTCGGCAGTTTGAACACGATAATCCTGATGCTGAACTTGGCGAACTCGATTCCTTTCTTCGAACAAAATCGAAGGAGTGGCGCGAACTCAAATCCAAGATCAAATCACTTGAAAGCGACGATGCTAAGGTAGATGCTGCCAAGCAAAAGGCCGAAGAAGCTCTTAGCAATGGGGAATTTGACGATGTTGATCGTTACCTCCAAGAAGCGGAAGAATTTCATCAACAATCTAAAACGATTGATGCAATTCGAAAGCAGTCGGAGATACGGATCGCTCGAGGCGATGCATTATTACTCAAGGGTGATGCAGATTCCGCGCTCGCGGCCTTCGAGAAGGCAGCTGATTTCTTCGCTCCGTTTGACGCAAACCTTCAAGCTTTGTCGCTGGGAACCACGGCCTGGCGGATCTACGAGGTTTCGCTTAGAAGTGTACCCGGAAGATTTGACGTTTCTGCAAGCCTCCTGCGCAGATTGTTGAAGCTTGAAATTGTAGCTTCGGATCCTTTGGAGAAGTCAAAGACTGCTTATCGTCTCGGACTTGTTTTAAGAAATCTTGCCGATCGGACGGAGACTGGGCGTTCGAAAGAAATCATTTATGAAGCTACTTCTTTTGCTCGTGACGCACTGGCTGGGGCTAAAGCGGTCGGAGATCCTTTCCAGCAAGTGAGTAGCGCCGTAAATTTGGCGAACTGCTTAATGGCTGTCGGTCGAAATAATAAGGATGTAGAGCCTATAGAAGAGGCAATTAGAGTTCTTCAAGAATTTAAAAAAATCTGTGCTGAAGATGATAATGCTTCGCAACTTTTGCAACACGTGGCGAATAGTCTAGGTAGCTCTCTGCTTTATAAGGCTGGATTGGTAAATGCTGAGGATATTTACGATCAAGCGATGCATAATTTCATGTTGGCAGTGTCGGCAAGCGAAGAAAATTTAGACATCGAGGTTTGGGGTGGTGCAAAAGCGAATGTTGCGCGGCTTTTGAGGCGGAAAGCTCAGATGCGCTCCGAAGACGCATACGAGAGCTCATTCCTCCGTATCCGTGCTATTTCTGAATATCAGGCTGCGTTGGAAACTTACCCGGAGACTATTTTCTCAGATAGATTTGCGGACATTCAGTTTGAGATTGCAGGATTGTTCTTTCACCATGCTCAGAGTTGCGACGATCGATTGACTGAGTTGTATTTTATGAGAAGTCTCAACGCCTATGCGGCTGCAGGATATATTCACACTCGCGATGTTAATCCGCGGCGGTGGGCAGAGATCAATTTATATACGGCATCAGTTTTCGCGGTTCATGCGGAAAAATTCGACCATGCTCGTGAGCCTGATATTGAAGAGGCATTAGTGCGATATCGCGAAGCAGGCGAAGTATTCAAAATGATCGGCGCATCAGAATTTTTGCAGGTTTGTGAAGAGGCGATTGCTCGACTGCACGAGTTACGCGAAGGTAAGTTATGACCTTCGGCGTTTTTATGCACAAGGATGGGTCGATCTACGACGACATCCCCGAAGTGCATTACCAGTTTCCCAAGAGCTATCTCAGCCGCGCCAAGCAGATGGTCGGCGACTGGATCGTCTATCGCGAGCCGGTGAAGCTGCCGCAGTCCAAGGGCTTCTTCGCAGTGGCGAAGGTTGAGCGGATCATTCCCGATCCCGACATATCGGACCGCTACCGCGCGCTGATCGAAGAGGGCAGTTATCTGCCGTTCTCGCCGACCGTTCCGCACAAAGTCGATGGCCAGCCGGTCGAGCGCGATCTGGCCAATGCACAGGCTGCGGTGCGCCCGCTCTCCAACTCCGATTTCGCGCGGATCATCGCTCTGGGCCTGCCCAAGGACGACACGCTGCCGCGCACGGGCGATCCCGCACCACTGAACCTTGTGCAGGACAATCCGCAAATGCCGTTCGAGGTCGAGCGGCCCATGGTGCAGACGCTGCTCAACCGTCCGTTCCGCGACCGGGCCTTCCGGCGCGCGGTGCTGCAGGCCTATGACGGGCGCTGCGCGGTGACGGGGTGGAAGCTTGTCAACGGCGGTGGTCGGCTGGAGGCCGAGGCGGCGCATATCCGCCCGGTCGAGCGCGGCGGGCCCGACAGCATCCGCAACGGGCTCGCGCTGTCGGGCACCGCGCATTGGATGTTCGACCGGGGGTTGATCGGGCTGACGGACGATCTCGACATCATGGTGTCGCGGCAGGTCAATGATCCGGCGAGCATCGAGGCGATCATCAACCCGACGCGCAAGGCCGTGGCGCCAAGCCGCGCAGCGGAGCGCCCGCATCCGGCGTTCCTCGCGTGGCATCGGGAGCATTGCTTCAAGCTCTAGCGCTTGTGGCTTGAGTTTTTGTTTGCGCCCTCAGGCGCCGGGCGCGGGCCATCCGGCCCGCTTGGCTTTCCTCGCATAGGCTCGGGCGGCCGTCGGCCTTGCGGTCCGCTGCGCGGCCCGGACTTGCGCTCGCCAGTTCGGCAGCGCGCCTTACTCCCACCCATCATCCTTGAGCCCATGCCGGCGCGCTCCGGCATCCTGCTCGGGCTCCGCCTCCTGCTCGCCCCAGCCGGGCGGGGGGAGGCGGATCGCTTCGGTCCCGTCTGCCGCCGCGCGCGCGGCGCCGCCGCCGTAGTCGGGGTGTTCGGGGTCGGTCCACGGGTCGTAGCCCGCCGCGCTGTCTTCCGCCATGATCCGGTTGTGCTCGTCGAGCGCGGCGCGGGCGCGCGGGCTCATGCGGCGCATCCGATTGGTGTGCATGGTGTCGATCCAGGCGTCGATCCGCTCGTAGCTCTCCTTCTCCTCCTCGGCGGCGCGCGTGGCGCTCTCGGCCTCCCAGGCCTTGCGCCACTCCCGGTGCCACTGCTTCTTGAGCCGCGCGAGTTCCATCGCGTCGAGCCCGCTCAGCCCCTTCGCGCGGCCCTCGCTGAAACGTTCAGGCGCGCGGTTGCGCAGGAGGAACATCAGCAACCGGTCGTTGTGGACCACGCGCGTGCCGACCAGCTTGCCATAGGAATAGACCGGGACCTCGACCCCGTTGAGCGCGCGCTCCATCGCCACGTCCTCGATCCGCTGGACCCCGAGATCGAGCGCGGCTTGCCAGGCGGCGCGGAACTCGCGCGCCTCCGGGTGGCGGCGCAGCAGGTAGGCGCCGTGATCGGCGCGTGCCACCGCGCGGCAGGCGCTCGCCACGCTGCCGGTGTCGGCCAGCGCCTCGATAAAGGCGCACTGCACCGCGGGCGTCCAGCCGTTTGAGCGCTGCTTGAGCCGCGGGACCGGCGCGAAAGCGGGCAGCGTGCCGCGGGGCGAGTGCGGGGTTTGCGGGGCGGGGGCGGGTGGCGCGGCGGGCGCGGGCGAGTCGGGGTCGGTCATCCACGAGGATGAAGCAGATTTGCGGCGTGTAGGAAAATGCGGGGTTTTTTGTTTTAGCCTCAAGCGCCGACGCCGACATCCGTCGGCTTGGCTATCCTCGCATAAGCTCGGGCGGGCGGTCGCCCTTGCGACGCCAGCGGCGTCGTCCCTGCGCTAGTCGGTTGGCTTGGTGGCGGAGCACGGGCCCTCGGGCCCGCAAGCGCGACCGCGCGCCCGCAGGCCCGTCAGGGCCGAGGATATCGCGAGCGCGGATGCGCTTGCGGAAGCAAACTACGCTCTCGTTTGCCCGTCCCCGTGCACCAGGTATTTGAAGCTCGTCAGCTGTTCCAGCCCGACCGGGCCGCGGGCGTGCATCTTGCCGGTGGCGATGCCGATCTCGGCGCCCATGCCGAACTCGCCGCCGTCAGAGAACTGGGTCGAGGCGTTGTGCATCACCACCGCGCTGTCGATCGCGGTCATGAAGCGGCGCGCGGCGTCGGCATCCTCGGTGAGGATGGCGTCGGTGTGGTGCGAGCTGTGCGTATCGACCCAGGCGATGCCCTCCTCGAGGCCATCGACCACCTTCACGGATGCGATCGGGCCGAGATATTCGGTGTCCCAATCCTCCTCGCTTGCCAGGTTCAGCCGGTCATCGAGCGCGACCGCTTCGGCATCGCCGCGCAATTCGCATTCGCCTGCCATCGCCTCGGCGAGCTTGGGGACGACCTCGCCCGCCACCGCGCGGTCGACCACGACGCTCTCGGTCGCGCCGCAGACGCCGGTGCGGCGCAGCTTGGCGTTGCGGATGATCGCCACCGCCTTGTCGATGTCGGCCGCGGCGTGGACATAGCTGTGGCAATTGCCGTCGAGGTGCAGCAGCGTGGGCACGCTGGCCTGGTCGCGGACCAGCTCGACCAGCCCGCGCCCGCCGCGCGGGATCACCAGGTCGACGAATTCATCGGCCTGGAGCAGCGCGGCGACCGCGGCGCGGTCGGTGGTCTGGACGGTCTGGACCGCATCCGCGGGGAGCCCGGCGGCCTTGAGCCCGGCCTGCATGCAGGCGACGATCTCGCGCGTCGAATACCGGCTCTCGCTGCCGCCGCGCAGGATCACCGCATTGCCCGATTTCAGGCACAGCGCGCTGGCATCGGCGCCGACATTGGGGCGCGATTCGTAGATCATCCCGATCACCCCGATCGGCACCGCGACGCGCTCGATCTTGAGCCCGTTGGGGCGATCGAACTGCGCCAGCAGGCGGCCCACCGGGTCGGGCAGCTCGGCGATTTCCTCGAGCGCGCTCGCCATGCCCTCGACGCGGTCCTCGGTAAGCTTGAGCCGGTCGATGAAGCTGGCGTCCTTCTTGCCTTCGACGCTGGCGACATCCTTGGCGTTGGCCGCGAGCAGCGCGGGCATCGCCGCGCGCAGGGCCTTGGCGGCTTCGGTCAAAGCTGTGTTCTTGGCCTCGGTGCTGGCGGTCAGCAGCTGGCGTGCGGCGGCGCGGGCGCGGCTTCCGAGCTCGTGGATGTGGAGTTGCGGGTCGAGTGTCTGGTCGTTCATCTTGGGTTTCCTTGCAGGAGGAGGGAAGGGAGCGGGAGCGGCCTGGTCAGCGCAGCTCGACCGCCCGGTTGTAGGCCGCGGCGAGCGTGTCGCGCATCCGGGCCGAAATGAGATCGTCGCCATTGAGCGCGTCGAGCCCGGCGGCGGTGGTGCCGGCCTTGCTGGTGACCGAATTGCGCAGGGTCTCGAGGTCGGGCGCGCCATGCGCCTCGGCCATGGCGACCGCGCCGCCCATCGTGCCCAGCACCATGGCGCGCGCTTCGCCTTCCGAAAAGCCCATCTCCATCGCCGCGGCGACATAGGCGCGGGCGATCTCGAAGACATAGCCCGGGCCCGAGCCCGCGACCGCGGTGACCCTGTCGAGCTTGTCTTCGCTGTCGACGGTGACGGTGGCGCCCGCGCGGCGCATCATCGCCTCGGCATGGGTCAGCGGATCGGTTTCGGCGGCGCGATCGGCGTAGAGCCCGCTGACCCCGCGACCGACCGCGGCGGGAAGGTTGGGCATGACCCGCACCACCGGCGCGCCGCCCATGGCCTGCGCGATCCGTTCGGCGGCTGTGCCCGCGGCGATCGAGAGGACGTAGCCGCCCGGCTCGAGATGCTCGCGATAGGGCGGGATCAGGTCGTCGATCATCTGCGGCTTGATCGCGACGACGATGACATCGAAGCGCTCGTCGCCCAGCGCGGCGCGATCGGCAAGCAGGCGCGCGCCATCTGGCGCACTCGTCAGGCCGGGATCGACGATGGTGAAGTTTTCGCCGCCGGTCATCCAATGGTCGAGCAAGGCGCCGCCCATCTTGCCACAACCGATCATGAGTATTTTCGAGAAAGTAATAAGTCGCTCCTTGCGATAATTGCGCGATATTTGTCGATCTTCAAATCTATTTGATCGAGCGAAGGGCCCAATAGGGAAAGAATGTTTTCCGGCGAATTCAAACAATTGATACGGTGCGATAGTCGAAGAGTTTTCAACCTTGCGGGTTGTGCGCTGCACCATCGCTATCTATGTGGAAATCCCATTGCTTTCAACCCGGCGGAATTTCTACTGTGACGACCAAACGCAGCGTAGTCGTAAAAATCGGTTCGGCCCTGCTGGCCAACCAGGACCTGCTCACCCCGCGGTTCGGCTTCCTCCAGCGGCTGCTCGAGGATGTGGCCCGGCTGCGCTCGGAGGGCATCAACGTCATCATCTGCTCCTCCGGTTCGGTGGCGCTGGGCTTGCGCGTTGTAGGGGAAACGCCCGAGAGCGCCGGTTTATCCGACAAACAGGCGGCGGCCGCCTGCGGGATGCCGGTTCTGCTCAACGCCTACCGTACGGTGGGCCATGAATACGCGATGGAAATTGCGCAGGTGCTGCTGACGCTGGGCGATTTCGAGGACCATCGCCGCTTCCTCAACACCCGCAACACGGTCCACCGGCTGCTGAAAGCCGGGGTGATGCCGATCGTCAACGAGAACGATTCGATCACCACCGAGCAGATCCGGGTGGGCGACAACGACCGGCTGGCGGCCAAGGTCGCGCAGATGATCGGCGCCCGGGATCTGATCATCCTCACCGGGGTCGACGGGCTCTACGACCGCAATCCCGACGATCCCGAGGCGCAATTCGTGCCCGAGGTCGCGGATGTCTCGAAATACATGGCTGCGACCAAGGGCAAGAGCACGCTGGGCACCGGCGGCATGGAGACCAAGCTGCTGGCCGCCAATATGGCGCAGGAAGCGGGCTGCACCACCTGGATCGCGCAGGGCGATGCCGACCGCCCGCTCAGCACCGTGCTTTCGGGCGAGCGCCGCGCCACCAAGGTCCTGCCGCATCCCAATCCGATGTCGGGCTGGGACAGCTGGATCGCCAACCGGCTGCAGATGGCCGGCAGCCTGTCGGTCAGCAAGGCGGTAGCCAAGGCGCTCACCAGCGGCGATCGCCCGATCTGCCGCTCGGACGTGGTCTCGATGGATGGCGATTTCGCGCGCGGCGACGTGCTGCATATCTACGACGGCACCGGGATCGAGCGCGCGCGCGGCCTGAGCGATTATTCCTCCGAGGAATTGCGCGTGCTGATCAACAATCCCGATACCGATGAAGAGCAATTGCTCGGCTATCGCACCAAGGGCGAGATCATCCGCAGCAACAATCTGGTGCTGCTGGAAAACCGCCACCTGCTGTGGGATGCGCCCGAAGGCGTGAACTGAGGCCCGGACGCCGGGCCGGCATGGCAGGCGGGCATTAAGCGCTGCCGACCCCATACCTTCACTTGGCGTTCAGCGCGGCGCTGGCTATAGGCCTGTCCCATGACCACAAAGCCGATCCTCGCCGCCGCGCTCGCCGGTGCCACCCTGCTCACCGGCGCCTGCGCCTCCACCGGGGGCGCCGAAGCGGATACCGCCTATGTGGCGCGCGATGTCGAATCGCTCTATTCGGTGGCCAAGCAGCGGCTCGACCGCAACCAGCCGACGCTGGCCGCGGCGCTGTTCGACGAGGTCGAACGCCAGCATCCCTATTCGCCCTGGGCCCGCCGCGCGCAGCTGATGAGTGCGTTCAGCTATTACGTCGCCGCCGATTACAACAAGGCGATCCAGTCGGCGCAACGTTTCCTGACGATCCATCCGGGCAACAAGGACGCGCCCTATGCCTATTACCTGATCGCGCTCAGCTATTACGAGCAGATCAGCGACGTCCAGCGCGACCAGAAGATCACCGAGCAGGCGCGCACCGCGCTGACCGAGATCAACCGCCGTTTCCCGCAGAGCGAATACGCCGCCGATGCGCGGTTGAAGCTCGACCTGGTCGAAGACCACCTCGCGGGCAAGGAAATGGAGATCGGCCGCTACTACCAGCGCAGCGGCCGCTGGATCGCGGCGCAGATGCGCTTCCAGAACGTGGTCGACACCTACCAGACCACCAGCCACGCACCCGAAGCGCTCTACCGCCTGACCGAGAGCAGCCTCGCGCTGGGGATCCCGGAAGAAGCGGTAAAATACGCCGCGGTGCTGGGCTCCAACTACCCCGGCAACGAATGGTACGAGCGCGCCTACGAACTGGTGCAGGACCATGCCGCGGGCGTGACCCCGAGCTGATTTTGCGGGGGCGTTCGCGCCGTTCCCCCCCACACAGGCTTCTTCGCCCCGCGCTCGACCTCCCTTCGTCATTGCGAGCCGCCGCAGGCGGCGCGGCAATCCATTGACCGACGGTTTCGGCTTGGCGCTACCGGAGTTACCACCCGCGACGCCACGCCATGGATTGCCGCGTCGCTACGCTCCTCGCAATGACGAGAGCGGGATCTTGGGGCCATATTCGTCGTTCGGCAAAAGCTGGGAACTTACGCGGCGGGCACATCAGATGGTATCGTCAGCTTATCCGGTACCGCTGCCCGAAGCTGCCTTTCGGCTTACGACCCATTTGCAGACATTCAGGACATATGCCAAAGCCGCGTTATGAAGGCTTGGCAATCTTGGTCCTTATTCGGGTTAGCGTGTGGTGTAATCGCATATTTTGTAACCGACGAGTGGGGCGCGAGAGCGGTTACCTATATCTTTCTTTTCTCTGTCCCAGTTGTTTGGGTTGCGAGGAAGATGCGCAGGCTAGATTGACCGCTTCCCACCCCAGTCCCGGACGTTCCGGTCCGACTTGCGCCGCCCTGAAAGCGGACCGTGGAATCTTCTTCCCCTTTCCCGCTATCCCCCCACCGCATCCCCCGCGGCGACGCCGCTCGCCCAGGCCCATTGGAAATTGTAGCCGCCCAGCCAGCCGGTGACATCGACCGCCTCGCCGATCGCGTAGAGCCCGGGGTGTTTCTTCACCGCCATCGTTTGCGAGGAGAGTTCGCCAGTGGCGATGCCGCCGCTGGTCACCTCGGCCTTGGCGAAGCCTTCGCTGCCGTTGGGGTGGAAGCTCCAGCGCCCCAGGCTTGCCTCCGCCTCGCGCAGGGCGGCGTCGGGGGCGTTGCCCAATTCGCTGGCGATTCCGATCCGCTCGGCGAGGATATCGGCGAGGCGGTGCGGCAGCGCGTCGCGCAGGAGGGCGCGTAAGCCGAGGCGCGGGGTCACGCGCTTGGCGGCGAGCAGCCAGCCGGGCTCGTGCTCGGGGAGGAAATCCACCGTCACCGGATCGCCGGGCTTCCAGTAGGACGAGACCTGCAGGATCACCGGGCCCGAGAGCCCGCGATGGGTGAACAGCGCCGCTTCGCTGAAGGCCTGCTTGCCGGCGGTCGCGGTCACCGGCGCGGCGACGCCCGAGATCTCGCGGAACAGCACGTCGTCGCCGCCCAGCGTCAGCGGGACCAGCGCGGGGCGCGGCTCGATGAGCTTGAGCCCGAACTGGCGCGCGAGCTCGTAGGCGAAGCCGGTCGCACCCATCTTGGGGATCGATGGCCCGCCGGTGGCGATGACGAGGTTTTGTGCGCGATAGGTGCCGCCTTCCGTGCGGACGGTGTAGCCGTCCTGCGCGGCGACCTCGACTACCTCCTCGCCGCAGCGCAGCGTGACCCCGCCGCCGCTCTCGCGCGCGCGGTCGCACTCCGCCAGCAGCATCGCGACGATCTGCTTGGCCGAACCGTCGCAGAACAATTGCCCGAGCGTCTTCTCGTGCCAGGCGATGCCATGGCTCTCGACCAGGTCGAGGAAATCGCGCGCAGTGTAGCGCGCCAGCGCGGATTTGGCGAAATGGGGATTGGCCGAGATGTAGTTCGCCGGTCCCGCACCCAGATTGGTGAAATTGCAGCGCCCGCCGCCCGAGATCAGGATCTTCTTGCCCGGCGCCTCGGCGCGTTCGAGCAGCAGCACCTTGAGGCCGCGCTGCCCGGAGCGCGCGGCGCACATCAGCCCGGCGGCCCCGGCCCCGAGGATGATGGCGTCGTAATCGGTCATCTGGCGCTCAGAGCGGCGCCGCTTGCGGCGGACGCTCCTGCCGGGCGAGGAAATAGAGCAGCGTTCCTGCCACCACCAGCGCGCCGAACACCGCCCAGCTCTGCGCATCGGCATGGGTCGCAACCCACAGCGTGCTCACCACGGTAAGCGCGCAAACGACTGTCCGGACCGGACGGATCCGCCCCTCGCGATGCTCGAGCACCGGCAGCGCGAAGGCGGCGATCAGATAGGTCAGCAGCCGCGTCAGCGTGCCCGCCAGCGCCAGCACCATGAAGCCCTCCCACAGCCCGAAGGCGATGCTCGCCGCGCCGTAGAACAGGATCGAATTGACGGGCGTGCCCAGCCTGGGCGAGACCGCCATGAACCAGCGCGGCAGCATTCCCCTTTCGGCCATGCCATAGGTCATCCGCGGCAGGCTGATCCCGCCGGCAAAATTGTTGGCGCCGATGCTGAAGGCCGCGGCGATGACGATGGCAATCGCGCCCACCGGCCCCATCGCGTCGAGTGCGGCGACCGCCAGCGGGTTGTCCGCGCCTTCGCCGACCACCGGGGCGATCGCGATATAGGCCCAGATCACCAGCATGTAGAGCAGCGTCACCGCCCCCAGCATCGCGACCAGCGCCAGCGGCACGTCGCGTTTGGGGTTCTTCATCTCGCCCGCGGGGAGGACGACATATTCGAAACCGATGAAGGCGTAATAGGTCAGCAGGACGATACTTTCGGCGGCGGAGAATTCGGGCAGCACCAGCCCCATGCTCGGCTCGCCCGCAAACAGGCCTGCGCCGATCAGCGCGAACAGCGGCAGCAGCTTGACCGCGGTCAGCGCGCCCAGCGTCGCCACCGAGCTCTTGAGGCTGAACAGGTTCACCACGGTGATGAAGCCGATGAAACCCGCCACCACCAGCGGGCGCAGCAGCGGGCCGTCGAGCGCGGGGAACAGCGTGGCGAGATAGGAGACCATCACATGCGTGTTGGCCGCCACGGTGACGATGGCGCTGGCATAGCGCGCCCAGCCGGCCTGGAAGCCGACGAAGCGCCCGAAGGCGGCCTCGCCATAGAGGATCGGCCCGCCGCTGTGATCGAACCGGGCCGAAAGCCAGGCGAACACCAGCACCAGCGGCAGGAACAGCAGCCCGCCCAGCAGCATCATCCACGGCGCGAAATCGCCGACCGCGAGGAACAGCGTCGCGGGCAGCGCAAAGATGCCGGCGCCGATCATCCCGTTGACGGGCAGCAGCGCGGTGCCGAACAGGCCCATGGTTCGGGGTGGCGCGGTTCTGGTGTCCATCGCTTCGGATTGCATCGCTTCGATCCCCTTGCGGCCCCGGGGCGGCCCCGGGCAGCGGCGCGCCTATGCCGTGAGCCCGTCCGCGTCATCAAAGCAGAAACCGGACGCTGCCAACAAGCAGAAGTTTGCTTGCGGGTTTCGCCCCACATCGCGCCAGAGGTTCACATTCGCGGCCCTTGCGCATAATTGGAGGCCATGGCTCGCACTCCCGCCGGAACCCCGCACGATCCGAGAGGCCAGGAGCGCTTCCACGAGGGGCGCGCTACGAGCACGCTCGCGGGCGCGCAGCCCGATCTCGCGGCAGGCGTCGCCGCGATCCGCGAGACGGTGCAGACGCTCAAGCCCAAGCCCGGGGTATACCGGATGCTCGATGCCCGCGGCGAGGTGCTCTATGTCGGCAAGGCGCGCAGCCTCAAGGCGCGGGTCGCCAATTACACGCAGGTCAAGAACCTCACCAACAGGCTCCAGCGGATGGTCGGCCAGACCCGTGCGATGGAGATCGTCACCACCAATTCCGAAGCCGAGGCGCTGCTGCTCGAGGCGCAGTTCATCAAGCGCTTCCGCCCGCCGTTCAACGTGCTGCTGCGCGACGACAAGAGCTTCCCCTTCATCCTGCTGCGCGCCGATCACGCCTTTCCGCGGATCAGCAAGCACCGCGGCGCGCGCCGCGCCAAGGGCAATTACTACGGTCCTTTCGCCAGCGCCGGCAGCGTCAACAAGACGATCAACGCGCTGCAGAAGCTGTTCCTGCTCAGGAGCTGCACCGACAGCTTCTTCGCCAATCGCGACCGGCCCTGCCTGCTCTACCAGATCAAGCGCTGCTCGGCGCCGTGCACCGGGCGGATCGACGAGGCAGGCTATGCCGAGCTGGTGGGCGAGGCCAAGGATTTCCTCGCGGGCAAATCCAGCGCGGTGCAGGGCAAGATCGAGCAGCAGATGGCAAAGGCCGCCGAGGCGCTCGATTTCGAGACCGCCGCAATCCTGCGCGACCGCTTGCGCGCCGCCACGTTCATCCAGGGCAGCCAGGCGGTCAACGCCGCCGGGGTGGGGGATGCCGATGTCTTCGCGCTGGCCGCGAAGGGCGGGCAGATCGGGGTCCAGGCCTTCTTCATCCGTGGTGGGCAGAACTGGGGGCACAAGGCCTTCTTCCCCAAGAACACCGGCGATATCGACAATGACGACGTGCTCGCCGACGTGCTGCTGCAATTCTACGAGGAAGTGCCTCCGCCGCGCATGATCCTGATCGATCGCGTGCTCCCCGAACAGGAACTGATCGCCGAGGCGCTGGCGGCCAAGGCGGGGCACGCGGTGGCGATCTCAATCCCGCAGCGCGGCGACCGGCGGCGGCTGATGGAACAGGCCAGCCGCAACGCCACCGAAGCGCTCGACCGGCGGCTGGCCGAAACCGGCACCAAGGCGACGCTCAACCGCGCGCTGGCCGAATTCCTCGAGCTGGAGGAACCGCCCGCCCGCATCGAGGTCTACGACAACAGCCATATCCAGGGCACCAAGGCGGTGGGCGCGATGGTGGTCGCGGGGCCCGATGGCTTCGAGAACAGCCAGTACCGCAAGTTCAACATCAGGAACGCGGCGGGGAACGACGATTTCGCGATGATGCGCGAGGTGATGCAGCGCCGCTTCCGCCGGCTGGCGGAGGGCGAGGAAGCGGCGGAGTCAGAAAACGGGGAGGACGTTGAAGCCGCGCCAGCGCGCAAGCCCGCGCCCAAGCCCTCCCGGGGTCACGAGGCGGTCTGGCCCGATCTGGTGCTGATCGACGGCGGCAAGGGACAGATGAGCGCGGTGCGCGACACGCTGGCCGAGATGGGGATCGAGGACGTCCCGCTGGTGGCGATCGCGAAAGGCCCCGACCATGGCCGCGAGGGGCGCGAGGTGTTTCACTTCCCCGATGGCCGCGAGAAGACGCTGCCGGTCAATTCGCCGCTGCTGTTCCACCTCCAGCGGCTGCGCGACGAAGTCCACCGCTACGCCATCGGCGCGCACCGCGCCAAGCGCAGCCGCGCGATCACCGCCAGCCCGCTCGACGAGATCCCCGGCATCGGCCCGGCCCGCAAACGCGCGCTGCTGCTGCACTTCGGCACTGCGGGGAAGGTGAGGGCGGCCGCGCTGACCGACCTCACCCGCGTGCCGGGCATCAGCGCCGCAGTGGCGCGGCAAGTGTACGACTTCTACCACGCGGGGGGGTGAGGGGGCACCATAGTCCCTTCCCTTCGGCGGAGGGATAAGGTGGTCAGTGCGCCGGGGCGATGGTTTGACCACACTCACAGCGTTTGGGTAATTTCCAGACTGGGTGCCTGGCTGAACGTCGGCTTTGGGGAGGGAGCTGATCAGGCGATATTGTCGGCTTATGGGGTGGGAAGCAGTCATTGTTCGGTCTCAATTCGCGTTGCGCACTAACTCATATTTTGGGGTGGCTCTGGACCTACCGGCGCGTATTACAAATAGCTCTGGCGATTGAATATGGCCGTGTTCCTTGAGAGAAGGGTTTGAACAGTTGTTATTCGACCGCCAAATCAGTTTAACGTTGTCCGCTATAATGGGTATGACGGCGCTTGCTCTAAGCAGCTGCAGTCCACCGACTGCCGACGATCGATCTGCAGAGCATGGCAATGACATCGGCGTTTGCTTGACCCGGATATTGGTAGATGAAGGCTCAAGCAACGCAGCGGTATCATATGTATCGAACTCCGGAGCTTACATCCTCAGGATTTTCTCAGGAGAATATTACCCCACCAATGAAGCGGTCCAGATCAGGAAAGAGATCAGGGTCATTGCTGCTCAGCTATCGGTTGAATTCCTCGATGACTTGGTGGAGCGCCCTCCGCAGGGGCCCGACGATTACGATCGAATATATGAACTTTTTGGCAACCCAGAGTATTCT
The DNA here is from genome assembly GCF_053714505.1 of Qipengyuania sp. SM2507. Lineage (NCBI taxonomy): Bacteria > Pseudomonadati > Pseudomonadota > Alphaproteobacteria > Sphingomonadales > Erythrobacteraceae > Qipengyuania > Qipengyuania sp. SM2507. The sequence goes on from NZ_CM132307.1 coordinate 856,493, forward strand.
CGCTTGAAGTCGCTCACGCGCGGAAGTGCAATCCGTTTCGAGACGGATTCACTCGGCATGGTCGAGAGCGTTTATCCCGACACAACGAACTCCTTAGTCCGCTCGGGAAACTGGCTTTTTGTCGCGTCGATTTACCAAGGCTCGGAAAGCGAGATTCCGATGGCACAGATCAATGAGGCTTTACGAATAATAGCGGAGGCGACGACTGAGGCAAAATGTCCCTGATGTCTGCAATTGGGTCGTTTGCCGACAGTCAGCTTTTTGCGCAGAATCGTAGAAAGCAGCCAGTCCGCATCTGGGCGCTTCCCTTCGAGCCGCGAACGTCTGAAATCGGGGTGGAAAGCGGACATTGTGTAGACTAGCATGCCCCGTCGCTATGCGGGGTAGATAGGATATGAGGCGCGACCGTCGGCTTCTCATTGCAATGCTGCTTTTCTTGGTCGCACTTGTCGCGGGCATAATCCAAGCTTGGATCGTTAACCTCTACATCTTCGCGGCGGTTATGGGGCAGCAATATTGGAATCAGTTCACCGATTTTTTCGGAGTCGAGCCAGTGGTCGGGCAAAACCAGGCCTGCTTCGACTACTGCGCGCCCTCATTACCCTTCGCCGCAGGTTGGGTTGGAATCGCGGCATTTGTCGCGGGCTGGATCATGATCGCGCATGCATGGTGGAAGCCGACGCGCTAAGAGCATACCCGCAACATCCGCAAGTGGGTCGTTTTCAGACTGGCAGCTATAAGGGTCCGCTCTCATCGAGCAAACTAGCCACTGCACGCGCAAGTTGTGGTGCCAATCGGCACACGCCATCCCGCCTGATAATAGGATCGGCTGCACTCATTGGGTGCTGACCTTTGCCCCGCAATCCGCGCATTTCCGCCATCGCGGCGTGTCGCAAGTGTCAGCCGACGCTCTGCCCGGCTTCCTTCAGCCGCCGCGCCAGGAAGGCGAAGCGGGCGGCCTTGCCGACGTCGTTCTGGAACGAGGAATTGACGATCCCGCCCACCACCGAGCCCGCGATCGGCACCAGCATCCCGGCGCGGCTGCGCATCGTCGCAAAAGCAAGCGCGCGCGAGATGCGCTCGACCGCCTGGTCGACCACCGGGGTGATGTGTTCCTGCCCGGCGTGGATCAGATCGCCATCGCCACCGATGCCCGCCTCGAGCGCGGCGATCCGCTCGGCGCGCACTTCGGGATCGTCGAGCGCGGCGAGTTCGAGGATCTGCAGCCGGAACAGCTTCTCCGACGGGCCCTCGCCGGCAAAGCCATAGGCGCGGCCGGTGTCGCGGATGGTGCGCAAGGCGATGGCGATGGTGGCGGGGATGTCGGCGCTCATCGAAATCGCGCCGCCGAGCCCGGCGGCGGCCCCGGTCGAGGCACTGATGGCGCGCGCGGTGCGGACCAGACCCTTCGCGGCGTCATGCGCGGCCTGGAGGTCGTGCGGGTCGTGGGTGAACTTTGCCAGCTCCTTCATGCCAACCGCGCGGTCGAGCCCCTTGAGCACCGCCTCGACCAGCGCTTTGGGCACCACGCTGGCGAGCGCCTTGCCGAAGGGGTGCGTCAGCCGCTCGATCCCGCGCCCCAGCATGGAGGGTTTGCTTTGTTTGTACTTCAGCTGGTTGCGCTGCCAATCCATGCTCGGGTCCTTGTCTGTGCGGGCGAAAATGCTGCGTCGGTAGGATAGCGGCATAAGCGCCAAGCCGTTCCCGGGCAATTGGCTGCGCGGGCGGCGGCTCAGGCGGGGCAGGGCGAACGCTTGCGGCGGCGAACCACGCCCTCCTGCGCGACGCTGGCGACCAGCCGGCCCTCGCGGTCGAAGATCCGTCCGCGGTTGAAGCCGCGACCCGCGCCGCTCCACGGGCTGTCGGTGGCGTAGAGCAGCCATTCGTCGGCGCGCGCGGGGCGGTGGAACCAGATCGCGTGGTCGAGGCTGGCGCCGTTCAATTCGCCGCGCGCCCAGCTGAGGCCATGGGGCAGCGCGGAGGTACCGAGCAGCGTGTAGTCGCTGGCATAGGCGATGACCGCGCGGTGGATCGCCGGGTCGTCGCCGAGCGCGGGGAGCGGCGCGACGGTGCGGAACCAGCTGTGCGCCTGCGGTGCGCGCGGTTCGCTGTTCATCCAGTGCAGGCTGTCGCTGGTGCGCATCTCGATCGGTCGCGGGCGCAGCATCAGCGCGCGCTGCAGTTCGGAGACATGGTCGAGCTTGGCGATGAACTCGCGCCGCAGCTCGGTGTCGGGTGTCAGCTCCTCGGGCGGGGTGACCTGCGGCATCGCGTATTCGTCGTGGCTCAGCCCGTCCTCGGGCTGCTGGAAACTGGCGGTGAGGTTGAGGATCGGGCGGCCCTGCTGGCGCGCTACCACGCGGCGGTTGGCAAAGCTGCGCCCGTCGAAATCGCGCGCGGTCTCGTAATCGATGTCGACGCCTTCCTCGCCGCCGCGGAGGAAATAGGCGTGGAGCGAGTGGGCGCCCATGCCCTCGGGCGCGGTCGCCTGCGCGGCCTGCAGCGCCTGGCCGATGACCTGCCCGCCGAACACGCGGCCGACCCCGCCGGGCTGCGGCTGGCCGAGGAAGTGGTCTTCGCCCTCGCGCGCCACGGTGAGCAGCTTGACGAGCCCCGCTACGAGCTTGGCGGGGGTGGAATCATCGGGGATCGGTTCGGTCATGGCGGGCGCTTTGCGGATCGCCCGCCGCAGCGTCAATCCACCGCACCGAGTTTCCGCAGCACCCGATAGGCGTTGGCCTTGCTGCGATTGGTGCGCGGCCAGCGCCCGGGAGCGGCGGGACGCAGCCCCAGCCCGCGCAGCACGCGGTTGAGCCCGCGCGCATCGGCCTCGGCGAAGCTCCAGTCGCTGCGCCAGGTGATCGACAGCGAGATCGAGCTGTCGGGCCCGTTGCGAACGAAATGCGGCGCCATCACCGGTACGAACACCGCCTCGCCCGGACCGATGGCGAAGGCTCGACCGCCTTCGGCCAGATCCTCCTGCCAGCGCAATTCGCGCGCGCCGCCCGAATGATAGGTCTCGTGCACCTCGTCGGGCGCGAAGCGGGCATCGCCGGCGGGGAATTGGGTCATCACCTTCGAACCCTTCACCTGCAGCAGGATGTTGTGCTCGGGGTCGAAATGATAGGGCGTGACGGCGTTGGGCGAGGAGATGAAGACGAACCCCTGCGGGCGGAGCATGGCGCCGGTCCTGGCCTCGATCTGGCTGCGCAATTCGCCCAGCAGCCCCAGCAGCAGCGCCTCGTAGGCCGGGTCCTGCTCGATATTCTTGAGCACCGCCCAGCTGTTGGCCGAGGCGATGCTGCGGATGGTGTCCTCGATCGACAGTCCGGTGGCAGCGGGCTTGCCATCGACGCCGATCGGCAGGTCGCCGCGATTGTACTCGATCGCAGTCTCGGGAAGGCGACCCGCCAGCCGGGCGAGGCTATCGAGCTCGAGCAGTGGATGCACGCCCAGCGCGTGGGACAGGACATGCGGCTGCTCGGGATAGAGCTCACCGAACCGCTCGCGCGTCGCGGCGTCGAAGATGGGCGCGGTGTCGTCGGCCACCGCTGGCGCGGGCGCGGCAGTGGTGGCTGTGGCGATGCTATCCATGATGGTCCCTTTCGCAAGGTTCGGCGCTGCGCTCGAGCTGGCTCATCAGCCGGAAGGCAGTGCGCTTGAGCGGTCCGCCGAGCGCGATATTGAGCGTCAGGATGGTGCGCTTCTCGTGCCAGATCCGCTCGATCATCGGATGGTTCGCCGCCGCGCAACTGTCGCACCAGGCGATGTCGGCGCGGTCGAGCAGCGCGAGGTTCTCCTGCTGGAGCAGCACCCCGGGCGAGAATTTGGCGTAACGCTCGTCGAACGCGGTCTTGAAGGAGAAGCTTCCGGGCGCGGCGATAAAGGTCGCGAGCATCGCGATGGGTGCCCCGTCGAGGTTGAGCGCCAGCCGCTCGAGCCGGCCCGCCGCCGCACCGCCCTGCAGCGCCGCGCGGAAATAGTCCGCGACCGGCGCATGGCTGGCGAGCGATGATCCTTCCTCGCCCTTCCACCCGGCGTTTTCGAGCGCGAGGAACCGGTCGATCCAGCGATCGAGACCTTCGGCGCTCGAGAGACGCTCGAATTGCACCTCCCCCAGTTCGCCCAGCCGTTTGGCCTGACGGCGCAATTCCTTGCGTTTCTTGGCGCTCATCGCGGCTTCGAAATAGGCGCTCGAGCCAAGCGGGGAAAAGAGCAGCGCGCGCTCCTCGCGCCCGACGACCGTCGAGGAGCGGCGGGCCTTGCCAAGAATGCGGAGCAGTGCCTGCGTCACCGGGCTGTCCTCGGGCAGGCAGTTCAGGTGGAGAAAGAGTTCGAAACCGGCGCGATCGTCCATGGCCTCGAGCGCGGCGCGCCAGAACGCGTCCTCGCACCCGCGCCGGACCAGCGGGATTCCGCAAAAGGCGTTGTCGTGCAACCAGCCGGTCAGGTGGCGGATCGGGCGGTCGTAATAGCTTCTGGCCCGCGCGACCGGCAGCAGGCCGACCAGTGTGCCGCCCTCGCGATAGGTGAGCAGCGCGACATCGCCGCGCCGCGCGAGATGCGCGAGAGCGGGGCGCAGGTTCCATTCCTCGTAGAAGGGATTGGGCGCGGCGGCATCGGCGGCCAGCGCCTGCCATTCCGCGACGAATGCGGTGGTGAGCGCGGCGGGGTCGTCGAGCCACGCGATGGTCGTGTCGGCCCCGGTCGCGTCCTGGCGATCAAGAGCGATAGCCGCTCCGGGCTCGTCGGATGCCATGCTGGCCACGCCTCAACCCTCGCTAAAAACGCGACAATACGTGTCGCGGGCGGTGTCTTAGCAATGGTGCGCTTAAAAAGCCCTAAAGCCCCGTAAAAAGCGAACCCCGCCCGGATCGCTCCGGACGGGGTCCTGATTTCGCAAAGATCGCCTCGGTCAGACCGTGCCACCGGCCAGTGCCGCAAGCAGCAGCAGCGCGACGATATTGGTGATCTTGATCATCGGGTTCACCGCCGGGCCGGCGGTATCCTTGTAGGGATCGCCGACCGTATCGCCGGTCACTGCGGCCTTGTGGGCTTCGGAGCCCTTGCCGCCGTGATTGCCGTCCTCGATGTATTTCTTGGCGTTGTCCCAGGCGCCGCCACCCGCGGTCATCGACAGCGCGACGAACAGCCCGCTGACGATCACGCCGAGCAGCAGAGCACCGAGCGCGGCGAAGCCGTTCTCCTGCCCCGCGATCGCGGTGATGACGAAATAGACCACGATCGGGGCCAGCACCGGCAGCAGCGAGGGGATGATCATCTCCTTGATCGCCGCCTTGGTGACCAGATCGACCGTGCGGGCATAGTCGGGCTTGGAAGTGCCCGCCATGATGCCCGGGTTCTCGCGGAACTGGTCGCGGACATCCTTGACCACATCGCCCGCCGCGCGGCCCACCGCAGTCATGCCCATCGCCCCGAACAGGTAGGGCAGCAGCGCGCCGAGCAGCAGCCCGACGATGACATAGGGGTTCTCGAGGCTGAAATCGACGTCCGCCGCCGGGAAGAACTCGGCGAGGTCGGCGGTGTAGGCGGCGAACAGCACCAGCGCGGCGAGGCCGGCCGATCCGATCGCATAACCTTTGGTCACCGCCTTGGTGGTGTTGCCCACCGCGTCGAGCGCATCGGTCTTCTCGCGCACGCTGTCGTCGAGGCCCGCCATTTCGGCGATGCCGCCGGCGTTGTCGGTGACGGGGCCATAGGCGTCGAGTGCGACCACCATGCCCGCGAGCGCCAGCATCGAGGTGGCGGCATAGGCGATCCCCATCAGTCCCGCGAACTGGTAGGCGCCGATGATCCCGGCGACGATCGCCAGCGTCGGCAGCGCGGTCGATTCAAGGCTGATCGCCAGACCCTGGATCACATTGGTGCCGTGGCCCGTCTCCGAAGCCTTGGCGATCGAGCGCACCGGGCGGAAATTGGTCCCGGTGTAATACTCGGTAATCCAGATGATCACCCCGGTCAGCAGCAGACCGATCATCGCCGACCAGAACAGGTCCCAGCCGGTGAAGGGAGCGATCGACGATGTGCCTTCTTCGGCAAGCGGCGCGCCCGGATCGATCGCAGCGAGGTTTTCGCCGCCGATGACCATGTTGAGATCGCCCAGCGCGAATTGCATCGCCAGCCAGATCGCCGGGATCGACAGCACCGCGGTGACGAGGAAGCCCTTGTACATGGCGCCCATGATGTTGGTGCCGCCACCGAGGCGGACGAAATAGGTGCCGATGATGCTGGTGACGATGCAGACCCCGCCGATCAGCAGTGGCAGCGCCATCATCGGGACCAGCATGTCGCCCAGATTGCTGAGCAGCAGCGCGGTGAGCACCATGGTGGCGCCAACGGTGACGACATAGGTCTCGAACAGATCGGCGGCCATGCCGGCGCAATCGCCGACGTTGTCGCCGACGTTGTCGGCGATGACCGCGGGGTTGCGCGGATCGTCCTCGGGGATGCCCGCCTCGACCTTGCCGACCAGATCGGCGCCGACATCGGCGGCCTTGGTGAAGATGCCACCGCCAAGGCGCGCGAAGATCGAGATCAGCGAAGCGCCGAAGGCGAGACCGACGAGTCCGTCGATCACTTCGCGGCTGTCGGCGGCATGGCCGGCAATTTCGACGAGGTAATAGAAAAACACCGCGATCGCGAGCAGCGCCAGCCCGGCGACCAGCATGCCGGTGATGGCACCGGCGCGGAAGGCGAGGGTGAGACCCTGCTGCAACCCGCTCTGCGCCGCGGCTGCGGTGCGGACGTTGGAGCGCACCGAGATGTTCATCCCGATGAAGCCCGCCACGCCTGAAAGGATTGCGCCGATGATAAAGCCGACTACCGGAATGATGCCGAGGAACACGCCGACGAGAATGGCAACGACGATTCCGACGATGGCGATGGTGGTGTACTGGCGCTTGAGATAGGCCTGCGCGCCTTCCTGGATGGCGCCGGCGATTTCCTGCATTCGCTCATTGCCCGCGCCCGCGCGCAGCACCTGGCGGCTGGTGACGAAGCCATAAATAATGGCCAGCAGTCCCAACCCGATCGATATAAGAACAAGGTTCACTAAAATTTCCCTCCCCGCTTATGTTTATGCGCTCCCTCGCGAGTGTGTGGGCGCATGATGGGGCAGGGTATATAGCGGCATGTGAGCGTGACAAGCCCGAAGCCTGAGTATGCCCGGTCGGGCTCAGCCGTGGGTGTAGCCGAGCCCGTCTTCGGGGGAGAGGGGGCGGCCGTCGAGCCGCAACGGGCCGTGATCCAGCGGCGCGACGGTGCCGATCCGGCTGGCCGCGACGGGCAGGGTGGCATTGGCGGGCGCGGTGAAGAGCAGCTGGTAGTCGTCGCCCCAGCGCAGGCACTCGTTGCGGCGAGTCTCGTCCACTACGGGGACCGCCGCGCTGTCGAGTTCCAGCGTGACCCCGCTGGCGGTTCCGAGCCGCCAGGCGTCGAGCAGCAGGCCGTCGGAGACATCCATCATCGCGCTGACCAGCGGGGCGAGCGCGCGGCCCTCGGCGAGCAGCGGGGTGGGGCGCAGATAGACTGCGGTGTCGGCCTCGCCGCCGCCGGTGAGTGCATCGTGTCCGAGCATCGCCGCGCCGAGTGTGCCGGTCACGAACACGCCGTCGCCCACCTGCGCGCCGCTGCGCGATGGGACCGGCACATGCGTCGCACGCCCCAACGCGGTGACGCCCCAGCTGCGCTGCGGACCGCCCTTGACCGTGTCGCCGCCGAGCAGCGGGACGTCATAGGCGTCCAGCACTTCGCGCAGACCCTCGATGAAACGCGCATCGCCCTCGCCGAGCATATGGCCGAGCAGGATCCCGACCGGCTCCGCACCCTTGGCGGCGAGGTCGGAGAGGTTCACCGCGACCAGCTTCCAGGCGATATCCGCGGCGTCCTGACCGGGCAGGACATGCACCCCCTCGACCAGCACGTCATGCGTCAGCACCAGCGTTTCCCCGCCGAACGCGAGCACCGCGGCATCATCCGCCAGCCCGCGCGCCGCCGGATTGGCGGCCAGCGCGCGCAGGGCGGCGATGAAATCGGTTTCGGTCAGCTGCGGACTTCCTTGGCCACGGCGTCGAGGATGCCGTTTACGAATTTCGCCTCGCGGTCGTCGAAGAACGCCTTGGCGACATCGACATATTCGCTGATCGCGCTGCCTACGGGCACATCGGGGCGGGCGATAAGCTCGTAGGTGCCGCAGCGCAGCACCTGGAGCATGGTCTTGTCGAGCCGCGCCAGCGTCCAGCCCGACGCCAGCTTGGCGATCAGCGCCTCGTCGATTTCCGCACGGCGGGCATCGACCCCGGCGACCAGATCGTCGAAGAAATCGACCTCGGCGTCGGCGTATTCCTCGCCTTCGACCTCGTGGCCGAGGCGGTGCATGTGAAATTCGTGGAGCAGCCGCGCGAGCGGGGTCTTTTCCATCTGCATCTGGTAGAGCGCCTGGACGGCGGCGAGACGCGCGGCCGAACGGGCCTGACTGCGGGCGGGTTTGTTCATTTCAATCTCAATTCGATGGAGCGCGCATGCGCGGGCAGGCCCTCGGCTTCGGCCAGCGCGACCGCGGCGGGGCCGATCGCCGCCAGCGCGGAAGCTCCGGCGTCGATGAAGCTGGTGCGCTTCATGAAGTCGAGCACCGACAGCCCGCTGGCAAAACGCGCGCGGCGTCCGGTGGGGAGGACATGATTGGGGCCGGCGATATAGTCGCCGACCGCCTCGGGGGTGGTCCGCCCGAAGAAGACGCTGCCCGCGTGGCGCAGTCCGTCGAACAGCACCTGCGGATCGGCGACCGCGAGTTCGACATGCTCGGCGGCAAGCCGGTCGGCGAGCGGCAAGGCCTGTTCGATTTCATCGACCACGATGATCACGCCATGCGTGTCCCAGCTCGCGCGCGCCACCTTGGCGGTGGGCAGGTTCATCAGCTGGAGATCGACCGCATCCTCGACCATCCGCGCGAAACCCAGATCGTCGGTGATCAGGATCGACTGGCTGGTCGGGTCGTGCTCCGCCTGGCTGAGCAGATCGGCGGCGATCCATTCGGGATCATTGTCGGCATCGGCGATGACGAGGATTTCGCTGGGCCCGGCGACCATGTCGATCCCGACCACGCCAAAAAGCTGGCGCTTGGCTTCGGCGACCCAGGCGTTGCCCGGGCCGGTGACGACATCGACCTTGGCGATCCTTTTGGTGCCATAGGCGAGCGCGGCGACGGCCTGCGCCCCGCCGACGCGCCATATCTCGTCGATCCCGGCGATATGTGCGGCTGCCAGCACCAGCGCATTGGTCTCGCCCTTGGGGGTGGGGGTGGTAACCGCGAGCCGTTTGACCCCGGCCACCTTGGCGGGGATCGCGTTCATCAGCAGCGAGGAAGGGTAGGAGGCGCGCCCGCCGGGGACGTAGAGCCCCGCCGCATCGACCGGCAACCAGCGCGCGCCCAGTCGCATCCCGATGTCATCGGTGCGGTCGCTGTCCTGGGGCAGCTGGTGCTCGTGATAGGCACGGATGCGGTCGGCGGCGAGCTGGAGCGCGTCGCGCAGCACCGGGTCCAGCGCGTCATAGGCGGCGCGGCATTGCTCGGGCGAAATCCGCCAGTCGTCGTCATTGGTGAGGCGGTGGTTGTCGAAGCGCGCGGTGTATTCGACCAGCGCATCGTCGCCGCGCTCGCGCACTTCGTTGAGCATGTTGGTGACATCGCGACCGACATCGGCATCGCTGTCGCGGCGGTTGCGGACGATCTTTGTGAAGGCCTGCTCGAAATCATCGGCATTGGCATCGAGGAATCGCATTACGCGGCCTTTCGGGCGGAAGCATCGGCACGGAAGGCCTCGACCAGCGCGCCGACGCGCGGATCGGTCTTGAGCGCGGCGCGGTTGACGATCAGCCGGGCGGAGATGTCCATGATGCGACTGGTCTCGACCAGTCCGTTCTGCTTGAGCGTGCGCCCGGTGGAAACCAGGTCGACGATCCGCCCCGCCAGGCCCAGCACCGGGGCGATCTCCATCGCGCCGTTGAGCTTGACGCATTCGGCCTGGATCCCCTGGCGCTCGAAATGCCGCCGGGTGATGTTGGGATATTTGGTCGCCACCCGCAGATGGCTGGCGCTGCAGATATTGTCCGCAGCCCGCTCGGGCTCGGCGACCGCGAGGTGGCAATGGCCGATGTCGAGATCGACCGGCGCGTAAAGGTCGTCGTAATCGAACTCCTCGATCACGTCCGAGCCGACGATCCCGGCCTGTGCCGCGCCATGCGCGACGAAGGTGGCGACATCGAAGGCGCGCACCCGGATCAGCCGCATGTCCTCGCGCGTGGTGCCGAAGGTCAGCGAGCGGTTGGCCTTGTCGTGGAAAGCATCCTCGGGCACCACGCCGGCGCGCGCCATCACGGGCAGCGCCTCGTCGAGAATGCGCCCCTTGGGCACGGCGAAGGTCAGCAGGTCGGGCATGGTCGCGCAGATAGGCAGCGGCAAGGGAAAGGGCAATGGCGATGAAAGAGGCCGATTACGTGGTGATCGATCCGCAGGCGCGGGGTCCGGACGCGGTCGCGCGCGCCTTCGCCAACCAGGTCGCCTATTGCCGCGACAACCAGGCACCGATCACCGCCAGCGCGTGCGAGGGCTTGCGTGCGCTGCTCGGCGACGAGCGGGGCGGGGCGGTGATGCGGCGGGTGCGCAAATGGGCGGGGCCGCCGCTGGCGGATGCGCTGCCGCTGCGCATCGCGGGCGGGCTGCATGCGCTGCAGCTTGCAGGAGCCGAGCCCGCTCTGCGACCGATTTACGAGGGGCTGGGGCCAACCGATGCCGCCGAGCGGATTGCCGATACGCTGGAGCGGCACGAGGCCTTCCTGCTGCCGTGGCTAGACGGCCCGCCGCAGACCAATGAGGCGGGGCGTTCCTGGGGCTTTGCCGCGGCGATGCTGTGGCTCGCGAGCAAGGGCCTGCCGCCGCGTTTCGCGCTCTACGAACTGGGATCGAGCGCGGGGATCAATCTGATGATGGATCGCTACCGCTTCGATCTGGGTGGCGTGACGGCTGGGCCGGAGAATGCCGAGTTGCAACTCGTGCCCGAATGGCGCGGCGCGCCGCCGCCGCCGGGAAGCTTCGAAATCGTCGGAGCGAGGGGCTGCGATGTCGCGCCGGTGGATTTGACCGACCCCGATCAGGCCTTGCGGCTGAAGGCCTATATCTGGCCCGATTTCACCACCCGCTTCGCGCGGATGGATGCCGCGGTCGCGCTGGCTGCCGCAGCGCCGCCGCAGATCGCCAGATGCGGCGCGGCGGATTTCCTCGAGGAGGCCTTGGCGGAGCCGGAGCTGGGAGGGACCACGCGCATCGTGATGCATTCGGTGGTCTGGCAATATGTCCAGCCCGAGGAGCGCGAGCGGATCGAGGCGATGATGACCGAGGCCGGCGCGCGCGCCAAGCAGGAGGCACCGCTCGCCTGGGTCTCGCTCGAGGCCGACCGCGATACCCACCGCCACGAGCTCTCCGTCCGCTACTGGCCGGGCGGAGAGGATTGGCGCATGCTCGGCACCGCGCATCCGCACGGCAACTGGGTCGAGTGGACCGGCTAGGCCGTCCGGCCCAGGAACTCGTCCATCGCCGCATTGACCGGCCCGGGCGCTTCCCAGGGGACGAAATGGCCGCAATCGGGCACTTCGACGACGGTGAGGTCCTTCACCACCTCGTCCAGTCCCTCGAGATTTTCCGGCGGCAGCGCGAGATCGTCCAGCGCCCAGATCACCAGCGTCGGGATGGTTAGCGGCGGCAGCGGTGGCGGGGTCCAGCCCTCGGGCAGCGTGTAGGGCGCATCGGGAGCGGGGATGTCGATCGGGCTGGCGCGATACCAGTTGAGCATCGCGAAGGCGGCATCGCGGTCCTGCCAGTCCTCGAGCAATCGCGCGCGTTCGGCGGGTTCCATCTTGTCGGGCGCATCCCAGCGGATTTCCTGCAGCAGCAGGCCGCCAAGGCCATGCTCGCGGACCAGCGCGTCGTTGGCGGTGTCGCGAAACCCGCGCATATACTGGCTCGCGGCGCGCTGGACCGGGTTGGTGTAGAGCAGCCGCTGGAAGATCGCCGGATGCGGCGCATTGGCGATCACGGCGCGGGTCACCCGCCCGTTCATCTGCCCCATCAGCGCCACGCCCCATGCGATTGCGCCGCCCCAGTCGTGACCGATCACGGTGAAGCGCTCGACCCCCAGCGCATCGGCGAGCAGGAAGATGTCGCCCACCAGTTTGTCGGGGGTGTAGTCCGAAACCTCCGCAGGCTTGGACGAGCCGCGATAGCCGCGCTGGTCGGGCGCGATGCAGCGGAATTTCTTCGAGAAATGCGCGACCTGGTGGCGCCAGGTGCGGTGGCTTTCGGGGAAGCCGTGGAGGAAGATCAGGACCGGCGCATCGCGCGGGCCTTCGTCGACCACATCGAGCTCGATCCCGTTGGCGAGGGTAACGCGTTTCTGGTCCATCACGATTCCTCCTTCTGGAGTTTGTGCATGTAGCCCTTGGCGACCATCTGCGCGATCTGGTCGAACAGCTGGTCGGGGGTGCGGCGCAGCTCGCCCATCGCCTCCTCCATCCCTTGCGCGACGATGATCTCGCGCTGGTTCAGCTCCACCGCATCGACGATCCGCTTGGCCGCATCGGCGGGCGCGATGCCCTCGTCGATCGCCTTGTCGCTGTGGCCGCGCTTGCTGCCGTCGCCGGTCAGCGCGTTGCGGCTGACATCGGTGGCGACCGATCCGGGGCAGACCACATGGACCTCGATCCCGCTCTGCGACAGTTCGGCGCGCAGCGCGTCGGCATAGCCGACCAGCCCGAATTTGGCGGCGCAATAGGCGGTCCTCAGCGGCACCCCGACCTTGCCCGCGACCGAGGAGATGAACAGCAGCTTCCCGCTGCCGCGCTGCACCAGATGCGGCAGCAGCGCCTGCGTCGCGGCGATCTGCGCGGTGAGGTCGATATCGATGATGTCGCGATAGACCTGCATCGCGGTGTCGACCGCCGGGCTGCGCTGCGAAATCCCGGCGTTGGCGACGAAGATGTCGACCCCTGCGCCTTCAGTGGCGCGCGCGGTCGCCTCGTGCATCGCGTCCTCGTCGCGAACATCGAAGGGTAGCACGAGCGCCTCGGTCTCGAGCGAGGCAGCGACCTCGTCCAGCCGCGCCTCGTCGCGCCCCGACAGAATCACCCGTGCGCCCCGGCTTGCCCACTCGCGCGCCAGCGCCGCGCCGATGCCCGATGAAGCGCCGGTGATCCAGACGGTCTTGCCTTCGAAACCCATGATACTCTCCTGATAATTGTGTTGTGGCCGTGTTGCCCGGTCGCCTTTGGGCGTTTTTGGAGCCGGTGCCTACGGGTAGGTGACGGTCTTGGGCGGACCATCGGGCAGCGGAATGCGCTCGTCCAGATCGCCCGGAACCGCGGGAAAGCGCCGTTCGCGCCAGTCGTCCTTGGCCTGTTCGATGCGGTCGCGGCTCGAGCTGACGAAGTTCCACCAGACATGACGCTTGGTCGCAAAAGCCTCGCCCCCGAGCAGGATTACGCGCCCGCCCCGGTCCGAGCTCAGGGTCATGCTGCGCCCGGGTTCGAGCACGGTGAGCGTGTAAAGATCGAGCGCCGTGCCATCGATGCTCGCCGCGCCACCGACCAGCATCAGCGCGCGCTCGTCGGCGCTCACCTCGATCGGGATAGAGCTCTGCGATTCCAGCATAATCTCGGCATAGATGGTCTGCGCATAGGTGGTGACCGGCGCGCGCTCACCCCACAATTCGCCCATCACCACGGTGGCTTTCGCGCCGCCATCCGCGATCATCGGCAGGTCGAGCACCGCCTCGAAGGCAGGCTCGATCTCCTCGCGCCCGTCGGGCAATGCCAGCCAGGTCTGCATTCCGTAAAGCCGCGGCCCCGCTTCGCGGTCCGCCTCCGGAGAACGCTCCGAATGGACGATCCCGCGCCCCGCGGTCATCAGATTGACCTGGCCGGGACGGATGGTCGAGTGGCTGCCGAGGCTGTCGCGATGGTCGATCGCGCCCTCGAACAGCCAGGTCACGGTGGCCAGATTGATATGCGGGTGCGGCCGCACATCCATCCCGCTGCCGATGTCGAGCTGCGCCGGGCCGAACTGATCGACGAAGATGAAGGGCCCGACCATGCTGCGCTCCCTCGCGGGCAGCGCCCGGCGGACCTTGAACTGGCCGAGATCGTGGGTGGTGGGGACGATGGTCTGGGTAATCATGCGGAGTCCAGTTCGGGATAGTGGCGGAAGATGCCGTCCTCGTTGAAGGGGATGCGGCGCTCCGATTTCACATAGGCAACGATGCCGGGCAGTTCGGCGACGGCATCGCGGCAAGCGCGTATCCCCGGGTAGTCGCCCTCGATCTGCGCCATCCGGTTAGGGAAGGCGTAGCGGAGCCCTTCGACCAGCTGGAACAGCGATGTGTCCACATGGCCGAAGCGGTCGGCGCGGAAGAACGGGCCGGAGTTCACGCCGAGCGCGGATTCGAAATGGTCGAAATATTTCGGAATCCGCTCTTCGCGAAAGCCTTTTGCCGCGGTGGCGGCGGCTTCCTTCTGATCCTCGTAATACAACCCGCCGCCCGTCGGATGATGGGTGTCATGCGCCTCGGCGACCACATCGGTAATCGTCAGCTGGAGCTGGATCAGATGGAGGTCGGTCTGCGGGTCACCGCTTCCCAGATCATGGCGATCGGTCAGCCAGGCGAGGACATGCGCCACCTGCGCGATGGCGAATTCATCGTCTCCATCTTTGTCGACCAGATAGGGCGGCGCATAGGGCGCGAAACTGCCGCTCTTTTCGCGGGCTTCCATATCCTCGACCAGCGCCTGCGCATCGGCCTGCCGCGCCCGGTCGCGATAGGGAATGTCCGCGGCTTCCATGAACAAGCGGACGAATTCGCCTCGCCCCTGAATGCCGGGCCAGTACCACAGGTCGTAGCTCACGGCGTCGGCGCCGAAGCCTGGATCGCCAGCGCGTGGACCCGCTCGCCGGGGATGTCGCCAAGCGCGCGATTGACCATCCGCTGGCGCTCGAGCCGGCTCTTGTCGGCGAAGGCCGGCGCCTCGATGACCACGGTGAAATGCGATTCGCCGCTGCCGTCGTCGCCCGAATGGCCACTGTGCTTGGCGCTGTCGTTGATCACCTCGAGCCGCGTCGGGGTGAATGCCTCGGTGAGGAGGCGTTCCATTTCCTGCTGAACGGTTCCGGCCATGGGTTTTCTCCTTTTCGGGGGTTTCCTAACGCGAATGGCGTCCCCATCCTAATGCGAATGCGCCAGACAAGATTTCATGGCCGCTATGAAGCGGAGGGGCGGATGTGCGACCATCCCGCCTGCGACGCGTCGGGCGAATTTCGTGCTCCGGCGCGCGACGGGCACGGGCTCGACGGGCCCGGGCACTGGCGCTGGATGTGCCTCGATCACGTCCGCGAATTCAACGCCGGCTACGACTGGTTCGAAGGCATGAGCGTGGAGGAAATCCTCGATGCGCAGGGCGTGGCCGCGGGCTGGCGCACCGAAAGCGCGACCTTTCGGCCGACCGCCGGTGTCGACGGGATGCCGCGCTGGGCCGATTTCGACGATCCGCTCGACGCGATCGGCGCGCGTGCAGGCGGGATCCGCAGCCGCGTGCGGCGCGAGGCCGAGATGGCGATGGATGGCCGCTTCAGCCGCGAAGAGGCGGAGGCGCTGGAAGAAATGGGGCTTGGCCTCGACGCCGACCGTACCCGCCTGCGGCGGCGGTATTCCGAGCTGGTGCGGCGCTACCACCCTGACCGCAATGGCGGCGACCGCAAGTTCGAGGCGCGGCTGGGGCGGGTGGTGGAGGCTTATCAGCTGCTGCGAAAAAGCTCGGCGATGGGGTGATGCGAACCGATTGGCGCGCGATTATTTAAAGCTCGACTGAGCTTGAGGTTTGATTGGGCGCCTGCCAGTTTACTACGCCTCAATTCTGGCGGAACGCCCAGCGCAGCGTCTTCCCCATCCCCCAGGTCGCGGCGCGGGCGGGGAGTGCGATCAGGCCCGGTCGGTCGAGGCCGAGCATCGAGCGACCGAAGGGTGGCAGCAGCGCGACCGCCTCGGACCCCAGAATGCTTTGCACCGCGGGCGGCGCACCCTCGGGTCGCTGGTTGAGCACCAGTTCGGCGATCTCGCGCGCCTGCGGCGAAGCGGCGAGATCGTGCCGCAACTCGCGAAAGATCGCGTCCGCCTCGTTGCGGTCGAGCGGCACCGGATCGGCCCCCAGCGCTTTGGCGATCACCGCGAACTGGCGGTAATATTCGTCCTTGGCGTGATTGGGCATGTCGGGCCGGACATGGCGGACATAGGCAGCGAGGAAGCTGGTCGCCTCGGCGACATGGACCCATGCCAGAGTGCGCGGGTCGCGCGCCGAATAGGGCGTCCCATCGGGCAACGTGCCACCGACTTGGGCGTGGATGCGGTTGACCCGCTCGATCGCGCGCATGGCATCGTCGCGGTGGCCGAAGGTGGTGGTGGCGATGAAGCGCGCGGTCCGGCGCAGCCGCCCGTGCATGTCGCTGCGAAAGTTGGAATGGTCGAGCACGCCCTGCAGCGCATGCGGGTGGAGCATCTGCAGCAACAGGCTGCGAATGCCGCCCACCATCATGCCCACCACATCGGCGTGGACCAGCCGGATCGGCGAATCGCGCTCGAACAGCGCCTCGTCGCTGGGCGGGACCGATTGCTCGCCGCCCTCGACATCGTTGAACACCGCACGCACGCTGCCGATCAGGCGTTGGCGGAGTTTCTCGGATAGGTCGGCTTGCGGCATCATCAGCCAATATAGGGTTGGCTCGGCGAGGATAAATGCCTAACCCGCCAGCCGATGAACGACATGACCGAAAAGAGCTTCGACGCCTCCTCCAAAACCGTGCTGGCCGCGCCCGACACCGAGGTCGACGTGCGCGAGGTCTTCGGGATCGATATCGACTGGAAGGTGCCGGCCTTTTCCAAGCCTGACGAGCGGACGCCCGATCTCGACGAGGCCTACGTCTTCGACGCCGACACCACGCTGGCGATCCTCGCGGGCTTTGCGCATGATCGCAGAGTGATGGTGCAGGGCTATCACGGCACCGGCAAGTCGACCCATATCGAACAGGTCGCGGCGCGGCTCAACTGGCCGTGCATCCGCATCAATCTCGATGCCCATATCAGCCGTATCGACCTGATCGGTCGCGACGCCATCGTGCTGCGCGACGGTCTGCAGGTCACCGAATTCCGCGAAGGCCTGCTGCCTTGGGCGCTCCAGCACCCGGTGGCGCTGGTGTTCGACGAATACGATGCCGGCCGCCCCGATGTGATGTTCGTGATCCAGCGCGTTCTGGAGCAGCAGGGCAAGCTGACGCTGCTCGACCAGAACCGGGTGATCCGCCCTGATCCGCATTTCCGTCTCTTCGCCACCGCCAACACGGTCGGGCTGGGCGACACCAGCGGGCTCTATCACGGCACGCAGGCGATCAACCAGGGTCAGATGGACCGCTGGAACATCGTCATCGGGCTCAACTATCTGCCCGCCGAGACCGAGCAGGCGATCGTCGCCGCCAAGAACCCCGATGCCGATCCCAAGCTGATCGCCGACATGGTCAAGGTCGCCGATCTGACGCGGCAGGGCTTCATCAACGGCGATATCTCGACGGTGATGAGCCCGCGCACGGTCATCACCTGGGCGCAGAACAATGCGATCTTCAAGAATGTCGGCTTTTCCTTCCGGCTCTCCTTCCTCAACAAATGCGACGAGGAAGAGCGGATGCTGGTCGCCGAATATTACCAGCGCGTCTTCGGCGAGGATTTGCCCGAGAGCGTGGTCGGCAAAAACTGAGGCCGGCGGGTCTGGTCCCGCCTGTGTTGTTCTGTTAACACAGCAATTGCATGGGCTTGTTCGACCCCTTCCGGCGCAAGCCACCTGAGCCCGAACCGGCTCCGCATCGCGGCTATTATTCGCTGCACGACGGGCTGGGCGAGGAACCCGATTACGACGAATGGGATGCGCGGCTTGATGCGGTCGACCGGCAGCTTGTCGGGGAGCATCGCCTGCCACGCGACCCCGACACCCGGTTCTGGCAGCGCGATTACTGGCTTGGCCGACGCAAACGCTGGTGGGCGGGACGGATCATCGCGGCGCTGTTGGCGCTGTTCGTCCTCCTGGTCGCCTGGCTGGCGATCACCGCACCGCTCAACAAGTCGCTCCAGCCGATTGCCCCGCCAATGGTCACGCTGCTGGCCGCCGACGGCACGCCGATCGCCCGCAATGGCGCGGTCACCGACGAGCCGGTGGTGGTCGCCGAGTTGCCGCCGCATGTGGTCGAGGCGTTCATGGCCATCGAGGACCGGCGCTTCTACGACCATTGGGGCGTCGATCCGCGCGGGGTGGCACGCGCGGTGTTTATGGGGGTCGGCGGCGGCTCGACCATCACCCAGCAGCTGGCGAAATTCACCTTTCTGACCCCCGAGCAGACGCTGACGCGCAAGGCGCGCGAAATGCTGATCGCTTTCTGGCTGGAAAGCTGGCTGACCAAGGACGAAATCCTCGCGCGCTATCTGTCGAACGCCTATTTTGGCGACAATGTTTACGGCCTTCGCGCCGCAAGCCTGCATTTCTTCTACCGGCGTCCCGAGAACCTGACTGTCAGTCAGGCGGCCATGCTGGCGGGGCTGGTCCAGGCGCCCTCGCGCTTCAACCCGGTCAAGCATTACGACCGCGCGGAACGGCGCCGGCAGATGGTGGTCGAGGCGATGGTCGCGGCTGGGTATCTGAGCGAGGCCGAGGCGCGCAGCCTGCGCCCGCCCGCGCTCGACGTGCGTATGAAGAGCGACCTGCCCACGGGGACCTACTTTGCCGACTGGGCGCTGCCCGAGGCGCGCGAGCGGACCAGTGCCGGCTACGCCCGCCAGACGCTCACCACCACGCTCGACAGCCGGTTGCAGTCGATCGCGCGGGTGGTCACCGGGCGTCCGGAGCTGGGCGGGGCGCAGGTCGCGCTGGTCGCCATGCGCCCCAATGGCGAGGTCGTGGCGATGATCGGCGGCACGGATTACGGCAAATCGACCTTCAACCGCGTGACCCAGGCCAAGCGCCAGCCCGGATCGACCTTCAAGCTGTTCGTCTATCTCGCCGCGCTCCGCGCCGGCTGGGACCCCGACGATCGGATCGCCAACACCGCGATCGAGCAGGGGAGCTATCGCCCGAAGAATTCGCGCGAACGCTATTCGGACAGCCTGACGCTGCGCGAAGCTTTCGCCCAGTCGAGCAATGTCGCCGCGGTGCGCCTGTTCGGCGAAGTGGGGGATGAGGCGGTGATCGAAACCGCGCGCGATCTCGGCGTGTCGTCGGCACTGGCCGAGGGTGATCCCAGCCTCGCGCTCGGAACCTCGACCATGAGCCTGATCGAACTCACCGCCGCCTATGCCGGGGTCGCGGCCAATCGCTATCCGGTCGAACCCCACGCCTTCGCCCGCGCCGAGCCAAGCTGGTGGGAGCGGTTGTGGGATGGCAGCGACACGCTCTCGGGCCGGGTTCTCAGCGACATGGAGGACATGCTGCGCCACGCGATCAACCAGGGCACGGGCCGCGCGGCGATGCTGCCGGGGCCCAATTTCGGCAAGACAGGCACCACGCAGGACAACCGCGATGCGCTGTTCGTGGGTTATGCCAACGATCTGGTGGTCGGGGTGTGGATCGGCAATGACGACAATTCGCCGCTCGATGGGATCAGCGGCGGCGGCCTGCCCGCGCAGATATGGAAGGATTTCATGCGCCAGGCAGGTGGTGCGGCCGCACCGCGGGCCAACCCGACCCAGCGCGCCGATCCCGGCGGCCCCGTCGAGCCGCAGGACGTGCCCAATCTGGATGATATCCCGCTGGAAGACGGATCGCGCCTCCGGTTCGAGGATGGCGAGATGATCTATTCGACCGATGTCGAAGGCGTCGATCTCGACCTGCGGATGGGCCAGGACGGGGTGCGCGTCGATTCGCAGCGGTTCGAGGAGGTGCGCCGCCGCGCCGAGGAGGCGACGCGCCAGCGGATCGAGCAGGAGGAGGCGCGCATGCGCGAACGCTATGAAGCCGAGCGTCAGCGGCTGGAAGAACAGAACCGTTAGCTAGGCTGGCGGGTTCGCATCCACCATCAGGATGTTCATCACCGCGCTGGCGATCGGCCGCGCTTCGTCGTCCTGCCATGCCTCGACGCTGATATTGGCGGTACGGCGGCCGAGCTTGACGATCCGGGCCCTGGCGAAGCTGGGCCGGGTCTTGCCGCTGCGCAGGAACTGGACGGTGATGTTGATCGGCTTCATCTGCGCCTCGCGCTCGCCCCGCGCCAGCTCGGTCCGCAGCGCGCCATAGCCGGCGGTTTCGAGCAGGCCGCTGATCGCCCCTCCGTGGAGCGCGCCGGGGCGACCCTGTACCGCGTCGGAGAATTCGACCCGCAGTACAGGTGTATCGCCGTCCCACCGGTCGAGCGCGATGCCGAGCGAGCGGGCGTAGGGCGTGACGACCTCGATATCGCGATGATCAGCCACCTGGCAGCTCCACGTTGCGTGCATCGATCGACATGAAGACCGCCTGCATATGCGCCACCGGATCATCGGCGTCGCCATCATGCGCGATCCCGCGCACGAAGGCGGCCGAGCGGGTCAGGCGATAGCATTGCGCGCGGCCGAAGACGCTGGATCGCCCCCGGGCGGGGCGGGTGTAGTCGACGCGCAGGTCGAGCGTGGCGATGGCGCGGAACTGGCCCATTCGAGTCCAGATCGCCAGCCCGCTCGCCATGTCCATCAGGCTGATGATCGGGCCCGAAGCGAGCACCTCGCGCCCGTCCTCGCCCAACAAATCCTCGCGCCAGGGCAATTCGAGCTCGGCCCAGTCCTCGCCGTGGTCGCGATAGGCGAGACCCAGCCAGCCATTGTGCGACCGGGCCGTCAGGAACGGCGTCGCCTGCGCGGGATCGAAACGGGTTTGCTGATCGGCCATTGCCGCTCGCCCTGCCGCGCGGGCGGACCGATTACAATGGCAAAACCTTAATTGGTGAGCGTGTCGATCGCGCCCTGGAGGATGATCGCGGCGGCATGGCTGTCGATCCGCTCGGCGCGCTTGGCACGGCTCATGTCCTGGCCGATCATCGCCGCCTCGGCGCTGGCGGTGGACCAGCGCTCGTCCCACAGCAGTACCGGGAGCGCCAGCGCGGCGGAGAGATTGCGGGCATAGGCGCGGCTGGCCTGCGCGCGCGGACCCTCGCCCCCGTCCATATTGCGCGGCAGGCCGATCACCAGCCCCTTGATGGAGCGCTGCTGGACGAGCTCGCGCAGCTTGCCGCAATCTGCGGTGAACTTGCCGCGGGGCAGGGTTTTCCCTGCGGTGGCAAAGCGCCAGCCCGCATCGCAGGTCGCCAGCCCGATCGTACGGGTGCCAAGGTCCAGTCCGAGCAACACGCCGCCATCGGGCAGCTGCTCGTCGAACGCGGCTGCGCTGTCGGTTACGAGCCCGCCGCTGTCCATGCCCGTACGCGCTCCAGCACGTCCTTCTGCACATTCGCCCAGAACAGCGGGATGTCGTAGACGTGGTAATTGTTACCCGGCAGGACGCCTTCGCCCAGCTCGGGCGGATCGCCGATCAACAGCAGGCCCGAGGCATCGCAGCGCGCCGGAATCGCTCCGGGAACGAGCTCGCCGCGGGAAAGACCCTCGTCGGGAACCAGCGTGCCCAGATTGCTGCTGGCCGGCGCGCTGCCATTGGTGCCGCCGGTGAGCGGATTGACGCACAGAATCGGCCCGTCGCCGCGCGGCTCGCCATCCAAACCGGGGGTGGACCCGTAACGGCGCATCAGGAAATCGGGATCGTTGTCATCGGCAAAGCTCGACCAGCTCAGAATGCAGCCGACCTGTCCCGGCGCGGCGCAGGCGGGGAAGGGCAGCGCGGGCAGATCGTGCTCGACCGAGATCGGCCAGCCCGGGGCGTAGACGGCAGCGATGCGGCTCTCCAGATCGGTCCCGGCGACCTCTTCCATCAGCAGCCGCAGGATATGCAGCGCCCCCTGGCTGTGGCCAGCCAGAACGATCGGCTTTGCCGGATCGACGCTCTCGACGAAATAGCGGAAGGCGTCGCGGACATCGCGATAGGCCGCGTCGATCGCCAGTTTCGCGGCGGGCTTGTCGGTCAGGAAAGCGCCGACCGAAGCCTGGCGGTATTTCGGCGCCCAGATCTCGTCGGCGGCGTTGAAGGGGCTCGCAAGCCCGCGCAGGAAAATGCGCGCGCGCTGGTTGGTGGGAGCATCGGTGAGGCTGGCGTTCCAGTCGCCGCCGGCCTGGATATAGCTGGTCGGGGGAACGAAGAAGACTGCGAAATCGGGTGTTGCGGCTGCTTCGACCGGAGCGGCGCGGCGACTGCTTTCCGGTGCGAGCGCGACGGGACCTTCGCCCAGCGTACGCTCGGCGGCAGGGGCTTCGGGGGAAGGCTCCCGGGTCGCCGGATCCTCGGGAGGGTCTGCGATTGCGGGCTGATAGCGCGCCGGATCGTCGGTGCCGATGCCGGGGCGCGAATACCACATCCCCGGGTCCTGATAGGCGTTTGCGGCAAGCGCTTCCTGTTCGACGAATTCGCCGCGCGGGACAAAGGCGATTTCGGTCGCCTCGCGTGACCAGATCGACAGCGCAATCCCGCCCAGGATCACGGCAACAATAACAAATGCGACGAAATAGAGAAACTTACGCGCCATTCGTTTCCGCCTTTCGAGCGTGGTTTTGGTCGCTGTCTTCCGCGTCGGCAGTTTCGGCGCGACGTTCCAGCGCGACCTTGATCATCGCCAGCAAGGGATCGGCAAGGAACAGACCGATGATCCCGAACAGGATCCCCATCACCAGCTGCGCCGCCAGCACCAGCGCAGGTGCCAGGTCGACCGTCTTGCGGGCGATCATCGGCACGACGACATAGCCGTCGAAATTCTGGACGAAGAGATAAACGAAGATTGTGTAAACCCCCATCTCGACGCCTCCGGAGAAGCCCACCATCACCATCAGCAGGCCCGAGAGAAGCGCGCCCAGATTGGGAACGAAGGCAAGCAGTCCGGTCAGTATAGCCAGCAGCGCCGCCATCGGCACCACGCCGATCCCGAACAGCGGTCCGACGAAGGCCAGCATGACATAGGTGAACACCCCTTCGACGACCATTCCGAGCAGCCGACCGGCCATCAGCCGCCGCAGGGTCTGGGCCATGCGCTTGGCGGTGACGTAGAAGGACGCGCGATGGGCGCGCGGCAGGGTCCAGGCGACGCCGCGCTCGTAAAGCTGCGGCTCGAGCGCAACATAGACCCCGATGATGGCGATCAGCACCACGGTCGTCAGTCCGCCCAGCAATCCACCCAGTGCGCGGGTGAGCGTGCCGATCCCGCTGGTGATGCTGCCGGCGTAATTCTGTAGCTGGCTCTGGCTTACCTGGAACCCCTGCGCCCGCGCCCAGTCGATGACCTCGCTGACCTGGCGTTCGACGATCTCGGGGAACAGCGCCGCCTCGCGCGAGATCGTCGATCCGGCGAAATAGCCGAGCCAGGCCAGGAAGGCGATGCTCAGCACGAGCACCATCGCCACGCGCAAATAGCGCGGGATCGGCAGGATCCGCCCCAGCAGACGCGCGCCGCCGTCGATCATCGCTGCAAACACGAGCGCGCCAAAAATCACCAGAAGCGAGCGGGAGATGTAGATCGCCAAAATGAACCCGCCGACGACCAGCGTCCATATGATGGCTCGCCTGACTTCGAACTGCAGTCGCGGATCGGACACGCGCGACGGGCTGTTTCCCAGATCCTCCCGCGCCAGTTCGGTAGGCGAGGCGAGGCGGCTGTCGTGTTCGCCCTGTCCGCTTGCGGTGTCGGAGGGGCCGCTCATCGCGCTACTTGGCCCGTTCGGCGAGCGGCGGACGCAGTGTCGACCAGGCGCGATCGCCGCGCATCGAGCTGAACCAACTGACGGGGTTGAGCCCGGTAGTCCCGTCGAGCGAGAAAGTGATGAACTCCGCGCGGCCGCCGATGTTTTCCAGCGGTACCGGTCCGCCCAGGCCCTGCGCGAAAATCTCGGCGCGGCTGTCGGCCGAATGGTCGCGGTTGTCGCCCATCACGAAGACATGGCCCTCGGGAATGGTGATCTCGGCGTAATTGTCGAGATACTGATCCTGATGATCGATGATCAGATAGCTCGCGCCATTGGGCAAGGTCTCGCGCCGCACTGGGATTTCGTAGACCGATTCCCCATTGGCCTCGCGCATCAGATAGGGCGCGAAATCGGCCATGCAGGGATCGCCATTGCAAAGGTGCTGGTCGTATTCGGCGGGAATGCGCAGCGCCGGCTCGACTTCCTGCCGCACCGCTTCGCCGTTGAGGATGATCCGTCCGTCGCGCACCGCGATCCGGTCGCCCGGCAGCGCGACCACGCGCTTGATGTAATCCTCGTCGCGGGTCGGATGCACCGGGATGACGACATCGCCATATTCGGGCGTGTCGCCAAGCAGGCGCCAGTCGCCGCGCGGAGCGAGGTGGAAGCTGATCGAGGACCAGTTCCAGCCATAGGGGTACTTGCTCACCACCAGCCGGTCGCCCACGAACAGGTTGGGCAGCATCGAGGTGCTGGGGATGTAGAAGGGCTTGGCGACGAAGCTGTGGAAGGCGAACACCGCCAGCAGCATCAGCGCCAGCCCGCGCAGTTCGGCGAGCCAGTTGACGCCCTCACCGTTGGCATCGGCGGATGCTTTTTTCGCAGAAGGTTCGGTCGCGGCGATGGTGTCGGAACTCATTTACGCAGGGCCTCGATGACAACCAGGGCCTGCGCCCATGGGTGATCGTCGGTGAGGGTGAGATGAATATGCGCCTCATGGCCGGGCGGGACCATTTCCGCAAGCCGCTTCGCCGCCCCGCCGGTCAGCGCGAGCGTGGGCGCGCCCGAGGGGGCGTTGACCACCCCGATGTCCTTCATGAACACGCCGCGCCGGAAGCCCGTGCCGACCGCCTTGGAGAAGGCCTCCTTGGCGGCGAATCGCTTGGCGTAGGTGCCGGCGATCGAGAACGGGCGACGGCGGGCCTTGGCGCGCTCGGTCTCGGTGAAGACGCGATTCTCGAACCGCTCGCCAAAACGATCGAGAGACGACTGGATTCGCTCGATATTGCAGAGGTCCGAACCCAGTCCGATGATCACCGCGCTTCGTCCATCAACTCGCGCATCTGGCGGACCGCCTGCTCGAGCCCGACGAACACCGCCTCGCCGATGAGGTAATGTCCGATGTTGAGTTCGGCGATCTGCGGGATGGCGGCGATCGGCTGGACGTTGTCGTAGGTAAGGCCGTGGCCCGCGTGCGGCTCGATCCCGTTATTTGCGGCCAGCGCGGCCATGTCGGCGATGCGGCGCAACTCGCGCGCGCGGTCCTCGCCGGTGGCGTGGGCGTATTCGCCGGTGTGGAACTCCACCACGGGCACCCCGAGCCTCAGCGCCGCTTCGAGCTGGCGCTCCTCAGCCTCGATGAACAGGCTGACGCGGATGCCATGGTCGAGCAGCCGTGCCACGATCGGCGCGAGACGGTTGTCCAGTCCCGCCGCATCGAGTCCGCCCTCGGTGGTGCGTTCCTCGCGCTTCTCGGGCACGATGCAGGCGGCGTGCGGCATATGCGAGAGCGCGATGGCGAGCATCTCCTCGGTCGCCGCCATCTCGAGATTCAGCGGCAGACCGGTCGCCTCCTGGATCCGCCTGAGGTCGCCGTCGCGGATATGGCGACGGTCTTCGCGCAGATGCGCGGTGATCCCGTCACCGCCGACCGCGGCGACGATCTGCGCCGCGCGCACCGGGTCGGGATGATCGCCGCCGCGCGCATTGCGGATGGTGGCGACGTGATCGATGTTGACGCCGAGGCGCAGCGGAACCGATCGCGACAGTTCGGTGCGAAGTGGCTCGCTCATACCTTGCGGCTTCCGGGCTTGGTGATCTGGATCGCTGCCAGTTCCTCGGGCAGTTCGTTTTCGGCATAGGTGGGAAAGGCGATGTCGAGCAGTGCGAAAAAGGGCACTCCCAGATCGACTTCGCCGTTCGAGCGATCGACCAGCGCGACTTCGGCGATCACCTCACCGCCTTCTTCTCCCACAGCCGCGATCGCTTCGCGGCTCGACAGGCCGGTGGTGACCACATCCTCGACCATCAGCACCCTCTGTCCCGGCTCTATCCGGAATCCCCGGCGCAGGTGGAACTTGCCCTCGGGTCGTTCGAGAAAAATCGCATCCTTCTCGAGACAGCGTCCGACTTCATGACCGATGATCAGCCCGCCCATCGCCGGGCTGACCACCAGATCGACCTGCGAGCGGATGTCGCGGGGCAGTTTCTGGCACAGTCCCCGCGCCAAACGCGCGGCGCGATCGGGGTTCATCAACACCCGTGCGCATTGCAGGTAATGCCCCGAATGACGCCCCGAGGAGAGCAGGAAATGCCCTTCGAGGAGGGCTTCGCTGCTGCGGAAATCGGCGATGATGTGTTCGTCGTTCATGTCAGCGCGAGCACAAAGCGATTTGGCGGCGGTTGCGCAAGAGGCAAACGACCTTGCGCATTTTTTGCCCCCTTGTGCTTGAGGCGCAGGGAAAGCCTGCCTATAGGCCACTCAACTCGGCCCCCAAGGTGACGTGTGTCATACCCCGGGCCGGTATCAGCGGCGGTCAGTCCGCCCGTGCCAGTGAAACGGGACATTATGTCGAGCATTCAATCTCTTGCCGCCCATCGCGGGACCTTCCGGATCTTCGCAGCCCTGCTTGCTGCGCTTGTGCTGACCTTCGGCTGGCAGGCCGCGAGCGCGCAATCGACCCTCGAACGCGGTGATCTCGTCGCCCCGGCGCCGGCGGTAACGCCGCCCGCCGCGCTGGAACAGGTCGATCCGGCGGTTGCTGCCGATGTTGCCGATCCCGAAGCGGTCGCGGCCGGTGCCGATGCCTACACGCCGATGGCGCCGGTCGAGGGCAAGGGCATGCCGGTCGATGGCCTGATCGATATCCAGCCGCAATTTTCCGAGAATGGTCGGACGGCCTATGGACTGCACGTCGGCCTCGTTTGGATGATGGGGCTGATCAGCCTCTTCGTGCTGGGCCTGCTTCTCTATGTGGTGGTGCGCTTCAACCGCAAGGCCAACCCGGTCCCGTCGAAGACCACGCACAACACGCTCATCGAAGTCGTCTGGACCGTGGTGCCGGTGCTCATCCTGGTCGCCATCGCGATCCCTTCGATCGGCCTGCTTGCCAAGCAGTACGAAGTGCCCGGGGAAGACGCGATCACCATCAAGGCGACCGGCTACCAGTGGTACTGGGGCTACACCTATCCCGACAATGGCGAGTTCGAGATTATCTCGAACATGCTCGACGAGGAAGAGGCCGTCGCACGTGGCGAGCCCGCGCAGCTGGCGGTCGACAACCGCATGGTCGTGCCTGCCGGCGTCCCGATCCGCCTGCAGGTCACCGGCGCCGATGTCATCCACAGCTTCGCCATCCCCTCGCTGTGGTTCAAGATCGATGCCGTTCCCGGTCGCCTGAACGAGCGTCTGCTCGAGATCGAAGAGCCCGGCGTCTATTATGGCCAATGTTCGGAACTGTGCGGTGCACGCCACGGCTATATGCCGATCGCGATCGAAGCGCTGCCCATGGACCAGTGGCGCGCATGGGTCCGCGCGCAGGGCGGCACCTTTGCCGAGGACGAGGCGGCTGCTGCAGTTGCCGGCGAAGCCTCGGCCGCACCGCTGCAGGCGCCTGAAAGCGCCGCACCGGGTGCTCCTGGTGCCGGTGCTCCGCCGACCCAAGACACGTCGCCGACCACGTAAACCGAATTCCAGCGAACGAAGAGACCACCCATCATGGCCACCACAGCCGACGCATTCCAGGCCCATGCCGACGATCACGCGCATGACCATGCCGATCACAAGCCGGGCTTCTTCGCCCGCTGGTTCATGTCGACCAATCACAAGGACATCGGCACGCTCTACCTGATTTTCGCGATCTTCGCAGGTATCATCGGTGGCGCGATCTCGGGCATCATGCGGATGGAGCTGGCCGAGCCCGGCATCCAGTATCTGACCTGGTGGGCCGAGTTCATGGGCGGCACCGCGGATTTCGACACCGCGCTGCATATGTGGAACGTCTTCATTACCGCGCACGGTCTGATCATGGTGTTCTTCATGGTCATGCCGGCGATGATCGGCGGCTTCGGCAACTGGTTCGTCCCGCTGATGATCGGCGCGCCCGACATGGCCTTCCCGCGGATGAACAACGTCTCGTTCTGGCTGACCGTTGCCGGCTTCTGCAGCCTGATCTTCTCTTTGTTCGTTCCGGGCGGTACCGGTCCGGGCGCGGGCACGGGCTGGACATTCTACGCTCCGCTTTCGAGCACGGGTAGCCAGGGGCCGGCGGTCGATTTCGCGATCTTCTCGCTCCACCTGGCGGGTGCAGGCTCGATCCTGGGTGCGACCAATTTCATCACCACCATCTTCAACATGCGTGCCCCGGGCATGACCCTGCACAAGATGCCGCTGTTCGTGTGGTCGGTGCTGGTAACCGCCTTCCTGCTGCTGCTGGCGCTGCCGGTGCTCGCCGCGGCGATCACCATGCTGCTCACCGACCGTAATTTCGGCACCACTTTCTTCGATCCCGCCGGCGGCGGCGATCCGGTGCTCTACCAGCATCTGTTCTGGTTCTTCGGCCACCCCGAGGTCTACATCATGATCCTGCCGGGCTTCGGCATGGTCAGCCAGGTCATCGCGACCTTCAGCCGCAAGCCGGTGTTCGGCTATCTCGGCATGGCCTACGCAATGGTCGCGATCGGCGTGGTCGGCTTCGTGGTCTGGGCGCACCACATGTACACCGTGGGCCTCGACGTGAACACGAAGATGTATTTCACCGCTGCCACCATGGTCATCGCAGTGCCGACGGGCGTGAAGATCTTCAGCTGGATCGCGACGATGTGGGGTGGCTCGATCGAGTTCAAGAGCCCGCTGGTCTGGGCTCTTGGCTTCATCTTCCTGTTCACCGTCGGCGGTGTGACCGGGGTGTACCTCGCCAATGGCGGCATCGACGACGTGGTCCACGACACCTATTTCGTGGTCGCGCACTTCCACTATGTGTTGTCGATGGGCGCGGTGTTCTCGATCTTCGCCGGTTTCTACTACTGGTTCCCGAAGATGAGCGGCCGGATGCACTCCGAACTGCTCGCGCATCTCCACTTCTGGGGCTTCTTCATCGGCGTGAACGTGATCTTCTTCCCGCAGCATTTCCTGGGTCTGCAGGGCATGCCGCGCCGCTATCCGGACTACACCCCGGCATACCAGTTCTGGAACGAGATCAGCTCCTACGGCTATCACATCATGGCTGCCTCGATGCTGCTGTTCTTCGCCAACATGATCTACGCCTTCACCGCGGGCAAAAAGGCTCCGGCCAACCCCTGGGGCGAAGGCGCGACGACGCTGGAATGGACGCTGTCCAGCCCGCCGCCGTTCCACCAGTTCGAGACGCTGCCGGTGATCGAGGATCACCACGATTACCACGATCACCGTCAGGTCGATCCAAAGGAGACGACCGCCTAGGGGATCGGACAACCGAACACGCGAGCGGCCGGTCCCCCAGGGGCCGGCCGTTTGGGTTTGTGATAGGGGTTCGAAGCTAATCGAACCTGCCCGAGGAGAGAAGCCCATGTCCGCGACCAGCCCCGAAATGCGAATGATCGATGTTGGGGAGCTATCGCTGCGCTGCGCGATCGCGGGCGAGGGACCGCTGGTCGTCTTCGTCCATGGCTTTCCCGAGAGCTGGTACAGCTGGCGCCACCAGATTGCCCCTGTCGCTGAAGCGGGTTTCACCGCCTGCGCCATCGACGTGCGCGGCTATGGCGGCTCGGACAAGCCCGAAGCGGTGGATGCCTATGCGATGGAGCGGATCGTCGGCGATCTGGTCGGGCTGCGGCGGGCGCTTTCGCCCGAGGCCCCTGCGGTGCTGGTGGGGCACGATTGGGGCGCGCCGATCGTGTGGAACTCGGCGCTGACGCAGCCGGAGCATTTCCGCGCTGTCGCCGGCCTGTCGGTGCCCTTCGGCGGTGTCCCTAAGCGACCCTTCACCGAGGTCTTCCACGAGCATTTCACCGCAAAGGGACGGTTCTTCTATCAGGAATATTTCCAGCAGCCGGGCGTCGCGGAAGCCGAGGCCGAGGCGGACCCGCGCGATTTCGTCCAGCGGATGATGTATTCGATTTCGGGCGATGTGCCGCCGGGCAATTATTGGGACAAGCCGCTCGGAGCCAGTTTCCTCGAAGGCCTGCCCGATCCCCAGCCGGTCGACTGGCTGAGCGAGGCCGATCTGGATTTCTACGAGGCAGAGTTCCGCGCCTCGGGATTTCGCGGCCCGCTCAACCGCTATCGAAACCACGAGCGCGACTACGAATGGCTCAGGCAATTCGCCGGGCGGCTGATCGAACAGCCCGCGCTGTTCGTCGGTGGCAGCCGCGATCCGGCCAGCTTCCTGTTCGGCGCGATCGAGGATCCGGTGGCGTTCACCCGCATGTTCGCGCCCAATGCCGAAGGCACGGTGCTTGAGGGTTGCGGCCACTGGACCCAGCAGGAAAAGCCGGGCGAAGTGAACCGCCTCTTGCTCGACTGGCTCCGTCACCTCTAACGCTCTTTCGCGCATGGCCTTGCGCGTCTATAGGTCCCTCTCACCATGACCCAGACTGTACCCCTTGTCCTGCCCGCCGATTGGCGCGACTTCTTCGCTTTGACCAAACCGCGGGTTATGAGCCTGGTGATCTTCACCGGGCTGTGCGGGCTGCTGGCCGCGCCCGGGTCGATCCACCCGGTGCTCGGCTTCACCGCGATTCTGTGCATTGCGCTGGGCGCCGGCGGGGCGGCGGCGCTCAACCAGTGGTGGGAAGCCGATCTCGACGCCGGGATGAAGCGCACCGCCAAACGCCCGCTGCCCTCAGGCCGCTTGCGCCACGACGATGCGCGCGACTTCGGCATCGCGCTCTCGGTCGCTTCGGTGCTGGTGATGGGGCTGGCGATCGGCTGGCTCGCGGCGGCGATCCTCGCCTTCTCGATCCTCTACTACGCGGTGATCTACACCATCTGGCTCAAACCCCGCACCCCGCAGAACATCGTTATCGGCGGTGGCGCGGGCGCATTTCCCCCGCTGATCGGCTGGGTCGCGGTGACCGGCGAGATTACGATGATGCCGGTGCTGCTGTTCGCGATCATCTTCTTCTGGACCCCGCCGCATTTCTGGGCGCTCGCGTTGTTCGTGAAGTCGGACTACGCCAAGGTCGGCATCCCGATGATGCCCGTCGCCCGCGGCGAGACCAGCACGCGGCGCCAGATCCTGGCCTACTCGGTGTTGCTCGTGCCGATCGCCGCCGCGCCGTGGTTCATCGGCGGGACCGGGATGGTCTACGGACTTGCGGCGCTCGCATTGTCGCTTGCCTTCCTTGCGCTTTCGCTCCCCGTCGCTTTCCGGCAAACCGGCAGCGACGATGCAATGAAGCCCGAGAAACGGCTGTTCGCCTTCAGCATCCTCTACCTCTTCGCGCTGTTCGCGGTGCTGGTTGTGGACCGGGTGCTGGTCGTCAATGGAGTGACCGCATGACGCCCGAAGAAGAAACCGAATTCAAGCGCCGGCAGCGCAGCCGCAATCTCGTGATGGGCGGGTTCCTGCTGTTTTTCGTGGTGCTGTTCTACGCGATCACGATCGTGCGGATGGGCGACTGACATGACCACGGCGAGCCTAGATAATCGCAACGCGCGGACCGCTTTCTTCGCATTTCTGGGCGCGGCGGCGATGCTCGGCATGGGGTATGCCGCGGTCCCGCTCTACGACCTGTTCTGCCGCGTCACCGGCTTTGGCGGGACGACGCAACGCGCAACCGAATCCGACGCCGCGCTGGCCGCGCAGATGGCGCAGAGCGCGGGCGGACGCGAGATGTCGATCCGCTTCGACGCCAGCACCGCCAGCGATATGCCGTGGACTTTCCGCCCCGAGCAGCCGACCGACCGGGTCCAGATTGGCCAGCGCGACCTGGCTTTCTATACTGCGCGCAACAACAGCGACGTGCCCATCACCGGCACCGCGACTTTCAATGTCGAACCCGAGCAGACCGGGCGCTATTTCAACAAGATCCAGTGTTTCTGTTTCACCGAACAGGTGCTCCAGCCGGGTGAGGAAATCCGCATGCCGGTGCTCTATTATGTCGACCCCGCCATCCTCACCGACGAGAACGCCAAGGATGTCGAGCAGATCACGCTGAGCTACACTTTCCACCGCGCCGATACCCGAGCAGAGTAAGACACTGGACCCGAGGCGCGACGCGCTTTAAGGGCACCGGCATCCGATCCACAGGACCGAAAGACCCATGGCTGGCACCGTAAACCACGACTATCACATCCTCGAACCCGATATCTGGCCGCTGATCGGCTCGCTGTCGGCTTTGACCTTCACCACCGGCATGGTGCTTTTCATGCACGAGATGGGGGCCGCGCATCTGGTGCTCGGTCTCGGCATTGCCGGTCTGATCGCGACTTTCTTCAGCTGGTTCTCGAACATCGTGAAGGAAGCCGAGCGCGGAGATCACACCCCGGTGGTCCAGCTGCACATGCGCTACGGCATGATCCTGTTCATCGCCTCGGAAGTGATGTTCTTCGTGGGCTGGTTCTGGAGCTGGTTCGATTTCGCGCTGTTCCCCAGCGAACTTTCCGATGTGATCGGCGGCGTCTGGCCACCCGAAGCGATCGAGGCGGTGATCGATCCCTTCTCGCTGCCGCTGCTCAACACGCTGATCCTGCTGTGTTCGGGCACCACGGTGACCTGGGCCCACCATTCTCTGATCCACGGTGACCGTGAGGGCCTCAAGAAGGGGCTTTGGGCGACGATCATCCTTGGCGCTGTGTTCTCCGCGATTCAGGCCTATGAATATGCTGTCGCGCCGTTCGAGTTCGGCGGCAACACCTACAGCTCGGCCTTCTACATGGCGACGGGCTTCCACGGCTTCCACGTTCTGATCGGGACGATCTTCCTGATCGTCTGCCTGCGCCGCACCTATCTGGGGCACTTCACCCCGCGCCAGCATTTCGGCTTCGAGGCCGCTGCCTGGTACTGGCACTTCGTCGACGTGGTGTGGTTGTTCCTCTTCATCACCGTCTACGTCTGGGGCGGCTGGGGCGCCGCAGTCCACTGATGCAGCCCGGTTCGCCGGAATCAGAGACAGGGCGGCCTTCCCTTGCGGAGGTCGCCCTTTTCGGTTGCTGTCCGCGCTGCGGCGAGCGCACCCTGTTCGACGGCGTGGTCAAGTTCGCGCCGCGCTGCAGCGCCTGCCAACTCGATTACGACCGCTTCAACGTCGGCGACGGTCCGGCCGCTTTTCTCACGCTGGTGATTGGCGCGCTCATCACCGGTCTGGCAATCTGGCTCGATGCGTCGGTCCGGCCGCCGTTCTGGGTCCATATCCTGCTGTGGGTGCCGATCACGATCGGCGCCGTACTGGCGGGTCTGCGGGTATCTAAGGCGCTGCTGATGATCGCCGAGTATCGCAACAAGGCCGGTGAGGCCGGGCGGAGCGAATGACCGACCGGACTGTCACGCGATTCCCCATTTTTTCCACCGTGATCGTGCTGGCTGCGGTCGTGACGATGATCGCGCTCGGTTTCTGGCAATTGGGCCGGATGGACGAGAAGGAAGCGCTGATCGCGCGCTACGCTTCTGCGGGCGAGCAACCTGAAGTGGCCTGGCCGACTTCGGCGCAATACGAGGCGGCGCTGTTTCGCCGCAGCACGGTGACCTGCTCGCAGGTCACCGGCTTCGACAGCATCGCGGGCACTTCGAGCCGCGGCGAGAAGGGCTGGGCGCAAATCGCGCGCTGCACGCTCGACGACGGAGCCAGCGCGGATGTCGCCATGGGCTGGTCGCGCATTCCCGAACCGCCCGCCTGGGATGGCGGCACGGTTACCGGCCTCGTCGCACCCTATGGCGAATCGGTCCGGCTGGTTACGATCAAGCCGGTCGCCGGCCTGCAGCCTCTGGCCGCGCCCGATCCGGGCGATCTCCCCAACAACCACCTTGCCTATGCCGGCCAGTGGTTCCTGTTCGCGCTCACCGCGCTGGTCATCTACGGTCTCGTCCTGCGCCAAAAGCTGGGCCTGAAGGCGGGCCGAAAGACCGGGCGCGGGAACGTCGGGACTTCGCCGCGCTAAAGCGCCACTTGCTTGCCCGCCGCCGGGTCGCAAGCTAGGCGCAGCTGCGATGGACTACATCTCGACCAGAGGCTGCGCCCCGACGCTCGATTTCGCAGGCGTGACGCTGGCCGGGCTAGCAAGCGACGGTGGGCTTTACCTGCCCGCCAGCTGGCCGCGCTTTTCGCATGACGAGATCGCGGCGATGCGCGGGCTGCCCTATGCGCAGCTTGCAGCGAATGTGATGCAGCCTTTCGTCGGCGACAGCCTCGCGCCGGAGCGGCTGCGCGAATTGTGCGAGCAGGCCTATGCTCGTTTCGCGCATGCTGCGGTGACCCCGCTTGTCCAGCTCGACGAGCGCAATTGGCTGCTCGAACTGTTCCACGGCCCGACGCTGGCGTTCAAGGATGTCGCGCTCCAGCTGCTCGGCCTGCTGTTCGAGGAATTCCTCGCGCGCGAGCAGGGCACGCTGACCATCGTCGGCGCGACCAGCGGCGACACCGGCAGCGCCGCGATCGATGCGGTCGCCGGGCGCGACAAGGTCGAGATCTTCATGCTCCACCCCAAGGGGCGGGTGAGCGATGTCCAGCGGCGGCAGATGACTACGGTGCGCGCGCCCAATGTGCACAACATCGCCATCGACGGCAGTTTCGACGATGCTCAGGCTATGGTGAAGCGGCTGTTCGCCGACGAGGCGATGACGGCGAAGCACCGTTTGGGTGCGGTCAATTCGATCAACTGGGCGCGGCTGATGGCGCAGGTGGTCTATTATTTCGCCGCGGCGCTGCAATTGGGCGCGCCCGAGCGGCAGGTTGCCTTCAGCGTGCCCACGGGCAATTTCGGCGATGTCTTCGCCGGCCATGTCGCGGCGCGGATGGGGCTGCCGATCGCCCGGCTGGCGGTGGCGACCAATGTCAACGACATCCTCCACCGCGCACTGACCAGCGGCGACTATTCGGCGGGCGAGGTCACCGCCACCGCCGCGCCGAGTATGGATATCCAGGTCAGCTCCAATTTCGAGCGGTTGCTGTTCGATATCGGCGGGCGCGATGGAGTGGCGCTGGCCGAGCAGATGCTCGGGTTCGAGAGCTCGCGCGCGATGCGGCTTACCAATGCCCAACGCGAAGGCGCCGTTTCGCTCTTCACCAGCGCGCGCGCCGACCAGAGCGATATGGCGCGGGCGATGCGCTGGGCCTGGGATGAGGCCGGCCAGGTGGTCGATCCGCACACCGCCATCGGCCTCCACGCGGCCCGCGCCCTCGACCTGCCGGGCGAGGTGCCCGTGGTGACGCTGGCGACCGCGCATCCGGCGAAATTCCGCGATGCGGTCGAACGGGTTGTGGGGCAGCGCCCGACACTACCGCTGCGGGTGGGCGATCTGTTCGCGCGTGAGGAGAGGCTCACCGATCTCCCTGGCGAATATGACGCGGTGCGTGATTTCATCCTCGCGCATGCGAGCCCGCGCGGCTGATGGCCGAACTTCACAGAAATCCGGTGCTGATGGTGGGCGAGGGCTGGGACGCCTATCGCCTGCTCGACAGCGGCGAGGGTCGCAAGTTCGAGGCCTACGGCCCCTGGCGCTTCATCCGCCCCGAACCCCAGGCGATGTGGTCGCCCCGGTTAGAGAAATGGGACGCGCATGGCGAATTCGTCCCCGGTTCGGACGAGGATGGCGGCGGGCGCTGGCAGTTTTCCGCGCCCGTGCCCGAGGAAGGCTGGCCGCTGGAATATGGCGAGGCGCGCTTCACCGCGCAGTGCACGCCGTTCCGGCATCTCGGCTTCTTCCCCGACATGGCGCCGGTGTGGGACTGGATGGGCGCGCAACTGGGCGCCTGCGAGGACGCCGAGACGCTCAACCTGTTCGGCTACACCGGGGTCGGGTCGCTGGCGCTAAGCCGCTACGGGCGTGTCACCCATGTCGATGCGAGCAAGAAATCGGTGGCGCAGGCGCGCGAGAACGCCGCGCTCTCCGGGATGGAGGATCGCCCGATCCGCTGGCTGGTCGATGACGCCGAGAAATTCACCGCGCGCGAGGTGCGGCGCGAGCGGCGCTACGACGGCATCATTCTCGATCCGCCAAAGTTCGGGCGCGGCCCCGGCAACGAGACCTGGCGGCTCGAGCAGGGGTTGCCCGGCCTGGTCGGCGACTGCCGCAAGCTGCTTGATGCCGAGAGCCGCTTCCTATTCCTCACCGTCTATGCGGTGCGGATGAGCAGCCTCGCGCTCGCCGGTCTGCTCGACGAAGCCTTCGCCGGGCTTCCCGGCGTGATCGAGCATGGTGATCTCGCGGTCAGCGAACAAGGCGAGGGCGCGCGCCTCCTCCCCACCGCGATCTTCGCGCGCTGGTCCAATCCGGGCTAGGAGGGCGCATGAACGATTCGCTGCATCTGGAAGTCGCCGATTTCGAGCACGATGTCCTCACCGGCATCTATTCGGAGGAAACCGGCAAGCCGCAGCCACTGCGCTTCGCGATCACCGCGCGGCTGAAGCCGCTGGCACGCTACGAGCCCGACACCTCGCTCGATGCTTCGAAGAACTACATGGACCTCAAATTCGCCGCGTCGCAGGCGCTGCCCGAAGGCGTGCATTTCAAGCTTATCGAGGCGGTTGCAGACCATATCTGCGAAACGCTCTTCCTTCAGGATGCGCGGGTCGAGGCGGTTACCGTCAAGATCGTCAAGCTCGCCATCGCCGAAGCCGGCGAGCGGATCGGCATCACGCTTCACCGCGAGCGCCGCGGATGAAGCGGATCGCGGTGGACGATCTGCCGCCCGAGCCGCTGGCCGCTGCCGGGCTGTTCCACCAGCACTGGCTCCCGCATGTCGCAGGCGCGCTCGAGAGCGGCGCGGATGTCATGGTCACGCTTGCCCCCGCCGGTCACAGCCATCGCGAATGGCGGCTGGCGATCGCTGCAGGTCTGGCGCGCGCGCATGCGCCGCAGCGGATCAATCTGGTAGCAGGCGAAGGCGCGGCGCTCGATGGCTTTGAAACCTATCTCGCCGATGCGCCGGGGATCACAGGGCAATATTTCGAGAGCGACGGGACCGGTGCGGGCGATCCGTTCGTAGAGGCATCATGAGTTCCAGACCACTTGTCGACGCCTTTCAGCGTCGTATCACCTACCTGCGCCTGTCGGTGACCGATCGTTGCGATCTGCGTTGCACCTATTGCATGCCCGAAATGATGCGCTTTCTTCCGAAAAAAGAGGTGCTCAGCCTCGAAGAATTGCACCGGCTCGCACTCGGCTTCATGGCCCGCGGTGTGCGCAAGATCCGCCTGACTGGGGGAGAACCGCTGGTCCGCCGCGACATGATCGATCTCGTGCGCGCGCTAGGCCGCCACGTCGGCGAAGGGCTCGACGAGATCACGCTGACCACCAACGGCACCCAGCTGGCGCGCCATGCCGAAGACCTTGCCCGCGCCGGGGTTCGGCGGGTCAATGTCTCGCTCGATACGATCGATCGGGCGCGCTTTGCGCAGCTGACCCGCCGCGATACGCTGGCGCAGGTGCTCGAAGGGATCGCTGCGGCGAAGGCTGCGGGCCTCGCGGTCAAGCTCAACACCGTGGCGCTCAAGGGTGTGAACGAGGCCGAACTGCCCGATCTGATCGCCTGGGCGCATGGCGCGGGGCACGCCATCACGCTGATCGAGACCATGCCGCTGGGCGAAGTGGATGGCGAGCGAATCGACAGCTATCTTCCGCTGGACTCGGTCCGTGCGCAGCTCGAGGCACGCTGGACCCTGACGTCCTCCGATCACCGCACCGGCGGACCGGCGCGCTATTTCGACATCGCAGAGACCGGCGGGCGGCTGGGGCTGATCACTCCGCTGACGCAGAACTTCTGCGCCGGCTGCAACCGGATGCGGGTTACCGCGACGGGCCAGCTCTATCCCTGCCTCGGCGGCGGGGAGGCGGTCGATCTCCGCGCCGCTCTGCGTTCCGACCCCGGACCGCACGCGCTCGATGCCGCGCTCGACCGGGCGCTGGCGGTGAAACCCGAGCGCCATGATTTCGCGATCCGCACCCGCGGCGAGGCACCGGCTCTGGCACGCCACATGTCGGTAACCGGCGGCTGATGGCGGTCCGGATCGTCTTTCTCGGCCCCTTGCGCGATCTGGCGGGGATGGCCCAGCGCGAGGCTCCGGCGCCGCTCGACTGGTCCGCGCTGCTCGCGGTGGTCGGACCGCAAGTGGCCGACCAATTGCGCGAGGAGCGGGTTCATCTGGCCTGCGCAGGCAAGGTGCTCACCGACAAGACCGCGCTGCTGGCTCGGGATGGCGAGGAAGTGGCTTTGCTTCCCCCGGTCAGCGGTGGCTAGGCTCATCCTGTCCGGCCCGGTCGATGCCCGTCTGCTCGAGCGCGGACTGTCCGTCGGCGAAGCGCTGGCGGCATTCAACGCCGCGCATCCGCAGGCTGGCGGTGTCGCAAGCTTTCTGGGCAAGGTCCGTCCCGGGTCTGACGAAT
This sequence comes from Qipengyuania sp. SM2507, assembly GCF_053714505.1. NCBI lineage: Bacteria > Pseudomonadati > Pseudomonadota > Alphaproteobacteria > Sphingomonadales > Erythrobacteraceae > Qipengyuania > Qipengyuania sp. SM2507. The sequence continues at coordinate 895,194 of NZ_CM132307.1, forward strand.
CGCCCGTGAAGGCGCTCGAACTCACCCATTACGAACCGCTCACCCTTCCGGGTATTTCGCGATTGGCCGAGCAGGCGCGGGCGCGATTCGCGCTCGACGGGGTGCTGGTCTGGCACCGGGTCGGGGTGCTGGTGCCGGGCGAGGGGATCGTGCTGGTCGCGGCGGCGGCACCGCACCGGCGCGGCGCGCTGGAGGCGGTCGATTTCCTGATGGATCATCTCAAATCCGCGACCTGGCTGTGGAAGCGCGAGCAGCGCGGCGATGGCTGGCACTGGATCGAGCCGCGTGGAGACGACCACGCAGCGCTGGCGCGCTGGCAATAATTATTCCCGTTAGATCATGATAAAGAGCACCGCAAAGGCGGTGCGGTCGCGGGCCGGGCATTCGGCGCAGGCGCTCATGGCGCCACACGCGCGCGAAGTTCCGCCAAGGTGGCGTCTTCCTCCTCGACCAGTGCGATCACCGAATCCCTCGCTGCATCGATCTGCACCCGGTCCTCGGCGGCGACCGATGCGGCGATATGGAGAATGTCGAGATCGGCCAGTGCGATAGCGGTGTCGCTGCGGATCGATTCGAGGTCGGACAGCGCGACCTGTGAGGCGCCCCAGGCATTGCTGCCGATGGCGGCGCGGCCCGCGCTAGCCACCGTCCGACGCGCGGCGGGGGCGCTGGCGCTGAATCGTTGGTGGGCGCTGCGAGCTGCCTCGACCAGCATGGTCAGGCGCGCATCCAGGCTGCCTTCGTAATTCACCGGCACTTCGGGTACATTGATCGGCTCGACCGCGACCGGCTCGAACTGCCCCTGCGCGCGCTCGACATCGCGGATCGCCAGCGAGGGATAGTCGTCGCCGGTACTGGCGCAGGCGGACAGCGCGAGGGCGCTCAGAGCGGGCAGCAAGAGGCGGGCTGGGCAAGACATCGTGGGTCTGATAGCATGGGTCTGCCGTCGCGCCACCGCATTGGCGAGCGACCCGGTGAATTTTCGCCGGTCGAGCGTTGACTTCGGGGGGGCATTACCTTAACGGCACCCATCTTTCCGGGCCTCGCCATCTGGCGGGTCGACGGGCGCGCCGTGACTTCGCAAGAACGCGGCAAAGCATTTTGAATGAGAGAAAAGCACCATGTTCGCAGTCGTGCGCACGGGCGGCAAGCAATACCGGGTTGCCGCCGGAGACAAGATCGCAGTTGAGAAGCTCGCAGGCGAAGCCGGCGACACCGTGACGCTGGGCGATGTCCTGCTCGCGGGCGAAGGCGATGATTTCGCCGAAGCCGGCAAGGTGATCGTTTCGGCTGAAATCATCGCGCAGGCGAAGAGCGAGAAGATCGTCGTCTTCAAGAAGCGCCGCCGTCACAATTACCGCCGCAAGTCCGGTCATCGCCAGCAGATGACGCTGCTGCGCATCATGCAGGTCGGCGACACCAAGGCCGAGGCCAAGCCGGCTGCGGCTAAGGCTGACGCTGCGCCCAAGACCACCGACGCACCGGCGAGCGAGACCAAGACCGAAGCGAAGAAGGCCGCTCCCAAGAAGGAAGCCGCACCCGCCAAGTCTGGTGCGGAAGCCGCTCCCAAGAAAGCCGACGCCGAGAAGAAGCCTGCTGCAAAGAAGGCTCCTGCCAAGAAGGCCGCGGCCGCCAAGTCCGAAGACAAGAAGTAAGGATACCCGACGATGGCACATAAAAAAGCAGGTGGTTCGTCCCGCAACGGTCGCGACTCCGCAGGTCGCCGCCTCGGCGTCAAGAAGTTCGGCAGCCAGGCAGTGGTTGCCGGCAACATTATCGTGCGCCAGCGCGGCACCAAGTTCTACCCGGCAGTCAATGTCGGAATGGGCAAGGACCACACGCTGTTCGCGCTCAACGATGGCATCGTGCGATTCCACTCGGGCAAGCTCGGCCGCAAATATGTATCGGTCGACCTGCAGGCGGAAGCCGCCGAATAACCGGACGGTTCGATAACGGGATCGTCCACCAGGATGGTCCCGGCCGGGTCAAATTCCGGCACACTTAGAGGGAGACGGCGCCATCCTGATTTCAGGGGGCCCGTCTCCCTCTTGTCGTTTCTCCCTAGAAAAGCCGCGGATTAAACGGTCTGCGGAAGCGAAACTGTCATGCGCCTTCCCTAGCGGAAACGCGCAAGGACACACCGGGGAGAAGTCCGATGTTCCATCGCAGCCAGAGGGTTATGCTGCGTCCGATCTGGCCCGAAGACGCGCCGGAGATCTACGCAGCCATCAATGACGAGGGCGTGGTCCGCAACCTGGCCCGTGCGCCGTGGCCCTATACGCTTGAGGATGCACGCGAGTTCGCGCTGAGCGGCGCTGCTCCGGGAACAGCTCGGTTTCTTGTCACCTTGCCGGACTTGCCCAGTGCACCGATCGTCGGCTGTGTCGGGCTCGACCCCGCGACCGACGGTGGATACGAGCTGGGCTACTGGATCGCGCGCAAATTCTGGGGTCGCGGTCTGGCGACCGAAGCGGCGCGCGCGGCGCTCGCCGTGGCGCGTGCGATCGGCTGGAGCCGCGTGAGCGCGGCGCATTTCGTCGACAATCACGCCTCTGGGCGGGTGCTGCTCAAGGTCGGGTTCAAGCCCACCGGTGAGACCGCGGAGCGATTCAGTCGCGGACGCGGGCACGATGCACGGGTGGCGTGCTTCGCGATCGATCTCGATCAGGAAGCCGACGCCGCCGGGGTCGATCTTCTCGACGCAGCCTAGCGCCGGTGGGGCCTTACTCCGCCGGCATCAGCGCGGCTTCGAACTCGCCCTCGTATTTGCCGATCAGTGCGCGATCGTCGTGATCCCAGGGATGGAAGCCGGGGCGGAAATAGCTCAGCCAGGCGGGGAAAATTCGCCGCAGCACGCCCGGCGTGACAGTGAGATATTTCAGCAGTCCCCAGCGCGCCTTCCAGCCGGTGATGCCGTCCTGTGCCAAGAGGTCGATCGAGTCGATCCAGCGGTTGGTGAGGAAGCGACGGGTGACGATCAGCATCACCACCGAACGGCGCATCCAGCGGCGGAACGGGGTCCAGTCGCGGGTTGCGTGCTCGAACGTGTCATAGGCGACGCCCTTGTGCTCGATTTCCTCGACCGCGTGCCAGCGCCACATGGCGCGCACTTCGGGGTCCGAATCCTCGAAATGGCTCGGATTGGCGAGGAATTCATGCGCCATCATCGCGGTGTAGTGCTCGAGCGCCATGGTCACCAGCAGGTTGGCGATTGGCGGGCGGCCCTTGGTCAGCGCCAGCAATTGTTCGACGCGTTTGTCGATCTTGGCGATGTCGTAGCCGGCATCCTCGGCGAGCCGGTTGAAGGCGATATGCTCGCGGGTGTGGTTGATTTCCTGGCGGACGAAGGCGCGGATCTCGCCGTCGAGCTTGGGATCAGCGCCGGCGCGATGCGCCTTCACCGCTTCGATGAAGAACGCCTCGCCGCGCGGGAAGGTGGCCGAGAGCGCGTTGTGCCAGGCGGTGCCGAAAGCGTCGCCCGCCCACCAGCGCCGCGGCGTGGATTCGCGGTTGAAGCGCTCGTCGCGGATGGTGATCTCGAGGCCCTCGGGAGTCGGCGCGGGGCGCATGCTCCTGGATTTGGAGGAAGCGGCATCGAACTGGGTAGGTGCGTTCATGGAACGGCTCCGTCGCTTGAGTGACAGCGAGAGAACTAGCCCTTACTTACATTAATGTCAATAAAGCCTCGTGGTCCTGGCTGGCGGCCTACTCGGCCGGCATCAACGCGTCGGAATAGGGACTGTCGTGGAGCCCGATCAGCGCCCGGTCGTCGTGCTGCCAGGGGTGGAAGCCCGGCTTGAGGATGGCCGCCCATTCGAAGAACATCCGCCGCATCATCCCGGGCTTCCACCACAGGAAGGCGCGCAGCTTGCGCTGTGCGGTGCGGCGGTCGAACCCGTCCTGCATCATCAGGCCGATCGCATCGCGCACCCGATTGCCGAAATATTTGCGCGTGATCAGCACCGCGATCAGCGAGCGGACCTTCCAGCGCTTCCACGCGCTCCAGTCGCGCGTCGCGTGGAGCCAGACGTCGTAGACGAGCCCCTTGTGCTCGATCTCCTCGGTGGCGTGCCAGCGCCAGAGATCGGCGGCAACCGGGTCAGCGCCCGCGAGATAATCGGGATGCGCCAGCAGGTGGCGACTGATGATCGCGGCAAAATGCTCGAGCGCGATGGTGATCGCGAGGTTGAATTCGGGCGGACGGCCCGCGGTCAGCGCGAGCATCTCGTGGATGCCGCGATCGATGCTTTCGACATCGTAGCCGTGATCCTGGACCAGCCGGTTGAACGCTACATGCTCGCGCGTGTGGTTGATCTCCTGCCGGGTGAAGGCCTTGACCTCGGCGGCGAGCCGGGGCGGGAGATCGGCGCGGAAGGCCTTGAGAGTATCGATGAAGAAGGCTTCGCCGCGCGGCAGGCTGGCGCTGACCGAATTGTACCATGCGGTGGCAACGGGGTCGTTGGTATGCCACCAGCGCGCGGTCTTGTGTTGCCGGTCGAAGCGCTGGTCGCGGACGATCAGCGCGTGCTGTTCCGGCGTGGCACTGCGGGTGGCGATTTGCAGCCTGTCCTGCGTTCCGTCGTTGGACAGCGCGCCGTCAGGCCGCTTGTCGTCCGAACGACTGCGTTCTAGGCCCGGATCGGGATCGAGGGAGCTATCTCGGTTTACCATGATGGTTAAGAATCTATTAGGGATACGAATCCATGGCAAGCCGTAAACGCCTAAGCCCCGAAGAGTCGCGGTTAGCCGCGCTTGAGGCGGCTCGCACGCTGCTGATCGAGACGGGTCCGCAATCGATCACCCTGAAGGCGGTGGGTGCGCGCATTGGGCGCACCCATGCCAATTTGCTCCACCATTTCGGATCGGCCGCCGGGCTGCAGAAGGCGCTCGCCGGGCATCTCGCGGCCAATGTCTGCGATGCCATTGCTGAGGCAGTCATGGCGAGCCGGGCGGGGCAGGGCTCGCCGCGGCAGGTGGTCGATCTCACCTTCGATGCCTTCGACAAGGAAGGCGCTGGCGCGCTGGCAAGCTGGATGATCCTCACCGGCAACGAGGATGCGCTGACCCCGATCGTCGAGACCATCCACGAGCTGGTCGACGAAATCGCTCCCGATGAAGCGCAATCGCACGAGGAGATCATGCGCGTCCACGAGGAGACGCTGGCGCTGGTGCTGATGGCGATGGGCGATGCGCTGATCGGCGCCGCGCTGGCGCGTTCGCTCGGCCTGTCCAAAACCGCGGCGCGCGACCGCGCCGAACAGATGCTGCTGAGTTCGGTCCCCGGGCTCAGTCAGCCGGAATGACCGCCGACCGCTGCCAATCTGGCAGCGTGGCGGGGTCGAGATCGGCAACCCGCAGGTGATCCACCGCATAGCCCAGCGCGGGATAGGCGGCGCGGCGGCGCTTCTCCTCCGACCGATCGAGCGGAACCACCACCAGCCGGCGGTTGACCTTCTGGCGCCAGTTCATCCGCGCCGTGTTTTCCTGGCCGATGTAGCAGCCCTTGTCGAATGCGACTCCGTTGAGCTCGACTGCATTTGTTTCGAGCCACAATGTATCGCCCAGCTCGGAGCGACCCTCGGGCACTCCCAGCGACAGGCGATGGGCGAGCCAGTCGGCATCGGCTGCCTTATCCTCCTCGCTCACCGGGGAAAGCCAGCGCTGGCCTAGATCGGCGAGCCGCGGATCGGGGACCGCGCCATCGCCCAGATGCGCTTCCCAATGGACCGCGACTGCGGTGTCCACGTCGATCGCGATCTTGCGGCGCAGGCGATAGAGCGAAAGGCGCTTGGCGAGTTCGTCGGCGGCGTCCTTCTCGCAATCGATCAACAATTGGCCGTTGCCCGCGGGCCAGACGATGAAATCGAACAGCGCCTTGCCTTGCGGGGAGAGCAGCCCGCCATAGGCTGGCAATCTTCCCATGACATTGTTGGTGACCAGTCCCTGGAGGAAGCTTGCGACATCCTCCTCATCCGATTGCGGGGTGAGCCGGATCACGGCACGGTCGAACAGGCGGGTTGAGGGCATGGGTGACAGATAGGGCGGTGCGCGCCATAGGCAAACCCCATGACGGATACCTCCCTTCCTTCTTCCTCGGCCGCGCCCGATTCCCTCACCATTCGCCGGCCCGACGACTGGCACCTCCATTTCCGCGATGGCGCGACGATGCGCGCCGTCGTCCCGCACACTGCGCGCCAGTTCGCCCGCGCGATCGTGATGCCCAACCTTTCGCCCCCGGTGACAACAACCGCGATGGCGGCGGCATATCGCGAGCGGATCCTGGAGGCGGTTCCGGCAGGGCTCGACTTCACACCGCTGATGACCGCCTATCTCACCGACGACACCGATCCCGAGGATCTGGCACGCGGATTCGGTTCAGGCGTGCTCACCGCAGCCAAGCTCTATCCGGCCGGCGCGACCACCAATTCGGCGAGCGGGGTGACCGATATCCGCCGCCTCGATGCGGTACTCGAGCGGATGGCGGCAATCGGTATGCCGCTGTGCATCCATGGCGAAGTGACCGACGCCGATATCGATATCTTCGATCGCGAGGCGGTGTTCATCGACCGCGTGCTTGCCCCGCTTGTCGCGCGGATGCCTGACTTGAAGGTGATCTTCGAGCATATCACCACCGGACAGGCGGTGGATTTCGTCGAAGCCGCCGGTCCGCAGGTCGCCGCGACGATCACCCCGCAGCATCTCCATATCAACCGCAATGCGATCCTCGTGGGCGGCATTCGTCCGCATATGTTCTGCCTGCCGGTGGCCAAGCGCGAGGCGCACCGGCTGGCGCTGCGCCGCGCTGCGACTTCAGGCTCGGCCAAATTTTTCCTCGGCACCGACAGCGCGCCGCATCACCGCCAAGACAAGGAATCCGCCTGCGGCTGCGCGGGCATCTTCAACGCGCCCTTCGCGCTCGAGAGCTATCTTGCGGTGTTCGACGAGGAAAATGCAATCGACCGCTTCGAGGCCTTCGTCTCGCTCAACGGACCGCGCTTCTACGGGCTACCGGTGAACGAGGAGCGGGTGACCCTCGAGCGCGTCCCGAGCCCGGTTCCCGACGAGGTCGACGGGGGCGAGGCCGCGATCGTCCCCTTCCACGCGGGCGAGACCTTGGGCTGGCGGCTGGTCGTCTAGACGGGGCCGGGCGGCTTGGGCGCCCTGCTGCGGCGCCACATGTCCCAGCCGAAGATCGCCGCCGCGGCCCAAATGAAGCCGAAGCAGGCGGCCTGCGCCGGCTTGAGCGGTTCCTCGAACACGGTGAGTCCCAAAACGAAGACGATGCTGGGTGCGAGGAACTGGATGAAGCCGAGCGTCGAATAGGGCATCCGCTTGGCGGCAACCGCGAACATCAGCAGCGGGATAGCGGTCAGCACTCCACCCAGCACGATTGCGCCGCTCAATTGCGGGCTGACCGCGAACGACGAGCCCGATTGCACCGCATACCAGCCCGCCACCCCGATCGAGGGGACCAGCAGCAGGCCCGATTCGATGGTCAATCCGGGGAGCGACCCCACCGGCACCTGCTTTCGCACCATTCCGTAGACGCCGAAACTGAACGCCAGCGTCAGGCTGATCCACAGCATGGTCAGCGCGCCCTCGGCCAGCAGCGCCACCCCCAACGCCGCCAGCCCCACCGCGGCCCATTGCGCGCGGTTGAGCTTCTCGCCCAGCAGCAGCGTGCCCAGCAGCACATTGACCAGCGGGTTGATGTAATAGCCAAGGCTCGCGGCATAAACATGGTTGTTCTGGATCGCCCAGACATAGACCACCCAGTTCACCGCGATCAGCGAGGCGCTCAGCAGCAGCCAGCGCAGGCTCTTCGAATCGGCGATGGCGGCGCGCAGTTGCGGCCCCTGACGGCGCACCCAGACGATCAGCAGGCAGATCGGCAGCGTCCAGATGATCCGCCAGGCGACGAATTCGAACGGCGGCACGACCTTCACCAGCAGCAGGTAGAGCGGCAGGAATCCCCAGATCACATAGGCGCCGATCGCGGCGGGCAACCCGGAGGGCCGCGACTCGTTCTCTGACTGGTTCATTCGCGGCGGCTAGGGCCGCCCGCGCGGGGCCGCAAGCCGCATGTTGCGGGAGGGCCCGCTCAATTCGTCGGAAAAAATCGCGACCTGACAGGTTGGTTGCATGCTGTTCATATTCGCAACCTTATTGCTGAACACATCGAGCGGCATCACTGACCGCTCGCTGGAAGCAAAGGACTGTCACATGGCCAAATCATTCACTCTCGCCGGAGTGGCTCTCGCTGCCACCGGCCTCGCACTTTCCGCTCCCGCCGCAGCCGCGCCTGCCACCCATTTCTCGGCTACGGGCACGTCCACCACCCAGAATTTTTCCGGTGCGAGCGCCTATGGCGACCTGACCTTCGATCACCGACCCGAGCGCCGTGATCGCTACGATAGACGAGACCGGTATGACCGGGACGATGATGATCGTTACGATCGCCGTGACCGCCGCGACCGCTATCAGGGCCGGGGCCGTGCGCCGGCCTATTACGACCAATACCCCGCCAATTATGGCCAGCCGGTCCGCCGCGACACGCGCATCTGGCGCGGCAATGACGGGCGCTACTATTGCCGCAAGGACAATGGCACGACCGGTCTGCTGATCGGTGCCGGCGTCGGTGCGCTGATCGGCAACGAGGTTGCCGGACGCGGCGATCGCACGCTTGGCGCCATCCTCGGTGCGGCGGGCGGTGCCCTGCTCGGCCGCGAGATCGATCGCTCCAGCACCCGCTGCGGCTAAATCGTCACCCAGTTTCGTCCGGGCCCACCCCGGTCGAAACGCGGTTCCACCGGGCCGCGGAAGGCGCCGTAGCTCTCATTCCGAGAGCTGCGGCGTCTTCATGATTGCCGTGCATCCGTCCCGCAATGGCGCAAGGGATGCCGGGCATCTGGTCAAGCCTGCCAGCGCTGGAGTATGGATCGCCCCGAATTATCAGCCGGAGTTGTCCCGATGCGCTTTACCCTTGCCACACTCGCCCTGCCGCTTGCCCTGCTGGCCGCCTGCAGCGACGAACCCGAGGATACCGAGGCGACCGGCGATCTCGATCCGGCGAGCGAGCAGGCGCTCAACGGCGATCTGATGACCGACCCCGACCTTGCCGGAAGCAATCAAGGTAACGCTGCGCTCTCCGGGTCGGGCGATCGTTCGCTGCCCAATATCAACCGCACGCCCGAGGCGATCTCGGCGGCGCGCACCCGCGCGGCGGAACTCGTCGGCGGGGCGGATGCACTGCGCCCCGTACCGGCGCCGCGCGATCTGGGCGCGGCTCAAACGGTGACCCCGGCTATGCAGAAGGCGGCGCAGGCGGCGGTTACCCCGGGTGGGACCAATTGCGAATCGCGGGTCGAATACACCACCGCCTGGGCCGCCAAGCTGCCCGGGACATTCCCGGTCTATCCGCGCGGCAACACGCAGGAAGCAGCGGGTACGGACGAAGGCGGCTGTGCGCTGCGCGTGGTGTCTTTCCTGACCCCGGTGCCGCTCGCCGACGTGCTGGCTTTTTACCACACCCGCGCGCTCGCCAATGGTTATTCGGCCGAGCACGTGAAAGCCGGTGGCGACAATATCCTCAGCGGGACCAGCGGCGAGAATGCCTTCGTGGTTTACGGTCGTCGGCTGCCATCGGGCGTGACCGAGATCGATCTCGTCACCAGCACGCCCTAAGGGCCGCCGGGCTTCATTCCTTGAGCCCGACACCCAGGCTGGCGCGCGGTTGCTGCATCTCGGTGCTGGTGACCGGATAGGCGCAGTAATCCGCGGCATAGAAGGCCGCCGGGCGATGATTGCCCGACAGGCCGACTCCGCCGAAGGGCGCAGCCGAGGATGCGCCATTGGTCGGCCGGTTCCAGTTGATGATCCCGGCGCGGATCTCGTTCCAGAACATCTCGAAGTCCTGCGGCGTGCCGCCGACCAGCGAGGCCGAGAGGCCATAGCGCGTCATGTTGGCTTCGGTGATCGCCTCGTTGAGATCGGGCACGCGAACCACCTGCAGCAGCGGACCGAACAGCTCGACATCGGGGCGTTCGTGCATGTCGGTCACGTCGAGAATCCCGGGGGTGAGGAACGGCTTGTCCTCCTCGGGGCGCTTCATGTGCAGGATCGGCTTGGCGCCGCGGCTCATCAGCGCGACGAAGCTTTCGGTGAGCAGGTCTGCGGTCTGGTTGTCGATCACCGGCCCCATGAAGGGCTGCGGATCGGCGAAAGGTTCGCCGACGATCAACCGCTCTGCCAGCGCCTTCACGCGCGGGACGATCTCGTCATACATCGAATCGGTCACGATCAGTCGCCGCGCGGCGGTGCAGCGCTGGCCGGCAGTGGTGAAGGCGGACTGGATGATGGTGACGGCAACATCGTCGAACTTGGGGGTGTCGGTGACGACGATGGCGTTGTTACCGCCCATCTCCAGCGCGACGATCTTGCCCGGTTCGGTCGCGAGCTTGCGGTTGATCGCGACGCCCGCGCGCGCCGAGCCGGTGAACAGCACCCCGTCGACCAGCCAATGCGCGACCAGCTCCTTGCCTTCCTCGGGCCCGCCGATCAGCAATTGCACCACTTCCTCGGGGAACCCGGCGGCGTGGAAGCATTTCACGAGGAATTCGCCCACCGCGGGGGTCTTCTCGCTCGGCTTGAAGATGATGCAATTGCCCGCGATCAGAGCGGGCACGATATGGCCGTTGGGCAGATGGGCGGGGAAATTATACGGGCCCAGCACCGCCATCACGCCATGTGGCTTGTGGCGCACGGCGGCATTGCCCTGCAGCGCGCTGTTGAGCTTCTTCTGGCCGGTTCGCTCCGCATAGGCGGTGATGGAAATCTCGACCTTGCCAATGACCGCCTCCACCTCGGTGCGGGCTTCCCACAAGGGTTTACCGGTTTCGCGCGCGATCAGCGCCGCGAAAGGCTCGGTCTGCTTGCGCACTTCATTGGCGAAGCGGCGGACCAGTTCGATCCGCTGGCCGAGCGACTGATGGGCCCAGTCTCGCAAGGCCGCGCGCGCGCGTTCGACGCAAGCATCGACACTGCCGATATCGCCGCGCCACAATTCTTCGCCCGTCGCGGGCTGGTAGGAGATGATCTGCCTGTCGGACACTGTTCTCGAAACCTCGTGATGTCGTATTTCTACAATTGCTCTGGCATTATACCCTCAACGCACCAGAAACGTTAATGGGGGAGGCAACCGATAGCCAAGCGCTAGTGAGTAGAAATCCTCTGTGGGTCAAATCGCCGGATGGCCTGAGGGTGGCGGAGGAGCGCCATGGGCTTCGCCCATTCTCCGGATAGCCGCGATCTTATCCTCCAGCGGCTGCCAGTCGTCCTGCCGCTCGATCGCCGACCACAGCGCTTCTACCTCGTCGACCAGCATAGTCTGAGGCGCGGGATCGTTCCAATAGGGATGCGAGTCGGTATCGCTGGCCTCGTAGGTTGCCAATGCCTCCGCGAGAGGCCCTCGAGCCTCGCGTCCACCGCGGTGGCGGTGGAAGAAAATGTCGGGTGCCTCGTCGCTCTCGACCAGGAGTTTTTCGCAGGCGGCAACCAGCGCCGTATCTTTTTCGACGCCGCGGCTTGCTACGCCCAGCCGCCAACACCAGCGCCGTCCCACGGCCGCCATATAGAGGTCGCCGAAGCGCTCGAGCGCGGCGATCAGCGGCGGGGCATCGACAAGCAGCCGCAGCGACACCGCCAACTGTCCGCAATTCCAGTGCAGCGCCTCGGGCTGGCGTCCGAAGGCATAGAGGCCCGAATGGTCGAAATAGGCGGCGGTGAATGACGGATCCCAGCGCGGCAGGAACCGCCACGGGCCGTAGTCGAAACTCTCGCCCGAGATGTTCATATTGTCGGTGTTGAGCACGCCATGGACGAAGCCCGCGACCATCCAGCTCGCGGCCAGATCGGCCATGCGCTCGACCACCTGATGCATCAGCCGCACCGCGGGCTCGTCGCGTCCCGGCGCGTCGGCGGGCGGGGGAGGGCCGGGGAATTGCCCCAGGCAATAATCGACCAGTGCCGCCATGTGGCCCTGCTCCTCCAGCGCGAGCAGCCGCTGGAAGCTGCCGATGCGGATATGGCCGTGGTTCAGCCGGACCATGGCTGCCGAGCGGGTCGGCGAAGGTTCGTCATGCCGTTGCAGTTTCTCACCGGTCTCGATCACCGAGAAGGTGCGCGACGTATAGACGCCCAGCGCTTCGAGCATTTCGGTGGCGAGGATTTCGCGCACCGCGCCTTTGAGCGTCAGCCGCCCGTCGCCCGCGCGGCTCCATGGCGTCTGGCCGGATCCCTTGGTCCCCAGATCCATCAACCGCCCTGCGGCATCGCGCAACTGGGCGAAGAGGAATCCGCGCCCGTCGCCGATCTCGGGATTGTACACGCGGAACTGGTGCCCGTGGTAGCGCAGCGCGAGCGGTTGCGGGAGATTGTCGGGGAGCGGCGCGAAGCGTCCGAAATGCTGCAGCCATTGCGGCTCGTCCAGACCGTCCAGTCCCACCTCGGCCGCCGCGCGGTCGTTGCGGAACCGCAACACGGTTTCCGGGAAATCGGCGGGGACGACAGGATCGCCCAGCCACTCGGCCAGCGCGGCGATCGGCGTATCGGCGCGATAGCTCGCTGCTTGCGGTTCTTCGCGCATGCAGCAATAGTGGGCGCTAGGGCGACCGGGCGCAAGGCCGGGTGCCGCAACTCACGCCTCAGGCAGCGAAACGGACGACAATTCCTCCCATGGACAAGCCCTATTCCGAGAAGAGCTGGCAAAGCCCCGACGGGTTGACGCTGCATTTCCGCGATTACCCCAGCCAGGTGCCGGGTACCGAGGGTCGTCCGCCGGTGCTGTGCCTGCACGGGCTGACGCGCAACGGCCGCGATTTCGCACATCTGGCAGAGCATCTGTCCGCGGCGGGCTGGCGGGTCCTGACCCCCGATATGCGCGGGCGCGGCAACAGCGATTACGCCACCGACAGCGCGACCTACACGGTGCCGACCTATGTCGCCGACGTCTTGGCCCTGCTGGAGCAGGAGGGCATCGCGCGCTTTGTCGCCATCGGCACCTCGATGGGCGGGCTGATGACGATGATGTTGGCGACGCTCGCGCCCGAGCGCATCGCCGGGGTCGTGCTCAACGATATAGGACCGGTGATTGAGAGCGAAGGGCTCGACAAGATCAAGACCTATATCGGTCAGGGGCGCAGCTTCTCGACCTGGATGCACGCCGCCCGCGCGCTTGAAGAGGTGCATGGCCAGTCGCATCCCACCTTCGACACCGAGGACTGGCTGGCCATGGCCAAGCGCGGGATGACGCTGTGCAGCAATGGCCGGATCGCCTTCGATTACGACATGAAGATCGCCGACCCGATCCTCGATGCCGAGAGCGATGCGGCGGCGGTGCCGCCCGATCTGTGGCCCGCCTACGAAGCGCTGGCGGGGCGACCGGTGCTGCTGGTGCGGGGCGGTGATTCGACATTGTTTTCGACCGACACCTTTGCCGAGATGAAACGTCGAATTCCACAAGCGACAACGCTAGTCGTCCCCGACACCGGCCACGCCCCGACGCTCGACGAACCCGAGACCCGGGCGGCGATCGACGCGCTGCTGGCCGAGATCGCATGAGTGCCAAGCCGGCGGCGGCAAAGCCGCATGTCCTGCACCTGCATTCCACCTTTGCCCCGGGCGGCAAGGAGCTGCGCACGGTCCAGCTGATCAACGGCTTCGGCCCGGCTCTGCGCCACACGATCGTCTCCGCCGAGCCCGAGGAGACCGGCGCCGCCGCGCGGATCGATCGGGGCATCGCGGTGACGCTGCAACCCGAATTCCCCTCGCTCAAGGGCCTGCCGATGCCGGGCCGGCTCAACAGGCTGGCGCGCGCCATGCGCGGCTACGATCTGGTCCTGACCTACAATTGGGGCGCGATGGATGCGGTGATGGCGCATACGCTGTTCTCCGAGGCCTACGACCTGCCGCCGCTGATCCATCACGAGGATGGTTTCGACGAGGAAGAGCTGGTCCGGCGCAAGCGGCGTCGCACCTGGTACCGCCGGATCGCGCTGGGGAAAGCGGCGGGGCTGGTGGTGCCCTCCGAACAGCTCGAGGAGATCGCGCTGGTCGACTGGCAGCAGCCGCTCGGCCGGGTGAAGCGGATCGCCAATGGCATCGATACCAAGGCCTTCGCCAAGAAGCCTGACAAGGATGCCATCCGCCGCCTGCTCAAGCGACCGGGCGAGAACTGGGTCGGAACGCTCGCCGGCTTGCGCAAGGTCAAGAACCTGCCGCGGCTGGTCCGCGCCTTCGCGCCGCTGCCCGAGAACTGGCATCTGGTGATCTGCGGCGAGGGTCCCGAACGCGCTGCGATCGAGGCGGAGGCCGACCGGCTGGGGATCAACCACCGGGTCCATTTGCCCGGCGCAGTGGCCGAACCCGCCAGGGTCGTCGGCCTGTTCGACATCTTCGCGCTGTCGAGCGACAGCGAGCAATTCCCGCTTTCCGTGGTCGAGGCGATGGCTGCCGGGCGGCCGGTGGTTGCGCCGCAGGTCGGCGACATCGCCGAGATGGTCTCGGATGCCAACCGCAACTATCTCGCCGCCACCCCCGACGACGAGGCACTCGAGACCGAGCTGGTCACGCTCTCGATCGACAAGCGGCTGCGCGAGGAGATTGGTGCCGCCAACCGCGAGAAGGCCCGGGTGGAATTCGACGAGGCGAAGATGCTGGCCGCCTATCGCCGCCTCTATTCCAGTGCCATGCGGGCAGCGGGCAAGGACGGGTTCTGAACCGTCGTGGCTGCGTTGGCGGGTGCAATCTCTTTCAGCCAAGGTTCACGCCGACGGGGACAGGAGCGCCGGAGCGGGCCGAAACCATTGCCCTAACTGGGCGCGCGTCCTAAGGACGCCGCCGAACGATTGACTTGAACGGGAACTCAGCCGCTCGTGGCCCTACCTCCAAAAACCACCACAGAAACCCACCAGGAAAAGCTCCAGCGCCGCAAGGACGCCGAGGAAACTGCGCTGATGCGCGAAGTCGACGATGCGGTGCGGCAGGGCGATCTGGCGAATTTCGGCGAACGCTACGGCAAGCCGCTGGGCGCGCTGGTGGTGCTTCTGATCGCCGCGCTGGCCGCCTATCTGCTGTGGTGGCAACCGAGCCAGCGCGCAGCGGCCGAGGCGCGCTCCGAAACGCTGGTTTCCGCGCTCGACAATGTCGAGGCCGGCAATCTCCAGACCGCCTATGACGCGCTCGAGGAACTGGCCGGCGACGGCAGCGATGCCGCGGCGGCCAACGCCCAGATGCTACGCGGCGGCATCGCCGCCCAGCAGGGCCGGACCGAGGATGCTGTCGCCATCTTCGACACGCTGGCCAACGACACCGGCGCACCCGAGGAATTGCGCAATCTGGCGCTGATCCGCAAGGTCGCCACCGGGTTCGACACGATGGACAAGGCTGCGGTCGTGGCAGCGCTCCAGCCGCTGGCAGTGCCCGGCGAACCTTTCTTCGGCAGCGCGGGCGAACTGGTCGCGATGGCCTATCTCGAGCAGGGCAAGCGCAAGGAGGCGGGTGCGCTGTTCGCCGAGATCGCCAAAGCGGAGGACGTGCCCGAAAGCCTGCGCTCGCGCTCGCGCCAGATGGCCGGAGTGCTCGGGGTCGATGCGATCGAGGATGTCGACGCGCTGCTCGAAGCGCAGGGAGTGGGTCAGGAACCGGCTGCGAACGGCCAGGCTGCTCCGCCTACGGCGCAGCCCGCACCATGATTGAGAAAGCGAAAACCACGCGATGATCCACAGCATGACCAAAGCCACGATCCGCGCCGGCGTTGCCGCGATGCTCGTCACCGGACTGTCCGCCTGCAGCGGCGGTCTTTTCGGCGGTTCGGACGATAAGACCACCCCGAGCCTGGGCGATCGTACGCCGATCCTGTCGCGGATCGAGACCGGAGCCGAGATCGATCCCGCGCTTGCGAGCGTTTCGGTGGTTCTGCCTCCGGCACAGGTCAACAGCGAATGGGCCCAGGGCGGCGGCACCGCGAGCAAGAACCAAGGCCATGTCGCACTGGCCGCGCAACCCAGCCCGGTCTGGACCGCCACGGTCGCCGGCTCGAGCAACCGCCGCCGGCTTGGCGCCGCGCCAGTGGTTGGGGGAGGGCGGCTCTATGTCGTCGACACCTCGGGCAATGTCTCTGCCTTCGACACGCAAACCGGCGCGTCGGTCTGGAGGCGCGATTCGGCGCTTGCCAACAATCTCCAGGACGTCGCCTTCGGTGGCGGGGTCAGTTACTTCAATGGTCGCCTCTACGGCACCAATGGCGCGGGCGAAGTTCTCGCGATGGATGCCGCCACCGGCAACGAGCTGTGGAAGGTGCGGCCTGCGGGCCCGCTGCGCGGGGCGCCCACGCTCGCCTTCGATTCGGTCTTCGTGATGACGCAGGATAACCAGATCTTCGCGCTCGACGCCCAGACCGGCAAGCTCCAGTGGCAGGAATCGGCCTCCGCCACTCAGGCGGGTGTCTTCGGCGTCGCGGCTCCGGCGGCGGGGCAGGGCACGGTCATCGCCGGCTACAGCTCGGGCGAGCTGGTCGCCTATCGTTACGAAAACGGGCGCACACTGTGGGCCGACGCACTGGCGCGGACAAGCATCTCGACCTCGGTCGGCTCGCTGACCGATATCGACGCCGATCCGATCATCGACAATGGCCGCGTCTATGCGCTGGGCCAGGGCGGCCGGATGGCGGCTTATGAACTGGTCACCGGACAGCGGATCTGGGAACTCAACCTCGCGGGTATTTCGACCCCCGCGATTTCGGGCGAGTGGATCTTCACCCTCACCGACGATGCCCGTCTGCTCGCGATCGCCCGCTCGACCGGCAAGGTGCGCTGGCTCACCCAATTGCCGGAATTCCGCGACATGGAAGACCGCAAAGGCCCGATCTACTGGCAGGGCCCCGTGCTCGCCGGCGGCAATCTCTGGACCGTCAATTCCGAAGGCCAGATTTACCGGATCGGCGCGGGCGAGGGCTCGGCTACGCTGTTCCACGAGCTGAAACAGCCCGTCACGCTGCCGCCGATCGTCGCCAACAACACGCTCTACGTGATAGACGATAGCGGCCGGATCACCGCCTTCCGCTGAGAAAGCGCGAATTTTGCGTCGCGTTAACCATTGTCCCGCTATGAAACGGGGGACATGACCGCGCTTTCGACACCACAGGTTCCGGCGACGCGCCCGGTCAGCGATGTTTCGCCCATGGTCGGTGTGCTCGGCGTGGTCAGTCTGCTTGGCTGGTTCGCGTTCTGTCGCCACTGGCCTGAAATCAGCGCTGCTTTCGATCTGCCCGGCCCGCGCGAACGGATGGACGGCGCCTATGCGGTTCTGACCGGGCTGGTGGTGGCCTGCCTGCCGATGGTGGCGTGGTCGCTGCTGGTCGACAAGGTCCACCGACGTCCCTCCACCGGGATAGACTGGTCGCTCGCCCGCACCCGCAAACCCGATCTCGCGCGCTGTGTCACCAAGATCGCCGGGCTCTGGACCACCTGGGCGATCATCGCCGGGCTCTATTGCGTCTCGCGCTGGTATTGGACCGGCAGTTACGAATTCGCGATGTCGGTGCTCACGGTCAGCATCATCCCGCTGGCACTGCTCTCGATCCCCTACGTCGTCTGGCTCGACCGCGTGCTGGTGGAGCCGCGCGACCATGCCTGGCATTTCGGCGCGCTGCTGAGCGGGCGCGGCGAATGGGATCTCGAGGAGGTCAAGAAGCACTGGCGCGCCTGGCTGATCAAGGGCTTCTTCGCCGCCTTCATGATCTCGATCCTGCCTCCCGGTTTCGTCGGGATCGTCAACGCCGATTTCGGCGCGATTGCCGACGATCCGGTGCGGCTGGGCGTGACGCTCCTGCAGCTGATGTTCGTGATCGACGTCCAGATCGGCACGATCGGCTATATCGTCACCATGCGCCCGCTCGATGCGCATATCCGCAGCGGCAATCCCTTTCTGGCGGGCTGGCTGGCGGCGCTGATCTGCTATCCGCCCTTCGTCTGGGGGATCATCGGCAACGGTCTGGTGCTCAATTACGAGACCAATACCCGCGACTGGGCCTATTGGTTCGCAGGCAGCGAGACATTGCTGTGGGTCTGGGCGGCGTGGCTGGTGTTCCTCACCGCGATGTACGCCTGGGCGACCTTCGCCTTTGGCTTGCGCTTTTCCAACCTGACCTATCGCGGGGTGATCACCCACGGCCCCTACCGCTTCACCCGCCACCCGGCCTATGTCTCGAAGAACCTGTTCTGGTGGTGTTCGGTGATGCCCTTTCTGGTCACCACCGGATCGCCGGTCGATGCGATCCGCAACGTCTTCTGCCTGCTGTGCGTGAATGGAATCTATTATTGGCGCGCGCGCACCGAGGAAGCACATCTGCTGCTTGAAGACCCCAAATACCGGGAATACCATGCCTGGATGGGCGAACACGGCCTGATCACCGCCCCGCTGACCCGGTTATCGCGCGCGATTCTGGGTCTCCGGTTCACCCCCAGGACGCAACCAGCGGAATAATCACCCCAGCGGCAGGCCGTCGTCGGTCTCGAAGATGCGCAGATCGCGTTCCGTGGCCGGATTGGCGGCCATGGCGCGCTTGAACTGCGCCATGTGCGGCGAGGCCGAATGCGCGTCGAGCGCCGCGCGGTCGCGCCAGCGTTCGACCAGATAGAGCACATCGGGGTCGGTCAGATCCTGCGCGAAGCCGTATTCGATGCAACCATCCTCGGCGCGCGAGGCGCGGACCATGGCGACGATCGCCTCGCGCCCCTTGGAGAGCGTCTCGGGAGCCAGTTTGAGGGTGCCATTGATCTGGATCATCGCGCCGTTCTTTCGTTGTCAGAAGCTTTGTTTGTAGACCTGGCTCACATCGCCGTTCCAAGACCCGTGATAGAGATCGAGCAGGCGCTGCGCCGGGACCTTGCCGCTCGCGACGATCTCGTCGAGGGTCTCGAGGAAACCGGTCTCGTTGTCGCCCGAAGTGTTGAGCCGCGCGCGCGCCGAAAGACCGCTGCGCGCGATCGCGAGCACTTCCTTTGCAAGGTCCTGCAGCCGCCCGCCGCCGGGCAGCGCCGCGTCGAGCGCCTGTTTGGGCACCGCATTGCGCAAGGTCTCGCGTTCCTCGACGCTCCAGTCCTTGACCAGGTCCCAGGCCGCATCGAGCGCGGATTGCTCGTAGAGCAGCCCGACCCAGAAGGCCGGCAGCGCGCAGATGCGGTTCCACGGGCCGCCATCGGCACCGCGCATCTCGAGGAAGCTCTTGAGCCGGACCTCGGGAAAGGCGGTCGAGAGGTGATCCCACCAGTCCGCCTCGCGTGGCAGTTCGCCCGGCAGCGCGGGCAGTTCGCCCTTGAGGAAGTCGCGAAAGCTCATCCCCGCCGCGTCGATATATTTGCCGTCGCGGAAGACGAAATACATCGGCACGTCGAGCATGTAGTCGACCCAGCGCTCGTAGCCGAAATCCTCATCGAACACGAAGGGGAGCATCCCGGTGCGCTGCGGGTCGGTGTCCGACCAGATATGGCTGCGATAGGAGAGGTAGCCGTTGGGCTTGCCCTCGGTGAAAGGCGAATTGGCGAATAGCGCGGTGGCCAGCGGCTGGAGCGCGAGCCCGGTGCGGAACTTCTTCGCCATGTCGGCTTCGGAGGAATAGTCGAGATTGACCTGGATGGTGCAGGTGCGCAGCATCATGTCGAGCCCCATCGTGCCGACCCGCGGCATGTGGCGCATCATGATCTCGTAGCGGCCCTTGGGCATCACCGGCAACTCGGCGCGGGTCTTGTCGGGCCACATCCCCAGACCGAGGAAACCGACCCCGCAGCGTTCGCCGATGGCCTTGACCTGTTCGAGATGGCGTCCGGTTTCGGCGCAGGTTTCGTGGAGGTTTTCCAGCGGCGCGCCCGAGAGTTCGAGCTGGCCGGCGGGTTCGAGGCTGACGGCACCGTCCACGCCGCGCATCGCGATGACCTTGCCGTTCTCCTCGACCGGCTCCCAGCCGAATTCCTGCATGCTCAGCAGGATGTCGCGGATGCCGCCATCTTCGTCATAGGAGGGAGCGCGGTGATCCGATCGGTGGAAGACGAGCTTTTCATGCTCGGTGCCGATCCGCCAGTCGGCTTTCGGCTTCTCGCCATTGGCCAGCGGCGCGACCAGCTGGTCGCGGCTTTCGATGATGGGATCTTCGTCTTCGGAAGCCTTGCGGGTACTCATGAGTCGCGCGTTAGGCAGTCCCCCTGCGACGCGCCAGCCCTTTATTCGCCCCGGTTCGGATGATTGTCCCGATCACTCCAATCGCCCGCCTGCGCCATCCAGATCGCCAGCGAGGCCAGCGAGGCGGTCTCGGCGCGCAGGATACGGGGGCCAAGCGAGACGGGGACGGCCTGCGGGAGCGCGCGGATCGCGGTGCGCTCCTGGTCGTCGAAACCGCCTTCGGGGCCGATCAGGAACCCGGCGCAGGCGGACGCGGTGTTGCCGATCGCTTCGGCTAGCGGCGTGCCGCCGTTTTCGTCGGCGAAATAGAGCGTGCGGGTTTCGGGCCAGGCCGCGAGCAGCGCCTCGAGCTTTGCCGGCGCCTCGAGCTCGGGGAGCGCGGTGCGCGCGCATTGCTCGGCGGCCTCGGTGACGATGGCGCGCGCGCGCTCGGGGTTGAGCTTGTCGGCGACGCAGCGGCGGGTCACCACCGGGGCGATTCGTGCGACACCGAGCTCGGTCGCCTTCTCCAGAACCTCGTCGAAGCGGTCCTTCTTGATCAGCGCCGGGCACAGCCAGACATCGGGGACCGCCTCGCGCTGCCGAAGCAGGTCGACGGCTTCGAGCGTTACGCTGCGCTTGCCCGCCTCGACCACGCGCGCGGCCCATTCACCGGTTACATCGTCGCACAGCACCACCGCATCGCCCGCGCCCACGCGCATGACCCGCGAGAGGTAATGCGCCTGCGGCCCCTCGATCGTGACTGGCGCGCCGGGGTGCAGCGGATCGGCGACGAACAGGCGCGGCGCGCTCTTCGGGGGCCAGGCGGGGGTTGCGGGCATGTCGTTTCCTCTAACGTCATTCCCGCGAAAGCGGGAATCCCGCTGCTTTTCAACCGTCGCGCCGAAGAAAGCGGGGCCCCCGCCTTCGCGGGGCCGAGCAAATTGGCTACGGCATTGCGCTATGAGCGAAAACATCGTCCCCGACAGCGAGCATCGCGGGCTGGTCGCGCGGCTGCCGCAAGTGCCGCGTGATCTCGCGCAGCTGGCGCGTTTCGACCGGCCGATCGGCTGGTGGCTACTGTTCTGGCCGTGCGTCTGGGGCGTCTGGCTGGCTGGCGCGGGCTGGCAACTGGTGTTGCTGGCCTGGCTGCTGCTTGGCGCGATCGCAATGCGTGGGGCGGGCTGCGTCTACAATGACATCGTCGATGCCGATCTCGACCGGCAGGTGGCACGCACCGCCGCGCGCCCGGTGGCGAGCGGGCGGGTGTCCAGGAAGGTCGCCTGGCTTTGGCTGCTGTCGCTGTGCGCGGTCGGGCTGTTGGTGCTGCTCCAACTTGGTTCGCTCGCTCAGGTCGTCGCGCTGGCGAGCCTCGCCATGGTCGCCGCCTATCCCTTCATGAAGCGGATCACCTGGTGGCCGCAGGCCTGGCTCGGGCTGGTGTTCAGCTGGGGATTGCTGGTCGGCTGGACGCAGTTGCGCGCGGACAATTGGGATGCGCTCGCGGCGTTCTATGGCGGCGCGGTGCTGTGGGTGGTGGGCTACGACACGATCTACGCTCTGCAGGACCGCGAGGACGACGCGCTGGTGGGTATCCGCTCGAGCGCGCTGCGGCTGGGCGCGAGCGTCAAGCCGGGGGTGGCGCTGTTCTACGCCGGGGCGGTGGCGCTGTGGGCGCTCGGCTTCTGGCTGCTGCGCGCGGATTGGCTGGCGCTGCTGGCGCTGCTGCCCGCCGCCGGGCATCTGGCGTGGCAGGTGGTGACGCTCGATCCGCAGGACCCCGCCAATCCGCTTGAGCGCTTCCGCTCGAACCGCTGGGCCGGGGCGGTGGTCGCGGCGGCCTGCTTCGTCGTCGGGAATGCGTGAGGCCGGGCGATGTGCAATCTCTACCGGATGACCAAGAACAAGGCCGAGGTCGCAGCATGGTTCGATGCCGTCGACTCGCTCGGTGGCGCCAATTTCGTCGACGAGGTCTTTCCCGGCTATCCCGGTCTGGTGGTGGCGGAGGGAAATTTGCGCAGCATGGTCTGGGGCTTCCCGCTGCAGCGCAAGGGCAAGACAGGCCAGCCGCTCAAGCCCAAGCCGGTCAACAACGCGCGCACCGACAAGCTCGACGGCTTCTTCTGGCGCCAGTCTTTCGAACAGCGGCGCTGCCTGATCCCGCTAACCGCCTGGGCCGAGGCGGAAGGGCCTGCGGGCGGAAAGACCCGCAGCTGGATGAACGTGCCAGGCGAGGAGCTCTTCGCGGTGGCGGGAATCTGGCGCCCGAGCGACGAATGGGGGGCGGTCTATTCGATGGTCATGACGGATTCCGAAGGGCCCGCCGCAGCGGTTCATTCGCGGATGCCGGTGCTGCTGGCGCGCGATGACTACGCGTTGTGGACCGCGGGAGCGCCCGAGGAGGCAAGGGCGCTGTGCACCGCTTGGAGGGGCGACCTCGCGATCGACCGGACCGGCGAGCCCTGGTCAGGCCGTGGACAAGTCGCGCTGCTGTAACCCGCGCCGCTTGAGCGAATCGCGTTGTGCTGCCTAGCCTGACGTCATGACGGACACCTTCACCGCGCTTTCCGACCCCACCCGCCGCAAGCTGCTCGACCGGCTGAGCGAGGCGGGCGGGCTGACGCTGGGGCAATTGGGTGAGGGCCTGCCGATGACGCGGCAGGCGGTGGCCAAGCATCTCGCCGTGCTCGAGGCCGCCGAACTGGTCGCCAGCCACCGCGACGGGCGCTGCAAGCGGCACTATCTCAACCCGATGCCGCTGGCCAAACTGGCGCGGCGCTGGCTGGGGCAATTCGAGACGGTGCCGCTTGGCGCGCTGGCCGGCTATCAGGTCCCGGTCGCGGGGTCTCGTGTGGAAGCTTCGGCTTCGTAACTCACGATCTCGAATTCGATCCCGTCCCAGTCGAAGATATAGAACCGCCGCCCGGGTTCGTAATCGTCATGGCCGAAGGGCTCGAGCCCATGCGCCTTCACCACCTCTTCGGCCGCATCGAGATCGTCGACCACGAAGGCGATATGGTTGAGCGGCTGGCCCTTGGTGTATTCGCCGCGCACATGCTCACCGGTGTAGAGCGCGAGGTAGCAGTCCTTGTTGCCGACATGGACGGATCGACCGTGTTTGAGCGAAGGACCGCGCCAGCGTTCCTCCCAACCGAGCATGGCGATGAGCAGCGCGGCGCTCCGGTCGGGGTCGGTGACCGAGATATTGGCGTGTTCGAGATAACCCATGGGCATCGGCATTCTCCCTGGATGCGAGCCGCACCGTGCGGCCACTTCGGAAACGATGCCCATACCGATACGACCTCAAGCTAACTTGAGGTCAAGCTTTAAATGCGCTAGTGCCGAAATCCATGAACGCAACCGACCTCCTTTCGATCGGCCAGCTGGCGCGCCGCACCGGCCTCTCGGTCTCAGCGATCCGTTTCTACGAGGACAAGGGTCTGATCGAGCCGCTGCGAACCGCGGGCAACCAGCGCCGCTTCCTGCGCAGCGACATCCGCCGGCTGAGCTTCATCCTGATCGTCCAGCGTCTGGGGCTCTCGCTCGAGGAAATCGGCGAACATCTGCGCGCTCTGCCCAAGGGGCGGACTCCAAGCAGTTTCGACTGGTGGAAAATCAGCGAGGCGATCCGCGGCGGTCTCGACCGGCGGATCGCGCAATTGCAGGCGGTGCGCGACAATCTCGACGGTTGCATCGGCTGCGGCTGTCTCAGCCTCAAGACCTGCAAGCTCTATAATCCCGATGACGTTGCGGCGCAGGGTGGCCCCGGGCCGCGTATCCTGCGTTAGCCGGGGGTCAGTCCTCGGAGCCGAGCTCGGGCCCAAGCTCTGGATCGAGGTCGCGCGGACGGGTGAAATGCACCAGCGTGCCGCAGCCCTCTCGGATATCCGCCCAATCCTCGATTTCGAGCTCGAACACCGCGAAACTGGCGGTGGGAAACTTGGCCTTGGCTTCGTCGAACAGGTCGTTCTCATTGCCTGGTGCGACCAGCTGGAGGATCATATCTGCGAGGCCCGGATTGTGGCCCGCGAGCAGCAATGCATCGCCATCGCCACCAGATTCGCGGATCACCTCGCAGATCGTCTCGGTAGTGGCGAGATAGAGCCTTCGGTCCCATTGCGGTTCGAGTTCGGGCAGCGCTTCGGCGAGCGTCATCTTCACCCGCTCGGCGGGGCTCGCGACCAGCCGGTCCCATCCGGTCCCCTGCGCGCGGATATGCTTGCCCATCAGCCGCGCCCCGCGTTTGCCGCGCGCGTTGAGCCCGCGATCGAAATCGCGTTTGTCCGAATCCGACCAGTCGGACTTGGCGTGGCGGATGAGCCCGAGAGTCTTCACTGCGTGTCCGCCTGTTCCTGTGCCGCGCCGATATCGGCTTGCGCTCCAACACCTTGCGCGACCCGCTGTAAAGCCTCTTCGAGTGTCAGCCGTATGACCGGCGCGCCGGGGGGGAAGGCCGACAGCAGCCTGGTGGGGAATGCTGCGGAGAGCACCACGAAATGCCCCGAATCCTCGCGGCTGCGGATCAACCGCCCGAAGGCTTGCGCGAGGCGGGAGCGGATGATCCTGTCGTCGAAACCCTTGGCGCCGCCCGGTTCGCCCGCCGCCGCGGCGCGGCGCGCGCGGTGGAGGATGGTCGGGCGCGGCCAGGGCGTGCTTTCCATCACCACGCAGCGCAAGGACCGGCCCGGGACATCGACCCCGTCGCGCAGGGCATCGGTGCCCAGCAGGCTGGCGCGCGGATCGTCGCGGAAGATATCGGTCAGCGTGCCGGTGTCGATCGGGTCGACATGCTGCGCATACAGCGGCAGGCCTGCGCGGGCGAGCCGGTCGGCGATCCGGCCATGGACCGCGCGCATCCGCCGGATCGCGGTGAACAGCCCCAGCACCCCGCCATCCGATGCCTCGATCAGCCGCGAATAGGCGCCCGCCAGCGCCGCGATGTCGCCGCGCTTGATATCGGTGACGATCAGCACCTCGGCGCGGCTGGCATAGTCGAACGGGCTGTCGGACTGCGCGGTTTGCGGCACGAGATCGAGATGCGGCGCCCCGCTGCGCGCGATCGCTCCGGGCCAGTCGGGACCGCTTTCGTCGCGATCGGTCAGCGTGGCACTGGTCAGCATCACCCCGTGCGCCGGTTCGAGCACCACCTTTGCAAAGGGTTTCATCGGGTCGAGCCAGTGGCGGTGGATGCCCACGTCGAACTCGCGCGCATCGCTGCGATCGACTGCCAGCCAGTCGACGAAATCGGGGTCCGCCGGGCCGCCGAGCCGTGCAAGCAGCGCTTCCCAGGCGGCGAGCAGGTCGATCCGCCAGGCGAGCGAATGGCGCGCGCCCTCGATCCGCGCGCGGCCCTGGCCGTCCAGCCAGTCGGGTGCGTCCTCGAGCACCGCCTCCAGCCGTCCGCCCAGCTTGAGCAAGGGCTGGCGGATCGCGGCGAGCGCCTGCGCCGCCACTCCCGCCGCCTCGACCAGTTCGCCGGGCAGTTGCGCGGTTTCGGTCTCGATGCCGTAGCCCGCCTCCTGACCGCTTTCGTCGCGCGCATAGGTGGTGGTGCGGACCTGCGCGAGCAGCGCCTCGACTGGCCCTGCGGGCATGGCCTCGGCCAGCCGCCCGAGCCACCCTTCGGATGGCAGCGCCTGCGCCGCCTCGACCGCGGCCTCGATCGCCTCGCCTCCGGCCTCGTCGTAGCTCGCGACATCTGCCAGTCGCGCCGCCAGCCCGCGCCGCCGCCCGCGGCTGGTTCGTTCCGGGCCGACGATCCAGCGGCGCAGCTCGATCGCCTCGTTCCCGGTCAGCCCGGCAGCAAAGATCGAATCGGCGGCGTCGAAGACATGATGGCCCTCGTCGAATACTATCCGCGTCGGTCGGCCCGAGATATCGCGCCCGCGCGCGGCGTTGACCATCACCAGCGCATGGTTGGCGATCACCAGATCGGCTTGCGCCGCGGCGCGCGCGCTGCGCTCGATGAAGCATTTGCGGTAATGCGGGCAGCCGGCATAGATGCATTCGCCGCGCTGGTCGGTCAGCGCCGCGATCCCGCGCTTGCGGAACAGCGTGCCAAGCCATCCGGGTAGATCGCCACCGATCACGTCGCCATCGCTGCTGTAGGCGGCCCAGCGCGCCACGAGCTGCGCCAGCACTGCGGGGCGACCGCTGAAGCCGCCCTGAAGCGCATCCTCGAGATTGAGCAGGCACAGGTAATTTTCGCGCCCCTTGCGCACCACCACCGGCGGCGATCCGTCGGGGCGGGCTCCGGGCCAGGCGCGGGAGCTTTCCTGGCGCAATTGGCGCTGGAGGTTCTTGGTATAGGTCGAGACCCACACCGTCCCGCCCGAACGCTCGGCCCAGAGCGAGGCGGGGGCGAGATAGCCCAGCGTCTTGCCGATCCCGGTCCCGGCCTGCGCCAGCAGGACATGCGGGCGCTTGTTCTTGTCGCGCGGGGCGAAGATGCTCCCGGCGCCGCGCGAGAACTGGCGCTGCCCCTCGCGCCGCTCCGCGCCTTCGCCGGTCAGCCGCTCGAGCTGGCCCTCGACCTCGAGCTCGTCGAGAAGGACCTGCTGCGGCTGCGGGCGTTCGGGCGCTTCCTCCCATTCGGGCAGCCGCGCGAACAGCCATTTCTCGGCGCGTTCGGGCTGGCGGATATGGGGGGCAAGCACCTGCGCCCAGGGCCAGCGCAGCCGCGCCAGCGACTGGAGCGAGGACCATGCCCCCTCGCGCTCGGCCCAGTCCGCGCTTTCGCACATCTCGACCAGCGCGGCGCCCGCGCGCTGGAGCAGCAGCGGCACCGCATCGTCGCTGGTGGGTTCCTCGAGTCCCAGCGCATGGGCGATCCCCTTGGGGGTCGGCACGCAGAATTTGGCTGGATGGACGAAGGCGAACAGCTCGAGCAGGTCGAGCCCCGAGAGGTCGGGATAACCCAGCCGGCTCGCAACCAGCGGCGCGTTGAGAACCAGCAGCGGGGTATCCGCCGCCGCCATCACCGCCTCGCCCTTCGAACAGCCGCGTGTGGCGCCGCCCGCAACCTGCGGCGCATCGCGCAGCCAGGTCCCGGCATGGCTGGCATGCAGCGCGGGAAGGGGGAGGGTATTCGCCATGGGCGCAAACGCTATGGAAATGGCAGAACGAAAAGT
Organism: Qipengyuania sp. SM2507; assembly: GCF_053714505.1. Taxonomy (NCBI): domain Bacteria; kingdom Pseudomonadati; phylum Pseudomonadota; class Alphaproteobacteria; order Sphingomonadales; family Erythrobacteraceae; genus Qipengyuania; species Qipengyuania sp. SM2507. Next base: position 922,535 of record NZ_CM132307.1, read on the forward strand.
AAACACGCCCAGCCCGGATTGGGCTCAGAAGAACAGGATGATCCCCAAGCACGAGGCGATGCCCACGATGATGTTCATCGGCACCCCGATCTTGACGAAATCGATGAAGCGGTAATTCGCCGCGCCATAGGCGAGCGTGTTGGTCTGGTAGCCGATCGGCGTGGCGAAGCTGGCGCTGGCGCCGAACATCACCGCCACGATCAAGGGACGCGGATCGATGCCCAGGGTGCCTGCCAGCGCGATGACGATCGGCGTCATGATCACCGCGATGGCATTGTTGGTCACTGCCTCGGTGAGGACGCTGGTGATCGCATATACTCCGAACAGCAGCAGAATCGGCGAGGCACCGCGCAGCAACGGTTCGATTTCGGCGACCAGAAGTTCGACGGTGCCCGCGTTCTGCAGCCCGATCCCGAAGGCGATCATCGCGAAGATCAGCACCAGCGTGTTGCCATCGATCGAGCGCCAGGCCTCTTCGGGTTCGATGCAGCGCGACACCAGAACCAGCGCCACACCCACCAGCGCGAGCGCGACGATCGGCAGATCGAACAACGCCGCGCCGAGCACCACCAGCGCGAGGGTGCCAATGGCGATGGGGGCCTTGGTGCGGCGAAAAGCGGCGGTCTCCGCGACCTCGACATCGGTCAGGTCGATATTAGACTGAAGCGACTGGATGGAATCGCCGCTCCCTGCGATCAGTAGCCGATCGCCCGCGCGCACTCTGGCGCTGGACAGGTCGGGTCCGGCGAGATGCCGTGGTCGGGCGAGGCCCAGAACGCGGACCCGAAGCTTGGAGAGCAACGGTATTTCTGCCAGCCGACGCCCGATGATCGGATGGGTCGAGGACACCACCGCCTCGATCAGCTTGAGGTCGCGCGGGCGGTCCTTCCCCGAGGTCGCGACCCCGCCGCCCACGCCGGTCAGCCCGACGCGGAAATCGATCGCCTCGGCCAGCGACGTCAGTTCGGCAGGGCTCGCAGCGACGATCAGCCGGTCGCCGCCCGCCAGGACGAGCGCCCCGACATTGCTGCGGATTGTGTCCGCCCCGCGCATCACCCCGACGATCCGCACCCCCGGTCGCCGGGAAAGCGCGGTCCGGCCGACTTCCTGCCCGACGAGCGCGCTCTCGCGGTTGAGTTCGAGCGTCGAGAGATAGGCTTCGCTCTCCGTGAGCGCCTCGCCGGCTTCCTCTTCGCGGTTTGGCAACAGCAGCGGGCCCAGGATCACCAGCGTAAGGAACCCGGCGGTGGCGGTGACAAGCCCGACACCGGTGATCTCGAAAATGCCGAAAGCAGCCTGACCCTGTTCGCGCGCAACCCCGTCGACGAGGAGATTGGTCGAGGTTCCGATAAGGGTCATCGTGCCGCCGAGGATCGAAATGTAGGACAACGGGATCATGAACCTGGTCGCCGTCAGCTTCATCACCCGGGCCAGCCGCTTCATGATCGGGATCATCACGATCACCACCGGGGTGTTGTTCATGAAGGCCGAGGCGACGAAAGTACCGGCACCGATTTCGGCGATAGCGAGCCGGGGCTTGCGCAGGGTCCGCCGGATGATGATGCCCGAGATTTCCTCCAGCGCACCGGTGCGCAGCAAGGCTCCGCTGAGGACGAACATCGCCCCGATGGTGATCGGTGCGTTGTTGCTGAAGGCCGAGATGATATCGTCGGGCGGCAGGAAACCCAGCACCATCATCAGGATCGCGCCCGCCACCGCCACGGTGACCGGCGGGCGGCGCTCGATCGCGAAAGCGACGAACAGAGCGATGAGAAGGAGCAGCCCGACGAGCGGCGCCGCGCCCGGCGCGACAGCAAAGAAAAGTGGTTCCACGCGCCGGTCCGATCGTTCGGTGCGGCCGCGAATGGCTGGCCGATGCGATATTATGGGGCGTGTCCGCTTGCAATCCTAGCGGGAAAACGCAATTCGCCCCGTCATGAGCGAACCCACATTGATCGAAGCCGCCCGCGTATCCAAGGCCTGGCCGTTCCAGGAGGCGCAGCGGCTGCTCAAGCGCTATCCCGCAGGCACCAAGCCGGACGGCTCTCCGGTGCTGTTCGAGACCGGCTACGGTCCCTCGGGCTTGCCGCATATCGGCACCTTCCAGGAAGTGTTGCGGACCACGCTGGTGCGCCGCGCCTTCGAGGCGATGATCGGTGCCAAGCCGGAAGACGGCAAGACGCGGCTGGTGGCCTTTTCGGACGACATGGATGGCCTGCGCAAGGTGCCCGACAACGTCCCAAATAGGGCGCTGCTCGAAGCGAACCTGCACAAGCCGCTGAGCCGCATCCCCGACCCTTTCGGTGCCGACGAAGGCGGCGGCCACGCCAGCTTCGCGGATCACAACAACACGCGGCTGCGCGAATTCCTCGATCGTTTCGGTTTCGATTACGAGTTCGTCGCTTCGAGCGAGAGCTACAATTCCGGCGCTTTCGACGATGCGCTGCGCAACGTCCTGCGCCGCAATCAGGCGATCCTCGACATCATGCTCCCGACCTTGCGCGAAGAACGGCGGCAGACCTATTCGCCGGTGCTGCCGATCAGCCCGACGAGCGGGAAGGTGCTGCAGGTCCCGGTGGAAATCGTCGATGCCGAGGCCGGGACTATCCGCTTCACAGATGAGGACGGCAGCGTGATCGAGCAATCCGCGCTCGGTGGCCGCGCCAAGCTCCAGTGGAAGGTCGACTGGGCGATGCGCTGGGTCGCGCTGGGCGTGGATTACGAAATGTATGGCAAGGATCTGACCGACAGCGGCGTGCAATCGGGCAAGATTGCGCAGGTGCTCGGTGGCCGCAAGCCCGAGGGGCTGATCTACGAGCTGTTCCTCGACGCCAATGGCGAGAAGATTTCCAAGTCCAAGGGCAACGGCCTGACGATCGAGGAATGGCTGACCTTTGGCAGCGAGGAGAGCCTCGGCTTCTACATCTTCCCCAATCCCAAGAGCGCCAAGCAATTGCACGTCGATGTGATCCCGCGCGCGGTCGACGATTACTGGCAGTTCCGCGAACGGATTGCCGAACAACAGCTGGACAAGCAGCTGGGCAATCCGGCGTGGCACCTGCTGCGCGTCAATGGTGGCTGGAAGGATTCCGAAGCCCCGGGCGCGGGCGAAAGCCTCCCGGTGACCTATGGTCTGCTGCTCAACCTCGTCGGCGTGCTGGGCGCGCAGGCGGACCGCGAGCAGGTGTGGTCCTATCTGGGTAATTACATCGCCGATCCCGATCCGGCCAGGCACCCCGAACTCGACACGCTTGTCGGGACCGCGCTGGCCTACAATCGCGACTTCATCGCCCCGACGCTGGTCAAGCGCACACCCGAGGCCAACGAGGCCGCGGCGCTGCAGGCGCTCGACGAAGAACTGGCGAAGTGCGGTCCGGAGGCGACCGCCGAGGAGATCCAGACGCTGGTCTACGAGATCGGCAAGGACGAGCGCTATGGGTTCGACAGCCTGCGCGACTGGTTCCGGGCGCTCTACGAGACTTTGCTGGGCTCGGCGCAGGGGCCGCGCATGGGCAGCTTCATCGCGCTCTACGGTATCGCCAACAGCCGCGCGCTGATCGCCGAAGCGCTGGCGCGCAAAGCCTAGGAGCTCAGGTCCATTTGCGCGTCCGGTACCATTTGGTCAGGACGTATTTCTCGCCGCTGATCACCGGGGTGCCGGCGTGGAGCGTGGCCTCGTTGGGGGTGCCGTCGGGCAGCGCATTGTTCCAGATCAGCAGCACGCCCGGTTTGGGCTCGATCGAGGCGCCGATCTCGCTGAAATGCGTGTGGCCGCCCTCGGCCACCGAATTGAGGAATGCCATCGCGGTCCAGCTGCGCTGGCCGCCGCGCTTGCGCTCGCCGGCCCAGTATTTCTCGCCGGTGTAGAACCAGTCGTTGTGCGGCTTGAACTCCTGCCCCGGCAGATAGCGTTGCCCCTGGATCGTTTCGCCGCATTTGGAATTGATCCCGAGCAGGTCGTCGATCCGCCGCGAGATTCCCAGGACGAAGGGATCGTGGGCATCGAAATTGCCCGAATAGGAGGTGCGAAAGCCGCTGGCATAGGCTTCCTCGTGCAGCGAGCTTGGCCGGGCGACGACATCTATCATCCGCACGAAACGCTGGCATTCCGCCGCCGAGAGGAAATTGCCGACCGCGAAAATCTCGGCCTTGTCGGTTGGCACCTGGTAGATTTCGGGATCGCCGGTCAGCCGCTTGCGCACGGTCTCGCCGATCCGTTTCAACGCGTCCTGGTCGGGAATGATCTGTTTGGTCGCCATGCAGGCTAATTAGCAAGTGGGCCGCTGGCTGCAAGGGACCGTCTTGCGCCATTGCCAATGCACGTTAAACCTCACGCAATCCGAGGAGGACCGGGATCATGAGCTTGTCAGACACCGCCACCTACACAGGCACCGCCCGCCGCTATTCGACCGGGGCGATGATTTTCCACTGGCTGATTGCGATCGCGGTGATCGTAAACTGGCGCATCGCCGAAGCCGCCGAAAATGCCACCCGCGCCGATGCCATGCAATATTTCGCCAATCACAAGGCGATCGGAATCCTGATCCTGCTGCTGACGCTGGGCCGGCTGGTCTGGCGCTGGACCCATCCCGTGCCGCCGTTCCCATCCGATCTGGCGCGCTGGGAAAAGGTGCTGGCGCGCAGCGTGCACATCGTCTTCTATGTGCTGCTGATCGGCCTGCCGCTCGGCGGCTGGCTCGCCAATTCCTTCAGTGGCCGCACGGTCGAGATGTTCGGCGCCTTCACCATCCCGGCGCTGCCGGTGGGCGAGAACGAGGATCTGGGCGACACGATCTTCGACGCGCATGCGCTGGGCGGGCAGATCTTCGTCTATTTGATCGGCCTCCATATTCTCGGCGCGCTCAAGCACACTTTCTTCGATCGCAACGGCGGTATTTTCCGGATGCTGCCTTTCGGGAAGATCCCGGGCTGAGCGCAATAAAAAACCCCCGCCGATCGCTCGGCGGGGGTCTCGGTGGCCTGCCGACCCGATCGGGTCATGGCAGGCAGGCTTAATAGCGGGATTACCAGAAGAAATCGTAAATCACGTCGACGACTTCGCCCGAGTAGATATCCACCAGCAGCACATCGTCGTAATAGCGGACCCAGCGATAGGGGCCGTAGACCTCGGGCAGGCGATAGCGCCACGGATCGTTGATCTGGTAGCGCGAACCGAAGAACACGCTGCCAAGGCTGATCCCGATGCTCAACCGGCTGTAGCGGTGGTTGCGGTAGGGCGAATAATAACGCCCCGGCCGGAACAGGCTGCGGTTGGATGCGCGATAGCCCTGCCAGTTGTAGCGCTGGCTGCGGCGCCAGTCCTGACGGTCCCAGCGGCGGTAGTCGTGCCAGCGGCGCCCGTCATGATAGCGTGCCTGGCGGCTGGAATGCGCAGAGTCGCGTTGTCCGTCGCGGTAGGCCCGGCGGGTGTCGCGGCGGTCTTCGCGCCGATCGACCCGGCGACCGTCGCGATAACCTTCGCGCTCGCCGGCCCTGTAAGCCTGGCGGGTATCGCGGCGGTCCTGCCGCGTATCGCGGCGGTCCTGCCGCGTGTCGCGGCGGTCCTGCCGCGTATCGGCCTGTCGACCGGCGCGATACGCCGCGCGGGTATCCCTACCCCTCACGGCTTGCTGGCTATCCTGCTGTTGACGGGCCTGCTGCCGTGCCGCCTGCTGCTGGCTGCGCGCGAGAGCAGCATCGCTCGGCGCGGCACGACCCGAGTCGTTGCGGCCGACGGTGCCGCGGCGAAAGTCTTCGCGCGGACTCTGGCTACGCGCCTGAGAACGTGCAGCCTCGCGGGCCTCGCGCATATCCGCCCGAGCAGGCTGGCGTTCGGGAGCGGCGCGTTGCACGCGTTCGGGCCGCGCCGCCTGCCGCGCTTCGCGGATTTGCTGGCGCGCCTCGCGGCGCTCCCCGCGCTGGGGCCGATCGCCACGAGGCTGGTCGCGGTCCTGCGCGATTGCAGCCGCGGCTACGGTTTCACTGGCCTCGGCAGGTTCGGGCGACGCTGCGAACAGCATGGCCAGGGATAGTGCGCCGAACGCGGAGCCCTTGAGAAGATCTGTCAGTATCATGGAGCGTGTCTCCGTCCCTGTTGCCGCTCCACCAGCCGCGGCGTGTTGAATTCAGATGTCAGTAGCGCCCTTGTAGCACGAAGGACTGACCGCTGACTGAACCGCAGTGACTGCCTTCTGTTAATGTTGAGGGTTGGTAATATGAATATCGAGACGGAGTGCCCAAGCTGCAATCAGCGCGTAAGTTTCTTGTAGGCCAGCCTTGTGGGCCGATCCGCTGCGTCACCCAGTCGGCGGCGCTTGTCTTCCTCGTAGGCCTCGAAATTGCCTTCGAACCATTCGACATGGCTGTTCCCCTCGAAGGCGAGGATATGTGTCGCCAGCCGGTCGAGGAAGAAGCGATCGTGCGAGATCACCACCGCGCAGCCGGCGAAGTTCTCGATCGCGTCTTCCAGCGCACCCAGCGTTTCGACATCGAGATCGTTGGTCGGTTCGTCCAACAGCAGCACATTGCCGCCTTGCTTGAGCATCTTGGCCATGTGGACCCGGTTGCGTTCGCCGCCCGAGAGCTTGCCGACGTTCTTCTGCTGGTCGCCGCCCTTGAAGTTGAACGCGCCGACATAGGCGCGGGTTGAGGCGTCGTGGCCGTTGACCTTCATGTAGTCGTGGCCGTCGGAGATTTCCTCCCAGACGTTGTTCTTGGGATTGAGGTCGCCGCGGCTCTGGTCGACGAAACCGAGGTGGACGGTCTCGCCGATCTCGACGGTACCGCTGTCGGGGGTTTCCTTGCCCGTGAGGATCTTGAACAGCGTGGACTTGCCCGCACCATTGGGGCCGATCACGCCGACGATGCCGCCCGGAGGCAGCATGAAGGAGAGGTTTTCGAACAACAGCTTGTCGCCGTAGGCCTTGGTGATGTTCTTGGCCTCGATCACCTTGCTGCCGAGCCGTTCGGGCACCTGGATCACGATCTGCGCCTTGCCAGGCTTGCGCTGGCTTTGCGCTTCCTGGAGCTCTTCGAACTTGCGGATACGCGCCTTGCTCTTGGTCTGCCGAGCGGCGGGGGTCTGGCGGATCCACTGAAGCTCTTCCTTGAGCGCCTTGGAACGTCCGGATTCCTCGCGGTCTTCCTGGTCGAGGCGCTTGGCCTTCTTTTCCAGATAGGTCGAGTAATTGCCTTCGTAGGGAAAGTACGACCCGCGATCGAGCTCGAGGATCCACTCCACCACATTGTCGAGGAAGTAGCGGTCATGGGTGATCATCAGCACCGCGCCGGCGTATTCCTTGAGGTGGTTTTCCAGCCATTCGACGCTTTCGGCATCGAGGTGGTTGGTCGGCTCGTCGAGCAGCAGGATATCGGGCTTCTGGATCAGCAGCCGGGTCAGCGCCACGCGGCGCTTCTCGCCGCCCGAAAGCGTTTCCACGCTCATGTCGCCGGGCGGGCAGCGCAGGGCCTCCATCGCGATCTCGAGCTGGTTGTCGAGCGTCCAGCCATCGACCGCGTCGATCTTGGTCTGGAGTTCACTCATCTCGTCGCCGAGCTTCTCGAAGTCTGCGTCGGGTTCGGCCATTTCGGCCGAGATTGCGTTGAAGCGCTCGACCAGATCGGCGGTTTCCTTCGCGCCTTGCTTGACGTTCTCGAGCACAGTCTTGGTCGGGTCGAGCTCGGGCTCCTGCTCGAGATAGCCGACGGTGACGTTCTCGCCCGGCCAAGCCTCGCCGCTGATGTCGGTGTCGATCCCGGCCATGATCTTGATCAGCGTGGATTTGCCCGCGCCGTTGGGGCCGACGATACCGATCTTGGCGCCGCGATAGAACTGCAGATTGATGTTGGCGAGCACCGGCTTGGGGGCACCGGGGAAGGTCTTGGTCATGTCCTTCATGACATAGGCGTATTGCGCGGCCATCGGGCGGGTCCTTCGGGTAACGAGAATAGGGGAAATTTCAGCACGCGAGATAGGCGCTGGCGGCCCTGCGGGCAAGCCGGGGGTCGAAACGCGGGGGTCGCGGGCACAATAGGCCTTGGCATCGGCCAAGGGAATGCTAGCAGTCGCGGCCATGAGAACCCTCCTGATTGCGCTCGCCGCCGCTTCCGCCCTCCCGTCCATCGCCATGGCCCAGACCATGGGAACCGCCGAATCGCCCGCGCTGGGCCAGGCTGAAGAGGCGCTCGAAAGCGACACCGTCGCCTGGGACTTCGTCGAGGGCATCACCACCGAGGTCGGCCCGCGCATGCCCGGCACCGAAGCCGAGGCGCGGGCGCGCGACTGGGCGATGACCTGGCTGCGCGCCGAGGGCTTCGCCAATGTCGCCAACGAACCCTTCATGATGCAGACCTGGGTGCGCGGCGAGGAAACCGCGCGCATCACCGCGCCCTTCGTCCAGCCGATGCACATCGCCGCGCTGGGCAACAGCGGCACCACCGGTCCGGACGGACTGACCGCCGAAGTCGTCTATTTCCCCAGCTATGCCGACCTTGTCGCCGCACCCGCAGGCAGCCTGGCGGGCAAGATCGCCTTCATCAGCCACGACATGCGGCCCACGCAGGATGGCTCGGGCTATGGCTTCGCCGGCCCGGCACGCTGGACCGGCCCGGCGCTCGCCGCGAGCAAGGGCGCTGCCGCCACCGTGATCCGCTCGATCGGGACCGACAACCAGCGCGTCAGCCACACCGGCAACACCACGTTTCCCGAAGGCGTGACCCCGATTCCTTCGGGCGCGCTGTCCAATCCCGACTCCGACAATCTTGAGCGCGTGTTCGCGCGCGCCGAAGGTCGCCCGGTAACGATGGAACTGCTGATGACCCCGCGCTTCATCGGTGAGACCGAGAGCGGCAATGTCGTGGGCGAAATCACCGGGCGCGAACCCTCGCTCCCGCCGGTGCTGCTCGCCTGCCATCTCGACAGCTGGGACAATGGCACCGGCGCCTTCGACGATGGCGCTGGCTGCGGCATCATCGCCGCGGCGGCCAAGCATGTCGCCGAATACGGCCAGCCGCTGCGCACCATCCGCGTCCTGTTTGCCGGGGCGGAAGAAACCGGTCTGTGGGGCTCGCGCGCCTATGCTGCGGCGCATGCCGAGGAGCCGGTCTTTGTCGGTCTCGAAAGCGATTTCGGTGCGGACCGCGTCTGGCGGCTGGAGACCAATTTCACCGCCAGCGACCCCGACCTCTATCGTCATCTGGCGCAGGCCGTGGCCCGCTTCGGGGTCGGACCCTCGACCAATGTCGCCACGGGTGGTGCCGACCTCAATCTGGTCCGCGAACAGGGCGGGCCGCTGATCGATTTGCAGCAGGACGGCACGCGTTACTTCGACCTCCACCACACCGAGAACGACACGCTCGACAAGATCGATCCGGTGCAATTGCGCCAGAACGTCGCGGTGTGGACCGCGGTGGTGGGTGTGCTCGCCAACCACCGTCCGGCGATCATGCAAGGCGAATAGGCGAGCCGGTCAGGCGGGGAAGCTACGCGCGGTCAACCGTCTGACCTGCACCGCCTGGAACAGGGCCCGCGCCGCGAGGAATACGGCGAAAGACAGCCACAGGCCGTCATTGCCCAGCGGCCAGGTCAGCCACAGCAAAACGGCGTAAAGCGCTGACGCGCCGATCATCGAGCCGAGCAGCGCGCGCGTCCAGCTCGCGCCGACGAACACGCCATCGTAAACGAAGGCGGCAAACCCCGCGACCGGGATCACCGCCAGCCAGATCGCGTGTTGCCGCCCCATTTGCGCGATCTCGGGGGTGGCGGCGAAACTGTCGATCACCGGCCCTGCGAACAGCGCGAACAGCGCCGACAGCACCAGCGCCACGCCAAGCCCGCGCCACAGCAGCGCGCCGATATAGCGAGTGAAGCCCTCGCGATCGCGCGCGCCGAGCCGCTCGCCATTGAGCACCTGTGCGGCGTTCTCGAACCCGTCGAGCAGGAGCGCGGTGACCACGAAGAGCTGGTAGAAGATGCCGTTGGCCGCGAGCGAAACCACGCCGCGCTCGGCGCTCAGCCGGGTGAGCGCCGCCAGCGCCACCATCAGCACGAGCGTGCGCAGGAACAGGTCGCGATTGACCGAGAGGAAAGGGCGCAGCTCGGCCCAGCGCAGATTTCCGCGCTCCAGCAGCGCGCTCCGCAGCGTCTTGCCCGAGGCCCCGGCGAGGATGAATACGGCGACGGCCGCCAGCTTGGCCACTTCGGCGATGAAGCTCGACCAGCCGATGCCGGCGATGCCCCAGTCGAGACCCAGCGCCAGCCAGGCGCCCAATGCGAGGTTGAGCAGGTTGTAACCCACCTCGAACGCCAGCACCGCGCGCATTTGCCGCCGCCCGACGAGGAAACCTACCAGCGCGAAATTGGCCATCACCGCGGGCGCGCTCCAATAGCGGATTTCGGCATAGACACGCGCAGCGCCCAGCACCTCGCCCTCGGCGCCAAGCACCGCCAACAGCGCGGGCAGCAGCAACGGCTTGGCCGCCAGCAGCGCGCACGCGATCGCCAGCCCCACCGCCAATCCGCGCATCAGAACTGCGGCCTGTTCCTGCGCCCCCCGACGCGTGCCCGCCTGCGCCACGAGCCCGGTGGTCCCGGTCTTGAGGAAGTTCATCACCACGAACAGCATCGCGAACAGTCGCGCGCCGATATCGACCGCGCCCTGCGTCGGCGCATCGGCCAGCCGCCCGACGATCCACATATCGCCCACGCCGATCATTGCCGTCGCAACATTGGTCGCCATCGCCGGCAGCGCGATCGCCCAGATGGCGCGGTATTCGAGCGGTGTTGCGGGGGTGCCGGGCTTGGCCATTCAGATAATTTCCCCCGCCGTCAGCATCCTTGCGCGCCTATCGCCCGGCGCACAACTCGGCGCAACGCTTCAGTCGAGAAACCGCTCGGTCAGCGAGCGGACATCCACGCGCGCCTTGAGCCGGGCGGCGAGCAGCGCGGTGCCGCTGATCTTGCGCTGGGCGAAGAGGATGTCGGTCGGGGGCAGGTGCCAGCTGGCCTTGTCGGCGGCAATTTCCATGCCTTCATCGCGCAGCGCTCCGACGAAGCGACGATCGCCGAAATCGAACGGGCCCGGGCGGTTGAGCTCGCCCGCGATTACCTCGATCATCCGGTCGACCCGGCCGCCGTGGCGGGCAATCGCCGCCTCGCCGACGAAGCCCGCCGCGACCGCCGCCTCGCGGATGGCCACGCGGTCGTCCGAGAGCCCGGCCTCCAGCAGCCCGCGATAGCCGGCCACGGTCGCCGGATCGATCGGGCGCGCGGCACCGAAATCGAGCAGCACCAGCCGCCCGGTGTCGGGCTGGTAGCGGTAATTGGCGAAATTGGGATCGGTCTGCATCACCCCGAATTCGAACAGTTCGCGCAGCACCAAAGTGATCAGCCGGCGTATCAATTCATCGCGGGTTTCCTGCGGTGCGGTCTCGAGCGATTCGATCGGCTGGCCGGGGAGAAAGGTCATCGCCAGCACCCGGTCGGTGGTGAATTCGCGGTCGAGCTCGGGCACCACGACATCGGGCGTATCGGCGAGCAATTCGCCGAACAGCGTCATCTGCGCGCCCTCACGCTCGTAATCGGCTTCCTCGGCTAGCTGGCGCTTGGCCTCGGCGAGCAGCGGGGCGATGTCGATTTCGCGCGGCATCAGGCCCGACATGCGCAGCAGCGTCGCGACATTGTCGACATCGGCATCGATGCTTTCGCGTACGCCGGGATATTGCACCTTGATCGCCAGTTCGCGCCCGTCGTGGGTCAGCGCGCGATGGACCTGGCCGATCGAGGCGGCGGCTATCGGGCGCGGCTCGAACCGCGCAAAGCGGCTGCGCCAGTCCTTGCCCCAATGCTGCGCGAGGACGCGGTTGAGCTGGGCGGGGGGCATGTGGTGGGCGTTCTCGCGCAGCCGACCCATGATCTGCGACAGTTCGGCGGGGAGCATGTCGCCCGCGTCGAGCGAGATCATCTGCCCCAGCTTCATTGCCGCACCGCGCAAGTGCGACAGGCGCTCGACGGCGCCGTTGATGTTGCCAGGGGTGAGCAGCATGTCGCGCATCCGCGGACGTTCGCCCTCTGCCAGCCGCCGCGCGCCTTCGGCCAGCATCCCGCCCGCGACTCCGCCGGCCAGCCGTCCGAAATGGCCCAGCCGCGACAGCCGTCCGCGCGGGACCCGGCGCCCGTTTCCCTTGTAGGATTCGTCGCTCAAGCGATCACCAGAAGCGGCTACCGGGCACGCCCTTGAACGGCCCGGCGAGCTTGCTCGTGATCCAGCCGCCGTAGAATTCGCCCGGCTGCGGCGTCACCGTCTCGCCGTCGACGCTGCAGCGATCGAACGGTGCGGCATAGAACGCGACATGATCGCGCAACATTGCGAACGGGGCGGTCGGGCTGGGGTAGCTCCAGCCGACTTTCGGGATCACGACGTCGCCGATCACCACATCCCAATAGGCCGCAGCGCCCTTCCACTCGCAGAAGGAACTGCCCGCGGCGCGGCGCAGCACGCCGGGGGCGATATCCGCAGGGGGGATGTAATAGCTGGGCGGGTGGCTGGTCTCGAGCGTGCGGATGGCTGCTTTGGTGCTGGCGACGATCGTGCCCGCATGCTCGATGATGATGCGCGCGCTCGTAGCTTCGGCAATCGCGGGCCGTGGATAAGCCCAGACGCTTTCCTGCCCGGGGCCCGCTGGATCAGGGCGCGGCTTCACGCTTGCCGGCTCGACGATGCGCCGATCACCGTGCTGCCGTGGTCCTGCCGTTGAGCGATCCGCCCGAGGCGGCAGGCGTGGACGCATCCGGAGCCAGACCGATCGCGGGTTCGTAATCCTCGCTGCGCAGCGTGAGCATATAGGCGACCAGATCGTCGATCCGCTCTGCCGGAATTTCGAAATACATTTCGCGCGGATAATCGTGCGAGGTGTTCAGCCACTGAGTGAGCGATTCCCTGGTTACGCCGGGCGCGTTCGCGACGGCTTCGAAGCTCGGTGCGGTCGGCACAGGAGATGTCTGCAACCGCTCCACCGCATGGCAATCGGCGCAGCGGTCCTGTGCGAAGTTCAGCCCGCGCAATTCGGGCGTTTTGCCCTCCGCCGCAGCCGTTCCGACGGTGCCGATGGCTTCGCCACCCGCCGGGGTCATCTCGCAGGCGCTGAGAAGCACGGCGAGGACGAGGATGGCGGCTGTCTTCATGGGGGGAGCATAGGACCCTAACAGGCAAAATGACAACCCAATCGGACTGCGATCCTAACGCGCAGATCTGCGAAGGAGCGTCGGGAACTCAGCGCCTGCGCTGCTTCCAGGAGGGCCGAGGAGCGGTTTCCGGTGCGGCGGAAGGCCAACACCGGCCCTTTTACCCTGGCTCGGAGCACTGGCGAAGGCATGCGCTTTTCTTAGGTCATCGTACCGCTCGCCAGCGCGTCGGCAAGTTCGTCCTGGAACTTGGGATGCGCGATTCCGATCAGCGCTTCGCCGCGCTCGGCAAGCGATTTTCCCTTCAGATCCACCATGCCGTATTCGGTCACGACGATCTGCGTGTCGTTGCGCGGGACGGTCACGGGGCCGTCGAGCCGGGGCACGATCCGCGAGACAGTGCCTTCCTTGGCTGTCGAGTGGCAGACGATGATCGACTTGCCCCCGCGCGATGCTGCAGCACCGCGGACGAAATCGAGCTGGCCGCCCGAGCCGCTGTACTGTCGCCCGAGCAGATGCTCGGAGTTGCACGCGCCGCCGAGATCGATCTGCAGCGTCGCATTGACCGAAACGACCCGGTCGTTCTTGGCGATGTGGCGCGGGTCGTTGACCACCTGCACCGGGGCGCTGTGGATCGCCGGATTGTCGTCGAGAAAGTCGTAGAAGGCCGCATCGCCCATCGCGAAAGTGAAGACGCTGCGTCCCGGATAGGTGGTCTTGCAACGGTTGTTCACCGCGCCTGAGCGGATCAGGTCGGCCAGCCCCGGGGTCAGCAATTCGGTGTGGATGCCGAGATTCTTGTGCCCGCCAAGCATCGCGCAGACCGCATTGGGCAGCGTGCCGATCCCCATCTGGAGGCAGGACCCGTCCTCGATCAGCGCTGCGACCGTCCGGGCAATCGCCTCGTCCTCGGGGGTGCTCTCGGGGAAAGCGAGTTCGGCCAGCGGCGTCTCGTGCTCGACGATGGCATCGACCTCGGAGATGTGCAGCAGCGAATCCCCGAAGACCCGCGGCATGTTGGGATTGACCTCGACCACCAGTCGCCCGGCGGAACGCGCGACCGTGCTGGCGTAATCGTTGCCCGTCCCGAAGGTGAACCAGCCGTGCCGGTCCATCGGAGAAACCGCCGTGACGAACGTGTCGACCGCGACATCCTCGGAGAGCAGTTTCGAGGATTCGCTGAAGGCTACCGGGACGAACTCGATCGCGCTGCGGCCATCCTCGGCGGCGCGCCGGATAAGGTCGCGCTCGATCCGGGTCAGGAACATGCAATGCGGGCGCACCCGGTCGAGCAGATCGTAGCGCAGGATGGTCCGCGCGGCGTGCTCCATCGAATGGAAATACCACAGGTTCAAGCGCTCGAGCCCGCCACCCTCCACCCGCCGGGCGAGCGCGGTCAGCAAGGCCGGCGGCTGGGCGATGGCCATTGCCATGGCGACATTGTCGTCCGAGCGGATCTCGGCCACGGCGGCGTCGGGTGTGGTCAGCTTGGAGCGATAGAGCGCTGCGGGATCCATCGGCCAGCGATAGGGCATGCGGGGGGAGGGCGATAGCCCGGGCATAGAGGTGAGCGGGTGGTTGCCGGCATTCCAGAAAGATTGGTCGGGGAGACAGGATTCGAACCTGCGACCCTCTGCTCCCAAAGCAGATGCGCTACCAGGCTGCGCTACTCCCCGACTGAGGCCTTTTAAGCCTCGCTCCACCCGTCCGCCCCATCCGGTGGGCCCGGCAGGATTCGAACCCGCGACCTAGCCGTTATGAGCGGCCAGCTCTAACCGCTGAGCTACAGGCCCCAAGCATGCCGGATGGGCATATCCCGGATGAGCGGGCTGGCGGTTATACCGCAGCGCCGCGCAGAGCAAGCAAAAGGCGTTCAGACTTCCACGCTGGCGATGATTTCGGCCACCGTCGTCGGGCGTACGCTGCGCAGTTCGAGATAGGCGTAGATCGCGCGCAGCCAGTCGTAGAGCGCGTCGAGCTCGTCCTCGTTGCGGACATAGGGCGTCTTGCCCACCATCAGCGAGGGGCTGTGGAAACTGAGCACCAGCAGCGGAAGGCCGTCGTCGAGCGCGATGTCGATTCCGCGCAGCGCCTCTTCGCGGGTCACGCCCTCGGGGGTCAGCGCGATCTTCTCGAGCAGCGCCAGCCGCGACAGCAGGCCGTTGACCAGTGGAAAGGCCGAGGCGCGGGGATGGAGCCATTGCCCCTGCTTGCGCAACAGGCCCCAGAACACCGTCGTCAGCGGCAGCTCGAGCAGCTGGCGCTCGGCATCGACCCAATAGGGTTCGAGCGGATGGCGCGAATAATCGACGCCATGCCCGGCGCTGTAATCGAAGCGCGAGCGCACCGATGAGTCGATCGGGACGCCGGCCTCCTTGAGCAGCTCTGCGGTGTGCGGCCCAAGCCCGTAGCGCCCGGCGCGATAGATCTGCGGATGACAACCGAAATTCTTCTCGATCGCATCGCGCAGCCGCAAGAATTTGTCGCGTTCGAGATCGGCGGGAAGGTTGCCGGCGAAGCTGTTGTAAGGATTGACTTCCTCGCTGTGCGGCGGATTGACCCAGGGGTGGAGCTGGATGCCGATCTCGGCGGTGCCGCGCCGCACCGCATCGCCGAGGATTTCCTGCGCGCGCGGCGATTGCGCGATCGGCCAGTCGATCAGATAGACCGGGGGCACACCCAGGCCTTCGGCGAACTGCTGAAACTGTTCGAGCGCGCGGAATTGTTCGAGCCTATATTCGAAGGCGTTGAAATCGCCGTCCCAGTCGAACTCTTCCTCGGTGTCGACGGTCAGCAGCGAGCGTTGACCGAAGCCGGGTTCGAAACGCGTGCGCGCCTGAGCGGCTGGCGGGGCGAGCAGTGAATCTGGCAATGCGTCGCGCTCCCCCTCCAGGCGTCCCCACACCCCATCAAGCCCGGGGCGCTGCTTCATCCTGTGGCGCTGTCCGGGGCATCCACCCGGCTAGGTGGCGCCACGGCGCCGGTCAAGAGCGGCAGGGTCAGCACCAGCGCATCGCCATCGCGCGCCAGCTCGCCACCCGCCGCGCGCGCTTCCGCTCGCGCCAGCCGCAGTGAGAAGCCCGCACCGAAGATGCCGGGGCTGAGCGCACCGCCGCTGGGCCGGTTCTGGGTGGCGAAGAGATCGCTCGATGCCGCCAGGGTCGCAGGCAGCGCGCAGCGCAGCGACAGCTGGCCGTCGTCCTGCCCTAGCTCGAGCACGATCCGCTCGCCCGCACCGGTGGTCGCGGCGATGGTCGCAAGCAGCCGCCAGGCGAGCATTTCGGCGTCCTGCTTTTCGAGCGGGATCGCGGCGCTGGACAGCGTCCAGTCGCATTCGAGCCGCGCCACGCGCGACGACAGCACGGTCTGCAGCTGCTCGATCTGCTTGCGCAGGATGGCGGCGAAATCGCTGCTACCCGGTTCGAGATCGAGCACCCCGCCTTCGAGCCGCACCAGCCGGTCGAGTTCGTCGAATCCCGCCAGCATCCGCGCGCTGTCGCCGGCGATCGCCGCTGCAAGCGCGCGGTACTCATGCGGGGTAGCACCGAACAATTGCTGCTGGATCACCTCGGCGAAACCCTGGATCGCGTTCACCGGGGTGCGCAATTCGTGGAGCAGCTGGCGGATGCGGTCGGCCTCGCTCTCGGCCTGGTCCTGCGCGCTGGTATCGGCGGGACGGCGGAAGCGCCCGACGTAACCGTAGAAGCGCCCGTCGGTGCGGGTAAAGCGCGGGGTGGCATCGACCAGCCAAGTGCCCGCGATCCGCTCGGCGCCGGCCAGCTCGACCGGCGCCTCGCGCAGCGGCTGGCGGTTGAAGAAAGCACTGGCGAAGGCACTTTGCGGCCCGAGCGCGGAGCGATCCTGACCGCGCACCAGATCGGTGCCGACCACCATCGTCGCGATCGCCGGGTCGGCCCATTCGATCTTGCCGTCGACATCGGTGGCGAAGGTGAACAGCTCGCTGCGCCGCCGCGACCCGTCGCGAGGCTCGCGGTCGAGCGGCAATTGCGGAGCGGATTCGCGGTCGACGGCGGTTGTGCCGGTCTCGCGCGCCTTGTTGAAGGCCTCGATCCGGCGGACCAGCGCGGCGATCCCGCTGTCGTCTCTGGAGCCGGTGCTATCGGCGCTCGTGTCGTTGGCGGGTGCGGCCTGCGCCAACGGCGGTTCGACGGGCTCGGGCGTCGCGACCCGCTCGGGCAGCGGCAGGCCGCGATCGCTGACGCCCAAACGATCGAGAATGGCGACGGCGCGCGGAGGAAGATCGCGGCGATTGCGCAGGAAACCGCGGGCGCGGATCGGCAGCTCGGGAATAACCTCTGCCCATTCCGCCTCGCCCAGCCGCGCCTGCGACAGTGCGGCGGCGGCGACATCGGGTTCCGCTTCTGCAAGCCATTCGACCAGCCGCGCATTGCGGATCCGCACTCCGTCGCTCTCGACGATCCGTGCTCGCTCGCGGAAAGGGATCAGCGCCGCCAGCGCGTCTAGCCGCAGATAGGCAGCCGCCTCGAGGCTCGCGTCGCGCCCGCCCGCAGGATCGCCCAGCAGGTCGAGCAGCTGGCGAAACTGTGTCTGCGCGGCCCGTTCTCCGGTCGCCCGATGGCGCAGAACGGTGGCAAGGCGGTCGTCGAAATGCATGCTTCTCCGGGTATGCGAAGGGATCGACGCCATCCTAGGCGGCCGTGTTCGACAGGCTTGTCGGCTACCCGGATGCCCTCTCACCTATGCCTTCATATCTGTGTAACGAACAGGCTGAACACAAAGTTGCGCCCACGTTGCAAAGCGGGACAATTGCTGGCAAGAACAACATTATTAGCAGAACGCGCATCGTCGCGGCACAACCTTTCGCACTTGCAGCGAAACTAGCCGCGGCGGCCGTATTGGGGGCTCGTAGAATGGCAAACCTCGACACTATCGATCGTCGCCTGCTGGCGGAATTGCAGGACGACGGGCGAATGACCAATGTCGAGCTTGCCCATCGCGTCGGCCTCACCGCACCACCCTGTCTGCGACGCGTTCGCGCGCTCGAGGAACTGGGCGTGATTCGCGGCTATCACGCCGATCTCGATCCGGCCAAGCTGGGGTTCTCGATCACCGTCTTCGCGATGGTCAGCCTGCGCAGCCAGGCCGAGGGCGATCTGCGCGAATTCGAAGCGGCGATGGCCGATCTGCCCGAGGTGCGCGAAGTCCACATGCTCAACGGCGAGATCGACTTTATCCTCAAGATCGTGAGCGAAGATCTGCAGCGGTTCCAGGAATTTCTGACCAGCAAGCTGACGCCGGCGCCCAATGTCGCCAGCGTCAAGACCTCGCTGACGATCCGCACCAGCAAAAACCTGCCAGGCGTGCCGCTGGGCTGAAGACCCGCGCCGTAAGTGCTGCGTGAGCGCCGCATGGCGCCCGCGCAGCCGGTCTGACTTTGGGTCAGACCTCGCGTTCCTTGAGCCAGTCCTCGAGCCATTTGATCGAATAGTCGCCGCTCAGAATATCGTCCTGCCCGAGCAACGCCTGATGCAGCGGGATGCTGGTCTTGACGCCCTCGATCACCATCTCGTCGAGCGCACGGCGCAGCCGCATGATGCATTTTTCGCGGCTGCGGCCATAGACGATCAGCTTGGCGATCATGCTGTCGTAATAGGGGGGGACCCGATAGCCGGCGTAGAGCCCGCTATCGACCCGGACATGCATCCCGCCCGCAGCGTGGTAATAGGTCACATCGCCGGGGCTGGGGGCGAAGGTGAAGGGATCCTCGGCGTTGATCCGGCACTCGATCGCGTGGCCCTTGAACTCGACCTCGTCCTGGGTGATCGCCAGCGGCTTGCCCTCGGCGATGCGGATCTGCTCGCGCACCAGGTCGATTCCGGTGATCATCTCGGTGACCGGGTGCTCGACCTGAAGCCGCGTGTTCATCTCGATGAAGTAGAACTCGCCGTCTTCCCACAGGAATTCGATCGTGCCGGCGCCGCGATAGCCCATGTCGGCCATCGCCTTGGCGCAGATGTTGCCCATGCGGTTGCGGTCCTCCTCACCCAGCACGGGGGAGGGGGCTTCCTCGAGCACCTTCTGGTGGCGGCGCTGGAGCGAGCAATCGCGCTCGCCCAGATGGATCGCCTTGCCCTGGCCGTCGCCGAGGATCTGGAATTCGATATGGCGCGGATTGCCGAGATATTTCTCGATATAGACGGTGGCGTCGCCGAAGGCGGATTTGGCTTCGTTGCCGGCCTGTCGCATCAGCGTCTCGAGCGTGTCCTCGCTCTCGCAGACCTTCATCCCGCGCCCGCCGCCGCCCGAGGCGGCCTTGATGATCACGGGGTAGCCGATCTCCTGCGCAATCTCGCGCGCCTCGTCGAAATCGCTGACCGCGCCCGCCGAGCCCGGGACCAGCGGCAGGCCGAGAGCGCCCGCGGTGCGCTTGGCCTCGACCTTGTCGCCCATGGTGCGGATATGCTCGGGCTTGGGGCCGATCCAGGCAATGTCGTGCGCCTCGACGATCTCGGCGAATTTGGCGTTTTCGCTCAGGAATCCGTAGCCGGGATGGATCGCATCGGCGTGCGAAATCTCGGCCGCCGAGATGATGTTGGCGATGTTGAGATAGCTCTCGCTAGCTGGAGCGGGTCCGATGCAGACCGCGTGATCGGCGAGCCGGACATGCATGGCATCGGCGTCGGCGGTGGAATGCACCGCCACCGTCTCGATGCCCATTTCATGCGCCGCGCGGTGGATGCGCAGGGCGATTTCGCCGCGATTGGCGATCAGGATGCGGGTAATGTCCATGGGAATGCTCAGCCGATGACGACCAGCGGCTGATCGAATTCGACCGGCTGGGCGTTCTCGACGAGGATGGCCTTGACCGTGCCCGAGGCATCGGCGGCGATCGGGTTCATCACCTTCATGGCTTCGATGATCAGCAGCGTGTCGCCCGCTTCGACCGTGTCGCCGACCTTGATGAAATCGGCGGCGCCGGGTTCGGGCGCCATATAGACCGTGCCGACCATGGGCGATTTCATTGCATTGGCGTGATCGGCGACAGGAGCGGGCACGTCGGATCCCGGCGCCAGCGATGGCGGTGCGGCGGCGGGAGCGGCGACAAACTGCGGCGCTGCGGCGACCGGCGCGGCGCTGATGGTCCGCGCGACGCGGATCTTGCGATCGTCGTCCTCGACCTCGATCTCGGTCAGTCCGGACTCTGCGAGCAGCTCGGCCAGTTCGCGCACCAGATCCATATCGACATTCATACCGGGTTTTTCCCCGGAGCCGCTCTTTCGTTCCGCCATGGTCTTCCTTGTTTGTTATTTGCGCGACTTATGCGCGTGAGGCGTGCGTGTGGCAAGGGGGGCACATGGTCACAAACCCACCTCGTGGTCACGCTCTACAGCGCCGCGGCGCGCTCCAGCGCGACGACATAGGATTGCGCGCCGAGGCCCTGCACGGTGTCCGCCGCCGACATGCCGACATAGGAGCGATGGCGGAACTCCTCGCGCTGCGAGGGGTCCGACAAATGCACTTCGATCACCGGCAGCGCGATGCTGCGGATCGCATCGAGCAGCGCGATCGAGGTGTGGGTGTAGGCCCCGGCGTTGAGCAGCACCGCCGCAAAACCCTCTCCCTCGGCCTGCTGCAGCCAGTCGAGCAGCACGCCCTCGTGGTTCGACTGGCGGCATTCGACCTGGAGCCCGAGTTCGTGGCCACGCGCCGCGAGCAGCGCCGCGATATCTGCCAGCGTGGCGTGCCCGTAGATGTCGGGCTCGCGCTGGCCGAGGAGGTTGAGATTGGGTCCGTTGAGGACGAGAATCCGGCGGGTTTGTGTCGCGGAGGGCGTTGTGGGGGGGGTGGCAGGCATGGGGCTAGGATTAGCCGCAGGAGCGCCTGTTTGTCGACGGTCTCGCTTCGCTACTTGCTGCCCCGCCTTCCCCCATCCCCTTGGGGAGGAGCCGGGGGTGGGGGTGCGGCGCCAGTGGCGTCAGGCGCCAAACACCCCTACCCGACCTCTGCCTGAAGGGGGAGGAGAAGGAAAGGCCTGAGACAACCCAATTGCGGTCGTTCGGTTAAAATGCGATGCTTCAGCGCAATGACCTATTTGGATACAACGTCGCGCAAGCGCGGTTGCATTGGTCTCATTATATTTGGCGTTCTTCTCTTAGCACTGCCCGCTGGCTGGCTGGCTGGGCGTCCATACACATCGACCGCTCCTCGCTTGTTTGACTCGCAAGCATGGAAGGAAGCTGACCCCACAGGTTGGCCCGCCGATGATACGAGGTGCGCCATGATTGCCGACCTTCGACTGCGAGTCGGAATCGAAGGCAAATCGCGCGACGACCTGCTGGGGCTACTGGGCAAGCCGGAGAAATGGCGGTCCGCGCCGGCGGAGGAGTATTGGCCCTTGTGCCCTAGCTTTCTGGACACTTGGGTGCTGACTGTGCGGTGGAAAGATGAGCGCGTTATTGATGCAGTCGTCCACGATACCTAGCGTCTTCTTTCCTACCAATACCAGTTTATCCCGCGGTCACGGAAAATCGCCACCCCCTACCGATCCACGCCCTTGACCTTGCCCCATTGCCGCGCGGCGGTGTAGCCGAGGTAGCCGGTGCCGAAGAGCGCGTAGAGCGGTTCGGGGAGGCCGGCGAGATAGGCGTTCATACCGGCGGCGATATCCTGCGCGGTGGCAGGCGAGAAGGCGGCGAGCACCCCCATCGGCAGCGCCCACAGCAGCAGCACGTACATCACATAGAGGAACGACGGGCGCGCGCGGCTGGTCCAAGGGTCCTGAGAGCCCGCCTCCGCGACGATCGCCGCGAGCCGCGCCTCGATGGTGCGCAATTCCTGCGTGCCTTCGAGATGGAGCAGCTCGAGCTTGGCGCTGGCGCGCGCTTCCTTGTCGGGGATGAGCTTGTCGAGCAGCGAGGCGAGCGGACCGATCAGCGTTTCGACGATTGCCATGCGGGTTCTCCTTCCGAGTCGCCGGAAGAATGAACCAAATGGGTTTGTGTAGGAAAGTAAAATTTGCCGTATGGGCGAAACTAGTTCGCAGGAAAGCGATTGCTGGTGCGGTTCGCATATGCGACCAGCGAGAGCATCACCGGCACCTCCACCAACACCCCTACTACCGTCGCCAGCGCCGCGCCGCTCGACAGGCCGAACAGTCCGATTGCCACCGCCACCGCCAGTTCGAAGAAATTGGACGTGCCGATCATAGCGCAGGGTGCGGCGATATTGTGCGGCACCTTCCACGCCCAGGCGGCGGCATAGGCCAACGCGAATATCCCGTAGGATTGGATCACGATCGGGATCGCGATCAGCACGATCAGCAGCGGATTGCCGACGATGATCTCGGCCTGGAACGCGAACAGCAGCACCACCGTCGCTAGCAGGCCGATGATCGACCAGGGCTTGAGCCGCGCGGTGAAACCGTCAACTGCGCTCTCGTCGCCGCAATGGCTCGCGACCACGCGGCCCCGGACGAACGCTCCCGCGACCAGCGGCACCACGACATAGAGTCCGACCGAAAGCAGTAGCGTCTCCCACGGCACCACGATGTCGGTAACGCCGAGCAGCAGCGCCACGATCGGCGCGAAGGCGACGATCATGATCAGATCGTTCACCGAGACCTGCACCAGCGTATAGGCCGGATCGCCCTTGGTCAGCTGCGACCAGACAAAGACCATCGCAGTGCAGGGCGCGGCGCCGAGCAGGATCAGCCCGGCGATATACTGGTCGGCTTCGCCCTCCGTCATCAGCCCGGAATAGATGTAATCGAAGAACAGCACCGCCAGCGCGGCCATGGTGAACGGCTTGATCAGCCAGTTGACCACCAGCGTGATCACCAGCCCCTTGGGCTTGCGGCCGATATCTCTGATGCTGGAAAAATCGACCCCGACCATCATCGGGAAAATCATCGCCCAGATCAGCACCGCGACGACGAGATTGACCGAGGCGTATTCGAACCCCGCGATCACCCCGACCAGAGCGGGCGCGATCAGCCCCAGCGCGATCCCGGCGAGGATGGCGCCCAGCACCCAGATGGAGAGATAGCGTTCGAATGCGCCGAGAGGGGAGGCGGCTGGCTCTGGCTGGGCGAGCGTGTTCACTCTACGAGCCCCCTCCGATCGCCGGTGCTTCCCCGCGGGCAGGCTACAAGCTCGGGCAGGTCGGCGCACAGCCGCGGGTCGCCCCGGCAGCAATCCTCCATCAGGAAGCCCATCAACCGCCGCATCCCGTCGAAATGCGCGCGGTAGCGGATCACGCGGCTCTCGCGCTGCGAGAGTGCGAGTTCGGCGCGTTCGAGATTGGCGAGATGATACGACATGGTCGAGGAGGGCACGCCACAGGCCTGCGCGATTTCGCCCGCCATCATGCCCGCGGGGCCAGCCTGGACGAGCATGCGAAACACCGTCAGCCGCGTCTCATGCGCCAGCGCAGCCAGCGCATCCACGGCCCAGATTTGCTCGGTTTCCGGCATGTTCGCTCCCGTGTGTCGGGACGCGAAATAGCGCGACACGTGGATGCGTCAATCGATAGTTCGAAAACAGTCGAATTATCGAGCCTATATCATGCTCGGCTCAGCGGACCATCAGCACCGGAGCCTTGACCGTGCGGACCATCTCGGTGGTCGTGCTGCCAAGGATCATCCGCCGGATCGGCGAATGGCCATAAGCGCCCATCAGGAGCAGCGCGCCTTCGGTCGCGGCGACGACGCCCGGGATCACCTGCTCGGCCTTGCCGCGCTCCATGATGGCGGTGACCGAATGTTCGGGCGCGAAAGTGGCCTCCGCCTTGGCCAGCTTGGCGCGATCGGCCTCGCTGCCGGCTTCGGCCATCACGATGGTGACGGGCAGGCCGGCGAACAGCGGCGAATTGGCAAGCCGCTCGAGCGCGCGATCGGCCGCAGGGCTGGCGTCATAGGCGAAGACGATGTGCTGCGGCTCGGTGTATTCGCGCGAGGCTACCAGCACCGGCTTGGCGCTTGCGCGCACCACTCGCTCGATCATCGAACCGATATGGTCGCCCGCCGATTCATGCGCCACGCCGCGCTTGCCCAGCACCAGGACGCGCGCGGTATCCTCGCGTTCGAGGATGGTTTCGACCACCCCGCCGTGGCGGTGCAGCGCGGTGACTCGCGCGACACCGGCTTCGCGCAGCATTTGTTCGCCCGCGGTCAGCAGCACGCGGCCTTTCTCGATTTCGATCCGGCTGCTGTCCTGCGACAGGCGGACCAGCTCTTCCATCAGATCGCTTTTGACCCCGAGCCCGATCGCGCCCGACAGATCCTTGCGCGCGGTTACCGGGTCCTGGTGCTGCACCACATGGAGCAGTTCGACCGGGAGCGACAGCCGGGTCGCCGCCCATGCGGCATGACGGCATACGCTGGTGGCGTAGGTCGAGGCGTCGATCGCCGCGAGCACGTGTTCCAAGGTTCTCTCTCCCACTCAGTGCGCGCCCAGCTGCTCATCGGCGCCGGGCTTGTCGTGAATTGCATAGCGATCGATCATCGCCGCGCTGGCATCGTTGAGGCCCAGCACTTCGACCTCGGTCCCCTCGCGGCGGAACTTGAAGATCGCCTTGTCGAGCGTGCCGACCGCCGAAATGTCCCAGAAATGCGCTTGTGTCACGTCGATCACGACGCGGTCGAGCACTTCCTTGTAGTCGAACGCGGAGACGAAGCTGTCGGAGGAGGCGAAGAACACCTGCCCGCCGATACGGTAAGTCCGCGTGCGGCCATCCTCGGACAGATCGGTCTCGACGGTGAACATCCGCTTGACCTTGCTGGCGAAGAACAGTCCCGAGAGGATCACGCCCGCCAGCACGCCCTGCGCCAGATCGTGGGTCCAGACCACGATCACGACGGTAACGAGCATGACCACTGAGGACTGCCAGGGGTGGATGCGGATGTCCTTGATCGAACGCCAGGAGAAAGTGCCGATCGAGACCATGATCATCACCGCGACCAGCGCGGCCATCGGGATGATCGCCACCAGCGAGCCGAGCACCAGCAGCAGGAACAGCAGGAACACGCCCGAGACCATGGTCGAAAGCCGCGTCTCGCCGCCCGATTTCACATTGATGACCGACTGGCCGATCATCGCGCAACCGCCCATGCCGCCAAGGAAGCCGGTGAAGAAATTGGCGATGCCC
The DNA here is from genome assembly GCF_053714505.1 of Qipengyuania sp. SM2507. NCBI lineage: Bacteria > Pseudomonadati > Pseudomonadota > Alphaproteobacteria > Sphingomonadales > Erythrobacteraceae > Qipengyuania > Qipengyuania sp. SM2507. The sequence goes on from NZ_CM132307.1 coordinate 947,841, forward strand.
TGACCCTTCATCTCGCGCTGCTTGTCCGAACCGGTGTCGGTCAGATCGTCGACGATCTGTGCGGTCAGCATCGATTCGAGCAGGCCGACCGCGGCCATCGTCGCCGAATAGGGCAGAATGATCTGCAGCGTCTCGAGCGTGAAAGGCACGTCGGGGATCAGCCAGGCGGGGAGCGAGGAGGGGAGTTCGCCCATATCGCCCACCGTGCGGACGTCGAAGCCCGAGTAATAGACCACCGCCGTCAGCACCGCGATCGCCACCAGCGGCGAAGGGATCGCCCTGGTCAGCATCGGCATCAGGTAGATGATCGCGAGGCCCGCGGCGACCAGCGCATAGGTCAGCATCGGCACGCCGGTCAGCTCGGGCAATTGCGCCATGAAGATCAGGATCGCCAGCGCGTTGACGAAGCCGGTGATTACCGAGCGCGAGACATATTGCATCAGCAGATGCAGCCGCAGATAGCCCGCGATCAGCTGGATCACGCCCATCAGCACGGTCGCGGCGAAGAGATATTCGACGCCGTAATCGCGCACCAGCGGCACGACGATGACCGCCACCGCGGCAGTCGCGGCGGAGATCATCCCCGGCCGGCCACCGACCAGCGCGATGATCACCGCGATTGAGAAGGAGGCGTAGAGGCCGACGCGCGGATCGACCCCGGCGATGATCGAGAAACCGATCGCCTCGGGGATCAGCGCGAGCGCGACCACGATCCCGGCGAGAATGTCGCGGCGGGGATTGGAAAGCCATTCGCGCCTGAGCGCAGCGATATCGAACATGGGAATGTTTGCCTGACCCACACGACCGGCGTGGCGCAATGGTGCGATGCGAAAGCATCAACCATGATGTGCGTTTTGAACTGCCGGTCTGAACATTGTCCCGGGGATAGGCGCCGGGCCGAGCCACCCGGCAGCGCCGGGTCCGATGGATTTGCGTGCCTCTATGCCAGAATCCGGAATGCTGCAAGTGCGAAGGCGCGTGCGGGCCTTCGCAGGGTGCCCGGACTCGCTCCTACCAGCGGATCAGCGGCAGGATGGACGCATTGTTGTCGGTCCAGGCCCGGCGGGCAGGGCGGGGCAGCGGTTCCCAGGCGAAATCCTCATCGCCTTCTAGCCGCGCGAGCGCCTGCTCGTCGCGCGCCAGCGCTATCCACACCGATGGCGTCAAACCTTCGGCAAGATCCTCGTCGTCGAAGCGCAACCGCCCCTGCCAGCCTTGCGCCTCTGCGAGCGCCGAGACCATCGGTGCCAGATCGATAAAACGGTTGGAGATATGCACCAGCAGCAATCCGTCGCGATTCAGCGCGCGGCCATAGGTGGCGAAGGCTTCCTCGGTCATCAGGTGCAGCGGGATCGAGTCCGAGGAAAAGGCGTCGATCGCCAGGAGGTCGAAGCGGCCGGGGCGTTCCTTGGCGAGCTCGAGCCGCGCGTCGCCGATCATCATCCGCGCATCGGGCGTGCAGTCGGAAAGGAAGCTGAAGCTCCCGTCTCGCGAATAGGTCACGATCTGCGGGTCGATCTCGAAGAAGGCCCAGCGCTGCCCCGGCTGGCGATAGCAGGCGAGCGTTCCCGTACCCAGACCGACAATCCCGATCTCGGCATCCGCGGCGGCGGCGTTGAGCGCGATGCCGATCCCTGCGGAATCGCCGTAATAGCTGGTGGGATCGCGGCGCCGTTCGGGGTCGAGCCATTGCCGTCCGTGATTGGTGGTCCCGTGATTGAGCTGGCGGAACTGCCCGTCCTCGGTCTCGACCACGCTATAGACCCCGAAATAGGTCCGCGCGCGCTCGCCCTGCGCGGTGAGCGCCAGCGTCGAGAGGCCGCCGTGGCCGAGCATCAGCAGGCTTGCGACCGCGACGAAGGCCCAGCGTACGCCCACCAGCGCTACGCCGATGAGCGTCAGCACCGCGATCAGCGCGAGGATGGTCTCGCCATCGCCTGCCAAAGTGGCGCGGTGCAGCCACCAGGCGAGCAGCGCGGCGAACACGACCAGCGCGGTGGCGATCGCCTTGCCCACGGCATGTTCCCGCAGGAATGCGCGCAGCCTTTCGATCACGAGCGTCTGCGGCGTCAGTGCTGCGCCTGCCAGCAGGAGGATGGCGTGCTCGTAGATCCAGTCGAACAGCACCGGGGCAAGTAGCGCGGTGAAACCGCCGCCCAGCGCTCCGCCGGCGGCGACGATGAGGTAGAAATAGGTCAGCTGTGAAGGGGCGGGGCGCAGCGCGTAGAGCCTGCCGTGGAGCGCGACCGCGAGCACGAACAAGAGCCCGACCATCGCCAACGCGATCGCCGGGTTGGCCTGTCCGCCCGAAACCAGCGCGAAGCTGCCGCCTGCGAGCAGCAGCACCGGTGCCATCCGTGTCAGGATCCGCGTCCAGTGCCCGGCCTCGGAAAACGCCACCGAGAAGCTGAGCAGGTACAGCCCCAGCGGGATTACCCACAGCAGCGGCATCGCCATGATGTCGGTGGTCAGCAACGTGGTGGTCGAGAGCATCAGCCCCGAAGGTACCGCCGCGAGCGCCAGCCACAGCAGCACCACGCGCATTGCAGGTCGCTCGGAGCGCGCCTTCGCAACCGGTTCCGCTGCCGCATCGCCAGTCTTCCAGCGCTGCGCCACGGCGAGCAAGGAAAGCAGGATCAGCACGCCATAGCCCAGCGACCACAGCTCGCTCTGCGCGCTGAGCGACAGTCGCGGCTCGAGCCACAGCGGATAGGCCAGGAGGCCGGTGAAGCTGCCCAGGTTCGACGCTGCATAGAGCGGATAGGGATTGCCCGCGCCCGGAGCCGCGGCGAACCATCGCTGGATCAGCGAGGCCTGCGCCGCCACCAGCAGGAACACCGGGCCGACCGTCAGCGCCAGCAGTGCCGGGACCCACAGCACTTCCCATCCGGCACCGGGGCGCGCGATATCGGCCAGCGAAATCGGCAGCACGATCGCGGCCAGCAGCAGCAGCGCGATATGGACCATTGCCTGCCGCCGCAGGGTCAGCCGACCGAGCCAATGGGCATAGCCATAGCCCCCCAGCAGCAGCAGCTGGAACACCAGCATCGCGCTGTTCCAGACATTTGGCGCACCGCCGAGCTGCGGCAGCGCGAGGCGCGCCACCAGCGGCTGGATCAGGAACAGCAGGAAGCTGCCCGCGAAGATTACGAGCGCGAACAGCGCACGGCGGGGCGGTTGGGGCGTGGTCGCTGGCATGGGCAGGTTCATCGCATCTCAACTGGTTGACGCTCGCGGATGCGGAACCATGCTGGCACGCGCGCCGCCGGGTATCCCAGTGCCCAGGTCGGGACAAGCCGATTCCCCGAACAGGGAGACCTCGCCGGCGCACGGCCCCGACCATCGAGCGCCAATATATCGCAAGACGAGCCGCTCGCAGCGATCAGGTCTTGTAGTCTCGCACCAGCAGGACATCGCAAGGAGCATCGCGCATGATCGCATGGGCGTTCGAACCAAGGATCAGGCGACCGATATTCTTCCGGTGCGCGGCAACGACGATCCATCGGATTGCTGTCGAGACACCGCCTAGCCGCTCTGGCCGATCGTCCCGTCGTTGAGAACCCAGATGCCTGCGATCAGCGCCACGCCTCCGGCGATGATGGACCAGCTCATCCAGCGGATATTCGGCGCTCTTGGACGATCGACCTCGTGACTGGAGAGACGGGCGAAGGTCTTGCTGGCGCGCGTTTCGGCGGTGAACGCAATGGAAATGCCCAGCACTATGAACAGCGAGGCGATCGCCTGCGCCAGCCAGGGCGGTTTGAAATCCCCGAACACCACGTGGAAGGCGATGCCGACACCGATCGCAGCGAAGGCGGTGCGCAACCAACCGGCAAAGGTGCGCTCGGTCGCCTGGACGGTGCGATCTTCGGCCAGATCGGTGCGAAACTCGGCCCATTCCGTGCTCTTGTCGGGATCGCTCTTGCTGTCGGCTTCGTCATCCTGTGCCATGGCGGCAGGGTAAGCACATCGGGGCGCAAGACAAGAGCGCAGCCCTGGGGCGGGCGCGCATTGGGTTGTCGCTCTTCAGACGCTTCTGGCGTGCTTGGCTTGACCCAGCGGGATCTCGCAGATGCAACGGGTATGACATCCGTTCACGTCAACCGGACCATCAAGACGCTGCGCAAGGCCGGGCTGATCGAGCTCGGCCATGGCTCGCTGACCATCCCGGATGTATCGGCACTTGCCCGGGCTGGCGGTTTCGACGACAGCTATCTGTATCTTCGCCGGGGGTCGCACTTGAGAACCATAGATGCGGGGAACTACCTCTCCGCGCCGGCCCGACCCGAGCCAGTTCCGTAACCGCGTCGGCCTTATGATCCTGAACGAGGGTAAGACCGGGTAAGGTGGTGGCCTATCGAGCGCAGGCCAGTCGGGCCTCGATCGTACGCTGGGGCGGGAGTTCGCGTGCCACCCCATTGCCGCTATCGTCACCGCGATGACGCTGCCAACAAGTGAGGTTTGCCATTTTTGATCGACTGAAAGTCCTGCCCCAATATCTGCTGCCGAAGCAGGCGCTGACCAACCTGGCCGGACGCATTGCCGGAGCCCGGGCGGGAGCGACGACGACAAGACTGATCCGCTGGTTTGTGGGCAAATACGGTGTCGACATGAGCGAGGCCGGGAATCCGGACATCGCAAGTTATCGAACCTTCAACGAGTTCTTCACGCGCGCGCTGAAAGCCGGGGTGCGCCCGATCGCCGACGCCGATTTCGTCTGTCCGGTCGATGGCACGATCAGCCAGCTCGGGGCCATCGACGATCATCACATGCTGCAAGCCAAGGGGCACCGGTTTACCACGACCGAGCTGGTCGGCGGCGACGCTGCGCTGGCGGCGCGGTTCCGTCACGGCAGCTTTGCCAATCTGTACCTGTCGCCGAGGGATTATCACCGCCTGCACATGCCCTGCGAGGGCAAGCTAACCCGAATGATCCATGTGCCCGGCGCGCTCTTCTCGGTGAACCCCGTGACCGCGCGCGGCGTGCCCAACCTCTTCGCCCGCAACGAGCGCGTGGTCTGCGTATTCGAATCTCCCAAGCACGGTCCCTTCGTGATGGTGTTGGTCGGCGCGACCATCGTCGGCAGCATGGCGACCGTGTGGCACGGGGTGGTCAACCCGAAGCGAAGCGGCAAGCCGGCCGAGTGGATCTATCCCGACAGGGATATCGTACTCGCGCAAGGCGAGGAGATGGGCAGGTTCCTGCTCGGTTCGACGGTCGTCATGCTGTTCGGCCGCGACGTCATAGCATTCAATCGCGACTGGAAGTCCGAAGGGCCTGTGCGTCTGGGCGAACGGATGGGCAATTGCCCAGTTTGAGGCCGGTTCGGTTGCTAGCGCCAGCAATTCTGCTGGCCCTTACGGCGGTAGATATCGCAATTGGCAAATAGCCGGGGTGGAGTGGTCCATTCGTTCGTTCGGGTTGGGCAATCCTCTGCCGCAACCAATAGGTCAACGGACTTCGATAGCTCGGACGCCGCCTTTGGCATCTATAATGAACACCGTCCCGTAATCCTGTTCCGTCAGTGGGGCTGGCGGCGCTCCGCCGAAGCGCGCGATCAGGTCGTGAACGGTGTTGCTGTGGCCGACTACCAGGACCGATCCTTGGGCCGCGGCGACCAGTGCAACCAGTTGTCGAGGGTTCCGGGGATCATATGGGGTGACGGGAACGCGGGTCAGCTTCGAGAGCGGAGCGGCGGTTTCCATCGCCCGGCGTGTGGGAGTGGCGAAGATTGCCGAGATGCCTTCGTCCGCGAGCATGCGAGCAAGGCTTTGTGCCGCGGCTGCACCTTCACCGCTGAGCGACGGGTCTTCGCCTTGCGCCTTCTGCATATGTCTGGTGACGAAGATCGTCTTCCCGGCGCCAGAAGCCACGGACTTCGGGGGAGGGGCAGCAGCCGGCGCCGCGCAGGCTCCGAGCGTGAAGGCCGCAAGCAGCACCAGTCCCAGCCATTTTTGCATATGCTCAACTCCGTTGTGGTGATGCGAAATCGTCGACCCTCAGCGCGGAGTCTCGTCCCGGAACCGATTGGCGGCCGGGGGGATCAGGCCCGGATTGGCAAGGATGTAGGCTTCCAGCGCGTCCACATCCTGCGGTCCGCCAAGCTGGTCCACGCCATCACGCAGGATCGTGAAATTGTCGCCGCCGCTGGCAAGAAAGCTGTTGGTCGTCACCCGGTAGAGCTCATCCTCCCGCAACGGCTCGCCGTTCACACGCGGATCGATGATCCGCTCGCCCCGAGGGCGGCTGAGATCGAAGCCGTAGGTGAAGCCGGCCGAGGGCAAGAGGATGTTGGGCTGGCCCACCGAATTGGACCCGCTCGCGAACTGCTGTTCCAGGAGCTCCACGATCTGACGACCGGTGAAGGTCTTGACCACCAGCGTGTTGCCAAAGGGCTGGGCGGCGAACAACTGGCCGTAGCTGACCGCGCCGCCCTCTGCCGGCACGATCTCGGCGCGCACACCGCCTGAATTCATGAAGGCGATCTGCGCGCCACCCTGGGCAGGATCGCTGGTGGCAGCGAGCTGGGCATCGGCGATCAGATTGCCGAGCACCTGCTCGCCGGTGTGGGTGCGGCTGGTCGGGGCAGGGCCGCCGAGGCTTCCGATGACGCGCGCGGCGCGCGGTTCGGCGGCCGCCCGATAGCGTTCCACCAGCGCTGCGACGAGAGGATCCGCGCGGTAGCGCGGCACTGCATCCGTAACCTCGATCGTCCCGGCCGAATTGGTAAAGCCTTCGCCCTGAACGATGAGGTTCTGCGCGCTGCGTGAAACCACACCCTTCACCGGGTCGACGGTCAGCCGAATCTCGGTCAGCAGAGTGCCGAACTGGCCGCCGCTGGTCACCAGGAACGAGCGCTGCGGGTCGAGCTGCGCGAAGTCGCAGATATAGGCGTTGTGGGTGTGGCCGGAGACGACCACGTCGACCTCGGGCGAGAGCCGCTTCAGCACCGGCATGAGGTCTCCGCTGAGGCCCTCGCAAGACTTCGCGTTATAGCCGTAATTGGAGTTCAGCCCCTCGTGAACCAGAACCACGATCGCGTCGGCACCCTCGGCTTTCAGGCGCGGCACCAGCGCGTTCACCGTGTCGGCCTCGTCGCGAAAATCGAGGCCTGCAATACCGTCGGGTGTCACCACGGTCGGCGTGCCTTCCAGCGTCATGCCGATTACCGCGATCTCTACCTGCGCATTCCCGCTGCCGAAGCTGCGGATGGCGTAGGACGGGAACAGCGTGCCGCCGCTTTCGGTGACGACATTGGCCGCGAGGAAACCGAATTCGGCACCGCCGAATTGCGTGTCGACGGCGCAGGGATCGCGCGGCGTGTGTTTCTCGCAGCCGCCCTGGTCGAGGCGAAGCAGCTCGGCCCTGCCACGGTCGAACTCGTGATTGCCCACGGCATTGAAATCCAGGCCGATGAGGTTGAACGCGTGAATGGTGGGCTCGTCCAGAAACAGGCTGGAAATCAGCGGCGAGGCGCCGACCAGGTCTCCGGCCGACACCACCAGGCTGTTGGGACTGCGCTCGCGTGCCTCCTCGATCGCCGATGCGAGGTAGGCGGCGCCGCCCGCGGGGACCTGAAGCTCGTCACCCGCCGGGCTTGCATGGGTTATGGCCCGCCGCGGCGGCTGCAGATTGCCGTGGAAGTCGTTGAACGCGATCAGCGCAACCTCGACCGGCCGCGAAACGGGCTGCGCATCGGCGGCAGACGGGGCCCCGACCGGTATCGAACCCTGGGCACAGCCGGTCAGCGCACTCGCAACCAACAGCAACGGCAAAGCGATGCGGCGCATCGGCACACTCCCAAAGACAAACGCGAAGCGGCTGGTGCCATAGCGTTCGCGCCCTGTCACCTCTCCGCCCAGAGCAAGCGACCGCCCAAGGCGCTTTGCGCTGGGATGGATCTTGCACGAAAGCATTGGCCCCGGTCCAGGTCTTGGTCCCGGTGCCGATGGGGATCTCTGTTCAGCCGCTGCTTCGCCCCACCAGCCCAGCTGGTCGTAGCTTCGGGGGAAATAGCCGTCCCACGCTTCGCCATCGACGGCCTCGAGATAGTCGCCCGCAAAAGGCTATGGCAACGCCGCGGCAACGCGAGCATCGCAGCGTCTCCATACGCCGTACGCTGTCCTCAGATCTCCACCAGTACGCCGAACCGGGCACTGAAAGGCTCGGCTGGCTGGATGTTGTTGTTGCCGTGCGCGCTAGGGAAATAGGTCTCGTCGAACAGGTTTTCGATGTTCACCTGAACGCTGAGCCGATCGGTAATAGTGTAATAGGCCGCAGCATCGACGCGCCAGTAGCCGGGCAGCTCGACGGTGTTCGAAAAGCTTGCGAACTGGTCGCTCTGGTGAATTACGCCCAAGCCGAATCCGAGCTGTTCGGTGACATCGAAACGGTTCCAAACGGCAATCTGGTGACGCGGCAGTTGTTGCAACCGGGCGTCCTCCGGCCCGAAATCCGAAGCCGTGCGCAGCTCGCCATCGAGATAGGTGTAGCCGAGATTCGCCTGCCAGAAATCGGTGATCGAGCCGACGGCACCGATCTCGAACCCTTCGACGCGGCTTTCCCCGGTCTGTACGATCAGACCGGTATTGTTGGGATCGGGCGCGGTCGTGTTGGTGCGGTCGAGCCGGAAGACGGCCGCGGTCACGAGCACCTTATCCAGGGGCGCCCATTTGACGCCGACCTCGTAATTGGTGAATTTTTCTGGCTCGAATTGCGCATCGCCGGGCGAAATGATCAGAAACTGATCGCCTGCCTGGGGAAGGAAGCTCTCGGTGTAGCTGGCATAAAGCGAAAGCCGATCGGTTGGCTTGACGATGACACCTGCGCGCGGGCTGATGCGTTCGTCTATCCGGTCTCCGGGAACGCCGGAGATCAAGTTCACCGTATCGAGATCGAACCGGTCCCAGCGCACCCCCGCCACCAGCTCGAGATGCTCGCCGATTTCGAGCTGCTCCTGCAGATAGAAAGACAATGTCTCGAGCGTGCTGTCGCGCGAGCGTGACACGGGGGCCAGCGTAAAGGCAGGGACCGCGATCCGCTCGCCCAAGGGGGTGGAAATTTTTTGCTCGCCATTGTCGCCAAAGACGACCGTGCGGCGCGAGTTCTGTGTGTCCTGGCGGCTCGCTTCGAGCCCCAGCAACAAGGTCGAAGCGAACCCTTCGCCTTCCGCTTCCCAGACGAGATTGGCTTGCCCGACCAGGTTTTCTCGCGTGGTGGCGTCCTCGTAGCCTTCGAGCGTCACTGTCGAACCGTTGGTCCCGGTCGGCAGGATATTGGCGTATATCTTGTCGTAATTGCCATACTGCACGGTTGCGTTGGCCGTAACCCCATCGCCGAATTCATGGTCGAGCCGAACCCGCCCGATATGCACCTCTGCCTGGCCCTTGTTGAAGTCGGGATCGCCGAAGAAGGTCTGATCGAAGCCGCGCAGCGGACCGCCTTGAAACGAAGGTACGCCGCGATCGACGACCCGCCGATCGTCGTCGTAGGAATAGGTCGCGGTCAATCGCGTCGCCGTGCCGAGGTCGACCGTCACAGTGGGCGAGAAGCCAATAAAGCGGCCTTCGTAAAAGTCGCGATGATTGTCGAACTCTTCATAGGTGCCGTTGAGCCGTACCGCGATCGTGTCGGAGAGCGGCTGATTGACATCGGCCAGCAATGCGAAGGCACCGAAGGTATCGACCGACGCGTGTCCGGCAGCGAAGATGTCGTTGGTCTGCGCGGTTTTCGAGACCCGGTTGATGGCGCCGCCACCAGCCCCGCGACCGAAGATCAAGGCGTTGGCGCCCTTGAGCACTTCGACCCGTTCGATATTGTAGAGCGGACGGTAATATTGCGCGTCGTCGCGCAATCCATCGAGATAGAAGTCGGCAGTGGTTTCTTGACCACGAATGAAGACTTCGTCGCGGTGGCCCTCGCCGGTTTCGAGGCTCACTCCGGGAACGTATCGTAAAGCTTCGTTCAACTGTCGGATCGACTGGTCCTCAAGCTGATCCTCGGTGATGAAGCTGATGCCCTGGGGCACATCGATCAGCGGGGTCGGCGTCTTCGTCGCGGTCGAACCATCGTCGGTGCCGTAACCGTCGCGTTCTCCGGTCACGACGATCTCACTCGGCAGATAGTCGCGTTGGGACTGCATCTCATCGCCAGAATTGTCTGCAAACGCAGGTGCAGGCAGTCCAGCGACGGTAGCGAGCAGAGCGATGCGAAACGTGCGGTGAGCCATGTATGTTCTCTTTTTTGCGAATCATTCTTAGTGAGCGGGCTGCTATTGCGACCACTTCGCATTTGCAAGGAAAATTCCCTAGCCGTCCTGCCGCTCCCGCCACAAATGACTATGCAAATCATTCGCAACCATTTTTTTGCGACTGGTTCGCAAACTTGCCTTGGCAATCATCTGCAGCTATCGCGCCAAGCTGATGAGGCTTCAGCATCGGCTGGAGACACGGCTTTTTTCTCACATTGAGGAGCACCCAGAATGCGCATGAAACAATTGATTTTGGCGCTGGCAGGCATGGCCACACTCGCGGGCTGCTCCGGTGGCACCGAGAACGAGGCATCGGAAGTCGTCAATCTCTACTCGGCTCGCCATTACGACAGCGACCAGGTGCTCTACGACCGCTTTACCGAGGAAACGGGGATTGCGATCAATCTGATGGAAGGGAGCGCCGACGAACTGGTGGCGCGGATGACCAGCGAGGGCGAGAACAGCCCCGCCGACCTGTTCATCGCCGCCGACGCCGGGGCGCTGTGGCGCGCCCAGCAGGCAGGACTGTTCCAGCCGGTCACCTCCGCCACGCTCGACGACCGCATCCCTGCCAATCTGCGCGAGCCGGCAGGCAATTGGTACGGTTTCATGCGCCGCGCGCGCGTTGTCGCCTATGATCCGGCGCGGGTGCAGCCCGAAGAGATCGACGATTACGCCAAGCTTGCGACCCCGCGCTTCCGCGGCAAGATCTGCGTGCGCTCCTCCGACAGCGTCTACAATCTGTCGCTGGTCGGCGCGCTGATCGAGGCCTGGGGCGAGGAACGCGCCGAACAATGGGTCCGCGGCGTGGTCGCGAATATGGCGCGCCAGCCCGAGGGCGGCGACCGCGACCAGATCCGTGCCGTCGGCGCGGGCGTGTGCGAAGTGGCCCTGACCAACAGCTATTACTACATCCGCATGGCCAGCGGCGACGATGCCGCCGACCGGGCCGTGACCGACAAGGTCGCACTCGGCTTCCCCAGCCTCGACGGGCAGGGCGCGCATGTGAACATCTCGGGCGGCGGCGTCGCCCGCAACGCGCCCAACCGCGACAACGCCGTGAAGCTGCTGGAATTCTTCGCCTCGGCCGATACGCAGCGGCATATCGCGGCCAACAACAATGAATTCCCCGCCTCCCCCAACGTCCCGGCACCTGCTCCGGTCGATGCCTACGCCGATTTCACCGCGCATCCGATGAGCGTGGCGGCCTTTGCGGCACGGCAGCCGCAGGCGCAATCGCTGATGAGCGCGGCGGGCTGGCGCTGACGACAACCGCGTTCCCGAACGTCTGGCATCCCCGTTGGCCCTCGCCGCTGGCGGGTCTCGCGGGGCTGGCCGGGCTGATTGTCCTGCTGCCGCTGGCGGGGGTGGTGCTGGCTGCGCTGGGGACCGACAGCGCGGACATCGCCCGCCGCGACATCGCGCGCTATGCGCTCACATCGGCCTGGCTGGCGCTGCTGGTTGGGATATTCATCGCCGTGTCGGGCACCGTGGCAGCCTGGCTGGTAGCGATGCATCGCTTTCCCGGCCGCGGGGTGTTCGCCTGGGCGCTGGCGCTGCCGCTGGCGGTCCCCGCCTTCGCGCTGGCTTACAGCTATGCCGACCTGTTCGACGTGGCCGGACCGCTGCGCATGGCTTTGCGCCTGAATTTCGGCTTCGACCTCCCTTTCTCGATGCGCAGCACGGGGGGCGCGGTCTTCATCCTCTCGGCGGCATTCTATCCTTACGTCTATCTCGCGATGCGCGCCGCTTTCATCAACCAGTCGGTTAATGTGTTGGAAGCCGCGGCGATGCTGGGCTGCAACGGACGACAGGCGCTATGGCGCGTCGCGCTGCCGATGGCGCGCCCCGCGCTGGCCGCGGGGGTCGCGCTGGGAATGATGGAAGTGCTGGCCGATTATGGCGCAGTCCGGTTCCTCAGCGTCCAGACGCTGACCACCGGTATCGTCCGTGCCTGGTCGGTCTATGGCTCGACCGTCAGTGCCGCGCGCTTCGCCCTGCCGCTGCTTGGCGCCGCCGCGCTGCTGCTGTGGCTCGAACGCGCGGGGCGCAAAGGCCGCACGCATGAGACCGGGCGCGGTCGCTGGCGCCAGTTCGAACCGCAGGCGATGTCCCGGCTCGGCGGCTGGCTGGCGAGTGCCTATTGCCTCCTCCTGCTCACCGCCGGACTGCTGTTGCCGGTCGGCTGGCTGGTGTTGAACCTCGGCGCGAGTGCGCCCGACTGGGACCGGCTGGCGGGCGCGATGCAGAACAGCCTCGGGCTGGCGCTGGCGGGCGCAGTCCTCACCGTCCTGCTCGCAACGATGCTGGCGCTGGGGACGCGGCGGCTGCCGCTCGCGGCGAGGCTCGCCAGTCTGGGCTACGCCACGCCCGGCGCGGTGATGGCGATCGGCCTGCTGGCTCCTGCCGGAGTGATCTGGTCGCTCAATCCCGGTTCGGGCACCGCCATCGCCATCGTCCTGCTGCTGCTGGCCTATTCCGCCCGCCTGATGGCCGCCGCGCTCGAGCCCATCGACGCCGGGCTGGCCCGGGTCACGCCCTCGATGATCCACGCCGCCCGCACCATGGGGCGGACCGAGACCTCGGCGGCGCTGGCGGTCGACCTGCCGGTGGCGCGCGGCGCCATGCTGACCGCTGGGCTGATCGTCTTCGTCGACATCCTGAAGGAGCTGCCCGCCACGCTCATCCTGCGTCCGTTCAATTTCGACACGCTCGCGGTGATCGCCAACAATTACGCCATCGACGAGCGGCTCAATCAGGCCGGGCCACCTTCGCTGCTGATCCTGGTGCTGTCGCTGCCGACGGTGATCTGGCTGACGCACCGAATTGCCTTGGCGCGGCCCGGCACCTAGACACCCGCCCCGTGGACACCGAACCAATCCTGACTCTGCGCAAGGTGACGCGCCGCTATGGCCCGCGCGCAATCGTGAGCGGAGCCGGCTTCGCGTTGCACGAGGGGCGGATCGCCTGCCTGCTCGGTCCCTCGGGCTGCGGCAAGAGCACCATCCTGCGGCTGATTGCCGGGCTCGAGCCGGTCGATGAAGGCGAGATACGCATCCACGCGGACACCGTCTCCGCGCCGGGCCGCACAATCGCGCCGGAGGAACGCGGGGTTGGGCTGGTATTCCAGGACAACGCGTTGTTTCCGCATCTCAACGTCAGCGACAATGTCGGCTTCGGGGTGCGGCACCTCAAGCCTGCCGCCCGCGAGGAACTGGTACGCGGGCTGCTTGTCCGCTTTCAAATCGACCATCTGGCCAAGGCCTGGCCGCACACGCTTTCGGGCGGCGAGCAGCAGCGGGTAGCGATCGCGCGGGCGCTGGCGCGCGAACCGGTTCTGCTCTTGCTCGACGAACCTTTTTCCGGCCTCGACGGGCATCTGCGCAGCCAGATCAGGCGCTCGCTGATCGAGGACCTGCGCGAGGTCGGTGCCGCCGTGCTGGTGGTGACCCACGATCCCGAGGAGGCGATGACGATCGCCGACGATCTGATCCTGATGGCGGATGGGCTAATCCTGCAGACGGGAACCCCGGAGGATTGCTACGACAACCCCGTGTCCTCGGTCGCTGCGCAATTGTTGGGAGAGGCGATCCTCTTGCCAGTCAGGGTGTCGAGCGCCGTGGCCGACAGTCCCTTCGGCCCTGTACCTGCGCCGGGAATGCCCGACGGTGCCGCCATCTTGATGGTACGCCCCGGGGGTTTGCGCGTCTCTGCCAAGGGGACTGCTGCGACCGTTATATCGTCGCGCCGCTTTGGAAGCGAAATAGTGGCGACAGTCGCGTTCGGCGCTACCGAGTTCACGATCCGCGCGCCTGCAACGGACTGGCCCGAGGGGCAGACGATCCACTTGACCGTCGACCTTGCAGCCGTTCGCATTCTCAAGGGCAGCGCCGTCTCGAGCTGATCCAAGTCCGGCAGTCTCGGGTGCAGAGTCCCGAGCCAGGAGCTGTCTCTTGGAGCGCTGGCGGCAATTTTGCGCAGCGCTTGCGCCAAGGTATTGGAACCACTGGTCCGGATGACAGAATTCCCAACCGGGAAAATTGCATTCCGACAATCTAGCTAAAAACCGCTGATCCCCACTGTTTCTGTTGCTTCACCACCTTGTGACTCGGTTGTGGGACACAGTAGAAAGCACAACCGGATAGTGCGTGGTTAGGGCAAAGCGGCAGGCATTTTGCTCGCGACATACCCAAAGCAGTCGGTCCGCAATTGGGGCCGGTAGCGGAAATTCGGCTTTAAGGGCCCAACTAGTCGAAAGCCGACCTTTGGGATGCGGCTTAATCGTAAACGCCTAGGATCACCGCCTAGCTTCCTTCTCGGCAGGGCCTTGACCACTTCGCGCATGACGATGGGACCATCTGAACGCGAACGATCGGATCGAATTAAGGATACGCCCTTGAATCGGCTTGTCGGCCAAACATATTGCCTGGGATGACCGAGTTTCACTTCTACGAGCCCACCGAAGGGCACCGGCTGCCACACGATCCCCTTAATGCGATCGTCGCGCCGCGGCCAATTGGGTGGGTGTCTACCGTAAGCGCTGATGGCGTGCGCAATCTGGCACCATACAGCTTCTTCAATCTGATCAACTATCGCCCGCCGCTTGTCGCTTTTTCATCTATGGGCTGGAAGGATTCGGTCGCCAATGTGAAGGCAACGGGCGACTTCGTCTGGAACCTGGCTACCATGGCCCAGGCCGAACAGATGAACACCAGCTCGGCGAGTGTGGAAGCCGACGTCGACGAGTTTGATCTGGCAGGTCTGGACGCATTGCCATCTTCACTCGTCAAACCCGATCGCGTGGCGGGCAGCCCGGTCCATTTCGAGTGTCGCTTGACCCAACTCGTCCAGCTTGAGACCAAGGAAGGTCTCGAGCTGGATCAGTGGCTCGTAATTGGCGAGGTTGTCGGCATTCACATAGACACGGCAATGCTCGAGGATGGAGTCTACCAGACCGCGCGACCGCATCCGATTACACGCGGCGGCGGTCCGGCGGACTATTTTGAAATCACCGAGGACCGGCTATTCAGGATGAGGCGGCCCGATTGACCAGAAGCCTTGTCGCCGCTTGCTCGGTGCGCCGTGTTTTGAGCCGGAGTGTCGAGGGCGCCAGTTAAACCGGTCGCCTTGTTTACGCGTTTAGCAGCGCATACGACGAACGCCATTTCCGAGGAGTGATTGAGCATGAAGTATCGCAAGCTGGGCGACAGCCTCGAGGTCTCTGCAATCGGCATCGGCTGCATGCCGATGATCCGGGGTGGCAATATCAGCTACGGTCCGGCTGATGATGACGTATCGACGCGCACAATCCACGAGGCGATCGACCTTGGCATCACGTTTTTCGATACTGCAGAGATGTACGGGCCATTCAGCAACGAGGAGCTGGTCGGAGCCGCCATCAAGGACCGCCGCGACGGCCTCGTCATCGCTACGAAGTTCGCGATGAGCTGGGACGGGGACAAGCCCGTAGGCCTAGACGGCAGCCCCGAAAATGCGCGCCGCGCCTGCGAGGGATCGCTAAAGCGACTCGGCATCGACACGATCGACTTGTTCTACCAACATCGCGTAGATCCCGATGTCCCGATCGAGGAGACGATCGGCGGAATGGCGGAGCTCGTGAAGGAGGGGAAGGTTCGCTTCCTCGGCCTGTCCGAAGCCGCTGCGGACACGGTTCGCCGCGCCGCCAAAGTCCACCCGATTGCAGCGCTACAAAGCGAATACTCGATCTGGGAACGCGATGTTGAGGGCGATATCCTCGCAGCCTGCCGCGAGAACGGCATCGGCTTCGTGCCGTACAGCCCGCTCGGCCGGGGATTCCTCGCTGGAGGCATCCGCTCCCTGGACGAACTCCCCGCTGACGACTGGCGCCGCAACGATCCGCGCTACTCACCCGAGAACATGCCTAGGAACCTCGCCATCGTCGATGCGATTGCAGAAGTGGCCACCCTTCACGGCGTCTCCAATGCGCAAGTCGCGCTCGCCTGGCTGCTTGCCCAAGGCGAAGACATCGTCCCGATTCCAGGCGTCAAGCGTAGCGAGACCATGCGCGATAGCGCCGGCGCGCCAGACCTTGCGCTAAGCGAGAGCGACCTTGCCGCGATCGATGCAGCGGCGCCAAGTGGCCGGACAGTGGGCCCGCGCTACGCTGCCGCAGGCATGGCTCGTGTAAAACTCTGAGCTCGATGTACAGGGTCGGTCAGGACGGATCTCCAGCGCGTCCGCGACTGGGCCGGGAGGAGACTGTCGGCTCTCGATCAAAATCTGGTCGAAGCTTACGGTCGCCATGCATATAGCGCCAAAAGCTGGTTTCCATCGGAAAGCAATGACCCGCCCATGGTTAATTAGTAGTGTCGAGACGGAGTGGCGGGCCTTGGGTAAAGCATATCGGCTTCGGAACAGCTTTTGGCTGAAGAACCAGGGCCAGAACTTCGTCTGCTTTCGGGACCTACCAGGGCGCGCTCAAATGACCGAGATTGGGGCGCTTAGCGGAACTTCCGCAACTGGGCCGTTAGCTGCCAGTCCGGTTTGGCAGAGCAAAACGACCATACCTGCAGTTTGGCTTATGGCCCAACCGCAGCCATACCATGTTCTACGCCGCGCGTTTCAGCTCCGCTTCGGTATCCGGAGCGTCGAGGAAGTCGCGAAGGCAGGCCACGCTCTCTTCGGCATGGGTCAACAGGAACAGATGGCCGCCACCGTCGAACACTTCGAGCCGCGAATTGCGGATCGCAGCAGCGAGAATCTTGCCGTTGATCAGCGGGACGATGTTGTCGTCCGCGCCCATCATGATCAGTACCTCCTTGCTCAGGAAAGGCAGTGCCGGCAGGCTGCTCCAACCCAGCATAGCGAGCAGTTGGTAGACATAGCCACGCGGGGAAGGCGGCTTGAGCCGATCGATATGATCGGCCTTGATGCCCGAACGCTTGGTCAGTCCACCATAAAGCGCCATGAAATGCTCGTTCATGAATTCGGGATCTGTGTAGCGCCGCGGATCAATCATCTTGCGCAGCGCGACTGGCTTGCCGGGGATCATCAGCATACCTGCGGTGGTTGCGGCCAGCACGACACGACGGGTGCGCTTGGGGTGCTGGAGCGCAAAATGCTGCGCGATCGCGCCGCCCCAACTGATTCCCATCACGTCGACCTCGTCCAGCCCGAGCCGGTCGAGGATCCGCGTCGCGGTCCAGCTGATGGTGGCGGGGTTGTAGGGCACGGACGGTTCAGGACTTTCACCCGTTCCGGGCATGTCGAACATCACGAAGCCGCGATCGGTCAGCTGTTCGGCAAGCGGAGAGACCGCCTCGATATTCGCGCCGATACCGTTGAAGAACAGGATCGGCGGGTGATCGGATGGCTCGTCAAGCCGCCAATGCGCCACGCGCAGGGTGCGACCGCCGGCCTCGATCATTTCGATGGTGGCAGTGAGGGATTCGTCCTTTGGTAGGGTCACGCGGGTGTTCCTGTTCGATCGTCAGCAAGCTTCCATAACGTAGAGACCGGGCGCGGGGTCCAGCGGCGGTGAGGATTTGTTGCCCAGTTCGGTGGGTGCCTTCTGTTTCGAGCCAGAACGGTTCTGCAACCATTCGATCCATAGCGGCCACCAGCTCCCGGCAACTTCCTCGCAAGCTCCGAGCCAGTCCTCCGCGGTCGCGGGAAGTGGGTCATCGGATTTCTGGACGAAATATTTGGCCTTCGGATTACCCGGCGGGTTGAGGATCGCCTGCATATGGCCCGACTGGCTCAGCACATAGGTCACGTCCTGCGAACCGAACAGCCGGGTCGAGCGATAGGTCGCCTTCCACGGGGTGATATGGTCGGTCACCCCGCCGAGGATGAACAGGTCGCTGGTCACCCTGGAGAGATCGACCTTGTGGTCGAGCATCTCGACCTCGCCGGGCCGCGTGAAGGCGAGCGTTTCGTAAATGGTGAGGAAATCGCCCATCAGGCTGGCCGACAGATTGGTAGCATCGGCATTCCAGAACAGCACATCGAAAGCGGGCGGGTCCTGGCCGAGCAGGTAATTGTTGATGACGTAGTTCCAGATCAGGTCATTGGGCCTCAGCCAGGCGAAGCCGCGCGCCAGATCGTCGCCCTTGATGATGCCCTTCTTCTCCGCGCGGCGGCGCGCCAGCGCGAGCCCGTTGTGCGAAATCAGGCTGCCTGCCTCTATGTCGTTCTGCTTGGGATGCAGCACGCAGACCATCAGCGTCAGCGCGCCAAGCAGGGTGTCGCCATCGGCAGCCAGCTTGCTGGAGAGCATCGCGGCGGTCTGTCCGCCCGAGCAGCCGGCGGAGACATTGACCTTGCGGGAGCCCGTGATCGCAGCGACCGTTTCCATCGCTACGCGGCAGGAGCCGACATAATCGGTCATGTCCCACGCGCCCTGTTCCTTGGTGGGGTTCTTCCAGCTGATGACGAAAGTCTGGATGCCGTGCTCGAGCTGGTATTTGACCACCGACTTCTCGGGTGAAAGGTCGTTGATATACATCTTATTGATCTGCGGCGGGATGGTCAGTTGCGGTATTGCGTATACCTCACCGGTGGTGGGCGCATATTGGATGAGCTCCATCATCTCGGTGCGCAGCACGACGCTGCCCTTCGAGGTGGCGATATTGCGCCCCAATTCGAACGGCTTCTTGTCGACCTGGCTGACCATGCCTCGATTGTGGACCACATCGGTATAGGCGTTCTTGAGCCCCTTCATCAGGCTCAGGCCCCCGGAATCTATCGCCATCTTCTGCGCCGCAGGATTGCCCGCGAGCGTGTTGGTCGGGGCGAGGGTATCAATAATGATGGCCGAGATGAAGCGAGCCCGATCGCGTTCGAGATCGTCTAGCTCGAGTTCCTCCAGCCAGTTTGCCATGCCTTTCTGGACCGCGAGGTAATATTGCATCCCGGCGCGCATGAAGGGGTTGAACTGCCAAGCCGAGTCCTGAAAACGTTTATCCTTCGGATGGGGCGCCAAGGTGCTTTTGCCGGTCACGATCTTGACCATATCTTCGCCCACCGCCTGCCCGTGGCGCATCAGTCGTTGCGGGTCCGTGGCGGTTTCGCGCAGCAGCAGCGCGACTGCACCGAGTATATCCTCTCGGGTTAGCCCGACTAGTGGACCCAATGCGCTGGTATGCTGGGCTGCTTCGTCTTCTAGCGTGGCCATTGGGGTAAACCCTCCATCTGGTTATCAACAACTTTTGGCCACTAGATGGCACAAGACTGTTCTTAAGCAGGAGCATGGCGAGAGCGTTGAGCGCTGGCAAGTGCGGGGGCTGGAGCCGCCGTTTGTTTCGTCAACCAACCAGTAATACGAGCGCCGACAGAGCCTCGGCGAGACGGTACATCCGGGTCGCCGCTGCCCTCAGAGGATAGAACCACCTCCATCGCTTCCGGCGCCGACCCAGGCGTCCTAGCTCGGTCTCGACGGATATCGGCTCGCTTCGAAAGAATGCCTATTCCTCGTCGTAACCGCCGCCTTCATCCATCAACTGCTGCATGAGATAGACATTCTGCAGGGCAAGCAGCTTGGCGCGCTGGTCGTTGTCCACCCCGCCTGAGTGGCCCCCGGTCATGTCCTCGTAATAGTAATAGGCCTGCCCCATCTGGTTCATCCGCGCCGCAGCCTTGCGGCCATGCGCGGGATGCGTCCGGTCGTCCGCCGTGCTGGTGATGTAGAAGGGCGTGGGGAAATCGGTTTGCGCTGTCAGCTTCTGATAGGGCGAATAGGGCTCGATCCAGCTGCGCTGCTCGGCAATTCGGGGATCGCCATATTCGCCGATCCACGACGCGCCGCGGCCGATCTCGTGATAGCGCAGCATGTCGAACAGCGGAATCTGCACGATCGCGGCGTTGAAGAGATCGGGACGCTGGGTGAAGGCGGTGCCGACCAGGAGTCCGCCCTGACTACCGCCCTGGATCCCCAGATGCTCGGGGCTGGTGATGCCGCGCGCGACAAGATCGTCGGCGATAGCGATGAAATCGTCCCAAGTGCGCTGCTTGTTCTCGCGGATCGCACCCTGATGCCACTCGGGCCCGAACTCGCCGCCGCCGCGCATATTGCCCAGCACATAGGCGCCGCCGCGCTCCAGCCAAAGCTTGCCGGTGGTGCCGAGATAGCCGGGCAGACGCGGAACCTGGAAGCCACCGTAGCCCGAGAGCAGTGTCGCGGTGGTTCCATCCATTGTCATCCCCTCGGGCTTGACGAGGAAATAGGGGATGCGTGTGCCGTCCTTGCTCGTCGCCTCGAACTGTTCGACCTCCATTCCGACCGCATCGAAACGAGCCGGACTGGTCTTGAGGACCTCCGGCGCCGAGCTTCCGTCCGAATAATAGAGCGTGCTGGGAGTGAGGAAATCGGTGACCGAATACATGATCTGGTCGCTATCGTCAGCGGAGGCGGCAACGCCTACGGTGGCGTTGTCAGGCAGCGCGACGCGCTGGCTCACCCATTGACCGTTCTCGTAGTCGAATTTGAGCACTTGCCCGCGCACATTGTCGAGCAGATTGACGAACATCGAATTGGCGGTGATTGAAGCGCCCCGCTTGGTCTGGCGCTCGCCCGGCGCCCAAACCAATTTTTTGGCTACGCCATTGGGATCCGCTCTCCACGCTTCCAGATCCGCCGCCACGATGGAATCGGAGGGGAAGGTAGTGCTGCCTGTCGTCCACGGCACGTCGGTGCTGAACAGGATATGCCCGTCGACGATGCCGAACAGGCCGGATTTCTCCGGCATGTCGAGCCGCACCCATTCCTCGCCGCGCTGGAGATAATAGGCGCGCTCGTGGAACGAGAGCCCGCGATAGGCAGCGCGCGCCTGAACCGTGCCACTGGCGTCGCGCAGCAGTATGGCGCCGGCCGAAACATCCGAAGCCTCGCCCCGGAACACTTCGGGCGCATCCGTCAGCGGTGTGCCGCGAGTCCATTGCCGGGTGGTGAATGGATAAAGGCTTTCGGTCAGCGTCCCTTCGCCGAAGTCGCGGCTGACGAGCAGCGTGTTCTCGTCGATCCAGCTGGTACCGCCCTGGCTTTCGGTGAGGAAAAAACCGCCGTCCACGAAGCTGCGGGTTTCCATGTCGAATTCGCGCAACTCGTTGGCGTCCTTGCCGCCGTCGGACAGCCCGACCATGCAGCGCCGCCCCTGGGGTGGCAGGCAGCTCATGCCGGTGTACACCCACTCTCGGCCTTCCTCACGCGCCAGCCGGTCGATATCGAGTATTGTTTCCCACTGCGGGCTGTCGGTGCGGTAGCTCTCGAGCGTCGTCAGGCGCAGCAGGCCTTTGGGATTGCGCGCGTCCTGCCAGAAATTCACCAGGCCGAAGGGTGTGAAGCTGACGTAGGGGATGCGGTCCTCGCTATCGAGGATAGCGAGCGCTTCGGCCTTGAGAGCGGCAAAACGTGGATCGGCTCCAAGCGTCTGGTCGACCCGGGTGTTTTCCGATCGCACCCAGGATAAGGCAGGAACGCTGCGCGCCTCTTCGAGCCAAATGAAGGGGTCGTTCTCTCCCTCAAAAGGCGCGGAAGGTGTAGCATCATCGGTCATCGTAGTCGGGGTTTCCTGCGCAAAGGCGGGCTGCGCGGCTAAGGCAAGAGCTAGACCAATCGTGGCCCGCGAACTGATGCTCATGATGATTTCCATCCCTTCCGAAACAATATGGCGAGACCGTGCCTTGGCCTGCTGGGCCACGCAAGAGAAACCCGGGAATGGAAGCCGCCATTCGGCTTACGACCTAAATCGCGAGCACGAGAAGGACCCTCCTCCCTCCTGAAAACTGTTTTTGCGGCTCACGCGCTTCGGCGAGAAAGACTTGAATGCAAATGCGCCGCCGAAGCCCCCCTCCCAACAATCACCAACCCCCAGACAATTCCGGTCGGGCCAGAAGGCCACGCCCCGGTTCAATGGGAGCGGAATCACGAGAAACATCGGAAGGCTCGGCAGCACGAAGCAGAAGGTCGCGGCGGAATGTTCGGCCATGCGAACCGTTTGCCCGGTTTCGCGCCACAGCCAGATCATGCCCAGAACCGGGAGCAGGGGGCGTGAAGCGATGAGCGCTCCCAGACCGGGCGCACGTCAACCGGCGCAATTCGCGCGACCTTGCTGACGATGACAATAATCAGGCCCGAGAGCGCGGCCTAATCCACTGGTCGGGACGACAGGATTCGAACCTGCGACCCCCACACCCCCAGTGTGGTGCGCTACCAGACTGCGCTACGTCCCGGATCCAGTGGAAGGCGGCCCTATAGGCACCCCTTTCGTGCATGGCAAGCCGCTCCGCGCGCCATTGCGTTGCCCTGTTGCAGCATTGCTGCTAGGCGGCGGCCACTTCGCGAGGGGGCGGGGCGCGCGGCTTGATTTTCGCCAGCGTTCCACCACCTGCGAATCATCCGCTAGACACCATTACCGACAGGCTGATTCTGATCATGTTCGACCTTCTTGCCGCAGCGACCGGCGCCGCCGACGCTCCGCCCGCATGGCTCACCTGGGCGCCGATCGTCGGCATGATCCTGATCTTCTGGTTCCTGATCATCCGCCCGCAGATGAAGCAGCACAAGGCGCACCAGGCCAAGGTCGCCGGTCTCAAGCGCGGCGATCAGGTGATCACCGCAGGCGGGCTGGTTGCCAAGGTCGTCAAGGTCGAGGACCACTACGCCGAACTGGAACTGGCCAAGGGCATCAAGGTGCGCGCGGTCAAATCCACCATCGGCGACGTGATCGCGCCCGAAACCGCCCCCCCGGCGAACGACTGAGCGAAGGGCGCATTCGAAAATGCTCGACTTCCCCACCTGGAAGAAGACGTGGCTGTGGCTGATCGCCGCGGTTGCGATCTTTGCGGCGTTGCCCTCGTTGTTCGCAGCGGCGGATTTGCGCTGGCCCGATGCACTGCCCAGTCCCACGGTCAATCTCGGGCTCGATCTCGCTGGCGGTAGCCACATCCTGCTCGAAGCCGAGCCTACGCAGGTCGCCGCGCAGCGCTTGCAGAGCATGGAAGAGGGCGTCCGCACCGTGCTGCAGGATGCCGAGCCGCGCATCCGCATCGGCGACGTCTCGACCGCCGACGGGCGGATGAGCTTCATGATCGACGATGCCGGCGATGTCGACCGGGCGCGCGAACTGCTGCTGCCGCTGGTAAACGGCCCAGGCATGGTGCGCGAGTGGGATCTGACCGTGGTCGACGAGACCCGGATGATCCTCACCCCCACCGAGGCCGGGACCGAACAGGCCGTCACCGATGCAATGGACAGCGCCACCGAAGTGGTCCGCCGCCGTATCGATGCGCTGGGCACGCGCGAGCCGACCATCATCCGCCAGGGCGACACCCGCATCGTGGTCCAGGTCCCCGGGCTCGACGATCCCGACCAGCTCAAGGAACTGCTCGGCCAGACCGCCAAGCTCGAATTCAAGATGGTCGACGAAACCGCGCTGCCGACCGATGTCGCGCAAGGCATCGCTCCTCCGGGTAGCCAGATATTCCCTTACGCCGAAGGCACGCCGCAGGAAGGCTCTTCGGTCGCGGTCCGGCGGCTGGGCGGCATTCGCGGCGACAGCCTGACCGGTTCGCAGCAGAGCTTCGACCCGCAGACCAACGAACCGGTGGTTACCATCCAGTTCGACCAGCAGGGCGGGGCGCGCTTCGCCAAGCTCAGCACCGAAAACGTCGGCAAGCTGTTCGCCATCATCCTCGATGGCGAGGTGCTCTCTACGCCGTCGTTCAACGAACCGATCCTGGGCGGCAGCGCGCAGATTTCGGGCAGTTTCACCACCGAAAGCGCCAACAACCTCTCGATCTCGCTGCGCTCGGGCGCGTTGCCGGTCGATCTGGCGGTGATCGAGGAGCGCACCGTCGGCCCCGATCTCGGCGCGGATTCGATCCGTCGCGGCATGCTTGCGATGATGATCGGTTCGCTCGCCGTGGTCGTGCTGATGATCGTCACCTATGGCCGCTTCGGCGTCTATGCTGCGGTGGCTCTGGTCATCAACGTGCTGATGCTGTTGGGGATCATGGCCTGGCTCAACACCACGCTGACCCTGCCGGGCATCGCCGGTTTCGTGCTGACGATCGGCGCGGCGGTCGATGCCAATGTGCTGATCAACGAACGCATCCGCGAGGAGCGCAAACGCGGACGGCGCGTCGTTGCCGCAGTGGAGAACGGCTACAAGGAAGCCAGCCGCGCGATCTATGACGCCAATGTCACCAATTTGATCGCCGGCGTTCTGCTGTTCCTGTTCGGCTCCGGCCCGATCCGCGGCTTCGCGATCGTTCTGGTGGTCGGATTGTTCACCAGCGTTTTCACCGCCGTCACCCTGACCCGCATGTGGGTCGCCGGGTGGCTGCGCAAGAACCGTCCCAGCGATATTACGCTGTGAGGGGAGAGAGACCATGAAACTGCTCAAGCTCGTCCCCGACGACACCAACATCAAGTTCCTCAAATTGCGCGTCCCCTTCTTCGTGGTCAGCATCGCGCTGATCATCGCGAGTTGGGCGCTGGTCGCGGTGAACGGCCTCAACTACGGCGTCGATTTCGCCGGCGGCCAGGAAATCCGCGTCACCTTCGTCGGCGAGGCGGAGGCTCCGGTGGCGGATATCCGCGAGACCGTGGCTGCGCTGCCCACGGTCGACAATCCGGTGATCCAGCGCTTTGGCGAACCCAACCAGGTCTCGATCCGCGTCGTGCTGCCCCCCGAGGCGGAAGGCGACAAGGAATTTGCCGATCGGATGACGCAGGAAATCACCGATGCGCTCGAGACCGATCACCCGAACCTGCGCATCGATGGCGTGGATTCTGTCTCGGGCAAAGTCTCGGGCGAATTCCGCAACGACGCCGCCTTCGCGCTGATCGCGGCGATGCTGGCGGTGGCGCTGTACATCTGGATCCGCTTCGAATGGCAGTTCGGGGTCGGTGCACTGTTCGCGCTGTTCCACGACGTCTCGCTGACGCTGGGGATGTTCGCGCTGTTCCAGCTCGAATTCAGCCTTCAGATCATCGCCGCGATCCTCGCGATCATCGGCTATTCGCTCAACGACACGATCGTGGTCTACGACCGGATTCGCGAGAATCTGAAGAAATACCGCAAGATGCCGATGCCCGAGCTGCTCGACCTGTCGGTCAACGAGACGCTGGCACGCACCGTGATGACCAGTCTGACCCTGCTGATCGCGTTGCTGCCGCTGCTGTTTATCGGTCCGGCCAGCCTGTTCGGCCTGGTCGCGGCGATCACGCTGGGACTGTTCGTCGGCACCTACAGTTCGGTCTATATGTCCGCGCCGCTGCTGGTGTGGCTGGGTGTCAATTCGAGCAGCTTCGTCCCCGAGGAAAGCGCCACCGACAAGCAGGACCGGGCGGCGCGCGGCGAGGTCTGAGATGCTGAACGGCTAAACCCTTTACGGGGCTAGCCGGCGGTTCCCGACAGGCGATCGTAATGTGCCGCGAGCGCGCGGGCGTTGCGGCTCCAGCCGAAGCGCTCGACCGTCGCGGCCACCGCCTGACGGTCGCGCGGCTCCGCGAGCACCCGTTCAATCCCGTCTCGCACCGCTTGCGTCTCGCGCGCGACCAGCACGCCTGCGAGCGGATCGGTCACCAGCTCGCGCGCGCCGCCGACATCGGTGATTACCAGCGGCGTGCCGCAGGCCAGCGCTTCGACCCAGGCATTGGCGAGCCCTTCGCTCGCCGAGGGCAGCACCATCGCATCGCAGGCCGATAGTACCAGCGGCAGCATGTCGTGGTCGAGCAGGCCGAGGAAATGGACCCGACCGGCGACCCCCAGTTCCACCGCCAGCGCGCGCAGCATGGTCTCGTCCTCGCCCTTGCCGACCAGCAGCAGCCGCGCGTCGGGCAGGCCGGACAGCGCGCGGATCACCAGTTCCTGGCCCTTCCGCGGGATCAGCGCACCGACGCTCACCAGCAGCGGTTCCTCGAAGGCCAGCGGGAGGTTCAGCTCTTGCGCCAGGCGCGGGCGCAGGCGGGTGTGGTCGAGCGGACGAAAGCGGTCGCGGTCGAGCCCGGTGTAGTGAATCGCAATGTTTTCGCGCGGCAGGCCCAGTGCCTTCATGTCGGCGGCGAGCGCCTCGCACACCGCCAGCATTCCCGTCGCGGCCTTGCCCGCCTCGAGCATGGCGGCGCGCGCATAGGGTTTGGTGCCCCAGTAGTGGATATCCGCGCCGCGCGCCTTGATCGACAGCGGCAGGCCGAGCGCCTTGGCAACGCGCATTGCCGCGGGTCCGTCGGGATAGAAGAATTGCGCATCGACGAGGTCGAAGGGCGTCTCGCTGTGCAGCCGCTTCGCCAGCGGTAGCACCGCACGCGCGATGGCGCCGGGGTTGAAGCGACCGCCGCCACCGGGAAGCAGCCGGAAGGTCGGGCGATGGATCGGCACGCCGCGTTCGATGCCGTCAAGCGCGGCCTCGGCCCTCGCGCGGTATTGCCCCAACGCCAGGGGCGGGACGCCGATCGGATTGATCACCGTCACGTCCCACTCGGTCTCGCGCTGCAGCGCCTCGAGCGAGCGGGCGACGAAGGTACCGAAGCGGGGCTGGGCCTTATTGGGATAGAGCGTCGAGAGCGAGAGCACGCGCGGCATCAGAGCCGCCGCACCAGCATTTCGGCCACCGCGATCCAGGCGGGGTCGCTGACCACTTCCTGCTTCTGCCCGTGCCCGGGGGGGAGCACGCCGACGAGCTTGCCCTGCCGGTCGATCAGCCGCCCGAAGGCGAAGCGGCCGCCCTTGCGCGGCACCAGCACATCGCGATTGATCGCGCGGCCGGCTGCCTCGGGGGCGAGCTGGCGCAGCCACAGCTGGTCGCCGGGGCGGTATTCGCCATGCGGATAGGCGATCTCGAGCACCACCAGCGGCGCCTCGCCGCCGAGATCGGTGGCGAGCAGGGCATCGCGCGGTTGGGGCAGTGCCTCTGCGCCGTCTGCGGCCAGTATCGCGACGGTCTGCGGATGGGTGGACCGGTCCGAGCGGACCAGCATCTCGGGCTCGACGCCCAGCGCAGCGGCGATCCGCTCCATCCATTTGAGCGACAGATTGCGCATTCCGGTCTCGAGCCGCCCGACCGTCTGCGGCGTGGTCGGCGGGACGCAGGCCTCGGCGAGATCGGCGAGCGTCCAGCCCTTCTGCTTGCGGATGTCGCGGATGCGGTTGATCATCGGAGGCGTCCTGTAACCTATCTGGTTTTTCCGCTTTCCTACAGGAACCGGAACAATGCAAGGGCCTCACCTCGCAACCGGAGGCGCCCTGCATGAAACAACAATTGGTCGAACGCGAACTCACCGCTGAAGGCCCGCGCCGCTCCGGCGGACCGCCATCGCGGCGCCGCCGCTCGGTGACGGTCAACCTCGCCGAATCGCCGCTGAGCTGGCTCTATGCGCGCGGCTATCTCGACGACCGCCAGTTCGCGGCCGGCGAGCGGCTGCGCGCCGATTACGAACGCGCGCAGCTTGGCGCTCGGGTGACGATGCGCTGGGACCCGGTCCGCGCGCGCACCACCGGCGATACCGGGCTGACCGGTGCCGAACGCCAGCTCGCCGCCAAGACGCGCTTCCAAGGCGCGCTGGCGCAGGCGGGCGGGGGCTTGCAGGACGTGCTGTGGCGGGTGATCTGCGCCGGCGAGACCATCCCTGCTGCGGAAAAGGCGCTCGAATGGCCCACTCGCAGCGGCAAGCTGGTGCTTCGCCTGGCGCTCGACCGCGTCGCCGATTTCTACCGCCTGCCGTGATGCTGGGGGGATGAGTTTCATCAACTTGCGCCGCGTTCCGCCATTACTCCCGCCACCGCCGCGCGCAGTTCGGGCAGCACCTCGGCCTCGAACCAAGGATGCTGGCGCATCCAGATCGTGCTGCGCCATGCGGGGTGGGGCAGGGGAAAGCTGCCCGGCAGGAAGGCGCGAAAATTCCGCACCCGCTCGGTCATCGACCAATTGCGCTGCTCGGGCAGATAATGCGCCTGTGCATGCATGCCGACCAGCAGTGTCAGCCGTTTCGCGGGAAGGACCTCAAGCACCCGCTCGTGCCATTGGCGCGCGCATTCGCGGCGCGGCGGCTTGTCGCCCCCGCTCGCCTTGCCGGGATAGCAAAAGCCCATCGGCACCAGCGCCACCCGCGCAGGATCATACATCTGCTGCTTGCTCAGCCCGGTCCATTCGCGCAGCCGGTCGCCGCTGGCATCGTCCCATGGGATGCCGCTTTCGTGGACCCTGGAACCCGGCGCCTGACCGATGATGAGCAACCGCGCAGTTGCGGAAAAGCCGACCACCGGGCGCACCCCGTGCGGCAGGTGTGGCGCGCAAAGCCGGCAGCCGGCAATTTCGCGCCGCAGCGCCTCGCTCACCCCTCGACCTGTTCGGCGAGGCTCAGCCAGCGCTCTTCCGCCGCATCCTTCTCGGCGCGCGCGTTCTCGATACCCTTGAGGATATTGGCGAATTTCTGCGGATCGGCGGTGAACAGCTCGGGATCGGCGAGAATCGCCTCGCCCTTGGTTATCGCCGCTTCCAGTTCCTCGATCCGCGCGGGCAGCAGTTCGTAATCGCGCTGGTCCTTGTAGGTCAGCTTGTCCGATTTCGGCGCTGGCGGAGCCTTGGCGGCGGGCTTGCTGGTCGAACCCGCATCGCCCTTCTTGTTTGCCATCGGCTCGCGGCGCTTGCGCTGCCAGTCCTCGTAGCCGCCCGCGACCACATCGACCTGACCGGTGCCGTCGAGCCCGAGCGTCAGCGTCACCGTGCGATCGAGGAAATCGCGATCATGGCTCACCAGCAGCACGGTTCCCTCGTAATCGGCGATGACCTCCTGCAGCAGGTCGAGCGTCTCGAGATCGAGGTCGTTGGTGGGCTCGTCGAGCACCAGCAGATTGCTGGCCTTGGCGAATTCGCGCGCCAACAGCAGCCGCGACCGCTCGCCGCCCGAGAGGATGCCGACCCTGGTGTCGACCATCTTGGGGTCGAACAGGAAGTCCTTGAGATAGCCTTGCACATGTTTGCGCACGCCGCGGACGTCGATCCAGTCGCCGCCTTCGGCCAGCACCTCGCGCACCGTCTTGTCGGGCGCCATCAGGCTGCGCTGCTGGTCGATCATCACCCCGGTGAGATTCTTGGCGATCTCCACGGTGCCGCTGTCGGGCTCGAGCTCGCCGGTCAGCATCTTGAGCAGCGTGGTCTTCCCGGCGCCGTTGGAGCCGACGATACCGATCCGGTCGCCGCGCTGGATCCGCAGGCTGAACGGCTTGATGATCGCGCGCCCGTCGTAGCTCTTGGCGATATTGTCGGCGGTGATGACCGATTTGGACTTGAACTCGGTCTCGGTCGCCAGCTTGAGCTTGGCGGTGCCGGCGCCCGAGATCATGTTGGCGCGGGTGGCGCGCATCTGGTGGAGCTTCTCGAGCCGCCCCTGGTTGCGCTTGCGCCGCGCGGTCACGCCGCGTTCGAGCCAGTGCGCCTCGAGCTTGAGCTTGGCGTCGAGCCGGTCGGCGTTGCGCGCTTCCTCGGCATAGACCTGTTCTTCCCAGGCCTCGTAGCCGCCGAAGCCGATTTCCTTGCGCCGCAACCCGCCGCGGTCGAGCCACAGAGTCGCGCGGGTCAGCCGCTTGAGGAAGGTGCGGTCGTGGCTGATCACCACGAAGGCGCCGGTGTAGCGGTCGAGATAGTCCTCGAGCCAGTCGATGGCCGCGAGATCGAGATGGTTGGTCGGCTCGTCGAGCAGCAGCAGGTCCGGGTCCTGCGCCAGCGCGCGGGCGATCGCGGCGCGGCGCCGCTCGCCGCCGCTGGCGCCCTTGGTCGCGGTCGTCATGTCGATCCCGAGCTGGTCGGCGATGGAGTCGATCTCGTGCTCGGCGGGGGCGTTCTCGCCAGCGAGGGCCCAATCCATCAGCGTCGCATGACCGGCGACCGCCGGATCCTGTTCGAGCACCACGATGCGCGTGCCCGGCTTGACCTTGCGCAGGCCGCGATCGGCCTCGATCTTGTCCTCGATCAGCCGGAACAGCGTGGTCTTGCCCGCACCGTTGCGGCCGATCAGCGCGATCCGGTCGCGCGGCCCGATATGGAGGTCGAGCCCGCCGGTCTCGGGCGCGCCGAACAGCCAGCGTCCGCCCTGTTGAAGACCGAGGCCTTCCCAGCTGAGGATCGGAGGTTGTGCCATGGGACGCGCGAGGTAGGCGAGCCATGCCGGTGCGACAAGTCCAAACTCCCGGTTCCTCGGGCCGCGGAGGGCCACGTTCATCTCCGGTGCACGGGCATCGGGAGATTGCGGTGCGGAACAAGTCGCTGCCGCCGCGCTTGAATGGTTCGAGGCAGGCGAGGCTTGCCGACAAGGAGGACACCCATGCTTCGATATGCAATTTCCCTGGCCGCCCTCCCGTTTGCCGCGACGACGGCCATCGCGGTCCCGGCCAGCGCCGCCGAAATCCAGATCGCCAGCCAGGGCCCGGTGGTCGAGCTTTCGGTCAGCGAAGTGGTCCGCAGCGCGCCCGATGTCGCGCAGGTCGGCGCCGGGGTGATGACCCGCGCCGCCACCGCGCGCGAGGCGCTGACGCAGAATTCGCAGGCGATGGACCGGATCATCGCCCGGCTGCGCCAGCTCGGCATTGCGCGCGACGATATCCAGACCAGCAATTTCAACGTCAGCCCGCAATACGACTACAACCAGGCCACCGGCGAGCAGGTCTTTCGCGGCTACAACGTCAACAACCAGGTCCAGGTGAAATTGCGCGACCTGCCGCGCGCCGGCGAAATCCTCGACGCGCTGGTGAGCGCGGGCGCCAACAACGTCCAGGGGCCCAATTTCATGCTCGAGGACGATGTCGCGGCCAAGGCAGAAGCGCGCGCGCAGGCTTTTGCGCGCGGCCAGCGCATGGCCCAGGATTATGCCCGTATGGCGGGCTATTCGGGCGTAAGGCTGCTCGAGATCTCGGAGAGCGTGCAGAACTATGGTCCGATGCCGCAGCCGATGATGGCGCGGGCTGCCATGGATTCGAGCGAATCCGCCCCGCCGATCGAGCCCGGCCAGGTCGGCACCGGAGTGAACATCACGGTGAAATACGAGATGACGCGCTAGACAGTGCCATTTGGGGGCGAGGAGACATTCAGTCCTTGTTCAATGGCTTGGGCTCAATAATCCAACCATTATGAAACATCTCCTCGTCTCCCTTGCCGCTGCCGGTCTGACCCTGTCGGCTCATGCGCCCGCTCTCGCCCAGCAGAATTCCGACCAGGGTGAGGCGCGCAAGGAAATGCGCGCGGGCAACGTCCTTTCGCTGCGCGAAATAGAGGCGCGCATCCTCCCGACCATGCGCGATGCCGAGTATCTCGGCCCCGCCTATGATTCGACCGCCATGGCGTATCGGTTGAAGTTCATCCGCGATGGCCGGGTGACGTTCATCGATGTCGATGCGCGCACCGGAAGGGTCATTCGGCGCAGTCACTAGAGCGTCGCCAGAAACTTGCGCCAACTTGACGCGTTAATGTAGATGAACGACATCTCCGACGCGCTCCGATACCGGGGCGCCGATGCGCGAACAGGGATAGAAAATTTATGCGGCTCCTGATTGTCGAGGACGAGCCGACCCTCGGCCAGCAACTCAAATCGACGCTCGAACAGAATGGCTACGCGGTCGATCTGGCTACAGATGGCGAAGATGGCCATTTCATGGGCTCGACCGAGGATTACGACGCGGTGATCCTCGATCTTGGCCTGCCCGAGATCGACGGGCTGTCGGTGCTGGGCATGTGGCGCAAGGAAGGGCGAACCTTCCCCGTGCTGGTTCTGACCGCACGCGACAGCTGGTCGGACAAGGTTGCCGGGCTCGATGCCGGTGCCGACGATTATCTCGCCAAGCCGTTCCAGACCGAAGAGCTGATCGCCCGGCTGCGCGCGCTGATCCGCCGCGCCTCGGGCAACACTTCGAGCGAGCTGACCGCAGGCGATGTCCGGCTGGACACGCGTTCGGGCCGGGTCACGCTCAAGGGCGAGCCGGTCAAGCTGACCGCGCAGGAATACAAGCTGCTCAGCTATCTGATCCATCACAAGGGCAAGGTGGTCAGCCGCACCGAGTTGATCGAGCACATCTACGATCAGGATTTCGACCGCGATTCCAACACGATCGAGGTCTTCGTTACCCGCATCCGCAAGAAGCTGGGTGCCGAAGTTATCACAACGATCCGTGGCCTTGGCTACTCACTCGACGATCCCGACGACGCCCCCCGCGCGTAACCCCGATCACGCGGGCGCTTCAACTGCCGAACCGGCGGGGGAAGGGCGCAGCGCTGTGACTCTCGGCGGCACCGCAGGCGGCAAGCGCAGTCTTGCCAGCCGCATGATGGCGATCGCGGCCGGGTGGATACTTGTCCTGCTGCTCGCCGGCGGTTTTGCGCTCGACCGGACGCTGACCAGCCTGGTCGAACGCAATTTCGACGACCAGCTCGAATATGTCATGAACGCGCTCGTCTCTTCGGCGGAGATCGATCCTTTCGGCGACGTGCGCTTCTACCGCCGGCTGGGCGACCAGCGCTTCCTCGAACCCAACAGCGGCGTCTATTGGCAGATCCGCGGCGAGGGGCACGAGGACTATCCCAGCCGCAGCCTGTGGGATCGCAGCCTCGAAGTGCGCGCCAGCGACCCCGGCCACGAACTCGTCATATACAATTCCGAACAATTCCCCGCCGAACCGCTGCGCGTCGCCGAGCGCTCGGTCTATCTGCCCGACAGCGACACCCGCTGGTGGTTCACCGTGGCCGCCAGCCGCGAGGAACTGGACGCGCAAATCGGTGAAATCCGCTCGATCCTGGTGTGGAGCTTCGCGCTGCTGGGGCTTGGGCTGTTCGCCATGGCGGTGCTGCAGAACTGGGTCGGGCTGGGCCCTTTGCGTCGGGTGCGCGCGGCGATCCAGAACATGCGCAGCACCGGGGTCAACCGGATCGACGAGCCGCTGCCGCTCGAGGTCCAGCCGCTGGTCGAGGAGCTCAACGGTCTGCTCGCCCATTCCGCCAGACAGGCCGAGGAAGCGCGCACCCATGCAGGCAATCTCGCGCATGCGCTCAAGACCCCGCTCACCGTGCTGACCAATGCCGCCACTGCGCGGGCGGAGGATCTCGCCGACACCACGATCCGCGAGGCGCGCACCATGCAGCGCCATGTCGATCACCACCTTGCTCGGGCGAGGGCAGTGGGGCGCCGGGCGGTCGGGCTGGCGCGTACGCCGGTGTGGGAGAGCGCCGAGGCGGTACGGCGCGCGGTCGAGCGGCTCTATCCCGGCACCCGCTTCGACATCGACGGCAAT
The DNA here is from genome assembly GCF_053714505.1 of Qipengyuania sp. SM2507. Classification (NCBI taxonomy): domain Bacteria; kingdom Pseudomonadati; phylum Pseudomonadota; class Alphaproteobacteria; order Sphingomonadales; family Erythrobacteraceae; genus Qipengyuania; species Qipengyuania sp. SM2507. The sequence goes on from NZ_CM132307.1 coordinate 981,348, forward strand.
CGCGATGCGCATGTCGCCATCGAGCGGCAGGATCTCGACGAGATCCTCGGCAATCTGATCGAGAACGCGGCGAAATACGGCGGTGGCAGCGTCTTTGCGACCATCGACGCGGAGCCTGACGAGACACTGTGCGTGATCTGGGTCGAGGATGACGGCGCAGGGATTCCCGAGGCCGACCGCATCAGCATCTTCGATCGCGGCGCGCGGCTCGACACCGACAAGCCCGGAACGGGGCTGGGCCTGGCGATCGTGCGCGATGTCGCCGAGATTTACGGCGGCGAGGTCGAACTGGGCGAAAGCGAGGATCTGGGCGGCCTGCTGGTGCGGCTCAGCCTGCCGCGCGCGAATGTCCCCATGGCGAAATGATCTTTCCGGGGTGGCGGTCCGGGGTGGCGGTGCAATCCCGGCGTCATCCCTGGCGGACCGCCCGCGCCAAACGAACCCGGCCCAAACAAACCCCGGCCAAACGAAAACGGGGCCGGAAAACCGACCCCGTTCCGAATTCGTGTTGTGCAGCGATCAGGGGCTGACGGGCTCGTCCGAACCGCCCACGCCGATACCGATGGCCAGCGCGAGGATCGCGAAGATCACGCCAACGGTTGCACCGTTACCGCCACCGATTTCGCTCTCGCCTTCGACCGGTGCGCTCACGCGCTCGGCAGCGAATGCCGCCGGAGAGATTGCGAGACTCAAGGCCGATGCGGCCAAAGCTACTTTACCAAACTTCATAACTGACTCCCCTTTAAATGGCGTATCTCGGCCGCTTTAGATATTTGCCGCCGCGGACTCAAGGACATTGGCGCAGAAAAGCCGCAATCTGTCGCAATCGGGTCAGAATTGCTGTATTTTGGTCACTACCGCGGGCGCAATTGTTATTTTTACTCCGCCCGATCGCCATCGCGGGCCTTCTCGTGGTGGCGGATAACCTCCTCGATCACGAAGCGGATGAACTTCTCGCTGAACTCCGGGTCGAGATCGGATTCCTCCGCCAACCTGCGCAACCGGGCGATCTGTTCCTTTTCGCGCGCGGGGTCGGCGGGAGGCAGCGTCGCGGTGGCCTTGTAGGCGCCGACCGCCTGGGTGATGCGGAACCGTTCGGCGAGGATATGGACCAGCGCCGCGTCGATATTGTCGATGCTCTTGCGGAAGCCCGCCAGTACGCTGTCCTCGGCGGGGGCCGCCGCCTCGCCCTGCTCGGGTGTCCCATCGTTCATGGGTGCGAGGCTAGCAGCAAATCCCGGCTTGCCAAGCGCGCGCGCGCAGAGCATGGCGCGCAGCGCAATGAGCGCCGATATCGTCCCCATCTCGCGCAAGCAATCGCCTGCCCCCTCGCTCGACCCCATGCTGGCGCTGACCGCGCCGGGCATGAACGCGGTCAATGCGGTCATTCTCGACCGGATGCAGAGCGAAATCCCGCTGATCCCGGCGCTCGCCGGCCACCTGATTTCGGGTGGCGGCAAGCGGCTGCGCCCGATGCTGACGCTCGCGGGCGCCGAGCTGGTCGGCTATCAGGGTTCGCGGCATTACAAGCTCGCCGCCTCGGTCGAATTCATCCACACCGCCACGCTGCTCCACGACGATGTCGTCGACGGCAGCGAGATGCGCCGGGGCAAGACCGCCGCCAACATCATCTTCGGCAATCCAGCGACCGTGCTGGTGGGCGATTTCCTGTTCAGCCGCAGCTTCGAACTGATGACCGAGGACGGCAGCCTCAGGGTGCTCAAAATCCTCTCGGGCGCCAGCGCGATCATCGCCGAAGGCGAGGTCGACCAGCTCACCGCGCAGCGCAAGATCGGCACCAGCGAGGAGCGCTACCTCCAGATCATCCGCGCCAAGACCGCGGCATTGTTCGCCGCCGCCAGCCGGATCGCCGCTGTGGTTGCCGAATGCAGCGAGGACCAGGAACGCGCGCTCGACGAATACGGCCGCAATCTGGGCGTCGCCTTCCAGCTGGTCGACGACGCGATCGATTATGATTCCGACGCCGCGGCGATGGGCAAGGATCGCGGCGACGACTTCCGCGAAGGCAAGATGACGCTCCCGGTGATTCTCGCCTATGCCCGCGGCAGCGAGGAGGAGCGCAGCTTCTGGCGCGACGCGATCTCGGGGATCAAGAGCAGCGATGCCGATCTCGACCACGCCTGCGCGCTGATCGCCCAGCATGGCGCGGTCGACGACACTCGCGCGCGCGCGCGCCACTTCGCCGACCGCGCGATCGACGCGCTCTCGATCTTCCCCGACGGCAAAGCGCGCCAGGCGATGACCGAAGCGGCGCGCTTTGCGGTGGCGCGCGGTTACTGAAACACTTGTCACCCTGAACCCGGTTGTGCTTTGCACAGCTTCGCTTCCGGGGTCTATCCATCCTCACAGACCCTCGGTCCAAGGAGGACGAATGGATGCTGAACCCAAGTTCAGCATGACAAAGGGTGATTGATTGAGCGCCGACCTCCCCATCCAAGCGGTCCTGCCCGAACTGCTCGCGAGTTTGCGTGAGCAGTCCGCCGCAGTGCTGGTCGCACCGCCCGGTGCGGGCAAAACCACTGCGGTGGCGCCCGCGCTGCTGGGCGAACTTTGGTGCAGCGGGCAGATCATCCTCACCTCGCCGCGGCGGGTCGCGGCGCGCGCGGCGGCGGAGCGGATGGCGCAGATGCTGGGCGAGAGCCCGGGCGAAACCGTAGGCTACCTCACAAGGCTCGACAGCAAGACCTCTGCGCGGACCCGCATTCTGGTCATGACCGAGGCGATCTTCGTCAACCGCCTGCTCGACGATCCCGAGCTCAAGGGCGTTTCGGCGGTGCTGTTCGACGAGGCGCACGAGCGCCATCTCGACAGCGATCTGGGTCTCGCGCTGGCGCTCGAGAGCCGCGAGGTGCTGCGCGAGGATCTGCGCGTGCTGGTGATGTCGGCGACAATCGACGGCGCGCGTTTTGCGCAGCTGCTGGGCGAGGGCGCGCGCACCATCGCCAGCGAAGGGCGCGCCTATCCCTTGCGGATCGCATGGCACGGCTCCTCGCCACAAATGCGGGTCGAGGATGCGATGGCGCAGGCGGTGCTAACCGCTTGGCGCGAAGAGCAGGGCGATATCCTAGCCTTCCTCCCCGGGGTGGGCGAGATAGAGCGCACCCGCGAACGGCTCGAGGCGCGGCTGCCCGATGTGCCCATCCTGCCGCTGCACGGCCAGGTCGAGCCCGGGATGCAGCGCGCCGCAATCCGCCGCGATTCCCAAGGACGCCGGCGGGTCGTGCTCGCCAGCGCCATCGCCGAAACCTCGATCACGCTCGAGGGTGTATCGGTGGTGGTCGATTCCGGGCTGTCGCGGCGCGCCGAATACGACCGCGCTGCGGGCACCACCCATCTGGTCACCCACCGCGCCAGTCAGGCTGCGGCGACCCAGCGCGCCGGGCGCGCGGCGCGGCAGGGACCGGGCGTCGCCTATCGCTTGTGGGAGGAGGGTGGTCACAAGGGCCGCCCGCGCTTCGATCCGCCCGAGATCGAAACCGCGGATCTCGCGCCGCTGGTGCTCAAGACCGCGCTGTGGGGCAGCGGCGATCCCGCCGCGCTGCCCTGGCTCGACCCGCCCCCCGAAGCCTCGCTCGGCGCCGCGCGGCAGAAACTGCAGGGGCTGGGCGCGCTCGATGCGGAGGGGCGGATAACCGAGCGCGGAAAGATGCTCGCCGCGCTCGCACTCGACCCGGCACACGCCGCGATGGTGCTGTTCGGCGCCGAGCATGGCGCGGCGCGGGAGGCGGCGCGGATCGCGGTGCTGCTGCAGGAGCGCAATCTGGGCGGCCGCGGCGAGGATCTGGCGGGCCGCCTCCAGCGCTGGACCGCCGACCGCTCCCCGCGCGCCGAGGCGAGCCGCAAGCTGGCGGACCGCTGGGCGGAGCGGGCGCTTGTGCTTTGCAAGCAGGGCGCGCGTGCTTCGACAGGCTCGGCGCGAACGGATGTAGTGGGGCGGACGGATCCCGAAGCCGTTCCCCCCGCCATCCTCCTCGCCGCCGGAATGCCCGACAACATCGCCCGCCGCCGCGATGCTTCGGGCGAGCAATGGCTGGCGGCGGGCGGGCGCGGGTTCGTGCTCGATTCGGCCAGCCCGCTGGCGCGGCAGGACTGGCTGGCGATCGGCGACGCACAGGGGCAGGCCAAGGGCGCGCGGATCACCGCCGCGCTACCCCTGGCGGAGGCCGATCTGGTGCGCTGGCTGCCCGAGCGGATCGAGCGCCGCCAGGTGCTCGACTGGAACCGTGGAGAAGCGCGGGTCGAGGCGCGGGTGGAACGAAGGATCGGGGCGATCACGCTCGCCACCGGCTCCGACCCCGCTCCGGATATGCACGCGATTGCGGATATCCTTGTGGAAAAGGCTGTCGAGAAGCTGGGGGAACTGCTGCCGCCCGCGCTGCTGGCGCGCGCGCGCCACGCGGGCATCGACGCGCTTTCGCCTGACAGCCTTGCGAAAAGCGCCGACCAATGGCTCGCACCGCTGCTCGCTGGGCGCCGGGATCTCGATGTCTCGCGCTCCAGACTGGCCGAAGCCGCGCTGGCGCTGCTCGACTGGGACACGCGCCAGCGGCTCGACCGGCTTGCGCCGCGCAGCTTCACCTCGCCTGCGGGGAGCACACATGCGATCGACTACGCCGGGGACGATGCGCCGAGTGCCGAGGTGCGGGTGCAGGCGCTGTTCGGGCTCGAGCGGCACCCGATGATCGGCCCGAAAGACGGCGGCTCGCCGCTGCTGCTCAAGCTCACCAGCCCCGCCGGGCGCCCGCTGCAGGCGACGCGCGACCTCCCGGGGTTCTGGCGCGGCAGCTGGGCCGAGGTGCGCAAGGAGATGAAGGGTCGCTACCCCAAACACCGCTGGCCGGAGGAGCCCTGGACCGAAGCGCCGAGCCTCAAGACCAAGAATGCCTTTTCCAAAGCGCCGCGCTGAATTAGAGGCTTCGCCATGGCAGCACGAATCTATCAACGTCCGAAGAATGCGATGCAGTCGGGCAAGGCGCGGGTCGACGAGTGGGTGCTCGAATTCGAGCAGAGCGAAGCGCGCCACGCCGATCCGCTGATGGGCTGGACCGGCAGCGGCGACACGCAGGCGCAAGTGCAGCTCAACTTCGCGTCGAAGGACGAAGCCAAGGCCTATGCCGCCAAGCACGGCATCCAGGCGCGGGTCCACACGACCCCGCCGCGCGGACTCAAGCTGCAGGCCTACGCCGACAATTTCAACTAGGGTTGCGCCGTCAGCGCATTGCGGTGACGAAATGCTTGAAAGCCCCCCGCTTCCCCGCCATATGGCGCTCCGGGAGTCGGGTGGACGTTTGCGTTCGCTCACCGGGTCAGGTCCGGAAGGAAGCAGCCCAGGTGAATTGCGACGGGTCGCTCGGCTCCTTTATCACCCCCTAGGCATCGCAAACGCCAGCATGACAAATGCGCGCGCACGCCCTAGCTAGGGCGGATGGGTGATTCACCGGACAATACAGACGGCCTGCCGTGGGAAACCGAACCCGCAGAAGAGACGCCGAGCGCCGCCGAGCTCGAGCAGGCGGGGCAGGAAGCGCTGTTCGGCGCGCCGGACCCTGCGCCCAAACCAGCCCCTGCTGAAAAGCCGGTGGCCAAGCCCGTATCTGCTCCCGAATCAGCCGCAAAGCCCGCTCCCGCCGCAGCCCCCGGCGCCCCGGCGCAGCCCTATCGCGTGCTGGCCCGCAAATACCGCCCGCAGACCTTTTCCGAGCTGATCGGGCAGGAGCCCATGGTCCGCACGCTGGCCAACGCCATCGCGCGCGACCGGCTGGCGCATGCCTTTTTGATGACCGGGGTGCGCGGGGTCGGAAAGACCTCGACCGCGCGGCTGATCGCCAAGGCGCTCAACTGCATCGGCCCCGATGGCGAGGGCGGCCCGACCATCGATCCCTGCGGCGTCTGCGAACCCTGCGTCGCCATCGCCGAGGGGCGCCATATCGACGTCATCGAGATGGACGCCGCCAGCCACACCGGGGTGGACGACGTCCGCGAGATCATCGAGGCAGTGCGCTATTCCGCGGTCAGCGCGCGCTACAAGATCTACATCATCGACGAGGTCCACATGCTCTCGCGCAACGCTTTCAACGCGTTGCTCAAGACGCTTGAGGAGCCGCCCGCGCATGTGAAATTCCTGTTCGCCACCACCGAGGTGGAGAAGCTCCCCGTCACCGTGCTCAGCCGGACGCAGCGCTTCGACCTGCGCCGAATCCCCGCCGAGATGCTGCAGGAGCATTTCGCGCTGATCTGCACCAAGGAAGGCGTCGAGGCGGATGCCGAGGCGCTGTCGATCATCGCCAATGCCGCCGAGGGTTCGGTGCGCGACGGGCTCTCGATCCTCGACCAGGCGATCGCGCATGCCGATATGGACAGCGCGGGAAGGGTCACCGCCGAGCGGGTCCGCTCGATGCTCGGGCTCGCCGACAAGAGCGCGCAGCGCCGGCTGCTGGCGCATCTGCTCGCCGGGGAGGGCAAAGAGCTGCTCGCCGGGATCGACGAGCAATATGCGCTCGGGGTCGAGCCGCTGGCGATGCTGCGCTCGCTGATGGACATCGTCCACCGCGTCACCGTGGCGCAGGTCTCGGGGGGCGAGGTCGATGCGCTCTCCGCCGAGGAACGCGCGCAGCTCGGCGAATGGGCCGCCGCCATCCCGCCCGCGCAGCTCCACCGATTGTGGCAGTTGTTGCTCAAGGGCTATGATGAGGTCCGCCAGGCGCCCGACCCGCTGGTCTCGGCGCGGATGGCGCTGCTGCGCGCGCTGCACGCGCAGGAACTGCCCGACCCGGGCCGGCTGGCGCGGCTGATCGAGGATGCCGCGACCCGCGCGCCCGCAGCCCCCTCGCCGGAAGGCACCCCCGCCGCCGATGCGCCCGGCGTCAACGCCGTCAAATGGGAAGACCTCGTCGCCAAGGTGGAGGCCGGCGGGCAACATCTCGCCGCGGGGATCATGCGGTTGCAGATTCGCCCGATCGCGGTCGAGGAAGGACTGCTTCGTTATTCGCGCAACCCGCTCTACCGCGACGATATCGGCCCAACCCTGCGCGAGGCGCTCGCCGCGATCACCGGCACCCGCTGGCTGCTGGAAGAAATACCGGACGGCAAGGGCGCCCCCTCGATTGCGGAACGCGAAGAAGCCGCGCAGCAAAACGCGGAAACCGAAGCCCGCGCCCATCCATTGGTACAGGCCGCCTTCGCCGCCTTCCCGGGTGCCGAAATCATCGCCGACCGCGACAAACCCCCGGTCGGCTTGCAGGAATGGAGACACAAAGCATGAAGTCGATGGAAGAAATGCTCGCCGCCGCGCAGAAAGCGGCCGAGACCATCCAGACCCAGATGGGCGAGGCGCAGGCCAAGCTCGATACGATCGAGGTCGAGGGCAGCGCCGGCGGCGGCCTGGTCAAGGTCCGTGCCACCGCGCGCGGCCGCATCCTCGGGGTCGCGATCGACGACAGCCTGATGAAGCTGGAAGAAAAGCAGATGGTCGAGGATCTCGTCACCGCTGCCTTCAACGACGCGCGCGACAAGGCCGACCGCCGCGCCGCCACCGAGATGGAAGGCATCCAGTCGGGCATGGGCCTGCCCCCGGGCTTCAACCTGCCGGGCATGGGATAGGGTTACGGCCCGCGCCATTTCTGTGTTACCGGTGGCAAAACACAACCAATCGGAGAGGCAGTCATGGCAACCGTGATGAACGACAATTCCACCGGCTCGGATGCGGATATCCGCGCGCAGGTCAGCGACGAGGAATGGGCGGTCCGCGTCGATCTCGCCGCGGCCTATCGGCTGGTCGCGCTGTACGGCTGGGACGATCTGATCTTCACCCATCTCTCCGCCCGAGTGCCGGGACCCGAGCATCATTTCCTGATCAATCCCTACGACATGATGTTCGAGGAAATCACCGCCTCCAGCCTGGTCAAGATCGATGTCGACGGCCAGCCGGTGATTCCCACCTCGCACCCGGTCAACCCGGCGGGCTTCACCATTCATTCGGCGCTGCATATGAATTGCGAGGATGCGCATGCGGTGATGCATCTGCACACGCCCGCGGGCCAGGCGGTGAGCGCGATGTCCTCGGGCCTGCTCGAGCACACCCAGACCGCGATGATCGCGCGCAGCGACATCGCCTATCACGAGTATGAAGGCATCGCGACCGACCTCGAGGAGCGCGAGCGGCTGGTCGCGGACATGGGCGACAAGCACGTCATGATCCTGCGCAACCACGGCACGCTGGCGATCGGCAAGAGCGTGGGCGAATGCTTCCTGCGGCTCTATTTCCTCGAACGCGCCTGCGACGCGCAGGTCAAGATGCTCTCCGCCGGGCGCGACGGCCTGCACAACCCGCCGCAGGGCACGCCCGAAAAGGTCAAGTCGCAGACCGCGCCCGCCGGCATCGGCGCCATCGCCAACGCGCTCGCCTGGCCGGCGCTGCTGCGCAAGCTCGACCGGACGGATGCTGGGTTTCGGGAGTAAAGGCGAGGCGTCGCCGCTGAGTTCGAGCGGACTGAGCCGGTGCAACCGCACACCCAGTACTACGCGCTAACGGGCGGCAGCTTCCGGGGCAGGCAGTGCGGGGGTTGTAAGACCTAATATGGGTGGGAAGCTGCCGCTAGCCGTTATTCTTCCATTACATTCAATGAGGTCGTCGCGTAGCGAAGAACATAGGGCTTCTCGCTTGGTTTGGCGGTCGGATAGCTAGAACCGAAGAAAGCCACGTAGCAGTCATAGGCGTCAATGTCGGCATCATGCCAGCAGTGGACGACGACACCGTATTCGGAGACACCTTTGTCCTGCCCATCTAAGCGGACCTTCGTGCCGCGAGCGATGAAACCGCGAGGCTGCTGGCTGATTTTCATTTCAGCATCGTAGCGCAATCTCGAATGGCAGCAATTGGGTCGTGAGCGGACAGGCAGCTTTTTCCCGATCGGCTGTGCAAGCCGCCTGTCCGCTAATGGCAAAACCTGAGACGGGTGCGAACGTCCGAAACTGGGGTGGGAACCCGACGCTAACGCTGAGACCGGAATAGCTTGCGCTGGGCTTCGTTTACGAACCGCTCGTCCCAGTCTACCTCCCGTCGCGACCCCGGCAGAAACTCGCGCCTGTCATCGGCATCAAAGAGAAGAGTTCCGTGAATACCCATCGCATCGCGCTTTAGAACTGGACGCTGCCAAAGCGCGTCAAGAACGCGGCCAGCTTCGTCCTCTCCCACCCGTTCGACCAGATCGGCTGCAATCTCCATTTCGCTTCCATCTGGGAAGATCATCGCGAACTCATCTTCGGTGGCTTGGAAGATACTGAAGGTAGCGTTTGCCGCTCCATCGACGATTTGGATGTTCTTCATGGCTATCTTTTGACGTGGAGCGAACGAGTCCGCAACTGGGTCGTGTGCTGCCGGTCGGCTTCTGGGGCAAGATTTGCCGCTCAGCCTTCCTGGCCGAGCGGCAAATCTCATCGTCCGATCCGAAGACGGGGAAGGGGCTGCTGGATCGATGAGAACGAGGTTCGATCGCATCGGCAGCGTCCCTCTTCCCTAGAACCCGAAGGCGAACCCGACTTGCGCCGTAACGCTGTCGTCGCCGGTATTGCCGGCGACGCCCGCGCCGAGGGCGAAACTGTCGCTCACTCGCCCTGTGATACTGGCGGCGAAGCCCTGTTCCCCGCCGTGGGTGGCGATATTGCCGCCGATCGTGAACGCCTTGTCCGGCAGCGCGATCGCGCTACCCAGTGCGGTCGCCGCCGCCACGCCGCCGCGCATGGCCCGGTCGAGATCGCCGAATTGCGAATTCAGATCGGCGAACTGCCCTTCGAGCGCACCGATCCGGCCGCCAAGGCCGGCGACATCGGTGGTGAGCGCATCGAACTGCGCATCGCTGACCGCGGAGATCGGCGCCGCCATGACGCGCAGGGAGGCCGTCCTGGTGGTGCTGGCGTTGAAGGCGGTGCGGCCGAGCGTGCCGTTTTCATCGGCGGTGACAAGGAAGATCGTGCCGCTCTGTTTGGCTGTTGCGGTTTCGAGGCTGGCGATCTCCACCGTGTCGGACGCTGCGCCGATCGCCACCTGATTGGCAGCACTGGTGGTGGCGCCTGCCCCGATTGCGGTGGAACCGTTGAAATCGGCTGTCGCGCCCGTGCCGAGCGCCGTGGCGTTGTCGGCGCGGGCGAGAGCCACCCGGCCCATTGCCGTCGCGTTCTCGCCGGTCGCCTGTGCGCCATTGCCCACCGCCGTCGCCTGCAGCGCGGCCGCGAAGCTGGTGTAGCCGAGCGCGGTCGAGAATTCGCCGCGGGCGGTAGCGAAGGCCCCGAAGGACAGCGCGCCGATCCCTTCGGAGCTTGCGCCCGAGCCGAATGCGGCGGCTTGAAGTCCGTTGGCGGAGGTGGCCTGGCCCACCGCGGTCGAGTTTAAGCCGCTGGCCGAACTGTTCGCTCCGACCGCGGTGTTGAGGCCGCCATCGGCTACGGCATTGGCGCCAAACGCGATCGCAGAATCTCCGTTGGTCCTTGTATCGGCGCCAAAGGCGATTGCGGCGATGCCGGTCGCCTGAGCCCCCATATTGCCATCATCACCGCCGTCGCTGCCAATGGCGATGCTGAGATTCGAGAACGTGCGCGACTGCTGGCCGAGGCTGATCGCACGGTCCCCCGTTGATCGTGCAAAACGACCGACCGCGATCGACCCGCCGGAATCGCTGCGCGCGCCCAGACCAAGAGCAACCGAATCCGTGCCGGCGCCGATGGACTCGCGCCCGATCGCGACCGTTCCTGCCCCATTCGCCAGAGCGCCCGCACCCTCAGCGACAGCGTTCCCGCCAATGGCATCGGCGGACTGGCCGATCGCGATTGCGCCCGAGTCTGCGGTATGGGCTTGGCGGCCCATGGCGATCGAATTCTCGCCTTCCGCGTTTGCCGCGCTGCCGAATACGAGCGTCTGCGCGGCGCCGCTTGCATTGTCGCCCACCACCAGCGCGGCACGGGCGGCGGTTGCGTTCTTGCCGATGGCAACGGCATCGACGCCGGTGGTCGTGGCATTGAAACCGACGACTGTGCCACCCCTCAGGGCGAGCGCATCGGCACCCACCGCCACGGCACTGCTCCCCTCGGTCGTCGCATTTCGCCCGCAGGCGAGAGATGTATTTTCGCCGTTGCTCTCGGCACCGGCGGTGCTGTCTATGGTATCGTTGTCATCGGTGTCGAGGCCGCAGTCCTCGGCCTGCACCGGACCTGTGGTGAGGGCAAGGCATGCGGCGAACGCAATGGCGGCGGTGGTCGTGAAGAGGGTACGCATGGGTCGGCTCCTGTGTGAATGGTGGAGCCTCCATGGCGCGCTATCGTTTGAGCCGCCGTTGTAGGGTGCGTGGTAACGCACCCGATCCGCGTTCTATTTCGAGGGTCGTGTCGGGTTGTGCAGTGGGTCGCGGGCGTGTTGCCGCGCCCCCGACAAACCGTTTTCCTACAGGCGGTGAATTTGCCACCACGCGCCGATGACCGCCCGCGCTTCCTTTCGTCATGCCGCACCGCTTTGCCGCCGCATGGGGCCGTGCACTCGGGATCAAGGTTTTCAGCCATTGCGCCGCAAGGTGACGCAATCCGCGTTCGGCCGCTCGCGCAAGACGACACTTTGCACCGCCAGTGCGCTACGCCCCGCCGCCAAGGTGACACTTTTCGGCCCCAGGGCGACACTTCGTCCCCGCAAGGTGACGCTTTCGCCGCCGAAAGCCACGCTCAACTCCGCGACCATGTCACATGTGTCAACCGGCCCGCCTCCCGTTCACGTCCACAGCTTTGGCGGTGAACGGGATTGCAGCGGGCGGGGCGGGTTCCCATATCCTGGGTCACACGAGGCGCGGGTTTCGCTGCGCCCGATCCACGGCCCGACCCACGGCCCGATCCATGGAATGACAACATGACCCAGCAATTTCCCCTTCTCCCCTTGCGCGACATCGTCGTCTTCCCCGGCATGGTGGTGCCGCTGTTCGTCGGCCGCGACAAATCGGTTGCCGCGCTCGAGGCGGCGATGGATGGGTCCAAGGACATCTTCCTGCTCGCCCAGCTCGACCCGGGCTGCGACGATCCCGACCGCGACGATCTCTACGACGTCGGCGTGGTGGCGCGGGTGCTGCAATTGCTCAAGCTGCCCGACGGCACGGTGCGGGTGATGGTCGAGGGCGCCGCGCGCGCCACCTGCCAGCGCTTCACCGAGCAGGACGATTACGTGATGGCCGAGGTCGAACTGCACGAGGAACAGACCGTCGCGGGCAGCGAGGTCGTCGCGATGATGCGCCAGGTGGTCGAGCAGTTCGCCGAATACGCCAAGCTCAACAAGAAGCTGGGCGAGGGTGCGGGCGATGAGCTCGCCGAGATCGACGATGCCGGCGAGCTCGCCGATACCATCGCCGCCGCAGTGGCGGCGCGGGTCTCGGACAAGCAGGCGCTGCTCGCCGAGGCCGACCCGCACAAGCGGCTCGAAATGGTGATGTCCTTCATGGAGGGAGAGCTCTCGGTGCTCCAGGTCGAGCGCAAGATCCGCGGCCGCGTGAAGCGGCAGATGGAAAAGACCCAGCGCGAATATTATCTCAACGAGCAGTTGAAGGCGATCCAGAACGAGCTCGGCGGCGACGGCGAGGATGGCGACGGCATCGCCGAACTCACCGAGACCATCGCCAAGACCAAGCTCAGCAAGGAAGCGCGCGCCAAGGCCGAGAGCGAACTCAAGAAGCTGCGCGGGATGCAGCCGATGAGCGCCGAGGCGACCGTCATCCGCAACTATCTCGACGTCCTGCTCGGCCTGCCCTGGGGCAAGAAGAGCCGACTCAAGAAGGATATCGGCAAGGCGCAGGAAGTGCTCGACGCCGACCACTACGGGCTGGAGAAGGTCAAGGACCGGATCGTCGAATATCTCGCGGTTCAGGCGCGGACCAACACGCTCAAGGGTCCGATCCTGTGCCTCGTCGGCCCTCCCGGCGTCGGCAAGACCAGCCTCGGCAAGTCGATCGCCCGCGCGACCGGACGCGAGTTCATCCGCCAGTCGCTGGGCGGGGTGCGCGACGAGGCCGAGATCCGCGGTCACCGCCGGACCTACATCGGCTCGCTGCCGGGCAAGATCGTCACCAATCTCAAGAAGGCGGGCAAGTCGAACCCGCTGTTCCTGCTCGACGAGATCGACAAGCTCGGCCAGGATTTCCGCGGCGATCCCGCCAGCGCGCTGCTCGAGGTGCTCGACCCCGAGCAGAACAGCAAGTTCCAGGATCACTATCTCGAGCTCGACATCGACCTGTCGGACGTGATGTTCGTCTGCACCGCCAACAGCCTTAACCTGCCGCAGCCGCTGCTCGACCGGATGGAGATCATCCGCCTCGAGGGCTACACCGAGGACGAGAAGGTCGAGATCGCGCTGGGTCACCTGCTCGACAAGCAGGTCAAGCAGCACGGGCTGACCAAGGACGAGTTCACGCTGACCGAGGAGGCTCTGCGCGATCTCATCCGTTACTACACCCGCGAGGCCGGGGTCCGCACGCTCGAGCGCGAGATCGCCAAGCTGTGCCGCAAGTCGCTGCGCAAGATCCTCGAAGGGACCACCGCCAGCGTCACCATCACGCCCGAAAATCTCGCCGACTTCTCCGGCGTGCGCAAGTTTAAGCACGGGATGTCGGAGGAAGAACCGCAGATCGGCGCGGTTACCGGGCTAGCCTGGACCGAGGTTGGCGGCGAATTGCTGACCATCGAGAGCGTCACCACGCCTGGCAAGGGCGAGGTCAAGACCACCGGCAAGCTGGGCGAGGTGATGAACGAAAGCGTCGCCGCGGCCTTCAGCTTCGTCAAGGCGCGCGCGCCTGCCTATGGCATCAAGCCGAGCATCTTCCAGCGCAAGAATATCCATATCCACCTGCCCGAGGGCGCGGTGCCCAAGGATGGGCCCAGCGCGGGCATCGGCATGGTCACCTCGATCGTCTCGACCCTGAGCGGTATCCCGGTGCGGCCCGAGGTCGCGATGACCGGCGAGGTGACCTTGCGAGGACGGGTGCTTCCGATCGGCGGCTTGAAGGAGAAGCTGCTCGCTGCGCTGCGTGGCGGGATCGAGACCGTGCTGATCCCCGAGGAGAATGTGAAGGACCTCGCCGAGATCCCCGCCAAGGTGAAGGACGGGCTCAAGATCATCCCCGTCTCTCATGTCGACCAGGTGCTCGAACACGCGCTGACCTCGGTCCCCGCCGAGATCGAATGGACCGAGGCTGACGACCTCGCCAGCCAGCCGCTGACGGTGGGCAGTGCCAATTCTCCGGTGCGAACCGCGCATTGAGCGCGGCAATGCTGCAATGCCGCGACTCGAATTCCCGGGTCCGGCGCGAAATGGCTCGATACGGGGTAGCGGGGCGGATCCCGGCGTGGTTAAGCCAGCAATCACGCTGATTTCAGGCTTTTAGGCGCACATCATGCCCCTTTCGGGCGGATTTGCCTTTGACAGTTCCGCGTCGAGTCGTTCAACTGCCCGGCATTCGGAGACATGATTCACCGAGAAGAATTCAACACCAAGTGGGGGTTCCCTTAAGATGAACAAGAACGACCTGATCAGCGCAGTTGCCGATTCCAGCGGCCTGTCGAAGAGCGATGCCTCCAGCGCCGTCGAAGGCGTGTTCGACGCCATCACCAAATCGTTGTCGGGCGGCGACGATGTGCGCCTCGTCGGCTTCGGCACTTTCTCGGTGGCCAAGCGCAAGGCCTCGACCGGTCGCAACCCGCGCACCGGCGAGCCGATGACGATCAAGGCGTCGAACCAGCCCAAGTTCAAGGCCGGCAAGGGCCTCAAGGACGCGGTCAACTAAGTCGCGCGAATTGGCTGCCGGTCAAAGGCCGGACCAAAGGGTCGCCCTCGCAAGGGGCGGCCCTTTTTCGTGGCGCTCCATTGCGCCTCGCGGTTCGCTAGTTCGCCAGTTGCAGCAGCGCCATCGGCGCGACCGCGGTGCCGGGCGAGATGTCCCAGACCAGCATTTGCCCCCGCGCTGAGTCTTGCGGGCCTTCGTCGGTATTGTTGGCGAGGATGGTCGCGTTGGTAGTCAGGCGAAAAGTACCCTCGATCGGGCGGAGGGGCGGCTTCTGCGTAGCCTCCACCCCGTCTGTGTCCTCGGTTTCTTTGCCCCGGCCAAACGCGCCTGCCATTCCCATCATCATTGCGGCAAACGGATTGCCGCCGCCCGGAGCCGCGAAGCCCGGCGCTTCGATCCGCACGCGTTGCCCGTCGCGCAACCGTGCCTGTACGAAGGAACTGGGGAAGGGCAGTCCCTCGATCGTGGGGAAATCAAAATCATGCCCCAGCCGGCTTTCGATCGAGAAACTGACCTCGAACACGCCATCATCGCGATACTCGACGCTGTTCCAGCCAGCCTGCCGTTCCAGGCTGTCGGCCAGGGCAGCCGCGGCCTCGGGGTCCGACGGGTTCATCCCGCCCAGAATCGACCGAAGCATCTCGCGCTCGCCCGCTTGCTCCTCGTTTCTCCGGGCGATTTCTTCCGAGGTGCAGTCGCGCACCTCCATCGTCTCATCGTCCACGCACGGCTTCTCGGCAGCATCGCTATCCGCCTGCTCGGCCATTTCGTTGAGATCCTCCAGCCCCGCCATAACGATCTCCCCATCATAGGTGAAAGCGAACCGGCCATCGTCGCGCACGTGCATTGTGGCAGCGAAGGTCCCGGGCTGCAGGAAGCATCCTGACAGCAGGGCGCATCCTGCTAGGAGGCCGGCGGTGGCACCGAGTCGGCTGGCTGAAATGGCATGTCTCACTGGTTTTGCCCCGTTGTTCGCGTCGCCACCGCATATAGCGCAATTGCCGCGGCGTTCGAAACGTTGAGGCTCTCCATGGCATCGCCGATCGGCAGCCGCGCCAGCGCGTCGCAATGGCCGGCGACATTGTGGCGAATCCCGGCGCCTTCCGCGCCCAGCACCAGCGCGACCGGGCCCGCGGGCAGCGCCTGCGCCAGCGTCACCTCGGCTTCGCCCGCAAGGCCGATCCGCCAGTATCCCGCCGCGGCCATATCCTCGAGCGCGCGCGCCAGATTGACCACCCGCACCCAGGGGACCACTTCGAGCGCACCCGACGCGGCCTTGCCGATCACCCCGCCCTCGGGCGGGGCATGGCGGTCCTGCGTCACGATCGCGGCGGCACCGAAAGCGGCCGCCGAACGCAGGATGGCGCCGACATTGTGTGGATCGGTGACCTGGTCGAGCACCAGCAAGGGCCGGTCGGGCTCGGCCTTGAGCACCTGGTCGAGAAAGACATCGTCGAGCGCCGCGCAGTCGAGCACCAGACCCTGGTGCGGCGCATCGCGCGCCACCAGCCGGTCGAGATCGGGCATGCCGGCGTATTCGATGGTGAAGTCTTCGGGCAATTCGCCGTCCAGCTGCTCGAGCGCCTCACGCGTCGCCCACAGCTTGTGGTGGCGTCGCTCGGGGTTCTTGAGCGCGGCCTCGACCGCGTGATGGCCCCACAGGCGGACCTGTCCGGTGCTCGCGCGCCCGCTTCCGCGCCCGCCCTGCATGCGTCCCGCGCGTCCGCGCAGCGCCTTCTTGCGCTCCGTCTTGGCCATATGGCTGCTCCCTTGTGGCAATAGCCGCGCCTCCTGCCAGTGCGGCCATTGACAGGCAAGCGCCGCTTCTCCAAAGGGGCGCCTCTCGGCCAGCGGGGTCGCCTCAGACCCTCCGCGTTTTCATCGCGAAACTGGCAAGCCAAGTGGACAGGTGGCCGAGTGGTTAAAGGCAGCAGACTGTAAATCTGCCCGCGCAAGCGTACGCTGGTTCGAATCCAGCCCTGTCCACCACTTGCCTCTTTCGTCGATCCCTCACAGTGCCAAGCCGACGCGGTCTTGCCGTAGCGGCTGCGCGGGATTACGCGTTCCAGCCATGAGAGCAGATATCGTGCCGACCGGTCGCCCCGTCATCTCCGCCACCGGTTTGTTCACCCCCGAGGAGAGCATCACCAACGAGGAGTTGGTCGACAGCTTCAATCGCTACGTCGAGCGCTACAATGCCGAGCACGCCTCGGCGATTGCGGTTGGCGAGCTTGAAGCCCTGCAGCCGAGCTCGGTGGAGTTCATCGAGAAGGCGAGCGGGATCAAGTCCCGGCACGTGATGACCAAGACGCCGGTGCTCGACCCCGCAATCATGGCGCCGCGTCTCGACGAGCGCGGTGACGACGAGCTCTCCATCCTCGCGGAAATCGGCGTGAAAGCGGCGCGCGATGCGCTGGAACGAGCCGGGCGCGAGCCGGGCGATGTCGATGCGGTGCTGTGCGCGGCATCCAACATGCAGCGGCCCTATCCGGCGATGGCGATCGAGATCCAGCAGGCGCTGGGCATCGACGGCTTCGCCTTCGACATGAACGTCGCCTGCTCCTCCGCGACCTTCGGAATCCAGACTGCCGCCGACTATATCCGCGCAGGCAATGCCCGCAGCGTTCTGGTCGTCAGCCCCGAGATAACCAGCGGCCATCTCAACTGGCGCGACCGCGACAGCCATTTCATCTTCGGCGATGTGGCGACCGCGGTGCTGGTGGAGGATGCGGCGATGGCGCCGGAGCACCATTGGGACATTCTCGGCACCCGGCTCAAGACGGTCTTCTCCAACAACATCCGCAACAATTTCGGCTATCTCAACCGCGCACATCCCGAGACTGCGGATGCGCCCGACAAGCTGTTCGTCCAGGAAGGCCGCAAGGTGTTCAAGGAAGTCGTCCCGATGGTCGCGCAGATGATCGTCGACGAGGCCGAGCGGCTGGCGATTGATCCACAGGAGTTGCGACGGCTTTGGCTGCACCAGGCCAATGCGGGAATGAACCGGTTGATCGCGCAGCGCGTGCTGGGTCACGAAGCGAACGAGGACGAAAGCCCGACGGTGCTCGACACCTATGGCAACACCTCGAGCGCCGGGTCGATCATCGCCTTCCACCTGCACAGCGAGGATCTGCAAGCCGGTGACACCGGGCTGATCTGCAGTTTCGGTGCAGGTTATTCCGCAGGAACGGTTTTCCTCCGCAAGGTGGGGTAGGGCGCCCGCGCGCTTGCGGCTGGGCAGCGCGTACCCTAGACGATGCCGATGGCAGGCGAACTCCTCGACAATCAGGGCCGCGGCGATGTCGCCTGGTCCCTCCCCTCCATTCATCCCGAGGGTCGCAAATACGGGCTGATCGCACTTGCTGTCAGCCTGGTGTTCCTGCTGCTGTTCGACTGGGAAATCATCGGCTGGCCGCTGCTGGCGCTCTCCGCCGGCGTTTTCGCCTTCTTCCGCGATCCGGAGCGGGTGGTCCCGCACGAGGAGTCGCTGATCGTCTCCCCGGCGGATGGCCTCGTCTCGCTGATTGCGCAGGTCGAACCGCCCGAGGAGCTCAAGATCGACGACGGCAGTGGCATCGAAGGGCTGCCAGACGGGCTGGTGACGCGGGTCTCGATCTTCATGAGCGTGTTCGATGTCCACATCAATCGCGCGCCGATCGCCGGTGTGATCCGGCGTCTGGTCTA
Source organism: Qipengyuania sp. SM2507 (assembly GCF_053714505.1). Taxonomy (NCBI): domain Bacteria; kingdom Pseudomonadati; phylum Pseudomonadota; class Alphaproteobacteria; order Sphingomonadales; family Erythrobacteraceae; genus Qipengyuania; species Qipengyuania sp. SM2507. Next base: position 999,854 of record NZ_CM132307.1, read on the forward strand.
TCTGCCCGGCAAGTTCCTGAACGCCGATCTCGACAAGGCGAGCGAGGAAAACGAGCGCCAGCATATCCTGATCGAACGCGCCGACGGGACGCAGATCGGCTTCACCCAGATCGCCGGCCTGGTGGCGCGGCGGATTGTTCCCTTCGTGAAGCCCGGCGACACCGTGGGCGCGGGGCAGCGCGTCGGCCTGATCCGCTTCGGCAGCAGGGTCGATGTCTATCTCCCCGCGGGTACCGATTCCAAGGTGCTGCTCGGGCAGCGATGCATCGCCGGCGAGACCGTTCTGGGCGAAATAGGCATTCGGAAACTAATCGAAGGGGTGAGCCAGTGAGTGCCGATCCACGCGGGGAGCGGCCGCGGCTTGGTCCCAAGGCCACCGAGGACGAACCGTTCGAAGCAGGTCAGACACGCCCGCGCGGGCTTACGCTACGGGCGCTGCTCCCCAATGCGATCACCGCCGCCGCGCTGTGTGCAGGGCTCACCGGCATCCGCTTCGCCATTTCCGGGCAATGGAGCCTGGCGGTCTTCGCGATTATACTTGCGGGGCTGCTCGACGGGCTCGACGGGCGGATCGCCCGGATGCTCAACGCGCAATCGCGTTTCGGCGCAGAGCTCGACAGCCTGGCGGATTCGCTTTCCTTCGGGACCGCGCCGGCGATCATCATCTATCTGTGGTCGCTTCAGGATATGTCGCGGCTTGGCTGGTTCGCGGCGCTGGCTTTCGCGATCTGTTGCGCGCTGCGGCTCGCACGCTTCAATGCGCAGATCGACACCGACGAGCAACCGCACAAATCGGCCGGTTTCCTCACCGGTATACCCGCGCCGGTAGCGGCAGGACTGGCTTTCCTGCCGTTCTATTTCTGGATGGCGACGGGCCAGGAGTTCTTCCGCGATCCGCTGCTGGTCGGTCCGTGGCTGGCGATCATCGCGGTGCTGATGATCTCCAACCTGGCGACGATGAGCTGGGCGTCGCTGCGTCCGCGCCGGACGATCCGGCTGGAACTGCTGGCATTCTCGGGCCTGCTGTTTGCAGCACTGCTGCTCGAACCCTGGTGGACGCTGGTGGCGATCTGTCTCGGCTATTTGGCTGCGCTTCCCTACGGCTGGATGCGTTACGCGAAGATCAGGCGGCAGCGCGCAGCGCGACCCGCTGGGTAAGCTTGTGCGATCCGAGCGGGCGTGAATGATCGGCGTTGCGACGAAGCACGCCGGCGGGCGTTTGCTTGGAAGTGCGATCGCTATCGGCCAGCTGGCGTTTCAGCGCACCGAAAGCAGACCACCAGCGCAATCCGCTATCCGCCAGTACCGCGAGGCTGGCGATCGCCAGCAGGACCAGGAGCGCAATCAGAACAAGAGCAAACATCGACCGTCTTTCCTATCTCGGTGCAGTCCCCCAACCCGGTTGACAGGGTGTGGATAGACAGTGGAAAACCTTCATCGCCCGATATTCGTTCCAGCGACCGGCCCATGTTCTCTATTTGTTCTGACGCGTCAAGCGAATTTGCGGCGGCAGGGCTTTCGCCCGCGACGAATTGACGGTGGATTTGCGGGGCGATCCGCGTTAGGGGCCTGCCGTCCACCAAGGATTCGGCCATTTCCGGCCCGGATCCCGGCGGACAAATCCACATGGCAGGCGCTTCATACCGGTGCCCGATAGCGGGAATGCTCCGCATCTCGGGTTCCAGCCTGCCAGAGGCCAAACCGGAAAGGAATTTACTTATGGCGGCTCCTACCGTCACGATGCAGCAATTGATCGAGGCTGGCGCCCACTTTGGCCACCAGACCCACCGCTGGAACCCCCGCATGAAGCCGTATATCTTCGGCGCGCGCAACGGCATCCACATCATCGACCTTTCGCAGACCGTGCCGCTGTTCGCGCGTGCGCTCGACTTCGTCGCACAGTCCGCGCGTTCGGGTGGCAAGGTTCTGTTCGTCGGCACCAAGCGCCAGGCGCAGGATGCCATCGCCGAAGCGGCGCGGGCATCGGGCCAGCATTTCGTCAACCACCGCTGGCTGGGCGGCATGCTCACCAACTGGAAGACGATCTCGGGTTCTATCAAGCGTCTCAAGACGCTCGAGGAACAGCTTTCGGGCGACACTTCGGGTCTCACCAAGAAGGAAGTCCTCCAGCTGACGCGCGAGCGCGACAAGCTCGAACTCTCGCTCGGCGGCATCCGCGACATGGGCGGTATTCCCGACGTGATGTTCGTGATCGACGCCAACAAGGAAGACCTGGCGATCAAGGAAGCCAACGTCCTTGGCATCCCGGTGATCGCGGTGCTCGACACCAACACCGATCCCACCGGCATCGCCTTCCCGATCCCGGGCAATGACGACGCCAGCCGCGCGGTTCGCCTCTATTGCGACGCGATCGGCGAAGCGGCCCGTTCGGGCAAGGGCGAGGGCGTGATCGACAGCGGCCAGGATTTCGGCGCGATGGAAAATCCCCCCGAAGAAGCCGCGGCCTGATCAGCCTGCGCGGGTGCGTCATGCGCCCGTCAAAACTCCAGTCTAGGCGCCGGTCCGAGCAATCTCGGTCCGGCGCCGCACATCATTCAAGAAGGATCCCACCATGGCGAATTTCACCACCGCCGACATCAAGGCGCTGCGCGAGCGCACCGGCGCGGGCATGATGGATGCCAAGAAGGCGCTCGTCGAATGCGACGGCGACCTCGAAGGCGCGGTCGACGCGCTGCGCGCCAAGGGCCTTGCCACCGCGCAGAAGAAGTCCAGCCGCACCGCGGCCGAGGGCCTGGTCGGCGTCGCCGTCGAAGGCACCAAGGGCGTTGCAGTCGAAGTCAATTCCGAGACCGACTTCGTCGCCAAGAACGACCGGTTCCAGGATTTCGTCCGCAAGGTCACCGAGACCGCGCTCAAGGCCTCGGGCGATGACGTCGAGACGCTCAAGGGCCTCGACTATCCCGATGGCGGGACCGTGAGCGACAAGCTCACCGACAATGTCGCCACGATCGGCGAGAACCAGCAGATCCGCCGGATGAAGACCGTATCGGTCTCCAAGGGCATGGTCGTGCCCTATATGCACAATGCGGTTGCCCCCAACCTCGGCAAGATCGGCGTGCTGGTCGCGCTCGAGAGCGAAGCGGGCGCCGATGTGCTCGAACCGCTCGGCAAGCAGCTGGCGATGCACATCGCGGCGGCTTTCCCGCAGGCGCTCAACGCCGAGGGTCTCGACGCAGAGACGATCGAGCGCGAGCGCAAGATCGCGGCCGAAAAGGCAGCCGAGAGCGGCAAGCCGGCCGAGGTCCAGGACAAGATGGTCGAGGGCGCAATCAAGAAGTTCGCCAAGGAAAACGCGCTGCTGAGCCAGGTTTTCGTGATGGACAACAAGACCGCGATTTCCGATGTCGTTGCCAAGGCGGGCAAGGATGCCGGCCATGCGATCGAGCTGAAGGACTATGTCCGCTTCCAGCTCGGCGAGGGCATCGAGAAGGAAGAGAGCGATTTCGCCGCGGAAGTGGCGGCTGCCGTCAAGGGCTGAGCTCGCAACCAACTCCTACAATTCGCGGCCGCCGGATTTCGATTCGGCGGCCGTTTTTGTGCGTATTTTCCGAGTCGCGGGGAGTTGGTTGATGAAACACATTCGGGGGGAGGGTTTGCAGGCGCTCCCGGGGCCGAATCGCGCGCACAATGACCCGGGGCGAGGCTAGCGCGCGTTTTGCGTGTAGGAAATCCCGCTTTGGCGCTTCTCGCCTTTCCCCTTTGCGCCTCCGCCGCGAGGGGGCTAAGGAGCCGCAACCCTCGGATTTATCGGACAGCTGTCGCCCCATGACCATGCCCCCCATCAAACGCGTCCTGCTCAAACTGTCGGGCGAAGTGTTGATGGGCGATCAGCAGTTCGGCATCGACCCTTCCTTCGTGATGGAGCTGGCGAAGGAAGTGAAATCCGCGCAGGCGGGCGGGCTCGAAATCTGCCTCGTCATCGGCGGCGGCAACATCTTCCGCGGGATGGCGGGCGCGGCGCAGGGGATGGACCGCGCGCAGGCCGATTACATGGGCATGCTGGCGACCGTGATGAACGCGCTGGCGATGCAGAGCGCGCTCGAGCAATTGGGCGTCCCCACGAGGGTCCAGTCGGCGATCGAGATGGACAAGGTCTGCGAACCGGTGATCCGCCGCCGCGCCGAACGCCATCTGGAAAAGGGTCGCATCGTGATCTTCGCCGCGGGCGTGGGCGCACCCTATTTCACCACCGACAGCGGCGCCGCCTTGCGCGCGGCGGAAATGCGCTGCGACGCGCTGCTCAAGGGCACCAGCGTCGACGGGGTCTATGATTCCGACCCCAAGAAGAACCCCGATGCAAAGCGTTACGACACGGTCACTTACGACCGCGTGCTCGCAGACAATCTCAAGGTCATGGATGCCAGCGCGGTCGCGCTGTGCCGCGACAACGGCATCCCGATCGTGGTCTTTTCGATCCGCGAGAAGGGCAATCTGGCGCGCGTGCTGGCGGGCGAGGGCGTCCAGACCATCGTCGGCAATCCATAGCCGCCGGCGAGACACAGCGCGCCGCCTCCGATAGACCCCAGCGACCCAGACTTACGAACCGACCAACAGACCGAGGATTCCGACCATGGCCAAATACGACAAAAGCGATATCGAGCGCCGCATGGCGGGCGCGGTGGAGAGCCTCAAGGGCGATCTTTCGGGCCTGCGCACCGGCCGCGCCAATGTCGCGCTGCTCGATCCGGTGACGGTCGATGTCTACGGCTCGATCATGCCGCTCAACCAGGTGGCGACGGTCAACGCCCCCGAGCCGCGGATGCTCGCGGTCCAGGTCTGGGACAAGGCCAACACCACCGCGGTGGAAAAGGGTATCGCCCGCGCCAATCTGGGTTTGAACCCGATGACCGACGGCCAGACCATCCGCCTGCCGCTCCCCGATCTGACCGAAGAGCGCCGCAAGGAACTGGCCAAGCTCGCCGGGCAATATTCCGAGAACGCCAAGATCGCCATCCGCAACGTGCGCCGCGACGCGATGGAAGCGCTCAAGGAAGACGAGAAGAAGAAGGAAATCTCCGAAGACGACCGAAAGCGGCTCGAGGACGAGGTCCAGAAGCTGACCGACAAGCATGTCGCCGAGGCCGATTCTGTCGCCGAGGCGAAGGAGAAGGAAATCCTCACTCAGTGAGAACCGATCCGTCCCATCCGGCCCAGGGCCTGCCCCAATGACCGAGTCCGCGGCCAAGCCAGCGGCCGGGCCAGTGATCGGGCCTGCGAGTGCCGATCCCGGTCGCGCGCGCCATGTCGCGATCATCATGGATGGCAATGGCCGCTGGGCCAAGCGGCGGCACCTGCCGCGAGCGATCGGCCACCAGCGCGGGGTCGAGGCGGTGCGCCGGCTGGTCCGCGAGGTCGAGCCGCTGGGGCTCGATTGCCTGACCCTCTATGCCTTCAGCAGCGAGAACTGGAAGCGCCCCGAGGACGAGATCGACCATCTGATGGGGCTCCTGCGCAAGTTCATCATGTCCGACCTGCCGGATTTCGTCGCCAATGATGTTCGGCTGAAAATCGTCGGCGATTACAAGGCTCTGGCGCCCGATATTGTCACCATGCTCGAGGATGCGCTGGAGCAGACAGCCAAGGGTTCGCGGATTCTCGCGGTGGCGCTCAACTATGGCTCGCAGCAGGAAATCGTGCGCGCCGCATCGCTCGCTGCCGAGGAGGGCGATATCACCGAGGCGAGCATCGCGCGCCATCTCTACACCGCCGACCTGCCTCCGCTCGACCTGCTGATCCGCACCAGCGGCGAGGTGCGATTGTCCAATTTCCTGCTGTGGCAGGCGGCCTATGCCGAGATGATCTTCACCGATGTGCTGTGGCCGGACTACACACCCGCGCATCTCGCCGAGGCGCTGGCGCAATATGCCGAACGGGAGCGACGCTTTGGCGGATGCTGAGCCGACCCTGCTGGACGAACCGCAAGACGCGCTCGAATCAGGTCCGGCGCGCAAGCGCGATCGGGTGCGCGCGCGGATGAGGCGCTATGTCGATGTCCCGGTCTCGATCCGGACCTCCGACCTGCCGGTGCGCGCGGCTTCCGCGCTGGTGATGATCGCGCTGGCCGCGGCGGCGGTCTGGGCCGGGGGGCCGTGGCTCGCCGGGTTCATCGCTGCGGTGGCATTGGCGACCTACGTCGAGTTCGCGCTGCTGGGGCACCGCGCGTTTTCCAGCTGGACCGGGCGCGTGGTCGCGCTGCTGTTCGGGGTCGCCTATATCGGCTTTGCCGGACTGTTCCTGGCGCAGATGCCGGTGTTCCTGATGGTCGGAGTGATCGGGACGGTGATCTTCGTCGACACTTTCGCCTATTTCTTCGGCCGGACCATCGGCGGCCCCAAGATCGCTCCCGCGATCAGCCCGTCCAAGACCTGGGCCGGGCTGCTGGGCGGCGTGGTCGGCGCCAGCCTCTGGCTGGCCGGCTTCGTCTGGGTGCTCGCGGGCCGGGGCTCGTTCGACATGGTCGGCTACGACATTGCCGAACTGGCGCAGATCGTCGGCATCGGTACGGTGCTGGCGGTCGCGGCGCAGGCGGGCGATTTCTTCGAAAGCTGGCTCAAGCGGCGCGCTGGGCGCAAGGATTCCTCCAATCTCATTCCCGGCCATGGCGGGGTGTTCGACCGCACCGACGGGCTTATCCCGGTCGTGTTGCTGGCCGGGCTGATCCTGGCGCCCGCGGCATGACTCGCTCGCTCACCATCCTCGGCGCGACCGGATCGGTCGGCGCCTCGACGCTCGATCTCATTCGCCGCAACCGCGCCGACTGGCGGGTGGTGGCGCTGACCGCCAATTGCAACGTGGCCGAGCTCGCGAGCCTGGCGCGCGAATTTGGCGCCGAGATCGCGGTGGTGGCGGACGAGAGCTGCCTGGCGGATCTGCGCGACGCGCTGGCGGGGAGCGGGATCGAGGCGGCCGCCGGGCGCAATGCGCTGTGCGAGGTCGCTTCGCGTCCTGTCGACATGACCGTCGCGGCGATCGTCGGCTGCGCCGGTCTCGCGCCGGTGATGGCGGCGATCGAGCAGGGCGGCACGGTGGCGCTGGCCAACAAGGAAGCTTTGGTCTCGGCGGGCGCGGTGATGACCGCCGCGGTCGAGCGCCACGGCGCCACGCTGCTGCCGGTGGACTCGGAACACAATGCGATTTTCCAGTGCCTTGCCGGAAACGATCTGACCGAAGTGTCGAAGATCACGCTCACCGCCAGCGGCGGCCCCTTGCGGACTTGGACGCTGGCGCAGCTCGAGGCGGCGACCCCAGCCCAGGCGGTGGCGCATCCCAATTGGGACATGGGCGCCAAGATCAGCGTCGATTCGGCGACCATGATGAACAAGGGGCTCGAATTGATCGAGGCCCATCACCTGTTCCCGATCGGGCTCGAGAAATTGGGGATCGTGGTCCATCCGCAAAGCGTGATCCATTCGATGGTCGAATTCCGCGATCGCTCGACGCTGGCGCAGCTCGGGCCCTCCGACATGCGGGTGCCGATCGCCTCTTGCCTCGCCTGGCCGGCGCGGATGGAATCGCCCTGCGAACCGCTCGATCTCGCCGCGATAGGTCAGCTGACTTTCGAGGCACCCGACGAAACCCGTTTTCCCGCCACAAGACTGGCGCGGCAGGCTGCCGAAGCGGGTGGGGCCAGCCCTGCGGTGCTCAACGCCGCCAACGAAGTGGCGGTCGAAGCCTTTCTCGCCGGTAAGATTGGGTTCACCCGGATCGCCCTATTGGTCGAGCAGGTGCTGGAAAGCGGAAACCTGCCGCCCGCACCGCACGCGCTCGACGAAGTCCTCATGGTCGACCAGGCGGCCCGTGCCACCGCCATTGCTTTTCTGGAGTCTGCCTGACTTGGACGCTTCGATCCCCTTCTGGATGTATCTCATCGGTTTCCCGCTGCTACTGGGCCCGCTGATCACCCTGCACGAGTTGGGCCACTACTTGGTCGGACGCTGGTTCGGGGTCGAGGCCGAGGCCTTTTCGGTCGGCTTCGGCAAGGAGATCGCCGGCTGGACCGACAGCCGCGGGACGCGCTGGAAGCTCTCGGCGCTGCCGCTGGGGGGCTATGTCCAGTTCAAGGGCGACATGAACCCCGCGAGCGTTCCCGAGGCACACGCGGCCGATGACCACAGCCGCGGCGGCTTCCATCAGGCTTCGCTGTGGAAGCGCGCCCTCATCGTCTTCGCAGGTCCAGCAACCAATGTGCTGATTGCGCTGGTTATTTTCGCCGGTTTCTTCGCCTTCTATGGCCAGCCGGTCGCCGCCGATCCCGAGCGCCAGCTGACCATCGAGGCCTTTCCCGAGCAATCGCCGGCGCGCGAGGCCGGGCTGGAAGTGGGCGATCGCATCCTCGCCATCGAAGGCAAGGCGGTGGAGGATTTTGCCGCCGTGCAGGACGCGGTGATGCTCTATCCCGGGCGCACGCTCGCCTTCACCGTCGCGCGCGACGGCACCGAGCGCAGCTATCCGGTGCGGGTGCGCGCCGAGGAAATGACGGACCGCTTCGGCAACAGCTCGAAGATCGGGCTGGTCGGGATTCAATCCGCGGGCTCTGACTATGTCTACGAGCGCGCCGGACCGATCGCGGCGATCGGGCTGGCGGTCGATCACTCGATCGGGGTGATGGACATGATGCTGACCGGGATCGCGCAGATCTTCACCGGCGAACGCTCGGTCCAGGAGCTGGGCGGGCCGGTCAAGATTGCCAAATATTCGGGCGAGCAGCTCAGCATGGGGGCGATCACCTTCGTCAATTTCGTCGCGCTGATCTCGCTTAACTTGGCATTCATCAACCTGCTGCCAATTCCCGCCCTCGACGGCGGGCACCTGGCTTTCTATGCGGCGGAAGCGATCCGCCGGAAGCCGGTCGGTCAACGCAGTCAGGAATTGGCGTATCGCACCGGCATGGCCCTCGTGCTCATGTTGATGATATTCGTCACGATCAACGATCTGGTGAGCCTTCCCGTTTTCGGGAATTAGCCGGGGGAAAGGAAGCGTCGGCCGTCCGTTGCGCCGCCTGCAGTGCTTGATTGCATGGGGCGCATCGGGCAAAGGGCAGCGAGCCTGCCCGGATCAGCGGTGTCGCCCTTCCGGGAGATGGCGCATTGTTCGGGTCCGACGATTTTATGGGACGGGTATCTCCTTGTCGAACAACACTTATACGACCTCCGCTGTAGTATCGAAGCGCGCCTGGCGGCTTCCCGCCATGCTGATGGCAGGGACGATCCTCGCGGGTCTGCCGGTCGCGGCGATGGCGCAGGATACACCTGCCGAGCCGGAAGCCATGCAACCGCCGGCTTCCGGCGCGGCGCAAACTGCCACTCCGGCCGTTCTCCAGCAGGGCGAGATCGTCCAGACGATTTCGGTCGCGGGCGCGCAGCGGCTCGAGGCGCAGACCATCCTGTCCTATATCCGGCTGCGTCCGGGCGAGGAGTGGAACCAGGTCGTGGGCGACCAGGTGCTCAAGGATATCTACGCCACGGAACTGTTCGCGACGGCGGATGTCCGCTTCGAGCGCGGCGATGTGTTGATCACCGTTGTCGAGAACCCGGTCATCAACCGCATCATCCTGGAAGGCAACGACCGGATCAAGAACGACAAGATCGTCCCCGAGATCAAGCTCGCGCCGCGGCAGATCTTCACCCGCTCCAAGGTGCGCGCCGATGTCGCGCGGATCATCGAGCTCTACAAGCGCCAGGGCCGCTTCGCCGCCACGGTCGAACCGCAGATGGTCCAGCTGGCGCAGAACCGCGTCGATGTCATCTTCGAGATCGACGAGGGTCCCAAGTCCAAGGTCCGCCAGATCAACATCATCGGCAACGAGGCGTTCTCGGACGGCGACCTGCGCGGTGAGATGATCACCAAGCAGGCGCGGCTGACCAGCTTCCTCAGCTCCAACACCAGCTACGATCCCGACCGGCTGGCCTTCGACCAGCAAAAGCTGCGCCAGTTCTACCTGACGCAGGGCTATGCCGATTTCCGCGTCGTCTCCGCGGTCGCCGAGCTGACCCCCGACCAGCGCGATTTCATCATCACCTATGTCGTCGAGGAAGGCGAGCGCTACAAATTCGGCGATGTGAAAGTCGACAGCCAGCTGCGCGATTTCGACAGCGCCTCGATGACCGGTCGCCTGCCGATGCAGAGCGGCGACTGGTACGATGCCAAATCGGTCGAAGATACGGTCGAACAGCTCACCGATCTGGCCGGTACCTTCGGCTATGCCTTCGCCGACGTCGCGCCGCAGTTCAACCGCAGCAAGGAAAACCTCACGATGGACGTGACCTTCGTCCTGCGCGAGGCGCCGCGCGTTTATGTCGAGCGGATCGACGTCAACGGCAACACGCTGACTCAGGACAAGGTCGTGCGCCGCGAATTCCGCGTGGCGGAGGGCGACGCGTTCAACTCGTTGCAGGTCAAGCGTTCGGCGGCGCGGATCAATTCGCTGGGCTATTTCCAGGAGAATTTCGAGATCGCGCAGGTCGAGGGCAGCGCGCCCGACCGCATTATCCTCGAGGCCAATGTCGAGGAGCAGGCGACCGGCGAGCTACAGCTCTCGGCCGGCTTCTCCTCGCTCGAAAGCTTCATCCTGCAAGGCTCGATCCGGCAGCGCAATTTCCGCGGCCGCGGCCAGACGGTCGGGCTCAGCCTCAATTATTCGCGTTTCTCGCGCTCGGCGCAGGCGAGCTTCTCCGAGCCCTATGTGTTCGACCGGAACATTTCCGCGGGCTTCGATGTCTACCGCAAGGACTACAGCAATTTCGGTTTCAACCGGACCAACAACAGCACCTTCGAACAGTCGACCACCGGCTTCTCGCTGCGTGCCGGCGTGCCGCTGAGCGAATATGCCTCGCTGGTTGGCAGCTACACGCTCAATTACGACGACGTCTCGATCGACGAAGACCGGTTCTTCAGCGATTTCGACGGGGACGGGATCAACAGCTGCGAACCGCTGCTGGCGGGCCGGTTCCTGTGCGACGCCATCGGCGAGCGCACGAGCTCGATTCTCGGGCTGACGCTTTCGGTCGATTCCACCGACAGCCGCCTGCGTCCGTCCCGGGGCCGCAGTCTCGCGCTCACCACCCAATACGCCGGTCTGGGCGGTTCGGTGAATTACCTGCGGGTCAACGGCAAGGTGGCACAATACTACCCGCTTCCTGCCGGGTTCATCTTCTCGCTGACCGCCGAAGGCGGGGCAATTCGCAGCTTCGAGGACCGTGGCATTCCGGGAACCGACAATGTTCGTCTGACCGATCGCTTCTTCCTCGGCGAGCCGCAGATTCGCGGGTTCGACATTCGCGGGGTCGGCCCGCGCGTCCTGCGGCGTCCGATCCGCGATACCGATGGCGATGGTGTGGGCGAAGTCACTACCGATCAGAATCAGATCCAGGACGATGCGATCGGCGGGACGGCCTATTATCTCGGTCGCGCGGAGATCGAGATCCCGCTGGGAACCGGCGCGCGCGAGCTTGGCCTGCGCCCCTCGGTGTTCCTCGACGTGGGCGGATTGTTCAACATCACCGACCCGATCCTGCTGCAGAACCCGTTCGGCAACGAGTTCTTCAACCCGCTGCGCGATGCCAGCGGCAATCCGGTCTATCTCAACCCGGGCGATCCGGACGTGACCACCGACGACGTCATTGTGGCGATTCCCGTCGGTGATCCGATCCCGACCGGCTTCGTCGCCCAGGGCAACATCATTCCGGCGTTCGAGGAAGTCTTCCTCGGCGACAGCCCCAGCCCGCGTATTTCGGTGGGTATCGGGGTCAACTGGAATTCCCCCTTCGGTCCGTTCAGGATCGATCTCGCCCATGTGCTTAAGAAGCAGCCTGGCGACGACACCAAACTCTTTTCCTTCAATGTAGGAACGCAATTCTAATGAAATTCTTTGCCAGAACGCTCGCTTCGGCGAGCCTCGCCGCCGCCGTTTTCGCCGCTGCTCCGGCCAGCGCGCAGGTCCAGGGCAATATCGGCGTGGTCAACACCCCGCTCGCCATCGCCCAGACCAATGCACTGCGCACCGCCTTCCAGCAGGTCGGCACCACCTATCAAACGCAGATCACCACCATCCAGCAGCGCCAGCAGCAGATCGAGACGCTGTTGACCCAGCTCGACACCAACAGCGACGGCGGGCTCGACGAGGCGGAGCAGGCTGCGGCGCAGTCCACCACTCAGTGGCAGCAGATCCAGCAGATCGAGCAGGAAGTCGGCCAGCTCACCAATCAGATCGACCTCGCGCGCGTTTATGCGCTCGAGCAGATCCTGCGCCAGTACAGCCCGACGCTCCAGCAGGTCGTGACGCAGAACCAGGTGCAGATCGTGGTCGCGCCCGATTCGGTCATCTACGCGGTGCCCGCGGCCGACATGACTGCCAAGGTCGTGGCCGCTCTCAACACTGCCGTTCCCAGCGTTCAGACCACGCCGCCCGCCAACTGGCAGCCTTCGCGCCAGTCGGTTTCGGTTTATCAGCAGGTCCAGCAGATATTCGCGATCGCGCAGCAGCAGGCACAGGCGCAACAGCCTCAGCAGCCGACCCAGCAGCCGAACGGTCGCTGATAGCGAACGACACGCGTAAAGAGTGGCAGAAATGAGCGATAGCGGCAGCGCCCCGGACGCCGGATCCGAGGGGTCCCCAGAGACTACCGAAGTCAAGAGCCTCGATATCAGGGGGGTGCTCAAGGCGCTGCCGCATCGCTATCCGCTGCTGCTGGTCGACCGCGTCCGCGCGATCGAGCACGGCGAGCGGATCCATGCGGTCAAGGCGGTCTCCTTCAACGAGGAGTTTTTCCAGGGCCATTTTCCCGGCGCGCCGATCATGCCCGGCGTACTGCAGATCGAGGCGATGGCGCAGGCCGCGGCGATCCTCGGGATCGAGACGCTCGGTCTCGCCGGGTCGGGCAAGCTGGTCTATTTCATGGGGATCGAGAACGCCAAGTTCCGCGCCCCCGTGACGCCTGGCTGCCTGCTCGAGATGGAAGTCGAGTTCACCCAGAAGCGCAGCCGGGTGTACAAGTTCAAGGGCAAGGCGAGCGTCGAGGGCAAGACCACCTGCGAGGTCGAATTCACCGCGATGATCGCCGACCCGCCGAAAGACTGAGCTTGCATTCAGCGTCCAACGCTTTATTGGGCGCGCCTTCCCGACACACAGCGGGGCCGGGCGGAACCGGTCCTCACGCTTGGAGATACGAGCCATGAAGGCCGAAACCCATCCCGAATACCACACCATCAACGTCAAGATGACCGATGGTACCGAATTCCAGACGCGCTCCACCTGGGGCAAGGAGGGTGACACGCTCTCGCTCGATATCGACCCCACCAGCCACCCGGCCTGGACCGGCGGCAAGCAGCAGCTTCAGGAAGGTGGCCGCGTTGCCGCCTTCAACAAGCGCTTCGGCGGGCTCAGCCTCAAGAAATAACCCCCGGCTTCTCCGCATTGCGGAGGCAGGGTTCACCAGTTGCGGCCGCAAGGTCGTGAGGGAGGGCGGTCCGACGGGGCCGCCCTTTCCGTATCTGGCCTTTCCGTATCTGCGCTCGTCTGCGGCGAGCCCGCCGCTCAGACGTAGGGTCGCTCGCGGTACCATTTGGTGATCACGTATTTGCGGCCCTTGCGCACTTTCATCCCGTGATGGAGCGTGTTGGGGTTGGGGCGCAGATCCAGGCGGCGGTTGTTCCAGCACACCAGCTTGCCCGCCTCGGGGGTGAAGCTCTTGCCGATGGTCTTGAAGCGGGTCGCACCGCCGGCATCGACATCGTTGAGATAGACCATGAAGGTCCAGGTCCGCTGCCCTGCGACCGCGCAATAGGTTTGATAATCCTGTCCCTCGGGATTGAACCAGTCGCAATGGGGTTTGAACTCCTGCCCGACATCGTAGCGCTGGCCCTGCACTGGTTCGCCATGCACCGGATCGATCCCCGACAGCGCCAGCAGCCGCTCTTCCAGCGCCAGCACCGCAGGGTGGCCGGGTGGCAGATCGCAGGTCTCGCTGGTGCGAAAATAGCGATCGCCCATATCGTCGGCGATGGTCGAGGGGCGACGGTTGGTCTCGATCATCGCGATCAGTTCGGCGCGGAGTTCGGGAGCGATGAAATTGCGCAGCTGGAACAACTCGAGCTTGTCGGTCGGGACGCGCTGCACGCCCTTGTGCTCGAGCAGTTGCGCCGCCGAGGATTCGCCTGGTGAATTCATTTGTACGACCCATATCGATCATGGCCGCCGGAACAAGCCGAGGGAAAGGGGGCGGGCAAGATAATTACGCGAGGCGAGGTCCGGACGCCTTTTTTCCTTCCCATCCCGGCTGCCTTATGCAACAGGCACGCGCCGCGACCCCAAGCGGCTTGACGCTGGGGTTTTGCGCAGTAACAGGCCCCGCATCACGGGTCCGGCATATGGCCGGCCCCGGGGGCATGTGGCGATCGTAGCTCAGTTGGTTAGAGCGCCGGTTTGTGGTACCGGAGGTCGCGGGTTCAAGACCCGTCGATCGCCCCATTTTCCCCCCATCCGCGAGTCCGGTCGGGCCGCGATTTCGAGACGACGGCCCGCGGGCCGCGCTTTATTCTGGACGGGATCGATAGCGATATGACGGCATTCTGGACCGAAGCGGATTACGACGATCACGAGCTGGTCCAGCTGGTTCGCGATCCCAAGTCCGGTCTGACCGCGATCATAGCGCTCCATTCCACCCACCTCGGCCCCGGCGCCGGCGGAACGCGGTTCTGGCACTATCCCGACCCCAAGGATGCCATCCGCGACGCGCTGCGGCTGAGTCGCGGGATGAGCTACAAGAACGCCATGGCCGGCCTGCCGATGGGCGGCGGCAAGGCCGTGATCCTCGCGGACGAGGCCAAGACGAAGACCCCCGAAATGCTCGCGGCCTTCGCCGATGCGGTCGAGGCGCTCAATGGCCAATATGTCACCGCCGAGGATGTCGGCATTTCCGAAGCCGATATGGCGCTGGTGGCCAAGCGGACGCAATATGTCTCGGGCCTGCCCAATGACGATGCGGATGCGGCGGGCGGCGATCCCGGACCCTTTACCGCGATGGGAATCTATCACGGCATCAGGGCGGCGGTGCGCCACAAGCTGGGCAAGGACAGCGTCGAGGGCGTCCATATCGCGATCCAGGGCACCGGCAGCGTCGGCGGCGGCGTCGCGCGGCTGCTCGCCAAGGATGGCGCGCAGCTTACCCTGTCGGACATCCATCACGACCGGGTCGAGGAACTCGCGCGCGAGCTCGATGCCGAGACCTGCGCCAGCGATGCGATCATGGGCATCACCTGCGACGTGTTCAGCCCCAATGCGCTTGGCGCGGTGCTCGACGACGAGGGTATCGCCCGGCTCGATTGCGCGGTGGTCGCGGGCGGGGCCAACAACCAGCTCGCCCGCGCGGGTCATGGCCAGCTGCTGGCCGAGCGCGGCATTCTCTACGCCCCCGACTACGTCATCAACGCCGGCGGCATCATCAGCGTCACTCTGGAATATCTCAGCCGCCGCGAAGGCAAGGACTGCGACATCAACGAGGTCCGCAAGCGGCTCGCGCAGATCCCCGGCCGGCTCGAGGAAATCTGGCAGGAAAGCGACGCCAGCGGCGTCTCCTCCGACCAGGTCGCCGACCGGATGGCGCAAAAGCTGATCGGGCGCTGATCCGGGCTCTTGCATGGCGCGAGCGAGCCTGCCAGAACGGTGATATCCGATGCATGGCTTCGCCAATCCCAAGCGCTTCCTGTCGCTGGCCCGCTGGCTGACCCCTTTACTGCTGGTGGGCGGGCTGGTGCTCGCAAGCGGTGCGCTGCTGTGGGGGTTCTTCGTCGTTCCGCCCGACCGGCTGATGGGCGAAACGGTCCGCATCCTGTTCCTCCATGTCCCCACCGCCTGGCTGGGAATGGGCGGCTGGTCGGCGATCGCGCTGTCCAGCCTGGTCTACCTCGTCTGGCGGCACCCACTCGCCAATCTAGCCGCGCGCGGGGCGGCGGTTCCGGGGCTGGTGTTCACCGCATTGTGCCTGGTCACCGGCTCGATCTGGGGTCGCCCGACCTGGGGCACCTGGTGGGTGTGGGACGGGCGGCTGACCAGCATGCTGGTGCTGCTGTTCCTCTACCTCGCCTATATCGCGCTGGCGCAGGCCGCCGAGCGCGAAGGGGTGAGCCCGCGCATCCCGGCGATCTTCGGGCTGCTCGGCGCGGTCAACATCCCGATCATCAACCGCTCGGTGGTGTGGTGGAATTCGCTCCACCAGCCACCCAGCATCACCGCGGGGGGCAGCAGCATCGACGCTGAGTTCCTGGTTCCACTGCTGGTTGCGGTGCTCGGCTTCTCGCTGCTGTTCGGCGCGATCGTGCTGATGCGGATGCGCGCGCTGCTGGCCGATGCGCAGGCCGATGCGCGGCTGCGGCGTAAAGCGATGGAGGCCTGAGATGATGCGCGAAGCACTCGACCAATGGGATTTCGTCCTCGCCGCCTATGCGGTGGGGGTGATCGGGATCGTCGCGATGACTGGCTGGAGCTGGCTGGCGATGCGCCGCGCCGAGCGCCGCCGCGACCTTTCGCGAGGCAGGGCGCGCGGCCAATGAGCGCGCTCAAGCCCAAGCACCAGCGGCTCGTGCTGGTGGTGGTCGCGCTGATCGCGCTGGTCGCGGCAGGGCTGCTCGCGGCCTATGCGCTGCGCAGCCAGGCGAGCTATTTCTACCTCCCCGAACAGATGCGCGACGACCCGCCCTCGATCGGCCAGGCGGTGCGGCTCGGCGGCATGGTCGAGCAAGGGTCGCTGGCGACCGATCCCGACGGCTTCACGTTGCGCTTCATGGTCACCGGCAATGACGGCGCGCGGGTGCCGGTGCAATTTGCCGGGATCGCACCCGATTTGTTCGTCGAGGGCTCGGGTGTGGTCGCCGAAGGTCGGCTGGGGCCCGACGGAACCTTCGTCGCCGACAATCTGCTCGCTAAGCACGACGAGAATTACGTCCCCCGCGAGCTCGAGGGCATGGACGGGTTCGAGGCAGCCGAGATGGCCGAAGAAACGACGGTCGGGCTCGAATGATCGCAGAACTCGGACTGGCTGCCTTGTGGCTCGCCGCGGCGCTGGCGGGACTGCAGACGATCGCCGGATTTCTGGCGGTGCGTGCGAACAAGCCCACCGAGCTCGGCGCGCTGATCCGCCCCGCAGCGGTGGTGCAGGGCGTCTTCGCGGGCCTGTCGTTCTGCGCGCTGCTCTATGTTTTCGCGATCACCGATCTGTCGGTGAAGCTGGTCGCGAGCAATTCGCATGCGCTCAAACCGATGGTATTCAAGCTCTCGGGTGCCTGGGGCAATCACGAGGGCTCGATGCTGTTGTGGGTCACGGTGATGGCGCTGGCGGGCGGGTTGATCGCGGTGGTCGAGCGGCGGCTGCCGGACCGGACCATGCAGGCGACGCTCGCCGCGCAGGGCTTCGTGGCGCTGGGCTTCTACGCCTTCCTGCTGCTCAGCTCGAACCCGTTCGAGCGGCTGCCCGTGCCCGCCACCGAAGGGATGGGGCTCAACCCGCTGCTGCAGGACATCGGCCTCGCCTTCCACCCGCCGACGCTTTATTTCGGCTATGTCGGCCTCTCGATCGCCTTCAGCTTTGCGGTCGGCGCGCTGCTTACCCGGCAGGTGAACCCGGATTTCGCCCGCGCGATGCGGCCCTGGGTGCTGGGCGCCTGGGTGTTTCTCACCATCGGTATCACCGCCGGATCCTACTGGGCCTATTACGAGCTGGGCTGGGGCGGCTGGTGGTTCTGGGACCCGGTCGAGAACGCCTCGCTGATGCCCTGGCTCGCCGCCACCGCGCTGCTGCATTCCGCCAGCGTGCTCGCCGCGCGCGACGCGCTGCGCGTCTGGACCATCATGCTCGGCGTGGTCGCCTTCTCGATGAGCATGCTGGGGACCTTCCTGGTGCGCTCGGGCATCCTCACCAGCGTCCATTCCTTCGCGGTCGATCCCGAGCGCGGCACATTCATCCTGCTGCTGCTCGCGCTCTATATCGGCGGCGCACTGCTGCTGTTCGCGCTGCGCGCCAGCACCATTTCCGAAGGCAAGCGCTTCGCCATCGCCAGCCGCGAGGGCGCGCTGGTGGTCAACAATGTCATGCTCAGCGCGATTCTCGCCATCGTCCTGCTCGGCACGCTCTATCCGCTGCTGACCGAAGCCTTCGACGTCCGCGTTTCAGTCGGGCCACCCTATTTCAACCCGGTCGGGGCGATCTTCGTCGTCCCGATGCTGCTGGTGATGGCGGTCGGGCCGCTGCTGCGCTGGCGCCAGGACCGGTTTACCCGCATCTCGCGCGAAATGACGGTGCTGGCGACGATCCTCGTGGCGGCGCTGGTTGTGGTCGCGCTGCTGGGCGACGTGGCGCTGCTGCCGCTGCTTGGCCTCGCGCTGGCGGCAATGCTGGCGTTTGCGAGCTTCCTGCCGCTGCGCGGACGCAAGCTGACCCGCATTCCCATCGCAACCTGGGGCATGGTCGTCGCGCATTTCGGGATCGCCGTGGCGTTGTTCGGCATGGCCAGCGAAAGCGCCTTCACCGAGGAGCGGCTCGCTGCGCTGGAGCCGGGCGGCACGACGCAGGTCGGCGATTGGGCGATCACGCTCGATGCCGTGGTCCCCGTCGCCGGGCCCAACTGGACTGCGATCGAAGGACAACTCAGCGCTCGGATCGACGATGGCGAACCGATAGAGATGCGCCCGCAATCGCGGACCTTCTGGGCGCCGCCGCAGCAAACCGCCGAGAGCGTGCTCGCCACCCGCTGGAACGGACAGCTTTATGCGGTGATGGGAGATGCCGCGGGTGACGGTCGCTGGCAGGTCCGGTTGTGGTGGAAACCCTTCGTCACCTTCATCTGGTACGGCGGCCTGCTGGTCGCGCTGGGCGGGGTGCTGGCAATCATCGGCCGCGTCATGGACGATCTGAGGCGTCGCAGCGTACGCCGTCGCGCCGCCGCGCGCCGCGAGGACGCGGTGTCCCTGGAGAGCACAACATGAGCGGCTGGCGGCTTTGGGTGCCGCTGATGCTGTTCGCGGGCTTTATCGGCGTGGCGGGCTACCAGCTGTCGCAGCCCAAGAACGAATTCATCGAGAGCCGCATGGTCGGCCGCGAACTCCCCTATTTCGACCTGCGCCCGGCCACCACCGACCGGCCCGGGATCGCCAGCGCGCAATTCAGCGACGGCCAGCCGCGCCTGCTCAATATCTGGGCGAGCTGGTGCGTACCCTGTGTCGCCGAAGCGCCCTATCTCGAACAGCTGAAGGAGCAGGGCGCGGCGATCGTCGGCGTCGCCATTCGCGACCGGCCCGAGGATGTCTCACGCTTCCTCGAACGCCATGGCAATCCCTATACGGCGATCGGCTCGGACGACCTGTCCGAAGTGCAGTTCGCGATCGGGTCTTCGGGCGTGCCCGAAACCTTCGTGATCGATGGCCAGGGGCGGATCACCCACCAGCATATCGGCGATATCCGCGAAAGCGATGTGCCCGTCCTGCTCGAAAAGCTGCGGGAAGCGGGCGCATGACCGCTCATGGCCTGTTCTCCACTGCCTCGCTGCGCCGGTCCCTGATGGCGCTTCTGATTCTGTGCCTTGGCGCGCCTCTGATGGCGCAGCAATCGCTCCCGCCCGCGCCCTATGCCAATCGCCAGCTCGACGACCCGGCGCAGGAAGCCGTGGCGCAGGAGCTGATGGCAAGCCTGCGCTGTCTGGAATGCCAGTCGCAGGCGATCAACGACAGCAATTCGCCCATGGCGGGCGACATGCGTCACCAGGTCCGCATCCGGATCGCTGCGGGCGAGGATCCCGAGGCGATCCGCGCCTGGCTGATGGATCGCTATGGCGATTATGTCAGCTATACGCCCCAGGTCAGCGCCACCACCTGGCCGCTGTTCGTCGTCCCGCTGCTGCTGCTGCTGGTGGCGGGCGCGATCTTCTGGCGCCGATTCGGGAAGCGCGCATGATCTGGTTGCCGATCCTTGCACTTGCGGTTTTGGGGTTTCTCGCCGCCGCCTTCCTGTTCGGTCTGTTGCGCAGCGGCTGGACACTGTTTGGCGCGGCGCTGCTGTTCGGGCTGACGGGCTATGCGCTGCAGGGTTCGCCGGATCAGCCTGCGGCCCCGAGCGCCGGTGTGGAGCGGGTGGCCGAAACCGGCGAACTCATGGTTCAGGCGCGGCGCGAATTCTACGATCCAGAGACGATGCCCTCGCGCTACGTCGTAAGCTCCGACGCCTTCGCGCGCCGCGGGCAATACGAGGATGCGGCCAATTTCCTCCGCAATGCTGTGGCCGACAACCCGCAGGACGACGAAGCCTGGGTCGCGCTGGGCAATGTGCTGGTCGAACACGCGGAAGGCCAGCTTAGCGCCGCCGCGCTGTTCGCCTATGCCCGCGCCGAGGAACTGGCGGGGGACAATCCCGCGCCGGGCTATTTCGTCGGACTGGCGATGCTGCGCGCGGGCGAGTTCGCGCAAGGGCGCCGGATGTGGGCGGAAATTCTGGCCGAGGCGCCTGTGGATGCGCCCTGGCGACCGGGCGTGGCCGAGCGGCTGGAGCGGCTCGACGCACTGCTTTTCGGTGGCGGGATGCCCCCGGCCACCCGCTAGGTCGGGGGCGGGACCGCATGTTGCGGGTGCGAAATCTTCCTGCTAAGCGCCGCGACCTTGCGGTTCGGCACTGCTGCCGCGCGCGAAGGATCAGCCACATGAGAGCAGGGACGCCGCACCGATGAGCGAAAGCCAGGTGCCCCAGAAGCATCCGTCTGCCGAGAGCAATGGCGGAACTGCAGGAACAAACGGTGTCGGCAAGAAGGCGACCAAGGGCGCGCTTGCCGTCGGCGCGATCGGCATCGTCTTCGGGGATATCGGTACCAGCCCGCTCTATGCTTTCCGCGAGACCTTTGCCGGGGCGCATCCGCTGGCGCTCGACACCATGCATATCCTCGGCGTGGTGAGCCTGATATTCTGGTCGATGACGCTGGTGGTTTCGCTGCAATACGTCACCATCCTGATGCGCGCCGACAACAAGGGACAGGGCGGCAGCCTTGCGCTGGTGGCGCTGATCTCGCGCCATATCAGCGGCTCGAAGCATGGCTGGCTGGCGGTGCTGCTGGGGGTCTTCGCGACCTCGCTGTTCTATGGCGACAGCATGATCACGCCCGCGATCTCGGTGCTGTCGGCGGTGGAAGGGCTGACCGTGGTCAATCCCGACATGGAGGAACTGGTCATCCCCATCGCGCTGGCGCTGCTGATCGCGCTGTTCGTGATCCAGAAGCGAGGCACCGCCAAGGTCGGGGCGCTGTTCGCGCCGGTTATGATCGTCTATTTCGTCGTCCTGGCCGGGTTGGGGATCAACCAGATCCTCCAGCATCCCGAAGTCCTGTGGGCGCTCAACCCCTATTACGCGTTCAATTTCTTCATTATCGACGGCTGGCTGGCGTTCCTCGCGCTGGGCTCGGTGGTGCTGGCGGTGACGGGTTCGGAAGCGCTCTATTCGGACATGGGCCACTTTGGCCGCGGCCCGATGCGATTGTCGTGGTTCGGTTTCGTGATGCCCTGCCTGCTGCTCAATTATTTCGGCCAGGGCGCGATGGTCATGAGCCTCCCGCCCGAATTGGCGAGCGAGGCGATCCAGAATCCGTTCTTCTTCCTCGCGAGCGAGCAATACCGCCTGCCGCTGGTGCTGCTCGCCACGGTTGCGACCTTCATCGCCAGCCAGGCCGTGATTTCGGGTGCCTTCTCGATCACCCACCAGGCGATGCAGCTGGGCTTCATCCCGCGGCTCTCGATCCGCCACACCAGCGAGACCGAGGCGGGCCAGATCTACATCCCGGTGGTCAACTGGGCCTTGATGGTCGCGGTGATCATCCTGGTGCTGACCTTCCAGAATTCCTCCAACCTCGCCGCCGCCTATGGCATCGCGGTGACCGGTGCGGTGACGATCGACACGTTGCTGATGGGTGTGCTGTTCGTCGGGGTGTGGAAGTGGAAATGGTGGTACGCCGCGCCGGTGGTGGCGGTGTTCCTGATCGTCGATGGCGCCTATTTCGCCGCCAACCTCACCAAGGTGGCCGATGGCGGCTGGTTCCCGCTTGTGGTCGGCCTGTTCGCCTTCACCCTGCTCACCACCTGGGCACGTGGCCGCAAGCTGATGCGCGACCGCATGACCGAGGTTGCGCTGCCGATCGAGATCTTCGCCAAATCGGCCAAGAACAGCACCACCCGCGTGCCCGGCACTGCGATCTTCATGGCCAGCCAGACTGCGGGCGTGCCCTCGGCGCTCCTGCACAACATCAAGCACAACAAGGTGCTCCACGAGCGGGTGGTGATCCTCACCGTTGAAATCGCCGACGAACCCTATGTCGACGAGACCGCGCGCTGTGAGATGCACGATCTGGGCGACGGTTTCTATCGCGCGGTGCTGCACTACGGCTTCATGGAAGAGACCGACGTGCCCAAGGGGCTCAAGAGCATGTCGCGCTGCGGCGGCGAGTTCGACATGATGAACACCAGCTTCTTCCTCAGCCGGCAGACGCTGATCGCCAGCGAGAAGCCGGGGATGCCGATCTGGCGCGAGAAGATCTTCGCCTGGATGCTGCGCAATTCGGCCACTGCGATGGAGTTCTTCCGCCTGCCGACCAACCGCGTGGTCGAGCTGGGGAGCCAGGTGGAGATCTGAGGCGCGGGGCTGGGTTCACTCCCCGGTCGGAGGCTGGTCCTTGAACACTTCGTCGCGGTCTTCCAGCGCCAGCCCGTGCTTGAGCAGCATCGGGATCTGGCTGAAGGTGAACAGGAAGGTCAGCGGCATGAAGACCCAGATCTTCGCCCAGAGCCAGCTTTCGAAGCTCAATTGCGCGCGCAGCACTTCGTTGAGGACCGCCAGTACGAGGAAGAACACGCCCCAATTACGCGACAGCTTGAGCCAGCCCTGCTGGTCGACGCCTTCGAAGGCTGCCTCGAGAAGGGTCTGCAACAGCGCGCGCCCGCGGGCATAGCCGACCAGCAGCGTCACCCCGAAAAAGGCGTAGATCGCGGTCGGTTTGACCTGGATGAAGTCCGGGTCCTGCAGCCAGATGGTCAGCGTACCGAAGCCGACGATCAGCGCGGTCGAGAGCATCAGCATCGGCGAGATCTTGCCGAATTTCCATTTCGAGAACGCCAGCGCGACCACCGCCGCGACCATGAAGGCAATGGTGCCGTAGATCACCGCCGCGATCTCGCCCAGCGGGCCGGGCTCGTCGGGCGCGTAGAACTTGTAGACGCCGAGAAACACCAGCAGCGGCCCGTAATCGACGAGGATGTTGAGCCAGCCGGTCTTGGGCTTGGGTTCGCTGGTTGGTTTGGTCTCGCCCATCACGCGACCCCCGCGATCACGCGCGCGACCAGATCGGGGTCGAAGGGGCGCAGATCGTCGATTGTCTCGCCGACCCCGATGGCGTGGATCGGCAGTCCGTATTGCTCGGCGGCCGCGACCAGCACGCCGCCGCGCGCGGTGCCGTCGAGCTTGGTCATCACCAGCCCGGTGACCCCCGCCATTTCGCGAAACACGTCGATCTGGTTCAAGGCGTTCTGTCCGTTCGTGGCATCGAGCACCAGCAGCACATTGTGCGGCGCTTCGGGGTTGAGGCGGCCGAGAACCTTCCGGATCTTGGTCAATTCGTCCATCAATTCGCGTTTGTTCTGCAGCCGCCCGGCGGTGTCGACGATCAGCACATCGGTGCCGCGATCGGTAGCCGACTTGACCGCGTCGAAGACGATGCTCGCCGGGTCACCACCCTCTGGGCCGCGCACCAGGGGGACGCCGACCCGCTCGGCCCAGGTTGCGAGCTGGCCGATGGCAGCGGCGCGGAAGGTGTCCCCGGCCGCCAGCATCACCGAATAATCGTCTTCCTGGAACAGATGCGCCAGCTTGGCGATGGTTGTGGTCTTGCCGCTGCCGTTGACGCCGATCACCAGCACCACCTGCGGGCGCGGGAAGGCGGTGATCTCGAGCGGGATCGCCACCGGGCGCAGGATCGCCGCGATTTCCTCGGCGACCGCTTCTTTCAGCTGTTCCTGCGAAATCTCCAGCCCGAAGCGCTTCTCCCGCAACTTCTCGCGGATCCGAGCGGCCGCGGAGGGACCGAGATCGGACATGATCAGCGCATCCTCGACCTGGTCGAGCGTCGCGTCGTCGAGCCGCGCGGTGCCGACCGCCTCGGTGAGGTTTTCCGCGAGCCGCTGCTGCGTCTTGCGGAAACCGCCGAACAGCCGCTCGCTCCAGCTCGTCTCGCTCATGTCAGCAGGCCGTCCTTGATGGTCTTGGGGGTGATCTCGACAATCGAGCCCGCGCGCGCCCCGGCGGGCAGCGCAACGCGGGCGAAGCCCGGCGTGTAGCCGGTCCCGTCGCGTTCGGCGAGGATGCTGGCAGGTTTGTCGACCAGAGTTGCCAGCCACTGCGCTCGCTGCTTCGCCACCGCTGCTCGCAGCTCGGCGGCGCGCTGCTTGATCAGCGGACGGGCCACCTGCGGCATTCGCGCGGCGGGGGTCCCGGGGCGGGGCGAATAAGGGAAGATATGGCCGTGGACGATCTGCAGGTCGTGGATAATCGACTGATTGGCGGCGTGGTGATCGGCGCTCTCGGTGGGGAAACCGGCGATCAGGTCCGCGCCAACGGCGAGATCGGCGCGGCGCTTGCGCAGCCGCTCAACCAGATCCACTGCGTCGCCGCGCAAATGGCGGCGCTTCATCCGCTTGAGGATCAGGTCGTGGCCGTGCTGCAGCGAGAGGTGGAGATGCGGCATCAGCCGTTGCTCGCTGGCGAACAGCTCGAACAGCAGCGGATCGATCTCGATCCCGTCGAGCGAGGACATCCGCAGCCGCTGCAATTGCGGAAAGCGTTCGAGGATCGCCTGGACCAGCGTGCCCAGAGCTGGGCGGTCGGGCAGGTCGTGCCCCCAGCTGGTGACATCGACCCCGGTCAGCACCACCTCGGCGGCACCTATCGCGCAGTGTCGTTCGACCTCGGCGCAGACCTGACCCACACTCAGCGAGCGGCTGGGTCCGCGGCCCTGCGGGATGACGCAGAAGGTGCAGGCGTGGTCGCAGCCGTTCTGGACCGCGATGAAAGCGCGGGTGTGAAGGCTCGCGACCGGGGCGGGGCGCGCAGGCACGTTCCAGGCGCGCGGATCGAGCTTGTCGGCGTTGGCGATCAAACCATCGACTTCTGGCATGGCGGCAAGCTGCTCGCGTTCGATGTCTGCGGCGCAGCCGGTCACCAGCAGCCGCGCATCGGGATGCGCCCGGCGCGCCCTGCGGATCGCCTGGCGGGTCTGGCGCACCGCTTCCATCGTAACCGCGCAGCTGTTGACCACGACCAGATCGTTGGCGCCGCCCAGCATGGCGCGGATATCTTCGCTTTCGGACAGGTTGAGCCGGCAGCCGAGCGAAATCACCTCGGCGCTCACGCGTAATCGTCCCACTCGAAAGAACCGCGATAGGCTTCGGTCGCGGGGCCGGTCATCACGATGCTGGCGCCCACAGCCGGATTGGTGTCCGCCCATTCGATCGTCAGCGGACCGCCGGGGAGCACGACCGTGACCCGGTTGTCGACCAGTCCGCGCCGCATCGCGACCACCGCGGTGGCGCAGGCGCCGGTACCGCAGGCGCGGGTCAGGCCTGCGCCGCGCTCCCACACCCTGAGGCGAATGCGGTCCCGGCTTTCCACGGTGGCGCAATTGACGTTGACGCGCTCGGGGAAGAGCGGATCGCTCTCGATCGTCGGACCGAGCTGCTCGAGCGCGATGGCGTCGCAATCCGCGACGAAGCAGACGACGTGCGGATTGCCGACATTGACCGCGGCGGGGTCGGTCATGTCCTCCCAGCCGACGGGCATGGACAGCGTGTCCATCGGATAGGCGAGCGGGATCGCGTCCCAGTCGAAGCGCGGGCGGCCCATATCGACCCGCGCGCCATCGCCATCGGGTTCCACGCTGATAATTCCGCCGGCGGTTTCGACCCGCGCCGCGCTGCCGTGGAGCAGCGCCACCGCGCGCGCGGCATTGCCGCAGGCGCCCACTTCGCCGCCGTCGCTGTTGAAGATTCGCATGCGGAAATCGGCGTTCGAACTGGGCTCGAGCAGCACCAGCTGGTCGCAGCCGATTCCTTCGCGCCGGTCCGCCAGCGCCGCGGCGGTGCGCGCGGTCATCGCCGGCAGGGCATTGGCGCGCGCATCGAGCACGACGAAATCATTGCCGAGGCCGTGCATCTTGATGAAGGGAACGCGCATGTCTGCGCGCATCTATGCCGCCGGGCGGCGAATTTCCACCCCGGGGCGAGTCAGACCGCGCGATTGCCGACGATCGGCCGGGCCAGTTGATCGGCGGCATTGGTCTCGGCTCCCGAAAGCAGTCCGCTGTCTTGGAGCCGGGTCAGCACCTGGTCGGCGGGTTCGGGGCGGCCGTAATGGTAACCCTGGCCCTTGAGCCCGCCCATCTTGCGCAGCAAATCGAGAATGACCTCGTTCTCGATCCCCTCCGCTGTGATCGGCATCTTGAGCCCATTGCCCATCGAGATGATGGCATCGACCAATTGGGAGCCCGCCTCGCCGGTGTTGAGTTCGCGGATGAAGCTGCGGTCGATCTTGAGGCGGTCGAAGGGCAGCGAACGCAATTGCGACAGGCTGGCATAGCCAGTGCCGAAATCGTCGAGGCTGACGCGGACACCCTGGTTGCGCAGACTGGTTATCATGCTGCGCACCAACCCGACATTGTCGTGCAGCGCGCTCTCGGTGATCTCGATATCCAGACGCGAGGGCGGGAAATTGTGCTGCAGCAGAAGCTTGATCAGCTTTTGCGCAAACCACGGATCGCGCATCTGCACCGGCGAGATATTGACCGACAGCGTCAGCTTGGGGTTCCAGCGCTTGGCGTCTTCGAAAGCCTGCTTCATCAGGTTCTCGGACATTTCCGCGACCACGCCGATTTCCTCGGCGATGGGGATGAAGATATCGGGCCCGACCACGCCCATTTCTGGCGAGAGCCAGCGCGCGAGCATTTCGAAGCCCACGAGTTCGCCGGTCTCGAGATCGATCTGCTGTTCGTAGAAGGGGACGAATTCGCCCTTCGCGATGCCCTTGCGGATGCCGCTTTCCAGCTCGTTGCGGAACCGCAATTCCTGTTCCATCGCCGGTTCGAACCAGAAGAAGCGGTTCTTGCCCTGTTTCTTGGCCTGATACATCGCGATATCGGCCTTGTGGATCAGCCGGGTCGAGATCTCGGCATCCACCGGCCTGACGAGATTGACGCTGCTGGCGATGCCCACCGACATGGTGATCTCGATTACGGTGTCGTTGACCGCGATCGGCTGGGCGACGCGCTCGATGAGGAGCGAGGCGAGATGCTCGATCTTGTCGGGCATGACCGGATCATAGACAACCGCAGCGGCGAATTCGTCGCCGCCCAGCCGCGCGAGCAGGGCATCGGCGGGCAGGATGTCGCCCATCCGCTCCGAAGTCTCTGTGAGGACGGCATCGCCGACATTGTGACCGTTGAGGTCGTTGACCTGTTTGAAATTGTCGAGATCGACCAGGATCACCGCCAGCGCCCGGCCTTCGCTTTGGGCCTCGGCGAGCAGCTCGGCCATGGCCGGAGCGATGCTGCGGCGGTTGTAGCAGCCGGTAAGCGGGTCGATTT
This sequence comes from Qipengyuania sp. SM2507, assembly GCF_053714505.1. Classification (NCBI taxonomy): domain Bacteria; kingdom Pseudomonadati; phylum Pseudomonadota; class Alphaproteobacteria; order Sphingomonadales; family Erythrobacteraceae; genus Qipengyuania; species Qipengyuania sp. SM2507. The sequence continues at coordinate 1,027,517 of NZ_CM132307.1, forward strand.
CAGCGAGCCGCCGGGCTTCCTCTTCCGAGCGGCGGCGATCGCCCAGTTCGGCATGCATCGACTTGTAGCGGTTCCAGCCCAGCAGGATCAGGGCGATGTTGAGCAGGAGCGCATTGGTCAGCAGCAGATCGGGCTGTTCGGCCAGCCCGCGCCACGCGCTGACCAATTGGGGCATGACCGTTCCACCGGTGCCAATGAAAAGGATGATCGCAGCGGCGGCGATGCCGAACGCGACGACGTCCCTTTCCCGGCGGCCGGACTGGGAGAATTTATCGGTCACCGCCTGGCGGAATGACGTTGGTTCAGTCAAGTTTCGCCCCCTTCATGCTGAGCGACCGAGGAACCTATGCCCGAAGAGGCTGAAGAACCGGTTAAGCGTGCCGGCTGCGGGCACCATGCGCGCCCGAAAAACCTCCGGATTGGCGGTGGCGGAGCGCGCGGGGATTGCCTATCGCCGCCGCAACCGAAACGCGACGAGACCCCACGAGATAAGGACCCTGCCCCCATGCCCCGCTACTGGCTGATGAAATCCGAACCGTTCAAATATGGCTGGGACGATCTCGTCGCCGAAGGCGAGGGCACATGGGACGGAGTGCGCAACCATCAGGCCAAGAACAATCTCGCGGCGATGGCGGTGGGGGACCAGGCGTTCTTCTATCACTCGCGCGAAGGGCTCGAAATCGTCGGGATCTGCGAGATCAGCGTGGCGGGCATCACCGATCCGACCGGTCCCGAAGGCAAATGGGCCGCGGTCAAGGTCAAGCCCAAGACCAAGCTGCCGCATCCCGTGACGCTCAAGCAGATCAAGGCCGAGCCCAAGCTCGCCGAGTGCCAGCTGGTGCGCTATTCTCGGCTGTCGGTCGCCGAGATCGCGCCCGACGAATGGTCGGTGATCCTAAGTATGGCCGGTATCTGATGACGGGGCGGCACGAGCGCGCAAGCCGCTGACACTGGCGCCGCTGGCGGCGAGCTGTTCGATCTCGATGCGACAATGGATGAGGCGCAGCCCGCTGCGCCCCTTCGCGGCGACCAGCGCGTCCTTGAACTGCTGCGTGGTCTCGGCGCGCGCCGACCAGCCACCGAAGGCCTCTGCCAGCGCGGCGAAGTCGGGATTGACGAGTTCGGTGGCGGATATCCGCGCGGGGAACTCGCGCTCCTGATGCATGCGGATTGTGCCGTAGGCGCCGTTGTCGACCACGATCACAATCATGTCGCAGCCGTGCTGGACCGCAGTCGCCAGCTCCTGCCCGTTCATCAGGAAATCGCCATCGCCCGCGAGTGCGACGACCATGCGGTCGGGAAAGCGGCTCGAGGCGGCGACCGCGGCGGGAACGCCGTAGCCCATCGCCCCGGCAGTCGGGGCGAGCTGGCTGGGGAAGCCCTCGTAGCGCCAGTAGCGGTGCCACCAGCCCGAAAAATTGCCCGCGCCGTTGCAGATGACCGTATCCGCGGGGAGCGTGTCGCGCATGAACTGGACGCAGGCCCCCATGTCGAGCGCGTGCTCGGTCGGGTGGGCTGTGGCCCATTGCAGCCACTCGGCATGCGCCTGCGCCCCGGCGTCGAAATCGATCGGCGCGTCATCATCCCACAAAGCGGCGGATTCGGCGAATTCGCCCATGTCGGCGCAGATCGCGAGATCGGTCTGGTAGACCCGCGACAACTCCTCGGGGTCGGGGTGGATATGGACCAGTGTGCGGTCCGGACCCGTCAGCGCGGGCACGGTGTAGCCATCGGTGGTCGCCTCGCCGAGCCGGGCGCCGACCGCGATGACGAGGTCGGCATCCCGTACTCGCTCCACCAGCTTCGGATTGGGACCATAGCCGAGATTGCCGGCATAGACCGGGCTCGACGGGCTGATCGCATCCTGGCGGCGGAAGGCTGTCGCGACCGGAAGGCCGAGCCGTTCGGCGAAAAGCTGGAAATGCGCGCGCGCCTTGGCGCTCCAGCCCGCCCCGCCGATGATGGCGATGGGCGCGGCGGCATCGGCGATCAGCGCCATCATCGCCTGCATCGCGTCGGGGCAGGGCGCCTGCGCGGGGCGGGCGACGAAGGGGCGTGGTACGGCATCGACCGCTTGCCCGAGCATGTCCTCGGGCAGTGCCAGCACCACCGGACCCGGCCGCCCTGCAATCGCGGTGGCATAGGCGCGGGCGACATATTCGGGAATGCGCGCAGCATCGTCGATCCGCGCGGCCCATTTGCAGATCGGGCCGAAGAAGGCGGCGAAATCCATCTCCTGAAAGCCCTCGCGGTCGCGCATCGAGGAAGCGACATCGCCGACGAACAGGATCATTGGCTGCGAATCCTGCATCGCGACATGGACCCCGATGCTGGCGTTGGTGGCGCCGGGCCCGCGGGTGACAAAGCACACGCCCGGGCGGCCGGTCATGGTCCCGTCGGCGCAGGCCATGAAGGCGGCGCCGCCTTCCTGCCGACAGGTCACCACATCGACCCGGGTCTCGCCATGCAGCGCGTCGAGCACGGGCAGGAAGCTTTCGCCCGGCACGGTGAAAATGCGATCGCAGCCTTGTTCGATAAGGCAGTCGACCAGCAGGCGGGCGGCACCCGGCGTCGTGCCGGCGGGGGATGTCTGAATCATTGGTCGGGGTTAACCGGACGCGCGCGCGCAGGCAATCGACAGGAATCACCCCGGGTGCGGCGCATTGCTGCCCGATGCTGTGCCAGAACGGAGCAATTTGCATTTTGGGGGGAGCGTTATGGTTACCGAAAGGTTAACACCATGCCATGAGAAGATCCCTTGTCCTCACCGATGAAACTGCCCGCCACCCCTTTCGGGCCAGCCTTCCGCCGCACGTGCGCCAGATCGAGGAGAGCGACCCGCGGCCGCAATCCTGGCGGCTGACCGCTAGCGATGTCCGCGGCGTGGCGACGACCTATTTCGCCACCTTCGCCGCGACGCTCGCCTTCCTGGTCTAGGCTCCCGCCTCTGCGGCGAGTTCGATCCGGTAAAGCCGGCGCCCGAGCCAGGCCGAAATCAGACACATCGCCGCGCTCAAAAGCACCTGCTCGATCACCGCCATGCCCAGCGCGGTCAGGCCCATCGCCAGCAGCGATCCGCCGACCATGGCGAAGGAATTGACGATATTGTTCGCCGCGATGGTGCGCGAGGCCTGCTCGGGCGCCACCCTTGTGGTGAGAAAGGCGTAGAGCGGGACGACGAACATGCCGCCCGCAATCGCGATCCCGAGCAGGCTGAGCAGCAGCAGCGACGCCATCGGCTGGACCACGAATTCGCCGATCGTCAGCAGGCCACTCGAAACATCGCCGTTCCAGTTGCGTGCGATGAGGTAGAAGCCGATCACGAACACCCCCATCACGATCACCGATACGGGCGCGTATTTGGCCGAAACCTCGTTCCTGAGCAGCGTGTTGATGCTCACCGACCCGATCGCGACCCCGATCGAGAACATCACCAGGAACAGGCTGGCGACTTCCTTGCTCGCCATCAGCACGTTCTTGGCCAGCGGCGGGAACTGGATGAACAGCACCGCGCCGATGGTCCAGAAGAAGCTGATCGCGAGGATTGCATACCACACCTGCCGGTCGTGCATGCAGCCGGATATCAGGCGGATCGAGCTGCGCCACACATTCCAGTCGATCGGTTCGACCTTGCCCATCGGCGGCGCGTCGGGGATCTTGCGGCTCACCAGATAGCCGATCACCGCGGTCACCAGGATGCCCGCAGCGGCGTATTCGACCGGGATGACCCCGGCCAGGATCGTGCCCGCAAGGATCGCCACATAGGTGCCCGCCTCGACCAGGCCGGTGCCGGCCAGAACCTCTCGTCTGCGCAAATGCTGCGGCAGGATCGCGTATTTGATCGGGCCGAGGAAGGTCGACTGGACGCCGGCGAGGAACAGCGCGAACAACATCAGTGGAATCGCGAAGACATCGACCGCGATACCGCGCCAGGCGAGGAACAGTCCGGTGGCGCCCAGCGTCATGATGCCGAATTCGCACAATTTGACGATCCGGATGATCCGCGCCTTGTCGCGCATGTCGGCCAGCTGCCCGGCGATCGCGGAGAATACGACGAAGGGAATGATGAACAGCGCCGAAGCGATGCCCGAGAACATCGATTCGCTCTCTTCGGAATTGTAGACGCTGTAGACCACGAACAGCACCATCGCGGTCTTGTAGAGATTGTCGTTGAAGGCGTTGAGCAATTGCGTGCAGAACAGCGGCAGGAAGCGTCTTCGCGACAGCAATCTGGTCGTGGTGGTCATATCCGCGCGCGTGTCCTTGGTTAAGACAGGTCGCTCGCCCCTAGAGCACCGCCGGGCGCTGACAAAGGATAAAGCAGCGCTTTTGCCCGGCCCAATCCCGCGCTAGGGGGTGGACGATGCTGACGCTGCCCAATCTTCTGACCCTGTCGCGCATCGTCGCGGTACCATTGCTTGCCTTCCTGCTGTGGTGGCCCGACTGGCAGCTGGGCTATGCCCTCGCCTTCGCGCTCTACTGCCTGATGGGGATCACCGATTACTTCGACGGCTATCTGGCGCGCTCGAGCGGTGCGGTCAGCCGGCTGGGCATCTTCCTCGACCCGATCGCCGACAAGATCATGATCGCCGCGGTGATTCTCGTGCTGACCGCGCAAGGTTGGCTGCGCGGACCGCTGGTGGGCGATTTCCATGTCATCGCGGGGCTGATAATCCTGGTGCGCGAGATCGCGGTGTCGGGCCTGCGCGAATTTCTCGGCGGGTTGCAGGTCTCGATGCCGGTCAGCCGGCTGGCGAAGTGGAAGACCACCTTCCAGATGGTCTCGCTCGGCGCGCTGATCCTGGCCGGTGCGCTTCCGAACTGGAATTTCATCGCTGCCGAGACGCTGTTCAACGTGCCGCATACGGTGGGGATCTGGACGCTATGGGCGGCCGCGATCCTGACGCTGATCACCGGCTGGGACTATCTGCGGGTCGGCCTCAAGCACATGGACTGAATGCCGGGACTGGACTGATCAGCCAGCGCGCAATTCTTCTGCGAGCAGTTCGAAATCGCTGCGGCGCGGCGAGTTCTTCCGCCAGACCAGCGCGATTTCTCGCTTGGCATCGATAGCCTCAAGCGGGCGCGCGACGACCCGGGTTCCGTTCAATATCCCCGCATCGATCGCCATCTGCGGCAGCATGGTGACCCCAAGGCCGTTGTCGACCATCTGCACCAAAGTGTGGAGGCTGGTGGCGATCATGGAAGCCGAGGCGCGCAGGCCCGGCCGGTCGCAGGCCGCCAGCGCGTGATCGCGCAGGCAATGGCCATCTTCCAGCAACAGCAGCCGCCCTTCCTCGAGCATGCTCGTCGGAATCTCGGCGGGCGGGTCGCGCGGGTCGTCATGCGGCAGCGCCACATGCAGGATGTCGTCGGTGATATGCGCCTTCTCGACCTCGCCTGTGGCGAAGGGCAGCGCCAGCAGCACGCAATCCGCGCGACCATGCTGGAGCGATTCGACCGCGTCGGCGCTGGTTTCCTCGCGCAGCATCAGTTTGAGATCGGGGCGTTCGCGCCGCAACCGCGGGAGGATGCGAGGGAGCATGAAGGGCGCAATCGTGGGGATCACGCTCATGCGCAACTGGCCGGCGAGCGGCTTGCCCGCCGCCTTGACCAGATCGGAGAGTTCCTCCGCTTCGCGCAGGATGCGATGCGCCTTCTCGGTCACTTCCTGACCCAGCGCGGTGAAGCGTACGACGCGGCGGCTGCGCTCGACCAGTGTCACGCCGAGCAGCGATTCCAGCTCGCGGATACCCGCGCTGAGCGTGGATTGCGAAACGAAGCTCGCTTCGGCGGCGCGCCCGAAATGCCCATGCTCATACAGCGCAACCAGATATTGCAGCTGCTTGATGGTGGGCAGATAGGTGCTCATCCGGCCGCCTGCTTGGCGTCGCGATCGTCCTCGCCGTCGCCGTCTTCATCGATGAAATCGTCGTTGTCGCGCAGGTCCTCGTCGGACAGATCGTCATCGTCATCGAGCGCGTCGGCTTCCCGCTGTGCGGATTTCTCCATATGCGTCATGTGCAGCTTGCCGCGCTTGACTGCGAAGGCGGTGCGGCCCTCGACCAGTTCGAGCGCGTCCTTGCCAAAGACTTCGTAGCGCCAGCCCTGGAGGATCGGCAGGTCGCGCACCCCTGCGGCCAGCGCTTCCATCTCCTCGGTGCGCGTGAGCAGGCGCGAGGCGACATCGATCTCGCGGGCGCGGATCTTGAGCAGCAGCTTGAGCAGGTCTGCGACCAGCGCGCCTTCCTTGCCCAGCGGCGCGCCGCGTTTCATCTTGAGCGGCAGTTCTTCCTTGGGCAACGGCTCGGCCTGTTCGAGGACCTTCATCATCCGCTTGCCGATATCGTTGTCGCGCCAGGCGTTGGAGAGCCCGCGGACCTTGGCGAGATCGCCCTGGCTCTTGGGCGGGTGGCCGGCGATATCGGACAGCGTCTCGTCGCGCACGATCCGGCCGCGCGGGATATTCTTGTGCTGCGCCTCGCCCTCGCGCCAGGCGGCGAGCGCCTTCAACCGGCCGAGCACCGCGGGGTTGCGACCCTGCTGGCGGATGCGCTTCCACGCCTCGCCCGGCTCGTTGACGTAATTGGCGGGGTCGGAGAGCTTGTCCATCTCGGCATCGAGCCAGCCGCCGCGCCCGGTCTTGATCAGCTTCTTGAGCATCCGCGGGAAGATGGTCGAGAGATGGGTGACATCGCCGATGGCGTATTCGATCTGGCGGTCGGACAGCGGGCGGCGGCTCCAGTCGGTGAAGCGCGCGCCCTTGTCGACCGTGAAGCCCAGCCAGCTTTCGACCAGATTGGCATAACCGATCTGCTCGGACTGGCTGATCGCCATGCTCGCGATCTGGGTGTCGAAGATGGGATGCGGAGTCTTGCCGGTGAAGTTGTGGACGATCTCGACGTCCTGCCCCCCGGCGTGGAAGACCTTGAGCACGTCCTCATTGTCGCACATCAGATCCCACAGCGGCTTGAGGTCGATCCCGTCGGCCAGCGGGTCGATCGCCGCGGCCTCTTCCTGATTGGCGATCTGCACCAGGCACAGCTCGGGCCAATAGGTGTTCTCGCGCATGAATTCGGTGTCGACGGTGACGAAATCGCTCTTCGCCAGACGCTCGCACAGTTCGGCGAGCGCGTCGGTGGTGGTGATCAGTTCGTGGATTTTCATCGTTCATTTCTTCTCTGTGGGCGGAGTACCGCCCCCGGCCGACCGCTCGCCTTGACAAAGCTTTGGTCATGCCCTGTTAGCGCGCGCGTTTCCTGCTAAGGAGCGCGCCACGCCCAATCGATGGACGCCTCTAGCGCCTTACATCCCAAATGTGAAAGACTTCCAGATGCACGCCTATCGTACCCACACCTGCGCCGCGCTGACGAAGGACGATGTCGGCGACACCGTCCGCCTGTCGGGCTGGGTGCACAAGAAGCGCGACCATGGCGGGGTGCTGTTCGTCGATCTGCGCGATCACTACGGGATGACGCAGCTCGTCGCCGACGAGGACAGCGAAGCGCTGGCGCTGCTCGACGGACTCAAGCTGGAATCGGTGGTCACCATCGACGGCACGGTCAAGGCGCGCAGCGAGGGAACGGTCAATCCGAACCTCCCCACCGGCGCGATCGAGGTCTATGCGCGTTCGGCAACCGTACAGAGCCGCGCCGGCGAACTGCCGCTGCCGGTTGCGGGCGAGCAGGAATACCCCGAGGACATCCGCCTCAAATACCGCTTCATCGACCTGCGCCGCGAGCGGGTCCACGCCAACATCATGCTACGCAACCGGGTCATCACCAGCCTGCGCGGGCGGATGATCGACCAGGGCTTTTCCGAGTTCCAGACGCCGATCCTTGGCGCGTCGAGCCCCGAGGGCGCGCGCGATTATCTCGTCCCGAGCCGCCTGCATCCCGGACGTTTCTATGCGCTCCCGCAGGCGCCGCAGATGTTCAAGCAGCTGCTGATGGTCTCTGGCTTCGACCGCTATTTCCAGATCGCGCCCTGCTTCCGCGACGAAGATCTGCGCGCCGATCGTGCGCCCGAATTCTACCAGCTCGATTTCGAGATGAGCTTCGTCACCCAGGAGGACGTCTTCCAGACGATCGAGCCGGTGCTGGCTGGCGTGTTCGAAGAGTTTTCGGGCGACAAGAGCGTCACCCCCGCAGGCGAATTCCCGCGCATCCCCTATGCCGAGGCGCTGCTCAAATACGGCACCGACAAGCCCGATTTGCGCAACCCGCTGATCATTTCGGACGTGACCGACCATTTTCAGAAATCGGGCTTCGGCCTGTTCGAAAAGATCGTCGGCGGCGGCGGGCGCGTCCGGGTGATCCCGGCGCCCGCGACGCAGGACAAGAGCCGCAAGTTCTTCGACGACATGAACGACTGGGCGCGGCGCGAAGGCTTTGCCGGGCTGGGCTATGTCACCCGCAAGGGCGGCGAGTTCGGCGGACCGATCGCCAAGAACCACGGGCCCGAGAACATGCAGAAGCTCTACGACGAGCTGGGGCTGGGCGAGAATGACGGACTGTTTTTCTCCGCCGGCAAGGAGAAGGACGCCGCCAAGCTGGCCGGCGCCGCGCGCACCCGCGTCGCCGAGGAGCTGGGGCTGATCGAGGAGAATTGCTTCAAATTCTGCTGGATCGTCGATTTCCCGATGTTCGAATATGACGAGGACGCCAAGCGCGTCGATTTTAGCCACAACCCCTTCTCGATGCCTCAGGGCGAGATGGAGGCGCTGGAAAGCCAGGACCCGCTCGATATCCTCGCCTGGCAATACGACATCGTGTGCAACGGCTACGAATTGAGCTCGGGCGCGATTCGGAATCATCGACCCGACATCATGTACAAGGCGTTCGAGATCGCCGGATACTCCAAGGAAGAAGTCGATGCGAACTTCTCGGGCATGATCGAGGCGTTCAAGCTCGGCGCCCCGCCGCATGGCGGTTCGGCTCCGGGGATCGACCGCATCGTGATGCTGCTCGCCGACGAACCCAATATCCGCGAGGTGATCGCCTTCCCGATGAACCAGCGCGCTCAGGACCTGATGATGGGCGCGCCCTCGGTGGTCAGCGCCAAGCAGCTGCGCGAGCTCAGCATCCGCACCATCGAGCCGCCGCAGGTGGACGACGCCAAGAAAGTCCGCACCGACAATATCGGCGACTGAACCGGCGGGGAGCGTTCGGCGGGGCAAAAATCTCCTCCATCCGGCATGGCCGCTACGGCAGCCGCGTCCGGATGGGCCACGCCAGCCTCTTGCGCTCCCTCGCCGCGTTCATTAGGGCGACAGACAAATCGGTAACCCCAAGCCAAGAGAGAATATTATGAGCGATACGGCCGACCGCGTGCAGAAGATTGTCGTCGAGCATCTCGGCGTCGAGGCCGACAAGGTCACCCAGGAAGCCAGCTTCATCGACGATCTGGGTGCAGACAGCCTCGACATCGTCGAGCTGGTCATGGCGTTCGAGGAAGAGTTCGGCGTTGAAATCCCCGACGATGCGGCCGAGAAGATCGCCACCGTCGGCGACGCCACCAAGTACATCGAAGAGCACAAGGGCTGATCGGGCCCATCTGCTCAACCCGCCGCCAGTGAGCGAGCGGGACCGGACAGGCCCGACCCGGTAGCGGGCCGGGCCTGTTGCATTTTTCGGAGACACACATGCGTCGAGTGGTCGTTACAGGGCTTGGTCTGGTCACTCCCTTGGGGAGCGATGTGGAAACGGTCTGGAAGAACATTCTTGCGGGCGAAAGCGGCGCAGGGCCGATCACCCACTTCGATGCGTCGGACTACAAGTGCAAGATCGCCTGCGAGGTGAAGCCCAAGGACCACGCCTGGGGCTTCGATCCCGATCGCCGTGTCGACCCCAAGATCCAGCGCCAGGTCGATCCCTTCATCATCTTCGGCATCGACGCCGCCGGGCAGGCGCTCGAAGACGCCGGTCTCACCGACATGTCGGAAGAAGAAAAGTTGCGGACCGGCTGCTCGATCGGCTCGGGTATCGGCGGACTGCCGGGGATCGAGAAGGAATCGGTCAATCTGCACGAGCGCGGCCCGGGCCGGGTCAGCCCGCATTTCGTCCACGGACGCCTGATCAACCTCATCACTGGCCAGGTGCAGATCAAATACGGCTTCATGGGCCCCAATCATGCGGTGGTCACCGCCTGTTCGACCGGCGCGCATTCGATCGGCGATGCCGCGCGGATGATCCGCGACGACGATGCCGACGTGATGCTGGCGGGCGGCGCGGAAGGCACCATCAACCCGCTGGGCATCGCCGGTTTCGCGCAGGCGCGTGCGCTCAACATGAGCATGAACGACCGCCCGACCGAAGCCAGCCGCCCCTATGACCGCGACCGCGACGGTTTCGTCATGGGCGAGGGTGCGGGCGTGGTCGTGCTCGAGGAATACGAGCGCGCCAAGGCGCGCGGCGCCAAGATCTATGGCGAAGTGACCGGCTACGGCCTGTCGGGCGATGCCTATCACGTCACCGCTCCGCACCCCGAGGGCAAGGGCGCCGAACTGGCGATGCGGATGGCGCTCAAGAAGGCCGGGCTCGACACGAGCGACATCGATTACATCAACGCCCACGGCACCTCGACCATGGCGGACACGATCGAACTGGCCGCCGCGATGCGCGTCTTCGGCAAGGATCTGGGCGGTGCCTCGATGTCGAGCACCAAATCGGCGATCGGCCATCTGCTCGGCGGCGCTGGCGCGGTCGAGGCCATCTTCTGCCTGCTGGCGATCCGCGACCAGGTCGTCCCGCCCACGCTCAACCTCCACAACCCGGACGAGGGCACCGAGGGCGTCGATCTGGTGCCGCTGGTGGCAAGGAAGCGCGATGTCCGCGCGGTGCTCAACAACAGCTTCGGTTTCGGTGGCACCAACGCCAGCCTGATCATGCAAAAGGTCGACTGACATGAAACGCATCGGCTGCATCGCCGCGGCCGGGCTCGCTCTCCTCGTCGCGCTCGCCGCGATCTGGTTCGCGAGCGGCTGGTATTCCAGCGCCGAACTCGAGGAGGACACCGCTTTCATCGTTCCCTCGGGTGCGACGCTGACTTCGGTCGCCTACAAGATGGAGGAAGACGGCGTGATCGCCGCGGCGGATTCCTTCCTGCTGCGCGCCAAGATCCTGGGCTCTTCCGACCCGGTCCAGGCGGGCGAGTTCCTGCTCCCCGCCAGCGCCAGCCAGGCCGGGCTGCTCGATATCCTCCAGCACTCACAGCCGATCCGGCGGATGATCACCATCCCAGAGGGCACCCCGTCGATCATCGTCCACGAGCGGCTGATGGCCGAGCCGCTGCTTCAGGGCGAGATCCCGGTCCCGGTCGAGGGCTCGGTGCTGCCCGACAGCTATGATTTCGAACGCGGCGAAGAACGCGCTGCGGTGCTCGCACGGATGCAGGCGGCGATGCAGAACTATCTCGCCGAGGCCTGGCCGCGCCGCAAACCCGATATAGCGGTGGACAATGTCCGCGATGCGGTGACCCTCGCCTCGATCGTCGAGAAGGAAACCGGGGTCGCGCGCGAACGGCGGATGGTCGCCGGGCTCTATTCCAACCGGATCAGGGACGGGATGATGCTCCAGGCCGATCCGACGATCATCTATCCGATCACGCGCGGCAAACCGCTCGGCCGGCGCATCCGCCAGTCGGAGATTGCCGATATCAACGACTACAACACCTATTCGATGACCGGCCTGCCCAAGGGGCCGATCACCAATCCCGGGCGCGAGGCAATCGCTGCGGTGCTCGACCCCGAGGCCACCGATGCACGCTATATGGTCGCCGACGGCACCGGGGGGCACGCCTTCGCCGAGACGCTCGCCGAGCACAATCGCAACGTCGAGAAATGGTTCGCGCTGCGGCGTCAGCGCGGGGAAATGTAGAACTAGGCGGTGGCGGACGGGGCACTCATCCTGACGGCGGAACTGCCGCCCGAACTGCATCGCTGGGCCACCGATCTGCGCACCGCGCATTTCCCGCCCGGGCGCAACCATCTCGAAGCGCATGTCACGCTGTTCCACGCCATCCCTCCGCAATGCGAGGACGAGCTGCGCCGCCTGCTGGCGCGCGAGGTGGGGAGCATCGCGCCGATCCGTGCGCGTCTGGAGGGCCTGATGCCGCTGGGCAGCGGCACCGCGCTCAAGCTGTCGAGCCCTGGCATCCTCGATCTGCGCGACGCCGTGGCCGAACATCTTCACGGACTTCTGACCGCGCAGGACCAGCACCGCCCGCGGTTGCATGTGACGATCCAGAACAAGGTCGCGCCCAAAGAGGCCAAGGCGCTGCAGGCGCGGCTGGCCGGCACCATCGAGCCGCGCGAATTCGCGTTTCCGGGGCTGGCGCTGCACCGCTATCTGGGCGGTCCGTGGGAGTTCGTGCGGCGCTTCGCCTTTCGCGGTTGACCGCATCGCGACCCCGCCCTAAACGCGCCGCCTGTTCCCGCGCATGCGGGAAGCTGCCACAAGGGTTTCGGCCCCCGCGCAGCGCCCATGGGGCGGAGTAGCTCAGCTGGTTAGAGCAGCGGAATCATAATCCGCGTGTCGGGGGTTCGAGTCCCTCCTCCGCTACCACTTTTCGAAACACCGCCATTGCGCAGGATCGGGTTTGACCTGGCCGCCACCCATGCCGGGACCAGGCCACTCTCACGGATCATTCTGCGTTGTCCTCCAGTAAAGTGGAAGGCCCGCATCAATATTTGCGATGCCACAAGCATTTTGCGACGTTGCGAGAGCTACGCAATCCTCGGTCCCAAGAAAATATTGGCAGATTTCCAGCTTCATTATACTGTCAAGCAGGGTTCGCGAGTCGCGAAGGCGAGGCGTTTGCTTTCGTGACAGGATTGGGGATGTTCAATGAAGCGGATCATGCTTTTCGCCGCGCTGGCGGCCGTTGCCGCCTGTTCTGAGGCCGATACACAGACCGAACCTACCGAGGACGTTGCAATGCCCGAGGCGCAGGCGCTTCCCGAAACGCAAGCGCTTGCCGCCGACGGCCAGCCCGCGGCCGGCAATTACAAGGTCACGACTTCGGAAGGCGTGGTCATCATGGAAGAGTTGCGTGCGGATGGCACCTATGTCGGGATGGTCGATGGGGAAGTCGTAGAGACGGGCACATGGGTGCAGAAGTCGCCCGAACAGTATTGCTACACCGAGGACAAAGAAGGTGCGACGGAGCAATGCAACACCGAAGGAGTCGATGAGAACGGCGTCTGGACCTCCAAGGATCCCGAGGGCAATGTTGCGACTGTCGAACGCATCCAAACCTGATACCAGTCTGCAGCGGGCGGGGCGGGTCATGCGGTCCGTCGGCCCGCTGCAGAAAGGGGTCGTTTTTCGGCAATTGGATCCCGTTTAAGCCATCATCGCACTAGGTTCGCCGGCGACGAGGACCCAACCATGGGCGCCCATTTGATGGTCCCGCAAAAGACGTCGACTGGATGGTAAGACATGGGCCGCCCCTCGGGACTGCCAGTCGCGACCCGCTTCTAACTGCAGTTCAAGTAAGTTCCGGCCCCCAGGTTGGGAAGACGCCGACCGAACCGATCGCGAACGAACGACTCACCCTTGATCTCAACGCTCTCGTCTTGAGTGAAGAGCGTAACGGTCTCTACGCTGATATTCTGGTCAAAACGAACGCCAAACAAGTCTGCTTCGCGCCAAACGACCTGTCCGCCGATCGTCGTGTTCTCGGAGAAGTCAATGAGTACGGCCACGCCCGGCGCTATCTGGCGACTATCGCTCAGGGCCTTGCACCCTGAGACCGAGAGATCCAGTATCCTAGCCTTGATCGGACTCGCTGGATCGTGCGCCACAACCTCCCTGTTCGTTATCGAACGGTTGTTTCTTCTGCGCTCCAAGGCGGCTCTCCGGGTTATGAATAATCGGAATTATCATACCGGTTTTAGCATGCGACGGATTGGCCGCCTTGGAGAGAAACGACAAATTTGGATGGAGCAAGGTTCAGCGTAGCAAATCATCGCACCGGGAAGTTTCCGATCGCGGTTGGCCGGGAGGCCGGTCAAGCCACTTGGCTTTGGACCATCGGGCTCAACAATCGCCCCACGATCGCGTCATGCTCGCCGAGGTCCCATTCCACCGGATCGGCCAGGCCGACGATCCCGTCTGTCGCGAGGCTGTCGTCGATGGTCACTTCTTCGGGCGCGATCCAGTTTGCTTCGCGAATGGCATAAAAGGCGAGAACCCGCGTCTGCTGGTTCGGGCGGGTCGGTTCCAGCACTAGGGCGAGGCGGTTGCTGCGCAGGCGCACGATCAAGTTTGGAGCAAATACGCCGAGGCTCTGCATGAAGGTGAACAGCAACTCGCGATCGAAATGGCCATCCCAACTCCACATCGCGGCAAGCGCCTGCGTGGGCGTCGAGGCATCCTTGTAGACGCGGCTGGAGGTCAGAGCGTCGTACACGTCGCAAATGGCGCCAAGCCGCGCCACCGTCGAAATGCCATCGTGGGAAAGGCCGAAAGGATAGCCGGTGCCATCCATTTTTTCGTGATGGTGGCGGCAAACGTCGAGCGCGGCATCGGGAACTTCGGCGGACTGGGACAAAATCCCGTAACCGTATTCGGAGTGATTGCGAATCTCGCGAAATTCCTCGTCTGTCAACGGACCCTGCTTGTCCAGGATGCTGTCCGGGATTTCCATTTTCCCCACGTCGTGGAGCAATCCTGCCAACCCGTAGTCGCGGATTTCCTCCGCTTTTCTTCCCATGTGGATCGCGACGTTGACCATCAATGTGCAGACGGCAACCGAATGGAGATAGGTATATTCGTTCTTCTTCTTGAGGCGAAGGACGCTGAGCAAAGCGCGCGGATTATGGTCGATGCTGTGCAGGATATCGTCGACGATCGGCGCGACTTCCTCGACCCGTATCGCACGCCCCAGCCGTACCTCCGCGAACGCCTTGCGCACGATTTTCTTCGACTTCGTGAGTAGCGCCGATGCTTCCTTCCGGTCCGACCGCTCGCGAGCGCGTTCTATTTCAGCCCATCCACGCGAGGGACGACGCGCGACAAAGGCCGGGGCTCGCGGGCGTTGCTTTGCCCGAACCGTCGGCGCACGGGGCTTTTCCGGAGCGGTCGTTTCCAGACCGATTCCCAGGGCGTCGTCGATAACGACATAATCGAGCCCCGAATGTCGGACCCGTTCGACCTCGCGCGCGCTCCTGAGAACAAAATGGGCGCGCCAGAACGGGTGGGCGAACCATGAGCCGCTGAAGCTTTTCACATACATGCCGACCTGTGCATGTTCTGGGCGAATCTGATGTTCCATTCCGCTCCCTGCACGGCGTTGAGCAAACAACGCATCGACGACCTAGCCCGAATCTCTTGATAAGTGTTGAAGCTCGTCGGCGGAGGGGAGTTATTCGCCCGCGTCGACATCAGGGGTGGTTCGTGGTCGTCGAACAGGCGACGGCAGTTGCGCTGGGATCGCAAACCTCAGGTCAGGTCGAGATCCCACCTACCCTCTGCGCACCACTCTTCCGACCGATCGACAGCCTCCACGCCTGTGTCCGAGTTCGGGGTTTGACCTGCCAGCATCAAGCCCTATTGCCGCGCGCCATGGGCCGAATTGTTCCGCTTCTTGCGCCACCATCTCTCGCAGACCTGCTTGCCGAGGGGCCGGTGGCGGTGTTTCTCGATTTCGATGGCACGCTGGTGGCAATTGCGGCGCGTCCCGATGCGATCGAGGTGCCGGAAGGACTGGGGCCTAGGGTTGAGCGTCTTGCCGAACGGCTGGACGGGCGCTTCGCACTGGTCAGCGGCCGCGCGCTGGCGGATCTGGAATCGCATGTCGGCCCTCTCGCGGTGGCGCGGGCGGGCTCGCACGGGGCCGACCGGCGCTGGCCCGATGGCTCCGTCCTGGGCGGCGTTCCCCGTGGGCTCGATGCCGGGACCATCGCCGAGGTCGAGGCCTATGCTCGGGCCCACGAACTGATCTTCGAGACCAAATCGCATGGCTGCGCGCTGCATTATCGCGCCCACCCCGAAGCCGGCGAAGGCGCCGATGCGTTCATGCGTACCATCGCCGCCCGCGAGGGCCTGGCGATCAAGACCGGCAAATGCGTCGTAGAGCTGGTGCATCAGGGCGCGGACAAGGGCGGGGCGGTGCGCGCCTTCATGGCGCAGCAGCCATTCGTCGGCGCGCAACCGGTGTTCATAGGCGACGACGTCACCGACGAGGATGGCTTTGCCGCCTGCGTGGAACTGGGCGGATTCGGCATCCTTGTTGGCGATCAACGCGAAACACACGCACAATTCCGGCTTTCGGACGTTGACGCAGTGCACAATTGGCTGGAGTTGTAGGACCCTTGGAAACGCCCAATCTCGAACTCTGGCCGATCGGCAATTGCCAGGTCAGCGCGCTCGTCGACAGCGAGGGATCCTTCGCCTGGGGCTGCGTGCCGCGCGTGGATGGCGATCCGGTGTTCTGCTCGCTGCTCAATGGCGACCAGCGCGAGGATGGCGTCTGGCGGTTCGAAATCGAGGGGCAGGTTTCCGCGACGCAGCATTACCGCCGCAACACCCCGATCCTGGTCACGCGGCTCGAGTCCGAAGACGGTAGCGCGGTCGAGATTCACGATTTCTGCCCGCGCTTCGAACGGTCGGGGCGGATGTATCGTCCGGTGGCCTTCACTCGCATCCTGCGCCCGGTGGCGGGCACGCCGCGGCTGCGGATGGTGCTCACGCCGATGAAGAATTACGGCGGCACGCGCGCCGAGACAACCAATGGCACCAATCACATCCGCTATCTGGTCGAACCGCAGGCGCTGCGGCTGAGCACCGATGCCCCGGTCGGCTATGTGCTCGAGGACCGCACTTTCCGGCTCGAGCACGACATTCATTTCTTCCTCGGCCCCGACGAGCCCTTCGTCGGCAATCTGCGCTCCGAAGTGCGCCAGATGGAAGCGCTGACCGAGAAATACTGGACCCACTGGACCCGAGGCTTGCACATTCCGCTCGAATGGCAGGACGAGGTGATCCGCTGCGCCATCGCGCTCAAGCTGTGCCAGCACGAGGAAACCGGCGCGATCGTCGCTGCGCTGACCACCTCGGTTCCCGAGGCGCCCAACAGCGAGCGCAATTGGGACTACCGTTTCTGCTGGATCCGCGATTCCTACTACACGGTGCAGGCGCTCAACCGGCTCGGCGCGCTCGACGTGCTGGAGAAATATCTCGCCTATCTGCGCAACATCATCGACGGCGCGAAGGGCGGACACATCCAGCCGCTTTACTCGGTGATGGGCCAGAGCGAGCTCAACGAAGGGCAGGAAACCGCGCTCGCGGGCTATCGCGGGATGGGCCCGGTGCGGCGCGGCAATGCCGCCTTCAAGCAGGTGCAACACGATTGCTACGGCCAGATCGTCCTGCCGACGGTGCAGGGCTTCTTCGACCGCCGCCTGCTGCGAATGGCCGACGAGCGCGATTTCGAGAGCCTCGAACAGGTCGGCGAGATGGCCTGGGCGATGCACGACCAGCCCGACGCCGGCCTATGGGAATTCCGCACCCGTCAGGAAGTGCACACCTATTCTGCGGTGATGTGCTGGGCGGCCTGCGATCGGCTCGCCAATGTCGCCGACCGGCTCGGGCGCGAGGATCGCTGCCGGTTCTGGCGCCAGCGCGCCGATGCCATCCGCGCCAAGATCGAAAGCGAGGCTTGGGTCGAGAATGGCGAAGAGGGCGGCCACTACGGCGCCAGCTTCGAGAGCGACTATCTCGACGCCAGCCTGCTGCAGATGGTCGAATTGCGCTTCCTCTCGCCTGACAACGAGCGGTTCCTGTCGACCTTCGCTGCGGTCGAGCGCGATCTGCGGCGCGGCGATCACATGCTGCGCTATGCTGCGGAGGACGATTTCGGCGCGCCCGAGACCGCTTTCAATGTTTGCACCTTCTGGCTGATCGAGGCGCTCCATCTGGTCGGACGCGATGCCGAGGCGCGGGTGCTGTTCGAAACGATGCTCAGCCACACTACCCGCTCGGGACTGCTCAGCGAGGACCTCGATTACGATACGGGCGAGCTGTGGGGGAACTTCCCCCAGACCTACTCGCTCGTAGGGGTAATCAATTGCGCCGGTCTGTTGTCCAAACCGTGGAGTGAAGTCCGATAGGCAAACTCATCGTCATCTCGAACCGGGTTGCGGTACCCAAGGCGCGTGGCGCCGCCGGTGCGCAGGGCGGACTCGCCGGCGCGCTCAATTCCGCTCTGCGCGATCACAAGGGTATCTGGTTCGGCTGGTCGGGCGAAGAGAGCGACGACGAGGACGGCAATATCGCGATGCAGCGCCACGATGGCGTGACCACCGCGACGATCGACCTGTCGCACCGCGATATCGACGAATATTACAACGGCTATGCCAATGCCACGCTGTGGCCGCTGTTCCACTTCCGCCTCGACCTGACCGAATACGAACGCGAAACCGGCAAGGGCTACGAGCGGGTCAACGAACGCTTCGCCGAAAGCGTCACCCCGCTGATCGAGGAAGACGACCTCGTATGGGTCCACGACTACCATCTGATCCCGCTGGGCGAGCGGCTGCGGTCGCGCGGGCTGAAGAACCGGATCGGCTTCTTCCTGCACATCCCCTGGCCGCCGACGCGGCTGTTCGTGTCATTGCCCTATCACGAGCGCCTCGTGCGCACGATGTTGCAATATGATCTCGTGGGCTTCCAGACTGTCGACTGGCGCGAAAGCTTCCTGCATTACTGCGCCGAGGAGCTGGGTGCCGTGGTCGACGAGGAGACCGGCGCGGTGACGCTCGATGGCTGGACGACCTATGCCCGGGCCTATCCGATCGGGATCGACTGGGACGATTTCCAGGCGCAAGGCGAGACCGGCGCCGCGCGCCAGGCGGGGCAGCGACTGCTTTCCTCGACCCGCCGCCGGACCGCGATGATCGGGGTCGACCGGCTCGACTATTCCAAGGGCCTGCCCGAACGGCTCGACGGGATCGGGCGCTTCTTCGACCAATTTCCCGAACGCGTGCGCGACCTCGTCTTCATCCAGATCGCGCCGCCAAGCCGCGAGGATGTCGATAGCTACAAGCAGATCCGCGCCGAACTCGAGCAGAAGGCGGGTCAGATCAACGGCGCGCGCTCGGAAGTGGATGTGGTCCCGATCCGCTACGTCAACCGCGGTTACAGCCATGCCGAACTGTTCGGCTTCTTCCGTGCGGCCAAGATCGGGCTGGTGACGCCCTTGCGCGACGGGATGAACCTGGTGGCGAAGGAATATGTCGCCGCACAGGACCCGCTCGACCCCGGAGTGCTGATCCTCTCGCAATTCGCCGGCGCGGCGCTGCAGATGCCCGAATCCTTGATCGTCAATCCGCACAGCCCCGACGATCTGGCCTATGCCATCCGCACGGCGCTCGACATGCCATTGGCCGAACGCCAGCGCCGCTACGAGGCGACAATCGACACCGTGCGCGACGACAACGTCAAGCAATGGACCGAGGATTTTGTCAGGGATCTGGCGAGCACCGGCACCGGTTGAACGCCAAAGGCCCAGCGCTTCTCAGCACCGGGCCCATGTCGTTTTGCCACCCAGAAGGATCAGAACCGGACTTTCGCACCCAGGCGGAATGTCCGGCCGAGCGGGTTGCCGATAAACGGATTGTACCCCAGCTCGAACCGCGCTTCGGGCGGATCTTCGTCGAAGATGTTTTCGACCGAGCCCTGCAACTGCACCTCGGCAGACCCCAATGCCAGATCATACAGCAGCGTGAAATCATGCTGCTGCAGTGAGGGAATGTCGCGGCCGAAATCGGTTTCGGTCGTCCGATCGCCAAAGCTGGTTCCAACGGTCGCCACGAAGCATGGTGCGTTCTCGGGGCAGCGATCGTCCGTCACCCCGCTCGCATAGCGGAACACGTAGCGCGCATTCAGATTGCCGAGGTTGAGGTTGGCGAAGGCATTGCCTTTCAACTCGGAAATCGTGCCCGGAGCGCGGTCGAAATTCGCAAAGCCCACGGCGTCGTAGGCATCGGAGATCTGAACCCCTCCTACGACTTGCGGATCGACATCGTAGTTCAAGGTCCAGGTTGCCGCCCCACCGATGGTGAAAGCGCTTTCGCCGAAGAAGAACGTGTAGTCGGCCGAGAAGTCGAAACCGTTCGTTTTTACCGGTGCGCTGTTGACGATGAAGGTCTGGACGCGCGCGAGATCGGCGCCCCTCGTGACCCCTTGAGTGCAGTTGGTCGCGAAGGTCAGGCGGTTTGCAAGCGGATTGCTGCAATCGGCGAGACCGCCGCGCTGCGGGATGACCGCGGTGGCAATCGCGTTCTCGTCTTCCAGGGCAATGGCATCCTCGAAATCGTAGCTCCAGTAGTCGACCGAGGCGTTGAAATTGCGGCTCTGGATGACCGCGCCGATATTGTAGGTAAAGGCGCTTTCCGGTTGCAGAGCAGGGTCGCCCGTAATGTCCACGGAGAGAAACCCGCCGTTGGCAGCGTCGATCGCCTGAAGCGCGGTAACCGTTGTGGGCGAGACGTTGCTCGGCAACGGACCGCGAAAGGTCGTCGAGGCCGAACCGCGCAGCACCAGCCATGGCGTCGCCTCGAAGCGAAAGCTTCCTTTGGGATCGAGCGTCGAACCCGTCTGGCCACCATAGTCTTCGTAGCGCAGGGCCAGATTGACCTCGAGCGCGTCCAACACAGGTATCTGGACTTCGCCGAACACGGCATAGACATCGTTGAACAACTCGATGTCGCGTGACTGTCCGAGGAAAGCGAAGGGACCGGTCCGCACAGCGCAGGAGGTGTCGCCCGGGATCCGACACGGATTGCGCTGGGGATCGTTCAGGAACAGGCCCTCGTCATTGCGACCCTCGGTATCGAAATTGGTCGAACGATATTGGGCGCCGACCCCGAACTGGACGGGTCCGGCCCCCAGATCCAGCCCACCCAGGGCCCCGGAAACGAGTGCATCGATTACGAGGTTCTGCTCCTGCTGGAAGGTGCCCGTGTTGCCGAACAGAAACCGGATCAATTCCGGATCATTGGCATTCGCCTGGCCCGCGGCGCCAGTAAAGCCGGGATTGGTCTGGCCGGTAATCTGGTTGATTGCGATCGCATTCGAGAAGGGGTTGAAGAACTGGCAGCCACCTTGGCCGGGCGTGCCGGTGGCGACATTGCAGTTCGGACCGCCCAGGCCATCGAGCGCGTTCTGCAGCCGCACCGGGAGATAGTCCGGAATCAGCGACTCCGAACTCGACTGAATATAAGTGCCCTGCAGCGATGCTATCAGCTCGGGATTGAGATCGAACTCGAAACCGGCCGAAACGCGCCAGCTGTTGTTCTTGCTGAAGCTTTCGTTGCCGAAGGGCGAATCCGCCAGCGGATTGCCGCCCAGCGCAAAGGGGCGATAGAGCAGGATCGCCGCGCCGTATGGAGCAGGGATGGCAGTCGTTGCCGGGAACCCGGTCTGAGCCACGAAATTTGCGAAACCGGGATTGGTGCTGGGCACGAAATAGTTGAACTGCGTACCGGGACCCGCGGGGCCCGTGGTCGATGGGTAGGAAGGCGAGAGGGCGGTGCGCGTGACGCTTCGGGCCCAGAGGACATCGGCGTTGAACCGTGCGGAGTTCGAAAGGTCGACATTCAACTGACCGAAAGCCTGGTAGAAGTCCTGCTCCTCCACGAGATTGTTGTAGTCGGTGAACTGGTAAGCGCACAGCGGCGTGGTGCCGCCCGAAAACAGCTGAGTGCCGCCCAGATCGGTACAACCGGCATCCTGGAAAGGAGTGCCGGCGACCACCGTCGGGCGCCTTGCGGCGGCCGGGTTGTTCCGGATCGGACCTGTCGTACGGATGGCGGGGAAATACGTCGCCGGGTTGCTCACCAGCGAATAGCCGGCGGGATTGGTCTCGTAAGAAAGGTTGGCGTAATCGCGATCAATCGCCGCGAGCGGCGAGCGGTGACGATATCCGAAGCCGAGCAGGATGTTCACGTCCTCGCCCAGATCCCTGCCTGCCAGAATGCTGCCGGTGTAATCGCCATCGCTGTCTTGGATGAAGCGATAGTCGCCTTGCATTTCGATCCCGTCGAAATTCTTCCGGGTGATAAAGTTGGCAACGCCCGCGACAGCATCGGAACCGTAAGTCACGGCCGCGCCGTCTTTCAGCAGTTCGATACGCTCGAGCGCGAACAGCGGGAGCAAGTTCGTATCGACCACCCCGTCACCGGGCGACACGATCGTGCGGTGACCGTTGAGAAGCACCAGAGTCCGGGTTGCGCCAAGGTTGCGCAGGTTGAGCGAGCCGACGCCGCCAAGCCCCTGCGCGGCCGCGGAGAACTGGTTGGAATCGCCCAGGACCGAACCGACTGCAGGGATATCCTTGATGAAGTCGAGCGGGGACGTGACGCCTTCCGCCGCCAACTGCTGGGTCGAGAACACATCGACGGGCAAGGCGCTGTCCTCGGGCGTGCCGCGAATGAGCGAACCGGTCACCACGATGGTCCGCTGGTCCGCATCGCTGACCGGATCCGGTTCATCGATGATGGGGCGATCCTGGTTTTCGGCGGTCTCCTGGCCAAGGGCTACCGATGGCGTGAGCGAGGCGATCCCCGCAGCGAGCGCCCACACCGCCGAGGTGTGGCCGAACTTGTTTCGTGTCATATCCCTCTCCTCCGCCGGCTGCCCTTTTGTGGTGCATACCGAGTCTTTAAATGACGCTTCTTGGGTCCGTATGTCAAGCGGCGGAGCGCGGTCATTCATCTGTGCTCGGGTTCGGGCAATCCGCCCCTGGCTTGCTTGCCTGCTGTTGATGAGCGGTCCGGTCCGGTTCAGTTTCCGTAGCGAATAGCAACTTAATCGCGCTGGCTGATTGGTCATTCGACGGGTGATCGAAGCCGGATCGTGAGGCTGCGAGGCTGGCGCAGGCGGCCGAAATTCGTAACATACCAGCTATTCATTTTTCAGGGGGCGTGCGGTGAAATCGGAAGTTTCTTTCGAGCTGACCGATTGCCATGCGCGATGCTTGGCTTGCGCCCGGGCTTCGGATTCAGGCTCGGAACGAGTTGCGCACAGGTGCGAGCGACGGGCTGATTTTGCGTTTCCGATCAACGAAAGCCCGTACGCTGGACGGAGGGCCCGGAACGTGGATCGGTTTGCCTCCTGGGAAGGTGCGCACCTTCGGCGTGGCGCCGAAGCGGAAGAGGCGGAGTCTTGCTTAACTCTAAAGATTGGGTATGGATGATTCGACCAGCCTGCAAAAGGCGGCGAAGTGGGAAGGATCAGGCGTGGCGTGGGATTTCGAAACCGATCCCGAGTTTCAGGCGAAGCTCGACTGGATGGATGATTTCGTCCGCGCCAAGGTCGAGCCGCTCGGCATGCTGGGCATCCACCCCTATGACGTGAAAAACCCGCGCAGAAACGAATTGGTCCGTCCTTTGCAAGAGGAGGTCAGGGCCAAGGGGCTGTGGGCCTGTCATCTCGGACCCGAACTCGGCGGACAGGGCTTCGGTCAGGTCAAGCTCGGCCTGATGAACGAAATTCTCGGCGGTGCGAGTTTCGCGCCGATCGTCTTCGGCTGCCAGGCGCCCGACACCGGCAATGCCGAGATCATCGCGCATTACGGAACTCCCGAGCAGAAGGAACGGTATCTTCAGCCCTTGCTGGCCAACCAGATCGTCTCGGCCTTTTCGATGACCGAAC
The DNA here is from genome assembly GCF_053714505.1 of Qipengyuania sp. SM2507. NCBI lineage: Bacteria > Pseudomonadati > Pseudomonadota > Alphaproteobacteria > Sphingomonadales > Erythrobacteraceae > Qipengyuania > Qipengyuania sp. SM2507. The sequence continues at coordinate 1,051,174 of NZ_CM132307.1, forward strand.
CGCAGGGCGGCTCCGACCCCACAAATTTTATCACCCATGCCGAGCTCGACGGGAACCACTGGAAGATCAACGGCGAAAAGTGGTTCTCCACCAATGGGAAATGGGCTGATTTCCTGATCGTAATGGCGGTGACCGATCCCGACGCGACGCGCCACGAGCGGATGAGCATGTTCATCGTGCCGATCGATACGCCCGGGGTCGATATCCTGCGCAATGTTGGTGTCTACGGGCAGGAGAACGGCTCGGAGAGCTATATCCGCTATACCGATGTCCGGGTGCCGGCGGACCATCTGCTCGGCGAGCAGGGCGGCGCCTTTGCGATTTCGCAGACTCGTCTGGGTGGCGGACGGATCCACCATGCCATGCGGACGGTCGGCAATTGCCGCCGCCTGCTGGATGCAATGAGCCGCCGCGCGGTCAGCCGCAAGACCCGGACCGGCACGATCGCCGACTACCAGGCCGTGCAGATGCAGATTGCCGACAGCTATATCGAGCTGGAGCAATTCAAGCTGTTCGTGCTCAAGACCGCCTGGATGATCGACAAGCACCAGAATTATCGCAAGGTTCGCAAGGACATCGCGGCGATCAAGGCGCTGATGCCGAAGGTCTATCACGACATCGCGCATCGCTGCATCCACATCCACGGATCGCTCGGCGTGTCGAATGAAATGCCCTTCGTCGGTAGCCTGATCGGCTCGATGGTGATGGGGATCGCCGACGGTCCGACGGAGGTGCACAAGGTCACGGTCGCGAAGCAGCACCTGCGCCAGTATCGCGACGTCGCGGACCCGATGTTCCCCGATTACTCGCTGCTCGATCGCCGCGCCAGAGCCCGCGAAATGTACGATCCGGTCGAGGAAATCGTGGAGGCTGCCGAGTGAGCGAGGGGACGTTGAACACCCCCGCCGCCATGCCGCCCATCACCCGGCCGCAGCGCTTGAGCTATGGTTTCGGTGCGGTTGCCAACGGCATCAAGAACGCGGCGTTTTCGACCTATCTGCTGCTGTTTTACAATCAGGTGCTCGGCGTGCCCGCCTCGATCGTGTCGACGGCGATCGCGCTGACGCTGCTGGTGGATGCGGTGGCCGATCCGTTTATCGGGCGCTGGTCCGACATGACCCGGTCGCGCATCGGCCGTCGGCATCCCTTCATCCTGGGGTCGGCGCTGCCAACCGCCTTCTTCTTCATTCTCGCCTGGTTTCCGCCCGACGGACTGACCGATATGCAGATGGGGGTGTGGATCTTCGCTATCGCGTCGCTGACGCGGACGTCGATCAGTGCCTTCGAGATCCCGTCGAGCGCGATGAACCCGGAACTGACCGAGGATTATGCCGCGCGAACCAAACTGTTCGGCCTGCGCTACTGGTTCGGATATGCGGGCACCTTCGGCTTCACCGCATTCAGTCTCGCCGTGTTCTTCGTCGCGACACCGGAGATATCGCGGGGTCAGCTCAATCCCGAGGGTTATGTGAAATTCGCCTATCTCGGTGGTGCCCTGATCTTCACCGCGATCATGGTCTGCGGATTGGGGACCTTGAAGCGCGTGCCTTACCTGCGCCAGCGCGACGTGCTGGGGGAAGGCGCCGTGCCGGATTCGCATCTGCGCGAGATGGGGAAAGCGTTTCGCAATCGCGGCTTCCTCGCCATATTCGGTTTCGGCGTGTTCAAATACACCGCGATCGGGCTCTACGCAGCGACCACGCTGTATTTCGGCACCTATGTATTCAAGCTGCAGGCCGACCAACTGGCACTGCTCACGCTGGACAGCCTGGTCGCTGCGACCATCGCCGCGCCGCTGGCGCCGAGGTTCTCCGCATGGCTCGGCAAGCGCAACACTTCGATGCTGATGGCCCTGATGGGTATTACGCTAGGCCTGTCGCCGCTGGTCCTGACGCTGCTTGGCGCCTTTTTCCCGGAGGGCGATCCGATGTTGCTGCCGACGCTGTTCCTTATCGGAGCGGTCTATGGCGCCATGATCGCTATTTCGCTGATCAACACCTCGTCAATGCTGGCCGACGTCGTCGAGGACCACGCGGTGCGGACCGGCCAGCACACCGCCGGGGTCTTTTTCGCAGCCTCCAGCTTCATGCAGCAATGTTCGACCGGTCTGGGCATACTGGTTGCCGGCATCGTTCTGGAACTGTCCGACTTTCCGGCCAACCTCGATCCCGATCTGGTCACGGAGGCGATGCAGCACAGCCTGCTGATCCATTACATTCCCGCTTCTTTCGGGTTGTGGACGATCGGGTCACTTTTCCTGCTGTTCTATCCGATCACCGAGGCGAGCCATCGCGACAACATCGACCGCTTGCGGGCGCGCGAGGCAGAAGCGCGAGAACAGACGATCCGCGACGGCGCTTTCGGCTCGCCGGCTCGCTGAGGACGCGAGCGTGCCAGCTTTCACCGTAAAACGCGAACGCAGGGACGTGCGCAATCTGGACGAAACAGCGCATCTGCCACAATGAAGGTGTCATGGGTTTTCAATCAAGCGGCCCAGCGGCCGGTAATTTAGAGGAGAAGCAGGCATGGCTACCCAGCCACAGATCGACAGCCATAGCGGGGAGGAGGCGTTCCGCGAGGAAGTGCGCCACTTCCTGGCCGAGAATTTCCCGGCCGAACTCAAGGGCAAGAGCAATGCCCTGTCTTCCGTCGAAGGGCCGGATCACGAGACTCCGGCGCAAGAAAGCTGGCGCAAAGCGGTGGGCGAGCGCGGTTGGGGAACCCCGACCTGGCCCAAGGAGTATGGCGGCGGCGGGCTTTCGCGCAAGCAGGCAGCTATCCTCAGCGAGGAAATGGCTAAGGTCGGCGCTTTCAATCCCATTGGCGGTATGGGCGTAATGATGTTCGGCCCCACGCTGCTCGAATATGGCAGCGAGGAGCAGAAGCACGAGCACATCCCACCGATCTGTCGCGGCGAAATCCGCTGGTGCCAGGGATACAGCGAACCCAACGCCGGGTCCGATCTGGCGAACCTGCAGACCACGGCCGAGGACAAGGGCGACCATTACCTCGTCAACGGGCAGAAGACCTGGACCAGCGGCGGGCAATGGGCGGACAAGTGCTTCTGTCTCGTGCGCACCGACCGCAGCGACAAGCACAAGGGCATCAGCTTCCTGCTGATCGACATGGATGCGCCGGGCGTGGAAGTTCGGCCGATCCAGATGATCAGCGGCATGAGCCCGTTCTGCGAAACCTTCTTCACCGACGTGAAGGTGCCCAAGGGCAATCTGGTCGGCAAGGAAGGCGAGGGCTGGACCATCGGCAAACGCCTGCTGCAGCACGAGCGGACCAATCTGTCGGGCGGCGGCGCCATGGCCCGGCTGATGGGCGCGAGCCTGGCCGATATTGCCAAGAAATATGTCGAGACCGACGCCGATGGCGAGCTTGCCGACAAGGTCCTGCGCGACCGGATCGCCGATTTCGAGATTCGCTGGGGGGCTTTCCTGCTGACCGCGCGACGTGCCACCGAAGAGAGCAAGGCGGGCGGCGTGTCCGAAATCAGCTCGGTGCTCAAGAAGCTGGGTACCAAGCTGGGCCAGGAACGCGCCGAACTCATGATCGAGATCATGGGCCTGCGGGGGCTGGGTTGGGAAGGCGAGGGCTTTTCCGAGGCCGAGCTGGGGGGCGTGCGCGCATGGCTCTTCGGCAAGGCCACAACGATCTACGGCGGTTCGACCGAGATCCAGAACAACATCATCGCCAAGCGTGTGCTTGGCATGCTCGACCACCAGTAAGAAAGAGAGAGCAGGAATATGGCGGTTCTCAACGAAGAACAGGAAATGCTGCGCGATATGGCGCGCGAGTGGACGACCAATGAAAGTCCGGTCGGCGAATTTCGCAAGGTGCGGGCCGGCGGCGCGGAGGAAGCGTTCGACCGCAAAGCTTACGCCACCATGGCCGAAATGGGCTGGGTCGGCGTGGTCATACCCGAGGAACATGGCGGTTCGGACTTCGGCTGGCTCTCGGCCGGACTGGTGGTAGAGGAACTGGGCAAGACACTGACGGCCAGCCCGTTGGTGGCCAGCACCATCGCCGCGGCAGCCATCCTGCTGGGTGGCAGCGAGGAGCAGCGGGCCAAATGGCTACCGGGGCTCGCCAGCGGGGAAATCATCGGCACGCTCGCGATCGACGAAGGCCCCCGGCACGATCCGGCGAAGCTCGCAACCACGGTGTCGGGCGGGAAGCTGTCGGGCACCAAGGCTTTCGTCCATGAAGCCCACGGTGCGGACCTGTTCGTGGTCGCGGTGAAGGACGGCTTGTACCTGGTTGAAAAGGGTGAGGACGTTTCGTTGTCGACCCGCAAGCTGACCGACCAGCGCAGCCACGCCGACGTCACATTCGACGGCGCTGCGGCGGACAGGCTGGCTGGCGGCGGCGACAGCCTGCTCGACGATGTCCTCGACCGTGCGCGGATCCTCACCGCCTGCGAAATGCTCGGTATGGCGCAGGCAGTGTTCGATGCCACGCTGGATTACCTCAAGCAGCGCGTGCAGTTTAACCAGGTGCTGGCGACCTTCCAGGCGCTGCAGCACCGCATGGCCGATCTGTTCGGCGATCTGGCGATGATGCGTTCGGCGGTCGAAGGCGGCCTGCAGGCGCTCGACAGCGGGTTCGGCGTGGCGCGCGCCGCCACTATCGCCAAGGCGGAAGCCAATCGGGTGTTGCACACCGTCAGTCGCGAAGGCGTCCAGCTGCACGGCGGCATGGGCATGACCGACGAATATGATGTCGGTTTCTATCTCAAGCGCGCCCGCGTGCTGGAAGCCAGCTTCGGCAGCACCGCCTTCCTCAAGAACCGCTTCGCGACCATCGGCGGCTATTGAGTAGTTGGAGCCGTTCGGGGATCCCGAAGGGCTGAGCACACCGGCCAGCGCGCAAGCCCGCGCGCTGGCCGATCATGCGCGTTTCGTCGACGCGAACCTCAAGCGCAATTTTCGCGCGAACTTCATCCATGGCGTGCTGGGGATGACGGGTTTCCGCCTGATCTATGCCCCCACCATCATTCCGGCCTATCTGATCCTGCTCACCGGCAGCACTGCGGCGGTAGGGCTCGGCGCGGCGCTGCTGCAATTGGGCGCGACCATCAGCCCGATTGCCAGCGGATCGCGGATCGAGCACCGCAGCCACATCCTGCCCTACGCCATTCGCGTGGGTTCGATGATGCGGTTGATGATCCTGGGGCTGGCGCTGGCGGCCTGGTTCCTGACCGGCAATGCGCTGTTGGTCGCGACTTTCGCGTGCTTCCTTCTGCTTGGCTTCTTCACCGGGGCGCAGCGGGTCGCCTTTCAGATGCTGATGAGCAAGCTCATCCCGATCCGCCAGCGCGGACGGTTGCAGGGCTATCGCAATTTCGCCGGTGGCCTGATCGCGGCGGTGCTCGCCTATGTGGCGGGGAACTACTTCATCGCCGATGCATGGCTGGGTAATGGCTATGCGACGACATTCCTGTTCGCCTTCCTGCTGACAAGTGCGGGGCTGGTCGTTCTCAAGACCATGGTCCAGGAACCCGCGGCGCCGGTATCGCGCCCGCAAATGCCGATGTTCGAGCGGATCCGGCAATTTCCGGAGCTGCTGGAGGATCGCAGTTTCGCCAATTTCCTCTGGGTCCAGAGTTTTGCCACCTTCGCTCGGGTCGGCGCGCCGTTCTGGACGGTCTATGCCGGAGCGGTGCTGGGGCTCGACGGTGCGCTGATCGGCGGGCTCAGCTTCGTCTTCCTAGGCTCCGATACGGTCTCGAACGTGATCTGGGGGCCGATGGGCGACCGCTACGGGTTCAAGCGGGTCTATGTCGGGGCGCTTGCCTGCACCATCGCGGGTGTGCTGTGCCTGGTTTTCGGCAGCAGCGCCCCGCCGATCTACGCCGCCTTCGCCCTGCTGGGCGTGGGGGGATCGGGCTGGATGCTCGCCTCGACCACCATGGTGCTCGAATTCGGCCAGCAGCAGGACACGCCGATGCGGCTTGCCTTCGTAACGACGGTAGAAGGGGCGATCGCTGCGGTCGGACCGGTGCTGGCCGGCGTGCTGGTCGCATTCCACGGCTTCACGCCGCTGTTCGCGATCGTGCTTGGAGCGGTGACGCTGTCGCTGGCGGTGTTGATCCTGCGGGTACGCGAACCGCGCGAATTCGACCGCGCCTGATCAGGCAGGAACCGCGACCGGAGCGAGCAATCCGCTGGTCAGGGTCGTGGCATAGGTTTCGATCGCGCTGGCAGGAGCGCCGAACCGCCCGGCCCACTTGCGAGCTTCATTGGCTCCGTTGAGCGTCGACATAATCACCTGGCTAGCGATCAGCGGATCTATTGGCCGCACAGATTCATCGGCAATCCCGTCGATCAGCAGGCCTGCGAAGCGCCGCGCGAGGCGGTTGGACCGGGTTACGACATCGACCTTCCGCTCGCTGTCCAGCGCTTGCAGCGCCGTGGTTCGGAGCAGCGGCATCGTGTCGAAGAACTGCAGATCGAGCAGTTCGGCCAATGCGCCGCTCAGCCGCGTCCAGTAATCGCCGTCGCTGTGCTGTCCCGCCATCTGTACTGCAGAAAGGCGATCGTAGCTGCGTTGAAAGCAGGCGAGGACCAGTTCGTCCTTGCCATCGTGGTGGTGATAGAAGCTGCCCTTGGTTACGTTGAGAACCTCGGCGATCCGGTTGACCGAGGCGCCGCGATAGCCGCGCTCGTTGATCATCACGGTGGCGGCGCGCAGGAATTCGTCGTTCTGGCTGGGCAGACCCCTGTTGTCCGAGCGCCAGCCGCCATCGGCGAGCGCGACCGGTTGCCAGCGGCCCGGCCGACTTGGCATGCCATGCGCGAGAATGTCGAACAATCGCTCCTCGACGCGGGCGAAATCGAGGTAGGAATACCGCAGCGACCAGACTGGCCACCACATCATCGCCTCGAGCAGCACATAGGTGCGCGCCGAATAGACCGTTCGCTCATAGTCGGACTTCGGCTCGCCGAAAAAGGCCCGGACTGTGTCGACCATCTGCCGATAGCGCATGAGGAGCGGGTGTCGGGTGTCCTGGTCCAGCGTGCGGATTTCCGAAAGCGAAGTTATCAGGCCGCGCTCCCCCCGCCTGATCCGCCCGCGCAGCGCGACATGCAGGGCGATGTACTTGCGCAGGCGCGAAGCCGGATCGGCCTGCGCCAGCGCCTCGCTCGCCATGTCCTCGAGGCGCCCGAGCGTCTCTTCGTAAACGGCGACCGCGAGCTTGTCCTTGCGCGGGAAGTAATAGGTTATGCTGGTCGCGTTGAGCCCGATGGCGCGCGCCACGCCCGACAGCGTGGTGGCCTGGAGGCCGACCTCGTTGATCGAGCGCGATGCCGCATGGATAATCGCCTGACGCTTCTCCCCGAAGCGTGTCGTCTCCCTGCCAGTCTCCGCCATCACACCCCCAATTTCGCCAGCATTACATCAGCATCTGTAAGACTGCCAAGCGTCAAGCGGAAGCAATCTCAGAACAACGCCAGCAGGTCCTTCTTCAGGATCTTGCCATTGGCGTTGCGCGGCAGCGTGTCGGAGGAAAAGACGATCCGGACCGGCACCTTGAACTTCGCCAGACGCTCGGCGACCCATTGCTGGAGCTCCGCCTCGTCGGCGCTGGTGCCTGGGGCGAGATGGACGACGGCGGCCGGTTGCTCGCCCAAATGCTGGTGCGGCAGGCCGATCAGCGCGGCATCGGTGACCGCCGGGTGATCGTAGAGCGCATTCTCCACCTCGGAGGAATAGATGTTCTCGCCGCCGCGGATGATCATGTCCTTCGCGCGGTCGGCGATATAGCAGAAGCCTTCCTCGTCGAGGCGCGCGAGGTCGCCCGTCCTGACCCAGCCGTCGATAAAGGTTTCCGCCGTCGCGTCTGGATTGCGCCAGTATCCCTTCACCACCATCGGGCCTCTGGCCCACAATTCGCCGATTTCGCCGATCTCCATCTCGCGGGTGCCGTCCTCGCTCATGATCTTGAGATCGGCGACCGCGACCGGCGGCCCGCAACTGTCGGGGCGGTTGAGATAGTCCTCGCTCGAATGGCCGGTGACCGTGGCCATGGTCTCGGTCATGCCCCAGCCATTGCCAGGCAGCGCGCCGAAGACTTCGCGGATCTTGCGTACGAGCTCGGGTGCCGAAGGAGCGCCCCCGTAGCCGATCGCCTCGAGGCTTGAGAGGTCGTAATTCTTGCGTTCGGGATGCTCGATCAATTGCCAGGCGATGGTGGGCACCCCGCCGGTGGAATGGACCTTCTCGCGCTCGATGATCTGGAACGCCTCGACAGGATCCCAGCGATGCATGAAAATCAGCGTGTTTCCCGCTGCGATATTGCCCATCAGCCCGGCCGAACAGGCGGTGACGTGAAACAGCGGTATGACAGTCAGCCCGGTCTTGGGGGTGGGCTCGGGCAGCTGTTCGCCGCGACGCAACACCGCGCAGGCAGCGTTGAAACCGCTGGAGAGAACGTTGCTGCACAGGTTGCGGTGCGTGCCCAGCGCGCCCTTGGGCTTGCCGGTGGTGCCGCTGGTGTAGAAAATCGTCGCATCGTCGTCGGGCGCGATGTCGACATCCGGCAGGTTCGCCGGGGGAAGGTCGGAATAGGCCGGCGGAATGCCGATGATCGCTTCGAGCCGTTTTGCTCCGTCCGGCTCCGCTTTGCAGCGTGAGACAAACACCGTTTCGAGCTCGGGGCACTCGCCCAGATGGGGAACGATACGATCCCACCGTTCCTCGTCGCAGACCAGCAGGCTGGTGCCGGAATCGGCCAGTCCATAGGCCAGCTCGGGCCCGGTCCACCAGGCGTTGAGCGGTACGCAGATGGCACCGATGGTTGTCGCCGCGAAAAACACCACCGGCCATTCCGGCAGGTTGCGCATCGCCAGCGCAACCCGGTCGCCCTTTTTGATCCCGCAGGCCTGGAACTCATGCGCCAGCGTTGCGACCGCACGGAACCATGCGTCATAGGTGACGCGCTCGCCCTCATAGATGGTGAACTCGCGCTCCCCATGCGTCTGGCCATACAGGGCAATGGCGCGCAAATTGGGTGGCGCGTTCTTCCACACTCGCGTCGGCACACCGCCGATGTCGATGTTTTCCATCTCGAAGCGCTGGCCGGGAGCGGTCAGCAAGGCCGTGCATTCGGCTCGGCTGCGCGCGGGCCAGCCTGGCGGCGGCGCCCAACCGATTGCCTCTGCGAGATTGTCTGCCTTGGTCGCCATGATCACAATACCCCGCACACGCCGGTGAATCCGATTACTGCGTTGTGCATTGATTCCTCTCCTCAGCGTGCCTCATGGACACGATTCCATCGGGGAGGTTTAGCCAGGTGCGCTGCCCGTATGCAAGGCAGAAACCGAGCCTGTCTAAAATCAGGGTATGAGGGTTCAAACACTGGCGAAAACGGCTATCGTCACCGCCAGAACAAAAGGTATGGCCTCGACCGGAAGGCAAAGGAGCAGGGTGATGGAGATGGGTAAGCCGGGAGATATGGGGTTCGACGCGGGGCGGTTGGCGCGAATCGATGCGTTTCTCAAGGAGGGCTATCTCGACACCGGGCGGCTCAAGAACACGCAAATCCTTGTCGCGCGGGATGGGCAGCCGGTACATTACGGCCACGGCGGCATCTTGCGCGACGACGGGACAGCGATGCGCGAGGATGCGCTGTTCCGGATTGCCAGCATGACCAAGCCGGTCACCTCGATTGCCTTCATGCAGTTGGTCGAACAGTGCAAGGTGGCGCTGGACGATCCGGTATCGCGCGTCTTGCCCGAGTTCGCGGAATTGGGCGCCTATGACGGCGGCGGCGGGGCGCTGCCCTTCGCGCCGATGAAGCGGGGCAGGCCGATGCGCTTCGTCGATCTGATGAACCATATGTCGGGCCTCACCTATGGCTTCCAGAACCGCAGCAGCGTGGATGCCGCCTATCGCGAGGCCAGGCTGGACGTGTCGCGCAACACGATCGGTTCGGACGAATACATCGCCACGCTCGCGCGCATCCCGCTCGAATTCGAGCCGGGCGCACAATGGAACTATTCGGTTGCGACCGATGTGCTGGGCGTCTGCGTCGAACGCCTGTCGGGTATGCCTTTGGGCGACTATTTCGCGCAGCACATTTTCGAACCGCTCGGCATGACCGACACCGGCTTTCACGTTCCGGTCCAGAAGGCAGACCGGCTGGCAGATGCCTATGGCTATCGCCCCGGCAAGCCGCCGCGCCTGATCGACAAGGGTGCGGAGAGCCGCCTGGTCGAACCCGCGACATTCCATTCGGGCGGCGGGGGCCTGATCGGCACGATTACCGACTACCACCGCTTTTGCGCGATGTTGCTGGGTCGCGGCGCGCTCGATGGTGTGCGGATCGTCAGCCCCAAGACCCTCGATCTGATGACCGCCAACCACTTGCCGGGCGGAGCGGATCTGACCCAGATGAGCCAGAGCCTGTTCAGCGAGGCGAACAATGCCGGCACCGGGTTCGGGCTGGGCTTCGCGATGGTCGTCGATCCTGCAAAGACGCTGATGCCCTCCAGCCAGGGCGAGTACTACTGGGGCGGGGCCTATTCGACCGCCTTCTTCGTCGATCCGGTGGAGCGGATCACCATGGTCTTCATGACGCAGCTCTATCCGTCCTCGACCTACCCCATCCGTCGCCAGCTCAAGACCCTGATCTATTCGGCGCTCACCGACAGCTACGCATAAAGGAGAAAAACCATGCCATCCCCGATCTCGACCGAGAAGCAGGGCGACGTCCTCGTCGTCACTTCCGACAATCCGCCCGTGAACGCGCTCGGCCATGGCGTGCGACTGGGTCTGCAAGACGCCATCGCGCAAGGCGCCGCCGACGATGAAATCAAGGCGATCGTGATCCGCTGCGACGGGCGGACTTTCTTTGCGGGCGCGGACATCACCGAATTCGGCAAGCCGCCGCAGGGGCCCAGCCTGCCCGAGGTCTGCGACGCGATCGAGGCGAGCGACAAGCCGGTCGTCGCAGCGATCCACGGCACGGCGCTAGGAGGCGGCTGCGAGATTGCGCTGGCCTGCCACTACCGCGTCGCGGTGCCGAGCGCCAAGCTCGGCCTGCCCGAGGTCAAGCTTGGCCTGATCCCGGGCGCGGCCGGAACGCAACGCCTGCCCCGGCTGGTTGGAGCCGAGGCGGCGCTGCCGATGGTGGTCATCGGCAATCCAATTTCTGCCAGCAAAGCCAAGGAGATTGGTCTGGTCGATGCCTTGGTGGACGAAAAAGATCTGGGCGGTGAGGCAGTCACATTCGCGAAGTCGAAGATCGGCCAACCCGTGCCGCGCACGTCTGAAATGGACAACAATCGCGACGGGGTGGCGAATCCCGACATCTTCGACGAATTCCGCGCAAAAAACGGTCGCAGGCTGCACGGCTTCGACGCCCCCAATGCGGGGATCGAGGCGGTAAAGGCGGCGGGCGCACTCTCCTTTGCCGAGGGCGTGAAAAAGGAACGCGCCCTTTTTTCCAAGCTGATGACGGGTACGCAATCGGCCGCGATGCGCCACTATTTCTTCGCCGAGCGCGCCGCCAACAAGATCGACGGTCTTGCCTCCGATACCAGGCCAATCCCGATCGGGAAGGTCGGCATCATCGGTGCGGGCACGATGGGCGGCGGGATCGCGATGAACTTCCTGTCGGCAGGCATCCCGGTGACCATCCTCGAGATGAAGCAGGATGCGCTCGAACGCGGCACTTCCACGATGCGCAAGAATTACGAGAACACCGCCAAGCGCGGTCGGATGACGGAAGCGCAGGTCGAGAGCGCGATGGGGCTGCTGACCCCCACGCTCGACTATGGTGATCTCGCGGATTGCGATCTGGTGATCGAAGCCGTCTACGAAAGTATGGATGTGAAGAAGGAGGTGTTCCGCACGCTCGACGAAACCGTCAAAGAGGGCGCGATCCTGGCGTCCAACACCAGCTATCTCGATATCGACGAGATCGCGACCGCCACCAAACGGCCGGGCTATGTGGTGGGGCTGCACTTCTTTTCGCCTGCCAACGTGATGAAACTGCTCGAAGTGGTGCGCGGCGAGAAAACGCGAGACGATGTGCTGGCCACGGCGATGAAACTGTCCAAGGCCATCGGCAAGGTAGCCGCCGTGTCGGGTGTATGCCCGGGTTTCATCGGCAACCGGATGCTCTCCAAGCGCCAGGAGCAGGCCAACCAACTGATCATGGAAGGCGCCAATTACTGGGATGTGGACGATGTCCTGCTCGAGTTCGGCTTTCCCATGGGGCCGTTCCAGATGGGCGATCTGGCCGGCATCGACATCGGCTGGCATCGCGACCCCTCCAAGGTCACCACTATTCGCGAAGCCCTCTGCGCCGTCGGCCGCTTCGGCCAGAAAGCGGGCAAGGGCTTCTACGATTACGACGAGGCCCGCCAGCGCACGCCGTCGGACGAGGTCAAGGCGATCATTGCCGATTTCGCCGAGAAGACCGGCACGCCGCAGCGCGACATCTCCAAGGAGGAAATCAAGGAGCGGCTGCTCTATCCGATGGTCAACGAGGGCGCGAAGATCCTCGATGAGGGCATGGCCCAGCGCGCGAGCGATATCGATGTCGTCTGGATCAACGGCTATGGCTGGCCGCTCTACACCGGCGGTCCGATGTTCTGGGCCGATACGATTGGGCTCGATACGGTCGTCGCCGGGCTCGAGAAGCACGATCTGCCGGTGAGCGACTATCTGCGCAGCAGGGCCGAGGCGGGCAAGACCTTCAACTGAGCGGCTTGGCGATGCGAAGAGCGGGCGATCGGGGAGATCGTCCGCTCTTCACAAGCCGGTGCGGCACCAACCCGGTGCTGTAATATTCAGGGGGCCGACAATCGAAAATCTTGAAACGATACTGACCGTGGCGCGCGCGGGAGAAGGGCAGTGGGCCGGGGCTGCAGGCCCGGCGATGGGGCCGCGATTATTCGGCGGGCAGGCCATCGCGCAGGGGCTGATGGCGGCTTGCGGCGAAGAGGAGGGCGCGCGGCTGCCGCATTCGCTTCACGCCTATTTCCTCAAGCCGGGATCGCGCGAGGATCCGGTCGACTACCGGGTCAACACGCTGTCGCAAGGACGCAGTTTCGCGACTCGCCGGGTCGAGGCGATGCAGGCGGATACGGTGATCTGCTCGATGATCGCCTCTTTCCATGTTGCCGAGCCCGGTTTCGAGCATCAGATCGAGGCGCCGTTTGCGCTCGACATCGACGCCGCGCTCGAGAGCCTGGTGCGCTGGAACGCCCAAAATGAGAGGGCAGCCAATTCCTCCTTGATCGAACGGCTGCAGAAACGGCCGATCGAGATTGTACCGCTCGACCCCGGGGCCTTGTTCGGGGCAAAACCGCGCCAGCCGCGCACCGGGGTGTGGATGCGCATGCGCCGGCCGACCGGTGCCGGACCTGCCATGCAACGCGCATTGCTCGCCTATGCGTCGGACATGATGTTCCTGCGCAATGCGATGCTCCCGCACGCGATCAGGCCGGCCAGCGATACAGTGCAGGCGACCTCGCTCGACCATGCGATCTGGTTTCACGAGACGCCCGATTTCGACCGCTGGCACCTGTTCGCCACCGAGAGCCCCTGGGCCGGCCATGCGCGAGGATTGAACCGCGGGTTCTTTTTCTCCGAAGAGGGTAAGCTGGTGGCTACCGCCAGCCAGGAAAGCCTGATGCGACCCAAAGGCGAAGCGATCGACCGCCTAGAGAAACACATTTGAGAGGAGAACGAACAATGTCCCTATTCGACCTGACCGGAAAAGTCGCGATCGTCACCGGATCGAGCCGCGGCATCGGCAAGGCCATCGCCGAGGAGCTCGCCGCCCATGGCGCGCAAGTGGTCATATCAAGCCGCAAGCAGGAGGCCTGCGAGGAGGTCGCCGCCGCGATCAATGCCGAGCACGGCTCCGGGAGCGCGGTCGCCATCGCGGCGAGCATATCCGACAAGGAGCAGCTGCAGGATTTGTTCACCCGCACCAAGGAGCAGCTCGGTCCGGTCGATATCCTCGTCTGCAACGCCGCGTCCAACCCCTATTACGGCTCGATGGACGGCATCGAGGACGAGCAGTTCCGCAAGGTTCTCGACAACAACATCCTCTCCAACCACTGGCTTATGCAACTGGCCTTGCCCGACATGCGCGAAAAGGGTGACGGCGCCATCGTTGTGATCAGCTCGATCGGGGGCCTGCGCGGATCGGCCACCATCGGGGCCTACAACGTCTCCAAGGCCGCCGATTTCCAGCTGGTGCGCAATTACGCGGTCGAGAACGGCCAGCACGGCGTGCGCATCAACGCCATCGCTCCCGGCCTGGTGAAGACCGATTTTGCCCGCGCCCTGTGGGAGAACCCCAAGGCGCTAGAACGGACCGAGGCAGCGCTGCCAATGCGGCGGATCGGCGAGCCGCGCGACATCGCCGGGGCCGCCGTCTATCTGTCGTCGCCCGCGGCCAAATGGACCACCGGCCAGATGGTCGTGGTCGATGGCGGAGCGACCATATGAGCGCGCCAACCAGCGGACGGCTGTCCGCCAAGGTTGCAATCATCACCGGGGCAGGATCGGGGATCGGTCGCGCAAGCGCGCTGCTGTTCGCCAACGAAGGCGCGAAACTGGTGTTGTTCGACCGGACCGAAGAGGTTCACCGGACCGCTGATGCTGTCGAAGAGGCGGGCGGGCATGCGGTCGCCATCGTCGGTGATGCGGGCGAGGAAGCCGATGTCGCGGCGGCGGTCGCCAAGGCGCAAGAGGCCCATGGCAGGCTCGATATCTTTTTCGCCAACGCCGGGATCACCGGCGGCGTGCGCGGCGGGTTCTTCGATGCGACGCCGGAGATTTGGGAAGAGGTCCTGCGGGTCAATCTGATCGGCCCCTTCCTCGCGATCAAACACGCCGCACCGGCGATCCGCGATGCAGGTGGAGGCGCGATCCTGTGCACCGCCTCAGTCGCGGGCCTGCGCTCGGGCGCTGGTCCGGCGCAATATTCTGCCAGCAAGGCGGGTGTCATCAATCTGGTGCAGACCGCCGCGCAGCAGCTTGCCGGGACCGGAGTGCGGGTCAACGCCGTCCTGCCCGGCCTGACAGAGACCGGCATGACCCAGCCGATGTTCGACGGTGCCCGCGCGGCGGGCAAGGAGCACAAGATCGGACAGCTCAACCCGCTGCTGCGCGGCGGGCAGCCCGAAGAAATCGCCGAAGCTGCGCTGTTCCTCGTCAGCGACGCCGCCAGCTACGTCAACGGCCAGGCGCTGGCCGTCGATGGCGGCCTGTCGTCCTCGCACCCCACCGCTCGCCCGCCGGGCGACGCCAACCGTCCCACCTCCTGAAGGAGCCTTCGCCATGAGCGCACCACGCCTGAATTTCTTCAAGATCACCGTTGCCGATGCCGAGGAAGCCGCCGGTTTCTACGTCGAGGCGTTGGGGATGACCCGCAGGGACGTGATCGACACGCCCGGCTTTCGCGAGATCATGCTGACCTGCGGCGATGCGCCCTTTACGCTGGTGCTCTTCGAGTGGAAGGACGGCCGCGCGATCGAACATGGCACAAACTATGGTCCGCTGGGTTTCCTGACCCGCGACCTCGAGGCGACGCTGGCGATGCTGGTCGAGAACGGCGCTAAGCCCAAGGGCGCGGTAGCCGAGTTCGGCAGCATGCGGATCGCCTTCGCGACGACGCCGCATGGCCATGAAATCGAACTGATGCAGCGCGCCGGCTAACCGGTCAGCTCTCCCCTCACTTCGGTATTGCCGAACTGCTCGACGCGGATGGGCAGCGCGGCGTCCAGCAGCGGCAGCCCAGCGCGCGTATTCTTGGGAGCGGAAGCCGAATGGTTCATCTGGGTAGCCCGGTGGACACAGCCCAGACAACATCCCTCGCGCGTGATTCCTCCGCCGAGTCTAGACCGCGTCGACACCATAAGAAGAGGTTCGGTACTGGCCGGGGTCCGGAAGGCTGGAATCGTAACCAGCGAACGCGAAACCGGGCCAACAGCCGAAGTCATCGCTCGGATGGTGGATGGAATCGGATGCTGGAAAGCGGAGCTCAAACCCGCGGGAGGGCGCCAAATCATCTAAATCGCGCTTAAGGCGCTCATTTTCAGGTTGTTGCAGCATAGTAAGCTGGCTGGGGTGGCAGGGATCGAACCTGCGAATGCCGATACCAAAAACCGGTGCCTTACCACTTGGCTACACCCCAGCACGTGCGCGCCCCTATAACGGCTTGGGCGACGATGAAAAGGGCTGACAGTCTTGCGACCCGTGATCGGGAGAGGCAGCCGGGCGCGAGGCTGGCTCGCGCCCGGGCCGCTCCGGCTAGAGAGCCTTGCCTTCGAAGTCCGCAGCCGAATGGCGCTCGCGCATTTGCTCGTCCTCTTCGCCCCAGGTCCTGTTGACGATCCGGCCGCGCTTGACCGCCGGGCGTTCGGCGATGGCCTTCACCCAGCGTTCGACATGCTCGTATTCGTGGATCGAGAGGAATTTGCGCGCTTCGCCGTAGATGCCGCCGAAGACGAAGGGCGCGATCCAGGGGAACGTCGCGATATCGGCCACGGTGTAATCGTCGCCGCCGAGATATCGCGTGTTCGCGAGCCGCTGGTTTGCGACGTCGAACAACCGCTTGGTTTCCATCGCATAGCGGTTGATGGGATATTCGTATTTCTCCGGCGCATAGGCGTAGAAATGACCGAAACCGCCACCGATGAAAGGCGCGCTCCCGACCTGCCAGAACAGCCAGCTGAGCACTTCGGCACGGGTGTGGTCGGTGGGCAGGAAGGCGCCGAATTTCTCGGCGAGATGCATCAGGATTGCGCCGCTTTCGAACACCCGGACCGGCTGCGCGCCGCTGCGGTCGAGCAGGGTGGGAATCTTGGAATTGGGGTTGAGGTCGACGAAACCCGAACCGAACTGCGCGCCATCGCCGATATCGATCGTCCAGGCGTCGTATTCCGCGCCCGAATGCCCGGCCTCGAGCAGTTCCTCGAGCATGATCGTCGCCTTCACCCCATTGGGCGTCGCGAGCGAATAGAGCTGGAAATCGTGATTGCCGAGCGGAAGTTCCTTGTCCTCGCGCGCACCCGCGGTCGGGCGGTTGATGTTGGCGAATTTCCCGCCGTTCTCGGCATCGTGCGACCAGATTTCGGGCGGCGTGTAGGCAGTGTCGGGCAAAGCGTGTCTCCTCGCGTGTCTGCAGCACAGGTGGGGCGCGAAAGTCCGGCAGGCAAGCGGAACCGGATCGCTGTTCGGGCGGTTTGGCCTTCACCATGACGAAGCTCATCTATGTCGACGACGATCTGCCCGGGATCACCCGCAAGCGCTCCGGGCGCGGCTGGGCCTATTACGACCCTGACGGCGGGTTGATCGGGGATCGGCTGGAAAAGCGGCGATTGAACTCGGTAGCGCTGCCACCCGCCTACATCGACGCCTGGTTCTGCCCAGCGCCCAACGGCCATATCCTCGCCACGGGTTACGACGCCAAGAGTCGCAAGCAATATCGCTACCACCCCGATTTCCGCGCCAGGCAGGAAAGCGAGAAATACGATGGCTGCATCACATTCGGCAAACTGCTGCCGCTGGTGCGTCGCCGGGTCGAAGAGGATTTGCGCGCCCGTGCGCTGACGCGCGAGCGCGCGGTGGCGAGCGTCGTGCGGCTACTCGATCTGGGCGCGGTGCGGATCGGCAACGAAGGGTATGCGGCGCGTAACAAGAGTTACGGCGCGACGACCCTGCGCCAGCGCCATGCCGAGGTAACCGGTCACACGCTGCGCCTGCGGTTCAAGGGCAAGGGCGGCAAGTTGCGCGAGATGACGCTGACCGACAGCAGCCTGGCACGCGTCGTGCGCAAGATGCAGGATCTGCCCGGACAGCACGTCTTCCAGTATGTCGACGACGACGGCGATCTTCACGCGGTCGGCTCGACCGACGTGAATTCCTATCTGCGCGAGACCATGGGCGAGGATTTTACCGCCAAGAATTTCCGCACCTGGCATGCCAGCGTGCTCGGCTTCAGCCTGCTGGCCGGAAGCAAGGATGTGCTTACGATCAAGGCCGTGCTGGAGGAAGTCGCCGCGCATCTGGGCAACACCCCGGCGGTGACGCGCAAGAGCTACGTCCACCCCGCGGTCATCGATCTGATCGGCAAGCAGGCGGAGTGGCGCGAGAGTCTGAGCCTGCCGCGCAGCACCAAATGGCTAAGCCGCGAGGAGCGCGGGCTGCTCGCTCTGTTGCAGGACGGACCGCGCGCCGCCAAACTGCTCGCCGCCTGAACCGCCGTCTGGTCGATTGCGCGCGCGGGTGTCTGCCGATACGGATGTCGGCATGACTCAGACCCACCGCTTCTTCGACATGCACACCCACGGCTTCGTGCGCATGGCGACCAGTACTCCCAAGGTGCGCACCGCCGATGTCGCCTACAACGCCGAAGGGATCATCAGCGAGGCGCGCAGGGCCGCCGAGCATCATGTCGATCTCCTGCTCTATCCCGAATTGTGCCTGTCCGCCTACGCGAACGACGATCTCCATTTGCAGCTTGCCTTGCTCGACGCGGTGGAGGTCCATCTGGAGCGGATCGTCGAGGCGAGCCGCGACTTTCCCACCGTGCTGGCGATCGGCGCACCGCTACGGCGTAACGGGCGGATCTACAATTGCGCCATCGCCATCGCGCGCGGGACGATCCTCGGCGTGGTGCCCAAGAGCTATCTGCCCAATTACCGCGAGTATTACGAGAAACGCTGGTTCGCCCATGGCCGCGACTGCGTCGATCTCGCTATCCCGATCAACGGCGCTGAAGTGCCGTTCGGGATCGACCTGATCTTCGCGCATGAGAGCATCCCGGGCTTCACCTTCGGGATGGAAATCTGCGAGGATTTCTGGAGCCCGGTCCAGCCCGGTACGCAGGCGGCGCTCGCGGGTGCGACCATCCTCCTCAACCTGTCCGCTTCCAACATCACCATCGGCAAGTCGGACGAACGTCATATGCTCAGCCGCGCCAGTTCGGCGCGCTCGGTTTGCGCCTATGCCTATTCGGCCAGCGGCCATGGCGAAAGCACCACCGATCTGGCCTGGGACGGGCAGGGGATGATCTACGAGCTTGGCGATCTGCTGGTCGAGAGCGTCCGCTTCGACCGCGAACCCGAACTGTGCATCGCCGATATCGATTGCCAGCGCATCCTCAACGACCGAATGCGGATGCAGACCTTCAACGATGCCGCCGAGGCTTCGGGGCGGCCCGAGGACCGCTTCCGGACCGTGGTGTTCGATCACGAACCGAAAGGCGGCGATGTGGGCCTCAACCGCCCGGTACGGCGTTTTCCCTTCGTTCCCAATCGCCAGCATAAGCTCGAGGAAGATTGTTACGAGGCCTTCAACATCCAGGTGGCCGCGCTGATCCGCCGGATCGAGGCCACCAACCCGAAGTCGCTCGTCATCGGCGTGTCAGGGGGGCTCGACAGCACCCATGCGCTGATCGTCGCCGCCAAGGCCTGCGACAGCCTCGGCCTCCCGCGCTCGACCATTCGCGGCTACACGCTTCCTGGCTTCGGAACATCGGACGCCACCAAGTCCAACGCCTGGAGGCTGATGGACGCCTTGCAAATCACTGCCGAGGAGATCGACATCAAGCCGACCGCGCGGCTGATGCTGGAGAACATCGGCCATGCATTTGCCGATGGCGAACCGGTCTATGATGTGACCTTCGAAAATGTGCAGGCGGGCTTGCGCACCGATTACCTGTTCCGGCTGGCGGGGCAGCATGGCGGCTGGGTGATCGGGACCGGCGACCTGAGCGAACTGGCGCTGGGCTGGTGCACCTATGGCGTGGGCGACCACATGAGCCATTACAGCGTCAATGCCGGCGTGCCCAAGACGCTGATCCAATATCTCATCCGCTGGACAACCACGACGCACCAGTTCGACGAGACCTGCGATGGTGTGCTGCTGGATATTCTCGAGACCGATATCTCGCCCGAGCTCGTCCCCGCCGGCGACGACGGGAAGATCCAGAACACCGAAGATGTCGTGGGGCCCTACGAGCTCAACGACTTTTTCCTCCATCACATCGCGCGCTGGGGGCACAAGCCCAGCCATGTCGCCTTTCTGGCCTGGCACGCCTGGAAGGATGCGCAGCGCGGAGACTGGCCCGAGCATTTCCACGACGAGCGCAAGAACGAATACGACCTCGCGACCATCGCCGATTGGCTGGAGAAATTTCTCAAGCGCTTCTTCCAGTTCAGCCAGTTCAAGCGCAGTGCGCTGCCCAATGGGCCAAAGGTCAGCGCGGGCGGGGCGCTCAGCCCGCGCGGCGACTGGCGCGCACCGAGCGATGCGGTGGCGGACCTGTGGCTGGAGGAGTTGCGGGATAATCTGCCGAACTAGGAAACCAGCGCAGCGCGCGACCGTTGAAGGGAACAAGCAAGGATGTCTTCCCGAATGACCGCGTGTATCAATGCCATCGCAACCGCTGTGCCCGATTGCGATTTCGAACAGGACTATCGCCATTGGGCGATGCGCCAGCTCGAGGGTCGCCGCGAGGCGAGGCTCTACGCGCGGATGGCGGAACGCTCGGGGATCGAGCATCGCTGGTCGGTGCTCGACGAGGAGGACGCCAAGCTCGACGAGGGCGTAGGTTTCTATGCGGCCGAACCACCCAGCACTGCAGAACGAATGGCGATCTATGCCAAAGAGGCACCCGAGCTCGCACTGGCGGCGATCGGGAAGTTGGGAGAACTCGGCACGATCACGCATATCGTCGTTGCAAGTTGCACCGGCTTCGTGGCGCCGGGGATCGACCAGATCATCGCGCGGCGGCTCGGGCTGGCCGGCTCGGTCGAGCGGGTGCTGGTGGGTTTCATGGGCTGCTACGCCGCGGTCACTGCGCTGCGCACCGCGCGCCATATCGTCCGCAGCGAGCCGGATGCCCGCGTGCTGGTGGTGACGGTCGAGCTCTCCAGCCTGCACCACCAGGACCATGACGAGATCGAGCCGCTGCTGGCCGGCGCGCAATTCGGCGATGGCGCCGCGGCTGCGATCGTCAGCGGCGAAGGTCCCGGGCTAGAACTGGGCCAGGGCCTCTCCGCCACGCTCGAAGACAGCGACGGGCTGATCACCTGGCATATCGGCGACACCGGCTTCCACATGCATCTCTCGGGCGAGGTCCCCGGTCGCATCCGCGACGCGCTGCTGGCCCCCGAGGTCCGCGCGCGGATCGCGGGCGACGCCTTGCCCGAGGCCTTCGCGGTCCATGCCGGCGGGCGCTCGATCCTCGATGCAGTCGAGAGCGGGCTCGGGCTCACCCCGACTGCGCTCGACCATTCGCGCGCGGTGCTGCGCGATTTCGGCAATATGTCCTCTTCGACGCTGATGTTCGTGCTCGAACGAACTTTGCGCGATGCGCCGCGCGACGGAGTGGCGCTGGCCTTCGGGCCGGGGCTCGCGATGGAGGGGTTCCGCTTCGGCTGGAGCGATTGACGCGCGTGCTCGATGACCGCCTTATCGCCGATGAAATGATGGACGAGCCCGGCATGGACCTGGCTACCTATCGTGCCGTCTTGCAGGATCTCGCCAAGGTCAACCGCACCACCATGGCGCATGCCCCGACGCTGGCCTACCTCGGTCGTGCGCTGGCGGGTCGTGGTTCCTTTCGCCTTCTCGATGTCGGCTTCGGTGATGGCGACATGCTGCGTGCAATCACCGCCTGGGCAAAGCGCAACGGCAAGACCGCCTATCTGGTCGGGGTCGACCTCAACCCCAAGAGCAAGATCGTGGCGCGCGAAAGTACCCCCTGCGAGCTGCCGATCGAATATTGGACCGGCGATTATGCCGAGGTGATCGCGCGCGATTTCGACGTCGTCGTCTCCAGCCTGGTCGCGCATCACATGACGCATGACGAGCTGATCGCCTTCCTGATCGCGATGGATACGCACGCGAAGAGCGGCTGGTTCATCAACGATCTGCACCGCCACGGCTTTGCCTATTTCGGCTATCCGCTGCTTGCGCAGCTGGCTGGCTGGCATCCGATCGTGCGCCACGATGGCCATATGTCGATCGCACGCTCCTATCGCCCGGCGGAGTGGAAACCGATCCTCGCCGAGGCCGGAATTACGGATGCGCGGGTGCACCGCGTCTTCCCCTTCCGTCTCTGCGTTGAAAAGCGCCTGTGATGGGGCAGGCAACCGCTCCGATCATTCTTGGGGCAGGGCCCGCGGGATGCGCCGCCGCGATTACACTTGCCCGGAGCGGGGCGGAACCCATCCTGATCGACCGCGACGGTGTGGTGGGCGATGCGCTGTGTGGCGGCTTCATGAGCTGGCGCACCGCCGCCACGACGCGCAGCCTCGGCATCGACCTCGCGCAGCTCGGCGCGCAGCGGATCACCGCGCTTCGGCTGTTCGCCGGTGACAATTTCGCGGAAAACGCGCTGCCCGAGCCCGCCTACGGGCTCTCGCGTCACGCCTTCGACACCGCGCTGCGCGACACAGCGGTGCAATCGGGGGCGCAGCTCGAAATCGACGCGATCCGCACGCTCGCGCCGGGCTGTGCCAGCGGCGAGGCCCGCGACTACCGCTCCGATTCGCTGTTCCTCGCCAGCGGCAAACATGATCTGCGCGGCGCAACCCGCCCGCGCGGTGCGCGCGATCCCGCGCTCGGGCTGCGATTGCGGATCGCACCCGACCCGCAGCTTACCGCGCTGATCGGCGAGAGCATCGAGCTGCACCTGTTCGCGGGCGGCTATGCGGGGATCGTGCTGCAGGAGGATGGAAGCGCCAATGTCTGTCTCGCGCTGCGTAAATCCCTGCTCGCCCGCGCAGGCAACGATCCCACGCAATTGCTCGAGATGCTCGCCGGGGGATCCGCAACCTTTGCTGCGCGGCTGAGCTTCGCGCGTGCGAACCCACGGATCGATACGATCGCTTCGGTTCCCTATGGCTGGATCGCGCAGGACACCGCGCCCGGGCTGTTCCGGCTGGGTGATCAGGCTGCGGTGATTCCCAGCCTTGCAGGCGAGGGGATGAGCATCGCCATCGCCAGCGGGATCGCTGCGGCGCAGGCCTGGCAGCAAGGCGGCAGCGAAGCGGCGCCAGCCTATCAGCAAGCCTTCGCCCGCCGCGCGCGGCGCCCTGTGCGGGTTGCGGAAGCGATTTGGCAGTTGGGCGAACGCGAGATGGGCGGCAGGGCGCTGACTCAGGTTGCCCGCAGCTTGGCCCCGGCAGCACGGCTTGCGATGCGACTCAGCCGGATCGCCGCCTAAAACCCTAATTAGAGCTTCGTCACCCAGCCGCGGTCGTCGGCGACGGTTCCGCGCTGGATTCCGACCAACCGATCGCGAAGTTTGTTGGTCAGCTGGCCGGGGCCACCCGAGCCGATGGTGAATTCACCATCCGGGCCTGCGACCGTGCCCACCGGCGTGACCACCGCCGCGGTGCCGCAGGCCATGGTCTCGATCAGGCGGCCGGTGCCGGCGTCGATCCGCCACTGGTCGATGCTGTAGGGTTCCTCGCGGACGGTCAGGCCTTCTTCGCGCAGCAGCGCGATCAGGCTGTCGCGGGTGATTCCGGGCAGGATCGTGCCGGTCAGCGGCGGGGTGATGACGCTGCCATCGTCGAAGACGAAGAACAGGTTCATGCCGCCCAGCTCCTCGATCCATTTCTTGTCCACTGCATCGAGGAACACCACCTGGTCGCAGCCCTGCGCTGTGGCCTCGGCCTGGGGGACGAGGCTGGCGGCGTAATTGCCCCCGGTCTTGGCCGCACCGGTGCCGCCGGGTGCGGCACGGGTGTAGTTGCGGCTGACCCAGATTTTGACCGCAGGGGCACCCGATTTGAAATAGCCGCCCACCGGGCTGGCGATAACCATATATTTGTATTGCCGCGCGGGCCTCACGCCGAGAAAAGCCTCGCTGGCGAACATAAAGGGCCGCAGATAGAGCGCGCCGCCATCGATCTCGGGATACCAGTCGCGGTCCTTGAGCACGAGTTGGCGGACCGATTCGAGGAACAGCTCCTCGGGCAGATCGGGCATCGCCATCCGCCGCGCCGAATCGTTGAAGCGGCGCGCATTGGCCTCGGGACGGAACAGCGCGAGGCTGCCGTCCTCGTGGCGATAGGCTTTCATGCCCTCGAAAATTTCCTGCGCGTAATGCAGCACCGCCGCCGCCGGATCGAGCGTGATCGGCTGTCGCGGGCCGATCCGCGCCGCGAACCATCCGCCCTTGTCGGCATCATAGTCGATCTCGACCATGTGATCGGTGAAGAGCTTGCCGAAACCGGGGTCGGCGAGCGCCTGCTGGCGGGTCGCACCGGGCACGGGCGCGGGATGGGCGATCTGTTCGAACTGCATGTCGAGCGGGTAATCCGCGCAAGGGCGCAGAGCAAGCCGTGTCGCGATACCAACTGTCCACCAGCACGCGGATAGCCAAAAAGAGCGTGAAAACGAAACTATATTACAGGGGTGAACAACATATTACGCCAACATGTGAAGGGCAGCCCCGGCCCGGCGCAAGCGCTCGGGAAGGAACTGCCCTTCGCATGGTCAGCGGCGGGAAGCGCCGCTTCACGGAGCCTCTAAGGGTAGGTTTTACCGATAGTGCTCCGCGCGGAAACTTGCCGACCTCTCTGCTGAACCATGAGACATCGGATCACCTCCTTTCGCGCTGTTTGAGCCAAAGTACCCCGTCTCCGGGGACAAGACCGCGTTTCGCCGCTGATCTTGAGTCGCAATCTGTTACCTGCGCGTGGTTAAAACAAGTCTTGTATAAAAGTTTTCCCACGTCAGTATCGCTCGTTCCGATTCACCCGATCCGCACCGGCGTTTCATTGCAGATCAGCGACAGTCCTCGATCACGCGGGTGACTTCGGCCCATGCCGGAATATAGAGCGTCTGTGTGCCTTGCGCCTCGATCGCGAAGCGGCCTTTGGTGAGTGCCATCGCATCGAGAATCGGATCGCGCGCGGGGATGGCCACCGTCACCGAGGAAACCTGCCCCGCGACGGGCTGCGCGGTGACCACGCGTTCGGCCGTTTCGGTGCGAATCCGCAGAGGTACCGGCTGGGTCGACGCCGACTCGCGCGTCAATATAATCTCGCGCCGCGTGCTATCACAGCGCATCGCGAAACCCGCGCCTGCACCCGGCGTGCCGAATTGCGCCAGCGAGCCGCCGGCCTGCGCCCGATAGCTCCAGTCGCCTGCGCTGCGCGGGGCATCCATCCAGTTGGAGTAGGTCGGTTGCGGCGAGGGATCCGGCGTGGGTGCGGGACGAACCTGAACCGGTGCGGGTGCCGGCGTCGGTTCGGGGCGCGGTGCCGGAACGCAGGCGGCGATAGCGAAGGTGAGACCCAGGGCGGCGGCCACATGGCTGTAGATCGGTTTCATATGCCCTCAATGCGCGCTAGGCCGCTTGTTTCCAATGGATCATCGCAAGCCATGAGCAAGAAACGCCGGATCGATCAGCTTCTCGTCGAGCGCGGGCTGGTGGAAAGCCGCACCCGCGCGCAGGCCCTGGTGATGGCCGGGCTGGTCTTTTCCAACGAAGCCAAGCTCGCCAAGCCGGGCCAGCAATTGCCCGAGGACGCGCCCTTGGAGGTGCGCGGGCGCGACCATCCCTGGGTCAGCCGCGGGGGGATCAAGCTGGCGCATGCGCTTGCCCATTTCGATCTCGATCCCGCTGGCGCCACCGCGATGGATGTCGGCAGCTCGACCGGGGGCTTCACCGATGTGCTGCTGCACCATGGCGCGAGCCATGTCTTCGCGGTCGATAGTGGCACCAACCAGTTGGCGTGGAAGCTGCGCCAGGATCCGCGCGTCACTGTTCTCGAACAGACCAGCGCGCGTATCCTGACGCCTGTGCTGATCGACCGGCCCTGCGACTGGGTGGTCTGCGATGCGAGCTTCATTTCGCTCGCAAAAGTGCTCGAGCGCCCGCTCGAACTCGCCGCGCCGCATTGCCGACTGGTGGCGCTGATCAAGCCACAGTTCGAGGTGGGCCGCGAAGAAGTCGGCAAGGGCGGGGTGGTGCGCGATTCGGCGCTGCACGCTCGGGTCTGCGACGAGGTGCAGGCCTGGGTCGCGGGGCTGGGCTTCGCGGTTCAGGGCGTGGTCGAAAGCCCGATCACCGGGCCGGAGGGCAATGTCGAGTTCCTGATTTCCGCGCAGCGGGGCGAGTGAGCGCGCGCTGGCAATGAAGGTGCGCGGTATTGTGCGAAGCCGCTGCGCTGGCTAACCGCTGGGCGCAGCATTCTTCAGGGGAATTCGATGTCCGCCAATATCGCCGAAATGGAACGTCGCCGCGACGCCGCGCATCTTGGGGGCGGCCAGAAGCGGATCGACGCGCAGCACGCCAAGGGCAAGCTGACAGCGCGCGAACGGCTCGAGGTGCTGCTCGACGAGGACAGTTTCGAGGAAGTCGACACCTATGTCGAACACGACTGCACCGATTTCGGGATGCAGGACCAGAAGATCCCCGGCGATGGTGTGGTCACCGGATCGGGTACGATCAACGGCCGCCTGGTGTTCGTTTTCTCACAGGATTTCACCGTCTTCGGTGGCTCTCTTTCCAAACGCCATGCAGAGAAGATCTGCAAGGTGATGGATATGGCGCTGAAAGTCGGCGCGCCGGTAATCGGGATCAACGACAGCGGCGGTGCGCGCATCCAGGAAGGCGTGGCGAGCCTCGGCGGCTATGCCGAAGTGTTCCAGCGCAACGTGCTCGCCAGCGGCGTCGTGCCGCAAATCAGCCTGATCATGGGGCCCTGCGCGGGCGGGGCGGTCTATTCGCCGGCGATGACCGATTTCATCTTCATGGTGAAAGACAGCTCCTACATGTTCGTAACCGGGCCCGAGGTGGTCAAGACGGTGACCAACGAGGTGGTGACGCAGGAGGAACTGGGCGGTGCGATCACGCACACCACCAAGACCAGCGTCGCCGATCTCGCCTTCGAGAACGATATCGAGACGCTGCTCGCGACGCGCGATTTCTTCGACTTCATGCCGCTTTCCAACCGGCTCGAGGTGCCCGAGCGCCCCACCGCCGATGCCTGGGACCGCGAGGAGACCAGCCTCGACACGCTGATCCCCGACAACGCCAACCAGCCCTACGACATGCACGAAGTCATCGCCAAGGTGCTGGATGAGGGCGATTTCTTCGAGATTCAGCCGGCCCATGCGGGCAATATCCTGTGCGGGTTCGGGCGGATCGAGGGGCGCACGGTGGGCGTGGTCGCGAACCAGCCGATGGTGCTCGCGGGTGTGCTCGACATCAATTCATCCAAGAAGGCCGCGCGCTTCGTGCGCTTCTGCGATGCCTTCGACATCCCGATCCTGACCTTCGTCGATGTCCCCGGCTTCCTCCCGGGCACCGCGCAGGAGCACAATGGCATCATCAAGCACGGCGCCAAGCTGCTGTTCGCCTATGCCGAGGCGACCGTGCCCAAGATCACCGTCATCACCCGCAAGGCCTATGGCGGCGCCTATGACGTCATGGCGTCGAAACACCTGCGCGGCGATTTCAACTACGCCTGGCCGACCGCCGAGATCGCGGTGATGGGCGCCAAGGGCGCGGTCGAGATCATCTTCCGCCAGGATCGCGACAATCCGGAAAAGATCGCCGAGAAAACGAAGGAATACGAAGACCGCTTCGCCAACCCCTTCGTGGCGGCCTCACGCGGCTATATCGACGAGGTCATCCACCCCCGCGCCACCCGCCGCCGGATCGCGCTCGGCCTGCGCAAGCTGCGCGGCAAGGTGCTCGAGAACCCGTGGAAAAAGCACGACAATATCCCGCTGTGATCGGCGCTAAACTCTTTCTTACTGCGGTATTCGCTTTGATTGGCCTCTGGCTTTGGGGGATGGGAAAGCGGTGGTCGGCGGACGATGAAATTCCGAAAGAGTGGGTGGAATCGGCAGACCCGCAGCCCGTAGGTCGCGACGACCCGCACTTTGATACCCGCACTTTGATAAGGTTATAGTTTGGCAAAAGATCATGGCATTCTTGGCGTGGTTCTTTAGCGGACTGTGCTTTGTATCGATTGGCTTTGAATTAACAGGAAACCTCTGATGAAACTCGGCCGGCTCAACCATATCGGCGTCGCGACGCCCTCGATCGAAGAATCGATCCGCTATTACCGAGATGTTATGGGGGCGACCTCGTTTCACGAGCCCTTCGATCTCGAAGAGCAGGGTGTGAAGGTCTGCTTCGTCGACACTCCCGGCGAAAACGGAACCCACGGCACGCAGATCGAGCTGATCGAGCCGCTCGGCGACGACAGCCCGATTGCCAAGTTCATCCAGCAAAATCCGGCCGGCGCCCAGCACCATGTCTGCTATGAAGTCGAGGATATCGAGGATGCCCGCAAATGGTTCGAGGAGCTGGGCAAGCGCATCCTAGGCCCCACGCGTATCGGCGCGCATGGCACGCCGATCTTCTTCCTCCATCCCAAGGACATGATGGGGCAGCTGACCGAGATCATGGAAAGCCCCAAGGACAATTCGCACTGGTCGAACTGACGGGCGTGGCAGAGAGGACACCCATGCTATTCTACGACAGCCCCAACCCGGCCCCCAATCCGCGCCGCGTGCGTATCTTCGCGGCGGAGAAGGGCATCGACCTGCCATCGCAGGAGGTCTCGATCCCGCAGCGCCAGCAGAAGGCGCCCGAGTATCTCGCGAAGAACCCGCGTGGGCAGACGCCGATCCTCGAACTGGACGACGGCACGGTCATCGCGGAGAGCGTCGCGATCATGCGCTATCTCGAGGCGCTGCATCCCGATCCGCCTCTGTTCGGCACCACCGCGCTGGAGGTCGCCGAAATCGAGATGTGGAACCGCCGGGTCGAGATGATCCTGATGCTACCGGTCGGTGCGGTGTGGGTGCATACGCATCGCTTCACCGCAGCGCTGCCGGGTCGCAATACCGAATGGGGCGAAGCCAATCGACCCCGTGCGGAAGAGGCTATGCGGTTCTTCGATACCTCGCTCGACGGGCGCGATTTTCTTGCGGGCAGCGGTTTTTCGGCTGCCGATATTCTTCTGCTGACGACGCTCGACTTCGCGCAATTCGTCGGATTGGAAATGCCGGAAGAATGCGCCAACCTTCGGGCATGGCACGCGCGCGTATCCGCACGACCCAGCGCCTCCGCCTGATTGGCAAGCGCGTGTCGGGGCGCTAGGACGCCGCCATGACCGACACACCCACCTATGCCGACTGGAAGACCCTCGCCGACAAAGAGGTCAAGGGCCGCGACCTGACCTGGCACACGCCCGAGGGTATCGCGATCAAGCCGCTCTACACTTCGGCCGATGTCGGGGCTGAAGGCGCTGCGCTCGATCCCGGTGTCCCCGGCATCGCACCCTATACCCGCGGGCCCTACGCGAGCATGTACACCGGGCGCCCGTGGACGATCCGGCAATATGCGGGCTTCTCCACCGCCGAGGAATCCAACGCCTTCTACCGCCGCAATCTCGCCGCCGGGCAGAAGGGCCTGTCGGTCGCCTTCGATCTCGCGACCCATCGCGGCTATGATTCCGATCATCCGCGCGTGCGCGGCGATGTCGGCAAGGCAGGGGTCGCGATCGACACCGTGCGCGACATGGAGATCCTGTTCGATTCCATTCCGCTCGACGAGATGAGCGTGTCGATGACGATGAACGGCGCGGTGATCCCGATCATGGCCTTCTACATCGTCGCGGGCGAGCGCCAGGGCGTGCCGCAGGCCAAGCTTTCGGGGACCATCCAGAACGACATCCTCAAGGAGTTCATGGTCCGCAACACCTATATCTACCCGCCCGAGCCGAGCATGCGGATCGTCTCGGACATCATCGCATATACCTCGGCCAACATGCCGAAATTCAACAGTATTTCGATCTCGGGCTATCACATGCACGAGGCCGGGGCGACCGCGGTGCAGGAGCTGGCCTTCACCATCGCCGACGGCAAGGAATACGCCAAGCGCGCGATGGAGACCGGGCTCGACATCGACGCCTTCGCGCCGCGGCTGTCGTTCTTCTGGGGCATCGGCATGAACTTCTTCATGGAGATCGCCAAGATGCGCGCCGCGCGCGCGCTGTGGCACGAAGTGATGGAAGGCCTCGGCGCGCAATCCGAAAAGTCCAAGATGCTGCGCACGCATTGCCAGACCAGCGGGGTCAGCCTGCAGGAGCAGGACCCCTACAACAACGTCATCCGCACCACGATCGAGGCGATGGCGGCGGTGCTGGGGGGCACGCAGTCGCTCCACACCAATGCGCTCGACGAGGCGATCGCGCTGCCGACCGATTTCTCCGCCCGGATCGCGCGCAACACCCAGCTGGTGATCCAGGAGGAAAGCGGCATTACCAATGTCGCCGATCCGCTGGGCGGCAGCTATTACATCGAGAGCCTGACCGCGGCGTTGCTCGAGGAGGCCAGAGCGCTTCTCGACGAGGTCGAACAGGCCGGCGGGATGACCCGCTATGTCGCCAGCGGCAAGCCCAAGGCGGCGATCGAACGCGCCGCCGCGGTCAAGCAGGCGAGCGTCGATCGCGGCGAAACCGTGGTGGTCGGGGTCAACAAATATCGACGCGACAAGGAAGACGAGATCGACACCCTCGATATCGACAACAACGCGGTGCGGACCAGCCAGGTCGCGCGGCTCGAGAAGGTCCGCGCGACCCGGGACGACATGGGCTGCAGGGCGGCGCTCGATGCGCTGGCGCGCGGTGCGGCGCAGCGCGAGGGCAATCTGCTCGAGCTGGCCGTCGAGGCTGCGCGCCACGATGCGACGCTGGGCGAGATCAGCCAGGCGATGGAAGACGCCTATGGCCGCTACGACACGCGCCCGGTTCCGGTGCGCGGGGTGTACACCGAGGCCTATGCCGATGACGACCGCTACGCCCAGGTGATGGAAGGCGTGAAGGCGGTCGAGCGGCGGCTTGGCCACGCGCCGCGTATGATGGTCGCCAAGATGGGCCAGGACGGCCACGATCGCGGCGCCAATGTGATCGCCAGCGCCTTTGCCGACATGGGTTTCGAAGTGGTCTCCGGGCCGCTGTTCCAGACGCCGAAGGAAACGCTCGCGATGGCGCTGGAAGCCGAAGTCGACGCGATCGGCGCGAGCAGCCTCGCGGCGGGGCACAAGACGCTGATTCCCGAGCTGATCGACCTGCTGAAAGACGCAGGTCGGTCGGACATCAAGGTGATCGTCGGCGGCGTGATCCCGCAGAAGGATTACGAATTCCTGCGCGAGGCCGGGGTGCAGGGCATCTATGGCCCGGGCAGCAACGTCGTTGAATGCGCGGCGGATGTGCTGCGGCTGCTTGGGCACAATATGCCACCGGCCGGCGAGGATCTGGACGAGGCGGCGGAATAGCATGCCTTTCCAAACCCGTCATTGCGAGCGCAGCGAAGCAATCCAGCTTCTGCAGTTTCCGCGTGAAGCAATATCGGAAGCTGGATTGTCGCGTCGCTTTCGGCTCCTCGCAATGACGAGGGAGGCCGTGGAGTGAATGGGCGAACCTTTTTGGTTGCGCTGCTCTTTAGTTTCGCATCGGGATTATACTGGTGGTTCGTCGGTCAATTGCTGCCGTTCGTTGTACCCATGATGCTCAACGACACAGGCATGCTTTTGCGATCCTTGGTCATCACCCTCTTGGCGCTAGCCACATACATGCTCGCTTCGATGTCTTTCTTCGGATGGCTCGCGCGGCAGAATAAGGAAATCAAGTGACCCAAATCCGATCCGACTGGACCCGCGACGAAATCGCCGTGCTGTTCGATCTGCCCTTCACCGAACTGCTGTTCCAGGCCGCGACCGTCCATCGCGAATTCCATCCGCCAGAGCAGGTCCAGCTGTGTACGCTGCTCAGCATCAAGACCGGCGGCTGCCCCGAGGATTGCGGCTATTGCTCGCAGTCGGTCAAAGCGGACTCCGGGGTCGAGGCGACCAAGCTGATGGATGTGCAAGCCGTGCTGCAATCCGCGGCGCAGGCCAAGGATCACGGCAGCCAGCGCTTCTGCATGGGTGCCGCCTGGCGCAACCCCAAGGATCGCGACATGCCCGCGATCGTCGAGATCGTGAAGGGCGTGCGCGCCATGGGGCTCGAAACCTGCATGACGCTGGGAATGCTGACGCCCGGACAGGCCGAGATGCTCAACGATGCAGGACTCGATTACTACAACCACAATGTCGACACCGGGCCCGAATATTACGAGCGGGTGATCACCACGCGCAATTATCAGGACCGGCTCGATACGCTGCAACACGTGCGCGAGGCGGGGATCAACGTGTGTTCGGGCGGGATCGTCGGGATGGGCGAAACGCGCGGCGACCGGGTCGGCTTCGTCCATACGCTCGCCACGCTGCCGCAGCACCCCGAGAGCGTGCCGGTCAACGCGCTGGTCCCGGTCAAGGGCACGGTCTTGGGCGACATGCTCGCCGACACCCCACTGGCCAAGATCGACGATATCGAATTCGTCCGCACCGTCGCGGTGGCGCGGATCTGTATGCCGCTGAGCATGGTGCGGCTTTCGGCCGGGCGCGAGTCGATGTCCGAGGCCACGCAGGCGCTGTGCTTCATGGCGGGCGCCAACTCGATCTTCACCGGCGACAAGTTGCTGACCGCCGCCAACGCCGGCGACGCCAGCGATGCCGCGCTGTTCGCCAAGCTGGGGCTGACCCCGCTGCAGGGCGAGGAGCCGATGCGCGCGGAGCGGATGGCCGAGGTGGAACCGGCGGAGTGATTTCGTCGCTCGGAGTATTGTGATACTCGGCTTCTCCGTCGACGAACTGCTGCCCAAAGCGCGCGGCGGCGGTCAGCTCAGGATGGGGCTCACCAAGCTCGACGAGAGTGAGTGGTTGCAGCCGGACCCTGATCGCACCGCGCGGGCAGAGGGGTTTGAGGCGTTTCCCGAAGGGGTGCAGCTTGCCCCCGACGCCGCAGCGCCCGGCGCCGAGCTGGCGGCGATGCTCGGACTGGCGGGCGGTTTGCCTCAAGCCGCAGCCGCGCATCACGAGGATATGTGCCTACTGACCCGGCGAGCGGGCGAGCAGGTCTATCGCCTCGTCGGAGCCGCCGTGGCCTGGCCCTCGGACTGGCGGCCCGCGGAGAAACTGGGACTGCCGCTGACCGCGCTGCATGCGCCGATCCAGGGCTATGCCCAACAGCTCGCGAGCGGGGTCGATCATTTCATCGACCGGCTCGAGGCGGGGAACATCTTCGGGCGCTGCAACTGGTTCATCGCGCCCACCGATGAAAAGCGATGGGTCGCCGGACCGGCCGAGCAGGCCTTCGCGCATGTCGGGCCCAAGAATGCAGGCGAGGAACTGTTCGTGCGCTCCGAGCGCCAGACGCTGCGCCGGCTTCCCGAAACCCGGGCGATTCTCTTCGCCATCGGGGTCTATCTCGAACCGCTCGGCGCGCTGTCGGATGCCAATGTCGCGATGCTGGCGCGCGCGGTGCGCTCGCTGGTCGAAGGCGAAGGCGACCGCCGCGGTGCGGGGGCTTACGCGGCGGCACTGATCGGCTATGCGAGCCGCCGAGGCTTGGAGACGGAGATATGATGCGCGCTGGAGTTGATTGCGGCATGTGCGGGTGGGTGGCGTGATCGCGCTTGCTCTGACATCTGCGCTCGCGCTCGCGTTGCAGGCCGCGAATGCGCCCCCCGAGGGCCGGGATTGCGCCGAGCCCATGACCCAGACCGCGATGACCATCTGCGCCACGCAGGATTATGCCCGCGCCGATGCTCAGCTAAACCAGGTCTGGCGCGAGCTGCGCGCGGTGGCCAAGGCCGCCGACGAGTATCCTCGGACCGACGGCCAGCCCGGCCATTGGGAAACGCTGCTCGAAGCGCAGCGCGCCTGGCTCGCCTATCGCGACGCGCATTGCCGCCTCGTGGGCTACGATGCGCGGGGCGGCTCTCTGGAGCCAATGCTCGTATCCGCCTGCAAGGCCGAATTGACCCGCGCGCGCACTCAGCGCATGCGGGCATTGCTTACCAACCAGCTGTCCGGCGAAAACAGAGCCGGGACGGAGAAATAGACTTGTTCAAGAAAATCCTCATCGCCAACCGGGGCGAGATCGCCTGCCGCGTGATCAAGACCGCCCGCCGCATGGGCATCGCCACGGTGGCTGTCTATTCCGATGCCGATGCGCGCGCGCCCTTCGTCCGCATGGCCGACGAGGCGGTGCGGATCGGCCCGGCGCCAGCCTCCGAGAGCTATCTGCTCGCGGACAAGATCATTGAGGTCTGCCAGCAGACCGGCGCCGAGGCGGTGCATCCCGGCTATGGTTTCCTGTCCGAGCGCGCGAGCTTCGTCGAGGCGCTCGACGCTGCCGGGATCGCATTCATCGGTCCGCCCGCCAGCGCGATCGCGGCGATGGGCGACAAGATCGAGAGCAAGAAGTTGGCGCGCGCCGCCGGGGTCAACACCGTGCCCGGCTCCGAAGGCGCGATCGCCGACACCGCCGAGGCGCTCGAATGGGCCAACCGCATCGGCTATCCGGTGATGATGAAGGCCAGCGCGGGTGGCGGCGGCAAGGGGATGCGGCTCGCCTGGAACGACAAGGATGTCGAGGAAGGCTTCGAGGCGACCCAGCGCGAAGGGCTCAACAGCTTCGGCGACGAGCGGGTATTCATCGAGAAATTCATCGAGGACCCGCGCCATATCGAGATCCAGATCCTCGGCGACAAGCATGGCACCATTCTTTATCTCAACGAGCGCGAATGCTCGATCCAGCGCCGCCACCAGAAGGTGGTCGAGGAAGCGCCCTCGCCTTTCGTGACGCCGAAGATGCGCAAAGCGATGGGCGAGCAGAGCGTCGCGCTGGCCCGCGCGGTCGATTATCATTCGGCGGGCACGGTCGAGCTGATCGTCAGCGGCGCCGACGCCACCGGCGAGAGCTTCTATTTTCTCGAGATGAACACGCGCCTGCAGGTCGAGCATCCGGTGACCGAGGCGATCACCGGGATCGATCTGGTCGAGCAGATGATCCGCGTCGCCGGGGGCGAGAAACTGGCGATGACGCAGGACGATATCGGGATCGAGGGCTGGGCGATCGAGAACCGCGTCTATGCCGAGGACCCCTATCGCGGCTTCCTGCCTTCGATTGGCCGGTTGGTTCACTACCAGCCGCCGGTCGAACCCTGGACCGACGACGGCGCCGCTAACGGCCGCCGCGGCGTGGACGGCGTGCGCGTCGACGACGGGGTGTTCGAGGGCGGCGAGGTGTCGATATTCTACGACCCGATGATCGCCAAGCTGGTGACCTGGGGTGAGACCCGCGACATCGCCGCCGATCTGCAGGTGCGGGCGCTCGATGCCTTCCGCATCGAGGGGCTGGGGCACAATGTCGATTTCCTCAGCGCGATCATGCAGCACCCGCGCTTCCGCGCAGGCGAGCTCACCACCGGCTTCATCGCCGAGGAATATCCCGATGGCTTCGAGGGCGCAGCGACTTCCGACGAACTCAAGCGCGGGCTCGCCGCGGTCGGTGGGATCATCGCCACCGCCGACGCCGATCGCGCGGGCCGGATCGACCAGCAGCTCAACGGTTCTCCCTATGCGCCGGGCGAATGGACAGTGCGGATCGGCGGCACCGATTATGCGGTCGAGCTCGAAGAAAATGCGATCACCGTCGATGGCAAGCCGGTGGCGCTGGAGATGGAATACACGCCGGGTGAGCGCGTGGTTGAAGTCGAGCTCGAAGGAGAGCTGCTGACGCTGCAGCTCGCACCGACTCGCGGCGGCTATGCGGTGACCACGCGCGGGGCGAAGCACGGGTTGCGCATCCTCCAGACCCGCGTCGCGCATCTCGCCGATCACATGATCGAAAAAATCCCGCCGGACCTCTCCAAGCTGCTGATCTGCCCGATGCCGGGCCTGCTGGTGAAGCTCCATGTTGGCGAGGGAGATAAAGTCCAGCCGGGCCAGCCGCTCGCCACGGTCGAGGCAATGAAAATGGAGAACATCCTCCGCGCCGAAAAGGAAGCGACCGTCGCCAAGATCAACGCCGCCGAGGGCGACAGCCTGGCGGTGGACGAAGTGATCCTCGAGCTGGAATGACCGGGCAGGCGCGGCATGCATCTCCACCACGCGCCTGACCAGCCCGCCGCGCCCACCATCGGTTTTGAGCGCTTTCTAGAGGTCGATATCCGCGTCGGGACGATTCGCTCCGCCGAAGCCTTCCTCGAGGCGCGCAAGCCGTCCTATCGGCTGGTGATCGATTTCGGGGAAGCGGTCGGAACGAAGAAAAGCTGCGCGCAGATCGCTGCCAATTATGTGCTGGAAGAACTGCCGGGGCGGCAGGTCGCAGCGGTGGTCAATTTCCCGCCGCGCCAGATCGGGCCGGCGATGTCCGAAGTTCTGGTGCTCGGCTTTGCCGATGCGGCGGGCGAGGTCGTGCTTTTCGCCCCCGATACGCCCGTCCCGAACGGATCGCGGTTGTTCTAGGCCTCAGTGCGCGCGCAGCTGTTCGTCGAGGAACAATGCGATGTCCGCCAGCGCTACTTCGCGATCGAGGTAGGCTTCCCCGATCCCGCGCAGCAGGACAAAGGGCAGGGTGCCCGCATCCATCTTCTTGTCGTGCAACATGTGCTCCACCAGCCGCGCGCCGTCGCAATCAAGCGCCAGCGCCGCGATTTCGGCGGGCAGGCCCGCGGCATCGACTGCAGAGGTAATCCGTTCGGCGTCGTCCAGCGACAACCGCCCCAGCCGTGCCGAATAGCGCGCCGCAAGCACCATACCGAGTGCCACCGCCTCGCCATGCAGCAGAAGCTCGGAGAACCCAGCCTGGGCCTCGAGCGCATGGCCGAAGGTGTGCCCCAGATTGAGCAGCGCGCGCGCGCCGGAAGTCTCGCGCTCGTCCTCGGCGACAATTCGCGCCTTGGCGGCAATGCTGGTGGCGATCGCGTGTTCGAGCGGTTTCTCGTCCGGTGCCAGAACCTTGGCGCCGTTTTCTGTCAGCCAGTCGAAGAAGCCGGCATCGCCCAGCACGCCATATTTGAGCACCTCGGCATAGCCGGCACGCAATTCGCGCGGCGGCAGCGTGGCGAGCGTGGCGAGATCGGCAAGCACCAGCGCGGGCTGGTGGAAGGCACCGACGAGGTTCTTGCCCGCCGCGCTGTTGATCGCTGTCTTGCCCCCCACCGAACTGTCGACCTGTGCGAGCAGGGTGGTGGGCAACTGGATGAAGCCGCAGCCGCGCTTGAGGATCGCGCAGGCGAAACCGGTGAGATCGCCGACGACGCCCCCGCCGAGTGCGAGGACATGGTCGCCCCGCTCGATGCCCTGCGCCAGCAGCCAGTCGGTCAGTCGTTCGAGTTCCGACCAGGATTTCGAACTCTCGCCCGGTGCAACATCGTACCACAGCGCGGTTTTGCCGCTCGCCACCAGCGCCTCTTCGATCGTTTTGCCCCAGTGTCGGCGAGCGTTGGCGTCGGCGACTATCGGGACGGCTGATTTGCGCAGCAAGGGTCCGGCGAGCTCGGGGAGCCGCGCCAGCAAGCCCGATCCGACATGCACTCCGTAGGAACGACCGGCGAGATCGACGGGGATCACAGCCATGATTCGATCGCTTCGAGAATGCGCAGCGCGGTGGCGTTGTGCGGCCCATCGTCTGTCACGACATGGCAATCGGCCTGAGCATAGGAATCGCCGCGACGTTCTTTCAGGTCGAGCAGAATGGCATGCGGATCGCCGCTGCGCAGCAGCGGGCGCGAATCGCGTCGTGCGGTGCGTTCGACCAGCGTCTCGATATCGCAGTCGAGCCAGACCGAAATCGCCTTGTCGCGGATCAGCGCGCGGGTCTCCGGATCGACGAAGGCGCCGCCGCCGGTGGCGATCACGCCATGCGTCTCGCCCATCAGTCGCGCGATAACCCGCCGTTCGCCATCGCGGAAATAGGGTTCGCCAAACTCCTCGAAGATCTCCGCGACCGAGCGATCCGCCGCGCGTTCGATCTCTTCGTCGACATCGACAAAATCGACTCCGATCAGATTGGCGAGCCGCCGCCCGACGGTGGATTTGCCAACTCCCATCAGCCCGACGAGCACGATCGGGCGGTCGATCCGCCTTGCGATCTGCGCAATATCCTGCGGGGTAAGCCTTGGTGCCGTCTGGGTCATTGCTGGATGGCCTAGAGATGGGCTATCGGGCAGGCAAGCATGGCACATATTGCACGGACTAAAGCACAGATAATGAAGGGACAGCGTATCGGCATGATCGCCGCGTTCATCCTCCTGTCGATCCTCTTCCTCGCCTGGTACGATGGCGGCGAAGAAGCGATGCGTCCGATCGAGCAGGCCGTCCCGCTGCCCGAGGGTACACGATGACGCGCGGCTGGCTGGCCGGCGGCGTTGCGGTGATGGCGCTGGGTTCGACGCTCGCGCTGGCGCAGGGGCAACCCGCCGACCTCCTTCCGCCCGGTTTCGACACGCCCGCGCCGACACCGTCTCCAGCCCCGGCCCCAACTCCCACCCCGCGGCCTACAGCCGCTCCCGCGCCGTCGCCCGGGGCCGCTCCCGCGCCGGTGGCGCAGCCGGGCGAGGTGGTGCAGCCGCTTCCATCCACTCCTTCGAATAGCTCTTCCGCCGCGGCTCTCGATGACCTGCCGACGCTGCGCGAGCTGGAAAACATGTCGACCGACGAGCTCGACGAACTGCTCGGCTTGAAGCCCAAATTCGACATTCCCCCCGCCGCGCGCCGTTCGACCGAGCGCGTCGGCATCATCGGACCGCAGGAAGGCGGGATGCCGGTGGGGTCGCTCGCCAACCAGCCCGCCGCGCTGGTGCGCGCGGTGCTCGCGGGGACCGACGGGCAACTGGTTTCGCGTTGGGGGCATATCCTGCTGCGCCGCGCGCTCGCGAGCCGGCTCGCCGCGCCCGCCGGGATGGACCCGGTCGAATTCGCCGCGCTGCGCGCCGGGCTGCTCAACCGCATGGGCGAACACACCGCCGCGCGGACGCTGGTGCAGGATGTCGACACCGCGAATTACGACAGCAATCTCACCAGCGCGGCGCTCGACGCCTATATCGGGACCGCCGATATAGTCGGCGCCTGCCCCGCGGTGCGGCTGTCGCGCGAAAATCGCGAAGGCGGCGAGTGGCGGATGCTGCAGGCGATCTGCAACGCCTATGCCGGTGAGGAAACCCGCGCGGGCAATGATCTGCGGCGGTTGATGAATTCGGGCGCGGTGCCGCGGATCGATTCGCTGCTGGCGCAGCGGTTCGCCGGCGCGGCGGGCACCGGGCGTCGCGCGGTCAATATCGAGTGGAACGATGTTGAGAGCATCACCCCGTGGCGCTTCGCGCTCGCCAATGCGCTGGGCGAGGAGATCCCCGAGGAGCTTTCCGGAACGCTGTCGCCCGCCTTGCGACGCCAGACCGCGACCGCGCCGATGCTGCCGCTGGCGCAGCGCATCGATGGCGCGGGCATGGCGGCCGAAGCGGGGATCCTCTCCTCCGAGGCCATGATAGATCTTTATTCGCAGATCTATGCGCTCGACGATGGCGAGAGCGAAGCGCGCACCACGGCCGTGCGGCTGCGCAACGCCTATGTCGATGCCGATCCCGCCGCGCGGCTGAATGCCCTGCGCGAAATTTGGGGCGACGCGCGCGGTGAGACCTTCGGACCCTTTGTGCTAACCGCGTATGCCGCGGCGCGGCTGACTCCCGACGAAGCCTTCGCAGAGGATGCGGCGGCGCTGATCTCCTCCATGCTCGCCGCCGGGCTCGACCGCGACGCGCAGCGCTGGAGCCCCGTGGTGGATAACGGTAGTCTTGCCTGGGGCATCCTCGCGGTCGCCATGCCGGGCGCTTCCGCCAGCGTCAGCGGGGGCGATCTTTCGAGCTTCCTCGACAACGACACCAGCGCCGGACAACTCAAGTCGCGGCTGCTGCTCGCCGGACTTGCCGGGCTGGGCAGGATCGATCCGGCCGACGCGGGCAATTATGGCGGCGATCTGCGGATCAATCTCGAACGCCGGAGCGTCTGGACCAATCGAATCGCGCAAGCCGCGCAGGCCGACAACCAGGCGCTGGTCGCCATGCTGGCGGGGCTGGGGATGCAGGGCGCCGGCTGGGAGCGGATGACCGCACTGCATCTCTATCACATCGTGCGCGCGCTCGATGCGGTGGGGATGAATGCCGAAGCGCGGATGATAGCGGCCGAGGCGGTCGCCCGCGCCTGAACGGGCGGGCGCAGCGGCAATGAGCGCCATCGCCGATTTTCTCGCCATGCTCGCCGCCGAGCGCGGCGCGGCTCGCAACACGCTCGACGCCTATCGCCGCGACCTCGAGCAAGCCGAGGGGCTGGTGGGCGATCTGGCGGATGCGCAACCCGCCGACCTCGCCAAGCTGGGCCAGGCCTGGTCCGACCTTGCGCCCTCCTCGCTGGCGCGCAAGGCCTCGGCGCTGCGGCAGTTCTACGGTTTTCTCGCCGAGGAGGGGCACCGCAGCGACGACCCCAGCCATGCACTCCCGCGCCCCGTCGCGCGACGACCGCTGCCCAAGATACTTTCTCATGCGCAGGTCGAAGCGCTGTTCGCGCGCGCCGAGCTCGAGACTGCTGGCGACGCGCCGCTGGCGGTCCGGCAGTTGGCGCTGCTCGAAATGCTCTACGGGTCGGGGCTGCGCGCCACCGAGCTGGTTTCGCTGCCGTTATCGGCGGTGCCGCGCGATGCACCCTTTCTCACCGTCACGGGCAAGGGTGGCGCGGCGCGGATGGTCCCGATGAGCGGACGGGCGAAGACCGCGCTGAGCCGCTGGCTCGCGCTGCGACCGGAAGGACCAAAGGCGGGGGCGAAATACCTTTTTCCCTCGCGGACCGGACATATCAGCCGGGTGCGTCTATTCCAGATACTCAAGCAGCTCGCCTTGCGCGCCGATCTCGACCCCACCAAGCTCAGCCCGCATGTGCTGCGCCACGCCTTCGCTACCCATCTTCTCGAGGGCGGGGCCGATCTGCGCGCGCTGCAGCTGCTGCTCGGCCATGCCGATATCGCCACCACCCAGATCTACACCCATGTCGATGCCGCGCGGCTGGTGAGACTGGTCAACGAACGCCACCCGCTTGCACGAGGCCGCAACAGCGACTAGCCCGCCAGCGATGATTTCCTACCTCGAATTCGAAAAGCCGGTCGCCGAACTGGAGACTCAGATCGCCGAGCTGCGCGCCGCCGCCGATGGCGACGACGTCGATATCGACACCGAGCTCCAGCGGCTCGAGGCCAAGAGCGCGGAACTGCTGCGGACGACCTACAAGTCGCTCACGCCGTGGCAGAAGACGCAGGTGGCCCGCCACCCCTCGCGCCCGCACTTCCGCGATTATGTCGAATATGCCTTCGAGGAATTCGTGCCCCTCAGCGGCGACCGCAACTTCGGTGACGATTCCGCAATTCTCGGCGGCTTTGCCAAGCTCGACGGGCGCAAGATCATGCTGATCGGCCACGAGAAGGGCAACGACACCGCCAGCCGGATCAAGCACAATTTCGGCATGGGCAAGCCCGAAGGTTACCGCAAGGCGATCCGGCTGATGGAACTGGCGGGCCGTTTCGGCCTCCCGGTGGTGACGCTGGTCGATACCTCGGGTGCCTTCCCCGGCATCGAAGCCGAGGAGCGTGGCCAGGCCGAAGCCATCGCCCGCGCGACCGAGGCCTGCATCGCGCTGCCGGTGCCGATGATCGCCGCGATCGTCGGCGAGGGCGGTTCGGGCGGCGCTGTGGCGCTGGCCAGCGCCGAGCGGGTGCTGATGTTCCAGCACGCTGTCTATTCAGTGATCTCGCCCGAAGGCTGCGCCTCGATCCTGTGGCGGACCGCGGAAAAGGCTCCCGATGCCGCCGAAGCGATGAAGGTCACCGCGCAGCATCTCGAGGCATTGGGCGTTATCGACCGGATCGTGCCCGAACCCGTCGGTGGCGCGCATCGCGATCCGCGCGCAGCGGCCGAAGCGCTTGGCGCGGCGCTGGCGGAGGAGCTCGACACGCTCGGTACCAAGCCCGAGGCGGAACTGCGAAGGATGCGCGAAGAACGTTTTCTTTCGATGGCGGGTTAACCGAACCCGAACCGGCGCGAAATTCTGTCGGGAACCAACCACAGCACCACAGGATTTTGACTCCCGTAATCCGATGCGCGGGCGAATCTGCTCACGTACGAGTTTTGGGGAGAGACTTATGTCCACCATGAAGGCGCTTGCCGCCAGTTCCACCGCCGCGCTCGCGCTTGCCCTGAGCGGCTGCGCCACCGGCAATATTCCCGGCGCTTCAGCTCCGATCACCCAGAGCGAAGCGCAGATCGGTGCGGAAGCGCATCCGCAGCTGCTCGCCGAATTCGGTGGTGCGATGACGGGCCCGCAGGCGCAATATGTCCAGCAGGTCGGCCAGAACATCGCGGTCCAGTCGGGGCTCGGCAATGCACGCGAATCCTTCACCGTTTCGATGCTCAACAGCCCGGTCAACAACGCTTTCGCGGTCCCCGGGGGCTTCGTCTACACAACCCGGCAGCTGGTCACGCTGATGGACAATGAGGC
This sequence comes from Qipengyuania sp. SM2507, assembly GCF_053714505.1. NCBI lineage: Bacteria > Pseudomonadati > Pseudomonadota > Alphaproteobacteria > Sphingomonadales > Erythrobacteraceae > Qipengyuania > Qipengyuania sp. SM2507. Next base: position 1,093,625 of record NZ_CM132307.1, read on the forward strand.
GGAGCTGGCGGCGGTTCTGGGCCACGAGGTCGGGCACGTCGCCGCGCGCCATTCGCAGCGACGCCAAGCCAATCAACAGCGCAACACGCTGCTCGGCGCGGGCGCTGCGATCCTCTCGGGTATCCTGCTGGGCAACAGCGGGATCGGCCAGCAGATCGGGCAGGCCGCGATGCAGGGCTCGCAATTGCTGACGCTGAGCTTCTCGCGCAGCCAGGAACTCGAAGCCGATGCGCTGGGGATCCGCTATCTCAACCAGGCCGGATACGATCCCAGTGCGATGGGCACGGTGCTCGCAAGCCTCGCTGCGCAGAACTCGCTCGATGCGCGGCTGCAGGGTCGTGACAACGCGAGCCTGCCCGAATGGGCTTCGACCCATCCCGATCCCGCCAGCCGCGTCCAGGAAGCCCTGACCATGGCGCAAGGGGCCACCGGGGTCACCAATCGCGACACCTTCCTGACCCGCATCGACGGGCTGCTCTATGGCGACGATCCGGAGCAGGGGGTGATCGAGGGCCGCCAGTTCATCCACCCCGACATGCGGCTGTCGTTCACCGCACCGCAGGGCTATTACATGATCAACGGCACCCGTGCCGTCAGCATCAACGGCCAGAGCGGGCAGGCCCAGCTGACGCTGGCGCCCTACAGCGGCAATCTCGAGAATTACGTGGCCAGCGTGTTCACTGGGCTGGGCGGCAACCAGCAGCAACTGCGCCCGCAATCGATCCAGCGGACCACGATCAACGGTCTACCCGCCGCTTACGGCACCGCCCGGGTCAACAGCGGGCAGGGCCAGGTCGATGTGGTGGTCTTCGCCTATGAATTCGCGCGGGATCGCGCCTATCACTTCCAGGCGATCACCCAGCCGGGCGGCGCCAGCGCGTTCAACCCGATGTTCAATTCGATGCGGCGCATCAGCGCAGCCGAGGCAGCCAATGTCGTCCCGCGCCATCTCGAGGTGGCGACGGTGCGCAGCGGCGACACGATTCGTACGCTAGCCAACCGGATGGCCTACACCGATGGCCAGCTCGAACGGTTCCTGGTGCTCAACTCGCTCGACGCCAACGACACGCTTCGAATCGGCCAGAAGGTCAAACTGGTGGTTCGCGGACGCTGATTGCCAGGGGTCGCGTCTGTATTCGGCGCAAACAAAAAAGGCGGCGGGATCGCTCCCGCCGCCTTTCGTTTGGCATTTATGCCGGAAGCGATTAGCCGCCGGTCGTGGTGGTGCTGGTGGTGCCGGCCATTTCGGTCGAAACCTTGTTGAACGTGGTCGACAGATTGCCGCCGAGGCTCTGCATCGCGGTGATGGCCGCAACGGCGATCAGCGCGGCGATGAGGCCGTATTCGATGGCGGTCGCGCCCTCTTCGTTCTGACGGATTTTCTTGATGAACTTCATTGGTCGTCTCCTGGTTTGGTCTTCGGTACCCGACCCCTCCCGGAATTTTGAACCAGGAGCGGCATCTTGCTGTTTCGGCTTCACAGGTTGAGAAATTGCTAACGCAACCCGAAAGACCGGTCGTTACCCACCGCCTGAGCCGGTTATGGTCTCAGAAACCATCGTCCAGAACGAGATCGCGGTGATCCCGAAAGTCTGGACGGCTCCGACCATTGCCAGGAAGATCAGGGCAAGTATCAGCCCGTATTCGACGGCGGTGGCACCATCGGTCTGTTGACCGAGATATTGCAGGAACTTGCGCATTCCGGTGTTTCCCCACTCGCAACCACGGTAGCTGACAGCGGCCGGTCTAGGTGCATGGCGTTAAGAAAGGGTTGAGGCGGGCGATGAAAGTGGAAGAAAATCCGACATGGATGGCGGTGGTGGCGGTCGCGCTGGTCGACGATTGCGGCCGCTGGCTGATGCACAAGCGGCCCGCCGGAAAACATCATGCCGGGCTGTGGGAGTTTCCCGGTGGCAAGGTCGAACATGGCGAAAACCCTGCAACTGCGCTGGTTCGCGAGATTTCCGAGGAGTTGGGTTTGACGCTATCGCCCAAGCATCTCGAGCCTTCCGGCTTCGCACAGGACAGGGGGGAAGGAGGCAAACTCCCGATTGTCATTCTGCTTTACACTTGCCGGGAATGGTCGGGGCAACCGCAGGCTCTCGAAGGAGGCGAAATCGCCTGGTTCACGCCGCAGGGCGCTGCTGCGCTGGACAAGCCGCCCCTCGACCACGCGCTGGTTGCGCAGCTTTCCGTGCTGGTGGGGGCTCAGGAAAAGCACCACTAGGGGCTGCTTCCGGTTAAGCGTGGAATAAATCCCGAACCGAGCCCCGATGGGGATTGCCAAGCACAAAGCACCTGCCTATGTGCCGCCCCTCAAGTGCGCCCGTAGCTCAGCTGGATAGAGTACCTGACTACGAATCAGGTGGCCGGAGGTTCGAATCCTTCCGGGCGCACCACTAAAGGCCATCTCTCCGGCGGAGGGGTGGCCTTTAGTGGTTCTGGCGTCGGCAAGTGATGCGTCGGCAATCCAAACTCTGTGATGGGCGGGTTGGCCTTAGGCTTCGTCTTCGAGCCGATGCATGTCCTCGTCCGAAAAGCCGAAATGGTGCCCAGCCTCGTGAATCACCACATGCCGGACGAGCTCTTCCAACCCGACCCCGGTCTCTTGCATCTCGGCCAGCAGCGGTTGGCGGAACAGCCAGATCCGTGGCGGTAATTCGCCGCTTTCCCAGATCGAGGCTTCGGACACGGGCCGTCCTTCGTAGAGCCCGCTCAAATGCCATTTGTCGTCGAGATCGACCGAGGCGAGCTGTTCGGGCGTGGCGAAATCGACCACCCGCATGACCGCACGGTCGAGTTCATTGCGGAACTGTTCGGGGAGCGTGCGGAGCACCTGCTCGGCGAGGCGCTGCATCTGTTCTTTGCTGGGTGCGAAGGCTTCGGTCATTCGATCCGGGATATGGCCATCGTCGCCAAGGTGTGCAACCGGTGGAACAAGGCCGCTGCTGGCCTGTTTGACAGTCGCATTCGCAAAATTATCGAAGGATACAAAGATGTCCCAGAACGACGAAATCTTCGCGCGGCTCAAGCAGGATCACGACAGGCATCGTGAGTTGCTCGATCGCTTGCTGCAGACCCATGGCGACACCGAGGAGCGCAAATCGCTGTTCGAAGAGCTGACCAAGGAATTGAAGGGTCACGCCTCCGCCGAGGAGCAGGCGCTCTATTCGACGATGATGCGCAAACCGCCGACGACCGACGAGACCCGCCATTCGGTGGCCGAGCATCACGAGATCGAGGAAGCGCTTAACGATCTCGCCGCCACCGACATGTCGAGCAGTGCATGGCTGCAGAAGTTCAAGGACCTCGACCACGATTATCGCCATCACATCGACGAGGAAGAGGAAGAGCACTTCCCCGATTTCGCGAAGCATCTCAACGACACGGATCGCGAGCACATGCGCAGCGTCTTCGAACGTCGTAAGCAGGAAGAGAAGGCCGAGGCCGAGCTGACCCCGGAAAAAAAGGAAGACGCCAAGGAATAGCGCTGGTCGACGGAGGGACAGCGTGAGCGAAGAACCGGTAGACCCCAAGCGCGTCACCCGGCTCGACAAGGGCGTCGAGCCGGGTGTCTGGCGTTATGCCAGGGCGGAACGCGCGACGGTCATTATCGATGCAGCGGACTATTTTGCCGCGATGCAGGCAGCGATGCTGAAAGCGCGCTACCGGATTTTCCTGGTGGGGTGGGATTTTGACACGCGAATCCATCTGGCCGACGGACGCCGTTGGTGGCAGCGGGCTTACAAGGACGAACACCCCTCGCGTCTCGGCAGCTTCATCGCCTGGCTCAGTCGCAACCGGCCGACGATGGAAATCCGCATCCTCAAATGGAGCTTCGGCGTCTTCAAATTCGCGATGCGCGGTTCGATGTGGGCAGACCTGCTCCGCTGGGCTCCGCATCGACGGATCGATTTCAAATTCGACAGCGCGCATCCAGTCGGCTGCAGCCATCATCAGAAAATTGCAGTGCTCGACAACAGGCTGGCGGTCTGTGGCGGCATCGACATGACAGTCAATCGCTGGGACACGCGCGAGCACAAGGAGGTCGACGAGCGCCGGACCACTCCGCGCGGTGCAAAATATGGGCCCTGGCACGATGCTTCGATGATGATGGAAGGCGAAGTCGCCGAAGCCTTGAGCGAACTGGGGCGCGATCGCTGGATCAAGGCGGGTGGCGTGCCGCTGTTGCCGCTTCAGCCTCGCGAGGAATCGCTGTGGCCCGAGGGATTGACGGCCGGGTTCGAGGATGTCGAAATCGGCATCGCCCGGACCTGCTCCGCCTATCGTGATTGGGACGAGGTGACGGAGATCGCCGAATTGTTCGTCGCTCATATCAAGGGTGCCAAGCGTCACATCTATGCCGAGAGCCAGTATTTTGCCTCGCGCGTTGTGTCGGAGGCGATAATGGCGCGACTGACCGAGCCCGATCCGCCCGAGATCGTGATCGTCCATCCGGAACACGCCGATGGCTGGCTCGAACAGCAGGCGATGGATCATGCGCGCGCCGAGCTTGTCCGGTGCATCGAGGCTGCACCAAATGGTGATCGCTTCACGATCTGGTGCCCTTACTCGGGAGAGACGCCGATCTACGTCCACGCCAAGATCATGATCGTCGACGACCAGATCCTGCGGATCGGTTCGGCCAATCTCAACAATCGCTCGCTGGGGCTCGACAGCGAATGCGACGTCTTCATCGACTCAAGTCGCGAGGGCAACGGCCACGCCGCCGAGGAGATCGCGCGGCTCAGGCTTTCATTGCTGGCAGAGCATTGCGGGCTCGAAGAAGAGGCGATGCCCGAACTTTTGGAAAAGCACGGTTCCATGGCTGGGCTGATCGAGGCCAGCGACAGTGGCGAGCGCAAGCTGAAACGCTATGTTCCGCCCGAGCTTGAAGATTTGCAGGAAAAGCTTGCCGGTTCACAACTGCTCGATCCCGAAGCGCCCGAGACGATGTTCGAGCCCTTTGCCGAAGGCGGACTTTTTCGTAAGGGCAGCCGGCTTGGCCGAATTCGCGCCAGGCTCAGCAGAAAGAAAAAGACATGAGCAGCCTGGTCGGACCCGACGAAGACGATCCGCGCGGCAAGCCGCCCGTCCCCGAGGAAATCCAGGAAGCGATACGGACGCTGATCCGCTGGACCGGCGACGATCCCTCTCGCGAAGGTTTGCTGGACACCCCCAGCCGGGTGGCGCGCGCCTGGAAGGAATATTGCCAGGGCTACGAGGAAGATCCGGCTTACCATCTGCAGCGGGTGTTCGAGGAAGTCGGCGGTTACAACGAGATCGTCCTGCTCAAGGACGTACCGTTCCAGAGCCATTGCGAACACCATATGGCGCCCATCATCGGCAAGGCAGCGATCGCCTATATGCCCAACGACCGCGTCGTTGGCATTTCCAAGCTGGCGCGCGTGCTTCACGGGTTCGCCCGGCGGTTGCAGGTCCAGGAGCGCCTGACAGCGGAAGTGGCGGACTGCATCTGGACCCATCTTCAGCCCAAGGGGGTCGCGGTCGTGATCGAAGCCTCGCACAGTTGCATGACCGCGCGCGGCGTGCGCACGCCCGGCGTCGCCATGACCACCAGCCGCATGATGGGGACCTTTCTCAAAGATCCGCGCAGTCGCGAGGAAGTGCTCAAATTGATGGGCTACTAAGCCGGTCGTCCTACGCTTGGCGCCGACTGGCGCAGCGCAGGAACGACCGCGTTCCGGGAGGATTGATTGGGTAACGACTGCCCTTTCAATCCAAGGAACGAACTATGGCCCACGCCCACGAAAACGACATCAAGGTCCTCAACAGCCTCATTGCGACGACGCTCGACAGCATGAAGGGCTATCGCGACGCCTGCGAAGACACCAATGGCACACACAGCAAGCTGTTTCTGTCGATGGCCGATGAACGTAGCCGCGTCGCTTCCGACCTGCAGGCGCATGTCCGCTCGCACGGCGGCGAGCCCGAGGATCACAGCACGACTGCTGGCGCGCTGCACCGCGGGTTCATGAACCTCAAGGATGCGGTAACCGGTAGCGACGACAAAACCGTGATCAACGAAGTCGAGCGCGGCGAGGACTATATCAAGGACAAATACGAGACCGCGCTCAAGGACGAAGATTTGTCGCCCGATTGCCGCGCGGTGGTCGAGCTTGCCTATCAATCGGTGCGCAAAGGCCACGACAAGGTCAGCGCGATAAAGCACGCGACTGCCTGAGCGCGCCGCATATGAATCAAAAGGGGCGCCATTGCGGCGCCCCTTTTTCGTTGTCGTCTGTGTGTCCTAGAGCTGCTTGAGCATATGCTCGGCGCTCGAGACCGAGAAATCACCCGGCTGCTCGACATTGAGCTCCGTCACCACGCCATCGTCGACGATCATCGAATAGCGCTGGGCGCGCTGGCCCATGCCGAAGCCCGATCCGTCCATGGTGAGTCCGACGGCTTGCGCGAAATCGCCATTGCCATCGGCCAGCATGGTGACATCGTCCGACCCGGCGGCGTCCTTCCAGGCACCCATCACGAAGGCATCGTTGACCGCGGTGCAGGCGATCTCGTCGACGCCCTTGGCGCGCAGCTCGTCCGCCTTCTCGACATAGCCTGGCAGGTGTTTGGCCGAACAGGTCGGGGTGAAGGCGCCGGGCACCGAAAACAGCGCTACCTTGCGACCGGCGAAGAATTTGCCGGCCTCGACCTGCTCGGGTCCGTTCTGGGTTGCCTTGACCAGCTTCACATCGGGCAGTTTGTCGCCCACCGAAATCGTCATGATCGCGTCTCCTGTTGGAATGAATATCCGTCCGAAGGGGGCTTAACCCAGCGCCAGTTCCGTGCAACCGGTTTTCAGGCACGGGCCTGCCGGGTCACGAGCGTCTCTCGCCCGGTTGCCCTGCGCAAGGGGAGGGGTTAGAGGCAGCCCCAAATCCGCGCTGTTGCTTTCCCTATGCGCGGCGCGCTGCTTTACCCCGACAACAGACTAAGGACCGCCCGTGACCGACTTCACCGATTACGTCATCAAGGACATTGCGCTCGCCGATTACGGTCGCGCGGAGATCAACATCGCCGAAACCGAAATGCCCGGCCTGATGGCCACGCGCGAGGAATATGGTGCGGACAAGCCGCTCAAGGGTGCGCGGATCACCGGCTCGCTGCACATGACGATCCAGACCGCCGTGCTGATCGAGACGCTGGTCGAACTGGGTGCCGAAGTGCGCTGGGCGACCTGCAACATCTATTCGACCCAGGACCACGCCGCCGCCGCGATCGCTGCGCAGGATATCCCGGTCTTTGCCATCAAGGGCGAGAGCCTGGCGGATTACTGGGACTATGTCGGCAAGATTTTCGACTGGTCGACCGAGGACGATCAGGACCGCACCACCAACCTGATCCTCGACGATGGCGGCGATGCGACCATGTTCGCACTGTGGGGCGCGCGGATCGAGGCGGGCGAGACCATGCCCGAGCCGCAGAACGCCGAAGAGATCGAAATGCAGCGCGCGCTCAAGGATTTCCTCAAGCGCAAGCCGGGCTATTTGACCAAGAGCGTCAAGGCGATCAAGGGCGTCTCGGAAGAGACCACCACCGGGGTCCACCGCCTCTATCACCTCGCCAAGCAGGACAAGCTGCCGTTCCCGGCGATCAATGTGAACGACAGCGTGACCAAGTCGAAATTCGACAACCTTTATGGCTGCCGCGAAAGCCTCGTCGATGCGATCCGCCGCGCCACTGATGTGATGCTCTCGGGCAAGGTTGCCTGCGTCGCCGGCTATGGCGATGTCGGGAAGGGCTCGGCACAGAGCCTGCGCAATGGCGGCGCACGCGTGCTCGTGACCGAGATCGACCCGATATGCGCGTTGCAGGCGGCGATGGAAGGTTTCGAAGTGACGACGATGGAGGATGCGGTGACCCGCGCCGACATATTCTGCACCACCACCGGCAATGAAGACGTCATCACCGCCGAGCACATGAAGGCGATGAAGCCGATGGCGATCGTCTGCAACATCGGCCATTTCGACAGCGAGATCCAGATCTCGGCGCTCGACAATTACGAATGGACCGAGCTCAAGCCGGGCACCGATCTGGTCAAGTTCCCCGACGGCAAGGAGATCATCATTCTCGCCAAGGGCCGCTTGGTGAACCTCGCCTGCGCCACCGGCCATCCCAGCTTCGTGATGAGCTGTTCCTTCACCAACCAGGTGCTGGCGCAGATCGAGCTGTGGCAGAACGAGGACAAATACGAGAACGACGTCTATGTCCTTCCCAAGCATCTCGACGAGAAGGTCGCCGCGCTGCATCTCGACAAGCTCGGGGTCAAGCTCACCAAGCTCAGCAAGGTCCAGGCCGATTATATCGGCGTGCCGGTCGAAGGGCCGTTCAAGCCCGAGCATTACCGCTACTGAGGCAAGAGGGTCCGGGGCGCGCCACGGCAGCGCTCCCGGAGCGGTTTTAATTGCGACATCGTGCGGAGAGCCCTGACGCAACCGGGGTAGCCAGACCCTAACCAATTGCATCGCTGCCGAACTGCGCATAGCTGGACGGCGATGGTTTCCTCACCCTTCCTGCTGACGATGATCGGTCTCCTGCTCGCGCTGTGGACCGTCGCGGCGGGCTGGATCATGATCCGCGCCAGCACGCGGGTGCAGGCCGCCGAGGGAACCAAGCGCGCTGGGCGGCGCCTGTCGCGGATGATCGAGGAATCGCCTGCGATCCCTCTGCTGGTGCGCGCCGATGGAAGGATCGAGGCGCCCGACCGGCTTGCCGGCTGGCTCGGCCTCGCTGCGGTGCCGCAATATCTCAGCGAGCTTTCGCCTTCGGGGCCCGGAGGGCTGGAGGAAGACCAGCTCGAACAGCTGACCACCCATGTCCGGCGCACGCAGAAGACCGCAGCGCCGTTCCAGATGACGATCAAGCCCAAGGGCTCGCAGCGGGCGCTGGCGCTGCGCGGATCGCTTGCCGACCCCAATGTTTCGCCCAGCGGGGCGGCGCTGGTCTGGGTGTTCGATTTCACCGAGAGCGAGGAGGAACTCGGGGCTTTGCGCGAGGAGACGGCGCGAGCGCGCGAGGATTTCGGCGCGCTGGTCGGTCTCATCGAGGCGGCGCCCATGCCGATGTGGTTTCGCAGCCCGCAAATGCAGCTGCGGCTGGTCAATACTGCCTATGTCGCGGCGGTCGGCGCGCAGAGCCCAGACGAGGTCGTTGCCAAGCAAATCGAGTTGATCGAGAAGGTCGACGGAGTCAGCGCTGCCGAGGTCGCGAGCCAGGCGGGCGAGCGCCGCAAGCCGATAGAGCGCATCGTCAGCGCCACCATCAGGGGCGCACGCCGGACGATGCGCGTGACCGACCTGCCGTTGATCGGCGAGGGAATCGCCGGATATGCGGTCGATATCGAAGAGATGGAGGAGCAGGCGCGCGAATTCCGTGCTTTCCGCGAGGCGCAGCGCTCGATGCTCGACCAGCTGTCGATCGGCGTGGCGCAATTCGATTCCCGCCGCCGGATGACCTTCGCCAACCAGCCGTTCCACCGCGTTTTCGCGCTCCCGCCGGGCATCGTCAACGACCGGACCGGATTCGAGCAGATGCTGATGGTCGCGCGCGAGAACGGGCGCATCCCCGAAGTCCGCGATTTCCCCGCCTGGCGCGCCGAGCTGGCCGAATGGTTTCTGTCCGACGAAACGCAAGACGAGGCCTGGCCGCTGCCCGATTCCACCCATCTGCGCATCGTCGCCCAGCCCATGCCCGATGGCGGGCTGGTGATGATCGCCGAAGACCGCACCGAGCAGCTCGCTCTCTCGGCAACGCGCGACACGCTGCTGCGCACGCGGACCGCGACCTTCGACAATCTGTTCGAGGCGCTGGCGGTGTTCGCACCCGACGGCCATCTCGAGTTGTGGAACCGCAGCTTCACCGGGGTCTGGGGTCTCGATCCCGAGGCGCTCGACGGGCACCCGATGGCGGAGGATCTGCTCGAGGCGATCACCCAGCAGCTCGCCGACCCCAAGCAGATCGGCACGATCAACCTCGTGATCCGCTCGGCCACGCTTGATCGCAAGAAGAAGCAGGGCAACGTCCAGCTCAACGACGGACGGACGCTGGAGTTTGCCGGTGTGCCGCTGCCAGATGGCAATGGCCTGTTCACCGTTCTCGATGTCACCGCGTCGCGCCAGGCCGAGGAGGCCCTGCGCGAACGCAACCGCGCGCTCGAGGAGGCCGATGCGGTCATGACGCGCTTCCTCGCCAATATGAGCTATGAATTCCGCACCCCGCTGACCTCGATCGGCGGCTTTGCCGAATTGCTCACCAGCGGCGTCGCCGGCGAGCTCACCCCGCAGGCGCGCGACTATGCCGAGGCGATCTCGCTTTCGGTCGGCAAGCTGACCGAGCAGGTCGAAAACGTGCTCGACTTGTCTCAGAGCGAGGCCGGACTGATGCCTCTGTCCAAGCAGAAGCTGGAACTGCTGCCGCTGGTCACGCAGGTGGTGCGCAAGCGCGAAGGGGCGATCGTCGATGCCGGGCTGACGCTCGATCTGCGCGGCGATCCGGGCAAGAAAGTCGAGGCCGACCCCCAGCAGGTGCGCCGCGCAATCGCTCATCTGCTCGACAATGCCATCGCCGCAACCCCGCGCGATGGCAAGATTTCGGTCGAGCTGCGGCAGGCCAAGGGAATCACGAAGATCACCATAGCGGACAATGGCTGCGGCATGACCCAGCACGAGTTGGCCCGCGCGCTCGAAGGCATTCGGCCGACGCAGGACGGCAAGGGGATCGAGCGGCGCCAGGGTCTGGGCATCCCGCTCGCGCGACACTTGATCGAGGCGCATGGCGGCACGCTCGAGATCCACACCCGCAAGGGCGTGGGCACCAGCGCGACGATCACCCTGCCATGATCGTTGACCTGCCCGATCTCGCGGCGATGGAAAGCCTCGGCCAGCGGATCGCCGCGAGGCTGCGCGCGGGCGATGTCGTGGCGCTGTCGGGCGAGCTGGGGGCGGGCAAGACCACGCTGGCGCGTGCGGTGCTGGCGGCGCTGGGGCATCGCGGCGAGGTGCCGTCGCCGACCTTCACAATCGTCGAGACCTACGACGCGCTCGCCCCGCCGCTGGTCCATGCCGATTTCTACCGCCTCGACAATCCGCGCGAGGCGGAGGAGATCGGGCTGGAGGATTATCGCGAGGGTGCGGCGTTGCTGGCCGAGTGGCCCGAGCGCGCCGGGGGCTTCGCACATGAGCCCGGCTGCCTCGCGGTGACCCTGGAAAAGGTGGGCGAGGGGCGGCGCGCCATTGTGGAAGGCGGTGGAGCTTGGCAAGGCCGCATGCCATGAATGAATTTCCCGACGGGCTTGAGTCCTTTATCGAACACGCCGGCTGGGGCGGGGCGACGATCGCACCGCTGCCTGGCGATGCCTCGTTCCGGCGCTATTTCCGGCTTCATCGCGACGGCGAGACGGCGATGCTGATGCATGCCCCGCCGCCCGAGGAGGACCCGCGGCCGTTTCTCTATGTGGCGCGGTGGCTCGACGAGCACGGTATGCGCGCGCCGCGCATCCTTGCCGAACGCGCGCACGAAGGCTGGGTGCTTACCGAGGATTTCGGCGAGCAGCGGATGCGCGAATGGCTCGACGAATACCCCGAGCAGGAGCAGTCGATCTACGCTGCGGCGGTGGACTCGCTGGTCGAATTGCACCGCAAGCCGCCCGGCGGTTTCGAGCCCTACGACCTGGCGGTCTATCAGCGCGAGGCGGGTCTGCTCACCGAATGGTATTGCCCCGCGGCCGGTCTCTCGGTGGACGAGGCGGGTTATGCCGCTGCCTGGCGCGCGGTGCTCGAACCGCTGCTCGCCCGCCAGCAACCCGGCGTGACCGTGCTACGCGACTATCACGCCGAGAACATCATGCTGCCACCCGATGGCACGCAGGGGCTGATCGATTTCCAGGACGCGCTGGTCGGCCACCGGGCTTATGATCTGGTTTCGCTGCTGCAGGATGCGCGGCGCGAGGTTTCGGTCGAGCTCGAACGCGCGATGCTCCACCGCTATTGCGCCGCCGTGGAGGCGGACGCCGAGTTCGAGGCCGATTACGCGCTGCTCGGCGCGCAGCGCAATGCCAAGATCGTCGGGATCTTCACCCGCCTCGCCAAGCGCGACGGCAAGCCGCGTTATCTCGATCTGATCCCGCGGGTGTGGAGCGCGATGGAGCGCGACCTGCGGCACCCCGCGCTGGCCCCCGTCGCACGCTGGTTCGACGCCAATATCCCGCAGGAGCTGCGCGACAGCGGTGGGGGAACGATCGCGTGACAAGACTGGTATCCGATACCGCCATGGTCATGGCCGCGGGGCTTGGCAAGCGGATGCGACCGCTGACCGCCAGCCAGCCCAAGCCGCTGGTGCGGGTCGCGGGCAAGGCGCTGATCGACTACACTTTCGACCGGCTTGCGGAGGCCGGGATCGCGCGGGCGGTGGTGAACGTCCATTATCTCGCCGATGCGCTCGAAGCGCATGTGCGGGATCGCAGGTCGCCCGAGGTGGTGATCTCGGACGAGCGCGAGGCGCTGCTCGAAACCGGCGGTGGGCTGGTCAAGGCGCGCGACGCCGGGCTGCTCCCCGATCCGGTGTTCTGCTCCAACGCCGACAGCATCTGGCTCGATGGCCCGCGCAACGCCTTTGCTGATCTCTCGGCGGTCTGGGATGCCGAGCGGATGGATGCGCTGCTGCTGCTGGTCCCGCACAACCAGACCCACAATTTCACTGGGCCGGGCGATTTCTACATGGATGGCGGCGGGCGGCTGACCCGCAAGCTTCCCTCGCGGATCGCGCCCTTCATCTTTACCGGCATCCAGCTGCTCTCGCACCGCCTGCTGCGCGACCCGCCCGAGGGCAAGTTCTCGACCAATGTCCTGTGGGATCGCGCGATCGGGGAAGGGCGGCTCTATGGCGCCGCCTTCACCGGGCGCTGGATCGAGGTCGGGCGGCCCGAGCATTGCAAGACCGCCGCCACGGTGCTCCGGGGTGGCTGAAGCGCACCATCCGCGGATTTACTCGATTGCCGCGCACCGCGGCTTTGCCGATGCGCTGGTAGCAGGGCTGGTGCCGCGTTACCGGGATCCGGAATTCGGGCTGGCGCGGCTGACGCTGCTGCTGCCCAGCTCGCGGGCGCAGCGGATCGTCACCGAGGCCTTTATCCGCCACGCCGGCGAGGAAGACCGCGCCGGGTTGCTGATGCCCCGGATGGCGGTGGTCGGCGATCTCGATCTCGACGAGGCGTTGGGAACGCTCTTCGACCCGCTCGGCGCACCCGATATTCCGCGCGCCATCGACCCGACCCGCCGCTGGCTGGCGCTGGCGCAGCTGATCGGCGAGGAAATGGGCAGCGACGCGCCCAAGGGGGCGACGCTGCTGCGGCTTGCGCGCGAGACCGGTGCGACCATGGACCGGCTGCTGGTCGAGGATATCGGCCCCGAGGAACTGGTGGGCGAGAATGTGCTGGGGCTGGTCGGGGATCTTTCGGCGCACTGGCAGGCCTCGCTGCGGACTTTCGCGCGGGTCCAGGCGCGTTGGCTGGCGTGGCTTGGCGAGGAGGGAGCGGTGGATAGTGCGGCGCGGCGCAACCGTCTGTTCGAACACGCCGCGCGTCGCTGGCGCGAGACGCCGCCCGAAACCCCGATCGTCGCAGCCGGTGTGACCAGCGCGGCGCCCGCGCTGGCGGATCTGTTGCGTGTGGTCAGCGAATTGCCCGAGGGCGCGGTGGTGCTGCCCGACCTCGACCTCTCGCTGCCCGATGCGGTTTGGGATGAACTGGGCCGTGCCGGGGCGGCGCCCGAGCAGGGCGCGGAGCCTTTTGCCCGCAACGACGCGGTGGCGCATCCGCAATACCACCTCAAGCTGCTGCTCAACCGCATGGGCGTCGCGCGCGAGGAGGTGCAGCAATGGCACCGCAAGGGGCTGGCCGCCGCACCGCCCGAGCGCAGCCATGCGATCTCCAACCTGTTCCTGCCGCCAATGGCGAGCCGCGAATGGGTCGATCTGCCCGCCGAGAAGCGCCGGCTGTCCAATGTCCGCATCATGCAGGCCGTCAATCCCGAGGAGGAGGCGCAGGCCATCGCGCTGCTGGTGCGCGAGGCGCTGGAGACGCCGGAGAAGCGGATCGCGGTGATTACCCCGGATCGCGCGCTGGCGCGGCGCGTGGTCCATCATCTGGCGCGCTGGGAGATCGTCGCGGATGACTCCGCCGGTCGCCCGTTGTCGCACACCGCCGCAGGGCGGCTGCTGTTGCTGCTGGCGGAGGTCACCGCCAATGGCGCGGCGCCGGTCGCGTTGATGGCGCTGGCGATGCACCCGCTGGTTCATGGCGGGATGGACCGGCGCGAATGGCTGGCGCAGGCGCGGATTGTCGAGCGCGAATTGCGCGGGCCCCGGCCACGCGAGGGGCTCGAGCCGCTCGACGATCTGGTGGCAAAACTGGCGAAGCAAGCCCCGGGGCTGGTCGATTGGTGGACGGCACTGCGCTCGGCGCTGGAGCCGCTGGTCGAAGGTGCGGGCCCGCAGCCACTGGCCGATCTGCTCGACACGCTGGCCAGCGCGGGCGAGGCGCTGTGCGGCGAGAGCCTGTGGGCGCGCGAGGACGGACGCGCGCTGGCGCGCTTCGTCGAGGAATTGCGCTTCCATGCGCGTGCGGCGGAAACGCAGGTCGAGGCTGCCGATCTCGACATCGTCCTGCGCGATGCGATGGACGATGTTGCGGTGCGCCCGCCCTATGGCGGCCACCCGCGCGTGGCGATCTACGGCCTGCTCGAATCGCGGATGAGCCGCGCCGAACTGGTGATCTGCGCCGGATTGAACGAGGGCGTTTGGCCGCCGCGCGGCGGGGTCGATGCGCTGCTCGCCCCAACCGTGCTGCGCGCGCTGGGCGTTCCTGGAGCCGAGTTCCGCAGCGGGCTGTCGGCGCATGATCTCGCCGGAGCGCTGGGGGCACCCGAGGTCGTGCTCAGCCGCGCCGCGCGCGACGAGGCGGGCCCGGCGATTCCTTCGCGCTTCCTGCTGCGAGTCCAGGCGCTGCTGGGTGAATTGCTCCCGCGCCATCAGGAGACCCGCGCGATCGAACTGGCGCGCGCGATGGCACGGCCGCATTCACTGCCGGTGCCTTATCCACGGCCCAAACCCATGCCCAGCGCGACACAGCGCGACGTGCCGATCGCGGTCACCGCGCTCGACCGGTTACGCGGCGATCCCTACCAGTTCTACGCTGGTTCGATCCTTGGGCTGCGGACGCTCGACGCGCTCGAGGCCGCACCCTCGCCGGCGTGGCAGGGCGAGGTCGCGCATGCCATCCTCGAACGCTGGCACGAAGCGCGCGAGACCGATCCGGGCGCGACGCTGGCGCCGATCATGGACGCAGTCATGGTCGAGAAGAACGCCCATCCGCTGATGCGCGGGCTATGGCAGCCGCGGCTGCTCGCCGCGTTAGAATGGGTCGAGGAAAGCGTTACAAGCTACGAGGATCGCGTCGTTGCCGCCTGGGAGCGCAAGGGCGACATGCTGGTCGAGGGGGTCAAGCTGCACGGTCGCGCCGACCGGATCGACCGGATGGCCGACGGTACGCTCGCCATCGTCGACTACAAGACCGGCTCGCCGCCCTCTGCCAGCATGGTGGAGCAGGGCTTCGCGCTCCAGCTCGGCCTGCTTGGCATGATCGCGCGCGCGGGCGGGTTCGGCACTGTCTCGGGGCAGCCTAGTGCCTTCGAATATTGGTCGCTGGGCAAGGCGAAGGACGAGGATAACCGCTTCGGCTTCGGCTATGTCGAAACTCCACTCAAGCTGGGGAACAAGCGCAGCGGGCTGGCGCCCGAAGATTTTCTCCCGGAGACCGAACGCTATCTCAAGGGTGCCATCGCCGACTGGATCAAGGGCGAGCAGCCCTTTACCGCCAAATTCAACCCCGATTACGCCGGCTATTCGGATTACGACCAGCTGATGCGGCTCGAAGAATGGCTGCCGCGGCTTGCCGACGATGATGAGGAGGAGGGCGCATGAGCGGCGCGGTCTATCCGCTCGCCGGGGCGCAGCGTGACGCGGTCGATCCGCGCGAGAGCGTCTGGCTGTCGGCATCGGCAGGAACGGGCAAGACGCAGGTGCTTTCGGCGCGGGTGCTGCGGCTGTTGCTGCAGGAGGGCGTCGAGCCATCCGATATCCTGTGCCTGACTTTTACCAAGGCCGGAGCCGCGGAAATGGCGGTCCGCGTCAATGAAGTGCTCGCGCGCTGGGTGCGGCTGCCCGATGCGAGGCTGGCCGAGGAACTAACGCATCTCGGCGCGCCGGTCGATGCCGCGACCCGCTCGCACGCGCGTTCGCTCTTCGCCAGCGTGCTCGACAGCCCCGGCGGGGGCCTGCGGATCGACACCATCCACGCCTTCGCCCAGTATCTGCTTGCCGCCTTTCCCGAGGAAGCCCGCATCGCCCCCGGCTCCCGGCCGATGGAGGACCGCGAGCGCGAATTGCTCAGCGAGGAAGTGCTCGGCGACCTGCTGACGGGTGCGGAAGCAAACCAGGACCGCCGCACGCTCGACGCCATCGCCGAGATGAGCCGCCGCAAGGGCCCCGACGGGGTACGCCGCTGGCTGATGCGCTGCGCCGGGGCGATCCAGCTGTGGTCTGGCCCGTCGGGCTGGCAGGCACCGATGCACGCGCGGGTCTGCGGCCTGCTCGGCATACCCGCCGATGCTGATGAGCATTGGGTGGCGCAGGCCTGCGCCGACGAGAGCTTCCCCGTCGCCCTTTTGCGCGCCTGCCGCGAGGGCAACGCGCAATGGGGGACCAAGACTGGGGTGGTTTGCGTCGAATTCGTCGACAGCTGGCTGGCGGCGTTGCCGATCGAGCGGGTGACGATGCTCGATGGTTTCTATGGCACGCTGCTGACCAAGACGGGCGAGCCCAAGAGCCTCAAGAACCTCGAGAAGCTCGACCCGGATTATGGATCCAAGGTTGCGGAAGTTGTGGAGGCGATCGCGCAGGTCGCCGAGCGGCGCACGCTGGTCGAGCTGGCCGCTTTCCTCGCTCCGCAGCTCGAGGTCGGGCGCCAATTCGCGCTGATGTGGGACGATGCCAAGGCGCGTGAGGGGCTGGTCGATTTCGATGACCAGATCCGCCGCGCCGCCGCGCTGCTCGCCGACAGCACGATGGGCGACTGGATCCGCTACAAGCTCGACCGCCGCTTCGACCACATATTGATCGACGAGGCGCAGGACACGAACGCCGACCAATGGGCGATCATCTTCGCGCTGACCGACGATTTCTTCTCGGGGCTGGCCGCGCAGGGCGACGCGATCCGCACGATCTTCACTGTGGGCGATTACAAGCAGGCGATTTTCGGTTTCCAGGGCACCAGTCCGGAGAATTTCGCCGCCGCGCAGCGCCGCGTCGCCGAGGACATGGCGCGGCTGGGGCAGGGCGCGGACAGTATGCCCGACGCTCCCGAACCGCGGCAGTTGCGCGATCTCGATCTGGGCCAGTCGTTCCGCACCGCCGATCCGGTGCTGCAGTTCGTCGACATGACCATCGCCGCGATCGGTCCGGCGTCATTCGGGTTGAAGCGCCCGCCCGAACCGCATGTCGGGCAGGACCGCCCCGGGCTCGTCACGCTGTGGAACAAGGTGGTGGATATCCGCGGCGGGGATGAGGATGGAGCCGAAGGCTGGCTCGCGCGGCATGACCGGCGGATGGCCGATCGCATCGCGCAGCAAATCCGCGCCTGGATGGATCCCGGGGGCCCCGGCTTCCCGCTGGTCAAGGGAGAGAAGCCCGGCCAGGCCCGGCGCGCGACCGCTGGCGATGTCATGATCCTGGTCCGCAAGCGGCGCGAGCTGGCTTCGCTGATCGTCGCGCGGCTCTACACCCACGGCGTGCCGGTGGCGGGGGTGGACCGGCTGCGGCTCGGCGCGCCGCTGGCGGTCAAGGATCTGATGGCAGCGCTGCGCTTCGCCGCGCAGCCGCTCGATGATCTCAACCTCGCCAACCTGCTCGTCTCGCCGCTCGGCGGTTGGACGCAGGATGAACTGCTCCATCATGGCTATCGGCCCAGGCAGCAGCGGTTGTGGGAGCATCTGCGCCAGTCGGACGAGCCGCTGGTGGCGCGCACCGTCGCAGCTTTACGCGAAATCCTCCGCCGCGCCGATTTCGACAGTCCGCAGGCGCTGCTGCACTGGCTGCTGGTCGGCCCCTTCGACGGACGTCGCAGGCTGGTGGCGCGGCTCGGCGCCGAGGCCAACGATCCGATCGACGAACTGCTCAACGCCGCCAACGCCTATGCGAGCGCGCACACCGTCAGCCTCCAAGGCTTCATCCGCTGGTTCGATGCGGGCGACGGCGAGTTGAAGCGCGAGGCGGGTGCCAATCGGGATCAGGTGCGGGTGATGACCGTCCACGGCTCCAAGGGGCTGCAGGCGCCGATCGTGATCCTCGCCGACGCGGCGATTGGCCCTGACGGGCCGGGTGAATTGGCGCTGCTCGATCCCGCGGACAAACGGAACATCGTGCCGCTGCCGGGTCTCTCGGCCGAGCAGCGCGTCGGCCCGATCGCCGCTGCGCACGAGGTCGCGGCGCGGATCGAGATGGAGGAGCACTGGCGGCTGCTCTACGTCGCAATGACCCGCGCCGAGGAGGCGCTGTTCATCGGCGGCTCGCTGGGCCCGCGCGAGGCCAAGCGCGGCACCCCGCACGAGGACAGCTGGTACGCGCGGCTCGAGCCGCTGTTCGAGAGCGATCCGGTCGAGGATACGATCTGGGGTGCACGGCGCGAATGGGGGGCGACGAGCACGATCGTGCCGCGACAGCCGGAGAATGCCGCACAGGCAGCGCCCGATCTCCCCGCCTGGACCGCAAAGCAGCCCCCGGCTGAGGCTCGGCCGCCGCGCCCGCTCTCGCCATCGGGGCTGGGCGAGCCCGAAGGCAGCGATCCGCCGCTTCCGCCCGAGCATTCGGTCATCGCGGCGCAGCGCGGTGTGCTGATTCACGCGCTGCTCGAGCGGCTGCCCGAAGTGCCGCCAGCGGAGCGCGCGGCGAGGGCCGAGCAATGGCTCGCGCGCCAGGCGCCCGAACTGGCCGAAGCAGAACGCAGCGAGATGATCGACCGCGCGTTCGCGGTGCTCGACAGCGACGAATTTCGGGACATCTTCACTCGGGATGCGCTTGCCGAAGTCCCACTCGCGGCGGTAGTCGGCGGACAGGTGGTGGTGGGTGTGGCCGACCGCTTACTGGTGACGCCGGAGCGCGTGACGGTGGTCGATTTCAAGACCGCGCGCCGTCCTCCCGCCTCGCTGGAGCAGGTGCCGGACCATACGCTGCGCCAGATGGCCGCCTATGTCGCGGCGCTGGAAGCGATCTATCCCGGGCGCAGCGTGCGCGCCGGGCTGCTCTACACCCAGACCCCGCAGCTGATCGCGCTTCCCGCCGATCTCCTCGCTGCCCACAAAGCCCGGTTTTCCGATCTGCAGGAAAGCTTTGCCGCACCGCCCGTTGAGTAAGCGCAGTCTGGCCCTACATGGGGCCCAATAGGGGCCGATCCCCACAGGAGAATTATCATGCCGACCGTCGCCGTTACCGATGCGAGTTTCCAGACCGACGTCCTTGAATCCGACAAGCCCGTTCTGGTCGATTTCTGGGCCGAGTGGTGCGGGCCCTGCAAGATGATCGCGCCCGCGCTCGAGGAATTGAGCGAGGAAATGGGCGACCAGGTCACCATCGCCAAGATGGATATCATGGAGAACACCGGCGTGCCCGGGCAGATGGGGGTCCAGTCGATCCCCTATCTGGTGCTGTTCAAGGACGGCAAGCCCGCCGCGCAGATGCGCGGCGCGGCACCCAAGAGCCAGCTCAAGGGTTGGCTCGAAGGCGAACTCTAGGCCATTCTGGCGTAGAGCGCGGCGAGGTCGTCCCACAGGGAAGGGCTCGCCGCGCCGATGAGCCCGCTGCGTTCGGGTTCGTCCACGCGATAGGGCGATCCGTCGGGCCGCGCGACCTTGCCGCCTGACTCATTGAGCCAAAGCACCCCGGCGGCATGGTCCCATGCCAGGGTGCGTTCGAACAGCGAGACATCGTTCTGGCCAAGCGCGAGCCGCGGATATTGCTCGGCGGCGCAGCGTGGCGTGTCGACCAGGCGGTAATGCGGCGCGATATGCTCTCGCACCCCCTCGCGCTGCGCCGGATCGAGAAAGATGGTCGATATCGCTGCAACCGGCCGGGTCTCGCCGGTCGTGCGGGCTGTGATCCGTTCGCCATCCAAGAAGGCGCCTTGGCCCAGATGTACTGCGCAGAAGCGCGCTGAGAGACAGTCGTAGATCCATCCCGACTGGCAGATCCCGCCAGCGCAGCGCGCCAGCAGGATCCCGAAGGGCGCGCGGCCCTGCGCAAAATTATGCGTCCCGTCGATCGGATCGACGATCCAGCAATCCCCGGCCAGTCCGTCGAGCACCGCAGGGTCGGCGTGCGCCGCTTCCTCGCCGACGATGGCAATCGTTGCGTCGATGGCGGCGAGACCGTCGCTCAGCATCACCTCGGCTTCGCGATCGGCAATGGTCACCAAATCGTCCTCGGCCTTCTCGATAATCTGCGCGCTCGCCAGGTTGCGATAGCGCGGCAGGATCACCGTTTCCGTGACGCGCCGCATCAGCGCATGGATGTCGCGGTCGAGCGGACTCATGAGCGATAATCGGCGTTGATGTCGATATAGCCATGGGTCAAATCGCAGGTCCACACGGTCGCTCGACCGTCGCCCAAACCCAGTTCGACCTCGATCGTGATCTCCTCGCCTGCGAGGTGGCGGGCGACCGGTGCCTCGTCGTAATCGGCCAGCGGCTGGCCCTCGCGCGCGGCCCAGACCCCGCCGAAGCCGATCGCCAACCGGTCGCGTTCGGCTGGCTCGCCGGCCTTGCCCACAGCCATGACCACGCGGCCCCAGTTCGCATCGCCGCCAGCGATTGCGGTCTTGACCAGCGGCGAATTGGCGATCGAGAGGCCGATCCGGCGCGCGCTGTCGTCACTCTGCGCGCCCGACACGCTCACCGCGATGAATTTGCGCGCGCCCTCGCCGTCGCGGACCACCAGCTGCGCCAGTTCGAGGCAGATCGATTGCAACGCGGCATAGACCGCGTCGGCGCCGGCATCGTCCCACGAACGGATTTCCGGGTGGTCGGCCTTGCCGGTCGCGAAGGTCAAAACCGTGTCGCTGGTCGAGGTGTCGCCATCGACAGTGATACAGGAGAAGGTCTTACCATTGGCCTTGGCGAGCATGTCCTGCAGCAGCTCCGGCGCGATGCGGGCATCGGTGAAGACATAGCCAAGCATCGTCGCCATGTCGGGCGCGATCATGCCGCTGCCCTTGACGATCCCGGCGAACTCCACGCGCGTCTTGCCCACCATCGCGCTGGCGGCGGCACCCTTGGTGAAGGTGTCGGTGGTGCCGATCGCCGTCGCGGCCTCCTCCCATGAACAGGGCTGGGCCTGCAGCGCCGCCGCGACGCCTGCGCGCGCGATGTCTCGGGGTAGCGGCACACCGATGACCCCGGTCGAGGAGACGAACACCTGCTCGGACGTACAACCGAGCCCCTCGGCGACTTGCGCCACGATCTGCTCGACAGCCTCGCGCCCGCGATAGCCGGTGAAGGCGTTGGAATTGCCCGCATTGACCACCAGCGCGCGGGCCACCCCCTGGTGAAGCTGCTCGCGGCCCATTTCGACTTCGCTCGAGGCACAGGCACTCTTGGTGAATACGCCCGCCACAGCGGTCCCCTCGGCGAGTTCGACCAGCGTCAGATCGGCGCGATCCCAAGCCTTGTAGCCTGCGCGCACGGTGCGCAGCGTGACACCGGCGATGGCGGGCAGTTCGGGGAAAGGCCGGGCGAGCGGGGAGCGGGTGAGGTCCATCCCCGCCCCTTAGGAAGGAAGCGCCGGCGGGTAAACGCGCTTCGGGGGTGGACGCGCTTCATTGGAAAACCTATTTATATGGCACGATGCTACGCCGTCTCCTCACCTGTCTCGCCATCGCGACCGGTCTTGTCGCGGTTTCCGCGCCTGCGCAGGCGTCGGTGATCGGCGCGCTGGAGGCCCAGGTCGAGCAGTCCCAAAGGGCCTGCGAGAAGGACCGCAGCGAGGAATGCGCCTGCATCGAACGCCAGCGCCAGCAGCGCGCCCGTGGCGAAAAGCCCGCGCCCTGCCGCACCGCGACCCCGCTCCGGATATACATTCCGACCGTCCACTTCGGCGCCGATCGCGCGTACGAATAGACACACCCGGGGGCCCGGTCCCTCGGCTTCATTCCCTGTTTTCGGCCCGGCAGCCATAAGGCGGTCGGGCATCTTTCCATAAATTCCATCGCGAGATCGCGCCCATGCTCAAATCCCTTTCCAAAGCCGTCTTCGGCTCGTCCAACGAACGCTACGTCCGCTCGATGCGCAAGACGGTCGACCAGATCAACGCGCTCGAAGAGCAGATCCAGGCGCTGTCCGACGAGGAGCTGACCGCGCAGACCGACAAGTTTCGCGAGCAGCTTGCATCCGGCAAGACGCTCGACCAGATCCTCCCCGAGGCCTTTGCAACGGTGCGCGAGGCCTCGGTGCGCGTGCTCGGCATGCGCCATTTCGACGTTCAGATGATCGGCGGCATCGTGCTCCACCGTGGCGAGATCTCCGAGATGCGCACCGGCGAGGGCAAGACGCTGGTCGCCACGCTCGCGACCTATCTCAACGCGATCGAGGGCAAGGGCGTCCATGTCATCACGGTCAACGACTACCTCGCCGGCCGCGATGCCGAGTGGATGGGGCAGCTCTATCGCTTCCTCGGCCTCACCGTCGGGGTGATCGTCCCCAATATCGACGAGTTCCAGCGCCGTGACGCCTACAATGCCGATGTCACCTACGGCACCAACAACGAGTTCGGTTTCGACTATCTGCGCGACAATATGAAGCACGAGCGCGGCCAGATGGTCCAGCGCCCCTTCAACTACGCGATCCTCGACGAGGTCGATTCGATCCTCGTCGACGAAGCCCGCACCCCGCTGATCATCTCCGGTCCGACCGAGGACAAGTCCGACCTTTACGTTTCGATCGACGCGATCGTGAAGGATCTTGACCCCGAATGGTACGAGGCCGACGAGAAGTCCAAGAACATCACCTGGACCGAGGATGGCACCGACGCGATCGAGGCCAAGCTCTCCGAGGCAGGCCTGCTCGAGACCGAGAACCTCTACGACGTCGAGAACACGCTGGTGATCCACCATCTCGACCAGGCATTGCGCGCCAACATCATGTTCAAACGCGACACCGATTACATCGTCAAGGACGAGAAGATCGTCATCATCGACGAGTTCACTGGGCGGATGATGGAAGGCCGCCGCTGGTCCAACGGGTTGCACCAGGCGGTGGAGGCCAAGGAAGGCGTCAAGATCGAGCCCGAGAACCAGACGCTCGCATCGATCACCTTCCAGAACTATTTCCGCATGTATCCCAAGCTTTCGGGCATGACCGGCACCGCCGCCACCGAGGCGGCCGAATTCTGGGACATCTACAAGCTCAACGTCGCCGAAATTCCGACACACAAGCCGGTCGCCCGGATCGACGAGGACGACCAGTTCTACAAGAACACGATGGACAAGTTTCAGGCCATCGCCAAGGCGATTCGAGAGAAGAACGACCTCGGCCAGCCGGTACTGGTGGGTACCGTCTCGATCGAGAAATCCGAACTGCTCAGCCAGTTCCTCGACAAGGAGGGCGTCGAGCACGCCATCCTCAACGCCCGCATGCATGAAAAGGAAGCGCGCATTGTCGCGCAGGCCGGGCGTACCGGCTCTGTGACCATCGCCACCAACATGGCCGGTCGCGGCACCGACATCCAGCTGGGCGGCAATTTTGAATTTCGCGTCGAAGACGAGCTCGGCGACATGCCCGAAGGGCTCGAGCGCGACGAGGCCGTGGCGCGGATCAAGCAGGAGATCGAGGACGAGAAGCAGCGCGTGATCGAGGCGGGCGGCCTGTTCGTGCTCGGCACCGAACGCCACGAAAGCCGCCGGATCGACAACCAGCTGCGCGGTCGCTCGGGTCGCCAGGGCGATCCCGGGCTGTCGCGCTTTTATCTCTGCCTCGAAGACGATCTGCTGCGCATCTTCGGC
Source organism: Qipengyuania sp. SM2507 (assembly GCF_053714505.1). Lineage (NCBI taxonomy): Bacteria > Pseudomonadati > Pseudomonadota > Alphaproteobacteria > Sphingomonadales > Erythrobacteraceae > Qipengyuania > Qipengyuania sp. SM2507. The sequence continues at coordinate 1,117,749 of NZ_CM132307.1, forward strand.
CCCGACACGCTGTTCTCCAAGATGATGAACTCCAATCTGGAAGACGGCGAGGCGATCGGCTCCAAATGGCTCTCCAAGGCCATCGAGACCGCGCAGAAGAAGGTCGAGGGCCGCAATTACGAAGTGCGCAAGAACGTCGTCCAGTACGATGACGTGATGAATGACCAGCGCAAGGTCATCTACGAGCAGCGCGCGGAGATCATGGACAGCGAGACGGTGGACGAGGTGGTCCTCGACATGCGCTACGACACGATCAACGCGCTGGTCGAGGAAGCCTGCCCGCCCGGCTCCTATCCCGAGCAGTGGAAGATCGACGGTCTCAAGACGCGGCTCGACGAAGTGCTCGGCCTGAACCTGCCGCTCGATGCCTGGCTGGAGGAAGACACGCTCGAGCCCGAGATCATCGAGGAACGGATCCGCGCCGAGGTCGATGGGCAGATGGATGCGAAGATGACCCGCGTCGACAAGTCGATGTGGCGCTCCATCGAGAAAAGCGTGCTGCTCCAGACGCTCGATCATCACTGGAAGGAACACCTCGCTACGCTCGACGCACTGCGCCAGGTCGTCGGCCTGCGCGCCCATGCGCAGAAGCAGCCGATCAACGAATACAAGCAGGAGGCGTTCGGCCTGTTCGAACGGTTGCTCGAAACGCTGCGCGAGGATGTCACAGCCAAGCTCATGAAGCTCGACGTGCGCGAGCCCCAGCCGATGCCGCAGGGGAGCCTTCCCGACCTGCCCGATTTCCTCACCGGGCATATCGACCCGCTTACCGGGCTCGACAATTCCAACGATGGCGACGGGTCGAGCCGCCAGGCGGGTCTGTTCGGTTCGCTGGCGGGCAGTTCGCGTGCGGCGGTCGGACTCGGCGGCTCCGATACTTCCAATCCCTATGCGGGTATGGAAGTCAGCCGAAACGCGCCGTGCCCCTGTGGTTCGGGCAACAAGTACAAGCATTGCCACGGGGCGATGTCGGCTCGGGCCTGACGCGCTCGTCGCGAGCGCGATAGGGCGGCGACATGCTCTGGCTGGCCGCCGCCTTCCTCGCGACCGCGCTTCTCTATGCCTCCGTCGGCTTCGGCGGCGGTTCGACCTATAATGCGCTGCTGGCGCTGGCCGGGACCGATTACCGCATCCTCCCGCTGATCGCGCTGTCGTGCAATATCGTGGTCGTTGCGGGCAGCAGCATCCGTTACGCGCATGCCGGGATCACGCCGTGGCGCGGCGCTCTGGCGCTGACGGCGCTTGCGGCGCCCGCAGCGCTGCTGGGCGGGCTGACGCCGATCGGCGAGCGCGGGTTCCTGCTGCTGCTGGGCGCGAGCCTGGTGCTGACCAGCCTCACCTTGCTGATCCCGGCGCGCGATACGCAGGCAGGCGAGCCGACCTCGCTGGCGCGCTTCGTCCCTTTTGCGGCTGTACCGTTGGGCTACCTTGCCGGACTGGTCGGGATCGGCGGGGGAATCTTCCTCGCGCCGCTGCTCCACCTCGTCCGCTGGCGCGACGCGCGCGCCATCGCCGCCACCGCGAGCCTGTTCATCCTGGTGAACTCGCTGTTCGGGCTGGTGGGACAATTGCTCAAGGGCGGGGCAGGACGGCTCGAAGCGGCTATCGCCTTCGGCTTGCCGCTGCTGCTGGCGGTAGCGATCGGCGGACAGATCGGGAGCCTGCTCGCGGTCCGGCTGCTGCCGAAGGACTGGATCCGCTGGCTGACCGCAGCGCTCACCTTTTGGGTGGGCCTGCGCCTGTTACTGGGCATGTAATTGAGAGTGCCGGTAGTGAGCCCCACGAGACGAATTGAAGCCCCCGCTCGGAACCAGTTTCGCCCTTGACGTGTGTTCTTGCCCTGTTCCATCTTGCGGATGGCTCGCAACAAACTCGATTCGGCTAGTGACTTGGCCCGCAGGGGCTACAACCTCCGCATCCGGTGCCTAGGGTGCGAACGGGTTATTGCCATAAAAAAGGGGCAGAGAGTTGCCTCTCCGCCCCCGCCTTTATTAGCGCGTAAGCTTACGGGCTGACGGCTTCGTCATCGTCTTCAGTGATGAGGATGATTGCGCCGAGAAGGGCAAGCCCAGCGACGACCGCGAAAAGGAGTGTCGAACCTCCGCCCATTTCGCTTTCATTAGCGACCGGAGCCGAAAAACGCTCGGCAGCGGCAACCGGCGCAGCGATCATCGCAGCGACGGCGGCGGCCCCAAAAACTGTTGCAATCTTCTTCATGTCGGAACTCCAAGTATGGATTCAAATATGACGGGTTTTAACGGTCGCGACCCGCATCACTCGGCCCCATCTCGGCCTTCGCGACTTGTTACAGTTGTAGCATGGCAAGATCGTGAAGAAACTGTGTTTCTTCGAAAAGACCCTCAGCAGCGACGAATGCGCAGCCAGACTTGCGGCCATGGGGGCGCGCATATCAGCCCGGTCGAGAGTGAATTTTAGGTGAGCGCTTATTCTTCTTCGTCGAGCAAGTGCGCCATCGGATGCGGGGGCGCATCTTCTCGCGGCTCTATGGATTGCATCCAAGCATTCCAATCAATGGCCACCCGATCTCGGAGGAACTGTTCTAGCCGATTAAAGTGAGCTCGATAGTAGGTGCATTCTACCGCCATGAGGTCGAGCCCCCGTTCCGAACGGAGATTTCGCTAGTGATGGGCTAGGAATCGATGGGCGAGTAGATTCCTTGCTTCAACAGCTTCGTCCATCATTTGACGATACGGCCCTTCAATGTCGAACGCCGGGTGAACTCTGCGAAACTCTATCGAAACCTGTTTGAACGTCCCTTCCAGCACGTTCTTGATAAGCTTTCGGGAGCGCGCCCTCTTATTTTCGGGCTCGAACCAGCCGTTAGAAGCGCCGAGGCTTTGTGGTGAAATATTGCCAGGCGCATAACCTGCTCGACGCCCAAGGCAGCTGCCATGGCGTGGCCATACGCGTCCCAAACACGCGACTGGTCAGGATCTCCGGTGAAGGTCGATAACTCTGGCGGAATGTCCAGCCCGCGCCCCTGTTACCTATGCGTTACCTTAGAACGCGCCAGGTACCGGCTAAGTACCTGAAATAATGGCTCCCCGAGTTGGACAGTAGCTGCATTGATTTGGTCCCCGAATCCTAGGCTTTGTGGTGGTGGTAAGTTGCGGCGATGCCCCCATCGATGCCCCCTTCGGCATGCTTCGAAGCGGTAGGATCAGGCGAAGGCGGGCTCGCGCGTGGCCTTCCATTCCTCGATCTCGGAGGCGCGCCAGGCGACGGCTCGACGGCCGAGTCGCACGGGCTTGGGGAAGGTCCCTTCGGCCATGTATTCGTAGATGGCGGACTTCTTGAGCCCGACCTCCTGTTCGACCTCAGGGCGGCGGAGAAGGCGGTCACTCATGATTGCTCCCGGGGCGGTACGAGCCCCTGATACTCGAGATCGGAATGTTGGCAGACGGACTGGCGGCAGGCGGCGCAGGCGACCGGATGGCCTTCGCGGCGCGCGATTTCGGCCCGCCAGGATCCAGGCGGACTGTCGTCGATCCGGGAGGGGCTGGGCGTACTCTCGTCGCTCACCGCTTCTTGCCCTCGGCGCGGGCCCAGTTGATTCGCTGCGCCTCGGTTTCGCAGCCGCCGCGATCGGGATGGGCAGAGCGCATCTTTTCGCGGAACGCGGCATCGATCTCGGGGTCGCTCGCGCTGGGGGAAACGCCGAGCACCTGAAACCATTGCTCAGGCGCCGGCAGCGCGACGTGGCCGGCGAAGGCCTGCTTCATGTCGGCGACGCCCCAGCGTTCCTGTCCGCGGAGCGCCTCGATGTGCGCGGCGATCGCGGCGATGTTGTCCTCGATCCGGTCGAAGCGATCGCAGGCGAGCGCATGGGGCTCGCCGTCCAGTTCGAAGAAGAACGACACCGCCTGGTCGGCCGGCCGGCCCTGATTGCGCCGGGGGCGCCCGTCGGCACGCAACGCGAAGTTCGTCGACAGGGTGAGCTCGGTCGCCCGCCAGGGCTGGCCGGCCTTGGTGATCGCCCTGACCTGATCGGCGAGACGGGCAACGGCCTGTTCGAACGAGACCTGAGAGCCGGCGGTGCGCCAGAGCGCCTGCTTGGCGCCGCCTTCCTTCCTGCGACCGACCGGCCAGTCGACCGGCGTGGCGAATTCGATGCGCGGCTCATCCATCGGACAGATCCCTTGCTTGGTTGGCAGGTTCGGTGAGGGCGCGGCGAGCTTGCCACTCCTCGAAGGCGCGAGCGTGATCCGGGCAGAGATCCTTCTCGAGCGCCGGCGAGACCGTGCAGTTCGAACAAAGTGGCGCGTCACAGGTCTTCGCTCGCTTCCGGCGATGCCTTTCGCTGTCGCGTAGGATCCAGTCGCAGAACAGCGTGGCAGGCGCGCCACATGCGCAGCGTTGGCGGCGGACCGATCGGCCGCAAACGATGGCGAATCCTCCGCCGGGTATGGTGACGCGCTCGCAGGTCATGCTCGGGCTCCGGACTGAATCGGCTCGAGGTGCGGGCGGGCCATGGTGCGAGCGATTCCGATCTCGCCGCGGCGAACGCGGGCGAGCTGCTCCTCGAAGGTGCGCGGGCGTTGATTTTCGGCAGCGATCGCGTCGCGCTTCTCGCGGCGCCATTGCGCCTTGGCTTCGTCGAAAGGGCTCTCGCGGAGCAGGGCGCGGAAAGCGTAGATCTCCTTGGCGCCGGTCGGCGGCCAAGTGCGATCGCGCGCGGCCGAGCCGCGGCGTGACAGGTTGCGATCGGGCGTCGGCAGGCTCGCGCCCCTAGCTTCGAGCTCGGCCGCGAGTTGGTTGCGCATCAGGTAGGCGGTGCATGCGCCAATCACGAGCTGGCGCGCCGCGCGCGCGACGGGCACTCCGCTCAGCAACATATCGCGCAGAGCCTGGCGCTGCTCCGGAGTCACGAAGCGCGAGCTTTCCTTCTGTTCGTGCCTCGTGCCGCTCTCGTCGCAGCCGGGAAGCGTCTTGCCTTGGCGCTTGAGGCGGCGGACGAGACGGCCGCGGATCCGCGTGCAGCTGGTCTTCGAGGCGCCTGTCCGTTCGGCTACCTTGAGGGTGCCGAAGCCCTCTAGGAACAGATCCTCGACCGCCTTCGTCTGGGCGCGAGTAAGCTTGGTGCCGGAATAGGCAGCGCCTCCGCCGGGTAGCGGGAGCGGAGCCTTACCGCGGTCTTTCAGCTCGCGCTGATACCGGCGGCGCTGCTCTGCGACGCAGCTGGCCGACACGCCCAGGCGCAGCTGGATGTCCACGCCCTTGAGACCCTTCTTCAGCGCGTAGCGCAACCGCTCGAGCCCGGCAGCGGTTATACGCCCGTTCTCGTCGCGCTCGGCCGGAGTGAAGCCCTTGCGCGGGCAGAGGGCGATCAGGACCGCATTGCAGGCGCTGGACTCCGCCACGCCGAACTTCGCGCCAATGCGGGCGAAGGACCAGTCTTTGTCCTCGCGCAGGCGGATGGCCTCCTTGAGCTCGTTTCCCTGCAGCTTGGGCTTTGGTGCACCGGTCGACTTCTCGCAGGCAATGCCAAGCTTGAAGGCCTTCTGGTGAATCGCGCGCCACGAACGACCGGGCAGATGCTCGACGCATTCGATCCCCTGGCGCGGGTAGAATTCTCGAAGCGCTGCGATCTCCTGTTTCGACCAGGGAGGGGTGCGGGGGCGGGGCATCAGTATTCCCAGTCCCCATGCTCTCGGCAGCCCTCACAGAAGTCGGCCTCGAACGAGTTGACCGTGAACACGGTGCATTGATCGCGCAGGATCCGGCCGGCCACATTGCGGACGAGCGAGGTGGCGTAGATCGGATCGACGTCGGGCTCGAAAGACAGGCCGCAGCCTTCGCAGGCGCGCGAACCTGCCTTGACCGCCACCACCGAATGCCAGTCGATCTGCCGTGCTTCGGCGACGCTTCGGATCTCAAGGCGATCGTCGACGATCTCCACCGCGCCTTCGTAGAGCCGGCGGCATTCGAAGACGTCGGGACGCTGCTCGAAGCCGTGGCTGTCGAGAAACGTCTGCAGCGGCCACGCGAGACCTTCGGCGCGGATCATCGGGGAGGGGGCGAGACAGGTCATCACCCCATCCCCAGCGCGGCTTTGTAGGTTTCGAGGATGGTCTCCTGTTCGGAGCGATCATCGGGCTTCATTTTGCGAAGACCGACTATCTGACGCATGATCTTGGGGTCGTAGCCGACGGCTTTCGCCTCGGCGTAGACATCGCGGATATCGTCCCCGATCCCCTTTTTCTCTTCCTCGAGCCGTTCGATGCGTTCGATCAGCAAGCGCAGCCTGTCGTCGGTGGCCTCAGCCATGGTAGAGTTCCTTCGTACGGGGGGTCATTTCGAGAGCCGCCGCCTGGCGAACTTCGAATTGTATTTTTTCTCGCGGGTGTATCGTTCGAGCCAGACCCACGTCCCGTTGCTCAGCCGTTTGGGCAGCCAGGCAAAGAAGTTGCCTTCTCCGCGCCGTCCGCGCAGGTGGCGATGAAGCCGAGCGAGTGGGCGGGGACTGCGCAGTCGCATCAGGCGTCCTCCCGAGCGTCTTCGGCCATGGCGGCGGCGGGATCGGCGCTGCCTTCGCTCTCCTCCGCCTCGGCAAGAGCCGCTTCTTCCGCGAGCTCCTGCTGCTCGAGCTCGTAACGGCGCTCGGCTTCGGCCATCTGCTCTTCGAGATCTTCGATGGGCACCTTGACCAGCAGAGCGACGATTACGCTGCCCTCGCCGTCCTCCTCGTAGGCGCTGATCCAACTGCGCTGGACAGGCCAGAAGGCGCGACCTTCGAGCGGGGTGCCGGCGACCTTGGGTGCTGCCAGGCGGGCGGCGCGATAGCGGAGCTCCGCCTGGCGACGGTTCTCGACGCGTTCCGCCTCGAGCTCGGCCTGGCTGAGACCCGGAGCGGATGCGCCGTCTGATTCAGGGGTCTTGAAGTACGCATGATGGGCATCGAGCTCGAGCTCTGCATCGTCGCTGATGCGGTAGAGGGCGTGGCTCTCGGCACGCTGCTCGGCCGGCGTGTCAGCCGGGTTCGATACCCAGCGGCAGGCGTAGCCAGCAGGCGGTTTAGGCGTCTGCCAACTGTGACCGGTGACGGGGCCGAGCAACGCGTCGAGCCAGCCCGAGGACTGCGCCAGCTTCTGGGCCTCGATCGCGCCCTTTTCCGCCGCGAGCTTCTCGACCAGCGCCGGGTTGAGGATGATGTCGCGCTCGCCGTCATCGAAGAACAGGTCGGTCGCGATCTCGCCGCCGGCTTCGCGGTAGGCGTCGAGGCCGATGTAGCGGACGAGCTTGTGATCGATCTGGTAGATGCGGCCCTTGAGGGCATCCTTGATCTCGCGCGGATCGTGCTTGCCGTATGTGCCGGATCTCTTCTCATGGGCCTTGAAGACCTTGAGCTGCTCGGACTGCTCGGGGTGCGAGGCGTAGGCGGTGGCCGCGGCGATCGTTATCCGGTTCTCGCGCAGCGCGTCGAGAATGTCGGGGGCGAGGGCGGCCAGGGCGAGGCGCTGGGCGACGTAGCGCTCTGTAACGCCGAAGCGACGGGCGCAGTTCGATATGCGCTCGGCCGGGCTCGCCATGCCGTTGGCCTCGTAGCCGTCGACGATCGTCGCGAAGGCCTCGACCTCGTCGGCCGGGTTCATCGCGATCTTCTGCAGGTTTTCGGCCAGGCTGGATTCGGTGGCGGCGTCGGGCGCGATCACCTTGACCGGGACCGGCCAGTTCTTCGGCAAATCCTTGCGCGAGGCAAGCAGCTGCAGGGCGCGCAGGCGGCGGCCGCCTGCGTCGACTTCGTAGAGTTGGCCCTGGGTGGCGCGCGAAACGACCAGGTTCTGCAGCAGGCCCTTCGACTTGATGCTTTCGGCGAGGCCGGCGATGTCTTCATCGCCGTTGGTCTTGCGCACGTTGCGCGGGCTCAGGACGAGCTTGTTCAGAGGAACGGTATCGGTCATGGCATTGGTCCTTCCGTTGTCGGTTCAGTCGGTGACGGGAGCGCTCCGCCGGCCTGGATCGCCGGCGGGGCACCTTCGGCGGAGCGCAGCGCGCTCGCGGCCAAAGCAGAGAGGGCGCCAATCGCGCCGGCAGCCAGCAGCACGGCGAGCGTAACCAGGACGGCCGCGAGGAAGCCAAGGAGCCCCTCGCGGTTCGGATCCTCATCGTGCAGCGGCTCGCGCATCATTCAGTCTTCCTCGGACGCGGCGAGGAAGCTGTCGCAAGTGTCGGCGATCAGATCGGCGAAAGCGTCGCGGCTGGTGAGCTCGCGATCCTCGACCTGCATCGTCAGCAGCTCGGCCAACTCGCGGTGCTCGCGAAAGGTCAGAGCGGCGATCGCTTCGAACACGGCATCGAGGCCGGCGGCATCCTTGGTCTGTCTGGGCATCAGGGGATCTCCATTCGGGTTTCATGGAAGGCTGCGCCGGAGGCCTCGGCGTAGGCTCGCAGTCCTTCTTCGATTCTCTCGCAGTCCGCCTTGAGCAGGCTGTTCGCGATGCCGAGCGCGGTGGTGGTGATCCTCGGATCGCTCGCGCGATCGAGCGTTTCGAAGAAAGTGCGGCGGGCGCTCTCGACCGCATGGCAGGCGATATCGACGGCCTCGTCGACGGCTGACGGCGGCATGGTCGAACCCGAAGCAAGCCGGGTCTCGTTGAGATAGGCGCGCAGTTGCCGGCGGGGTGGCTCGGGGAATTCCATTGAGGACAGGTTGAGGGGCATCAGCGCGCTCCCGCTGCGTCGACCGCGATCGCGAAGACGACGTTGTCGAGGACGAGCAGGGCGATCGCCGCGAGGGCAAGCGCGCCGGTTTGCGCAACGAGGGTGTGGCAGCGATCGAGCGTCATGCGCTGGCCCATTCGTCGAAACTGGCATCCGCGGTGGCGGAGGCCAGCGAGAGGAACACGCTCAGGCTGAAGCCGAAGACGCGGTGATCGTGGAGCGAGCGGGCGAGGCGATAGTAATTGCCGGGCCGATCGTCCTCGAGCAGCTGGAGATCGTTGCGCGCGTGGCAGCGTTCGTTCTGCGCGCCCGCGATCTTCGCGGCGCATTCCTCGATCGAGAGACCGGCGCGCTCGCGGCAACGGCGCATATAGGCACCCGCGGTCTCGCGGTCGGAAGATCGGGCGGAGCGCAGGACGGCGCGGCGCGCGGCCATCGGCGCGGCGAGGGGATCGGCGCGGGTGATCTGGGGCGGCATGATCATGGGGGCATTCACGGGCAGTCTCCGGGCAAAGGGAGAGCGCCTCCGGAAGCGCGATTTCGCGAAACCGAATGACGCCCGAGGCGGATTGAGAAAAAGGGGGCGGGCCGGGGTCTGTGACCCGCCCCCGAGGTTCGCCGCCGGGATCGCAGCGGCAGCGGGTCAGATCAGGGTGGTGGCTGGGGACGGACCGCAGGATCCGCTTCGAGGAAGGTGCGGGAGTCGACCTCGTGATCGCCGACCAGCATGGCCAGGGTTTGCTTGATCACCTCGAAGGCCTCGGTCAGTTCGGCGCGCGCCTCGGCGCGCTGGCGCGGGCTGGCGCCGGGCTGCGAGGCGATCACCAGCGCGCTGCCGGCCTCGCCGCATTCCTTGATCACTTCGGCGGCGCGCAGGCCAAGTGCCATGCGGTCGGCGTGGCGCACCAGCTCAAGCTGCTCGCGCTGGTGCGCGAAGGCTTCGAGGAAGGGCGAGCCGTCGCCGCCGGATTCGGCAAAGAGCAGGTCGAGATCCACCGCGACATCGATAGGCACGTTCTCGGCGGTGTCGGGATCGCCCCAGTTGCGGACCGTGCGGGGTTTGCGGGTGCAGCGGAGCGCCAGCGCGTCGTAGCCGCCAGGTACCTGGCCGGCGATGCGCGCGAGGGCGGCGTCGAAGGAGAGGGGGGCGCGGTGTTTGGTCATCGCTGTTCGGGCCCCACGATGTCGCCGGTGCGCGGGAACCGCGCTTCGGGCCGCGTGGCGCGGCCACGCCGGGTCGGCCACGCGCTGTCCGGCGCAGCGCTGTGGTTGTCGGCAAAGGGAAAGCCGCCGGGGAAGCCGCCCTGCAAAAGCCGGTCCGAGCGCAAGTGACGCGGGTCGCGGGTTTCCGCATAATCGGCGGCGATGATGGAGCCGATCATGCCAGCACCTCGCCAACCGAATTGCGGGGCGGAGCCGCGGACCCGCCGGCAGGCGGGGGAGGGTCACCTGCCGACGGTTGCGCGGGCGGCTCCTCGCGCGGGTAAAGATCGGGGCGGAGATCGTGGCGGGAAATGCCGGTCTCGGCCTCCACCTTCAGAACTTGCTCAGCCGGGAGGCTCCGCTTCTCGTTTACCCACTTCCAGACAGCGGTGTGGGACACGGAGCAGAGACGGGCCATGGCCGCTTGTGAACCTGTCACAGCGATCGCTCGACCGAGAGCTTCAACGGGGAGAGACGAATCATCCATGGTTGCGAGGTATCAACTACAGTTGCGCACGTCAACACCTATGCTTGACTTTCCTTTCGCAACTAGAGTTGCGAGAGTGAGATGTGATCGACAACCAGCACCTTCGCGACGCTCTCGCTAAGAGCGGAAAGACGCAGGCCGATCTCGCGCGGGCTATTGGAGTTTCACCTCAGGCCATCAGCAAGATGGTGAGCGGAAATACCGCCGAAACTCCCAAGCTTCACTTGATCGCGCGGTTCCTTGAGGTCGCACCCGATTATCTGACCGGCGAGACCGACGATCCCTTCGCCAACGCTCCACTGGCGGCGCCGCCGCGCGCGGACATGGTCCAGGTCGCGATGCTGGATCTCGCCTATGGGATGGGCGAGACCTTCCTGGAGGACCATCCGGATGTCCGGCAGGAGGAATTCCCGCTGGCCTTCATCCGTCACTTCACCAAATCGCGGGTGACCGATCTGATGATCGCCGAAGGGGTGGGCGACAGCATGGCGCCGACGATCGGGCCGAACGACCTGGTGCTGATCGACCGGGCGGCGGTCAATCTGAACATCGACGACAGGATCTGGGCCTGCGCGATCGGCCAGATGGGGATGATCAAGCGGCTGCGCGGTAGCGGCGACGGGGTCACCATCCTGTCGGACAATCCGAATGTGCCGGACAACCACGCGGCCGATGGCGAGCTGCATATCATCGGCCGGGTCGTGGGGACGTTCGGGCGGTTGTGAGCCAGAAACGAGGATATTGACGATGGCCATACCGCTCCCAATCCTCCTCGCCGCCGCGGCGAAGGTCGCCAAGGATGAGCGCACTCATCGGGTCGCGAAGTATCTGTTCGAGAGCGGTAAGGATGCGCTGAAGTCGCGTGGCAAGACCAAGGCGGAGCCGGTGGCCACTTTGCCGCCTCCGGTCGTGGAGAAGCCTACGAAGGGCTGGCGTGCTGGACTGAACCGCAAGGTCCGGTTCCGCTCCGGCGCGACAGGCGATCTGATCCGATTCCGGTTCACCGACGAGCACGGCCTGACCACCCAGCGGATGGTCGGCAACTGGCGGAGCGACGGCAAATCCCTGTCGGGCTTCTGCCTCAACATGAAGCGGGAGTGCGAATTTCCGCTATCCGGAATTGCCGAGTGGGAAGAGGTGCCGGTCGAAACCTGAAAACGAGCTGGCGAATAAGCGCCGGCATTGCCGGCGACAGGGGGAAAGATGGAAATCATCATTTTGGTTCTGGTGATCATCGCCGTGGTCTACTTCCTCTCGCGGGATCGAAGCAGTCCGGGAAAGGATGCGGTGGTGGCGACGAAAGCTGCAGGCAAAGGGCCGAAAACCTATTTTTCGCCGATCGTCGGCGAGAGCAACTACCAGCGGGTAATCAAGCGACTCGATATCGGCGACGATGTCGAGATCGTGCGGGAGCGGGACAATCCCTATGATGCTGACGCGCTCTGCGTCCGAACTCTGGAAGACGAGACCATAGGCTATATTGCCCGCGATAGCTGGCTGCGAGCGGCGCTGGGCAGCGAGGGCAAGGGTTGCCAAGCCTGGATCGATCATATTGGAGTGGCCGAAGGCCGAACAAAAGGTGTGCGCCTTGGCTTGGTGCTCACGAAGGAGCCTCTCGAAGAGCGGGACTATGTCGGGAAATGACGGTCGCGGTCAGATGCACCGCCCCTGCAGCTATTCGACCCGCCCCGCTAGATAGAAGAAACCCGCCAAGCCTGCGAGGCCGATCGCGGCGGCTAGCCACGCGAACAGAGGATCTATCCGAACCAGACCCATCATCCCGATGACCACCGCGACGGTGATCAGCACATGCCAGAGCCAGCTGCGAGAGCTCTTGGGGGATTTGCGAGGTTGACCCATGGTCCCTCCGGAATCGCACGGTCTTCGACCCGATGCAATAACGGTCAGCGCGATCGAGAGGCGCTCTGTCGACTATCCATTGGCGGCGGCAGACCCGCTCAGGCGATATTGATGACGGGGGTATTCACGGCCGAAAGCGGGGTATCGGGCCCAAGGCCCCTCCGCGAGCCCGCGGAGCGCGCGGCTTTGCGGGACCGCGGCTGAGGGCGTATCAGCGCCAATCAGGGCTCACAGTCACTTGCGAGCAAGGTGATTCCCGCTATGTTCTGCTCCAGCGGGAGGCGACGGATCGGGTATGGATCGGGCGCCACAGGGAAATACGACCAGTAACGATGCGACAGCACCGCCCGATCGGTTGAGCCCCGATATGGCGAGCTTTCGGCTGCTCGTGCTCGGTTTCGTCCGCGATTACATCGATCGTCTCGGTGAGAGCCCCAGCTATGGCGAGATCGCGGCGCGGCTGAATTCGAACCGATCGCGCGTTCGGCGGGCAGTAAAGAGCCTCGCGGCGGACGAGCTGCTGCTGCGCTCTCCAGGGGCGCGCGGACTCGCGCTGCCCTCGTTGCGCGATGCGGCGATCCGTCAGCTGCGGGATCTCGGCTTCACGGTCGATACCGACTTCAGCTCGATCCGGCCGCCGGGCGGGCCTGTCACAAATCCGCCCCTGCTCCCGCCGGCCGAGCTCACCTATCCCAAGCGCAGCACAGATGGAGACGATGATGGCGGGTCGGGCGCAGCGGGAAATCGAACGGGCGGAGCGTGAGCGGCGAGGGGCCATCGAGGCGAGTTTTCGCGCGCGCCACCCCGATATCGCGCGGCAGGAGCGCGCCATGCGAAAAGAGCGCGTGGAGCGCGAGCGGCGCTATGCGCAGCGAGACAAGCTGAAAGACGGGGGAACGCCCGAGACGAAGGCCAAGGCTGCGCAGGTGCGACAGGGCTCTCTGGCGCGCCTTTACGAGCGCGGTCACATCACAATCGAGCAGCTGGCAGCCTCGCAGGATATCCGGACGGTGGCCGAGCGGATCGGCGCCGACGTGGCGATCGGCACGGTGAGCCTGGAGACGCGGGTGGACCAGAGCCGCGCGATCGACGGGACATTCTTCGAGAGGCTGGGCGCGGTGCGCGCCGAGGTGGCCTATACGCGGTGGCGCGAGGAGATCGGGCGATCGCGAAAGGGTGCGGGCCCGGTGCTAGCGATGGTGGTGCACGATCAATCCTGCCGGGCCGTCGCGACGCACTGGAATATGCGCGACGCCACTGTGCGGGCGCTGCTGAGCTCCGCGCTCGATCGCTGGGGCGACATTATGGGCGAGACCTGCAGCTCGATCGAGGAGGCCGATCTGCTGGCGATGCAGGCGGGGCTGATTTGAGCTGCGGCTATTGCGGCTCCCTACAACATCCGACGGCGTTTTGCCCGAAAACCGCCGGCGGGCAAAGTGCCCGCGCTCGCCTGCGCTGCTCCTATTGCGGTAGCGCAAAGCACAATCGGAACGCCTGCCCGAAGGCGTGGCCAGGGCCGAACCAGGTCACTTTGCGCGATTAATTGTGCCGTGTCACAAATTGGACCCTACCGATTGGTCACCGAATCGGACTAATTCGACCCCGCGACAGATGCGTCTTCAGTCGACGGACCCCCCGGAAGGCCCGCTCCCACACCAGGTGAGCGGGCCTTTTGCGTGCTGGGCTGCACTCCATAGCAATGCGGGAGATCCTGCGATGATCGGACCCTATCTTGTCTGAGCCGAAGAAGAGCCTCGAGATGGCTCTGTTCGAGCAGAGCTCGGCGCTGGACGGCGTACAGGCCGAGGTCAGTCTCGGTATCCGCAACCAGCGCCACTTCGACGAGCTGGAGGAGCGGGTCGATACGATCTGCACCGCCGCACGCGCCGCGTTCCGGAGCGCACGGCCATGAGCGCCGGCGTCATCGCGGCCGAACCTATCGATCTCGATGCGTTGAAGGCTGTGGCGGAAGCCGATGGCGACAGCGCCGTCGTGGAGCGAGCCTGGCTGGCGCGGGTGCATGAAGAACTCAGCACGCTGCGCGCCATCCAAGAGCGGGTCGGCCAATGCTTCGGCCTCGCCGAGGGACAGCGGCTTTGAGCGCTATCCTGAGCCTGCTGGGCCGCGAAGCATGCGCCAGCGCGCGTAACCATGGCGCAGTGCGGGCTCAGACCCTCGCCTTGGCTGAGGGACGGGCGCAGCTTCTGGCGCATAACGAGCGGGCATGGGCGAGCGGCACCTACTCCGGTGCGCGCCATTCGCTCGAGCTGAAATTCGAGGGGGCCGATGCGGTCGCCGCCGGCGAGCGATTCGTTGCGGCGCTGGCGGATCACCCGTTCGCCATTCCCAATCACCTGGTGGTCGAGGCCAAGGTGCCTTCGTGCGAGACGCGATGCGCGCCCGAGACGCGGATGATCGCCACCGCCGAGCTGCTGCTCGTGGAGGACAACTGACATGGCAATCCGCAAACCCAACTCGGTGAAGTCGGCCGAGCGACTGTGCGAACTCTATGCCGAGAACGCCAGCCAGATCGAAGTGATCGACGCGGTGCGTGCATCGGCGATCGCCGATGCCAATGCCGTCGCCGATCGCGCGCTGGTACCGCTGGTCAAGGAGCGCGACGCCATCGCCGAGAAGCTCGAGCCCTGGTGGAACGTGGCGAAAGCCGAACTGACTGCCGGCAAGCGCAAGAGCATCGAGCTGGGCGGATGCAAGATCGGCACGCGCACGGGTAAGGAATCACTCGGGATCGCCGGCAAGGTCGACGAGATCGTCAAGAAGCTGCAGGCGCGGCGCTGGGCCCATGGCCTGCTGCGCACAGTCACCTCGCTCGACAAGGCCGCGGCGCTGAAGGCGCTGGATGGCAAGCGAGGCGACGACCTGGCCGCGCTCGGGCTCTCGGCCGTACCGGGTGACGAGACCTTCGTGCTCGAGCGGGTGAAGCAGAACGGCACGATCGCAGACGCAGGTTAGGCTGAGCGATGCCAGGCCGCGCACCGGTCTTCCGTCCTTCGGGGTGGAAGGAGCGCAAGCCCTGGCAGCGACCCGACAGCTGGACCGATCCTCGCAAGCGAGGGCGAGCAGGGCAGCGAGAGCGCGCTGAGGTGCTGCTCGAGGAGCCGTTCTGCAGGATCTGCCTTGAAGGCGGGAAGCACGTCAGAGCGACCGTCGTCGATCACATCGTGCCGCTGGAATGGTCTCGCTGCGACGAGCGATGGAACAAGCAGGCTCTGTGCCGACCTTGCCACGACGCGAAGTCGCTGGCCGAGCGGCTCGAAGGCCGGCCGGGCGACGTTGCGCAGCGGATCGCGAGACTCAAGGCCGAGTGGCTGAGCGCGGCGGGATAAGGGGGGGAGGGTCAATCTCTCAGACCCTTCGCGCCGGACACCGCCGCTTTAGCCAAATTCTTACGCGGTCGATTTCAAAACATAAAAACATGGGCGTTTGAACGCCGGGAGGCGGCATGGCCAAGGGTGGTGCGCGGCCGAACTCGGGACGGCGGCGCAAGTCGCTCGATCTGAAGAAGCTTGAGGGAACGCTCCGTCATGACCGCGACGGCGGCGGTGACCTGCCGGCGGTGCCGGGCTCGCTGATCTGCCCGGCCCATCTTACGGATCTCGCACAGCTCTATTTCGGATCGATCGCGCAGATCCTCGAGGCGCAGGGACGCGCCAGTCCGCACTATTCCGAACACGTCGCGCTACTCGCCCAACGGCTCGAGCAGATCGAAATGTACCAGGCGGCGCTCGCCTGTGAAGGCCATACCTACGAGAGCCGGACCTCGACGGGCGGCGTGATGATCAGGAAGCGGCCGGAAGTGCAGATGCTGTCCGATGCGATGCGCCACGCGCAGTCGCTGCTGGGCGAGATGATGCTCAACCCGTCGGCGGCAATGCGGCTCGCGGATGGCGAGAAGCCAGACGATGACGGCCTTGCGGCTTTCTTCAGGAGCTAGGAGACCGGGATGATCGACTTTCGCGCATGCTCGGGATCTTCCAAAGCCTGATGTGTCGGAGCGTGACTATGTCGCGATCGCGAAGGGATATGCCCGCGACGTAAACAGAGGCAAGATCCCGGCGGGCAAAACCGTCCGTCTGCAGTGCGCGCGGTTCCTCGACGAAATCGGCCAGCAGAAGCGCAAGGACTTTCCGTTCAAACTCGATGCCAAGAAGGCGGCGCGGGTTTGCCAGTTCATAGAATTCCTCCCGCATACGAAGGGCAAGTGGGCCCGCGAGAAGCGGACCCTGATCCTCGAGCCGTGGCAGATCTGGATCATGGTGGTCACCTTCGGGTGGCTGCACAAGGCAGGCGAGCAAAAGGGGCTGCGCCGGTTTCGAGTGCTGTTCATCGTGGTGCCGCGCAAGAACGGCAAATCGGTGATCGCGGCCGGCATCGGCCTGTACATGCTGAGCGCCGACGGCGAGCACGGCGCGGAAGTCTATTCGGGCGCGACCAACGAGAAGCAGGCGAAGGAAGTCTTCACTCCGGCGCGCACCATGATGGTGCGCAAGCCGAAGCTGGCGAAGCTCGCGGGCGTTAGCGTGCTGGCCAACGGGCTGGTGCGCTACGGCGACGGATCCAAGTTCGAGACGATCATCGGGGACCCGGGCGACGGACAGAGCCCGAGCTGCTCGATCCACGACGAATATCACGAGCATGCCGACGATCGGCAGGTCGACACAATGCTGACCGGGATGGGCGCGCGCGACCAGCCCCTGCAGCTGATCATCACGACGGCCGGCGATAACCTAGCGGGGCCTTGTTACGCCGGCGTGCAAGAGCAGCGGGAGCGGGTTGCCGGCATCGGCCACAATGGCGGTCCGCCGCTGGATGATGAGACCTTCTTCGTCGAATACACGATCGACGAAGAGGACGACTGGAAGAGCGAGGAATCGCTTCGCAAGGCCAACCCCAACTACGGGATTTCGGTCGGCAGGGAATTCCTGCTGGCGCGGCAGCGCGACGCGATCTCGACCCCGCGCAAGGCCGGGGTCTTCAAGACCAAGCACCTCAACCTCTGGGTTGCGGCGAAGATGGCGTTCTTCGACATCGAGGCGTGGAGAAAATGCGCGGCGGGCTGGATCCCGCAAGGCTCAGCCCAGGCGCTGCAGCTCGAGCAGCTGCGCGGACGTCGCTGCATCCTGTCACTGGATCTCGCGACGAAGATCGATCTTGCCGCGCTGGAGTATCTGTTCCCGCCGATCGGACCGAAGGCGACCGCAGAGGATCCGTTCATCCGGATCGGGCGATCGTTCCTGCCCGGCGACACGGTCGAAAAGGTCGCGGCATACCAGGGCTGGGATGCGGCGGGGCTGCTGGATGTCACCGAGGGAGCGGTGACCGACTATTCATTCGTCGAGGAGGCGCTGCGCGAGGCGGCGGTGCTCTTCGATGTCGAGGCCTGTGCCTACGACCCCTGGCAGGCCGAGCAGCTGGCGCAGCGGATGCTCGCTGAAGGCCTGCCAATGATCGAGTACCGGATGACGGTGCAGAACATGTCGAGCCCGATGAAGGATCTCGATGCGCATGTGCGCGCCGGCACGATCGTCCACGGCGGCTGCCCGGTGATGGAATGGCAGATCAACAATGTGGTCGCGCAGGCCGATGCGAAAGACAACGTCTACCCGCGCAAGCCGCGCGACGAAGCGAAGATCGATAACCCGGTGGCGCTGATCATGGCGATGGGTGTCGCGATGAAGGAGGAGGACGAAGTGGAAGAGACCTCCCCCTGGGACAATCCTGAATTCTCTCTGGTGCCCGCAGACGAGACCGCGAACTGATGGGCATGTGGAGCCGCGCGATGAGCGCGATGGGACTTTCTACCGAAGACCGGTCGATCGAGAACCCCGCCATCCCAATCAGCGACACCGAAGCAATGCTCGGCATGATGGGTGTGCTGGAGCGCAACGGCGCCCTGCCGGCCGTGTCGATCGAGACCGCGCTGCAGGTGCCGACCGTCTTCGCGATCGCGAATTTCCTGCCGCGCACGCTGGCCGCGCTCCCGCTGCACACTTTCGAAGCCGGCGCGAACGGCGCGCGCGTGGACGATGCCGTCAGCCAGCTGCTGTCCTTCGCCCCTAATGAAGAGGAAACGAGCTTCAGCTGGCGGGTCTACCACTGGCACCAGGTGTTCACCGGTGGCCGGGGCCTGAGCTGGATCGAGCGCGCCGGCGAGCGACCGGTCGCGATCTGGCCGATGGATCCGGCGAACACCGAGATCATCCGGCGCGACGGCAGGAAACTCTACCGGTTCGGCGGGCGCGAATACGCCGCGCGCGACGTGATCGACACGCCCTTCCTGCTGAAGCGCGACCGTCTCGGCAGCTACAGCCCGATCGCCAAATGCAACAAGGCGATCAGCCTCGCGATCGCGATGGGGGATTTCGCAGGAGGCTTCTTTGCCGGGGGCGGGGTTCCGCCGCTCGCGCTGCAGGGACCGCTGCCCGAAGGGCGCGAAAGCTTCCAGCGCGCGCAGCAACAGATCCAGAAAGCAATCGACCTGGCGCGGCGCGAGGGGCGGCCGTTCTTCGGTCTGCCGCCCGGGCATGAGCTGAAGTCGATCGGTTCCGATCCTGACAAGGGACAGATGACCGAGGCGCGGCTGTTCCAGATCCAGGAGATGGCGCGGGTCTGGCAGATCCCCCCGACATTCGTGGGCGATCTTTCGAGCGGCACCTTCAGCAATACCGAGCAGCAGGACCTGCAGCTTGTCAAGCATGTCATCACCCAATGGTGCACCGCCTTCGAAGGCGAGCTCACACTCAAGCTCTATGGCTGGCGCAGCCCGGCAAAGCTGGTGAAGCACAATGTCGACGGGCTGCAGCGCGGCGCGTTCAAGGATCGCACCGAGGCGCTGGCGCGCGCGATCCTGACCGGGCAGCTGATGCCGGACGAAGCACGCGCGCTCGAGAACCGCGCGCCCGCCGATGGCGGCGACCGTCTTTATGTCCAGCAGGCGACCGTGCCGCTGGTCGACGCCGGCAAGAACCCGGCGCCCAAACCGACCCAGAACGATCCAACCGAGAAGGACGCCGCGAATGACGATGCCGGCACCCAAGACTGACGGCCGCGAACGCCGCTCCTTTAGCAAGGGCCTCGAGCTCCGCGCGGAAGGCGATGGCGAAAGCGGCACCACCACCAAGGGCTACGCCTGCCTGTTCAACAACGTCGCCGATATCGGCGGCTACTGGCAGGAGCGCTTTGCGCCCGGAGCGTTCGGCAAGTCGCTGGGCGAGCGCGACGTGGTGGCGCTGCACAGCCATGACGACGGACGGCCGATGGGTCGGATGAGCCGCGACACGCTGCGGATCGCCGAAGACGACAAGGGACTGCGGTTCGAGAACGATCTGCCCGACACGCAGGACGGCCGCGATCTCGCGACCTCGATCGACCGCGGCGACATCGAGGGGATGAGCTTCCGCTTCCGGTCGCTGAAGGAAGAGTGGGACGAGACGCAGGATCCGCCGATGCGGACCGTGATCGAGGCCGAGCTCTACGAGATTACCTATACCGCCTTTCCCGCCTATCCCGACACCGAGGTCGGGATGCGCAGCCTGGAGCATGCGCGCAGGGAGCAGCGAAACCACAACAAATCGGCGGCGCTTTCGCGCATCTCGATGCGCCAGGCACAGGCCGAGCGGAACCCCAGATCCCGGTGAAACCGGAGGCGACGAAGGCCCCGCGCTTATCGTCCTACCGCCCGCCTCGCGCGGGCTTTTTTGTAGCTAGGAAAATCAGATGATCCTGACCCAGTACTACGAGCAGCGCGGCCAGCTGGTCGCCGAGGCTCGCCAAATCCTCGACGGCATCGAGGGCGAAGCCGACGAAACCAAGCTCACCGAGGCCGAACAGCGCCACGACACGGTGATGAAGAAGGTGGACGATCTCGACAAGAAGATCGCCCGCGAAGAGCGCGTCGCCCAGGCCGAGCAGGCCGAACAAGAGCGCCGGAGCCGCCTGCGCCCCAATTCCGACGGCAGCGCACCCGGTGTCGACGGCGGGGATCAGCCCAGCGCCGAGCAGCGCAATTCGGAATATCGCTCCGCTTTCGCACGCTTCGTCTGCGGCGCCGAGCTGTCGGCGGAGGATCGCTCGGTCCTGCGCACGATGGAGCAGCGCATCCAGACGGTCGGCACGCCCGCCGATGGCGGCTACACCGTCCCGACGACGCTGATGAACGAGATCGTCCGGGCGATGGCGGACTGGGGGCCCATGTTCGACGAGGACGTGGCCCGGAACTTCACCACGACCAGCGGCAATCCGATGACGATCCCGACGATCGACGATACCGCTTCCACTCCGGGCGCGCACGCCGAGGGCGGCGAGGTCACCGACGACGGCGGGAAGGACATCACCATCGGTGAGAAGGTGCTCAATGCCTTCGCCTACGACACCGAGTGGATCCGCTGGTCGTTCGAGCTCGACGACGATTCGATCTTCGTGATGGAGCAGCTGCTCGGTTCGCTGCTCGGCGAGCGACTCGCCCGCAACGGCAACAGGCAGCTGACCGTCGGCGCCGGCGGCGCGGCGCCCAACGGTATCGTGACCGCTTCGAGCCTCGGCGTCACTGCCGCGGCGACGGCGGCGCTGGCAGCGGACGAGCTGATCACCTTCCAGCATTCGGTAAACGCGGCCTATCGTCGCAGCCCGAAGTGCCGCTGGCAGTTCGCCGACACCACGCTGGCGGCGATCCGCAAGCTGAAGGACGGCCAGGGCAACTATCTGTGGCAGATGGGCGATGTCCGCGTCGAGCAGCCCGACATGCTGCTGGGCAAGCCGTATTCGATCAATGACGACGTGCCGGCGATCGCCGCCGGCGCCAAGCCGGTGATCTTCGGCGATCACAGCAAGTACTTCGTGCGCAAGGTCGGATCCGTCCGCACCATCGTGGCGCGCGAGCGCTTCGCTCCCGATCTCGGGATCCTCGGCGTGCACCGCTTCGACGGCGAGCTCGTCGACACGGCCGCGGTGAAGCATCTGCGCATGGCTGCCGCCTAACACCGAACAGATCCGGGCGGGGCTTGGGCCCCGTCCGGCTTTTCGGTGAGCGCCGCGCGATCCCCCAGCGCGGCGTTCACCGAAGAGAACAGGAGTTTCCCATGAAGCTGATCATGAAAACGAGCATGCAGGGTCCGAAGATCGGGCTTTCGCCGGGCGACGACCACGAATGCGGCGATGCGGAAGCCATCCGCCTGATCGATGCCGGGTTCGCCGCGGCCGAAGATCCGGACGAAGAAGCCGAGGTTCGCGAGCGGATGGAAGATCCCGCCGCAGCCGAGAAGGCCGCAGCCGAGAAGGCCGCAGCCGAGAAGGCCGCAGCCGAGAAGGCCGCAGCCGAGAAGGCCGCAGCCGAGAAGGCCGCAGCCGAGAAGGCCGCAGCCGAGAAGGCTCAGCAGGGCGGAGCCGATCAGTCCGGCAAGAGTGCGTCAACCGCCAAGAAGGCGGGTGCGAAGAAGTAAGCGATGGCCTGGTCTGCGCCCGTCACGATCGCCGAGCCGGCGAGCGAACCCGTCACGCTGGAGGAAGCGAAGGAATTCCTCTCGATTGCGGCGGACGAGACTGAGTTCGACGCGCTGATCGAGGCCTTCATCGGTGCGGCGCGGGAACAGATCGAGGCAGTGAGCGGCACGCGTCTGGTCGAACAGAGTGTCGAGCTGCGGGCGGACCATTGGAGCGACCTGCTACAGCTGCCGATCGGGCCGGCGAGTGCGATCGAGGCGGTGAGCTATGTCGACGGGGACGGCGTCCTCCAGGCGGTCGATGCAGGATCCTACGAGATGGGCGGGGCAGGCCTGTCGCAGATGATAGTCACCACGGCCGGCAGTAGCTGGCCGAGTGGTGCCCGCCGCGCTGAGGGTGCAATCCGCGTCGAGCTGACGGTGGGCTATGCAAAGCTGCCCCGGCCGCTGTGGACAGCGATGCTCCTGATGGTGGGCGACCTGTTCGCGTTCCGCGAGACGGCGGTGACCGGGACGGTGGCCGCGAAGATCCCGGTGAGCACAACCGTCGAGTCGATGCTGACCAATCACCGGATCTGGTGACGATGCGGGCCGGGACACTGAACCGCACGGTCGAACTGCTGAAGCGCGGGCCGGCAACCGACAACGGGATCGAGATGATGCCGGGCAATTTCATCGTCGCGGGGGCGCGCCTGGCATCGGTGAAGCCGGAGCAGCGCGCCGAGACGACGCATGCGCTGGGGCTGACGGGGCAGAAGGTCCTGCGGATCTGGCTGCGCTACGACAGTCTGACGCGGACGGTGAGTGCGAAGTGGGGCCTGCGGTTCGAGGGCCAAACCTACGAGCTGGCGGCGGAGCCGATCGAGATCGGTCGGCGCGAAGGCGTCGAGCTGATCGCGGTGGCGAGCGATCTGACTGTTGCCGGAGGCACCTGATCATGAAGGCGACCTTCAAGTTCACAGGCGGGAAAGACATCGAGGCCGCTTTGAAGGCACTTGGCGATCCGAGAGCGATCAGGCGTGCTGCATTGTTCGGACTGAGGAAAGCTGCCGAACCCATGCGAGATAAGGCCAAGAGCCTAGCTCCCCGTGACGTGGGCAACCTCGAGGAGTCGATCAAGATCGGCTCGGCGAAGCGCAAGCGGGGAGGCGACGGCGACGAAGCCAGAGTGATCATCGGGATCGATCGCACTGTTCAACCCGCTCGCGACGTTCCGCGGGCGGACGGCAACGGGACCTACCGCGATCCCGGGGTGGCCGGCGTTGCTCCGATCAAGGAGTTCGGCGCACCGGAGATCAGCCAGCCCGCCGAACCCTTCATGCGCCCGGCGTTCGATTCCGAGAAGGAGCGGACGCCCGCCCGAGTTGCGGACCATCTCTGGCCGGCGATCGAACGCGCGGCGAAGCGCAAGGGCAAGACGTGAGTTTCGAAGCGGCGTTGCGGGTGCGGCTGCAAGACGATCCTGCGACTGAAGAGCTTCTCGGCGTGCATCCCGATGATGAAGCAAAGTCGATCGACTGGACGGTTCGCCGTCAAGGTGCGCCGCTGCCAGCGATCGTGCTCGAGACGATCAGCGATCCGCGGCCGCAGACGCACGACGGGTTCGACGGAATACGGCCGACGCGGGTGCAAGTGAGCTGCCTGGCTGCGGACAAGACCACGGCGGTGGCGCTGCGCGAGGCAGCGATCGCGGCAATGGTACCGGCCGGAACATTCGCAGGCGTGCAGTTCGACCGGGCCCGGGTGGACGCGGTGCGCGACCTCGGCCGGCAGACGGACACCGGTTTCATCCACCGCGAAGCAATCGACTTCATTTTCTGGCACAAGGCATAGGAGACCATCATGCCCCTTTCCGAAGTAACCACGGGCGACCAGTCCGAGCTCTATATCGATATCGGCGCAGGCCCGGTAAAGGTCGCCGAGATCGACGACATCCCCGAACTGCCGACCAGCTCGGAGCGCGAGCTCTACGAGACCACCAGCATGGATTCGGTCGAGTTCAAGGAGTGGAAGAAGCAGCGGCTGAAGGACGGCACGCCGATCACGATCACGGGCAATTACGTGATCGGTTCGGATTCGGACACGACGTTGCAGACGGCCGACGACGACGAGGAAGCGCTGCCCTACCGCATCGTGCTGGTGCAGGGCGACGACATCTTCCACTGCGAAGGCACCGGACTGTTCTACGGCTTCAAGCGGATGAACCCGAAGGACAGCAAGCGCACCTTCGAGATCACGCTGAAACCGGTCGACGCCGCCGCGATCGATCCCGCACCGGTCGCGCCGTGAGCAAGATCGACAGTCAGAGCTTCGAGGCGCGCGGTCAGAAATGGACCGTGCGCTTCGACTTCAACGCGATCTGCGAGATCGAGGAGCGCACCGGCAAGAAGTTCATGGTGCATGCCGCGCCGTTCCTCGCGCTGGTCGATCTCGATGCGCTGGGCAAGCATGCCAGCGACGATGCCGGGATGGTGGCGATCGCTCAGCGGGTCGACTTCGCCAATCTGCGGCAGCTGCTGTGCTGGGCGCTGGAGGGCGAGCATCCCGAGATCGACCGGCGCACGGCGGGCGAGCTGATCCAGGCGGTCGGATTGCCCAAAGCGGTGGGCGTGGTGGCCATGGCGATCGCCAAGGCGATCCCGACGGGAGAGGAGGCCAAGCCAGGCGGCGCGGCAAACCCTCCGAAGCCGCGCAAAACGCGAACGAAGGCGCCGGCCAGGACGAGAGCAACGAAGGCCGCCATGGCTGGCTGAAGCTGCTGTCGGTCTGGGCGGAGGCTGGGCAGGACCCGGCGCTGTTCTGGACGCAGACCCCCGCGAGCTTCGCGGCGATCATGGGCGGAGTCCGCCGCAGGCTCGAGCGCGAGGACCGGCAGGCCCTCGCCATGGAGCATAGCGGCGCGATCTTCGCCGCTCTCACGCAAAGCAAGACCGGGCTGAAACCGCTCGTGCATTATCTGCGCAGCGAACCGCGCGAGCCGTCGGTCAAGCGGATGATGCAGACACTGGAGGATGCGCGTTCGCGCGGCGCCCCGATGACGATCACCCGGATATCGAGAAAGGAATTGGGCAATGGCGACCATGCTCGGCTCGCTGCTGATCAGCCTCGGCCTCGATAGCGGCCAGTTCCGCAGCGGCATGTCCGCCGCGGAGAAGGAGGTGGTCAAATTCCAGCGCAGCATGAACAAGACCGCGCAGGCACTGCAGGATCTGGGCGCGAGGATGACGCTGGGGATCACCGCTCCGCTGGTGGCTTTCGGCGGCTTCGCGGTGAAGGCCGCGTCCGATGCGGAAGAGCTGCAGAGCGCGTTCGACCAAACCTTCGGTGCGCTGTCGAAGCAGATGACCGAATGGGCCGAGACCACGGGCGATGCGATGGGCCGATCGACGCAGGAGATCCAGCAGGCAGCGAACACGTTCGGGATCTTCTTCAACCAAGCGGCGCCGACGAAGCAGGCGGCGGCCGAGCTGTCGAAGGAGTTCTCAGTCCTCGCGCAGGACCTTTCGAGCTTCTTCAATGTCGATCCGACCGAGGCGATGCAGAAGCTGCGATCCGGCCTGTCCGGCGAGAGCGAGCCGCTGCGCGACTTCGGCGTGTTCCTCAACGAGGCGGCGGTGAAAGCCAAGGCGTTCGAGATTGGAATCGCGGCCGCGGGATCGGAGCTGACCGAGCAGCAGAAGATCATGGCGCGGGCGGCGCTGATCATGGATGCGACAGCGACGGCGCAGGGCGATGTCGCACGCACCGCAGACGGCACTGCCAATCGCGTCCGGGCTGCGAAGGCGGCGTTCGAGGAGCTGCAGGTGGCGATCGGGGAGAAGCTGATCCCCGCGGTGCGCCCGCTGGTCGAAGGTCTGACGAACATGTTGAGCGCATTCACGGCTTTGCCCGATGGCGCGCAGACCTCGATCATCGCATTTGCAGGCGTGGCCGCAGTGGCGGGGCCACTGCTTTTCTTGGTCGGGACGCTGGGATCCAGCATGGTAACCCTGGGCGGAGCTTTCGTCGCTACCGGTACTGCGGCAGCCGGCGCTACTCCGCGCATTCTCCTTTTGCGCGGCGCGCTGACAGGATTGCTCAAAGTGGGCGGGGCCATCGCCCTGGCTCTGGCGGCAGTCGCAGCCGCAGCCTGGGTGGTGTCCCGCGATACGCTCAGCGCGGCGGAATCGACGAAGAAGCTGGCCGACAGGGCGGACGAGGCAGAAGCCGAAGCCGATCGGCTTGAAGGAAAGCTGGCTCAGGCCGCCGGTGCCGCAGACGAATTCGGCGGGCGGATGGACGACGCGGAAGGTAAGGTCCGGAAGCTGCAGAACGCCATGGCCGATTCGATCGGAACCGCCCTTCGTTTCATCAAGGTCCTCGCCCAGGCCGACATCTTCAAGCTTTCCTCGCGGAACCTCGAGATCGATCTCGAGAAGCAAAGCCTCGAGAATGCTGCACGCGGACCCGAAATAAACCAGACCCGATCCGGGTTGGCGATGAACCAGGCCGGGCGGGGTGCACGGGTTCGGTTCAATACCGATGCCAGGCTCGCCGAACTCCAGCGCGAGCGCGATGCGAACGACCGGCAAATGCTCGCGCGCCTCAAGGCACTGCGCGATGGGGTCGACCTCGATGCGACTGAAGGTGATCCCGGCGAAACTGGCGCCACGGGCGGCCCCACCAAGCCAGGGCCCAAACCCAAGACCCCCAAGTCGGACGCTCGAGATCCCGCCGACATAGCCGCGGACTTCGCCGACGAGCAGGTGCGGCTCGAGATGGAAGCGCTGCAGGCGAAGCAGAGGCTTGCGACCGGTTCGGAAGAACGCGCCGAGCTACAGTACGACATGCTCGAGATCGAGCGGGCGCAGCGCCTCGCGGAGGTCGAGACCAGCGACTTCTCAGCCCAGCAGAAGGATGCGCTGCGCGCGCAGGTGGAGGAACTCTACGGCGTTGCCGCCGCAGTCGACGAGCAGGGCGTAATCGTCGCCAATGCCAATCGCGGGCTGATCGCTCGGCAGATCGAGCAGGACCGAACCTACGAGCTGGAGCAGCGGCTCGCCGATGCGATGCAGGTACAGTTCGAACTGCGGCGCGATCATCTGCAACTCGACCTTCAGATGGCCGATACGCAGGCCGAGCGCAGACGCCTGGCGCTGGAGATCCTCGCGCTCGAGCAAGCCTATCGCCGCAACCAGCTCGAGATGGTTCTCGCTTCGGAGATATCGACGCAGGCGGAGAAGGACCGGGCTCAAGCCATTCTCGCTAGCCTCGGTGCGCTTGAGCGTAAGGAAACCGCAGCGGCTGACAAGGCCAATCGAACCGAGGTCGAGAGCTATCGCGACTATGTAAACATGTCGGCCGGGCAGATCAACGAGGCGATCGACGGGATCAAGATCGACGGCCTGGAAGCGCTCAACCAAGGGCTGGTCGATGCGATGACCGGTGTCAAATCGCTCGGCGAGGTCTTCAAGAACGTTGCCAGCCAGATCATCTCCGATCTGCTTCGCATCGCCATTCGCAAAGCGGTGATCGCGCCGCTTGCAGACGCGCTGTTCGGCGGTGGTGGAAGTAGTCCGCTCAATCTGCTTTCCGGCACTCCTTTCGATCTCGATGGCGCGCGGGCGATGGGCGGACCGGTGCTGGCCGGTGGGACCTATCTGGTGGGCGAGCGCGGGCCCGAATTGTTCCGGCCGCACTCGAGCGGCAGCATCGTGCCCAACCACAAGCTGAGCCAGATGGGCGGCGGGCCGGGGGGCGGCGGCGAGCTGAGCATTCGGCTTGGGGCCGGCCTCGAGGCCGAGTGGCTGCGCAAGAGCGCGGGGCAGGCGGTGCAGATCGTGCAGGCGGTCGCCCCGGGAATGCTGAGCACGGCTTCATCGAAGGCGCGGCGCGATGCTGCGCGGCCTGTGATGCCAGGCGGAGCGACCGGCTGATGATCGTCCCTTACCCCAGTCCGAGCCGTCACCTCGAGGTCGGTCTGCGCCCCATGGTGTCCGCATTCGTCAACCGCTCCGAGCTGACCAAAGCGCGGCAGGCGGTGGATGCCGGCTATGCCTGGTGGGAAGCGGTGATATCCGTCGCCAACATGCGCGAGGTCGACGCGCGGGGTTGGCAGGTGTTCTTCGGACGCATCCGCGGACCCGTGCACAGCTTCCGGGTGCCTATCAGGGCAGTCTGGCAACATACGGGCAGCTTCACGGTGCGCGCGAATGGCGCGGGCACTGGTTATTCGCTGGTGACCGATGGCTGGCCGCCCAGCTCCATGCCGCTGCTGGCTGCCGACTATGTGACGGTCGGCGATCAGCTGATGCGCCTCGATGAGGACGTGGTCACCAACGAGAGCGGACAAGCCACGTTGAAGTTCCACGCGCCGCTGCGCCGGATCGTCGCGGATAACACGTTGGTCGAGACCAAGAACCCCTGGCTGCTGGCCTCGCTGCCGGAGAATTCGCCCATGCTCACCGTAAATCTGGAGCGGATCCAGGCCGGGTTTACGTTCGATTGCGCGGAGGCCTATTGATGGACGCCGCCACCCTCGAAGCGCTCGGGCAAGAGATCGTCTACGTCCAGTGGTTCGCGTGGATCGATATTGACGGTGACCCGGTGCGTGCGGTGTCGGGGGTGCGGGATATCGCGATCGCTCCGGGCGAGACCGGCGATCCGGATCTTGACGGGTTCACTTTCGAGGCGATCCCGAGCGATCTCGTCGACGTCAGCGACGTCGGACACAGCGAGGAGGGCTCGGAGACGGTTACTGCGCGGCTCTCGGGTCTGCCGATCGACGATGGCGGGCTGCTCGATATCGTTGGGCAGAAAGCGAAGTGGCGCAAGAAAGAGGCGCGGCTGTGGTTCCGGCTGCTCGAGCCGGTCGATAATCCACCAACGCAGTTCGCACCACGGCCGATCCAGCGGTACTACAGCGGCTATCTGGTCAATCTGGCGGTCGATACCGACGAGAGCGACCAAATCCTCGTTGCCAGCATCGAGAATTACCAAGCGGCGCTGACCGAAGGCTCCGGCCTGACCTATCTGCACCAAAGCGAGTTCGATCCGGGCGATCGAAGTGCCGAACAGACGCTGGCCGCGGCGAACGGCATGCAGAAGGCGGGCGTGCGCGGCGGTAACGGCGGCGGTGGTGGCGGCGGGAACCGTGGCGGCGCACCGAGTCGCAGCCTGCAGAAGAACCTCTACTGATGCGCCGGCTTCCAGACTGGGAAAACCGGCTCGCGGAGACCGTGGCCGAATGGAGTGCGCGGCCGTTCCGCTGGGATCGCGACTGCGGACGCTGGTTGGCGGCCTGCGTGATCGCGCAAACGGGCGAGGATCCTCTGGCAGGGTTGCGCGGGCAATATTCCACCAAGCGCGATGCGCTGCGGCTGCTGGCCGACAAGCCGATGGCGGAGCGACTCGATGCAATGTTCCCGCGCGTTCACCCGGCCTTTGCCCGTCGCGGCGATATCGCGCTGACGCAGGAAAGCTGCCTCGGCTGCGTGCTGGGCGGCGAGGCGCTGTTCTACTTCGCCGCCGGCGGAATGACGATGGTTCCGCGAGCAGACTGGACCGGCGTCTGGGGAGTTGGCCGCGATGGGTAAAGTCGTCAAAGGCGTCCTCAAGGTCGTCGCGATCGGCGCAACGATCGCCGGAGCGCTGGTCACCGGTGGCGTCTCGCTTGGCATCTCGGCAGCTCTCCTCTCGGGGATCGGCGCTGCAGCCACGCTCGGCGTCTCGTTGCTCACCAAGAAAGGCACCGTTCCGCAGTCGACGACGCAGCTCGGAAGGCTGCAAGCGCGGCTCGACACGCAAGCCCCGCGCAAGATCGTGCTCGGCACCACCGCGATGCCCGCCGATATCCGCTATTACGAGGGCAGCGGCACCGACGACGAGTTCATCGACTACATCATCGTCGTGGCCGCGCATCGGGTGCGCTCGATCACACAGATATGGTTCGAGGACGAGCTGGCGTGGTCGGCGGCAGCCGGTGTGCAGGGCCAGTACGTCGGCTATCTGACGGCGGTAGACACGCGGCTCGAGGGTACGGCAGCCAACACCATCGCGATCAACGGCGGGACGCGGTGGGGTTCCGACGACCGGCTGACCGGCTGCGCCTACCTGCGCCTGCGGATCAAGCGGACCGGCAACAGCGACGAGGAACAGTCTCCCCTCGCTTCGGGGCTCCCCGGGCGCGTCACCATCATCGGCGAAGGCATGCCGATGTACGATCCGCGCTTCGACAGCACGGTCGGCGGCGTCGGCCCGATGCGGATCGCCGATCAGGACAGCTGGGGCGAGAGTTCCGGCAACCTGATCATCCAGGCGCTCAATGTGCTGCTGGGCTGGCGGATCAACGGCGAGCTGTCGGTCGGCGCCGGTCTGCCGCCCAAGTATCTCGACATCGAGAGCGTGATCACCGCGGCGAATATCTGCGACGAGGACATTGCGCTATCCACTGGCGGGACGCAGGCACGCTATCGCGGGGCCGGCGCCTTCTCGACCGACGATGCGCCGATGAACATCGTCGGCGCTCTACTGGCGGGCTGTGCGGGCGATCTGCTCGACAGCGAGGGGCGGCTGTCGTTCCTGATCAAGACCAATTCGCTCGCCACGCCGGCGGTGACATTCGACGACAACGACGTGGTGAGCGGCGCGCGGTGGGATCCGATGGGCGGGCAGACCGATCTGCCGAACATCATCTCCGGTTCGTTCACCGATCCCAGCACCAATTCGCTGTACCAGATGGTGCCCTATCCCTCGGTCAAGCTGCCGAGCGAGGACGGGATCGAGCGATCGGCACCGCTCGATCTGGCGGTGGTCGAGAATGCGGCGCGCGGGCAGCGCCTGGCGAAGCAGACCCTGCAGCGGATGCAGTACCCCGGCACCTTCACCGCCGAATACAACATGAAGGGCATGGCGGCGAAGGTCGGGCGGATCGTTTGGCAGACCTATTCCCCGCGTGGGTGGCTCAACAAGCCGTTCCGGGTGGTCAGCCAGCGGCCGAGCCGCTCGGGACGGATCGCGCTGGTGCTGCGCGAGGAGCACGCCAGCATCTATGCCTGGGCGTCGGAGGACAGCGCCGCGGTGCAGTCCGCCGAGCCGGTGCGGTTCGACCCGCGCAATGCCGGACCGATCCTGCTGGCGCGGAAGGCGTCGAAAACTGCGGACTGGCCAACGGTTGCGGACCCGGATGGTACCAAGCCCGAAAACAATGCCACCGAGGGCGCGACGATCCCCACGCCGGGCAGCCCGGTGCCGGGGAATGTTCGCGACGAAACCGGGGAGGTATGGAACCCGGGCGAGCTGCTCAATTCGCAGATGGAGATCACGCCGTTCGGTCGGCTGCATTATCGCCCCTTCCCCGCCGCCGAGCCCGTGGGCTTGGGCGAGATCACCCTGCCCGATCTGGGTGCGGCGAGCGAAGGCGCGGTGGCGCAGAGCAATGACGCGATCGACCGGCTTTCGCAGAGCTATATCACGCTGCTTTCCGAAGCCTCGCGCACCCGCGAGACGTTCCGAGATGCAGGGTTCTTCGTCGATCCCGCGAGCGGCACGGTCAAGATCAGCGCGATCGAGCAGACCGGCGATCAACTGAGCCAGGTATCGATCCGGCTCAACGCGGCCGAGGGAAGCATCAACCTTAAGGCGAGCACGAATTACGTCGACGAGCAGATCGCAATGGCGGTGCTCGACCCGACCCAGATTGCCGACCTCGAGGCGGTGTTCCTGCGCCTGGGCAGCGCCGAGGTGGATATCGACGCACTGCAGGGTGCGATCGCGCTGAAAGCATCGGTGACGGAGCTCTCGGGCGTCGAGGGTCGGGTTACGACAGCCGAGCAGGCTATAGATGCCCAGAACGGCGTGATTGCCTCGAAGGCGGACACCGCCACCGTTACCGCGCTCGATAGCCGGGTTGCCAGCGCGGAGCAGACGATCACCGCGTTGGGCGATGTGGCAAGCATCGAGCAGTCGATCAGCACGGTGCGCCTGCTGGGCGATCGGGTCGACGCGGGTGCCGAGGCTGACCTTCTCGCTATCCTCACCGCCGACGAGAACCACCGCGAGGCTGTAGCCGGGATCGCGGCGGCGCGCACCGAGATCACAACCAAGATCAACGCGGACCTCTCGCTCGAGGCATCGCAGCGGACCGAGCTGGGTGTGCGGGTCGGCGCGGCCGAGGGGGCGATCGTCAGCGAAAGCCTGACCCGCGCGTCGATGGATTCGGTTCTGGCGCAGAGCATCGATGCGCTCGTGGTCAGTCTCAATGACGAGGCGGGAGAGCGCCAGGCTGCGGTGCATGCCGAGCAGCAGGCCCGGATCGACGGCGACGGAGCGCTGGCGCAGGACATCTCCGCGCTGACCGCGAGCGTGAACGACGGGTTTCAGGCCAGCGCTGCTGCCCTCACTGCCGAGGGTCAGGCACGAGCGGACGCGGATGGGAGCCTGTTCGCCGGACAGGCCGAGCAGGCGACGGTGAGCCGGGGCCTTACTGGCGATGCGGCCGCCGCCGCCGAAGGCAACTTGCTCGCCCTTCTGGAAAACGACCGCACCCGCCGAACCAGCAATGCCGAGATTGCCGCCGCCAGGCGGGAAATCACCTCGCGCATTACGGCCGAGGGTGAAGCGTTCGCGGCGCAGACCCTCGCACTCGTCGCGCAGATCGGGGCCGCCCGCGCGGACATCATGCAGGAATCCACCGCGCGAGCCACCGCCGATCAGGCGATGGCACTGCAGATCAGCGAATTGACGGCGGAAGTGGAAGGCAATCAGGGCGCGATCACGCAGGAGAGCGCAGCACGTTCCACGGCTGACGAAGCTCTTGCGCAGCAGATCACCACGCTAACCGCGACCACCGATGCCAACGCCGACGCAATCGTGCAGGAGGCGCAGGATCGCATCGCCGCGATCAATGCCGAGGCTACGGCGCGTGGTCAGGCACTCACCGACGAAGAGCAGGCGCGCATAGCGGCGATCGACGCGGAAACGCAGGCGCGGATAGACGCGCTCGCTGCCGAGCGGACCTACACCAACGCCACGGTGCAGAGCGAAGCGCAGGCCCGGATCGATGCGGACGGCGCGATCGCCGGGACGGTGCAGACCGTCAGCACGCGCGTCGACACTGCCGAGGCGTCGATCACGCAGTTCAGCGAGAGCATCGACGGGCTTGAGGCGCGGGTTGGTGTCCGCCTCGATGTAAATGGGAGGGTCACAGGCTGGGCCGCGAACAACGATGGCGAGACCGGTGATTTCGTCATCGTGACCGACCGCTTTGCGCTCGTGGACCCCGATGGCGGCGACCGAACCGAATATGCGGACGGTGTCTGGCGCATCTATGCCGGCGCATTCATGAAGGTCACGGGATCGGGTTTCGGCACGACCGGCCAGTTCATCGAATGGTACGGCCCGATCCGGCCGATTGCAGAGTGCAACGAGGCCGACGCGATCTCCTATCAGCGCCGCGACGGGTCAGCCTATTTCGGCGGCACGCTGTCTGCCGGCGTCACGAAGAACGCGGTCAAGACCAGCAGCCTCGCGAGCAACGCTTCGATCTCGACCGGCCCCATCGGTTCGAACGGAGGGTCGCGCGTCGTCGTGCTCAGCTACAGCTGGTCCTCGCGGGCCGCGATGATCGGCTCCTGTCCGGTTCCTGCTACTCCGACCGCCACGGTCAAACTCTATCGTGGCGAGACCGAAATCGGGACGCTCGCGTTGAGCGGCACCGTCGCCTGCGAACCTGCGCTCGGGCCCGGCGAACCGGGGTTCTGGCAGGAAAGTATCTCCGGATCGATCACCATCACCGACAACACCGGCGGGCTCGAGGTCGAGTACTCTGCGGCCCTTACGGCGCGGGCTCTGACATCGCCGGGGGAAGGCGTGGATCCATCGCAGGCGGCCGAGCGGTCGCAAACCATCAGCATCACGCAAACCGAAGAATAGGAGGCCATCATGGCTTGGTACAAAGCAGGGACCGTCACCGTTACCAATGGCAGCGCGACCGTTACCGGAGCGGGCACCGCGTTCGTCGCGAATGCCAAGATCGGCGAGGGCTTCGAAGGGCCGGACGGCCGCACCTATGAGATCGCCGACGTGCCGTCGAACACGGTCCTGACCCTCGCCCGGACCTACACCGGAGCGACCGCTGCGGGACAAAATTACGGGATCCTGCCGACGCAATCGCTGATGGGAGATGTCGTGGTGCGGCTCGACAGCCTGCTCGCGAGCTTTTCCGACGTGCGAGATGGCATCGGAGCGGGTCTGTTTCCGGATGGATCGCTCGCCGCTCCAGCTATGCGATTTGCAGTCGACCAGGACACAGGCCTGCGCCTGGCGGGATCCAATTCCCTGGCGGTGGTCGCTGGCGGTGCCGATCGTCTCTCGGTCAGCGATTCTCGCCTCCAGGCTTCTGTTCGCTTCAGTTTCGTTCAACAGGACAATGTCGGTGTAACCAGCCCGGCTTTGGGGGCTTTGCCCGGCGCACCTGCCGGCACGGGCGTCACGGCCGCATTCAGCATCGCCAATTCCTACGGCCTCCTGATCGGGACCTATGGCTTCAGCGGCGATACCTGGTTGCAATCGCAGCGGATTGACGGCGTGGCTACTGCCTACAATTTGAACCTGCAGCCTGCCGGCGGAAATCTTCTGGTCGGAACGGTCACCAGCTCCGATTCTTCGCATCGAATGGTGAAACCCTCGAGCGAAAGTAAGATCCTTGGCCTCGGCGAGCCGGCGGCCGACGTTCATCACTTCTACGGCGCTTTCGGTGCGGCAGGTTCCGCCGCAGCGGCGGCATATCGCGTCAACGCCAACGGAACGACGGGCCGCTCTATCAACGCCGGCGGCACGATCAACGCCAGCGGCGCCGACTATGCGGAGTATGTTCGTAAGGCGGATGGGTGCGGCGATATCGCCAAGGGTGATGTTTGCGGCATCGATCGCGAGGGCTTGCTGACAAAGAGCTGGCCCGATGCGGTCCGTTACGTGGTGAAGTCGACCGATCCCAATCTGGTCGGGGGCGACAGCTGGGGCCACTGTGTTGGTGCACGACCCGCGACGCCTTCGCCCCTCGGGGCCGAGCCGTCTGCGCCTGTAGCTCCCGCCCCGTTCACCGACGCAGCGCCCGAGCAAGCCGAGGATGAAAGCGAAGGCAATTTCGCGGTACGCCAATATCTCTGGCAAGAAGCAAAGGATGCCGCCGACGCCGAGATGGCGCAGTACACCCAGGCCCTAGCTGCATTTCCGTCTGCCTTGGCACAATGGCAAGCTGCCAAGACGCAGCACGAAGCTGCAATGGCCACCCATGCCGCCGATTTGGCCGCTTGGGAGGAGGCCTTCGAAGCCGAACGCCAGACCGTCGATCGCATCGCCTTTTGTGGACAGGCGCCCGTGAACGTGGATTCCGAGACCCTTGCCGCCTGCGAAAATGCGCTGGACGACGGCGAGGCGGTCTACCTGGTCGCAGTCGCCAATGGCGGTGGGATCGGCGCGCAGGCGGTGCCCGAGGCGGACATGACCCTGCCACTCTACATGCGCCGCCTGGGCGCGGTGTGGCGGATCGAGGACGGGCGCCCGGTGATCGACGTGCAGCACGGCTGAAATACAGCGCCTTAGCTGAAGATCGGCGGGCGCCTGAAGGCGCTCCCCAAAGCAGACTCATCGACAATCAAAATAGCGCCGGGCTTCTGGCGAGGACGGAGTAGTACCATGCACGACACGCATCGAATGATCGCAGAACGAGGTAGCGAGTACCTCTCGGCGGTCGGCAAGGCCGCACCGCCGATCGCGGTAAGCACCGCAGCCGGCGCCGGCATGTCGCTGCAGGATTGGGTCCTGATCGCGACGCTGGTCTACACGCTGATGCAGACAGCCTATCTCGCCTACAAGTTCGTTCGCGACCACCGTCGCGACCGCAAGGCGCGGGGTGCGAGCGATGTCTGACAAGATCAAGGCGGCCGGACTGGTCGGCTCGGTCGTGGCGATGCTCGGCCTGGCCGTGGCGACGATCGCGCCTTGGGAGGGCAAGAGGAACGATCCCTATCGCGATCCGATCGGCATTCTCACCGTCTGTTACGGAGAGACCCGGGTTGAGATGCGGCGCTACACCGATGCCGAATGCACAGCGATGCTCGAGGAGGCGGCTGCCGGCTTCGCCGAGGGAGTACGGGTCCGCAACCCCGAGATCATCGAGTTCCCGTACCAATGGGCGGCGCATACAAGCTTCGCCTACAACGTGGGCCTCGGCGCCTACAATCGCTCGAGCGTGGCGCGGTTGTTCGCGAAGGGCCAGCAAAGGGCGGCCTGCAATTTTCTCGGCCGCTATGTCTATGCCGGCGGTACGCGGCTGCGCGGGCTCGTGCGGCGGCGCGCTGCAGAGACTGCGCTGTGCCTTAGGGACGCGGCGGTATGATCCCGTTCGAGTGGCAGGCGCGCGCCGGCGCGGTCGCTGCGAAGGTCGGCTTCTCCGGCCTGGTGATGGCGGCAGCCCTGGCGTTCGGCGCGGTGCAGACCGCCCGTCTCGAGGGGCTGGAGATCTGGCCGCTCTCGATCGAGGGCTGGATCGCCAAGGCGTATCGGTTCGAGACCGAGCGCGACGACGAGCGCAGCGCACATCGGAAGACCAGGGGCGATTACCGCGCGGCACAGCTCGCGGCAGCGAAGATGGAAGCGGACCGCCTCGAGCGGGTCGTCCAGCAGCAAGAGGATATCACCGATGCGATCGAAGTGGATTATCACGCTCGGCTTGCCGATGCTCGCGCTCGCGCTGAGCGCTTGCGGCAAGAACTACGCAGTCGAGCCGGCGCTGCCCGTCCGGGCGGAGCTGTCTCATTGTCCGGCGTTCCCGGTACCGCCAGCGGATCTGATGCATCGGCCGGAGATCATCGACTTCCTGCCGGCGGCAGCTTCCGCCGCGGCCCGGCCGAGCAGCTCGAGCGCGATCTCGTCGCCACCCAGCAGGCCATCCAGCTCGATGCGCTGATCGATTGGGTGGAGCAGCAGGCCACGGTGGATCCGAACCGTCCGGAGTGATCGACGGGCCGACCCGGTGGTCAGAACCAATAGGCGAACGCACTCCAGAAGCCGAAGCCTGCCAGCACCATGACCACAGCGAACTCTACCTTTAGGAGCCAGCGCTTACCCATCGACCGGCTTTGCCATATCGAGCCGCGGAACCTCGACCATGTCGTCATAGCCGACCACGTTCATCAACCCGGGCCGCGCCGCATTCCAGATCCATGGATCTTCGGTCCAGCGGCCCTTCAGGATCGTGACGCTGCCAGAGCGTAGCTGCACACGGATATCGTCTTCCAGCCCTTCCGGTCGGCCGGAGCCATCATGCGGGACGAAGCCTTCGCGCAGCGGCGGGGGGATAGTTGATCGGCCTTTGTAGCGCATCGATGTTCCTGGGCCGGTTAAAGCGGGGGTATCGGCGGGGGTATGAGCAAATTGCAGAAAGCGCAAAGAGCTAGGAAAACTGCGGCTTTCCGCGTCGACCACGGCGGAGGGATTATCCGCCGCGATCAGCCTCTAAAATTGTCCAGCAGGCCTTTCCTCGCAATTTGCTTCGAGGGCGGCATCACTACGCTACGTTGGTCTTCGGGGATCTCCTCATAGGCTTTTGCGAGCGCTTCACGAGCGTCGGTTACCGCCTTGATCTCCTCCCGGACTTGGTCGGCGCTGGGCCATTCATCCGCCCTCAGCGGCCCTTCTTCCTTCGTTTTCATCTGAGCGAACAGATGCACCTGTTCGGTTGAATTCAACCACGAAGCCGATTCCGCCAAGCGAGACGAGAAGTTGTTCCAACGCTCCTTCGCATCTTTGAATGCTGAAGTGGCATGTTTGTAGTTCGCAAGCTCACTCATTCTTTCTCTCCTCCAACTTATCTTCCTCACCTCGTATAGCGAGTTTTCCCATGCTCACCACCGCCGCGGCGCAAGCTGCCGGCGCGCAGCTGCGCGCCTACAAGATTCACGACCAGGGCGGGATGCATCTCCTCGTGCGGCCGACGGGCTCGAAGAGCTGGCAGCAGAAGTACCGCTGGCGCGGCCGAGAGAAGCTGCTCACCTTCGGCCAGTTCCCCGAGGTCAGCATTGCCCGCGCTCGGATCCTGCAGGCGCAGGCGAAAGAGCAGCTCGAGCAGGGACTGGATCCCGCGCGGACCAAGGCCGCGGCGGACACGTTCGGCCAGCTGGCACGGCAGTGGCACCGCCATCATCGCGCCAGCTGGTCGGACACTCACGCGGCGGACGTCCTGGACAGCATCGAGCGCGATGTCCTGCCGGAGCTGGGCGAGCGTCCGGTCGACACGATCGAGCCGCGCGACCTGCTGGCGATCGTCCGCCGGGTCGAAGCGCGCGGCTGCCTGGAGAGCGCCGGCCGGTTGCGCCAGCGGCTCTCGGCGATCTTCGGCTTCGCGATCGCCGAAGGCCTTGCGAGTTCCGATCCGGCCGCCCAGCTCGGGCGGGCCATGGCGAAAGGAAAGCTCTCGGTACCGCATCCGGCACTGACCGAGCTCGAGGACTGCCGCGCGCTGCTCACCGCCTGTGAAGGATCCGACGCGCGGCCGATATCGGTCTTCGCCTCGCGCTTCCTCGCGCTCACCGCGGTCCGGCTCAACGCCGTTCGCGGCATGGTTTGGGCGGAGGTCGACTTCGCGGCGCGCACCTGGACGGTGCC
Organism: Qipengyuania sp. SM2507; assembly: GCF_053714505.1. Taxonomy (NCBI): domain Bacteria; kingdom Pseudomonadati; phylum Pseudomonadota; class Alphaproteobacteria; order Sphingomonadales; family Erythrobacteraceae; genus Qipengyuania; species Qipengyuania sp. SM2507. The sequence continues at coordinate 1,156,083 of NZ_CM132307.1, forward strand.
GGCGGCGCGGATGAAGCTGTCGAAGGCGAAGAAGGCCGAGGAGAGGTTCGATCATATCGTACCGCTCAGCGACCAGGCGCTGTTCGTGCTGCGCGGCGCGCGGCCGGACCAGGACGTTTCCCCTACCGCGCTGGTCTTTCCGGGGAGATCGGCGACCGCGCCGATAGGGGAGGGGACGCTTCGGGATCTCTACGCCCGGGCCGGGTACGCCGGCCGCCACGTTCCCCATGGCTGGCGTTCGAGCTTCTCGACCATCCTCAACGAGGAGCTGGGCGAAGAATGGCGCCGCGACATCGATCGTGCCTTGGCGCATTCGCCGAAGGACAAGGTCGAGGCCGCATATAATCGCGCGCAGCTGCTCGATCGCCGCCGGGAACTGTTCGATCGGTGGGGCGCGATGCTCGAAATTCAGCCCTGAACGGCGCTTTCGCGCGTCCGGCGTAGCCGACTGGCGCTTGGCACGACCCTTGCGCTTGGCCCCTCGCCAAGCATGGGCGGCGGCGCAGCCGCCGACCTCCGGCAGTCCGGAAGGTGGTTGGTTTCCTGTTTCGAGCCTCAGATCATCCCGGGGCCCATCAATAATCAACGGGTGAGACCGCTAAAGCGGGCTCACTCCTTCTGATACTTGATGCTGGAGGGGGGATTCAGGCTAGGTGTTGAACTCGCACCTTGTGCATCATCGCCGGTAAGCATGGCGAGATAGGATGCCTGGGCGAGGGGGTTGCCGGGATAGAGCGCGACGGCCGTCTCCAACGGTCCCTTGGCGCCCTGGAGCGCGACAGCGAGGTTCTCGCGGCGCTGGCGCACATTCGACGCCCTGCGCTCCGCAATGCCCTTGAACAGCGGCCTGCGGCGCGACTGGTCGGGCTCGAAGTCCTTCCCCTTGCGTCGCATGATCTCCTTGAGCCGCTTCATGCATCGCTCCGGCAGGCGCGACAGGTCGAAGAAGTAGGCGTTCGAGGTCTGCCGGATCTGCGGCCCTTCGCCCCCGGCGTTGTCCGTGGGCACCGTGCGCCGGATCCAGTCGATGAACCCAGCGGACCAGAGCCGCTTGAGCGCGCTGACGACCGTCGCCCGAGCGAAGCGGGTGTGCTTCATGATGGTATCGAGGCTGGGCTCGCAGATTCCTGTCTTGAAATCCGTACAGCGTTTGAGGATCGCGGCCAGGACACGGTGGCAGTTCGCGGTGAGGCGATGCGCTTCACCCTTCTGCTTCACCATGTCCGCCCATTCCTCGAGCACCTTGAGATATGCGTCGACGAAGGCGATCCCGCCATCGATCGGGCGGAAGACCTGCGCCCGCTTGTCGTTCACGTCGAAGCTGTCTCGCCGAACAGGCTGAAGTGTGCGGCGCTGGTCGAGTGCGGCGTGCATCATGCTGCACCTCCCGCGCTCGAGCGGAACGTCAGTGCTTGCGCAGGCCTTCCACCAGCGTCTCTGGCTCCGGGAGATCGGCGACCAAGAGGTCGGCCCATTCCTGCGCGAGTTCGCGCCGGCGCCGCATGTAGGCCGCGCGGTTGTAGACCGCCTCGACCCCGGCCGGCCGGTGAGCCAGCATCAGATCGATGATAGCCCGATCGCCCGGTCGATCGAGATCCGCTGCCCGCTCGTTCATGATCGTGGCAAAGCTCGAGCGCCAGCCGTGCGGAACATGCCGGCCGCCGAAGCCAGGGACGCGCTTGTAGTTCGTGCTCAGCGCGTTCTCGCTGATCGGCCGGTGCGAGTAGCGCGTCGAGGGGAAGAGGTATTTGCGATTGCCGGCGAAGGCGATCGCCGCCTTCGCGGTGGCCACCGCCTGGCGCGACAGCGGCACGATGAACTCGAAGGCATCCTGCTCGCTCTCCGCGAGCTCGAGCTTCATCTTGGACGCCGGGATCCGCCAGAGCGGCTCCTTGCCGTCGAGCCCCTCGAACTCCTTGCGCTCCGCGAACCGGATGTTGCCCGGCCGCACAGCCGTCAACGCCAGCAGGCGCGAGGCGAGCTTGGTCGCCGGCTGGCAGGGCTCTGCCTCGATCGCGCGCAGGAAATCGCGGCAATCGCGCAGGGCGAGCAGGGCAGGGTAGCGCCGGCGGGGCACCGGCCTGAGCGCACGCGTCAGCGAGGCGGCTGGGTTCGTCTCCGCCCAGTCGAGCGCGATCGCGCTCTCGAAGATCGCGGATGCATACTGGCGCAGCCGATGAGCGATCTCGACCGCACCGCGCTGCTGCACCCGGTCGAGTTCCGCGATGAGATCGCGTGGCGCAATCTCCCGCAGCGGCCGCGACCGCAGCTTCGGCAACAGATCCGCCTCGAGGCGGTCCTTCACCGTCTTGGCGTGCTTCGGCTTCCAGCCCTCCTGCTGCAGGGAGAGCCAGCGGGTGGCCGCTTCGCCGAAGGTTATCGCCTGATCGGGTGCCGCGGCCTTCGCCGCGGGGCTGCCGGGGTCGATCCCCTGGCGCAGCAGCTTGCGCGCTGCGTCCTTCGCATCGCGTGCCTCGCCCAGCCGAACTTCCGGATACAGGCCGAGCGCGAGCTGCTTTTCCTTGCCCTCGAAGCGGTACTTCAGGCGCCAGCTCTTGGTGCCCGAGGGGAGGATAAGTAAATGCAGACCCTGCTGATCGGACAGCTTTACCGGTTTCGCGCCCGGCTGTGCTGCCTTGCACTGTTTGTCCGTCAGCACCCGATGCCCCCAACCCGATTCGGCGGTGCCCCCAAAATGCCCCCAGCGAGTGCCGGAAAGTGGCGGAACCTAGCGGAATTCGCTGGAGGGTGGATGCTTTGAAAACCGTGCATTTGCAAGGGTTTCCGGACCTTTTTGGACCGCTGCGGAACAGCGGTTGGCTCCCCGAGTTGGATTCGAACCAACGACCAAGTGATTAACAGTCACCTACTCTACCGCTGAGCTATCGGGGAGCAGCCAGGTCGGCAGGGGCGCGCTATATGGGGGCTCGCCGGGTTTGGCAAGCGGGCGCGGCGCGATTTTTCGCGGCTTTCGCGATCAGACCAGAAACTGTTCCGCGACGATGCGTTCGTCGAGCGCATGACCGGGGTCGAACAGCAATTGCAGCTCCTGCTCGCGGGCGATGTGGAGCGAGACCTCTGCGATATCCCTGACCTCCTTCTGGTCGGCCACGACCGAGACCGGGCGCTTGTCGGATTCGAGCACCCGGAAGCGGATCGTGCTGCGGTCGGGCAGGAGCGCACCGCGCCAGCGACGCGGGCGGAAGGGGCTGATCGGGGTGAGCGCCAGGAGGTTGGAATCGAGCGGCAGGATCGGACCGTTGGCCGAAAGGTTGTAGGCGGTCGATCCGGCGGGGGTCGCCACCAGCACGCCGTCGCAGACCAGTTCCTTGATCCGCACCTTGTCGTCCACCGAGACCTCGATCTTGGCGGTCTGGCGGGTTTCGCGCAGCAACGAGACCTCGTTGATGGCGCAGAATTCCTGCGTGCTTCCGTCCTGCCTGACCGCTTCCATGCACAACGGGGCGACCGCCACGCTGCGCGCGCGCTCGATCCGGCGGAGCAGCTTTTCGGGTGAGCGGTTGTGATTCATCAGGAAACCGACCGTGCCGAGGTTCACTCCGTAGACTGGCTTGATGATCCCGCAATCGAGCATCGCGTGGAGCGTCTGCAGCATGGCGCCGTCGCCGCCGATCACCACCGCCGCCTCGGCTTGCTCAAGCGGGACCCAGTCGGCCAGAACGCGATACATCGGTGCGACCTCGTGCGCGCGCTCGGTGTCCGAGACGATCAGGGCCAGCTTTTCGAAATTGGGCATCGAACTTTCCCGTGGTGATCGCTTGGGGTGAACGTCTTGGTTGGATCGCGCTCCCGTGTCGCGGAGGCGTGCAGATGCGCGAGTGTGTATGGACGGGCGTCCCATTTGGCAACGTGGGGAAACTTCTGGCGTATTTCTCCAATCCAACGGATATGGGGGCTCATGGCCAGCCTTGCCTCAGCGACTGACGACGATACGCGTGACCGGCTGACCGGGCTTGCAACGCTTACGCATGCTCGCAACACTCTCGACCGCTGGCACCGCGAATGGCCCTCGGGTGGGACCGAATGCCCGATCCATGTCATGCTGATTTCGGTCGGACGGATCGACCGCGTGAACGTCGCATTCGGCGAGACCGCGGGCGATGGCGCGCTGATCGAGATTGCCCAGCGAATCCGCCATTTCGCCGCCGACGAGCTTGAAAGCGGCGTGTGGGTCGCCGCGCGCAGCTCTGGCGATACCTTCCTCCTGGCATTGCGCGAGGAATGCAATCGCGAGCGCTGGCAATGGCTTGCCGAGGCGCTTGCCGATGCCATCGCCATGCCGATCAGCGATCCCGACACAGCGCACAGCCTGCGCCTCTGGCCACGCGTCGCGCTCATCCGCGCGGTCGAGGGCGACACCTCCGCATCCCTCCTCGACACCCTGTCCGAAGCATCCGCGCGGATCCGGTCGCTGCAGGGCCACCGCGTGGTCTGGACCAGCGGCGAGCTGGCCAAGGACGGCCGTTCGAGCCAGCAGCTCGAGGCCGACCTGCTGGCGGCGATCGATCACGACGAGATTTCGATCCGTTTCCAGCCGCAATATGCTCTCGAAAACGACCGGTTGATCGGCGCCGAGGCGCTTGCGCGCTGGGACCATCCCCTCCTCGGCCGGGTCGGCGCGGCAACGCTGTTCACCATCGCCGAACGCGCGGATCACACCGCGCAGCTCTCACGCCATATAGCCCGCAAGGCGCTGGAGGCAGCGCGCGCCTGGCCCGAAGGTGTCAGGCTTTCGATCAACGTCACCCCCGCCGATCTCGCCGCGGGCAGCTTCGCGCGCGAATTCCTCGCGCTGGTGAAGGCCAACGGGATCGACCCGCATATGCTGACGCTCGAGATCACCGAGCAGGTCTTGCTCGCCGATCTGAAGCAGGTGAGCGGGGTCCTTGACGAGCTCAAATCCACCGGGATCAGCCTTTCGCTCGACGATTTCGGCGCCGGCTTCTGCAATTTCAGGTATTTGAAGGTGCTTCCGATAGATCATCTCAAGCTCGACCGTTCGATGATCGACGGGGTGCTCGAGGATGAGCGCGATCTTGCGGTCTTCCGCGCCATCGTGGCCATGGCCAAGGCGCTCGACCTCAAGGTCGTCGTCGAGGGGGTCGAGACCGAAGCCCAGCGCGCGCTGATCGCGCGCGAGGGCTGCGAGGTCTATCAGGGGTTCCTGCGCGCCGAGCCGATGCCAGCCGAGGAATTCCTCGCGCTCGCTACGGGCTAGGCTGCCTTTTTCGCCTTCCGCGCCTTGCGCGCGATCCCGCCGAGACCCTTGGTCAGCTGGTAGAGCCCGTTCAAGCGGTTCTCCGGCGAATTCCAAGCTCGATTGATGACCAGCTTCATGTCGGGGCGCAGCTTGGCCGTGCCTTTCAAGCGATCGACATAGGCGAGCAGGCCCATCGGATCGGGGAAATCGTCCTGGTGGAAAGTGACCAGCGTGCCGGCATTGCCGACATCGATTTTGGCGATATTCGCCTCGATCGCCTGGTGCTTGATCTCGATCAGCCGGACCAGATTGGCGGTGGCCGCGGGCAAGTCGCCGAAGCGGTCGATCATCTCGGCGGCCAACGCCTCGATCTCGCTCTTGTCGCGCGCATCGTTGAGGCGCCGGTAGAGTGCCATGCGCACGGCGAGATCGGGGACGTAATCCTCGGGTATCATGATCGGCGCATCGACGGTGATCTGCGGGCTCACGCTCTCGGGTTTCGCGTCCAGCCCTGCTTCGCCGGCCTTGGCGGCCAGGATCGCATCCTCGAGCATCGACTGGTAGAGTTCGAAACCGACCTCGCGGATGTGGCCCGACTGTTCGTCGCCAAGCAGATTGCCCGCGCCGCGGATGTCGAGGTCGTGGCTGGCGAGCTGGAACCCGGCGCCGAGACTGTCGAGATCGCCCAGCACCTTGAGCCGCTTCTCGCCCACTTCGGAGAGCTGCGTGTCCTTGGCATAGGTCAGGTACGCATAGGCGCGCAATTTCGCGCGGCCCACGCGTCCGCGCAGCTGGTAGAGCTGGGCGAGGCCGAAGATGTCCGCGCGGTGGATGATGATCGTGTTGGCGCTTGGGATATCGAGCCCGCTCTCGACGATGGTGGTCGCCAGCAGCACGTCGTATTGGCGGTCGTAGAAGGAGCTCATCCGCTCTTCGACCTCGTTCGGGGCCATCTGGCCGTGCGCGGTGACCGCCTTGATCTCGGGCACCGCCTCGCGCAGCCACTTCTCGAGCTCGGGCATGTCGGCGATGCGCGGCACGATGATGAAGCTCTGCCCGCCGCGATGGTGCTCGCGCAGCAGCGCCTCGCGCATCACGATCTCGTCCCATTCCATCACATAGGTCCGTACCGCCAGGCGATCGACCGGCGGGGTCTGGATGGTCGACAGTTCGCGCAAACCGCTCATTGCCATCTGCAGCGTGCGCGGGATGGGGGTGGCAGTCAGGGTGAGCATGTGTACGTCGGCGCGCAGTTGCTTGAGCTTTTCCTTGTGCGTAACCCCGAAGCGCTGCTCCTCGTCGACCACGACGAGCCCGAGATCCTTGAAAGCGGTGCTCTTCGACAGGATCGCATGGGTGCCGACGACGATGTCGAGCGCGCCGCTCGCCAACCGCTCGCGGGTCTCTTTCATCTCCTTGGCCGGGACCAGCCGGCTGAGACGCCCGATCTCTATCGGGAAGCCTGCGAAGCGCTCGGAGAAGCCCTGATAGTGCTGGCGCGCGAGCAGGGTGGTGGGCGCAATCACCGCCACCTGCTGCCCGTTCATTGCGGCGACGAAGGCAGCACGCAGCGCCACTTCGGTCTTGCCGAAGCCGACATCGCCGCAGACCAGCCGGTCCATCGGGTGGCCGCTTTCCAGATCGCGCAGCACATCCTCGATGGCGCGTTCCTGATCCTCGGTCTCTTCCCATGGGAAGCGGTCGAGGAACTGGTTGAAAGGCCCTGATTCGACTTCGAAAACCGGTGCCTTGCGCAGCGCGCGCGCGGCGGCGGTCCGGAGCAGTTCGTGCGCGATTTCGCGGATGCGTTCCTTGAGCTGCGAGCGCCGCTTCTGCCACGCCTCGCCGCCGAGCCGGTCGAGCATGACCGCCTCCTCGGACGAGCCGTAGCGGCTGAGCACGTCGATGTTCTCGACCGGAATGAACAGCTTGTCGCCACCGCGATAGGCCAGCATCACGCAATCGTGCTTGCTCTTGCCGACCGCGATCGCTTCGAGCCCGAGATACTTCCCGATGCCATGCTCGGTGTGGACGACAAGGTCGCCGACCGAGAGCGCCTGCAGTTCGGCGAGGAATGCGTCGGAACTCTTGCGCTTCTTGCGCCGCCGCACCAGCCGGTCGCCGAGGATGTCCTGCTCGGTCAGGACCTCGAGCTCGTCATTGGCGAAGCTGGTGTCGAGCGGCACGATCATCGCCGCGGGCACGCCCTTGGCCGAGAGCCCGAGCGCCTCCTGCCAGCTATTAGCCAGCTGGATTGTGATTCCAGCCTCCTCGAGAATGGAGACCATCCGCGCGCGGCTGCCCTTGGAATAGGTCGCCAGCAGCGGCCTACGGCCGGCCTTGGCCACCGTCTTCAGATGATCGGCCAGCAGGGGATAGACGTTTTCGCCGCGCGCGCGATCGGGGCCGAAATCGCGGCCCGAACGGAAACCGAAATCGATTACCTTGGCGCTTTCGGGCTCGTCGAAGCCGGTGCTGCGGTGGACCGGGTGGGCATCGAGCGCGCGGGTCAGCTCGTCCTTGTCGAGATAGAGCGATGCGGGTTCGACCGGGCGGTAGCTGCCCCTGGCCTGGCCGATGACCTGCGTGCGCGCGGCGTAGTAATCGGCGATATCGCCCAGCCGCTCCTCGGCCGCTGTCATCGCCGCGCCGTCTATGACGACGATGTCGCGGTCGTCGAGATGGTCGAACAGCGTCGCCATCCGCTCCTCGAACAGCGGCAGCCAGTGTTCCATACCGGCGAGACGGCGCCCCTCGCTGACCGCCTCGTAGAGCGGGTCCTGCGTCGCATCGGCGCCGAACAATTCGCGGTAGCGCCCGCGGAAGCGCTTGATGCTCGCGTCGTCGAGCAACGCCTCGCTGGCGGGCAGCAGCAGGTGCGACTCGATACGCGAAGTCGTCATCTGCGTATTGGGATCGAACAGCCGCAGGCTTTCCAGCTCGTCGCCGAAGAAATCGAGCCGCAGGCCTTCATCGAGCCCGGAGGGGAAGACATCGACGATCGAGCCGCGGATCGCGTATTCGCCCTTGTCCGCCACCGTGTCGGTGCGGCTGTAGCCCTGCCGCTGGAGCAGTCGTGCGAGGCTGTCGCGCCCGATCTCGCTCCCGATCGCGAATTCGCGCACGCCTTCGCGGATGCGGAACGGGGTCAGGACGCGCTGGAGCGCGGCGTTGATGGTGGTGACCAGCAATTGTGCGCCGGACTTGCCGGTCTGTAACCGATGCAGCGCGGCGAGCCGCTTGGCGCTGACCGTCAGCGCGGGGCTGGAGCGATCGTAGGGCAGCGCGTCCCAGGCGGGAAATTCGATCACCTCGAGTTCGGGCGCGAAATAATGGGCCGCATCGCTGACTGCGCGCATGGCGGTGTCGTCGGGCGCGATGAAGACGGCGCGACCTGCACCGGCGCGTGCCAGATCGGCCATCACCAGCGGCTGGCTGCCGCGCGCGACCTGAGTCAGTGTCAGCGGCGCGGTGGCTTTGAGAATACGGGAGAGGTCGGGCATGGTGCTGGTCAGCGTGGGATGGTCGCCGGCGCTACCGTCAGCGGGGAATTTCGACATAGTCGAGCAGCATCATGCGCTCGATCAAGTCGCCCTGGAAACGCGGCGGGATGGGCTGGGTGCCCAGCGCCCAGGCCATTACATCGACATCGTCTTGATCTAGGAGCGCCTCGAACCAGACCAGCTCCTCGGCTTCCCATTGCTCGTGGTAGCGATCGAAGAAACCGCCGAACATGTAATCCGCTTCGCGCGTACCGCGGTGCCAGGCGCGGAAACGGGCGCGCTGGATGCGGCCTTGAAAGGTGAGAGCTTCGGACATGGCGCGCGCCTATCCTGCGCGCCCTGCCAGCGCAAGCGGGGATCGCTGTCCACAGGCGGTGCGGGAGTGCGCGCGATCGCGGCTTTCGCAAGACCCGCCACTGCGGCTAGACGATGGCGATGCGCCCCGATGTCCTCAACCCGCTGTTCGCCGAGACCGAGACGCTCGACGGTGTCGGGCCCAAGCTGAAGAAGCCGCTGGACCGGCTCGGGCTCACCCGGGTGCGCGACCTCATCTATCACCTGCCCGAACGCTTCGTTACCCGCCGCGCGGTGGGCACGATCGACGAGGCGGGCGAGGGTGAGCATATCGTGGTCAAGCTTCTGGTGATCGAGCACCGCGGTGGCCGCAGTCCGCGCGCGCCATACCGCGTGCTGGCGCAGGACAGCGCGGGCAATGTGCTGTCGCTGACCTATTTCGGGCGCGCGTCCTACACGGCCAAGAAGCAGCTCCCCGTGGGCGAGAACCGCTGGGTGGCGGGCAAGCTCGAACGCTATGGCGACATGATGCAGATGGTCCACCCCGATCATGTGCTCGAGGAGGGCGGCGACACGCTGCAGCGATTGTGCGAGCCGGTCTATCGGCTATCCGAAGGGCTGACCCAGCCAAAGGTCGCCGGGCTGGTCGAACAGGCGCTGGCACGCGCGCCGGAGCTGCCCGAATGGTGCGAGCCGGGGCAGGTTACGCGCGAGGGCTGGCCCGAGTGGCGCGAAGCACTGCGGCGGGCGCATGGGGGCGAGGACGCGGCGGCGCGCGACCGGCTCGCCTATGACGAGCTGCTAGCCAACGCTCTTGCGCTGATGCTGGTCCGCGCGGACAACCGCCAGCGCAAGGGACAGCCGCTCAAGGGCGACGGAAGCTTGCGCGATCGGCTGGCGTTGCCGTTTCCGCTGACCGGGGCGCAGACCCGCTCGATCGCCGAGATCGAGGGCGATCTGGTGCAGGACACCCCGATGCTGCGGCTGCTCCAGGGCGATGTCGGTGCGGGTAAGACGGTGGTGGCGCTGGCCGGGATGCTGATCGCGGTGGAGGCGGAGGCGCAGGCGGCGCTGCTCGCCCCCACCGAAATCCTCGCACGGCAACACTACGAGAGCCTGCGCCGGCTTGCCGAACCCACCGGAGCGCGGGTCGCGCTGCTAACCGGGCGCGACAAGGGCAAGGCGCGCGAATCCACGTTGATAGGACTGCTCGACGGCAGCGTGGATATCGTCATCGGGACGCATGCGATCTTCCAGGACAAGGTCGCCTATCGCAACCTCGCGATGGTGGTGATCGACGAGCAGCACCGCTTCGGGGTCGGCCAGCGGTTGATGCTGGCGAGCAAGGGCCGCACCGCGCCGCATGTCCTCGCGATGACGGCCACGCCGATCCCGCGCACGCTGACGCTGGCGCAATATGGCGAGCTCGATGTCAGCAAGCTCGACGAATTGCCTCCCGGGCGGCAGGCGATCGAAACAAGGGTGGTTTCGCTGTCGCGTCTCGACGAGGTCGCCGCGGGGGTCGAGCGCCATCTGACCAGTGGGCAGCAGGCCTATTGGGTCTGCCCGATGGTGCGTGAGAACGAGAACGACGACACCGCGGCGGCGGAGGCGCGCTACGCTGCGTTGAAGGAGCGCTTTGGCAAGGATGTGGTGCTTGTCCACGGCCAGCTCGCGCCGGAGATCAAGGACGCGGCGATGGAGCGCTTCGCCCGCGGCGACGCCAAACTGCTGGTCGCGACCACAGTGATCGAAGTCGGGGTCGATGTTCCCAACGCGACGCTGATGGTGATCGAACAGGCCGAGCGCTTCGGTCTGGCGCAGCTCCACCAGCTGCGCGGGCGGGTAGGGCGCGGCAGCGAGAAATCGACCTGCCTGCTGCTGCGCGGCGACCAATTGTCCGAAACCGCGCGCGACCGGCTGGCGCTGATGCGCGAGACGCAGGACGGTTTTCGCCTCGCGGAGGAGGATTTGCGGCTGCGCGGCGGGGGCGAATTGCTGGGAACGCGGCAATCGGGCGACAGCGCGTTTCAGATCGCCGAGCTCGAGCAGATTACCCGCCTGCTTCCAACCGCGCATGACGATGCACGGCTGCTGATGGAACGCGACGGCGGGCTGGAGGGCAAGCGCGGCGCGGCGGCGCGGGTGCTGCTTTACCTGTTCGAACGCGACTTCGGGGTGAAGACTCTGCGCGGCGGCTAGTCGTGCTGTTCCGACAGCAGAACCGCGATGAGGGCTTCGGCTGCGGCATCGACTTCCTTCCACGTGGCGGCGAAGTCGGCCTCGCTCCCATGGTAGGGATCGGCGACCGCGCGACCGCTGGTTTCTGGGACAACATCGAGCAGCAGACCGATATTCGCTGTCGAATCCGCCGGTGCCATGGCGCGGACATCGGCGAGATTGTCCTTGTCCATCACCAGAATATGGTCGAATTTTGCGAAATCCTCGAGCGCCAGCTGCCGCCCGCGATAGGCGCTGATGTCGATCCCCTGGCGCTTGGCCTCGGAGATGGCGCGAGGATCGGGCGCTTGGCCGACATGGTAGTTTGCGGTGCCGACACTGGCGATTTCGACATCGACATTTGCGAGCGCTGCACGGCGGCGCAGTGCCGCCTCGGCCAAGGGCGAGCGGCAGATATTGCCGAGGCAGACGAAGAGGATCGACGGGGTGATCATGAAGTACCCCTACTGGACCCGGGCGGCGGGTCGCAATAGGAAGCTCCCCGACAGGGAGAACCGACCATGAAATACCTCGCCGCCGCCTTCGCCTTTGCCAGCGTGGCGCTCGCCCCGATTGCCCACGCCGCCCCCGCCGACGATTACCGCGATTTGCGCGACGATGTCTGGGAGTGGACGCTCGACAATTCGCCGCTGACCGCGACGCAGGTCGGCGACCGCCGCGGCGACGGCAAGCTCGGCGATATGTCGCTGGCGCGCTACGAGGCCTCGATCGCCGAGACCCGCGCTTTCCTGGCGCGGCTGGAAGCGATCGACGAGAGCACTCTGCCCGAGGATTTGCGGATCGATCACGCGATTCTCAAGCGCGGCTTCGAGGACGAGCTGGCGGGCGCCGAGTTCGACCACGACCGCTTCGTCGTCTTCACCAATCGCGGCGGCTGGTTCGCCTATTTCGGTTCGCTGCCCTATGGCTCGCCGTTGTTCACGCTGGCCGACTACCAGAGCTATGTCGGCCGGCTCGAAAGCTTCGCTGCGGTCAACCAGCAGGGTATCGCCCGCAGCCGCGAAGCGGTCGCGCGAGGGCTGACGCAGGCCTGCGAACCGATGCAGGGGCTCGAGGCGCGGATCGAGACCATGATCGTCGAGAATCCGGTCGAGTCCCCGCTGTGGCTGCCGTTCAAGGAGCGCCCCTCGACCATTTCCGAGGCACAATGGACGCAATTGCAGGCCCGCGCCCGCACTGCGCTCGAAACCAGCGTGATGCCGGCCTATCGCGATTTCCGCGACTTCTATGTCGAGGAATACGCTCCCGAATGCCGCACCGGCATGCCCGGGGTGCTCGCCACCCCGCGCGGCGAGGAATACTACGCCTATCGGGTCAAGAGCTTCACCACCACCGACATGACCCCCGACCAGATCCACCAGCTCGGCCTGTCTGAAGTGGCGCGGATCCGGGCGGATATGGCAACGGTGGCCGAGGATGCCGGGTTCGAGAGCCGCGAGGCATTTATCGAGCACCTGCGCACCGACCCGCAATATTATCCCGAGACCCCCGAAGAACTGCTCGAGGCGGCGGGCGCTCTGGCCAAGCAGATTGACGGCTGGATGCCCAAGCTGTTCGGCACGCTGCCGCGCCAGCCCTACACGGTGCTGCCGATCCCCGCGGCGCAGGCTCCGGGCAACACCACAGCCTATTATGAAAGCGGCAGCCTCGCGACCGGGCAGCCGGGCATCTACCGGGTCAACACCACCGAGCTCGACCAGCGCCCGCTGTGGGAACTGCCCGCGCTGGGTGTCCACGAGGCGGTCCCCGGGCATCACCACCAGATCGCGCTGCAGCAGGAACTCGATATCCACCCGCTGCGCCAGCACGGCACCTTCTTCACCGCCTTCGTCGAAGGCTGGGGGCTCTATTCCGAGCGGCTCGGGATCGAAATGGGGCTCTACGACACCCCCGCCAAGGAGATGGGTCGGCTGAGCTACGAGATGTGGCGCGCGAGCCGGCTGGTGGTTGACACCGGCATCCATTCGAAGGGCTGGAGCAAGCAGCGCGCGGTCGATTTCATGCTCGACAACACCGCGCTGAGCCCGGGCAATATCGACGCCGAGGTCAATCGCTACATCACCTGGCCGGGCCAGGCGCTGGCTTACAAAATCGGCGAGCTGAAAATCCGCGAACTGCGCAACCGCGCTGAAACCGCGCTTGGTAGCGACTTCAGCCTGCGCGATTTCCACGATGCCGTTCTGGAGAACGGCGCGGTCCCGCTCGATGTGCTCGATGCGCATATCGACCGCTGGATCGCGGAGCAGCAGGCGGTCTGAATCGGCGGCTATCCGGGGACCGGCGCTGTCGGCGTCGTGTCCCCGGATTATCGGCAAGCATCGACCCGCGCCCACCGGCCTTTTTCGCTTTGGCATCGCGAACAAATAGGTTCTATACTAAGCGGCGAATAGCGCGCGACCCGGTGCCATCGTGTAACGACGTCCCGGGGGCACAAGTCCGCCCGCCGCGCGTTGTTTGGAAACTGAGGGGGCCCATAGCTGCGACTGGTGCGGCGTAAGGGTTGCCCGAGTTGGGAAAGGGTAATCTATGACGAGGACTGCCAAACATTTCGGCAAATATCTGGGAATGGCCGCATCGATCGCGCTGCTGAGTGCCTGCGGCGGCACCGACGAACCGGTGGAAACCGACGCTGCAGCCGCCGATCCGGCCGCCGCGGTTGTCGCGCCCGAACCTGCGGCGGAAGCTCCGGCGGCCGACAATGTGGAAACGGTGGACGGGACCACGCTGGCTTCCTTCACTCCCGATGTCGCGCATGGCGAGGAGGTCTTCATCAAGTGCAGTTCGTGCCACGTTCTGGAAGCGGGCGTGAACCGCATCGGCCCATCGCTCGCCGGGATCGTTGGCCGACCGGCTGGGACGGTGGATGGCTACACCTACAGCGAAGCCAATGCCAACAGCGGGATCACCTGGAGCAAGGAGAAGCTGTTCCAGTATCTCGAGAACCCGCAGCGGGTTATTCCGGGCACCAAGATGGCCTTCGCCGGCCTGCCTGCTGGTCAGGACCGGGCCGATATCATTGCCTATCTGGAAGCCGGCGGGCAGTAAGCATCGCCTGAATGAGCAAAAGGGCGCGGACCCAGTGGTCCGCGCCCTTTTTCATGTCCGCGCCAGATCCGCGACAGATAGGCTGCAGCTAGCCGTTCAAGCAGCCATAGCCCCGCGTGCCAGCTCGCATTGCGACCAGATGTCGCTTAGCGCCTCGATCAGCCGGTCGATATCGCCATCCGAATGGACCGGCGAAGGGGTGAGCCGCAGCCGCTCGGTGCCGCGCGGAACGGTCGGATAGTTGATCGGCTGCACATAGATACCGTGATTGTCCATCAGCCAGTCGCTGATCATCTTGCACTTGTGCGCATCGCCGACCATCACCGGGATGATGTGGCTGGGGTTGGGCAGATGCGGGATGCCCAGCATGTCGAGCTTGCGCCGCACCGTCTCCACCCGATCGCGCTGCAATTCGCGCTCGGCGGAACTGGTTTTGAGATGCTTGATGCTGGCGCAGGCGCCCGCTGCCACCGCAGGCGGCAGCGCGGTGCTGAAGATGAAGCCGCTGGCGAAGGTACGGACGAAATCGACCAGGTCGCGCGAGGCCGCGATATAGCCGCCCATTACGCCGAAGGCCTTGCCCAGCGTACCCTCGATCACGGTGATGCGATCCATCAGCCCTTCGCGTTCGGCAACCCCGCCGCCGCGCGGACCGTAGAGCCCGACCGCATGGACCTCGTCGATATAGGTCATCGCGCCGTGCTTCTCGCAGACGTCGAGGATCTCGGCGATGGGCGCCATGTCGCCATCCATCGAATAGACGCTCTCGAAGGCGACCAGCTTGGGAACCTCCGGGCCGAAATCGGACAGCTTGCGGTCGAGATCCTCGGGATCATTGTGCGCCCAGATCTTGTAGGGCGCGCGGCTGTGGCGGATGCCCTCGATCATCGAGGCGTGGTTGAGCGCGTCGGAGAACACCACACAGTTGGGGATTCGTCCCGCCAGCGTGCCGAGACCGGCCCAGTTCGAGACATAGCCGCTGGTGAACAGCAGCGCGTCTTCCTTGCCGTGCAGATCGGCCAGCTCGCGTTCGAGCAGGACATGGTGGTGGTTGGTGCCCGAGATGTTGCGCGTGCCACCGGCACCCGCGCCGCATTCATCGAGCACGCGGTGCATGGCATCGATCACCACCGGATGCTGGCCCATGCCGAGATAGTCGTTCGAGCACCACACGGTGACGTCCTGCGTGGTGTCGTCGACATAGCGGGTCGCGTGGGGGAAGGCGCCGCGATGCCGCTCGATTTCGGTGAAGACCCGGTAGCGGCCTTCCTCGCGGACCGCATCTAGTTCTCCCTTGAAATAGGCCTGGAAATCCATCGTCGGCATCCCTCTCTGTACTTGCTTCTCTTGTTCTATAGTCATGATTGCGTTTCTCCGCCACGCCGGCCCGGCAGCGCCCAGGCCCACAGCGCGCCGTCACGAAACGGCAGCGCAAGAAACAGGTGTTCGAGCGCACCCAGCGCGGCGAGCGCGAACAGCAGGCTCGCGCCCGCGGCCTCGGGACCCGAAGGCGCGGCCAGCGCGACGCTGCCCAGCCATCCCGCCAGCGCCAGGCTGCCGATGATCGAGAGCGCCAGCAGCGGCGTGAAGCGGCGCGGCCCGAAATAGCTCTTGAGATAGGCCAGATGCGGCGGGAGAATCTCGGTGCTCATATTGGGCACGCCGAGAAAGATGTTGAGCTTGGTACTCAGCCGCATGGCGAGCAGCAGCGCGAAGACCATTGCCCCGATCTGGTTGGGCGCGTTCCAGGTGAGCGAGACCAGCAGCAGCGCAGTCAGCGCCAGCGCGATCTCGTGCCAGGCCATGGCAGCGCTGGCGTGGGCGAAGCGTTCCCAGCCCTTCGCGTCTTCGGGGCAGGCGTCGCGCCGCGGCCCGGCTGCCGCGCCGGTGAGGAAGCCGATCTCGTGCCAGGCCCAGATCAGCATCGCGCCGGCAAAAGCGCTGTAGATGCCCTCCAGCGAGAGCTGGTGCATCGTTGCGATGACCAGCAGCAACCCGGCGATGCCCGCGATCCCGGCAAACAGCAGGCTGCGTGGAAAGGTTTCGCGCTCGCGATTGTCTAGCCAGGCGACCAGCCCGGTGGCGAAGAACCACATCGCGATGGTCGCCACGAGCGGGACGATATGGCCGCTCCAGCTCACCATGCTGGCTGCAGCCGCACCGTAGCGGGGAGGGTGTTGCTCCGCGTGCGTTGGAAATAGAGCCCGGCGAAATTGACCGCGACTCCCATACCGCCACGCAGCTTTTGCCAGGCACCGGTTAGGCCACCGCGTTCCTTGCCATTCTCGATCCGCCGCGTGGCCAGCAGCAATCGCTCCATCCGCGCGCGGAAGGCGGGATCGTCGGTCGCCAGTTCGACCGGGAAGACCTGGCGGCTGATCTGGTTGCAGATCGAATAGACGTCGTAGTCGTATTGCGTCGGGTCGACCCCCAATGCCTCGTGGAACACTGGCCGGGCGTGGTCGCGGACATACATGGTCGCGTAGACGGAGAGCAGGAAGAACCGCACCCACAGCTTGTTCATTCCCGTCAGCAGTTTGGGGTCGGCGCGCATCAGCATGGCGAAGGCCTCGCCATGGCGGAACTCGTCGTTGCACCATTCTTCGAACCACGAAAAAATCGGATGGAACTGCTTGTCGGGATTGCGCGCCAGATGGCGGAAGATGGTGATGTAGCGCGCATAGCCGATCTTCTCCGAGAGATAGACTGCGTAGAAGATGAATTTCGGCTTGAAGAAGGTGTATTTCTTGGTCCGGGTCAGGAAGCCCAGATCGATCCCGACCCCTGCATCCTTCAACGTGTCGTTGAGGAAACCGGCGTGGCGGCTCTCGTCGCGCGCGAGCAGCTTGAAGAGGTGCTTCACATCGGGGTTCTTGGTCCGCTTGGCGATCTCGGCATAGAGGATGCAGCCGGAGAATTCGGCGGTGAGCGAGCTGACGAGGAAGTCGATGAATTCGGCGCGCAGCGCGGGCTCGAGATTCTCGATCACCCCGTCGAAACTGGCGTCGCGCTTGAAATGGCGCTTGTTGGGATCGCTCTCCATCTCGGCGATCAGCGCATCCCATTCGCCGCGCACTAAACTGACGTCGATCGCGTCGAGCGCGGCAAAATCGGTGGTGTAGAAGCGCGGGCTGAGCACCGTGTCCTCGACCGCCATCGCCATGGTATCCGGGGCCATGGTGTCGGGCGGCGTAACGGGCGCGGCGGCCATCTGGCTGTGGGCGTTCATTTCACTCTCCCGGGATTGAAGCTGACTTCGTAGAGTTCGCGCATGTCGAAATAGGCCGCCGCCCGCGTCCAGGCGCGCAGCAGCGGGCCGGCGCGGGTTACGGTGGCGGTGCGATCGACCGCGATGCTCTCGCCGAAGCGGATTTGGATCGGCGCACCATGGACGCGGACGCGGTCGCCGGGATGGATGGCGATGCCCTCGTCGAGCTCGACATGGGCGTGGAAATGCTCCTCGCTTTGCTCGACCTCGATCCGGCAGGGAGTGGTGAAGCTGCGCGCGCTCATGTGACGTCGCCGCCTTCGAGCAGCACAGCGAAGGCGGCGCGGTTGTCGGGCCCGAAGGCGCCAATCTCTACCGAGCGGCCGGTGGCCTCGTCGACTAGCGACATCGATCCGTCCTGCCACAGCGTGAGGGTGAAGGGCGGCTGCGAACCGACGTCGTGCATCCGGCGCTCGCGCGCGAGCCCGCGCAGCACGCCGCGGATGAAACCGCCCTGTTCGCTTCCCGCCTCGATCAGCCCGACCCGCGCACCGCTGCCCGCTTCGGTAATCAGTACGGACCCGTCGGCACCATCGGCGAAGAGAAGCGAGCGCTGCTCGAGTGGCGCGACTGCGGCCTCGGCTCGCTCGGCACTGGGGACCGCCGAGCGCTCGAGCCAGCCGATCTGGACCGCCGCAGTCATTAGCAGCGAGAAGCCCACCAGCACCCCGGCGGCGATGAGAGCCGGGCGCGGGACGGTGTTCTCATGCGAATGGGTGTGGCTCATGCGGTGGCCTTTCGCGCGGCGACGGGTGTCGGTGAGGCTGCTTGGGTCGCGGGCCTGGCCGCTTTTGCGCCGCGCTCGACCTCCACGATCGCGTCGCAGGCGTGGGTCAGGATATCGGCGACGTTCTGTGCCTCGGGCAGCGCGCGCAGCATCGGTTGCGCGCGCGAGAAGCGGAGGGGGCGGGCGTGCGGCCAGAGCATGGCGTAGCCGATCCGGTGCGGGCCGCTGGGCACCAGCACGAGATCGCCGAAGCCGCCGGTATGCGCGCGCAGCTCCGCCGATCCGATCAGCGCCAGCGGCAGGTTGATGCAGGTGTTGAGCGCCACCCCGATCCGCAGCACCACGCGGCGGTTGGTGATGGTGTAAACCGTGGTCCGCGCGACCAACAAGGCGAACACAGCTAGCAGGCCGATCACCAGGCCCGCCGAGACCAGCGAGGCCACCAGTCCGAACAGGCTCCCGCTAGCCAGGGCAAGTGCCGCGAACAGTGCGAAATAGCCCGCCACCCAGCCGGGATGGAGCGCGGTACGGCACAGCACGCGCCAGTCGGGGGCGCCCTGCCAGAGGATTTCCTCGCCCGGTGGAAGGTCGCCGGGCAGACCCCGGATCGGTTCATGCTCGTATTCGATCACAGCCACGGCTCCTGTCGGTCCTGATTTGCGTAGAGATAGCCTCCACCGAAATAGCCGATCACGCGCTCTTCCTCGTAGCGGGTGATCTCAACCGGGGAGGCGGGAACGGGTGCGTGGGCGAAGTCTGCGGCGTTGATCGCATCGATCGACACATGCTGGCGCGAGACCGTCGCCATCGCCATCGGCGCGAGCACCGTGCCCGCGCCGGTGTCGATCGCAAGGTAGCGGATCATGTGCTCGGCGCGGTCGACCCACAGGTCGGTCACCGTGCCCGCGTTCTCGCCATCGGCGGCGATGACAGGGAGCCCGCGCGGATCGGTGCTGGCGGGGGCGACGGTGATATGGTCGTCGATCGAAATCGGCACGATCCGGGGTTTTCCGTGAGCGTCGATATCAGGTAATTTGTCACGTTCGGCATAGGCAGCAGGTCCGATCCCGTCGGCCAGCGGATTGCCGGTCGGCGAATAGGGTGCGCCGCCGAAATTCTCGAGCCGCCGCGCGGCGATTTTGACCGGTTCGCGACCTTGGGTGGGCGCGGTCACCGTGCCGCGACCGAAGGGCAGGCGGAAGCTCTTGGTCTCGGCGGTGTGGAGCGGGCCCCCGGCGGTTTCAACCGCCCCGGTAAGCTCGTCCTCGAGCGGATAGCCCTCGCGTCGGTCCTCGCGTCGCAGCCAGAAGACGAGGGCGATGAAGAACAGCACGAAGGCCAGGAAGGCGATCTCCGCGACGTCGACGGTTCCGACAATATTTCCGCTCATTGCTCGTTCCTTTCCCTCAGGATCAGGTTGGAAACTCGGTCAACCCGAACCGGGCGTGCGCCTGTCCCGGCGCGTGGTTGCGATCGCGTCCGACCAGCGGGCCGATCACCGCGAGGGTGAGCAGCAGCAGGGCGATTTCGATGATGTAGACGGTGGCGTAGCCGGAAGCCCGGTCGGTCAGGCCATCGGCCGCCGCGAAGCCCGCGATCACATCGCGCAGTATGCCGCCAAAGGCGATGGCAAAGCCGGCACAAGAGGCCTGGACAGCGCCCCAGGCACCCAGCGCGAGACCGCTGGTGCCGCCCCGGGCCAGTGCCATCGCCGCAACCAGCGTGCCGACCGAGAACATGCCCACCCCGAAGCCGATGCCGCCAGCGCCCAGCGCGAGCATTGCGGGCAGTGCGAGCGGGGCGGCGAAAAGCACCAGCATGAAGGCGCCGATCCCCGTTACAACGCCGAAGCCGGCGATGCGCAGCGGATCCGCGCCCCGGTCAAGCCGGCGCGCGGTCAGCGCGAAGCCTCCCAAAGCCCCAAGCGCCCAGGCCCCGGTCAGCGCAGTGGTCGCGCCCACGGAAAGGCCGAGTACTTCGCCGCCATAGGGTTCGAGCAGCGCGTCCTGCATCGCGAAGGCGCCCGCGCCCAGCCCGATGGCGAGCAGCAGGCGGCGCGCATTGCGCTTGGCGGTGAATTCGCGCCAGACTTCGGCGAAGGGGACCCGCTCGGTAAGCGGCGCGGCGACCGCGGCGCGGCGCGGCTCCTGCTTCCACAGCGCGATTATATTGAGCAGCAACGCCAGCACTGCGGCGCCCTGGATCACGCCGACCAGCAAGGTAGGCGTGAAATTGGCCAGCCGCGTGCCGATCGCCAGCGCGGAGATCATCATTCCGACGAGCAGCATGACATAGAGCAGTGCCACCGCGCGCGGGCGCTTGTCTTCGGGGGCGAGATCGGTGGCCAGCGCGAGGCCGGCGGTCTGGGTGGTGTGCATGCCGGCCCCGGCGAGCAGGAAGGCCAGCGCGCTCGCACCAAGGCCAACCGCGAAGGTCTCGGGCCGCCCGATCAGCAGCAGCGCGAAGGGCATGATCGCCAGCCCGCCGAACTGCATCATCGTGCCCAGCCAGATGAAAGGAACCCGCCGCCAGCCGAGCACCGAGCGATGCGTGTCGGAGCGATGGCCGATCGCGGCGCGGAAAGGCGCCACCAGCAGCGGCAGCGCGATCAGCGAGGCTACCAGCCAGGCGGGCATCTGCAGTTCGACGATCATCACCCGGTTGAGCGTGCCGTTAAGCAGCACCATCGTCATGCCGACGCTCACCTGGAAAAGCGCCAGCCGCAACAGGCGCCCCAGCGGCAGTTCGGTGCTCGCGGCATCGGCGAACGGCAGCCAGGTCGTGGCGACCCGGCTCCAATTCGTCGAAAGGCGGGCGAGGCGGTTCATCAGCGGCGCACCAGCTCGATCGCCTGCGAGGTGTAGAAGCCGCTCGAGATGCGTTCGCTGCGGCCCACCCGCCAGCTGTGCAGCCCGGCGAGTTGGCGGCGCAGGCGTTGCTCGTTGATCGGGACGATCGCGGGCGAGCGGTTGCCACGCGGGAATAGCTTGCCTGCGGTGTGCATCGCGCCGAGCAGCGGGGTGTGCGGGGCGAAGGTGAACAGCATCGAGCCGTGGCAACGACGGCCGAGCAGCCGCAACGTGTCGACGAGGTCTTCGAGGCGATAATGGATTAGCGAATCCATCGCCACGACATGGTCGAAATCGCCCAAAGAGGATTCGAGCATGTCACCTACGCTCCAGTCGATCCGCCCATGGCCGAGGAAGGAGGGCTCGCGCTTGCGGGCGATCTCGACCAGCCCGCCGGCGATATCGATTGCGGTGATGTGTCCGCCGCGGCAGGCGGCATCGACGCTCAGCGCCCCGGTGCCGCAGCCCGCATCGAGCAGGCGCTTGCGACGCAGATCGTCGGGCAGCCAGTCGAGCAGCGTGGCGCGCATCCGCTCGCGCCCGGCGCGCACGGTGGCGCGGATGCCGCCGACCTTGGCGTCGGAGGTGAGGTCGATCCAAGCCTTGCGCGCGGTGCCGTCGAAATAGGCGGCAAGCTTGTCGCGCTGAGCGTCGTAGCGGGACGGGCTGGCGACCGTTGCGGGGGAGGGTGCGAGTTGCGTGGCCATCATTCGAAACCCAGGAAGTCGAAGATGTCGCGGTCCTTCATCGGGCGCGCCTCGATCGGGTCGACACCCGCGTACAGCAGAGCGGCAAGCCGCATATATTCATCCTGAGCGGCGCGGACCTCGGGGCTGTCGTCCATCTCGAACAGCGTGCATTTCTTCAGCCGGCTGCGGCGGATGGCGTCGAGATCCTTGAAATGGGCGAGCCGCTTCATCCCGATGGCCTCGCCGAAGCGGTCGATCTCGTCGGTTTCGGCGGAGCGATTGGCGATCACCCCGGCGAGCCGCACGTCGTAATTCTTGGCCTTTGCGCCGATCGCCGCGACGATACGGTTCATCGCGAAGATCGAGTCGAAATCATTGGCGGCGACTACCAGCGCGCGGTCGGCATGCTGCAGCGGCGCGGCGAAGCCGCCGCAGACGACATCGCCGAGCACGTCGAAGATCACCACATCGGTCTCTTCGAGCAGGTGATGCTGCTTCAGCAATTTGACGGTCTGCCCGACGACATAGCCGCCGCAGCCCGTGCCCGCGGGAGGGCCGCCCGCCTCGACGCACATCACCCCGTTGTAGCCTTCGAACATATAGTCCTCGGGGCGCAGTTCCTCGGCGTGGAATTCGACCGTCTCAAGTACGTCGATCACGGTCGGCATCAGCTTTTTGGTGAGCGTGAAGGTGCTGTCGTGCTTGGGGTCGCAGCCGATCTGCAGCACCCGCTGGCCGAGCTTGGAGAATGCCGCGGAGAGGTTGGACGAGGTGGTGGATTTGCCGATCCCGCCCTTGCCATAGACGGCGAACACCTTGGCGCTGCCGATCCGGTCGCTCGGGTCGAGCTGGACCTGCACCGAACCATCGCCATCGGGCGGGCTGAATTTCGCTTGGGGGTCGATCAGGTTCATCGGATTTCCTTTATTCGGCTGCGATCACGCCTTCGAGGCGGTCTTCGAGTTCGTCGCTTGCTTCGCGCAGCGCTTCGAGCGTTGCTTCGTCGGGTTCCCAGAGCTTGCGTTCGCAGGCTTCGAGCAGGCGATTGGCCACCCGCGCCGAGCTCTTCGGATTGAGCGCGGCGAGCCGGTCGCGCATTTCGGGGTCGAGCACGAAGGTCTCGCTGATCCGCTGATAGACCCAGGGCGCGACCTGGCCGGTGGTGGCCGACCAGCCCATGGTGTTGGTGACATGGCCTTCGATCTGGCGGACGCCTTCGTAGCCGTGGCGCAGCATGCCCTCGAACCATTTGGGGTTGAGCGTGCGGGTGCGGGTTTCCAGATCGATCTGTTCTGCCAGCGTGCGGACGCGGGCGGGGCCCTGCGTCGCGTCGAGGATATAGACCGGCGCATCCTTGCCGCGAGCCCTCGCGACCGAGCGGCTGACGCCTCCGAGCCCATCGACGTACTGGTCCAGATCGGTGATCCCGACCTCTACGCTTTCGAGGTTCTGATAGGTGAATTCGACTTCGGCCAGCGCGCTGCGGAGCATGGCGCGCTGCTGCACCGGCGGGCCGTTGACGCCATAGGCATAGCCCTTCTGGACTTCGAAGGAATTGGCGAGCTCGTCGGGATCGGCCCAGACGCCGCCCTCGATCAGCAGGTTGACGTTGGCACCGTAGGCGCCCTCGGCGTTGGAGAAGACCCGCAGCGCCGCGGTTTCGAGATCGCAGCCATGCGCCTCGCTATGCGCCAGGCTGTGCTTGCGGACGAAATTGAGCTCGAGCGGCTCGTCGGCCTGCGCCGCCAGCAGCGAAGCCTCGGCTAGCATCCGCGTCTGCATCGGCAGCAGGTCGCGGAAGATGCCCGAAAGCGTCATCACCACATCAACGCGCGGGCGACCGAGTTCGGCGAGCGGGATCAGTTCGGCGCCTGCCAAACGCCCGTAGCTGTCGAGCCGCGGGCGCGCGCCGATCAGCGTCAGCGCCTGCGCGATCTGGACGCCTTCGCTCTTCATGTTGTCGGTGCCCCACAGCACCATCGCGAGGCTGTGGGGGAAGGGCTGGCCGCTGGCGACATGGCGCGCGATCAACCCCTCGGCCTGCGTTCGCCCCAGTTCGCAGGCGAACCGGCTGGGGATACGGAAGGGGTCGAAGCCGTGGATGTTGCGCCCGGTCGGAAGGACCGCGGGGTTGGCGAGGATATCGCCGCCCGGCGCAGGGCTGACGTAGCAACCGTCGAGCGCATGGACCAGCGCGCCGATTTCGTCGCAGGAGTCGAAGGCGGCATCGAGTGCGGCGGTGTCGGCGTCGGGGTCGGCTTTGGCCATCGCCTCGATCAGTTCGGCGCGTTCCTCGCCGGCAGGCCCCTGGCCGAGGACGTGGAGCCCGTGCGGGATGAGCGTGCGCTCGAGCTCGTAAAGCTGCTCGGTCAGGTCGCCGATTTCGGTCGGCGCGATGTCGAGCGTGGCGCATTGTTCATGGATCAGTGCGGTCAGCGCGTCGCGCTCCTCGCCCTCGGGAAGGAGCCGCCAGCGTTCGACGCTGACCTTCAATTCGGCGAAGCCGCGGTAGAGACCGGCCTTGGTCAGCGAAGGAGTGAGATAGCTCACCAGCGTCGCGCCCGAGCGGCGCTTGGCAAGGATGCCCTCGGACGGGTTGTTCGACGCGTACAGATAGTAATTGGGCAGATCGCCAAGCAGCCGCTCGGGCCAGCAATCGCCCGACAGGCCCGACTGCTTGCCAGGCATGAATTCGAGCGCCCCATGGGTGCCGAAATGGAGGACGGCATCGGCACCGAAATCCTCGCGCAGCCAGCGATAGAAGGCCGAGAAGGCGTGGGTCGGGGCGAAATCGCCGTCGAACAGCAGCCGCATCGGGTCGCCCTCGTAGCCGAAGGTCGGCTGGATGCCGATGAAGACATTGCCCAGCTGCAGCCCGAGCACGTGGATATGCGAGCCGTCGCTCTGGACCTTGCCCGGCGCGGGGCCCCATTGTGCCTCGATTGCCGCCAGATGCGGCTCGCGGCGGACGTGATCGTCGGCTGGGATGCGCGCCGCGACATTGGCCTCGGAGCCATAGCGTTCGGCATTGCCCGTCAGCACCGCCTCGCGCAGTGCATCGACGCTTTCGGGCACGTCGAGCGTGTAGCCGTCGAGCGCCAGCCGTTTGAGCGTGGCATGGAGAGATTCCCACACTGCAAGGAAGGCTGCGGTGCCGGTCGCGCCGGCGTTGGGCGGGAAGTTGAACAGCGCGATCGCAAGCTTGCGTTCGGCGCGGTCGGCACGGCGCAGCGCGACCAGGCGTCCGACCTTGGCGGCAAGCGCCTCGGCGCGTTCGGGGCAGCTGTGCATCGCGCGCACCGCGCCGGTAGCCTCGAAGGTGCAGCGGCGCGCGCAGCCCACGCAAGGCTCGCCCGAGGCGTTGGAGCGACCGCCGAACACGGTCGGCAGGATCGCCCCGTCGAGCTCGGGGATGGCGACCATCATTGTGGCTTCGAGCGGCAGCAGGCCCTGCCGCCGCGCGCCCCATTCCTCGAGCGACTGGAACTCCAGGGGATGGGCGGCGATATAGGGCACGTCGAGCAGCGCGAGCGCCGCGACGGCAGCCTCGGAGTCGTTATAGGCCGGTCCGCCAACAAGCGAGAAACCGGTGAGGTTCACGATCGCGTCGACCTGTACCCGCCCGTCTTTGACGAAGAATTTCTCGATCGCCGGGCGCGCGTCGAGTCCACTGGCGAAGACCGGTAGGACCTTGAGCCCCTGCGCCTCCAGCGCGACGATCGCGCCGTCGTAATGGCCGGTATCCTTGCCGAGCAGGTAGGAGCGCAGCAGGATCAACCCGACGGTGCCGTTGGGACCGGGCTTGCGCGGAAGCAGCCGCAGGCTCTCGGAAATCTTCTGCTCGGTTCGCGGGTGATAGACGCCGATTTCGGGGTATTCGACCGGTTCCGCGGCCGGGGTCATCCCGCGCCGGGTCAGCCGTTCGCCCGCCGCGTAGCGATCGACCAGCTTGCGGACCATCGCCACCACATTGGCTTCCGACCCGGCGAGCCAATATTGCAGGGTGAGGAAATAGGCGCGCACATCCTGCGCGGTACCGGGGATGAAGCGCAGGATCTTGGGCAGGCGGCGCAGCATCTTCATCTGCCCCGCGCCCGAGCTCGCTCCCTGCTTGTTCGAGCCGCGCAGCTTCTTGAGCAGCGCCAGCGGCCCGCGCGATGGCGCATCCATGCGGTAATTGCCCAGCCGCGTCATCCGGACGACTTCGCCTGCCGACATCATGCACAGCATAGCGTCGCAGCTCTCGCGGCGCGCCTCGAGCGTGGGCAGGATCGCGCGGACATGGTCGTCGAGAAACAGCATGGTGGCGATGACGATATCCGCTTCCGCCACCGCCCGCTTCGCGCGGTCGAGCGCGCCGGCATCGCGGTCCCAGTCCGCCGCCGCGTGGAGTGTGAGGTGGATATTGTCGCGGCTCAGTTCGGCATCGGCCATCTCGGCCGCGGCCTTGAGGTGGTTGTCGAGCGTCACGATAACGACACGAACCTGGGGGCGTGAGTTAGCGGGCATGATGGGCCTTTGCATCGTAGAGCGTGGCTAGATCGATGGCGTCTCGGCCCTGCTCGGCGGCATAGAGTTCCGTGTTGCGGCGGGCCTTGCCGCGTACGAAGAAGGGGATTTTCTTGAGCTCGCGCTCGGCCTCGGCGGTCCACAGCGAACCGGGCTCGGCATCATTGGCGACGATCGACTCGGGGGCAGGGGAGGAGGCCGGCGAGTGGGAGGGCGCCTGCGTGTGCAGATGCGAAGCGCCCGCGCCGTCGGAGAATTCGAAGTCCTCGCGGAACATGGTCAGCAGGTGCTCTTCCAGACCCATCACCAGCGGATGGACCCAGCTGTCGAAGATCACATTGGCGCCCTCGAACCCCATCTGAGGCGAATGGCGCGCGGGGAAATCCTGGACGTGGACCGGAGCCGAGATTACAGCACAGGGCAGGCCCAGTCGCTTGGCGATGTGCCTTTCCATTTGTGTGCCGAGCACCAGTTCGGGCGAGGCTGCGGCGATGGCTTCCTCGACCGCAAGATGGTCGTCGGTAATCAGCGGCTCGACGCCGTAGAGCGCCGCAGCTTCGCGCAGTTCGCGGGCGAATTCGCGGTTGTAGCAGCCCAGCCCGCAGACCTCGAAGCCGAGTTCCTCCTGCGCGATCCGCGCGGCGGCGACGGCATGGGTGGCATCGCCGAAGACGAACACCCTCTTGCCGGTAAGATAGGTCGAATCGACCGAGCGGCTCCACCACGGCATCCGCGATGAATTATCGCCCAGCGCCGCGGCGGGGTCAGTACCCGCGAGCGCGGCGACCTCGGCGATGAATTCGCGCGTCGCGCCCACGCCGATCGGCACGCTGCGCACCGCGGGCTGGGCGAAGGTTTTTTCCAGCCACCGAGCCGCCTCGCTACCGATCTCGGGGTAGAGCACGACATTGAAATCCGCCGCGCCGATGCGGGCGATGTCGGCGGGCGAGGCGCCCAGCGGGGCGACGCAATTCACCTCGACGCCCAGCGCCTCGAGCAGCTTGCGGACCTCGACCAGATCGTCGCGGTGGCGGAAGCCCAGCGCTGCCGGGCCGAGGATATTGGCGAGCTTGCGCGTCTCTCCGCGAGGACGGATGGCCTGGTCGGCTAGGCGGCGCACCACCTGGTAGAAGGTCTCCGCTGCACCCCAGTTCTCTTTGCGCTGGTAGCTGGGGAGTTCGAGCGGGATGACCGGGCAATCGAGCTGCATCGCCTCGGAGAGACCAGCCGGGTCGTCCTGGATCAGCTCGGCTGTGCAGGAAGCGCCGACCATGATTGCCTGCGGATTGAAACGGGCGATCGCATCACGCGCCGCGTCCTGGAACAACTGCGCGGTGTCCTTACCCAGATCGCGGGCCTGGAAGGTGGTGTAGGTCACCGGCGGGCGTTTGCCGCGCCGCTCGATCATGGTGAACAGCAGGTCGGCATAGGTGTCTCCCTGCGGCGCATGGAGAATGTAATGCATCCCTTCCATCGCGGTCGCGACGCGCATCGCGCCGACATGCGGGGGGCCTTCGTAGGTCCAGACGGAGAGCTGCATCGCGCTAGACCTTCAGCATGTCGCGCCGCCGCAGCGGTCGGGCGAAGAGCTCGGCGAGATCGCCCGCCTGCTCGAAGCCATGGATGGGTGAGAATACCAGTTCGATCGACCATTTGGTCGCGAAGCCCTCGGCCTCGAGCGGGTTGGCGAGGCCAAGCCCGCAGACGGTGAGGTCGGGCTTGTCGGTGCGCAGCCGGTCGAGCTGGCGGTCGACGTCCTGCCCTTCGCTCAGCCGCACCGTATCGGGCAGCAGCGCCAGCTCCCTGGCGTTGTGCTCGCGGTGCAGATAGGGCGTTCCGACCTCGACCGGGACCATGCCCAGCTCGTTCGAAAGGAACCGCGCCAGCGGAACTTCGAGCTGCGAATCGGGGAGGAAGCTGATCCGCTTGCCTTCCAGCCGCTCGCGGCTGTGCTGGATCGCGCGCTTGGCCCGCTCGCGCCCCGGGGCGACCACGCGGTTGAAATGCATCTCGTCTACGTCGAATGCCTGCGCTGCGGCGTGCAGCCAGTCGGTCGTGCCTTCGGCGCCGAAGGGAAACAGCGCATCGAGCCGCTGCGCGCCACGGTCGACCAGCGCCAGCGCGGTTTCCGTGAGGAAGGGCTGGGCGAGCAGGAAGCGCGTATCGGGACCCACTGCGGGCAAATCGGCGAGATTGCGCGCGGGCAAAACCCCGACCCGCTCGATCCCGAGCTCGGCGAACAGCCGCAGGAACTGGTCCTCGACGATGTCGGGCAGCGCGCCGACCAGCAGCAACTGGGTGGGCGAGCCGAATTCGAGCGCGGGCATCTCGGGTACCAGCGAGGCGAGGCAGGCGTCCTCGCCCTCGGTGAAGGTTGTCTCGATCCCGCTGCCCGAATAGTTGAGGATACGGACCCGTGGCGTATGCTTGGCGCCGAGCCGCTGCGCGGCCTTGGCAAGGTCGAGCTTGATGACCTCGGACGGGCAGGAGCCGACAAGGAACAGCGTGCGGATTTCCGGGCGCCGCTCGAGCAGGCGGTCGACCACCCGGTTGAGCTCGTCCTGGCAATCGACCATCCCGGCGAGGTCGCGTTCCTCGATGATCGCGGTGGCGAAACGCGGTTCGGCGAAAATCATCACCCCCGCGGCGGATTGCAGCAGATGCGCACAGGTGCGCGAGCCGACGACGAGGAAGAATGCATCCTGCATCTTGCGGTGCAGCCAGACGATACCGGTGAGCCCGCAGAAAACCTCACGCTGGCCGCGTTCACGCAGCACCGGGGCGCGGCTGGCGCCGCTCGTGATCGAGGACGCCGCCGCGGTCATGCCGTTGTCGCCGTGAGACTATTGGCTTCGAGCCGGGCGGCCCTCAGCTTTAGCAGGAATTGCCCGGCGTTGACGACGTAGGAGGCATAGCCCGCCAGCGCGACCAGCATCCGCTGTTCCACCGTGCCGAGCCCGCCGAACAGCATCACCAGATAGGCAGTGTGCAGCGCCAGCACGAGCATCGAAAAGACATCTTCCCAGAAAAACGCCTCGGCGAAGAGCCAGCGGCCGAAGACTACCTTTTCCCAGATCGAGCCGGTGATCATGATGGTGTAGAGCAGCAGCGTCTTGACTACGATCGAGGCATCGGCTGCACCGGCTCCTGCACCCGTCGCGAGGTAGCGCAACAGCAGCGCAAGGCTGATCAGGAACACGAGGAATTGCAGCGGGGCGAGCAGGCCCTGGACCAGCGTCCAGCGCGATGCGTCACGCCGTTTCCGCTCTGCGTCGGTGTAGAGCGCCTTGGGCCTCTTTCCCGCTCCGGAGCCTGGGCCCGCTCCGGAGCCTGTGGCGCCGATCGCGGGATATGTTCGATCCCCTACCATCTCGAGCGTTTTTCCTCCGCTGGATTGAAAGCAGGTTAAGCTTCCCTGCCAGCAGGTGTCAATCTATCTTGACGACAATTTCAGTTTACAACCTTTCATCCACCTTCGATCCAATTTAGCGGTTTGCTTTGCACTCGCCTTGTGTTTACGCTCGCACTGTCCGGGCATTGAGACTCGATAGGGCCAACCGTTCCGGACTCGACGCGATCCGCGCCGGTTCCAGGCTGGGAGAGTCCTGGATGGCTAGGGGTAAGGAACGCAGCGTGCCTGCGCTGCACATGGGGCAATCCGGACCGAATTCTGGACCGCGAAGTCAACTTCGCCGACCGGTTTTGGACAGTTCAGGGTACCCTCCGAGAAGTACGATATCGCTTGGCGGTCTGGTCGAGGCCGAGATCATTCCAAGATTGCTGCTGGCCCATGGCGATGCCCATCACCATGCCCAAGATATAGCCGGTCGCGAGCTCGAATCCGGCCCTCCTGGAGGTGGGTTCGAAGCCGGCGAGGCGGAGCGGTTTTCTATTCGCCCGCTCGAACTCGAAGCGGACGAATTGCTCGCCGAGGTCGAGATATTCCTCAACCGGGGGGTCAGCGTGGAATCGATCATGGTCGATCTGCTCGCGCCATCCGCACGCCGTCTTGGCGAAATGTGGGAAGACGACGAATGCGATTTCGTCGATGTCACCATGGGTCTGTGGCGGCTGCAGGAAGTGATGCGCGAAATCGCGCTGCGCTCGCCCAGCCTGGTGCGCTTCTTCTCCGCAGCGCCCTCGGTGCTGTTTACCCCCATGCCGGGCGACAACCACAGTTTCGGTGCGTTGATGGTTGAGGAGATCTTTGCCCGGTCGGGTTGGCAGAGCGAGGTTCTTTTCAAACCCGAGCGGAAGGAATTGCTGGCGATTGTTGCTGAACGGAGCCTCGATCTGGTGGGATTGACCCTCAGTTGCGAAAGTCCTACCGGCACCGTCGCCGAGCTTATCTCGGTAATTCGTGCCGTGTCTCCCAATGCGGAGACACGGGTCATCATCGGCGGCCCCATGGTCAATGCGGAACCAGGCCTCGTGGCTTTGGTTGGTGCGGACGGGACGGCATCCGATGCCCGATCGGCGCTGGCACTCGCCCAGCGGCTGGTAACCTCGACGAGATTTTCGCTTGGTTGCGTCTGAAGTCCGGAGAAGCTCTTGCTTACTCGCAAGCACAGTATTGAAGGCAGGGCCCCCTTCGACGATTCCGGGGACACATTCGGCGCGCTCGATTCCGAGACCGCTATGCGGCTTGCGATGGTCGCTGGCGATATCACGCTGATTATCGACGACAGCGGCAAAATTCTCGATACCTCCGCCAACAGCGAGGCCTTCCCGGGCGTTTCCGAATGGACCGGACGCAACTGGCTCGACACGGTGAGCGAGGACAGCAAACACAAGGTCATGGAAATGCTGACCGGCGCCCGCCGGCAACAGACCCAGCACTGGCGGCAGGTCAATCATATCGGCCAGGATGGCGAAATGCCTGTCAGATATGTGGTCGTCCCGATCGGCGAGGGCGGTCGCCACATCGCGCTGGGGCGCGACGTTCGCGAATCGGTGGTGATCCAGCAGCGGCTGCTCCAGGCGCAGCAGGCTCTCGAGCGCGATTATCTGCGGATGCGCCGGATCGAATCGCGCTATCGACTCCTGTTCGATCTGTCCTCCGAACCCGTCCTGATCGTGGCCGCCGACGGCCATCGCATCAAGGAGGCCAACGCTGCGGCGCACCGCGTGCTCGGCGCCAAACCGGGCAGCCTCGAGGGGGTCAAGCTGCTCGGGTTGTTCGATCGTGCCGATCGCGAGCGGCTCATCGGTTATCTCGGCTCGGCGCTGACCGCAGGTTCGGTTTCGCCCGTTACCGCGCAGGTGGCCGAAGGCGGCGCGGAAGTTAGCGTCTCGGCCACCGGTTTTCGCCAGCACGGCGGCCAGTTCCTGATGATGCGGCTGGCTTTGGACAATCAGCCGCACGCGCCTGAAAGCAGCGCCTCGCTCGCAGTACTCGAGGGCATGCCCGACGCCTTCGTCCTCGCCGATGGCGCTCGCGGCATCGTCGCTGCGAATCTAGCCTTCGTCGAACTGGTCGGCGCGGCCAGCATCGACCAGATTCGCGGGCGCTCGCTGGGCGAATTCATCGGCCGCCCGGGTATCGATCTCGAGCTGATCGAGGCGCAGCTTGCGAAACACGGTTTTGCCCGCAATGTCGCGACCGTGGTTGGGGCTGGCGACAGCTCGAAGGGCGAGGCGGTCGAACTCTCGGCCGTCCAGACCGGCGAGAGCTCGCCGCACACCGGCTTCGTGATTCGCACGATCGGCCGCCGGATGCGCAACCTGCCTCCTTCGACGGAGGATCTGCCGCGTTCGGTCGAGCAATTGTCCGAACTGGTCGGGCAGATGTCGCTCAAGGATATCGTCCGCGAAAGCACCGATCTGATCGAGCGGCTGTGCATCGAGGCGGCGCTGTCCTACACCTCGGACAACCGCGCTTCGGCGGCCGAAATTCTCGGGCTGAGCAGGCAGAGCCTGTACTCGAAACTCCACCGCTACGGGCTGGGAAATCTGGTCAGCGAGACCGAGTAACGAGCGCTTCCACCGGATAAGTGTCAAAAACATTTGACGCGATAGGGCGTCAGGCATAGCCTTCGATCCATGGCGCGATCTGCTGTCTCGACCGATCAGGCGGCACTTCCCGCACCCCGCGACATCGTCGAACTTCTCAAGCCGATCACCTGGTTTCCGCCAATGTGGGCCTTCATGTGCGGGGTGGTTTCGTCCGGCCTGCCGCTAGACGGGCGCTGGCTGTTCCTGATCGCGGGAATCGCGCTGACCGGTCCGCTGGTTTGCGGGACCAGCCAGGCGGTCAACGACTGGTTCGACCGCCATGTCGACGCCATCAACGAACCCGACCGGCCGATCCCCTCGGGGCGGATTGCAGGCAATTGGGGCTTGCGAATCGCGATCGCCGGGACGCTGCTGTCGCTGCTCGTCGCCTGGGCGGTTGGTCCCTGGGTTCTGGCGGCGACCACGCTCGGGCTGATCTGCGCCTGGATTTACAGCGCGCCGCCGCTTCGCCTCAAGGCAAGCGGCTGGACCGGACCTGCGGTGGTCGCGTTGACCTATGAGGGGCTCACCTGGTTCACCGGTGCCAGCGTGATGGCGGGCGCGCTGCCGCGGGGTGAAATCCTGCTCATCCTCGTGCTCTACAGTGTGGGCGCGCATGGCATCATGACACTAAACGATTTCAAGGCGGTGGAGGGCGACACCCAGACCGGGATCCGCTCGCTCCCGGTGACGCTCGGCGTGGTGCCGGCGGCGCGGTTCGCCTGCGCGGTTATGGTGCTGGCGCAGGCGGCGGTGATCGCGCTGCTGTTTCACTGGCAGATGACCATTTCTGCGATCGCGGTGAGTGTCCTGCTGGTGGCGCAGCTGGCGCTGATGCCGAGGCTCATCTCCGACCCCGCGACTCGCGCGCCCTGGTATGCTGCGCGCGGCGTGACGCTCTATGTTCTTGGGATGCTAGCCGCCGCGCTTGGTCTCGGAGGGCATCTGGGATGATCGCGGCGTGCGGATTCGGTTGGGTCGCAATTGTCCGCCTGGGTGCGGTACAGGCCTCGATCGGAGCCATCGTGATGCTCGCGACCTCGCTGCTCAACCGGCTGATGGTGGTCGAATACGGGCTCGCCGCGGCGATCCCCGCCGGGCTGGTTGCCTGGCACTACGCGGTCCAGTTGCTGCGCCCGGTCTGGGGGCAGGGTTCGGACCTCGGGCGCCAGCGCACGCCGTGGATCCTCGGCGGTATGGCGATGCTGGGGGTGGGCGCCCTCGCGGCGGTCAACGCGACTGTATTGCTTTCGAGTGCGCCCCTAGGCGGAATGCTGCTGGCAGTGCTCGCCTTCACCATGATCGGCGGCGGTGTCGGCGCGGCGGGGACATCGATGCTGGCGCTGCTGGCATCCGGAGTCGCTCCCGAGCGGCGCGCAGCCGCCGCGGCGACAACCTGGATCATGATGGTGGCGGGCATCGTGATCTCCGCGAGTGCTGCGGGCGCGCTGCTCGACCCCTATTCGCCCGCGCGCCTCGCGCTGGTGGCGAGCGGGGTGGTCGGCGCGGCGCTGCTGGTCACCGCGCTGGCGGTGTTCCGGCTCGAGCGCCAGGCGATGCCGGCGGCGCCCTCGCACACCGAGCCCGTTCCCCAGTTTCGTGAGGCCATTGCCGAGATACTGACCGAGCGCACCGCGCGCGCCTTCACCCTGTTCATCTTCGTCTCGATGCTCGCCTATTCGATGCAGGATCTGATCCTCGAACCCTTCGCCGGGTTGGTCTTCGATATGACCCCCGGCGAATCGACCAGCCTCGCCGGGATGCAGCATGGCGGCGTGCTGATCGGGATGGTGGTCGCCGGGGTCGGCGGGAGCGGCTTTGCGGGGCGGATGCCCGGCGAATTGCGCAGCTGGATTGCCATCGGCTGCCTCGGATCGGCGCTGGCGCTCGCGGCGCTGGCGATCGGGGCGCAGGCGGGGCCAGGCTGGCCGCTCACCGCCAATGTTTTTGCGCTGGGTTTCTTCAACGGACTGTTCGCGGTGGCCGCGATCGGCGCGATGATGGGGCTAGCGGGCGCGGGTCGGCGGACGCGCGAGGGCGTGCGCATGGGCGTGTGGGGCGCATCGCAGGCGATCGCTTTCGGGCTCGGCGGGCTGGTGGGCGCACTTGGGGTCGATGTCGCGCGCAATGCGCAGGGTCAGGACGCCGCCGCCTTCCAGCTGATCTTCGCTATCGAGGCTGCGTTGTTTGTGCTCGCCGCTGCCCTCGCGCTGCGCGTTGCTGCGCAGAAATCGCCGCGTTTTTCGGGAGTTGTGCCGACATGATCGAGGAATTCTACGACGCCGTGGTTGTGGGCGGCGGGCCGGCGGGGGCCACCGCGGCCTGCGATCTGGCGACTGCCGGGCACACAGTCCTGCTGCTCGATCGCGGTGGGCGGATCAAGCCCTGCGGAGGAGCGGTTCCGCCCCGACTGCTCGAGGATTTCGCGATTCCCGAGAGCCTGCTGGTGGCGCGCGCGCGTTCGGCGCGAATGATCGCGCCATCGGCTCGCGCGGTCGACATGCCGGTGGGCGAGATCGGCTTTGTCGGAATGGTCGATCGCGATCAGTTCGACGAATGGCTGCGCGTGCGCGCCTCCGATGCCGGGGCGACGCGCCGCAAAGGCACGTTCGAATCGATCGAGCGCGACGACAAGGCGGGTCCGCAGGTTACCTATCGCGAGACTCGCGACGGTCCCTTGCGCACAATCCGCACGCGGGTGGTGATCGGCGCCGATGGCGCGCGCTCGGCGGTCGCCAAGCAGGAAATCGCCGGCGCCGAGCGAATGCCCTGCGTCTTCGCCTATCATGAGATCATCCGCTCGCCTGAACACTCCAGCGACGGTTTCGACGCCAACCGTTGCGACGTCTTCTATCAGGGCAAGCTCTCGCCCGATTTCTACGCCTGGGTGTT
This sequence comes from Qipengyuania sp. SM2507, assembly GCF_053714505.1. Lineage (NCBI taxonomy): Bacteria > Pseudomonadati > Pseudomonadota > Alphaproteobacteria > Sphingomonadales > Erythrobacteraceae > Qipengyuania > Qipengyuania sp. SM2507. The sequence continues at coordinate 1,191,315 of NZ_CM132307.1, forward strand.
CCCGCATGGCGAAACCGCCAGCATCGGGGTGGGGAGCGCCAACAAGGGCTTCTCCTTGCGCGGTGCGGTCAAGACCATGCGCGGCGATCTGGGCCTCACCGAATGCGAGACCGTTCGCTCCGAGGGCGCGCCGATCCCGCTCAAACCGCTCAAGCGCTGGGACAATGGCCGCGATGTCATCGTCACCGGCGACGCCGCCGGCGTGGTCGCGCCCGCCTCGGGGGAAGGGATTTATTACGCCATGACCAGCGGACGACTCGTCGCAGAAGCGGCAGGGGCCTTCATCGCCAGCGGGGCCCCGGCCACGCTGCGCCGCGCCCGCCGCGCCTTCATGCGCGAGCACGGCAAGGTGTTCTGGGTCCTCGGGATGATGCAGTATTTCTGGTATTCGAGCGACAAGCGCCGCGAACGCTTCGTCGATATGTGCGCCGACCCGGACGTGCAGGAATTGACCTGGCAGGCCTATATGAACAAGCGGCTCGTCCGCGCCAAACCGCTGGCGCATCTGAAGATATTCCTCAAGGACACCGCGCATCTTCTGGGGCTGAGGCCGGCTGCGCAATGAGCCGCAGCTGGATTATGCCGATCGCCATCGCCGGGCTGGCAGCGGTCGTGGTCGCGATGATTGGGGGGACGATCACCCATCTGGGGCCCTGGTACGAAGGCCTCGCCAAGCCTGACTGGACCCCCCCGCGCCCGGTTTTCCCGATAGCCTGGACCACCATCCTGGCGCTGGCGGCGATCGCCGCAGTCAGCGCCTGGCGCGCGGCCCCCACCGACAAGATTTCCGACACGATCGTCGGGCTGTTCGCGCTCAACGGCTTTCTCAACCTGCTGTGGAGCCTGCTGTTCTTCCGGATGCAGCGACCCGACTGGGCTTTCATCGAGGTGATCGGGCTGTGGCTCTCGATCCTGGCGCTGGTGGTCTATTGCGGGCGTCACTCGAAACTCGCCGGGGCGCTGCTGCTGCCCTATCTGGTCTGGGTAACCATCGCCGCGGCGCTCAACTGGCAGATCGTCCAGCTCAATGGACCCTTTGGCTGAACAGCGGGTGATGGAGCAGTTCTTCGCCAGCGGTCATGCGGTCGACTTCGTGCTCGCCGTGCTGGCGGTTGAACTTATCGTCTTGTTGCGGCGCGGATGGTCGCCGGTCGATGCGCTGGCCATGTTGGTCCCCGCAGCCCTGATGCTGCTCGGTCTGCGCGCGGCGCTGACTGGTGCGGACTGGCCCTGGATCGCACTGCCGCTGGCGCTGTCGCTTCCGGTCCATCTGCTCGATCTGGCCCGCCGCAAGGCGCGCCAGGCCTGAGAACTTCGCGTTGAGAGCTTTGCGACGGGCCGCCTATTCGGCGGCGGCCCCGATGTTTTCTCTGGCTACGCGAGCATCGGCCTGCCGCACCGCAGCCGAGAACATCGTCGGCATCAGAGCAGGGTAATCCCACGCCATCTTGGCACCGCCCAGCGGCTTGTTCTGGCCCCTATGACAGGTGGTGCAGTTCACCTTGAAGGGATCGCCCATGGCGCCCTTGCGGTTGGCTGGGAAGACATCGGCGAGCGGCGTGATGTAGCCGAAATTGATCTGGCGGACCATGTCGAGCCCGTAATAGGCGGTCTCGCGGAACGGGTTGCTGTTTTCCCACGACTGGAACGACTGCGCATTGTGGCAATAGGTGCAATTGACCCCGAGCGCCTGCGAGATGTGCATCATGATCGCATAGGTTTGCTCGGTCTCCATCGTACTGGTGGTGTTCGCCGGGCTCGGGAAGGTGCCTTCGGAAATGACCCGCGCCGTCTGTGGCAAGGGCCCGCCCAGTAGGTAGCGCGCCACCGCCGCATTGGGCAGCGAGGAATAGGCCGAATTCGATACCGGATCGTTCTGGCCGTTCTTGTTGCGAACGATGCCCTGATGCGCGGCGTCCTCGGGAAGTGTCCAATACTCGTTGGGCACCGGCTGCCCGCGATGGCAGGTCCAGCAGGTCACCCCGGTGTTGCCGACGTGGTTGGTCCAGTCCTGGTTGAGCTCGCGCGTCATCTCGAGCATCCGGCGTGAGACCGCCTTGGTGTATTTCACTTCAGACGCCATGTTCGCCGGATCGTGGCAATAGGCGCAGCCTTCCTCGGGCGCCACCCAGGCGGTGATCGCGGCCATGGTGTAATTGAACTGGTCGACCGAGACATCGCCGAGGACTTCGACATTCTCATAGACCTCGCTCGCTCGCGGTCCGGCGGTGCCGGGCGGATCATAGGGCGGGGCGGGGACTTCGTCCTTCACCTCGGAGGCCTTGACCATGATGGTGTTCATGCCGGTCCCGCGATAGCCGTTCTGGTAGGATTCCTTGGGGCCCAGTTCGCAGGCGACCAGCGCCAGCATCGAGATTCCGGCGAGCGTCACGGTTACGAAAGGTTTCATTCTCCGACACTCCTGATGCCCGCGGGATCGACGACCCCGGTATCGGGGTAGGCAGGCGCGAACTGGTGTTGCTGCGCCCAGAGGTACCAATTGTCGACAACCGTCCCGGTCAGCAGGATGCCGATCCCGCCGGTCAGCGTGGTCAGCACCGCGAACCACCAGGCCCAGCGATGGATCGATTCCATCGTCGCGTTGAAGCCCATGGTCCAGCGCCAGAACAGCGCCGCGCGTTCCGAGGCGGTGCCGCGATCGGTGATCTGCTCGATCTCGCGCTCGCCGCCGTAGCGCCCGACCGCGAGGATGGTCGCCCCGTGCATCGCGAACAGCAGCGTCGAGCCGTAGAGGAAGGCGATCGAGAGCGCGTGGAACGGGTTGTAGAACAGATTGCCGTAGCGGATCGAGAAGGCCGCGGTCCAGTCGAGATGCGGGAAGATACCGAACGGCACCGCTTCGGCCCAGGAGCCCATGAAGGCCGGACGGATGAAGCCGAGCACCAGATAGAGCCAGATCGCCGCGAGGAAGGCCCAGGCGACATGTGTCCCCATTCCCAGTGCGCGCGCCCGGCGGTAGGTCCGCACCCACCACAGCATGATCGAGGTGGTCAGGAAGAAGCCGGCCATGATCCACCAGCCGCCCTCGGCCAGCGGGACGAACGGATCGAAGCCATATTCGGGTCCGGGAGGCTCAAGCGCCAGCCACGGGAGCTGGCGGACGAACTGGATCGGGTCCCAGCCGACCGAGGCAAGCATGTTGAGCCCGATGATCTCGAAGGCGAGGAAGCCGCAGATGAGCGCGGCGACCCCGGTCCAGCCAAGATAGACCGGGCCGATCTGCGCCTGGCCGACGAGTCCCAGCCAGTGGTTGAAGGTGGTAGCGCGGATGCGCGGTTCTTCGCCGACCGGCAGCGGGACGCCCATTTCGGGGGCGCTGCGCAGCTGTACCTGGGTGAAGATGTTCTGATAGCGGGCCATGGTTGCGTTCCCCCTCAGGACCAGATCGGCAGATTGAGCCACCAGGTCCACCATTCCGGCCAACCCTTGGTCCACAGCGGGCCGGAGATGATGATGCAAATGGCGCTCCAGAAGCCGGCGTTGAGCGCCAGCAGCAGGCCGAGCCGGTGGATCCCCAGCGTGCCGATCGAATAGCCGATCAAATCGCGGAAGAAGGTGTCTTCATATTCGGGGCTCTTCACATCCTCGCCCTTGGCGGGATTGACCGCCGAGAGCACCAGCGAGCCGTGCAGCGCAAGCGCGAAGGTGGTGGTGAAGAAGAACGACACCGCCAGCATATGTGCCGGATTGTAGTGGAAATGGAGGTATTGGTAGCCAGTGTTGGAAACCCAGTCCAAATGGCTGAATATCCCGTAGGGAAAGCCGAAATGCCAGCCGCCCAGCATCACCGGGCGGATCACCACCAGCGAAACATAGGCGAAGATCGCGAAGCCAAAGGCGATTGGGACGTGATAGGCCATCCCCAGCTTGCGGCAGATTTCCACCTGCCTCAGCGCCCACGAGCCGAAGGAGATGATCGCGCAGACCGTGATCACCTGCCAGAACCCGCCTTCGCTCAACGGTGCGAAACCGAGCCCGTGGACCAGATCCGGTGGTTCGATCGAGATCAGCCAGGGGTTCCAGGTCGGTCCCTGCGAGGCAGCGTAGAAGATGAGCGCGGTGCCCAGCGAGGCAAAGATCGCGGTGACCACTCCGAAGAAGCCGACGTAGAAGGGGCCGACCCAGAAATCGAACAGATCCCCGCCGATCAGCGTCCCCCCGCGCACGCGATATTTCCGCTCGAAACTCAGGAGCGCCATAGCCCTATCCTCCACCGCCGCAGTGCGGCGGCCATCATGTTGACCGACATCGAACCCCGGGCCCTGTGCCCGTCTGTGCGCTCTCGAGGCGGCGACGTTGCGCCGCCGCCTCTCGCACAGGCCGTCGTCAGGTTGCCGGAGGCGCGGCGGTCGCCATCGCGGCGCCCTGCGCCGAGTTGGGGCCGTCGAGCCAGTTGAAGGTATCGGTGCTGAGCAGGATGAAGTGAATCACCAGCGCCAGCACGAAGAGGAAGACGAACAGGGCGACGAGTGCCCTGCGCGGATCGAAAATAAGCCAAATTCTCCACATGGTCCTGTTTCCTTGTGCAAGATTGTCAGGTCCCGCGACGGGCTGCGCCGCGGAGTGCGCTATCGGTTCAGAGCCACGGCCTCCACATCCACACGAGGATGTGCGCGATCACGGCCACGGCGGTGAAACCGAGGAAGCCGCCCATGAACAGCTTGTGGAATTCCTTCGCTTCCTCGGGTGTGAGGTAGGTCCTCAGCCCGAGACGATCTTCGGGATCAGTCATAGCCCTGTCTCCAGTTCTGCTTGGTGTGCGAGAGGCGAAATACCTCCGGTGTCCGCGCAGGGGTCCCCACGAGGATGGCTTGGCCCGGCATGCGGGCGATCTGAATGCGGCGGCTCACGCGGGCTGCCCTTCGAGCAGCGCGTCGGCCAGGCGGTCCTGAGTCACTCGGGTCTCGCCGGCGCGACGCGTGGCGCGCTCGGCGGCATCGCGGTAGCGCTTGGCGGCGGAAATGCGGACCAGCACCGGCTGCGCCTCGATGAGGTTGTCGAGCCGGGCCTTGGCGTCGTCGTCCCACTGCAGCTCGGGCTGCAGCCGCGCCGGCGTCGGGTCGACCTCGTCGAGCTGGGTGGCGAGCGGGAGGATGTGAAACAGCGCATCGAACAGCGCGTTGCACAATTCCTGCATCAGATAGGTCGCGCCCGAATAGCCCATGAAGGGCGTCCCGGTGTGGCGGCGGATCGCCGCGCCGGGAAAGCTGGCGGGGATGTAGATTCCGCGCCCGCCGGCCTCGGCCATGTACATCCGCTCGTTGTAGCTGCCGAACACCACCAGTGGCGGCGCGGAATGGATCGCGGCGCGCACCGCGGCGTTGTCGGGCTTGACCCCGGCGCTGCGCGAGAAGGCGAAGCTGCAGGGCAGGCCCATGTCGTCCTCGAGGAATTTGCGGATCCCGCGGGCGTAGGTCTCGTTGGCGACGATGCCGAAGCTGGCGGTGCCGAAGAAATCCTGCGTGACCGAGCGCCACAGGTCCCACAGCGGCTTGATCGTCGTGTGCTTTTCGCGGGTGATGAAGGGCTCGGGATCGAGCCCCAGTTCCTCCCCCAGCGCGCGCAGGAACAGCGTGGTGCTGTCGAGCCCGACCGGAGCCTGGAAATAGGGCCGCTCGAGCAGTTCGCACAGATTGCGACCGAACTCGCGATAGAGGCAGACGTTGGCCTGCGCATCTGCGAGCCGGCGGACATCGGCGAGATGGCTGCCGAGCGGGAAGGCCATGTTGACGTCCGCACCGATGCCCTCGATCAGCCGACGGATCTCGGCCAGATCGCTCGCCATGTTGAACATGCCATAGGCGGGGCCGATGATGTTGACCTTGGGCTTCGCCCCGTCCTTCACCGGCTTGGCGGCAGGCATCTTCTTGGGGCCGAATTCGGTCCACAACCAGCTCAGCGCGCGGTCGGCGCATTGCCACTGGTCCTCGTCGATGGTGCGCGGGAGGAAGCGCTTGATGTTGGTGCCCTCGGGGGTCACCCCGCCGCCGATCATCTCGGCGATCGAACCGGTGACTACGACCGCGGGCAATTCGGGATCGAGCGTCTTCCAGGCGCGCTTCATCGCGCCTTCGGTGCCGGTCTTGCCGAGCTCTTCCTCGCCGAGCCCGGTGACCACGATCGGCAATTCGTGCGGCGGGAGCCCGTCGGTGTAATGCAACACCGAGGTGACGGGCAGGTTCTCGCAGCCCACCGGGCCGTCGATGATCACCTGCAGCCCCTTAACGGCGGTGAAGACATAGACCGCGCCCCAATAGCCGCCGGCCCTGTCGTGATCGAGGACGAGGGTCATGTCCCCACCGCCTCGGCCGCCTTGCGCGCCGCCTCGTTCAATGCGGCGTATTTCTTCTTGAACAGCGGCCGGTCCTGCGGGGTGTCTTCCCAGATCCCTGCGCCGTGCTCGGTGCCGACGCCTTCGAAGAAGGCGCTCATCCGGTCCATCCGGTCCTTGTTGGCCATCGCGGTGTTGACCACCTGCGCCAGGCTGCCCGCACCCGCGGGCCCCATCAGCGGACGGGCGGAAATGAGGTTGGTGAAATAGAGCGAAGGGATGGCGCGCTGCTTGGCGTGCTGCACCACCGGGGTTGTGCCGATCGCGAGATCGGGCCCGAATTCCTCGACCGCGGCAATGTCCTGTTCGAGGCTGGCGCGGTACTGGATCCGCACGCCCCTGGCTTCCAGCCATTCGCGGTCGGGATCGGACCAGCGCGTCCGGGGGCAGGCGGTGCCGACATAGGGCACATCCGCGCCGCTTTCGACCAGCAGCCGCGCCACCAGCAGTTCCGAACCCTCGTATCCCGAGACGGTGATCCGCCCCGCGACCGGACTGGCCGCCAGCGCACCGCGGATCGCGGCGACGAAGCGGTCCTTGGTGGCATCCACCTTGTCGCGCGCGATGCCGCAGGTCTCGCCGATCGCCTCGAGCCAGGCGGCGGTGCCATCCGCACCCACCGGTGCGGAGCCGATCACCGGGCGCCCGGCATGTTCGAACTCGCGCACGCTGGCGGTGTAGAAAGGGTGGATCGCCGCCACGACTGCGCAATCGAGCGCGCCATAGAGCTCGCGCCATTCTCGCGTCGGAACCACTGGACCGGCAGCCAGCCCGAGTGGCTCTAGCATCTGTCCGATGCCGACCGGATCGGCGGGGAACATCTCGCCCAGCAGCGTCACCGTGGGCCGGTCTGAGCGGATCTTCGGCGCGGCGACGGGGCCCGCCTCCACTTCTTTGCGCGCATAGGCGAGCATGGCGCCGGCCAGCACGTCCTTGGCCTCGGCATGGGTCGGGATCCCGAAGCCGGGAACATCGATGCCGATGATCCGAACGCCGTTGATCTCGTCCTTGAGCAGCCGCAGCGGGACGCCGCTGGCAGTGGGGACGCACAGATTGGTGACGATGATGGTGTCGTATTTTTCCGGATCGGCGAGACCCTCGACCGCTTCCTTGATGTCCTCGAACAATTTGCCTGTAACCAGGGTCTCGGAACTGAAGGGGACATAGCCGACGGTGCGCCGCGCACCGTAGAAATGCGAGGTGAAGGTCAGGCCGTAGACGCAGCAGGCCGAGCCCGAGAGCACGGTGGCGGTGCGCCGCATCCGCAATCCGACCCGCAGCGAGCCGAAGGCGGGGCACATGCTCTGCGGCTGGTCGTGCGGGCCCTGCGAGGGCTCGACAGGATAATCCGCCGCATAGCGGTCGAGTATCTCGCCCTTGCCCGCGGCGCGGGCCGCTTCGCGCATCGTCTCCGCACCGCCATGGCAGCCACTGCCGGAATTGGCCGCTTCGCCTTCGGCCGGCGCAAGATCGAGCCGGTCGGGTCGTCGCTCCGTGGGGGCTGCCAGCGTGTTCATTGCTCAGACCTCGTCATAAACCACCTCGAGCGAGGGCCGGATTTCGTAACTGCCGCCGCGCATGTCGGCCTGCGTCGCGGGGACCAGCTGGACATTGCCGCCGGTCTCCTCGGGCGAAAACAGCCCGAGCAGCCCGTCCTGGTCGAGCGGGTTGGGCTGGAGCGGCGGCGCGCCGTCGATATTGGTCGCGAGCTCTTCGAACAGGCTGCCCCATTCGCTGCCGGGGCGACCGATGATCTGGTAATTGGCCGATTTGCGGCGGATATCCTCGTTCGCCGGGATCGCAGTGAGGACCGGAATGCCGACCGCATCGGCAAAGGCCTGCGCCTCGCCGGTGCCGTCGTCCTTGTTGATCAGGATTCCCGCAACGCCGACATTGCCGCCCATCTTGCGGAAATATTCGACCGCCTTGCAGACATTGTTGGCGACGTAGAGCGACTGCATGTCGTTCGAGCCGACGACGATGACCTTCTGGCACATGTCGCGCGCGATCGGCAGGCCGAAGCCGCCGCAGACCACATCGCCGAGGAAATCGAGCAGCACGTAGTCGAAGCCCCAGTCGTGGAAGCCGAGCTTCTCGAGCAGTTCGAACCCGTGGATGATCCCGCGTCCGCCGCAACCGCGTCCGACTTCGGGCCCGCCCAGCTCCATCGCGAACACTCCGTCGCGCTGGAAGCAAACATCCTCGATGCGGACTTCCTCGCCTGCGAGTTTCTTGGCCGAACTGGTCTCGATGATGGTCGGGCAGCTCTTGCCGCCGAACAGCAGGCTGGTGGTGTCGCTCTTGGGGTCGCAGCCGATCAGCAGTACGCGCTTGCCCTGTTGCGCCATCATGTAGGAGAGGTTGGAGAGCGCGAAGCTCTTGCCCGAGCCGCCCTTGCCGTAGATCGCGATGATCTGCGTTTCCTTGGTCACCTCGCCGGTGTGCACGGGGTCGGGCTCGATCCCCGCTTCTTCGCGCAGCGCCATGTCTTGCTCGAACATCGTCATGCGCATTCGCTCCAGTCGAGAACCATTTTTAAGCATTCCGGATCGGTCAGCGCGGTGGGATAGGCCTTCCTGGCCTCCTCTGCCGGGCGGACATCCGAGATCAGCCCACCAAGATCGAGCGCGCCCGTCTCGATCAGCGCGCCGGTCGCCGCGAGATCCTCGGGCTGCCATTCGGCCGCGACCCGCAGCCGCGCTTCGGCGCGGAACGCGGGGGCGAAGGCGAAACTGAGCCGGCTGGCATAGAAGCCGGCGAGCACGATCTCGCCGCCCTTGGCGAGCTTGCCGATCAGCGTGTCGAGCCCGTCGGCATATCCGCTGACGTCGTAGATCGCACGGTAATCGCGGCGCGTGTCGTCCTTGGGGGCGATAACCTCATAACCCTGCGCACCTTCGCGGCGGCAGGCCTGGTTGTCCCACACCACGGGGGCCGGGGCGCCGGTGGCGATGGTGAGCCGCGCGAGCAGCCGTCCGAGAACGCCGTGACCGACGATCAGGTCTGGCGGGTCGCCCGCGGCGAGTGCGTGGCGCGCGGTGGCGGCAAGTGCGAACAACACGCCATCGACCCCGAGCAATTCGGATATGGAGAAGGCGCGGGCGGAGGGGACGACCAGCCGCTGCGCGGTGCCGCCGAACAATCCGCGCGCCTCGGTGTAGCAATTGGCGCCGGGGACGAAGACCCAGTCTCCGATCCTGCCAGTGACATCGGCCCCGGCATCGACCACTCGGCCGACCGATTCATAGCCCGGCACCAGCGGATAGCCCATTCCGGGGAAGCGCGGCATCTCGCCGGTCCACAACAGCTTCTCGGTGCCGCTGCTGATCCCGCTCCATTGGGTTTCGATGACGACGTCGGATGGGCCGGGATCGTTCAGGGCCAGCGTCCGCAGCGCCAGGCGCCGAGGTGCGTCCACAATTACAGCCAATGCATCCATCCCTCAGGTCCATCCTTTGCTGGTTGGTTAACCTGGCACCGGAGCAAGAATTGCTTCGCTGCAGTGTCACCTTAGACGAACAGCAATGAGTGTCAATCTAGAGTGACATATGAGAATGTCAGGCTGTGGCGACAATCAACGAAGTTATCACCGGAAGATCGGTGGCGACCTGCCGCCAGCCGCGGAAACCCGCGCGCTCGAGCATATCGCCGATCTCCTCCGCTCGCCTTGGGCGGCCCGTGCGCATGGCCCATAGATAAAACCCGAAATAGGCGTCGCCCATCTTCTGGGCACCGCGAGTCCCCGCCATCGGTTCGGCGATGACCAGCACCGCTCCCGGCTCCAGCGACTCGCGGATCTTGGATAGCAGGGTCATTGCAGGTGCATCGTCATGGTCGTGCAGGATCCTGACCAGCGAGACGCAGTCGTATCCGGTCGGGATCGGGTCGCGGAAGAAGTCGCCGGGGTGCAGGGCGGGGCCTTCGCCGCTCGCCGACGCGAGTTCGCCCGAGTGACGCCGGATAACATCGGGCAGGTCGAAAATCCCCAGTTTCACAGCCGGGTGCGCCGCCGCCACCGCCCTGGCGAACGCGCCATAGCCGCCGCCGACATCGAGCAACGAGCGGTGCCTGTCGAAGCGATAGGCGGCCAAAACCTGCTCCGCGACCATCGTCTGCGAACTCGCCATCAACCGGCTATAGGCATCGGTATTGCAATCGTCGCGAGACTGCGGATCGGGCTCGCCGGCATAGGTCCAGAAGTCCGAAAGCGCGGTCGCTCCCGCGCGATTGCGCCTCAGCGCAGCGAGCGGATCGGCGAGGTCGGCATAGAGCAGGCGATGGTGCCGGATCATCGCCAGGACCCCCGCGTTGCCTCGCAATGCCGCTCCCTGCTGCCCGAGCATCCACTGCCCCGGCGCGATCTCCTCCGCCAGATCGATCGCCGCGGAAGCCCGCAACAGCAGCGCCGCCGCCTCGGCGCTCAGCCCGCAGATCTCGGCCACCTCCGCCACCCCCACCGGCCCTTCGGCCAGCAGTTCGATCAACCCGCTCTCCACCGCCGCCGAAAGCGTCTGGCTGTAGGTGAAACCGGCGACGAGATCGAACAGGCCCGCGGCCTTGCGCCGCGCGATCGGGCGGGTCAGCGGATTGCCCGCCGCCCAGCGCTGGAATGCTGGATTACCGATGATCCCGTTTCGCCAGCCAATCCAGCCGCGCTTCCACCGGGCGATGATGGAACCCGGTGGCGAAGGCGGGTTGGACTGCATTGTCAAAAACATTGGACAGATGCTCTGTAAAGGTCAATTCTAATCGCCGAGGAGGCGGGGATTGGCGTCACGCGTGGTGATCATCGGAGCGGGGATGGGCGGGCTTGCCTGCGCCGTCCGCCTCGCGGCGAGCGGACACGATGTCACCGTCATCGAGAAGGAGAGCCATGTCGGCGGCAAGGCGCGCCGGATCATGGTCGACGGCATGCCGATCGATGCGGGGCCGACGGTCTTCACGCTGCGCGACGTGTTCGACGATCTCTTCGAAAGCGCAGGCCGTTCGCTCGACGATTATGTCTCCGTCCGCTCTGCCGAAGTGCTCGCGCGCCACGCCTGGGATGCAACCGGCCACCTCGATCTCTACGCCGATCCGGCGCGCAGCGAGCAAGCGATCGGCGATTTTGCCGGTGCCGAGGCCGCGCGCGGCTATCGCGCCTTCCGCACCGAGGCTGCACGGATCTACGGCATTCTCGAACACAGCATGCTTCGGGCTGACAAGGTCTCCTGGCCGCTGCCGCTGATGCGCCGCATCGGCCTCGCGCGGATCGGCGACCTGCTCGCGATCCGCCCCTACGAGAGCCTGTGGAAGGTGCTGGGCGAGCATTTCGCAGACCCTCGGTTAAGACAACTGTTCGCGCGCTATTCGACCTATTGCGGGTCTTCGCCTTTCGCCACACCTGCGACACTGATGCTGATCGCGCATGTCGAGGCGCAGGGTGTCTGGCTGATCGATGGCGGGATGAGTGCGCTTGCCGACGGGCTGCGGCGCGTGGCCGAGGAACACGGCGCGCGGTTTCGAACCCGCACTGAAGTCGTCGATGTCGAACTCGACAATGGCAAGGCGTGCGGAGTGTTGGTCGAATCCGGCGAATTCATCCCTGCGGATGCGGTGGTTGCCAATTGCGACCCCTCCGCGCTGGCGAGCGGCAGGCTCGGGCAACGGGCCTCCCACGCGGTCGCCCCGATGAGCCCGCGCAACCGCTCGCTCTCGGCGCTGGTCTGGCTCGCCCATGCGCGCGGCGACGGCTTGCCGCTGTCGCGCCACAACGTCTTTTTCTCGCCCGATTATGCGCGCGAATTCAGTGACATCAGGGGCGGCGCAGTGCCCGGCGACCCCAGCGTCTACGTCTGCGCGCTCGATCGCGAGGCGGGCTCCGGCGCCGCGCCCGATGGGCGCGAGCGGTTCCAGATCATCGTCAACGCGCCGGCCAATGGCGACACATTCGACTACACTACACAGGAGAAAGAGCGATGCACTCGGGCCATGAGGCGAACCCTGGAGCGCTGCAACTTGCGGCTGGACGACCCGCTGCCCCACAAGCTCCTGACACCGAACGACTTCGAGAGATTTTCGCCCTCGACGGGGGGAGCGATCTATGGACGGGCCTCGCACGGCTGGGCGGCGTCCTTCCTCCGGCAGGGTACGCGGACGCGGATCCCTGGGCTCTATTGCGCGGGTGGAAGCACCCACCCGGGGGCCGGGGTGCCGATGGCCGCCTTGTCCGGGCGCCTCGCAGCGCAACAGGTGGCGCAGGACCTCGCTTCGATGCGCCGGTTCCACCCGGTGGCTACGCCTGGTGGTATGTCGATGCGCTCAGCGACGACGGGCGGCACGGGCTGACGATCATCGCCTTTTTGGGCAGCGTTTTCTCGCCCTACTACAAGCGGAGCGGCCGGGGCGCTCCGACGAACCACAGCGCGCTCAACGTCGCGCTTTATGGCCCCGGTGCGCGCTGGACCATGACCGAGCGCGGGCAGGATGCGGTGGTGCAGGAGGCGCAAACGCTGGCGATCGGGCCGAGCTCGCTGCGCTGGACCGGCGAGGCGCTCGAGATAGACATCGTCGAACGCGACAAGCGGCTCGGAATCCCGTGGCAGCGCGCCGTCCGTGGGAAAATTCGCGTGATTCCCGAGGCGCTCAATGAGACTGCCTTCGCGCTCGACCCGGCCGGTCGGCACAGCTGGCACTGCCTCGCGCCACGCGCGCGGATCGAGGTGGAAATGGACAAGCCCGGCCTGCGCTGGAGCGGCAGCGCCTATCTCGATTCCAACTCCGGCAGCGAATCGCTGGAGGAAGGATTCCGCGTCTGGCACTGGTCGCGTGCCCATACCCGTTCCGGGTCGGTGGTCAGCTACGAGGGCATCCGCCGCGACGGTTCGCCGTTCGCCAGCGCACTGCGCTTCGAGGCCGACGGCACGCCGCACAAGGCCGAGTTGCCGCCGGTCGCGCCGCTGGCCAATACGTTGTGGCAGATGGAGCGCCAGACCCGCGCCGATGGCGGGCATGCCAGCGTGCTCAAGACCTGGGAGGATGCGCCCTTCTATGCACGCTCGACGCTGGCATCGCGGCTCTATGGCGAACCGGTGACCGCTGTGCAGGAAAGCCTCGACCTCGACCGCTTCGCCTCACCGATCGTCCAGTTCATGCTCCCCTACCGGATGCCGCGCCGCGTCTGATTCGCGTTCTTTTTGCGCCAATTCCTTGGCTTCCTTGTCGCGCGCAATCTCGCGATTGACCGACCACAGCTGGTAGAAACCGAAACCCAGCGCCACCGCAGCGGTGAAAAGGATTTCGATCCAGCCGAAGTTTTCCGCCATGCTCAGGCCCCCTCGCCAGCCAGTATCGCATGACGCGCGGCGAAGCCGTGGATCATAGCCGTCGCTTCTTGTGGTCGCTCCTCATGCGCCAGGTGGCCGAGACCTCCGAGCACTTCCAGTTCGCACCGCGGCAACGCCGCGCAAGCCTGCCGGACCGAGGATAGCGGGACCGCACGGTCCTGATCGCCATGCGCCAGCAGCACCGGCACATCGATCGCGGGCAGCGCGGTCTCGAACGCCGCAAGGTCCCAATTCGCCATCATCGCCAGCGCGCCGCGACAATGGTCGCTGTCGCCTAGCAGCACCTCGTAGCAGCGCAGTCCATCGGCATCGATCCGCGAGGCGGTAGCACGGGTGAGGAAGCGCGCGGTCTCGCCCGACCCGCGCGCCATCCGGGCGAAGATCGAGGGTACCAGCGGATTGACGAACAGCAGCTTGGCCATCGCCGGAAACAGCCGTGCAGCGAGGCCGGGGAAGGGCATCAGCGCCGGGCTTAACCCGACCACCGGCGCGCGTATCCCGTCCTGCGCCAACCGCAACGCGATGGCGGCGCCAGCGGAATGGCCGACAAGCAGCGAAGGCTCGATCCCTAGGCTCTCAAGCAGGCTCCTGATAGCGGCGGCAATGCGGGGCAGGGTTGGTCCGCCGGCAATCCGTCCCCGCGTAAATCCGTGACCGGGCAGGTCCGGCGCGACCACGGTGAATTCCTTGCCCAATAGAGGCAGCATTCCCCGCCAGCTATGGGTTGCACCACCGGTGCCGTGAAGCAGCAGGACTACCGGGCCATTCCCCGCCTGCTGGACGTGCCAGCGCAGCCCACCAGTCTCGACGAAGCGGCTGGTCTCGCGATGCGGCCAGTCGCGGCCTTCTACCTCCCATCGCAGCGAACCGCTCATGGTGTCATCCGCTCGGGACGGGCCGCTTCCACCGCGCGCTGCAATCCCGCGGCATCGGCCAGCGGCAGCGGCAAATAGCGTCCCCGCAGATCAAGCGCGAGCGTTTCGGCCTCGGGCCTCGGGCGCTGGGCGATATCGACGACCAAGGCGGCATGGCCATCGCCCGCCAGCCCCTTTGCGGCCGATGCGGCGTCTTCGCGTGCGCGTGGCCGGCCCGGGGTGCCATCGGCTGCGATATTGGCGCTTCCGTCGGTCAGGAAAACCACGAAGGGCGTGGTCCCGCGCGCTGCTATGCTGGCAGCCAGCCTGCGCGCGGCGATGATGCCGGCGGCGAGAGGGGTGCCGCCGCCGCCGGGCAGATCGGCCAGCGCCCGCCGTGCGCGGGTCAGCGAGCGGGTCGGGGGCAGCAGCAATTCCGCGCCGCCACCACGAAACGCGATCAGCGCAACTTCGCTGCGCGTGACATAGGCTTGCGCCAGCATCAGCTCGACTGCGCCCTTGGCCTCGGCCAGCCGCGCCATCGCGGCAGAGCCCGAGGCATCGACGCAGAAGATTGTCACCGCCAGCGAGCGCTCCTCGAAGCGGCGGATCCGCAGGTCGGATTTACGGATGACCAACCGACGAGTGTCGCCATCGGGAAGTTCCCTGCGACGCAGTGGCTGCCAGGGAACCGCCGCGCGCAGCGTGTCGATCAGCGCCAGCCTTGTACCACCGCCGGGCATTCCCGGGCGTGCACCGAGCGGACGGCCGCGCAGCTTGGACTTAGCGCGCTGGCCGCCGCCGCTCCCATGACCTTTGCGCTGCGTCGCTCCCGCCGCCAGCCGCGCGAGCAGATCGGGGGGGATCGCCGCCAGCGCCGCCTCGAGCACGCTGTCCTCGGGCGGGGTGGCATCGGCATTGCTGTCGCCATCGGAGTCGGACTCGCGATCAGGGGGCGGTGGCTCGTCGCGAGCCTGGTCGCTCCGCTCTTCTTCGGTTGGCGGGAGCCTGGTAGCGCGCGGCGCCAGCACGAGACGGGCCGCAAGTCGAAGATCGGCATCATCAAGGGTCGTCCGCTGCTGCAGCGCGGCATGTGCGCGCGCCGCAGCGAGCGCGAACAGCAACGCGCGCACCGAATTCACTCCAAGAACGGTGGCGGCCCCTGCGAGCGCTGTCAGAGAATCCCCGTCGCCGGACTCGACCGCCTCGATCGGAAGTGGCCGAGGTCGGTGAACCTCCGCGATATCGAGCGAACGCAGCGGCGACAGATCGACCTGAAACGCTACCCGATCGAGAAGCGCGGCGGGCGGACCTTCGTCGTCCGTGGCGCCATCGTCGAACAGCACCAGCCCGAAACCGGCCCCACTGCCAACATCCATCGCCTGCGCCAACCGCCCTGCCAGATCGGGCCGTAACCGTTCGGCCATCGGCACCAGCACGACCCCACCGGCGACCTCTTCGAGCAGTCCGGTTTGGCGAATGCTGCGTCCGAGCGCGAGGCTTGCCCCCATGTCGATCCCGCCGAGCAGCCGCTCGTCGTCGATACGCGCGGGCAGGCGGCGCAAGGCAGTGCCCGCAGGAAGCAGCGCAAGGAGGTGCTCGATCAGCAGACTGCGCGCTGGTCCTGCCGCGCGCAGGCACAATCCGCCCAATAGCTGCGGCGCGAGGGAGAAGAGGCGAAGCGTTAGCAGCGCGTCGGCGAGGGGGTTGCCGAGTGTATCGGCGCCGGTATCCTGCACGGATCCGGCCTGTTTCATCCGAACAATTCGCCCATCGCGCGCTCGATCCGCACAGTCGAACCTGTTTCGTCGAGCACGTCGCGGCGCAGGCGATGGCGCAGCGCCATGGGTGCTACGCCGAGCAGATGCTCGCGCCGGACCGCATCTGCGCCGTGGAGCGCGGCGAGCGCGCGGGCGGCGCGCATCAGCGTCAGCTCACCTCGTAGACCGTCGGCACCGACCGCGCGGCACAGCTCGGCCATGTCGGTCATCACCGCGTCGTGGACGGTCAGGCTCGCCAATTTCTTCTGCCCGCGCGCGATCTGGCGCAGCACCTTGCCATCCTCGGCCTGCCATTCGGCAGCGAATGCCTCGGAGTCTGCGTCCCTGGCGGCGCAGCGGCGCATGATCTCGACCCGCTGTTCGATCGCATCGGGGGTGCGCACCTCGACCGAAAGGCCGAAGCGATCGAGCAGCTGTGGCCGCAATTCTCCCTCCTCGGGATTGCCGCTGCCGATCAGCACGAATTGCGCGCGGTGGCGGACCGAGAGTCCCTCGCGCTCGACCAGGTTCTCGCCCGACGCCGCTACATCGAGCAGCAGGTCGACGAGGTGATCCTCGAGCAGGTTGATCTCGTCGATGTAGAGAAAGCCGCGATGCGCCTTGGCCAGCAACCCGGGTTCGAATGCCTTCTCTCCCGAGCGCAGCGCGCGTTCGAGATCGAGCGCACCGATGACTCGGTCTTCGGTCGCGCCCAGCGGCATGTCCACGAAGGGAACCGCCGCCTTGCGACTGCGCCCCGAGCTGCATTGGTCGGGACAGGTGCCGCGTTCCTCGGGCCGGCAGTGGAAGCGGCAGTCCTCGACCATGGTCATCGGCGGCAGCAGCGCGGCCAGCGCACGGGCGGCGGTGGACTTGCCGGTCCCGCGGTCGCCGAACACCATTACCCCCCCGATTGCGGGATCGACCGCGGCGACCAATAGCGCCAGTTTCATCTCGTCCTGCGCGACGATTGCCGAAAAGGGGAATTTTGCCATGTGTCAGGCAGTGTGGACAAGGTCGAGCGTCAGGACAAGAGCCAAAACGGCTATTTCGCGGTGCTCGAAAGCGCCCGCCGCTTGAGCAGTCGCATGATCAGCCAGACCCCGAGCACGACGGGGATCACCAACCAGCCGACGATCGTATCGACCGAAAACAGCAGCCTCTCCGGCGGCAGTCCTTCGAAGAAGAACCGCACGAGCCCGAGCAGATAATAACTCAGCGCCACCACCGAAAGTCCCTCGACCAATTGTTGCAGCCGCACCTGCATCGCTATGCTGCGCTCCATCGAATGGAGCAGATCGGCATTCTGGTTCTCGATCCTGGTATCGATCCGCGCGCGCAGCAGCGAGGACAGCTGTTCGGCGCGCACCGCGAGTTCGCGCACGCGCTCGGTGGTCGCGGTGCAGGTGTTCATCGCGGGGCGGAAACGCCGCTGGGTGAAATCGTCGAGCGAGGCGAAGCCGGGGACCGGCTCAGCCTTGAGCTGGAGCAGCCGCGCCTCGACCAGCTGGGCATAGGCCTTGGTCGCATCCATGCGGAAGCCGATCGCGGTCGAAATGCCGGCGAGATCGAGCGACAGGTCGGACAGCGCCTCCATCAACACGTCGTCGCGCTCGTCGCTATTGGCGACCCGGTCGGCCAGATCGCGCAATCGCCGCTCCGCCTCGTCGAGCCGCGGCCAGCATTCGCGTGCGACCGGCAGGCCCAGCAGCGCGCGGTTGCGGTAATTGCCGAGCTCCTGAAGCCGCTGAACCGCGCGAGTCAGATCGCCGGTTTCCGCGCCATTCGCGGCGACCACCAGACGCCCGAAGCCGTCCTCGCGAAGGCGGAAATCTGACCAGATCCGTATCGATCCGTCGATTCTGCCCGAGACCAGCTCGTCGCGTTTGAGGTCCATCCGTTCGAGCAGTTGCTCCGCATCGGCATCGCTTTCGGCTATCCAGATCCGCGTCGAGCGCACAATCTTGCCGGGCAATTGCCGCGCCCATTCGAGCGCCGCGCGCAGCTCCCCATCAGATTCTGGATCCAGATAGGCTTCGGATGCAGCGCCCGGGACCAGCAGGGTCAGGCTGCTACCTTCACTGTGCTGCTCCCAGGAAAAGCGGATTCTTTCGGTCAGGCTACCCGAGCGGTGCGAGGGGTTCTCCACCGGGTGGATCTCGGCGGCATGAGCCTCGATCGCCGCGAGTTCGGTGGTACCCGCGGCCTCGTCGACCATCAGCACCCATTGCACGATCAGGCAGGGAACCGGGATCGCTGGCCAGCGGCGCAGATGCATCTCCGCAACGGCCCTTTTTCTCAGCTCATGGTCGTCCATTCGCAGCCTCGCCCCCGATTGCGTTGCGGGTCCCTCCGGACGGTGACGCGAACGCCTCCCCGATGACAGGTTTTATGGCGCGATTATGCAGAGCGCACAATGGACGGTTGCGGGGAAGCAAGCCGGGCAACAAAGCGATCATTCCCCCTTCGGTCAGCATCGAGGAAGCATCGTCGCTGTTTCCCAAGGGTTGGGACGAACTGCGCCCCTACTTGCGCCTGACGGATGTCAGTTGAACAAGTTGACCGATGATCCAGCCACCGGGGTTCGTGAAGCCGATAGCGGGTTTCGCCTGGGCCAAGGATAGGAGACGGTGGAGAAGGCGGTGACGGCGTACCCACTGCAGTCGAATTGGAATTAGGCTAAATCCGCTACGATGGGCGTTGGGCAATTAGGTCGATCAGCGCCGACATGCCGCTGTGCCCGCAACCTTCGCTGATCTCGCTGTCGTGGCTTTCGAGGAGCTCGATGTCCCATAGATCGAAAGCTGCGCGCAGCATGGCCTCGGTATACATGCTATCGGCAAGGGGAGGGCCGCCGGTGCCGTATGCGAGCTGTTCTGGCCGATAGCCCTGCATGAGCAGAATACCGCCCGGTTTGAAGCAGCGCGCAAAATTTTCGAAAAGCGTTGCCCGCTGAGATGGGTCGGCGAATTGGATGAAGATCGCCACAATGGCGTCGAACTTCGCGATCGGCCAGCCCCAAGTTCCCACATCGATCTGCCTGAAATCGACTTCGACACCTCGCTCGGCAGCCAGGCGCCGCGCCTTTGCAAGTCCGCGCTCCGAGATGTCGGTCGCTACCACGTCGAAACCCTGTTCGGCGAGGAAGACGCTGTTGCGGCCTTCGCCATCGGCGACGGCAAGAACCTGCGAACCGGCGGGGATGCGATGCGCCTCGCGGCTAAGAAAGGCATTGGGCGCGGTGCCGAAGACGTAGTCCTCGGCTCGATAGCGATTGTCCCAGAAGTGCGCCTGATCGTGCTCAGCCATGAGTGGCTTCCCAGGCGCCCATCGATCCCAGGTAGATATCGATGTGCTCGAAGCCGCGGCTAGCAAGCCAACCGGCGGCCACGGTCGCGCGCATCCCGCTGGCACACATCAGCGTGTAGCGGCGCGATTTGTCGAGCTCCTGCCACCGGGTGTTGAGTTCGCCGACATAGATATGCTCGGACCCCGGGATGGCGCCTTGGGCCCGCTCGTCGGCGTCGCGCACATCGAGCAGGGTCCAGTCTGCCGAACCGCTCGCGAGGCGCGCGGCAACCTCCGGCGTACCGACCATCGGAGCCATCTCCATTGCCGTCCCTTGCGCCGCTGCGGGAACGACACCGACGTAGCCGCCGATAATGTTGTCGAGCGCGATACGAATCAGATGCTCGCTCGCCTGTTCCAGCTGCGACTGGTTCGAGGCGATAAAGGCCACGCTGTCCCCCTCACCGATAAACCAGCCGGCAAAGCTCGGTATCATGTCGACGGGAAGGCTCATCGAGCCCGGGAGATGCCCTGAGGCGTAGGCCATGGGTTCGCGGATATCGACAAGGTGGGTTGCGTGGCTTTCGTGCAATTGCGTCAGGCTCAGATTGCGCGGCCGTGCGATGCGGGGCGCCTTTGTTCCGCCTTCAAGATTGAGTCGTTCCATCAAGCGGAAATACGGCGGCTGATAGTGATTTTCTGCCACCTTGAAGTCGATGAAGGCGTCCCGGCTTGCAAACTGGAGGCGCGGATTGTTGATGCGCTCGTGACCCACGGTCGAGAATTCGCGTTCGGCCATGCCCGAGCCGCAGACCGACCCTGCGCCATGCGCGGGATAGATGATGGTCTGGTCGCCAAGGGCCAGGAGCTTGTGCAGGGAATCCCACAGCAGGCCGGCGACCTCGCGCTTGCGATCGGGGTAGAAGTCGGTGCGGCCGACATCGCCGACGAACAAGGCGTCGCCTGTAAAGACGCCTACCGGACCCTTCGAGTATTCGCGATCATGGAGCACGTAGGCCAGGTGGTCGTCGGTGTGGCCCGGCGTTTCCAATGCCTCGATGACGAGTTGACCGATGTCGAACCGATCGCCCTCGCTGGCGGTGTCGGCGTAGACAACTTCAGCCCCCGGATTGGGGCCATGAAGAACTTTCGCTCCGGTCCATTCCGCCAGGATGGGGGCGCCCGAAACCAGGTCTTCGTTGCGGTGGGTTTCGAATATGTGGGTGATAGAAAGGCCTTCGGCTCGCGCCTTCTCGATATAAATCTCGCAATCGCGCCGAGGATCGATGACCGCTGCCTTTCCTCCCGAACCGATCAGGTAGGACAGATGAGACAGTCCCGGGGTCTTGATCTTCTCGAGCAACATGGCGGCATTTCCTTCGAACTGTGGTTTTCCTGCAGTCAGTGAAGTGGATGAGGGGGAGGGGCGTTCCCGCGTCCCCCTTATCGGTCAATTCACCTTGGTTGCGCGCAGACCTGCAATCCGCCTCGCATCGCCCGCTTAATGCGCTTCCATCACAGGGTGGTCGAGAATAGCGGCCATCAGATCATGCCTCTGGGCATGTCGGCAGGCGGCACCGCTTCGGATACGCCATTCATCGACAGCTCGTGAAACGCCCGGTTTTGCGAGAGGAACACCCGGCCGTTGAGTTCTTCGACGAAGGGCGTGCGCAACAGGCGATCCATAACGGGCCCCTTGACCTCCGACAGGTGCAGGCCGATCCCCGCATCGCCCAGCCGGTGATTGATCGCCTCGAGGCTATCGAGGCCCGATGCGTCGATTTCGTTCACGGCGCTGCACATCAGAATCACATGCCGCACCTCGGGCTGCTCGGCCACACGCTCGAGGACGTATTCCTCCAGCCAGCGCGCGTTGAGGTAGGTCAGGCTCTCGTCGATGCGGATCGACAGCACATGGGGAACGGTGAATACCGTGTGCCGCTCGACATTGCGGAAGTGCTCGGTCTCCGGGACCCGTCCAACGATCGCCGCGTGCGGGCGGCTGGCGCGCCAAAGATAGAGCAGCAGGCCGACTGCGACCCCCGCGATGACGCCCATCTCCACGCCGACGAGAAGCGTCACGACGATGGTTGCCATATGCGCTGCGAAATCCGCCTTGGAATAGCGCCACAGCAGTCGGGGTGTCTTGAGATCGACCAGGCTCAGCACGGCGACGATAATCGTCGCTGCGAGCGTGGCGATGGGCAAGGAAAACAGCAGCGGCGTAAGGAACAGAGTCGCCAGCGCAATGCCCACGGCGGTGTAGGCCCCCGCCGCAGGCGTTTGCGCGCCGGCATCGAAATTGACAGCCGATCGCGCAAAGCCGCCGGTGACCGGGTAGCCGCCCGAGAAAGCACTGGCGATATTGGACGCGCCAAGTCCGATCAGTTCCTGGTCCGGCGCGATCCGCTGGCGGCGCTTGGCGGCGAGGGTCTGCGCGACGGAAACGCTCTCGACGAAGCCGATGATCGAGATGAGCAGCGCGGGTACCCAAAGCTGCTCGATCAACGCCAGGTCGGTCGAGGGCAGCGCGAAGGGCGGTAGTCCTTGCGGGATCGCCCCGACGAGGTTCACGCCTCTCGATCCGAGATCGAAGATGATTGCCGCCAGGATGGTTGCGGCCACGGCAATCACGGGTCCGGCCTTGGCACCGATGTCGGCGAGGCGGGGGGGGAGGCCAAGGCGCACGAGCACCGGCTTGAGGCCCTTGCGCACCCAGAACAGAAACGCTGTTGCCGGGATGCCGACGGCCAGGGTCCAGAGATTGATCCCCCCGATCGAAGCCGCAAGCGAGCCGATCATCTCGGGCCAGTTGTCCCCGCCCGCGGAAATGCCCAGGATATGCTTAAGCTGGCTGGTCGCGATCAACAGTCCGCTTGCGGTGATGAAACCGCTGATGACCGGGTGCGAAAGCAGGTTAGCGAGGAAGCCGAGGCGCAACAGGCCAAGAATTGCGAGCATGACGCCGGACAGAGCCGCCAGCGTCATGGCGGCTTCCAGGTACAATTCCGTACCCTGCGCGGCCACTGCACCCGCCGCGCTGGCTGTCATCAGCGAGAGGACCGCGACCGGCCCGACCGCCAGCGTCCGGCTGGTGCCGAAGATGGCATAGGCGATGAGCGGCAGGATCGAGGCGTAGAGCCCGACCACCGGCGGCAAGCCAGCCAGCAAGGCATAGGCAAGACTTTGCGGGATCAGCATGATCGTGACGATCACCGCGGCGACGAGATCACTCGTCAGGATCGAAGAATTGTAGCCCCGGCTCCAATCGAGGATCGGGAAATATTGCGCCAGGACGCTGCCGCGCGCGCCCTGTCCGGGTGCCGAGGCGCCCGTCGTTCCTTGCTCGGGGTCGCTTGCCGGCATCAGGCGGCGGTCTTGACTTGTGGTTTTACCATCCACTCATGCCCCTTGAGCATCCCGTTCCAGTAAACCCACGGCAAGATTTCCGACTTGAGCAGCCACGACAGCTTGCTGGGCCGCGTCCCGTCGATCAACCATTCGGGGAAACTGGGCAGCAGCTTGCCGTCGTAGCCGAACTCGGCAAGGATTACCTTGCCGCGCTCCACAGTCAAAGGGCACGACCCGTAGCCGTCATAGTCGCAGCACGGCGGCTTGCCGTCGAGAACCGCCAGCGCATTGACCGCGACGATGGGCGCCTGCTTGCGCACTGCGGCGGCGGTCTTCGCATTCGGCATCGATCCGGCATCGCCCATACCGAAGACGTTCGGATAGCGGACGTGCTGCATGCTGAATTTGTCGACATCGACGTAGCCGCTTTCCGCGTTGGCAAGCGCACTTTCGGCGACGAATTGCGGTGCGACCTGGGGCGGGACGACGTGAAGCATGTCGAATTCGACAGTCTCCTCGCCGCGCTCGGTCTTGAACACCGCCGACTTGGCCGCGCCGTTCACTGACACCAGCGTCTGGCCCAGCTTCAGCTCGATGCCGTATTTCTCGACATATTCCATCAGCGCGGGGAGGTATTCCTTCACCCCGAACAGGACGCCCCCGGCGTTGCGAAACTCGACGTCGATATCGTCCAGCACGCCGCGGTCCAGCCAGGCATCGCACGATAGATACATCGCTTTTTGCGGCGCGCCTGCGCATTTGATCGGCATCGGCGGCTGGCTGAAGATCGCACGCCCCCCTTTGAGCGATTGCACCAGCTTCCAGGTGTAGGGGGCAAGATCGTAGCGATAATTGGACGTCACCCCGTTCTTGCCGAGCGTCGCCTCCAGGCCTGCGATCTTCTCCCACGCCAGCCGGATCCCCGGAGCAACGATGAGGAGCTTGTAATCCAGCATGCTGCCATCCGCGAGCGTCAGCCGGTTCTGTTCGGGTTGGAAGGTTGCCGCCGCCTGGCGGATCCAGCGGGCCTGTTTGGGCATGACGCTCGCCATGGGGCGCCGGGTCACCGGAGTTTCGAACACCCCGGCACCGACCATTGTCCAGCCCGGCTGATAGTAGTGATACTCTGCCGGTTCCACTATGGCGATATCGAGGGAAGGGCGACGA
Organism: Qipengyuania sp. SM2507; assembly: GCF_053714505.1. Taxonomy (NCBI): domain Bacteria; kingdom Pseudomonadati; phylum Pseudomonadota; class Alphaproteobacteria; order Sphingomonadales; family Erythrobacteraceae; genus Qipengyuania; species Qipengyuania sp. SM2507. Next base: position 1,215,412 of record NZ_CM132307.1, read on the forward strand.
TTCAGCATCGAAGCGGCAGTCGCAATGCCTGCGGCCCCGCCGCCTACGATAACGACATCGTGCGACAATGATCGGGTCATGGCAATCTCTCCGATTTGTCTGTCTATTCGCTCATTCGATCGCGCAGGCCCGATAGATCGTACCCGGCCTCGCGCGCGCGGACGACGCGTTCATCGACCGAGAGGTGTTCGGGATTGGCCAGGGCGTCCAGCGTGATCGAGCGGGTGCCGGTGCGGCAGTAGGCCAGTACCTTGCCGGCCGCTTCTTCGCGGACCTTGCGAAAAACGGATACGGCATCGCCGGGAAATTCCCCGCCCGACACCGGAATGAAATGAAATTCGATGCCCGCTTCCTGCGCGGCATCGCGCATCAGCTCAGCACTCGGTTGATCGGGGTCCTCCAGGTCGGGCCGGTTGCAGATTATCGAGCTGAATCCCTGATTGGAGAGATGCTGCATCTCCTCGGGTGCTATTTGCGGCGCGACCGCAAAGGTTTTGGATACATGTTTGACGACCATCAACTCTGCCTTTCGATCAACTGGACAAGGCCCATGCCCGCCAGCATTGCCACTACGAAAATTGCTGCGGCGTTCGGTTCGATCACCAGTGCGGCGATCCCGGGTCCGGGGCACAGCCCGGCAATTCCCCAGCCGATGCCGAACAAGGCGGAGCCGCCGATCAGGCGCGGCGTCAGGTCGGAGCGATCGGGGAGGAAGAACTTCTCGGCAAAGAGCGGTTGATCCATTCGTGCTACGAACCGCCAGGCTATCGCCATCACGATCACAGCGGCGCCCATAACGAAGGCGAGGGTGGGATCCCAGCTGCCGAATATATCGAGAAAGCCACGCACCCGGGCAGGGTCGGTCATCCCTCCCAGTGCCAGTCCGGCGCCGAAAATCGTGCCGGAGACGAGGGGCCAGAACATGCGCTCGTTCATCGCAGCAACTCCAGGCCCATGGCATTCATGGCTGCGACGGTGGCTATCCCCGCTGCCATGAAGGTGATCGTCGCGACCAGCGAGCGGGCCGATAGACGACTGACGCCGCAAACGCCGTGTCCGCTGGTGCAACCGCTGCCGAGCCGCGTCCCGATGCCGACCAGCAGTCCGGCGATCACAAGCGGAACGGGCCCGGCAAAACTCGCTTCAAGGCCTCCCGTCATGATAGTGACAAGGAGCGCACCCAGCGGCAGGCCGATCACGAATGCCCAAGCACCAATGCGGGATATTCCGCTTCCGCCCAACCCGACCGCCTTGGCGGCCAGGCCGGAGACCCCGGCAATCCGGCCGGAACCGAGCAACATGATTGCTGCAGCGAGGCCTATCAGGACGCCTCCCGCCAAACCGGCGAGTGGCGCGGCGTCTGGAAATCCGGGCAGGCTCATACCGCGTTGACCGGAATTTTGATGTAGCTGACGCCATTGTCTTCAGGATCGGGCAAGCGTCCTCCACGGATGTTCACCTGCACCGAGGGCATGATCAGATTGGGCATGGCGAGGGTCTTGTCGCGGCTGGTTCGCATCTCGACGAACTCGTCCTCGGTCACGCCGTCCTTGACGTGAACATTGCTTTCGCGCTGCTGCCCGACCGTCGTTTCCCACGCGTAATCGTCGCGCCCCGGGGCCTTGTAATCGTGACACAGAAACAAGCGGGTTTCGTCCGGAAGCGAGAGCAGCCGACGGATCGAGCGGAACAGTTGATGCGCGTCCCCGCCCGGAAAATCGGCCCGGGCGGTGCCGAAATCGGGCATGAAGATGGTATCGCCGACGAAAGCGGCATCGCCGATGACGAAGGCCATGTCGGCCGGAGTATGGCCGGGGACGTGCAGGGCGATGCTTTCGAGTTCGCCAAGGCGGAACGTCTCACCATCATCGAACAGCTTGTCGAACTGGGATCCGTCGCGCTCGAAATCGGTGCCGGCGTTGAACAGCTTTCCGAACACTTCCTGGACGCGGATGATGCCGCGCCCGATGGCGAGCTTTCCGCCGAGCTTTTCCTGCAGGTAGGGCGCTGCCGAAATATGATCGGCATGTGCATGGGTCTCGATCAGCCACATCACTTTCAGATTATTCGAAGTGATATATTCGATAATCCGGTCGGCCGAGCCATTCGAGGTGCGCCCCGATGCCGCTTCGAAATCGAGAACCGAATCGATTATGGCGGCTTCGTTCGTTTTGGGGTCGTGCGCGACGTAGGAAATCGTATTGGTCGCTTCGTCGAAAAAGCCCGCAATCGACGGGCGAAGGCATCTCTCGTTGCGCGCCCGATCGATCTGGGCCGAAGCCTGGGCTAGCGGTTGGTCTTCCTGCATGTCGCGGTCCTTAATTCGATTACATAAAATGATTATATGTATTGCAATCCCGATGTCAAGTGATATGCGGGTGGACATGGACTCGAATTCAATTAACGGTTTTGCCCAAAAGACGGCGCCCTGCGCTGGTTTGCGCATCGGGGATACCGCTCCCGATTTCGCTGCCCGAAGCACCACCGGCGATGTCCGGCTGTCGGAATATCGCGGCCGTTGGCTGGTCCTTTTTTCCCACCCGGCCGACTTCACCCCGGTATGCACGACCGAGTTCGTTGCGCTCGCCCGCGAAGCCGATGAGTTCGAGCGGCGGGGCTGCGGGTTGATGGCCCTTTCGGTCGACAGCCTGTTTTCCCATTTCGCATGGCTCCGCATGATCCGCGACCGGTTCGATGTCGAAGTCCGGTTTCCGATCCTGGAAGATCCGACCCTTGTGATCGCTAGGGCCTATGGGATGGTTGGGCCCGAGGATCACGACAGTTCCGCGGTCCGCACGACATTCTTCATCGATCCCGAGGGAAAGATCCGGGCGATGGCATGCTATCCCGCGAACGTCGGACGATCAATACCGGAAATGCTGCGGACGCTCGATGCGCTTCAGGCGGTCGACGAAGGACCCGTGCTCGCCCCTGCAAATTGGCTGCCGGGGCAGAATTTGTTGCGCCAGCCCACTGCGAAACTGGACGATGTCTTCGCCGCGAAGGACCAGTCGGACTGGTTCCTCCGCGAGGTAAAGGGACGACCGCGGACATGAGCGAGGAGGATACCGTCGAGGCGCTGAAAGCCGCCGCCCATCCGGTCCGGTTTCGCATCCTGCGAGCCCTCTCCGGGATAGAACGCAATGTCGGCGAGATCGATGCGGTTGCGCGGATCGGACAGCCGACGCTTTCGCAGCAACTTGCGGTGTTGCGCAACGCCGGCCTGGTCCAGACCCGCAAGGAAGCCAAGCTCGTCTTCTATCGGCTGGACGAAGAGAAACTCGCCGAACTGTCGGCTACACTGGGCGGACTGGTTGGCCTGGTAGCCGAGCGAGGTTCCTTGGCGCGGCCGCCTGCTTCCGGGGTGGCAAATTTCGCCCGACTGACCTGATGGACATGACCCTCGCAACGAGCGGACGATAAACGCGTCGGCTTTCCGATGTGGGGGGGGGGGGGGGCGAGCGTTTGCCACCCCAGGGACGCGTCTCTCGGGCGAAATTTCGCCCTCTGCTGCAAGACTTGCCCGTTGAAGCGCAAAACCAATCCTAGTTGAGCCATTCATCAAAAAGGAAAGTCCGGATCGATCGCCGTCTCACCCTTCCAGTCAACCGAACTGCGAAACATGCGATCAGTCTCACTCCCTTCCCCACATTAGGATCGATCGATGCAGATGTTCAGAAGCGGTGCCATTCTCGTTGCATTGTTGGCGAGCCCGACGTTGGCCCAGACCCAGCCTCGGCTCGTGCCCGGTTTTGGAACCTATTTCGACATTCCCGAACCGTTCGAAAAACTTGATCCGCAGCTGCGCTATAAGGTGGTGTTCGATGTGGCGCAGCCCGCGCGCAAACCGGACGAAGTGCACCAGGGGCTGGAACGGGTAGCGCGCATGGTCAATCTTCTGGATCGCCACGGTGGCACGGTGCATCCTGGAGATATCGTTGTGACATTGCACGGACCCGCCGCGAAGACCGCACTGACGGCGGCGGCCTTTGCCGAGCGATTCGATGGAGAAACCAACCCGAACGTCGAACTGATCCGGCAACTGACCCTGGCTGGGGTGAGCGTTCGGCTATGCGGGCAATCCATGGCTGCCAACGGGTTCGCGCACGACGAGGTGCACCCGGATGTGCAGATTGACATCTCGGCGATCACGACGCTCGCGACCCTGCAATTGCAAGGCTACGCAGTCATTCAGGACTGAAGCGTCAAAACCGAAGCGCTCACGCCAGCGCCGCCCCGCATCTGCCCCGCAGATCCCAAGGCTTTTGCTCCAGGCTTCAAGATATCATGGGCGACGAAGATTATGTCTATGAAGAGGAAACCGGTGAGTGGATGCTCACGGCGAAACTGGCCGACGCGGATAATGCGCGACGCAATTTTGCAGACCAGGACAGCTATTATGGCCAGGTGGTCTACGGTGTCGTTTTGGGAACCGGCGCGCGAAGCCAGTGACTTGCCTGGTTTGTCGCGAAGGAGAAGATGGCCTTTCGAGCTTCGAAATGGATTCCTTTCTGTGCCCCCTGCGCTGCCAATTCGGAGCGGCTACACAACCGTTCCGGCGATCCTTCCGATCGCTGCGGTCAGCGCCATTGCGAGCGCGCCCCAGAAGGTGACGCGCAGGATCGAGCGACCGATCGGCGCTTTTCCGGCGACCGCACCCAAGGCCCCCAGGCTGACGAGCAATGCGAGCGAGGAGGCCACTGTGATCGCCACGAGCAGGTCCATCGGTGCCAGCGCGGTCACCGCCAGCGGAAGTGCCGCACCGACCGCGAAGGTCGATGCCGAGGCCAGTGCCGCTTGCAAGGGTTTCGCCGAAGCGGTTTCGGTCAGCCCGAGTTCGTCGCGGGCATGCGCGCCCAGGGCGTCGCTTGCGGTCAATTGGTCGGCGACTGCGGCGGCGGTTTCATGGTCGAGGCCGCGGGCCCGGTAGATCGCGATCAATTCCTCCCGCTCCGCCTCCGGCTGCTCGGCCAGCTCGATGGTTTCGCGGGCCAAGTCTGCGCGTTCGGTGTCGGCCTGCGAGCTCACCGAAACGAACTCGCCGGCCGCCATCGACATCGCACCGGCGACCAGCCCGGCAACACCCGCCAGCAGGATCGCGCTGCGCGGGGCACCGGCAGCGGCAACCCCGAGCACCAGGCTGGCGGTCGAGACGATCCCGTCATTGGCACCAAGGACCGCAGCGCGCAGCCAGCCGATGCGCGAGACAGCATGGCGTTCCGGGTGGGTCAGGCTGCGCGGCATGAGAGGTCGTTCCTGGACATGGATGGAGACGGCCTCATTGTACACTTTGCCTCCAGGGCAGCATACGTCGCAGCGTATCGTCCTTCCAGAAATAGTGGTGCACCAATCCGGCGGCGGCGTGCAGCCCGATCAGCCAGTAGCCGACCGTCCCGGCAGTAGCGTGGATCTCCTGCAGCCATTCGGCCAGCGGCTTGTCCGGCGATATCAGCGGCGGCAATTCGAGTCCCCAAAAGGGGATCGTCGCGCCCTTCGCGCTGAGGATGGTCCAGCCCGCCAGCGGCATGGCGATCATCAGGCCGTAGAGCGCGAGGTGGACGCCCCGTGCCGCCACCATCTGCCAAATAGAGGGTTTTGGCATGATCGGCGGCGTGGTGGCGAGGAGGCGCATTACGGCCCTCGCCAGGACCAGCACCAGCACCGTCAGGCCGAGCATGAAGTGCCAGGCCTTGAAGCCCTCGCGGATGTCGCTGCCTTTGGGGAAATATTCGCGTAGCTCGATCGCGGCATAGACCGCAGCCAGCAGAATGAGCATCGCCCAGTGCATTGCGATCAGGGCGGTCGGGTAGCGCGGCGCGGTCTGTTGCATTTCGCAGGTCCTTCACGGCATGCCAGCCCTGGGGCGGGGGCCGGATCAAAAAGCCGTGTGCTACCAAGCTGTCGTCAGCCTGACATTTCGAGGCGAGGTGCGAAACCATCCTCCGCTCATATGGCACTGTCAAGTTCACGACAGGTTGATGGCGCTTTGACGGGCAATGATCATCCCGCGGCAACTTCCCGATAATTACGATGAAATTGTATTAGACACCCCCCGACCCGTGTGTTGCTGCCAAGGTATCTTCGAGAATTTATTGCATGCAGACGATGAAGAAGCTGTGCAGTGTCGAAATCGCGCTTAACACTCGTTTCGTAGCGACCCCATTGGGAGGTGTCCGATGTATTCCAGCATTCTCGTTCCGGTCGATCTGGACGAGCCCAGTTCCTGGGAGAAATCCGTCCCCGTCGGCCTGGCGCTCGCGAGCGCGTTCGACGCGCGGATTACGCTCGCCACCGTGGTGCCGGACAATGTCGCTGTCCGCGAAGCGCAATGGACCGCGATTGGCTATCGCCGTTTGCTGGATGTCGCCGCCGCACGCCTCGGTTCGCTCGCCGATGAGCTGGGAGGCGAAGTTCGACTGGAGCGGCGGGTGGGTTCCGGCCCGATCGCAAAAGGCATTCTCGGACTGGGCGAAGACGTCGATGCCGATTTGATCGTCCTCGCGTCGCACCGCCCCGAAATGAAGGACTGGCTGATCGGTGCCAATGCGTCCCGGGTTGTCCGGCACGCCGCTTGCTCGGTCATGGTCGTGAGGGACTGACAGCGATGGCCTTCAGCCGGCGCCGCGATCTTCGGGAGGAGCATCGCAAGGTTCGAATCCGCGACCGCCTCGATTCGCCGCGCGGCGAGAGTCCGCTCGGCGATTTCATTCTCGGCGGCGTGGATGGGGTGGTGACGACATTCGCGGTCGTCGCGGGCAGCGCCGGCGGGGGCCTCGCCGCGACTACCGTGATCATCCTGGGGCTGGCCAATCTCGTTGCCGACGGCTTCAGCATGGGTGTCAGCAATTTTCTCGGGACGCGAAGCCGACAGCTGGAGGTGGCGCAGGCCCGTGCCGATGAGAACTGGCAGATCGAGAATTATCCCACAGGAGAGGAGCAGGAAATACGCGAGATTTTCGCGCGCAAGGGGCTGGACCCCGAGACCCTGGACCGGGTCGTCGAGACCATTATCGATGACCGCAGCGTCTGGCTCGACACGATGATGGCGGAAGAACTCAAGCTCAGCGAAGTCTCCGCGCGTCCCCTGCGGGCTGCGCTTTTTACCTGTCTGGCGTTCGGCATCTGCGGCTTCGTGCCCTTGCTCCCCTTCGTCCTGGGCGTCGGAGATTTCGATCTTACGTTCGCGACCAGCAGCGGGTTCGCCGCAGCGACCTTCTTCGCGCTCGGTCTCGGGAAAGGCGCGATCCTCGGCGCAGCACCGCTCCGCGCTGCCCTGCAGACATTGCTTCTTGGCAGTGCCGCCGCGATCCTGGCCTACGGCGTTGGTTTGGGCCTCCGCAGCATGTTCGGAGTGAACTGAAGCCACCTGAGCCAAGCGCAGGATTCGGACAGCGCCTGAATGTTCACGCCGACTGAGTGAGCGTCGCTTCGGCCTGCGTCATATAAGTCCGGGTCAGCGGGAGTACGCGGCGGTCCCGGCAGTACTGGATCTGGTAATTGCACATGCCGCCGTTTTCGAAGCTCGACGTCGCACCCGACAGGTAGAACGTCCACATCCGGAAAAAGCGTTCGTCATACATCGCGACGATCTCGTCGCGATGCGCCAGGCAGTTGGCGTACCAAGCCCGCAGGGTCTTCGCGTAATGCAGTCGCAGCATTTCGGTATCGCTGGCGATGAGACGGAATTTTTCGCTGGCAGCGATCGTTTCGGACAGGGCGGGAATATAGCCGCCGGGAAAAATGTATTTGCGCGTGAAGGCATCCGTCGTTCCGGGCGAACCGATCCGCCCGATCGTGTGCAGCAGCATCACGCCGTCATCGGCAATCAGGTTGGCGCAGGCTTCGAAAAAGGTCTCGAACTGCGGCCGTCCGACATGCTCGAACATCCCCACCGAAACGATCCGATCGAACCGATCGCCGCGCTCGGGCAAGTCCCGGTAATCGACCAGCTCGAACGAGACCCGGTCCGCGACACCCGCGTCTCTGGCGCGTTCCTCGGCCAGAGCGAGCTGTTCGCGGGATAGCGTGATCCCGGTCACCCTGATGTCGAACTTGCGCGCCAGATAGATCGCCATACCGCCCCAGCCGCAGCCGATATCGAGCACGGTCTGGCCCTCGCGCAAGTCGAGCTTGGCCGCAATATGCGCCAGTTTCGCTTCCTGCGACTGCGCCAGAGTCTCGACACCGTCGTCCCAATAGCCGCAGCTGTACTGCATATGCTCGCTGTCCAGCATCAGGCGGTACAGGTCGTTGCCGATGTCGTAGTGATGCGAGACGTTGCGCTGCGATCTCAGTGTGTCGTTGATCGCCTCGCGGGCGAAAGCGATCCTGTTGCCCAAGCGCCGGCGCAGACTTGGTTGACCGATGGATCCCCCGCGATCCCAGGGCGCATTGGAGCGCAGCAACTCCACCAGTTCCATGATCCCGCCCTGCTGCAAGGTCAGCCGGCCTTCCATATAGGCTTCGGCGGCGCCCAGCCGCGGATCGAGCAGGATATCGCGCGGGACGGACTTGTCGGTGAAGGTCAGGGCAACATCGGGAAAGCCGATCGCCGGTTCACCGAAAACGCTTTGGGTGCCATCGGCGAAGGTAACCTCGAGAATGCCCCGCTTCACAATCGAGGCGAGATAGCGGCTGACCAGAATCTTGCTCATCGTGCCCCTTTATGGTCGAGAATTCTCGACTCGGCCATACTCAACACAACGCTACGCCGAGCAGCGAAAGTATCGCGTGCACGAAACACCCGCCATTGATGCAAAATCAGTTTATGGTCCTGGGGCGTTCGGGATGGGCCAGAAACGATCGAGGTTCATCACCTTGGCCGAGGCTACGACGAAGTCCTGCACGAACAGGTCCTTCGCATCTTCCGAAGCATGATGAAGATCACAAATCTGCGCTCACCAAGGACAGCGCACGCTGAATGGGTGCGGTCTGGAAGTCGAACATGATCCGCGCGGCGGCGGTCGAACAGGCGAGCGAAGGAGGCCTTATCTGTTCGGCCGGCGGAGACGCTCGCGCGCATCCTCCCATCAGCAGAAGGGTTCCATACCGCCCATGCAACTAGCCAACCCGATCAAGGACATAACAGCGTAGGCGATCAGGGAACTGCATTCGCAGGGTTCGCGGGTCATCATGGCGACTGGCGACAACGAACGCAGAGCCCAAGCGATAGTATCTTCCATCGCGCCGAACGGTGAGGGGAATTTTCGACATTGCAGGAGGATCCCGAACTGGGTCGGTGAACCGGTATGTGACACGCTATGGGTCACCCCGTTCCACCTGATGAGTGGGAGCGGTTTCTTTTTCAGAGCCTTACAGCAAAAATGGTCGGGGAGAGAGGATTCGAACCTCCGGCCCCTGCCTCCCGAAGACAGTGCTCTACCAGGCTGAGCTACTCCCCGACCGGATCGGCCCCGCGAAAAAATCGTCTTCGCGGGTCGAGGCAAGGCGCGCCCTATAGGTGTGGACGGTTGGCGGTGCAAGCGGGCATTTGCCGCTTATCCGCGCTAGGGAGGCGTCCACAGCCATTCGCCTGCAGGAACCCCGACGCCGTGCACCCCGAACAGCAATATCTCGATCTCATGCGCCGCATCTGGGAGCAGGGCAGCGAACGGCTCGACCGCACCGGGGTCGGCACGCGCTCGGTGATGGGCGCCATGCTGCGCTACGATCTGGCCGATGGCGCGATGCCCTTGGTGACGACCAAGCGGGTCTACTGGAAGACCGCGACACGCGAATTGCTGTGGTTCCTGACCGGCGAGACCAATATCCGGCCGCTGGTGCTCCAGGGGGTCAAGATCTGGAACGACTGGCCGCACGCGCGCTATGTCCAGGAAAGCGGCGAGCAGATCCCGCTCGACGACTTTGTCCAGCGGATCGCCGATGACGAGCAATTCGCCGTGCGCTGGGGCGATCTGGGGCCAGTCTATGGCAAGCAATGGGTCGATTGGCCGACCTATCGCTATCGCCCCGACGGGCTCTATGAAAAAGGGCCGGGGATCAACCAGGTTGCGCTGCTGGTCGAATCGCTCCGCGACAATCCAGGCAGCCGGCGGCACATTCTCGAGGGCTGGAACGTCGCCGAGCTCGACCGGATGGCGCTGCCGCCTTGCCACAAGACCTATCAGTACCACGTGGCCCACGGGCGCTTGAACAGCGTGCTTTATCAGCGCAGCTGCGACGTGGCGTTGGGCATGCCGTTCAACCTGTGGTCGGCGGCGCTGCTCCAGCGGATGCTCGCGCAGCAGTGTGGGCTTGAGCCGGGGGAGCTGGTGTGGATGGGCGGGGACACGCATCTTTATCTCAACCACGCCGACCTGATCGCCGAACAGCTGGGTCGAGAACCCCAGGGCCGCCCGCGGCTCGAGCTGCTGCGGCAGCCGCCGACGATCTTCGATTATCGCATTGAGGATTTCGCGGTTCACAACTACACGCCGCACGGGCCGTTGAAGGCTCCCGTAGCGGTGTGAACCGGTCGCCTTGACCCAACCGCATTGTTGAAATATTATGACGCAATCACGCAAGATTGCTTGCAACCGCGTTCGTCGCAAAGGGAGAGCGCCACATGGCCGATAGGCCCGACAGCGCAGCCGGCCAGGGTTCGAACAAGCCCTCGCTTTCGCTGCATGTCCCTGAACCCCACTACCGTCCCGGCGATGCCGTGGACTTCAGCCATGTCGATGCCGGAGAGGCCGGCCGCGAGCCGCGCCCCGACGAGGCCTGCGACCCGGCCGACATGCGCGATCTCGCCTATGGCCTGATCCGCGTGCTCGGCGACGACGACCGCGCACATGGGCCTTGGGACCCCAAGCTCGACGCCGACACGCTGCGGGCCATGCTCAAGAACATGGCGGTCACCCGCGCCTTCGACGAGCGGATGTTCCGCGGTCAGCGGCAGGGCAAGACCAGCTTCTACATGAAGTGCACCGGCGAGGAGGCGACCAGCATCTCCGCCTCGATGGCGCTGGCGAGCGACGACATGGTCTTCCCCAGCTATCGCCAGCAGGGCATCCTGTTGTCGCGCGGTTATCCGATGATCGAGATGATCAACCAGATCTATTCGAACCGCGGCGACAAGCTCAAGGGCCGCCAGCTGCCGATCATGTATTCCAGCCGCGAGCACAGCTTCTTCACCATCAGCGGCAATCTCGCGACCCAGACCCCGCAGGCGGTGGGCTGGGCGATGGCGAGCGCGATCAAGGGTGATTCGCGGATCGCCGCGACCTGGGTGGGCGAGGGCAGCACCGCCGAGGGCGACTTCCACGCCGCCTGCACCTTTGCCGCGGTCTACAATGCGCCCGTGATCCTCAACGTCGTCAACAACCAGTGGGCGATCTCGAGCTTCTCGGGCTTTGCCGGTGGCGAGCGGACGACCTTTGCCGCGCGCGGGCTGGGGCATGGCATCGCGGCCTTGCGGGTCGACGGCAATGATGCGCTGGCCTGCTACGCCGCCGAGCGCTGGGCCGCCAATCGCGCGCGCGCCAACGCGGGGCCGACGCTGATCGAATTCTTCACCTATCGCGCCGAGGGCCATTCGACCTCGGACGATCCCTCGGGCTATCGCAGCGCGCAGGAACGCGAGGAATGGCCGCTGGGCGATCCGGTGATGCGATTGAAGCGACACCTCATCGCGCTGGGCGAGTGGGACGAGGAACGCCAGGAAGCGATGGATCGCGAGGCTGCCGAGATGGTCCGCGCCACCACCAAGGAAGCCGAGGCCAACGGCATCCTGGGGCACGGCCTGCATCATCCCTTCCGCACCATGTTCGAGGACGTGTTCGAGGAGCTACCCTGGCATCTCAGGGAACAGGCCGAACAGGCGGTCAAGGAACGCGAAATCAAGTTTCCGGAGGGTCTGCCCAAATGAGCGCGACCGAAACCCAAACCGCACCCGAGAGCGAGGTGGAAACCACCACCGAGCGCCGCCTCAACATGATCGAGGCGATCAACGAGGCGCTCGACGTTACCATGGCCCGCGACCCCGATATCGTCATCATGGGCGAGGATGTCGGCTATTTCGGCGGCGTGTTCCGCTGCACCGCGGGGCTGCAGGAGAAATACGGCAAGACCCGCGTGTTCGACACGCCGATTTCCGAATGCGGCATCATCGCCGCGGCGGTGGGGATGGGCGCCTATGGCCTGCGCCCGGTGCCCGAAATTCAGTTCGCCGATTACATCTATCCCGGGCTCGATCAGCTAATCTCCGAGGCGGCGCGGCTGCGCTATCGTTCGGCGGCGGAGTATATTGCCCCGATCACGGTGCGAACGCCGTTCGGCGGCGGGATCTTCGGCGGGCAGACGCACAGCCAGAGCCCCGAGGCGATCTTCGCGCATGTCTCGGGCCTCAAGACCGTCGTCCCCTCTACGCCCTACGACGCCAAGGGCCTGCTGATCGCCGCGATCGAGGACAATGATCCGGTGATCTTCTTCGAACCCAAGCGGATCTACAACGGCCCCTTCAGCGGCTATTACGACAAGCCCGCGCAGCCGTGGAAGAAGCACGACGCGAGCATCGTCCCCGAGGGGCATTACACCATACCTCTGGGCAAGGCGCGCAAGGTTACCGAGGGCGAGGCCCTGACCGTGCTCGCCTATGGCACCATGGTGCATGTGGCCGAGGAAGTGTGCCGCCAGAAGGGCGTCGATGCGGAAATCCTCGATCTGCGCTCGCTGGTTCCGCTCGACATCGAGGCGATCGAGGCTTCGGTCGAGAAGACCGGGCGTTGCATGATCGTCCACGAGGCGACCCGCACCGCCGGTTTCGGCGCCGAGCTTTCGGCGCTGGTGACCGAGCGCTGTTTCTACCATCTCGAAGCCCCGGTTATCCGTGTGACCGGCTTCGACACGCCCTATCCCCACAGTCTTGAATGGGCCTATTTCCCGGGCCCGGTCCGCATTGGCGAGGCCATCGACAAGATCTTGAGCGAGTAAGCGACCATGGCGACATTCACCTTCACAATGCCCGATATCGGCGAAGGCATCGCCGAGGCGGAGATCGTCGCCTGGCACAAGGCGGTCGGCGACCGTGTCGAGGAAGACGAGGAATTCGTCGACATGATGACCGACAAGGCCACCGTGCCGCTGGAAAGCCCCGTCACCGGCACGATCACCGAGATCGCCGGGGAGGAGGGCGAGATGGTCTCGATTGGCGCCATGCTGGTCGTGATCGAGGTCGAGGGCGAAGTGCCCGAGGATGTCGCCGACGAGAGCGGGTCCGTGAGCCCGGCACCCGCGGAGACCTCCAGCGATGCGCCCGGTCCAAAGGACGAGGGTGTCGAGCAGCGGATCGAGACCGAGAACCCCGACGCTTCCGATGCCGACGACGCACATGCGGCCGACCCCAAGCCGGCCGATCTGCCGGCGCCGACTCCGGCACCCACTCCGGCGCCCGAGCCGACCTCGAATGCAAAGGTTCTCGCCTCACCGGCGGTGCGCAAGCGCGCCAAGGAACTCGGCGTCGATCTGGCCGATGTGAAGCCCGCCGAGGATGGCCGTGTCCGTCACGGCGATCTCGACAGCTTCCTGTCCTACAGCGGCGGCTATTCGCCTGCCGGTCGCGCGCGCGAGGACGAGCAGCGCAAGGTCATCGGCATGCGCCGCCGCATCGCCGAGAACATGGCCGCTTCCAAGCGCAACATCCCGCATTTCTCCTATGTCGAGGAAGTCGATGTCACCGATCTGGAAGTGCTGCGCGGACAGCTCAATTCCAACCGCGGAGACCGGCCCAAGCTGACGATGCTGCCAATGCTGATCGCTGCGATCTGCAAGACCATTCCCGACTTCCCGATGATCAACGCCCGCTACGACGATGAGGGCGGGGTCGTGACGCGTCATGGGGCGGTCCATCTCGGCATGGCGGCGCAGACGGATGCCGGGCTGATGGTGCCGGTCATCCGCGACGCGCAGTCGCGCAATCTGTGGCAGCTCGCGAAAGAGATCGTCCGGCTCGCCGAGGCGGCGCGCGATGGCAAGGCGACCAGCGAGGAATTGCAGGGTGGAACTCTCACCGTTACCTCGCTCGGCCCGCTCGGCGGGGTGGCGACCACGCCGGTCATCAACCGCCCCGAGGTCGCGATCATCGGCCCCAACCGCATCATCGAACGGCCGATGTATGTCAGCGACGGGCAGGGCGGCGAGCGGATCGAGAAGCGCAAGCTGATGAACATCTCGATCAGCTGCGACCACCGCGTGGTCGACGGCTACGACGCGGCGAGCTTCGTCCAGGCGCTCAAGCGGCTGCTCGAGGCACCCTCGCTCATCCTGGTGGACTGATCAGGGTGTGAGTGGCTTCAGCGCACGATCGCGCTGAAGCTGCGCATCCCGCTGGTGTCGCGGGCGCCCACGTGCCAGCGCAGATTGGTGACCTCCTCTGGCTGCGCGGCGCGTTGGCCGCGGCGCAAGTCCCTCAGGCGGCCCCAGCGGCGTCCGCCATCGACCGAAACCTCGACCGCGTCGTCGCCGCTGCGCTGGTAGGACAAAGTCTCGGGAATCCGGCTCGCCAGTGTGAACGGCTGCGCCCTCTTATGGTCCTGCCATTGCATCACCAGCACCACCCGGTCGCCGCGCGACAGCGTGCTGGCAGGCTCGAGCGCGACGCCTTCGCCCTGCAAGGTTTCGACGAAGACCGAGCGCTGGATCGACAGCGCCGAACCGGTTGCCGCAGCGGCTGTGCCCAGAAACAATATGCTCGCAACAAGCAGGATCGAACGCATGGATTTGCCCCCCGTAGTGTTCGCTGTCAGCTATGCGCCGACGACCTCAAGATAGGGTTAATCGGCGTTCACCATGTCGCTTCGCAGGCCGGTCCGGAGCAGGCGCTTGCAAAGCTTTTGCAAAGCCCCGTTTTTTCCTCCGGACGGGCATTGACAGGATTGGGGGCCTGCCTTAGTGGCCCGGCTCCCAAGCGGCGCTGGTCGCTCCCAGTCGCTTCTTAGATGCGCGGGTGTAGCTCAGTTGGTTAGAGCGCCGGCCTGTCACGCCGGAGGTCGCGGGTTCAAGTCCCGTCACTCGCGCCACTTGGGAACCTACCTTTTTACGTTTGATGGACCGGACAATAATAGGCCGTCCGGCCACCCACTTTGCGGTGGGTCAGTTCGCCGCCGCAATGGCTGCGCGGGCAGGCACGCATGTCCTTGCGGTTGGGAATCAACCATTCGTCGGGCAGGCGCGAATAGTCGGCTTCGACATCGACACCTTTCGACAATGTCAGGCGCATGGTGTCGAACAGTGTGTCGAGCTTTTCACCGTCGAGATCGCTGCCCTTGCATTCGGGATCGAGACCTGTCTGGAACAGGAGTTCGTCCGACCACAGATTGCCGATCCCGGCGATCCGCTTCTGATCCATCAGTGCTGATTTGATCGCCGCCTTCGATCCGCCGATGAAACCCAGGAAAGCGCTCCGGTCGATCGCCAGCGCATCGGGCCCCAGCTCTTGCGTGGCAATGTAGTCGTCGGGGTCCTCGATGATCTTCACATGACCGAGCTTGCGCGGACAGCGGAAGGCCAGCCGCCGGTCGCCATCGAAGACGATCCGGAACTTGGTGTGGTCGGGCTCGGGGTCGGGCGCATCGAAGGGGATCAGCCAGCCGCTCATACCGAGATGGACAGTGATCCAGGGCCCGGTCTTGCTGCCGAGGAAGATGTTCTTCCCGTGGCGGCGGGTCTCGGTGAACTGGCGACCTTTCAGCCGCCCAAGCTCGTTGTCTCCGGGCAGGTCGATATGGGTGATGTTGTCGCCCAGCTCGGCCGCCACGATCGTGCGGTTGAGGCAGGTGCGTTCGAGCGTCAGGCGCTGGGCTTCGTTTTCGGGCAGTTCCGGCATGATTGGGGAACCACGGCGCGCTGGCCTCGGTTCCCTTTGACGCCTCTCAGCCCCAGCTGCCGGTTTCCATCCAGATCAGGAACCGCCGCAGCGGCAGCAGCCAGACGACCCCGAGGACAAGATAGACCAGCGTCTGCGCGATTGTGTGCCAGCTGCCGATCACCGGCGGCACGAAAGTCGCCACCGCGATCCCGTAAGCGAGCAGCGCGACAAGCAGCGCCAGCACGCCGAAGGGGATCCTGAGCGTCGGTTCCTCGCGCATCAGAACGGACCGTAGAAGCGGGTGGGGGTGACCACTGCGGTCAACGGCATGTCGTGCGCCTCCTGCGGGAGTTCGTCGAGCTTCTGCACATCCCAGGCCAGCCCGATCGCTTTGGTGCCGGGATGCTCCGCCAGCCAGCGGTCGTAGTGACCGCCGCCCTGGCCGATCCGCGCGCCCTTGTCGGTGAAGCCGATCAGCGGCACGAACAGCAGGTCGGGGGCGACGACTTCGGCGATGGGGAGGGGCTGGAACAGGCCGAAGGGCCCGATCTCGCAATCCGTCTCCTCGAAAGGATCGCCGTGGCGGGCGAATTCCATCGGAGAATTGCGTGTCGCGAAGCGCGGGAGAGCGATCGTGTGCCCCGCCTCGAAAAAGAATTTCGCATAGGCGGTGGCGGGAGCTTCGAAGGTGCCCGCCGAATAGAGGCCGATCGTAGCGTCGGCAGGGACGAGCCCGAGCAGCGGGGCGGGCGGGCGGTGGAAGATCAGCCCGAGCATCGCGGCCGGGATGGCCTGCACATGTTCGCGGCGCAAACCGCGCAATCGGGTCCTGAGTTCACTCTTGCCTGCCACGCGGCACCCCTGTCGCCCGGCCGGACCGGGGGTTGGATAATCGGTGACGGAACCACCATGGGTCGTTTGCCATGAAATCCTCTGACGCGTGGACGTCAGGTGGGCGCCGTGTGCACCGGACCCGCAGGACGAACCCGTGATCCGGACAGGGACAGCTCCCTAGGTATTTACTTATAGCCTCAGGGATGTTCATGTGGCTCGTGCCGGGCAGTCCCGCCAATTGGCTATTTAGGCGTTCGGGCGCGCTTGCTCAAGGGCTTCTGCCGTCTTTTCGAGCCGAAGCGCCAGCGCTTCGAGACCCTCGGCGATTTGCGCGCCGTTGTCGGCCCCACCAACCTTCCGCGCATCTTCGAGCTCGTCGGCGAGAAACAGCGCTGCAAACAGCAGGTTCTTGGCTTCCATCGCGGGCAATTGACTGGCGCCATCGCCCAGCTTGGCATCCACCGTGGCGGCGAGCTGGCGGATATGCGCTTCCTGCCCGTCCTCGCAACGCAGGGTGTAATTGCGCCCGCCCACCGTCAGAACGACCTCGCTCATCGCTCGAGCCTTTCGATCAGCTGATCCAGCTCGCCGAGGCTGGCGGTCACCGTATCGCGCAGTGCCGCGTGGCGTTCGGCCAGATCGGTATCCGCTTCGGGGGATTGTGCTGAAGGCGGCGCAGGCGTGCGGGCGCTGCGCTCGATCCTCCCAAGGGCAGCCTCGATCCTGTCGTAGGCAGAAGCGATGCGATCATCCGGCATAATCCGCGAAAGATACCCGAATTCGGCTGTATGGGCAAAGGGTTGGTGCGCCCTGTTGATAAGTGCTCCGAGGGGGCGGCCAGACGGCACCACCCGCCCACCCGGCTTGACCTTGCGGCAAGCCTTCGCGATGGCTTCGCGCGCGTCGAATCGCCCCTTTCCGGAGAATTTCAGCATGAGCCTCGAGACATCGCGCCTGGTCCAGATGGCCAATGCCATCCGGGCCCTTTCGATGGATGCGGTGCAGGCGGCCAATTCCGGGCACCCCGGAATGCCGATGGGCATGGCCGACGTCGCCACCGTGCTGTGGAGCGAATATCTCAAGCACGATCCCGACGCGCCCGACTGGGCCGATCGCGACCGTTTCGTGCTGAGCGCAGGTCACGGTTCGATGCTGATCTACAGCCTGCTACACCTCTCGGGCTATGCCGCGCCCACGATGGAGGACATCCGCAATTTCCGTAAGCTCGGCAGCCCCTGCGCCGGCCATCCGGAGAATTTCCTGCTCGAGGGTGTCGAATGCACCACCGGCCCGCTGGGTCAGGGGTTGGGCATGGCGGTGGGCATGGCGATCGCCGAACGCCATCTCAACGCCCAATTCGGCGACGATCTGGTCGATCACCGCACCTGGGTGGTGGCGGGCGACGGCTGCCTGATGGAAGGTTTGAACCACGAGGCCATCGGGCTGGCGGGCCATCTCAAACTGGGCCGGATGATCGTGCTGTGGGACGACAATAGGATCACCATCGACGGCGCGACCGATCTCTCGACCAGCGAGGATATTGCGGCGCGCTACGAGGCGACCAACTGGCACGTGGTCGCATGCGACGGGCACGACTTCGCCTATATCCGCCGCGCGATCGACGAGGCCCTGGCGGACGAGCGGCCTTCGCTGCTGGCCTGCCGGACGGTGATCGGCAAGGGCGCGCCAGGCAAGCAGGGCACCAGCGCCACCCATGGCGCGCCGCTCGGCGACGAGGAAATCGCCGCCGCGCGCAAGGAACTGGACTGGGAATCCAAGCCGTTCGAATTGCCCGAACAGGTGCGGAGCGACTGGCGCGAGACCGCGACCCGCGGGGCAGAGGCGCATACCGAATGGCTCTCGCGGCTTGCCGCTGCCGACCAACATTCCGAATTCGGTCGCCGCATGGCGGGCGATCTGCCCGAGGGCTTCGACCTTCAGTCCCACATCGACGGGCTTATTGCCGAGCCGCAGAAGGTCGCCACCCGCAAGGCGAGCGAGATGGCTCTGGGCGCCATCAACGAAGCCTTGCCCGAGACGATCGGCGGCAGCGCCGACCTGACCGGCTCGAACAACACCAAGACCGGCGGGATGACCGCCTTCACCGCCGAGGACCGCAGCGGTCGCTACATCTATTACGGCATCCGCGAATTCGGCATGGCCGCGGCGATGAACGGCATGGCGCTGCACGGCGGGGTGATCCCCTATGGCGGCACCTTCCTGGTGTTCACCGACTATTGCCGCGCCGCGATCCGGCTCTCCGCGCTGCAGCAGGCGCGGGTGGTCTATGTCATGACCCACGACAGCATCGGGTTGGGCGAGGACGGACCGACTCACCAGCCGGTGGAGCATGTCCAGTCGCTGCGGATGATCCCCAACCTGCTGGTGATGCGCCCGGCGGATGTGGTCGAGACCGCAGAATGCTGGCAAATCGCGCTCGAACAGCGCGACCGGCCCACCGTCCTCGCGCTCAGCCGCCAGAACCTGCCGCAGCTGCGGATCGACGCCGAGCCGACCCTGCTCAGCGCCAGGGGCGGATACCGTCTGAAGAGCCCTGAGGGCAAACCGCAGGTCACGCTGATTGCCACTGGCTCGGAGCTCCAACTGGCAGTGGAATGCGCCGAGCGGCTTGAGCAGGAAGGCATCGCTGCCGCGGTTGTGTCGATGGTCTGCACCCAGCTGTTCGACGAGCAGCCCGCAGTCTATCGTGCCGAGACCATTCCGGCGGGGTCCTTGCGCGTCTCGATCGAGGCGGGGACCACCTTCGGTTGGGAACGCTATACCGGCGAGGGCGGACTCAACATCGGCCTCGACCGTTTCGGCGCCTCCGCCCCGGCGGAAGACCTGTTCGAAAAATTCGGTTTCACAGCGGATGCCATCGTTCCGCAAATCATGAGCAAACTCAAAGCCTAATCAGGAGTTATTTGCATGACCACCAAGGTTGCCATCAACGGTTTCGGACGCATCGGCCGGCTCGTCGCGCGCGCCATTCTCGAGCGCGACGATCACGATCTCGAACTGGTCTCGATCAACGATCTCGCCGACACCAAGGCCAATGCGCTGCTGTTCCAGTACGACAGCACCCATGGCCGCTTCCCCGGGACGGTCGAGACCGGCGACAAGGCGATCATCGTCAACGGCAAGACCATCCAGGTCACCTCCGAGCGCGAGCCGGGCAATCTGCCGCATGCCGCGCAAGGGATCGACATCGTCCTCGAATGCACCGGCTTTTTCCAGTCGCACGAGGCCGCCGAGCCGCATCTCAAGGCGGGCGCCAAGCGGGTGCTGATCTCGGCTCCGGCCAAGAACGTCTCGGCCACGGTCGTCTACGGCGTGAACCACGAGGTGCTCACCAGCGAGGACGTGATCGTCTCCAACGCCAGCTGCACCACCAATTGCCTCGCGCCGATGGCCAAGGTGCTGCACGAGACCGTCGGGATCGAGCGCGGTTTCATGACCACGATCCATTCCTACACCAACGACCAGCGGATGCTCGACCAGATGCATTCGGACATGCGCCGGGCGCGCGGCGGGGCGCAGAACATGATCCCCACCACCACCGGCGCGGCGCGCGCGGTCGGGCTGGTGTTGCCCGAGCTCAACGGCAAGCTCGACGGCAGCTCGGTGCGGGTGCCGACCCCAAATGTCAGCCTCGTCGATCTGGTCTTCACCCCGACCCGCGACACCAGCGTCGAGGAACTCAACGCCGCATTGAAGGCCGCCGCCGAAGGCCCGATGAAGGGTGTGCTCGATTACACCGACCAGCCGCTGGTCTCGAGCGATTTCAACCACTATCCGGCCAGCTCGACCATCGACAGCCTGGAAACCTCGGTCACCGACGGCAAGCTGGCGCGCGTGGTCAGCTGGTACGACAATGAATGGGGCTTCTCCAACCGCATGATCGACACCGCCGGGGTGATGGCGAAGCTTATCTGATCCGCCGGGCGAGGGGGCCGAGATGCCGGTCCCCTCGTCTCGCCAGCTCAAGGAACACCAATGCCGTCCTTCAAAACACTCGACGATCTGGGCGACCTGACCGGCAAGGTCGCGCTGGTGCGCGTCGATCTCAACCTGCCGATGCAGGACGGTTCGGCCACCGATGTCACCCGCGTCGAAGCCTCGAAGGACACCATTCTCGAACTGGCGGACAAGGGCGCCAAGGTGCTGCTGCTGGCGCATTACGGGCGCCCCAAGGGCGCGCGCAATTCGACCATGAGCGTGAGTTTCGTGCAGGGCGATGTCCAGGCAGTGCTCGGGCGCGAAATCATGTTCATCCCCGAGGTCATGGGGCCGGTGGTCGAACAGTCGATCGGCATCCTGCGCGCCGGCGACATCGGCCTGCTCGAGAACGTCCGCTTCTGGCCGGGCGAGGAAGCCAATGCTCCCGAATTCGCGCGCGGCATCGCGGCGCATGGCGACATCTACGTCAACGACGCCTTCTCGGCCTCGCACCGCGCGCATGCCTCGACCGAGGGGCTGGCGCATTATCTGCCCGCCTACGCCGGTCGCTCGATGGAGCGCGAGCTGAAGGCATTGGACGCCGCGCTGGGCAATCCGCAGACCCCGGTCGCGGCGGTGGTCGGCGGCGCCAAGGTTTCGAGCAAGCTCGACGTGCTGAGCCATCTGGTCGGCAAGGTGCAGCATCTCATCATCGGCGGCGGCATGGCCAACACCTTCCTCGCGGCGCGCGGTGTGGCGGTGGGCAAGAGCCTTGCCGAGCACGATCTGACCGCCACCGCCAACCGCATCATGGACGAGGCCGACCATGCCGGTTGCACCGTCCACCTGCCCTATGACGTCGTGGTCGCGAAGGAATTCGCCGCCAATCCGGCAAGCCTGCGCACCTGCAACGTCCACGAGGTCGCCGAGGACGAGATGATCCTCGATATCGGTCCGCTGGCCGTCGAGGCGCTCGCCGATGTCCTCAAGACCTGCCGCACGCTGGTGTGGAACGGGCCGCTGGGCGCTTTCGAAACCGAACCCTTCGATGCCGCAACCGTCGCGCTGGCCAAGACCGCCGCGGCGCTGACGCAGGACGGCTCGCTGGTTTCGGTCGCGGGCGGGGGCGATACCGTGGCGGCACTCAACCATGCGGGCGTCGCGGCGGATTTCAGCTATGTTTCAACCGCCGGCGGCGCCTTCCTCGAATGGATGGAAGGTCGCGACCTGCCCGGCGTGGCTGCGCTTATCGGCTGAATACTTTCGGCCGAGCGTTGCTCGGGGCTAGCGGTGTTCGGGGTTCGGCGCGTCGAAGCGGCGGCCCTCGCTCCATAGATCGACCGAATTGCCATGGCAGGGAATGCCGCTGGCGTCCTTGAGCATCCGCGCCATGTGCATCAGGTTCCATGTCGCGAAGGTCGTGTTGCGGCGGGTGAAATCATTGTCGAAGCCCACCCGGCTCTCGCCATCCTCGGCCGCATCGCCATAGCTGGGCCCCGGTCCCGCCTCGCCGATCCAGCCGGCGTCGGCCTGCGGCGGGATGGTGTAGCCGATATGCTGCAGCGAATAGAGCACGCCCATCCCGACATGCTTGATGCCGTCCTCGTTGCCGGTGACGATGCAGCCGCCGACCTTGCCGTAAAAGACATATTGCCCCTTGTCGTTCGTCTGCCCGGAATGGCCATAGAGACGCTCGATAAGCCGCTGGCAGACCGAGCTTTTCTCGCCCAGCCAGATGGGCGTGCCGATCACCAGGATATCCGCGGCGCGGACCTTCTCCCAGATCTGTGGCCAGTCGTCGCGCGTCGCGCCCTGCTCGGTCATGTCGGGATAGACCCCCGGGGCGATCTCGTGATCGACCAGCCGGAGCTGCTCCAGTTGCACCTCGTTGCGCACGAGGATCGCCTCGACCACGCCGAGCAGCTTGGCGGTGTGCGAACCCTCGGGCGAGCGCTTGAGCGTGCAATTGATCGTCAGCGCTTTCAAATCCGAGAAATCGGTGGTGTTGGTGTCGCAAAGTCGTTCCTGGGTCTCGTCGAGCATCGCTTTCTCCATGGCTTGCCATGGTAATACGAGCGACTGACGCCGAAGTTGCCCACGTGGCCAGTTGCGGCGACCCCGGGGGCTGGGTATGGCCCGCAGAAAATTGCGCCAACAGCAGGGATTGTCTTATGAATTTCGAAGAAATGCAGGCCCGTATCGCGACCGGCCGCGGCTTTATCGCGGCGCTCGACCAGTCGGGCGGTTCGACCCCCAAGGCGCTCCAGGCTTACGGCGTCGAAGACAGCGAGTGGGACGGCGAAGAGGAGATGTTCGCCAGGATTCACGAAATGCGCTGCCGGATCGTCGATTCGCCGTCCTTCTCCAATGGCAAGGTGCTGGGCGCGATCCTGTTCGAGCGGACGATGGACGGCTGCGGCAAGGACGGTTCGCCGATCCCGGCGCTGCTGGCGCGCCGCGGCGTGGTGCCCTTCCTCAAGGTCGACAAGGGGATGGAAGACGAGGCGAACGGCGTCCAGCTGATGAAGCCGATCCCCGGCCTGAATGAGCTGTGCGCGCGGGCGAAGGAGCTCGGCGTGTTCGGGACCAAGATGCGCTCGGTGATCCACGAGGCGAACCGCGAGGGCGTCGAGGCCATCATCGCGCAGCAGATGGATTTCGGGCTGCAGATCCTGAGCAACGGGTTGATGCCGATCCTTGAGCCCGAGGTCAGCCTCAAGAGCGAGAGCCGCCCGCAGGCCGAAGCGCTGGTGCTGGCCGCTGCGCTCGACCAGCTCGAGCGCGTGCCCGAGGGCCAGCAGGTGATGTGGAAGCTGACCATTCCCAGCGAGCCCGATCTCTACAAGCCGCTGATCGACCATCCCAAGGTGCTGCGCGTGGTCGCGCTGTCGGGCGGCTACAGCCGCGAGCAGGCCTGCCGCGAGCTGGCCAAGAACGACGGCATGATCGCCAGCTTCAGCCGCGCACTGCTTGAGGTTCTCGAAGCCAAGATGGACGACCAGCAGTTCGACCAGGCGCTGGGCAATGCGATCGACGAGATCACCTGCGCCAGCACGGGCGAGACCGCGGCCTGAGAACCCGGGACCGGCGGGCTATTGCCCGGCGGTGAAGGCGAAACGATAGGCGCCGGGCGGGATTTCCTGCCCGGCGTTTTTCGTCGGGTTCGCCGAGGCGAGCAGGAAATCCCGGCTCATCACCCGATAGGGTTCGCCCAGCACCAGCGGGACGGTCTGCTGCCAATGGGTCGAGGTGATCCGCGTCGAGACGACCACTCTTCCTTCCCAGACGCATTGCGTGCCCGCGGCGCAGCGGCTGTCCTCGACCACGGCGAGCGGGGTGACGATCGCATCGCCGACCCAGGCCGACCGGCCCAGGGCGACCGGGGTCCCCTGGCTCGCCGCCTCCTGCCCGACCATCGGCGTGTCGGGGATGATCGCGCAGGCCCCCAAAGCGGGGATGGCGAGCAGCAGGGCGAAGCGGGCGAGGGCGGTTGTGTGCATCGCGCCTGCCTGTGCGCGCGCCGCTGTCCGGCGGCTGAATGGACGGAGCTGTCGCCAGAAGGCGTGACGAAGCCGCGGCGCGGCGCTAACAGCGGCGCATGACCGATATCGGATGCCAGCTTTACCTGATCTCGCCGCTCGAAGTCGGCGGTGCCTTCCCCCAACGGCTCGAACGCGCGATCGAGGCCGGCGGCGGGCTGGTCACCGCCTTCCAGCTGCGGATCAAGGATGTCGACCAGCACGAGGCGGCGCGGCTCGCCCAGCCGCTGCAGGCGCTCTGCGCGGCGCATGACGTCGCCTTCATCGTCAACGACAGCGTGCCGCTGGCCAAAAGGATCGGGGCCGACGGGGTGCATCTGGGGCAGGGCGACGGCGATCCGCGCGAGGCGCGCGGCGAGCTCGGGCTCGAGGCGCAGATCGGCGTGACCTGCCACGCCTCGCGCCATCTGGCGATGGAAGCGGGCGATGCGGGCGCCGACTACGTGGCTCTCGGCGCCTTTTTCGACAGCACCACCAAATCGAGCGAACACCGCGCCGACACCGCAATGCTCGATTGGTGGAGCGGGCTGTTCGAGATTCCCTGCGTGGCGATCGGCGGGATCACGCCCGCCAATTGCCGCCCGTTGATCGAGGCCGGAGCCGATTTCCTCGCGGTCTCGGGCGCGGTCTGGAACGGCGACGAGGCCGCGGCGGTCAAGGCTTTCGCGGCGCAGATCGAGGCGGCGCAGGCCAAGCCGCCCCAATAGGCAGCGCCGTCCTGGCGGTCGATCCCGCTGGAATTCCCCGGCAATCCCGGTCTATGGACTCGCATGAGCTTGATCGACCGCATCCTCACCATCATCATCACCGCGACCCTGACCAGCGCGGTCTGGATCGTCGCGGGCGGCAGCCTGATCGAGAACGCTACCAGCGAGGGCCAGCGCAACACCACGCGCCCTGCCGAGGCGGCACCGAGCCCGTCGCCTGCCGCAGACAGAACGCAGACCGATGCAGCACCCGCCGCACCGCTCGATGGCGAGGCGGACCGCGAAGCCGGTTCGGGCAATAGCGACAATCTGATGATCCCGGTGCTCAATGTCCGCGCTTCGGACCTGAGCGACACCTTCACCCAGTCGCGCGGCGATGGCGCGCGGTTGCACGAGGCGCTCGACATCATGGCGCCGGTCGGCACCACGGTGCGCGCCGCGGGCGCGGGCACGGTGGAGAAGCTGTACCGTTCGCGCGCCGGGGGCAACACGATCTATGTGCGCACCAGCGATGGCACCACGATCCATTATTACGCCCATCTCGACAAATACGCCGAGGGTCTGAAGGAAGGCCAGCGGATCCGTCGCGGGCAGCGGCTCGGCACGGTGGGGAGCAGCGGCAATGCCGAGAGCGACACCCCGCATCTTCATTTCGCGATCCTGCAGACCACGGCGGATGCCGAGTGGTGGGAACCCGCCAATGCGATCAATCCCTATCCGCTGCTGACCGCCGAATAGTCTCCGGCCAAGCTAGCTGCCGACCCGGTTACAGCGCAGCCGGCCCAGCTCGCCATCGGCATTCACCTGCTGCAGCAGGCCCGAGGCCTGGCGGCGCATCCGCATGTCCTTCATCGGGCCGCGGGTGAAGATCACGTCGTGCCCGACCAGCAGATAGGTCCCCATGCCCTTGGCGGTGTCGTAGCGCGAGGCGCTTGCGATGGAAAAATTATAGGCCGGATCGACCACCCAGGCCTGACCCGTCGCATCGCCCGGCAGCCCGCATTCGTAGCGGCCCTGCGGCAGCGTGCCGATCCGGTCCCGCGCACCGGCATGCGCCACGTCCGATCCGAAGAGAGCCCCAAACAGGGCAAAGGCGCAGGCGGCGAGGAAGGCGGTTTTCGGTATCATGGGGTGTGCGTCCACAGTAGCGCGGCGGCGGCCCTAACGCCAGCCACCTTGCTCCGGCCTTGGCGCTCGGCTAAGCGCCGCGGCACAATGCGGTTGCGCGCCCTCGCGCACCGTTCCCCAATCGAAGGCAGAACCCCCATGAAGATCAGCGGTGTGGACATCCGTCCCGGCAATATTCTCGAATATGAGAAGGGCATCTGGAAGGTCGCCAAGATCCAGCACACCCAGCCGGGCAAGGGCGGCGCCTATATGCAGGTCGAGATGAAGAACCTGCAGGATGGCCGCAAGACCAATGTCCGCTTCCGCAGCGCCGATACGATCGAGAAGGTCCGGCTCGAGACCAAGGACTACCAGTTCCTGTTCCAGGATGGCGAGGCGCTGGTGTTCATGGACCAGGAAAATTACGAGCAGATCAATCTCGACACCGATCTGCTGGGCGACGAGCGCCCCTTCCTCGAGGACGGCATGGTCGTCACGCTGGAACTGTGGGAAGACCGCCCGATCTCGGTCCAGCTGCCCGACCAGATCGAGGCCACCATTGTCGAAGCCGATGCGGTGGTGAAGGGTCAGACCGCCTCCTCCAGCTTCAAGCCCGCCGTGCTCGAGAACGGGGTGCGGGTGATGGTCCCGCCGCATATCGAGAGCGGCACGCGCATCGTGGTCGATGTCTATGCACGCAGCTATGTCGGCAAGGCCGGCTGAGCGCGACGCGCACCCCAGGGCGCCGCCAGCGGGCGGGAATGCCCGACGATGAAAGAACAGGAAGACCATGCCAGCCCTATCCGGATTGATCCGCGTCATGGAGCGCGCCGCGCGCAAGGCGGGCAACCGCCTGCGCCGCGACTTCGGCGAAGTCCAGCATCTCCAGGTGAGCCGCAAGGGCCCCGCCGATTTCGTCTCCAAGGCCGACCAGATCGCCGAGCGGACGCTCTATGACGAATTGCTCAGCGCGCGGCCCGACTGGGGCTTCGTGCTCGAGGAAGGCGGCACGATTCCGGGCGATCCCGACAAGCCGCGCTGGATCGTCGATCCGCTCGACGGGACCAGCAACTTCCTCCACGGTATCCCGCATTTCGCGATCTCGATCGCGGTGCAGGAACCCAAGCCCGGCGGCGGCGGGTGGGACGATGTCACCGCTGCGGTGATCTACCAGCCGATCACCGACGAGACCTTCTGGGCCGAAAAGACCCGCGGCGCGTGGCTCCACGACGGACGTCTGCGCGTCTCGGCGCGCTCGCGCCTTTCCGAAGCGCTGGTTGCCACCGGAATCCCCTTTGCCGGGCATGGTGATTTTGGTGAATGGACCAAGATCTTCGCCGCCATCGGACCGCAGGTGGCGGGGATCCGCCGCTATGGCGCGGCCTCGCTCGATCTTGCGTGGGTCGCTGCCGGTCGCTTCGACGGCTTTTGGGAAAGCGGTCTCAACGACTGGGACACCGCTGCGGGTTGCCTCATCGTGCGCGAGGCGGGCGGCTTCGTCTCCGACTTCCGCGGCCGCTCGAACCCGATCCACTCGGCGGAGATCCTGGCGGCGAACGATTCGCTGCATTCGCGGCTGCACAAGCTGCTGGCCGGCTCTCTGAGATAACGCCTCCAGCGGCGCTGCAAGCCGCTTGAAAGCGAAGTCCGGTCCCGCTATCCGCCGCCTTCGCGAGAATGCCCCTGTGGTGGAATTGGTAGACGCGCTCGACTCAAAATCGAGTTCCTAACGGAGTGCCGGTTCGAGTCCGGCCAGGGGCACCACCTCGATTTCGCCTACCTGGTCCTGACGGCTTCCGAGCCGGCGGAAGGGCGCAAATCGCGCACCTGTTCGTCGAATTGACTTGCGTTCACCCGCCAGCTTTGGGAATCGCGGCGCCCTATGATGCCCGGCATACCCAGTCCCCACGCGATCGCGGCGCTCGTCGTCACGGTCGCGATGTTCATCGGTTTTGCGCGCGGGCGGCTGTCGGTCGAGATCGTCTCGCTGCTGACCATCGCGGTGATCGCGGTCGGGCTCTATTTCTTCCCGCTGCCCGACACCGGACCGACCGACGGGCTCCAGCTCGCCTTTGCCGGCTTCGGCCATTACGCGCTGATCACGATCTGCGCGCTGATGATCATGGGACGCGGGCTGGTGGTGACCGGCGCGCTCGAACCCGCCGCGCGCTTTCTCGAGCGGCTGTTCAAGTTCAACCTCCAGGTCGGGCTTCTGGTGTCGCTGGTGCTGGCGATGCTGCTGTCGATGGGCGTCAACGATACGCCGGTGCTGGTGCTGCTGCTGCCGATCTTCGTCACGCTGGCGGCGCGCGGCGCGATGCCTGCCTCCAAGACGCTGATCCCGCTCAACGCGGCGGTGCTGATCGGCGGCATGGCGACCACCATCGGCACCTCGACCAATATCCTGGTGGTCTCGATCGCCAGCGATCTCGGGATGCGCCCCATAGGCGTGTTCGAGTTCACCCCGATCGTGCTGGTCGCGGCGCTGGTGGCGCTGCCCTACCTGTGGCTGGTGATGCCGCGCCTGCTGGGCGACAATTCGGTGGCGCAGAGCGGGCTCAACCGGCGCTTTTCCGCACGGCTGCGGGTGACAGAGGGCAGCCTGCTCAACGGCAAGGAGCTGTCCGAGATCCTCCCGCGCCTGCCCGCCGATATCGAGTTCCACGAAGCCCCGACCGGACTGCTGCGCCCGCAGCAGCGGCTCCGCATGTCGGGACCGCACGAAGCGCTGGAAGAAGCGATGCGCCTTCTCAAGGGCGAGGCCGCTCCCGGCTGGGTGCTCGATCGGATCAGGCGTAAGGGCCAGGAAAGCCGCCAGGATATCGTGGTGGTGGAAATGACCGTGACGGGCGATTCGCGGTTGATCGGTCGCACGCTACCCAGTTCTGGGATTGCGGATCTCTATGGCGTGGCAGTGGTCGGAATCCATCGTCCCGAGCGGTTGATGGGCCCGGATGACAGGTACAGCGAAGGTGGCGATCTGCGCTTCGTCGAGGGCGATGTGCTGCTGGTGATGGGCCTCCCCGACGAGCTGCAGAATTTCGCGAGCAGCGACAGCCTGCTCACGCTCGAAGGCATGCGCGAGCTGCCGCGCCGCTCCAAGGCGGTGCTTTCGGGGGCTATCATGCTGGGCTCTGTCGGGACCGCCTCGATCGGCCTGCTGCCCATCGCCATCGCCGCGCTGGGCGGGGCGATCCTGATGTTCGTCACCGGCTGCGTCAAATTCGACCGGGTGGGTCGCGCGCTCTCGGCCAAGGTCATCGTCCTGATCGCGGCGAGCATCGCGATCGGCCGGATCGTCGACGACAGCGGTGCCGCGCTGTGGCTGGGACAATTGCTGGCCTACGGGCTGCAATATCTCTCCCCGGCGATGGTGCTGGCTTCGATCATGCTGTTCGTGACCGTGCTGACCAATTTCGCCTCCAACGCCACCGCCGCGACGGTGGGCACACCGATTGCCTTCGCCATCGCGGCGCAGCTCGGCCTGCCCGCCGAGCCGCTGATCCTCGCGGTGCTGTTCGGCTGCAATCTGTGTTACGCCACCCCGATCGCCTATCAGACCAACATGCTGATCATGGCCGAAGGATCCTACGAGTTCCGCGACTATATCCGTACCGGCGTACCGCTGGTGATCCTGATGACGGCAACGCTCTCGTTCATGCTCGTGCTGACCTACGACCTGTGAGGACTTTCCTACAGCGCGCCAGTCTGCAACACTGACCGGAATGATGCTAAGCGGTTGTTTTTGTTGATCCTGTTGGATTCGCACAGAAACCGCGGACCGTGTCAACTGTGTCAACACCCCGGGGGAGAAGCGTAACCATGAGAATTTCACTGACGAGCCTGGCCGCCACGATATCGGCCACCGCGCTGGCCTTCGCCGCGCCCGCGCAAGCCGACGAGCTGCGCGACGACCTGATGGCGGACATGCCCGATCTGATGGAGCTCTACCGCGATCTCCACGCCAACCCCGAACTCAGCTTCGAGGAGCACGAGACCGCCGCCAAGCTGGCCAGGCGGATGCGTGACCTCGGCTTCGAGGTGACCGAGGGCGTCGGCCAGACCGGCGTGGTCTCGGTGATGCGCAATGGCGATGGTCCGGTGGTGCTGCTGCGCGCCGATATGGACGGGCTGCCGGTGGTCGAGCAGACCGGGTTGCCCTACGCCTCGACGCAGACCGCCACTCCCGCCAGCGGCGTTACCACCGGGGTGATGCACGCCTGCGGCCACGATACCCACATGGCGGCCTTCATTGGCGCGGCGCAGTTGCTGGCCGAGCGCAAGGATGGCTGGCAAGGCACGCTGGTGATGATCCTCCAGCCCGCCGAGGAACTCGGGCTGGGCGCGCTCGCCATGCTCGAGGACGGGCTCTACACCCGCTTTCCCAAGCCCGATTACGCGATCGCCTTCCACGATGCGGCGCAGTTTCCCGCCGGGATGATCGGCTATTCGCCGGGCTTCGCGCTGGCCAATGTCGACAGCGTCGACATCACCGTGCCCGGTGTCGGCGGACACGGCGCCTATCCGCACACCACCAAGGACCCGGTGGTGCTGGCGAGTTCGATCGTGATGAAGCTGCAGACGCTGGTCAGCCGCGAAAGCTCGCCGCTCGACCCGGCGGTGGTTACCGTCGGGAGCTTCCACGCGGGCGCAAAGCACAACATCATCTCCGACGAAGCCAAGTTGCAGCTCACCGTGCGCAGCTATTCCGACGCCTCGCGCAAGCTGCTGCTCGACGGGATCGCCCGGATTGCGCGCGGCGAAGCGATGGCGGCGGGGATGCCCGAGGACAAGATGCCGGTGGTGACGGTCGAAGATCCCTACACCCCCTCGACCTACAACGATCCCGATTTCACCGAGACCGTGATGACGCATTTCCGTACCCGCTTCGGCGACCAGCGGGTGATGCAGGTCCCCAGCGTGATGGGGGGCGAAGATTTCGGCCAGTTCCGCCGCGCGGCGCCCGATGATGTCGAATCGCTGATCTTCTGGGTCGGTGGGGTGCCGCAGGAGCAGATCGACAAGGCGGCGGCGGGCGAGGGCTCGCTGCCGTCGCTGCATTCGCCCTTCTGGGCGCCCGATGCGGAAAAGGTCATCGCGACCGGGGCGGAAGGTCTCGCCAGCGCGGCGCTGACGCTGATGCCCGCGCAGGGCGGCTGAGCCTGCCTCTCAAACAATGACGGCCGCCGGCGCGCAATAAGCACTCCGGCGGCCGCTTTCTCCTCCCCAGGAGAAAAGGGTCAACTATTCGGCGTCGGGCGCATAGGTCCCCAGTCGGTGGTGCAGCGCGTTGATTTTCGCCAGCTCCTCGCGGTCCTCGGTCTGCCGCGCGTGGCTCGAGAGCGCGGTGCGGAGCAGGCGGAAGTCTGCAGTTGAGAGCAAGGCGCGAGCGCGGCCGGGTTCACGTGCCGGTTCGGGTGTTGTGTCGGTCGTCATGGAAAAATCCTCTCTCCGGCGCGGCTCATGCGGCCGCGAACTGGTTCATGGTATTGTCCTTACCGCCAGCCTTCAATGCCGCTTCGCCGGCAAAATATTCCTTGTGGTCGTCGCCGATGTCCGAGCCGGCCATGTTCTGATGCTTGACGCAGGCGATACCCTCGCGGATTTCGCGGCGCTGCACCTGCTCGACATAGCCCAGCATGCCCTGCTCGCCGAAATAGCGCTTGGCGAGATTATCAGTGCTGAGCGCGGCGGTGTGATAGGTCGGCAACGTGATCAGGTGATGGAAGATGCCCGCGCGCTTGGCGCCGTCGGCCTGGAAGGTACGGATCTTCTCGTCGGCCTCGATGCCGAGTTCGGTCTGATCGTAATCCACGCTCATCAGGCGGGCGCGCTCGTAAGCCGACAGGTCCTTGCCCGCTGCTTCCCAGGCATCATAGACCTGCTGGCGGAAGTTGAGCGTCCAGTTGAAGCTGGGCGAATTGTTGTAGACCAGCTTGGCGTTGGGCACCTCCTCGCGGATGCGATCGACCATGCCGGCGATCTGGTCGACATTGGGCTTCTCGGTCTCGATCCACAGCAAGTCGGCGCCGTTCTGCAGCGCAGTGACGCAGTCGAGCACCACCCGGTCGACGCCGGTGTCCGCGCGGAACTGGTAGAGGTTGGAAGGCAGCCGCTTGGGGCTCATCAGCTTGCCGTCGCGGCTGATGAAGACCTGGCCGTTGGTGACATTGGCGGGATCGACCTCCTCGGCATCGAGGAAGGCGTTGTACTGGTCGCCGAGATCACCGGGCTCCTTGGAATAGGCGATCTGCTTGGTGAGACCTGCGCCGAGCGAATCGGTGCGTGCAACGATGATGCCCTCGGGGATGCCGAGCTCGAGGAAGGCGTAGCGGATCGCCCGGATCTTCTGGAGAAAGTCCTCATGCGGAACGGTGACCTTGCCGTCCTGGTGGCCGCACTGCTTCTCGTCCGAAACCTGGTTCTCGATCTGCAGCGCGCAGGCGCCCGCCTCGATCATCTTCTTGGCGAGCAGATAGGTCGCCTCGGCATTGCCGAAGCCGGCATCGATATCTGCAATGATCGGCACGACATGCGTCTCGTGCCCGTCGATCGCGGTCTTGATCCGCTTGGCTTCGACCTCGTCGCCGCGCTCCTTGGCGGCATCGAGTTCGTGGAACATCATGCCGAGTTCGCGGGCATCGGCCTGCTTGAGGAAGGTGTAGATCTCCTCGATCAGCCCCGAAACGCTGGTCTTCTCGTGCATCGACTGGTCGGGCAGGGGCCCGAAATCGCTGCGCAGCGCAGCGACCATCCAGCCCGAGAGGTAGAGGTAGCGGCGCTTGGTGCTGCCGAAATGCTTCTTGATCGAGATTATCTTCTGCTGCGCGATGAACCCGTGCCAGCAGCCCAGCGACTGGGTATATTGCGCGGGATCGGAATCATAGGCGTCCATATCCGCGCGCATGATCTTCGCGGTGTACTTCGCGATGTCGAGCCCGGTGGGGAACCGGTTCTGAGCCTGCATCCGCGCCGCGCTTTCGGCGTCTATCGCTGCCCAAGGCGCGCCATTCTGCCCGATGGTCTTGGCAAAGTCGTCGACGGTGGCTTGATAGGTCATGTGCATCTCCTGTGAAACTCGTTGCACACAACTTGCGCCTTTGAGTCTGAAATGACAGGGAAACTTACAAACCATCTTGTCAAAAGTGGCGTTACGGCGCTAATGCGTCTGTAATGTTGTAAAGGATATTACACGATTTGGCCGATCCATCCGTCTTTGCCGGACCGGCGCTGCGCCGCATCCGACGCCGCGAGGGCCTGACGCAGGCCGCGACCGCGGCACGCCTTTCCATCTCGCCCAGCTATCTCAACCTGATGGAACGCAACCAGCGCCCCGTCAGCGCGCGGGTGATGATGCGCCTCGTCGAGGAATTCGACTTCGACCCCAGGACCTTGCGCGAGGATGCCACGATCGGCGGTCTCGACGGGCTTGCGCGCCGCTTCGCAGACGAACGCTTCGCCGACCTTGCCATCGACCGCGAGGAGGTGGACGAGTTCCTGTCCTCCGCCCCGCAGGCGGCGGCCGCCTTTGCCCGGCTCTACGACCGGGCAGGGGAAGCCAGCGCGCCCAGCGCCGATTCCATCGTCGCATCGCGGCGCGAGATCGAGCGCTGGCGCAACCATTTCGGCGACCTCGACCACGCGGCGGAGGAATTATCCGATGAAATGCGGCTGTCCCGCGGCGATCTCTCTGTCGCGCTGACCGAGCGGCTGCGCGAACGGCACCAGTTCGCCGTTCGGCTGCTCCCGCGCGAGATCATGCCCGGCGCCGTCCGCCGGCTCGATCTCCATGCGCGCCAGGTACAGCTCTCCGAGATGCTCCCCCCGGAATCGCGCGTGTTCCAGCTGGCCGTGCAACTCGCGCAGCTCGAGCAGCGCGAGGCCATCGACACCATCGCTCAGGGCGCGCGGTTCGACGACGAAGCGGCGCGCGAGCTCTTCCTCCACCACCTGACAGGCTATTTTGCCGCCGCGCTGATCATGCCCTACGGCCGCTTCCTGCGCGCCTGCGACGCCACCGATTACGACTTGCCGGTGCTCCAGCGTCGCTTCGGGGTGAGTTTCGAGCAGCTCGCCCACCGCCTCACCACGCTCCAGCGCGTGGGGCAGCGAGGCCTGCCGTTCTTTATGGTCCGCCTCGACCGCGCGGGCCAGTTTTCCAAGCGTATCGTCGGAGCGAGCGGCGCCGAACTGATCGAGGCCGAGCACAGTTGCCCGCTGTGGATCGCGCACAAGACCTTCGAGCGATCGGGCGACCTGCTCGTCCAGACGGTCAACTCCCAGGGCGACGGGAACACCGCGGATATCTGGTTCACCATCGGTCGCACCGTCGAGGGGACGGGAACGGGAAGCGCGGCACGGTTCGCGGTGTTGCTGGGGCTCGACGCTGCGCTGGCGGGTTCGCTGGCGCAGGCGCGCGGGGTTTCGCTAAGGCCGGAAGATGCGGTGCCGATCGGACCCGGCTGTCGTCGCTGCCATATCGCGGGATGCGAGCAGCGCTCATTGCCGCCGATCGGTCGTAGGCTGCGCTTCGATCCGGTGACGCGCGGGACGACCCCCTTCGACTTCGGCGACCAGAGCGTCACACTTTAGCAACTGGCTGGAACGAAAAGGTTCTTGGCCAGTTTCGCCTCCACTCGATATTCAATCGGAGGGCGCCATGACCGAAGAACGCATTACCGAAACACGCACGCCATCGGGCGATACCCATACCACGCACACTGTCATCACCGACGAGAAGCGCAGCGGCGGTTCGGGCTGGCTGATTGTGTTGATCGTTCTGCTCGCTATCGGCGTGGCGGTGTGGTTTTTCACGCAGCAGAATGAATCCGAGATCGCCAGGGACAATGCCGTGACAGGTGCCGCGAACGAGATCGGCGAAGCGGCCAATCAGGTTGGCGACGCTGCCCAGCAGACCGGCGATGCCGTGACCAATGCGGTGGACGGCGAGTAGCGAGACCCCTCGCTCAGGACCCCTGCGCTCAGGACCTCTTCTGAGGGGCACTCTGCCTGTGTGACGGTGTCGAGATATTTGACGCTCCCCTGAGACCTCTCCCGTTATTCCATCAAATCCTGTAAAATTTACCGACAGTTCACCTGTCGAGGCTATAGCCAGTTTGCAATGAGCGATCGGGCCGGCCACGCATGATCAGACTGTTCAAACACTACATACCCTACGCTGTGATGGTGTTGGGCTTGGTGGACATGCTGCTGTTGCTGCTGGCCGGCGAAGCGGCATGGCAATTCCGTGTCTGGCAAATCGATACCGATGCGGGCCCATTTCTCGGGCGTTTCCCCGAAATCCTCGCCTTTGCTCTGGTGGTCAATCTGGCGATGATTGCGGTGGGCAGCTACGGGCCCGATGCGCTGCGCTCGCTGCGTTTTGCAACCGCGCGGCTGCTGGTCGCGGTGAGTCTGGGTGTGCTGGGGATCTCGCTGCTCGACTTTCTCATCCCGGGCAACATGTTCTGGCGGTCGGTGCTCCTCTACGCGATGATCCTCGCGATCGCGCTGCTGATCCTCAATCGTGTGATCCTCGGGCCGAGGCTGGGGACCTCGACCTTCCGCCGCCGCATTCTCATCCTCGGTGCCGGACCGCGGGCGCAGCGGCTGTGCGATCTCGCGGGCAAATCGGGCAGCAGCTTCGACATAGTCTCCTGCATCGCGATGGGTGAGGGTCCACTCGTGGTTGCCGATGCGGTGCCGCGCGATTCCATCGGTGATCTGGGTCGCTACGTCGAACGTGTCGGCGCCGGCGAAGTCATCGTCGCGCTACAGGAACGGCGCAATTCGCTTCCGTTGAAGGACCTGCTGCGCGTCAAGACCCGCGGGGTTTCCGTCAATGATTTCAGTAGCTTCCTTGAGCGCGAGACCGGCCGTGTCGATCTCGATACGCTCAATCCGAGCTGGCTCATCTTTTCCGACGGCTTTTCGGCAGGCCGGGTCATTTCGGGTGCAGGCAAGCGTGCTTTCGATCTGATCGTAAGCTTGGTGCTCCTCGTGGTGACATTTCCGATCATCGCGTTCTTCGCGCTGCTGGTGAAGCTGGAAAGCAAGGGACCCGCCTTCTTTCGCCAGACCCGTGTCGGGCTCTACGGTCAGCCCTTCGCAGTGATCAAACTGCGCTCGATGGCGCGGGATGCCGAGAAGGATGGTGCGCAATGGGCCAGCAAGAACGACCCGCGCATCACCCGCATCGGCCGGTTCATCCGCAAGGTCCGGATCGACGAACTGCCGCAGCTCTGGACCGTGCTGAAGGGCGAAATGAGCTTTGTCGGGCCTCGCCCCGAGGTGCCGCAATTCGTCGCCGATCTGGAAGAACACCTGCCCTATTATGCCGAGCGGCACATGGTAAAGCCGGGCATCACCGGCTGGGCGCAGATCAACTATCCCTATGGCGCCTCGATCGAGGATTCACGCCACAAGCTCGAATACGATCTCTATTACGCCAAGAATTACACCCCTTTCCTCGATATCCTGATCTTGCTGCAGACCTTCCGGGTTATCCTCTGGCCCGAGGGCGCGCGCTAGGACCATGGAGGGAATCCTGGCCTTCATCGCCTTCGGCATTGCCGCTCTGGCCTGCGTCTTCGCTGCGGCGTGGATCGCCCGCAACGGACGGCGCGATCGCTCGGATCGGGTAGCGACGCTCGCGGCGCTGTCCGTTACCGCGCTGTGGTGCCTGGCAATCGCGGCGATCGGAGCCGACCGCGCGATAGCGCATTTTGCGGAGACGGCGCGCGACCTCGCCTGGACCATTGTGCTGTTCCGCCTGTTCGCCAATGATGGCCGCGATGCGAGCTTGCGCGTGGTGCGGCCGGTCATCGGCTCGCTTGTCTTCGTCCAGCTGCTGCAGGTGTTCGTGATCTTCGTCGGCATGGGCGGCGTTCTGGATCGCGACGGCGCGCGGGTAGCGTTCGAGACCCTCGCACTGTTGCACATCCTCGTGGCAGTGGGCGCGCTGGTATTGCTGCACAATCTCTACGCAGGCGCCGCCGACATGTCGCGCAGACTGCTGGCCTGGAGCGCGGGTGCGCTGGCGCTGTTCTGGGGCTTCGAGCTCAATTTTCACACCGTTGCCTATCTCGGTGGCGGGACGCTCGCCGAACTCAACGGAATGCGCGGGCTGGTCACGGCCGGAGTGGCCTGTGGCATCGCGGTCGGTTTTTCCCGTTCGGGGGGCGGGCTGACCTTCCGGCCTTCGCGCGCGGTGACTTTCCAATTGCTCTCGCTGGTGCTGATCGGTGGCTATTTCGCCGCCATGGTGCTCTTGTCGGGCTGGGCGGCGCGTTTCTCCGGGGATCTCGGGCGGATCACCCAGGTTGGATTTCTGCTGGCCGCAGCCGCGTTCACCGTTCTGTGGCTGCCATCGCAGCGCGTTC
This sequence comes from Qipengyuania sp. SM2507, assembly GCF_053714505.1. Lineage (NCBI taxonomy): Bacteria > Pseudomonadati > Pseudomonadota > Alphaproteobacteria > Sphingomonadales > Erythrobacteraceae > Qipengyuania > Qipengyuania sp. SM2507. The sequence goes on from NZ_CM132307.1 coordinate 1,252,721, forward strand.
GCGATTGGCTGCGGGTCATGGCGACCAAACATCTGTTCAAGCACCGTTACGACTACCGCTCGGAATGGATCCGCTTCACCCACACTATCGGTCGTCCCTCCGGAGAACAGGACAGCCTTTCCGAACGCGCGATCCAGTCCCTCGCGGACATCACCGACAGTCCCTGCGGATTGCTCCTGGTCCCCGACGAGGATGGGACCCTGGTTCTGGGTGCTCGCTGGCGCTGGTCGCAAATCGAAGTACCCGCTCCGGCCATGCCGCTGGAACTCGCGCGACTACTGGAGCGCGAAGGCCTGATCGTCGATCTCGACGAAAGCCGGAGAGGTATCTCCCATCATGGCGAGGCGGAGATGGTGCCTGCCTGGCTGCTCGACGAAACGCATGGTTGGGCGGCGGTCCCCCTGAACCACCATGATCGCCTGATCGGGGTCATCATACTCGGTCGCCCCCCGGTCCATCGCGGGCTAGACTGGGAGGATTTCGATCTGCTCGGCGTGGCCGGTCAGCAGGTAGCGAGCTATCTGGCCGAACAGGCCGGGCAGGAAGCGCTCGAGGAGGCGCGCCGTTTCGACGAATTCAACCGGCGGATGGCCTTCGTGCTGCACGACATCAAGAACCTGTCGAGCCAGATGTCACTGCTGCTGACCAATGCCGAAAAGCACGCCGACAATCCGGAATTCCGCAAGGACATGCTGATCACGCTGCGCAACAGTTCGGACAAGCTCAACGCCCTGCTCGCGCGGCTAGGGAGATATGGCGGCGCGGACACCGGGCGGCGCGAGCGGGTCGACCTGGCCGAACTGGGACGAACGCTCGCGAACCGTTTCTCTCGCAACCATCCGGTCCACTTTTCCGGTCGGGGTCGCTCCCCCGTGCTGGCTGATCGGGAATGTCTCGAACAGGCCGTGGTCCATCTCGTCCAGAACGCCATCGATGCCAGCGCAACGGATGCCCCCGTCCAGATCGAAGTCCGCAACGAGGGTCTGCGCGGCACTATGGCGGTTGTGGATGCGGGCCGCGGGATGAGCGCGCAATTCGTCCGCAACGAGCTGTTCAAGCCGTTCGTTTCGACCAAGGATGGCGGTTTCGGGATTGGCGCACATGAAGCGCGGGTGATGATCCGGGCGATGGGCGGTCGGCTCGATGTCGAATCGCGCGAAGGCTTCGGCAGTCGCTTTTCTATCAGTCTGCCGACCGATGCGGCGGAAAAGCTGCTCGCGGCGCGGAGCGACATACAGCCGACCGGCGAGACCGGGCCCGACGAGGCGCAAGCCAGAAAGAACGAGGTCGCATGATGGCGAAAGCCAAGCCGAAACTGCTGGTGGTGGAAGACGACGAGGGTCTGCAGGCGCAGCTCAAATGGGCCTATGACGGCTTCGACGTGATGATCGCCGGCGATCGCGAATCGGCACTGACCGCGCTGCGCTCCGAAGCGCCCGCTGTGGTCACGCTCGATCTCGGCCTGCCGCCCGACCCCGACGGGACCAGCGAGGGTTTCGCGGTGCTCGACGCGATCATGGCCTTGAAGCCCGACACCAAGGTGATCGTCGCTTCGGGCCATGGCGCGCGCGACAGCGCGCTCCAGGCGATCCAGCGCGGGGCCTATGACTTCTACCAGAAGCCGATCGATATCGAGGCGCTCGGGCTGATCGTCGATCGCGCGCTGCGGCTGCATGAGATCGAGCACGAGAACCGGCGCCTGGCCGACCGGGTCGGCGAGGATCGCACCGTTCTGGGGACCATGATCACCGCCGCGCCCGAGATGCTCAAGGTCTCGCGGACGATAGAACGCGTGGCGCAGACCAGCGTCTCGGTGATGCTGCTCGGCGCCAGCGGGACCGGTAAGGAATTGCTCGCGCGCGGGTTGCACGATGCCAGCGACCGCCGCGATGCGCCCTTCGTGGCGATCAATTGCGCGGCGATCCCCGAGAACCTGCTCGAAAGCGAGCTGTTCGGGCACGAGAAGGGCGCCTTCACCGGGGCGGTCAAGACCACCGAGGGCAAGATCGAGCTGGCGCATGGCGGGACGCTGTTCCTCGACGAGGTGGGCGATATCCCGCTGCAATTGCAGGTCAAGCTGCTGCGCTTCCTTCAGGAACGCACGATCGAGCGGATCGGAGGGCGCAAGCCGATTCCGGTCGACACGCGGATCGTCTGCGCGACGCATCAGGATCTGGAAACCATGATCGGCGAGGCGACCTTCCGCGAGGATCTGTTCTATCGCCTGGCCGAGATCGTGGTGAAAATTCCGACCCTTACCGAACGCGCCGGGGATTCGGTCCTGCTTGCAAAGGCCTTCCTGACCCGCCACGCAAAGGAGATGAATCCGCAGGTGCAGGGCTTCACCCCCGACGCTCTGGCGGCGATCGATGGCTGGGGTTGGCCGGGCAACGTCCGCGAGCTCGAAAACCGTGTCAAGCGCTCGGTCATCATGGCCGATGGCAAGCTGGTGACGCCCGAAGACCTCGACCTGTCGACTGCGCAAGACGGGGAGGGCGAGTTGCCGCTCAACCTCAAGAGCGCGCGCGAACAGTCGGATCGCAAGGTGATCCGGCAGGCATTGGCGCGCAGCGAGGGGAATATATCCAGCACCGCCAAGCTGCTCGGCATCAGCCGGCCCACGCTCTACGATCTGCTCAAGCAATATGATCTGCAGAGCTGACCTTCGGCGATTGGTGCTGCTGCTGGGGCTGTCCGCGCTGCTGGCTTCCTGCGGGGGGGGCGAGGAGCGGGCCTCGCCCTTCGAGACCGCGCAATCGGCGCTGGCGCGCGGTGACGGCCAGACCGCAGAAAGCCGCTTGCGCGCCATGCTCGAGCAGGACCATTCGGAGCCCGACCTTGCCGCCTATCTGGGCCAGGCTTCCCTGCAGCAGGACGACTTGGTCAAGGCGCGACGATGGCTTGGAAACGGTGCTTTTTCGCCCGAGACGGCCGGATTGGGCTTTCGCATGCTCGGTCAACTCGAAATGCGCGAGGGCCGTCTCGCCCAAGCCGGGGCTGCCTATGACCGGGCCCTGAAGTCCGATCCGGACAATGCCGAATTGTGGACCGATATCGGCCGCCTGCGCTATCGCGGCGGCGAGCAATTGCAGGCGATCGAAGCCGCCGACCGCGCGCTTGCGATCGATCCCGACAATCCGGTCGCCTTGCGCTTTCGTGCGCAACTGGTCCGAGATTCGCATGGACCGCGTCCTGCTTTGGAATGGTTCGAAACGGCGCTGGAGGCGACGCCCGACGATGCCGCACTGTTGACCGAATACGCCGCGACGCTGGGCGATGCGGGAGAAGCCGGAGAGGCATTGGCCGCCTTACGTCGGGCGAGCGAGCTGTCGTCGAGCGCGCCGCGGATCGTCTATCTCAATGCCGTCCTCGCTGCGCGCGGGGGCGAATTCGACCTCGCCCGATCACTGCTGCTGCGCGCGCCCAAGACGCAGAGGGAGTCCCCCTCGGGTTTACTGCTAAGCGGCATTCTCGACCTCGAACTGGGTCATTATGCCAGTGCCGCGCTGACCTTTGATCGGCTTTCGCAGATCCAACCCGACAATCAACGGGTGATCCACCTGCTGGCGCGTTCGTTGATACTGAGTGGGGGTGAGCGCGAACTGGTGGCACGCCTGTCCGAGCGAGCCTCGGCGCGGCGCGCGTCTCCCTACCTCAAGACCTTGGTAGGCCGAGCGCTCGAAACGCTCGACCGGCGCGAGGACGCGGCGGTGTTCCTCGACGCAGCCGCGCGCCCTGCTGTCCTCGCGATTACGCCCCTGCCAAGCCGTACCCTGCCCGAAGCGCTACGCTTCGATCAACTCGACAGCGGTCCCGATCTGCGAGATTTCGTGCGGGAATACCTCCGCACGGGTCAGACCGAAAGAGCGGTGACCGAAGCCGGAAAATTCGCGCGTGAGCATGCCGGATCGGGTGACGCCCAGAGCCTGTTCGGCGATGCCTTGCTCGCCCATGGCGAGATCGACCGGGCCATCCAGGCCTATTCGCGGGCGGCGCAGGTGCGGCGGGACTGGCCGCTGACCCAGCGGTTGACGGCCGCCTACACGATGATGGACGACTCCGCAGCAATTGGCGAGGTCCTCGAAAGCTACCTCTCGGGTGGCGGGAACGACGCGTCGGCTGCTGGCCTTTACGGCGGATGGCTGGCCTCGCGCGGGCAATTCGCATCGGCAGCGGCAATGCTCGACAGCGCCATCGCCCACGGCGCGCGCAACGATCCGGCGGTCTTGGCCCTGCGCAGCGAGGTGGCGGCGCAGCTTGGCGATCGCGCCGGGGCCCGGGAGTTCGCGTGGCGCGCCTACAAATTGCAACCGCTCTACCCCCCGGCGATTCGCGCCCTTGCGCAGGTGAGCGAGGACGAGGCGCTGGCGAACCAGCTGGAACGCAAGCTCGCCAAGGTCACGGCCCGCTAGGGCAGCGAGTCCCTCTACACTCGACAGCGGCGAGTTGGCGGGGCAGGGCGCGGATGATGGCGCTGCGCACCGTAATTTCCGATCCGATGCTGCGCATGCTTGCCGCCGCAGTGCTGCTGGCGGCGATCCTCCCGGTAAGCGGCGATGCCCGACCCGTTGCCGATCTTCTCGTCAGCGCAGGAGTCTTCGTGCTGTTCCTGCTCAACGGCATGCGCATCGCCCGCAGCGAAATCCGCGCCGGCCTGCGCAACTGGCGCTTCCTGCTCCCCCTGCTGCTGTGGGTCTTCGGCGCGATGGCGCTGGCCGGGTTGGCGCTGGCGAGCGTCGGGCAGGGGCTCGTTCCCCCGCTGATCGCGGTGGGCTTCCTCTATCTCGGTTCGCTGCCCTCTACGGTTCAGTCGGCGACCTCCTACAGCGCGTTGGCCGGCGGCAATCTCGGGCTCTCGGTGATCAGCGCGGCGCTGCTCAATATCGCCGGCATCTTCGTGACCGTACCGGTGTTCTTCCTCCTCGGCGGGACGGGGAGCGACGCGCAGATCGGGTGGGAGACCGCCCAGCGGATCATGCTGATCCTGCTGCTGCCCTTCGTTCTCGGCCAGATCGTCCAGGGGTGGACGCAAGGTTTCATCGCCCGGCATGGCAGACATGTCGTCTGGATCGACCGGAGCGTCATCGCGCTGGCGGTCTATGTTGCCTTCTCGGGCGCTGTCGAACAAGGCATCTGGCAAAAAGTCGATACCGGCGCCTGGGCCTGGTTAGGCGGGATGGTCGCGCTGTTCCTGCTGTTCGGCCATGCCGGTTCCTGGCTCGTCGGAGGAGCCCTTGGCCTGCCGCGCCGCGAGCGGATCTCGTTCCTGTTCGCGGGCACGCAGAAGAGCACGGCGGTGGGCGTGCCGCTCGCCGCGATCCTTTTTGCCCCCGAAGTCGCGGGATTCCTGGTGGTGCCGCTGATGCTCTACCACCTGTTCCAGCTAGTGGTGGCGGCGCCGGTCGCCGGAGCGCTCAGACGGTCGGGTTAGGCCGTCGCCTCAAGCGTTCCGTGGCGCTTGTTCCAGCGGACGGACCACCACAACGAGATTCCGATCAGCGTTGCCCCGATCAGCCCGGTAATGGCCTCGGGAATATGCACCACCACCGAAGCGAGCATGATGCCCCCCAGTGCGATGATCGCCCAGAAGGCGCCGTGCTCGAGGAAGCGATAGGCCGCCAGTGTCCCCTTCCTGACGAGATGGATCGTCATCGAGCGGACGAACATTGCGCCGATCGACAGCCCCAGCGCGATGACCACCATGTTGTTCGACAAGGCGAAGGCGCCGATCACCCCGTCGAAGCTGAAGGAGGCGTCGAGCACTTCGAGGTAGAGAAATCCCCCGAGCCCCGAGCGCATCACCACGCCGCTGGCGCGCTTGGCCTGCTCGCGCATGTCGAGAAAGGTACCGAGCGCATCGACCGCGATAAAGGTGACGACCCCGAGCAGGCCCGCGGTGAGGAAGGTCAGCGCTTCTTCAGCGGGCAGCAGCGTGGAAATCCCCCACATCACCAGCAGCAGCATTGCGATCTCGACCGCGGGCAGCGCGGAGACGCGGGTGAGCTTTTCTTCGACCACCGCGATCCAGTGCACTTCCTTGTCGGCGTCGAAAAAGAACTTCAGCCCAACCATCGTGAGAAAGGCGCCGCCGAAACCCGCGATGCCGACATGCGCACCCGAGACGATCCGCTCGTATTCCTGCGGGTTGTTCAACGACAGGTCGATCGCGGCGAGCGGCCCCAGCCCCGCGGCGATCGCCACGATGGCGAGCGGGAAGATGATCCGCGTGCCGAACACCGCGATGGCGATGCCCCAGACGAGGAAGCGCTGCTGCCAGACTTCGCTCATGTCCTTCAAGACCGTGGCGTTGACCACGGCATTGTCGAAACTGAGCGAAACCTCGAGAATCGAGAGGATTATTACGATCCACAGCAGCCCGAGCGTCCCCACCAGCGTGCCGGTGCTAGCGGCCCCGTACCACACGGCCAGCCCCAGACAGATCAGGGTGAAGACAAGCGAGAATTTGTAGAATTGCAGGAGCGTGGACACGCGGGGGTGATCCTTCAGGATTTGGGCTGGTAAGTCTGGTCTTCGCTCGGGAAGCTGCGGTTGCGCACTTCCTCGGCGTAGGTCGCGGCGGTCCGCTCGATCAGCGCGGCGATATCCTCGTATTTCTTCACGAAGCGCGGCACGCGCTCGAACATGCCGAGCATGTCTTCGGTAACCAGCACCTGCCCGTCGCATCGCGCCGAGGCGCCAATCCCGATGGTGGGAGCGGAGACCGCTTCGGTGGCGGCGATGGCGATGCTTTCGACGACGCCTTCGATGACGATGGCGAAGGCCCCGGCCGCGTCGAGCGCCCTGGCATCGCCGACGATCTTGTCGGCTTCGGCATCGCTGCGGCCGCGCGCGGCGTAGCCGCCCAGCACATTAACCGCCTGCGGGGTTAGTCCGACATGGCCCATCACCGGAATGCCGCGCTGCGACAGGAAGGCCACGGTCTCGGCCATCGCCTCGCCGCCTTCGAGCTTCACCGCCGCAGCGCCGCTTTGCTTGAGCAGCTGCGCGGCGCTGTCGAAGGCCTGTTCGGGCGAACGCTCATAGCTGCCGAAGGGCATATCGACCACGACCACCGCGTGATAGCTTCCGCGCACCACCGCAGCGGCATGGTTCGCCATCATCTCCATCGTCACCGGAATGGTGGAGGGCAGGCCGTAAATCACCTGGCCCAGCGAATCGCCCACCAGCAGCAGGTCGCAATGCGCATCGAGCAATTGCGCCTGGCGCGCGGTGTAGGCGGTGAGCATCACCAGCGGTTCGCCGGTCGCGCCATCGGTCTTGCGCGCACGAATCTTGGGAACGGTCAGCCGTTTCATCGGCGCCGGCGTGGGATTGGCCCTGCTGGTCGCAGTATCGATCTGAAAGGTCGTGGACATGGCCGCAACGCCTAGCGCCCTGTGAACGCAAAGGCAAAGCACCCTCGACGCAGGCGGCAAAACATTGCAGGTAGGGAGCCCCACACACGAAAGGGTGCCCCGCCTCGGATGGGTCGCCGGACAAAACACGCGTTGCATCGGTACGACGCGCGATGGAGAGCAAGACACAATGGTCGCGACAACGACAAGCACGAGCGAAGGTTGGTCCTCGCGTTGGGCATTTATTCTGGCTGCGATCGGTGCGGCGGTCGGGCTGGGCAATATCTGGCGCTTCCCGACGCTGGCGGGCGAGAGCGGCGGCGGTGCCTTCGTGATCTTCTACATCGGCTGCGTGTTCCTGATCGGCCTGCCGCTGATCCTCTCCGAAATCTTCATCGGCCGCGCCGGGCAGACCGACGCGGTCGGATCGATCAAGCGCGTCGCGGCGCAATCGAACGCCTCGACCAATTGGTCGATCTTCGGCGCGATCGGCGCGATTGCGGCCTTCCTGATCCTGTCCTTCTATTCGGTGGTTGCGGGCTGGGTGCTCTACTACGCCGGGGTGATGGGTGCCGACCTGCTGCAGGCGATCGGCGCGGGCGAGCCTTTCCGCGGCGCTCTGGCGGGCGAGAACGAGGCGCAGGTGCAGCAACGCCTCACCGACATGTTCGCCAATCCCGGGCTGCTGCTGGCGATGCACTTCCTCTTCATGGGTGCCACGCTCTTTATCGTCGCACGCGGTGTCCATTCGGGCATCGAGAAGGCGGCAATGTACCTCATGCCGATGTTCTTCGCGCTTCTGATCGGGCTGGTGCTCTACGGCGCGATCGAAGGCGACATGGGCGATGCCTTCACCTTCCTGTTCACCCCCGACTGGTCCAAGCTGACCCCGCAGGTGATGAACGCCGCGCTGGGCCAGGCGCTGTTCTCGCTCTCGCTGGGCGTGGCCGGGTTGATCACCTATGGCTCCTACATCAAGGAAGGCAGCGGCCTCGGCTCGACTTCGGCGCTGATCGCTTTCGCCGATATCGGCGTGGCGCTGCTGGCGGGCCTGATGATCTTTCCGATCGTCTTCGCCGTCGGGCTCGACCCCGCTGCGGGGCCGACGCTGGTGTTCCAGACGCTACCCTTCGCATTCCAGACCATGCCCGCGGGCGCGCTGTTCGGCTTCCTGTTCTTCGTGCTCATCCTCGTCGCGGCGGTGACCAGCTCGATCTCGCTGCTCGAGGTTCCGACCGCCTGGGGCATCGGCGAGCGGGGCTGGAGTCGTGCGAAATCGGCCTCGATCTTCGGGGGCGGTGCCTTGGTCATCGGCATATTCTGCCTGCTTGGCTACAATGTCTGGTCCGACGTCCGTCCGTTGGGGTTCTGGCCGCTGTTCGAGAACACCGACATCCTCGATACGATCGACGGTTTCACCGGCAAGGTGATGTTGCCGCTGGGCGCCTTGCTTACCTCGCTGTTCGTGGGCTGGAAGGCTGATCGCACGCTGGTTCGCAGCGTAACCGGCCTCTCGCCACTGGCGTTTGGCGTGTGGCGGTTCCTGATCGCATGGCTGTGCCCGATCGCGGTCGCCGTCATCCTGATAACAGGGCTTTTCCCCGGCCTGCTGGGCGCCTGATCTTTTCTGTTGCCGGTCCCGGAAAAGGGATTAGATCACGGCGTTGCAGGCTGGCAGGGCGGAAGCGTTCCGCTGCGGGCCTGGGGGTCTCCGGCCAATGCTTCTCGACAGGGTAAAGCCGCTCGACGCGATTCTCGCGACGGCGAAGAAGAAATCTCTCAAACGCACCCTTGGGCCCATACAATTGATGCTGTTCGGGATCGGCTGCATCATCGGCACGGGCATTTTCGTCCTGACCGCCGCCGGAGCCCAGAAGGCTGGTCCCGGCTTGATGCTCGCCTTCGTGATCGCCGGGCTCGTCTGCATCGTCGCGGCGCTCTGCTATTCCGAGATCGCGTCGATGATCCCGGTTGCAGGATCCGCCTATACCTATTCCTACGCCACCATGGGCGAGTTGCTCGCCTGGACGGTGGGCTGGGCGCTGATCCTCGAATACGCGATCGCCGCTTCGGCGGTCTCGGTCGGGTGGTCGGGCTATTTCTCCGGTACGATCCTCAACGAATTCCTCGGGGTCGAGCTGCCGCTGTGGCTGGCCGCCGGGCCGCTGGCGCTGGGCGGTGAACCGGGCGGCTTCATAAATCTGCCGGCTATGGTGATCGCGCTGCTGGTCACCTGGCTGTTGATGATCGGCACCAATGAAAGCGCGCGCGTCAATGCGGTGCTGGTTCTGATCAAGGTAGTCGCACTTACCGTCTTCATCGCGCTCACCTTCACCAGCGCCGATTTCGACGCCGACAAGTTCAATCCCTTCCTGCCCGCAGGCGTGTTCGGCGGCTTCGGTTCCGGGGTTGGTGCGGTGGGCGCCGCGGCGACGATCTTCTTTGCCTATGTCGGTTTCGATGCGGTCTCGACCGCGGCGGAAGAGACCAAGAACCCGCAGCGCAACGTCCCCATCGGCCTGGTGGGTTCGCTGCTGTTCTGCACCGTGTTTTATATTCTTGTGGCAGCGGGCGCGATCGGCACGATCGGCGGGCAGCCGATCATGGGTCCGGGCGGCATTCCCTTCCCGGCGGGATCCGAGCAACTCGCGTTGCAATGCGCCATGCCGCAATACGCCGCCTCGCTGGTCTGCTCGGACGAGGCGCTGGCGCATGTGCTGCGCCAGATCGGCTTCTCCGGTATCGGCAACATGCTCGGGATCGCGGCGTTTTTCGCGCTGCCTTCGGTTATCCTGGTGCTGCTGTTCGCGCAGACCCGCATCTTTTTCGTGATGAGCCGTGACGGACTGCTGCCCGAAGGGCTCTCCAAGGTCCATCCCAAGTGGAACACGCCCTATGTGGTGACCGCCATCACCGGCGTGATCGTGGCCTTCGGCGCGGCTTTCTTCCCGGTCGGTCAACTGGCCGACATCGCCAATGCCGGCACGCTCTACGCCTTCCTGATGGTGGCAGTGGCGGTGATGCTGCTGCGCCGAAACGATCCCGATCGCCCGCGCAGTTTTCGTACCCCGGCGCTGTGGCTGGTCGGTCCGGCGACGATCTTCGGTTGCGCCTTCCTGTTTCTCAACCTGCCGACCGAGGCGATGCTGGTGCTGCCGGTCTGGTCGACGATCGGGCTGGTGGTCTATTTCGCCTACAGCCGCCGGCACAGCCATCTCGGGCGCGGCGTGGTCGAGGTGCACGAGCCCGAATATGCCGATGTCGAACCCGGCATTCCCGGTATCGATCATCGCGAAGGAGCTTAGGCACCACGAAAAAGGGCCGTTCCTGCGAACGGCCCTTTCTTGTAGATTTGGTGCAGCGGATCAAAGCGGCGTGCGCTTGACGTGCTGCTCCTCGGCTTCGTCATGGACATCCATGCCCAACGCCATCTTGGCGGTGCTGATGAGCCCCATGTCGCCGTCCCAGATCTCGGCATTGCCCAGATCCATGCGCATGAAGAAGATGTCGGGATCGGTCTTGCCGCCTTCGTACCAGGCCTCGACGAAATTGTTCCAGAATTGATCGAAGCGTTCGCGGCTGGTTTCCTCGACCAGTGTGCCGGCGAAGCGCGCATATATGCCGTGATCACCGCCCTTGAAGGTCGCGGTGGCCGGGCCGAGCGCGCGGAAGGGGCTCTTGGTGTTGGTGAAGAACCAGATCGCGCTGTTGGCATCCTTGTCCAGTTGCGGGCTCATCGGAACCGCGGTGTCGGGCTGGCCGTCGAGCTGGAGGAAGAGGAAGGGCGAATCGGCCAGCGACTTCCAGAACTTGGTTTTCAGTTCGTCGGCATTGCCTGCTGCGTATTTCATGCGTGTCTCCTGTTGGATGGTTCATTGTTTCAATGATCGAATAAGGCGTTCGGTCCCGACAGTGGTGAGGAGGAGAGGCGAGTGCGGGGATGAAAGCTGCGCCGGGATTGCGAATCGGAGTTGAGCGGAACATAAGCGGAACATATGAGTCGTTCCATCATGCCCATCGAAACGCTTTCGCAGACCTGCGATGTCGCCGCGCTGGCCGCGCAGCGCAGCGCGCGCTGGCAACCCGGCCTTGCCGCGCGCGCAGGGCCGGTCTCGCATAGCGAAGTCTTCGCCTCCACCAACCATGCCGGCGGCGCGGCGCTGGCGCTGGCGCTGGCGCTCGACGATTGGCGCCATGCCCCGCGCGGCGAAACCCGCGAAGCGCAGGACCAGCGCGCGGTGCTGTGGGTGCAGACGCGCGAGGCGGCGCGGCTGACCGGGCGGCCCTACCGTGCCGGCCTGCCCGGGGATCTGAGCCACCGCGTGATTCATGTGCTTGCCGAAAAGCCCGAAGACGCGTTGTTCGCGCTGGAAGAAGGCGTGCGCTGCCGCGAAATTGCCTTCGTCATCGGCGAGCTCTCGGGCAATCCCCGGGCGCTCGATTTCACCGCCTCTCGCCGGCTGACGCTGGCGGCGGAACGGCACGGGGTGCCGCTTTATCTCGTAAGGCTGGAAGCGCAGCGCGATCTCAGCTCGGCGCGGATGCGCTGGGAGGTGGGTTGCGCGTCCTCCGCCGCGCCCGCCTGGAACGCGCAGGCGCCCGGTGCGCCCGCCTGGCAGGCCGAGCTGTTTCGCGCCCGCGCCCATCCGCCGGGTACCTGGCTGCTGGGCGAAGAGGGCGGACGATTGCGCGCCGGGCGGAAGCGCGAAGGTGAAGACGAGTCGCCGGGCCGCGCCTGGACCGGCGGATTGCAGCAGCGGCGGCGCCCCCGCGCCGCGGGGCGGTGAGCAGCGGGCAGGGGCCGACCTCGCCACCTCCCCGCCGCATCCTCTCGATCTGGCTGGGCGCGCTGGCGATGGATCGCTGGTATCTGGCGCAGGAGCAGGCCGAGGACGGGCCGCTCGTGCTGATCGCCGACACCGCGCATGGCCCCCGCATCGAAGCCGCCAATGCCGCGGGTCGTGGGGCCGGCGCGCGGCCAGGCATGATGCTAGCCGATGCGCGCACGCTGTGCCCCGAAATTCGCACCGCCCCTTCGGACCCCGCCGGCGATCGCGCGCTGCTCGAAAAGCTTGCCGAATGGGCGATGCGCTGGGGGCCGTGGTCGGCGCTCGATTCCCCAGACGGCCTGCTGGTCGATGTCACTGCGGTGGCGCATCTGTTCGGTGGCGAGCCGCAGCTGCTCGAGGATGTGCAAGCCGCCTTCGCGCGCCGTAACCTGACCAGCCGCACCGCGATCGCGCCGACCGCCGGTGCCGCTTGGGCGTTGGCGCATTTTGGCGCCGAGCGGAGCATTCTCGCACCCGCCGAACGGGATCATGAATATATGCCCGCTCAGCTTGCAGACCTCCCCGTCGCGGCGCTGCGGCTCGATGGCGATGTGCTGACCGTGCTGCGGCGGCTCGGGCTCAAGCGGCTGGGCGAACTTACCACCATCGGCCGCGATGCGCTCCAGCGGCGCTTCCGCAACCGCCGCTCGCCTGCCGCCAATCCGCTGGTCCGGCTCGACCAATTGCTCGGCCGTGTCCCCGAACCCCTGCTCCCGGTGGTGCCGCAGCAGATGCCGCTGGTGCAGCGTCGCCTGCTCGAACCGATCCGCCATCGCCCGCTGCTCGACCGGGTTCTGATCGATCTGGGCGATGACATGGCGCGCGCGCTGGAAGGCAGCGCGCAGGGTGCGCGGCGGCTCGAACTGGGGCTGTGGCGCGTCGATGGCGAGGTGGTGGTGCGCCGTCTCGAACTTGCCGCCGCCACCCGCGATCCCGCGCATATCTGCCGGCTGTTCGCCGCCAAGCTCGACGATGTCGATGCCGGATTCGGGATCGAGATGCTGCGGCTGCGCGCCAGCTGGGCCGAGCCGCTGGCGCTCGAGCAGCAGGATCTCGAAGCGGCGGCGGAGCAGCACGGCACCTCGCTCGCCGCCTGCATCGACCGGCTCTCGGTGCGGCTGGGCGAGGGCGCGGTGACCCGGCCGGTGCTCCATCCCAGCCATATTCCCGAGCGCGCGCAACGCTGGCAGCCACCGCTCGCAGCCCAGGCGCCCGTGCAGGCCGAACTCGCCTTCCACCAGCGCCCGCTCAAGCTGCTCGACCGGCCCGAGCGGATCGCGGTGCTCTACGCCACCCCCGACGGCTATCCCCAACGCTTCCGCTGGCGCGGCAGCGTCCACGATGTGGCCCGCGTCGAGGGACCCGAGCGCATCGCGCCGGAATGGTGGCGCGAGCGCGGCGCGGCGCGACTGCGCGACTATTACCGCATCGAGGACGGCGAGGGGCGGCGCTACTGGATCTACCGTCAGGGCCTGGTCGGCGACGGCCGCGGCGGCCTGCCCGACTGGTATCTGCAGGGGCTGTGCGCGTGAGGTGACGAAAAGGCTAGGCGAAGCCACAACTGGAACATATAAAGAACAGATGGCCGTACCCACCACCCTCGAGAAGCTCGAAATCCTCGCCGATGCGGCCAAATACGATGCGTCTTGCGCCTCCTCGGGGACGGCGAAGAAGGATTCGCTCGGCGGCAAGGGGCTCGGCTCGACCGAGGGGATGGGGATCTGCCATGCCTATGCCCCCGACGGGCGCTGCATCTCGCTGCTCAAGATCCTGCTGACCAACCACTGCATCTTCGACTGCCATTATTGCATCAACCGCAAGAGCAGCAATGTGCGCCGCGCGCGTTTCACCCCGCAGGAGGTGGTGGATCTGACGCTGGCCTTCTACCGGCGCAATTACATCGAGGGGCTGTTCCTCTCCTCGGGGATCGTCAAGAGCTCGAACCACACCATGGAACAGATCGTAGAAGTCGCGCGCATCCTGCGGGTGGAGCACGATTTTCGCGGCTATATCCACCTCAAGACCATCCCCGAGGCCGATGCCGAGCTGGCGCATCAGGCGGGGCTCTATGCCGATCGCGTCTCGATCAATGTCGAACTGCCGACCGATGCCGGGCTGACCCGGCTGGCGCCCGACAAGGATGCCCGCCAGATCGAGGGCGCGATGGGCAAGGTCAAGGCCGACCTCATCGAGGCCAAGGATGCGCGCAAACGCTTCCGCCACGCCCCGCGCTTCGCGCCGGCGGGCCAGTCGACCCAGATGATCGTCGGTGCGGACAAGGCCAGCGATGCCGATATCGTCGGCAAGGCGAGCCGGTTGTACGACAATTTCGGCCTGCGCCGGGTCTATTATTCGGCCTTCTCGCCGATCCCCGATGCCAGCGCGGTGCTTCCGCTCAGCCGTCCGCCGCTGATCCGCGAGCATAGGCTCTACCAGTCCGACTGGCTGATGCGCTTCTATGGCTACAAGCCCGCCGAGGTGATGCAGGCGACCGATGCCGACGGCAATCTGCCGCTCGACATCGATCCCAAGCTCGCCTGGGCGCTCAAGTTCCGCGAGAATTTCCCCCTCGACGTCAACCGTGCGAGTCGCGAGCAATTGCTGCGTGTGCCCGGGCTGGGCGTGAAAGCGGTCAACCGGATCGTCGCGAGCCGCCGTCACCGCACGCTCAGGCTCGACGATGTAGCGAAGCTCACCGTCTCGATCGCCAAGGTGCGGCCCTTCATCTGCACGGTCGACTGGCGCCCGGTCACGCTGACCGACCGCGCCGACCTGCGCGCGCTGTTGGCACCCAAGCGCGAGCAGCTCGAGCTGTTTGCGGCATGACCGCGCTCCAGCAACTTGCCGCCGGCAGCCGCTATCTGGTCCAGCTCGCCGAGCCCGACGATTTCGAGGCCTGGCGCGAGCGGGCGCGGGCGCTGGTGCAGGCCGATGTCCCGCCCGACCGAATCGTCTGGGTCGAGCCGGGCGGCAGCGGCGATCTCTTCGCGCATGGTGAACAACGCGTGCCCACGACGCCCGGGGATGCGGCGCCGGTGCGCGCCAACCGCCGCTTCGTCCAGCTGGCGTGCAATGCGCTGCTGCATCGCGACCCGGAACGCTTCGCGCTGCTCTATCGCCTGCTGTGGCGGCTGCAGGCGGCACCCAGGATCATGGAAGACAGCGCCGATCCCGATATCCGGCGGATCGAGGAGCTCGCCAAGGCGGTGCGCCGCGACAGCCACAAGATGCACGCCTTCGTCCGCTTCCGCCTGGTCGAGAGCGAGGAAGCAGGCGAGGCCGGGGAGGCGCGCGAGCATTACGTCGCCTGGTTCGAGCCCGAGCATCACATCCTGCGCGCCAATGCCGGTTTCTTCATGCGCCGTTTCGCCAACATGCGCTGGTCGATCCTCACCCCCGCGGGTTCGCTGCACTGGGATGGTGCGAGCATGCAGGAAGGCCCGCCCGCGCAGCGCGCCGACGCGCCGACGGGCGATCCGATGGAGGATCTGTGGCGCGGCTATTACGCCTCGATCTTCAACCCCGCACGGTTGAAGGTGGGCGCGATGCTCAAGGAGATGCCGCGCAAATACTGGAAGAACATGCCCGAAGCCGCGCTCATCCCCTCGCTGATCGCCGGCGCGCAAAGGCGCGAGGCGGCGATGGTCGATGCCGGGGCGCTGGAATTCGACGAGCGCCCCGAGACGCTGGCGGGAATCGACAAGGCCATCCACGCCTGCCGCCAATGCCCGATCGGCGCGCTCGACAGCCATGCGGTGATGGGCGAGGGGCCTCGCGATGCTGCCTTGATGATCGTCGGCGAGCAGCCGGGCGATCAGGAGGACTTGGCCGGACGCCCCTTCGTCGGGCCGGCGGGGCAATTGCTCGATCGCCATCTCGTGCAGGCGGGGATCGATCGGCGCAGCGCCTATGTCACCAATGCGGTCAAGCATTTCAAATATGTCCAGCGCGGGAAGAACCGGCTGCACCAGAATCCCGCTGCCAAGGAGATCGACACCTGCCGCTGGTGGCTCGAGAGCGAGCGCGCGATCGTCCGGCCGCGGCTGATCCTCGCCATGGGCGCAAGCGCGGCGCGCGCGCTGCTGGGCAAGACGGTGAGCATTTCCAAGGCCCGCGGTGCGCCGGTGGCGCTCGATGACGGCAGCGAATTGTGGATCACCGCGCACCCGTCCTACCTGCTGCGGCTCGACGGCGAGGCGCGGGCGAAGCAGGCGGCGCTGTTCGACGCCGATCTGGCGGCGGTGAAGGCGCGGCTCGCCGAGCTTTGCGCGTGAGGGTGGCTTCATGCCCGAACAGCCCCTCACCCCCGACAAGCGGCGGATCGAGCTCGATCCCGAGCTGATCGACGCGCCGCCGCGGGCACAGTTCGTCGAATTGGGGATCACCAGCTGTTTCAGCTTCCTGCGCGGGGCGAGCGATGCGGTCGATCTGGTCATGACCGCGCGCGCGCTGGGCTATGATGCGCTCGGGATCGCCGATGCCAATTCGATGGCAGGGGTGGTGCGGCTGCATACCGAAGCGAAAACGCTTAAATTGAAGCCGCTTATCGGCTGCCGTGTGGAAACTGTCGAGGGCCTGGCCTTTCTCGCCTACCCGATGGATCGCGCCGCCTATGGCCGGTTGTGCCGGCTGATCAGCGCGGGGCGGATGACTACGCTCGGGGGCGAATGGCAGGCCAAGGGCGCTTGCGACATCAGCCTCGCGATGCTGGCAGGACAATGCAAGGATGTGCAACTGATCCTGCTACCGCCTGAGGATCTGGACGCAGAACTCACGATCGCGATCGAGAGCAACGTCATCCCCCTCCCGCTTGCCGGAGCGGGAGGGGGTGGATCTGTCGATTTGCACGCTGCGTCCGGACCCAACCCCGACCCCTCCGGCAAGCGGGAGGGGAGTTTGAGCGCTCCTATCGCCGACCTGCTTCCGCATCTCGTCCGGCGGCTCCCTACGCTCGGCCATATCGCCGCCGCCTATCTTTACCGCGGCGACGATATCGCGCGGATCGAGCGGCTCGATGCGCTTGCGCGCGCCAACGGGTTGTCGATCCTCGCCACCAACGATGTCCATTACCACACGCCGGCGCGGCGGCCGCTGCAGGATGTGATGACCGCGATCCGGCACAAGACCACGGTGGCGGCGGCGGGCCACCTGCTGGCCGCCAATGCCGAGCGCTATCTCAAGCCGCCCGAAACCATGGTCCATCTGTTCGCGCGATGGCCTCATGCCATCATCGCGACGCGCGAAGTGGCGGATCGCTGCCAGTTCAGTCTCGACGAGCTTGCCTATGAATATCCAGAGGAAATCCACCCCGACGGCATGACGCCACAGGCCTTTCTGGAGGCCGAGACATGGAAGGGGGCCCAATGGCGTTACCCCGTCGACGAGACAGGCGCGGGCCTGCCCGATGCCGTCCGCGAGACGCTGGAGCGCGAACTCGCGCTGATCGGCAAGCTGGGCCTCGCGCGCTATTTCCTGACCATCAAGGACATCGTCGATTTCGCCCGCGCGCAGGAGCCGCCGATCCTGTGCCAGGGGCGCGGCAGCGCCGCTAATTCGGCGGTCTGCTATTGCCTCGGGATCACCAGCGTCGACCCGGCCAAGCACGCGCTGCTGTTCGACCGCTTTATCTCCGAGGAGCGCAAGGAGCCGCCCGATATCGATGTCGACTTCGAGCACGAGCGGCGCGAGGAGGTGATCCAGTACATCTACACCAAATACGGTCGCCATCGCGCCGGGCTTTGCGCAACGGTGATCCACTACCGCCCGCGGATGGCGATCCGCGAGGTGGGCAAGGCGATGGGGCTGACCGAGGATGTCACTGCGGCGCTGGCGAAGACCGTCTGGGGCGGGTGGGGCCGCGAGATCAGCGAGCGCCACGCGCAGGAAACCGGTATGGATGTCAGTGATCCGCACCTGCGGCGGGTTCTCAAGTTGACCGAGCAAATGATTGGCATGCCACGTCATTTGTCGCAGCATGTCGGCGGGTTCATCCTCACCGAAGGGCCGCTGACCGAGACCGTCCCGATCGGCAATGGCGCCATGCCCGAGCGCAGCTTCATCGAATGGGACAAGGACGATATCGAGGCGCTGGGCATCCTCAAGGTCGATGTGCTGGCGCTGGGTATGCTCACCTGTATCCGCAAATGCCTCGACCTGCTCGAGGATCACCACGGCCGCAGCCTGAGCCTCGCCACCGTCCCGCGCGAGGACCCCGAGACCTACGCCATGCTGCGCAAGGGGGATTCGCTGGGCGTTTTCCAGGTCGAGAGCCGCGCGCAGATGAACATGCTGCCCCGGTTGCGTCCCCGCGAATTCTACGACCTCGTCATCCAGGTGGCGATCGTCCGACCGGGTCCGATCCAGGGCGACATGGTCCACCCCTATCTCAAGCGCCGCCGCGGCGCCGAGCAGGTGGTGATCCCCGCGCCATCGCCGCAACATGGCCCCCCCGACGAGCTCTCGAGCATTCTCGAACGCACGCTGGGGGTGCCGATCTTTCAGGAACAGGCGATGAAGATCGCGCTCGATGCGGCGCGCTTCTCCGGCGCGGAGGCCAACCGCTTACGCAAGGCGATGGCGACCTTCCGCAGCCGCGGCATGGTCGACGAGTTGCAGGACATGATGGTCGAGCGGATGGTAGCGCGCGGCTACGATCGCGATTTCGCGCAACGCTGCTTCAACCAGATCCGCGGCTTCGGCGAATACGGCTTCCCCGAGAGCCACGCCGCCAGTTTCGCGCATCTGGTCTATGTCTCGAGCTGGCTCAAATGCCACTTCCCCGCGGCCTTCGGCTGCGCGCTTCTGAATTCCCAACCGATGGGCTTCTACGCCCCGGCGCAGATCGTCCGCGACGCGCGCGAGCACGGGGTGGAGGTGCTGCCGGCGGATGTGAATTTTTCGGAATGGGATTGCACGCTGGAGGAGGAGGAAGGGTCGAAACACGCAGGGGAGCGCGAACAAGGTCGCCCCCTGGCGCTGCGTCTCGGCCTGCGGCAGGTCGATGGCCTTCCCGAGGCCGTGGCGGCAAGGCTGATAGCGGAGCGTGACGTCAACGGGGCCTATGCCGATGTCCGCGCGCTGCGCGACCGCGCGCGGTTGTCGCCGGCGCATGTCGAGCGGCTTGCCAGCGCCGACTGCTTCGGCTCGATGGCGCTCTCGCGGCGGCAGGCGCTGTGGGATGCGCGCAGCCTGGTGGGGGGCGAGGACCTGCCACTGTTCGCCGCCGCGGCGGCGCGCGACGAGGGCGCCGAACGCGCCGCCACGCAATTGCCACGCATGCCGCTCTCCGAAGAGGTCGTCGCCGACTACCAGACCACCCGGCTGAGCCTCAAGGCGCATCCGCTGGCCTTCCTGCGCGCCTCGCTGGGCGACCGCGGCTTCGTGCGCGCCTGCGACCTGCGCGCGCGCAAGTTCCGCTCGATGGTCCAGGTCGCAGGCGTGGTGCTGATCCGCCAGCGGCCGGGCTCGGCCAAGGGGGTGTGCTTCATCACGCTCGAGGACGAGACCGGGGTGATCAACCTCGTCGTCTGGCCCGATCTCAAGGAGAAGCAGCGCCGGGTGGTGATGGGCGCGCGATTGATGGAGGTGCGCGGCCGGGTGGAATATGACGACGAGGTGATCCATGTCATCGCGCAGCACATGACCGATGCCAGCCACGAACTCTACCGCCTGTCGGACGATCTGCTCACCGCACCCGTCGCGCGCGCCGATCATGTGACTTCGCCCTTGCCGGGCAGATTGATCGAACCGGGCTCTGGCGTGGGGCAGGACCGCGAGGGGACAACGACACCCTACACGCCCGTCGAGCCGTGGCAGGAACCCCCGCCGGGCAATCGCGAATGCGGGTCGCACGATCCCCAATCGCCCGGCCATCCGCGCGATGTCAGGATCATTCCCAAATCCCGCGACTTTCATTGAGCATGAAGGACAACCCGTTTCGCATTTCAACGCGCGTGGGCAGGCTTGCGGGCGACCGGCGGGTTATCGGCCTGCTGTTGCTCGTCGCCATTCTGGTCGGCGGGCGCGATTGGCTCGCCGAACATCCCCAGCACAATCCCTGGGCGCCGCTCGACCTCAACGATCCGCCGGGCTGGGCCACGCAGGCCAAGCTCGCCGCGTTGCGCGACGATGTCCCAGAATGCCGCGCGGTGCTCGAACGTTCGGAGATCGCGCACAGCGTGCTCGACCCGCAGGGGGAGGGCGCCTGCGAGCGCCCCGACCGCACGCGGCTCGACGCCTTCCCGCTGACGCCCAGCCCGCCGCCGACCACCTGCGGGGTGGCGATCGCGCTCGAATTATGGAGTCGCAACGCCATCGAACCGCTGGCCGAAGAAATATTCGGCAGCGAAGTTCAGCAAATCGAGCATCTTGGCGCCTACTCCTGCCGCCGACTTTACGGACGCGGCGAAGGTGCCTGGAGCGAGCACGCCACCGGCAATGCGGTCGATATCGCGGGTTTCGTGCTGGCCGACGGGACCCGGATCAGCGTGCTGGGCGACTGGGACGATAAGGGCGACAAGGGCGCCTTCCTGCGCCGCGTCCGCGCTGGAGCCTGCGACAGCTTCGCCACCGTGCTCTCGCCGGATTACAACGCGGCTCATGCCGACCATTTCCATCTCGACATGTCGCCGAGATGGGGCGGGGTATGCCGCTAACGACCTCGTCTGCGGTCAGACGGCTTCGAAGGCGTAACCGGCCGAGCGCACGGTGCGCACCGGATCCTTGGCACCCCGGACCTCGAGCGCCTTGCGCAGGCGGCGGATATGCACATCCACGGTGCGCAGTTCGATATCGCTGCCGGTTCCCCAGACGCCGTCGAGCAGCTGGCTGCGGCTGAACACGCGACCGGGGCTCTCCATGAAGAATTTGAGCAGGCGGTATTCGGTGGGACCGAGCTGGAGCGTCTGACCGCGTCGCGACACCTTGTGCGCCACCGGGTCTAGCGTGATGTCGCCGACCTCGATCGTCTCGCCCGCGAGCGCGGGGCGGATGCGGCGCATCACCGCCGCGACCCGGGCGAGCAGTTCGCGCGGGCTGAAGGGCTTGGTGATGTAGTCGTCAGCGCCGGTGTCGAGCCCGCGGATGCGGTCGTCTTCTGCCTCGCGCGCGGTCAGCATGATGATCGGGACATGCGCGGTGGCCTTGTCGCGGCGCAGCCGGCGGCAGACCTCGATCCCGCTGGTACCCTCGATCATCCAGTCGAGGATCACCAGATCGGGAGTCTCCTCCGAGGCCAGAATCAGCGCCTCGTCGCCATCGGCGGTGGTGCGGACCCTGTAGCCCTCGTTGTTGAAACGGTATTCGAGAAGTTCCAGCAGCGCCGGATCGTCTTCGACCAGAAGGAGACTTGCCGCGTTCACACCATGACCCTGACGTCGGTTGAGAGGTACTGATCGGGCGATATGACGCTCAAGCTACAATTATGTGTCAGCTGTCGATATCCGGCGCGTAAACGCCGGTTGCGGCATAATGCACCATTTCGGCCACATTGGTCGCATGGTCGCCGATCCGCTCCAGATTGCGAGCGACGAACAGCAATTGCGCCGCGCTGCTGATCGAGGAGGGGTTCTCGACCATGTGGCTGACCAGATTGCGGAAGATCGAATTGTAAAAGGCATCGACCTTCTCGTCTGCGGCGATCACGTCCTTGGCGAGTTCGGGATCGCGCGCCGCATAGGCGGTCAGCACGTCGTGGACCATTTCGGAGGTCAGCTCGGCCATCGCAGGGAGCAGCGTCAGCGGCTCGTATTTCTTGCGGTCGGGGCCGATCTCGCGGCTCGCCTTGGCGATGTTCTTGGAATAATCGCCGATCCTCTCGATCACCCCGGCGATCTTGAGCGCGGCAATGACCTCGCGCAGATCGTCCGCCATCGGCGCGCGCAGCGCGATGATCCGCACTGCCAGCTTGTCGACTTCGCTCTCGAGTTCGTCGATCTTGCGGTCGCCCTTGACCACGCGCTTGGCCAGATCGTCGTCGCCGCGCACCAGCGCCTCGATCGCGTCCTGGACGGCGACTTCCGCAAGTCCGCCCATCTCCGCGATCAGGCCGCGCAGTCGGGTGATGTCCTCATCGAAGGCCTTGACGGTGTGTTGCATATTCAATGGCGGTCCTAGCCGTAGCGCCCGGTGATGTAATCCTTGGTGCGCTCTTCAAGGGGGTTGGTGAAAATATCGGATGTGCGGCCATACTCCACCACCTTGCCCAGATGGAAGAAAGCCGTCCGTTGCGAGACGCGAGCGGCCTGCTGCATCGAGTGGGTAACGATGACGATAGCATAACGACCCGCAAGGTCGTCGATCAGTTCCTCGATTTTTGCGGTCGCGATCGGATCGAGCGCCGAACAGGGCTCGTCCATCAGGATCACTTCGGGATCGACCGCGATCGCGCGGGCAATGCAGAGCCGTTGCTGCTGGCCGCCGGAAAGCGCGGTGCCGCTGTCGGCGAGGCGGTCCTTGACCTCGTTCCACAGCCCGGCGCGGACCAGCGAACGCTCGACCACGGCATCGAGATCGTCCTTGTCCTCGGCGAAGCCGTGGATCTTTGGGCCGTAGGCGATGTTGTCGTAGATCGACTTGGGGAAGGGGTTGGGCTTCTGGAACACCATCCCGACGCGGGCGCGCAGTTGCACCACGTCCATCCCCGATTTGTAGATGTCCTCGCCGTCGAGCTCGATCGTCCCCTCGACCCGCGCCGAGGCGATCGTGTCGTTCATCCGGTTGAGCGAGCGAAGGAAGGTCGACTTGCCGCAGCCCGAGGGGCCGATGAAGGCGGTCACGTATTTCTGCGGAATGTCGATCGAGACCGAATCGATGGCTTGCTTGTCGCCATAATAGACGTTCACGTCGCGCGCGCTCATCTTGGCCTCGGTGGCCTCGAGGTTGTCGTGGATTACAGTCACCAGCTTTTCTCGAATTTGTTGCGCAGGTAGATGGCGAGGCCGTTCATCAAGAGGAGGAACAGCAATAGCACGATAATCGCCGCGCTGGTGCGTTCGATGAAGCCGCGGTTGACCTCGTCGGACCACAGAAAGATCTGCACCGGCAGCACGGTGGCGGGCGAGGTGAAGCCTTCGGGCGGGGTAGCGATGAAGGCGCGCATGCCGATCATCAGCAGCGGCGCGGTTTCGCCCAGCGCGCGCGCCATGCCGATGATCGTGCCCGTGAGGATACCCGGCAACGCCAACGGCAGGACATGGTGGAACACCACCTGCACCGGCGAGGCACCGATCGCCAGCGCCCCGTCGCGAATGCTGGGCGGCACTGCCTTGATCGCGTTGCGACCGGCGATGACGATCACCGGCATGGTCATCAGCGCCAGAGTCATGCCGCCGATCAGCGGCGCGGAGCGCAGATTGGGGAATATCCACAGGAACACCGCCAGCCCGAGCAGGCCGAAGATGATCGAAGGCACCGCGGCCAGATTGTTGATCGAGACCTCGATCACATCGGTCCAGCGATTGCGCGGCGCGTATTCTTCAAGGTAGAGCGCTGCGAGGACGCCGATCGGGAAGGCCAGCGCGAGCGTCACCAGCATCGTCAGGATCGAGCCCTTGAGCGCCCCCCAGATCCCGACCTGCTGGGGATTGGTGGCATCGGCACGCGTCAGAAAGCCGGGATCGAAATTCTTGGCCAGCACCCCGCGCTCGCTGAGCTCTCCAGCCAGTTGGCGCATCTCGGGCGAACCTTCGCCGGCATAGCCTGCGGCGAGGTCGGAACTGGCGGGCAATTCGAAGGTCGTGGTGCCGCGCAGAATGCTTTCGTCCGCGATGATCTCGCGGGCCACTTCGCGCCAGGCGTTGGCGTCGAGCTGTGCGGCAGCCTCTTCCCCGAGCGCAGCGGCGGCGTAGAATTCGACCACTGTCTGCAGACCCTGCGCGCCCAGGCTCTGGATCGCGGCGCCCTGTTCCATCTGGATGGCATCGCCGGAAATGCCCACTTCGGTGAAGTCGATGGGCACCTCGAGCTCGGCACGCTGGAAGCCGCCGATCCCGTTGATCGTCATGGTGCCGAGCAGGAACAGCAGCACCAGCATGGAGAACACGATGGCGCCCAGGCCGAGAGCCTTGAAGCGCCGTTCCGAGGCATAGCGCTGCTTGAGCCGCTTCTCGAACACGGGCGTGCGGGTAGGGAGAGTGCGATCAGTCATAGGCTTCGCGGAACCTCTTGACCACGCGCAGGGCGATGAAATTGAGTGCCAGCGTGACCATGAACAGGACGAAGCCGAGCGCGAAGGCGCTGAGCGTCGCGGGATGGTCGAAACTGCCTTCGCCGGTCAGCATGGCGACGATCTGTACCGTCACCGTGGTCATCGCCTCGAGCGGGTTGGCGGAGAGATTGGCAGCGGTCGAGGCGGCCATCACCACGATCATGGTCTCGCCGATCGCCCGGCTGACCGCCAGCATCACGCCCGCAACGATGCCCGGGAGCGCGGCGGGGACCAGCACCTTGCGGATCGTTTCCGATTTGGTCGCGCCCATCGCCAGGCTGCCGTCGCGCATCGCGCTGGGCACCGCGGCAATGCTGTCGTCGGCCATCGAGCTGACAAAGGGAATGATCATCACGCCCATCACCAAGCCCGCCGCCAGCGCGCTTTCGCTGGACGGGTTGGAAGCGCCGAAAAACTGCGCGATGTCGCGGATCGAGGGCGCGATGGTGAGTGCGGCGAAATAGCCATAGACCACCGTCGGCACGCCCGCGAGGATCTCGAGGGCGGGCTTGACCCAGCGGCGCATCGAGGGCGCGGCATATTGGGTGAGGTAGATCGCGCTCATCAAGCCGAGCGGGATCGCGACGATCATGGCGATGATCGCACCGATGAAGATCGTGCCCCAGAACAGCGGCACCGCGCCGTAGCGGGTGGGATCGGGATTGTCGGGGCTGCTCATCGGGTCCGGGCCCCAGTGGAGGCCGAACAGGAAGTCGAGCGGGTTGACCATGCCGAAGAAGCGGATGGTCTCGAACACCAGGCTGACCACGATCCCGATGGTGGTGAGAATCGCGACCAGCGAGGCGAGCAACAGGATCGTCATCACGGTCCGCTCGACCCGGGTGCGGGCGCGGAAGTCGGGCTTGAGTCTCAAGAAGGACCAGGCCCCGCCAAGGAAAGCGAGCACCAGGCTGACCGCGATACCGATCCAGGCGTAGCGGGTCATCGCCTCGCGGAAAGGCTCGACCAGCGCCTGCGCTTCGGGATTGAAAACCGCGGAAGAGGCGCCGCTCGCGACGTTGCGCGCCTCGGACAAGATGGTGTCGCGCTGAAAGCCGAAGGCGGGCAGGTCCGCGGCCGCCGGATTGGCGAGCACTGCCTGGTTCACCAGATTGGGCGCCAGGATCGTCCAGACCACCCCGAACAGCAGCATCGGCAGCGCGATCCACAGCGCGACATACCAGGCGTGATAGGTTGGCCGCGCGGCCATCCGCACGCCGGGATCGGCGCGCCGAAAACTCCACGCGCGGGCCCGCGCCGCCAGCCAGCCGGCCAGCGCGAGTCCGAGCGCCAGAAGAAAGAGAATGGCAGGCGACATGCGCTAGGTCGGACCCGCTAGAGCTCGGAACCGTCAAGGGTGGTGTATTCGGTCGCGACGCGCAGGCTCTGGGCTTTAACGTCATCGGGCGAGGGCACGAGGCCGATGCGAGCCAGCGCGCCGTCCTCGTCCCAGTTCCTGGTCCATTCGAGGAGATATTCTTTGAGCCCCGGAATGGCCTCCAGATGCGCCTTCTTGATGTACATGAACATCGGGCGAGCGCCGGGATAGGCGAAGCTGGTGATGTTCTCGTAGGTCGGCTCGACCCCGTTTACCGGGAGGCCGTGTACCTTGTCGGCGTTCTCCTCGAGATAGGAATACCCAAACACGCCGATGGCGCGCGGATTGTTCTCGATCTTCTGGACGATGAGATTGTCCTGCTCCCCTTGATCGACATAGGCGCCGTCCGAACGGACTTCGGTGCAGGCGCGGTCATAGGCATCCCCGTCACTCTCTTCGAGCGCGACCATTGCGGGATCAGTCTTGCAACCGACCTCGAGGATCAGTTCCTTGAGCGCATCGCGCGTACCCGAAGTGGAGGGCGGCCCGTAGACGAGGATCGGAATATCGGGGAGCGAAGGATCGACGTCGGCCCAGGTCTCGTTTGTCTGCTCCTGGCCATAGGGACTGGCGGCAATGGCTTCGTAGACAATCTGCGGGGTCAGGTTCATCATGATGCCGCCATTGGCTGCACCGAAGGCGATGCCGTCGAGGCCGACCTGCATCTCCATGATCTCGGTCACGCCATTGCTCTGGCAGCCGGCGTATTCGCCAGGCTTCATCCGTCGCGAGGCATTGACGACGTCGGGCGTGTCGGGACCGACACCCTGACAGAACAACTGGATGCCGCCGCCGGTGCCGGTCGATTCGATGATCGGCGATTTGATGCCCGGGCTCGAACGCGCCAGCGATTCGGCGACCGTCTTGGCAAAGGGGAATACTGTCGAGGAGCCGACCGAGCGCACCCAGTCGCGCGAGCCGCCACCTGAGTCGCCGCATGAGGTCAGGGCCACGGCAAAAATCGTGGCGGCTAAGGCTGCTTTGGTCTTACGCATCCCGGTGATCCCTTCTGATCGTGGTATGCCCGCGCGAAAGCGAGGATTTGTTACATGTTCGCGACAAAAGCATGACTTGTCTTTTCTGCGCTCGTACGGCCATCGATCCCGTCCCGCGCTCTAGCGCCATCGGCGCTACAAAGCGAGGCGTGCGCGAGCCTTCGCTCAGTCCTCGTCCTTGTCCGATCGCACGATCGGGAAACGGACCGTCACGGTTGTGCCGACGCCCATTTCGCTGGCGATATCGAGCTTGGCCGTGTGGCGCTCGACGATGTGCTTGACGATGGCGAGGCCCAGCCCGGTCCCGCCCGAGGCGCGGCTGCGGCCGGGATCGGTGCGGTAGAATCGCCGGGTGAGGTGGGGGATGTGCTCCGCCGCGACCCCTTCACCGCGGTCGCGCACCACCAATCTGACACGGCGCTTGCCCGAGGGGTGGACGCGGACGGTCACTTGCCGAGCCGGATCGCCATATTTGAGCGCATTGTCCACCAGATTGCGGACCAGCTGCTCGAGCTGCAACACATCGCCGAGGACGCGAAATTCGCCCTCGATGGCGAGGTCGAGCCGGTCGGCCCGGTCGGGCCCGGCGCCTTCCTTCGCGGCGCGCGTGACCAGCGGGCCGAAGTCGACGATCTCGGTCGGGCGGTCGTGCTTTTCGGCTTCGATCCGCGACAGTGACATCAGATCGCTGACCAGATGCTGGAGCCGCTGGGCCTCGCGGCTGATGGTGTCGAGGAATTTGCGCGAGGTCTCGTGATCGAGCGCGGTCGCATCCTCCTGCAGAGTTTCGACATAGCCGATGATGGAGGCGAGCGGGGTGCGCAGTTCATGGCTGGCGTTGGCGACGAAATCGGTGTGCGCGCGGCTGATGTCGGCTTCGGCGGTCTTGTTGATGAACTCGTAGACCCCCATGCCGCCTTCGAGCTGCTTGGTGTTGATCCGCCAGATATCGCGCACGCTGGTGAGCCCGCGCACCGTCACCGAGCCGCTCTCGTCCGAATCGATCAGCTGGACCGCATCGGGGTTGCGCAGCGAGATGCGGATGTCCTGTTCGAGGATATGCGTGCCGAAGACGTTACGCGCCGCACGGTTGGCGATGACCACCCGGTTACGACGGGTAACCAGCAGCGGGGTGTCGGCGCTTTCGAACAATTCGCCCATGCGGTCGGTGGTGAGCGCGGAAGGCTCGACCTTTTCGGTCGGCGGGGGCGGCGAGCCGACCCGCAGCCACAGCGTCCCCGCCCAGATCAGGAACACCGACAGCGCCACCAGCGGGGCAACGCCGGTCACCAGCATGACCACGCAGCAGATGAAGGCCAGCGTCAGACCGGGAAGGGGAAGGGGGCGAGCGCTCATTATCGCTGCGGGCCATAGCCCCGGTGCGACCGGCTTGCCAAGCAGGGCAGGGGCTGTTTCCGGTTGCGCTGCAAAAGGTTGGTGACCCCTACGGGAATCGAACCCGTGTTTCAGCCGTGAGAGGGCCGCGTCCTAACCGCTAGACGAAGGGGCCCGTCCGACCGTCACCCTTTTCGATAGGGTTCCGGAACTAAACGAGTAACGCCACCGTGGTGACCCCTACGGGAATCGAACCCGTGTTTCAGCCGTGAAAGGGCCGCGTCCTAACCGCTAGACGAAGGGGCCATGCCGGGTGGCGTGGCGGGCCATCTAGGGTCGCAGGCAATCCGCGTCAAGCCATGGTATTGCCTTATCGTACCCGCCATCGCTTCGGGCCTTGGCTCGGCGAGGGCAGGGAAACTCAATCGGCCCAGGCGGCATCCTCGAGATGAAGCTCGGCCTGGCGACGCGATCCCCAGTCGTCGATCTTGGCGCGGCCCGCCAGCCACAGCCGCCGCCCGCTCGCGCCGTGGAGCAGCGTCTGCCCCAGATCGCTCTCGGCCATGCGGAAGCCGATCGCCTTGAAACTGCGCCCGTCGCCGCCGGAAGCGACGATGCGGACATGGCCGGTGCCGACGACATCGCATTTGATCAGCCGGACCGGGCCGACCGCGATGCGCGGGCCGGGCCAGCCAACGCCATAGGGCCCGGCGATCTCAAGCGATTCGACCAGTTCGGGAGTCAGCCCGCCCGCGGTTACCGAGAGGTCGAGCAGCGTCGTCTGGCTAGCGGTGGCGCGCGCGACCTGCGCCGATAGCCGCTCGTCCAGCCAGGCGGCAAGATCCTCGATCCGGTCTGCGGCGACAGTCAGCCCCGCCGCCATCGCATGACCGCCACCCGCAATCAGCAGGCCCTGCTGCCGCGCCTCGATGATCGCGGCGCCGAGATCGACCCCGCTGATCGAGCGGCCGGAGCCCTTCCCCAACCCGGTCTCCTCGTCGAGTGCGATCACCAGCGAGGGCTTGCCGCTCGCTTCCTTGATCCGCCCGGCGACGATGCCGATCACCCCTGGGTGCCAGCCCTTGCCCGCGATCACTACCACCGCGCGGTTGTGCTGGCCGGCGAGCTGTTCCTCCGCCGCCTCCTGCACCGCGGCCTCGATCGTGCGGCGATCCTCGTTGAGTTCCGAAAGTTGCGCGGCGATGGCCCGCGCCTCGGCGGGGTCCTGCGTGGTGAGCAGCCGCACCCCCAGCGTCGATTCGCCGACCCGCCCACCGGCGTTGATGCGCGGGCCGAGCGCGAAGCCGAGATCGCTGCAGGCGGGCGCGCGCTTCAACCGGCTCGCGTCGATCAACGCCGCCATGCCGATGTTCTGCCGCTTTGCCATGACCTTGAGCCCCTGCGCCACGAAGGCGCGGTTGAGCCCGTGCAGCGCGGCGACATCGGCCACCGTGCCCAGCGCCACCAGATCGAGCAGCGCGAACAGGTCGGGCTCCGCGCGGGTCGCGAAATAGTCGCGCTCGCGCAGCACCCGGACCAGCGCGATGGCGAGCAGGAAGGCGACTCCGACCGCGGCGAGATGGCCGTGCGCGGCAGCCTCGTCATCCTCGTCGAGGCGGTTGGGATTGACCAGCGCCACGGTGCGCGGGAGATCGGGAGAGCATTTGTGGTGATCGACCACGATGACATCGATCCCCGCGTCATGCGCCTGCTGCAGCGCGTCATGCGCCATGGCTCCGCAATCGACCGTGACGATCAGGCTGCTGCCCGCCTCCCCGAGCTTTACCAGCGCCTCTCCCGAGGGGCCGTACCCCTCGAGCAACCTGTCGGGGATGTAGTAATCGGCGTGATGCCCAAGATCGCGCAGCAGCAGGATCAGCAACGCCGAGCTGGTCGCGCCATCGACATCGTAATCGCCATAGACGGTAACCTGCTCCCCGCTGAGCACTGCCTGCGCGATGCGGTCGGCGGCGGCGTCCATGTCGTTGAAGCCGCTGGGGTCGGGGAGAAAGCCGCGCAGCGTCGGGTTGCGATGGCGTTCAAGATCGCTTTCCTCGACCCCGCGCGCCAGCAGCAGCTGGGTGACGATGTCGCGATCGAGCGGGATCGCGCCCTCGGCCATCTCCATATTGCCGCGCCGCCAGCGCCAGCCGCGACCCGAGAGCGAGTGCGAGACGCCGAAGACGTGATTTGCCCCATGGGTATTTGCAGCGTTGGTGACCATGACGCCACTCTATCCCGACGGAGCGCGCAGGCAAAGCCGCGCGTGTTGACAATTCCCCGGTGGAGGCGATGCTCGCAGGCATGTCCGCACCACCGCTCCTCATCGCCTGGCACAGCCGCACAGGCACCAGCGAGGCCCTGGCGCAAGCTGCCAAGGTCGGAGCCGGGGAACGCGCGGTGCTGATGGCAGCGAACGAAATCACGCCGGAGCACCTCCTAGAGGCACAGGGCTATCTTTTCGTCTGCCCCGAAAACCTCGCCAGCATGAGCGGCGAAATGAAGGAGATGTTCGACCGCTGCTATTACCCCGTGCTGGGT
The DNA here is from genome assembly GCF_053714505.1 of Qipengyuania sp. SM2507. Lineage (NCBI taxonomy): Bacteria > Pseudomonadati > Pseudomonadota > Alphaproteobacteria > Sphingomonadales > Erythrobacteraceae > Qipengyuania > Qipengyuania sp. SM2507. Next base: position 1,283,359 of record NZ_CM132307.1, read on the forward strand.
CGGATCGAAGGGCGACCCTTTGTCACGCTGATCGCCGCGGGTTCGGACGGGGAGGGGGCGCAGCGCCAGCTCGACCGGATCGCACAAGGCTGGCGGCTGAAGCGCGTCGCCGAGCGGGTGATCGTCAACACCTCGGCGCAGACGCCCGAGGAGATCCTCGCCTCCAAGACCGTCCCGAAAGCGCGGCTTGATGAGGCCCGCGAGCTCGGCGCCGCGCTCGCCGAAGGGCTGGCGCAGGGAATCTTCTAGGCGGTCGCTGCGGCCAGCGCGGCCTTCGCTGCCTCGTATTCGCGCTCGAAGCGATCGACCATATCGGCCACCGGGCCGACCGACTTGACGGTCCCGACCCCCTGGCCCGAACCCCAGATATCCTTCCAGGCCTTGACCTTGGTGTTGCCGCCGCTGCCGAAATTCATCTTGCTGGGATCGCTGGTCGGCAGTGCTTCGGGGTCAAGCCCGGCCGCCTCGATGCTCGAACGCAGGTAATTCCCGTGAACCCCCGTGAAGAGGTTGGTGTAGACGATGCCATCGGCGTCGGCCTCGACGATACCCTCCTTGTAACCGGTGTCGGCATTGGCTTCGTCGGTGGCGATCCAGGGCGAGCCGATATAGGCGAAATCCGCGCCCAGCGCCTGCGCTGCGAGGATCGAGCGCCCGTGTGCGATCGAGCCCGAGAGCGCGACCAGCCCGTCGAACCATTCGCGGATTTCCTGCATCAGCGCGAAGGGGCTGAGCGTGCCGGCATGACCGCCGGCGCCGGCCGCCACCGGGATCAGCCCGGTCGCGCCCTTGTCGATCGCTTTGTGCGCGAAGCGGTTATTGATGACATCGTGCATCGAGATCCCGCCCCAGCTCTTGACCGCGGAGAAGACCTCCTCGCGCGCGCCGAGCGAGGTGATCACCAGCGGCACCTGCCATTTGGCGCAGGTTGCCATATCGGCCTCGAGCCGGTCGTTGGATTTGTGGACGATCTGGTTGACCGCATAGGGCGCGGCGGGGCGTTCGGGATGATCGCGATTGTGCGCCGCCAGCTCTTCGGTGATGCGGTGCAGCCATTCGTCGAGCTCGGATTGCGGCCGCGCGTTCAATGCGGGGAAGCTGCCGACGATGCCCGCCTTGCATTGCGCGATCACCAGCTCCGGGCCGGAGACGATAAACAGCGGCGATCCAATCACCGGCAGGCGCAATCTGTCGAAGGGGGCGGGCAGGGGCATGGGCGTTCCTCTAGTCGTATGACTTGTTCGAAGGCTGGCTTACGAAGCGTGTCGCAAGCTGTCGAGATTGACGTAACGGAAGGGTGTCAGCCTGCGGGCAGGACGTGCTCGATATCGTAGATCCGCGCCGCGGTGCCCGCGAACAGCTTGCGCTTCTCGGCGTCCGAGGCGCCGTTGGCGAGCCGCTTGAAGGCGTTCCACAACACTGCATAGCTCGCGCCCCAGCGATCGACCGGGTAATTGCTCTCGAACATGGCGCGCTCGGGCCCGAAGGCTTCGATGCAGCTGGTGATGTAGGGGTCCCATTGCTGCGCCAGTTCTTCCGAACCGCAGCCGCGCTCGGGCCCTTCCTCGGGCATGCCGCAGAAGGCCATCGCCAGCCCGCCGAGCTTGACGGCGACATTGGGGCATTCGGCGAGGTCGTGAATACTTTCCTGCCAACGGGTAAAATTCTCGGGCAATTTCCCGCGATAGCTGGCGATGTTGAGCGGGGTGCCGCAATGATCGAGCACGATCTGCTGCTCGGGGAAAGCCCGCGCGAGATCGAGCAGATCGCCCAGCTGCGGTTCGAGAAGCCAGGCATCGAAGGTCAGCCCGTATTCGGAATAGGCCGCGAAACCCGCGCGGAAGGCTTCGGAGCCGTAGAGCCCCTGCGGCGCGTGGAAGGGTGGGCCGAGCACCTCGGGATCGGCATCCCAGGCCCCGGCGTGGCGGATGCCCTTGAAGCGACCGTTGCCCGCCGCGATCAGCGCCTCGACCACCGGCTTCACCGCATCGCCCAGCGTCAGATCCGCATGGCCGACGATCCCGGCGCAAGGGCGATAGTCGCCATAGAGTCCGCTCGCACCCTGCGCCGCGACGCCATTGACGAATTCGACCTCGCCGACCGGCTTCATCGCCTCGCCGCGCGCCGGATCGTAGAAGGCACCGCATTCCATGAACACCGTGGCAACGATATTGTGGCCGCTGTGGGTATCGGCCTGGAGCTGGTCGAAAGTGTAATAGGCCGCCCCCGCTATCGCCTCGATGAAGGCGTGGCGCGGCTCGGGGAAGGCGGGCACCAGTGCGCGCAGATCCCACAGGTGATGATGCGGGTCGACGATCGGCAGATCGGGTTCGATAATGGCTTCGGTCATGTGGCGTGCCCCTCCCAAGGCTTTTGATTCGTGATCGACCGTATCAGCGCCCATCGGTGGCGGACAGAAGCATCATCCCGCTCGCGCCGAATTCGCCGCGCTCAGCACCGCGCGGACGCTGGCGGTGGCAACATCCTCGTCGATCCCGACGCCCCAGATGATCGCGCCTTCAGGTGTCCGGCACTCGAGATAGGCGGCGGCGCGCGCATCGCGGCCGGTGCCCAGCGCGTGCTCGGTGTAGTCGACCACCTCGAGGCTGAGCCCGAAGGCCTCCTCGATTGTCGTCAGCACCGAGGAGATTAACCCGTTGCCACGCCCGCTGACGGTTTGCTCCTCGCCATCGACCGCGATCGTCCCGGTGAAGAGGCGTGTACCATCGGCGGCGCGGCGTTCCTCGTAGTCGACCAGCTGGAAGTGCTTGTCCGCGGTCTGGACATGGTAGGCGTCGCGAAACGCCTCCCAGATATCCGCCGCGGTGAGCTCGCGGCCCAAGCTATCGGCCATGCGCTGGACGTGCGGGCTGAAATGCGCCTGCATCCGCTTGGGCAGTTTGAGCCCCTGATCCTGTTCGAGCACCCAGGCAAAACCGCCCTTGCCGCTCTGCGAATTGACCCGGATCACCGCCTCGTAGCTGCGTCCCAGATCGGCGGGATCGATCGGCAGATAGGGCACGCGCCAGTGCTCGTCGTTCTGGCGCTCGGCGGCGGCGAAGCCCTTCTTGATCGCGTCCTGGTGGCTACCCGAGAACGCAGTGAACACCAGTTCGCCGCCATAGGGATGGCGCTCATGGACCGGGATCTGGTTGCAATATTCGACCGTCTCGATGACCCGGTCGATATCGGAGAAATCGAGCTGGGGGTCGATGCCTTGGGTGTAGAGATTGAGGGCCATCGTCACCAGGCAGCAATTGCCGGTGCGTTCGCCATTGCCGAACAGGCAGCCCTCGACCCGGTCCGCGCCCGCCATCAACGCCAGCTCCGCCGCCGCGACCCCGGTGCCTCGGTCGTTATGCGTGTGCAGGCTGATCACCGCCGCTGCCCGATTGGGCAGGTTGCGGATGAAATATTCGACCTGGTCGGCGTAGATATTGGGAGTCGCCGCCTCGACCGTGGCGGGCAGGTTGAGGATAATCGGATGCTCAGGTGTCGGCGCCAGCACGCCCATCACGGCCTCGCAGACCTCGAGACTGAAATCCAATTCGGCGGTGGAGAAGGTTTCGGGAGAATATTCGAAATGCCACTGCGTGCCCGGGTGTTTTGCCGCCTCGTCGCGCATCACCTTGGCGCCCGCCACCGCGATGTCGCGCACCTGCTCGCGGCTCATCCCGAAGACGATCTCGCGCCAGGCGGGGCTGACCGCATTGTAGAGATGGACGATCGCCGCATGCGCACCCTCGAGGCTGGCGAAGCTGGTGCGGATCAGATCCTCGCGGCTCTGGGTCAGCACCTGGACCATCACATCGTCGGGCACGCGGCCCGAGCGCACCAGCCCGGAGATGAAGTCGAATTCGGTCTGTCCCGCGCTGGGAAAGCCGACCTCGATCTCTTTTACTCCAATCTCGCACAGGAGGTCGAAAAAGCGGTTCTTCTTGTGCGCGTCCATCGGGTCGACGATCGCCTGATTGCCGTCGCGCAGATCGGTCGAGAGCCAGCGGGGCGGGGCGGTGATGGTGCGGGTCGGCCACTGCCTGTCGGGCAGTTGGACCTGCGGGAAGGGCGCGTATTTGCGGCCGGGATCGCTCAGCATGGGCATTGGACGGACTCTGGAATAACGAAGATGGAGAGGCGGCGGCGGCAGTCCCTTGGGCGTTCAGCGCGCCGCAGTGGGCGCGCGAACTGTCACGCCCAAGGGCGCGTAAGTCGTAGCAGCAGGCCAGCCTCGCTTCGCATGCTTCGGTCCATGCAATGGTGCGGCAGGCTTGTAAAGCCAAAGCCCGCGCGCCATGGGAAGAAATATTCTTTCGTCTGCTTCCATATCATCATCAAGCCAGCATCCAGGGGAAACCATGGCCGAACACCACACGCTCTACGAAACCATGGGGCTGATCCGCCTCGTCACGATGGACCCGGAGGGCCGCGCCACGCTCGAATATGAGGCCAAGGAGGAGCAGTGCCATTCGGGCGGGGTGGTGCAGGGCGGCTTCATCACCGGCTGGATCGACGCCGCGATGGCGCATGCGGCGATGGCGAAGAACGGTAAGGATATCGTCCCGATGTCGCTGGAGCTCAAGGTCAGCTTCTTCGCGCCCGCACGCCCGGGTAAGGTGATCGCCGAGGGCTGGGTCGAGCGCCACGGGAAGCGCACCAGCTTCTACGAGGGCCATCTGAAAGACGAACACGGCACGATACTGGCCAAGGGCACCAGCACGATCCTGCTGGCGGACAAGAGCCGGGTCGAAGCTTCGGCGCAGGCGGCGCGCGGGAGTTAAAGCCCGCTAACGCCACCGCAGCCGGTCGGGGGTGAGCTGATCGATGGCGGTCACCCCCATCAGTCGCATCCCGCGCTCGATCTCGTCCTGCAGGATCGCCAGCGCGCGCTCGACCCCGTCCTGTCCCGCGGCGGCGAGCGCATAGAGATACAGCCGTCCGCCCGAGGCAGCGGTCGCGCCCGCGCACAAGCTCTTCAACACATGCGTGCCCCGCCGCACCCCGCCGTCGCAGATGATCTCGATCTCGCCGCCCACCGCATCGACGATCTCGCGCAGCTGGTCGAAGGGCGCGCGGCTGCCGTCGAGCTGTCGCCCGCCGTGGTTGGAGACCATGATCGCATCCGCCCCGATCTCCACCGCGCGGCGCGCATCGCCCGCGCTCATGATGCCCTTGAGGCAGAAGGTCCCGCCCCAGTCCTGCCGGATCCGTGCGGCGGTGTCCCAGTCCATGCCGGTGTCGAGCATGGTGTTGAAATAGTCCTGGATGCTGACCGGCTTGCCCGTCCCCTCGACCACATGGCCGTCGAGATTGGGCAGGCGGAACTTGGGGCTGAAGACATAGCCCGCGGTCCAGCGTGGCCGAGTGGCGTAACTCCACAGCGAGGACGCCGAAAAGCGCGGCGGGGTGGTGAATCCCGAACGCAGGCAGCGCTCGCGCTTGCCGGAGACGATGGTGTCCACCGTCAACGCCAGCGCGTCGAAACCGCTAGCCTGACAGCGCTCGATCATCGCCGCGTTGAGCCCCTTGTCCTTGTGCACATAGAGCTGGAAAAGCTTGGGGCCCGCAGTCAGCGCGGCCACCTCCTCGATCGAATGCGTCGCCAGGCTGGAGATGCCGAACCACACCCCGAACCTGTCCGCCGCCTTCGCCACCGCGCGCTCGCCATCGCGGTGGAAGGCGCGCTGCAGCGCGGTCGGACTGAGCATCAGCGGCAGCGCGCTTTTGCGCCCCATGATTGTGCACGAGGTGTCGATGGTGCCGACGCCCGCAAGGACATCGGGAACCAGATCGACATCGTCGAATGCGGATGTGTTGCGCGCCTTGGTCAGCTCGTCATCGGCGGCGCCGTCGATATAGTCGAACACCGGCCAGGGCAGGCGCTTTTGCGCCAGCCGCCGGAAATCGTCGATATTGTGGCAGTCGGTCAGACGCATCGCGCGGTCAGTCCACCTGCGCCGACAGCTCCGCCAACCTCACTGCTTTTCAAAGGCGACGCTGATCTTCAGATCGACCGCATCCGAGACCATGGGAATGGCGTAACCGATTCCCCAGTTCGATCGGTCGATGGTGGTGGTGGCGGTGAAGCCGACCGTTTCGGCCTGGCTCATCGGGTTGGCGCCCGCGCCGCTGAACTCGGTCAGCAGCACGACTGGGCCGCTCTGCCCGTTCATGGTCAGCGTACCCGCGATCAACGCGCGCGTTGCTCCCAGCTGGGTAACTTCGGTGGAAACGAAACGCGCCATCCCCGGCTCGGCACCGAAGAAATCGGGGCTGCCGCCATCCTTGCCGGGGCGCAGCAGGTGATCGCGCAGACCCGCGCTCGGCACAGCGACCGAGGCGATCGGGATCTGCACATCGACCTTGGCATCCTCGATCGCCGCGGGATCGAGCGTCAGCGTGCCCGCGACATCGCCGAAGATGCCGAAATAGGGATTGAAGCCGAAGTGATCGACGCTCCACTGGACCAGCGAGTGGCCGGGATCGGTGGCATAGGTGCCGGCAGTGACACGCGAGACATCCATCGTACCCGGCGTGGTCGCATCCTGCGCGGTGAGACCCGTCAGGGCGAGCGTGGCAAGGCCGGTAGCGGCGGCGGCGGTGAGGATCGTCTTGCGCATGGTGGAATCTCCGGAAGGGATCGGCTGGCGAAAGGGATGGCAATAGGCGGTGTATCTCTTTGCGCGGCATAGTGGCTCGCAGGAGGGAGCTTGTCCACCCGGCCTTTGGGGAATGCGGCACCGCGGCGAAAGGGGGGGCCAAGTCTGTGTATGGGAAGTAAGTCAGGTTCCAGCGGATCCGGCCCGAAACCGGTCTGTCGGCTACCGACCCATTAGGAGACGTTCGCGATGAGAATGTCGGCGGTTGCCTATCCGTCGGTCAATGGGGCGACAGCTGTTTGAAAATGGAAAACTGTTCGGTTTTTGTCCATAGGCCTTCGTCTGGCCAAGCGCCTCTGCCCTGCCAAGCAGTTTCGAATAACTCTTCGTGTTCGACCACTTCTCCATCAAGCCGTAACTCGACGTCAACTCCCGTCAGTGTAGATCGCATTAGAATTTCAATTTCACCATCACCGCTAAGTGTCAACCACGGTTCGTTGAAATTGCGCATGAACGAAAACCAAGAACCTACTGATTGCGATACCTCACCGTTTATCAGCATCCGCTCTTGTGCCCATCCGAACCAACTGAATGCGTTATCTACAAAAACTTCAGTGTTTGCGAGTTGATAACGCCAGCGTTGTCCGTGGATTTTCATTGAGCTAGCATCGCAAACGTCGATCGCTATGGCAACATCTTGACTGCTCAATTTTGCTGAGGTGGTCTGTCCCATTCCCACTCAATATCGGAACTGACCCCTCGTCTGGTCCCGACCGGAAGCCGACGTTCCGCAAAACCCACCCCCTCAGTTCTTCTCCTTGTCCACCAGCCGGTTCGCGCCGATCCAGGGCATCATCGCGCGCAATTGCGCGCCGGTCTTCTCGATCGGATGCGCCTGCGCGGCCTTGCGACTGGCCTTGAGTTCGGGCTGGCCGGCCTGGTTGTCGAGCACGAAATCCCGGACGAAACGGCCCGACTGGATATCTGCAAGCACGCGCTTCATTTCGGCCTTGGTCTCGTCGGTGATGATCCGCGGGCCGGTTTTTATGTCGCCGTATTCGGCGGTGTTGCTGATCGAATAGCGCATGTTGGCGATGCCGCCTTCGTAGAGCAGATCGACGATCAGCTTGGTCTCGTGGAGGCATTCGAAATAGGCCATCTCGGGGGCGTAGCCCGCCTCGACCAGCGTCTCGAACCCGGCCTGGATGAGATGGGTGATCCCGCCGCACAGCACCGCCTGTTCGCCGAACAGATCGGTCTCGCATTCCTCCTTGAAATCGGTCTCGAGGATGCCGGCGCGACCACCGCCCACCGCGCTGGCGTAGGACAGGGCAAGCTGCTTGGCGTAGCCATTGTCGCCGCTGGCGCTGCTTTCCTGATGGACCGCGATCAGGCAGGGGACACCGCCACCCTTGAGATACTCGCTGCGCACCGTGTGGCCAGGGCCCTTCGGGGCGATCATAATGACATCGAGTTCGGCGGGCGGCTCGATCAGCCCGAAATGGACGTTGAGCCCGTGCGCGAAGGCGAGTGCGGCGCCTGGCTTCATCTGTCCCGCGATCTCGCCGGCGTAGATTTTCGCCTGATGCTCGTCTGGTGCGAGCACCATCACCAGATCTGCCCATTGGGCGGCCTCGGCGACCGATTTGACCTCGAAGCCCGCCTCGCGCGCCTTTGCGGCGCTGGCCGAGCCCTCGCGCAGTGCGACGACCACCTCGGCTACCCCGCTGTCGCGCAGGTTCTGGGCATGGGCATGGCCCTGGCTGCCATAGCCGATGATGGCGACCTTCTTGTCCTTGATCAGCTGCTGGTCGCAATCGGCATCGTAATAGACTTGCATAATTACCTCATTGGTCTTGCCCGATATGGTCGGGCTGGCACTAATCTTGGTCCGCTCCGCGCATCATTCCAACGATCCCCGAGCGGCCGACTTCGACCAGCCCGAGCTCGCGCATCAACGCTATGAAGCTGTCGAGCTTGGCGGGCGAGCCGGTCAGCTCGAAGACGAAGCTCGCTGTCGTGGTGTCGACCACATTGGCGCGGAACAGCTCGGCGATACGCAGCGCTTCGACCCGCGCCTCGCCCTTGCCTGCGACCTTGACCAGCGCCAGCTCGCGCTCGACATGCGCGCCGTGCTCGGTGAGGTCGATGACCTTGTGGACCGGGATCAGCCGTTCGAGCTGGGCGCGGATCTGGTCGATCACGGGTTCGGGACCGCGAGTGACGATGGTGATCCGGCTGACCGCATGGTCCTCCGAGATATCCGCCACCGTGAGGCTGTCGATATTGTAGCCGCGCGCAGTGAACAGCCCGGCGATCTTGGCAAGGATGCCCGCCTCATTGTCGACGATGACGTTGAGGACGTGGCGTTCGGCGAAAGGTTGGTCGTTCGCGCTCATCATACCAGCGCCTTTGCCGCGTCGTCCATGGTCCCGCCCACCGTGTCGCCATACATCAACATCTCGGTGTGCGCGGCGCCGCTGGGGATCATCGGGAAGCAATTGGCGTCGGGCGAGACCCGGCAATCGACCATCACAGGGCCATCGTGTGCGAGCATGGCTTGGATGCCCGCGTCGAGTTCGGATTCATCCGAGATACGGATGCCCTTCCAGCCATAGGCTTCAGCCAGCGCGACGAAATCGGGGAGGCTGTCGGAATAGGAATTGGAGTAGCGGCTCTCGTAGGTCAGCTCCTGCCACTGGCGGACCATCCCCATATATTCGTTGTTGAGAATGAAGACCTTTACCGGCAGGCGATACTGGCTCGCGGTGCCCAGCTCCTGGATGTTCATCTGGATCGAGGCCTCGCCAGCGATGTCGATGACCAGCGCATCCGGATTGCCCAATTGCGCGCCGATCGCCGCGGGCAGGCCATAGCCCATCGTGCCCAGGCCCCCGCTTGTGAGCCACTTGTTGGGCCCGAAGAAGCCGAAATACTGCGCCGCCCACATCTGGTGCTGGCCCACTTCGGTGGTGATGATCGGGTCGCGGTCGCGGGTCAGCGCGAACAGTCGTTCGATCGATTTTTGCGGCATGATGCAGTCGGAGCTGTCGGGATAGGCGAGGCACTGGCGCGCCTTCCAACCCGCGATCCGAGCCTTCCATTCGCCCATGTCCTGCGCGCTGCGCGAGCCCCAGGCCTCCAGCAGCTGGTCGAGTACCTGCGCGCAATCACCGACCACGCCGAGATCGACGGGAACGACCTTGTTGATGTTGGCCCGGTCGATATCGATGTGGATCTTCTTGGCCTGCGGAGCGAAAGCATCCAGTCTTCCGGTCACCCGATCGTCGAACCGTGCGCCGACTGCGACGATCAGATCGGCGCGGTTCATCGCCATGTTTGCCTCGTAGGTGCCGTGCATCCCCAGCATCCCGAGCCAGTCGGGATGTTCGGCGGGGAAGGCACCCAGACCCATCAGCGTGCTGGTGACGGGCGCGCCGGTGGCCTGCTGGAGCTGGCGTAACAATTCCGAAGCCTTTGGTCCGGCGTTGATGACCCCGCCGCCGGTGTAGAATACGGGTCGCTCCGCCGCCGCCAGCATTGCGACCGCCTCGGCGATCTCCTCGGGTTCGGCACGGGTGCGGGGCTGGTAGCGGGCTGAGGGCATTGGTGCCTCGCCGTCCTCTGCGGTGTCCACCAACGCGATCTGGACGTCCTTGGGGATGTCGACCAGCACCGGGCCAGGCCGCCCGGTGGTGGCGATGCGAAAGGCTTCCTCGATTGTCGCGGCAAGCCGCGCGGGGTCCTTCACGAGATAATTGTGCTTGGTGCAATGGCGTGTGATTCCGACCGTGTCGGCTTCCTGGAAGGCGTCGGTGCCGATCAGCCCGGTGGGAACCTGGCCGGTGATCACCACCATGGGGATCGAATCCATCCAGGCATCGGCAATCCCGGTGACCGCATTGGTGGCACCGGGGCCGCTGGTGACCAGCACCACGCCGGGCTTGCCGGTCGAGCGGGCGTAGCCCTCGGCAGCATGCGCCGCGCCCGCCTCATGGCGGACGAGGATATGGCGCAGGCGGGTGTCCGCGAACAGCTCGTCGTAGATCGGCAGGACCGCGCCGCCGGGATAGCCGAACACGAATTCGACATCCTGCGCCGCGAGGCAGTCGATCAATATCTGCGCACCGTTGCGCTGGGCAGCCACACTTCTCTCCATTGGTTTCGCGCCCCGTTGGCACCTTGCCAACCGGCAGGCGCAAATCGGCCCGACGCGGGGGTCACGCGCCGGGCCGACGAGGACCGCTATGGAATCCGAATAGTGCGCTGTCAACGCGCGTTTTGAAACAAAGAAACAAAAATACTGCGGGCGGCACAATCAGCGCTATCCCGGCGCGGCCACTCTGCCGGCGGCTGGTTGCGGAACCAGGTGTACTGGCGCTTGGCATATTGGCGTGTCGCGGTTTGACCTGCAGCGATGGTCTCTTCGCGGGTCAAGTCGCCTTCTATCAGCGCTGCGATCTCTGGAACGCCGATGGCGCGCATGACGGGAAGAGCGGAATCGAGGCCCCTTTTCAGAAGCGCTGCCACCTCAAGCTCCGCGCCATGGTCGAGCATCGCGGCGAAGCGCCGATCGCAGCGTTCGAACAGCCACTCGCGATCGGGCAGCAGGATCAACGGGTGGAGGTCGATCTCCTTGCCGATCCCGCCGGCCTTGCGCGCCTGCCAGTGGCGCTGAGTCTGCCCGGTGGCACGCACCACTTCGAGCGCGCGGGTGGTGCGCGAGCGATCGGCGGGGGCGAGGCGGGCGGCGGCCTCGGGATCCTCGCGCTCGAGCGCAGCGCGCGCATCATCCCGCGGAAGGGTGCGGACCGCCGATCTCGTAGCGGGGTCGATATCGGGAATCGGCGCGATCCCGTCGATCAGCGTACGCATATAGAGCCCCGTGCCGCCGCACAGGATCGGCACCGCCTGCGCTACGTGCAGTTCGGCGATCACGGATTTGGCGGCTGCGGCCCACTCGGCGGCTGAGCAGGGCACCGCGCCGTCCCATGTGCCGAACAGCCGGTGTTCGATCCCGCCCATCTCCGCAAGCGTGGGCCGCGCGGAGAGCACGCGCAGGTCGGCATAGACCTGCGCGCTGTCGCAATTGATCACCACCGCGCGCCTGCCGTCGGCCTCCAACTCCTGCGCCAGTCGCACCGCCAGATCGCTCTTGCCGCTGGCGGTCGGCCCTGCGATGAGCGCGACCGGCGGGTTTGGCGATTGTTTTTCAGGAGTTTCGCGCGTGCTCATTGTTCGGATGATAGCAGACCAGACCGGTCTCGAAACCCGCCTCGAGGCAGCCATGACGGCTCTGGACGCGGCTGGGATGCCGGTAGCCATGGCGGGGATGCTCGATTTCTGCGGCGATGTGCTGCAATTGTCCTTTCCCCATGCCGAACTGGCACCGGTGCGAACGATCCTCGATACGCATTTCGGGCCCTGCGACTTGCTTGCCGCCGATCACTTGATCGAACTGCCGCGGCTGCTCGTATCGGATATGGATTCCACCATCATCGGGCAGGAATGCATCGACGAACTGGCCGATTATGCCGGCATCAAGCCGCAAATTTCTGCCATCACCGAACGGGCGATGCGGGGTGAACTTGATTTCGGGCAGGCGCTGACGGAGCGGGTCGGGCTGCTCGCGGGGCTCGAAGAAGACGCGATAGCGCATTGCCTCGCCGATCGGATCGCGCCGGTGGAAGGCGCCCGCACGCTGGTGGCGACGCTCAAGTCGCGCGGCTGTCGCGCAGTTCTCGTGACCGGCGGGTTCCACCATTTCGCCGATGAGGTCGGCGAGCAGCTCGGCTTCGACCGCGTGGTCGGCAATCGGCTTGCGGTCGGCGATGGCAGACTGACCGGCGAGCTCGCCGGTCCGATCAGCGATGCCGGGACCAAACGCGCCACGCTGGAAGAAGAGCGCGGGCAATTGGGCGAGGGCGCGCGCGTGCTCGCCCTGGGCGACGGCGCGAATGACATCCCGATGCTGCAGGCGGCGGATTACGGCATTGCCTATCGCGCCAAGCCCAAAGCGCGCGAGGCTGCCAACGGGCGGATCGACAGCGGCGATATCTCCGCTGTGCTAAAACTGTTCGACATCCCCGAAAGCGAATGGGTCGCGCGATAGCTTCCATTCGTTGGCCGATAAGGCTATATTGACATTTCTGTCAGTAAAGGCCCGTGCATGACCGATCAGAACGCCATCCAGACCCCAGTCGAATGCGCCCGTGACGGGACGCTGTTGCGCGATCCACGCCGCGTCGAGCCCAAATATTCGCTGCCGAAGGCCTATGGCCATTTCCGCGACCTGCTCAGGGACAAGGAAGAGACCAGCCACGTGTTCAAGATCTTCGAAGCGCTCCCGTCGAAGAGCTTCATGCCGCGTGTACGTGCGCTGGCGCTGAGCGAACAGGGCGAGAAGCTGCGCGCCGAAGAGCCGTTCCTGCCGCCGATCCTCGACGATCACGAGGCCTTGCGCCACTTGCCCAAGGGCTCCGTCGCGCAGGCCTATTGCGATTTCATGGAGCGCGAGGGGCTCTCCGCTGCTGGTCTGGTCGCCGAAGCAGACAAGCTGGGGCGGGCCAAATACGGCGATCTGGTCGAATGGTTCGGCTATCGTTCGCGCGACACGCATGATCTGATGCATGTGCTGACCGGCTATGGCCGCGACGGGCTGGGCGAGCAATGCGTGCTGCTGTTCACCCATGGCCAGTCGCCCAGCCACGGCCACCTGCTGATCGGCTACGCCGGAGCTCTCAACATCAAGAAATCGGTTAAGAGCAAGGCGCCGGTGTTTCGCGCCTGTCGCCAGGCGCAGCGCACCGGCGTCGCCTGCCCGCCGCTGGTGGAGATGCCGATCCGCGAATTGCTGGCGAAGGATCTCGAGCAGGCACGAGCGGAACTCAACATTCCCGAGCCGCACTGGTATCGGGAATGCCATCGCATCTGGCGCGAGGAGGGGATCGACCCCTACGACCTGCTGGCGAAGAACGAAAAAGCGGAGCTGGCTGCGGCAGCTTAGCCCTGGCGGTGCGGCGCTGGAGCCGTGCGGATCAACGCAGGTCCTTGCGGATCACCAGTTTGATGCCGCACCAGTCGTCGCCAACCGACGCTTCCTTGGTGTCGACAAAGCCCTCCGGCTGACCCGCTCCGCGAACCTTGTCCGCATTGATGTCGGTGGAGACGCCGGAGGAGGGCTTGGGCCAGCTCACCCAGACCTGACCGTCGGGCGCAAGCTGCTGCCGCAGCGTCGCCAGCTTGGCGGCAAGATCGGTTGTCTCGGTGACGAAGACATGCGCCGCATCGACACCCTCGGAGGGATCGGCGACGAAGATGAGTTCGAGCGCGTATTCGTCGATCTCGTCGATCACGCTTTCGGGCATCGCGTCGAACCATACCCGTTGCCCGTCGCGCAGGTCGAGCGTCCGCACCAACGGGGTGCCGGAGTAGCCGCCGGTCATGTGCTCGATCCAGAAGGCGTGCCGCCGCCCGCCATCCCGTCACCCTGAACTTGTTTCAGGGTCCATGCTTCAACCCGCACCATCGGTGCAAGGAGAAGGGATGGATGCTGAAACGGGTTCAGCATGACGATGCTATCCGGGTCACGCTTCCATCCAGTCGCGGAAGAAGCTCGCGTGCGCCTCGCGCAGATCGGCCAGCGCAATTGCAGTGCGGTTAAGCACCAGCGCATCTCCGCCCGTGCGGCCGATCTCGGTGAAGGGGACTTCCTCCAGGTCGAATTCGACATCGTCGGAATAGGTCACGACATAGAGCGCCTGCGTCTCGCTGAAGGCGAATTCGCTGGTCATCTCCTTCAGTTCGGCGCCGATGCCGCTCGCCAGCGCCATTTCGGCCAGCGCCACCGCCAGCCCGCCATCGCTGACATCGTGGACTGAGGTGAGCTTGCCCTGTTCGATCAGCCGGCGGACGATCTCGCCGCAGAGCCGCTCGTCCTTGAGATCGACCATCGGGCTCTCGCCATCCTCGCGGCCGTGGATCTCGCGGAGCCATAGCGACTGGCCGATCGCCTCGTGATGGAAGCCGATGGTGGCGATCCGTTCGCCCGCAGCCTTGAAGGGCATGGTCATCATCTTGGCGTAATCCTCGAGGATCCCCACCCCGCCGATGGCCGGTGTGGGAAGGATCGCGCTGCCGCCACCCGTCGCCTTGCTTTCGTTGTAGAGGCTGACGTTGCCGCTCACGATGGGGAAGTCGAGCGCGCGGCAGGCTTCGCCCATGCCCTCGAGCGCGTGGACGAACTGGCTCATGATCTCGGGCCGCTGCGGGTTGCCGAAATTGAGGCAATTGGTCACCGCCAGCGGGCGCGCGCCCACCGCGCACAGATTGCGATAGGCCTCGGCGATCGCCTGTTTGCCACCCTCGTAGGGGTCGGCATAGACGTAGCGCGGAGTGCAGTCGGTGGTGATCGCCAGCGCTTTCTTCGTGCCGTGGACCCGGACCACACCGGCATCGCCGCCGGTCTGGAGCGTATCGGCACCGACCTGGCTGTCGTATTGCTCGGCGATCCAGCGGCGCGAGGCGAGCGCAGGGCTCGCCATCATCTTGAGCAGGTCCGCAGCGATATCGTCGCTTTGCGGAACCTCGCCAAGCGATTCGACCTTGGCCCAGGCCTTGTATTCCTCTTTCGAGAGATAAGGCCGGTCGTATTCGGGCGCGTCGGCAGCGAGCGGGCCGAGCGGGATGTCGCAGACCACCTCGCCGTCGAACACGAGCACCATATGCCTGGTGTCGGTGACCTCGCCGATGACCGCGAAATCGAGTTCCCACTTGGCGAAGATCGCCTCGGCCTCCGCCTCGCGCCCGGGCTTCAGGACCATGAGCATGCGCTCCTGGCTCTCGCTGAGCATCATTTCGTAGGGAGTCATCCCTTCTTCGCGGCAGGGGACCTGGTTCATGTCGAGGCGGATACCCGCCTTGCCATTGGTCGCCATTTCGACGCTGGAGGAGGTCAGCCCCGCCGCGCCCATGTCCTGGATCGCGACGATCGCATCGGTAGCCATCAGTTCGAGGCAGGCCTCGATCAGCAGCTTCTCGGTGAAGGGGTCGCCGACCTGGACAGTGGGACGCTTGGCGTCCGAATCCTCGCCGAAATCGGCGCTCGCCATGGTTGCGCCATGGATTCCGTCGCGCCCGGTCTTGGAGCCGACATAGACAATCGGATTGCCCACGCCGGTGGCAGCGGAGTAAAAGATCTTGTCGGCATCGGCGACGCCCACGGTCATCGCGTTGACGAGAATGTTGCCATCGTATGCGGGGTGGAAATTGGTCTCGCCCGCGACTGTCGGCACGCCGACGCAATTGCCGTAGCCGCCGATCCCGGCGACCACGCCCTGCACCAGATGCTTCATCTTGGGGTGCTCGGGCCGTCCGAAGCGCAGCGCATTGGCGTTGGCGACCGGCCTTGCGCCCATAGTGAAGACATCGCGCAATATGCCGCCCACACCCGTCGCCGCGCCCTGATAGGGTTCGATATAGCTGGGGTGGTTGTGGCTCTCCATCTTGAAGATCGCCGCCTGATTGTCGCCGATATCGATCACGCCTGCGTTCTCGCCGGGGCCGCAGATCACCCAGGGCGCCTCGGTCGGCAGCTTCTTCAAATGCAGCCGCGAGCTCTTGTAGGAGCAATGCTCCGACCACATCACCGAGAAGATGCCGAGCTCGACCATATTGGGCTCGCGCCCCAGCGCATGCAGCACGCGCTCGTATTCCTCGGGGCTGAGACCATGCTGCTCGACGGTCTCGGGGGTGATCGCGGAAGTCGGGTTTGCCATGCGCGCGCGCTTAGCGCCGCACGCTCGCCACCGCCAGCCCCACGTGGCGCTTGTGCCAGCGTGTCCGCCCGACCCAGAAGGCGAGCGCGGTGACGATCGCGAAGGCGGTGACCATGGTCAGCACCATCGCCACGGGCGACCCTTGCGGCTCGGGGCCGAACCAGCTGAAGGCCTGCAGCGCCAGCATCACCGCGATCAGGATCAGTGGCGGACCCAGCGGGCCCTTGGTCGCGCGGATGTACCACAGGAAGGCGCCCAGGGTGAGCGCCAGCTCGAGCGGGATTGCGATTTCGGGATAGTTCCACAGTCCCCAGCCCAGCTTGTCCTCTCCGCTGGCGAGCGTGAGATCGGGGCGGTGGACCAGAAGGTCGAGCAGCCAATGGCTGAGCACCACGACCGCAGCCCAGGACCCGGCAACCGCATTGCGCAACCCGACGCCGATCGCCACGCCGAACACCAGCGCGAACACCGCGGTTCCCAGCAGGCTGTGCGACAGCGGCATATGATAGAGGTCGAGCGGGTTCATCGCGGTGATGCCGGGGACCAGACGCAGATGTTCGAATCCACCGAGTACGAACAGCGCGAACGCCCAGTCGACCAGCTGCGCGGCGATGAACAGCGTACCCAGCCGCGGGCTTTCGCGCGTGATGGCCGCAGCCGCGAAGGCCGGGGCCCAATGTCCGATGAACATCGCTCTACTCCGTGGTGATCGGCATGGTCGGCTCGATTGCCGGCCCAAAGGCCGCAGCGGCGTGCTCGGCGACAATCCACTTCATTAAGCATTCCCCCTGGGCAGGTTACTTGACCCGGTGGAGCCGCGCGGTCAATGCTCCTGACCCATGGATACGGGACAGGCAGAAGGGGGCGCTGCGGATATCGCCCCGATGAATTTCGAGGATGCGCTGAAAGCGCTCGAAGAGGTAGTGCGTCGGCTCGAAAGCGGCGATGTGCCGCTCGACGAGAGCATCTCGCTCTACGAACGCGGCGCGGAATTGCGCAAGCATTGCCAGGCGCGGCTCGACGCCGCTCAGGCGCGGATCGAGAAGATCGTCACCGATGGCGCCGGCAAGCCGTCGGGCACGGAACCCTTCGACGCCGAGGGATGAGTGTGACCGAAGTCCAGAATTCGCACGCCGAACTCAAGGAGGCCCTGGAGCAAATCCAGGTCGATATCGACCACGCCTTCGATTCCTATCTCCCGGTGCCAGACGACACCAGCGCGCGGCTGGTCGAGGCGATGCGCTATGCCACTATCGGCGGCGGCAAACGGGTCCGCCCGCTGCTGCTCGCTGCAGTGGCCGAGCTTTATGGCGTCGACCGGACGGCGGCGGTCCATGCAGGCTGCGCGGTGGAAGCGATCCATGCCTATTCGCTGATCCACGACGATCTGCCGTGCATGGACGATGATGCACTGCGCCATGGCAAGCCCACCGTTCACCGCGCGTTCGACGAAGCGACCGCAGTGCTGGCGGGCGATGCGCTCCACGCGCTCGCCTTCGACATTCTCGTGCGCCCCGAAATCACCGGCGATCCTTTCGTCCGGGCCGAGCTGGTCGGTGCGCTGGCGCGTGCCAGCGGGCACGAGGGCATGGCGGGTGGCCAGATGATGGACATGGCCTCGGAGGGGCAGGATTACGATTTGCGCCAGGTCACCCGGCTGCAGCAGCTCAAGACCGGGGCGCTGCTCGCCGCGAGTGTCGAGATGGGCGCAATCCTTGGCCGGGTAGCGCCCGAGGGCCGGGTCCATTGGCGCGCCTATGCCCGCGATATCGGGCTGGCATTCCAGATTGCCGACGACCTCCTCGATGTCGAGGGCGACCCGGACAAGGCGGGCAAGGCGCTGCGCAAGGACGAGGGACAGGGCAAGGCGACTTTCGTCACGCTGATGGGGGTCGAACCGGCCCGCGAGCAGGCCAGGATGCTGACCGAACAGGCGATCGCGCGCCTCGCATCGCATGGTGAGGACGCCAGCCTGCTGAAGGCGCTGGCACGCTACATCGTCGAAAGAGACAGGTAACATTTCCATGACCAAACGTATCGGCATCTACCCCGGGACCTTCGATCCCATCACGCTCGGCCATGCGGACATCTTGCGGCGCGGCTGCAAGCTCGTGGACTGGCTCATCGTCGGGGTAACCACCAACCCTTCGAAGAACCCGATGTTCGACACGGCGGAACGCCTCGCCATGGTCGAGCGCGAGGTCGCCACCATGGGGCTGGGCAATGTCGAGGTGGTCAGCTTCAACGCACTGCTGATGAAATTCGCCAAGGCGCAAGGCGCGAACGTGATCGTGCGCGGGCTGCGCGCGGTCGCGGATTTCGAATATGAGTATCAGATGGCGGGGATGAACCAGCAGATCGACGACGACATCGAGACCGTTTTCCTGATGGCGGATGTCTCGCTCCAGCCGATCGCATCGCGACTGGTGAAGGAAATCGCGCTCTATGGCGGCGATATCTCGCCTTTCGTCAGCGAAGAGGTGCGCGACGATGTTGTGGCGCGGGTCGAAAAGCTCGGCCGCAAGGGCGACTATTGAACCATTCATTGAACCGACAGCGCGTGGAGGCTAGACCGCGCCGCGTTCACATATTCCAATAGATGCCCATTTCCCAATAGACGGACGATCCATGTTGAAGCTTTCGCCTGCCCTTGCCGCGCTCGCAGCGCTGGTCGCCACGCCGATGGCGGGAATTTCCACGATCGTCCATGCTCAGGAGGCACCGGTCGAGGCCGCGGCCGAAGCTGCGCCGACCTACGCGCCGATCAACTACAATCTCACGGAAGATCGCGAGAACATCCTCGTGCTCGACCTCTCGAATGGCGAGCGAGTCGCGATCCGGCTGATGCCGAGCTGGGCACCCGGCCATATCGAGCGGATCAAGACGCTGACCCGCCAGGGGTTCTACGACGGGGTGATCTTCCACCGCGTGATCGACGGCTTCATGGCGCAAACCGGCGATCCCACGGGGACCGGGCAGGGCGGCTCGTCGCTTCCCGACCTGGCAGCCGAATTCAACCCGATGCCGCATGTCCGCGGCACGCTGTCGATGGCGCGCGCGCAGGGCGAGGACAGCGCGAACAGCCAGTTCTTCATCGTCTTCTACCCGCGCTTCAGCCTCGACAAGCGGTACACCAACCTTGGCCGGGTGATCTCGAACATGGCCGCGGTCGATGCGATCAATCGCGGCGAGCCGCCCGCCGATCCGACGCGGATCGTCCAGGCTTCGATCGCCAGCGACAATCGGCCGGTTCCGCCGCCGCAAGCGCCGCGACCGGCTCCGGTGGCCGACATTACCGCCGACGATCTGAACGCGCCGATCGGGGAATAGCCCTGCGAGCGGCTTGGCCCGCATTGCCGGGGCGGGTTCTGCCATGGATATCGACCTTTTCGATTTTGCGCTTCCGTCCGAACGGATCGCGCTGCGCCCCTTGCGCCCGCGCGATGCGGCGCGAATGCTGGTCGTGCGCGGCGATGGTGCGTTCGCTGATCGCGGGGTGCGCGACCTGCCGCAATTGCTGCGCGCGGGCGATGTGCTGGTGTTCAACGACACCCGCGTCATCCCCGCCCAGCTCGAGGGCCGCCGGGGCGAAGCGAAAATCGGCGCGACCTTGCACAAACGGATCGACCTGCGCCGTTGGCAGGCCTTCATCCGTAACGCCAAGCGGCTGAAGGAAGGCGATCTCGTCACCTTTGGCGGCGGAGTGACCGCCGTGGCCGAGATCCGCCATGCGGATGGCAGCTTCACGCTGTGCTTTGGCGGCGACGAGCCGGTCGAACTGCTGCTCGAACGCGCCGGGACGATGCCGCTGCCGCCCTACATCGCGGGCAAGCGCGGCACCGATGCGCAGGACCGCGAAGACTACCAGACGATGTTCGCGCGCGAGGATGGCGCGGTCGCGGCGCCCACCGCCTCGCTGCATTTCACCGAAGAATTGGTCGCGGCAATCGACGAGGCGGGTATCGGTCGCGAGATGCTCACACTGCATGTCGGTGCGGGGACCTTCCTGCCGGTCAAGGTGCAGGACACCGCCGACCATGTGATGCACAGCGAATGGGGCCGGATCGAACCCGAGGTCGCGGAGCGGCTCAACGCGACGAGGGCTGCCGGCGGACGGATCATCGCGGTCGGCACCACGTCGCTGCGGCTGCTCGAAAGCGCCACCGGCGAGGACGGTGTGATCGCCCCTTTCGCCGGCGACACCGACATCTTCATTACCCCTGGCTATCGCTTCCGCGCGGTCGATGGCTTGATGACCAATTTCCACCTCCCCAAATCCACGCTCTTCATGCTGGTCTCGGCGATGATGGGCCGCGAGCGGATGCAGGAGGCCTATGCCCATGCGATCGCGGCGGAATACCGCTTCTACAGCTATGGCGATTCGAGCCTGCTGCTCCCCTGATCAGCGACGCCGGCCATCCGCCCTTGCAATCCGGCCTCGCCGGGCACAATTGCAATCCATGTCCGAACCCATTCTCGAGCTCACCGGCCTGACCAAGGTCTATCCCGGCGGGCTCAGAGCGCTCGACAATGTCGATCTGACCATTCGCAAGGGCGAAATCTTCGCGCTGCTGGGCCCCAACGGGGCGGGCAAGACCACACTGATCGGCGCGGTCTGCGGACTGGTGACGCCTTCATCAGGGACCATCCGCGCTTTTGGCCACGATCTTTCCGGCGACTGGCGCCAGGCGCGCAAGCGCATCGGGCTGGTCCCGCAGGAACTCGCTACCGACATGTTCGAACCGGTACGCCGCGCGGTCGCCTTTTCGCGCGGGCTGTTCGGACTGCCGCCGAACCCGGCGCGGATCGAGGAAATCCTGCACTCGCTCAGCCTGTGGGACAAACGCGACGAGCGGATCATGGCGCTGTCGGGCGGGATGAAGCGCCGCGTGCTGATCGCCAAGGCGCTGGCGCATGAACCCGATCTGCTGTTCCTCGACGAACCCACCGCAGGCGTCGATGTCGAACTGCGCAAGGGCATGTGGCAGCTGATCGACCAGATGCGCGCGCGCGGCGTGACCGTGATCCTCACCACCCATTACATCGAGGAAGCCGAGGAAATGGCCGATCGCGTCGGGGTGATCCGCAACGGGCGCCTGCTGATGGTCGACGAGAAGACCGCGATGATGGCGCGGCTCGGCCGCACCGAGGCGCATATCACGCTGGCCGAGCCGATGGCGGCAATTCCGGCCGCGTTGGCCCATTTCCCGATCGAGATCGAGCAGGATGGGCTGGCGCTGCGCTATCGCGGCGGCGATGGCACCGGCAAGGGCAAGGAAGAAGTCGCCGCGCTGACCAAGGCGCTCACCGGTGCCGGGATCGACTACGTCGGGATCGATGTGCGCGAAAGCAGCCTCGAGGACATCTTCGTGTCGGTACTGGGAGAGGACGACGTACCCCAGGATACAACCGGCGCAAGGGAACCCGCCTAATGCATTTCAGTCCCCGTTCCGCCTGGTCGATCTTCATCCGCGAGATCATGCGCGCCTTCCGTACCGCCTTCCAGTCGATCATCGCCCCGGTGCTCACCACCTCGCTCTATTTCATCGTCTTCGGCGCGGCGATCGGTGGGCGGATGCCCGATCTCGGCGGGGTCGATTACGGCGCCTTCATCATCCCCGGCCTGCTGATGCTGACGCTGCTGGGTGAGACGACCAGCAACGCGAGCTTCGGCATCTACATGCCGCGCTTCACGGGCACGATTTATGAACTGCTGTCGGCCCCCGTTGGAGTTGGCGAGACACTGGCCGGCTTCGTCGGCGCGGCGGCGGTCAAGAGCCTGATCCTGGCCGCGATCATCCTGCTTACCGCACGGCTGTTCGTCGATTACTCCATCGCCCACCCGGTGCTGGCCTTCGTCTATATCATCCTCGTCGCTGCCAGTTTCAGCCTGTTCGGGTTCGTCCTGGGCGTCTGGGCGGACAATTTCGAGAAGCTGGGCATCATTCCGCTGCTTTTCCTGACGCCGCTGACGTTCCTCGGCGGGACTTTCTACTCGATCGACATGCTGCCCGAGCCCTGGGACACGATCGCGCTGTTCAACCCGATCGTCTATCTGGTCAGCGGGCTGCGCTGGACCTTCTACGGCACCGCCGATGTCGATATCTGGATCAGCTTCGCGATCACGCTCGGGTTCCTTGCGACCTGCGTCGCTATCATCGCGACGATTTTCAAGACGGGCTGGCGACTGCGCGCCTGATTGGCTATCGGCGCCGACGATGACCCTGCACGCTCGTTCTTCGCTAGTCGCCGCCGCGCTCCTCGCAAGCTGGGCTGTGCCCGCGCATGCGGAACTGCCCGAGGGCGTGCGCGCTATGATCGAGGCCGCGCGCGCATCCGGCGATGCCGCAAAGGTCGCCACGGCACTCGAACTGGCGCGTACCGCCTATCCTGCCGAAGCCGAAGCGATCGCCGCGATTGAGGCGGAATGGACCGCGGCGAAGGCCGAGCGCGACGCGCTTGCGGCAGCGCAAAAGGAAGAGACGCTGCGCAGCGCCGGCGCGCTCGACCTGTGGAGCGGCGAAGGCGAACTGGGTGGCTTCATGTCGAGCGGCAACAGCGACACCGCCGGACTGGCAGCTTCGCTCTCGCTCCTGCGGCAGGGAATCGACTGGACCCACCGTGTGCGCGCCCGCGTCGATTACCAGCGCCAGAACGGGGTCACGAGCCGCGAGAACTTCGTCTTCGCCTACGAGCCGCGCTGGCAGTTCGACGAGGACATGTTCGTCTACGGTCTGGCGCAATACGAGCGCGATCGGGTGCAGGGCTTTACCGGGCGCTACGCCGTCTCGGGCGGGCTGGGCTACAATCTCCTCCAGTCCGCCGACGTGTCGCTCTCGCTCAAGGCCGGTCCGGCCTTCCGCATCACCGAATACGTCGACGGGCGCAGCGAGAGCCGGCTCGGCGGGCTGGTCGGCCTCGATTTCGACTGGCGGATCATCGACCGGCTAACCCTTACGCAGGACGCGAATGCCTTGGCGGAAACCGGCGGCCAGGCCGTGGTTGTGTTCGACAGCGCCAACACCACGCTTAATCTCGTCACCGGTCTCGATTTCGCGGTCACTCCCCGTCTGCGCACCCGGCTCTCCTATCAGGTCGACTACGACAGCAACCCGCCCGCCGGTTCGGTCACCACCGACACGCTGACCCGCGCCACCATCATCTACGGCTTCTGACAATGGCCGAGAGGTTTGCCTTCCGGATCGACGCCACCGACGACACCGCGCGCACCGGGCGCATCGCGATGCTGCGCGGCGACATCCGCACCCCGGCCTTCATGCCCGTGGGCACCGCGGCGACCGTCAAGGCGATGAAGCCCGAAGCGGTGCGCAAGACCGGCGCCGACATCATCTTGGGCAACACCTATCACCTGATGTTGCGCCCGGGTGCCGAGCGGATGGCGCGGCTGGGCGGGCTGCATTCTTTTATGAACTGGTCGCGCCCGATCCTGACCGACAGCGGCGGCTATCAGGTGATGAGCCTCTCGGAGCTCAACAAGCTCACCGAGGAAGGTGTCGAGTTCCGCAGCCATCTCGATGGCTCGAAGCACATGCTGACCCCCGAACGCTCGATGGAAATCCAGCGCCTGCTCGGCTCGGACATCGTCATGGCCTTCGACGAATGCCCGCGCGCCGACCGTCCCTTCGCCGAGATCGAGGGGAGCATGGAAATGTCGATGCGCTGGGCCAGGCGCAGCCGCGATGCCTTCGACGCCGGCGGCGAGCACGCGCAGCGCGCAGCGCTGTTCGGCATCCAGCAGGGCGCGCTCGACGAAGGCCTGCGCGCCCGCTCTGCCGCTGCGCTGCGCGAAATCGGATTCGATGGCTATGCGATCGGCGGGCTGGCGGTGGGCGAGGGGCAGGAGGCGATGTTCGCTACGCTCGATTTCGCACCCGGCCAATTGCCCGAGGACGCACCGCGCTACCTGATGGGGGTGGGCAAGCCCGACGATCTGGTCGGTGCGGTCGAGCGCGGAATCGACATGTTCGACTGCGTTCTGCCGAGCCGCTCGGGCCGTAACGGACAGGCCTTCACCTGGACTGGCCCGATCAATCTGCGCAACGCCCGCTTCGCCGAGGACCTCGAGCCGCTCGACCCGCGCTGCGCCTGCGACACCTGTGCCACCTACAGCCGCGCCTATCTCCACCACTTGATCAAGGCCGGCGAAATCCTCGGTGCAATGCTGATGACCGAGCACAATATCGCCTTTTACCAACAGCTGATGCAGGCGATGCGCGATGCGATCGGCGCAGGCGAATTCGCCAGCTTCGCCGCCGATTTCCGGCGAGATTACGGAAAGAACTGAAAGGCTTGCAGGTTTTTCCGGCTCCGGTAGACTGCCCCTAGGATTGAAACCGGGGGGTCGTTTTCCATGAGATTGCGTTTTGCGCTTGCTGCCGCTGTGTCTGTCTTCGCCATTGCCGGAGGTACGCCTGCCTTCGTTGCGGCTGAAACTCTGGAGGAAACCGCCGCGCGATTCGGTATTCGCCAGACGGTGCTCCAAATCAGCCTGTCGCCGTCGGGCCAGAAGATCGCCTTTATCGAACCGGGTCCGCAGGGGAGCGAGATTCTCAACGTGATCGATCTGGCTGATAAAGGCACGATCGAGCCGATCCTCACCAATAGCGAACAACGTGCGGACCTGTCGCGGTGCAACTGGGCGACCGAGGAACGACTTGTCTGCATAATCGATAGCGTCAGCGAGAGTTCGGGGCTGCTGATCGGGTACTCGCGTGTTTTTGCCGTCGGTGCGGATGGTTCCAAGGCGCTAATGCTGACGCCGCGCACCGATATGCGCGCGCTTGGCTACCGGCAGGACGGCGGCAGCATTCTTGCGCTCGACGTCCCCGGCGAGGACGATACCGTTCTGATGACAAAGGAATATGTCCCCGAACGGACGATCGGAACACGCCTGGCCAACGACGAGTCCGGGCTCGGCGTCGAGGAGGTCAATGTGACCAACGGCCGGCGCAGCAAAGTCGAAAGTCCCGACACCGATGCCGTGGGCTATATTGCCGACGAAGAAGGCGCCGTGCGAATGAAGGTCCGCCATCCCAAAGGCGTCGGAGCCAATCTGGGCGACGAAAGATATTTCTACTACCGCGAGCCGGGCCAGTCCAAGTGGAGCCTGCTTTCCAGGGTTTCGCTCGATGCCCAGACCGTGAACGGTTTCACTCCTGTCGCGATCGATTCGCAACGCAATGTCGCATTCGGATTTGATTCGGTCGACGGTTACGAGGCCGTGATCGAGGTACCACTCGACGGGGTCGGCGAACCGAAGGTCGTCATGGCCCGCAACGACGTCGATGTCGATCGCTTGATCCGTATCGGGCGCCAGCGCCGGGTCGTGGGTGCGAGCTATGCGACCGAAAAGCGCGCTGTGGAGTATTTCGACCCCGAGTTGAAAGCGTTCGCCGCGCAATTGCAGGAAGCGCTGCCGGGCAAGCCCCTGATCAACATCGTCGGCGCGAGTGCGGACGAAAACCGCCTATTGATCGCGGCATCGAGCGATACCGATCCGGGCATGGTCTATCTCTACGATCAGGCCACCCGCGAATTGAGCGAGATCATGCCGCTGCGCGAGCACCTCGTGGACCGGACGATGGGTGCGATGAGGCCGATCAGCTTCCCGGCTGGGGACGGAACGCAGATTCCCGGCTATCTGACGCTTCCGCCGGGCTCTGACGGGAAAGGCCTGCCCGCGATCGTCCTGCCCCATGGCGGACCGAGCGCGCGCGACGAATGGGGCTTCGACTGGCTGGTGCAGTTTTTCGTTGCGCGGGGCTATGCGGTCCTGCAGCCGAATTATCGCGGCTCCAGCGGATACGGAAGTGCCTGGTTCGGGCGCAATGGTTTCCAGGCCTGGGAGACCGCGATCGGCGACGTAAACGATGCAGGCCGCTGGCTGATCGCCGAAGGGATCGCCGATGCCGACCGGCTGGCGGTGGTGGGCTGGTCCTATGGCGGATACGCTGCCCTGCAATCGCAGGTGCTCGACCCGTCGCTCTATCAGGCTATTGTGGCCATCGCACCGGTGACCGATCTCGACCATCTGCGCAACGATGCCCGCCCCTATACGAACTTCGCGCTTGTCGATGCCTTCATCGGGCAGGGCCCGCATGTGCGCGCCGGCAGCCCAGCGAAACATGCCGGTTCATTCCAGGCACCCGTCATGCTGTTTCACGGCACGCTCGATCAGAATGTCGCCGTTGGTCATTCCCGGATGATGGCGGATCGCCTCAAGGATGCCAGGAAAACGGTGGAATACGTCGAATTCGACGATCTCGACCACGGGCTGAACGACAGCAAAGCGCGCTCCGACATGTTGCAAAAGATTGACACATTCCTGAACAGCCATCTGGACCGTTGACCGTTCGGGAAGGCGTTCTGCCGATCCGAACGCGCCCGGTGAACGCTTGGCCCGCAAACAAAAAAGGCGACCCTGCGGGGTCGCCTTTTCTTGTCGGTGCGTCGTGCTCGCGGATCAGCGCGAGTAGAATTCGACGACCAGATTGGGTTCCATCGTGACCGGGTAGGGCACTTCGTCGAGCTTCGGCACGCGGGTGAAGGTCACCTTTTCGGTGCCGTCGGGTGCGACGTAGTCGGGAATGTCGCGCTCGGGCAGGCTCTGTGCCTCGATAATCAGCGCCATGTCCTTGGCCTTGCTGCCCAGGCTGATGACATCGCCGACGTCGCAACGACGCGAGGGGATGTTGCACTTCACGCCGTTCACATAGATGTGACCGTGGTTGACGATCTGGCGCGCGGAGAACACCGTCGGTGCAAATTTGGCGCGATAGACGATCATGTCCAGACGACGCTCGAGCAGGCCGATCAGGTTCTGGCCGGCATCGCCCTTCATCCGCGTGGCGTCGGCATAGGTGCGCTTGAACTGCTTCTCGGTGACGTCGCCGTAATAGCCCTTGAGCTTCTGCTTGGCGCGCAGCTGGAGGCCGAAATCGCTGACCTTGCTCTTGCGACGCTGGCCGTGCTGGCCGGGGCCGTAGGAGCGCTTGTTGACCGGGGAATTCGGACGACCCCAGATGTTCTCGCCCATCCGGCGGTCGAGCTTGTACTTGGCGCTTTTGCGCTTCGACATAATAAGTCCTTCGATTTGCCATCGCCACCCCATTGGTGGCGCTTGAACCCGGTATCGCACCGCTGGAGCTATTCTCCAGCGCGGCCGCCGCTTCACCGGGGTGCGGAGCCAATTCGCGAAGCGCGCGCCATAGCAGGGATGGGCAGCGGGTCAAGATGAGAGATCGGCGCTCGACAAACGGGGGCGGGGGCGGCAGTGCGCCTCGCCATGACCAGCGACATCAAACGACCCGAGGACTGCAGCGATATGCGCGAGGTGCGCCAAGGCGTCGATGCCACCGATCGTGCGCTGATGGACCTGCTCGACACCCGCTACGGCTACATGCGTGCCGCCGCCCGGATCAAACCGGATCGCGACGCCGTTCGCGACGAAGCGCGCAAATCCGCAGTCATCGCAAATGCGCGTGCCGATGCGGAAGCGCGGGGACTTCCGGCGACCGAGCTCTGCGAAATCTGGGATCGGCTCGTGGAAAGCTCGATCGCCTACGAGGCGGTCGAATGGGACCGAATCAGAAGCGCCGGTTGAGCAGCGCCCCGCGGCATCAATCGCCGCGGTTGAACTCGCGCCATTCCTCGCGGGTCATGCACACCCGCTCGCGCTGGCGGCTACCGGACTGAAGAGCGATCTGGCGGCAAATCTTCTTGGGCTCGGCGGCCTCATCCTGAGCAACGGACTGTTCCTTTTCGCTTTGCGCCTCTTTCTGATCGGGCTCCACCGCGAGCGCGGGAGCCCCGGCCAGGAGAAGAGTGAAAGCAAGCGAGGACAGGACTTTGCGCATAGAGAAGACCCTTGACTGAATCCGGCGTGTTTTGAAGCGGCTAGCTGGCATCATTGAAGTGCGCTAGCGAAATCTGACGGCCCGATTGCGACTAGTCGCTTCGTGTCCGCGCAAGCGTGGACAGCACTCCCCGCAGCGTTCGAATCTCCAAGTGATTCCAGCCCGGCTTGGTCAGCACGTTGCGCAGCGTCGTGCGTGTCACCTCGTTGCGAATCGCGGGGAGGTAATAGCCCTTGGGCTCGAGCATCGACTCCAGATGACCGATCAAGCCGTCGAGTTCTTCCTGCGGCGCAGGCGGCAGAATTTCCTCCTGCGTCGGCTGCGAAAGGTTGCGGGTCTTGGACCATTCATAGGCGCACAGGATCACCGCCTGCGCCAGATTGAGCGAGCCGAATTCCGGGTTGATCGGCACCGTGATAATGGCGCGCGCGAAACCGACGTCCTGAATATCGAGACCCGAGCGTTCGGGGCCGAACAGCAGCGCGCTTTTGCCCTGCGCCGCATCGATCTCCCGGGCAGCCTCCTCGGGCGTAACCACGGGCTTGGTGACCCCGCGCTTGCGCACCGTGGTGGCATAGATATGCGCGCAATCGGCGACCGCCTCGGCCACCGTGTCGAACACCTGCGCGTCGGCTAGCACCCGGTCCGCGCCTGCAGCGGCAGGGCCTGCGCTGGGATTGGGCCAGCCATCGCGCGGCGCCACGAGCCGCATCTCGGTGAGCCCGAAATTGAGCATCGCCCGCGCCGCCTTGCCGATGTTTTCGCCCAATTGCGGTCGAACCAGGACGATAGCCGGGGCTTCAGCCACTCGCGTTGCCGCCCGTGGTTTCGGCCTGCGCCGCCTCCTGGACGGTGCTGGCGAATTCCTCGAAATCGCGCGCTTCGCTGAAATCGCGATAGACGCTGGCGAAGCGGATATAGGCGACGCTGTCGATCTGGCGCAGCCCGTCCATTACCATCTCGCCGATACGGCTCGAAGGTATCTCGGCCTCACCGGCGGTTTCGACCTGTCGCTGGATACCCGAGACGAGCTGGTCGATCCGCTCGGCCGCGACATCGCGCTTGCGGCAGGCGAGGCTGATCGACTGCTCCAGCTTGCGCCGCTCGAAGGGTTCCCGCCGGCCGGCTTTGCCATCGCCGCCAGACTTGACCACCGTCACCTCGCGCAATTGCACGCGTTCGAAAGTGGTGAAACGGGCGCCACAATGCGCGCACTGCCGCCGTCGCCGGATCGCGGCATTGTCCTCGGTCGGACGCGAATCCTTTACCTGGCTGTCATCATGGGCACAAAAGGGGCAGCGCATTCAGGAGGTTACTTCTTGATCCTGTTGTAGAATGCGAAGCCCGCACCCGCGATCAGGCCAAGCGGCAGGCTCACCACCGGCAGCAGCGCGCCGGCCAGTGCGCCGATTGCGGCACCCGCCAGCACCGGCTTGGTCGAAGGATGGCCCATGCCGTCCTTGGCCATTCCGGAGATCTCGGCCTTCGCGTCTTCGACCCAGTCGGAATCGTTCGGATTGCGTTCGGTCATCGTGTTACATCCCTGGATAGACGGGGAAAGCCCGGCACAGCTCGCTTACCCGGCTGCGTACGCTTTCCTCGACACGTTCATCGCCCTCGGGACCGCTGCTGGCAAGCCCGTCGACAACCTCGGCGATCAATTTGCCGATGGTGCGGAACTCGCTCGTGCCGAAACCGCGCGTCGTCCCCGCGGGCGTGCCGAGGCGGACGCCGCTGGTGACGAAGGGACTGCGCGTGTCGAAGGGGATGCCGTTCTTGTTGCAGGTGAGCCAGGCGCGATCGAGTCCGGCTTCGGCGGCCTTGCCTGTGACGTCCTTGGCGCTGAGATCGACCAGCATCGAATGGTTGTCGGTCCCGCCCGAGACCACGCGCAAGCCGTGCTCCTCAAGGCTGGACGCCAGCGCCCGGGCGTTGTCGACCACGCGCTGGGCGTAGTCGGAGAATTCGGGGCGTAGTGCCTCGCGGAACGCGACCGCCTTGGCGGCGACGACATGCATCAGCGGACCGCCCTGCATTCCGGGGAAGACCGCCATGTTGATCGGCTTGCTCAGCGCCTCGTCGTTCCACAGAATCACGCCTGAACGCGGTCCGCGCAGGCTCTTGTGGGTGGTGGTGGTGACGACATGCGCATGGGGCACGGGGTTGGGGTGCGCGCCGCCCGCGACCAGCCCCGAAATGTGGCTCATGTCGACCAGCAAATAGGCGCCCACTTCATCGGCGATTTCACGAAAGCGCTGCCAGTCCCAGACGCGCGAATAGGCGGTGCCGCCGGCGATGATCAGCTTGGGGCGATTCGCGCGCGCGGTCGCGGCGACCGCATCCATGTCGATGAGCTCGTCGTCCTGGCGCACCCCGTAGGAGACCGGGTTGAACCATTTGCCGCTCATATTGACCGGCGACCCATGGGTGAGATGCCCGCCCGAATTGAGATCGAGCCCCATGAAGGTGTCGCCCGGCTCGAGCAACGCGAGGAACACCGCCTGGTTCATCTGGCTGCCACTGTTGGGCTGGACGTTGGCGAATTGGCAGCCGAACAATTCCTTGGCGCGGTCGATCGCCAGTGTTTCGACGACATCGGCATAGTCGCAGCCGCCGTAATAGCGTTTGCCGGGATAGCCTTCGGCGTATTTGTTGGTGAATACGCTTCCGGTAGCCTCAAGCACCGCGCGGCTGGCGATGTTCTCGCTTGCGATCAGCTCGATCTTGTCCTGCTGGCGCGCCAGTTCGTTGCGGATCGCCTCGTGGATCTGCGGGTCCGCTTGGGCGAGCGTATCGTGCCAGAAGCCGTCCATCGGCGAAGCGGCAGGGGCGGGCTGGGTGCTCATGAGCGGTCCTCGATCTGGGGGTCGGAAAGCTTGTCGACGCGGCGCTGGTGGCGCCCGCCGGCGAATTCGGTTTCGAGAAAGGCGGTAACGCTGGCCTTGGCCATGTCGATCCCCGTCAGACGCGCGCCGAGTGCGAGGCAATTGGCGTCATTGTGTTCGCGCGCGAGCCGCGCTGAAAGTGGCTCCGACACCAGAGCGCAACGCATTGCGGGGTGGCGATTGACCGACATCGAAATCCCGATCCCCGAGCCACACAGCGCGATGCCGCGCTGCGCCGTCCCCTCTGCGATCACATTCGCCAGGCGGTAACCGAAATCGGGATAATCGACGCTGTCGGCGGTGTCGGGACCGAGATCGGCAACCTCGTGCCCTTGTTCGATCAGCCAGTCGCGCAATTCGGCCTTGAGGTCGAGCGCGGCATGGTCGGAGGCAATGGCGATACGCATGGCGGCCTCATAGGTCAGCCGGACGATTCTCTCCAGCCCGCAATGCGGGTTTTCAGCCCGACGATCTCAGCCTGAAAAGGAGCCGGTCAGGGCCAGACGCGCTGCGGCCATTGCCGATTTGATTTGTTCGTGGGTGTAAGGCTTGGAAACGGTTGGCGTTTCGGCAAACTCGGGAGGATGCGACGTGTCGCCATACCCGGTCGCGAACACGAAGGGGATCGCGAGCGCGCGCAGCTTCTCGCCTATGCAATAGCTTTTCTCCCCATGGACGTTCACATCCAGCACGGCCGACGCGATGCCGCCTTCCTCGATCAGTGCCGCGGCGTGTTCCAGCGATCCGGCCAAAACCACCGTCTCGCCATCCGCGTTCAGCATGTCCTCGAGAGCGAAGGCGATGATTGCTTCGTCTTCGAGCAACAGGATTGCGTTGTCGGCCTCGATCATATTTCTCCCTCGATCCGACAATGCAATCCGCTGCGATGATAGTCGATTTGAACTGCTCCGTGGCGTCCGCCCAATCCGCTCTGGATCAGTCGACTGCCGAATCCGTTTCGTTCGGGCTGTTCAACCGGGGGGCCACCCGATTCCGTCCAGTCTAGCGCAATTGCCACGGTTCCGTCCTTGGTTTCGGCGCTCCAGACGATCGCCACCCGGCCATCAGGGACCGACAAAGCACCGTATTTCAGAGCATTGGTGGCCAATTCGTGAACGATCATCGCCAAGGCGACCGCCTGCTGGGGACGCAACACGAGATTGGGGCCATCGAGTTCGCAGCGCTCGGCGGCAGTCCCCAACGCCGCGTCGAGCGATCCGCCAAGAAGACTGCGCACTTCCGCCGACTCCCAATTGCACGAGGTCAGCAGATTGTGCGCCGCCGACAAGGCCCCGAGCCGGGCAGCGAAGGCGTCGCGTCCGGCACGGTTGCCTTCGTCGAGCCCGAACGACTGTTGCGCAAGCCCCTGGACGATGGCGAGGGTGTTCTTCACCCGGTGGTTGAGCTCGTGGATAAGCAGTGTCTGGCGCTGCGAGGCCTCGACTTCCTCAGTCACGTCGTGGCCCTGCACGAAAACCCCGGTCACGGCACGCTCGGCATCGAAGATCGGTTGATAGACGAATTCGAGATACACCTGCTCGGGTTCGGCCTCGGGCTGCATCTGGATGAACATTTGTTCCTGGCGGCCGAAATAGGGCTGGCCGGTCCGGAAGACTTCCTCGAAAATGTCGACGATACCCTGTCCGACCACTTCGGGCAGGGCCTCCTCGATGGTCAGGCCATAGAGCGGGCGGTTGCCGGTCAGCCGCCGATAGGCGGCATTGGCCATGGCGAAGCGCAGCTCCTTTCCCAACAGAACAGCGGTAAAGCCTGGTGTGTTCTCGAGCAGGTTGCGCAACTCGCGGGTCTCTTCCGCGAGATTCCGGTTGCGGGTTTCGGCCTGCTCGGCGCGTTCGAAGACCCGCATCTGTTCCTGCATTCCACGCAGCTTGTGCAATTCGCTGATATCCACCGTGTGCTGGAGAATATGCGTGACCTCGCCAGCTTCGTCCCTGAAAGGCGTATGCGTCGCGCTCCAGTAGCGTTCTTCCAACGCTCCGTTGGCAAGTTCGATATCGTAGCGAATATGCGCAATTTCATCGGGCTCGCCGGATTCCAGGACCCGGTCGAAGGACGCGCGGAGCTGACGGTAACTATCCGACTCGGGTGCACTCGGAAATGCCTCGAACATCTTCCTGCCGACGATGTCCGCGCGTTGGCGCATCACCGTCGTCAGGTATGACTCGTTCATCCAGACAATCACCAATTCGCGGTCGAGCAAGACGTAAGGGTTGGGCGACCGCTCGAGCAGGGCCTCGAAATTCACGCTCGACCGGTCGGATGCCTGGTGGGAGCGTTTCAGAAGTCGTCTCCAAGCGGGATGTCGGGCCGCGACCTCGCCTCGAGACAGCCCATGCGATCCAAAACCAGCGCGGAACCGGAAGTTCCCCCCGGACGACACGGATGCCGCCCGGCCCGTACGAACTGTCGCTCCAAAGCAATGTTTCGAATTTGCACAGAAAATCCGCCCTGGTCGTACCGCAAGGCCCTACTGGTCGAGGAAGCTGCGCATCTTGCGGCTTCGGCTGGGGTGCTTCAATTTGCGCAGTGCCTTGGCCTCGATCTGGCGGATACGCTCGCGGGTGACCGAGAACTGCTGGCCGACTTCCTCCAGCGTGTGATCGGTGTTCATGCCGATCCCGAAGCGCATGCGCAGTACGCGTTCCTCACGCGGGGTCAGCGAAGCCAGCACGCGGGTGACGGTTTCCTTGAGGTTCGCCTGGATCGCGGCATCGACCGGGATGATCGCATTCTTGTCCTCGATGAAATCGCCGAGATGCGAATCCTCCTCGTCGCCGATCGGGGTTTCGAGGCTGATTGGCTCCTTGGCGATTTTCATCACCTTGCGGACCTTCTCGAGCGGCATCGACAGACGCTGTGCCATCTCTTCCGGGGTCGGCTCGCGGCCTTCCTCGTGGAGGAACTGGCGGCTGGTGCGCACCAGCTTGTTGATCGTCTCGATCATGTGGACCGGAATGCGGATGGTGCGCGCCTGGTCGGCGATAGAGCGCGTGATCGCCTGACGAATCCACCAGGTCGCATAGGTGCTGAACTTGTAACCGCGGCGGTATTCGAACTTGTCGACCGCCTTCATGAGCCCGATGTTGCCTTCCTGGATAAGATCCAGGAACTGCAGCCCGCGGTTGGTGTATTTCTTGGCGATCGAGATCACGAGGCGCAGGTTCGCCTCGACCATTTCCTTCTTGGCGATACGCGCCTCGCGTTCGCCCTTCTGCACCATGTTGACGATGCGGCGGAACTCGGGGAGCGCCATGCCGGTCTGGCTGGCGATATCGCTGATTTCGGTGCGAATGCGGTCGATCGCATCGGCTTCCTTGTCGGCGAAGGCGGCCCACTTCTTGTCCTTCTTGACCCGTGAGGTCAGCCAGAGGTCGTCCATCTCATTGCCGATATAAGCTTCGAGAAAGTCGACCCGCTTGACCTTGTGACGCTCGGCGAGGCGCAGCATCTGGCCGCCCAGCGCGGTCAGGCGCCGGTTGAAGGCGTAGAGATTGTCGACCAGGAATTCGATCTTGTTCGCGTGAAACTGGACGCTCTCGACCTCGGCGGTGAGCTGTTCGCGCAGCGCCTCGTATTTCTTCTCCTTGGCGGCGGGGAAATCCTCGCCGCGGCCGAGCAGGTCGACGCGCTCGCCCTGGAGCTTCTCGAATTTCTTGAACAGGTCCTTGATCCGGGCGAAGCGTTCGATGGCGTCTGGCTTGAGTGCGGCCTCCATCTGAGCAAGGGACATGGTGTTGTCCTCTTCCTCTTCGTCGTCCTTCTTGGCCGACCCTTCTTCGCCGTCCTCGTCTTCGGACTCGCTGTCGTTGTCCTCGTCCTCGTCGTCTTCGCGGATGGTGGGGCCAGCAGTTTCCTCGGAGATTTCGCCGTCGTCATCGTCGTCGGCATCCTCGGCCATCTTGTCGGCCGGGGGTTCCTTGGAGAGCATGGCGTCGAGATCGAGGATCTCGCGCAGCTGCATTTCCTCGTCGTTGAGCGCTTCGGACCAGTGGATGATCGCGTGGAAGGTGATCGGGCTCTCGCACAGGCCCATGATCATCATGTCGCGCCCGGCCTCGATCCGCTTGGCGATGGCGATTTCGCCCTCGCGGCTGAGCAGTTCGACCGCGCCCATCTCGCGCAGATACATCCGCACCGGATCGTCGGTCCGCTCGCCCACGGCGAGCTTCTTGGTGACGTTGGTGGTCGGCGTCTTGGGTTCTTTCTTGTCGCCCGTGGTGGCGATTTCCTCGACCTCGTCGTCGCGCTCGGCTTCCGCCTCGGCTTCGGCTTCCTCGTCGTTCTCGACGATCTGGACGCCCATTTCGCTCAACGCGGTCTGGATGTCCTCGATCTGGTCGGGGCTCATTTCGGCCGAAGGAAGGCCATCGTTGAGCTCGTCATAGGTGACGTAACCCTTCTTCTTGGCCTTCGCGATGAGCTTCTTGATCGACGCTTCGTTGAGGTCGATCAGGGGAGCGTCTTCTTTTTCGGCGGTCTTCGACTTGCTGGCCATAAGTGTCGCGTCAGTCCGTTTTATGGGCCGCTTCCGCTGATTCCGCGGACCGGCTGTCTGATTCCTGCCGGGCCCTGCTGGCCCGCTTGCTTGCCATTTGCCCGAGTCGCGCCTCGAATTCCAGCTTGCGCCTGAGCAGGCGCTGCTGCTCGGCGAAAGCGCCTTCGGGATCGCTTTCGAAACGCGCCGTGGCATCGGCCAACGCGGCTTCGAGCGCGGGTCTTTCGACCAGCAACGACACGGCTTCGGCCAGCTCCTCGCGCGCATCAACCGGGTCTGTGCCTTCATCGAGGAAGGCGAAACGAGAAGTTTCCGGTGGGGCAGGCAGGCCTTGGATAGGCGATATGGGCGATCCGCTGGGCAAATCAAGCGCTTCGGCCGCTTCGAGCAGCAAATCGATCGCCGGACCGACATTTTGGTCACGCATCGCGAGGTCGCTCAGCCCCTCTTCGTGGCGCACGATCTGATCGGGAAAGCGCGCCAGTCCGGCGATCACAGCCACCGCCAGCGAATCGCGCCCGCCGCCGGAAATGACATGGCGCAGCTTCGCCGCCGCTTCGGGGGTAAGCCTGGGGGCGGGGCGGGGCGGTCCGCCCTTTTTCC
This sequence comes from Qipengyuania sp. SM2507, assembly GCF_053714505.1. Taxonomy (NCBI): domain Bacteria; kingdom Pseudomonadati; phylum Pseudomonadota; class Alphaproteobacteria; order Sphingomonadales; family Erythrobacteraceae; genus Qipengyuania; species Qipengyuania sp. SM2507. The sequence continues at coordinate 1,319,611 of NZ_CM132307.1, forward strand.
ACGATGCGCGCGGCGTCCATTCGCGCTTGGGGAAGGCGAAGGCGGAGAATCGCTCGGTCAGTTCGCGGCGGTACAGAGCGCGGATATCGGGATCCGCGATCGTCTCGGTGTGATCGAGCAAGCGCTGCTTGAGCCCGGCCTTGTCTTCGGGCGAGGCAAGCGGCGTGGCTTCGCGCTCGACCTGCCACAGCATGTCGAGCAGGCTGCTTGCGCTGGCCAGCAGGCTTTCCAGCGCCTGGCGACCCTCCTGGCGCAACAAATCATCGGGATCGAGCCCCGTGGGCAGTTGCACGATCGCAAGCGAGTGCGAGGGACGCAGCAGTGGCAGCGCGCGTTCGATCGCGCGCATTGCCGCGCGCCGGCCCGCGGCATCGCCATCGAAGCACAGGATCGGGCGTTCGACATGGCGCCACAGCAGCTCGAGCTGCTGCTCGGTCAGCGCGGTGCCCATCGGCGCCACCGCCTCGCCGATCCCCGCCTCGGCCAGCGCGATCACGTCCATATAGCCCTCGACCACGATCATCCGGCCAGACTGGCGCGCGGCGGGGGCGGCGCGGTGGAGGTTGTAGAGCGTGCGCCCCTTGTCGAACAAAGGGGTGTCGGGGCTGTTGAGATATTTGGGCGCCTTGGGATTGCTCTCGGCATCGAGAATCCGCCCGCCGAAGGCGATCACACGCCCGCGCGCATCCTGGATCGGGAGCATCAGCCGGTCGCGGAAGCGGTCGTAAGGATCGCGCTCCTCGACCGAAATTCGCATCCCCGCCTCGACCAGCAGCGGCTCCTCGAACCGCGCCAGCGCGCGGCCCAGCGCCTGGCGTCCTTCGGGCGCATAACCGAACCCGAACTCGCGCATCGTCGCTATCGAGAATCCGCGTCTGTCGAGATAGCCGCGCGCCGCTGTGCCTTCGCTCGACCCCAGATTGGCGACGAACCATTCCTGCGCCGCCGCGGTCACATCTTGCAGCCCGGCGCGCTCCTCAGCGCGGCGCGCGGATTGCGGGTCGGGGGCCGGGACCTCCATCCCTGCCTCCACCGCCAGTTCCTTGACCGCATCCATGAAGGCGAGCCCGCGCTGGTCGGTCATCCAGCGGATCGCATCGCCATGCGCCCCGCAACCGAAGCAATGGTAGAAGCCCTTCGCATCGTTGATGGTGAAGCTGGGGCTCTTCTCGTCGTGGAACGGGCAACACGCCTTGAACTCGCGCCCCGCCTTCTGCAGCCGCACGTTCCGCCCGATCACCGTGCTGAGCGTGATCCGCGCGCGCAATTCGTCCAGCCATTGGGGGGAAAGAGCCATCCGGCCGAGCTTACAGCCGTTCCAGACTTGCCGCTAGTTGGCTGGCTCGCCCTCCACAGGCAATTGCTCAGGCGGGAAGGGGCCGGTGCCGCTGGCGGTCAGGCCGCGGGCCTCGAGCTGCCAGGCTTCCGCCGGGCCTTCGGGGGGAAGGGTGGACTGCCACCAGAAGGTGATCGTCGCGCCCGGGGTCCAGCCTTCGCCCGAGGTGACGCGCCAGATCAGCTGGCCCTGATCGGACGTTACGCCGATCGCTTCTGCGTCGCCCAGCGCGGCTTCGGCCTGTTCGCGCGAATAGCCGACCGAGCCGTTGAAGCCGGTAGCGCGGCGGGTCGAGCGGAACAGCGTCGCGGGCGCTTCCGTCGGTGGGTCGGTCTCCTCGGGGGCCGCCACATCCTCCGCGAGGGTTACCCGATGCACATAGGTGTAGATCGTCCCTTCGGGCATCGTGGCGGGGTCGCAGGTGGCGGTCTCGCGCGGACAGGCGACGAAGCTCACCATGCTGCCGATCTCGCGCCCCTCCGCCATCAGCGGCGATTCGACTTCCGAGCCCTGCGGTCCCTCGATCTTCCCGCCGATCATAGCCGCGTCGTAGTCGGCCGCCACCAGCGTGCGCGGCGCGGCGACTGTGGCGGTCGGGGTAGGCTCGGCCACCGGATCGGTCTCCGAACCATCGCCGCAGGCGATCAGCGCCAACGGGGCCAGCATCACTGCACCGGTGCGCAGGATCGTTCGGGTCGCGCTCAAGAGAGGCTCTCCTTGACCATCGCGCTTGCCTTGGCGCCGTCGAGCACTGCGCCGTGGCGCGCCTTCAGCTCGGCCATGACCTTGCCCATGTCCTTCATCCCTTCGGCCCCGACCGCGGTCTTGGCTTGCTCGATCGCGACGCGCATCTCGTCCTCGCTCATCATCTGCGGCAGGAATTCGCCGATCACCGCGAGTTCGCCGCGTTCCTTGGCCGCCAGCTCCTCGCGCCCGCCATCCTCGTACATCTGGATCGATTCGCGCCGCTGCTTGGCCATCTTCTGCAGCACCTCGATCACCAGCGTGTCGTCCTCTGGCTGCTTGGCGGCGGTGCGAAGCTCGATGTCGCGATCCTTGATCTTGGCCGCGATCATCCGCAGCGTCGCAGTGCGATCCTTGGTTCCGGCCTTCATCGAAGTGGTGGTGGCGGTCTTGATGGTGTCGCGGATCATGGAAACTGGCCGTTCATAAGTGTGGATGGATTGGCGTCGACATAGAACAGCGCGCCGCAAAGCCAAGCGTTCCTGTTGACGAAATGCCCGCTGCGCTCTAGCCGCTGGGCCTTAGCACACATTGCCGACCACCCCTGACACCGGAGCGCCCATGGCCCGTCCCGCACCTTCGCACGCGCAACCGCAAGGGGCCACCGGAGTCGTTGTCTTCGCCGACGGGACCTGCATCTGGGGCAAGGGCTTCGGCGCGACCGGCAGCGCGGTGGGCGAAATCTGCTTCAACACCGCGATGACGGGCTATCAGGAGGTGATGACCGATCCCTCCTACGACAGTCAGATCGTCACCTTCACCTTCCCGCATATCGGCAATGTCGGCGCCAACGAGGAAGACCACGAGAGCCGCGGCTTGGGCGCGGTCGGCTGCATCGTCCGGCAGGAGGTCACCCCACATTCCAATTTCCGCGCGCAGCAGGAATTCGCCGACTGGTGCCGCTCGCATGGCAAGATCGGCCTGTCGGGCGTCGACACCCGCGCGCTGACCCGGCGCATCCGCATCGACGGCGCACCCAATGCGGTGATCGCGCATGATCCGAAGGGCAATTTCGACATCCCTGCGCTGCAGGCGCAGGCGGCGGAGTGGTCGGGGCTCGAAGGGCTCGATCTGGTCCCGCGCGTGACCCGCGAAGGCACCGAGGACTGGAGCGGCGGGCACTGGCAGCTGGGGCACGGCTTCGGCGCGAGTGAGGGCGAAAGACCCCACGTCGTCGCGCTGGATTACGGCGCCAAGGACAACACCTTCCGCTATCTGGTCAAAGCTGGCGCGAGGGTGACGGTGGTCCCCGCGCGCAGCACGCTCGGCGATATCCTCGCGCTCGAACCCGATGGCGTGTTCCTCTCCAACGGGCCGGGCGATCCGGCGGCGACGGGCGTTTATGCGGTGCCGGTGATCCAGGCGCTGCTCGAGCGCGACGTGCCGCTGTTCGGCATTTGCCTCGGCCACCAGCTGCTCGGCCTCGCCGCGGGGGCGAAAACCGCCAAGATGTTCCAGGGCCACCGCGGCGCCAACCATCCGGTCCAGCGGGTCGGCGAAGGCTGGGGCGACAGCACCGGTCTGGTCGAGATCACCAGCATGAACCACGGCTTCGCGGTCGATGGCGACAGCCTGCCCGCGGGCGTGGAACAGACCCACGTCTCGCTGTTCGACGGCACCAATTGCGGCATCGCGATCACCGGCAAGCGCGCCTTCGGGGTGCAATACCACCCCGAGGCGAGCCCGGGTCCGCAGGACAGCTTCTACCTGTTCGAGAAGTTCGTGGGGATGTTGGGGTGAAGCAATTCCTTGCTTTGATGGCTCTAGCCAGCACTACCTCGCTGTCGGTATCCGGCTGCGGTGAAGCGACAACTTCGCGGAGTGAACAGGTGTCCTTTAATGATCAGGGACCTACTTCTGTCGCCGAATGCATCGACAAGCTGGCCAAAGGAGGCGAGATTTGGGGCGAGGGGAGCGTTCGAGCGACTCTTGTCTACGATGTCACCGATCTTGGATTGAGCGGCGCGAAACAGTTCGGGAAGCGATCGCCAAACGGGAATGGCGAACTCTCGATCACCATTCACCAAGGCGAGGCGCTTGAGGGTGCGGTCAACGATTTTCTCCAACGCACGCCAAAAGGCGATACCGAGTTGTTCGCCGCGGATGATCTGATCCTTCTGCGCATCAACGATGATGCGGCCAGTCCGTTCGATGCGGCCCTGCGCACGGGCTGTGAAAGACTGCGCGATGGCGTAACCATTCGCCAGTACACCTTCTCGAGAGGCAATACCTGAATGCCCAAGCGCACCGACATCTCCTCGATCCTCGTTATCGGCGCCGGGCCGATCATCATCGGCCAGGCCTGCGAGTTCGACTATTCGGGCACGCAGGCGATCAAGGCGCTGCGCGAGGAGGGTTATCGGGTCATCCTGGTCAATTCCAACCCCGCCACGATCATGACCGATCCGGACATGGCCGATGCGACCTATATCGAGCCGATCACCCCCGAGATCGTCGCCAAGATCATCGCCAAGGAGCGCCCCGATGCGCTGCTCCCGACGATGGGCGGGCAAACCGCGCTCAACTGCGCGCTGGCACTGGATGCCGATGGCACGCTGGAGAAATACGGCGTCGAGATGATCGGCGCCAAGGCCGATGCCATCGACAAGGCCGAGAACCGCAACCGCTTTCGCGAGGCGATGGATGCGATCGGGCTCGAAAGCGCGCGCAGCGGGATCGCGCGATCGGTCGAGCAAGCGCACGAGGTGCTCGAAACCACCGGCCTGCCCGCGATCATCCGCCCCAGCTTCACGCTCGGCGGCACCGGCGGCGGGATCGCCTACAACAAGGCCGAGTTCGAGCGGATCGTGCGCGAGGGGCTCGAGGCCTCGCCCACCAAGGAAGTCCTGATCGAGGAATCGCTGCTCGGCTGGAAAGAGTTCGAGATGGAGGTGGTGCGCGACCGCAAGGACAATTGCATCATCATCTGCGCGATCGAGAACGTCGATCCGATGGGGGTCCACACCGGCGATTCGATTACCGTCGCGCCCGCGCTGACGCTGACCGACAAGGAATACCAGATCATGCGCAGCGCCAGCATCGCGGTGCTGCGCGAGATCGGGGTGGAGACGGGCGGCTCCAACGTTCAGTTCGCGGTCAATCCCGAGGATGGCCGGCTGATCGTGATCGAGATGAACCCGCGGGTGTCGCGCTCATCCGCGCTGGCGTCCAAGGCTACGGGCTTTCCGATCGCGCGGATCGCGGCCAAGCTGGCGGTGGGCTACACGCTCGACGAGCTGACCAACGAGATCACCGGCGCCACCCCGGCGAGTTTCGAACCGACCATCGACTATGTCGTCACCAAGATCCCGCGCTTCACGTTCGAGAAGTTCAAGGGCGCCAAACCCGAACTGTCGACCGCGATGAAATCGGTGGGCGAGGTGATGGCGATCGGGCGCAGCTTCGCCGAGAGCATGCAGAAGGCTCTGCGCGGCCTGGAGACCGGGCTCGACGGTTTCAACCGCGTGCCCGAGCTCGAGGGGGTATCGAAGGACAAGATCACCGCCGCGCTGTCGCAGCGCAATCCCGAACGGATCCTGCGGATCGCGCAGGCCTTCCGCGAAGGGTTCACGGTCGAGGAAGTGCAGGCGATCACCGGCTTCGACCCGTGGTTCCTGCGCCAGATCGAGGCGATCATCTACGAGGAGCAGATGATCGGCCACAACGGCCTGCCGCGCGACGCGGTGGAGATGCGGCGGCTGAAAGCGATGGGCTTTTCCGACAAGCGGCTGGCGACGCTCGCGGTGCGCTCGGTCGGGGTCGCGGGTGGCATGGCCGAGACCCAGGCGCGCCGTTCGGGCCTGCTCCACGACGCACTGCGCGCCATGGCGGGCGCGACCAGCGAACGCGAAGTCCGCGACCTGCGCCGCAAATTGGGCGTCGAGCCGGTGTTCAAGCGGATCGACAGCTGCGCCGCCGAGTTCGAGGCGGTAACGCCCTATATGTATTCGACCTACGAGGCGCCCAGCTTCGGTGAAGCGGAGAACGAGGCACGGCCCACCGATCGCCGCAAGATCGTGATTCTCGGCGGCGGGCCCAACCGCATCGGCCAGGGGATCGAGTTCGACTATTGCTGCGTCCACGCCTGCTTCGCGCTGGCCGAGGCGGGCTACGAGACCATCATGGTCAATTGCAATCCCGAGACCGTCTCGACCGACTACGACACTTCCGACCGGCTCTATTTCGAGCCGCTGACCGAGGAGGACGTGCTCGAGATCCTGCGTGTCGAGCAGCAGGCGGGCGAACTGGTCGGGGTGATCGTCCAGTTGGGCGGGCAGACCCCGCTCAAGCTCGCCGCCGCGCTCGAGCGCGAGGGCATTCCGATCCTCGGCACCAGCCCCGATGCCATCGATCTCGCCGAGGATCGCGAGCGGTTCGCCAAGCTCGTCAACAAGCTCGGTCTCAAGCAGCCCGACAACGGCATCGCCAAGAGCCGGGACGAGGCCGCGGCGGTGGCGCGGACCATCGGCTATCCGGTGCTGCTGCGCCCGAGCTACGTGCTCGGGGGCAGGGCGATGGAAATCGTCGATTCCGAAGCTCAGCTCGACGATTACATCGCCACCGCGGTCAATGTCTCGGGCGACAGCCCGGTGCTGGTCGACCAGTATCTGCGCGACGCGATCGAATGCGATGTCGATGTCGTGTCCGATGGCGTCGAGGTGCGCATCGCCGGGGTGATGCAGCATATCGAGGAAGCCGGCGTGCACTCGGGCGATAGCGCCTGCACCCTGCCGCCCTACAGCCTGTCGGACGAGATCGTTGCCGAGATGGAACGCCAGGCACGCCAGCTCGCGCTGGCGCTCGATGTGCGCGGGCTGATGAATGTGCAATTCGCGGTGCAGGACGGTCCCGATGGTCAGGAAGTATTCCTGATCGAGGTCAATCCGCGCGCGAGCCGCACCGTACCCTTCGTCGCCAAGGCGATCGGTCGCCCTGTGGCCAAGATCGCCGCGCGGGTGATGGCGGGCGAGCCGCTCTCGAATTTCGAGCCCTTCGACATCCGGCCCGCGCATATGAGCGTCAAGGAAGCCGTGTTCCCCTTCGCGCGCTTCCCCGGGTCCGACCCGGCGCTTTCGCCCGAGATGAAAAGCACCGGCGAGGTGATGGGGATCGATGCCGATTTCCCCGCCGCCTTCCTGAAATCCCAGCTCGGTGCGGGAATGATCCTGCCGCGCGCCGGGACGCTTTTCGTTTCGGTAAAGCACAGCGACAAACCGGTCATTCTCCCGGCGGTCAGGACGCTGATCGAAATGGGCTTCAAGGTCATCGCCACCGACGGGACGCAGGCCTATCTGGCGGAGCAGGGGCTGGCGGTCACGCGGGTCAACAAGGTAGCCGAAGGACGCCCGCATGTGGTCGACGCGATCATCGACGGCGAAGTCGATCTGATCTTCAACACCACCGAGGGCTGGCAGTCGCTGCTCGACTCGCAATCGATCCGCGCCTCGGCGCTGGATCGCAAGCTGCCATACTACACGACCGCCGCCGCATCGCTCGCCGCCGCGAGAGCGATCGCGGAAGTTCGGCCCGACGAGCTTGAAGTGCGCTCGTTGCAAGACTATTATAGCTAGCTGACAATTATCCTTCCGGACATTCCACGCTGATCGAACCGCTCACATGAGCGGCGCAGCCGCGAATTGCCGGAATCGACAGAACAGGAAGGACACTGGTCCGAATGGATAAGGTACCGATGCTCGCCGAGGGTTATGAGAAGCTCATGACCGATCTCAGGGCTCTGCGCGAAGAGCGCCCGCGCGTCGTCGATGCGATCGAGGAGGCGCGCGCGCATGGCGATCTGTCGGAAAACGCGGAATACCATGCTGCGAAGGAGCGCCAGGGCCAGATCGAGATGAACATCGCGGACATCGAGGACAAGGTAACCCGCTCGCAGATCATCGACCCGACGACGCTTTCGGGCGATCATATCCAGTTCGGTGCGACCGTGACGCTGCTCGACGAGAACGACAAGCCGGTCAAATACCAGATCGTCGGCGTGGTCGAGGCCGATGCCAACAAGGGTCGCATCTCCTACAATTCGCCCATCGGTCGCGCGCTTATCGGCAAGCGGCTCGAAGACGAAGTCGAGGTGACCGTTCCCTCGGGCGACAAGTTCTACCTGGTCGACAAGATCGAATATATTTGAGGGATTTGCCCGCCGGGGGACACCGGGGGGCTTGCCAATCCGGACGCCGGGTTCCGCTTGATCGCAGACCTCGGCGTTATCGTTTGATGCTCGGGTCCAGCAGCTTGTGCAAATGGACCACGACATATTTCATTTCGGCATCGTCGACGGTGCGCTGCGCATTGGCGCGCCACATATCCTCGGCCGCTTCGTAATCCGAATAGACCCCGACGACATGGATCGATTCCGGATCCTTGAATTCCATGGTGCGCGGGTCGGAGACGCGTCCGCCCATCACGAGATAGAGCGTCTGTTTGGCGGTGGTTTCTTCCATGGCGATGATCGGCTTTCGTCTGGGGAGGGGATGCCGCGCCCCATATAGCAAGCGGCGCGACAGACAAGCCCGTCGCGCCGCTCGAAATTTCGACCCGGAAGCATCCGGCCGGAAGCATCCGGGTTGCGCAGGCTTAGTGGTTCAGTCGCGAACGCAGGTCACGCATGGTGCGCGAGGCCTTGCGACCCGCGCGACGCTTGGTGCCGCGCAATGCATCACCGGCAACATCCGCACGATAGGCCGCGTCGCGGCGCAAACTGCGCGCTGCGGAGCTCAGCGTTTCGCCGAGATCGTGAAGGCCATCCGAACCGGAACGCGCTGCCGCCGAGGTGGCGGTGCCAGCGCGATCGAAGGCGTTGAGACCGTAATTCATGGCGGTGTCCGCAGCCATCGCTGCCAGTACACCGGTACGGCGCGTCAGGCGACGACCGGGGCGCGTCATCGCGCCGATCGCGAGGCCGAGGCCGATCGCACCGGCAACGGTTGCCAGCGGATGCCGCTTGGCGAAATCGGTGACTGTATCGGCGGCGTCCTTGGCCATATCGGCCACGCTGCGATCGGCGTTGCGCTGCTCGGCGGCTCCGATCTTCTCGCGCAGCTCGGCGCGCTTATCTTCATCGGTCAGGATTTTGGTACCCGTCTCGTTACTCATGGTTTTCTCCGAAATTTGTGTCTGGGCGCTCAACGGCGCCAGCGGTTGTCTTGTTCCAAATCGTCATCGTGATGCCCGTCGCGATCATCGTCGCTATCGTCATCGTCCGCCTCGCTGCCGAACAGCCCGTCGATAATCGGGTTGCGCGCGAACCAGAGCACCAGCGCCGCGACGATCGCGGCCAGCGCGCCCTTGTTGTCGGACGCGACCTCGACAGCTTCGTCGTAGACCTCGCTCGCGCCATCGGCGATACGATCGGCGGCGCGCGCTCCGATGCTGCGTTCGGCGAGGTCGGCCTTGAGATGCGCGATATCGGCTTCGACCAAAGCCTTGGCCGAATTGCGCAAATGGCGATCCTCGATCATGCGGATGCGACGGTCGCTCATTCGCCATCCTCCGCAAATGCCGAGCGGATATCGGCCAGCTTGTTCTTGAGCATGCTCAGCAGCACCACGCCCAGAACGATCAGCGAGATCGTCACAATCGCGGTCGCAATCCATGGTCCGACCAGCGGCATCAGCGCGATCACGACGCCGACCGTCAATGCAATCAGCGCGAGGTGGAAAACCCCGAACGCCGCAGCGCCATAGGCGACGACGAATTTGACGCGATTGGCAGCGAACCCCGCGCGGCTCTTCTGATAGGCGACCTCGGCTTGCGCATAGGTCTTGCCGTCATCGAACAGCGCGACCAGATCGTCGAACAGGGAAGGAGGGGGAGGGCCAGCCTCCCCCTCATCATCCTCGTATTGGTCGGGCAGATCGGTAGCGCCGATATGCTGTCGCCTGGTTTCGATGTCGCTGTCCAATACGGTCATGCCCCGATCCTGCGCGCGTTCAGCGACGCGAGCCGCCGAAGATGCGCGAGAGCATATAGCCGGCGACGGCTGCGATGCCGATCGCGAGGCCCGGGCTCTTGCGGACGAATTCGCGGCCGTCCTCGGTGAGTTCGTCGAGCGACTTCTGATCGAGCTTGGCGGCGGTGTCGTCGAGCGACCGCGATGCAGTGCGGGCGTAATCGCCATATTGTGCGCCGAGCTTCTCGTCGACAACATGGGCGTTGTCGGCGACCATCCGGCTCAACGAGGCGATGCCGCCGCTCAGCTTGGCCTTGCCGTCGTTTGCGAGCTCACGACCCTTGGTCTTGGCTTCTTCGCCATAGCCCTTGGCATCGGTGGCGAGCGCATCGCCCTTGCCGCGCGCCTGGCTGCGATAGGCACTGGCCCGCTCGCCGGCTTCGGCGCGCAGGGCGGCGGCACCGGCCTTGGCTTCCTGGACCGCGGCGTTGAAGCGCGTCTTGGCTTCGGCACGATGCTCGTTGCTCGCGCCGGTGTCGGTCGCGCCGGACGTGCCGGTGGTCGTTTTGGGTGAGGTTGCGGTGTTGGTCATGGGTGCGGTCTCCTTCGCTGCGCCGGTCTTTGCCACGGTCTTGCGTGGCTTTGCGGCGTTGGTTTGCTTTGCGGCGGATTTCTTCGACGCCTTCTTGTTATTGCTGTTGGGCGTTTCTGCCATCGGTCATACCCTCGATTTTCAGTTTTCGTCCGGACAGCTCGAAGCGACCCGGCCTTCGATATTGCAACGCAACTTGCGGAGCTTGGTTCCGCGACATACAGCGACCCGAACTCCCAATCTGGGGGTGTATTAGAGAATTGCAACACTTCGACGGAGCCCGCCGCAATGACCCTGATTATCGACCTGCACGCCCGCGAGATCCTCGACAGTCGGGGCAATCCCACGGTTGAGGTCGATGTGCTGTTGGACGATGGCAGTTTCGGGCGCGCCGCGGTTCCCTCGGGCGCCTCGACAGGGGCGCATGAAGCGGTCGAACTGCGCGACGGAGACATGAGCCGCTATCACGGCAAGGGGGTCCAAAAGGCGGTCGAGGCGGTCAACACCGAGATCGCCGATGCCATCCTCGGGCTCGATGCCGAGGATCAGCGCGACATCGACATGGTGATGATCGCGCTCGACGGGACCGACAACAAAAGCCGGATCGGCGCCAATGCCATTCTCGGCACCAGCCTCGCGGTTGCCAAGGCGGCAGCCGACGCTCGCGGCCTGCCGCTCTATTCCTACATCGGCGGGGTTTCGGCGCATGTCCTCCCGGTGCCGATGATGAACATCATCAATGGTGGTGAACATGCCGACAATCCGATCGACATCCAGGAATTCATGGTGATGCCGGTGGGCGCCGACAGCCTGGCCGAGGGCGTGCGTTGGGGCGCGGAAATCTTCCACACGCTCAAGAAGGGGCTGGCGCAGAAGGGCCTTTCGACCTCGGTCGGCGACGAGGGCGGCTTCGCCCCCGATCTCGCCAGCACCCGCGACGCGCTCGATTTCATCATGGACTCCATCCGCACCGCCGGTTTCGAGCCCGGCGAGGACGTCGTCCTCGCGCTCGACTGCGCCGCGACCGAATTCTATCGCAACGGCCGCTACGAAATTTCCGGCGAAAAGCTCTCGCTCGACGGTGCCGAGATGGCGGAATATCTCGACCGGCTGTGCCGCGACTATCCGATCCGCTCGATCGAGGACGGCATGGCCGAAGACGATTTCGAGGGCTGGAAGGCGCTGACCGAGCGGATCGGCGACACCATCCAGCTGGTCGGCGACGACCTGTTCGTAACCAATCCCGCGCGGCTTTCGGACGGGATCGGGCGCGGGCTGGCCAATTCGCTGCTGGTCAAGGTCAACCAGATCGGCACGCTGTCCGAAACGCTCCACGCGGTCGATATCGCCACGCGCGCAGGTTACACTTCGGTGATGAGCCACCGTTCGGGCGAGACCGAGGACGCGACCATCGCCGATCTCGCAGTCGCGACCAATTGCGGGCAGATCAAGACCGGTTCGCTGGCGCGCTCGGACCGGCTGGCGAAATACAACCAGCTGATCCGCATCGAGGAAGAGCTCGGCCAAAGCGCGCATTATGCGGGCCGGGCCTGTTTCGGGAAACGCGCGCGCTGAGGGCGCGCCCGGATTATTTTTCCGCGCGGTTCTTGGGGTGCAGCCAATATTGCCACACGCCCCAGGCGTTGATCAGCAACAACACGCCGTTCATCGCCGCCAGCGGGATCGCGCCGTCGTTGAGACCGATATAGATCCACAACATCGACACGCCGCAGAACAATACGAAGCCCCAGCCGGTGGCGCGGCGCCCCAGATCGAAGGCGATCATCGAGGCGGCGATCACCGCGCCGATCGAGGCGATCCAGTCGATCGGTCCATTCATTGTCTCGTCCCCTGCTGCATGCCGGTTTGCCTGATTGTCAGGACGTATCGGCCCGACTAGCGTTCCCCTTCTAACAAAGGACAAGTCCAAAAGGGCTGCCCGACAGGGAGGAGAGCGGTTTGGCAGAATTTCCCACGCATCCCGATGCTGTGACACCCGATTGGCTGGGCTCGGTGCTCGGCAGACCGGTTGCGGCGATCGAGTGGACCGCAATCGGTACCGGGCAGGTCGGCGACAGCGTGCGCTTCAGCATAGCCTTTCAGGGTGCGAGCGAACCCGAAACACTCGCCGCAAAATTCCCGGCTGAGGATGCCACGAGCCGCGGTACGGCGGCGATGTTCGGGCTTTATCGCAAGGAGGTGGAGTTCTACCGGCAGGCGGCGCCGCATCTGCAGGTTCGCGTGCCGGTCGTCCACTTCGTCGACGTCTCGGAGGACGGAGCCGATTTCCTGCTTTTGTTCGAGGACCTGGGTCCGGCGCGGCAGGGCGATCAAATCGCCAGCTGCAGTATCGAGGACGCGAGAGCCGCTATCCGCCAAGCCGCGGCGATCCACGCGCCGAGCTGGGGCAGGGCGGACCTGCTCGAGGCTACGTGGTTGCAACCGCCGCCCGGGCAGGCCGAACGGATCGCGCAGATGTATCCGCAGGCGCAGGCGATCTTTCGCGAGCGCTATGGCGACACGCTCGATCCGGCACTGATGGCGCTGTGCGAGAATCTGGCGGCGGAGAGCGAGCGCTATTTCACCCGCCGCGATGCGCCGCAATGTCTCGTCCATGGCGATTTCCGGCTCGACAACATGCTGTTCGACATCGGCGGTGGGCAGGAATCCATCGCCGTGCTCGACTGGCAGACAACCGCGACCGGCCACGGCATGACCGACGTCGGCTATTTCATCGGCTGCGGGCTGGGCGAAGCCATGTGGCGCCAGCACGAGGATGAATTGCTCGACCTCTATCTGGCGGAAATGGCTGCGCGCGGGGTCGATATGTCGCGCAACGATATCGGGCGCGACTATCGGCTGGGCGCACTCCACGGCGTCTCGACCGCGGTGTTCAGCGCCGCATTCGTCGAGCGGACCGAACGCGGCGATGCCAATTTTCTCTCCATGGCACGCGGGGCCTGTTCGCTGGCGCTGGAGCATGGCAGTATCGCCGCGTTGAAGGGAGACAATTGATGGCCTTGTCCAAGGGCGACGATTTTCCGATCCACCAGACCCCGGAACCGGTCGCCTTCGCGGGCACCGACCGCAATTTCTACGATCGCTATTTCTTCAACGGCTATGCCCCCGACGGCAGCGGTTTCTTCGCCGCCGCTCTCGGCGTCTATCCGCATCTCGATGTGATCGACGCGCATTTCAACGTCGTGCGCGACGGGGTCCAATATTGCATCCACGCAAGCCGCGAGCTGGGCATGGAGCGGATGGATCTGTCGGTCGGCCCCTTCCATGTCGAGGTGCTCGAGCCGCTCAAGCGTCTCAAGGTTAGGCTCGAACCCTTCGAGGGTCTCTCCGCCGAAGTGGAATTTACCGGGCGGTCCTTCCCGATCGAGGAGCCGCGCTTTATCCACCGCATCGGCCCGCGCGCTTTCATGGATTACACGCGGATGACGCAGAACGGCCACTATCAGGGCTGGATCGAGGTCGACGGCGATCGCCGCGAGCTGGCGCCGGGCACCTGCGGCACGCGCGACCGCAGCTGGGGTGTCCGCCCGGTGGGCGCGCGCGATGCGCAGCCGATCCCGGGCCATCCGCAGCTTGGCTTCTTCTGGCAATGGACGCCGATCAATTTCCCCGACGGCAGCCTGTTCTTCCACGTCAATGCCGACAGGCAGGGCCAGGCCTGGAACACCCGCGCCGTCTGGGCGCCCGACGGAGCCGAGGCGGCGGAGTTGTGCGAAGGCGCGGGCGGGATGCGCGCGCGGCTGGAGAGCGGCACCCGCTGGCCGAGCGGCGGCACGCTGTCACTTGCGGTCAAGGGCGCACCGGAGCAATTGCAGCTCGAACCGCTGGGACGCTTCCAAATGCGCGGACTGGGCTACACCCACCCAGAATGGGGCCACGGTATCCACCATGGCGCATTGAGGGTCGAGCGCGAGGATATCGACCTCGCCAGCCTCGATCCGCTCGCGCCCGAGAACCTGCATGTGCAGATGCCCGTGGCGGTCACCGGCGCGGATGTCGATGGGATCGGCGTGTTCGAACAGCTGGCGATCGGGCCGTTCGCGCCGCTCGGGCTCGAGCAGGTGCTCGACGGGGCGCCCTAGCCGCCGAAGCGGTCCGCCAGTTTCAGCAGCGCCATCGCCGCCCTGGCCGCTTCGCCGCCCTTGTCCTTCTGCGCCGGGTCGGCGCGGACGCGGGCCTGATCGTCGTTCTCGACGGTGAGGATCCCGTTGCCGATCGCGATCCCGTCCATGGTCAAGGCCATGATCCCGCGCGCGCTTTCGCCCGCAACGATCTCGAAATGATAGGTCTCGCCGCGGATCACCACGCCGAGCGCCACGTAGCCGTCGTATTCACCGGCCTCCGCCGCCAGCGAGATCGCGCCGGGGATTTCCAGCGCGCCGGGGACGGTGAGCACTTCCGTCGAGTGACCGCCTGCTTCCAGCGCAGCCTTTGCGCCGGCGATCAGCAGATCGTTGAATACGTCGTAGAAGCGCGCTTCGACGATGAGGAATTTGGCCATGGTTTTCGTTCCTGTCAGGCGGGGATGGGTTGCTGGCCGGTGACGCTGAGGCCGTAGCCTTCCAGCCCGACCACGGTCTTTTCGTGATCGCTCAAAAGAATCATGTCGCTCACCCCGCGATCGACCAAAATCTGCGCACCGATGCCGTAGTCGCGCAATTCGCCGCTTGCATGCGGTGCACGCCCGATCTCGGCCTGCAATTGCTCGGGTCGGTCGGGCATGATGCAGACGATCACCCCGCTGCCATGTTCGCCGATCGCCGCCATCGAGCGCTGCAAAGTCCGCTTGCGCGGGCCCGACTGGCCGAGGATGTCGTCGAAGATCGAGATCGAATGCATTCGCACCAAGGTGGCCTGCTCGGGATCGACATGGCCCTTCTGCAGCACGACATGCGTGGCCCCGCCGACCTTGCTGCGATAGCTCATCGCGCGCCAGTCGCCGCCGTAGTCCGAAGTCAGCGCGCTCTCGCTGACCTGCTCGACCAGATGGTCGTTGCGCATCCGGTATTCGATGAGATCACGAATGGTCCCGATCTTGAGCCCGTGCTTGCGTGCGAAGGTCACCAGATCGTCGAGCCGGGCCATGGTCCCGTCCTCGTTCATGATCTCGCAAATCACCCCCGAGGGGTTGAGCCCGGCAAGCCGCGAGATATCGACCGCCGCCTCGGTATGCCCGGCGCGGACCAGCACGCCGCCGTCGCGCGCGGCCAGCGGGAAGACATGGCCGGGTGTGACGATATCCTCGGGGCCCTTGGTCGAATCGATCGCCACCGAAACGGTGCGCGCACGGTCCGCCGCGGAAATTCCCGTGGTGACCCCTTCGCGCGCTTCGATCGAAATGGTGAAGGCGGTCTGCATGCTTTCGCGGTTGTTGCGCGTCATCGGCTCGAGCCCGAGCGTCTCGACCCGGCGGCGGTCGAGCGAAAGGCAGATCAGCCCGCGCCCGTGGGTAGCCATGAAATTGATCGCTTCGGGAGTTGCCATCTGCGCGGGCACGATCAGGTCGCCCTCGTTCTCGCGGTCCTCGTCGTCGACCAGCACATACATCCGCCCGTTGCGCGCCTCGTCGATGATCTCCTCGATCCCGACCAGCACCGGGGTCTCGTCATTGGCATCGAGAAAAGCGTCGAGCTTGCGCAGGGTGTCGCTGGTGGGGTTCCAGCTCTCCAGCGCGCAATCGCGAAGCGTGTTGGCATGCATTCCCGCTGCGCGGGCAAGCCCGGCGCGAGTCATGGTTCCGTCCGCGATCAAGGCGCGGACCCTCTCGACAGTGGTGTTCATACAATCGCGCTATCACATCGCAATGTGAGAGGGCAAGTGTTGGATCACATTACAGGGTGGCTCGATGTTCTCCGTGTTCAGATGGGGCCTTTATGGTCCGAACCCGCCAGGCCAAACAATGCGCTGACTCGCGAGGACACGGTTCTGGTCATGCGAACCGGCACCCCTTAAATGCGCAATCCCGAATTCAGGCAAAACAGGCTGATGCACATGGCTCGCAAACATCCCAAACGCGGCGGATACGCCGAACCTCACCCGGAAGACGATATTCCAACAGCTGTCGAACCATGTTGGCTCTGTGCGCGACCCATTGGAAAAACGATCGTCTGGCATCATCCGGTGCCGAAAAGCCGGGGCGGGCGCGATGTGGTGCCGATGCACCCCATTTGCCAACAGACTTTGATTGCCAACTTCACCAATTCCGAACTGCAGCGTCACGCGACCGATGTGGATGGACTGCTGGCGAACCCCAACGTGCGCAAATTTGTCGACTGGGTGGCCAAGAAAGACCCCGATTTCACCGCGACCACGACAAAAAAGCAGCGCTGAACGGCGCGAGTTGGCCTTCAGCCGGCATGAACCCCGAGGGCCTGGGGGCCCGCCTGGCCGCATGCAGGGCAGTGAACGCAATCGATTATGTATGAAAAGTGGTGGACGCACTTGGGTTCGAACCAAGGACCCGCTGATTAAGAGTCAGCTGCTCTACCAACTGAGCTATGCGTCCACATGCCGGATTTTCATCGGCGCCCCGACTCGGGGAGGCGCTCATATAGCGGGCATTTCCCCAATGAAAAGGGTCAATGTCTTCTTAGCCCTCTGCCAGCGCCCGGGTTACCATCGAGGCGCACTCCTCGGTCAGCGCGAGTTCGGCGGCGAAGGCGTCGTGGAGGCAGGCGCCGACGGTGATCAGGCGGCCCAGTTCGAGGCCGCGCACCAGGCGGAAGGCGACATGCTGCGGCAGGTCGAGCAGCGTGTGGATGTCGCGCAGAGCGGTCTTGCGGCCTTGGCCTTCACGCCCGAACAGGACCACCAGCAGGCGCCATTTGTCCTCGACGCTGCCGAATGTTTCCGGTTTTCCCGAACGCGACAGGCGGTCGAGCGCATAGGGCGGGAGCGCGAAGCACTCTTGCTGCTGCAGCATAACAGTTCCTTGATCATAAAACGAAACCGGCGCCGTCGGAACTGCGCGAGGGTATTGCGATGGTCTGGGGCGATCCGAAGGCATCGGAGAATTGGGTATGTCTTGATCGTTGCGCCGCTCATCTATACGATCTAGCGCAAGTTTGCTGTCGGACCGTTGGGGGACAAGACCCCCTCGGGCCGGGGGAAGTCATAGGAAGGAGCTAATGCTTGTCGATCCCCTGACCAAGGTCGAAAACCTGTTCTGCATCGGGGAAACCATCCGCTACGTCTGCGACGTGGCCGGCAACCTTGGTGCGATCCGCTGCAGCTATCACTTCTCGCCGAGCTACGCGGAGCCCACTTCCGCGAGCACTCAGATCCATACCCAGGGGTTCGACCCGGAATGGGTCGAGCTTTACCAACGCAAGGAGTTTCGGCGGCACGATCCGGTCCCGGAACGTACCTTGCGTCATGGTGCGATGCTGACGTGGACCGAAGCACGAAGGATGGGCACCAACAGCCCCGAAAACGAGGCTTATTTCGAAGCCTCGAAGCGATTCGGGCTGGTCCACGGTGTCGGCCTGCCTTTGTTCGGCCCGAACAATCGCGACGCGTATGCCAGCTTCGACTGGGGTCGTCCGATCGGTGAAGTTCCGGCCGAGCATATTTCGATGGTCAAGGCGGTGTCGCGGGCCGCCCAGATGCGGGTCTGCAATCTGCTCGACCAGGACGATGGCGAACCCACATTGTCGGACCGCGAGGCCGAGGTGCTGCAATGGCTCGCCCATGGCAAGTCGCGCACCGACATCGCCACGATCCTCGATCTCTCGCCCGACACGGTGAAGACCTATATCACGCGGATCTACGACAAGCTCGAGGCGCGCGACCGGATCGCGGCGGTGGTCAAGGGCCTGCGACTGCGGCTGATCTACCTGTAGCGTCAGGTTCCAGCGCGTCGGGCCTCAACGCGTCAGGCCGGAACTGCCCTGGCGGCTGTTCCAGCGATTGACCATCATCAGCGAGCCGATGCAGATCATATTGGTCAGCATCGATGAGCCACCATGGCTCATGAAGGGCAGGGGAATACCCACCACCGGCGCAAAGCCCATGACCATCAGCAGATTGACCGCGACGTAGAAGAAGATCGTAGCCACCATTCCGCCCGCGACCAGCTTGCCGAAGCGGTCGTTCGAGCGCCTCGCGACGAGCAGGCCCCAGCGCAGGATCAGCGCGAAGCAGCCGATCACCACCAGCCCGCCGATAAAGCCCCATTCCTCCGCCATGGTGGCGAAGACGAAATCGGTGTGCGGTTCGGGCAAATATTGCAGATGGCTTTGCGAGCCCTCGTTGAACCCCTTGCCGGTCAAGCCGCCCGAACCGATCGCGATCTTCGACTGGATGATGTGGTAGCCCGCACCCAGCGGATCGCTGGCCGGGTCGAGCAGCGTCGTCACGCGGCGCTGCTGATAGGGTTGCAACCCGAAGAAGAAGGCGAGCGGCGCGATCACCGCAGCGGCGGTACCGAGGATGGCGAACCAGCGCATCGGCAGTCCGGCCAGGAACATCACCACACCGCCACCGAACAGGATGGCGAGCGAAGTGCCCAGATCTGGCTGGACCAGGACCAGCGCGACCGGAATGCCGATCAGCACCCCTGCGGGCACCAGCGCGCGCCAGCTGGAGATCATACCCACGGGCAGATCGCCGTAGAACCGCGCGAGCACCAGCACGATCGCCGGCTTCATCAATTCGGAGGGCTGCAATTGCATGAAACCTAGATTGAGCCAGCGCTGGCTGCCCCCGTTGATCTGCCCCATCGCCTCGACCAGCACCAGCAGCAACAAGATCAGGACATAGACCGGATAGGCAGCGAACTTGACCAGATTGGCCGAAAACAGCGTCATGACGGTCGCCATCACGAAGAAAACGCCGAAGCGGACAAGGTGCGATGCCGCGTAGGGCTCCCAACTGCCGGCGGCCGCCGAATAGAGCACCAGCGCGCCGAAGCCGATCAGGATGAACAGCGGGAACAGCATGCCCCAAGGCTGGCGTGCGACCGGGGTGGGGACGATACTCATCGCGTGGGGCTCACGGTGACGGCGTCCGGGTTGGCGCGGCGACAGGTGTAGGGGCGGGAGTGGGAACGGAAGCCGCAGAGCCGGTCCGCGGCTCGGGGGCTGGGGAGCGCGGAACGGCCTCGGGTCTGGGGACGATCACTTGGTCGGCAATCTGTTCGGATTGCCGGCTGGCAATGCGCGCCTCGGCCTCGACCTGGTCGAAGATCTCTTCGCTGCGGGTGGGCGCAGGGGCCACCGTCTCGCCGGCCGCGGCAGCGTAGGCGGTGTATTTGCTGATCAAGCGCTGCTGGGCCGTGCCGCCCCATTGCGCTTCCAGCGCGGACAGCGCTTCCATGCCCTTCACGGGGTCGAACATGAAGGTCATGATGTCGCGCGCGATCGGATAGGCGGAGCCCGAGCCGCCGCCGTGTTCGATCACCACCGCCCCGGCGTAGCGCGGATTGTCGAAGGGCGCGAAGAAGATGAACAATCCATGGTCGCGATATTTCCAGGGACCTGTCCGACCATCGGAATTGTTCAGACCGACGACCTGCGCGGTGCCGGTCTTGCCGGCCATCAGCACATCTTCGATCGGCAGGCGCGCGCGCCCCGCCGTGCCGGGACCGTTGACCACGTCGCTCATGGACTGGCGTACGTAGCGCACGTGCTCATCCGAGAAATCGACCATGTCGAACCCCTTGACCGGGGTCTTGCGGTTGAGCCGCGGTTCGACATGGCGGCCCGTGGCCAGACGCGCCGACATGACCGCCAGCTGGAGCGGGTTGGCGAGCATGTAGCCCTGTCCGATGGTCGCGTTGACCGTGTCGTAGGGCTGCCACTCGCGCTCGTATTTCTCCAGCTTCCAAGCGGGATCGGGGACGGTGCCATAGAACTGGCTGATGACCGGGAGGTCGAATTCCTGCCCCATGCCGCAGCGCCGGGCCATCAAGGCGATCGGATCCATCCCGATGCGCTGGGCCATGGAGTAGAAATAGACATCGCAGGACTGATAGACGCCCATCGCCATGTCGACTGCGCCGTGTCCGCCGCGTTTCCAGCAGCGGAACACGCGGTTGCCCACGCGCAGGCCGCCGGAGCACTGAACCCGCTCATCCGGATCGACACCCGCCCGCAGCAGCGCCATCGACACCATCGGCTTGACCGTCGAGGCAGGCGGGTAAAGCCCCTTGAGAACCTTGTTGCGCAAGGGAACGCGCTCGTCCTCGCGCAGCATCGCGTATTCCACGCTGCCGATGCCGGCGGAAAAACTGTTGGGGTCGAAGCTGGGCATCGACGACATGCAGAGGATATCGCCGCTACGGCAGTCCATCACCACTGCAGAACCCGACTCGAGCCCGATCCGGCGCGCGGCGTAATCCTGCAGCGGCCCGTCGATGGTCAAATGGACCGGATCGCCCTGGACATCCTCGCGCGTCTCGAGTTCCTTGACGATGCGGCCCGAGGCGGTCACCTCGACACGCCGGGCACCGGGTACGCCGCGCAATTCCTGCTCGAACTGGCGCTCGAGCGCGTCCTTGCCGATCTTGAACCCGGGGGTGATCAGCAGCGGATCGCCCTCTTCCTCATATTCCTCGGCATTGGCCGGGCCGACATAGCCAAGCAGATGCCCGACGCTCGGCCCGGTCGGGTAGAAGCGCGAAAATCCGCGCTGCGGAATGACCCCGGGAAGATCGGGCAGGCGAACGCTGACTGCCGCGAAATCCTCGTAATCGAGGCCCGTCGCAATCTCGACCGGCTGGAACGAGGCCGCCTCGTCCACACGTTTGGTGATATCGGCCATGGCGGTCGCATCGAGATCGAGGATCTTGCCCAGTGCCGCCAGCGTGGCTTTGGTATCGACCAGCTGGTCGGGGATGACATCGACGCGGAAATCGGCCTTGTTCGATGCCAGCGGCGCGCCGTTGCGATCGAGGATCCAACCGCGCCGGGGCGGGATCAGCGACAGATTGACCCGGTTGCTCTCCGATTCCAGCTCGTATTTCTCGTTTTCGGCGATGGCGATAAAGGCCATCCGACCGGCAAGCAGCAGTCCGATGCCGCCCATGCCTGCGCCGATGACGAAGCTGCGCCGCGAAAAGGCCTGGTCCAGCGTCGTGCTGCTGACGTGATCCCGCGTTTTTTTACCCAGCTTCATCCGACCGTCCGCCAGCGGGTCAACCGCATCTGGTCGAGCCGCGCCACCAGGCGGGCAAAAAGCGGGAAGACGAGGATCGATAACACGAGCTGGGGCCCCAGGGCGACAAGAGCGGCAAGCGTAGGCTCACCGCCCGAAACGAGCATTGCCGCAGGGATATACACCAGCAGGATTAAACCCGCCGTGAACCAGTCCTGCGCAAAGCTGCGCCAGGGAAACCGCGTTTCGACCAGTTCGACGGCAATCATCGCCACCGACCACAACAGGATCGCGCTCCCCAGCGGCTGGCCGCTGAACAGGTCGTCGAACAGCCCCAGCGGGAAGCCCGCCCAGACCGGCAGCAGACCGGGGCGAACGAGCCGCCATGCCAGCAGCATCAGGAAGCCGAGCGGTGGCACCAGCGGCAGCGCGGAGGCGATGAAGAACACCGGCACCAGCGAAGCGATCAGGATCGACAGATAGGGAACGATGGTAGCGACCACGGTCGAATGCGACCGATTGATCCGCCGACCGTAGGCGTCGCTGCGCGATTTAGGGGCGAAGCGATCCACGCCTATTCACCCAGTTCGCGCTCGACCGGCGTACCGGAGCCGACCACTGCATCGGGCTCGAAGATCGGGAGCACGGCGACATAGCCCGTCGCTGCCGGATCGCTGACGATGCGGGCGAGGGCGCCGTCATCGGTGATCTCGGTCGCAATCGCGACCGCGACGCCGGGCTGGTAATAGCCGCCCGCGCCGCTGGTCACAAACAGATCGCCCGGTTCGAGCGGATTGATCCCGAGGTTGATCAGCCGGATGCGGATAAGGCCATCGCCGCGGCCCTCGGCGAAAGCGACCACCTCGTCCTGCGCGCGGCGCACCGGCAGCACGCTTTCGGGGTCGGTCAGCAGCAGCACCCGCGCGCTGTGATTGCCGACCTCGAGAATCCTGCCGACCACGCCGCGCTGGCTGCGAACCGGCATGCCGACCGCGACGCCATCGGCGCGTCCGGCACCGAGATAGGCGAAACGCCGCGAACTCGCGGCGCTCGCACCGACCAGGCGCGCGACGGTGACCGGTTTGACCTGCGCATCGTGAAGCCCGAGCAAGGCCTTGAGCCGCCGGTTTTCCTGCTCGACCGCAGCCGCCTCGGCGAGCCGGATACGCGCCAGCTCCACCTCGCGCTTGAGCGCGGCGTTCTGCGACCCGGCGCGGTAATAGCCGCGCACGATATCGATCAAGCCCTTGCTCTCGGTCCGCGCGACGGCGACCGGCTGCGTGACCGGGGTGGCCGCGTCATTGGCCGTTCCGCGCAGGCTCGAGAGGAAACCGGGCTGCCAGAGCGAGAGGCCGAGCAGCACCGCGCCGACGAGCGCGCCCAGCCCGGCGGCGATGTAGCCGGTGAATAGGCTGTATTGCGCCTTGCGCGAATAGCTCGAGCGCCGTTGTCCTGTCGGCGCCATGGCGGCCGTCTTCCCCTGGTTTTACGCGGTCATCAAGACGCCGCGGTATCTCTCGTCTTCCATCGCGCGACCGGTGCCGATCGCGACGCAGGTGAGCGGATCCTCCGCGATGGTCACGGGGAGGCCGGTTTCCTCGCGCAGATACTGGTCGAGACCCTGGATCAGCGCGCCGCCGCCGGTCAGGACGATACCCTGGTCGACGATATCGGCGGCCAGCTCGGGAGCGGTGTTTTCCAGCGCGATCCGCACACCCTCGACGATCGCGCCGATCGGTTCGCTCAGCGCTTCGGCGATATGGCCCTGGTTGATGGTGATTTCCTTGGGCACGCCATTGACCAGATCGCGGCCCTTGAGCGTGATCGATTCGCCAATGCCATCGGCGGGGGCTACGGCGATCCCGTAGTCCTTCTTGATCCGCTCGGCGGTGGCCTCGCCGATCAGCAGATTGTGGTGGCGGCGGACATAGGAGACGATCGCCTCGTCCATCTTGTCGCCGCCGGTGCGTACCGAGGTGGTGTAGGCGAGACCGCGCAAGGACAGCACCGCGACCTCGGTCGTCCCGCCGCCGATATCGACCACCATCGAGCCGACCGGTTCGGTGACCGGCATGTCGGCGCCGATCGCGGCGGCCATGGGTTCGAGGATCAGATAGACCTGGCTGGCGCCGGCATTGCTCGCCGCATCGCGGATCGCGCGGCGCTCGACGCTGGTCGAACCCGAAGGAACGCAGATGGTGATCTCGGGATAGCGCATCAGGCTCTTGCGGCCGTGCACCTTGCGGATGAAATGCTTGATCATCTCTTCGGCGATTTCGATGTCGGCAATGACACCGTCGCGCAGCGGGCGGATCGCCTCGATGGAATCGGGGGTCTTGCCCATCATCATCTTGGCGTCCTCGCCCACGGCCTTGACGCGCTTTGTGCCATTGATCGTTTCGATCGCGACCACCGACGGCTCGTTGAGGACGATGCCCTGACCTTCGACGTAGACCAGCGTGTTGGCCGTGCCGAGATCGATCGCCATGTTCTGCGAGCCGAACTTGAAGAGGTTATTCCAGAAACCCATTGCTACCCGATTCCGATTTTCGATAAGGATGTTAGGCGCGGTGCTTGCGACCGTTCCGACCCGATTGTGACAGCGGAGCACCCCCCTTAGCGAAGCCCCTGTGCAATTGCCAAAACATTCGCGCTGGTTTGGCGGGGAAATATCTGCGTTCTGGCTCGAAATCCGGGCGGTTCGCGGCTAGGCCCCTGGGTTCGCCATGCCCATCATCCGCCGCCTCCCCGAACACCTCGTCAATCGCATCGCCGCGGGCGAGGTAGTCGAGCGTCCCGCCGCCGCTCTGAAAGAGCTGCTCGAGAACGCCATCGACGCGGGCGCAACGCGGATCGCGATCAGGCTGGTCGAGGGCGGTCTGGGCGCGCTCGAGGTCACCGACGACGGCTGCGCGATGACCCCCGACGAGATGAACCTGGCGCTCGAACGCCACGCCACCTCGAAGCTCCCCGAAAGCCTGGTCGGCACCGAGGGAGCGATAGAGCGGGTCGCCACACTCGGCTTTCGCGGCGAGGCGCTGCCCTCGATCGCCAGCGTGTCGCGCTTCACGCTCGAAAGCCGCCCGCATGGCGCGCCGCAAGGCTGGAAGATCGTGGTAGATCACGGCGCGCTGGTCTCCGAAGGCCCCGCCGCGCTGCCCCCGGGCACAAGGGTGCGGGTCGAACAGGTGTTCGCGCGCATCCCCGCGCGGCGCAAGTTCCTGCGCACGCCGCGCAGCGAATACGCCGCCAGCCTCGACGTGGTCCGCCGGCTTGCGATGGCGCGGCCCGATATCGCGGTCACGCTCGACCACGGCGAACGCCGGGTGCTTGGGCTTCAGCAGGACGAGGCGCTGGCCGACCGCGTCGCGCAGATCGTCGGGCGCGAATTGAAGGACAATGGCGTCGCCATCGATCTGGAGCGCCACGGGATGCGGCTGACCGGGATCGCCGGACTGCCAACCTACAACCGCGGGATCGCGGATCACCAGTATCTGTTCGTCAACGGCCGCCCGGTGAAGGATCGCCTGCTCGCGGGCGCGGTGCGCGGCGCCTATTCCGACATGCTCGCGCGCGACCGGCACGCGGTGCTGGCGCTGTTCCTCGAAATCCCGCCCGAGGATGTCGATGTCAACGTCCACCCCGCCAAGACCGAGGTGCGCTTCCGCGATGCGCAAGGGGTGCGCGGTTTCATCGTCTCGGGGCTGCGGCAGGCGCTGGCGACCGGCGACCGCCGCAGCGCGCAATCGCCCGACGCCTCGGCGATGGAGCGCTGGCAGCGCGAGCGCGACGAGCCCGCGCCTGCGCTGCGCTCGATCTTCGAGGGCCGCGACTGGTCGCAGCCTTCCGCCGGTGTCGCCGAGAGCGCTGCGAGCCCCTGGCGCAATGCGGATGCGCAAAGCATGGCCGAGCCGCAGGGCAGGGCGGAACAGGCCGAACCGCTGGCCGCAGAGGAGCGCGCCTATCCGCTCGGGATCGCGCGCGGGCAGGTCGCCAACACCTATATCGTTGC
Organism: Qipengyuania sp. SM2507; assembly: GCF_053714505.1. Taxonomy (NCBI): domain Bacteria; kingdom Pseudomonadati; phylum Pseudomonadota; class Alphaproteobacteria; order Sphingomonadales; family Erythrobacteraceae; genus Qipengyuania; species Qipengyuania sp. SM2507. The sequence goes on from NZ_CM132307.1 coordinate 1,345,313, forward strand.
CGAGGCGGCGGACGGGCTGGTGCTGGTCGACCAGCACGCCGCGCACGAGCGGCTGGTGCTCGAAAGGTTGCGCGCCGCCGGTGCGGGCGAGGCCGCCGCGCGCAGCCAGGCGTTGCTGATGCCCGATGTCGTCGAACTGGAAGAACCCGCCTGCGACCGGCTTGAAGAAGCCGCCGAACGGCTCGCGGCACTGGGCCTCGCGATCGAACGCTTCGGCCCGACCGCGATGCTGGTGCGCGCGTTGCCGCATTCGCTCAGGAACGGCGACCCCGAAAAGCTGCTGCGCGATATCGACGACGATCTGGTCAAACACGGCCAAGACGAGGACAAGGGCGCGCTGCTGCTGAGCGAGAAGCTCGAACTGGTGCTCGCCACCATGGCCTGCCACGGCTCGGTCCGCGCCGGCCGCACGCTCAGCGTCGCCGAGATGAACGCGCTGTTGCGCGAGATGGAAAACACCCCGCGTTCGGGCCAGTGCAACCACGGCCGCCCGACCTGGGTGAAGCTGTCGATGGACGACGTCGAGAAACTGTTCGGGCGCAAGTGAGGGGCGGGGCGACTCCGCTCGAACTCGCGACCTACTTCTCCCCTCCCCATGGGGAGGGGCCGGGGGTGGGGGTGCGGCACCAGCGGCCAGCAGCGCCGAACACCCCCACTGGACCTCCCCCTCGAGGGGGAGAGGAAGTATGGCTACAAGGACAAACTCCCGCACTCGTCATTGCGAGCCGCCGCAGGCGGCGCGGCAATCCATGACCGGCGCTTGCAGCCCGCCACGACGGCACGACAACCCGCGACGTTGCGCCATGGATAGCCGCGTCGCTACGCTCCTCGCAATGACGAGAGCGGGTTCTGGGGCGACGAGCGCAAGGTTCTTGCCTCGATTTCGGAAAGTCGCATCGATACGGATGTTTATCGGCTGCAGGCTGCTCCCAGCGATTTTTGACAAGAGCTGCCTTGCGACCTACGCCCCTTGGGGACACCAACCATTCCGACGTTAATTGGTCACCTTGACGGTTCCGTTGCGGACGGTCCGGAGCGCTCCATGCAGAATGCGGTGACGAAAGTACCAGATCATGGCGGAAGCCAAGATGATGGGGCCAACCGCGAAGGCAAACTGAGGGATTGGTAGGCCCGCTGCTGCCAGTTCGACGAGCGGTGCGCGCAGGACCACCACGAAACCCCATATCATCCGGCTGAGGTGTCTTGATAATCTTAGCTTTGACCATTGCGTTTGCCTGAAAAACCAATTGAAGTCACCGATGAGAAGTATGACCGGGATAGCTGCAATCACGTAAGGAGCGAACGGTGGTATCAAGCCGTCAGCGACTGCACCCAGAGCAATGTGAAGAAAAATCACAAGGCCGATAATCTCAAATATTGTAAGACCAGCTTCGGCAGCAATCACCATTGAAGACCGGCGCCGCAAAGCGAGCCAAGCACCTCCTATGCAATATACCGCCGTGAATACTGCCATGAAGAGCGGAGGGATAAAAACATTCCGCAACATGGTTATGGAAGTGAAACACACCACCCCTACCGCTACGATGTAAATATAACCGTATATTCTGTGCGCTTGGCCTCCCTTTATCGCAAGGAAAGCTAACATTGCAGCGCTCAGCGCGATGACGCCAATGAGCATGTGACCGTAATAGGCAAGTGGGCCATAAGGAGATGGGTCGAAAAAATCTATTGGGTCTGGACCGAACATAGAACCCTCCACCACCAAAAATTCTAGTCTACCTACACTGGATCGCCGCGGATTTCACTCCCTTGAGCCATGTGGTGTTCGCTTCCCAGCCATTTTCAACATACCGCCCAGCAGCCGCCCGCGCCATAACTTGCCACCACGCGCCCCGGCATGTGGCCGTTGACCCCGCTCCCCAAAAATCCGAACACCGCCTACCCTTTCGTCGTTCAGACTTCAGCCAAACCTATAGGCTATGGCAGGCGCGAAGCTGTTGGAGTAAACGATGCGGTATCTTTGGTGTGTGGCGACACTGGCGCTGGCCGGTTGCGGGGGGGATATTTCACCCGAGGAACAGGCGCGGCGCGATGCGCAGGATGTCGCCGAGGTTCGCGCGGCTCAGATCGCGCCGCCGGTTCCCGTGACGCTCGAACCGATCGGCTTTGCCGATATCGAGAAGCAAGGGATGGTCGGGCTTGGCTGCAGCTTCCTCGCCGATAACGGCGGCGAAGACGCGCTGGCGATCACCATGGGCGACGCGGCCTTCGCCAAGCGCAGCGGCAAGGTCATGCGGCTCGCGCCCGATCGCGGCAGCGCAGAGAACCCGGTCGGCACGCAGGCCAAATACGATGGCCGCGAATTCAGCATGCAGCTCGACCTGCTCGACCGCGAGGGCGAGCAGGTGGGGATGGAAACCATGGGCTATGATGCGCGGCTGACGCTGACCGACGGCCGCGACCGGGTGCTCTATCGCGCGGACGGCACTGCGCAATGCGGAGCCTGAGCTAGCCTCAATCCTCGATCGGTGCGTCCGGGTCGCGGACCTGCATCAGCCCGTTCGAGACCATCTCGAGCACCACTTCATCGTTCTGGTTGTAGGTCCGCGAGGCGGTCTTGAAGAGCCCCATCTCGGGGCGCGAGCGGCTGCGGCGCTTCTCCAGCACTTCGGTCTCGCAGCGCAAGGTATCGCCCGGATAGACGGGCTTGCGCCACATCAGCTGGTCGACCCCCGGCGAACCCAGCCCGGCGCGCTGGATCACCGACATGTTTTCGACCAGCATCCGCATGGTCATCGCACACGTGTGCCACCCGCTGGCGGAAATCTTGCCGAAATGGGTCTGCGCCGCGGCCTCGTCGCTCAGATGGAAGGGCTGGGGATCGTATTTGGTCGCGAACTCCAGAACTTCCTCGCGGGTGACCTGGTAGCTGCCGAAGGAATCCTTCGTGCCGATCTCGATATCTTCGAAGTAGAGCATGGCCACCGCATCGCGCAAAGCGGCGGGCGAAGCAATATCCTATCGCTTCGCCCGCCGTTTGTACGCTCGCGTTCGCTAGTCGATCAGACGCGGAACTTGGGAATCCCCGCGCTGCTGTCGAGCTCGGGGATAATCCGGTAGCGCGCCAGCACCAAGCTGAAGAGCCCGAACAGCAGCAGGCCGATCGCGGTGAGGGTGAAGACGAAACCTTCGCCCGCGAGGCTCGCCACCGCATCACCGAGCGATTTGACCTGCTCGGCGCCGCCCGAGAGGAAGCCGGCGCTGACCAGCGACCAGCCGATCACCGCGTAGACCACGCCACGCGCAAGATAGCCCGCGCCGCCCAGCCAGCGGGTCGCATCGGGCGCCTGCGCGCTGATGCGGTTCATGAATTCGCCCGAGATGCCCTTCTTCGCCTGGAAGATCGCCACGACGAAGAAGATCACGCCCAGCAGGCCGAGAACGGTCCCGCCGAAATCCATCGACAGGACGCCCGAGGCCGCGTCCTGCGCGCCATCGCCGCTGCCACCGGTGCTGGTGGCGAACTGATAGGCCGAGAAGGCGAGGGCAAGGTGTCCGATCCCGCTGCCCGCATGGCCGATCCGCTTGCCCCAGCCTTTCGCATCCGAACCGTTGTTCTCGATATCGAACAGCGGCGAGCAGAAGCGGAACAATGCATAGGCGGTCAGCCCGATCACCATGATCCACAGGATCGCGATTCCGGCGGGATATTCCTCGACCGCGCGAAAAACGCCGTTGGTGCCTTCGCTGATCCTGCCCGCGCTGGTCAGCGCAATCAGGCCCAGCACCGCATAGAGAATGGCGCGGCTGAAATAGCCCACGCGCACCAGCCAGTTGAATTTCTCGGATTTGTCGACCACGCAATTGCTCCCCGTTGAGTTGTGCCCGCCCAACGGTCCGGGCCGCAATTGGTGCCTAGACGTTGAATTTGAACATCAGCACATCGCCATCCTGGACGAGATATTCCTTGCCCTCCTGGCGCAGCTTGCCGGCCTCGCGCGCACCGCTTTCGCCATTCAAGGCGATGTAGTCGTCGAACGCGATGGTCTCGGCGCGGATGAAACCCTTCTCGAAATCGGTGTGGATCTCGCCCGCCGCCTGCGGAGCCTTGGCGCCGCGCGGAAAAGTCCAGGCGCGGGTTTCCTTGGGGCCGGCGGTGAAGAAGGTGTTGAGCGCGAGCAATTCGTAGCCGGCGCGGATCACCTTGCTGAGCCCGCTTTCCTCGAGGCCCAGCTCGGCGAGATATTCGCTCCGCTCGTCCGGCGCCATCCCGACCAGTTCGGATTCGATCGCGGCGGAGACCACGACCGATTGCGCACCCTCGCGCGCGGCCTTGGCGGCGACCAGCTCGGACAGCGCATTGCCCGTCGCCGCGTCTTCCTCGGCGACGTTGCAGACGTAGAGCACCGGCTTGGCGCTGAGCAATTGCGCCTGCGCGAACACCCGCGCCTCTTCCTCGTCCTTGGGCTCGGTCAGCCGCGCGGGCTTGCCCTCGCGCAGCAGCTCGAGCGCCTGGCCCAGCACGCTGGCCATGATCTTGGCCTCCTTGTCGCCCCCGGTGGCGCGCTTCTGCGCATTGGGGACGCGCTTCTCGAGGCTTTCGAGATCGGAGAGCAATAGCTCGGTCTCGACCACTTCGGCGTCGGAGATCGGATCGACCTTGTTGGCGACATGCTGGATGTCGTCATCCTCGAAGCAGCGCAGCACATGGACCACGGCATCCACCTCGCGGATATTGCCGAGGAACTGGTTGCCCAACCCCTCGCCCTTGCTCGCGCCCTTCACCAGACCCGCGATATCGACGAAGCCCAATTGGGTCGGGATGACCTTGGCCGAGCCGGCGATCGCGGCGATCTTGTCGAGACGCGCATCGGGCACCGCGACCTGGCCGACATTGGGCTCGATCGTGCAGAAGGGATAATTCGCAGCCTGCGCGGCCTGCGTCTCGGTCAGTGCATTGAAAAGGGTGGACTTGCCGACATTGGGCAGCCCGACGATCCCGCAACGGAAACCCATCGAAAACTCCGGTAATAGCGATATGGCGGGCGCCTTAGCCGCTTGGCGCCCCGCTGGGAAGCACGCGCGTCGCTGCTATTCGCCGCGGGCATCGTTCATTGATTGTGGACCGCGCGCATCACCGGGCCGAGCTGCGGCGAGCGGCCGAGCCATTCGAGCTGCGTCCGCGCCGTCACCTCGTTGATCGCGGTCTGCGGGATCGCACCGCCGCTTACGGGCACGCGCAGCGGGCGGGTTCCGGCGGGCAGGGCGATGGTCCGGGCGATCGCGCGCGGCACGTCCATCGAATCGGCGGAGCGGCCCGAGCCATCCTCGGTGCCCATCCGCGCGACGACCTCGGGATAGCCCTCGGCGTGCCGCTCGGCGATCCGCTCTTTCAGAGCGCCGGTGTAGATGTTGCGATTGACCCAGACCTCGGTCGGATAGCCGCCGGGCTCGATGATGGTGACCTCGATATTGTGCGGCACGAGCTCGTAGGCGAGCTGCTCGCCCATCGCTTCCAATGCGAATTTGGTGGCCGAGTAATGCCCGCCGTAGGGAATGATGACGCGCCCCAGCTGGCTCGAGATCTGGAAGATCTGGCCGCCGCCCTTGGCGCGCATGCCGGGCAACACCGCGCGCGCCATGCGGTGGCAGCCGAAGACATTGGTGTCGAAGGCCAGCATGGTGGCCGCCATGTCCTGCACCTCGACCGGGCCGGAAATGCCGATCCCGGCGTTGTTGACCAGCACGTCGATCGGGCCGCCGTTGATCCGCACGGCCTCGGCGACGCCGCGCTCGACCTGCTCGTCCGAAAGCACATCGATCTCGATCACGTGGATGTCGAGATTTTCACGCTGCGCAAGACTGCGCAATTCCTCGGCCTCGGGGCGGGGGAGGCCCCGCATAGTGGCGAAGACCCGCGCGCCGGCGCGTGCGTAATGCTCGGCGCCAAGCCGGCCGAAACCCGAGGAGCAGCCGGTGATGAGGATCGCCTGGCCCGCGAGGTCGGGCGTCGCCGCGACCATATCGCCCTGCGCGCGCGAAGCGGTGGCGGCGAGGACAGTGGTGGCGGCGGCACCGGCGAGCAGCGAGCGGCGGGTCAGATCGGGCATGCGAATCTCCTCTGTGTCGGGAGGAGCCTAGCACAGGATTTTGCGAGTCTCAGATTTCCTGCATCCGAAGCGCGACGTTGTTCATGAAGCGGACCTCGTCGCCCTGTGAGAGCCATTCGGCCTCCGCCCCCATCGCGCCAAGCATGGCAACGAGGTCGTCGTGCTCCGCCTTGGCGTAATCGCCCAGCACGTAGCCGGTGACGCGGTCCTTGTGGCCCGGATGGCCGATCCCGATCCGCACCCGGCGAAATTCGGGCCCGCAGTGCTGGTCGATGCTCCGCAACCCATTGTGCCCGGCGTGGCCGCCGCCCTGCTTCACCTTGATTTTGAAGGGCGCGAGATCGAGCTCGTCATGAAACACGGTCAGCGCCTCGGTGCCCAGCTTGTAGAAGCGCAACGCCTCGCCCACCGCGCGGCCGCTTTCGTTCATGAAGGTGGCGGGCTTGAGCAGCATGACCTTCTCGCCGCCGATGCGGCCTTCCTGGACCCAGCCGCTGAATTTCTTCTGCACCGGGCCGAAATCATGCATGTCGGCGATGACATCGCAGGCCATGAAGCCGACATTGTGCCGCTGCATGGTGTATTTGGGTCCGGGATTTCCGAGGCCTGTCCAGATTTGCATGCCGAGCGCTTAATCGACGCCTGCTGCTTCGTCACCCCCGCACGGGCGTTGCGCCAGGCGAAGCGCACACAGCAAAACACCGGACTTCTCGCGAAGCCCGGTGCCTTGGTGTCGGTTCGGAAAAGAGGGCTTATTCGCCGCTCTTGTCTTCCTGCTCCTGAGCGGCGTCGGCGTCGGGACCCTGTTCGGTCGCGGCGGTTTCGCCCGGCTCCATGCCTTCGCCGGTCTGCTCGTCGTCGCTGCCTTCACCCTCGGCGCGCTTGAGCGCGGACGGGGCAACCAGGGTCGCGATGGTGAAATCGCGATCGGTGATGGCGCTTGCGCTGCCTTCGGGAAGCGTGACTTCGCTGATGTGGATCGCATCGCCGACTTCCTTGCCGGTGACGTCGATCACGATCTCGCTCGGGATGCGATCATTGTCGCAGACCAGCTCGAGCTCGTGACGGACCACGTTGAGCACGCCGCCCTTCTTGAGACCCGGCGATGCTTCCTCGTTGATGAAGACCACGGGGACTTCGACTTCGATCTTGCCACCCTTGACCATGCGCAGGAAATCGGCGTGGATCGGACGGTCCTTGACGGGGTCGAGCGCGACATCCTTGGGGAGGGTGCGCATCTTCTTGCCATCGAGTTCGATCTCGACGATCGAGTTCATGAAGTGACCGGTCATCAGCTGACGGACCAGTTCCTTCTCCTCGATGTGGACCATCACGGGTTCTTCCTTGCCGCCATAGATCACGGCGGGGACACGGCCATCGCGACGCAGTGCACGGGAGGCTCCCTTGCCAGCCCGTTCGCGCGTCTCGGCCGGTAGGGTCAGAGCATCGCTCATGAGTACTTACCTTTCGAATTGCTTTGTGGTTGTCGTCCGGTCCGCCACGCCTCCAGGGATGACCATGACGCCGGACTGCGCGCCATTAGCAGGTGGCGGCGAAAAGGCAAGGCCGGTGCGGGTGGCGGTGGGGGTGAGCCTGCCCGTGCGTGACCGGGCTACTGGATGCGACGGACGGTGTAGCCGCGCGCTACCATCAGCGCGGGCAGGCCGTCCTCGCCGAACATGTGGGCCGCGCCTACCGCCACGAAGGGCTTCGCGCTGGCCGACAGCAGGTTTTCCAGCTGCGCCGCCCAGGCGCGGTTGCGCCCCGCGAGCAGCGCTTCGTAGAGCTCGGGATCGGCGAGGATGCCTTCGCCGGTGAGCTCGCTCAGCTGCTCCTCATCGCCGGCCTGCCACATCCGCGCGAGCCGGCCGATGTCCTGCTCGTAATCCTCGGTCTCGCCGATCACCGCGTTGAGCAGGTCGCGCTGCTCCTTCTCGGGCAGCTCGTCGAATATCCGCAATTGCGTCTCGGCGCCCTCGAACTCGATGATCTCGCGGCCCTTGAAGTCGCGGATCAATGCGCGGTCGACGCCGTTCTCGGACTTGGCCTGCTGCGCCACCTGCGCCAGCGTCAGCGCGGCGGCCCAGGTCTCCATCGCGTCGAAATGGCTGCGCCGGACCTTGGCCCGGGTCAGCAGCGCCTGGTACTGGTCGGCCAGCGCCGGATCGACCCGCGACGCCAGCGGGCCGGGCGGATCATCGAAGGCGAGGCGGGTGAACAGTTCGCCCAGCGCCACCCCGTCGTCGAGCGAGGCGACCTCGACCGCCAGCACATCGGCCGCGGCCACCGCCTCGTCGAGCACCGGCGAGCGCCACTCGACCCCGTCGGGGAGGGCGTGGATGGTGCCGAACAACCAGCCCTCGACCTCCCCTTCGGCATTGGCGAGTTCCCACAGCAGCGGATAGCCCTCGGGCTCCGGCGCCTGCTCGGCGGGCTGGTCGGTGCAGCCCGCCAGCATGAGAACGCCGAGCAGCGCCGAGAGGAGCGCTAAAATGTTTGGGCGCAGGTTCACTGGACCCGCGTCACGGTAAAGCCGCGCTCTTCGAGATAATCCTGAACGGTGTTGGTGCCGGCAAGATGGCCCGCGCCAACCGCCATGAACACCGTACCGGGCGTGTCGAGCCGCTCGTCGATCCACGCCGCCCAATTGCGGTTGCGGCTGTAGAGCAGCGCTTCGGCCAGCACCGGATCGGCGAGATTGGCGTTCATCAGTTCGCCCAGCTGCTCGGTGTCGCCCTCGACCCACTCGCTCAGCAGCTGGTTCATCGTCGGCACGATCTCGTCGATCGAATCGGTGGTGGCGACGAGGAATTCGATCTGCGACTGCAGCGGCAGCCCGTCGAGCATGCCGAGCTGGAACTCGACCGTCTCGACCGCGTCTCGGGTCGCCCCGGCAGGCGCGCGCTCCTCGATCACCTTCTCGACCCCGCTTTCGGCGGCATAACCCGCCTTGAGCAGTGGCAGCACCGCAAGATTGATCCCGGCGAACCACGGCTCGAAGCGATCGAACGCACCCACTGGCAGCTCCAGCGAGTTCATCGCCGCCTCGTAGCTGGCGCGCTGTTCGGCATCGAGCTGGTCGCGCATGCTCTCGCCCTCGGGCAGCAGGGCCATCCCGATGATCGTCTGCTGGGTCGCCGGATCCTGTTCGAAGCCGGTCGGGATCTCGGTGACCAGCGTGCCCGACGAACCCAACGCGGTGGCGATCGGGCCGCGGAACCAGTCGATATCCTCGGGCAGCGCATGGACGGTGCCGAACAAATAGATGGTGGTATCGTCGTCGGAGACCTTCCACAGCGCGGGGCCCGAGGGGGCAGCCGCCGCGGCGGGCGCGGTTGCGGCCAAGGTGGCGGTATCTTCGCCGACGGTGGTGCAGGCCTGCAGGGTCACAAGCAGGGTGCCGGCGGTGAGCGCGGCGGCGAAACGGGTTCTGGTCTGGGTCATGATCTGGCTCTCTCTATAGTGCAGGGTGGTTAAGGTCAGGTGCGAAATCGGTGAGGAGTGCTCACTCGCCGCCGTGTTCGGGGCCATATTCGGGGCCATCTTCAAAAATCTGCTCGACCGGCATTTCGAACAGCCGGGCGATCTTGAAAGCGAGACCGAGCGAGGGATCGTGCTTGCCGGTCTCGATGGCGTTGACCGCCTGGCGCGAGACATCGAGCCGCCCGGCCAGCTCGGCCTGGCTCCACTCGCGCATCGCGCGCAAGACGCGGAGGCGGTTTTTCACGATCGGCCTCGCAACCAGCGGATATGAAACCCAATGAAAAACGCGGCTATCGTACAGACCAGGCCCGCCTCATAGGGGTTCAATGCCGGGGCGAGACCGGTCGGATCGGTGAATGATCCCAACACGAAAAGGCTGAACAGGAACCACGCAACGGTCACGACGAAAGCGAACGAGGTGCCCGCGTTCCAGAGACCCTCCATGTATTCGTCGCGCAACTTACGATGAAGTAGCATCAACAGACTGACCAGCAACATTCCAATCGATACCCCGCGGACGAAATCGGGCAGGGCTAGGCTCAGGCTTACGGCTAGCAGGACGGTGGCGATCCCGCCGATGTGAGCGGCGACCAAATACAGTCGCGTCCGGAGCTCGTGTGTCATGTCTACATATCTCTCTGTCAGGTTGTCCTTACTATATGTCGCGATTCGCTGACCATGTCAATAGAACCTGACATCGTGTCGCCACAACCTGTCATCGCCGGCCCTGCGCACCACACGGCATTGACGCTCCGGAGGGCATGAGCCAAAGCCCGCCGCCATGGACCGCAATCCTCGCCGATCTTTCCAGGACATGATCCTCAGCCTGCACGATTTCTGGGCGGCGCAGGGGTGCCTGATCCTCCAGCCCTACGACATGCGGATGGGCGCGGGCACCTTCCACACCGCCACCACGCTGCGCGCGCTCGGCCCCGAGCCGTGGAACGCCGCCTTCGTCCAGCCCTGCCGCCGCCCCACCGACGGCCGCTATGGCGAGAACCCCAACCGGCTGCAGCATTACTACCAGTATCAGGTGATCCTCAAACCCAGCCCGCCCGACATCCAGGACCTCTATCTGGAGAGCCTGCGCGTGATCGGGATCGATCCGCTCAAGCACGATATCCGCTTCGTGGAAGACGATTGGGAATCACCCACGCTGGGCGCCTGGGGGCTGGGCTGGGAGGTCTGGTGCGACGGGATGGAGGTGACGCAGTTCACCTATTTCCAGCAGATGGGCGGGTTCGACTGCAAGCCGGTGGCGGGCGAACTGACCTACGGGCTCGAACGCCTCGCGATGTACATTCAGGGCGTCGACAGCGTCTACGACCTCGATTTCAACGGTCGCGGCACGAGTTACGGCGATGTCTTCCTCGAGAACGAGAAGCAGATGTCGAAATGGAATTTCGAGGTCGCCGACACCGATGCGCTGTTCGACCTGTTCAACAAGGCCGAGGCGGAATGCCGCAACGCGCTCGCCGCCGATGTCCCCATCGCTGCCTATGAACAGGCGGTCGAGGCCAGCCACATCTTCAACCTGCTCCAGGCGCGCGGCGTGATCAGCGTGCAGGAACGCGCCAGCTACATGGGCCGGGTCCGCGATCTGGCGCGCGGCGCCTGCGAGAACTACGCCGAGGCGATGGCCCCGCAATGGGCGCAAGATTACCCGGAGTGGAGCCTGTGAGCGACTTCCTGCTCGAACTGCGCTCCGAGGAAATCCCCGCGCGGATGCAGAAGGGCGCGCGAGCCGAACTGGAGAAGCTGTTCCGCCGCGAGATGGACGCTGCCGGTATCGGGGCGGGCGAACTGACCGTCTGGTCGACGCCGCGCCGTCTCGCGCTGATCGCGCGCGGCCTGCCCGACTCTACGCAGGCGGTGAGCGAGGAAGCGAAGGGGCCGCCCGAGGGCGCACCCGATCAGGCGGTGGAAGGCTTCTGCCGCAAGAACGGCGTCACCCGCAACCAGCTCGAAGTGCGCGACGTGAAGGGCCGCGCGACCTATTTCGCGGTGATCGAGAAGCCGGGCCGCGCCACCGCCGACCTGCTCGCCCAGGCGATCCCCGCGATCATCCGCGATTTCAGCTGGCCCAAGTCGATGCGCTGGGGCGATGCCTCGATCGGCACCGAATCCCTGCGCTGGGTGCGCCCGCTCTCGGGCGTGGTCGCGCTGCTGGGCGACGATGTGGTCGAATGCGAGGTTCACGGCGTCACCAGCGGCGCGGTTACGCTGGGCCACCGCTTCCATCACTCGGGCGACATCACGATCGGCAATGCCGCCGACTACGCGATGAAACTGCGCGTGGGCCATGTGATCGTCGATCACGAGCAACGCGCCGGGCTGATCCGCAAGGGCGCCGCACAGGTCGCCGCCGAGGCCGGGCTCAAACTGGTCGAGGACGAAGGGCTGGTGATCGAGAACGCCGGCCTCACCGAATGGCCGGTCCCGCTGCTCGGCCGCTTCGAGGAGGATTTCCTGAGCGTCCCGCCCGAGGTGATTCAGCTCACCGCGCGGGTGAACCAGAAGTATTTCGTCTGCGAAGACAGCGAGGGCAAGCTCGCCAACGCCTTCATCTGCACCGCCAACATCGAGGGCAGCGACGGCGGCGCGGCGATCGTCGATGGCAACCGCAAGGTCCTCGCCGCGCGGCTGTCCGATGCGCGGTTCTTCTGGGATGTCGATCGCAAGAAGACGCTGGCGCAGCACGCCACGGGGCTGGAGCGGATCACCTTCCACGAGAAGCTGGGCAGCGTTGCCGACAAGGTCGAGCGCGTGGCGAAGCTGGCGCGCTGGCTGGTCGAAGAAGGCATCGTCGAGGATGCCGATCCCGACATGGCCGAACAGGCCGCGCGCCTCGCCAAGGCCGATCTGGTCACCGAGATGGTCGGCGAATTCCCCGAATTGCAGGGCCTGATGGGCGGCTATTACGCCCGCGCCGAGGGCCTGCCCGATGCGATCGCCGACGCGATCCGCGACCATTACAAGCCGGTCGGGCAGGGCGACGATGTGCCAACGGTACCGGTAACGGTGGCGGTGAGCTTGGCGGACAAGCTGGATACTCTTGCGGCCTTTTTCTTCATCAATGAGATGCCCACTGGGTCCAAAGATCCCTTCGCTCTTCGCCGTGCGGCAATTGCCGTCCTCGCCTTGATTGTGCGCCACAACATTCGCTTCAGCATTTTAGAACTAATTTTCGCACAGGCTTGCAGAGGGCTTCTTTTCCCCGTTCAATCGCTCAGTCGTCCGCCGATGTTTGAGTTTCTGCAAAAGTGGGAAAAGACGCTTAGCTCATCATCAGTTCGCGGATTTTTGAATGATTTTATGGGCAAGTCGAAAAATCGCGAATTTGTGGACCATTCGCAGGTCTATATGTTTGAAGGGTTACTTCGCGTTGTCGACGAGTTGCCAATCTTCTTCGCCGACCGGCTCAAGGTCCAGCAGCGCGAAGCCGGCGTCCGTCACGACCTGATCGACGCGGTGTTCGCGCTGGGCGGCGAGGACGATCTGGTCCGTCTGCTCGCCCGCGTAAAGGCGCTGCAGTCCTTCATGGAAACCGACGACGGCGCCAATCTGCTCGCCGCCTACAAACGCGCCTCCAACATCCTCAAGAAGGAAGACTGGCACGGCGTCGAGGGCGAGATCGCGCGCACCGGCGAGGAGGACCCGCTGGCGCTGGTGGACGATCCCGACATGAAAGCGGTGATCGACGCCAAGATGGCCGAGCGGCACGCGAAAACACTTTCCTACACTCCCGAACCGGCGGAAGATGCGCTGATCCAGGCGCTCGCCGCTGCCGAGCCCGCTGCGGCTTTGGCGGTTGCGGCGGAGGAATTCGCATCCGCCATGGCCGCGCTCGCGAGCCTGCGCGCGCCGATCGACCGGTTTTTCGAGGAGGTGACCGTCAATGACGAGGACAAGAGCAAGCGCGCCGCGCGGCTCGACCTGCTCGCGCGCTTCCGCGCCGCCGTCCACACCGTCGCCGATTTCTCACGGATCGAGGGGTGATCCCTTGCACCCCGCCTTGCCCCCCTTACCCCCAATCTGTCACCCTGGGGACGTAAAATCGCTCTAAAGCCCTGAAATAAAAGGGTTTGCTAAATTGGCTCAGGGTGACACCACCGTCACCCAGTGTCACCCACCAAGCGTTACCCCGACAGGAGTTCACATGTCGCAATCGGTCTTCCCCTTCGGCGGCGACGCCACCCATTCCGATCCGCGCCAGCAGGACAAGACTGTCGTCGGCGGCAAGGGCGCGAACCTCGCGGTAATGGCCAGCATCGGCCTGCCTGTCCCGCCGGGCTTCACCATCGCCACCGAGGAATGCCTGACCTATCTCGCCGGCGGCGCCGACTTCCCGCAAGCCTTGCGCGATCAGGTCGCCGAGGCGCTGCGCCATGTCGAGCGGACCGTGGGCAAGACGCTCGGCGACACCGAGGACCCGCTGCTGGTCTCGGTCCGCTCGGGTGCCGCGGTCTCGATGCCGGGCATGATGGATACCGTGCTCAATCTCGGGCTCAACGACCAGACCGTCGAGGGTCTAGCGCGCACCAGCGGCGACGCGCGCTTCGCCTGGGACAGCTACCGGCGCTTCGTCCAGATGTATTCCGATGTCGTGCTCGGGGTCGATCACGGGTTGTTCGAGGAAGCGCTCGAGATCGCCAAGGAAAACGCGGGCTTCTATTCGGATACCGAGCTCGAGGCCGAGCACTGGCGCGCGCTGGTGGGCGAATACATGGCGATCGTCGAGAGCGAGCTGGGCGAACCCTTCCCGCAGGACGCGCACGCGCAACTCTGGGGCGCGATCGCCGCGGTGTTCGACAGCTGGGACACCGACCGCGCGAAAATCTACCGCCGCCTCAACGACATCCCCCACGACATGGGCACCGCGGTCAACGTCCAGGCGATGGTGTTCGGCAATATGGGTGACACCAGCGCCACCGGCGTCGCCTTCACCCGCGATCCCTCGACCGGCGAGAAGGCCTATTACGGGGAATGGCTGGTCAACGCGCAGGGCGAGGACGTGGTCGCGGGCATCCGCACTCCGCAGTATCTCACAAAGGCGCGGCGCGTGTCAGCGGGGGCCGACAAGCCGAGCATGGAAGAGGCGATGCCCGACGCCTTCGCCGAGCTCGCCCGCCTCTTCGACCTGCTCGAACGGCACTACGCCGACATGCAGGATATCGAGTTCACCGTGCAGCAGGGCAAGCTGTGGCTGCTCCAGACCCGCAGCGGCAAGCGCACCGCCAAGGCCGCGCTCAAGATTGCGGTCGACATGGTCGGCGAGGGGCTGATCGACCAGCGGCAGGCGATCCTGCGCGTCGATCCCATGGCGCTCGACCAGCTGCTCCACCCCACGCTCGACCCCAAGGCGCATCGCGATGTGATGACCACCGGCCTGCCCGCCTCGCCGGGCGCCGCCTCGGGCAAGATCGTGCTCGACGCCGAGACCGCCGAGAGCTGGTCGCAGCGCGGCGAGAAGGTGATCCTCGTTCGGGTCGAGACCAGCCCCGAGGATATCCACGGCATGCACGCCGCCACCGGCATCCTCACCGCGCGTGGCGGGATGACCAGCCACGCCGCGGTGGTGGCGCGCGGGATGGGACGCCCCTGCGTCTCGGGCGCCTCGCAAGTCTCGATCGCCCGCGAAGGCCGCACTTTGCGGATCGGCGACCGCGAATTGAAAGAGGGCGATGTCATCACCCTCGACGGCAGCAACGGCCAGGTCATGGCGGGCGAGGTCGCGACCATCGAACCCGAGCTCGCGGGCGATTTCGGCGTGATGATGGAATGGGCCGACGAGCACCGCCGGATGCGCGTGCGCACCAATGCCGAGACCGAGCAGGACTGCAAGATGGCGCGCCAGTTCGGCGCCGAGGGCATCGGTCTGTGCCGCACCGAGCACATGTTCTTCGACGCCGGCCGGATCAGCGCGGTGCGCCAGATGATACTCGCCGAAGACGAGAATGGCCGACGCGCCGCGCTGGCAAAGCTGCTGCCCGAGCAGCGCGCCGATTTCCGCGCGATCTTCACGGTGATGGTCGGGCTGCCGTGCACCATCCGCCTGCTCGACCCGCCGCTGCACGAATTCCTTCCCAACGAGGAATCCGAATTCGTCGAACTGGCCGACGCCACCGGGCTCGGGGTCGATCACCTGCGCCGCCGCGCCGCCGAGCTGCACGAATTCAACCCCATGCTGGGCCATCGCGGCTGCCGGCTGGGGATCACCTATCCCGAGATCTACGAGATGCAGGCGCGCGCCATCTTCGAGGCAGCCTGCGAGGTCGCGAAGGAGAGCGGCGAGGCGCCGTTGCCCGAGATCATGATCCCGCTGGTCGCCACCAAGCGCGAGCTCGAAATCCTCCGGACGCTGGTCGACCGGGTGGCGGAGGAAGTGTTCGCGCAGGTCGGCCACCGGGTCGACTATCTGGTGGGCACGATGATCGAACTGCCGCGCGCCGCGCTGATGGCGGGGCAGATCGCCGAGCACGCCGATTTCTTCAGCTTCGGGACCAACGATCTCACCCAGACCACGCTCGGGGTCAGCCGCGACGACAGCGCGCGTTTCCTCGGCCCCTATGTCGATCAGGGCATCTTCCCGCGCGACCCCTTCGTCAGCCTCGATATCGAGGGCGTGGGCGAGCTGGTGTCGATGGCGGTCGAGCGCGGCCGCGCGACCCGCACCGACATCAAGCTCGGGATCTGCGGCGAGCACGGCGGCGACCCCGCCTCGATCGGCTTCTGCGAGGAAGTGGGCCTGGATTACGTCTCGGCCTCGCCCTACCGCGTGCCGATCGCGCGGCTGGCAGCGGCGCAGGCGAGTTTACGCTAGTCGCGCCAACCGGTTAGGGTGAGTATCTCGAAACGTTCGACCACGCGACCCTGTTCGTCGGCGTGGTCGAGAAACGCCGCGCGGGCGCGCTCAAGAGCCGTCCGGCCGAGTGGCGAGGCAGGGCGCGCCAACTGGTTGCCCAGCGCCTGATCGCGCAGGTCCGCGACGAGCCGGTCGAGCGAGCGATAGGCCACCGAGAGGCTGCGCGAATCGACCACGAAGCGCCGGAACCCCGCACGCTCGAGCAACGCGGTCGCCGCGCGGTTGTCGATCAGCGGATGCATCCGCGGCGCGGGCCGGTCGGGTTCGGCGGCGATCATGGCGCGGCGCAAATTGGCAAGGCTCCCCGCGCCGACCAGGCTCGCCATGGCAATCCCGCCCTCGGCCAGCGCACACCGCATATGCAGCAGCGCGGCGGGGAGATCGTTGACCGTCGCCAGCGTCTCGAAACCGGCGATGAAATTATAGGGACCGCCGGGGAAGGGCAGCTCCTCGTCGAAAGCGCCGGGCGGAGCATGGGTCACCTCGCTCAGGCCAGGCAGATCGCTGACCAGCGAGCCCATCAACAGCGCACGCTCGGGCGCACGCTGCATGAAGCCGAGCCGTTCGGAAAAGTCCTCCGCCATGTCTTCGAGAACGAAACGCGCCGCGCCCTCGCGCCGCTGACGAAGCCGCGCCCGCTCCCACGTAGCCTTGCGGCGAGCCGGAGAGAATATGCGCGGCGGAGCGGATTTCGACATGGCCAGTCCCCTGCCTCGCTTGTCACCCGCGCGCAAGCGGTGCAGCTTCGCCGCCATGTCCGCCCAATCCCCCGCGCGCCGCTTCCTCGCCGAGACGCTCGCCCCGCTAGTGGATTTGATCTACCCGCCGCGCTGCCCGGTTTGCGGCGAGGCGATCGCGCAGCAGGTGGGCCTCTGCGCCGCCTGCTGGGAACAGCTGGAAATTCCCTCGGAGCCGAGCTGCGCGCTTTGCCAGCGCCCCTTCGGCTCTTCCGGTCTGGACGAGGGCGCCATCTGCCTGCCCTGCATGAAAGAAGCGCCCAGGCACGACGGGATCGCCGCCGCCACACTCTACAACGATGTCTCGCGCCGACTTGTCCTTGCCTTCAAGCACGGGCGGCGGATCGCACTCACCCCGATGCTGGCGCGGCTGATGGCAGCGCGGCTTCCGACTCCTGCGGATCGCCTGATCGTACCTGTCCCGCTGCACCGCGGGCGGCTGTGGTATCGCGGCTTCAACCAGGCGGCCCTGCTGGGCCGCAGCCTCGCCGGGATGGGACACGGAACACTGATGGTCGATGCGCTGGTCCGCACAAAGCGAACCCCGGTGCTGGGTGGCCTCGGCGCCAAGGCCCGCCGTCGCGCGCTGGCGGGCGCGATCCGGATCAGCAAGCACCGAGCGAAGGCCGTGCGCGGTCGGTCGGTGATCCTGGTCGACGACGTGCTGACCAGCGGCGCCACCTCGCAGGCCTGCGTCGCGGCGCTCAAGCGGGCGGGCGCGGCGAGCGTGGTAATCTGCTGCTTCGCCCGGGTTCTCGACGGCGACCGCAGCCCGGCGATGTCGGTGCCTGCACCCCGGCCGGAAAGCGAAACGCCCGAGACCGCGAAGGTCCCGGGCGCCACGTGACGAATGTAACGGACCTTTCCCCTAAGGGCTGGCGCACCCCCCATGAATACGCCGGGTCCTATCCCTCATCGCTTGGTGCGCGCCATGCCACGAAGGCCGGCAGCGCTCCTTGTACCCCCTGAACCCGGTGCTCTATTCGGCACCCTCGCCAAGCGGACGGCCCTTTCGAGCCACATTGCGAATATTCCACCAAACCGCCGTTCCTCAAACCGGCAAATTTGCTATCGCCGGTTTTCAGAGGCTGTTGTTGCGAGCTTGCAACAAATGAAAGCGGCGCAGCAACAAGGATTGCCGATGACCATCGACACCGCCGAACGCGAACAGGGCACGCGCTTCCTCCCCAAATTCGACGATCGCGGGTTGCTCTGCACAGTTGTGATGGATGTATCGGACGAGAAGGTTCTGATGGTCGCCTTCATGGACAAGGAGGCGCTCGATGCGACGCTGGCGAGCGGCGAGGCGCATTTCCATTCGCGCTCGCGCGGGCGGCTGTGGAAGAAGGGCGAGTCCTCGGGCAACGTCCTGACGGTTGAGGAAATCCTCGTCGATTGCGATCAGGACGCGCTGGTCCTGCGCTGCCGACCGGCCGGCCCGACCTGCCACACCGGCGCGCGAAGCTGCTTCTACAGACTGCTGGAAAATGGCTCGCTGGTGCGCGTGACGAGTTGACGTTTACGTAAACGGATGGTATCCGATCCGGCATGACGTCAGCCAGTCCCCAAAGCCGGGCGCAATCCCACGACAAGCCGGTCCGCGGCGGGTCGGGCGCCTTGCTCGATCGCCCCGACAAGCTCGCTCGCGAGCAGTTCACGATATCCGATCTGACTTCGGAATTCGGCTGTACCGCTCGCGCCCTGCGCTTTTACGAGGACGAGGGGTTGATCGCACCGTCGCGTGTCGGGCTCTCGCGGATCTATTCGCCGCGCGACCGGGCGCGTCTTGCCTGGATCATGCGCGCCAAGAATGTCGGCTTTTCGCTCACCGAAATCCGCGAGATGATCGATCTCTACGATCTCGACGATGGCAGGGTCGAACAGCGCCGCGTGACAGTCGAAAAATGCCGCAAGCATGTCGCCAAACTGAAAAAACAGCGCGCCGACATCGACAGTTCGATCAAGGAACTGACCGACTTCATCGGCCATATCGATTCGCTCGATCCGCCAAGGTAGGCTTCCGCTTCCAAATTTCCCGCAATCCCACATCCAGCAAGGACACCCCCCATGCCCAGCTATACCGCTCCGACCCGTGACACCCGCTTCATTCTCAACGAGATGCTCGATCTCGCCGGTTTTGCGCATCTGCCCGGTTTCGAGATGGCCACCCCCGATGTCAGCGATGCCGTGATCGGCGAAGGCGGCAAGTTCTGCGCCGAAGTGCTCGCCCCGCTCAACCGCATCGGCGACGAAGAAGGCTGCACCCGCCACGAGGACGGCTCGGTCACCACGCCCGCGGGCTTCAAGCAGGCCTATGCGCAGTTCATCGAAGCGGGCTGGGGCACGATCTCGGCTCCGGAAGAATTCGGCGGGCAGGGCATGCCGCACGCACTCGGCTTCGCGCTCGAGGAGTTCATCTCCTCGGCCAACCAGGCTTTCGGCATGTATCCCGGCCTCACCAATGGCGCGGTCTCGGCGCTGATCGCCAAGGGATCGCAGGAGCAGAAGGACATGTATCTGCCCAAGATGATCTCTGGCGAATGGTCGGGAACCATGAACCTGACCGAGCCGCAATGCGGCACCGATCTGGGCATGATCCGCACCAAGGCCGAACCGCAGGCCGATGGCAGCTACGCGCTGACCGGGACCAAGATCTTCATCTCCGCCGGCGAGCACGATCTCACCGAGAACATCATCCACCTTGTCCTCGCCAAGACCCCCGGCGCGCCTGACAGCACCAAGGGCATCTCGCTGTTCGTGGTCCCCAAATTCCTCGTCAACGATGACGGCTCGGTCGGCGAGCGCAACACCGTCGTCTGCGGCTCCATCGAGGAGAAGATGGGCATCC
The DNA here is from genome assembly GCF_053714505.1 of Qipengyuania sp. SM2507. Lineage (NCBI taxonomy): Bacteria > Pseudomonadati > Pseudomonadota > Alphaproteobacteria > Sphingomonadales > Erythrobacteraceae > Qipengyuania > Qipengyuania sp. SM2507. The sequence continues at coordinate 1,365,317 of NZ_CM132307.1, forward strand.
ACGGCAATTCGACCTGCCTGCTCAATTACGACGGCGCCAAGGGCTGGCTGGTCGGCGAGGAAAACAAGGGTCTCGCCGCAATGTTCATCATGATGAACGCGGCCCGGCTCGGCGTCGGCATCCAAGGTCTGAGCCAGGCCGAAGCCGCCTATCAAAACGCGGTCGCCTATGCGCTCGACCGGCGGCAGGGCAGGGCGCTGACCGGCGCCGCCGAACCCGAGGCACAGGCCGACCCGATCTTCGTCCACCCCGATGTCCGCCGCATGCTGATGGACGCCAAGGCCTTCACCGAGGGCATGCGCGCATTGTGCCTCTGGGGGGCGCTGCAGGTCGATCTGAGCCACAAGGCCGAGACCGAAGAAGAGCGCGAACAGGCCGATCTGATCATCGGACTGCTGACCCCGGTGATCAAGGGCTATGGCACCGACAAGGGCTACGAGGTCGCGACCAATATGCAGCAGGTCTTCGGCGGCCACGGCTATATCCGCGAATGGGGCATGGAGCAGTTCGTCCGCGACGCCCGCATCGCGCAGATTTACGAGGGCACCAACGGCATCCAGGCGATGGACCTGTGCGGTCGCAAGCTGGCTCAGAAGGGCGGCGCAGCGATCCAGGCCTTCTTCAAGATGATCGGCGACGAAGTGGAACAGGCCAAGGGCGACGAGACGCTCGGTCCGCTCGCCGAACCGCTTGGCAAGGCTCTCGCCGAGCAGCAGGCATCGACCATGTGGTTCATGAGCAATGCGATGCAGAACCCAAATCATCTGGGCGCCGGGGCGCATCACTATATGCACATGATGGGGATCGTGACTCTCGGCTTCATGTGGCTGCGGATGGCCAAGGTCGCGCAGGCGAAGCTGGCCGAGGGCGGGGACGACGCCGCGTTCTACGAAGCCAAGCTGGCAACCGCGCGCTATTTCATGGATCGCTATCTGCCCGATGTCGGCGCCTTCCGGCGCAAGATCGAATCGGGCAGCGACAGCATGATGGCACTGGACGAAGAGGCTTTCGCCACCGCGGCCTAAGCGCCCGATTTCAGGGTTGGTTGATCAAACACATCCGCGTCGCAACTCCTCGGGGAGGTCCGACGCGGAATGGTTTTGAAGGATGGGCGAGCGAAGCTAGCGGGTGGTTTGCCTGGAGGAAAACGCGATTCCGGCTGCTGCGCAGATCAATTCTCCGGCAGGAAATCCGGGACCGACAGATACCGCTCGCCGGTGTCGTAATTGAAGCCCATCACCCGCGTCCCATCGCCGAGCTCGGGAAGCTTGGCTGCGATTGCCGCCAGCGTAGCGCCGCTCGAGATGCCGACCAGGAGCCCTTCGACGCTGGCCGATTTGCGCGCCCATTCCTTGGCATCCTCGGGCTCGACCGCGATCGCGCCGTCGATCGACTGGGTGTGGAGATTGTCGGGAATGAAGCCTGCGCCGATGCCCTGGATCGGGTGCGGTCCGGGCTGTCCGCCGGCGATCACCGGTGAGCCCACCGGTTCGACTGCATAAGCCTTCATGCCCGGCCACTTCGCCTTGAGCACTTCGGCACAGCCGGTCAGATGGCCGCCGGTGCCGACGCCGGTGATCATCGCATCGAGCGGCGAATCGGCGAAATCGGCAAGGATTTCCTCCGCCGTGGTGCGAGCATGGACCTTCCAGTTCGCCTCATTGTCGAACTGGCTCGGCATCCAGGCGCCCTCGGTCTGCGAGACCAGCTCGCCGGCGCGCTCGATCGCGCCCTTCATGCCCTTGGCCTTGTCGGTGAGATCGAAGCTGGCGCCATAGGCCAGCATCAGCCGGCGACGCTCGACGCTCATGCTCTCGGGCATGACCAGCACGAGCTTGTAGCCCTTGACCGCGGCGACCATCGCCAGCCCGATACCGGTGTTGCCGCTGGTCGGCTCGATGATCGTGCCGCCGGGGCGCAATTTGCCCGATTTCTCGGCATCCTCGACCATCGCCAGCGCAATCCGGTCCTTGATCGAGCCGCCCGGATTGCCGCGCTCGCTCTTCACCCAGACCTCGTGATCGGGGAACAGCCGGGAGAGGCGGATATGCGGGGTGTTGCCGATGGTGGCGAGGACGGATGGGGCTTTCATGGGTTTCGCTCCTGGAGTTTTTCTTCGGGTGTCTCTTCTACCAATTCCTCAGGCGGGTCGAAGGTCCGGGTGGTGCGCAAAACAGGGAACACCCGGGCCCACAGCGCCACCGTGACGATCGCGCCGATCCCGCCGCTGGCGACCGCAGCGACCGGGCCGATCATAAAGGCGAGCGAGCCGGAAAAGAAATCGCCGAATTCGTTGGAGGCGCTGATCGTCAGCAGGCTGACAGACGACACGCGACCGCGCTTGTCGTCCGGTGTGTGCAGCTGGATCAGCGACTGGCGGATATAAACGCTGAACATGTCGGCCGCGCCGATGATGAACAGCATTGCCAGGCTGAGCGGCATCCAGGTCGAGACGCCGAACACCACCGTCGCGCCGCCGAACACCGCCACCGACCACAGCATCTTGGGGCCGACGTGGGTTCTGAGCGGAAAGATCGAGAACCACAGCGCGGTCACCACCGCGCCGCAGGCGGGCGCCATCGCCAGTTGCGCCAGCCCGGTTTCGCCGACCTCGAGGATATCGCGCGCATAGACCGGGAACAGCGCGGTTGCCCCGGCGAGGAAAACCGCGAACAGATCGAGCGTTATCGCGCCCAGCACCATCTTGTTGCGCCCGACATAGCGCAATCCGTCGACGATCTGGGCGATCGGGCGCGTGGTGCCGACGCTGTTCGAGCGCGGGACATGGCCGATGGTGCTGAGCGCGGTGAGCGAGACGAGAAAAAGCGCGGCGGCGATCGCGTAGGGCAGCGCCGGAATGATCGCATAGGTGTAACCGCCGATCGCCGGTCCCGCGATCATCCCGACCTGCCAGGCGATGCTCGACAGCGCGATCGCGTTGGGGAGGATGGTGCGCGGGACCAGATTGGGCGCGAGTGCGGAGAGCGCGGGGCCGCTGAAGGCGCGCACTACGCCCATCACAACCGCGATCGTGTAAAGCCATTCGAGCGAGATGGTCTGCTGCCAGGTCAGCCAGCCCAGCACGGCGGCGCAGAAGAACTGCACCATCACCGTGATCCGCGCGAGATTGCGGCGGTCGAAGCGGTCGGCGGCGAGCCCGGAGAACGGCGTCAGGAAGAACAGCGGGACGAACTGGAACAGCCCGATCAGCGCCAGCTGGCCGGAGGCCTCGGCCACCGACGAGCCGCCATCACGGGCGATGTTGTAGACCTGCCAGGCGATGATCAGCATCATCGCATATTGCGCCAGAGTCATCGCCAGCCGGCTGACCCAATAGGCGCGGAAATTGTGAATGCGGAAAGGGTGGCTCGGCTCGTTCACGCGCGCCCCATGGCAGCGGGCGCGCGGCATGGGAAGAAACTTCCCCTCCCAGCGGCTAAATCATCGCATTTCGGTGCGACGTTCAGGTGTCAGCGGGTGCGGCGCAGCCGCGGATTGGGCTGGAGCTCGTCGATCATGGCGAGGAAATCGTCGGGGCGAATGATCCGCTCGAACTGGAAACCCGCGCGGTTGTCGCGCATCCAGATGCAATAGGCCTCGATCCGGCCGACGATCGGCAGGCGGATGATCACCCGGTCGCCACGCGCCAGTTCGTTGGCATCGTCGATCATGAAGCCGGTGGCGGAGATGTTCGAGACATGCATCCGCACGTCGCCGGCGCGGAAATGCTCCGCGATCACGGGGTGATCGACTGGATGGCGCGCCATGCGCCGCTGGTCGGTGACGCTGAGCTGAGCTCCGGCACCCATGATAGCCAATCCTCCGTTTTCGCTGTGGTCCGACATATTGCAGCGCAAAGGCTGACAATTGGTAAAGCTGCACCCGCGAACCGACCGGATTCAAGCGCCCTGACGCAAGTCAGCCCCGGAGTATCGCATGCTTCTTCTTGCCAAGGCTCAGTCGCGCCTCGCTACCGGGTGCCAGAGTGAGCAGATAGCCGACATCGTCGAGCGTCACGCCATCGAGCTTGACCGCGCCTTCGGCCAGCTTGCGCTTGGCCTCGCCATTGGAGGCGGTGAAGCCCAATTCGGTCAAAGCGGCGCCGATCCGCATGCCTTCGGGGCCGAGCTGGAGCATGGGGAGATCCTCGCCTAGCCCGCCGCCGGCGAAGGTTTCGGAAGCCGTGGTTTCGGCGAGGGCGGCAGCCTCGGGTCCGCGCACCAGCGTGGTCACCGCATTGGCGAGGACGATCTTGGCGGCGTTGATCTCGCTCCCTTCGAGCGCCTCTAGCCGTGCGATCTCGTCGAGCGGAAGGTCGGTGAACAGCTTGAGGAAGCGGCCGACATCGCGGTCGTCGACATTGCGCCAATATTGCCAGAAATCGTAGCCGGGCAGTTGCGCCTCGTTGAGCCAGACCGCGCCCGAGGCGGTCTTGCCCATCTTGGCGCCGTCGGCGGTGGTCAAGAGCGGGGTGGTCAGCCCGAACAGTTCGCGCCCCTCCATCCGTCGGCCCAGCTCCATGCCGTTGACGATATTGCCCCACTGGTCGCTGCCGCCCATCTGCAAGCGGCAGTCGTAGCGCCGCGCCAGTTCGAGGAAGTCGTAGGCCTGGAGGATCATGTAGTTGAATTCGAGGAAGGTCAGCGGCTGTTCGCGCTCGAGCCGCAGCTTGACCGAATCGAAGGTCAGCATCCGGTTGACGGTGAAATGCGGCCCGACATCGCGCAGCAGCTCGATATAGCCGAGCTCGCCCAGCCATTCGTCATTGTCGACCATCACCGCATCGCTCGGGCCGTCCCCGAAGGTCAGCAGCCGTTCGAAGACGCTGCGGATGGAGGCGATGTTGTCCGCGATCATCTCCGAGGTCAGCATCCGGCGGCCCTCGTCCTTGCCGGAAGGGTCGCCGATCTTGGTGGTGCCGCCGCCCATCACCACGATCGGCTTGTGCCCGGCCTGCTGGAGGCGGCGCAGCATCATGATCTGCACCAGGCTGCCGACATGAAGGCTGGGCGCGGTGGCGTCGAAACCGATATAGCCGGGCACGACCTGCCCGGTGGCGAGCGCATCGAGGGCCTTGGCATCGGTCGCCTGGTGGATATAGCCGCGCTCGTCGAGCAGGCGCATCAGTTGGGATGTGTAGCTGGTCATGATGGTCAGCGCGCTAGCATGGGGGAGCCGGGGTGCAACAGATTGATTTGACGCCGCATCCCGCGAGCCCGCCTGAGGGCGAGTGGCAGGTGCGCTTTTCGTGTCAGGTGAGCGCGCACTGGCTGACGCTGCGCTGGCGGGTTTCGGGCAAGGGCGAACTGGCGGTCCCAAGGCTGGCGGGGCGGGGCCGGGCGGACGGATTGTGGCAGGCGACCTGTTTCGAGCTGTTCGTGCGGCATGGCGCGGGGCCGGGTTATTCCGAGTTCAATCTCTCGCCGTCGGAGCGCTGGGCGGCGTATGATTTCAGCGATTATCGCGAGGGTATGCGGGGGCGCGATCTGCCGCACGCACCGGTCTGCGCCTGGCGCGCGGGCTCGGCCTTCTCGCTTTTCGATGCAGCGATACCCTTGCGCGGACTACCGGAACTGCCCGCCGCTTTCGCGCCAAGCACGGTACTGGAGGAGGACGGGGGGACGAAGAGCTACTGGGCGCTTGCGCACCCCGCCGACAAGCCCGATTTCCACCATCCCGATGGTTTCATTCTGGCTCTCGAAACCGAGCGCTAGACCCGCTTGAACGGGCCGTTGAGCTGGACGATCTTGCGGTTGAGCAGCGTCGCGAAGGTTACCCAAGAAATATACGGCACGTTGAGCCAGGCGGCGAGGTCGGAATAGGGCGCGAGGCCCACCACCAGCGCCAGGACCGACAGCCACAGCAGCACGACCTCGCGCAGCGCCCAGTCGGGCCGTTTCGCCACGAAAAACAGCGGCGACCAGGCGAGATGCGCGAAGAAGTTCACTCCGAACAGCACGCCGATCAGCATCCGGTCGCCGGGTGCCGGGGCGTTGGTCCAGGCAAGGTAGAAGCTCCACCCGGCGAGCCCGAGGATCACCGTCCAGGCGGGGCCGAACAGCCAGTCGGGCGGCTGCCAGCTGGGTTTTTCGAGGTTGCGGTACCAGTCGCCGATCTCGGTCAGCAGACCGCCCGCACCGCCCAGCACGATCGCCCAGGCGGCACCGATGAGGGCAGGGGTCCAGTCGATATCCATGATGCAACATCAAGCCTTAGCCGCGGGGGTTCCCCCGTTGGAAAAACCTTTGCCTTTGTTGCCCCCTTGATACAACCGGTGAGGATGAAATTCGGTATCGACCGGCTGCTCGCCGACCCCGCCCTGCGCCGCCCCCTTGAGGGCAAACGCGTCGCGCTCGTCGCGCATCCTGCCTCGGTGACCGCGGACCTCACGCACTCGCTCGACTCGCTGATCGCGGCGGGGGTCAACGTCACCAGCGCCTTCGGCCCGCAGCATGGCCTGAAGGGCGACAAGCAGGACAATATGGTCGAGACCGGCGACGAGACCGACCCGGTCTACGGAATCCCGGTGTTCAGCCTCTATGGCGAGGTCCGCCGTCCGACCGGACAGATGATGTCCAGCGCCGATGTGTTCCTGTTCGACCTGCAGGACCTGGGCTGCCGGATCTACACTTTCGTCACCACGCTGCTCTACCTGCTCGAGGAAGCGGCCAGGCACGGCAAGGAAGTCTGGGTGCTCGATCGCCCCAATCCGGCGGGCCGACCGGTCGAGGGAACGCTGCTGGTACCGGGGCAGGAAAGCTTCGTCGGCGCGGCCGAGATGCCGATGCGGCACGGGCTGACGATGGGCGAGATGGGGCACTGGTTCATCGAACGCTTCGGTCTCGATGTCGATTACCGCGTGGTGGAGATGGAGGGCTGGCAGCCTGCGGGTTTGGGTCATGGCTGGCCCGAGGACCGCATCTGGATCAATCCTTCGCCCAATGCCGCCAACGTCAATATGGCGCGCGCCTATGCGGGCACGGTCATGCTCGAGGGCACCAATCTGAGCGAAGGGCGCGGCACCACGCGCCCGCTCGAAGTGCTGTTCGGCGCGCCCGATCTCGACGCCGGCGCGGTGCTGGCGACGATGCGCAAGCTCGCCCCCGACTGGATGGCGGGCTGCACCGTGCGCCCCTGCTGGTTCACCCCGACCTTCCACAAGCACGCGGATCAGCTGTGCGCTGCGCTGATGATCCACGCCGAGGGGCCGCAATACGACCACGCCGCCTTCCGGCCCTGGCGGCTGCAGGCGCTCGCCTTCAAGGCGATCCGTACACTCCACCGCGATTACGATCTGTGGCGCGATTTTCCCTACGAGTACGAGCTCGAACGGCTCGCGATAGACGTGATCAACGGTGGGCCTTCCTTGCGCGAATGGGTCGACGATCCGCAGGCCATTCCGGGCGATCTGGACCGGATCGCCAGTGCGGACGAGTCCTTCTGGTGCGAACAGATCGCGCCGATACTCCTCTACTCCTAATCGCCGGTTGACGCGGGACAGCGACTAGGGAAGGTTCGCTCCCGGCGACGGGCAGACCCGCGCATCGGGAGAGGGTCGAACCATGGCGACAGCCGCGCAATCCACAACCACGCAAAGCTCGCTCAGGGCCACCTTGTGGATCCTGCTGATCGTCTACATCTTCAATTTCATCGATCGCCAGATCGTCAACATCCTCGCCGAGCCGATCGCGCTCGAACTGGGGCTGAACGACACGCAAATCGGGCTGATGACCGGGCTCGCCTTCGCGCTGTTCTACACTGCGCTGGGCCTGCCGATCGCGCGCTATTCCGACCGCGCCACCACCAACCGCCCGCGGCTGATCGCGATCGCGCTGGCGACCTGGTCGGCGATGACAGCGCTGTGCGGGCTGGCGCAGAATTTCTACCAGCTGCTGCTCGCGCGGATCGGCGTCGGGGTCGGGGAGGCCGGCTGCACCCCGCCGGCGCATTCGCTGATCAGCGACCTCGTCCCGCCCGAGAAGCGCAGTTCGGCGCTGGCCTTCTATTCGCTCGGCATCCCCATCGGGACCTTGCTGGGGATGATGATCGGCGGGCTGCTCGCCGACTGGGTCGGCTGGCGGATGGCCTTTCTGATCGTCGGCCTGCCCGGCGTGGGGCTGGCACTGGTGGTGCATTTCGCGCTGCGCGAACCGCGCAAGGAGATGGCAGCGGCGCTCGAGGCGCACCGCACCCCGGCGCCCGAGATGTCGCTGTGGGTCTCGGTGCGCACGGTGATGCAGTCGCGCGCCTTCGTGCTGCTGCTGCTTGCCGGATCGACCGCCTCATTCCTCGCCTATGGCAAGACCACCTGGACGACGATCTTCTTCCAGCGGACGCATGAGCTGACTCCCGGCGAGGTCGGCTTCTGGTTCGGCATCGTCAGCGGCGCGGCAGGCATCTTCGGCACCTGGCTGGGCGGCTATCTCGCGGATCGTTTCGGCGCCAAGAACCGCCGCCATGTGCTGACCGCACCGGGGGTGGCGATGGCGGTGGCGGCACCGATCGCCTTCCTCGCCTATCAGGCCGCGACCTGGCAGGTCGCGCTGGTGCTGCTGATCATCCCGACGCTGTGCAATTCGATCTATTACGGTCCGACCTATTCCGCCGCGCAGGGCCTCGTTCCCTTACGCGCACGGGCGATTGCTGCTGCGGTGCTATTGTTCTTCCAGAACCTGATCGGGCTCGGGCTCGGCCCGCTGTTCTTCGGGATGCTCTCGGACCTGCTGCAACCCGCCTATGGCGAGGAAAGCGTGCGCTATGTGCTCTACGGCGCGGCGTTCCTGGGGCTGGTCCCGGCGTACTTCTTCTGGCGCTGCAGCCTGCGCTTGCAGGAGGAACTCGACCAGAAGGGCTAGCAGGTTCGCCCTGTGGCAAGGGGAGCGGGAGGGGGAGGCGGTGCCTTCCCTGCCACATTACTTGGCGGGACGAAGCCCGAATTGCTCCTCGATCTCCGGGATCGGCCGAATGTCCTCGGGATCGCCCATCGCGACGAGCACCGCGCAACCGTCCTCGCGGCGATCGACCGCCCAGATCGCCATCGCTTCGTCGCCGGTCGCGGGTTCGCGATCGAGCTCGGGCTGACCCATCTGCTCGCGCGCCTTGTGAATGCGGTCGCGGCAGATCGACTTGTCGATCTCGGCATCCTCACGGTTCTTCCAAGCCACCGCCGGCTCTTGGTAGGACGGCATGGCAGACAAGGGGTGGTTCGAAGTGGCGGTCGCACCGATTGGGGCGACATCCAGGCCCTGGTCCTGTGCCGGGGCAGGGCCCACTGCGGCGATGACCAGGAACGCGCTGGTCAGGACGATCGGTGTACCCATGGTTACTCTCCTTGAGCGGGCGAATACACCAATTCTGCTTGCATCTCAATTCGCACCTCGGCGGCCATTGCGCCGAACGCGCCCTTTAGTTCGTCGGTTCGGGCCCGCGGATCGGCTGGACCAGGCTGACGAGCACGAAGCTGATCAGCATCAACAGGAACCAGCTGCCGAGCTTGGCCAGCCCGACCATTTCCCAACCGTCTTCCTGCCCCGGATAGGACCAGGCGCGGGCGAAGGTGCTGATGTTCTCGGCGAACCAGATGAACACTGCGACGAGGAAGAACCCCAGCAGCAGCGGCATCCAGCGGTGCTCGCGCCAGTTGCGGAAGTGAACCCGCGTTCGCCAGAACAGCAGCGCGGTCGCGGCGAACAGCAGGTAGCGGATGTCCACCGTCCAGTGATGCGCGAAGAAATTGACGTAGATCGCGGCGGCGAGCAACCAGACCGCCCAGCGCGGCGGAAAATGGCTGTAGCGGAAGTCGAAAATCCGCCACACCCGCGCGATATAGCTTCCCACCGCGGCATACATGAAGCCCGAGAACAGCGGCACATCGCCGATCCGCAGCAGGCTCGGCTCGGGGTAGATCCACGAACCGGCGGCGGTCTTGAACAGCTCCATCACCGTGCCGATGACGTGGAAGATCAGGATGACCTTGGCCTCACCCCAGGTCTCGAGCCGAAAGCCCAGCATCCCCGCTTGGATCGCCAGCGCCGCGAGCGTGAGGAAATCGTAGCGCGCGAGCGGCGCATCGGCGGGGTACAGGTAATGGGTGCCCAGCAGCAGCGCCAGCATCAGCGCGCCGAACAGGCACGCCCAACCCTGTTTGAAGCCGAACAGCAGGAATTCGTACACCGCGAGCCGCCAGCCGGTGCCGGGATCGAAACCTTCGAGCCGCTGGCGGATCGCCTCGAAGCGGGTGTGGCGTTGGACGCTATTCGTCATGGAAGCGAGTGGTGAGTCTTCGACGAGAAGCATCGATACCACCTAAATCGCCTAAATGCGTGGCTCGGCCTGTCTCTTCCGTAAAGCCGCGGTTGCGCTTTCGGTCTCGCGGCATTCTGTCGGCAGAAGCTTTCTTGTATGCTTGTCATACAGTCGATCTCCCCATTCGGCGTGCGCTTTGTAGCCGACAGCAAGGGCAAACATGGCATACGCAATTCCGGGGATGGCGACGAAAATCAGCGGAAGGACTAAAGGCAGCGGAGCGTGCGTCGCTAGAGCGAACAGCGCCGGCACCGCGAAAACCCAGCCTTTGGCTGCTTCTCCTTCGAGCCCGCTGTTGAGGCGGAAGTAGCTTGCCCGGTGAGAGCCGAACAAACGCTTTCTGATTTCACAGCGTCTTCCTGCCAGGAAAGCGCGCAACCTCACCCCTGCTTGCGGCTCAATTCGCGCGTTGCCGCTTCCAGACCGTCGAGCGTCAGCGGATACATCCGATCGTTGACCAGCTGCTTCATCACCTTGGTGGACTGCGAATAGCTCCACTGCTTCTCGGGCACGGGGTTGAGCCAGACGGTTGCGGGATAGGTGTTGGTCACCCGCTTCATCCAGGTCGCGCCCGCTTCCTCGTTCATGTGTTCAACGCTGCCGCCGGGATGGGTGATCTCGTAGGGGCTCATCGCCGCATCGCCGACGAAGACGATCTTGTAGTCGTGGCCGTATTTGTGGAGGATGTCCCAGGTCTTGGTCCGCTCGGCCCAGCGGCGGCGGTTGTCCTTCCACACGCCTTCGTAGAGGCAGTTGTGGAAGTAGAAGAACTCGAGGTTCTTGAACTCGCTGGTCGCCGCGCTGAACAGCTCCTCGGTGACCTTGATGAAGGGATCCATCGACCCGCCGACATCGAGAAACAGCAGCAGCTTGACCGCATTGTGCCGCTCGGGCCGCATGTGGATGTCGAGCCAGCCCTGCTTGGCGGTGCCCGAGATCGTGGCGTCGATATCCAATTCGTCCGCCGCGCCTTCGCGTGCGAAGCGGCGCAGCCTACGGAGCGCCATCTTGATGTTGCGGGTGCCCAGTTCCTTGCTGTTGTCGAGATTCTTGAACTCGCGCTTGTCCCACACCTTGAGCGCGCGCTTGTGCTTGCTCTCGCCGCCGATCCGCACGCCCTCGGGATTGTAGCCCGAATTGCCGAAGGGCGAGGTGCCACCGGTGCCGATCCACTTGTTTCCGCCCTCGTGGCGTTCCTGTTGTTCGGCGAGCCGCTGTTTCAGCGTCTCCATGATCTCGTCCCAGCCGCCCAGCTTCTCGATCTCGGCCATCTCCTCGGGCGAAAGGAATTTCTCGGCGACCGATTTGAGCCAGTCCTCGGGGACATCGACCGGGTTCTGGCCGTAATCCGAGATGATTCCCTTGAAGACTCGCTGGAACACCTGATCGAAGCGATCGAGCATGCCCTCGTCCTTCACGAAGGTCGCGCGACTGAGATAATAGAACGCTTCGGGGGTCTGCTCGATCACCTCGCGGTCGAGCGCCTCCAGCAGCGTGAGGTGCTCCTTGAAGCTGGCCTTGATCCCGGCCGCCCGCAGCTCGTCCATGAAGTCGAAAAACATATGGCTTGCATAACGACGCTCCAAGCGGAGCGCCAGCCTCGCGGCGCACATTTCGGAGATGGCGCGCATGCTTAAGATGCCGATAACACATTGCGATTATGACCAGCCCCGAATTACGGGGGATTAGGCTCATCATGGATTGCACTGCTCTGGACGCACGCGGGGCATCCGCGCTTGATTCGATACCCGAGGCTTGTGGCAAGGTCACCGTAGGGTGCTCCGATGTCGCAGGTATCGTCCAGGCGGTGATCGACACCTCGGGCGTGCTGCGCGCCGAACATCTCGAACTGCAGGGCACGGTCCACGAGCTCGAGAAGGACCAGCGCCGCGTCGCCGAAGCCAGCGACGAGGCGCGGCTGCTCTCGGCCAGCGCGATCGAGCGGCTGGGGCAGGGCACCAGCCAGATCCAGTCCTCGCTGTCGCAGATCACCAAGCTGCTCGACATGGTCGAGACGCTTGCGACCCATGTCACCGGCTTTGCCGCGGCGATGGACCAGGTGAAACGCTGCTCAAAGGACATCGCGCAGATCGCCGAGACCACCAATATCCTCGCATTGAACGCCACCATCGAAGCGATGCGTGCGGGCGATGCCGGACGCACCTTCGCGGTCGTCGCCAACGAGGTGAAATCGCTCGCTGGCGAGACCCGCAAGGCGACCGACGAGATCGGCGAAGTGATCGAGACGCTGGGGACCGAAGCCACCACCGTGATCGACCGGATCGAGGAGGGCGCCAAGGCCAGCAGCCACGCCAAGAACTCGGTCGCCAGCATCGAACAGACGCTCACCGGGGTCACCGATCTGGTCCAGGAGGTCGATGCCCAGAACGACCAGATCGCCAAGGCGACCGCTATGATGACCGGCAATGTCATGCGGGTACAGGGCGTGCTCGAGAGCTTCGACAAGGCCGCCAACGGCAACGAGCAGAAGCTCGCTACGGTGCACAGCCGTATGGAAGACCTCGAGATGGTCGCCAGCGACATGTTCGACCGCCTGGTCCAGGCCGGGCTCTCGCCGCAGGACGGCCTGATGGTCGAAAAGGCGCAGAACCAGGCGCGGCTGATAGAGAAGCTGGCAGAGGAGGCGATCGCTGAGGGCGAATTGAAGCTCGAACAGCTGTTCGACCAGGATTATCGCCGGATCGAAGGTTCGAACCCGCCGCGCTTCCGCACCGGGCTGATGGACTGGGCGCACCGCCACTGGCGTCCGGCGCTCGACGCACTACCGGCGGAAGACGAGCGGATCATGGCAGCCGCCTGCACCGACATGAAGGGCTATCTGCCCACCCATATCAGCAAGCATTCGCGGGCCCCGACCGGCGATCTCACCCATGACACCGAGTTCTGCCGCGACGGACGGATGATCCTCGAACCGATCGACCAGAAGGCCAAGCGCAGCTTCGCACCCTACATGATGGCGGTCTATCGCCAGGAAGGCGACGGTAGGACCTATCGCGTAGTGCGCAACGTCTATGTGCCGATGACCATCCAGGGCCGCCGCTGGGGGGATTTCGAAGTCGCCTATTCGATCGACTGATCGGGCAAGAACTAGCCCGGATTGCGCCGTGCCATGAAGGCGAGCCGTTCGAACATCATAACGTCCTGCTCGTTCTTGAGCAGCGCGCCGTGGAGCGGGGGGATCGCCGAATTGGGGTTGCTGTCCTGGAGCACCTCGAGCGGCATGTCCTCGTTGAGCAGCAGCTTGAGCCAGTCGAGCAGCTCGCTGGTGCTGGGCTTCTTCTTGAGCCCGGGGACCTCGCGCAGTTCGTAGAACATGTCCATCGCCTTGGTGACGAGCGTCTTCTGGATATCGGGGAAGTGGACCTCGATGATCTCCCGCATCGTGTCGCGATCGGGGAATTTGATATAGTGGAAGAAGCAGCGGCGCAGGAAGGCGTCGGGCAGTTCCTTCTCGTTGTTCGAGGTAATGATCACGATCGGACGCTCGGCGGCGGTGATCGTCTCATGCGTCTCGTAGACATCGAAACTCATGCGATCGAGTTCCTGCAGCAGATCGTTGGGAAACTCGATATCGGCCTTGTCGATTTCGTCGATCAGCAGCACCGGCAGCTCGGGCGCGGTGAAGGCTTCCCACAGCTTGCCCTTCTTGATGTAGTTGGCAATGTCGTGAACCCGCTCGTCGCCGAGCTGGCCATCGCGCAGCCGGGCGACGGCATCGTATTCGTAGAGGCCCTGCTGCGCCTTGGTGGTCGATTTGACGTTCCACTCGATCAGCGGCGCGCGCAGCGATTTGGCGACTTCTTCCGCCAGCACCGTCTTGCCCGTCCCCGGCTCGCCCTTGACCAGCAGCGGCCGCCGCAGCGTCACTGCGGCGTTGACCGCGACCTTGAGATCGTCGGTGGCGATGTAGTTCTGGGTGCCTTCGAAGCGCTTCGTCATCATATTCCCCGAAATTGTCAGATTGCGATTTGCAACCCGGTTAGGGATGCAGCCGCGTCGGGGCAAGGGTGCGCGTTACCGGGGCAGCGCGAGGATCCGCTGGGCGATCGCCAGCAGGGTCGTGGTGTCGGTCTCGGCAGCGGGATTGTTCCAGCTAAGCGCCAGCATGTACCAGGTCCCCGCCTCGTCGCGCAGCAGCCAGCTTAGGTTGCGCACGCCCGGCTCCGAGCCACCCTTGTAGCCGACATAGCTCCAGTCCGCCCGGGCGCCGTCGTCCAGCGCGGTGTTCACCGCCATGATTTGCCGCGCGGTGTCGTCCTCGGTCTCGGCGAGCCGCCGCATCAGCCTGCGCTCGTCTTCCATGCTGGCGAACCATTCGATGCTGTCGATCATCACCGGGGTTCCGCCCGCAAAGACAGCGAGGATCGGAGCGGGATCGGCGCCGGTTGTGTCCAGCTGCGCGAGGATGGCGCGGCGCCCCGCTTCGTCCGCCTGCGCATAGGCCGCGCCCTGACCGCCGCCCTTGAGCACGAACATCTCGATCGTCTTGAGGAAGGGGGTCGAAAGTTCAGGCGCCGAATGACCGGTCGCGCGCATCTCCGCTTCGATCGCCTCGCGTCCGACGGCGTCGATCAGCAGGTCGGTGGCAGTGTTGTCGCTGATCGAGATCATCAGCGTGGCCGCGGTGTGCAGCGTCAGCGGCGCGCCATCGGGCCAGTTCTGCGTGATGCCGCTGGGAAAGCTCTTGTCGCCCAGCGTGACGACATCGTCCCAGTCCAGCCGTCCTTCCTGCACCGCGCGATCCAGCGCCGAGAGGATATAGAGCTTGAAGGTCGAGCCCAGCGCATAGGGCTGCTGCGGATCGCCGAAGGCGAAAGCGGGCTCACCCTCGAGCGGGCCGAACCAGACCGCGGCGCTGCCGGGCAGGGCGGTGAGATCGGCGGTGACCTTGTCCGCGCTGTCGTCGAGCGGCTCGAAGGACTGGAAGAGCAGTTCGGTAATCTTGCCCGGCGCTTCGGCCTGGATCGCGATCCCGCCGCTCGCCAGCGCGCGTTCCATGCGGATGGTGATTGCGGCGCGGGTGGGGCTGACCGCCTCGATCGATTCGACCGACAGCGCCTGGCCGAACTGGCCCGTCAGTTGACTGCCGATGATCTTGAGCTGCTCGGCCGAAACGCTTTGCAGGAATGTGTCGGCCATCGCCTCCTCGGGGACGAGCGTGCCGTTGATCAGCTCCACCACCTGCGCGGTGCGCTGCTCGAGCATACTGGCCTGGGCCGGCTCATCCATCGCCATCTCCTGCGCCGCGAGCGGAACGACAGGGGCGAGGGCAAGGCCAAGCGAGAAAAGGGCGGGGGCAAGAAATTTCATGCGAATACTCCTTCATTGCGATATCGTAGCGGGGAATTCGGGTGGCTCAAGCTTGCGGGCTCACCCATGGCGGATCAGGCTGTCGAGGTCGGCAATCTGGCGGTCGAGGCGGCTGGCCGCCCACCGGTTGAGTGCGATCACCGCGGCGAAAATGCCCAGCGCTCCCGAAGCGGGCCCGGCGATTCCCGAGAGCGCGACCGACCAGCCCGCCTGCTGCGCGACCTTGAAGGTCACCGTTCCGAAAAAGACCAACACCCCGGGAACCAGCGGCCCGATATACCAGACCGGGACCGAGCGCAGCGCGACGCTCTGATGCGCAAGCTGGCGCCTCAGATGCGCGACGCAGCTGTCTTCGGGGTGCCGTTCGAGGTTGGAGCCGCGGCGATGCAGATTCCACATCAGCACCAGCGCCCCCGCGATCACCAGCAGCGGACCGAGCGCCAGCAGCCATTCCCCAATTGCGAATGCGGCGATGGCACCCGCGCCGAACAGCGCGATCACCAGCACCCCGGCGGCATATTCGATGCCGTTGCGTCGCCGGATCACGCGCTCGAAGCGGGTGGCGCGCGCCGTGCAGGCGTCGGGGGCGGCGAAATGGGCATCGCCGGCCAGCGCGGCCCAGCCGTCAAGTCCGGGTTTGCTCATCGCTCGTCTCCTGTTTCTGGGGGAAGTTCGAAATGGTGCGCGAGCTGCACGCGGATGCGGTGAAGCCGGGTCGTCGCCGCGCCCGGCGAAAGCCCGGTGATATCGGCAATGTCCTGTCCGGCCTCGCCCTCGAGCCACAGCAGGATGAGCTGCGCATCGAGCGCGGGAAGGCGGCGGATCAGTTCGGCGACCCGGTCGAGAGCGTGCGCCTCGGCGGCCTGCGCTTCCGATCCGCTCTGGACGAGGAATTCGTCGATCTCCTCGATCCCCATTTTCGCCGGTTGGCGCAGCGCATGCGCGACATGCTCGGCGGCGACATTGTGCGCGACGCGGAACACCCAGGTCTTGAGGCTGCAGCGCCCGTCGAAACGCTCGAGGCTGCGCCATATTTCGCAATGAATGTCCTGCTCGAGATCGCGCGCCTTCTCGGCGTCGCGCTCGAACGCGCGCGCCAGCCGCGCGACCGCCGGGGCGAATTGCCTGCCCGCCTTAGCATAGAGAGCGTGTCTGTCCGTCTGCATGGTCCTTTAGTCCGGTGCGGCGGGACTTTCTTACACGGACGGCGAGATTTTTGCGTTGCCGCGCGCGCAGGACTTCCTAAGCCGTCGCGGCAAGAGGGCGCCACACAGGTTTGCGCCCGAACCGACCCCGAAACCGGAGACCCCATGCCGACCGAGACCATCACGATCCAGACCGAGGCCGGACACGCGCTCGAAGGCTCGCTCGAACTGCCGACCGGGCTGACACGCGGTATCGCGCTGTTCGCGCATTGCTTCACCTGCACACGCCAGAGCAAGGCGGCGGTGGCGGTGGCACGCGCGCTTTCGAAGGAAGGCATCGCCTGCCTGCGGTTCGATTTCACCGGGCTGGGGGGCAGCGGCGGAGAATTCGGACGCGCGGGCTTCGCCACCGATGTCGCCGATCTGGTGCTGGCGGCGCGCTATCTGGTCGAACGCTTCGAGCAGCCGGTGCTGCTGGTCGGGCACAGCCTAGGCGGTGCGGCGGTGCTGGCTGCGGCGGAGGATATCGGACCCGACAACGTCGCCGCGATCGCTACCATCGGTGCGCCTTCGGACGTTCCTCACGTACTCGAACGGATCGAGGGCGATCTCGCCGCGATCCGCGAGACCGGCGAGGGCGAGGTGTCGATCGGCGGGCGGCCCTTCCGGCTGGGGCGCGAATTCATCGAGCGGATCGAAAACGCCGATCTGCTCGCCGAGGTCGGCAAATTGCGCAAGCCGGTGCTGCTGCTGCATTCGCCGACCGATGCCATCGTCGGGGTCGACAATGCATCCGCGCTGTTCCGCGCAGCCAAGCACCCCAAGAGCTTCGTCAGCCTCGAGGGTGCCGACCACCTGCTGCTCGACGCCCGCGATGCCGAATTCGCCGCGAGTATGATCGCCAGCTGGGCGCATCGCTACCTGCCGCTGCGCGACGACTGGCCGATGCCGGAAGAGGGCGTGGTGGTGAAGACCGGCCACGGCAAGTTCGGGACCGAGGTCCACACCCGCGACCATCGCTTCCTCGCCGACGAGCCACGCAGCTACGGTGGCGACGATACCGGCCCCACGCCCTACGACCTGCTGCTCGCCGCGCTTGGCACCTGCACCGCGATGACTATGAAACTGTACGCCGACAAGAAGGGCTGGCCCTTCGAAGGCGCGTCGATCCAGCTGACGCATGAACGCGACCACGAGGCGGATTGCGCGGAATGCGTGCGGGCAGAGGGTGGGGCCGCCGGAGTCCAGGCGCTGACACGGCGGATCGAACTGCTGGGCGACGAATTGACGGGCGAACAACGCGCGCAGATCATCGCAATCGCGGATAAATGCCCGGTCCACCGGACGCTCGAAGGGCCACTCCATATTCAGACTACTGCCGAGATTTGACAAATTGTTCCCATCGCTGTTTATTGGAGCAGTATTTGGGGGCAAATATGAAAAATAAAATTCTCTTTATAGTCGCAATGTTTGGCGTAGCTGGCTGCGCGACGATCCCGACGCCGAAGATTGATCCTGACAGGGATGACTACTTCGGCATCGTTACCGAACCGCTGGTCTGGAAAATCGGAAACACCAACGAACGGATCGTCGTACCGGCCGGTTTCGTGACCGATTACGCCAGTATACCGCCCGGAGTTCGCATTTTCATCGGAAGGCGGGGACGGCACAGCCGTGCAGCGATCGTCCATGATTACCTCTACTGGTCGCAGAAATGCAGTCGCGAGCAGGCAGACAATCTGATGGCGATCGGTATGCGTGAATCGGATGTTCGAAACTTTACCCGCTGGAGTGTCGATCGGGGGCTCGATGCTGGCGGAGTTTTCGCCTGGCGAGGGAACAGGAAGCGCCAACAGTCAGGCGAAATCAGGATCCTGCCGACCCGGTACATCGCAGAGTTCGGATCGCGATCCTGGATGAGTTACCGACAGCAATTGGAGAGCTCGGGCGTGAACGACGCGCCTGTCAGCGACAACGGATCCTATTGCCGGCTCGGGAGCAGCGACCGAGTGCCCTAAATCTAGGCGTCGATCAATTCCTTGTCGAGTTCACCGGCCCGGTTCTGGATGAAGTTGAAGCGGTGCTCAGGGTTGCGGCCCATCAGATGGTCGACCAGTTCCTTGACCACCGCGCGGTCCTCGAACTCGGTCGGCAGGGTGATGCGAATGAGACTGCGGCTGTCGGGGCTCATGGTCGTCTCGCGCAATTGCTGCGGGTTCATCTCGCCCAGGCCCTTGAACCGCCCGACATCGACCTTCTTGCCCTTGAACACCGTGGCCTCGAGTTCGGCGCGGTGTTCGTCGTCGCGCGCGTAGCGGCTCTCCTTGCCAGCGGTCAGCCGGTAGAGCGGCGGCTGCGCGAGGAACAGGTGCCCGCCGCGCACGATCTCGGTCATCTCCTGAAAGAAGAAGGTCATCAGCAGCGTCGCAATATGCGCGCCGTCGACATCGGCATCGGTCATGATGATGATACGATCGTAGCGCAGCGAGCCCGGGTCGCAGTCCTTGCGCACCCCGCAGCCCATCGCCAGCGTCAGATCGGCGATCTCGGCATTGGCGCGGATTTTGTCGGCGCTGGCGCTGGCGACGTTGAGGATCTTGCCGCGGATCGGCAGGATCGCCTGCGTCTTGCGGTTGCGCGCCTGTTTGGCGCTGCCGCCGGCGCTGTCGCCCTCGACGATGAACAGCTCGGTCTCGGCATCGGTCTCGCCCGAGCAATCGGTGAGCTTGCCGGGCAGCCGCAGCTTCTTGGCATTGGTCGCGGTCTTGCGCTTGATCTCGCGTTCCTGCTTGCGGCGCAGGCGCTCGTCCATCCGCTCCATCACCTCGCCGAGCAGCGCCTTGCCGCGCTCCATATTGTCCGAGAGGAAATGGTCGAAATGGTCGCGCATCGCGTTCTCGACCAGCCGCGCCGCCTCGGGCGAAGTCAGCCGGTCCTTGGTCTGGCTCTGGAACTGCGGTTCGCGGATGAAGACGCTGAGCATCACCTCGGCGCCGGTCATCACGTCGTCGGCGCTGATGTCCTTGGCTTTCTTGGTCCCGGTCAGCTCGCCGAAGGCACGCAAGCCCTTGGCCAGCGCGGCGCGGAGTCCCTGTTCATGGGTGCCGCCATCGGGGGTGGGAACGGTGTTGCAATACCAGCTGGTCGAGCCGTCGGAATAGAGCGGCCAGGCGATCGCCCATTCGGCGCGGCCCTGCGAGATGCCGTCCTCGCCCGCGGCGAAATCGTGGCGACCGGCAAACGGCTGCGCGGTGACGCAGGGGCGCTCGCCGATCTGCTCGGCGAGATGGTCGGAGAGCCCGCCGGGGAATTTGAACACCGCTTCCTCGGGCACCTCGTCGCTGGCGAGACTGGCAGCACATTTCCAACGGATCTCGACCCCGGCGAAGAGATACGCCTTGGAGCGGGTGAGCTTGAACAACCGCTTGGCGCTGAAGGAGCGGTCGCCGAAAATCTGCGTGTCGGGGGTGAAGGCAACGGTGGTGCCGCGGCGGTTGGGGGTGGGGCCGAGCTCTTCGATCGGCCCGAGCGATTCCCCGCGCGCGAATTCCTGCGCATAAAGCTGCCGGTCGCGCGCAACCTCGACGCGGGTGTGGCTCGATAGCGCATTGACCACGCTGATCCCGACGCCGTGCAGTCCGCCGCTGGTGGCATAGGCCTTGCCCGAGAACTTGCCGCCCGAATGCAGGGTCGAGAGGATCACCTCGAGCGTCGACTTGCCGGGATATTTGGGGTGTTCGGCCACCGGAATGCCGCGGCCGTTGTCGGCGACCGTGACACGGTTGTCCTCGTCGAGCCGCAATTCGATCCGCGTGGCGTGCCCCGCGACCGCCTCGTCCATCGCGTTGTCGAGCACTTCGGCGACGAGATGGTGCAGCGCGCGGTCGTCGACCCCGCCGATATACATGCCCGGGCGCCGCCGGACCGGCTCGAGCCCTTCGAGCACCTCGATCGAGGATGCGTCGTAATCGCCGCTGGAGGCGGGGGTGTTTTCGAACAGATCGTCAGACATTCGGCCGCTATATCGCGCGCGATTCCCCGGCGGCAAGCGAAGGCACGGTCTTATCGTCAGTGTTGGCCCTCAAGGATGGGGGCGCTCAGTCCTCGAAGCGGGTCGGCGCGGCATCGACGATCACCACTTCGCCATCGCGGACCTCGCGCACTTCGAAGCTGCGCTCGACAACCCCGTCGCGCTGGAAACGGAAGGCGCCGTCGAGACCGAGGAAGCCGCCGCGGTCGCGCAGGTTCGCGGTGGGGAAGTCGCGGCCAACGCGCCAGTCCTGCGCCACCCGCAGCGCCAGCAGCACCGCGTCGTAGCCGAGGGTCGAAATCCGATAGGGCTGGCCGCCGAAGCGCGCCTCGTAGCTATCGACGAAGCGGCGATAGCGATTGTCCGAAACGGCGGAGAAGATTGCGCCGCGCAAGGCCGGGGCACGGGTGACCGCCACTTCGCCGCTCCACAATTCGGTCCCGAGGATGCGCGTGTCCTGGCCGCCCACGCGCACTCCCGCCTGTTGCGCCAGCCGCGGGGAATCGGCGATCAGCACGGTGTCGTAGCCGCCTCGGCTGCGCAGCCGGTCGGCGGCCGACATGATCGAGGTGTTGCCGCGCGCATAGCGTTCGGCACCGGTCACCCGCCCGCCATAGGATTGGACCGCGCCCTGCAACGCCGCCTCGGCGCGGCGGCCGTATTCGCCGTCGGGCGCGATCACCGCGAAATCGCGCGCACCCTGGCTGCGCGCATATTGCACCGAACGACGGATCGATTGCTCCGGAATGTGCCCCATGACGAAGACATCGGGCGAGGCGATGGTCGCATCGTTGGAGAACGAGATCAGCGGCACATCCGCGGGCCGCGCTTCGGCCAGTACCGCGCCGACATTGTCGCCCATCAGCGGGCCCAGGATCAGCTTGTTGCCATCCGCCACTGCCCGGCGCGCCGCGTCGCGCGCGTCGCCCGACGTATCGTAGGTGGTGATGCGCAGATTGCCGGCGTCGGTATCGAGCAGCGCCATGGTCGCGGCGTTGGCGATCGACTGGCCGACCGCGCCGTTCTGGCCCGACATCGGCACCAGCAGCGCGATACGGTGATGGGTCTGGTCGTCGGGCAGCGCGGTCGCGCTGGGCATCGGGGTCGGGGTCTCGACCGGACGGCTGACCGGTTCGCCGCTCTTGGGAATGATCGAGCAGGCGCCCAGCAATGCCGCAAGGCCGGTGACGGCGATCTGCCGACGGGTGATTGTAAAGCGCTTCATCCTTGCCGCGTCCCTCATTGCTGGTTCATGGGTTCGCCGTGAGCGAAACCGCATCCTCTGTGCCCGAACCTCTTGAACCCGGGCTCTATATCGTTGCGACCCCGATTGGCAATCTCGGGGATATCACCATGCGCGCCGCCGATGTGCTGCGGCGCTGCGATGGCGTCGCCTGCGAGGACACGCGCGTAACCGGCAAGCTGATGAAGCATCTTGGCATCTCCAAGCCAATGTGGCGCTACGACGATCACAGCGAGCACCGCGACCGCGGGCGACTGGTGGACTCGATGCGCAGCCGCGCGGTCGCGCTGGTCAGCGATGCGGGCACCCCGCTCGTCTCCGACCCGGGCTATCGGCTGGTCAATGATTGCCGTGCCGAAGGCATTGCGGTCACCGTGCTGCCCGGCGCCTGCGCCGCGATCGCCGGACTGAGCGTCTCGGGCCTGCCCAACGACCGTTTCCTGTTCGCCGGCTTCCTGCCCAGCAAGGACAAGGCCCGGCGCGACGTTCTGGCCGAATTGGCGGTGATCGACTGCACGCTGATCTTCTACGAAACCGCGCCGCGGCTGACCAAATCGCTCGCGGCGATTGGTGAAATACTCCCCGATCGTGAGATCGCGGTGGCGCGCGAGCTGACCAAAATGCACGAGGAATTGCGCCGCGGGCTCGCCGACGGACTGATCGCCTGGTTCGAGGCGCATCCCCCCCGGGGCGAGATCGTACTGCTGATCGGGCCGCCGCTGGAGCAGCGGCAAGCGAGCGCGGCTGATGCCGATGCGCTACTGCTCGCCGCGCTCGAGACCAGCAAGGCTTCTCAGGCGGTGGCACAGGTCGCGAAGTCCACCGGGCTCGACCGCAAGCTGCTCTATGCCCGCGCGATGGAGCTCAAGCGCGGATGAAGCGCCAGCGCGCCGAGCGGAGCGGGCGCGAGGGAGAAAGACGCGCAGGCCTCTGGCTGCGGGCGAAGGGCTGGCGCATCCTCGCGAGCCGGGTGAAAACACCGCGCGGCGAGATCGACCTGATCGCCAGGCGTGGATCGCTGGTCGCCTTCGTCGAGGTC
This sequence comes from Qipengyuania sp. SM2507, assembly GCF_053714505.1. Taxonomy (NCBI): domain Bacteria; kingdom Pseudomonadati; phylum Pseudomonadota; class Alphaproteobacteria; order Sphingomonadales; family Erythrobacteraceae; genus Qipengyuania; species Qipengyuania sp. SM2507. The sequence continues at coordinate 1,388,410 of NZ_CM132307.1, forward strand.
AAATACCGCCGCAGCAGGGCCGAGCTCGACCACGCGATCGACGAATATCGCCTGAGCCGCGTCGCGGCGGCGGTGGAATGCGTCGCGCATGAGTATGCCGGGGAGGGCGACGACATCCGCATCGACGTGATCCTCCTTGCGCCGGGCAGCCTGCCACGCCACATCACCAACGCCTGGCAGCCGTGAGGCTGCGCCGCCCCGATCCGCCATATCCGAGGTAATCCCCATGAGCCTACGCGTCGCCGTCCAGATGGACCCGATGGAATCGATCAAGATCGCCGGCGATTCATCGTTCGCGCTGATGGAAGCGGCGCAGGCGCGGGGGCATTCGCTGATGCATTACGATGTCGGCACGCTCGCCTGGGAAAGCGATGGCAGCGCGCGCGGGAAAATCACGGCACATGGCGCGCCGGTGACGGTCCAGCGGGTCGAGGGCGATCACTTCACCATGGAGGAACGGCGCCGGATCGATCTCGCTCGCGATGTCGACGTCGTGCTTATGCGGCAGGATCCGCCCTTCGATCTGGGCTATATCAGCGCCGCGCTGATCCTCGACCGGCTGCGCGGCGAGACGCTGGTGGTCAACGACCCGCGCGAGGTGGTCAACGCGCCCGAAAAGATGTTCGTGCTCGATTATGCGCAATTCATGCCGCCGACGCTGGTGGCGCGCAGCCTCGAGGATGTGCGCGCCTTCCACGCCAAGCACGGCGCGGTGGTGGTCAAGCCGCTGCACGGCAATGGCGGCAAGGCGATCTTCCTGATCGACGAGGACGGAACCAATCTGTCCGCGCTGTTCGAGGTCTTCAACCAGACCTGGCCCGAGCCGCATATGGTCCAGCCTTTCCTCCCCGAGGTTTCGCAGGGCGACAAGCGGATCGTGCTGGTCGATGGCGAATTCGCCGGGGCGATCAACCGCAAGCCTGGCGAGGGCGAGTTCCGCTCAAACCTCGCGCAGGGCGGCTATGCCGAGGCCGCCGGGCTGACGCCGCGCGAGGAGGAAATCTGCGCCGCCATGGCGCCTGAACTCAAGCGCCGCGGGCTGGTCTTCGTCGGGATCGACGTGATCGGCGGCAAGTGGCTGACCGAGATCAACGTCACCAGCCCGACCGGGATCGTTGCGATCGACCGCTTCAACGGCACCGACACCGCGGGCCTGATCTGGGACGCGATCGAAAAACGCCTGGCGGCGTGAACGCATCGCCGCTGCGCCCGTTGGGCTGACATGGATTCACTCATCGTCGCCATCGTCGAACGTCTCGGCCTCGCCGGGATCGCCCTGCTCATGGCGCTGGAAAACGTCTTTCCGCCGATGCCCTCCGAAGCGATCATGGGTTCGGCGGCGCTGGCGATCGAGCGCGGCTCGATGCAATACTGGCCGGTGATGATCGTCGCCACCTTCGGTACGCTGGTTGGGAATTATGCCTGGTTCTACATCGGCGACCGCTGGGGCTACGAACGGCTGGGCCCGTTCGTCGACCGCTGGGGTCGCTGGCTCACGCTCGAATGGGAAGATGTCGAGCGCGCTACGGTATTCTTCGAGCGGTATGGCCACTGGGTGGTGTTCTTCCTTCGTGCGGCCCCCTTCATGCGTACCATGATCAGCCTGCCCGCAGGGCTGGCGCATATGAACAAGCTCAAGTTCTGCGTTTTTACTGCGGCTGGCGCGGCGCTTTGGAACGCGATCCTGATCGGCGGGATGCAATGGCTGTCGCGCACCTTCGATGATTCCGATGTCGTCAGCTGGGTGGTCATTGCCACCCTGGTGCTGGCGGTGATCGCCTATGTCTGGCGGCTCGCGACCTGGAAGCCGCGTAGCCAGCGCTGAGTCTCAGTCCTGCGCTTCGCGTGGGTGCGCGCCCCGATAGGTTTCGAGCAGGCTGGCGGCATCGACCCGCGTGTAGATCTGGGTCGAACCGAGGCTGGCATGGCCGAGCAATTCCTGCAGGCTGCGCAGATCGGCGCCGGCACCGAGCAGATGGGTCGCGAAACTGTGGCGCAACGCATGAGGGGTCGCGGTGGCGGGGAGGCCCAGCACGATGCGGGCGCGTGCGGTGGCCTTCTGGACCATGCCCTGGGACAGCGGCCCACCGCGCGCGCCGCGAAACAGCAGCTCATCGGCATCTAGCGGGAAGGGGACCTTCGAGGCGTAATCCGCCACCGCCTCGGCGACGATGGGCAGGATCGGCACCACGCGCTGCTTGCCCCCCTTGCCGGTCACCGACAGACGCTCGCCCAGTGGCACATCGCTGCGTTTAAGCGAAAGCGCCTCAGCGATCCGCACTCCTGCGCCGTAAAGCAGCAGTAGCACCGCGCGGTCGCGCGATCCGATCCAGCCCTCGCCAGCCAACGCATGAACCGTATCGGCGAGATTGACCGCCTCGTCGGGGGTGATGGGGCGGGGAAGACCCTTCTTGATGCGCGGTCCGCGCAGCCGCGGACCACCGCCACCCGGCGCGCCAGTCTGTTGGCGGGCGAAGCCGACGAAGCCCTTCAAGGCCGAGAGCTCGCGCGCCGCCGAGGCGTTGGAAAGGCCCTCGGCGCGGCGCGCCGCGAGTTGGCCACGCAGCGCACCGGTATCGATCGCGGCGACCGCATCCCAGCTTCCGAGTTCCAGCCGCTGGAGCAGCCGCTGCGCGGCGGCGCAATAGGCGCGCACGGTGTGCGGCGAGCGGCGGCGGGTCTGAGCGAGATGGTCGTGCCAGATGGCCAGCAGCGCTTCGCGCGTCACGCCGCCACCAGTTCGCTGGCGACCAGATCCGCGAGGAGCGCGTCGAGCAGCGGCATGCCCGCATCGGTGACCACGATCCTTGAGTCTTGCGTTGCGACCAGCCCGAGATCGCGGTGCAGTGCCAGCTTGCCTTCATCGATCAGCTCCGCGCGGGAAAACCCGAACCGCGCCGACAGCTCGGCGCAATCCACCCCTTCGCCCAGCCGCAGCCCCATTAGCAGCGCCTCGGTGGCCTGCTCGGCGCGACCGAGCACCCGCTCCTCGACGATCCCGTGACCGGAAGCCTCGATTGCCGCCAGATAGTTCTCCGGCTTGCGGTGGCGCTGGGTCGCCAGCCCGCCGCGGCGGCCATGCGCGCCAGGTCCGATCCCAGCGTAATCGCGATAGCGCCAATAGGTGAGATTGTGGCGGCTCTCCTCGCCGGGGCGCGCGTGATTGCTGATCTCGTAAGCGGGCAGACCCGCGGCAGCGGTCATGTCGCGGGTGAGCGCGAACAGATCCGCCGCGCGCTCGTCGTCGAGCGGCTCGAAGACTCCGCGCCTGACATCGGTGGCAAAGCGCGTCGCGGCTTCGATGGTCAGCTGGTAGAGCGAAAGATGACCCGTCCCGAACGCCAGCCCGCGCTCGAGTTCTCGGCGCCAGGCCGTATCGTCCTGCCCGGGCCGGGCGTAGATGAGGTCGAAGGAAACGCGAGCGAAATGGCGTTGCGCGACTTCGATCGCCGACACCGCCTCGTCCGAATTGTGCAACCGCCCGAGGAACCGCAGCGCGTCATCCTCGAAGGATTGCACGCCCAACGAGACGCGGTTGACCCCCGCCGTAGCCAACGCAGCGAAATTTCCCGCTTCGACCGAGGATGGGTTGGCCTCCAGCGTGATCTCGATATCCGGAGCGAATCCCCACAGGCGTTCGGCCTCATCCAGCAGCCCCGCCACCAGCGCGGGCGGCATCAGGCTGGGGGTGCCGCCGCCGAAAAAAATGCTCTCGAGTTGCTCGCCGCCGGCAAGCTGCGCCTCATGGCGCAGATCGGACAACAGCGCCGCTTCCCATTGGGAATGCACGATTGTCTCGCGGACATGGCTGTTGAAGTCGCAATAAGGGCACTTCGCGAGGCAGAACGGCCAGTGGATGTAGAGGGCTTTCGCCATGGATTCCTTCAGCGAATCTTAATCTGCGCGATGCATTTTCGAGCGAATGGGCCTGATTGGGAAATTTTTGCTGTTCGGCAGCACCTTGGCTTTCATATGTGCCACGGCTGCGCCCCTATTCGCAAGCGAAGCCTCGTGGCGCGGCAGTTCCACCAGCGCCGAGCGCGAGGCGCAAATACAGAACGCGGCTTATGGTTTCGATCCCGCCGACCGGATCGCCTCGCGCATTCTCGACACCCACAACGCCGAACGCGAGCGGCTGCGGCTGCCGCGACTGAAATGGAACCCGCATCTCGAACGCGAGGCCGCCGAATGGGCGCGCTCGCTTGGTCGCCGCGGGGTGCTCGAACATGCAGACGGGCAGCAACGCAACGGCACCGGCGAGAATTTGTGGATGGGCACCGCGGGCGCCTGGAACGTCGAGACGATGGTCGGGATGTTCCTCGACGAGCGTAAACACTACCGCCACGGCGCCTTTCCCGATGTCTCGCGCACCGGAAACTGGGCCGATGTCGGACATTACACGCAGATCGTCTGGCGCGACACACGCGAGGTCGGTTGCGCGATGGTCACGAACCGCGGCAACGATGTGCTGGTGTGCCGTTACTGGCCCGCGGGCAATGTCTGGGGCGCGAAGGCCTTCTGAGATGCTTGCGGCGCAGGCGTAAGTATCAAGGGAACTGCTCGGCGACCAGCTTCGCAAAGGCGTCGGCGCGGTGGCTGATGCGGTGTTTTTCTTTCGGCTCCAGCTCGGCGAAGGTTCGCTCCATACCCTCGGGCACGAACACCGGATCGTAGCCGAACCCAAGTTTTCCACGCGGGGGCCACACCAGGCTCCCCGGCGCGCGACCCTCGTAGACCGCGCTCTCGCCATCGGGCCAGGCCAGCGCCAGCACGCAATGGAAGGCGGCGGCGCGCGAGGCATCGGGCCCGCGCTGCTGCAGCATCCCCTCGACCTTGCCCATCGCCATAAACCAGTCGCGACCCGCAGAGCCTTCGAACCATTGCCGCTCGGCCCAGTCGGCAGTGTAGACTCCTGGCCGCCCGTCGAGCGCCTCGACCGCCAGCCCACTGTCGTCGGCCAGCGCGACGATGCCCGAGGCCTCCGCTGCGGCATGCGCCTTAAGCAGCGCGTTCTGGACGAAAGTCGTGCCCGTCTCGGCCGGTTCCGGCAGGCCCAGCGACCCGGCCGACAGGCAATTGAGCCCATGCGGCTCGAGCAGCGCCGAGATTTCCTTCAGCTTGCCAGCATTATGCGTGGCGATCACCAGCGAGCCGGGGCCGAGACGACGGGTCACCGGCGCACGGCCTCCTCCTGCGCCGCGAAGATGCGGTCGCAGCCGATCCGCGCAAGCCGCAGCAGCCGCAGCAGGCCTTCCTCGTCATAGGCAGCGCCCTCGGCGGTGGCCTGCGCCTCGGCGATCTTGCCGCCCTCGAGCAGGACGAAATTGGCATCTGCCTCGGCGTTGGAATCCTCGGGGTAGTCGAGATCGAGCACCGGAGTGCCCTGGTATATCCCGCAGGAGACCGCGGCGACCTTGGACAGGATCGGATCGTGGCTGATCGCGCCGCTCTTCATCAGCCCGTTCACCGCGAGACGCAGCGCCACCCAGGCGCCCGAAATTGCCGCAGTGCGGGTGCCGCCATCGGCCTGGATCACATCGCAATCCAGGGTGATCTGACGCTCGCCGAGCTTCTTCATATCGACCACCGAGCGCAGGCTGCGCCCGATCAGGCGCTGGATTTCCTGAGTGCGGCCCGACTGCTTGCCGCGCGCGGCCTCGCGATCGCCGCGGGTGTGGGTGGCGCGCGGGAGCATCGAATACTCGCCGGTGACCCAGCCCTGGCCCTTGCCGCGCATCCAGGGAGGAGTGCGATCCTCGACGCTGGCGGTGCACAGCACGCGGGTATCGCCAAAGCTGATCAGGCAGGAACCCTCGGCGTGCTTGGTGAAGCCGGTCTCGATGGTGATGGCGCGCATTTCGTCGGGCGCACGTCCTGAAGGTCGCATGGGGGTCTCCGTAAATGGGTCTGTCGCGCAGGTTGCGCGGGGGAATGGTGACGAGCCGATAGGCGCTTGGGGCTTGAGGGCGCAAGCGATGTGTCTAGATACTCTCTCATGTCCTCGCCCCCGCTCACCGAACTGACCGATCGCGCCCGCGACATCTTCCGGCTGGTGGTCGAGGGCTATCTCGACAGCGGCCAGCCGGTCGGCTCGAAAACGCTCTCCAGCGACAGCGGGCTCAATTTATCGCCCGCCTCGATCCGCTCGGTGCTGGCCGAGCTCGAACAGCGCGGGCTGCTCTCGGCGCCGCACACCAGCGCTGGGCGGATGCCGACCGAGAGCGGCTTGCGGCTGTTCGTCGATGCGATGATGCAGGTGGGCGAACCCACCGAGCGCGAGCGCGCCGCGATCGAGCAGCGCATTGCCGAGCCGGGTCCGATCGAGCGCGCGTTGGAAGAAACCAGCGCACTGCTGTCCGATCTCTCGGGCGCGGCGGGGATGGTGATGGTGCCGCCGCGCGAGTCGCGGCTGGCGCAGATTTCTCTGACCGCGCTCGACGCCAACCGCGTGCTCGCCGTGCTGGTAGCCGAGGACGGCCATGTCGAGAACCGCATCCTCGCGCTGTCGGCCGCAGCGCTGGGAACCTCGCTCGAACAGGCGAGCAATTATCTCACCGCGAAGAGCGCCGGGCGCACGCTCGCCGAAGCCTCGCGGAACATCGAACACGAGATCGCCACTGGCCACACCGCGCTCGACGATGCGAGCCGGGACCTAGTGTCGCGCGGGCTCGCCACCTGGTCGCAGGACGCCGCCGAGCGCCCGGTGCTGATCGTGCGCGGCCAGGCAAAACTGCTCGACGATGCCGCCCTGTCCGATATCGAGCGCGTGCGCTCGCTGCTCGACGATCTGGAAAGCAAGCAATCGGTCGCCGAACTGCTCGAGAACGCGCGCCATGCCGAGGCGACGCGGATCTTCATCGGCAGCGAAAACCGGCTGTTTTCGCTTTCGGGCTCCTCGGTGATCGCCGCGCCCTATCGCGACCGCGACGGAAAGGTGGTCGGCGTGCTCGGCGTGATCGGCCCGACTCGGTTGAATTACGCCAGAGTCGTGCCCATGGTAGATTTCACGGCCCGACAGCTGGGCAAACGTATCGGATAGAACGGGAATTTTCGTGAGCGACGACAACAAGAGCAAGCCGCGCGACGCTGCGGTCGAGAAGGAAATGGAAGGCGTGCCGGAGGAATTCCGGGACAATGGCGAGGACGGCGACGGGGAAGAGGACTCGCTTACGGAAGCGCTCGAATCGCTGCGCGGCGATCTCGAAGCGGCCAAGCAGGACGTGCTCTACGCCAAGGCCGATGCCCAGAACGTCCGCCGCCGCGCCGAAAAGGACGTCCAGGACGCGCGCAATTACGCCGCCACCGGCTTCGCGCGCGACATATTGAGCGTGGCCGACAATCTTGGCCGCGCAGTCGATTCGGTCCCCGCCGAATTCCGCGAGGACGAGAAGATGAAGCGCTTCATCGTCGGGATCGAGGCGACCCAGCGCGAGCTCGACAAAGTGTTCGGCCAGCACGGTATCACCCGCATTGCTGCCAAGGGCCTGCCGCTCGACCCCAACCAGCATCAGGCGATGATGGAAGTGCCAACGGACGAGCACGATCCGGGCACGATCGTGCAGGAGATGCAGGCCGGCTATATGATCAAGGACCGCCTGCTGCGGCCCGCGATGGTGGCCGTCGCCAAGAAGCCGGACTGATCGCCGGGTGTCTCTAACGGATAATCTGGTCGGCGAACGGCAGACCTTCGTCACCCATCTCGAATGCTCGCTCACTGGCGAACGCTACGAGGCGGACCGACTTCATGGCCTGTCGCAAGCGGGCCGGCCGCTGCTGGTGCGCTACGATCTCGGCGCGCTGGGCAAGGCGCTGACGCGCGATATGCTCGAAGCGCGGCCCACCGATCTGTGGCGCTGGCGCGAACTGCTCCCGGTGCGCCACACCGAAAACATCGTCAGCCTCGGCGAGATCGAGACCCCGCTGATCCCGATCCCCCGCTCGGGCGGGCCCAATGTGCTGGTCAAGGACGAGGGCCGGCTCCCCACCGGCAGCTTCAAGGCGCGCGGACTGGTGATGGCGGTGGCGATGGCCAAAGAACTCGGAGTCACCCGGATCGCCATGCCCACCAACGGCAATGCCGGCGCAGCACTCGCCGCCTATGCCACCCGCGCCGGGATCGAGACCGTGGTGCTGTGTCCGGACGACACGCCCGAGATCAACGTCCGCGAGATCGCCGCTCGGGGCGCGCGGGTGTACCGCGTCAACGGGCTGATCGACGAATGCGGCGCGATCGTGGGGAAGGGCGCGGCCGAGGGGCTGTGGTTCGATTTCTCCACACTCAAGGAGCCATATAGGATCGAGGGCAAGAAGACGATGGGGCTCGAACTCGCCGCGCAGCTCGGCTGGCGGCTGCCCAAGGCGATCTTCTACCCCACCGGCGGCGGCACCGGGCTGATCGGCATGTGGAAGGCCTTCGACGAGCTGGAACAGCTCGGCTGGATCGGTTCCGAACGCCCCGAGATGTTCGCGGTGCAGGCCAGCGGCTGTGCGCCGATCGTGCGCGCCTTCGAGGCCGGCGAGGAGCATGCCGAGCGCTGGGAAAATGCGCACACCGTCGCCGCGGGCATCCGCGTCCCCAAGGCGGTGGGCGATTTCCTCATCCTGCGGGCTGTCCGCGAGAGCGGCGGCCGGGCGATCACGGTCGAGGAAGAGGCGCTGCTGCGCGCCACCGCCGAGAGCGCATTGCAGGACGGCATGCTGCTGTGTCCCGAAGGGGGAGCGACGCTCGCGGCGTGGCGGCAGGCCGTGACGCAGGGCTGGGTCGATGCGGAGGAAGAGGTGGTGCTGTTCAACTGCGCAACCGGGCTCAAATATCCGCTGCCCGACCGATCGGCCACGCTCGACAAGGACACTCTGCCCGATCTGGCCAGTCTGTAGTTCCGGGAACCCGCGCGCGCTCCGTCCGTAATTTGCGCAACAGGGTTCAAACGGAGAGAAAAATCATGAAGACCAAACTGCTGCTCGTCCCCGCACTCGCCATGTCGACCTTGAGTCTTGGTGCCTGCGCCGAAAACTATGCCGTCGAAGGTGCCGGCATCGGCGCTGCGGCCGGTGCGGGTCTTGCTGCGCTTACCGGTGGGGATATCGTCCGCTATGCGCTGGCAGGCGGTGCCGCAGGCGGCTTGGGCGGCTATTTCGTCGACAAGAACGATGGTTGCGATGGCTACGGCCGCGACGGCTATCTCGACGACGATTGCTTCGGCACGCGCGGCTATCCGGTCGATCCGCGCCGCTAGTCCTCAAGCACCAAACCAACCCCAAAGGCCCCCTCCGGCACTCAGCCCGGGCGGGGCCTTTTGCTTGTTTGCCATCCGCAGCGCCTATCCCGCGCCCTTGAAGCGCACGAGCAGCTCGTATGCCTCGGCACCGGCGACGCCCGCCACCCGGACCCCGTTGCGCAGCCAGAAGGCATGTTTGACGATCTCGGCCTGCTGTTCGATCCCGTAGCGTTCGAGGGGCCAGCCGGGCTTGAGACTGTAGTCGTAGCGCGCCCAGGGCATTCGATGGGTGACCAGATACCAGTCGCCGCGCGTCTGTGTCTGCCACACATGGGTCAGCTCGTGTACCAGCAGGCCCTGGCGGATCACGCTCTCACGGGAGAAATCGTCGCAATATCCGCTGCCTTGCGGATGAAAGTGCAAATGTCCGCGCGGTGCCATGGTGACCGCGCGGGGCTGGAACGGAAACCATTTGCGCCGCCGGATCCTCACCGGGCCGCAATCGAGCGCGTCGCCGAACACAGAGCGGGCGATGCGGCGTTCTCCTGCGGTCAGCCCCCGCTCGCCGCCGACCGGGCAGGACGCCGGCGGGTCGCTATCGGCTGGGTTCAGCGTTCGTCGCCCGCCGCCTGGATCGGGACTTCGAAGCTGTGCTTGTCGCCGCCCGCCGCGATCAGGGTGATCTCGGTGGTGCCGCCCGCCGCCAGTTCGGGCGAGAGATCGAAGGCCATCACATGCTTGCCGCCGGGTTCGAAGCTCACGCGGTCGCCCGGCCGCATCATCAGCGGCGGCATTTCGCCCATGGTCATTTCGAAATCGTATTCCATCATGTCGTGCAGTTCGGCACGGTCCGCCCCAGCGACATCCGCGTTGCGGATCGCAAGATTGCGTTCGCCGTCATAGGCGATGTCGAAATAGAGCGCCGCCGGATTGCCTTCCACGGGAGGCAACATCATCCGCGCATTGGTGATCTCCAGACCTGCGATCCCGTCGGGCGCGGCATCCTCGACCGGGGTCCCTGCCCCGTCCGAACATGCGGCCAGGGTGAGCCCGGTTCCGGCGAGCAGCAGAGCGGCGTAAACTGGCTTCATCATTGAAAATTCCCTCCAAACAACGGCGTGTTTTCTAGCCGAGCGCGTCCCTTGTGCCAAGAAAATGCGCACCTATATCTTCGAGGTAACCGAGCCGCCGAAAGGTTCCGCCATTCATGGGGAACCGTCCGAGCGGCGTCCAATCAATAGAAGCAGATGGGGAATCCATGAGCAAAGTTATCGGAATCGACCTCGGCACCACCAATAGCTGCATCGCGGTTATGGACGGGGGCAAACCCAAGGTCATCGAGAATTCCGAAGGCGCGCGCACGACGCCTTCGATCGTCGCCTTCACCAAGGATGGCGAGCGTCTGATCGGCCAGCCGGCCAAGCGCCAGGCGGTCACCAACCCCGACAACACGCTGTTCGCGATCAAGCGCCTGATCGGGCGCCGCTTCGACGATCCCATGACCAAGAAGGACATGGATCTCGTTCCCTATGACATCGTCAAGGGCAAGAACGGCGATGCCTGGGTCGAAGCCGGCGGCGAAGACTATTCGCCCAGCCAGGTCTCCGCCTTCATCCTCCAGAAGATGAAGGAAACCGCCGAAAGCTATCTCGGCGAAACCGTCACCCAGGCGGTCATCACCGTCCCCGCCTATTTCAACGACGCCCAGCGTCAGGCGACCAAGGACGCCGGCCAGATCGCCGGTCTCGAGGTGCTGCGCATCATCAACGAGCCGACCGCGGCCGCGCTCGCCTATGGAATGGACAAGGACGAGGGCAAGACCATCGCGGTCTACGATCTCGGCGGCGGTACTTTCGACGTCTCCGTACTCGAGATCGGCGATGGCGTCTTCGAGGTAAAGTCCACCAATGGCGATACCTTCCTCGGTGGTGAGGATTTCGACATTACGATCGTCGAATATCTCGCGAACCAGTTCGAGAAGAAGGAGAGCATGGATCTTCGCAAGGACAAGCTTGCGCTCCAGCGTCTCAAGGAAGCCGCCGAAAAGGCCAAGATCGAGCTGTCCAGCTCGCAGACCACTGAAGTCAACTTGCCCTTCATCACCGCCCGTATGGAAGGCGGCAGTTCCACCCCGTTGCATCTGGTCGAGACGATCAGCCGCTCGGATCTGGAAAAGCTGGTCGGCGACCTGATCAAACGCACGCTCGAGCCGTGCAAGAAGGCGCTGGCCGATGCCGGCGTTTCGAAGGACGAGATCGACGAAGTGATCCTGGTCGGCGGCATGACCCGCATGCCGCGGGTCCGCGAAGTGGTCGAGGAATTCTTCGGCTCCAAGCCGCACACCGGCGTGAACCCCGATGAGGTCGTCGCCATGGGCGCCGCGATCCAGGCGGGCGTGCTGCAGGGCGACGTCAAGGACGTCTTGCTGCTCGACGTGACCCCGCTGTCGCTCGGCATCGAAACGCTGGGTGGCGTGTTCACCCGGATGATCGATCGCAACACCACCATCCCGACCAAGAAGAGCCAGACCTATTCGACCGCCGAGGACAATCAGCAGGCGGTTACCATCAAGGTCTTCCAGGGCGAACGCGAGATGGCGGCCGACAACAAGCTGCTCGGCAATTTCGACCTCGTCGGCATTCCTTCCGCGCCGCGCGGCGTGCCGCAGATCGAGGTCACCTTCGACATCGACGCCAATGGCATCGTCAACGTCAGCGCCAAGGACAAGGGCACCGGCAAGGAGCAGACGATCAAGATCCAGGCTTCGGGCGGTCTGTCCGACAGCGATATCGATCAGATGGTCCAGGATGCGGAGAAGTTCGCCGAGGAAGACAAGAAGCGCAAGGAAGGTGCCGAGGCCCGCAACCAGGCCGACAGCATGGTCCACACCACCGAAAAGCAGCTCGAAGAGCACGGCGACAAGCTCGACGCCGATCTCAAGGGCGAAGTCGAGGCGAAGATCGCCGAGGTGAAGACCGCGCTCGAAAGCGACGATCCCGAGAAGATCAACGCCGCCGCGCAGGAACTGACGCAGGTCGCCATGAAGATGGGCCAGACCATCTACGAGCAGGAGCAGGCCAAGGCCGCCCCCGCCGATGGTGAAGCCTCCGCCGACGAAACCGGCTCGGGCGACGAAGATGTCGTCGACGCGGAATTCTCCGAGGTCGACGAAGACAACAAGGGCTGATCGCCTGATGAACACCCCGTCGCCACCGGTGCTAGCCAGCGCCGGTGGCGGCTAGGTATTTGGCGGGAGAATTTATGTCAGCCACCGAAATCGATTTCTACGAATTGCTTGGCGTTTCGCGCGATGCGGACGGCGGCACCATCAAATCCGCGTATCGCAAGCTTGCGATGGAGCACCACCCGGACCGCAATCCGGACTGCACCGAAAGCGAGGCCAAGTTCAAGGCGATCAGCGTCGCCTACGACTGCCTCAAGGACCCGCAGAAGCGCGCGGCCTACGACCGCTACGGCATGGAAGCCTTCCAGCAGGGGATGGGCGGCGCGCACGGCCAGCAAGGCTTTGGCGATATCGGCGATATCTTCGAAACCATCTTCGGCCAGGCATTCGGCGGCGGTGCCCAGCGCGGACCGCGCCGCGGCGCCGATCTTCGCTACGACATGCAGGTCAGCCTGGAAGAAGCCTTCCACGGCAAGGACACGCAGGTCGAGATCGAGGTCTCGAAACACTGTGACGATTGCCACGGCAGCGGTGCCCGTCCCGGAACCCGCGCGCGTGCCTGCAACCTGTGCCAGGGCCACGGCAAGGTCCGCGCCAAGCAGGGTTTCTTCGTGGTCGAACGGCCATGCCCCAATTGCCACGGCCGCGGCGAGGTGATCACCGATCCCTGCCGCACCTGCCGCGGCGAAGGCAGGGTCGACACCCCGCAGACGCTCGACGTCGAGATCCCGCCCGGGGTCGACACCGGCACCCGCATCCGGCTGTCGGGCAAGGGTGAGGCCGGACCGCAGGGCGCGCCTCCGGGCGATCTCTATATCTTCGTCCATATCGCGCCGCATGCGATCTTCCAGCGCGAGGGCACCACGCTCGCCACCCGCGTGCCGATCAGTTTCACGCAAGCCGCGCTTGGCGGCGAGATCGAAATCCTCGATCTCGCGGGAGAGGCGGTGACGCTCTCGATCCCGACGGGCATCCAGTCGGGCAAGCAATTGCGCCAGCGCGGTGCGGGCATGCCCGTGCTGCAGGGGCGCGGGCGCGGCGATCTGGTAGTGGAAATCGCGGTCGAGACCCCGACCAAGCTTACCAAGGAGCAGCGCGCGCTGCTCGAACAGTTCCGCGAGACCGAGACCGGCGACGAATGCCCCGAAAGCCGGGGCTTCTTCGAGAAGCTGAAAACCGTTCTGGGCGCCTAGCCGCCGCTATTCGGGCAGGCGCTCGGCGATCTCGCGGCGCAGCGAGTCGATCAGCCCGCCCGAACAGCGGCCCGCCGCCTCTTCCTCGTCCAGTATGGCGATAAAGGCGGCGCGCTTGAAGCTTCGAGTGTCCTCCTCGGGCAGCTTGTCCTCGAGGGTCGAGCCGACCAGATCGATCATCCGCTCGGCGCCATGGAGCCGGCCCCAGAGATAATCGGTCTCGCGATAGGCACGGCTGAAGAAGGCGCCGAAATTGTAGAATTCGGTCCCGCGCAAGGTGGCCCTGGTCCCGCCCTCGCGGATACTCCGAGCGTCCTCGGGCGAGATGCGATCGACCTTGGCGGGATCGAATTCGGACAGCCCCTCATCGCGTAGCAGCGCCAGTGTGGCAACGTCGTAATAGGGAAAGCCCAGATAGGTCAGCAGCATCCGCCGCTTGAGGTCCTTGGGCATCTTGCCCAGCGCCTCGGCGAGCAGCAGTTCGGCCTCGTCGTCGACCTGCGGCAGCAGGCGGTTATCCTCGAGGTGATCGAGCACCGCCGCCGGATCCTGCAGCACGTTCTCCGCCAACTTCCCGAAATCCGGACCTAGCGACGCCAGCCCCTCGCGGTCGAAATAGAGCGCGAGGATCCCATAGAGTGCATCGCGCGCGGTCTCCAGCGCATCGTCGGGGATATCGGGATCGGCTTCCCAGTCGCGGGCGACGCGGCGCGCGAGCAGCCGCAGCCGGCGGATCCGAAACCCCAGATCATGCGCGCGGAAGAAGGCGATCGCGCCATCATGCGCCCCGCCGCCGGGCGCCGAGAGACTTTCCAGCCCCCTCCGCGCCAGTTCCTCGCGAAACACCGCCTCGATGGCTTGCGCGTCGGGCAGACCCAGTTGCGGCGCCGCCTCCAGCGTCAGCCTGGCGAGCCGCGCGAGGATACCCGACACCTTGGTCTGGGCGTAGGACTGGAAGGCGAAGCCGGCCTGTTCGGCCGCTGCGGTCTGCGCGCGCTGGCGCCAGTTGCGCAGTCGCCGCGGGGTCGGCTTGTCGAGAAACAGCGTCCGCCCGAACAAGCGATCGACCGCGCCTTCGACATCGGGGCGCAGCCGGGCGACAATTCGCCGCAGCCGCAGCGCCTCGCGGCTTTGCTCCTCGAGAGCCTCGAGATTGTCGCGGATCGGCTGCTCGCGCGGAATGGTGGAGAGCGATCCGATGATGGCCGAGAAGAACCCCACTGGCTTCTTCTCCATCTCGCGCAGCGCGCTCGAACGGTCGGGTCGCGGATCGACATAGACGAAGTGTCGATCGACCTCGCGCTGCGCGGGCCGCCCCTTTAGCGCCGCGATCGCCCCTTCGAAGGGCTTGTTGACCAGCACCGAGCCGTCGATCAGCGAGACCTGATCGACAGTGCCCTCGCGCAGGTGGACTGGCATGATCCGTTCGAGGAAATGGTGCCGGTTCGCCCAGGGACGCCCGGTCTTTTCCGCCAGCGCGTCGATCTCCGCCACCATCAGCGGGGGGAAGGCGCCGGGGAAGCTGGCCGTGGCGCGCGCGGCGAACACCAGCTCGACCGGATCGGCGAAATCCTGCCCGCCCGAATAGGGCGTCTGGCTGCGGAAATCGATCGGCATGCGATGCTCGCTTTCCTCCACCACCGGCGGGCTGTTGAGCCGCAGCAGCGACAGATGGCCGTGGAAATCGGTGGCGGTGACGAACAGGTCGAGCGGATGCCGCGGCGGCAGCAGCGGCGCCTCGGGCTCGGTCCGCGCCATCGCGGCAAAGGCGCGTTCGAGCAGCGCGGAAAACCCGGCACCGCTGAACGGCGGCTCGAACCAGCGTCCGCGCATGAAGCTCGACACCTTGCGGCGGACCTCGTCACGCGTTTCGGGCGCCACGCTCTCGCTGACCAGATTGCCCGGGCGGCTGAGCACCCAGCGCACCAGCGGCTGGGTCCAGAATTTGGCGAAACGCCACATCGGACGGGCATCGGGATCGACCAGCTCGTCGACATCGGCCATGTCGAGCCAAAGATCGGTGAGGGGATCGAGCGAATAGCCCGAATGCACCGCCTGCGCGAGGAACACCGCGTTGATCCCGCCCGCGCTTGCGCCGGTCAGGATATCGGGCAGGACGCGCAGCCGCAGTTGCCGCTCGGCTTCGATATGCTCGAGGAGTCCGCGATAGACCCCGGCGACGCCGCCGGGTTTCTCGCTGCCGTCGTGATAGGCGCGGCTGGCGCGCGCAAGGTGCCACACTTCCTTGGTGACCCCGTGCATGTAGACCGCGAGGCTGACCCCGCCATAACAGACCAGCGCAATCCTGAGTTCTTTTTGCCGCATCGCGGCGACAGTGGCGCAGCCAGCCCGCGAAGGCAATTGCGTTCCTGCAATGTTCCGGTTATCGCACCCCCATGGCCAAACCCAAACGCCGCTATGTCTGCCAGGCCTGTGGCAGCGTCTCGCATCGCTGGCAGGGCCAATGCCCCGATTGCGCCGAATGGAACACGCTGGTCGAGGACGCGCCTGCCACGGTTTTCGCGCAGAAGCACGATCTGTCGAGCGGCGGGCGCGGGATCGAGTTCGTCTCGCTCGACAAGCCGGGTGCCTTGCCGGTGCGCGCTACCACGGGGCTGGCCGAATTCGACCGAGCGCTGGGTGGCGGGCTGGTGCCCGGCTCGGCGATCCTGATGGGCGGCGATCCGGGGATCGGCAAATCCACGCTGCTGCTCCAGGCCGCTGCGGCGGTCGCGCGCGCGGGCAAATCATGCATCTATGTCAGCGGCGAGGAAGCGACCGCACAGGTGCGGATGCGCGCGGGACGGCTGGGGCTGGGCGATGCCCCGGTGCGGCTCGCCGCCGCCACCAGCGTGCGCGATATCCTCACCACGCTGGGGCAGGGCGAACCGCCCGCCATGCTGGTGATCGATTCGATCCAGACCATGCATTCGGATAGTATCGAGGGCGCGCCAGGCACAGTCAGCCAGGTGCGCGGCTGCGCTTTCGAGCTGATCCGCTACGCAAAGGAAAACGGCGTCGCGCTGGTGCTGGTCGGCCATGTCACCAAGGACGGCTCGATCGCCGGCCCGCGCGTGCTCGAGCACATGGTCGATGTGGTGATGAGCTTCGAGGGCGAGCGCAGCCACCAGTACCGCATCCTGCGGGCGCTCAAGAACCGCTTCGGCGCGGTCGACGAGATCGGGGTCTTCTCGATGGCGGGCGACGGGCTCGAAGAGGTGGCCAACCCCTCGATGCTGTTCCTTTCGGGACGGCAGGAACAGCTCGCGGGCAGCGCGGTGTTCCCGGCGATGGAGGGGACGCGGCCGGTGCTGGTCGAGATCCAGGCCCTGATCGTGCGGTTGCAGTCGGGGGC
Organism: Qipengyuania sp. SM2507; assembly: GCF_053714505.1. Classification (NCBI taxonomy): domain Bacteria; kingdom Pseudomonadati; phylum Pseudomonadota; class Alphaproteobacteria; order Sphingomonadales; family Erythrobacteraceae; genus Qipengyuania; species Qipengyuania sp. SM2507. The sequence goes on from NZ_CM132307.1 coordinate 1,405,360, forward strand.
GACGCCGCGCCGCGCGGTGGTCGGCTGGGACAATGGCCGGATGGCGATGCTGCTGGCGGTGCTCGAAGCGCGCTGTGGCCTCAATTTCAGCTCGGCGGAGGTCTATCTCAATGTTGCCGGGGGATATCGCCTCTCCGATCCCGCTGCCGATCTGGCGGTCGCCGCCGCGCTGGTCAGCGCGCTCGCCGACAAGCCCCTTCCCGCGCGCAGCGTCTGGCTCGGGGAGGTCTCGCTCGCGGGCGAAATCCGCTCGGTCGCGCACGCGCCGCTGCGGCTGCGCGAGGCGGCCAAGCTGGGATTCGAGCGCGGATTCGGCCCGCGCGACGTCGATCACGCCTCTGCAAAGCTGGAATATCGCGAGGTTGGCCAGTTGCCCATTCTCGTCGACCGCGTCATGGGGGGTACATAGTCCTGGTGCCTTGGAAGTGTGATGACGGGTTTCGACTGGATAGTGCTGGGAATTGTCGGCCTGGCGGCCGCTGGCGGGTTCATGCGTGGTTTCGTGCAGGAAATGTTTTCGCTCGCCGCCTGGGTGCTGGCGGTCTTCGCGATCCGGTTCCTGCATAAGCCGCTGACCGAAGCACTGGCCGGCTATATCGGGCAGGACATCACCACCGCGGTGCTCGCCTTCGCGCTACTGCTGCTGATTCCCTATGCCGCGATGAAGGTCATCGCCAGCAACGTCAGCGGTGCCTCGCGCAGTACGGTGCTGGGTCCGATCGATCGCGTGCTCGGCTTCGGCTTCGGCGCGCTCAAGGGCGCCGTGATCGTGGTGATCGCCTTCTCGCTGCTGGTGCTGGGCTATGACAGCGTCTGGGGCTTCAAGGGCCGCCCCGACTGGATTTCGGCCGCGCGCTCCTATGATTTCGTCGATGCGAGCTCGCGCAGCATGGTCGTAATGGTCGCCGAGCGGCGTGCGCAATTGCGCGACGAGCGCAAGGCGGCGGAAGCCGTCGACGACGCGGTATGAGCGCAAACGGCGCGGCCGTGCTCTATTCGCCCGCGCTGCTCGGCCTCGCGGTCGAACTGGCCGAATACCCGCTTACCGACGAACTCGCGCTGCACGGCGAGGCGCGTTCTCGCAGCTGTGGCAGCACGCTTGCGCTGGGCTGCACGACCGACGGGGACGGAGCCATCGCCACAATCGGGATGCGGGTCAGCGCCTGCGCGGTCGGGCAGGCTTCGGCGGCGATCTTTGCCAGAGAAGCGCATGGCCGCGACGCGGGATCGCTGGAGCGCAGCCTCGCCGGGGTCGAAAGCTGGCTTGCCGGATCCTCCGAGCGTCCCGCCTGGCCCGGGCTCGAGGCGCTCGATCCAGCGCTGCCGCACGCCGGGCGGCACGAAGCGATCCGCCTGCCGTGGAGAGCCGCCCTGGCCGCGCTTTCCAAGCTTCCGACCGCGCGCTAAACCTGCGCATCGGCACGCGGCAACAGCGCGGCAACAAGGGGAGGGGGACGCGACCATGGCCACCAGCACAAGCGCGAGCGATCCCGCAGCGGCACTCGCCATGCGCGAGCCAAGCGAGAGGGAAATCCGCCTGGTCATCGCCGCCAGCTCGGCGGGGACGATCTTCGAGTGGTATGATTTCTTCATCTACGGCACGCTCGCCGGGCTGATCGGAGCGGCCTTCTTTCCCAGCGACAACGAGACGCTGCAGATCCTGCTGGTCTGGGCGGGGTTCGCGGTCGGCTTCGGCTTCCGCCCGCTCGGCGCCATCCTGTTCGGCTTCCTCGGCGACCGGCTGGGGCGCAAGTACACCTTTCTCGTCACCGTCACGCTGATGGGGGTCGCGACCGCAGGGGTCGGCATGATCCCCACTGCGGCCAGCATCGGTATCGCCGCGCCGATCATCGTGATTGGCTTGCGTATCCTGCAGGGGCTGGCGCTGGGCGGCGAATATGGCGGCGCGGCGATCTATGTCGCCGAACACGCTCCACCCGAGAAGCGCGGCTTCTACACCGGCTTCATCCAGGCCAGCGTGGTGGGCGGCTTCGTGCTCTCGATCGCGGTGGTGATCGCCTGCCGCGCGTTCTTTACCGATGAGGAATTCGCGGAATGGGGCTGGCGGGTGCCGTTCCTGCTGTCGCTGATCCTGCTGGCGATTTCGCTGTGGATGCGGCTCAAGCTGTCCGAGAGCCCGGTGTTCCAGGCAATGAAGGCTGCGGGCGAGACCGCCGGCAATCCCTTCGTCGAAAGCTTCACCTATCCCCGCAACAAGCGCCGCCTCGTGATCGCCTTTGCTGTGACCGGGATCCTGACGACGATCTGGTATACCGCCTTTTTCTCAGGCCTCTCGTTCCTGCGCGGACCGATGCGGCTCGAGGAAAGCGTGGTTGAATGGATGCTGCTCGCGGCCGGGCTGATCTCGATGAGCTTCTACGTGATCGTCGGGCGCTGGTCGGACCGGATCGGGCGCCGTCGCCCGATCGTTATCGGCGCGTTGCTGAGCCTGCTGCTGCTGTTCCCGATCTTCTGGGGGATGGGCAGCCTCGCCAATCCGGGTCTGGCCGAGGCTGCGCGCGAGCGACCAGTGGTGGTCGCGGGGAGCGAATGCTCCACAGATCCCTTCGCCGAACTGTTCGACCGCGAGCAGACGCAATGCGGGAAACTGCTCGAGACGCTGACCGCCAACGGGGTCGCCTACAGCGTCGAACCAGCGCAGGCGCTGTCGCTAACGGCAGGCGGAGAGACGATCGCGCTGCAGCCCGAATGGTTCGCCGACGGCGCAGCCCGGCGCGACGGGCTGCTGGCGGCGTTGACCGCGCAGGGCTTCGATTTCGAGCGCGAGGCGCCGCCACTGGCGAACATCCTCGGCATCGTCGCGCTGTTGCTGGTGCTCGGGCTGCTCTCGGCGCTGACCTATGGCTCGGTCGCGGCGCTGCTCGCCGAGCTGTTCCCGCCACGGATACGCTACAGCTCGATGTCGATCCCCTATCATATCGCCGCGGGCTATCTCGGTGGCTTCCTGCCGCTGATCTCGGGGATCATCGTGGCGCGCTCGGGCGATGCCTATGCCGGGCTGTGGTACACCTGGGTCGTCGTCGCGCTTGGGCTGGTTGTGGTCTGGTGGGGCCTCCCCGGCGGCCCGCCGCGCGATTTCTCCGACGATGTAGTCGACAGTGGCTGAGGCGCCGCCGACCACGCTCCGACTCAAGCTCGACGAAGCGGCGTTGGCCGCCAACTGGCGCGCGCTCGATACAATGTCGGGGACAGCGCGTGCCGGGGCGGCGGTTAAGGCCGATTGCTACGGTTTGGGGATTGCACGCTGCCTGCCGGTTCTGCGCGACGCTGGCTGCCGGGATTTTTTCGTGGCGCATTGGTCCGAGGTGAAGCCGCTGCTGGCACAAGTGCCCGCGTCGCAAATTTCGGTTCTGCACGGGGTGCTCGACGCCGCGCAGGCAGCCTACGCCCGCGCCACCGGCGTGCGCCCTGTGATCGACAGCCTGCATCAGGCGCGGGTCTGGACCGAGAGCGGCGGCGGGCGCTGCGACCTGATGGTCGACAGCGGGATCAACCGGCTCGGAATAAGTCTTGCCGAGGTCGGCGATCCGCTGCTCCAAAGCCTCGATGTCGAGGTGCTGATGTCGCATCTCGCCTGCGCCGACGAAGACAGCGCGATGAACGCGCGCCAGCTCGCGACCTTTCGCGAAGTCATCCCGCTCGTGGCGCATCGCGAAGCGAGCCTCGCCAACAGCGCCGGTATCGCACTTGGCCCCGACTACCATTGCGACCTGACGCGTCCCGGCCTCGCGCTCTACGGTGGCGTTCCGCGGCCCGAATTCGCCGACACCATCCAGCAGGTGGCATACCCCGAAGCCGCCCTGCTGCAGGTCCGCGATGTCCCCGCTGGCGCCACTGTGGGCTATAACGCGACCTTCACCGCGCCCGCGCCGATGCGCGTCGGGGTGGTCTCCCTCGGCTATGCCGATGGCATCCTTCGCAGCTGGGCGGGCGCGCATCTGGTGCATGGCACCCGCCAGCTTCCCATCCTCGGGAAGGTCTCGATGGACATGATCGTCGTCGACCTCGCGCAGGCTCCCGATTTGCACGAGGGCGACTGGGTCTCGCTGCCCTATCACTTGCCCGATGCTGCGCGGCAAACCGCTCTTTCGCAATATGAATTGCTGACCGCGCTCGGCGACCGCTTCGGCTGACCGGCCCCGGTCCTGCACCTGTGTTGCGCTGCACATTGTGCAGGTGCTAATGCAGCATGGAGGCAGAGAGAGGGACGTTGACACATGGCCAAGCGCACGCGCGATGGAGACCCCATCGTCATCAAGAAATACGCCAATCGGCGGCTCTACAACACCGACACTTCGAGCTATATCACGCTCGACGATCTGGCGAAGATGACCCGCGAGAATGTCGATTTTTCGGTGATCGACGCCAAGAGCGGTGACGACATCACCCACACCATCCTGACCCAGATCATCGTCGAGCAGGAGAGCACCGGCGAACAGATGCTCCCGGTCAGCTTTCTGCGCGATCTGATCTCGATGTATGGCAATTCGATGCAGGGCATGATGCCCAGCTATCTGGAAGCCAGCATGGCCAGTTTCCGCAAGAATCGCGAGCAATTGCAGGAAGCGTTCCAGAAGGGCGTCGAGGCCAATCCGATGGCCCGGATGGTCGAGACGAATCTCAAGCTGATGCAGAACGCCGCCGAGGTCTTCATGCCCGGGGGCAAACCGCCCATTGCCAAGCCGCCTACTGCCAAGCCCGCACCCAAGGACGAGCTGGCGCAGATGCGCGAGCAGATGGCGGCAATGCAGAAGAAGCTAGACGAACTCGACAGCTAGCGGCGTGCCTTGCTCTTCCGTGTAAAACCCGTCTCGACGCGCCTCGACCCTTGCGGCTAGGGATGCGCCCTTCCTTGATTCATTGAACGAGATTGCCCGATGGCCGAGATTCGCCACGCCCTGACCGCCCGCCGCGCCGGTGATTTCGCCGCCTGGTATCAGGAGGTCATCGCCGCCGCCGACATGGCCGAGGAATCGGGCGTGCGCGGCTGCATGGTGATCAAGCCCTGGGGCTTCGGCATCTGGGAGCGGATGCAGCGGCTGCTCGACGACCGGATCAAGGCGACCGGCCATGACAATGTCTACTTCCCGCTGTTCATCCCGCTCGCCAATTTCGAGCGCGAGGCCGAGCATGTCGAGGGGTTCGCCAAGGAAATGGCGGTGGTCACCCATCACCGGCTGATCGCGGGCAAGGATGGCGGACTGGTCCCCGATCCCGAGGCCAAGCTGGAAGAACCGCTGGTGGTGCGCCCGACCTCGGAAACCATTTTCGGCGATGCCATGGCCCGCTGGATCCGCAGCTGGCGCGACTTGCCCTTGAAACTCAACCAATGGGCCAATGTCGTGCGCTGGGAGATGCGCACGCGGATGTTCCTGCGCACCAGCGAATTCCTCTGGCAGGAAGGCCACACCGCGCATGCCGACGAGGTCGAGGCGCGCGAGCACACCTTGCGGATGCTCGAGGTCTATCGCGCCTTCGCGGAAGACGATCTCGCCCTGCCGGTGATCGCGGGCGAGAAGCCCGAGAACGAACGCTTCCCCGGCGCAGTCGAGACCTGGTCGATCGAGGCGATGATGCAGGACGGAAAGGCGCTGCAGGCCGGAACGAGCCACTATCTCGGCACCAATTTCGCGCGCGCCAGCGGCATCCAGTTCCAAGACAAGGATGGCGGCCAGACCTATTGCCACACCACCAGCTGGGGCGTCTCGACCCGCATGGTCGGCGCAATCATCATGACCCATGGCGACGATGACGGCCTGCGCGTGCCGCCGCAGATCGCGCCCTGGCAGGTGGTGATCCTGCCGATGCTGCGCGACAAGCCCGAAGACGAGGCACTGCTCGCCTATTGCGAGGAATTGCGCGCTATGCTGGCAAGCGAGCGCGCTTTCGGCGAGCCGGTGCGCGTGCTGCTCGATACCAAGCCCGGCAAGGCCGCGGCCAAGCGCTGGGACTGGGTGCGCAAGGGTGCCCCCGTCATCGTCGAGGTTGGCGGGCGCGACATGGAGCAGGGCGTGGTCTCGCTGCTGCGCCGCGACAGCCTGTGGGACGCCGGCTCCGGCAAGCCTGCATTCGAAAACCCGGCGCGCGATGCGCTGGCGCAGTCCATCACCGGTATGCTCGCCGAGATCCAGGACGGGTTGCTGGAACAGGCGAGCGAACGGCGCGAGGCGAACATTACCCGCAACGTGACCGACATGGCGACGGTCGAAGCGCATTTCGCCGAGGACAAGCGCTATCCGGGCTGGCTCGAAGTGCAATGGTCGAAGCCCACCGGCCCTGCGCTCGATGCGGTTGTCGAGCGGTTGAAGGCGCTCAAGCTGACCGTCCGCAATGTGCCGATCGACGCGCTTCCCGCCGACGGGCCCTGCATCTTCACCGGCGAACCCGCGGTCGAGCGGGTGCTGCTAGCGCGCGCCTATTGAGCTTCGTCCGGGGATCGGGAACGTGATACGGACATGTGTACGGAAGGGGCGTTGATCTTTGCGCATAATCCCGCAACGGTAGGGGCCATGAGAAAAATCGCCCTGCTCGCCGCCGTCCTTGCCACTCCGCTTGCCGCCCAGACCCAGCCCGCAGACGAGGTTTCCGCCGATCGGCTGCGCGCCGATGTGGAAAAGCTGGTTTCCTTCGGGACCCGCCACACGCTGTCTGAACAGGACGATCCCGAGCGCGGGATCGGCGCGGCGATCGATTGGGGCGCGGAGGAAATGCGCAACATCTCGGCCGATTGCGGCAATTGCCTCGAAGTGATCCTGCCCGAACGGATGATCGAGGGAGCCCGGGTGCCGACCCCGACGCGGCTGCGCAATGTCGTCGCCATCCAGCGTGGAACCGAGCGTCCCAATGAAGTCGTCGTCGTGCAGGGGCACATCGACAGCCGGGTTTCGGATGTCTCCGATTTCACCAGTGATGCGCCGGGCGCCAATGACGACGGTTCGGGCACTGCGCTGGTGATCGAGGCGGCGCGGGTGCTGTCTGCCAACAGCCATCCGACCACCATAGTCTATGCGTTGCTTTCGGGTGAGGAACAGGGGCTTTTTGGCGGCCAGCTGCTGGCCGACTGGCTCGGCGAGCAGGGCTTCACGGTCAAGGCGGTGCTCAACAACGATGTCGTCGGCAACAGCTGCGGCAGCGACGGTTTTTGCGATCCCGACCACGTCCGGGTGTTCTCCGAAGGCCCGCGTGCCGATCTCACCGATCCCTTGCGCGCCGCGCAGCGCCGCGAGGGCGGCGAGAACGATTCCCCCAGCCGCAACCTCTCGCGCTGGATCGACGGGCTCGCCGAGCAAGACGAGGCCGGTCTCGATGTCCGCCAGATCTGGCGGGTCGATCGCATGGGGCGGGGCGGGGACCAGATCCCCTTCCTCGAGGCGGGCTATCCCGCAGTGCGCTTCAGCGTTGCGGTGGAGGATTACGACCACCAGCACCAGGACCTCCGCACCGAGGATGGCACAGTGTACGGCGACACGGTCGACGAGATGGATTTCGCCTATCTCGCCAGGGTGACCCAGCTCAATGTCCGCGCGCTCGACCGGCTGGCCTCCGTGCCCGTGCCGCCGGCCCCCACGGCGCAGGCCGCGGTTCGCACCTCGACGCTGATCGAATGGGCGCCCGTGGCGGGCGCAGCCAGCTACGAGGTCTATCGCCGCCGGACCGATCAGCCCTCATGGGAAACCGCGCCGGTGGTGGTGGTGCCCAACACTGCGGCCCTCCGTACCGATCTGACGGCTGTCCGCGGCGACGACTGGTTCTTCGGGGTCAACGCCTGCTCCGCGCAAGGCGCCTGCAGCCCCGTCGCCAGCGCGGTCCCGGCGGGACAATTCGCGCCCGTCTCAGTCGAAGAGGATGACAGCGAGTAGCCGCGACCCCATATGGCGAGGCATGAATAAGAAAACCGATACCACCAGCCGCACAGCCGGCATGCCCTCCCAGACCGAGATCATCGAGTTCATCCAGAGCTACGATGGCGCTGCGGGAAAGCGCGAAATCGCCAAGGCGTTCGGGCTGAAGGGGCAGGAAAAGATCACGCTCAAGAAGCGGCTCAAGCAGATGGCCGAGGAAGGGCTCATCGACGGTAAGCGCACCGCCTATCATCGTTCGGGCGATGTCCCCAAGGTCACCGTGCTCAAGATCGTATCGATCGAGGATGGCGAGCTCTACGCCGAACCCGAGAGCGAGGACCCCGAGGCCGAAGGCAAGCCGCAGCGCCTGCTGGTCAAGGAAAGCAAGAAACACGGCGCACTCAAGCGCGGCGACCGGATCCTCGCGCGCACCGAGCAGACCGAGCACGGCTGGCGCGCGCATCCCATGAAGAAACTGCCCGCGCGCAGCGAAGGGCTCATGGGGGTCGTCGAGATCGACCAGGCTGGCAAGGCCTGGCTCGCGCCGGTCGACAAGAAGGTCCGCAATTCCTCACCCATCTCCGATCTCGGCGGTGCCGAGGATGGCGAGCTGGTGATCGTCGAGCGCACCGGCAATTCGCCGCGCGCCGGGGTCAAAGTGGTCGAGGTGGTCGGCGATCCGCTGGCCCCCAAGAGCTTCAGCATGATCGCCATCGCCAAGCACGGCATCCCGCATGTCTTCCCAGACGAGGTCGTGGAAGAGGCCAAACACGCCGCCAAGCTCCCGCTCTCGGACGACAAGCGCGAGGATTTGCGCAAAGTGCCGATCATGGCGATCGACCCCGCCGATGCGCGCGATCACGACGATGCGATCTGGGCCGAGCCAGACGGATCGGGCGGCTACCGCGCCATCGTCGCCATCGCCGATGTCGCCTTCTACGTCCGCCCCGGCGGCGCGCTCGACAAGGAAGCTCGCAAGCGCGGCAATTCGGTCTATTTCCCCGATCAGGTCGTGCCGATGCTTCCCGAGGTGCTCAGCGCCGATGTGTGCTCGCTCAAGCAGGATGTCGACCGCGCGGCGATGGCCTGCCATCTGCGGATTTCGCCCGCGGGCCAGATTACCGAATGGCGTTTCACCCGCGCGATCGTCCGGCTGGCGCGCAACATCGCCTATGAGGACGCGCAGGCCGCTATCGATTCCGACGACGCGCCCGAGGCGCTGACAAATCTGTGGGGCGCGTGGAAGCTGCTCCACCAGGCGCGGACCGCGCGCGATCCGCTCGAGCTCGACCTGCCCGAGCGGCAGGTGCGCTTGAACGACAAGGGCCAGATCGAGGAAATCGCGGTGCGCGAGCGGCTCGATGCCCACCGCGTGGTCGAGGATTTCATGATCGCCGCCAATGTCGCCGCGGCCAAGGCGCTCGAGGCCAAGACCGCCCCGGTGGTCTATCGCGTCCACGAACCGCCGAGCCGCGACAAGCTGATCGCCTTGCGCGAATATATGGCGACGCAGGGTCGCAAGATCGCGCTGGGCCAGGTGATCACGCCCAGCCTGTTCAACCGCCTGCTCAAGGATGTCACCGACGAGGCCGAGAAGGTGCTGGTGATGGAAGCGGTGCTGCGCAGCCAGTCGCAGGCGTATTACGGCCCCGCCAATGCCGGACATTTCGGCCTCTCGCTGGGCTCCTACGCGCATTTCACCTCGCCGATCCGGCGCTATGCCGATCTGCTGGTCCACCGCGCGCTGGTCGATGCCTACAAGCTCGAACAGCCCAAGCCGGAAGGTGGGCTGCCGGCAGGTAGTGGCCTCGCCGACCGCGACCGCGATTCGCTGCAGGCGATCAGCGACGCGATCAGCCAGACCGAACGCCGCGCGATGGAAGCCGAACGCGACACCATCGACCGCTATGTCGCCGCCTGGCTCTCGGGCCGGGTGGGCGAGACCTTCGACACCCGCATCACCGGGGTGCAGGGCTTCGGCTTCTTCGCCACGATCGAGAAGCTGGGCGGCGACGGGCTGGTCCCGGTCTCGACGCTGGGCCGCGAGTATTTCCGCTACGACGAGGCGTCGCAGACGCTTGTGGGCGAGGGCAGCGGCACCAGCTATTCGGTCGGCGACAAGCTCAAGCTGACGCTGGCCGAAGCCAATGCGCTGACCGGGGCATTGAAGTTCGAGGTGCCCGAAAGCGAAGGCAAGGGCATCGAACCGCGCGGCAACCGCGATGGTGGGCGCAAGAAGCCGGGCGGTCGCAGTGGTGGGCGTCCCGGCGGGCGCTCTGGTGGCCAGGGCGACAAGGGCGGTCCCCCAAGAGGCAAGGGTGGCCCGGCAAAGGGGAAACCGGCGCATGGCAAATCCGCACAGGGCAAATCCGCACAGGGCAGACCCGCGCAGGGCAAGCCAGCGCAGGGTAAGTCCCCAGCGGGCAAGTCTGGGGAGGGCAAGTCCACGACAGGTCAGCATGCACAGGGCCAGCGCGGCCGCCCTGCGAACATCCGGCACCAGGGGCGCAACAAGAAGTAGGGCTGCGGGGCGGTGGTCGGGTTCGTTCCTTTACCGCCCCGCCGCCCTCTTCCCGGAACAGCCGCGCATCGCACACATTGCATGGGGAAAGGAGATACCCCCATGCTGCCCCCCGGTGCCGCCGCGCCCCACCTCGACCTTCCGCTGACGATCAAGGCGCGTTTCTTGCTGTCCGACCAGCATCCCGACGCTTTCACCATGCTGGTGTTCTATCGTGGCAGCCATTGCCCGATCTGCAAGCAATACCTCACCGAGCTCGGCGGGCGGCTGGAGGATTTTACCAGCCGCGGGGTCAATGTCTTCGCGATCTCGATGGATTCGCCCGAGCGCGCCGCGACCGCGCATGAGGAATGGGACACGCACGACCTTCCGCTGGCGCATTCGCTGAGCGAGGATCAGGCGCGTGAATGGGGTCTGTTCCTTTCCGCCGCGCGCGCCGACAGCAAGGAGCCTGAAGTTTTTTCCGAGCCCGGACTGTTCCTGCTGAAACCCGACCGCTCGGTCTATTTCGAAGTGGTCCAGAGCGCGCCCTTCACCCGGCCCGATCTCGACCAGCTGCTCGAGAGCATCGATTTCATTGCCGATAAGGATTATCCGACCCGCGGCACGCGCACCTGAGCGGCGCCGTTGCGAAACCAGCCCCGCTCAAGCCAGCCGCTCAGGTCAGCCGCTCAGGCCAGCCGGTCGAGCGCCTCTCGGTCGAGCCCGCCGGGTATGATGTACAGCGGGCAGGGTAGCGTCCCCGCATGTGCGGAAAAGTGGCTCACCAGTGGGCCCGGTCCGCCCTCGGCGCTCGCGCCCAGCACCAGCGCCGCGATATCCTCGCGCTCCTCCAGATAGGTTCGCACGATCGCTTCGGGGTCGCCCAGCCGCACCGCGATCTGCGGCATCTTGCCGCTCTCGGCGAAGATGTTTCCCGCCGCGGAATTGGCCATCACCTCGGCGCGCTCGCGCGCTTCCTGCTCGATGGTCGCCTGCACCCCGCCGAAGGCGTTGAAATTCTGCCGCGGCACCAGCGCCAGGATATGCACCGAGCCCCCGGTCCGCGCGGCGCGGTGGCTGGCGAAGCGCAGCGCGCTCTTGGCCTCCTCGGTCTCGTCCATGACGACAAGGTATTTGCGCATCGGCTCTCTTCGCTCCCCAAATGCTCAGAATTGTGGGGTATCCGGCTTATTGGTATTCTGTGCAAGAACCTTGCGGGAAGCGGGCAAATTGGCCAGAGGTGCGGCACGCCATTCCGACGCAGCGAGGACGCGCTCCACCCCATGCCGATCGCCATCAAGATGCCCGCCCTGTCCCCCACCATGGAGGAAGGCACGCTCGCCAAATGGCTGGTCAAGCCGGGCGACACGATCAGCTCGGGCGACATCATGGCCGAGATCGAAACCGACAAAGCGACGATGGAATTCGAAGCGGTGGACGAAGGCATACTGGCCTCGATTGCGGTCGAGGAAGGCAGCGAGGGCGTGAAGGTCGGCACCGTGATCGCAATGCTCGCCGAAGAGGGCGAGGATGTGGAGGCGGTGGCCGAGGGCGGGGATGGTGAGAGCTCTTCTGACGATGGCAAGGACAGCGCGCGTGCTTCGACAGGTTCGGCACGAACGGATGATGGTGCAGAAGATTCCCAAGCCAAGGAAGAACCCACCCCCGTTCGCCCTGAACCAGTCGAAGGGCCCGCACCCAAACCCGAGGGCGATCGCATCATCGCCAGCCCGCTCGCCAAGCGCATCGCCGAGCAGCAGGGCGTCGACCTCGCCACCGTGACCGGCAGCGGCCCCAACGGCCGCATCGTCAAAGCCGATGTCGAAGCCGTCGAGGCGGACACCGCCGCTCCCGCGAAACCGCAGGACGATGCCACCGCCGAGATGGCCGCGCCGCGCACACCGTCGAAGACCCCCGCCGAGAGCGAATACGGTGCACCCTACGAAGAAGAAAAGCTCTCCAGCGTGCGCAAGATCATCGCGCGCCGCCTTACCGAGAGCAAGCAGCAGGTCCCGCATTACTATCTCGCGGTCGATGTCCGGCTCGATGCGTTGCTCGACCTGCGCAAGCAGCTCAACGCCACGCTCGAGGCCGACGGGGTCAAGCTGTCGGTCAACGATCTGCTGATCAAGGCGCTGGCGCGCGCGCTGATGCGGGTGCCGCAATGCAACGTCAGCTTCCAGGGCGAGACGATCCACAAATACACCCGCGCCGATGTCTCGGTGGCGGTCGCCGCGCCCAGCGGGCTGATCACCCCGATCATCACCGAGGCCGACACCCGCGGGCTCGCCTCGATCAGCACACAGATGAAGGCGCTGGCCGAGAAGGCCCGCGAGGGCAAATTGCAGCCGCACGAATATCAGGGGGGCACGGCCAGCCTCTCCAATCTCGGCATGTTCGGGATCAAGCAGTTCGATGCGGTGATCAATCCGCCGCAGGGCATGATCATGGCGGTCGGCGCGGGCGAGCCGCGGCCCTATGTAGTCGACGGCGCGCTCCAGGTCGCCACCGTGATGACCGCCAGCGGCAGCTTCGACCACCGCGCCATCGACGGTGCCGACGGCGCGCAGCTGATGGAAGCCTTCAAGCAATTGTGCGAAAACCCGATGGGCCTGGTGGTTTGATGAACGATCGCCGCATGAAAAAGATAGCGAGCCTCTGCGCGTCTATCGTCCTGCTGGGCGCGACCGCCTGCGATTACCAGAACGACCCGGGCGAGCCTCGCACCTACGACATGCAATCCGCCGAGGAGGCCGCCATGGTCGACGCGCGGCCGGTGCAGATCGGGTTCGACGGGCGGCGCTTCGCGGCCTGCGCCAGCTATGGCGAGGTCACCAGTTTCAATCCGCGCGGCGAGGACACGCTGACAGTGCGCGCCGCGCCTGCCGGGAGCGCTTCGGAAGTCGACCAGCTCGCCGCGGGCACCGGCGTCGCCATGTGCCAGAAGGTCGGCGGCTGGATCGGCATCGTCTATCCGCCCCCGGCTGATGCGGTCGAGGAAGGCGAGGAGGTCGAGGAACTGATCAATTGCGGGGCCGGATCTCCGGTTCCGAACGCGCGCAATTACGAGGGCCCGTGCCGCTCGGGCTGGGTCCGCGAGGAATACATCCGCTTGATGGGAAGCCAATCATGACCGAGCGCGTCCCGATGATCCGGATCACCGCCATGCCTGCCGACACCAATCCCTATGGCGGGGTATTCGGCGGCTGGCTGATGAGCCAGATGGCGCTCGGCGCAGGCGCGCTTGCAAGCCGGTCAGGGCAGGGCAAGGCGGTGGTCGTCTCGGCCAGCGATTTCGCTTTTCCCGGCGTGATGGCGGTGGGCGACGAGCTCTCGGTCTATTGCGATATCGTCGCGGTCGGCAAGACCTCGATGACGGTCGAGGCCGAGGCCATCGCCCGCGAGCGCAATGGCGAGGCGACCACTCGCGTTGCCGAGGGAACCTTCAAATTCGTCCTGCTCGACGACCAGGATCGCCCGCGTCCGGTGCGGCTCTCCGCCGAAGCGGCGTTGCCCCTGCGCGAAAAGGCAGGCGCGCAGAACGATGCCTGAACGCTTTCCTACACGGGTAGCACTGGGCCATGGTCGGACCATGATTCGCACCCGGTTTTCCGCTGCATTTCCGGCTTCGGCAAAAGCCAGACCGGGCTGTGACCTTGCGCTTCCGGAAAGCCACAGTGGCATTTGCACAAGGCCGCAGAATTCCGCGGCGCAGCGGCGAAAGTCGCATGTCTTAGAACCCGTCGTAGTGTCACCTCCCGCTGGGGACTTCGCGCGCGCCGGGCACAGCAACGCACAAGGTTGGTATGGCTGAAAAATACGATTTGATCGTGCTTGGGAGCGGGCCGGGCGGCTATGTCGCGGCGATCCGGGCTGCGCAGCTTGGGCTCAAGACCGCGATCGTCGAGCGCGAGCTGCTCGGCGGGATTTGCCTGAACTGGGGCTGCATCCCGACCAAGGCGCTGCTGCGCTCGGCGGAGATCTTCCACTATATGCAGAATGCTGGCGATTACGGGCTCAAGGCCAAGGAGATAGAGGCCGATCTCGACGCGGTGGTCAAGCGCAGCCGCGGCGTCGCCAAGCAGCTCAATCAGGGCGTCACCCACCTGATGAAGAAGAACAAGATCGCGGTGCATATGGGCGAGGGCAGGTTGACCGGCCCGACCTCGTTGACGGTGAAGACCGACAAGGGCGAGCAGAAGCTCGAGGCGAAGCATGTCATCGTCGCCACCGGAGCGCGGGCGCGCGAGCTGCCCTTCGCCAAATCGGACGGCAAACGCGTCTGGACGTATCGCCACGCGATGACGCCCAAGGAAATGCCGGGCAAGCTGCTGGTCATCGGCTCGGGTGCGATCGGGATCGAATTCGCCAGCTTCTATAACGACATGGGCGCCGAAGTAACCGTGGTCGAAATGCTCGACCGCGTTGTCCCGGTCGAGGACGAGGAGGTTTCCGCCTTCCTCGCAAAATCGCTGACTAAACAGGGCATTGCGATCAAGACCGGTGCCGGTGTCGAGGATCTGAAGGTCGCAGCCAAGGGCGTCACCGCGAAGATCAAGGGCAAGGATGGCAAGGTCGAGACCACCGAATTCAGCCATGTGATCGTCGCCGTGGGCATCGTCCCCAACACCGAGGATATCGGCCTCGAAAAGCTTGCCGAGATCGATCGCGGCTTCGTCCAGATCGATCCCTACGGCCGGACCAAGAGCAAGGGGCTGTGGGCGATCGGCGATTGCACACCGGGGCCCTGGCTGGCGCACAAGGCCAGCCACGAAGGCGTCACCGCCGCCGAAGCGATCGCGCAGGAACTCGGCAACGACGAGGTCCACCCCCACGCGCTCGACCGAGCCAACATTCCCGGCTGCACCTATTGCCACCCGCAGATCGCCAGCGTCGGGCTGACCGAGGCCAAGGCCAGGGAAGCGGGGCACGAGGTCCGGGTCGGCAGCTTCCCCTTCATCGGTAATGGCAAGGCGATCGCGCTCGGCGAGGCCGAGGGCTTCGTCAAGACGGTGTTCGACGCCAAGACCGGTGAGCTGCTCGGTGCCCACATGATCGGCGCCGAGGTGACCGAACTGATCCAGGGCTACACCGTCGGCAAGCAGCTCGAGACCACCGAGGCCGAGCTGATGCAGACCATCTTCCCGCATCCGACGCTGTCCGAGATGATGCACGAGAGCGTGCTCGCCGCCTACGACCGCGCGGTGCATATCTGACACGCGCAGCCATCCGGCGCGCCAGACCATCGTCTCGTCGCCCGCCGCCGGACCACCTTGCCTCCTCGATGGTTGAGCTATCGAGGAGACGACATATGGAATATGAAATCGACGACGACCCGCAGGGCGAAAAGGACGAGAACCTCGGCAAGCGCGACGGCGGGATTATCGAGGACCACCGCGCACTCAAGAACCAGTCCAGCGTCAAGGCGGAGGACTATCCGGTCAAGGATCGCCTCGCCCAATCTCTGGTCGGCAAAAAGCGCTGAAGGTCAGGGCTGACGGGCTGGCAAATGTGGCGGACAGGGTGGGATTCGAACCCACGGATGCTTGCGCATCGGCGGTTTTCAAGACCGCTGCATTCGACCACTCTGCCACCTGTCCGCTCGGTGCCAGCCGTTAATAGGCGGGCGCGGGATTGTCACGCCCTGACGCGCGGCAATCTGTCATGCCCCGGAACAAGCCGGAGCGTGGTGGATAGGAGACGCAAGACATATCGCGTTCATTGGCGATGTGCGAGGGAGCGCCCATGATATTCAAACGTCCGATGCTCAAGCGCTTGAGCAAGACCATCGCCATCGCCGCGGCGATCTTCGCCGCCCAGCCTGCCTATGCGCAGGACATGCCCTTCGATTCCTATGTCCAACTGCTCATGGCCAAGGCCCGGGCGCAAGGGGTCAGCGAGGGCACGATCGCGCGGATGACCGCAGGGCTTCAGCCCAATCGACGCGTGATCGAGCTCGACCAGGCGCAGCCCGGCTCACCGACGCGCTCGGGATTCCCGCCGCTGTCCGACTACATCGCCCGCCATGTTGATCAGGCGCGGATCGGCCCCGGACGTCGCGAATATGCCAATGCTCGCAGCACGCTCAGCGCGATCGAAGGCGAGTATGGCGTGCCCGGTGAAATCCTGGTCGCGATCTGGGGCCATGAGACGGCCTATGGCAACGTCCGGGGCGGGTTCGATCTGTCGCAGGCGCTGGCCACGCTGGCATGGGAAGGCCGCCGTCGTGAGCTGTTCGAAAACGAGTTCCTCGCCCTGCTCAAGGTCGCCGATCGCGGCTTTTCGCGTTCCGAGCTCCAGGGTAGCTGGGCGGGTGCCTTCGGCAATCCGCAGTTCCTGCCGAGCGTTTACCTGCGCCTCGCCACCGACGGCGACGGTGACGGGGTCGCCAATATCTTCACCAACCGCGCCGACACACTGGCCTCGATCGCCAACTACTTCCGCGACGCAGGCTGGCGGACCGGCCAGCCCTGGGGCGTGAGCGCATCGGTACCGCGCGGTTTCGATACCGCCTCCGTCAGCACCGAGCTCGTCGCGCCGGTCTGCGCACGGGTGCACGAGCGCCACAGCCAGTTCAAGACGGTCGCCGAATGGCGCGAACTCGGGGTTCAGCCGCTGCGCCCGATGGGAGAAACCACGATGGCCTCGCTGTTCCAGCCCGATGGGCCGGGCACACCGGCCTGGCTGTTAACGTCAAATTATCGGGTTATCCTCGAATATAACTGCTCCAATTACTACGCGATGAGTGTGGGTTTGCTGGCAGATGAGATTTCCCGTTAAGAACCTGACGCGTCTGGGCCCGGTCGCACTGGGCTTTGCGCTCGCATCCTGCATTCCGGGCGCAACCGCGGTCGAGAGCGCGCCGATGGCGTCCGACGCGATGATCGATCGCGGGGTGCAGACAGGTCCGCAGGCCGATTATCCGGTCGTGGTCGGCGAACCCTTCACCATCGACGGCATCACCCACACCCCCGTCGATGTGCTCAATTACGACGAGGTCGGTTATGCGACCTTCGACGAGCCGGGCGCGAGCGGGATCAGCGCCGCACACCGCACGCTGCCGCTGCCCAGCTATGTCGAGGTCACTTCGCTCGAGAGTGGGCAGACGATCCTGGTGCGCGTCGAGCGACGCGGGCCGATGACCAATGCCCGGCTGATCGCACTCTCGCCCGATGCCCGCGCGCAGCTTGGCGTGGGCGAGGGCACACCTGTCCGCGTTCGCCGCGTCAATCCGCCCGAAGAAGACCGCGCCGAACTGCGCGCCGACCGCACCGCAGGCCTGCGCATGGAAACGCCCCCGGGCCTGCTCGAAGTGCTCAAGCGCAAGCTTCCCGCGGTGGGCTCGGCCTCGCTGACCCGCGCGGAAGGCGAGGAGGCTGCTGCGCTTGCCAACGCCGCACCCTCGGCCATCCGCTCGGTCGATCCCAACACCGGTGCGCCCTCGACCCGGGTTCCGCTCGAGGACGAGGTCACGAGCGGCACGGTCCGGGCGACCGGCGGTGCACCGGCAGCCGCTCCTGCACCCGTCGCCACCCCCGACCCGGCGCCAAAACCGTCGGGCGATGGCAATTACGTAGTGCAGGCCGGAGCTTACTCGTCAAAGGCCGCCGCTGAGCGGGTTGCCAGCAGCATCGACGGCTATCTCGAACCCGTCGGCAGGCTGTGGCGGGTGCGAACCGGTCCCTTCACGACCCGTGGACAGGCCTCGACCGCGCTCGCCAAGGTGCGCGGTGCCGGTTATAGCGGCGCTCAGATTGTAACGCTGAGATAGGCCGCCGGGTGCTCCCGGGGGCGGGAGCACATTTGATCCGAACCGTCGCACTTTGCCTGGCAGCCGTCATGCTGGGCGCTGCAAGCCCTGCCCCTCAGCGGGATGGCCCGCGCCCTCCGAGCGCGCAAGACGCGCCGATCGCGCTGCTCGTCGATCTGTCGAGCGGACAGACGCTGTTCGCGCGCGAGAGCGACCGCCGGTTCATGCCGGCCTCGATCACCAAGGTCATGACCGCGTTGCTGGCCTTCGAGATGATCGAGGATCAACGGCTGTTTCCGGAGCAGGTGATGACCGTCCGGCCCGACACCTTTCGGCGCTGGAGCCGGGTTGGCTCGACCATGTATCTGCCCCACGACGCGCGGGTCACGGTCGACGAACTGCTGCACGGCATCACCACGGTTTCCGGCAATGACGCCTCGGTTGTGCTCGCCGAAGGCGCGGCAGGCTCGGTCAGGCAATGGCTCAAGGGCATGAATGCGACCGCCGCGAAATACGGCATGCGCGACAGCCATTTCAACACCCCCAACGGCTGGATGGACGAGGGCCGGACTTTTACCACCGCGCGCGATCTGGTGACGATGGGAAGCGCCATGGTACGCCACCATCCGAGCAAGTATCGCCATTTCTTCGGCGCGACGGGGCTCGAATACAACGGCATCACACAGCGCAACCACGATCCGATAACCGGCAGCGTCGAAGGCGCGGACGGGATCAAGACCGGCTTCACCAATCAGGCCGGATATGGCTTTCTCGGCAGCGCCGAGCGCAACGGGCGTCGGCTGGTCATGGTGGTCGCAGCGAGCCCCAGTGGCCGAGCGCGCAATGCTGCATCACGCGATCTGATCGAATGGGGTTTCGCCAATTTCGACAGCATCCGCCTGTTCGAGAGGAACGAAGCGATTGCCGACGCAAGGGTGCAAGATGGCAGCGCGGGTGCGGTCACCTTGGCGGCGCAGGCTCCCGTCCGGCTGTCGATCCCGCGCGACCGGGAAGCGGATATCGATCTGACCATTCGCTACGAGGGTCCGTTGCGTGCGCCGATCGAGCAGGGCGAGGAAGTGGCCCGGCTGCTGATCAGCGTCGATGGCGAGCAAGTCAATTCGGTCCCGCTGGTCGCGACACAGACGATCGTCGAGGCGAACCTGCTGCGGCGTGTGTTCAACGGGTTGCTGGGGTGGGTCACGTGAGCTGCGGTCGCTTTATCGCGCTCGAGGGAGGAGAGGGGACGGGCAAGTCCACCCAGGCCCGCCTGCTGGCGGCCGCGCTCGAGCTGCGAGGGATCAATGCCCTGCTCACCCGCGAACCGGGGGGGACGCCCGGAGCCGAGGCGATCCGTGCGCTGCTGCTCGATCCGCCGGGCGAGGGTTGGGGGATGCGCGCCGAGGCGCTGCTGTTCGCCGCGGCACGCTCCGATCATGTCGAGCACCTGATCCGTCCGGCGCTGGACGAGGGGCGCTGGGTCGTCTGCGACCGTTTCCTCGAATCCAGCCGCGCCTATCAGGGCAAAGCCGGATTGCTCGGCGATGAGATGGTTCGCTCGCTCCACACGCTTGGCAGCGAAAGCCTGTTGCCCGATCTGACGCTGGTCATTGCAGTTGATGGATCGACTGCTGCCGACCGGCTTGCCGCTCGCGACGGCGCCGTCTCCGATGCGATCGGCGGACGCGAGGCAAGTTATCATTCGAGCGTCAACGCCGCCTTCATCGAATTCGCAGCCGCCGAGCCCGAGCGCTTCGCGATAATCGAGGGCGAGGGTTCGGTGGATGAAGTCCACGCGCGCATTCTCTCCGCGATCGATCCGCTGCTAGAAACCGGATCCAGCGCATGATCGGCCATGACGCGGCATGGTCGGCCTGGCGCGATGCCATGGCGGGCGAGCGGATGCACCATGCCTGGCTGCTCGCGGGCAAGTCCGGTCTGGGCAAGATGCACTTCGCCCTCGCCGCGGCACGCGAACTGGTCGGGGCCGATCCCGGCGTCGCGCACCATCCCGATATCCATGTCCTCACACATCTGCCCAAAGACGACAAAGAGGAGCGCAAGCGCAACGAAGGCAAGCCCTTCGAGATCAAGCGCAACATCACCATCGGGCAAGTCCGCACCATGCAGCAGCGGCTCAACACCCGACCGACGATGGGCGAGCGGCGCGCGATCATCGTCGACCCTGCCGACGATATGGAGCGCAACGCCTCGAACGCCCTGCTCAAGAGCCTGGAGGAGCCGCCGGTGGGTACCTTCTTCCTCTTGGTCAGCCATCGCCCGGCCAAGCTGCTCCCGACCATCCGCTCGCGCTGCCGGACATTGCGCTTCCACGCGCTGACGGATGGCGAGATCGCGGAGCTTGTCGCGCGGCTGGCACCCGAGGCCAACGATGCCACCCGTGCCGCCGCCGTCACCGCCGCAGCCGGTTCCCCAGGGCGTGCGCTGGCTTTCGTCGAACTCGGGCTGGGTCCAGTCGCGCAGATCCTGCATCTGATTGCGGAGCAGGGCGATCCCGAATTCACGCTGCGCGGCGAGCTGGTCGCCGCCATCGGCACCAGGCCCGATCGCGGGCGGCTCGAGGCAGTCCTCGAACTGGCGCGCTCGATCCTCGACGAGGGCCTCGCCGATCTCGACCGCAAGCTTCTCCCCCCGCGGATCGCCGCGCATGCCGAACTGGTCCGCCTGACTGGCGAGATGCCGACCTACAATTACGATCCCGGGCTGCTGGTCATGGAAATCGGCACCTTGCTCGCCGGCGCGGCGCAGTCTAGCGGAGGCGCCCATGGCTGAGCCCTTCTATATCACCACGGCGATCAACTATCCCAACGGTCGCCCGCACATCGGTCACGCCTATGAGGCGATCGCGGCGGATGTCATCGCCCGCTTCCAGCGGCTGCGCGGCCGCGAGGTCCGGTTCCAGACCGGGACCGACGAACACGGACTGAAAATGGCGCGCAAGGCCGCCGAGCAGGACCGTACGCCGCGCGCTTTGGCGGATGAAATGTCCGGATATTTCAGGGCGATGGACGACGCGCTTGATATTTCCTACGACCGCTTCATCCGCACGGTCGAGGACGATCACCACCGCGCCAGCCAGGCGATCTGGCAGGCGATGGAGGCCAAGGGCGATCTCTATCTCGACCGCTACGAGGGTTGGTACTCGATCCGCGACGAAGCCTATTACGATGCCAGCGAACTGAGCGAGACCGAGGGCGGCGAGAAGCTTTCGCCGCAAGGCACACCGGTCGAATGGACCGTCGAGGAGAGCTGGTTCTTCCGATTGTCGAAATATCAGGAGCCGC
Source organism: Qipengyuania sp. SM2507 (assembly GCF_053714505.1). Classification (NCBI taxonomy): domain Bacteria; kingdom Pseudomonadati; phylum Pseudomonadota; class Alphaproteobacteria; order Sphingomonadales; family Erythrobacteraceae; genus Qipengyuania; species Qipengyuania sp. SM2507. The sequence continues at coordinate 1,426,780 of NZ_CM132307.1, forward strand.
TGCTCGAACTGCTGAGGACCCCCGGTTTTCTCGAACCCGAGAGCCGCCGCAACGAGATGATTTCCTTCGTCGAGGGTGGATTGCGCGATCTTTCGGTTAGCCGCACCAGCTTCGACTGGGGGGTCAAGGTGCCGGGCAGCGACCAACACGTGATGTATGTCTGGGTCGATGCGCTGACCAATTATCTGACCGGGCTGGGTTATCCCGACGATACCGAAGACTGGCGCCGCTTCTGGCCCGCCAGCCTGCATCTGATCGGCAAGGACATCGTCCGCTTCCACACGGTCTACTGGCCCGCCTTCCTGATGAGTGCCGATCTGCCGCTGCCGCGCAAGGTGTTCGGCCACGGCTTCATCCTCAATCGCGGTCAGAAGGAATCCAAGTCGCTCGGCAATGTCACTGACCCACTGGCGCTGGCGGAAACCTTCGGGGTCGACAATCTGCGCTATTTCCTGATGCGCGAAGTCGCCTTCGGGCAGGACGGCAGCTATTCGGCCGAGGCGATCGTCGCGCGCTGCAACGCGGAGCTGGCCAACAGTTTCGGCAATCTGGTCCAGCGCGCCTTATCAATGGTTCACAAGAACTTGGACGGTGCCTTGCGCGCGTTCGCTCGGGCCGAGGCCGACGAGGCGCTGCTCGCCACGGTGCGGACCTCCTGCCGCGACACCTTGCCCGAGCGCTTCGAGGCGCTCGATTTCAGCCAGGGTATCGAAGCATGGATGCAGGCGGTCTGGGCCTGCAACCAATATGTCGACGAACAGGCGCCCTGGGCGCTCAAGAAGACCGACCCGGAGCGGATGGAGGCGGTGCTGCTGACGCTGGTTATCGCCATTCGCGACCTAGCGCTGGCGATCCAGCCGGTGATCCCGACCCGCGCGGGCGCCGTGCTCGACATGCTCGGCATCCCCGAACACGGTCGCAGTTATGCCGATCTCGACGACGCGGGCTGGTATGATGCGCTGGTCGCCGCCGGTCACAGCATTGCCAAGCCCGAACCGATCTTCCCGCGCCTCGAACCCGCAACCGAGGCCGCGTGATGCTGGTCGATAGCCACTGCCATCTGGAATATAAGGGCCTGGTCGAGGATCAGGCCGCGGCGCTCGATCGCGCGCGCGCCGCGGGTGTGAAGACCTTCCTCAACATCTCGACCAAGCGATCCGAATGGGATCAGGTCGTGGGCACCGCCCAGCGCGAGCCCGATGTCTACGCCAGCGTCGGCATCCACCCGCATCACGCCGACGACCATCAGGATCTGAGCCACGCCGCGCTGCGCGAAGCCACCGACAATCCACGGGTGATCGGCATCGGCGAGACCGGGCTCGACTATTATTACGAACATTCGGATCGCGCCGCGCAGCAGCGTCTGTTCCGACTGCATATCGCGGTGGCGCGCGAGGTGCATTTGCCGGTCATCATCCACACCCGCGATGCCGAGGACGACACGCTCGCCATCCTCGAGGAGGAGTTGGGGAAGGGCGCCTTTCCGGCGCTGATCCACTGTTTCACCGCCTCGGCCGAATTCGGCGAGAAGGTGCTGGCGCTGGGGCTGTCGATCTCGATCTCGGGAATCGTCACCTTCAAGAACGCGCGCGACCTGCAAGCAGTCGCGAAGACCGTTCCGGCCGACCGGCTGCTGGTCGAAACCGATAGTCCTTTCCTTGCGCCCGTGCCGCATCGCGGGAAGCCGTGCGAGCCGGGTTTCGTCCGCGACACCGCGATCTTCCTCGCCGATCTGCGTGGCGAGAGCCTCGAACAGCTCGCCCAGACCACCACGCGCAATTTCCATGCGCTGTTCACCAAGGCGGCAGCGTGAAATTGCTGATGCTCGGCTCGGGCACCTCGACCGGGGTGCCGCGCATCGGCAACGACTGGGGCGAATGCGACCCCGCCGAGCCGCGCAACCGCCGGACCCGCGTCTCGATCCTGGTCGAGAACGACGCCGGCCAACGCATCCTGATCGACACATCGACCGACCTGCGCCAGCAATTGCTCGCGAACGACATCGAGCGGGTCGATGCGGTGCTGTGGACGCATGATCATGCCGATCACTGCCACGGGATCGATGACCTGCGGGTCATGCGCTACGGGCGCAGCAATGCGCTGCCAGGCTATGCCGACCCCAAAACGGCGAAGAACCTTCGCAGGCGGTTCGACTATGTCTTCGAGGGCCAGCATGGCTACCCGACGCTGATCGAACTGTCCGACCTGCGCGATCAGCGGCTGGTCGCCGGCTTCTCGCTCGAATGGGTCGAAATGCCGCATGGGCCGACCCACAGCACGGGGTTCCGGCTCGAGGCCGATGGCGTGTCGCTGGTCTATGCCACCGATTACAGCGAGATCACGCCGCAGATGCTGTCCTGTTTCGCGGGTGTCGATCTGCTGGTGAGCGATTGCCTGCGCCGCGCTCCGCACCCCACGCACGCCAGCCTCGGCCTGGCGCTGGAGTTGGCATCGAAGACGAAGGCGAAGAAGACCGTACTGACGCATCTCGACAAAAGCATGGATTATCGCGCGCTGTCGGAAGAAGTGCCCAAGCGCGTGATCGTCGGTTACGACGGGCTGGAGCTGGCGGCATGAACGAATTCGACATCGTCTCGATCATCTCGCTGGTCGGATTTCTGGTGCTCGCGGTCAGCGCCTTGTCGGCGCATCGGCTATCGTGGAAGAAGGGCATCGTGATGGCACTGTCCTGGGCCGCGATCTTCGCAATCGTCGCGCTGTTCATCAGCATGATCGAGGGATGAGCACCCTCCTCATACCCGCTTCTAATTTAACATAATATATATTATCATTCTAATATGTCCGACACTTCCGCCCAACTCACCCGCCTCCTTGCCGTCATGGCCCGCCTCCGCGACCCCGAAAATGGCTGCGAATGGGATCTGGCGCAGGATTTCACTTCAATCGCGCCCTATACGATCGAGGAAGCCTACGAGGTCGCCGATGCGATCGAGCGCGCGGATATGACCGACCTGCGCGGCGAACTCGGCGATCTGTTGCTCCAGGTCGTGTTCCATGCCCGCATCGCGGAGGAAGCCGGACATTTCGCCTTTGCCGATGTCGCGCGAGCGATCGCCGACAAGATGGAGGCGCGCCACCCCCATATCTTCGGTGACGAGATCGGAACCATGGGCGAGACGCGCTGGGAAAACCTCAAACAGACCGAACGCGAGGCTGCCGGTGCGACCAGCGCCATGGATGGCGTCGCCAAGGCGCTGCCCGGTTTGCTCCGCGCGCAAAAACTCCAGAAACGTGCCGCGCGCGTCGGGTTCGACTGGCCGGACGCCGATGGCCCGAGAGCCAAGGTTTTCGAGGAAATCGAGGAGCTTGGATCGGCTTCTTTGGAGACCCGTCAGGAAGAGGCCGGCGATCTGCTGTTTGCCGCAGTCAATCTGGTGCGCGCCTATGGTATCGAGGCCGAAGAGGCACTGCGCGCGGCCAATGCGAAGTTCGAGCGGCGCTTCCGGGCGATGGAAGCCCGCGCCGAGGGCGCCTTCCCCGACCTGTCGCTCGATCAGCAGGAAGAGCTGTGGCAGGCGGTCAAACGCGACGAGAAGAACGCCAGCTAAAGCGAGGAAAACCTTCCGAATTCCTTCGGCGTAAGCCGCACCGACAACAGCCTGACGGGTCCATCGTCGAATTCGGCGCTCTTTTCCTCGATAACCTGGCCATGCTGATGCAGCCAGGCACTCCGCATACCGTCGCCCGCGGTCAGCTCGATTTCGTAAGTGCGCGAGTCCAGTGTCAGGAGCGCGTCGATCCGGTGGAGCAGGTCCTCGACCCCTTCCCCGGTCAGCGCCGAGATCGGAATGCTCTTGTCATCATGCGAGGCGATTTCGGCAAGTTCTGCGCGCCGCTCGTCCGGCAAGGCATCGAACTTGTTCCACGCCTCCACGATCGGAATCTCGCTCACCCCGCTCTCCGCGTCGATCACCTCGAGATCCGTGAGGATTTGTAGCACCTGCTGCTTCTGCGCGGCGGCGTCGGGATTGGCCATGTCGCGGACGTGGACGATCACGTCGGCGCCGGTCACCTCTTCGAGCGTCGCACGGAAGGCGGCGACCAGCTGCGTGGGGAGATCGGAAATAAAGCCCACCGTGTCCGACAGGATCGCCTTTTCGACGCCGGGCAGTTCGATCGCCCGCATTGTCGGGTCCAGCGTCGCGAAGAGGAGGTCCTCCGCCATGACGTCGGAACCGGTCAAGCCGTTGAACAGCGTCGATTTTCCCGCATTGGTATAGCCCACCAGCGCGATCACCGGCCAGGGCGCCCTGCCCCGCCGCGCGCGATGCAGCGCCCGGGTTTTTCGGACCTGTTCCAGTTCCTTGCGCAATTGCGCCATACGCTGGCGGATCAGCCTGCGGTCGGCCTCGATCTGAGTTTCGCCGGGGCCGCCGAGGAAGCCGAAACCGCCGCGCTGGCGCTCGAGGTGCGTCCAGCTGCGGACCAGACGGCTTTGCTGATAATCGAGATGCGCCAGTTCGACCTGCAGCCGCCCTTCGGCGGTAGCAGCGCGTTCGCCGAAAATTTCGAGGATCAGCCCGGTGCGATCGATGACCTTGCGCGCCAGCTTGTCTTCGAGATTGCGCTGCTGGATCGGGCTGAGCGTACCGTCGACGACCACCAGTTCGGCCTCTTCCTGCTCGCACTGGATGCGGATGTTGTCGACCTGTCCCGAACCGAACAGCAGATTGGGCTTCACCTGCCGTACGGGCAGCACGAAACCCTCGGCGATCACGATCCCGATCGCCAGCGCCAGCCCTTTCGCTTCCTCGAGCCGTGACTCGGCATCGAGTTCGTAGGACTGGCCGCGAATATCGGGACAGATGACGAGAGCCCGCGCACCGCGCGAGACTTCACCCAGCAGGTCGTCGTCGAAGCTCAGTTTTCTTCACCTTCCCAGTCGTCCGACAGATCGACCGCGGTGGCGGGCTGGATCGTCGAGACGGCGTGTTTGTAAGCGAGCTGCACATAGCCCTCGCGTTCGAGCAGCATACAGAACAGGTCGTAGGCCGCGATCCGGCCCTGCAGCATCACGCCATTGACGAGGAACATCGTTACCTGCGCCTCGGCCTCGCTCACCCGGCTGAGGAACACATCCTGCAGCAGGCGCTGCTTTGCGCCCGAGCCCTGTTTGGCGAACTGATCCGCATCGAGCGGCGAGCCCGGCATGATCGTGGAAATGGCGTGCTTGTAGACCAGCTGCGCCTGTCCATCGCGGCGCAGCAGGATCGAGAAATTGTCGAACCAGGTGATGATACCCTGCAGCTTCACGCCTTTGACCAGGAACATGGTCACCGGCATCTTGTTCTTGCGCAGCAGGTTGAGGAAGCCATCCTGAAGGTTCTGTGGCTTGCCGCCGGGCGCTTTATTGGGGGCGGGCTTTTCCGCCGAGGGCGGCTTCTCCGCGCTCGGGCGCGGGGATAGAGTCTTTTCGGACATGAATCTGCCTCCTGTTGTTGGCGGCCGCTCTGCGCAGTCCGCAATCTGGGCGTCCATCCGGTTCGATTGCGAATGTGCGCCCGTCAATTATGCGCGAATGTGGGTCGTGCCGCCCAAAAGACAAATGCTTTTATCGCCGCCGCGTTCCGCGACTAGCCGGCGATCGGGGTCAGGACGAGCCTTCCCCGCCCTTGCGGTCGGTCATTCCCAGCATCTTGAGCTTCCTGTGGAGCGCCGATCGCTCCATCCCGATGAAGTTCGCCGTCTTGGAGATATTGCCCGAGAACCGGCGTATCTGGACGGCGAGATATTCGCGCTCGAAATTCTCGCGCGCCTCGCGCAAGGGCGCGCCCATCATCGCCGCCATCGCTTGCCCGCCGCCGATCTTGCCCTCGGTGACCTCGCCCGACAGCATGGCCGGCTCGACCCTTTCGAGCTCGTCGCGCGGCGTGAGGATGATGGTGCGCTCGACCACGTTGCGCAGCTGGCGGACGTTGCCCGGCCAGTCATAGGCCTGCAGAGCCGCCATCGCCTCCTCGGTCACCTGCGGCGGGGAGAGGCCCTGTTCGGCGGCGTAGCGGGCAAAGAAATGGTCGGCTAGCACGGGAATATCGTCACGCCGTTCGGACAACGAGGGCACCTCCACCGGGACTACGTTGAGGCGGTAGAACAGGTCTTCGCGGAAGCGCTTTTCTTCCATTTCGCGCTGGAGATCGCGCGCGGTCGAGGAAACAACGCGCACATCCACGCCGATCTGGCGCGAGCCACCGACCCGAACGAAGCTCTGCTCGGTCAGGACACGCAGGATGCGTGCCTGGGTCGAGAGCGGCATATCGGCCACCTCGTCGAGATAGAGCGTTCCGCCATCGGCCATTTCGAGCAACCCGGCGCGGACCAGCTTGCCGTCCTGCTCCTCGCCGAACAATTCATGCTCGAAGCGCTCGGGCGTGATCCGCGCCGAATTGACCGTGACGAAGGCGTGATCGGCGCGCGGGCTCCAGCTGTGGAGGAGGCGCGCGGCGACCTCCTTGCCGGCGCCTGCCGGGCCATAGATCAGGACCCGGCTGCCGGTGCCCGCCACCCGTTTCAGCGTCGCACGCACCTGCGTGATGGCAACCGAATTGCCGGTGAACTCGTCCTCGGTCCCGAGATGGCTCTTCAACCGCGTGTTCTCGCGCCGCAATCGCTCGGTTTCGGTGGCCCGTTCGACCAGGAGAAGCAGGCGTTCCGCCTCGAAGGGCTTCTCGATGAAATCCAGTGCCCCGCGGCTGACTGCGGCAACTGCGGTGTCGATATTGCCGTGCCCGGAGAAGATGATCACCGGCAGTTGGGGCTCGCGGATCTTGATCTCGTCGAGCACCTCGAGCCCGTCCATCGGGCTGCCGTGCAGCCAGACGTCGAGCAAAACCACGCTGGGCCGTTTCTCGTCGATCGCGGCGAGCGCGGAGACGCTGTCGCCAGCGGTGCGACATTCATAGCCTTCGTCGCTCAACACGCCGGCGACAAGATCGCGGATGTCGCGCTCGTCGTCCACGATCAGTATGTCCAGAGCCATGTTAAGCTACCTCATTCATGCGATTGTGCGGTGTTCGAACGCGGCGTGTTTGCCGCTGGTCGCTCGGTCGGATCGCGCGCGAAGCGCATCCTCACGCAGGTGCCCCCACCCTCGCGGGCCGAGAAACCCATCTCGCCCCCATGCTCCTCGACGATCTTGTTGACGATGGCCAGCCCCAGCCCGGTGCCTTTGTCACGCGTAGTGACATAGGGTTCGAGAATACGTTCTCGATCCTTGGGGAGCCCGACGCCGTTATCTTCGACGGTCACTGTCAGCGCGGTTTCATCCGCCTCGACGAGTACCACGATCTTGCCGCGATAATCGAGGGGCGCCTGGGTGGCCTGCGCTTCGACCGCTTCGCCAGCGTTCTTGAGCACATTGATCAGCGCCTGGCCGAATTGATGGCGATCGCACTGGATGGTGATCGGCCCGTCGGTATCGCCCGCCAGACTGTAGTCGACCTCGGGATGCCCGACCTCCTGCAGGAAGAGCGACTGCCGTATGAGATCGAGCGCGTCCTCGGGGCGGAAGACCGGCTTGGGTAGCCGGGCGAAGGAAGAGAACTCGTCGACCATTTTCCGCAAATCGCCGACTTGCCGGACGATGGTGTTGGTCAGGTCGTCGAACAGCTCCCCATCCTGCAGGATCTGCTTGCGATAGCGCCGCTTCAGACGCTCTGTAGCCAGCTGGATCGGGGTGAGCGGGTTCTTGATCTCATGCGCGATCCGCCGCGCGACATCCGACCAGGCGGCCTGCCGCTGATCGAGGAGTTGGCGGGTGATGTCCTCGAAAGTGATCACATGGCCGTCGCGCTCGGGGCCGATCTTGACCGCCAGCGTCAACAGATCGGAACCCTTGGAATAGCTGACGATGCCCTTCTCGAGGCCCGCCTCGACCATCACCGCAATCTGCGGCGCGAGATCGTAGATATTGCGTGCCCCGCCGTCGCTGTCGCGATTTGCGTCGCCCAGCAGAGCCTGCGCCGGGCCGTTCATAAGCAGGATGCGCCCTTCGCGGTCGATCGACATCACGCCGGCGCTGACCGATTCGAGCACTGCCTCGATGAAGCTGCGGCGTTCCTCGATCTGGCGGTTCGCGGTAACCAGCGCGTCGGTCTGGCGTTCGAGCTGCGCGGTCATGCGGTTGAAGGCGCGGTTGAGCAGACCGATCTCGTCGCCGCCGGTCCGACCTTCGACGCGCAGCGCGAAATTGCCCCCACCGACCTCGCGCGCAGCGGCGACAAGATCGGTGAGCGGCTCGACCTGGCGGTCGGCAAATCGCAAGGCAAACCATACCGCCAGGCCGACCAGGCCGAGGCTGACAAAGAACAGCGCCAGATTGAAGCGCAATTGCAAGGCACGGGCGCGCTGGGTGAGGTCGTCATAGGCCTGCGTGATCGAGCGCGCGCTCTCCCAGCTCTTGAAGCTGTCGCCTTCGGAATTGCGCGCGTTGTAGAGATAAATGCCTGCGTCGCGATCGATCGGCGCCAGCGCCTCGATCCGCTCTTCCGATCCCTGGACGACCACCGGCTCGCCCGCCTCGAGCGGCTCGGCGCTGCTTTCGGCGAAAGCCACCGGATCGCTGTCCTCGCTCAAGCCATACACCACTGCGGTGCGCATGCTCCCGTCGGGCATGGCCTGGAGGATGGCGCTTTCGTTCACATCCCGCGGCTGCGCCTGATACTCGTAGACCAGCGCGAAATTGGGATCGGTTACAGCCACGCGTCCCAGAATGCTGCGCATGTCCATCGCCATCGAGACCGTCTCTTGCGACAGATCGAGCTGGTTTTCCTCGTAATAGTTCTGCGCCAGGCTGTTGGTGTTCTCCATCAGCCCGCGCGAGCTGTCGGAGAACCAGAAATCCACGCCCGACTGAAACAGGAAGGCAGCAAAGCCCGCCACCAGCAAAGTCGGCACTGCGGCGATCAGTGAGAAAAAGAACACCAGCCGGACATGCAGTCGCGCCGTGCTGCCCGCTGCGCGCCGCAATGCCAGACGCCTGCCCAGCAGCACGAGCAGTGCCATAGCCGGCACCAATGTCCCGATCAGCAGGCCCGCAACCTGTTGCGAAGGCAGCAATTGGCCATCGGGCGGTGCGTTGGTGAAGGCGAGGTAGCCGCTCACGATCATCACCACCACCGCCAACGCCGAAGCGATCTCGAGCCAGGCGAACAGGTTCGAGCGGCGCGATGTCACCACAAAGCGGCGCAACCAACGCGGGGTCTGTCGGAGAGGTGAGTGCGCCTGGGTGGCCATCGTTGCCGGGTTACAACGACACTGTGGCCATTATGCAAGCTATTAATCGGTAGTCCGCGCGTCAGCGGCGACGGGCGTAGCGATCGGGCTCGATTCCCAGCTCGCCGATCTTCTTGCGCAAGGTGTTGCGGTTGATCCCCAACAGCTGCGCGGCACGGACCTGATTGCCCTCGGTTTCGCGCAGCGCGTATTCAAGCAGCGGCTTCTCGAATTCGGCGAGCGCGGCGTGATAGAGCGTTCCCGACGGCACCGACCGCCCCGCCAGCCATGCCGTCAGTGCGCTCGTGAAACCACCATCCGGACCGGAATCGTTCTCCGTGCGGACATCGGGCAGGTTCTCGTCGACGATCGCGCGATCGATGGTCTCGTTGCGCGCGATTAGCGCCAGCCGAAACACGACATTGCGCAATTCGCGGACATTGCCCGGCCATTCGCGTTCGGCCAGCGCCGCAACGGCATCCTCGGCAATCGACCGGCGCGGCAGGCCCTCGCGCTCGGCCAGCACCAGGAAATGGCGCGCCAGTGCGGCGATGTCCTCGCGCCGCTCGCGCAACGGCGGCATGTGAATCGGAACCACGTTGAGGCGATAATACAGATCCTCGCGAAAGCTGCCCTCGGCAATCATCGGTGCAAGATCACGATTGGTGGCGGCAATGATCCGCACATCGACCGCAATGTCGTGCCGACCGCCGACCCGGCGGATACGCCCCGACTGCAATGCGCGCAGCAAGCGCGTCTGCGCCTGCGCGGGCATGTCGCCGATTTCGTCGAGGAACAGCGTCCCGCCATTGGCCTGCTCGAACTTGCCGATCGCCTGGTTCACTGCGCCGGTGAACGCGCCCTTTTCATGCCCGAACAGCTCGCTTTCGATCAGATCGTGCGGAATGGCCGCCGCATTGACCGCCACGAAAGGCCCCGTCTTGCGCGCGCCGAGTTCGTGAACCGCTTCGGCAACCAGTTCCTTGCCGGTGCCCGACTCGCCGGTAACCAGCACGGTGAGATCGTTGCGCAGCACCCTGCTGATCATCCGGTAGACGCCCTGCATGGCCTGGCTGCGACCGATGAACGGCATGTCCTCGGCCGGATCGGACTGCGGGCCCTCCGAGGGCCGCCGCGCCGCGGCCTGATCGACCGCTTTGGTCAGTTCGTCGAGGTCGAAGGGCTTGGGAAAATATTCGAAAGCCTGGCTGTCGCTCGCCCGCACCGCGGTATCGAGCGTGTTCTGCGCGCTCAGGACGATGATCGGCATGTCGGGCGCTGCGGCATGGACCGCGGCGATGCTGGCCAGCCCGTCGCCATCCTCCAGCATGACGTCGGTCAGCATGACGTCGAAACTGCGCTCCGCCAGCAATGCGTCGCGCCGATCGATCCTGCTGCACAGGGTGACGTCATAGCCCTCTTCGCCGAGCGCCTCCGCGATGACGGCGGCGATGGCGGTGTCGTCCTCGACGATCAACACGCTCCGGTTCACTCGCCCTCCCCCTTTTGTGCCATCGGCAGGTTGATGCGAAACTGCGTCAGGCCCGCACGCTCGTCTCGTTCATGGGCGATCCGTCCGCCCATGTCGCGGACCAGCTTGCGCACCAGCGCGAGGCCCAGCCCCTGCCCGTGCGGCTTGCTCGAGACGAAGGGCTCGAAGACATGATCGCGCAAGGATGGATCGATTCCGGGGCCGTTGTCGATCACACTGACCTCGATCGGCAGGCGGGTGGCCTTCCCCAGCCGGATCGCGTTGAAGACCATGCCACCGGTAAACCGCGTCCGCACCACGACCCTCGGATCCGCGACCCGTTCGCTCGCATCGCAGGCGTTGGCGATCAGATTAATGAGGATTTGCTCCAGTGCAGTGCGATCGGCGAGCACCAGCGGCAGCGAGGGATCGAATTCCTCGACCGTCTCGACCGCGCTGCCGCGCGAAATCCGCACCGTGGCCACCGCATTGCGGATGGCCTCGTGCAGATTGCAGGGCGCGGACACGGTCGTCGCGGCGCTGCCGAGCTGCTGCATCCGGTCGACCAGCTGCGCGATCCGGTCCACTTCTGTCGCAATCAGCTGCGTCAGCGCCTTGTCCTTCTCCGACGCGCGGCGGGTGAGCAATTGGCTCGCTCCGCGAATGGCCGCGAGCGGGTTCTTGATTTCATGTGCCAGCACCGTTGGGGCGCGCAATTCGATCCGCTCGGCATCGCGGTCCTCGTCTTCCTGGCCCGCGTCCGAAAGCGTCACGATCCTCCAGCCCGGATCGCCGGCAACGGGCGAGCAGGTGAGATTGGCTCTTCGCTCGCGCCGGCCGACTTCGATCCCGAGGCCGCGCGCGATCATCTGGCCGTCCGAATCGCGCAAGGCATCGGCCACGCGGCGATCGCCGATGGCGACGATGTCGAAAAAGGAGCGGCCGACCAATCGGACCGCGCTGCTCCCAAGCATTTCTTCCGCGGCCGGATTGGCCTGACGGATGGTGCCCGCAGGATCGAGCAGGATGACGGCGAAGACGATCGAAGCGAGTTGCGTGCGCGCATCGGGCGCCTCGATCGTGTCCTTCACGCGGCGCGCCGCTGCAGGAAGGGTTCGTAGAAGCGCTCGATTTCCGCAAGCACTTCAATGGGGTCGTCGATAAAGTTGGCGCGATTGCGGAACTCCGCGGAGCCATGCATGCCCTTGGTGTACCAGCCCAGGTGCTTGCGCGCGAATTTTACGCCTACTTCCTCGCCATAATGGTCGAGCATTGCGCGGTAATGTTCGACCAGCACCGAATATTGCTCGTCGAACCCCGGGGACGCCAGCACTTCGCCGCTGCGCCACCAGTGCATCACCTGCGCCAGCAGCCAGGGCCGGCCATAGGCGCCGCGTCCGATCATCACCCCGTCCGCCCCGGACTGTTCGAGAGCCATGGCAGTGTCGGCAATGGTGCAGATGTCGCCATTGACGATGACCGGGATCGACACCGCTTCCTTCACCTTGCGGACGAAGGACCAGTCGGCGCTGCCCTTGTACATCTGGTTGCGCGTGCGGCCGTGGACAGTGATCATCTTGACCCCGACACCCTCGGCGATCCGCGCAAGTTCGGGCGCGTTGAGACTGTCGTGATCCCAGCCCATCCGCATCTTGACCGTGACGGGCACATCGACCGCCTTGACGGTCGCTTCCATCAGCCGGGTCGCCAGCGGCACCTCGCGCATCAACGCCGAGCCCGCCAGACCGTTGACCACCTTGCGCACCGGGCAGCCGAAATTGATGTCGATGATTTCCGCACCGCGGTCGGCGTTGAGCCGCGCGGCCTCGCCCATCGATTCCGGATCGCAGCCGACCAGCTGCATCGAGACCGGCTCCTCGATCGGGTCCCAGGCCGCTTTCTGGATGCTCTGCCGGGTCTCGCGGATCGCCGCCTGACTGGCGATCATCTCGGTGACGTTGAGCCCCGAGCCGTAGCGGCGCACCAGCTTGCGGAACGGCAGATCGGTGACGCCGGTCATCGGTGCCAGCACGACCGGCGTGTCGATGGTCACGGAGCCGATCTGGATCGGCTTCGGCGGGACCGGAGGGAGAGGATGCGCGCTCATGATGGGGATATCTGCCTAATTCTTGGGCAGACATAGTGCATTGCAGCAAAAACGGCAAGCCGCTAGCCGTAGCCGGCCATGCCTGACCCCGCCCCCCTTCCCCCCTTTGCTGCCGTCGTCGTGGCGGCCGGCAAGGGATTGCGCGCAGGCCAGGCGGTGCCCAAGCAGTTCGCACAATGGCGCGGCAAACCGGTTGTGCGCCATTCGGTCGAGGCGCTGCTCGACGCCGGCGCGACGAGCGTCGTGGTCGCCATTCCCGAGGGTGGCGACGAAACCGCGCGGGTCGCGCTTGCCGGACTGGACGGGGTCGAGTTGGTCACCGGCGGGGAAACGCGGCAGGCCTCGGTTGCCAATGCACTTGAGCAATTGCCTGCAACCACTTGCGATAAAATATTAATTCATGATGCCGCGCGCCCAATTCTGCCTCGCGCTGTCATCGCGCGCCTGCTTGCGGCGCTCACCGACCATCCGGGCGCCATCCCCGTGCTGCCGGTGGTAGACAGCCTCGCGCTCGACGCGGGCGGCTTGATGGCAGGCGCAGCGGATCGCGAAAGCCTCCGCCGGGTCCAGACTCCGCAGGCCTTCCGGTTCGCCGAAATCCTTGCCGCCCATCGCCGGTGGAGCGCGGACCATTCCGCCGGGGACGATGCGCAGGTGTTGCGCGCCGCAGGCGGCGAGGTCGCGCTGGTGGCGGGCGACGAAAAGCTGGCCAAGCTCACCTATGCGGAGGATTTCATGACCGACCTGCCCGCCATCCGCACCGGGATGGGTTTCGACGTCCACCGCCTCGCCGCCGGAGAGGAACTCTGGCTCGGCGGGATCCGGATAGAACACGACAAGGGGCTTGCCGGCCACAGCGACGCCGATGTCGGCCTGCACGCGCTCGTCGACGCCATTCTGGGCGCGATCGGCGCCGGGGATATCGGCAGCCATTTCCCGCCCAGCGACCCGCAATGGAAGGGTGCGAGCAGCGACCGGTTCCTCGTCCATGCCGTCAATCTGGCCCGAGAGGCTGGGTATGGGATCGGCAATGTCGACCTTACGCTGGTCTGCGAAGCGCCCAAGATCGGCCCGCACCGTGCCGCCATGCAGGCGCGGATCGCCGACCTGCTCGGCGTTGACATCACCCGTGTATCGGTGAAGGCCACCACCACCGAAAGGTTGGGGTTTGCCGGTCGCGGAGAGGGCATAGCCGCGCAGGCCGTCGCAACCCTGATCCGCGAATGACGAGGCTTCTCTGCATGCAAACTAGATCGAACAAGAAGTGACCGAGGGCTTGCTCCCCGAGCCCATCGTCCGGCTGGCCCGGCGCGTGGTCGAGGAGAACTCTGCTGCGGGGCGCAAGGTGGTGGTGGCGGAGAGCTGCACCGGAGGGCTGGTTGCTGCGGCCTTGACCGAAATCCCGGGATCCTCGGTCGTACTCGACCGCGGTTTCGTAACCTATTCCAACGAGGCCAAGATGGAGATGCTCGGTGTGCCGAGCGATATCATCGAGACTTTCGGCGCGGTCTCGGTCGCCTGCGTCTGGGCCATGGCGAAGGGGGCGCTCGAGCGCAGCACCGCCGATGTCGCAGTGGCGATCAGCGGCGTCGCAGGCCCCGGCGGCGGCTCGCCGCACAAGCCGGTCGGCACGGTCGTCTTTGCCCGGGTCACCCGGGACTCGCAGAAAGATCCCGAAGGCGAACTCAGGCTGTTCGAAGGTCCGGACCGCGCGGCAATCCGCCAGGAAGCGACGATCTGTGCGCTGGAATTCCTGCTGCCCTAGGCATTGCCCGGTGCCGCCTCACGTCCGTAGAGGTCGTCGGCGCGGCGCTCGAACGCCTCGACCATCTTGCGAAAGGCGCGGTCGAAATACTGCCCCGCGATCGCCTCGAACACCGCGTTGCGAAAGGTGAAATCCACCGCGAAGTCGATCTCGCAGCCACCGTCCTCGGTCGGCCGAAAGGTCCAGCTGTTGTCGAGATCGCGCAAGGGTCCGTCGAGATAATGGACTTCGAGCCGGTCGGGACGCGACTTGTCCACCCGCGAGGTGAACTTCTCGCGGATCGCTTTGAAGCCGACCAGCATGTCCGCGACCATCTCGGTCTCGCTGTCGGACCGCACCCTTGTCGCCACGACCCATGGCAGGAATTCGTCATAGCGCGCGACATCTGCGACCAGATCGAACATCTGCTCGCAACTGTAGGGAAGCCGGCGGGTTTCGCGACTGCCGGGCATCAGGCGCCTGTCCTGGCGCGCTCCTTGGCCAGCCTGGCTTCGCGCGACGCCTTCATTTCCGCAAAATCGTCGCCGGCGTGATAGCTCGACCGGGTCAGCGGGCTCGAGGCGACCTGCAGGAAGCCCTTGGCGCGAGCGATCGAACCATAGGCCGTGAACGCCTTGGGAGTGACGAACTCCTCGACCGTGGCGTGCTTGGGCGTGGGCTGGAGATACTGGCCCATGGTCATGAAATCGACATCGGCGGTGCGCATGTCGTCCATCACCTGATGGACCTCGAGCCGCTGTTCACCCAGCCCCAGCATGATGCCCGATTTGGTGAAGATCAGCGGGTCGTGGCTCTTCACCTCTTCCAGCAGCCGCAGCGAAGCGTAATAGCGCGCGCCGGGGCGGATGGTCGGATAGAGCCGTGGAACGGTCTCGAGATTGTGATTGTAGACGTCGGGCCCGGCCTCGCAGATCGCCTCGACCGCCGCGCGCATCTTGCCGCGAAAATCTGGGGTCAGGATCTCGATTGTGGTGTTGGGCGTGGTGCGCCGCAGCGCCTGGATCACCTTGACGAAATGACCCGCGCCGCCATCGGGCAAATCGTCGCGATCGACGCTGGTGATGACGATATGCTCGAGCCCCATCGTCGCCGCGGCAGTCGCGACGTTCTCTGGCTCGAGCGGATCGACGATCCGCGGCATCCCGGTCTTGACGTTGCAGAAGGCGCAGGCGCGGGTGCAGACATCGCCCAGGATCATCATCGTGGCGTGTTTCTTCTCCCAGCATTCGCCGATGTTGGGACAGGCGGCTTCCTCGCACACCGTGGTGAGATCGAGCCCGCGCATCAGCTTGCGCGTTTCGTGATAGCCCTTGCCGGTCGGGGCTTTCACCCTGATCCAGTCGGGCTTGCGTTGGCGGGCCGGGCGTTCGCCCTCGGGCTTGGGTGCGGTGGAAAGATCGTTCATGCTGCCGCCCATCTAGGCATCGCGCTTGCCATAGGCAATGCCGCGCGGCAGGAGGTTTGCCCATGAAGAGCTATGACGAATTGATCGCAGGGTACCAGCGCTTCCGCACCGGCACCTGGCAGACGCAACACGCACGCTGGGAACAACTGCGCGAAGGCCAGTCGCCCAGGGTGATGGTGATCGCCTGTTCTGACAGCCGGGTCGATCCGGCGCAGATCTTCGATGTCGACCCGGGCGAAATTTTCGTGGTCCGTAACGTCGCGGCGATGGTTCCCCCCTTCGAAACCAGCCCCGGCCAGCACGGGGTTTCCGCCGCGCTCGAATTCGCGGTCCAGTTTCTCGAAGTCCAGCATATCGTGGTGATGGGGCATGGGCTGTGCGGCGGGTGCCAGGCGGCGCTGACGCAGAGCATGCATGGCAATGCGCTCGGCAAGGGCGGCTTCGTGGCGCAATGGATCGCCATGCTCGACGAAGTCCGCGAGCCGATTGCGCGCGAACTGGGAACCACCGGGCGCAAGGCCGAGCGCGCGATGGAACTGGCTGCAGTAAAAAAGAGCATCGAGAACCTGCGCACCTTCCCCTGCGTTCAGGAGAAGGAGGCCGACGGCTCGCTGGCGGTGCACGGCGCCTTCTTCGCCATCTCGGACGGCGTGTTGCATCTGCTCGATGAAACCCGCGGCGAATTTTCCCCGGCAGACTGACTTGCGCGGCGCGCAAGTGCGCGGCATGGGCGTCGCCATGTCTACCGCCGACCAACTCAACATCGCCCTGCTGATCGATGCCGACAATGCGAGTCCCTCGGGGATCGACCCCGTGCTCACCGTGCTCGCCGAGCTCGGCCAGGTGAACATCCGCCGCGCCTATGGCAATTGGCGCAAGACCAGCCTCAAGGGCTGGATCGACCGGATGCCCCGCTACGGGATCGAACCGCAGCAGCAGTTCGATATCACCAAGGGCAAGAACGCCACCGACATGAAGATGACGATCGATGCGATGGATCTGCTCTATCGCGGCCGGGTCCACGGCTTCGGGATCATGTCGAGCGACAGCGATTTCATGCCGCTGGCGATGCGGATCCGGCAGGACGGCCACCCGGTCTATGGCTTCGGCGGCGCCAAGACTCCCGAGGCCTTCCGCGAGGCCTGCAGCCGCTTCATCGACGTAAACGCGCTGATCAAGGCAGAGAAGCAGGAAGAGCGCAAACCAACCCCAAACGAGCAGATCGACGACGAGATGCTCCACCTGCTGGTCGATGCCTACAACGCCAGCCGGCGCGACGCCAAGGGCTATGCCAAACTGTCCGAAGTGGGCCAGCGCGCAGGCAATCGCTCGAGCTTCGACACCCGCAATTACGGCTTTGCGCGGCTGATCGATCTTATCGAATCGATCCCGAATTTTTCGGTCGAACGGCGCGACTCGGGGCAGGCCTACGTCAAGCGCCTGCGCTGAAGGCCCGCACAGGCAGGCGCACGAAAAAGGGCGCGAGACCAAGTCCCGCGCCCTCGCTCATTTCATTGCTCTGCCGGAGCTTCAGCCGCCGGCGTTCTGCTGGGTGGTGTAGACCGCCCACAGATTGGCGATCGGCTTGCGCGCACCCTGCACCTTCTTGAAGGTCGCTTCGGCCTCGGCGTGCTTGCCCTGATCGAGCTGGGCGATGCCCATCCGCGTCAGCACCAGCGGTGTGTTGACCCCCGGCATGGTCAGCGCCTTGGTGTAGAACTCCTCGGCTTCTGCGGCCCGATCGTAGCTCAGGAAGGTATCGCCCGCCGCCATGACGGTGAGCAGATTGGCATTCCCAGCGCGCGCATCGGCTGCCAGGTCGGGCAGGTCGTTCTTGTCGGCCTGGATCCGGCGTTCCGCCTCGGCGCGCGATTCGGTCACATAGGGATCGCTGCGTTCCAGCATGCCGGCAGCATAGCCGTGGTCGATCACCGCGAGGACTTCTCCCGGGAATTTGCGCGGGTCGGCGGCCTCGATATATTCGGTGTACATGCTGCCATCGCGGAAGGTGTCGGTCCGGCGCGAGAGGCGCAGGATGTCGAGGATTTCCGGATATTCGAAGCGGGTGCTGTTGAGCGCGACCGCGATCGCGTCGCCCCAGCTCGTCTTGCTGGGATGCTCGGTGGCATAGAGCAGCGAATATTCCTGCGTCTGCTCGGCCATGTCGTTGTTGTAGGCGGTGACGAAAGCATGCTTGACCCAGGCTTCGGGCACGGTCTGACCGGCCGCCTTGCGCGCGGCGATCTGTTCGTCGAGATAAGCGAAGCCCTTCGCATAATCTTCCCCATCGAAATAGAGATCGGCGATCATGCGGTGCATGTCCTCGGCGCCGAGCGTCCGGGTCGAGCCATCGGTAAGCTGCGCGTCGAGAGTGTAGTTTGCCGCAATGGCACCTTCGAGCGCCTTGCGCGCGGCGGCGGTGTTGCCGAGGCGATTATTGAGCTGATAGGCCGACCAGTGAAACTGGCCGATGCGCTCGGGCGCAACCTTGCCGCTTGCGAGCATCAGTTCGAGACCCTGCACCATCAGCTGGTCGTTCTCCGTACTCACACCAATGCTGTAGACGATGCTGCCTGCGGCCTGGCGATCGTCGGCGGTCTCGACCGCTGCGACAATTGCGGGAGCGGCTGCTGCGGCAGCGGCATAGTCGGGCGTTTCGCCGGTGATGTTCTCGTTGACCGGCGTGTAGGCAGCAATGAAGCCCTTGGAATAATCGGCCTTGGCCGGCTTTTCCTGCTTCTGCGCATGCGCCGGCGTTTCGAGCACGGTGCCGGTGAAGACGGTGCCGGCGGCAAGCGCGAAGGCCAGCGCCAGAGTAGAGCTTCGCTTGGTGGAGGAACGGAATTTCATAAGGTTAACTCCCAAGAATTAAGACAGGATGCCAACTGCACCCTGGTTCGGATCACCATCGGCGGCCACATGCCCCGACTGCTATCCGATTGCAAACCGTGGTACGGTAGCCGGGCTGAATAGCGATTGAATACCTTCTCCTTTCGCCATTCAGAAGCGGAACGGACCCGCGTTTCCAGCCACATGTGGAAAAAGCGCGCGAGACAGGGAGCCGGTTCCCGCAATTGGTGGCTTTTACAGGGTAACCCGCCTAGGCTTCCGAGCAGCTATACGCCCTTTCAACTACCGAAAAGCAGTACCCCTTTTGAGCGACGATACCGACATTCTCGAACCCGCTCCCGCAAGCGGCGGATACACCCGCATCGACATCGTCGACGAGATGAAGGCGAGCTATCTCGATTACGCGATGAGCGTGATCGTTGCGCGCGCGCTTCCCGATGTGCGCGACGGGTTGAAGCCGGTCCACCGCCGCATCCTCTTCGCCAGCCAGGAAGGCGGCTTCGTCGCCGGACGTCCCTATCGCAAGAGCGCCAAGATCGTCGGCGACGTGATGGGCAATTATCACCCGCACGGCGATTCCGCGATCTACGAAGCGCTGGCCCGGATGACGCAGGACTGGTCGCTGCGCGTCCCGCTGATCGACGGTCAGGGCAATTTCGGCTCGATGGATCCCGATCCGCCCGCCTCGATGCGCTACACCGAAGCGCGGCTGGCGCGCGTCGCCAACATGCTGCTCGACGATCTCGACAAGGACACGGTCGATTTCGCGGACAATTACGACGGCTCGCGCCGCGAACCCACCGTCCTGCCCGCGCGCTTCCCCAATCTGCTCGTCAACGGCGCGGGCGGGATCGCGGTCGGCATGGCGACCAATATCCCGCCGCACAATCTGGGCGAGGTCATCGACGGCTGTTTTGCCTTCATCGACAATCCGGCGATCACCTCGGAAGAGCTGTTCGAGATCATCCCCGGGCCCGATTTCCCCACCGCGCCGCTGATCCTGGGCCATGCGGGTGCCAAGGCGGCCTACACCACCGGACGCGGCTCGATCCTGATGCGCGCCCGCCACGAGATCGAGGCGACCCGCGGCGCCAAGAGCGAGGGCCGCCAGTCGATCGTCCTGACCTCGATCCCCTTCCAGGTGGGCAAGTCCGGCCTGGTCGAGAAGATCGCCGACGCCGCCAAGGAAAAGCGGATCGAAGGCATTTCCGACATCCGCGACGAAAGCTCGCGCGAGGGCATGCGCGTGGTCGTCGATCTCAAGCGCGATGCCTCGCCCGAGGTCGTGCTCAACCAGATCTGGCGCTATACCCCGGCGCAGTCGAGCTTCCCCGCCAATATGCTCGCCATTCGCGGCGGCCGGCCCGAGACGCTGGCGCTGCGCGACATCATCAAGGCCTTCATCACCTTCCGCGAAGAGGTCATCACCAGGCGGACCAAGTTCGAGCTCAACAAGGCGCGCGACCGCGCGCATATGTTGCTCGGGCTGGTGGTCGCGGTGTCCAATCTCGACGAGGTGGTCGCGATCATCCGCGGCGCTTCCACTCCCGCCGAAGCGCGCGCCAAGCTGCTGGTGCGCGAATGGCCGATCGGCAATATCGCGCAATATATCCGTCTGATCGAGGCGATCGAGCCCGATGCCGAGCAGGCGGGCGGGACCTATCGCCTGTCCGAACGGCAGGTGAAGGCGATCCTCGACCTGCGGCTCCACCGCCTGACCGCGCTCGGCCGTGACGAGATCGGCGGCGAGTTGAAGGTGCTGGCCGATGCGATCGAGGAATATCTCTCGATCCTCGCCGACCGGGTCAAACTCTACGGCGTGCTGCGCGACGAGCTGCAGGAGGTCCGCGATCTCTACGCCACCCCGCGCGTCACCGAGATCGCTCCGGCCTGGGACGGACTGGAAGACGAGGATCTCATCGAGCGCGACGAAATGGTCGTGACCGTCACCCACGACGGATACATCAAACGCACCCCGCTCTCGACCTTCCGCGCGCAGGCCCGCGGTGGCAAGGGCCGCGCCGGAATGGCGACCAAGGACGAGGATGCGGTCGTCGAACTGTTCGTCACTTCGACCCACAACCCCGTGCTTTTCTTCACCAATACCGGCCGGGTCTATCGCCTCAAGGTCTGGAAGCTGCCCGAGGGTGGGCCGCAGACCAAGGGCCGCCCGATGGTCAATCTCCTGCCGCTCGGCGACGAGGAGCGCGTTACCAACGTGCTCCCGCTTCCCGAGGACGAGACCGAGTGGAGCGCGCTCAACATCGTCTTCGCCACCGAGCAGGGCATGGTGCGGCGCAATTCCATGGATGCCTTCACCAATATCCCGTCGAACGGCAAATACGCGATGGGCTTCGTCGAAGACAGCGGCGACCGGCTGATCGGCGTCAAGCTGCTGTCCGAAGGCCAGGAAGTCTTTCTTGCATCCGACGCCGGCAAGGCGATCCGTTTCGCCGCCTCCGACGCACGCGAAACCAAGAGCCGCACCGGGATCGGCGTACGCGGCATGGCGCTGCGCAAGGACGCCAAGGTCGTCTCGATGGCAGTGCTCGAGGGGCATCGTTATCTTCCCGAGCAGCGCGAAGCCTATCTGCGCGCCGCCCACTGGAAGAACAACGAGACCGAACCCACCCTGCCCGCGGACGAGACCGAGGACATGGCGGAGAACGAGGAATTCATCCTCACGCTCACCGCCAATGGCTATGGCAAGATCTCTTCGGCCTATGAATACCGCACCATCGGGCGCGGCGGTCAGGGGCTCACCAATATCGGCGAGCCCTCGAGCAATCCCGAGCGCAACGGTCCGGTGGTCGCCAGCTTCCCGGTGAGCCACGGCTCGCAATTGATGCTGGTGACCGATCAGGCCAAGCTGATCCGGCTGCCGATCGATTTCCGCCATCTGGTCCCGGGAGGCTACGACGACCACAAGGGCATCGCGGTCTATGGTCGCACATCCTCGGGCATCCGCATCTTCGACGTCGCCAAGGGCGAGCATATCGTCGGCGCAGCGTTGATCGACGAGACCGAGGAGCCGGAGAACGAGGCCGAGGAAGCGATCGCGGAAGAGATCGCCGATCGCGAGGCGCAGGTGACCGAGCCGCACACGACTGCGCATTCGGACAAGAACATCGAGGGCGAGCCGGGCGGCTGATATCTCGAATGTCGAATGCGACATTCGCCCTCGATGACGTGTCGGTCGAATCCGGAGTGAAACCGCTCCGGGTCGGCCTCACTTACCTTGCCGGCTTTGCCAGCCGCGGCGTCTGCACCACCCCCGTCACGATCAGGAATTGCGCTGCATAATACAGCGGCCAGACCAGCCAGCCGGCGATCGCCGGGTCAAGCCCGCCGCCCTCGCGACCCAGGATTACCAGGTCCGAAACGATGAACAGCACCGCCCCCAGCCCCACCCGATAGCGTGGAAAGCGGCTTAGCCAGGCGGTCGCTGCCATCAATCCGAGGATGGCGGCATAGCCGGTCGCAATCGGCCAATCGGGCGACTGGCGGGTGATCAGCCAGGCAAGCAGCGGCGCAAACACCGCCAGCGCCAGCGCCGCGGCGTTCTGGCTGCCAGCGCGATTGCTCCGCAAATTGCGCAGATAAAGCGCGATTGCCACCAGATGCGCCAGCGCGAAAGCCGCACCGCCCGCGATCAGA
The DNA here is from genome assembly GCF_053714505.1 of Qipengyuania sp. SM2507. Classification (NCBI taxonomy): domain Bacteria; kingdom Pseudomonadati; phylum Pseudomonadota; class Alphaproteobacteria; order Sphingomonadales; family Erythrobacteraceae; genus Qipengyuania; species Qipengyuania sp. SM2507. The sequence goes on from NZ_CM132307.1 coordinate 1,449,266, forward strand.
TCGATCTCGATCGCAACATCGCCGATGGCGCCCAGCCCCATCACCGTGGCGATCAGCGCCCCGTCCAGACCCTTGCTCCGCTGCGCAGCATAGACCGCGAGAAAGGCGACTGCGGCGCCCTTCCACACCATCAGCCAGGCACCGCCGATAGCGCTGTCAGCCGCGAAGAAATAGCTGATCCCGGCGAGCAGGCTGAGCAGCAGATAGGGACGGTGTTCGCTCAGGGCGCGTCTTGGCATTCGACATATCCTCCCACCGACAGGCCTTGAACGATACCGCCCTGCGGTTCTAGGGCAATGCGGCAATGACCCACGACATCCAAATCATCGGCGGCGGCCTCGCCGGAAGCGAAGCGGCCTGGCAATTGGCGCAGCGCGGCTATCGCGTGCGCCTTTCCGAAATGCGCGGCAGCGGCGACACCACGCCCGCGCACCACACCGACGGGCTCGCCGAACTGGTGTGCTCCAATTCCTTCCGCTCCGACGATGACGAGAAGAACGCGGTCGGGCTGCTCCACCACGAGATGCGCCGGCTCGACAGCCTGATCATGCGCGCGGGCGAGACGGCGCGCGTTCCCGCAGGCTCGGCGATGGCGGTCGATCGCGACGCGTTTTCCGGCGAGGTCGAACGCACGCTGGCAGCGCATCCCAACGTCACCGTGGCGCGCGAGCGGATCGACCAGCTCCCCTCCGAAGGCCCGACCATCGTCGCGACCGGCCCGCTGACCGCGCAGTCGCTGGCGCAGAGCATCGTCGCGGCCACCGGGCAGGACCGGCTGGCGTTCTTCGATGCCATCGCGCCGATCGTCCATCGCGAGAGCATCGACATGGACATCTGCTGGATCCAGTCGCGCTGGAACAAGCGCAACTCCGCCTCCAACGAGGAAGGCGACTACATCAACTGCCCGATGACCAAGGACGAGTACCTCGCTTTCCACCAGGGGCTGATGGATGGCGAGAAGACCGAATTCCGCGAATGGGAAAAGGACACACCCTATTTCGAGGGCTGCATGCCGATCGAGGTGATGGCCTCGCGCGGGGTCGAAACGCTGCGCTACGGCCCGATGAAGCCCGTCGGGCTCGACGATCCGCGCACCGCCTGCCCCGAATTCCCCCAAGGCCGCTGGCCCTATGCCGTGGTCCAGCTGCGTCAGGACAACAAGCTGGGCACGTTGTGGAATATGGTCGGCTTCCAGACCAAGCTGAAATACGGCGCACAGATCGAGCTGTTCCGGACCATTCCCGGCCTCCAGAATGCCGAATTCGCGCGGCTGGGCGGCCTGCATCGCAACACCTTCCTCAATTCGCCGCTGGTGCTCGACCGACAATTGCGGTTGAGAAACGCGCCGCATATCCGTTTCGCCGGGCAGGTTACCGGTTGCGAGGGTTATGTCGAAAGCGCGGCGGTCGGGCTTATGGCAGGACTGATGGCGGCGAGCGAGATGGCCGGACGGGAATGGCAGGGGCCGCCACCCACTTCGGCCTTCGGCGCGCTGTTGTCGCATATCACCGGCGATGCCGATGCCGAGACCTACCAGCCGATGAACGTCAATTTCGGGCTCTTCCCGCCGCTGCACGAGGTGAAGAAGAAACAGCGCAAGGAAGCCTACACCTCGCGCGCCAAAGCCGATTTCGGGGCCTGGATGGAGGAAGCCGCGCTCGAGCCCGCCTAGCAGCGGCAGGCGGGGCTCTTGCGCGGCGCGGGCCGTGTAGTCGCGAATTCGGTGGGGGTCAGCGAGTCGTTGCCATCGGCATCCGCGCCATCGAAGCGGTCGACCGTGGCGACCGCCCATTCCTCGAAAGTCAGCAGATTGTTGCCATCGACATCGAGCTTGCGAAAGGCATCGGTGCGGCTGGACAGCATTTCGTTGCGGGTAATCTTCAGGTCGCGGTTGCGATCGTAGCGGAAAAAACGGCGCTGCTCGCGGGTTAGCTCGGTGGCTTGCGGCGGATCGGGACCCAGCAGGTCGCCCACCACCGCCTGCGGCAATTCCAGTTCATTGGCGAATTCGGCGGTCTCGAGCGGGAGCGGCGGCGGCGCGCCGCGTTCGACTTCCGCCCTCCCCTGCCACCAGAACAGGCCCACTCCGGTCAGAACGAGTGCCAGGATCGCTCCCAATGCGATGCGGTTCATCGGCGCCACCTCCGACGCGCAAAATACCCTAAAGCCCCCAGATGCCAAGCCGTGTTGCGAGCAGCGCACTGCCGCGATCGCCGAACAGCGGCCCCTCCCCGCGGCGCAGCACGCGGTGCCCCAGCCCCCCAAGAATGGCCAGCGGGCGCAAAGGGCCAGGCAAACGGCTCGGTTGGGTCTGGAGTCGGGATGCGACGTCCTGCAGCCTTTCGCGCTCGACCGGGTCTGACAGCCGGGCGAAACAGTCGCCGAACGCGTAGCGACGCCCCGCGTCATCCGCCGCTTCCGCACTTCCCGCCTGTCCTGCAAGGCGAGCGGAAGCGGCGAAGGCAGCGCCCTTCCCCTCCGCAAACCGCTGAAAGGCGTTCTCACTCAGCGGCGCATCGCCGAGCAATTCCTCCCAGCCATCGACCAGCGCCACCAAGGCCGCTTCTTCGTCCTGCCAATTCACACCGATGGCATCGAGCACCGGATCGCCCTTCGGTCGCAGGTCGCGCGCTTCTCCCAGCCGGTCGCGCCACCACGCCAGCCGCAATTGCGCCAGCATCGGTTCGCGTGCGACCGCGACGATCCGGCCGAGCCGCTCATCGAGTGTGAACAGTGGGACCAGCACGGCCCGCGTCCGCCCTCTCGACCATGCCAGAGCAACGCGATTGGCGAGCGACAGTTCACCCGTTTCGGTGTTCATGCATCCCCCGTTTGAAGGGCAAGTTTTCGTTAACCATGCCTATCCACCCTTTCTTGGGCCTGATCACCCTATGCGTAGCCCAAATTAGGGGACAATCGTCATGCGCGGATTCCGCGACAGCTCAGAGGAACCGGCCAAGACCGCGGCTCGCAAGGGCTTTCTGGCACGCCTCCGTGCCGATCAATCGGGCAATACGGTAGCCATAGCCGCCGCTGCACTGGTGCCGTTGATCGGCCTTGTGGGCGGCGGTGTCGACATGAGCCGCATGTACATCGTCAAGACCCGCTTGCAACACGCCTGCGACGCCGGTGCGCTGGCGGGCCGCAAGGCGATGGGTGCCGGCGTCTGGAATTACGCCAGTTACGCCGCCCGCGACGCCGCCGAGGGTTTCTTCGACGCCAACATCCAGGCGGATCCCTATGGCGCGACAGGTCTGACACGCAGTTTTACCGAAGATGCGGGCAAGGTGATGGGCACGGCATCGGCCACGGTGCCGATGACGCTGATGCGGATTTTCGGCAATGAAAGCCAGACGCTCACCGTCAGCTGCGATGCCGAGATGCGCTTGCCCAACACCGATGTGATGTTCGTCCTCGACGTTACCGGGTCGATGGGTGAGACGCCGTCGGGCGATTCCCAGACGAAAATCCAGTCGCTGCGAGTAGCAGTGAAATGCTTCTACGAGATCGTCGCCCGCCTCGACAGCGATGCGAACTGCACCACCGGTGCGCCCAGCGGCGGAACCGGCGATCAGGTCCAGATCCGTTTCGGCTTCGTGCCCTACGCGACGAATGTGAACGTCGGGCGGCTATTGCCCACCAATTTTATGGCCAATAGCTGGCAGTATCAAACGCGCAGGCGGGTTGGATATGAATGGGGGAACTGGTCAGCCTACAGCTACACCAATTCCAGTTACTACGGAAGTTGCTCCGGCGCGCCGGCCAATAAAGCGGAGACCCAGTACAAAGTTGAGAAAATCAACTATTACGGCAACTACTATTGTATGTACTCGTCTCGGGGACGCATGCCCGCTTGGGAATACGACCAGCTTCCGGTCGATGTCGGGCTTCTGAAGAACGGCACGGCATGGCGCAACAGCTTCGAGTGGCCGATTGCGAATGACGGCGGCAACAAAACGATCCCGTGGGACGGCTGCATCGAAGAGCGTCAAACGGTTCGGACGACCAACTTCGCGCCGATCCCCGCTGGCGCGAAAGACCTCGACATCGATCTCGTACCGACCGCTGATACGACAACCCAGTGGGGGCCGGCGCTCCCCGGCTTGATCCATACCCGTAAAGGCAACTTCGGGGATTGGGATCGTGCTCGAGTAGGCAGCACCACGGACGATTACACCAACGCTTCCAGCTACTTCTGCCCTACCCCCGCCCGAAAACTGCAAAGCTGGACTGACGCGAGCGGTTTCGATTCCTATGTCAACAGCCTGACGCCGTCGGGCAACACCTTCCACGACATCGGCCTGCTCTGGGGCGCGCGCTTGCTGTCGCCTACAGGTCTGTTCAGCGCGGAGAACGAATATGCCTCCGAAGGCGGCGAGATCGAGCGGCATTTGATCTTCATGACAGACGGCGACACCGTAACCTCGTCGCGGAACTACACGGCATACGGCATACCGTGGTTCGATCGTCGCCAGACCACTTCCACTTCGAGCACAGCACTCGATGAGCAGGTCGATCTCCGTTTCGCAGCGCTTTGCACCGCGGTGAAGAACAAGAACATCACCCTGTGGGTCATCTCGTTCGGCTCGGTTTCGGGCGATACCGTGACGCGGCTGCGCAACTGCGCAACCTCGGGCCGCTACTTCCACGCGACGAATGCGGCGACGATACAGCAGACCTTCCGCTCGATCGCGGACGAAATATCCCAGCTCAGGCTCACCCGGTGACGCTCGACCGTGCCCTGCGGCGTTCGCGCCCGCGCGACCTTGGACGCGATCAGCGCGGTGCCACGCTCGTCGAATTCGCGATCGTGGCGCCGGTCCTGTGCGTCATGCTCCTGGGAGCGTTCGACATGGCTCATACGCTCTACACGCGCTCGGTCCTGGAGGGGACGCTGCAGAAGGCCGCGCGCGATGCCTCGCTCGAGCTCGGTACCGATGCCGATGTGCGCGCCGTGATCGACCAGAAGGTCCGCGATCAGGTGACGCCCCTCGTCGGCGATGCGGATATCGTCTTCTCACGCCGCTTCTACCGGACGTTCAGCGATGCCGCTGCGGCGCGCGCGGAAAACTGGACCGACAGCGACGCCAATGGAACCTGCGACAATGGCGAACCCTATGACGATGAAAACTACAACGACGTCTGGGACGCAGACGGCGGCAACGATGGCCAGGGCGGTGCGAAGGATGCCACGCTCTACACCGTGAGAGTGAGCTATCCGCGCTTTTTCCCGATCAACGGCCTCATCGGCGGTTCAAACACGACGCGGTTGAGCGCATCGACGGTGCTGCGCAACCAGCCCTATGGCGATCAGGGCAGCTACGAGGCGCCCCAGGTGCGCAATTGCACATGATCCGGAGCATCCGCCCCTCCCTGCCGCGAAGCTTGCGCGCCGACACCGGCGGTCTCGCTTTGATCGAGTTCGCGTTTGCCGCGCCGGTCCTGCTCATGCTGAGCCTGACCGGAGCAGAACTCACCCATTACATCACCACCAAGATGCGAATGAGCCAGCTCGCGCTGCATCTGGCGGACAATGCCGCGCGGATCGGGTCGGGCAGCCAGCTCTCGGCCAAGCGCATCAGCGAGGCCGATATCAACGATCTCTTCGTCGGCGCGGGACTGCAGAGCGGCGAACTCGACCTCTATGAGAATGGCCGCGTGATCATCTCGAGCCTCGAACCGATGGCAAACCCCAATGACGACGGGACCTATCGCATCCGCTGGCAGCGCTGCAGTGGCGCGAAGACGGCGCATGTATCGACTTTCGGCGAGGCCGGCGACACGGACCTGGACGGCATGGGGCTTGCGGGTCGGCTGGCGATCGCGCCTGAAAATGGCGTCACCATGTTCGTCGAGGTCTATTACGAATACCAGCCGCTGCTCGGCGATCATCTCGCCCCCAGCACTGCGATGACCGAGATCGGCTCGATGATGGTTCGCGACCGGCGCGACACGGCCGGCGGCAACAACGGGGTCTACCCCGTTTCCGGCGTTACCCCGTCGAGCTGCTGAGCCTCACTCACTCCACGTAACAAACCTTCTTCACAGCCGCGACGATGCGCGCTGCGTCGATCAGCGCGAGCTTTTCAAGATTGGCGGCATAGGGCAGCGGCACATCCTCGTTGCACACCCGCAGCACGGGCGCGTCGAGATGGTCGAAGCCATCTTCCATGCATAGCGCGATTACCTCGGACGAGATCGAGCAGGTCGGCCAGCCCTCTTCGGCGATCACCAGGCGGTTGGTCTTGGCGAGACTTTCGAGGATGGTATCGCGATCGAGCGGGCGCAGGGTGCGCAGGTCGATCACCTCGGCCTCGATCCCTTCTTCAGCGAGCTTCTCGGCCGCCTCGAGCGAATACCCGACCCCGATCGAATAGCTGACAATGGTCACGTCCGAACCTTCGCGCACGATCCGCGCCTTGCCGATCGGCAGGACATGGTCGTCGAGTTCGGGCAGTTCGAAGGTCTTGCCGTAGACCAGCTCGTTCTCGAGGAACACCACCGGGTCCTCGCAGCGGATCGCGGCCTTGAGCAATCCCTTGGCGTCAGCGCTATCGTAGGGCGCAATAACGATCAGCCCGGGGACGCTGGCGTACCATGGTCCGTAGTTCTGGCTGTGCTGCGCGCCGACGCGGCTGGCGGCGCCATTGGGGCCGCGGAACACCACCGGGCAGCGCATCTGGCCGCCCGACATGTAATTGGTCTTGGCCGCCGAATTCACGATGTGGTCGATCGCCTGCATGGCGAAGTTGAAGGTCATGAATTCGACGATCGGGCGCAGGCCGCCCATGGCTGCGCCGGTGCCGATACCGGCAAAGCCGTATTCGGTGATCGGTGTGTCGATCACACGCTTGGGACCGAATTCGTCGAGCAACCCCTGCGTGACCTTATAGGCCCCCTGATATTGAGCGACTTCCTCGCCCATGACGAACACGCGCTCGTCGCGGCGCATCTCCTCGGCCATGGCATCGCGCAAGGCTTCGCGGACCGAGACCGTGGCCATGTTGGTACCATGCGGGATGTCGGGATCGGATTTGGGCTTGGACTTCGGCTTCTCGGGAGTGATCGAGCCGTCCTCGTCCTTGCGGCCGACATCCTTGCCTTCGCCCGCGACATCGACCTTCGCGTCATCCGCAGGCGCCTCGATGTCGGAGGCGTCCTCGCCCTCGCCCGCCAGCATGGCGATCACCGTGCCCACAGCGACATTCTCGGTGCCCTCGGCGACGAGGATCTTGCCCAACGTGCCTTCGTCGATGGCCTCGAATTCCATCGTCGCCTTGTCGGTCTCGATCTCGGCGATGATATCGCCGGGCTCGATGGAGTCACCTTCCTGCTTGAGCCATTTGGCCAGCGTGCCCTCCTCCATGGTAGGCGAGAGGGCGGGCATCTTGAGTTCGATAGCCATGGCTCAGTACTCCCCCACCAGCACATCGGTGTAGAGTTCCGCCGGCTCGGGCTCGGGCGAGTTCTCGGCGAAATCCGCAGCTTCGGAAACGGTGTTGCGGATGGCCTTGTCGATCGCTTTCAAGTCATCTTCGGTCTTGCCGTTCTCGAGCAGAATCTTCTTCATGGCCTCGATCGGATCCTTGGTGTCGCGGAAATCCTGCACCTCTTCGCGGGTCCGGTATTTGGCTGGATCGGACATGGAATGCCCGCGATAGCGATAGGTGTTGCATTCGATCAGGACTGGGCCCTTGCCCTCGCGGACGTGCTTGAAGGCGACTTCCGCAGCGGCGCGCACTTCGAGCACATCCATCCCGTTGACGAACATGCCCGGGATCCGGAACGCGGTGCCGCGGCGATAGAAATCGGTCTCGGCGCTGGAGCGGCCGACGGCGGTGCCCATGGCATATTGGTTGTTCTCGACCACGAAAACGATCGGCAGCTTCCACAGCGAGGCCATGTTCATGGTTTCGTAAACCTGGCCCTGATTGGCCGCGCCATCGCCGAAATAGGCGAGGCACAGCCCGCCATCGTCATTATACTGATGCGCAAGCGCGAGCCCGCCGCCCAGCGCCACCTGCGCGCCGACGATGCCGTGCCCGCCGTAGAATTTGTGCTCGGTGCTGAACATGTGCATCGAGCCGCCCTTGCCCTTGGAGATGCCCGCCTGGCGCCCGGTGAGTTCGGCCATGATGACCTTGGGATCGATCCCGTAGGCGAGCATGTGGCCATGATCGCGATAGCCGGTGATCACGCTGTCCTTGTCGTTGTCGAGCGCAGATTGCAGCCCGATCGCGACGGCTTCCTGGCCGATGTATAGGTGGCAGAAGCCGCCGATCAGCCCGAGACCATAAAGCTGGCCGGCGCGCTCCTCGAAGCGGCGGATAAGCAGCATCTGCTCGTAGAAGGCGAGCATCTGCTCCGGGCTGGCTTCGTAGCGCTTCTGCTTCTCGTGCTCGTCCTGCAGGCTGTGGAGCGCGAATTCGTCGGGCGACTCGCTCCGCTTCTTCGGGTCGCTTTTCGCGGTTTTCGTCGCGCTGGCGGGGGTCTTGGCCAAGTCCGGTGTCCCTTCGGTATCGTAATCCCGTCGATCGCCCCAGAGCTCTGCTCGATCCCGGGGGACGGGTCGGGTGGCCTATAGGCGCAAGGCGATGGCGCGCGCAACGGGGCGCGTCCCGATGCGAGCGAAACCGTAGCGTCAGGGGGGTTAGCGCGGCTTCTCATCTTCGAGACGGATCACCACCTCGTCGGGATGGACGACGTTGAGCTGACTGCGGAGCAATTCGCCGACCATGTCGGGATCGGCGCTGTCGGGATCGAGCAGCGCGACGCGATTGCGCAGCGCATCGCGTTCCTTGGTCAGCGCGGCAAGATGCTCCTGCCGCTGGTCGAGCAGCCGCAGGTTCTCGCTCCAGGAAAGCAGGCCGGATGGACCGGCGATGGCCAGACCGCCCATCACCAGCAGCACGCCGAGCGCGAGCGACTGGACGCCGCGCTCCCTCCGGATGCCGAATTTTCCACCTGTTCGCTTCATAAATCACCAGAATCACACTTGGCCGGGGCGCGCAAGCGCAAAAGGGTTAACGGCGTTCAGGTGCGAGCGATGCAGCGATCGCCGCTAGCGGAACCAGGGTCTTCTCCCAGCCGTAGCAACCTTGACACCGCGACTGTCGCGATGTAGTTACCAATGCAACTAATAACGCAATCAGAGGACCGCCCATGCCCGACCTTTTCGAAAACCCCATTGGTCTCGACGGCTTCGAATTCGTCGAGTTCTGCGCACCAGAAAAGGGCCAGCTCGAGCCGGTGTTCGAGGCGATGGGTTTTGCCCGCGTCGCGTCGCATCGCTCCAAGGATGTCGATCTCTGGCGCCAGGGTTCGATCAATCTGATCGCCAATTACGAGCCGCGCTCCGCCGCCTGGTATTTCGCGCGCGAGCATGGCGCCTCGGCCTGCGGGATGGGCTTCCGGGTCAAGAACGCGGCCAAGGCCTATGCCGAACTGCTCGAACGCGGTGCCGAACCGGTCACCGTCGAGACCGGCCCGATGGAACTGCGCATCCCCGCGATCCGCGGCATCGGCGGCGCAATCGTATATCTGATCGACCGCTACGAGGACGAGAGCGGCCAGGGTCTTTCGATCTACGACATCGACTTCGAGTATGTGGAAGGCGTCGATCGCCACCCCGAGGGCGCGGGCTTCAACATCATCGATCACCTGACGCACAACGTCTACAATGGGCGGATGGCCTATTGGGCCGACTATTACGAGACGCTGTTCAACTTCCGCGAGATCCGCTTCTTCGACATCAAGGGCGAATATACGGGCCTCACCTCCAAGGCGCTGACCGCGCCCGATGGCAAGATCCGCATACCGCTCAACGAGGAAGCTGACGGCGGCAAGGGCCAGATCGAGGAATTCCTCAAGGAATTCAACGGCGAAGGCATCCAGCATATCGCGCTGATCTGTGACGATCTCGTGGCCGCATGGGACAAGCTCAAGGAGTACGGCGTCCCCTTCATGACCGCGCCGCCCGAGACCTATTACGAAATGCTCGCCGAGCGGTTGCCCAACCATGGTGAGGATGCAGAAGCGCTCAAGATGCGCGGCATCCTGCTCGATGGAACGACCGAAGGCGGCACCCCGCGGCTGCTGCTGCAGATCTTCGCCGAGGCGCAGGTCGGGCCGGTGTTTTTCGAATTCATCCAGCGCAAGGGCGACGACGGCTTCGGCGAGGGCAATTTCAAGGCGCTGTTCGAAAGCATGGAACGCGACCAGATCAAGCGCGGCTCGCTCAAGCTCGAGGATCGCGAAGCGGAACCGGCGGAATAGCCCGCTGCAAGCATCGCTTCCCGACCCCAATCTAGAACGGAACTGGCCATGACCGAACAAACCTCCCACCCCATCCGCCTCGGCGGCGTCCATCACGCGGCCTATCGCTGCAAGGATGCCAAGGAGACGGTAGAATGGTACGAAAAGGTGCTCGGCATGGATTATGTCAGCGCCTTCTCCGAGGACCACGTCCCCTCGACCGGCGAATACGACCCCTACATGCACGTCTTCCTCGACGCGGGTAACGACAACATCCTCGCCTTTTTCGAACTGCCCAAGCAGAAGGACATGGGCCGCGACGAGAACACCCCTGCATGGGTCCAGCACTTGGCCTTCCGGGTGCACAGCGAGGACGAACTGCTCGCAGCCAAGGCGCATGTCGAGAGCCTCGGCATCGACGTGCTCGGCCCCACGCATCACGGCATTTTCAAATCGATCTATTTCTTCGATCCCAACGGCCACCGCGTCGAGCTGGCGACCGATATCGGCACCGACGAGCAATATGCCGAATTGAAGCGCGTCGCCATGCCGATGCTCGAGGAATGGAGCGAAACCAAGACCGCGCCGCAGCATGCGGCCTGGCTCCACGAGATCGCGCGCAAGGAACACGCCGAGCGCTGATCGAACACGGGGTCTTGCGGCTCCTTAAATTTCGCGCGTTCGGAACCTCCTTCCGGGCCTCACGTTGGCGCCGAAAGGGAGGCTTTCATTTTGAATTACATCGCAACGCTGCGCGATCAGGTGCAGGATATGGCGACCGGCTTCGTCGCCGCCCTCCCCTATCTCGCGATCGCGCTGATCGTTCTGTTTGTCACCTGGATCGTGGCGCGATTTGCCGCAAAGATCGCCGACCTGCTGATCGGCCGGACCGAAATCCGGCCCAGCCTCAAGGCGCTTATCGACACGCTGGTCAAGCTGGGTATCTGGCTGATCGGGATCATGGTCGCCGCGATCGTGGTGATGCCCGACTTGACCCCCGGCAGCCTGTTCGCCGGGCTCGGCATCGGCGCGGTGGCGATTGGCTTCGCCTTCCAGGATATCTTCGAGAACTTCCTCGCCGGCGTGCTGATCATGCTGCGCGAGAAGATGCGGATCGGCGACGTCATCGAATGTGAGGGCATCACCGGCAAGGTCGAGAAGATCACCCTGCGCGAAACCCATGTCCGCCGCCTTTCGGGCGAGCTGACCATCGTCCCCAATTCGATGATCTTCAAGAACCCGGTCGAGATCCTGACCGACGAGTTCAAGCGCCGTCACGAGGTCGTGGTCGGCGTCTCCTACGACACCAATCTCGACCACGCCGCCGATGTCATCCGCCGCTCGGTCGAAGGCGTCGAGGGGGTGGAGATCGATCAGGGGCTCGACATCTTCGCGCAGGAATTCAACTCCAGCTCGGTCGATTTCCTGGTGCGCTGGTGGGCCGGTTCCACCCCGCGCGCCGGCTGGGAGAGCAAGGACAAGGTCGTGCGCGCGATCAAGGCCGGGCTCGATGCCGCCGAGATCGAAATTCCCTTCCCCTATGTCACGCATACCTTCAAGGAGCGGGTCCCGCTGGCACCGAGCACCGGCAGCGAAAGCTGACGGGCGCAGGGCTCTGCGCCTCTTGGAAGGGAAGTCGATGACCGTGCTGCTTGATCCTGCGGGCCGACGCGCTTGAGCAATCCCGAATATCTGACCCGGCGGCAGGAGCTGCTGCTCGCGCTCGCCGCCGCGGTGGTGACCGCCAACGCCTATTACATCCACCCCATCATCGGCGAAGTCGCCGATGGGTTCGGGGTCAGCACGGCGACCATCGGACTGGTCCCGGCGCTCAACCAGCTGGCACTGGCGGTGGGCATCTTCCTGCTGCTCCCGCTGGGCGACCGCTTTTCCAACCGGCGGCTCACGGTGCTGTTCACCGTTGGCCAGTGCATCGGTCTGGGAATGATGACGCTGGCGCAGGACTTCGTGCTGTTCACCGCCGGGTCGACGCTGCTCGGCTTCTTCACGATCGCGCCCTATCTCCTCCCCGCCTACGCCTCCAAGCGGGTAGCGCCCGAGCGGCTCGGCCATGTCACCGCGACGCTCACCGCCGGGGTGATCTTCGGGATCCTGGTTGCGCGCGTGGGCGCCGGGGTCATCGCGGAATATTTCAGCTGGCGCGCGGTCTACTGGATCGCCAGCGGCGCGATGATCGCCATCGCCATCGCCCTGCCCCGGATCATGCCAAAGCTCGAGGCCACCCGCGACAAGCCCACGGGCAATTACTTCGGGCTGGTGATGTCGGTGTTCCCTCTGCTGCGCTCGCACCGCGAGATCCTGCTCTCGGGCCTGATCCAGGGGATCGGCTTTGCACAGTTTATCGCGCTGTGGCTGGGGCTCGCGCTGCACCTCACCTCGCCCGAGATGGGCTATGGCACCGATGTCGTGGGCTATTTGGCCGGCTTCGCCGCGATCAGCATCCTCTCGACCCCGCGTCTGGGTACACTGGCCGACAGGTTCGGCCCCCGGCGCGCGCGGTTCTATTTCTCGCTGGTCCAGACCGCCGGGATCGCGCTGCTGATCCCCTTCGGCAACAACCTGTGGCTGCTCATGATCCCGATCTTCTTCGGCAATCTGGTCGGCCCGGCGATCGATGTCACCAGCCGGATGACCTTCCTCTCGCTCGCCCCCGGCCTGCGCACGCGGCTGACCACGATTTACATCGTGATGATGTTCATGGGCGGCGCGATCGGCAGCATCGCCGGGACCGCGATCTACGATTTCTACGGCTGGAACGGAACGGCGCTCTACGTCTTCGGCTCCTGCCTCGCGATCGTGGCGATCTCGCTGCTTTCGTGGCAGATGTACGGGCGAAGTGAGTAGGCGGAAACCAGCACCGGCCTTGGCTGGGGCATGCGCTCTGTGATGAAAAGTCAATGCTGAGGAGCTTTGCCCGACCTGCTCCGTTGTAAGGCGCAGAGGAGTTCCCATGCGCTCATTGCTGATATCTGCTGCCTTCACATTCCCCTTGCTGCTGCTCACCGCTTGCGGCTCCAGCGACGCCGAGGACGAGCCGCAGCAGCAGGCTTCGGCCCCGGTTGCGGCAGAAGACGACAACGATGCCGCGCTCCCAATGTTGGCTATCGCTGCTTCGGCGCTCTGGAGCGGACAGACAGCAAAGTCACAATGGCAGCCGTTCACAGTCGCACACGGCTTGGTGAAGAAAGGCAGCTTACAGGGCATCCACATGAGGTGCTGAACGTCGGCTCTGTCGGTGGTAGCCACGTCGCCGCACTGCAGCCTGTAAGGCAGTTTTACGTGCTGGCCACTCGAAACCTGCCAGTCTCTTCACGGCCCAATTTCTGCCGGTCAGCAAAGCGCCCCAAACCCGGTCATTAGGCGGGCTAATCGCCTTGCCTGAAAGCTGACCATCCGGGCAAGCGGCGCCGTGTCTGCTGTTGGTCCCGATCGGCCAGCTCACGAACGTTCCTTCTCCTTGGCCAATCACGACCAAGGAGAAGGATGATGACTTACTCTCAGTTTGATCCCGCAATGAAGGGCAGGACGGCCTAGAACGCTGGCAAGACGGTCGGTACCAAACGTCCGCTCACTCAGAAGCGGATCGTCACCTGCCAGTCCCGCCAAACGCCTTCTGCGTGCCCGCGAATTTCCCTGTCTTCATGCCATGACTTCTTGCCAGCCAAGAGAATCTAGGTCGAGAAATTCTAACCGAGAATGGTCCAAAATTCTGGTCGCAGATTAGTAGCGATGTACGCACTAACACGAACTTATGAGAGCTTTTATTCGTCAGGAGCGCAGCATGGCTCGCTCTCGTCCTCGCGGTCGGTGGCGACCGTTGTTCGCCAGGCAACGTGGCGCGAAGATCCAAAGCAAGCTTCAACATATACGTGGAAAGGAGGAGTGGAGAGCCATCGCACGGCGCTTTGGGCAAGCGCATACATAATGTAAAACGGAACGGAGTTTACGAACGCCAAAGCTCGAAGGTCTCATAAGTAACACATTACACAAAATATTACCACCAAGAGCATTATATTTATAATATATCTCGTGACCAATTTAGGTTTATGTTTAAGGCCGTTAGCAGAATGAAGGCAGCGGCCAGATTGATACGTAGCAATCCACGTTTATTGCGATAACTAGGAAGGGGTCATGGTCACTCGCCGCCTTACGCTTGCATCGTGCTCACAGCCCGAGCCAGCGCTCGCTACGCCAAATTTCTACGACACCGTTGACATATAGGCGAGAAAGGGTAGCTTCCCTCTCGGGAACTTGTCTGCCTCCGCGGCAGGCTTCGGGCTCCCTGTCATAGAAGGCAAGGCGCATACGTTCGCGCGAGAGTGGAGCTGATAAATACGTTGCGCAGAATCGATCACGTCATCGCCGGTGGCAACGGCGCCCTTACCGGCACGGGCCGCACTCACCAGATCTGGAACCCCTCGACCGGCGAAGTCCAGGCCGAGGTCGCATTGGGCGATGCCGCGCTGCTCGAGCGCGCGATCGCCGCCGCGAAAAAGGTTCAGCCCGGCTGGGCCGCGACCAATCCGCAGCGCCGCGCGCGGGTGATGTTCGCCTACAAACAGCTGATCGAAGACAATATGCAGGAGCTGGCCGAATTGCTCGCGTCCGAGCACGGCAAGGTGGTCGACGACGCCAAGGGCGACGTTCAGCGCGGACTCGAAGTGATCGAATACGCCTGCGGCATCCCCCAGGTGCTCAAGGGCGAATACACCCATGGTGCCGGTCCCGGGATCGACGTCTATTCGATGCGCCAGCCGATCGGCATCGGCGCTGGCATCACCCCGTTCAATTTCCCCGCGATGATCCCGATGTGGATGTTCGGCATGGCGATCGCGGCGGGCAACGCCTTCATCCTCAAGCCATCCGAGCGCAACCCCAGCGTGCCGGTGCGGCTCGCCGAACTGTTCCTCGAGGCCGGCGCGCCCGAGGGGCTGCTGCAGGTCGTCCATGGCGACAAGGAGATGGTCGACGCCATTCTCGACCATCCCGATATCGCGGGTGTCAGCTTCGTCGGCAGTTCCGACATTGCGCAATACGTCTCCAAGCGCGGCGCCGCTGCGGGCAAGCGCGTCCAGGCGATGGGCGGCGCCAAGAACCATGGCGTGGTCATGCCCGACGCCGATCTCGACATGGTGGTCAACGACCTGGTCGGCGCCGCCTTCGGCTCGGCGGGCGAACGCTGCATGGCGCTCCCCGTGGTGGTCCCGGTCGGCGAGGACACCGCCAACGCGCTGCGCGAAAAGCTCATCCCCGCGATCAACGCGCTGCGGATCGGCGTTTCGAACGACCCCGACGCGCATTACGGCCCGGTTGTCACGCCCGAGCACAAGGCGCGCATCGAGGGCTGGATCGATACCGCCGAGAAGGAAGGCGCGGAAGTCGTCATCGATGGCCGCGGCTACACGCTGCAGGGCCACGAGAAAGGTTTCTTCGTCGGCCCGACGCTGCTCGACCGCGTCACCCCCAAGATGGAAAGTTATCAGGAAGAGATCTTCGGCCCGGTGCTGCAGATCGTCCGCGCCAAGGATTTCGAGGAAGCGGTCCGGCTCCCCAGCGAGCACCAATATGGCAATGGCGTCGCGATCTTCACCCGCAACGGCCACGCGGCGCGCGAATTCGCGCATCGGGTGAATGTCGGCATGGTCGGGATCAACGTGCCGATCCCGGTGCCGGTCGCCTATCACAGCTTCGGCGGCTGGAAGCGCTCGGGCTTCGGCGATATCGATCAGTATGGCACCGAGGGCCTGCGGTTCTGGACCAAGTCCAAGAAGGTCACCCAGCGCTGGCCCGATGGTGGCGGCGACGGCTCGAACGCCTTCGTCATCCCGACCATGGGCTGAGCGCAATCTCTCTCTTAGCAATCACACTCGGATGCGGGGGAGGCAGGTTCTTCATGGATGCCTACCTTCGTCGCTTCCAAGGCTGAGTTGTAGCTGCGGCGCCGCCCCTTGTCTGAGCAAATACACCAGCTGGTAAGGAGTGCTCGGGGCGAGCGTTGCGGTGCTACCCCAATGAAACCAGCTCGTCCGTTTCACTATTTCAAATTTGCGCCGTAGTTGATCCGGTTAATAGTGTGGCTGTATAGGAAAAGGGACGAAGGAGTGTCTCATGTACTGCGAATTCGTGCACGCTAAAACATGGATAATTTAAAGATGCAGCGCAAATACCCGGTCCCGCACTCGATCCGATCGCTTGAAGATTGCCACAATGTGGAAGATTTTCGCGAGCTTGCTTGGCGCAAATTGCCGTTCCCGGTCTTTCATTACATCGATGGGGCCGCCGATGACGAACTGACAAAAGCGCGTAATACCGCAGCATTTGCTGACGTGGACCTCGTTCCCAATGTGCTCGCCGGAGTCGAAGAGATCGACACCTCCATCGAGATTATGGGGCGCAAAACCGCACTCCCTCTCATCCTCAGTCCCACTGCTCTCCAGCGCTTGTTTCATTGGCAGGGCGAACGCGCCGTCGCAAAGGTAGCCGAACGGCATAATCTTTGGTTCGGCATCTCCAGCCTCTCGAGCGTCAGCATTGAGGAAATCGGGGCCGATTACGCTGGGCCCAAGATGCTGCAATATTACTTCCACCGTGATCGCGGACTCAATTCTGCGCTGCTCGAACGTGCGCGAGATGCGAAATTCGACGCAGTGGCGCTGACGGTGGACACGATCGTTTCGGGCAATCGCGAGCGGTGCAAGCGGAGTCGCTTCAAGACTCCCCCAGAATTCACCCCCGCAAGCTTTGCCTCCTACGCCACCCGGCCACGGTGGGGATTGAACTTTCTGTTTCGCGAACGTTTTAGCTTACCCAACCTTGAGACCCATGTTGCTGAAGGTAGCCGCAGCGCGATCTCAATCCAGGATTATTTCGACACCATGCTGGATCCCAACATGGACTGGAAAGAAGTCGAACGGCTACGTAATGACTGGGGCGGCACCTTTTGCCTCAAGGGTGTCATGTCTGCCGCCGATGCCCGCCGCGCAGCAGATATCGGCTGCGATGCCATCATGGTCTCCAATCACGGGGGCCGCCAGCTTGACGGCAGCCGCGCACCCTTCGATCAGCTTGGGGAAATCGTCGAAGCTGTTGGAGACCGCATCGAGGTAATTTGCGATGGTGGGGTGCGCAGGGGCACACATATTTTAAAGGCTTTGGCGATGGGCGCGAACGCTGCAAGTGGAGGCCGGCTATACCTCTATGCCCTCGCCGCCGCCGGCGAAACGGGAGTGGAGCGAGCTGTGTCCATTCTGCAGACCGAGATCGAACGAGGAATGCGGCTGATGGGCGTTAAGAGCGTCGAAGAACTGAATCGTTCGATGCTTCGTACGCGGTAACGTGATCGTTCCGCCTTGCTGAAATAACCCATGTGAGCAACCCGGCTTTCTCACTGCCGCCATAAGGGTCGAGCACTGCAGAGAAGCGGCGTATGGCTTCTATACGGACACTACAGACGCCCGTCCGCTCGCCTTTCGAAACGGCATCGTTCAACATCCATGTTGACGAGGGTCTCCGCTCGTATGTCTCGGCTGCAGCATAGAGCCTGAACAAGGGACAGGTCCCTGTGTTTTTTCCACGTTTGTGTTGATTCTGACAAATGCACGTCCTACGCTAGTCGCAAGTTGCGCTCACTTCCGAGGAACCATCGAAATGGAAACCAGCCGATCTTACCCGCCGGGTACTAGGCCCGACGACCGGGTCACTGCAGACACACCAGTGGGCTACGAGCTGCAGAACTTGAAGAAAAAGGCGGCAGTGCAGCTCATGGGTTCCAGGCTTTGGGGTCGCTTCAACCCCAATCACTGGGATCCCGTGTACGCGGCGAAGACTGGTTTGGAAGCGCCCATTCAAACCGGAGAGATGTCGTCTGCCTATCTTGCCGAAATGTGCGTCAATCATTTCGGCGAGCACTTCTTCACCGGCGCCAGAATCAGCTGCAAATATGTCGCGGCCACTCTCGCCAATGAAGTGATCTCCACACACGGTATCATCACCGCAAAACAGGAAAATGCTGACGGCGTTCGCTTCACAGTCGACCTTTGGGCCCAGAACGAAGTAGGTGAGAAAAAGACGGTCGGCGCGCTCGATGTTACCGTCCCGCGCGAGCAAGGAGCCGAATAATGGCAGAGCAGGTAACCACCGACGCCCTCAAGCCGATGAGCGACATTCAAATTGCGCAGACCCGAACCTTTATCGACGGATTGGAACAGGGCTCGACGCCTTATTGGGACGCAGTCGAAATTGGTGACGAGTTGGCCCGCGAACTTACGCTTACGCCGGAACTGGTGGTGCTCTATGCCGACGGGGTGGAGGACTTCAATCCCTGGTACGAGGGGTGGACCATGAATGGCTGGCGCGCGGAGGGCAGTTCGCCTTTCGGGAGTGCCATTGTGCCGCCGCTCCTCGTCTCTCATTTCGTGCTCGCCGTGCAGTTCGATCACACAAAGCCCTTCTCCATCGGGTCTATACACACATTCCATGAATCAGAGATCATCGCTCCCATCCCGGTCGGGACCACGGTCGAAATCCGCACGCGAGCAATCGATAAATATGAAAAGAGGGGACGTCGATACGTGCGCCACGAAGTCGAGGTGACAAATGTCGCCGATCAAACGCTCTACTTTCGCGAACTGAGGGACATCATGTCGCTATGACCGACAGACCTGTGATCGAAGGGCTCTTCGTCAACGACGGTGACGAAATTGCTCTTCTTGGCTCCCACTGCACCGGGTGCGGCAGCGTCTACTTTCCCGAAGCGGTGGGATGTTCCGATCCCGATTGCACGGATGGCGAACTGCGGCGATGTGAGCTGCCGCGCACAGGCTCGCTTTACAGCTACAGCTGGCAGAATTATCAGCCGCCGCCGCTGTTCGGCGTCGACCAGTGGGAGCCCTATGCGATTGGCACGGTGGAATTGCAGCCGGGCCTTCGGGTGCTCGCCCGCCTGGATATTCTCCGCGACGAGCTGCGCATCGGTTTGCCGGTCGAACTCGGCCGCGACGTTATGGCTCGCGATCTCGACGGCACCATTAGCGGCTACGTTTTTCGTCAGGAAGGGGCGCACTGATGCGGCAGGTCTACGTTCTGGGCGCCGGCGCGCATCCCTGGGGTAAGTTCCCCGACATCGATCAGGTCAGCCTCGCCCGCTCAGCAATTGCTGAAGCTTTAAATGATGCCGGTTTAACCTGGCGGGATGTGGAGGGGCTGGTCGCGGCCAGCTCCCGTTTCGAGGGCGGTATGGGCTGGGGTCTTCATGGCAACGAGATTCTCCAGAACACTTCAGAAGCGGGCGTCGCCTGCATCAATGTTGGCGGCGCTTGTGCCGCCGGCGGCATTGCTTTCACGACAGCCCACGCCCTCGTCGCGAGCGGTCAATATGACTGCGTGATCGCAGCCGGAGCCGAGCGTATGCCAAAAGGTTTCATTGCTCGTCCTCCCGGCGGAATGGACGCGGTCAATGATGATGATTACGTCCGCTGGAAAGCGCTTGGCGCCACCAATCCCGCCTATTGGGCGATGGAGGCGCGCCGCCGTCAGCACGACCACGGAACTTCGGCCGAGACCTTCGCCAAGGCATCGGTCCTGATGCACGCGAATGCTACCGGTAACAAGCGGGCCCGGTACCGCAAATCGTGCACAGTCGAGGAAGTGCTCGCATCACCAGAAGTTGCCGACCCGCTGCACCTCCTGGAGATCTGTGCGGTGAGCGATGGGGCGGCCGCTGTTGTTCTGGGTTCGGAGCAGTTCGCCCGGAGACTGGGAGAGCGTGCCCTGCGGGTGGCGGGATGTGCCGCCGCTACTGGTTCGTTCGGCGATCCCGCCGTACGCATTCCCGCGGTTTCAGCTAGCCCGCGCGCCGGGACTTCGCACACAAGTGAAGTCGTCAATGCGGCCGAGCGCGCGATGAGAATGGCCGACCTTGAGCATAAGGACATCGACCTTCTCGAGATCGCCGACAACTCCGTATGGCAGGTGCTGCATTGGCCCGAGATGCTTGGCTTCGTAGGAGCTGGCGAAGCAGACCATATGCTCCAAACCGGCGAGTTCGGCATCGACGGCAAGCTGCCGATCAATCCAAGCGGGGGCTTTCTTTCCTTTGGCGAGGCCACGACTGCGCAGGCGCTACTTCAGATCTGCGAATTGGCGTGGCAGTTGCGCGGAGAGGCTGACGGGCATCAGGTAGAGAACGCCCGGATCGCCATGTCCGCCGTGCTCGGTCTCGGTGCCAACGGAGCATCGGTAATTCTGCAGAAGTAGATTAACGGTTCTTGTCTCGGCTGCTGGGAGCGCAGGCACTTCGCTTTACGCTTCCAGCGCGGGCTCCTTGCGCAGGGTGAAGCCGCTATAGCCTTCATTGGCGACATTCTCAAGAATACGGCGATAATACCGCACTCCCCCGGAATAGGGCATGAAAACGCGCGGCTTTCCGGGCATTTCCGCTCCGATGTAATAGGAAGGCGTCATGAGATAAAGCGTCTCTGCGGCCCGTTCATTGACGTGCTCCACCCAATCTTGTTCCGCTTGCGCATCGGCTTCAATTTCTTGGACATCGTCCTTCCTAGCTTTCTCCAGGAAACTCGCCAGCCAATCGAGTTGCTCCTCGGTCGACAGCAGCACGTTGCTCAGTAATGAAGGGCTTCCCGGACCGCCAATGATGAACATGTTGGGGAAGGCATTTACGCCGATGCCAAGATGGGTAACCGGACCGGCCTCCCACTTCTTGGCGAGCGTCAAGCCATTTCGTCCGGCGATATTTGGCGCAAGAAGCGAGCCGGTGAAGGCATCAAAGCCGGTCGCATAGATTACAAAGTCGAACGGCAGATCCGCTGCGCTTGTGCGGATCCCTGTGGGCGTAAACTCCTCGATTGGCGTTTCTTTCAGATCGACCAAGGCAACGTTGTCCCGGTTGAAGGCCTCGTAAAAGCCGTCATCGACGGAGGGACGCCTTGTGCCGAAAGGGAAACCCTCCGGCGTCAGTTTCTCGCGCAGTCTAGAATCTGTGACCCTGCCGGCGATCTTCTTGCGGATAAAATCTGATGCGGTCTTATTCGAGTCAAGATCGAGAAGAATGTCCTTGTAAGTCAGCGCGAAACCGAAGCCGAGCCGGTTCCAGGCCTTCTCATACTCACGCTCACGCTCTCCCTCGCTGACCTCCAGGGCCGATGCGCCGTTCGGTATAAAACCGAGCCCACTGGGAGAGCGGCGGGCGTTTTCGCGGCGTTGGCGATAATTTGCCTTCACCGCTGCGTCCTCCTCATCGCTGACTGGAGCATTGGCGGCGGGAATCGAGTAGTTCGCTGTTCGCTGGAAGACAGTCAGATGATCAGCCTGGCGGGCCACAACCGGGGTCATTTGCACCCCGGAAGATCCGGTTCCGATGATCGCCACGCGCTTGCCCGCCAGATCCACACCCTCGCGCGGCCAATTGGCGCTGTAGATGACTTTGCCAGCAAATGTCTCTTGGCCGGGATAGGTGGTGTCCTTGGGGCGGGAAAGCTGACCGACGGCGAGGATGAGATAGGTCGCACGGTAGCATTTTCCTACATCGCTGGTGACCACCCACTCGCCTGCATCCTCGTCATAGCGCGCATTGTCCATACGAGTAGACAGATCGATATGCTGCCGCAGATCGAACCGGTCAGCCACGTGGTTGATGTAGCGAAGGATCTCAGGTTGGGTCGCGTACCGCTCTGACCAGCGCCAATCCTGCTCGAGTTCAGGCGAGAAGCGGTAGGAGTAGTCAAAGCTTTCCACGTCGCACCGCGCGCCGGGATAGCGGTTGAAATTCCAGACGCCGCCGATCTGATCCGATGCCTCGATCACACGTGTCTTGAAGCCCAGCTTTCGCAGAGTCCACAAGGCGCGAAGGCCGGCGAATCCCGCTCCGACTACTATGGCATCGAGTCGGATGTTTTCTTCGATGTTGGTCATCCCCCTTCTTCTCCACAAAGCGCCAACGTTGTCAACATAGCTGTTGACTAGGTGATGCGCTCGTCTCTCGTGACCGCTTCAGAACCACTTCTACAGCCACGAAGATCTGCAAGAAGTGGCGGTTTCCACATGTGTATTGACTGCCGGTTCGATGCCACGCATCTTTGCCCTGATTTTCAAGCAATCCGAATAGCAAGTGGAGAGGGCATGGCGAAGCACCGGGCGGAACCGATCGAGGAGCGGCAGCGAGCTTTGGCAGAACGCTTTCGCGACTGGATGCCGAGAGCCTTGCATGAAGTGCTCGACGAGGCTGCTCGGGAATTTCCTGCCCGCCCGCTTGTTTTAACCGATGAACAAAATTTGTCTTACAGCGACGTCGCCGCGGTGTCGCGAAGGATCGCTGCCGGCTTGCTCGAGATGAATATTCGAGAAGGCGACAAAGTCGCGCTCGTGCTGGCAAACTATCCGGAATACGTCGCGCTCAAATACGCGATATCCAGGATTGGAGCCATCGCGGTTCCGGTCAACATCATGCTCAAGGCAGATGAGCTGAAGTATGTGCTCGGCCAATCAGACAGTGTGCTGCTGGTGACGATGGATAGCTTTCGCGGTGTTGATCACCTAGCAATACTCGATGCAATTAGCCCAGCGTGGGAGGAGAAGGCCGGAGGCGACGCCTTACCGCTCCTGCGCCAGATCATCGTTTTCGAGACTGGGGAAGGATCGCGCCGGCCGGGCTCGCTAACTTTCTCTGATCTCTCCGGCGAAGCTGACGCGGCTATGCCTCAAGTCTCGCCTGATGCGGTTTGCGACATTCTGTTCACCTCCGGAACAACCGGTCCGCCCAAAGGCGTACAGCTCACCCACGATATGCTCATGCGCTGCGCCTTTGGCAGTGCCTACGCCCGCGCGTTCGAAGACGGTAGGCGCATCATCTTTGCGCTCCCGCTCTTCCACGTCTTTGGCTATGTCGAAGGCATGCTATCTGTCCCCTTCGTGGGGGGAGCAATGGTCCCCCGGCTCCGCTTCGATGCGCAAGACACTCTGAGCGCGGTCGAGCGCTATCAAGTCAATGACGCCCTCCTTATTCCAGCCATGTCGCTCGCGCTGATTGAGGCCGCGCAAAGCGGGGACCACGATCTTACCTCCCTCCATGCCGCCCTCGCCTCAGGGGGCAAAGCTCCGCCGCATCTTTGGGATCAACTGCGCATAATTCTCGGGATAACTGAGATTACCACCGGCTATGGCATGACTGAAACAACGGCTTCGACCACGGTGACCCGCCCGCAGGATCCTGAGGAGAAGCTTTTGACTACAAACGGCCGGCTGCGCGAAGTCGGCCCAGCGGCAGATCCTGCTCTTGAAGGCATTCTCGTCGACTACCGAGTAGTCGATACCGTCACAGGTGTGACCCTGCCGCCAGGTCAAATGGGCGAATTGCAGGCGTGGGGGCTCGGGGTGACGCGGGGCTATTACAACAAACCTCTCGAGACTGCCGAAGCTTTTACATCGGATGGCTGGTTGCACACAGGCGATCTGGGAGTCATCGACACTGACAAATACATCACGCTCCTTGGCCGCACAAAGGAATCGTATCGATGCGGCGGCGAGCAGGTTTTGCCGAGCGAGATCGAGGATGTCCTGACGCAGCTTGCCGGCGTGGAGCAGGCCATTGTCGCACCTTTACCCGATCAGCGCATGGGCGAAGTCGGCGTCGCCTTCATCATCCGATCGCCAGGATCGAAGATCGAAGAAGAGGCTGTGATTGGCCATGCGCGCGAGAAGCTAGCCCGGTTCAAGGTCCCCCGCCATGTCTTCTTTGTGGAGGGTAGTGAAATTCCCCTAACCGCGTCCGGCCGGCCACAAAAATTCGAGCTGACTAAAATCGCTAGGAAACGATTGGAGACAACATGACCCGACCAGTAGCAATCGTCACCGGCGGCGGCCGGGGTATCGGCGCAGCAATTGCGGCGCGATTGGCAGAAGATGGTTATGACGTGGCTGTGCTCGACCTTTCAGAAGAAGCTTGCCAGGAAAGCTGTGCAGCTGTTGAGGCGCACGGCGCTCGCGCCTTGGCAATAGCCGCCGACGTCTCCGATGAGGATGCAGTCGAGCGCGCGGTTCGCCAGGTAAGCGAAACCCTCGCTCCTCCCTTCGTGCTGGTCAACAATGCCGGCATTCTCCGCGATCGCACCGTAACCAAGATGAGCCTCGAGGACTGGAATGCAGTAATCAATGTCAATTTGAAATCAGTGTTCCTGACCAGCCGGACGTGCTTTCCTTATATGATGAAGGGCGGTGGTGGAAGAATTGTAAATTTGTCTAGTACCGCTGCGCTCGGAACGTTCGGCGAAGCAAATTATTCAGCGGCGAAAGCTGGTGTGATTGGCCTCACCAAAACACTAGCGCTAGAAGGGGGAAGGCACGCAATTACTGCAAATGTCGTTGCTCCAGGCTTCGTCGTCACGGAGATGACCCGCGCAGTGGCGGACCGAAATGGTCTCGAGTTTGAGAGCTTGGTCGAACAGATGAAGCGGGAAACCTGCGTCGGCAGGGTCGGCAAGCCGGAGGATGTCGCGCAGGCGGTATCTTTCTTTGCGGATCGCCGATCATCCTATACCACCGGGCAATTGTTGTTCGTCGCCGGTGCGCCGCGGGGCTGACATCACCCTCGCTTAATTGACCTGCCCGCTGCGGTTCACGCGGCTTGCCCAAAACATCCAGAAAGACAAAATCGTAATGACTAAGCAGCCCTCGGTGCTCGGCCGACGCAGATCGGCGGCCAACAAGGTGTCCCGCGCACCTTATCAAGCGCGGCGCCAAGAGATCCGTGACGCCGCGATCGAAGTGTTCAATCGGCAAGGATTCGCCAACGCGAGTCTGAGCAAGGTGGCGCAAGAGCTCGAGATCGATCGGGCCACCCTCTATTACTATTTCTCTTCCAAGGAGGACCTTTTCGACGAGATCGTTGGCGCCGTTCTCGAGCGCAATCATGATCTCGCACAGGAGATCGCTGGAAGCGCGATCAGCCCCCGCCGCAAGCTGCGCGAACTCATCACTGCCATGATGCTATCCTATGATGAAAATTACCCGCTCTTGTATATCTACATTCGAGAGGACCTGCGACAAGTGAGCGATTCACGCAGCGTATGGTCGAGCAGAATGCGAGAGTTGAACCGCGGCATCGAGCGAGCTTTCATCGACATCATCGAGGAAGGGCAGAAGGATGGGACATTCCGCGAGGTCGGGTCTGCCGATGTCGTCGCCAGGGGTGTGCTGGGCATGGTAAATTGGACGCATCGCTGGCATCGCCCCGGCAAGGGTCAGAGCGCTCGAGAAATTGGTCAGACCTTCTCAGAGATGGCGCTCGCAGGCCTCGAGTCGCCCTATTCCACCCCCACCCCTTCTTCGGAGACCATCTCCTAAACAACCTCTTAAGCCGGCATCGCTCTTCGTCTGCGAAAAAATTTCAACGCCCTTGTTGACAACATTTCCACATTGATGTTGATTGGGGAACTCCGATCACAGGCAGGCAATGCCGGGCGGGCAACGGTTTGGGAGAGAAAGCATGATGAAGATCGCGCAGAAAGCTAACCATAGTCGCAAAGCTGTCCTGCTGCTCTCAGCCAGCATAACTGGCTGGTGCAGCCCAGCCTCTGCCCAAGTGGCGCCATCGGGTCCAGTACAGCCGCCGATCCCGACCACCGTTGAAGCCGAGGATCAGAATGTAATCATTGTTACTGCCCGCGGGCGGGAAGAATCCCTGAACGATGTTCCAGTGGTGGTATCGGTGGTGACGGATGAGGAGATTGCCCGGTCGAACGCGACGGATCTCGTCAAGATCGCCGAACTTACCCCTACGGTCATTGTCGGCGCGTACAAGTCAAACGGGGGCGGTTCCCTCGCCATTCGCGGAATCAGTTCCCCCGCCAATCAGGCCGGCTTTGAGCAGGCGGTGTCTGTCGCCATCGACGGCGTTCAGACTAGCGACGGGCGCATTGCGCAGCTCGGCTTCTTCGACGTTGACCAGGTCGAGATCCTGAAGGGTCCTCAAGCTCTATTCTTCGGGAAGAACAGCCCCGCCGGCGTGATTTCCGTACGCACCAAGGATCCGACCTCCTCGCTCGAAGTCAGCGGACGTGCGGGTTATGAGTTCGTAGGCGATGAGATCGTGACTGATCTGGCAGTATCCGGGCCCATCACCGACTCTATCGGCGGACGCATCGCATTTCGTTACCGCAACCTGGATGGCTGGCTCCGGAATACGGCTCAACCGATTGCCAATCCCTTCTACAATCCCGCTACGGGCGCCCCGGCCGGCGCGGCGCAATTGCCCGGAGCGCTTGACCCGCGTCCGGGCGAAGAAGAATTCTTGGGCCGGATCACGCTGCAGGGGGAATTCGGTGATCGGCTCACCGTCCGGCTCAAGGCATTTGGTGCAACAGGCAACGACGCCGGGCCAGGCGTTGCGACCCAGAACATCGGCCCGTGCACGGGCCCCAATCCGCGCGTCATTGGTATCCCCGATCCGTTCGCTGAGTGCGTTGTCGACAACCGAACAACCAGTGGCGATCTGCCCGTTGCTATTTCCAGTACCCTGGCCGGTGATCGCGAAGACGGGCAAGCATACGGCCGGTTGCGCGCTTTTGTTACGTCGGCGGAATTGGCGTATTCGCTCTCTGAGACTCTGACCATCACATCGACCACCGGCTACAATTGGATCAAATACGAGTTCCTCTCCGGTCTGGACCAGACGACCTATTCGCAACTCGCCTTTTTCAACGAGCAGCGTAACCGCGCCTTCAGCCAGGAATTGCGCCTCATTTCCGACTTCGGCGGACCGTTCGATTTCATGATCGGCGGCTTTTTTCAGGATACGTCGCTGTTCGATACAAACGACGTGAAAGTCCGCGACACCTTCTATCAGGCATCGAGCGGTCGTTTCGCGCTTTATGAAGATTTAAACCAGCAGGAGGGCCAGACGCTCTCGGCCTTCGCTCAAGGCATATACGAAATCACACCCACGCTTGAGCTCGCCGGGGGGGCGCGCTTCACGCATGAAGAAAAGGATTATTCCAAACAGAACCTTTACGGCATCTTCGGATTCAACACGCTTTCCACCAATTATCCCGGATCTGACGAGCTCGGCGTACTGAAGGGCAGCTTCGAGGACGATAATATTTCCCCCGAAGCTTCACTAACTTGGCGGCCAAGCCCGGAACGGACGTTCTTCATCGCTTACAAGACCGGCTTCAAGTCCGGCGGATTCGGCCTCACCAATCCGTTCCAGACGACGACGGTCATCGGCGATGTCGACTACGACTCTGAGAAGGCCTCTGGTTTCGAGATCGGCGCCAAAGGAACGCTCCTTGATCGTCGGCTGTCGTTCTCGGCCGCGGCCTTCGCTTACACGTTCGAGGACTTGCAGGTGAACACCTACGATCCCGCACGGATCGCCTATACCATCAATAATGC
Source organism: Qipengyuania sp. SM2507 (assembly GCF_053714505.1). Lineage (NCBI taxonomy): Bacteria > Pseudomonadati > Pseudomonadota > Alphaproteobacteria > Sphingomonadales > Erythrobacteraceae > Qipengyuania > Qipengyuania sp. SM2507. Next base: position 1,476,944 of record NZ_CM132307.1, read on the forward strand.
CGGCGAGGTTGAGCAGAGAGGCGCCGAGCTAAGCGGCCGTTATGAAGCAAGCAACATCCTCTCACTGCACGCTGCAATTGCTTATACGCACAATCGCTTCAAGAACTTCGTTGGGCAGTGCTACGCTTACACCTTCCCGGTTGGAGCGGCACGCGCAACCGCCGTGCCGCCACCGAACTGCTCGTTCGTAAATTCGACAACACTCACGCTGCAGCAGGATTATGAAGGACGCGCGCCCGCCCGTTCGCCCGAGTGGGCTGGGAATGCCGGCTTTGCATTCGACATTCCCACTGGCGCCTACAAAGTCGGTGTGACCGGCGACGCCTTTTATAGCGGAAGCTACTTTGCCGCCGACACCTTGGCGCCGCCCAGCCGACAGGACGACTTCTTCCGCTTCAACGCAAGTGTCTCCTTCGGTCCCGAAGATGAGCGCTGGAGTGCAGCGCTGGTAGGACGCAATCTGAGCAACGAATATTACCTGCTGTATGCGGCGGATCGAACCGGTGGCGCCAGCGTACCCGGTGCGATCGGCGAGCAGCGCGGGGTAGTCAGTCGTGGGCGTGAGATAATGCTGCAGGTCGGTTTCCAGTTCTAATGGATTCGTGATGGCGGCAACCAGCGTGAAAGAGGAATACGGCTCAGGCAGCTCGCTCATTCTCGTTGACCCGGAGGTTCGGGCGCTGATCGATGCGTTGCCCTCCGGTGATTTGACACCTCAGTCGCTCGCCGAGACACGGGTGCGTGCACAGGTCGATCCGCGGCTATTCGACATGCGCCTGCAGCCTAGCAAGGTCGAGGTGGAGCGGCAGGATGGCTGTACAGTAAGCGCTCTTCTGTTCGACCCGCCACGCAGCGGGCAGAGACGAGGTGCTATCCTCCACCTCCATGGCGGCGGCATGGTTATGGGTTCGCCCGATATGGCGCGGGTTTCCGGACCGCAAATCGCGCTGGATCATGGCGTCGTCTTTCTTTCCCTCGATTACCGGCTCGCCCCGGAACATCCCTTTCCCGCGCAATTGGAAGACGCAGAGGCGGCTCTTGAGTGGCTGCTCGCCAATGCGAGCTCCCTCGACATTGATCCATCCGCCATCTTTCTCATGGGTGAAAGCGCCGGTGGCGGGCTTGCCGCCGGACTCGCCACCAAATTGCGGGATTGTGGAGGTCCAGGGATCGCAGGGCAAATCCTGACTTATCCGATGCTCGACCATCGCACTGGCGGCCCCTGCGATCCTTATGACCACGGGCCCGCTGGGGAATTTGTCTGGACGCGCGCGCAAAACACCTTTGGCTGGACTTCACTCGCCGGTGAAGCAGCCATCGAATGCGACGCTCTTGCTTGGTTTTCGCCCGCTCTCGCGCAGAAAACAGCCGGATTGCCACCGACCTTTATCGCCACAGGAGCGCTCGATCTTTTCGCCGCTGAAAATCTGCGCTTTGCCGAGCATCTGTGCGGGGGAGGGACGGCGTGCGAACTGCATCTTTACAGCGGGGCGATCCACGGCTTCGACATGCTGCACCGGAGCGCACTTGCCGGCAAATATCGGCATGATCGAGATAGGTGGATCAGCGGGATGTTGGCCAATCTGTGCGCGGACGATCAGAAGGCATCGGCATGACCCCTCAGCGTATCTTGGCGGAAAATCCGATGGGACGGCGGCAGTGGACCGCCGTCGCGCTTGCCATCTTCCTCAATGGTCTCGATGGATACGACGCGGCATCGATCAGCTTCGCCGCTCCTGGAATTGCTGAGAGCTGGGGGCTTGATCCGGCGGCGCTGGGATGGGTGCTATCAATGGAGCTGATTGGCATGGCGGTTGGTTCGCTCGCCTTCGGCATGGCGGCTGACCGCTTCGGGCGCAGACCGTGCATTCTCACCTGTCTTATTCTGATGGCATCCGGCATGCTCGGCGCAACCTTTTCGCAAGACGTGTTGCAGCTATCGACCGCTCGCATTCTCACCGGCCTCGGCATTGGCGGGATGCTCGCATCGCTTACTGCCATCGTCAGCGAATATGCCAATGATCGTTGGCGCCCAGTGGTCATCTCCACCATGATTGTCGGTTATCCGCTTGGATCGGTGCTCGGGGGGTTGGTCGCTCGCCACCTGCTCGTGGTGGGCGAATGGCACGACGTCTTTTTATTCGGCGCAATTGTGACCATCATAGCGCTGCCGCTAGCGATCGCTCTTATACCGGAATCGCCGATTTGGGCCGGCCGGCAGTCGGTAGGAGAAGGACTTGGAAAGGCCAACAAAATCCTAAAAAAGTTTGGCCTTCCCTCTGCCGAAGAGGCGGAAGCAGGAGGCACAACCGGTGGTTCGGCTTCCCTCGCCGCGCTTTTCCGCGGACCGCTCGCCCGCGTCACCATTCTTCTGACCCTCGCCTATGTCGGGCATATGACTTGCTATTACTTCATCCTGAAGTGGATGCCCAAGCTGGTTGTCGATTTCGGATATGAAGCGCAGATCGGGGCCGACATGCTGATCGTGGCCATGCTGGCAGGCTCGTTCGCCGGGCCCGTCTTTGGCTTTGTTGCGAGCCGCATTACCCTTCCCCTGGCATCGATCATCGTGTTGCTTGGCGCAGCATTAGCTGTGAACGTCTTTGCTCAGGTAGGAACCGATCGCCTCGCGCTGATCGGGGCAGCAGCCCTGGTTGGCGTATTCTTCAATTCGGGCGGTGTCGCGTTTTACGCGCTCCTCGCCGAAGCTTTTCCTGCGGAACTGCGCGGACGTGGTATCGGCTTCGGAGTGGGCGTGGGAAGAGCGGGCGCAGCTTTCGGACCCGCTGGTGCGGGGGCGCTCTTTGCTGCAGGCTTCGACCTATCGTCGACCGCTTTCATCATGAGTCTCGGTTCATTCGTTTCGGCACTTATCCTAATGTGGCTTTTTTATCAGAAGAAGCGAACGCCGGAGATGCCGCTCGTTTAACGCTTTCGGGATGGTTTGTACTGGCCCGCTGGCTCCGTCAGAGCAAATGCACATGTTGGTTAAGAGTGTGCGGGCAGAGAGCCTATATGCGTCACGCCGACGAAGATCTTGACCCCGCGAATACCTTTCACCGCATGTGGCTGTTTTGCAACCAAACCACAGCTAAGGGCATCCGCCGTCATATTTAAGAGATGGCAGCTACTTGGCTTGCACAGGTACGGCCGTCCGACCGATTATAGGTTGCTTTGTCTGCCGGCTGCTCCGCGCAGCCTGATCGGCAGCTTCGGTCAGAACCGGACGTTCACCGACGCTAAAACCAACGACTAGGTCTGGGTCGGGAAAGGACCCGGACATTGCCACAGTCGAATGGCAGCTTCGCTCAATCCATCGACCAAGACCGGACAGTCTGAAAGCGGCCCAGAAGCCGTCTTATTGGGTTGTTGGTTTCGCCCAAGCTTTATCGCTTAAATCGCATCGAAAGGAGATTTCGATGTCGATGAACGAGCGCCTCTATGCCTGTGCGAGCCTTGCCGGACCGCTGGTAGACGGCAACCTCGGACACGCCGATGCCAATGCATTTCATGGCCTTCTGACGTTCGAGGCCGCAGAATTCGCCGAGCGCATTTCGCTCGTTCCCGGATGGTCCAAGATGTCCGTGCTCGATCTGATCATCGGCCTAGTGAAGGAAGATCACAGCGATCTTGCGGCTCGCTTCGCCGTCGCGCGATGGGCTAAGCGCAAGGCGGCCTATGATGACGAATGCGCTTCGTGGAAAGCCGCAGCCGACGAAAAAAGTGACGACTGGCGAGCTCAGCCGATGTCTTCGGCACAGCGCTTCCTGATCGCCGACACGGCCAGACTGCTCGAGATCGAGATACCCGAAGCCATGAACAGGGGTGAAGCGGCCGATTGGCTCGATCGCAATGGCGCCCACCTCCTCTACAACCAGAAGGGATAAGTCCGATGAAAAATTACGAAATGTATCGCCCCACTGGCGGAAAAGTGTCGGTAGGAACGACGCTTATGGCGTCCCAGATCAGCCGTGAGTTTAAGGCGACGTCATTGCAGTGTATCGAAAATCTCGGGAAACCCGAACTGATTAGCGACGAATTCTTCGCGTCGTGCGATGCGCTGTTCGCGCGCTGGAACCACAACCACAAGATCATCGAACTGATGAACGCCGACCCCGAATTTCAGGAAGAGAATAGGAGGTCGTCCTACGCTCTGCGCCTCCTCCAGATCGCCGATATGGCGGGCAAGTGCGAGGAAGAAGGTCCGCCGCTCGCCGATCAGTGACGGACGCCGCGCGAGAAGCGTAGAAATGGCGGATCGAGCAGCGCCATCAATTCGCCGATCGTCTTGGGACCGGGTCCGATCATCCCGGCCCTCGCATGCTTTCCCTGTTTCCCCGTAAGGGTGATACCGACCAGTGAACGGGTTCGCTCTTGAATCCGAATCCAGATCGGATCGGTGGAAAGTAAGCTCATGCTGTGGGCGAGATGGCAGAAAATGCGCGTCGAGCGCTCGAGTTTGCCGAGACGGTGAACTTCATGCGTCAGCGAATAGAGATACCGCCGCCCTTCGAGGAACATGCGAGCATTAGGGTCGCGGCTCCAATTCGACGTGACCAGCAGGTTCCACAAGGGTTTGTCTTGTTCAAGATCCCACCAAGTCGAGGCAGCGAAACCAGCACCGTGCCCGAAGTCCCGGCGCTTGCCAAAAGCGAGACGAATGACATGATCCGCGTAAAGGACATGGTGGACACGGCGGTTGGCTTCGCCAGGCTCACAGTAATTCGTCGCCTCGAGCAGGACGTTGGCGAAGTTGGCCAGCCTGTCCGGCATGATCTTTCGCCCAGCAAGCTCGGCGACAGCCTTTGCGACATGAACGGCGATGTCCCTCCCTTCCAGTCCATAGAAGCATGCGAGCTCATCCCTGCGCAGTCCACCCCTTAAGTCGATGCGATTAACAACGGTTGCACTTGATGACGGCCAGAGGATGGGCGGTCGCCCTCCGATCGGTAATCCGAGCCTAGCCTGATCGATGAAATCCTCAACGACGGTCCCCGAATACTCGGTGTCCGGACCGCTTAATCTGGAGAAAGCTGCGAGCGTGCGAAGGTCGCTGTTCTGTTTTTCGAAACGGAAAGCGCTTGGACGTCTTCCCTGCCCATCCGTGTGATAGTCGAGATCAGTGAAAGCGATTTTCCGCAACGCATAAACCGTGTGGTTGGCCCGGCGCAGCAACGCGCACTTTTGATCTGACGAGCGCGCGGCCTTCAGATCCGAAGCGGTGGTCTTCATGACCGACAGTCTGAAGAGATCGCGGGCGGCCAGAACCTTGAGAATGGCGCAGCCGCGGCGGAGGACGCGAAGAATACGAAAAACCGAAGCGATCGAACAGGCGAGATCCGGAAAGTAGTCGGATCGCCAATGGGCTGTCAGGCTCTTTGTGCCCTTCGCATAGTCGAGCGAGGGCAATTTCTCGATCGCAAGATCAAGCTCTTCGCTAAGAAGCAGCAGGAACAGGGCGGGGTGCGTGCCGCGAATATCTGTAAGGAATGTAGCAATTGAGTCGATGTCCACACCAGCGACCAGCCTGAACAGCCGCTCGCCGTAAAACGCGTCCGCCATCGTCGAATGAAGATAGGCAGCAATCTCTCGCTTGGTTTTCGGCAAATGCGGGAGCCGACGATCCTGCCCATACTGCCTCTCGACCTTCGTCAGCTTTCCCTCGTAGAAATGATAGAGGGGCGAGAAATACAGGAGCGGAAGCTTCACGCCGATTGGTGCCGCCTCTTTTCCTGGCTCCAAAGGCGCTCCGATGGTCCGGGCGATATATCGCCCTCGCGCGACGTGGTGGGGTTCAAGGTCGATCGACGAGAGCGCGATCTTGCCGTCCTGCCAATCCATCAGCTGCTGGGCGTAATCTTGAATGTCCGCACGAGCACGGTCGCGATCGCGTATGCGCAGCCGCCGATCTATGTTGATCGCATCCTTAGCAAGGTCGTCATACATCATCGGATCGTCCAGGTCGTTGGGTTCTCGACCTATTTTATGATGAATGACAATTTACGCCAACTTGTGCGTAGTCACTCAGTCGATATTGGGTTGCTGGTTTCGATCTCAGGCTTCGTCGCATACCGGCACCATGAGCCGGAGCGATCCATCTTTCGATGACTGTCAGGCCGCACATGATTCATCGCGGGACGGTTTTGTCGTGCACGATGAACTACTCGCTGACCTGCCTATATTGGATGAGGAACTGCTGTGGCTCAGCGATCTGTTCGCCTCGATCCTTTCGCGCTGCCCCAAGGACACTGACGTACAATGACCGACCTTCTGCCTGCCGCCGGATACATCCGGGTTTCCACCCGCAAGCAGGCAGAAGCCGGAACATCGATGGACGAGCAACAGAACGGCATCGCGCGCAGCGCTGAGCGGCATGGCTACACCATCGTCCAATGGTATATCGATGGCGGCATCAGCGGTCGCTCCGCCAACCGTCCGGAGTTTCAGCGCCTCATTGCCGATAGCTGCTCGAGAACGCGGCCTTACAACGCAGTGTTCATCTACAACTTCTCGCGCTTTTTCCGGGATGATTATGAGACCGAAGGCTACCGCCGCAAGCTGGAGAAGAACGGCGTGGATCTGCTCAGTGCCACGCAGCATATCACCCCCGGCCCCCATGCGCGACTGCAACGGGCGATCATCACGGCAATGGATGCCGCAGCCAGCGATATCAATGCCGAGCAAGTGACGGCGGTCATGCGCCGTAATGCCGAAGACGGCTTCTGGAACGGATCGCAGCCTCCGCTCGGTTACGAAACATACACGGCGGAGATCAGAGGTAAAAAGCACAAGAAGAAGATCAGGGTCGTCCCGTCCGAGGCCGCTACGGTCGAGTATGTCTACGGCGCTTACGTCGGTGCCGGTGGCAAGGCATCGATGGGCATCGGCAAGCTTTCCCAGCACCTCAATGAAAAGGGATTGAGTTACCGTGGTCGCAAGTTCACGCCCGCGCTGGTCCATACGATATTGACGCGCGAGACCTATGTCGGTCGCCACTATTACAACACGAAGGACAGCCGCACTAATACGAAGCGTCCGCGCGAGGAATGGATCGAGGTCGAAGTTCCCGCGATCATCGCGGAGAAAATGTTCGAGAAGGTCCAGGCAATCCTTAAGTCACGCGACCCCAAGATGACGCCTGCGCGCTCGCATTCTAGTCCTGTTCTGCTGTCCGGGCTTGGTCGCTGCGGAAATCCGGGATGCGGCGGCACGATGATGCTCATGACCGGCAAGGGCGGGCAATATCGCTATTATGCTTGCTCCAATGTGCGCAGGAAGAAGGACCGATCCTGCGGCGGCAACAATGTGCCGATGGAGCAGGTCGATGCCGCGGTTCTGAGTGTGCTCGAGAAGCGATTACTCGATCCTTCCCGCCTCGAGAACCTGCTCGCGCAACTTCTCGAACGATCGGCCGGAGCCGACGCCAAGCGAAAGCGCGACATCGTCACGCTGCGCAACGAACGCACTGCCGCCGAAACCGCCATCCAGCGGCTCTTCGAAACGATCGAGGCTGGACTGGTCGATCCGACCGACAAGGATCTCAAGAAGCGTCTCGTGGGCCACCAGTCGAGGCGCGCCGCCCTCGATGAGGAGATCAATCTGCTCGAACGCCAGTGTGGCGACAAGCGGGGACGCATCGACAGCGAAACCATTGCCGCTTTCGCTACTGGGTTTCGGAAGAAGCTCACTGATCCCAGCGATCCCGCGCTCCGAAAAAGCTACGTGCAGGCCTTCGTCAGCGAGGTCGTGATGACCAAGGAACGTCTCACCGTTCGCGGTCCGCTGGCTAGCTTGGTTCAGGCGGTTAGCACGCCCAACGCAATCGATGCGCCGGTGCGTACTTCCATGGTAAATTGGCGCGCCCGACAGGATTCGAACCTGTGGCCCCCAGATTAGGAATCTGATGCTCTATCCTGCTGAGCTACGGGCGCGCCAGCTTCGCCAATAAGCGAGCCTCGGGCGGCTGACAACGGGCGATCAGCGTGTCGCGGTTGATCCGTGGCGGATCAGTTGAGCTTGTCGGGTTCCGCGATCGGAAAGGGCAGCGGGGCCACCGCGATGCCCTCCTCGATCAGCTCCTTGGCTTCGCGCACCGTGGCCTTGCCGTGGATCGCTTCGACCTCTTTCTCGCCATAGTGCATCGCGCGCGATTCCTCGGCGAAACCGTCGCCGACATAGGTGCTCTTGCGCAGCGCCTTGGCCTGCGCCTCGGCGAGAGCGCGCATCGCCTGATGCACTTCGGGCGGGATCTCGCGATTGGTGACCGGCTTGCCGGGCTTTTTGACGATAGCGCCTGTTCGTTGGTTGCCCTTGGCGGAAACGGCGGGAGCCATCGGCGCCTTGCCGACGTCCTGCGAACCGCATTCGGGGCATTCGACCAGTCCGTTTTCACGCTGGTCGGCGTAGTCCGCCGAGGAGCCGAACCAGCCTTCGAAACGGTGCCCTTCGGCACAATGGAGGTCGAAGACGATCATGCGAGCTGGCTAGTTGGCGATTTCGCGGCGATTGGCAAGGCTGGGAACCTGCCGACGCACTTCGGCAATGCGGCCAAGGTCGATATCGGCGAAACCCAGTCCGGGCTTTTCGCCGCCCATGTCGAGCAGCACCTCCCCCCAGGGGTCGACCACCAGGCTGTGACCATAAGTCCGCCGGCCATCCTCGTGTTGGCCGACCTGCGCCGCGGCGACGACATAGGCGCTCGCCTCGATCGCGCGGGCGCGCTGGAGGACATGCCAATGCGCTTCGCCGGTAGGAACGGTAAAGGCGGCGGGGATGGCGATGACATCGCAGCGTGCGCGGCCGAGCGCCTCGAACAGCGCCGGGAAGCGCAGATCGTAGCACACCGTCAGTCCAAGCCGGCCGGCGGGGCTTTCGACCGTCACGACCTCGGAGCCCGCGCGATAGGTGCGCGATTCGCGCCAGCTTTCACCGCTGTCGAGATCGACATCGAACATGTGCATCTTGTCGTAGCGCGCGACGATATCGCCCTGCGCGTCGATCACCAGCGAGCGGTTGGCCCAGCTGCCGTCGCCATTGTCGAGCGCCAGCGAGCCAAGCGCGACCCACAGCCCCTCGCGCGCCGCTGCCTCGCGCACGCGTTTTAGGACCGGATCGTCGGCCTCCGACGAGATCGATTGCGCGGCACGGGTTCGGTTGCGGTCGAGCATCCCGCTCATCTCTGGGGTAAACAGCATTGTCGCGCCACCGGCCTTCGCCTCGACGACGGCGCGCTCGATGGCTGCGGCGTTGGCATCGGGATCGATCCCTGCGGTCATCTGCAGGACGGCGATGCGGGTCATGTGTGCGAGTTCAACCTGCCAGCAGCTTGTCGAGCTTGCCCTGGCGCTCGAGCGAAGCGAGCTCATCCGAGCCGCCGACATGGGTGTCGCCGACGAAGATCTGCGGCACGGTGCGCGCTCCGGGCGCCCGCGCCTGCATTTCGTCGCGCTTGGGGCCGCCCATGGTGATGTCGTGCTCGGTGTATTCGACGCCCTTTTCGTCCAGCAGATGCTTGGCGCGGACGCAGAAACCGCAGGCGAATTTGGTGTAGATGGTGACTTCGGGCTGGGACATATCGAACCTTTAAAAATTGAAATCGCGGGTGCCATACCCGTCTTGACATGGGTCTGCACGAAACTATCTCAAATGTGTTCACAACGGCCCGAACGGGCGTGGTGAACGATCGAGGGGGCGCTGCCGAGCGCAGGCTTCTTCAGTGTATCAAATTGCTCACAGGAGGATTTGTTTCTATGAACCGTATCGATTTGACCCCCTATCGTCGCTCGACCGTCGGCTTCGACCGGCTTTTCGACCTGCTCGAAAGCCAGGCGCGTAACAGTTCGAGCGAGAACTACCCCCCCTTCAACATCGAACGCCGCGACGAGGACTCCTACCGCATCACCCTGGCGGTGGCGGGCTTTCGCAGCGCGGATCTCGATATCGTCGCGCAACAGAACCTGCTCACCGTGCAGGGCCGCAAGCGCGACGAACAACCCGATGGCGAGATGCTGCATGTCGGCATCGCCAACCGCGGGTTCGAGCGTCGGTTCGAACTGGCCGATTTCGTCCGGGTCGCGAACGCAGACCTCGCCGACGGAATGCTGACCATCGATCTGGTGCGCGAAGTGCCCGAGGCGATGAAGCCCAAGAAGATCGCCATTGGCGGCAAGGCCACGCTGGAAGTGGTGCAGGACGACGAAACGGACGACAGCGCCGCAGCGGCGTGATCCCCTGCGCTTGCAAACCAAACTGACCTGAAACGAATAGGGGGCGGAGCTTGCGCTCCGCCCCCGCGACGCTGACGCCGCCAAGCCCCGATGTCGATCGTCCGGGTCGCAGAAGACAACCAACGTCGAAGCAAGCCCCCGCTCGCGCAACAATCTGTCGCGCGGCGCGCAATTCGTTCGCGATGCCGAAAGGCAATGCGGATGCAGGTATTGCAACAACTATGTCAAAAGATAAAGGGGCGATGAACGGCTCGGCGTTGTCGCGCAGCCGGGAGCAGACAGCAGTCGCCCCGCATTGCGTCCCTTTTCAGAATGTTAGAACCGAATTGGGCGGATGGTCCGCCAGCAAAAAAATTCAGACCAGCCGCGCCTGTTCGAGCGCCGCGCCCACGAATCCCGCGAACAGCGGATGCGGATCGAAGGGTTTGGACTTCAGTTCGGGGTGGAATTGCACCCCGACGAACCACGGATGGTCGGGCCGTTCGACGATCTCGGGCAGCAGTCCGTCGGGCGACATTCCGGAGAACACCAGCCCCTGCTTCTCGAGCGGTTCGATATAGGCGCTGTTGACCTCGTAGCGGTGGCGATGCCTTTCCGAGATCGTGGTCGCGCCGTGATAGAGCCGCGAGACATGGCTGTTGCCAGTCAGCACCGCGTCATAGGCGCCCAGCCGCATGGTCCCGCCCAGATCGCCGTCCTCGGCGCGTTGCTGCAGACCCGCCTCGCTCATCCATTCGGTGATGATGCCCACCACGGGTTCGCTGGTGGTACCGAATTCGGTCGAGGAGGCGGCGTCGAAGCCCGCCTCGCGCGCGCCCTCGATGCAAGCCATCTGCATGCCCAGGCAGATGCCGAAGAACGGCACCTTGCGCTGGCGGGCGAAGCGCACCGCAGCGATCTTGCCCTCCGAGCCGCGCTCCCCGAAGCCGCCGGGGACGAGGATGGCGTGCAAGGGTTCGAGCTGCGCGGCGATATCGCCGTCGTCCTGCTCGAACACCTCGGCGTCGATCCAGCGGATGTTGACCTTGACGCGGTGCGCCATCCCGCCGTGGACCAGCGCCTCGTTGAGCGATTTGTAGGCATCGGGCAGGCCGACATATTTGCCCACCACGCCGATCGTGACCTCGCCCTCGGGGTTGGAATAGCGATCGACCACATCGTACCAGCGCGACAGGTCGGGCTCGGGCGCATCGGTGATGCCGAAGCCGCGCAGGACCTCGCGATCGAGCCCCTCGCCGTGATATTGCAGCGGCACCGAATAGATCGAGGGCGCATCGAGCGCGGGGATCACCGCTTCGGCGCGGACGTTGCAGAATTGCGCGATCTTGCGCCGGTCGCTCTCGGGAATGGGGCGCTCGGCGCGGCACAGCAGCATGTCGGGCTTGATGCCCAGGCTCGCCAGCTCGCGGACCGAATGCTGCGTCGGCTTGGTCTTCAGCTCGCCCGCCGCGGCGATATAGGGCACCAGCGTGACATGGATCGACAGCGTTTGCAGCGGCTCGAGCTCGTTCCGCATCTGGCGGATCGCCTCCATGAACGGCAGGCTCTCGATATCGCCGACCGTCCCGCCGATTTCACAGAGGATGAAATCATGGTCGCCCTGGTCGGCCAGCGCGAACTCCTTGATCGCGTCGGTGACGTGCGGGATCACCTGGACGGTGGCGCCGAGATAGTCGCCCCGGCGCTCCCTGGCGATGATCTGCTGATAGATCCGCCCCGAGGTCACATTGTCCGACTGCCGCGCGGAAACGCCGGTGAAGCGCTCGTAATGGCCCAGATCGAGATCGGTCTCGGCCCCGTCGTCGGTCACATAGACCTCTCCGTGCTGATAGGGGCTCATCGTCCCCGGATCGACGTTCAGATAGGGATCGAATTTGCGAATGCGGACCTTGTAGCCGCGCGCCTGCAGCAAAGCTGCAAGCGATGCGGCCATAAGACCTTTGCCGAGCGAGGAGACCACGCCGCCGGTGATGAAAATGTACCGCGCCATGGGAGGTGGCTGTTAGTCGTGCATCGGGAGTCGGCGCAAGCGCATTCGGCAGGTCGTGCGCACCACAGCGCGTTCAATCCACAGAAGTTTGCGCGCCGACAGCCTTACTGCGCGAGCGGATCGCTTGCCGGCGCGGGCGCAGGCTCGACCGGCTGAGCGGGCGCAGCCGGACCGGTTGCCGGAGCGCGAGCGCCTCCGAGCGGGTCGTTGCCAAGCGGATCGCTCCGTTCCACCGGCGCCACATCGCGGTCGAGTGTCGTTTCCAGCGTGTCCGAACCGCCCGAGCTGGCGGCGACGGCGGCCAGCGCGATCGAGAGCGCCACGAACAGCACGGCGAGCCAGCGGGTCGAGCGGGTCAGGAAATCCGCCGCGCCGCGCGCGCTGAGCATTCCGGTCGGGCTGCCGCCGATACCGAGGCCGCCGCCCTCCGAACGCTGCATCAGGATGACGCCGACGAGGGCTGCGGCGACGATCGCCTGGATGATGGTAAGGAAAAGAAACATGGAAATTCCGTATCAGGATGTGCCGTGCGCATCTAGGCGCAGCCGCGCCCCGCGACAAGACCGCGACAAGGGACCGGCGGTTTTTACGCCTCTTCGGCTTCCGAGGCTGCCACCGCGATACCGAGGAAGCTTTCGGCCGAGAGGCTTGCACCGCCCACCAGCGCCCCGTCGACATTGGGAAGCGCGAGGATCTCGCGGGCGTTCTCGGGCTTGACCGAACCGCCATAGAGGATGCGCACCGCCGGGCCCGCCTCTTCGCCATAGGTCTCGACCAGCAGCGCGCGAATCGCGCCATGCATCGCCTCGATATCGTCGAGGCTTGCAGTCTTGCCGGTGCCGATCGCCCAGATCGGTTCGTAGGCGATTGTGACCTTCTCGGCGGCATTGTCGGTTTCGGGAAGGCTCGCCCGAAGCTGGCCAAGGACGAAGGCTTCGGCCTCGCCCGCGTCGCGGGTCGCTTCGCTTTCGCCGCAGCACAGGATGATTCGCAGGCCCGCATCGAGCGCCGAGCCGACCTTGGCCGCGACCATCGCGTCGGTCTCGCCATGCGCGCTGCGCCGTTCGCTGTGGCCGAGGATGACGAATTTCGCGCCCGAATCGGCGACCATCGTCGCGGAGATATCGCCGGTGTGCGCGCCGTCGGGATCGCAGCTGCAATCCTGCGCGCCGACGCCGATCTGCTCGGCTTCGCGATGGACGGCGTGGATCAACGTGAAAGGCGGCGCGATCGCCACCTCCACTTTCATGTTGCGCTGCGCGGCCCGATCGATCGCCCGTGCCTCGGGAAGCATGGCGCGGGTGCCGTTCATCTTCCAGTTTCCAACGATATAGGGCCGTTCGGCCATGCGTTCATCCTGCTGTGGTGTGAGTGGTCCGCCGATATGGGCGTGGCGGGCCGGCTCCGCTAGCCGACCCGGCGTTCCGCGTCAAAACCTTCGCCACCTGTTGCGGCAAGGTCGCAGCGCGGATAAAGCGAGCGGCAACGGCCCCGCCCGGGACCGGCGGTTTCGCCTGCACCTTTGCATTTTTCGGATAGCCTCCCTGTCATGCTTCTTTTTTTCCGCAGTTTCTTCAAGTCGAAATTCGGCCTCGCGATCACCTTCGCCTTCCTTGGCCTGATCGCTTTCGCCTTTGCCAGCAGCGATGTCGCCAATACGGGGATGTTCGGCGGGGTCGCCGGCGGCGATCGCGTGGCCGTGGTGGGCGACGCGCGGATCGACAGCGCCGAGCTGGCGCAATCGGCGACTTCCGCACTGGATCGCCTGCGACAGGAAGATTCCACCCTGTCGATGTCGGCCTTCATCGCGCAGGGCGGGTTGGAGGAAGTGGTCGATCAGCTGATCGCGCGCTATTCGATCTCGACCTATGCCGAAAAATTCGGGCTGCGCGCCGGCGACAATCTGATCAACAGCGAGATCCGGCAGATCGGCGCCTTCCGCGGCGCCGACGGCAATTTCAGCGCCGATGCCTACAATCAGGCGCTCGCCGCGCAGGGTCTGACCGATGCCATCGTTCGCGAGGATATCGGTTCGGGCCTGCTCGGACAGCAGATCCTGATCCCCGCCACCTTCGGCGCGACCATCCCGCGCTCGGTGGCGACCCGCTATGCCCGATTGTTCAAGGAACGCCGAGAGGGCGCGATCGGCTTCCTGCCCTCGGGCGCCTTCTTCCCCGAAGGCGATCCCAGCGCGGCGCAATTGCAGGCCTATTATCAGGAAAATCGTGGCGATTTCATCCGCCCCGAACGGCGCGTGATCCGTTATGCGCTGTTCGGCGAAGACGCCATCGCGGATGCGATCGCCCCGACCGATGCCGAGATCGCGGCGCGCTACCAGGAAAACCGCGCCCAATATGCGGCCAGCGAGACCCGCAGCTTCACCCAGCTCATCGTACCGACGCAAGCGGCCGCGCAATCCATTCGCCAGCGCGTCGCCGGCGGTGCGTCGTTCGAGGCGGTGGCGCAGGAAGCCGGCTTCCGTGCCTCCACCCTCGAGGAACAGTCGCGCGCCGATGTCGCCGACGATGCCTCGCCCGCGGTTGCGCAGGCCTATTTCGGCGCGGCCGATGGTGCGATCACCGAGCCCACGCGCAGTGCGCTGGGCTGGCATGTCGCGCGGGTCGATGCGGTCGAGACGACGCAGGGGCGCAGCCTCGCGCAGGTCCGCGAAGAGCTGGCCACCACGATCCGCGAGGAGAAGCGCGTCCGCGCGCTGGTCGATCTTGCGGCTGAGATCGAAGAGCGGATCGACGATGGCGAGACGCTGACCGCGATCGCGCAGGATCTCGATCTCGAAGTCCGGAACACCCGTCCCGTCACCGCCGATGGCGGTATCTACGGGACGCAGGGCGAGACCATCGCCGAGGAGATCGCACCGGTGCTCGCGACCGCCTTCCAGATGGAAGAAAGCCAGCCGCAGGTCGGCGAGGTGGCGCGCGGCGAAACCTTTGCCGTCTTCGAAGCCGCCGCGATCACCGCTTCGGCCGCCGCGCCGCTGGCGGAGATCCGCGAGGATGTGGTGACCAGCTGGAAGCTCTCCCGGGGTTCGCAGGCTGCCCGCGCTGCCGCTGACCGGGTGCTGGCGCGGCTGCGCGGCGGCACCACGATGGCCAGTGCGCTGGCAGCCGAAGACGTGGCCCTGCCCGCTGCCGAGCAGATCGGCCTGACCCGCGAAGACCTCGCCCGACGCGGCGACCAGCGGATCCCGCCGCCGCTCGCGCTGCTGTTCAGCATGGCGCAGGGGACCAGCAAGCGGCTCGAAGCGGCCAATGATCTCGGCTGGTTCGTGGTCGATCTCGACGATATCGAACTCGGCGAGATGGCCAATGACGATCCGCTGATCGCACAGGCGCAGACCCAGCTTGGCCAGACCGTGGGTCAGGAATACGGCGACCAGCTGGTTGTCGCGATGCGCGAAGCGATGGGGGTCGAGCGCAACCAGACCGCCATCGACGCGGTCGGCCGCCAATTGACCGGCGAGCGCTAGGAGGCGACGCTGACCCAGACGCAAGGCGCAACGCACGCCGCCGCCGAACTGAGCGCCGGACGCCCGGCGCTGGTCTGGCGGAGGGTGCTCGCCGATACCCAGACCCCGGTGGGCGCGGCGCTCAAATTGTTCGAGCCCGAGCGCGGCGATTTCCTGCTCGAATCGGTCGAGGGCGGCGAGGTCCGCGGGCGCTACAGCCTGCTCGGCCTCGCGCCGGACCTCGTGTTCCGGGCCGATGGCAACGGAGCGACGATCAACCGCGACTGGGCGAGGGACCGCGAGGGTTTTGCGCCCTGCGGTTCGGATACGCTCGCCACCTTGCGCGAACTGGTGGCGGAATGCCGGATCGAGGTCCCTGAGGAGCTCCCGCCGGTATTGTCCTGCCTGGTCGGCTATTTCGGCTACGAGACCATCGCGCTGGTCGAGGATCTGCCGAGCGCCACCGCTGGTGGGCTCGACCTGCCCGACATGATGTTCGTCCGCCCGACGCTTATTCTCGTGTTCGACACTCTGACCGACATGCTGTTCTGTGTCGCGCCGCTGTGGTCGAATGTCGATTCGACTATTGCCGAGCAGATAGTGTCGGTCGAAAAGCGCATCGACGAGGCGCTCGAGCGCCTGGCGCAAACGGTTCCGGCTTCTGTGCCGGTCGCGGATATTCCAACCCAGGCGGTTCTAGATCCCCAGCTCGAAGCCTCCAGATACAAGGCTATGGTGCTCAAAGCGCAGGACTATATCGTCGCCGGCGATATCTTTCAGGTCGTCCTCGCCCAACGCTTCTCCTGCCCCTTCCCGCTCCCTCCCATCGAACTCTACCGCGCCTTGCGCCGGGTGAACCCCTCCCCCTTCCTCTATTTCCTCGACCTCCCCGGATTCGCCGTCGTCGGCTCGAGCCCCGAGATCCTTGTCCGGGTCCGCGATGGCGAGGTCACCGTGCGCCCGATCGCCGGGACCCGTCCGCGCGGCGCCACCCCGCAGGCCGATCGCGATGCCGAGCATTCGCTGCTGGCCGACGCGAAAGAACGCGCAGAACACTTGATGCTGCTCGATCTTGGGCGCAACGACGTCGGCCGCGTCGCGGCGGCCGGCAGCGTTGCCGTGACCGACAGTTTCACGATCGAGCGCTACAGCCATGTCATGCATATCGTGAGCAATGTCGTCGGCCGGCTCGATCCTGCGAAGGACGCGCTCGACGCGCTGTTTGCGGGCTTTCCCGCCGGCACGGTCAGCGGGGCGCCCAAGCTGCGCGCCTGCGAAATCATCGCCGAGCTCGAACCCGAAGCGCGCGGCCCCTATGCCGGCGGCGTGGGCTATTTCGCGCCAGACGGCTCGCTCGACAGCTGCATCGTGCTGCGCACCGCGGTGCTGAAAGACGGAATAATGCATGTCCAGGCCGGCGCCGGGATCACCGCCGACAGCGATCCGGACTATGAATTGAACGAATGCATGGCCAAGGCAGGCGCGCTGCGCGCCGCAGCCGACGAAGCCTTTCGCATCGCTAGAGAGAATGGAGACAGCAAGTGAAGCGAAGCCTCTTCGCACTGGCGCTTGCCGCCTGTTCGCTCGTCGGCTGCGAGCAGCAACCCGAAGGCGAGCCGATCGCCCGCGCCGAGATCGGACGCGGCAATTCGACCGGCACCGCAGCGGAGGATACCACTGCCGGGGATGCCGAGGCGACCATTGCCAGCCAGGTCGAATCAGCCTGTCGTTCGGTTATCTTCGAGGACACATCGCTAACCCATTGCCTTGCGGTTCCCTCGCGTCATCGCATCGCCACCGACCTCGCCGGAGCAGATGGCGACATTTACCGCAGCCTCTCAGCTCTTGCCGGCGTCCGCGACCCCGAGACCATCGCCTTCGCGATGAACGCGGGCATGTTCGACGACGAGGGCGATCCGATCGGTTACTACGTCGAGGATTCCGAGCGGTTGAAGACGCTCAACACCCAGGATGGCGAGGGCAATTTCCACCTCAATCCCAATGGCGTGTTCTTCGGCAGCGGCGAGAGCTGGGAAATCCGCACTACCTCCGATTTCCTCGCCAATGTCAGCGAGCGCCCCGAATTCGGGACGCAGTCGGGCCCGATGCTGGTGATCGATGGCAAGTTGCACCCTGAGATTTCAACGGATGGCGAGTCTCGCCTGATCCGCAACGGCGTGGGCGTCGATGCCAAGGGTCGTGCCCATTTCGTGATCTCCAACGCGCCGATTTCCTTCGGCAAGCTGGCGCGATTCTATCGCGACGAATTGTCGGTGTCCGATGCGCTCTACCTCGACGGCAACGTCTCGGCGCTGTGGAATCCTGCGACCGGCCGGCTCGATACCGGCGCGGCGATCGGCCCCTTGATCGTGGTCGAGAAAAGGGCCAGCGCCGAGTAATGATCTTCGTCGTCGACAATTACGACAGCTTCACCTTCAACCTAGTCCATTATCTGATGGAGCTGGGTGCCGAGGTGCGGGTCGAGCGCAATGATGCGCTGAGTGCACGCGAGGTGATCGCGAGCGGCGCACAAGGCGTGCTCATCTCGCCTGGCCCCTGCACCCCCAACGAAGCGGGCATCAGTCTCGATCTGGTCGGCGCCTGCGCGGATGCGCGCCTGCCGCTGCTCGGAGTCTGCCTGGGCCATCAGGCGATCGGCCAGTATTTCGGCGGGCGCGTTGTCCAGGGCGGGTTGATGCATGGCAAGACCAGCGCGGTAACGCATGACGGCTCGGGCGTATTCGCTGGCCTGCCCTCGCCCTTTATCGCCACCCGCTATCACTCGCTGGTGGTCGAGGACATTCCCGCTGCGCTCGAGGTCAATGCGACCAGCGAGACACCCGGCCTCGACGGCACCAGTGCGATGGGCTTTCGCCACCGCGATCTGCCGATCCACGGCGTCCAGTTCCATCCCGAAAGCATCGCCACCGAGCATGGCCATGCGCTGCTCGCCAATTTCCTGCACCTCTGCGGCATGGATGCGAAGGTACCGGCATGAAGCAGCTTCCCTCCGCCGAGGCACGGTTGAACGAGACCGAAGCGGAAGAAATCTTCGGCTGGATCCTCGACGGCGAAGTCGGGGACGACGACATCGCGCGTTTTCTGGTCGCGATGACCGAGCGCAGCGAGACCAGCGACGAAATCGCCGGCGCAGCCCGGGCTCTCCGCGCTCGCCTGGCTCCCATTAGGGCGCCGAAAGATGCGGTCGATTGCTGCGGCACCGGCGGCGACGGCCACCACACGCTCAACGTCTCGACCGCGGTGAGCCTGGTCGTCGCCGCAACCGGGGTACCGGTCGCCAAACACGGCAATCGCGCCGCCAGCAGCAAGTCGGGCGCGGCGGATACGCTGGAGGCGCTCGGGCTCGATATGGAAGCCGCCGGGCGCACCGCGGAAAAAACACTCGCCGAACTCGGTATCTGTTTCCTCTTCGCCAAGAACCATCACCCGGCGATGGCCCGCATCCAGCCGATCCGCCAGCGGCTCGGCAAGCGGACAATTTTCAACCTGATGGGCCCGCTCTCCAATCCAGCGGGCGTCCAGCGCCAGCTGATCGGGATCGCCCGTCCGGGCTACGTGCCGATTTACGCCGCAGCCAAGGCGCGGCTGGGCACCGAGCGTACCTTCATCGCTTCGGGCGACGAGGGGATCGACGAACTGAGCCTGGCGGGCGGAAACGAACTCGCCGACGTTCGCGGCGACGGATTCGAGATGCGCCGGGTGGATGCGAGTATGGCGCAGCTACCCCACGCGCCAGTCGAGGCGATCCGGGGCGGCGACGCGATCCACAATGCCAAGGCGCTTCAGGCGCTGCTGGCGGGTGCGCCAGGGCCCTATCGCGATGCGGTACTGTTCAACGCCGCCGCCACGCTGATTGTCGCGGGCAAGGCCGCCGACTGGCTCGATGGTGCAGAGATCGCGCGTGAGGCGCTCGACAGCGGTGCTGCCGAGAGATTGCTCGACCGCTGGATCGCTTTGGCGGCGGCAGCGTGAACAAGCTGCAGGAAATCTGCGCGGTCAAGCGCGAGGAGGTTGCCAAAAGGCGACAGCAGCACTCGCGTGCCGATCTCGACCGCATGGCCCGCGAACAAACCGCGTCGCGCGGTTTTGCCAAGGCGCTCACGCAGGCGCAGCAGACTGGCTTCGGGCTGATCGCCGAGATCAAGCGCGCCAGCCCATCCAAGGGTCTGATCCGCGCGGATTTCGATCCCGCCGCACACGCCGCCGCCTATCAGGCGGGCGGTGCCGCCTGCCTCTCGGTGCTCACCGATGTGCCCTATTTTCAGGGTCACGATGATTTTCTGGTGGCGGCGCGCGCCGCTTGCGCCCTGCCCTGCCTGCGCAAGGACTTCATGGTCGATGTCTGGCAGGTCGCCGAAAGCCGCGCGCTCGGCGCTGATGCGGTGCTGATCATCGTCGCAGCGCTCGACGATGACGCCATGGCCGATATCGAAAGCGCCGCGCTCGATCATGGCATGGACGTGCTGATCGAGGTGCATGACGAGGCCGAGCTCGAGCGCGCTCTCAAGCTGAACTCGCCTCTGATCGGGATCAACAACCGCGACCTCCGCAGCTTCGAGATCGATCTTGCCACTACCGAACGGCTCGCGGAGCTGGTCCCCGAAGGCGATCTGCTGGTCTGCGAGAGCGGCATCTTCACGTATGACGACTGCCAGCGGATGGCGCGGCACGGGGTGCGCAGCTTTCTGGTCGGCGAGGCTCTTATGCGGCAGGACGATATCGAACTCGCCACCCGCCAGTTGCTGACGGGATCAACCGCGCAATGAACGAGCTCAGCCATCTCGACGCGCAGGGCGCAGCGCAGATGGTCGATGTCTCGGGCAAGAGCGACAGCGTGCGCGAGGCGGTGGCCGAAGGATTCGTGACGATGACACCCGAGGTGATCGCCGCGATCCGCGCGGGCGACATCAAGAAAGGTGACGTCCTGGGCACCGCGCGCATCGGGGGCATCATGGCGGCCAAGCGCACCAGTAATCTGATCCCGCTCTGCCACCCGCTGCCGATCGCCAGCGTCAGCATCGAATTCGACTATGTCGATACCGGCATCCGCGTCGAAACCCGGGTGCGCACCACCGGCAAGACCGGGGTCGAGATGGAAGCGTTGACCGCCGCGAGCGTCGCCCTGCTCACGATCTATGACATGGCCAAGGCGCTCGACAAGGGCATGGCCATCGGCCCGGTTCGGCTGCTCGCCAAGAGCGGCGGCAAGTCGGGTGACTGGGTGGCAGACACGCCGTGAGCGGCTCGGGCCTGCTCCCGCTCGCCGAGGCGCAGCAGCGGCTGCTCGCCCTCGCCCGGCCTGGGCCGATCGTCGATCTACCGCTTGAACGCTGCGTCGGCCATTATCTCGCGCAGCCATTGACCGCCCAGCGCAACCAGCCCGCCGCCGATCTGTCGGCGATGGACGGCTATGCGATACGCTGGGCGGACTTGCCCGGCCCCTGGCGTATCATCGGCGATAGCGCGGCGGGGCAGCCGTTCGACGGGTTGCTCGGTAAAGGTGAGGCCGCGCGCATATCGACTGGCGCGATTGTGCCGGCCGGTGCCGACACGATCCTCGTCCAGGAAGATGCCCAGCGCAGCGGCGACACGCTGCGGCTCATCGGCGACGGACCGCCGCAGCAAGGCACTCATATCCGCCCCGCCGGGCATGATTTCAGCGCAGGCACACCGCTTGCTTCTGCAGGCGCTAAAATAGACGCGCGGCTGATCGCGCTCGCCGCAATGGCAGGGCATTGCACGCTGCCGGTCCACCAGCGAGTGCGTATAGCGATCCTCGACACCGGCAACGAGCTCGTGCCGCCGGGCGCGCCGCTTCCCAGCCCTGCGCATATACCAGCAAGCAATGGCGTGATGCTCTCGGCTATGTTGGCCCATTCGCCGGTCAATGCCACGCGACCGCCCATCGTCCCCGACCGGCTCGGTGCGGTCGCCGAGGCGCTGGCGGGACAGGCGGACGCGGATGTCATCATCACGACGGGCGGCGCCTCGGTGGGAGATCACGATCTGATCCGGCCAGCGCTGACGCAGCTCGGCGGTCGCGTCGATTTCTGGCGGATCGCGATGCGACCGGGCAAGCCGGTGATGGTGGCGCGGCTCGGGCGATCCCTCGTCATCGGGCTGCCGGGCAATCCGGTTTCTGCGTACGTCACCGCCCACATGCTCGTGCTGCCGCTGCTGCGCACCCTCCTGGGCGCGACCGAGGCGCTTCCACGAACCGCTCGGCTGCCCGCTGGCGCACCCTTCCCCGCTGTCGGCAGCCGCCAGGAGTTCGTCCGCGTAAAGGTCGTCGAGGGGGCGGTCCGTCCCCTGGCCAATCAGGACAGCGGCGCTCTCCATGCGCTGTGGCAGGCCGACGCGCTCGCGATCCGCCCCGCCCAAGCCCCCGCTGCCACGCTCGGGGATCCGATCGACTGCATGATGCTTGCCTGAGCAGGCTTGACGACGCCATGTTTGTTTCGTAATTGTTCCGTGTTCGTTCGCCCGTTCCACCGGGCATCTGGCACAAGGACTATGCGATGCTGACCCGCAAACAACACGAGCTGATCCGCTTCATCCAGCTGCGGCTGGAAGAAAACGGCATCTCGCCCTCGTTCGAGGAAATGAAGGAAGCGCTCGATCTGAAGTCGAAATCTGGCGTCCATCGCTTGATAAGTGCCTTGGAAGAGCGTGGCTTCATCCGCCGCCTGCCCAATCGGGCCCGCGCGCTCGAGGTCATCCGGACGCCCGAGGACGCGGTTCCAGCCGGTCGCAGTCCGAAGCCGGCCAATGATACGGTCATCCCGGCGCTTGCCACCAAGACCGTAGCACGCGAACCGGCCAACGACGTGATCGAGCTACCGCTGCACGGGCGGATCGCCGCAGGCGCGCCGATCGAGGCGATCGAGGGACAGTCGAGCCTTCCCGTCCCCGCCGCACTGCTCGGCCCCGGCGATCACTATGCGCTCGAGGTCTCGGGCGATTCCATGATCGAGGCCGGGATATTCGATGGCGATTTCGCGCTCATCCGCCGCACCGACACCGCGCGGGATGGCGAAATCGTCGTGGCGCTGGTCGACAATGAGGAAGCAACGCTCAAATACCTGCGCCGTGCGGATGGGCGGATCACGCTCGACCCGGCCAATCCCGCCTACGAACCGCAGGTCTACCGCGCCGACCAGGTGCAGGTGCAGGGCAAGCTCGCTGGGCTGTTGCGCCGCTACCACTGAGCGCGCTTCGGAGCAGCCGCGTCAATCGCCTTGCCCGCGCCACCAGCCGTGTTCGCCTTGTCCTTGCGCGACGGTGCGGACTTCACCGTCTTCGAGATAGACAAGCGCCCCGCCCTCGCGCTCGAGAAACCGCCGATCTGCCTTGAGCCACAGTGGACGGCAACTGCGCGGCAGAAACCGGTCGGCGACGACGATATGCGCGCGGTCGCAAGCCGCGGCCAGCGCGCGCTCCTCCACCATCTCGCGACCGCGCGCCATCAGCACGTGCCAGTCGCGTTCTCCGCGCCGCAAAGTGATTGCGCAGAATTCGGGCGTGCAGCGCGCGCCCGGCCAGCGTTCGAGCGGAATGACCTCCCCGTCCGATCCGGCCATTTCGAGAAGATTGTCGCGCGCGTAGGAGCTGCGGCTTTCGCGCAAGACCAGCAACCGCTCGTCCTCGCCGACGATCCCGACATGGCGCCCGTCACGGGTGATCAAGAGGTCGGCCTTGGGCGTCGAGAGAAACATCGCCGCTCCCAGAGCCACCGGCACGAGGCCCCAGAGTCGCGCCCGGCCCTGCCAAAGCGCCAGCCAGGCCAGACCCGCCAGAATCGTAATGAGGGTACCGAGCAGCATTTGCGGCATCAGCTTCACGGAACCGGGTTGCTCGGCCACGCCATGCGCCAGTGCGAGGAGCAGGTCGAGCGACCGTCCGACCAGCCACCAGACCGGTGCCCCAAGACCGACAAGGTCGAGCGCCAATGCCAGCGCCAGCAGCGGCATGGTCACAAAGGTCACCAGCGGGATTCCCACCACATTGGCGAAAGCACCGTAAATGCCCGCGCGATGGAAATGGAACAGCACAACCGGCATCAACGCAAATTCGATCAGCAACCCGGTCAGGAACAGGATCGCGGCGCGGCGCCCCGTTCTTGCGACCCAGCTTTCCTCGCGCGCGGCGAGAAAGCGTTTCACCCAGGCGGCACCGCTTAGCGCGACGATGGCGATCACCGCGGAAAAGCTCATCTGGAAGCTCGGCCCGACCAGCGCCTCCGGCCACATGAGCAACACCACGAAGGCCGCCACCGCCACCATCCGCATGGAGAGCGGCTCCCGCCCCAGGCCGATTGCCACCAGCACCAGCAATGCCCCGATGCAGCTGCGTACCGTCGGGACCTCTGCGCCGGTGAGCAGCGTATAGCCGATTCCTGCCAGCGCCCCGATTGCCGCCGCAACCAACGGCAGTCGCACCCGCAGCACCAGCCATGGCCACAGCGCGAGCAGTTTCATCGTGAGAAAATAGGCTGCGGCGATTACCGCGCTGACATGCACGCCACTGATCGATAGCAGATGGTAGAGTCCGGAATCTCGCATCGCGATATCGTCTTCTTCGGCGATCGAGCCGCGGTCGCCGCTCGCAAAGGCTGCGGCAATCGTCCCCGGAGATCCGTCGAGCTTCTCGCGAACATGTGCGCTGAGCCGTCTCTGCGCGACCGCCAGCGCATCCTCTTCAATCGCGGGCTCCACCAGTTCGATATCGCCGACCAGCGCACCCGTCGCCGCAAAGCCTTCGAACCAGGCGGCGCGGGCAAAATCATAGGTTCCCGGCAGGATCGGCGAAGCCGGCGGCATCAGCCGCGCACGTAGTCGGATTCGTGCGCCCTCCTTGAACCCGGACGAATCCTTCGCCAGCGGGACGTTGATCCGCACCTTGATCGCCCGCGCCAATTCTGCATCGCGAACTGCGATTACCAGGCGCACCCGATCCTCTGCGGGCTGCTCATCGCGTTCAAGAACGCGCGCGTCGAGCTGCATCATCTGCGGATAATCGATGGGCTGTGCCCCCACCATCTCCGAGCGGGTCCAGATCACGGCGAGCCCCGTAGCCAGCATGATGCAAATGGAAATCACGGTCACCAGCAGACGAATGCGATCGTCGCGCCCGCGCCATACGGCCAGCGCTGCCATTGCCACAAGCAGACAAAGCGCGGCAAAGCCAGCCCACTGCCAGGCGGTGTCGAGCAGGAACCACGTCCCGATCCCGCTTGCGAAGGCCACGGCTAGCCAAGGTCCGCGGTCGAATCCTGCGCTGGTGAGGAAAGCTTCTCCGGCATCCCCCACGCTGGACAAGCGGAACCGCTTGCGCCATGGGCGCTGCACTGCAGCATCGCTCGGCCCCCCGGCCCCCGGATGCGGCACCTCCGGCGCTGTCTGCGTCGCCATGCAGCCACTTGAAGGGAAACGCGAGACGATGGCAAGCGATAGCATTGCGACAAGAGAACAGGTCGTGACGCGCTTCGCTCCCTCGCCCACCGGGTTCCTGCATATCGGCGGCGCGCGCACCGCCCTGTTTAACTGGCTGTTCGCCCGCCACCACGGCGGCAAGGCTCTGTTGCGGATCGAGGACACCGACGCCAAGCGTTCGACCCAGGACGCTATCGACAAGATCCTCGAGGGTCTCGACTGGCTCGGCCTCGACTACGATGAACCCCCGGTTTTCCAGTCGCAACGCGCCGATCGCCACCGCGAAGTGGCCTTGACGCTGCTCGAGGCGGGCCACGCCTACAAATGCTTCGCCACGCCCGAGGATCTGGAAGCGATGCGCGCC
The DNA here is from genome assembly GCF_053714505.1 of Qipengyuania sp. SM2507. Lineage (NCBI taxonomy): Bacteria > Pseudomonadati > Pseudomonadota > Alphaproteobacteria > Sphingomonadales > Erythrobacteraceae > Qipengyuania > Qipengyuania sp. SM2507. The sequence continues at coordinate 1,502,442 of NZ_CM132307.1, forward strand.
GAGCAGCGCGCCGCCAAGCAGCCGATGCGGTACGACGGCCGCTGGCGCGACCGCGACCCCTCGGAGGCTCCCCAAGGCGCGCCCTACACCGTTCGGCTCAAGACCCCGGCCGATGGCGAGACCGCGATCGACGACGCCGTCCAGGGCCGCGTGACAGTGCAGAATGTCGAGATCGACGATTACATCCTGCTGCGCGCCGACGGCACCCCGACCTATATGCTCGCAGTGGTGGTCGACGATCACGACATGGGGGTCACCCATGTCATCCGCGGCGACGACCATCTCAACAACGCGTTCCGCCAGCTGCCGATCTATCATGCAATGGATGCGATCGAAGGCGGCTGGCCCCAGCCTGTCTATGCACATGTGCCGCTGATTCACGGCGCCGATGGCGCCAAGCTCTCCAAGCGCCACGGAGCGGTGGGCGTCGAAGCCTATCGCGACGAAGAAGGTGTCCTTCCCGAAGCCCTGTTCAACTATCTGTTGCGACTGGGCTGGGGTCATGGCGATCGCGAGGAAATCACGCGCGACGAAGCGGTCGAGCTGTTCGACCTCGCTGGCGTCGGCAAGAGCGCCTCGCGTTTCGACATCAAGAAGCTGCAGAACCTCAACGGCCATTACATCCGCGAGGCCGACGACGCGCGGCTGGCAGCGCTGGTCGCCGAGCGGATCGGGGCCCAGGCCGACCGTGAGTTGCTCACACAAGCGATGCCGGTGCTGAAGCCGCGCGCGAAGCATCTGGACGAACTGGCCGAGGGCGCCGCCTTCCTGTTCGCCACCCGTCCGCTCGCCATGACCGAGAAGGCGGCGGCGCTGCTGGACGACGAGGGACGCGAACGATTGGGGCATATTTCCGCGGCTTTGCACGAGGAAAATGACTGGACAATCGAGACCCTCGAGGCCACTACCAAAGCTCTTGCGGAACGCCTCGAACTCGGGCTCGGCAAGCTCGCCCAACCCATGCGCGCCGCGCTTACCGGGACGACCACATCCCCGGGCATCTTCGACGTATTGGTCCTGCTGGGTAAGGACGAGGCGCTGGCGCGTATCGACGCGCAGGCCGCCCAACCCGCAGGCACAAATAACAACAGCTAACAGCCAAGGAGGCAGCCATGACCGACAAGCAGGCAAAACTCGAAATCGGCAGCGACAGCGTGGATTTCCCCGTGCTTCAGGGCAGTTGCGGACCCGATGTGGTCGATATCCGCAAGCTCTACGGATCGACCGGCAAGTTCACTTTCGATCCCGGCTACAAATCGACTGCCAGCTGCGAAAGCGCGCTGACCTTCATCGATGGCGAGGAAGGCGTTCTGCTCCATCGCGGCTACCCCATCGGACAGCTGGCCGAGAGTTCCAGCTTCATGGAAGTCTCCTACCTTCTGCTCAACGGCGAACTGCCCAACCAGACCGAGCTCGACGAATTCGACTACACGATCACGCGGCACACCATGCTGCACGATCAGCTGCGCCAGTTCTATCAGGGCTTCCGGCGCGACGCGCACCCGATGGCGATCATGTGCGGCGTCGTCGGCGCGCTTTCGGCTTTCTATCACGACAGCACCGATATTTCGGATCCCGAGCATCGCAAGATCAGCTCGCATCGCCTGATCGCCAAGATGCCGACCATCGCGGCCTGGGCGTATAAATATTCGATCGGGCAGCCTTTCCTGCAGCCCGACAATTCCCTCAGCTACACTGGCAATTTCATGCGCATGACCTTCGGCGTTCCTGCCGAGGAATATGAGCTCCACCCGGCGGTGGAAAAGGCGATGGACCGGATTTTCATCCTCCATGCCGATCACGAGCAGAACGCCTCGACCTCGACCGTGCGGCTTGCCGGCTCTTCGGGTGCCAACCCGTTTGCGTGCATCGCGGCAGGCATCGCCTGCTTGTGGGGCCCCGCGCATGGCGGTGCCAACGAGGCGGCGCTCAACATGCTCAAGGAAATCGGTACCCCCGACCGCATCCCGCACTACATCGAGCGCGCCAAGGACAAGAACGATCCGTTCCGCCTGATGGGTTTCGGTCACCGCGTGTACAAGAATTACGATCCCCGCGCGACGGTGATGCAGAAGACCGTGCGCGAGGTGTTCGAAGCGCTCAACGTCACCGACCCGGTGTTCGAGACGGCGATGCAGCTGGAAGAAATCGCGCTCAACGACGATTACTTCCGCGAGAAGAAGCTGTTCCCCAATGTCGATTTTTACTCGGGGATCATCCTTTCGGCGATCGGCTTCCCGACCACGATGTTCACCGCGCTGTTTGCACTGGCGCGCACCGTTGGCTGGGTGTCGCAGTGGAACGAGATGATCTCCGATCCAGGCCAGGTCATCGGTCGCCCGCGTCAGCTCTACACCGGCCCGACCGAGCGGGATTACGTGTCGATCGACAGGCGCTGAGCGTCGACTCAATTTTTGTAAGGGAAAGGGGCGCTTCAGCGCCCCTTTTTCGTGTCACTTGCCCTCGGGCGGTTCGACCGCATCCGCCCCAGGCCCTCCGCGCGGTCGGCTGCGCAATTCCTCCGCTGCGGGCACGGACAGAGTAAAGCGGGCGCCCTGCCCCGGCGCGCTCTCGACGGTCAGATCGCCATCCATCGCGCGGGCGATCCGGCGCGAGATATAGAGGCCCAGCCCAGACCCACCATCGCCACTCCGGCCCAGACGCTCGAACTTCTCGAACACCTTTTCCTGCTGGTCCTCGGGAATGCCGTGCCCCTGGTCGGCCACGGTGATCAGCGCGCGCTGGCCGATCCGGTCGAGCCGGACCCAGACCTGGCTGCCTTCGGGGGAATAGCGGATCGCATTGTTTATCAGGTTGATAAGTATCTGCAGCACACGGCGAAACTCGGCGATCGCCAGCTGGCTCTCGCCCTTTACCGGCGGGACCAGCGTGGTGCCCTTCTCGCGCGCACGAACCCCCAGAATGCCACAGGCCTGTCGCGCCACATCGCCCAGATCGATCCTGTCGGGGGCGGTGACGAAGTCTTCCGATTCGACCACCTCGAGATCCGACAGATCGTCGATCAGCGAGAGCAGATGCTGGCCCGCAGTGGCGATATCGGCGGCGTAGTCGCTGTATTCCTCGGCCAGCGGCCCGGCGAGCTTGGTGCGGATGGTTTCGGCATTGGCGATGATGCGGTTGATCGGCTGGCGCAGCACCGGCGAAATGTCGCGGCCCAGCGAGGGGGCCTCGGGGGTCGTCGTCTGGCCGAGTTCCAGCTCCTGCAAGCCGAGCGGTTTGTTGGCCGAAAGATGCAGCACGAAGCCCGAGCTCCCGGGATCGGGCTGGCCAAGCGGTTCGAGATGCGCAGTCCAGCTGCGCTTGGATCCCTCGACCGTGCATTCCGCGCCATCTAGCAGGCGCCAGTGCAGCGGCTGCCGGCGGCTGTTGCCGGGAAAATCGACGAAATCCGTCCAGGGTCGTCCGATCCCCGCCTGCATCGACAACTCGAGCCGGGTGAGATCGGGTGCTTCGACCTCGACCGATAGCACCTGCTGATCGGGATCGAGCCGCGCGGTGAGATCGGACAGGTTGCGCGCGATCTCGCTGCGCCGCCGGGCCGCTTCGACTTCATCCTCGGGCGGAATTTCCTCGGTCTGCCAAGAGACGACCGCCAATTCACAACCGGTGACGGTGCCATCTGACGCGGTGGCTGGCTCGATTTCCACCCAGGCGGTGATCCGCTCCTCGCCGTCGATGGCGCGGAACTGGCGCGCCAGCCTGAGGCCGTAGCGCTGGGCCTTGGTGACCAGTGCGAGAAGTTCGGGGATGGCGACCGTTGCGCCGATTTCTCCGCCACAGGCGTGCTGCAACCCCGCGAGGGGCTCATCGGCCATGGTCAGCCGTCCTTCGTCATCGACCGTGCCATGCGCCAGATAGCGTGTCCCCACCGTTGCCATCGCTCAGACTCCGCCCCGGCTCGTGCCAAGTGTCGTACCCTGCGCGAGCAATTGTGCGGCTTCGCGCGTGCCGATCTGTTCCAGACCTTGCGGTGGCAATTCGTGCGGATGGATGCGCAGCAGTTGCGCTTCGACATCCTGGGGCTTGAGGCCGGCCGCGCGCAAACTCAGCGCCAGCCGCGCCGCCTGCTGCTCATTGGTCGCAAGCGCGGCAATATCGCGGCTTTGCCCCGAGCGCAGCGCCAGCGCGGAGAGGAATAGCGCCACCCCCCCATGGTCGATCGCCAGCGCCGCATTGGCGCCCGATCCCAGCGTGGTGACAACGCGGTCGAGCAGCGACAGCCGCCCCGCCCCCTCGTCGAAATCCGCGCGCAGCTTGCCTTCGGCGCGGGTCAGCGCATCGGAGCGTTCGTTGCGGTTGAAGGCGCGCCAGGCCAGCAGCGCCTCATGCAGCAGGTCGCCCGGCAGCTCTGCGATGGGCAGCTCCATCCGCCGCTGGGCCTGCGCGAAGCGGGCCTGCGCGGCGAGCGCGGCCATGCCGGCGCTGGCGATCTGCGTGTCCTCATGCCCGATCAGCGTCTGCATCAGAGGCGACAGTACCGGGTCGAGCGCGCCTTCCTCTTCAAGACCCGAGGCCAGCCGCCATTCCAGCGCGAGCGCATGGCAATGCGCCACCAGCAGCGGGCTGGCAAAGAAATGCTCGGCCAGCGCCTCGCCATGTTCGGCGGCGAATTGCTCGCGTCCCTTCTGCCCGGTTGCCTCGGCCTGGACGCGCAGGACCTGCCAGGCGAGGTGGATCAGCATGCCGCGCACCCGCGCCACGATGGCATCGCTGAACAGCGACTGGTCGCGCGCCGACAACAGATGTCCGAGGATCGGACCGATACGGCCCAGCGCCCGGTCGCCCCGTGCCAGCGCGATGCGCAGCGCGTCGCCTTCGGGCCATTCGGTTTCAGCCATTTGTTTGGGCTCGATCATGGTTTGCGCGTAGCATGGCGTGGTTAATCCGCCGTTAGTCCGCGCACCCCCGCGTCGCGGACGAAAAGCGAACCGAGCACGAGCAGCGAAAGGACCGCGCAGGCGAGCTGGACGATCCCGAAAAATGCGGACGGCAGCAGCAAGGCGAGGAGCACGATCCGGTCGGCATAGAGCGCCCGCAAGCTGACCGAGCTTCCCGGCGCGTCAGGATCGAGGGTGAACTGCTCGCCGAGCCGCAGCAGGCCGAACAGGATCGCGGGCACGAACAGCCGCAGCCAGGCGGGGCCTTCAATCGGAATGGTCAGTGCGATCAGCGAGATGAGCAACAAGTCGGCGCCTGCGCGCAGCGTCGTATCGACTCCGAATCGCTTCGTGCGATTGCGCGGCATGCGCCCAAGCCGCTGGATGATCCCGGCAATTGGCAGCAGCACGGCCATCGCCGTCCCGAGCGATAGCGCCACGAGCGGTTTGCCGAGAGTCGCCATCAATGCGGCAAGCACGCCCGCAGCGACAGCGGCGAGCAGCGGGATTCGCTCGAATCGGGTTCCTACGATGTCGCGCGCCAAGCGGCTGCCGATCCGCTCCGCCGTGGCCAGACCGGGGGCCGCGAAGGATACGGGCGGGACCCGTCCGGCGATCCAGCGTTTCTCGCGCGCCAGCAGCGTCGGTGGATCAGCGCGCAAAAGCCAGTCACCATTCGCAAGCAGTGCCGGGTCGAGCGGCGTCTGCCGTGTCCCCGTCTGCAAGGCGATCCGCAGCAGTGCCGAGGCGGCTTCGGCGTCGGGTGGCAGATCGGACAGGCGTTCGACGGACTGGCCCCGCGTTCGCAGCATCCCCGCCCAGGCACGCTCGCCATCGATCCGCTCGAACCCGAAGCCCAGCGCCGGGTCGGCCGTAAAGGTCAGCACCACCGGTCGTTCGGCCAGCAGGCGGACTGCCTCCTCGACGGCGGGCAGCAGGCCATCGGCAAGCACGAAAACATCGTCATCCGCCTTGACCAGGCCCGACAGGCGGCGAAGATCCTCGATCGCCTGAAAGCGCACGCCTGCGGCTTCCGCACGGTGCTGGCAGGCGATGACATCCTGCCCCAGCCCGCCAACCAGGCAGACCACGCTTTCGCAGCCCAGATCGATCGCGCAATCGAGCTGATGCGACAGGATCGAGCGCCCCGCGAAGCTCCGGAACGCGCGCTTGCGTCCCTTGTGGTCGGGATCGTCGGCAAGAGCAGTCAGGATGGCGATGCGCAAAGGTGGCGGGTTTCCGAGATTGGTATGAGTTCGCAAAGGATAGAGACAAGCGCACCACCTGCCAAATCCCAAAGCGCCTTCAGCCGGTAGTCCGGCCCCGGATTTCGCCAAGATGCGTCTCGATTTCGCGCAAGGCCGCGGGATCGCCGGGCACCCCGCCAAGCGCCACTTGGGCCATCTCCATCAATTGCGTCGCATGAAAGCCGCCGGCCAGCGCGTGCAGCCGAAGCGCAGCCATCTGCCAGTTCGCATCGCAGCGCGAACGGCGCATGAGATCGAGCTGGCGTTCGGCGCTTTCAAGGAAACCTGCCTTGAGTTCGCGCTGGAGAAAACCGTCCTCACCGGCGGCGGTTGCCAGTGCGGCTTCGAAGGGCCCGGATTGGAATGCCATGCCCCCCCTTGGCAGGCCTTGGTTAAAACAGGGTTTAACCGGGACGCAGTTGTGATAGTTTCACGTATGAACACAGGACCGCATATCCGCGCCGTGGAGGGAGACGAGACCGACCCGTCTTCCGAAACGCTTGTTGACGGCGAGGCCCAAAACTCCGCCCTTGCGGAAGAATACGTCGTCGACGAAGAGCTAGAATGGGTCGAGGCTACGCCGCCAAAGCTGGGTTTTTCCTGGGTTACTCCCGCCTTCGCCATGCTGGTCATTCTGGGCTGGACGGGCTTCTTCGGCTGGGCCAACCGCGGTGATATCCTCGCAGGTGGCACGCCGCAGCAGTGGATCGGTTGGATTACCGCTTGGGCCGTTCCCGTGTTGCTGGTGGTTGGTATCTGGCTGCTGGCGATGCGCAACTCCTCCCGCGAAGCCCACCGCTTCGGCAATGCCGCACGCGTGCTCTCGCTTGAATCGGAGCGGCTCGAGGAGCGGCTGCACCATATCAACCGCGAGCTCAGCATGGCGCGCGAATTTCTCACCACGCAGAGCCGCGAGCTGGAATTCCTCGGTCGTTCGGCGAGCGAGCGGATTTCCGAGCATGCGGGCCGGTTGCAGGAACTGGTGCACGACAATGGGGCGCAGGTCGATGCGATCGCCAGCGTCAGCACCACAGCCGTGGAGAATATGTCCAAACTCCGCGACAATCTGCCCGTGATCGCCACTTCGGCGCGCGATGTTTCCAACCAGATCGGCAGCGCCGGTCGTACCGCCAAGGCACAGCTCGACGAGCTGGCGTCGGGCTTCGCGCGCCTCAACGAATTCGGCGAAGCGAGCGAGCGCCAGGTGGGATCGCTGCGCGAGCGGATCGATGGCACACTCGACGAGCTTGGCGCGCGGCTCGACCAGATCGACGCCGCGGCGTCCGATCGCTTCGCGGCGCTGCGCGCCGACAGCGAAGCCTTCCGCACCGAACTCGACGGGCGCGAGATTGATGCGCTCGCCCATATCCGGACGCGCGCAGAGGCATTGCGAAACGAGATGAACGAATTGGCGCAGGCGCACCGCGAGGACGAAAACGCCGCGCTGGTGGATCTGCGCTCGCGGATCAGTGCGCTGCGCGACGACGCTGCGGCCACCGCTCAAGCGGTCCGCGATGGCGAGGAAGCGGCACTGTCCGCGTGGCGCAGCCAGATCGAAGCTCTGCACGAGCGGCTGACGGCCGTGCTCAAGGAAGTCACGCGACTCGATTCACAGTCTCTCGATGCGTCCAACCGGAAACTGCACGCGCTTATCGCCGAAGCCGAGGGCGTCGATCTCAGGCTCGCGCAGCGCGAGGAGACGTTCAACACCCACATCGCCGAGCGCCGCGAGGAATTCGCCGCTCTCGAGGACGGTGCACTTGCGGCGCTGGAGGACCGGCTCGCAGCACTCGACAGCGATTTGGCCGAACGGCGCGATACGCAGGCAATCCATATCCGCTCACTGGCCGAACAGGGCGAGGCACTGGCCGAGCGGGTCGCCGAACTCGGGGCGCAGATGGGAGTCGTTTCCGATCAGGGCCGCGAGACGGGCGACGCGCTGGCAGCCGCCGTCGCCAATCTGCGCGATACGCTCGCGCAGAGCCGTGGCTCACTCGACGGGACCGACGAAGCCGTTGCCGGTCTCACCGATGCCAGCGTGCGCTTGCTTGAGTTGATCCAGGCCAGTGCCCGGCATGCCAAGGACGATTTGCCCGTCGCGATCGCCGATTTCGAGCATCGCCTCGCCGATGCCGAGGGGCGCACCGGCCGCCTGCGCGCGACCATGGACGAAGCCCGAGAGGCCGGGACCGCGCTCACCGAAACCGTCGATCTGGCCGGGGACCACAGCCGCGCCGCCATCGCCACGATCGGCGAATTCCGCGAGACCCTTTCCGGCACGATCGCCGAGCAGGCCGAAGCGCTCGACGGATTGCGCGATCGTCTGGACGCGGTCGATTTGCAGAACGTCGCGGTCGCCGAACGGGCCCGCGAGGACCTGACCGCCGCAATAGCCGAACTGGAAGAGCGCGCCCGCAGCGCGCTGACTTCAATCGAGGGGGACCACGCCGCCCGCATCCGCAAGCTTGCCGACCGCGTGGGCGAGGCCAGCGCCGCAGCGATCGACCGCGCGGTGGAAGAACGGGCCAGCGAGGCGATCGGCTCGCTCGACGAGGCCAGCGACCGCGCGACCGCGGCGAGCCGCGAGGCAGCGCTGTTCCTGCGCGACCAACTGGCCAAGGTGAACGAGCTGGCGAGCAATCTGGAAAGCCGGGTAAGCCGCGCGCGCGAGATGGCCGAGGAACAGGTCGACAATGACTTCAGCCGCCGGGTCGCGCTGATCACCGAATCGCTCAATTCCAACGCGATCGATATCGGCAAGGCGCTGTCGACCGATGTCACCGACCGGGCCTGGACCTCGTATTTGCGCGGCGATCGCGGTATCTTCACCCGCCGCGCGGTACGCCTGCTCGACAACACCGAAGCCCGCGAGATTGCCGAAATCTACGACGCCGATCCGGATTTCCGCGAGCATGTCAGCCGCTACATCCACGATTTCGAGGCGATGCTGCGGACGTTGCTCTCGACGCGCGACGGCCATGCGTTGGGCGTAACAGTGCTCAGCTCGGATATCGGCAAGCTCTATGTCGCGCTGGCGCAGGCCATCGAACGCCTGCGCGAATAGCTCAGTCCTCGCCCAGCCCGACGAGGTCGAGGTCTTGTGCGGTAATCCACCCGAACTCGTAATTGGCCATATAGAGCGCGGTCAGTACCGCTGCGATCACTGTTGCCCGCAACACCAATTGACCGGGCCGGAAATTCGCCGGTGCGCTGTCGGCCTGGCCCGGAATCTTCTCCAGACCGAGCTCGTCATGCGTCCGCACCCCGAAGGGGAGCATGACGAAGGCCGTCATCACCCAGACCAGAAAATAGATCGCGAGAATTGATGTCCACTGCATCGCGTCACCCCTCGCGCGGCATGAGCACGCGGACCTGCGGCTTTTTGCCGGACCAGCGCTGGGCGGCTCGGCGGGCGGCGAGCCGGGCGGCCTCGTGGATTTCGCCGCGGTTCTGGCGCGACTTGCCCTTGAGGCGGGCAATCGCTTTCACCACATCGGCCTCCGCTTCGGCGACGAAAGCGTCGTAATCCTCGTCGAGCGGAAGGCCGACCCCTTCGACACGGGGCAGGAGGCGATCGTCGAGTGCTACAATCAACACTCCGTCGAGCGCGATCCGGCGACGCATTGTGATCGCGTCACCATTTGCGGGCAGTATGATGTCGCCATCAAGCACCAGCCTGCCGGAGCGAACCTCGCCGATCTTGCCGGGCTTGCCGGGGGCGAGCCGGACCATGTCGCCGTTCTTCTGATAGACCGAATGCGGGATCCCGCGCGAGCGGCCAAGCCGGACCTGTTCCTGCATATGGCGCACCTCGCCATGGACCGGCACCAGGATCTCGGGCTGGAGCCATTCGTAGAGCGCCTCGAGCTCGGGGCGACCGGGATGGCCGGAAACGTGGATATCGCCCTCGCGGCCGCTGACCAGTACGATGCCGCTTTCAGCGAGCTTGTTCTGGATCGCGCCGATCGCGACTTCATTGCCCGGAATCTGTCGGCTGGAGAACAGGATCACGTCGCCCGCAGTCAGCTCGATCTGATGGTTGCCCTCGGCGATGCGGGCCAGCGCGGCGCGCGGTTCGCCCTGCCCGCCGGTGGCGATGATCAGCACTTCACCGCGGGGCAGACCCATGGCGGTTTTGAAGTCGATCGGCTTGGGCATATCCTGCAGATAGCCATTGTCCTGCGCAACCTCGATGATGCGATCGAGCGAACGCCCGGCGACGCAGAGCTGGCGTCCGGTTTCGCGCGCCACTTCGCCCAGCGTGTGCAGCCGCGCGACATTGCTTGCGAAGGTGGTGACCAGAACGCGGCGGCCGGAATGCTTGCGCACTTCCTCGAGCAACCCGCGATATACTCCGCCTTCCGAGCCGCTCGGCTGCGGGTTGAAGACGTTGGTACTGTCGCAGACCATTGCGAGGATGCCCTCGTCGCCGATCTCGCGCAGCTCTTCCTCGGTGGTCGGCTCGCCGACGATCGGGTCTTCGTCAAGCTTCCAGTCGCCGGTGTGGAACACGGTGCCATGCGGCGTTTCGATCAGCAGCGCGTGCCCTTCCGCGATGGAGTGAGCCAGCGGGATATAGGTCACATCGAAAGCGCCGACCGAGAACTGGCCGTGATCGTGGTCGATGATGTTGAGTTCGACATCGTCGACCAGCCCCGCCTCCTGCAGCTTGCGGCGAATCAGGTCGGCAGTGAAAGGCGTGGCGTAGAGCGGGACGCCCAGTTCGGAGGCGAAATAGGGGATCGCGCCGATATGGTCTTCATGCGCATGGGTCAGCACGATGCCGTCCAGCATGTCGGCTCGCTCCTCGATGAAGTCGAGATCGGCGAACACCAGATCGACGCCGGGGTATTGCCCGCCGGAAAAGGTCATTCCCAGATCGACCATCAGCCAGCGACCGCGGCAGCCGTAGAGATTGACGTTCATGCCAATTTCGCCGGAACCGCCGAGCGCGAGGAACAGCAATTCGTCTTCGGGGGTGAAATCCTTTTTCAAGAGCTGTGCCGATCCGCCAGAATGGCCAGGCCCTCGAGCGTCAGCTCGCTGTCGACATGGTCGAACAGCCCAGTATGCTCGTCGAACAATACGGCGAGCCCGCCGGTGGCGACCACTTTGCAGGGTCTTCCGATTTCCGCTTTCATGCGCGTAACAAGTCCTTCGATCATGGCAATGTAGCCCCAGAATACGCCGATCAGCATTTGATCTTCGGTGTTGCGTCCTATGACGCTGTCACTGCGTGGCTTCTCTATGGCAATGCGCGGGAGCTTGGCAGTGTTCCCCACCAGTGCGTCCAGCGAGAGATTGATGCCGGGCGCGATGATGCCGCCCTTGTACGCACCGGTGAAGTCCACCGCATCGACGGTGGTCGCAGTGCCGAAGTCGATCAGGATGAGATCGCCCTCGTATCGCGCATGAGCGGCGATGGCGTTGAGCGCGCGGTCGGCGCCGAGCGAGCGCGGCTCCTCGACATCGACCTCGAACCCCCAACCGTCTTCTCCCGCCCCGGCGACGATCGCTTCGACGTCGAAATACTTGCGCGCGAACAGCGTGAGATTGTGGACCGCGCGCGGCACCACCGAGCCGATGATGAACTGGTTGACGTCGTCGCGGCTGTAGCCTTCGATCTGGAGCAGCTGGAGCAGCCAGACCGCGTATTCGTCGCCCGTCCGGCGCGGATCGGTGGCGATCCGCCAGCGGGTGCGGATCGTGCGCCCGCCCTTCCCGTCCTTTTCGAACAGGGCAAAGACGACATTCGTGTTTCCGACATCGGCGACGAGCAACATTGTCATGTCCTAATTTGCGAGCATCACGTCGCCGGCGTGAATGACACGCTCCGACCCGTTGTCCAAGCGCAGCCTGAGCGAGCCTTCGGGCGAGAGCCCTGCGAAGCATCCGCAGATCGCAGTCTCCCCGGGCGGATTGACGGTCAGAGCAGTCCCCAATCGGTGCGCCGCAGCTTCCCAGCGCCGGATCAGCGGTTCCAGCCCGTAGGTCCGCCAGCGATCGAGCTCCGCGGCAAAATGCGTGGCGAGGCTTTGGGCGAAAAAATCGCGGGAGGGCACCGGGCCAAGCTCTGCGAGTGCGATCGTCGCGCGATCGGGCAGTTTCGGCGCGGCGGCTAGGTTGACCCCGATACCGACGACGATGGCATCATCCTGCCGCTCGAGCAGGATGCCCGCCAGCTTGGCGCCGGCGTAGAGCAGATCGTTGGGCCATTTGAGCGTCAGCGCCGAAGCTTCGGCGAGCAGCGGCAGCACTGCCTCGTGGACCGCCACCCCCGTTACCAGCGCCAGCGTTGCGGGCGAGGGATCGCGCGGGCTCAGCCTGACGATGGTCGAACCCATGAAATTGCCCGTGCCGTCGAACCAGTCGCGCCCCTGACGGCCGCGCCCGGCGCTCTGGCGGTCGGCTACCAGCCAGTCGCCCTCGCCCACGCGCTCGCCGGAACGCAGCGCGGCGAGCAGGTCGGCGTTAGTCGAGCCGGTTTGCGATACGGTGCGGATCAAACGACGGTGAAGAGCGCGGCGGCGGCGCCGTCGGCAACCGCGCCCAGCCAGGGCGTGAGCAGATAACCGAGCGGCGAAACGATCAGCACGCAGATTCCGAGCACGACCCAATGGCCGAGGGGGCTCTGCGTCTCGGCCTCGCGGACGGGCTCGTCGAAGAACATCACCTTGACGAACTTGATGTAGTAGAAAGCGCCGATCACGCTGGCGGCGATGCCGATCGCGGCGAGAATGATCATGTCGGCCTGAACCGCGGCCTGGAAGACCACGAACTTGCCCCAGAAGCCGAACAGCGGCGGGATACCCGCCAGGCTGAACATCAGCAGCAGCACACCCCAGGCGAGCGCGGGCCGTACCGTGGAGAGCCCGGCGATATCGGTAAAGGTCTCGAGCTGCTCGCCATCGCGATCACGCAGCATGAGGACAGCCGCGAAGGCACCGATGGTCATGGCGACATAGATGGTAAGGTAGACCAGCACCGCGCTCACGCCCGAAGGCGTTGCCGTGGCGAGGCCGATCAGGATAAACCCGACATTGTTGATCGAACTGTAGGCGAGCACCCGCTTGAGGTTCTCCTGCCCGATAGCACCCAGCGCACCGACCACAATCGAAGCCATTGCCGCGAAGATCACGATCTGCTGCCAGGCCTCCACCTGCGCGCCGAAGGCGTCGATCGCCATCCGCACCAGCATCGCCACCGCCGCCACCTTGGGTGCGCTGGCAAAGAAGGCTGTAACCGGTGTCGGCGCGCCTTCGTAGACGTCCGGGGTCCACATGTGGAACGGAACCGCGGCGATCTTGAACGCGAGACCGGCCAGAACGAAGACAACGCCGAACAGCGCCCCGGTAGAGAGACCATCGGCGAAGGCGATGCGGATGCCGACATACTGGGTGGTGCCGGAGAACCCGTAGACAAGGCTCATGCCGTAAAGGATGATGCCCGAGGCGAGCGCGCCGAGAATGAAGTATTTGAGCCCCGCCTCGCTCGATTTGGTGTCATCGCGCAGGAATGCGGCGAGGACGTAGGACGAAAGGCTCGAAAGCTCGAGACCGATATAGAGCGTCATCAGGTCAACGGCGGAGACCATCATCCCCATGCCGACCGCGTTGAGCAGCAGCAGCACCGGGTACTCGGCGCGGTAGGCGCCGCGGCGTTCGAAATAGCGCGGGGTCAGGACCAGACAGGCGATGGTCGCGAGATAGATCAGCAGTTTGGCGACGCTGCCGAAATCGTCCATCCGATAGAGCCCGCCAAAGGCATCGGCACCCATCTCGAAAGAGGGATCGAGCAGCAGGTGCCCGGTCCAGAAGGTCGCGCCGAACAGCGCCGTGATCGCGACCACCGTGGCGAGTTTGGCCGCATCGCGCATCCATGCCGCAAACAGCAGCAGGACCAGCGCTGCGCCCGTCAGGATCAGCTCGGGTGCAATGATGTAGAAGGAGCTTGCGTAATCCATCAATGGGCGCCCTCGCTTGCGCCTGTGGCGGCGCCATGGGCGCCTTCGATATAATTGGCTTCATGCGCGCGCGGCGTGCCGACCTGGGGACGCGAGTCCCCTTCGGGCGCGGCTCGGGCGAGCCGCGCGTCGAGCGCGGCGATGTCGGCGCGCATCGGCGCGAGGAAGCTTTCGGGATAGACCCCCATCCACAGCACCGCCGCTACGATCGGGCCGAGCATGACCCATTCGCGCAAGCTCAGGTCGGACATGGCAGCGGCATCGGCATTCTTCTGCACCCCGAAAGCCACCCGGCGGTAGAGGTAGAGCATGTAGGCAGCGCCAAGGATGATGCCCGTCGTCAGCACCAGCGTGGCCCAGGTCGAGACCTGATAGACGCCCGCCAGCGCCAGGAATTCGGCGACAAAGCCGCTGGTCCCGGGAAGGCCGATGCTGGCCATGGTGAAGAACAGGAAGAACAGCGCGTAGCGCGGCATGTTGATGGCTAGTCCGCCGTAGCGGTCGATCTCGCGGGTGTGCAGCCGGTCGTAGATCACCCCGACGCAGAGGAACAGCGCGCCCGATACCAGCCCGTGGCTGAGCATCATAACCATCGCGCCCTCGAGGCCCTGGACATTGAAGGCGAACAAGCCGGCAGTGACGATCGCCATATGCGCAACGCTCGAATAGGCGATCAGCTTCTTCATGTCGTGCTGCACCAGCGCGACCAGCGACGTGTAGATCACCGCGATCATCGACAGCGCGAACACCAGCCACAGGAATTGCGCCGAGGCCTCTGGGAACATCGGCAGGCTGAAACGGATGAAACCGTAGCCGCCCAGCTTGAGCAGAACGCCCGCCAGGATGACCGAGCCCGCCGTGGGCGCCTGGACGTGCGCGTCGGGCAGCCAGGTGTGCACCGGCCACATCGGCATCTTCACCGCGAAGCTGGCGAAGAAGGCCAGCCACAGCCAGGTCTGCGCGCTGGGCGCGAAATCATACTGCATCAGCACCGGGATGCTGCTGGTGCCCGCGACGTTCACCATCCACAGCATCGCGATCAGCATCAGCACCGAGCCGAGCAGCGTGTAGAGGAAGAATTTGTAGCTCGCGTAGATGCGGTTGTCCCCGCCCCAGACGCCGATGATCAGATACATCGGGATCAGGCCGGCTTCGAAGAAGATGTAGAACAGGAACATATCCTGCGCCGCGAACACGCCGATCATCAGCAGTTCCATGAACAGGAAAGCGGCCATGTATTCGCCGACCCGGCGCGTGATCCCCTGCCAGCTGGCGAGGATGCAGATCGGCATCAGGAAGACGCTCAGCATGATCAGCATCAGCGCGATGCCGTCGATCCCCAGCGCATAGTCGAACCCTGCGAACAGCTCGGCGCGCTCGGTGAACTGCCATTGCGCGCCGCCGATATCGTAATTGACCCACAGCAGCACGCCGAGCGCCAGGTCGATCAGCGTCGCCACCAGCGCCACCATCCGGGCCGTCGGCGCAGTCAGGAACAGGCAGGCGATGCCGGCAACCAGAGGGACCAGCAGCATTAGCGAAAGGATCGGGAAATCCATCAGAACAGCACCCAGGTAATCGCGGCAATCAGGCCCAGGAGCATGACCAGAGCATAGCTATAGACGAGCCCGTTCTGCGCCCGCTTGGCGAGCACGCTGCCGCGCTGGACAACCCAGGCCGCGCCATCGGGACCGAAGCGGTCGATCGTGCCGACATCGCCGATTTTCCAGAACTGGCGCCCGAGCCAGAAGGCGGGCTTGACGAAGATGGCGTGGTAGAGCTCGTCGAAATACCACTTGTTGTAGAAGAAGCGGTATACCGGGCCGAGCTGCTCGGCCGCCTTGGCAGGGATAGAGGTATCCTTCACATAGGCCAGCCAGGCGATCGCGAGACCGATCAGCATCACGATCGACGCGGCCAGTTTCACCAGCAGCGGCACCGCGTGCATCTCATGGATCAGCGCCTCGTTGTAGAAGATCGAACCCTGCCAGAACCCGGCACCGTCTAGGAAGGCATGGCTGAACACCCAGCCTGCAAAGATCGCACCCAGCGTCAGCGCGCCCAGCGGCACCAGCATGGTGAGCGGGCTTTCGTGCGGATGATAGCCCGCGGTCCCCGCCTCGTAGTTGGGCGAAGGAACGGTGTGGCGGACGTCGTGGCCTGCATCTTCCTGCGCCGCCGGGTTGTGATCCTCGGAATCCTCGTGCCCGGCATGGACGGCGTGCTGGATATGCTCGCTGTCGGCCCAGCGCGGCTTGCCCCAGAAGGTCAGGAACATCAGCCGCCAGCTGTAGAAGCTGGTCAGCAGCGCGGCGAAGGTACCCATCCAGAAGGCAAAGGTGCCCATCTCGGTGCCGCGCGCGAAGGCCACTTCCAGAATTGCGTCCTTGGAATGGAAGCCCGCGAAGCCCGCGCCGAGCCAGTAGATCCCGACCCCGGTGATGGCCAGCGTTCCTGCCAGCATCGCCCAGAAGGTGAAGGGGATTTCCTTACGCAATGCACCGTAATAGCGCATGTCCTGCTCGTGATGCATGGCATGGATCACGCTGCCAGCGCCGAGGAACAGCAACGCCTTGAAGAAGGCGTGGGTGAACAGGTGGAACATCGCCGCGCCATAGGCGCCGACACCTGCGGCGAAGAACATGTAACCAAGCTGCGAACAGGTCGAATAGGCGATCACCCGCTTGATGTCCCACTGCGTGGTCCCGACCGTGGCGGCAAAGATGCAGGTCGCCGCGCCGATGAAGGTGACGACGCCGAGCGCGATCGGAGCGGTCTCGAACATCGGGCTTAGGCGGCAGACCATGAACACGCCCGCGGTCACCATCGTGGCGGCATGGATCAGCGCGGAGACGGGCGTGGGCCCCTCCATCGCATCGGGCAGCCAGGTGTGGAGGCCCAGCTGCGCCGATTTGCCCATCGCCCCGATGAACAGCAGGATGCACAGCACATCCATCGTCGAGACGCGGTAGCCGAGGAAGCCGATGGTCGCACCGCTCATGCCTGGAGCCGCAGCGAGGATCTCCGGGATCGAGGTGGTGCCGAACACCACGAAGGTGCCGAAGATGCCGAGCATGAAGCCCAGATCGCCCACGCGGTTGACCACGAAGGCTTTTATGGCCGCGGCGTTGGCCGACGGCTTCTTGAACCAGAAGCCGATGAGAAGGTAGCTCGCGAGGCCCACCCCTTCCCAGCCGAAGAACATCTGGACGAGGTTGTCGGCGGTCACCAGCATCAGCATCGCGAAGGTGAACAGCGAGAGATAGGCGAAGAAGCGCGGCTGGTCCGGATCCTCGTCCATATAGCCCCAGCTGTAGAGGTGGACGAGCGCGGAGACGGTGGTGATCACCACCAGCATCACCGCGGTAAGCGTATCGACCCGCAGCGCCCAGTCGAACGACAGATCGCCCGATTGGACCCATTGCAGCACGGGAACGACCCCCGGCTCGGCACCGCCCGCGACGAAGGCCAGGAAAATCGGCCAGCTCAGCGCGCAGGATAGGAACAGCGCGCCGGTCGTGATCAGCTTGACCAGCGTGTTGCCAAGCGCGCGATTGCCCAGCCCGCCCACGATGGCGGCCAGCAGCGGCAGGAAGACGATGAACAGGATCGATTGCACGCGTGCTTACCCCTTGAGCCGGTCGACACTGTCGACCGCAATCGTGCCGCGGCCGCGGAAATAGATCACCAGGATCGCCAGCCCGATCGCGGCTTCGGATGCGGCCACGGCGAGCACGAACATCGCGAAGATCTGGCCAGTCAGATCGCCCAGAAAGGCGCTGAAGGCGACCATGTTGATGTTTACCGCCAGCAGGATCAGTTCGATCGCCATCAGGATGATGATGATGTTCTTGCGGTTGAGGAATATCCCCAGCACGCCGAGCACGAACAGGATCGCGCTGACGACGATGTAATGTTCGATCCCGATCACAGCTCGATCCCTTCGCCGATGGTGGGCCGTTTCATAACGGTCGCCTCGTCGGGGTTGCGGCGAACCTGCTTACCGATGTTCTGATGGCCGCGATGCGCGCTGTCGCGCTCGCGCAGGGTCAGGACGATCGCCCCGACCATGGCAACCAGCAGCACCAGACCGGTCGCCTCGAACAGGAACAGGTATTCGCTGTAAAGCAGCGCACCCAGGCTCTCGGTGTTTCCGGCCCCGATGATGGGGGCCACGGTCCCGCTCGGTGTTCCGAGCACGATCTCGCCCGCGCGATATGCCCCGATGCCGAGCACCAGCTCGGCCAGCAGCACCAGTGCGACGGCGATGCCGAGCGGGAAATTGCGGATGAAGCCTGCGCGCAGCTCAGCGAAATCGATGTCGAGCATCATCACCACGAACAGGAACAGCACCGCGACCGCGCCGACATAGACGATCACCAGCAGCATCGCGATGAACTCGGCCCCTACCAGCACCATCAGCCCCGCCGCGTTGAAGAAAGCGAGGATCAGCCAGAGCACCGAATGCACCGGGTTGCGCGCGGATATCACCATGACCGCCGAGGCGATCACGAGCACGGCAAAGAGGTAGAAGGCGAAAGTTTGGATCATCGAAGTATCTTGGGAGCCCCAGGTTCGGTTGCGCGGCGGTTAGCGGTAGGGGGCGTCGGCTTCAAGGTTGGCGGCGATCGCTCGCTCCCACTTGTCCCCGTTCGCCAGCAGTTTGGCCTTGTCGTAGAGCAGCTCTTCGCGCGTTTCGGTCGAATATTCGAAGTTCGGACCCTCGACCACGGCATCCACCGGGCAGGCTTCCTGGCAGAAGCCGCAGTAGATACACTTCGTCATGTCGATGTCGTAGCGCGTGGTCCGGCGGCTGCCGTCCTCGCGCGGTTCGCTCTCGATGGTGATCGCCTGCGCCGGGCAGACCGCCTCGCACAATTTGCAGGCGATGCAGCGCTCTTCGCCATTGGGATAGCGGCGCAGGACATGCTCGCCCCGAAAGCGCGCGCTGATCGGGTTCTTCTCGTGCGGGTAGTTGATCGTCACCTTGGGCTTGAAGAAATACTTCAACGTGAGGGCATGCGCCTTCACGATCTCCCACAGGGTGAACGATTTGATCAGATGGGCGATAGTCATGAATAATGCCCCGTGGCCATCAGATAGCCGGAAATGACGACGACGAACCCGAGGCTCATCGGCAGGAACACCTTCCAGCCCAGCCGCATCAGCTGGTCGTAGCGGTAGCGCGGCACGGTCGCCATCACCCAGCTGAACAGGAAGAAGAAGAAGAAGGTCTTGAGCAGGAACCAGACGATGCCCGGCACCACGTAGAGCGGCGCCCAGTCGATCGGCGGCAACCAGCCGCCGAAAAACAGCAGCGTGTTGAGCGAGCACATCAGCAGGATGTTGGCGTATTCGCCGAGCCAGAACAGCGCGAAGGCCATGCTGGAATATTCGGTCTGGTAGCCTGCCACCAGCTCGCTCTCGGCCTCGGTGAGATCGAAGGGAACGCGCTGGGTCTCGGCCAGGCTCGAGATGAAGAACACCACCCACATCGGGAACAGCAGCAGGTTGAACCAGTAGCCGTTGACGATCCCGAAACCGTGGCCGCGCTGCGCCATGACGATTTCGGTCAGGTTGAAGCTCCCCGCCCACAGCACGACGCAGACCAGGATGAAGCCGATCGAGACCTCGTAGCTGATCATCTGCGCGGCGGCGCGCATCGCGGAGAAGAACGGATATTTGGAGTTCGACGCCCAGCCGCTCATGACGATGCCGTAAACCGATAGCGAGCTGATCGCGAGAATGTAGAGCAGCCCGACGTTGATATCGGCCAGCACCACGCCCGCGTCGAAGGGGATCACCGCCCAGGCGGCGAGCGCCACGGTGAAGGTGACGATCGGCGCGAGCAGGAAGATGCCCTTGTTCGCGGCGCTGGGGATGATGGTTTCCTGCAGGAACACCTTCAACCCGTCGGCGAAGCTCTGCAGCAGGCCGAACGGGCCGACCACATTGGGGCCGCGGCGCAGGTTGATGGAGGCCCAGACCTTGCGGTCGACATAGATCACCATGGCCACCGCAAACATCAGCGGAAAGGCAATCAGCAGCACGCCGGAAACGGTGGCGACGCCCCAGGCCCATTCGTAGCTCATCCCGAGCGATTGGAAGAAACCGGTCATTCCGCTGCCTCCAGGATCTCTTCGCCGTGCAGCAGTTCGGCCGAGCAGCGCTGCATCACCGCGCTGGCGCGGGCGATCGGATTGGTGAGGTAGAAATCCTTGATCGGATAGCCACTGATCGAGCCCTGCGCTTTCGCCTTCGCATCGGGCTTGGGCAGCTTGCCGAAATCGGCCAGCCCTTCCTCACCCAGCGCCGGAACCTGTTCGACCATTTTCGACTGCAGCTGCCCGAAAGTGTCGAATTCGAGTTCGACACCAAGCGCATCGGCCAGCGCGCGCAGGATCGTCCAGTCCTCGCGCGCATCGCCGGGGGCGAACACTGCCTTTTCGGCGAACTGCACCCGGCCCTCGGTGTTGACGTAGGTCCCGTCCTTCTCGGCATAGGAGGCGGCGGGAAGGATGATATCCGCCGCATGCGCGCCCTTGTCGCCATGATGGCCGATATAGACCTTCAGACTGTCGCCGAAGCAGGTGAAGTCCACCTCGTCCGCACCGAGCGCGAGCAGCACCTTGGGCTTCGCATCGGCAATGTCGGCGATGCCGCCAGCTTGCGCGTAATCGAGCATCAGCCCGCCCATGCGGCTGGCCGCCATATGCAACACGTTGAAGCCGTTCCAATCGTCCTTGATCAGGCCGAACTGCCCGACCAGCTTGAGCGCCGGGGCGAGTGCGCCCGCCGCCAGGCCCGCGCCGCCGAGGATGACAGCGGGCCGCTCGGCCCCCACCATCGCTTCGCTCAGGCCTTCGGGAAGATCGTTGAGGAAACCGAGGTCCTCGCCCAGGAATTCGGCCGGGAAGGTGGTTTCCCATTGCGGGCCGGCGATGAAGATCTTCGCGCCGCGCTTGGCCGCCTTGCGCAGCCGGACATTCACCAGCGGCGCTTCCCAGCGGATGTGGCTGCCCACGATCAGGATCGCATCGGCTGTTTCGATCCCGGAGAAGGTCGAATTGAAATTCACCGCGGCGAGATTGCCGGTGTCGTAGGCCATCCCGGTCTGGCGGCCTTCGAGCAGGTCCGAACCCAGCGCACTCAGCAGCGATCTGGCGGCGAACATCGTCTCGCAATCGACCAGATCGCCCGCGACCGCGGCAATGCTCTTGCCGGGCTGCGCTGCGGCGATCGCGGAGAAGGCCTCGTCCCAGCCCGCCTTCTGCAGCGTCCCGCCCTTGCGGATCCACACGCTGTCGAGCCGGCGATGTTGCAGACCGTCGACCTGGTAGCGCGCCTTGTCCGAAATCCACTCCTCGTTCACCGCGTCGTTGTTGCGCGGCAGCGCGCGCATCACTTCGCGCCCGCGGCTATCGAGGCGGATATTGGCGCCGACCGCGTCGGAGACGTCGATCGAGAGCGTCTTCTTGAGCTCCCATGGCCGTGCCTCGAAGGCATAGGGACGCGAAGTCAGCGCGCCGACCGGGCACAGGTCGATCACATTGGCACTGAGCTCATGCTCGGCGGCCTGCTCGAGATAGGTGGTGATCTGCATATCCTCGCCGCGCCCGAGCGCGCCGATCTCGTCGACCCCTGCGATTTCCTCGGAGAAGCGCACGCAGCGGGTGCAATGGATACAGCGGGTCATGATCGTCTTGATCAGGGGGCCCATGTATTTTTCGGACACTGCGCGCTTGTCGGCGGTGTAGCGCGTCGCGCCCCGGCCATACATCATCGACTGGTCCTGCAGATCGCATTCGCCGCCCTGGTCGCAGATCGGGCAGTCGAGCGGGTGGTTGATGAGCAGAAACTCCATCACCCCCTCGCGCGCGCTCTTGACCATCGGTGTGTCGGTGCGAATTTCCTGGCCTTCGGTGGCCGGCAGCGCGCAGGAGGCCTGCGGCTTGGGCGGCCCGGGCTTCACCTCGACCAGGCACATCCGGCAATTGCCGGCGATGCTCAGCCGCTCGTGATAGCAGAAACGCGGGATCTCCTTGCCCGCCAACTCGCAGGCCTGCAGCACGGTGGCGCCATCGGGAACCTCGAGTTCCTGGCCGTCTACGGTGACTTTAGGCATCAGCTTTGACCTTCGGCAGGCAGGGTGGTGCGGTACATGGCCTCTGCAATCGCCAGTCGGATGTCGATCGGTTTGATCTCGATTTCGGTGCCTTCAGGAAGGCAGGGGCCGAAACCCGAAGCCATGTCGCGAACAAGATTTCGCTCGGCATCAGTCGCCAGGCGCGACCCCTCCAGCAACGAACTTGCGCTGTCGAACTCCAGCGCGACATAGCATGCGGCGAAGTCATGCAGGGAGTTCACCACGTCCGGTTCTGCAAATCGGGGCACGAATGCGTCGGCCATTTTCTGCCGTCGAGTGCGATAAAGACTTTCGGCCAGAGACCCGCGCAAATGAGCGCGGACAAAGGACGCGCTGACGAAGGTTTTCATGCAATTGTTATACGACCTGTTGAACAGCTTGCCGACGGCTTGCGTCTCGGCCTCGGAGCCGGGTGTCGCAGCAAGCATAGCGGCTGACTGGTCTGCTTTGGAGTCTGCGAGACAATCGCCCATCTGCCGTATCAGATACCAATAGTCATTTTCGTTGCCCCTGACCGGCGCGCTCGATGTGCCCGAAGCGCCGGGCGAAAGCTGGGCGTGCGCGACATCGGGGACCATGAATACGGCCATGATCGATACAATTGCTAAAGGAAGGCTTCTCATTCTGCCGCCTCCGCAAATTGCGCATTGTGCTCGGCGATCCGGCGTTCCAGCTCGGGGCGGAAGTGGCGGATCAGGCCCTGGATCGGCCAGGCGGCGGCATCGCCCAGCGCGCAAATGGTATGGCCTTCGACCTGCTTGGTGACCTGCTGCAGCATGTCGATTTCCTCGATCGCGGCATCGCCGGTGCGCAGGCGCTCCATCATCCGCCACATCCAGCCGGTGCCTTCGCGGCAGGGGGTGCACTGGCCGCAGCTCTCGTGCTTGTAGAAATAGCTCAACCGGCTGATCGCACGGACGATGTCGGTGGACTTGTCCATCACGATCACCGCCGCGGTGCCGAGACCCGAGCCAAGCTCCTTGAGCCCGTCGAAATCCATCGGCGCGTCCATGATCTGCTCGGCCGGAACCAGCGGCACCGAGGAGCCGCCCGGGATCACCGCGAGCAGATTGTCCCATCCGCCGCGGATGCCGCCGCAATGCTTCTCGATCAGCTCGCGGAAGGGAATGCTCATCGCTTCCTCGACCACGCAGGGTTTTTCGACATGCCCGCTGATCTGGAACAGCTTGGTGCCGGCATTGCCTTCGCGCCCGATCGAACTGAACCAGCTCGCCCCGCGGCGCAGGATCGTCGGGACCACCGCTATACTTTCGACATTGTTGACCGTCGTCGGGCAGCCATACAGCCCCGCCCCTGCAGGGAACGGCGGCTTGAGCCGCGGCTGGCCCTTCTTGCCTTCGAGGCTCTCGATCATCGCGGTCTCTTCGCCGCAGATATAGGCACCCGCCCCGCGATGCAGGAAGACGTCGAAATCATAGCCGGATTTGGCGGCATTCTTGCCCAGCAGCCCGGCCGCATAGGCTTCGTCGATCGCGGCCTGCAGCGTTTCGGCCTCGCGAATATATTCGCCGCGGATGTAGATATAGGCGGCGCGCGCGCGCATCGCGTAGCCCGCGACCAGAGCGCCCTCGATCAGCTTGTGCGGATCGTGGCGGAGAATCTCGCGATCCTTGCATGAACCGGGTTCGGACTCGTCGGCGTTGATGACGAGGAAGCTCGGGCGCCCGTCCTTGGATTCCTTGGGCATGAACGACCATTTGAGTCCGGTCGGGAAACCCGCCCCGCCCCGGCCGCGCAAGCCGCTGCCCTTCATCTCGTCGATGATGGCGTCGTGCCCGCGTGCGATCAGCGATTTGGTATCGTCCCAGTCCCCGCGCTGCTGCGCCGCCTTCAGCCCCCAGTCCTGGAAGCCGTAGAGATTGGTGAAGATGCGGTCCTTGTCGGCGAGCATCAGATGCCTCCGCCGAATACGACGAAGGCCGCGACTGCGAGGATCACGAGCAGGACCAGCGTCTTGGCCAGCCCCGCGAGTACCTTCCAGGCGATCACGATGGCGACGAGCGCGACAACGATGGTGACGATATCCATTACCATTCGCTCCGATAATCGTGATTGGCGTCGACCATTTCCTTGAGCGTCGACGGTCCGCCGCTGGGTTCGCTGGTGTGACGCCCCGGTTCCTGCGTACCAGCCTTGGGGCTCTCGCCCGCAGCCAGCGCATCGAGCACGGCATCGAGCCGTTCGGGGGTCAGATCCTCGAAATTGTCGTCGTTGATCTGGACCATCGGCGCGGTCGCGCAATTGCCCATGCATTCGACTTCGGTGAGCGTCCAGAGCCCGTCTTGCGACACGTGGCCCTTGCTCATCCCGCGCTTCTTGCAGGTTTCGAACAGGGCATCCGATCCGCGCAGCATGCAGGGCGTCGTGCCGCAGACCTGCACGTGGTGTTTCCCGACCGGCTTCATGTTGTACATGAAATAGAAGGTTGCGACCTCAAGCACACGGATCACCGGCATACCAAGATAATCGGCCACATATTCGATTACCGGCAGCGGGAGCCAGCCTTGGGTATCCGTTTCCTCGCCGACCTGCCGCTGGGCATAGTCGAGCAGCGGCATCACCGCGGATTTCTGCCGTCCCTCGGGATAGCGCGCGATCGCCTTGTCGGCCTTCGCCTTGGTGTCGCTCGAGAATTCGAACGAACCCCAGCGCGCGCGCAGTTCGGGAGAATCGGGTTGGGGAGAGCGGTCAGCCATTGATCAACCTGCGTTCGACATAACGGCCGATGTAGAGGCCGACGACGGCGGCAAACGCCGTCGAGAGAATTTCCTTGAGCGGCGCCTCGCCATGGAAGGCGGCCAGATAGGCAGCCACCGCGGAAGCGAATGCGACGAAGGCGAGAACCAGGATACCGATTTCGCGCAAGATCACCGGTCGCACTCCCCGAACACCACGTCGATCGCGCCGAGGATGGCGGTCGCGTCGGGGAGCATGTGCCCCTTGGCCATGAAGTCCATCGCCTGAAGGTGCGAAAACGCGGTCGGGCGAATCTTGCAGCGATAGGGTTTGTTCGACCCGTCGCTGACCAGATAGACCCCGAACTCGCCCTTGGGGCTCTCGGTCGCGACATAGACCTCGCCCGCGGGCACGTGAAAGCCCTCGGTGTAGAGCTTGAAGTGATGGATCAGCGCTTCCATCGACTGCTTCATCTCGCCGCGCTTGGGAGGCGAAACCTTGCGGTCGTCGCTCGCCACCGGCCCTTCGGGCATCTCGGCAAGACATTGCTTGATGATCCTCGCGCTCTCGTAGACTTCTTTGACCCGGACCATGAAGCGGTCGTAGCAATCGGAATTGGTGCCCACGGGCACGTCGAACTCCATGCGGTCATAAACGTCGTAGGGCTGCGACTTGCGCAGGTCCCAGGGGATTCCGGCCGCGCGGATCATCGGGCCCGAGAAGCCCCAGGCGATTGCGTCTTCCTTGCTCACAACCGCGATATCGACATTGCGCTGCTTGAATATGCGGTTGTCCATGACCAGGCTCATCGCATCGCCGAACAGTTCGGGTAGGCGCTTGTCGACCCAGTCGCCGATGTCCGTCAGCAGCTTGAGCGGAACGTCCTGATGGACGCCGCCGGGCCGGAAATAGGCCGCGTGCATCCGCGCCCCCGATGCGCGCTCGTAGAAATTCATGCAGTCTTCGCGCAGCTCGAACACCCACAGGTTCGGCGTCATCGCGCCGACATCCATGACATGCGCGCCGATGTTGAGCAAGTGGTTCTTGATCCGGGTCAACTCGGCGAACAGCACCCGCAGATATTGCGCGCGGATCGGCACTTCGATGTTGAGCAGCTTCTCGATCGCGAGCACCCAGGAGTGCTCCATGCACATCGGCGAGCAGTAATCGAGCCGGTCGAAATAGGGCAGCGCCTGCAGGTAGGTCTTGTGCTCGATCAGCTTCTCGGTGCCGCGGTGGAGCAGACCGATATGCGGATCGATCCGCTCGATGATCTCGCCGTCGAGCTCCATCACCATGCGCAGCACGCCGTGCGCCGCGGGGTGCTGCGGCCCGAAGTTGATCGTGTAGTTGGAGATGACCTCGTCGCCAGTGGTCGGCGAGGCTTCGAGTTGCAGGCTCATGAGCAGACCCAGTTTCCGGCGAACGCCTTTTGCGTGCCCGCCGCATCGACGATCGTCAGCGACGCCTGATCGGGCGCGGTGCGCGTGACCAGCGCCGAAAAGCCCTCGCCTGTGAAGGTAGTACCCGAACGGACCTGCTCGATGCCACCCGGAGGCGCGTCGAGCAGCAGCAGCTTGCCCCCGATCCGCACGGTGGCCTTGCCTGGAAGCGCACGGTCGGCGGGCGCCGCGGCGATCAGCATTTCCTGGCCCTGGACGCTGAAGGTGCAGCCGCCCGCACGCGGACCAAGATCGACGCCGCCGATATTGCCCAGCTTCTCGAGCCGGAACACGTCGGCATTGGCCGGGGGGGCGGCCTTGACCGCAGTGGTCTCGACCGGTGCAGGTGCGCCGCCTTCGGCCACGGTGCCTGGGGCACCGACGCGATTGGCGAAATCGTCGGCGGATTCGCTGTTGGCGGGCTCTTGCGAGCAAGCGGCGACGAGGAGTGCGGCTCCGATGATCAGCGCTGTCTTCACTTGCCATCCTCCTTTTTGTCGTCGGTCTCGGTCGCGGCGCCGGTTTCGGTGGTCGTGCCTTCGCGCTCGGGGCGGTCGGCACGGTCTTCTGTGGGTTCGGGCGCGCCGGGTTCTTCGACCGCAGAATCCTCTTCGGTCGGCGCACCCTCGCTTACATGCTCTGCCGCTTCCTTGTCGGTCTTGGCGCCAGCCCCGGTCTGCTTGGGGCTTTCGGTGGTCTTGGGCTCGTCCACCGGCGACGTCGCGGCCTTCTCATCGCCCGGCAGCACGTAATCCGCGCCTTCCCATGGCGAGAGGAAATCGAACTGGCGCAGATCCTGCGCGAGCTCGACCGGCTCATATACCACGCGCTTTTCGTCTTCGGAGTAGCGCAGTTCCTGGTAGCCGGTGAGCGGAAAATCCTTGCGGAAGGGATGCCCTTCGAAGCCGTAATCGGTGAGGATCCTGCGCAGATCGGTGTTGCCGTCGAACAGCACCCCGAACATGTCGAACACCTCGCGCTCGAGCCAGCCGGCGACCGGCCACAGCGTGGTGACGGTGGGAACGGGTATCTCTTCGCTGGTCGTGACCTTCACCATGATCCGGCTGTTGAGGGTCAGGCTGAGCAGCATATAGACCACCTCGAACCGCTCGGGCCGCGAGGGATAGTCGACCCCGGCGATCTCCATCAGCTGCTGATAGGCGTGATCGTCGCGCAGCAAGCGCAGCACATCCTCGATGCTGTCGCGCCTGACGGTGAACAGCAGCTCGCCATGCTCCTCATGCGCTTCGAGCAAATGATCGCCAAGCGCACGCGACAGCGTATCCTTGAGGCCCTCGATCCGGGTGAAACGGGGCGCGGAGTGAAGTACAGCCATCGCTCGTCCTACCGTTCGATCGTGCCGCTGCGGCGGATCTTGCGCTGCAACTGCATCACGCCATAGAGCAGCGCTTCGGCGGTGGGCGGACAGCCGGGGACGTAGATATCGACCGGCACGATCCGGTCGCAGCCGCGCACCACCGAATAGCTGTAATGGTAGTAGCCGCCGCCATTGGCGCAGCTCCCCATGCTGATGACGTATTTCGGGTCCGACATCTGATCGTAGACCTTGCGCAGCGCCGGGGCCATCTTGTTACACAGCGTACCCGCCACGATCATCACATCCGACTGGCGCGGACTGGCACGCGGGGCGACGCCGAAGCGCTCCATGTCGTAGCGCGGCATGTTGACGTGGATCATCTCCACCGCGCAGCAGGCGAGCCCGAAGGTCATCCACCATAGCGAACCGGTGCGCGCCCATTGGAACAAATCCTCGGTGCTGGCGACGAGGAAGCCCTTGTCGTTCACCTCGGTCTGGAGCGCGTTGAAATATTCGGCGTCGGGCTGGCGCAATTCGCCACCCTGCGCGGTCGGCAGCTCGCCGGGACGCTGGCCCAATTGCGACGCACCAAGCGCCGCGTCGTTTGCGGAAGTCACTCCCATTCGAGCGCTCCTTTCTTCCATTCATAGGCGAGGCCGATCGCCAGAATCCCGAGAAACACCATCATCCCGATCCAGCCTTCCCAGCCGGTGTGCTCGAGGCTTACCGCCCATGGGAACAGGAACGCCGCTTCGAGATCGAAGATGATGAACAGCAACGCGACGAGATAGAAGCGCACGTCGAACTGGGTGCGCGGTTCCTCGAAGGCGGGGAAACCGCACTCGTATTCACTCAGCTTCTCCGCATCGGGATTGTGCACCCCGGTCAGACGCGACACGCCCATCGGCAGGAACACGAAAGCTGCCGACAGGGCAGCCGCGATGAACAGAAATATGAGGATCGGCAGGTACTGCTCGAGATCGACCACGCGTGATTCCTAAGCCTTGAGGCACAAGTTGCGCCCGCCTCTAGGCCCCCCGCAGCGCGGGTGCAAGGGTATGACCCTTGCAACCCGCGCATGGGTGCGTGACGCTTATTTCATCATCGACTTCACCGTCTTGAGTGTCTTGGCGCCATAGGGCGGCTTAAGGCCGCTGAGCTTGGCGACATCGACCTTGGTCTGAGTATAGACGCTGCGCGCGTGGCTGAATTCGCGGAAGCCCTCGACCCCGTGATAGCTGCCCATCCCCGAGGGTCCGACCCCGCCGAATGGAAGGTCGTCCATCGAAACGTGGAAGATCACGTCGTTGACGGTCACGCCGCCCGAAATCGTCCGGTTTAGCACCTTTTCCTGCTCGCTCCGGTCGCCGCCGAAATAATAGAGCCCGAGCGGACGGTCGTTCGCGTTCACATAGTCGATCGCTTCGTCGATCTCGCGATAGGTCTTCACCGGCAGAATCGGACCGAAAATCTCCTCCTGCATCGCCTGCATGTCGTCGGTAACGTTCTTGAGGATGGTCAGCGGCATCTTGCGGGTGTTGGTGCTGGAGAAGTCCTCATTTCCGGGATTGACCTCGATCACCTCGGCACCCTTGTCGCGCGCGTCGGCGACCATGGCCTGTAGCCGGTCGAAATGCCGGTCGGTGACGACGCTGGCGTAATCGTCGTTCTCGAGCAGCGTTGGATACATGTTCGCGGTGCCCTGCCAGACACCATGGATCGCCTCGTCCTGCTTGTCCTCTGGGACATAGAGATAATCGGGTGCGAGGCAGATCTGCCCGGCGTTGAGCATCTTGCCCAGCGCGACTCGCTCGCCCGCCTTGGCGAAATCGGCGCTGCGGCCCATGACCACCGGGCTCTTGCCGCCCAGTTCGAGCGTGACGGGCACCAGATTGGCGGACGCCGCCTCCATCACCTTGCGCCCGGTCGCGGTCGATCCGGTGAAGACGAGATGATCGAAGGGCAGCGAACTGAAAGCCGCCGCGACTTCGGGCGGACCGGTGAATACCGCGCATTCGTCAGGGGTGAAGACTTTCGCTACCAGTTCGCGCATCAGCATGCTGGTCCGCTCGGTGAATTCGCTGGGCTTGATCATCGCGCGATTGCCCGCGGCGAAGACCTGCATCAGCGGGGCGAAGGTCAGGTTGACCGGGAAATTCCACGGGCTGAGTATGCCGACTACGCCCTTGGGCTCGTACCGCACCTCGGCCCTGGCCCCCAGCAACCCGAGCGGGAACTGGACGTGGCGCTTGTCGGGCTTGGCCCAGCCATCCATCTGCTTGAGACAGTAGCGGCCGAAAGCGATCGTGCCGGCGATGTCGGTGACCATCGACTGCTGCGGCGAGCGGCTGCCGAAATCGGCGCTCATCACTTTGCACAAATCCTCGGAATTGTCCTTGAGCAGCGCGATCGCGCGTTCGATGCGGTCCTTGCGGAGCGCCATCGGTTCGGGTCGGGTCTGGTTGTGAGCCGAGCGCTGCCTGCGCAGGACATCTTCCATCTCGCTCTTGCGGTCGTTGGTCATATCCGTCTCCGTTTGAAATTGTTGCGATGCAGCACTAGATCGCTTGCCTGACACCATTCCAGAACAGAAGGACCAGCACAAGCATGACCCAGTTCAGCGCCGCCGACCCCGTCGTCATTCTCTCCTACGCCCGCACCCCGATGGGCGGGATGCAGGGCGCGCTGGCTGAGGCCTCCGCGACAGATCTGGGCGCGACCGCGGTCAAGGCGGCGGTGGAGCGCTCGGGTGTGCCCGGAGACAGGTTCGACCGCGCCTATATGGGCTGCGTGCTCCCGGCGGGGCTTGGCCAGGCGCCCGCGCGACAGGCGGCGATCAAGGCGGGCCTGCCCAAATCGGTTCAGGCAACCACTGTGAACAAGGTCTGCGGCAGCGGCATGCAGACCGTCATCATGGGCGCCGAGGCGCTGGCCAGCGGATCGATCGACTATGTTGTCGCGGGCGGGATGGAGAGCATGACCAATGCGCCCTATCTGCTGAAGAAGCACCGCTCGGGTGCGCGGTTGGGCCACGACACCGCTTACGATCACATGTTCCTCGACGGGCTGGAAGATGCCTATGAGGAAGGCCGCGCGATGGGCACTTTCGCACAGGACACCGCCGACGAATATCAGATGACCCGCGAGGAGATGGACGATTATTCCATCGAGTCGCTGCGCCGCGCCAATGCCGCGATCGAATCCGGCGCTTTCGCAGACGAGGTCGTGCCGGTGACGATCACTACCCGCAAGGGCGAACACACGGTCGAGCACGACGAGCAGCCCGGCAAGGGCCTGCCCGACAAGATCCCGACCCTGCGCCCGGCCTTCGCCAAGGACGGCACGATCACCGCTGCAACCTCGAGCTCGATTTCCGACGGCGCGGCAGCCGTGGTGCTGACGCGTGAAAGTGTCGCCAAGGAGAACGGCCAGCAGCCGGTCGCGCGGATCGTTGCCATGGCCGCCCATGCGCAGGAGCCGGCGAAATTCACCGTCGCGCCGATCGGCGCGATCGAGAAAGTGTTGAAAAAGGCCGGGTGGGAAGCCGGCGATGTCGAGCTGTGGGAGATCAACGAGGCCTTCGCCTGCGTTGCCATGTTCGCCATGCGCGACATCGGGATCCCACACGACAGGATCAACATCAACGGCGGCGGCACAGCGCTGGGCCATCCGATCGGCGCCAGCGGCACGCGCATCATCGTGACCTTGCTCAACGCGCTCAAGCGCCAGGGCAAGACGCGCGGCATCGCGAGCCTGTGCATCGGTGGCGGCGAAGCCACGGCGATCGCGGTCGAGCTGGTCTGACCGGACGGCCTTGGGCATCGCACAGTGAGTTGAAGGCACCTCCCCGCGGCGACGGGGAAGAGAGAGTGTGGAATGAAAAAATATTTGATCGTCGCTGCATTTACCGCACTCGCCGCCTGCGGGTCGAACGAAGCGCTGGTAGATGACGACCAGTCACAAGAGGCTGGCAACGATACCCCACTGGCTGCGAACGATCCCGCCGCTGTGGAAATGGCCGGTACCTATGAAGTGACCGCCGAAGACGGCACTGTCGTCCGCCAGACTGTCAACGCGAACGCGACCTATGTCGAAACCGTGGACGGCATCGAGACCGAGCGTGGCACCTGGCGCCAGAAGGGCGACCAGATGTGCTACGACCCGCAAGGCGACATGATCGAGCAGTGCTACACCGGCGGGAAGCCCGGCGGCGATGGCAGTTTCGAGGTCGAAATGGATGGCGGGACCGCGAGTGTTCGCCGGGTCGATGAAACGGAAACTGCGGAGTCTGCTGCGGCCGGAGCCGACACGCAGTAATTCTTGCAGAGGCCAATCAGGCGAGAGCCCAAGCTAGCTCCTCACGGCTCCTGCGCGCCAAACAGCCGGTTCTCCCTGACCCAGCCTTCGCGCCCGTCGACATCGAACGCGCACCAACCCTCCGAGCAATCGCCGATTTCCCCGACGACGCCCGGCGCCGCGCGCCAGCGCAATTCGCCGCTGTCGTCGGGTGCGTCGCGCATCGCCAGCGGCTCGTCCCCAATGACCATCGCCGTACGATCGGGGCTCAACAGCCGTGCCACCACCCAGCCCTGTTCGCCATCGGGGTCCTGGATCAGCCGCCAGCCCTCCATCACCCGCACCACCTTCACCGGCAGGCCGGGACGGCGATAAACCCAGGACACCTTGTAGTCGCGGCTGGGGCCGACGCGCATGTTGAGTTCCGAAGCGCGGATGCTCGCCCAATAGGGTACCTCGCGCTCCTGCGCCTGCGCCGGAGCGGCGAATACCGCGAGGACGGCGGCGAGCAGGAAGGCAAGGCATGTTCTCATGGTTGCTCAGCGATTTACCGCAAGCGACTCGGCGCGGCAAGGCAGCTCGAGCCGCACACGGGTCAACCGGACGCTTGACCCTCCGCCACCCCAGCGCCTAGCCCGAAGACGAATATGACCGAAACGACAGACCGCCTCACCCGCCGCCTCGACCGTGCTCCACGCGTGGTGGTTACCCGCCGCCTGCTGCCCGAAGTCGAGGCGCGCTTCAGCGAATTGTTCGACGCGCGGCTCAACACCGAGGACAATCCCCTCTCGCGGGAAGCTCTTGCCGAAGCCATGAGCAACTGCGACGTGCTGGTGCCGACCGTCACCGACCGGATTGATCGCGGATTGATCGAGGGAGCGGGAAGCCAGCTGGGGCTGATCGCAAGCTTTGGCGCCGGCACCGACCATATCGACCTCGCCGCCGCTGCAGAGCGCAAGATTCTC
Source organism: Qipengyuania sp. SM2507 (assembly GCF_053714505.1). Lineage (NCBI taxonomy): Bacteria > Pseudomonadati > Pseudomonadota > Alphaproteobacteria > Sphingomonadales > Erythrobacteraceae > Qipengyuania > Qipengyuania sp. SM2507. The sequence continues at coordinate 1,535,414 of NZ_CM132307.1, forward strand.
GTCACCAACACCCCCAGCGTGTTCACCGACGACACCGCCGATCTCGCGATGGCCGGGATCATCGGCGTCCCACGCCGGATTCGCGAAGGTGTGCAATTGATCCGCAGCGGCAAATGGAGCGGCTGGACTCCGACCTCCCTGCTTGGCCGCAAGCTGGGCGGCAAGGTGCTCGGGATCGTCGGGATGGGCCGTATCGGCCAGGCGGTGGCGCACCGGGCCCGCGCGTTCGGGCTGGAAATCGCCTATCACAACCGCAAGCGGCTGCCCGAAGCGGTCGAACGGATGTTCGCCGCACGCTATGTCGAGAGCCTCGACGAGCTCGTGGCGCAGGCCGATATTCTCACCCTCCATTGTCCCGCCAATGACGACAGTCGCGGGATGATCGATGCGCGGCGGATCGGGCTGATGAAGGAGGGCGCCTGCATCATCAACACCGCCCGCGGCGATCTGATCGAACAGGAAGCGATGATCGCAGCGCTGGAGAGCGGCCAGCTCGCGGGCGCAGGGCTCGACGTCTATCCCGAGGAACCGCATGTCGATCCGCGGCTGATCGCGCATCCGAACGTCATGACCCTGCCCCACATCGGCAGCGCAACCCGCGAGGGTCGCGAGGAATCCGGCCTCAAGGTGATCGCCAACATCCGCATGTGGGTCGACGGGCACCGCCCGCCGGACCAGGTGCTGACCGCGCTCGAACGATAGCCGACCTGCAATGCGGCCATCACCGCATTGCAACGACCGGTCTATTCACCCGTAAGGATGCGATCGACCAATTGCTTCACCGAGGGGGTGAAATTGTTCGAATAGAACGGGTCCTGCTTGAAGCGGTAGGCAGCATGGCCGGCGAAGGCGAGGTTCTCCTCGACCGGACCGCCATGGGCGATGTCCTGCAGCGTCTTCTGGATACAGAAGCTGCGCGGATCGGCGAGGCGACCGGTGGTGTAGTCGTCGTGATCCTTCCAGCTCGAGAAGGCACAATGCGACAGGCAGCCCATGCAGTCCTGCTGATCCTGGCGGATTACGTCGCGGCTATCGGGCGTAACGAAGACAGCAGTGCCGTCGGGGGTCTTGAGCGCCTCGGTGAAGCCCTTAGCCATCCATTCCTGCGCCTTGGGGCGATCGTCTGGCACGACCCAGAAATTCTTCGCCTTGCCTTCTTCTGCTAGCGGGATCGCACCCTCCTGCTCGCCGCGCTTGAAGATCGGGATCTGGCGCTCCGAACGATGAATCAGGTCGTAGAGGAAGGGGTTCTTGACCGCAGAGGAATAGAACCCGGTCGGGGAGAACTTGTGCAGCAATATGTCGCCGTCATCGAGCGTGCGCAGCATGTCCTTCCATTCCTGCGGGATCGGGCTTTCCTCGGTCAGGAGCGGGCGCGTACCGAACTGGAAAGCGATCTTGCCGAGCTCGGGATTGTCGATCCAGTCGTTCCATTCGCGCAGGAACCACACCCCGCCCGCCATCACGATGACCACGTCCTCGGATACGCCTTCGGCGCGCATGGTTTCGCGCAGCGCCTTGACGCGGGGATAGGGATCCTCGGGTTTCGTCGGGTCCTCGGCGTTGGACAGGCCGTTGTGCCCGCCGGCCAGCCAGGGATCCTCGTAGACCACTGCCGCCATCAGCTCAGGGACCTTGGAATAGCTGCGCTTCCAGAGCGCGCGGAAGGCGCGGGCCGAGCTGATGATCGGCAGGTAGCTGACATTGTGGCGCTGGGCGATTTCGGCCAGCTTGTAGGGCATGCCAGCGCCGCAGGTGACCCCTGTAACCAGACCGGGGGTATTTTCGAGTACCCCTTCGAGCACTTCCTGCGCGCCGCCCATTTCCCACAATACGTTGATGTTGATGGCGCCCTGCCCGGAGGCGATTTCATGTGCGCGCTTCACCTGTTCGGTGGCGCCGTCGATGGCGTAGCGGACCAGCTGTTCGTGGCGTTCCTTACGCGTCAGCGCATCATAGACCTGCGGCACGATCTTGCCTTCGGCGTCGTAGCTGTCGGCGTTGACCGCGCTCACCGTTCCGATGCCACCCGCGGCAGCCCAGGCGCCCGAACTCGCGTGATTGGAAGCGGAAACGCCCTTGCCGCCCTCGACCAGCGGCCACACTTCGCGGCCACCGTAATTGATCGGGCTGAGCCCCTTGAATGCCATGATGAAGTCTTTCGTGTCGGCGAGCTAGCGGCTCGCGGTGTCTGCCCTCGTCGACGTGTCGCGACAGGGGCGAATTTCGTCCGGCTCAGGCCTGTTAGCGGCCCTTTCGAACTGTGCATAGTACCCGGCCAGCTGTGGCGCATCCCTGAACGCGACGAGCTTGTAGCCGGCGCGTTCGAACTCGCAGGCGAGCAGCATTGGCGCAATGCCATGCTGGTCGGTCGGTCGGTCGACATCGACCACGATGACCTGACCGCCCTCGCGCAGCGACGGCCACATCCGCCACAGCAGCGCATAGGGCTCGCCGATCTCGTGATACATGTGGACCATGAAAATCCGGTCGAAACTGCCCTCGGGAAGGCGCGGATCGTCCGCTGCCCCAGGCTTGATCGCGACGTTGTCGAGCCGTTCGCGTTCGACCCGCCGGCCAAGACGTTGCAATGCCGCGCGATCGATGTCCTGCGCCAGCACACGGCCATCTTCTCCCACGCGCTCGGCCAGACGGACGGTGTAATAGCCTTCGCCCGCGCCGATATCGGCGACGGTCATGCCTTCTTCGATCCCGGCGAGATCCATCACCGTTTCCGCTTCGCCGCGATTGTCGCGCGCGGTTTCGGTCGAGAATTCGGTGCCGCCCAGATCGGAAACGGGGCGGTCGGGCAAGGGGAAGTCGAGCGCGGTTTGCGGTCGGCTGGTATCGACCTTCTCGCAACCGGTTACCGCCAGCGCGGCGGCGGACACGAGCAGCAGAAAACGGGGCTTGAATGCGATCATCTGATCCTAGCCCTAGCGCCGGTGCAGTCGCCACGCAAAGAATTCGCCATAGACACGACCCGAACGCCTATTCGACGTCTTCGACCTCGACCGCTTCGCCGGTCACGCGCTGCGCCAGGGCTGCAGAAATGAAATCGTCGATCCCCCCGTCGAGCACGGCATCGGGCGATGGCGAGACCACGCCGGTGCGCAGGTCCTTGACCATCTGGTAGGGCTGGAGAACATAACTGCGGATCTGGTGGCCCCAGCCGATCTCGCTCTTTTCCTGATACTCGCCGCTGGCCGCCGCTTCACGCTCGGCCATTTCGCGCTCGTAGAGCCGGGCCTTGAGCATGCTCATCGCCTCGGCCTTGTTCTTGTGCTGCGATCGTCCGCTTTGCGATGCCACCACAATACCCGTGGGCTGGTGGGTGATCCGCACTGCCGAATCGGTGGTGTTGATATGCTGCCCGCCGGCACCCGATGCGCGATAGGTATCGATCTTGAGATCGCTGTCGTTGATCTCGATCTCGATATCGTCGTCGATTACCGGATAGACCCAGACCGAGCTGAAGCTGGTGTGGCGGCGCGCCGAGCTGTCGTAGGGACTGATCCGCACCAGCCGATGGACGCCGCTTTCGGTCTTGGCATAGCCATAGGCGTTTTCGCCCTTGATCAGGATCGTAGCGCTCTTGAGCCCGGCCTGGTCGCCCGCCTGATATTCGACCGTCTCAACCTTGAACCCGCGGCGTTCGGCCCAACGGGAGTACATGCGGAACAGCATCTCCGCCCAGTCCTGGCTCTCGGTCCCGCCGGCGCCAGCATGGATTTCGACATAGGTGTCGTTGCCATCCGCCTCGCCTGAGAGCAGCGCGCGGACCTTGTCGGCATCGGCGCGCTTGGAGAGCTTTTCCAGGCTGGCGAGCCCGTCCTTGACCACATCATCGTCGCCCTCGGCATCGCCCATCTCGACGAATTCGATGGCGTCGGACATTTCGGAAGAGATTTCGTTGACCGTGTTGACCGCATCCTCGAGCCGCTTCTGCTCGCGGCTCAGCGCCTGCGCTTCCTTGGGATTGTCCCACAAACTCGGGTCCTGCACGCGCGCATTGACCTCGTCGAGGCGGCGCAGCGCCTGCTCCCAGTCGAGTGACTGGCGGACCAGCGCCAGAGCGGCTTGGATGCGGTCGATATAGGCCTGCCCTTCGGCACGCATGACAAATTCCTCGGTTTCGGCTCGGGACCGCCCGCTTAACGCGCAGGCGCCGTTTGTAAAGTTTGCGCGGGGAGCGCGGGGTACACCTACGGTGGCTAGTAGATGCCGCCCTGCTCCTCTACGAAATCGCCCGGCGCTTCCTCGCGCCGCACCGGGGCGGCAGAACGAGTCTGGGCGACGCGACCGCGGCGAATCTGTTCGAGGATCGCGTTGCGCTTGGCGGCGATCTCGTCCTGCCGGGTGGCCCGCGCGGGTTCGGTGTCGGGCTTGAAGGCTTCCCAGATTACCGCTGCCGTGGGGTCGTTGCTGGGAGTGCCGTCGAACACCCGCTTGCCGCTGCGCCGGTCGATGCGGACCATGCGAACACCCGCGGGAGCGATGAATTCGTCCCCGTCCCAGCGCTCTCGCGACGCTTCGACGAAACGCTTGAAGATCGGCGCGGCGGTGTTGCCGCCCTGTACCCAGCCGCCCAGATTGCGCGGCTGGTCGTGGCCCACATACATGCCCGCAACGATTTGCGGCGAGCCGCCGACGAACCAGGCATCGGTCGGACCGCTGGTGGTGCCGGTCTTGCCGAACAGCGGCAGTTCGAGACCACGCAGCCGAACTGCGGTGCCGCGGGTGACGACGCCTTCGAGCATGTGGACGGTCTGGAACGCGGTCCGCGGGTCCATGACCTGCTTGCCCGAGATGCCCAGGCGCGGCATCGGCTGGCCATCCCATTCGGGCATGTTGCAATTGGTGCATTCGCGCTGGTCGGAGCGCCAGATCACCTTGCCCTGCCGGTCCTGGACATAGTCGATCACGCTGGGTTGGTGCAGTCGGCCCCAATTCACCAGCGCCGAATAGGCGTTGACCATCCGCTCGACCGTGGTGTCCCCGGCGCCGAGCGCGAAGGCCGGATAGGGTTCGTAGCTGCCGATATTGAGCTGCTCGAAGGTCTTTATGACGTTGGGCATCCCTGCGTCCATCGCGATATGGACAGTCATCAGATTGCGGCTCTGCTCAAGCCCCCAGCGCATGGTGTGGACCCCGCCGCCACCACCGCCGAAATTGCGGAAGCATTTTTCGCCCAGATTGGCACCCTGATAATAACAGAAGGTCTGGTCGGGCACTTCGCTCGCTGGGGTCAGGCCGTGATCCAGACCGGTGGCGTAAACGAAGGGCTTGATGGTCGATCCGGGCTGTCGCAGTGCCTGCGTAGCGCGGTTGAACGAACCGAGCCGGGCGTCGAACCCGCCCTGCATCGCCAGCACGCGCCCGGTCTGCGGGTTCTGCGCCAGAAAGGCGCCGGAGACTTCGGGCACCGCGCGCAGGCGATAGCCCTCGCCCGATTGCTGCACCGCGACTGCATCGCCTACCTTCAAAGCGTCGGGAGCACCGATCAGCGGATAGGTTTCGCCATCGGTGAGGCCGACCGACGTGGCGGAGCCGCTGCGCTCGGTGACAACGCCGATGCGCCAGTCCTCGTAATTGATGCCCAGATTGGAAGCACGCAGCTGGCCGATCAGATCGCCATTGTCGGGGTTTAGCGTGGCGACCGGGCCGGTCCATCCGCGATTGCCGTGATAGCTGAGCAATTGCGCCCGCAGCGCGTCGCGCGCGGCATTCTGCAATTCCATATCGAGCGAAGTGCGCACCCAGAGCCCGCCGGCATAGACGCTGTCGCCACCGTCTTCCGCGGTCTCGCCGAATTTCTCGATCAGCTGGCGACGCACTTCCTCGAGGAAATAGCCGGCATCGGCGGAGCGTTCCTGCCGTTGCTGGACCAGACCCAGGTCCATGGCCTTGGCGCCGGCCCCCTGCTCGGGGGTGATGAATTCATTGGCGACCATCTGGTCGAGAACGAAATTCCGCCGTTCGAGAGCCAGCTGCTCGTTTTGCGCCCGACCATAGCGTTCGGGTGCCTTGGGGAGGATCGCGAGGAAGGCCATCTCGTGCAAATCGAGATCGGCCACATCCTTGTCGAAATAAGCCCGGCTGGCCGCCTGCACACCGAAGCTGCGGCGACCGAGCGGGATCTCGTTGAGATAGAGTTCGAGAATCTCGCGCTTGCTGAGCACGCCCTCGATCCGCTGCGCGAGGATCATTTCCTTCAGCTTGCGGGTAACCGAATATTCGTCGCCGAGCAGCACGTTCTTGGCGACCTGCTGGGTGATGGTGGAGCCGCCCACCGCGCGCTCGCCCGAACCCATCTTGCTGGCATAGTCGAACACGGCGTTGGCCGTACCGGCCAGATCGACGCCGCCGTGGCTGAAAAACGTCCTGTCCTCGGCCGCGAGATAGGCTTCGACCAGGGTGGTGGGGAAATCGACATATTGCAGCTGGACGCGCCGTTCGCGCGCATAGGAATGGACGATCTCGCCATCGACGCCGCGTACCACTGTCGGCAAGGGAGTCTCGTAGTCGAGCAGGCTCTCGGCATCGGGCAGACCGCGTGCCAGCAGCATCCAGGCCAGCGCCAGTACGATCAGCCCCAGCGCCAACAGGCCGGTGCCCCAGCGAAACCAGCGATTTTCGCGCCAATTGCGCATGAACCAATCACGCGCAGCGGCCAGATCGTCGCGCATGCGGTCACGGATTGTCTGTAGTCTGGATTGCTCGGCCATCGGGGTCCCAAAATCTGCAGGCGCGCCCTTAGCACGCCCAAACTGACTCGCGCCATAACGAAGCGACGCCCCCGGCCGATCGAGCCGGGTCAGCCCTCTTCGCTGGCGTTTTCGCTTGTCACGGGCGGTTGCTCCAGCAGGTCCTCGCGCTGGCGGATAAAATAGATGCGGATCGCGCGCGCCATCACCTCGGCGAAACGGGCGCGACCCTCGGGCGAGGACAGCCGCTGCGCCTCGTCGCTGTTGGTGATGAAGCCGCTCTCGTAGAGCACCGAGGGCACGTCGGGCGCGCGCAGCACCTTGAGCGCGGCTGAGCGGCGCGGCTGCGGGTGGAAGCGGATCGCCCCCTCCCCCTCGCGCTGGATCAGCGAGGCAAACTCGGCAGATTCGCCCTGGGTGCGGCGCTGCGACAGTTCGACGAGAATGGTATTCACCGCATCGCTCTGCCCTGCGATCTCCTGGCCGTTGATCCGGTCCGAGCGGTTTTCGCGTTCGGCAAAGCGCGCCGCCGCCTCGCTCGAGGCGCTCTCCGAGAGCGTATAGATGCTGGCACCCGCCACCTCGCTCGCCTCGCCCGCGGAATCGGCGTGGATCGAGACAAACAGATCGGCGCCCAGCCGGCGGGCGATCTCGTAGCGCTCGGCATGGAGCAGATAGCGATCCTCGTCGCGGGTCAGCGCGACGCGCACATCGCCCTGTTCGACCAGCCGGTCGCGTAAGGCGCGGGCAAGGCGGAGGACGAGGTCCTTTTCCTGCAGGCCCTCGCTCGATGCGCCCGGATCATGGCCGCCATGTCCGGCGTCGATCACCACCAGCGGCAGGACGGAATCCTCGGCGCCCGAGCCTTGCCCGGCGATCTCGGGCAGCGGTACCCCTTCGTCCGGGGCAGGCAATTCGACCCGCAGGACATAGCCGCGTCCGAACTGCGGCAGGTCGAGCGAACGGTCGGTCGCCACCGCCCAGGCAAGCGCTGCGAGGATGGCCACCGGGATCAGGGCAAGCAGGATTAGAGGCAGGAACCGGGCCATGGCGCATTCGCACTAGGGTTGCGGCGCCTGTTCACGCAATATGGTTGCCGTAAGATACCCACGGTGCTAGCGCCTCGGTCGTGATAGCCGGGCTCCGGCCGCGAACGCCTCTCGTTCCACAGTCTGCCCGCTTCACGCCAATTCGACCGCCCTTTTCGATTTTCGATCGGCGGTCCTGAGACAGGTTGATGCAGGACACGAACCGTTCCCCCTCGTTGCACCCTCGACAGGCAATCGCCTGCCCCGAGGGAATTGCGGGCCGGACAGCGCTCAATTCGCGCAGGTTCCATGCTGCAGACACGACATTCCGGCTCCGCACGACAACGCGCGGCTGCCGGTCATCCACGACTGCCGATCCGCTTCGCGGCGGCGGTTACCCCAACACAAGGCGCAAGTCGGCTGCCGGGCTCGTCCCGGCCCCTTGCGTATGGAGAAATTTACATGGCAACGCGCATGCTCATCGATGCGCGCCACTCGGAAGAAACCCGGGTGGCGGTTCTCAAGGGAAATCGGATTGAGGAGTTCGATTTCGAATCCGCCGATCACCGGCAGATCAAAGGCAATATCTACCTCGCCAAGGTAACCCGGGTCGAACCCTCGCTGCAGGCGGCCTTCGTCGACTTCGGTGGCAACCGTCACGGGTTCCTTGCCTTCAGCGAAATTCATCCCGACTATTACCAGATCCCCAAGGATGACCGCGACGCCCTGCTCGCCGCAGAGGCCGAGGTCGCCGAGGAAGAAGAACGCCTCCGCGCCGAAGAGGAAGAGCGCGGCGAGATGCCCGGCGAGGAATACGATGCCGAGGACGAAAGCTCCGAGGCGCTGGCAGAGGAATTCGCCGAGGACGGTCTCGAGGAAGTCGACACCTCCGACAAGGACGATGTCGCCACCATCGAGGAAGGTCAGCTCGATCGCGAAGACGATGATTCGGACGACGAAAGCGACGACGATGACGATGACGAAGAGAATGGCGACGACAACGGCAACGATCGTGGCCGCCGGACCAAGGGTCGCGGTCGCGGACGCAATCCGCGCCAGGGCGGCAAGGGCCGCAGCCGCGCCAAGGAAGTCGACGATGCACGCGCGCGTCGGATGGAGTTGCGCCGCCGCTACAAGATCCAGGACGTCATCCAGCGCCGCCAAGTGCTGCTGGTCCAGGTCGTCAAGGAAGAGCGTGGCAACAAAGGCGCCGCGCTGACCACCTATCTCAGTCTCGCCGGTCGCTACACCGTGCTGATGCCCAACAGCAGCCACGGCGGCGGCATCAGCCGCAAGATCAATTCGGCCAACGACCGCAAGCGCTTGAAGCAGATCGTTTCCGATCTGGTTCTGCCCAAGTCGATGGGCCTGATCGTGCGCACCGCCGGCCTCAGCCGGACCAAGCCCGAGATCAAGCGCGACTTCGATTATCTCGCCCGGTTGTGGGACGATATTCGCGAAAAAACGCTCGCCTCCAGCGCGCCGGCGCTGATCCATTCGGACAGCGACCTGATCAAGCGCGCCATCCGCGACATCTACAATCGCGAGATCGAGGAAGTGATCGTCGAGGGCGAAGCCGGCTACAAACTGGCCAAATCCTTCATGAAGATGCTGATGCCCAGCCACGCCCGGCGCGTGAAGAGCTACAGCGATCCGGTTCCGATGTTCCAGCGCTATGGCGCGGAAGACCAGCTCAAGGCGATGTACGATCCGGTGGTCCAGCTCAAATCGGGCGGATATCTGGTGATCAACCCGACCGAGGCGCTGGTCTCGATCGACATCAACTCGGGCCGCTCGACCAAGGAGCACGGGATCGAGCAGACCGCGGTCGCCACGAATCTCGAGGCGGCGCGCGAGATCGCCCGCCAGCTGCGCCTGCGCGACATGGCCGGGCTGGTCGTGATCGACTTCATCGACATGGAACGCAGCGGCAATACGCGCAAGGTCGAGCGGGCGATGAAGGACGCGCTCAAAACCGATCGCGCCCGCATCCAGGTCGGACGGATTTCCAGCTTCGGCCTGATGGAGATGAGCCGCCAGCGGCTGCGCACCGGCGTACTCGAAGCGACGACGCGCCAGTGCCCGCATTGCGATGGCACCGGCCTGGTCCGCACCGCATCGAGCGCGGGCCTTTCGGCGTTGCGCCTGATCGAGGACGAAGCGGCCAAGGGCAAGGGCACGATCATCACCCTCTCGGCCAGCACCGAGGCGGCGGTCTATCTGCTCAACCAGAAGCGCGCCGATCTGATGGAGATCGAGGATCGCTACGGGGTGACGATCGAAGTCGTCCCCGAGGGCGAGGACGAAGGCGCCAAGATGGCGGTGTCCAGTTCGGGACCGCGTCCGACCAATGCGCCCAAGTTCGAGCCCATCGTCGATGACGATGACGACGACGAAGAAGAGTTCGAGGATGATGGCGCCGAGGACGAGGATGACAGCGACGGGTCCGATGGCGACCGTGGCAGCAATGACGACAGTCGCGGCCGCGACGGCGATCAGAAGCGCCGCCGCCGCCGTGGCGGTCGCAACCGCAGCCGCAACGACCGTGACGACCGTGACGACCAACGCGGCTCGAACGGCAATGCCGAGGAGGATGCCGGTCCCGCGTCGCAGGACGAGGACACCAGCGACGACGGCGATCGCCGCGACAACCGCGGTGGCGACAACCGCAGCGAGAACGACGACGATGGCGACGGCAATTCGCGCAAGAAGCGTCGTCGTGGTCGCCGGGGTGGACGTGGACGCAAGAAATCGACCGAGGTCACCGCCGACAAGGCCGATGAGCTCGAGCAGGTTTCCGAGCATGTGATGGAAGACATGGCGGTCGTCGCCGGTCCGGAAGGTACCCCCGAAACCGCCGAAGCGGCGGCCGAGGAACAGCCCAAGCCAAAGCGCAAGCCGCGCCGCCGGAAGGTTGCCGACGATGCGGGTGAAGCCGAAGCTGGCCCTTCCGACGCCGGCCAGTCCGACACTGGCCAATCGAACACTGGCCAATCGAACACTGGGGTGCCAACCGGCGCCGGCACTGCAACCGAAGCGGAAGAAGCTCCGGCAAAGCCGAAGCGCACCCGGCGCAAGAAGCCCGCAGCGGACGATGCCGAGACGCCCGCAGCCAAGCCGGAAGCGCAAGCCGAGGCGAAGCCCAAGCAACGCCGCAAGCCGAGCGCCCGCAAGCCTGCGGCCGCCTCGGCGAAGGCTGCGGCCGCGTCCGAAACCGCTGTTCCCGAAGCCAAGGCTGCAAAGCAGGCTCCGGAACCGACCACCTCGACCGCTGCACCGGCCGTCAGCCCTGCGGGCGCCCCGATAACGGCGGACTCCTCGTCCGGCCGCAGCGCACCTCCGCAGTCAGACGACGGCGGCGAAAGCGGTACGGCTGGCAAGCCGCGTCGCGGCTGGTGGCAGCGCACCTTCGGCGAATAAGGCGAGACACCCTCCGGGTCGGCGCGAGGCGCACGGTCCGGAGGGTCTCCCCTCATTGTGATTTCCTATCGGATCACTGTCCGCGCTTGCGGGCGATTCCCCATTCCATCCAGCCCATCACGCGGGGCGCCTTTTCGAGATAGCCCTGCCCCAGCGGCTCGACCTCGAAACCGCCCGCGCGCAACGCCCCCCCGACGGGCCGCGTCAGATGGCATCCGCCGGCCAGCGGCTTCCAGATCGGCTCGATCCGTTCCTGCCAGTCGACGACCCGCTGGTCGGGCGCCCGGCCATGCTCAAGAAATAGCAATTGCCCATCCGGCTTCAACACCCGGTGTAGTTCGGACACCACCCGGGCGTGGTCCTGCACCGAACACAGCGTGTAGGTGCACACGACCGTGTCGAAACTGCTGCTCGAGAACGGAATATCCTCGCCATATCCCTGTCTGAGATCGACTTCCCAGCCCTGTGCCCGCGCCGTCTCGCGCGCGCTTTCGAGCAGACTATCGTGCGGGTCGATGCCCGAGAACGCCGTTACCGCCTGTTTGTCGTAGAGCTGCTGGTTGAGTCCGCCGCCGCAACCCAGCTCGAACACCTTGCCGCGCGCCAGCGGGACGACCCTGCGACGGCGTTCCTCGATACCCTTCTGCCCGCAGGCGAAGGTGATCAAACGCGGCATGACATGCCGATCGTACCAGCTGGCCAATCCCACTGCGCATCTCTCCTCGCGACCCGGTCAAAGCAGACTAGCCGCGCTTTTGCGCCGCTCAATGTTTTTCGTGTCATCGTCCGGGGACTGGAAGCGCCGAACCATTCCGCCTAGAGGCCGAAGCGAAAGGTTCGCCAACAGGATGACACGCGCCATGGATATCGCCCCCCTCCGCATTCCCGAAGACGCCAAGGAGAGATTGCGCGTCCTGTTCATGGCCAAGCACGCCCTCTGGGACGGCGGGATGCACCCCGAGGATGGCAATCACGCGATTTACCACCACGAGGTGCGCACCACGCTGGAGGACATGGGGCTCAACCTGTTGCTCGCCGACAGCTACAAGGTCCTGTTCGAACAGCCCGAAGCGGATTTCGTCTTTCCGCTGCTGAACCGCGGCGGGTTCGTGAATTCCGAGATGCTGATCCCGCTGCTGTGCAACATGCACCGCCTCCCCTATGTCGGCGCGATGCCCTTCCTGCGCGGACTGGGCGACGACAAATCCATCTCCAAGCTCGTCTCCACCCATGCCGGCGTGCCGACTGCGCCGTGGTTCTGCTTCCGCCGCGGGGCGCAGGTGCAGGAAGCCGACGTGCCGCATTCTGCCGGCGGTCGCTGGGTAATCAAGCCCAACGCTTCCTCGGCCAGCTGGGGCATTTCGGATGCGCATGATTTCGCGGGCGTCGCCAATGCGGTGGCCGATATCCACGGCCAGGGCCACGATGCCATCGTCGAGCCCTATCTCGACGGCTATGATGTCCAGGTCGCCTTCATCACAATCGACGGCAAGCCGGTGCAGCTGCCGATGCTGTGGTACGAGCGCGAGGACACACAGCGCCTGTGGACCTATTACGAGAAGCGCGACCTGATCCAGAACACCGAGAAAAGCGCGCTCAAGCGGTTCGACGATCCCGAATTCGAGCCGCGCATGGCCGATCTGGCAGCGCGGGTGGCCCGTGAATTCCACCCGTTCGACTATGGGCGGATCGAGTTCCGCTTCGACCCCAAGACGGGCGATATCAATTTCATCGAGATCAACTTGAACTGCAATCTGTGGTCGGAAAAGGTCATGGCCAAGGCCGCGGCGCAGGCCGGGTTCAGTCATGCCGATCTGCTCGAGACGATCCTGGCCGAATCCTTCCGCCGCAACGCGCTGATCAGCTAGGGATTTCCTCGCCCTGCCAGTCGAAGGCCCTCCCGCTTTCGGCGGCGGTCAGACCATCGACAACATCGAGCAGATGGCGCGCCGCCTCCGCCGGGGTTGTCAGCTGACCGGGCGGGAGGTTTGCCTGGAAGGGCTCTGACAGTCCGGTGTCGACCGTTCCGGGATGCAGCGCGACGACGCTCGCCTGCCGGTGCGTCCGGCCCAATTCGATCGCGAAATTGCGCACCAGCATATTGAGCGCCGCCTTGCTCGCGCGGTAGCTGTGCCAGCCGCCCAGCCGGTTGTCCGAGATCGAGCCGACTCGCGCGGACAGCGCCCCGAACACGGCGCGCTCGTCGCGGGGCAGCAGCGGGAGCATGTGCTTGGCGACCAGCGCCGGACCGATGGTGTTGATGCGGAAAGCTTCCGCCATCGCCGCGCCGTCGAGCTGGCGATAGCTGCGCTCGGGCCCGGTTCCGTCAGCCAGCGTCAGCGCCCCGGTGCAGACCAGCACCAGCTGCGGCGGCGAGGCTTGCATTGCCTCGGCCGCCATGGCGATCAACTTCTCGTCGCCGAGGTCAAAGGGCAACGGGTCGATCCCGGCAGTCCGGTCGGTCGTCGGCGAGCGGGACAGCGCCCAGACTTTCGTCCCGCGTTCCGCCAGCGCCCGGCACAACGCGCGGCCGATGCCTCCGCTGGCGCCGACGATTGCCGCTCGTTCGAATGGCTGATGCTTCATGCCCGCTGTCCTACAGCCCCACCCGGTCGCCGCAAGGGCAGCGGGTGATGCAAAAAGGTAAAAAGCTTGTTCATGAAACACATCCGGGGAGCGCACCCCAGAACTGTTGATTTTTCACGGAAAAGCGCCATTTTCCCTACATTGTCGGGAGGCGGCGAAATTGCCCGTTTCCCTTGTGCCGGGACGTGAGGACGTTAAGAGCGTCCGCAAGCAGGAATACAGGAACGAACATGGCGACCTTTACCCTCCCGAAGAACTCCACGATCACCGGCAAGGGCCGCAAGCACGCCGCGCAAAGCACCGGCCGGGTCAAATCGTTCAAGATTTACCGCTACGATCCCGATTCCGGCGAGAACCCGCGTTACGACACCTTCGAGATCGATCTCGATGAATGCGGACCGATGGTGCTCGACGCCTTGTTCAAGATCAAGAACGAGGTCGACCCGACGCTGACTTTCCGGCGCTCATGCCGCGAAGGGATCTGCGGTTCGTGTTCGATGAATTTGAACGGCAAGAACGGCCTCGCCTGCACCACCGCGATCGACGATCTCAAGGGCGAGATCCGGATCACCCCGCTGCCGCATATGGAAGTGATCAAGGACCTGGTCCCCGACTTCACCCATTTCTACGCGCAATACGCCTCGATCCGCCCCTGGCTGCAGACCGTCTCGACCACGCCCAGCGGCAAGGAGCGGCTCCAGAGCCCCGAACAGCGTGAAAAGCTTGACGGGTTGTACGAGTGCATCCTGTGCGCCTGCTGCTCTACCGCCTGCCCCAGCTATTGGTGGAATTCGGACAAGTTCCTCGGCCCGGCGATCCTGCTCCAGGCGTTCCGCTGGCTGGCCGACAGCCGCGACGAGATGACCGGCGAGCGGCTCGACCAGCTCGAGGATCCGTTCCGCCTCTATCGCTGCCACACGATCATGAATTGCGCCAATGTCTGCCCCAAGGGTCTGAACCCGGCCAAGGCGATCGCCGAAACCAAGAAAATGCTCGTCGAACGCGCGATCTGATTTCAATGGCTCTGAGCGACGACGTATTCGAACACGGACCCGATCCGGACAATCCCGGCTGGAACCACTGGAACCTCAAGGACGAAACGCTGTTCAACGGCGCGGTGATGGGCAAGCTCCTGACCCGCGTCGAGGGAGAAGGCGACGCCCGCCGCGCGCGGTTGCGGATGTTCCCCGAACGCCGCCACGAGAACCTGCAAGGCATCGTCCACGGCGCGGTGACGCTGTCGCTGATCGATATCGCGCTGTTCACCACCATGCACAATCTGGGCAGCGGCAACGCCGGGCCATCGGTGACCCTCGAACTCTCGACGCAGTTCGTCGGCGCGGGCGACTCCGCGCGTCCCCTCGATGCTGTCACCGAGATCGTCCAGGAAACTGGGCGGCTGGTGTTCGTGCGCGGCACGGTCGAGCAGGAGGGCGCCCGGGTGGCAGCCTTCTCGGGCATCGTCCGCAAGATGCGGCCGCGCGACGCCGCTTCGTGAACCGCCTGCCATGACCGGAATGCTGGCGCGCTACGATGCGCTGATCGCGGCCGACGAGCTGCGCCCCGATCCCGACCAGCGCGCCGCAGCGCAGCGGCTCGACGCGCTCCAGCGCCAGCTGGAAGCGGGTGGCGAGAAGAGCGGTTTCTTCGACAGATTGCTCGGCAAGGAACCCGCACGACCGCGCGGGGTCTACATGTGGGGCGGGGTCGGTCGCGGCAAATCGATGCTGATGGACCTGTTTATCGAGACGCTGGATATCGCGGCCAAGCGGCGGGTCCATTTCCACTCCTTCATGCTCGAGGTCGATCGCATGATCGGCGAGGAGCGCAAGCGCGAGAACGGCGATCCGATCGCCCCGGTCGCCGCGCGGCTGGGCCAAGGCATCCGCTGCCTCGCCTTCGACGAGATGGTGGTCGCCAACACCGCCGATGCCGCGATCATGAGCCGATTGTTCACCGCGCTGATCCGCGACGAGGGCGTGAGCGTGGTCACCACCAGCAACCGCCCGCCGCGCGACCTCTACAAGGACGGGCTCAACCGTTCGCTGTTCCTGCCCTTCATCGATCTGGTGCTGGCCGAGATGGACGTGCTGCCGCTCAACGGGCCGACCGACTACCGGCTCGACCGGCTGGGCGATATCGCCAGCTGGCACACGCCGCTGGGCGACGCGGCCACCGCGCAGGTGCGCGAGGCGTTCTTCCGCCTGACCGATTACGCCCCCGAGGATGCCGAGCATGTCCCTTCGGGTCAGCTCGATCTAGGCGGCGGGCGGACGCTGACGGTGCCCAAATCCTTGAAGGGCGTCGCGGTGTTCAGCTTCAAGCGGCTGTGCGGCGAAAACCGCGGCGCGGCGGATTACCTCGCCATCGCCCATGCCTATCACACGGTGATCGTGGTCGGCATCCCCATACTGGGGCCCGACAAACGCAACGAGGCGCTGCGTTTTATCAAGCTGATCGACGCGCTCTACGAAAATCGGGTCAAGCTGTTCGCCACCGCCGATACCGAGCCCGACGCGCTCCATGGCGAGGACGAGGGATTGTTCGAATTCGACCGCACCGTCAGCCGGCTGATGGAGATGCAGAGCGACGAATACATGGCCCGCGGGCACGGGAGCGAGGGCTGACGCCGTCCCGTTCGTGTCGAGCGAAGTCGAGACACCCCGCGCCCACCCCACCAGCCCCGTTGAAATCCTGCGGCTGTTTCCCATTTATTCCCGATACCGGCGACAACACCCCGCCGATGCGAGAGAATCGATGATCGATATCCGACCGTTTGCCAGCCTTGGCCATGCCGACCACGGCTGGCTCGACGCCCGCCACCATTTCAGCTTCGCCTCCTATCACGACCCTGCACGGATGGGCTGGGGTCCGATCCGCGTGTGGAACGACGACACGATCGCGGGCGGCAGCGGGTTTCCGCCGCATCCCCACCGCGACATGGAGATCGTCACCTTCGTGCGCAGCGGCGCGATCACCCATCGCGACAGCCTCGGCAACGAAGGCCGCACCGCGGCGGGCGACGTCCAGGTGATGAGCGCGGGCACCGGCATCACCCATGCCGAATTCAACAAGGAAGACGAAGCGACCACGCTGTTCCAGATCTGGATCCTGCCGACGCGCAGCGGCGAGGCACCCGGCTGGGGCCAGCGCGAGTTCCCCAACGCCAGCCGCGAGGGCGGTTTCGAAGTGCTCGCCAGCGGGACGCCCGAGGAAGACGACGCGCTGCCGATCCGCACCGATGCCAGGGTGCTCGCCACCACACTGCAGGCGGGCCAGTCGGCGGTCTGGAAAACCGACGGCTCGCGACATCAGTATCTGGTCGCACCGGTCGGGCGGATTTCGGTCAACGGCCACGAGGCCAATCCGCGCGATGGCGTCGCGATCACCGGCGAGGACGAGATAACCGTCCTCGCGCTGGAGGATGCCGAAGTGGTGATGGTCGACGCGCGCTAGTTCGCGCGGGCGGCGAGGAGAGAATCAGGCCGCCCGGGCGAGCTTCGTCTGGGCGGTCACCAGCCGGTCCATCAGCTTGAGATCCTTGGCGCCCAGCTGGAGCGCGGCATCGGCCCATAATTCGGTGATCCGGGTGAGCTCTTCCAGCTGGAGGTCCCAGCAGACCTTCATCGCGCGGCGCGAGTTGACCATTCCGGCGTGTTTGCGGCTGCTCTTGCGGATGAAATCCTGCGTCGCCTGCAGCCCTTCGCCGTCCTCGGCGATGGCATGGACGATCCCCAGATCGTAAAGCTGCTCGGCGCTGTAGCTCTCGTTCGAGACGATCAGCCGGTCGGCCATGGCGCTGCCGAGTTTGCGGCTGAGCAGCGAATGTGCGCCCATGCCGGGGAACAGGCCGAACATCATCTCGGGCAGGCCGAAAGTCGCCCGGCGCTCGGCGACGATATAGTCGAAGGACAGCAGCGCCTCGAAGCCGCCGCCCAGCGCATCGCCCTGCACCATCCCGACGGTCACGATCGGCAGGTCGAGCGAGTTCATGTTGCGGTGGAGGATCTGGCAGCAGCGATGGCCATAATTAACCAGCCCGGCGCGGTCGCGCGCCTCGATCAGCCGTTTGAACAGTTGCAGATCGCCGCCGAAACAGAACACGCCCGGCGCGCGGCTGCCCAGCACCAAAAATTTAAGCGGCACCTTGTCGGGGCCGAACCCGAGCTCGATCAGGCGCTGCCAATTGGCGAAATCGGCCAGCATCGGCGGGGTGAAGCTGGGGCGACCCTGCGGGCGCATATAGGTCCACAGCGTCTGGCCATCGCTGTCGTAGAGGACGTCGAGTTCGTTGAGGCGAAACAGCTCCTCGGGGATCGCCAGATGACGGCCGCTCTCGACGTGGAGATCGTCCTCGTCAGACAGGAGGATATGCGCGTCCTCGGAACTGTCGGGTTCCGGGGAAGAACGATGGGTATCGGTGATCAATCGTTCCATTTGCGGCCCCCGGGCGACGGTTTCGACTATTCCATTCCAATAAAATCAGACGGATAAGTTCTGTTAACCAAGAATCTAGGCCAAGGGGGACTCGCTTGGCAAATGAAATAATCGTCCTGAATCTGTAAGATATCGTTCGGAATCTAACTCACGGGACCCAAGTGATGCACTATCGCATCACTGAGTCAGCCGCGTAAATCGAGTCCCGACAAGGATTTATCCAGCATCACCAATTGCCACAGCACCCTGCCGTGATCGTGTTGGCGCGAAATATGCTGCTCGGCGATCCGCGCCAGCGCAGTGCGGTCGAACCAGCCGCTCTCGACCAGCCGCTCGCTTGCCGCGATACCGCGCGCGGTGTCGGCGAGCGGACCGCGGAACCACTCGGCCAGCGGGGTGACGAAGCCCTGTTTGGGTCGGTAGAGTATGTCTTCCGGCAGATAGCGCTCCATCGTGTGTTTCATCAGCCACTTGCCCTGCCGCCCGCGAACCCGCTGGCGCTCGGGCAGACTGGCGGCGAAACCGACCAGGCGGTGGTCGAGCAGCGGCTCGCGCGCCTCGAGGCCGACCGCCATGCTGGTGCGATCGACCTTGGTGAGGATGTCGCCCGGTAGCCAGAATTTGAGATCGGCATATTGAGCGGAGTCGAGCCCGCTGCGTGCCGGGGCGCCCTCCATCAGCGCGATCAGAGGGTCTTCGGCGCGGTAGTCGCCGCGTTCGCGCAGCAGCGTTGATCCGTAGAGCCGCGCGCGCGCCGGGGCGTCGAGAATGGCGAGTGCCCGAGCGTAACCCTGCGCCCCGCTCTCGGCGAGCGAGAGGAAAGTGGTCTTGGCGCGCAGCCCGCGCGGGGCCCAGTCGGCCTTGGGCCAGAGCTTGCCCAGCGTCCCGAACACCGGCCCGCGCAGCGTCTGTGGGAGGATCGCGCGCGCCTGACTCTCGCGATGGTGGAACACCTGGCGGCGATAGCCGGCGAGCGCCTCGTCCGCTCCGTCGCCCGACAGCGCCACCGTCACGCTCTCGCGTGCCAGCTCGCAGACCCGCAGCGTCGGCAGCGCCGAGGCATCGGCGAAGGGCTCGTCGAAGATGCCGGCGATCCGGTCGAGATCGGCGATGTCGCCCGGCGAGACGATCCGCTCGCGGTGGTCGGTGCCGAAGCGCTCGGCCACCTGGCGCGCGTAGCCGGTCTCGTCGACCGCGGCGACATCGAAGCCGATCGAGCAGCTGCGCACCGGATCACGGCTGGCCTCGGCCATCAGCGCAACCACGCTTGAGCTATCGACGCCGCCCGACAGGAACGCCCCCAGCGGGACGTCGGCGACCATCCGGCTGGTTACGCCTTCGCGCAGGCGGTGGAGCAGTTCGGCGGAGAGGTCGGCGGTGTTCCCCTGCGCGCGGTGCTCGAAGGAAATGTCCCACCATTGGCGCGGCGGCTGCGGTTCGCGGTCGTGATCGAGCAGCAGGAAGTGGCCCGCGGGCAGCTTCTCGACCCCCTTTAGGATCGAGCGGTGATCGGGGACATAGCCCCAGGTCATGTAATCCTCGATCGCCAGCGGATCGGCCACCCGGCGGACCAGCGGATGTGCGAGCAGGCCCTTCAGCTCGGAGGCGAAGGCGATGCTGCCATCCGAGAGCCGCGCGAGGAACAGCGGTTTCACCCCGAAGCGGTCGCGCGCGAGAAACAGCTGCCGCGATGCCCGGTCGTAAAGCGCGAAGGCGAACATGCCGTCGAGCCGCTCGAGGCAATCGGAGCCCCAGCGCTGCCAGGCGGCGAGGATGACCTCGGTGTCGCCATCGGTGTGGAACTGCGCGCCGCCGGTCTCGAGCTCGCGGCGCAGCGCGCGGTAATTGTAGATCTCGCCATTGAAGACGATCACCGCGCGGCCATCGACCGAATGCATCGGTTGTGGCGAGCCCGCGAGGTCGATGATCGACAGGCGGCGATGGCCCAGCCCCACCCCGGGCGCGGTCCAGACGCCCGAGCCGTCGGGCCCGCGATGCGCCAGCGCGTCGGCCATCCGCTCGACCCGCCGGGGATCGACCGGCTTGGGCGTGCCATAATGGAAAATGCCAGCGATCCCGCACATAGGCGGTGGGTCCTAGCCCGCCCGAAGGCCAAAGGCGAGCGCCGCCGCCAGCGCCGCCAGCGCGAGCACGACAAGCAGCAGCGCGCGCGTCGGGGCCGAATACCGGTCCACGCGGGCGAGGAGCGCGCTGTCGCGCAGATCCGCGACCGACCAGCCGGCATCCTCGGGCTCGCGCTCGAAATACCGCCAGGCGACGCCGAGAATCAGCGCCACCACCAGCCCGAAGAAGATCCAGCCATAGACGATGTGGTCGAACCCGCCCGCCGCCTCGGCGCCGACGAACTGCGCGATGTAGATCGTCGCCCAGGCGCGGATGCCGTTGGCGACGATCGGCACCACGACGCAGGCGACCATGAACAGGGCGCGGCGGCGCCAGCTGGTGAAACTGGTGAAGCAGGTCAGCACGCCCAATGCGATCATCGCGATCAGGAAATGCACGCCTGCGCAGGCCTCGGCGACGATGAACAGCCCCGCGGGGGTGTGGATGTAAATCCCGTCGATCCGTGCGGGTACGCCGACCATATGGGTCAGCGCGATCGCCATCTCGGCGGTGAGATATTGCAGCGGCGGAATGATTTCGTCGCCGAAGGGCACGAGGAATACCGTAAAAC
Organism: Qipengyuania sp. SM2507; assembly: GCF_053714505.1. Taxonomy (NCBI): domain Bacteria; kingdom Pseudomonadati; phylum Pseudomonadota; class Alphaproteobacteria; order Sphingomonadales; family Erythrobacteraceae; genus Qipengyuania; species Qipengyuania sp. SM2507. Next base: position 1,556,287 of record NZ_CM132307.1, read on the forward strand.
CAAGCGGCAATGCGAGCAGGGCCACAACGCGCGGGCCAAGCAGCATCAGCACCGCCGCGGGTAGCATCGCGACCGCGCCGGTATGCGCCAAGAGGTTAAGATCGGTAACTCGACCCGTCAGCCACAGGCCGAGCGCCGCTGCCACCGCCGCCAGCCCCGGCCACCACCCGCGCGGCGCCACTTGCGCGACATCCTCGCGGCGGATCCACGCCAGCCAGCCGATGATCGGCGGGATCAGCAGGATGTGAGAATAGCTTTCGCTGGTCCACCAGATGAACAGCATCTCGCCCCATTCGCGCAAGGACAGCGCCACCAGCGCGAGCGCGGCAAGCGACAGGCGGACCAGCGCCGCGCGCCATTCGGAGGGGTGGGTCGCGGTCACCGGCGTGTCGGTCAGTGTGGCGCTGTCAGGCGGCATGGCGCGCCCCGCCCTGTCCGCGTCCGACGATTGTCGCCAGTTGCCCCTCGACCGCTTCCCACGACATCTCGGCGATGACAACGGCGCGCGCGGCGCGGCCCATTGCGTCGGCGCGGGCCGTGTCGGCTGCAATCGCTCCGGCTGCGGCGACAAACGCCGCATCGTCGCGGCAGATTTCGAAATGCTCGCCGTCGACTGCATCGATCCCGGTGGCGGCCTCGGGGCTGAGCAGGACCGGGCGTGCCATCGCCATCGCCTCGAGCACCTTGTTCTGCACCCCGCGCGCCAGCGTCAGAGGCGCGACGACGGCGGTAGCGCCGGCGAGGGAAGGCCGGACATCGGGCACTTCGCCCCAGACGCAGACGCCGGGCTGATCGCCAAGCCGGGTTACTTCCGCAGTCGGCGCGCGGCCGACAATGTGGAACTGCGCATCCGTGGTTGCGCGCAGCTGCGGGAGGATCGCCCCGGCAAAACGTTTCACCGCCGCGATATTGGGCGGGTAATCCATCTGCCCGGTGAAGACGAAATGCGGACCGGTCTTGCCTGTCATCTCAGGGTGCGGTTCGGTCGCTGCCGGATCGAAGAAGCCGGCATCGATGCCATTGCCCAGCGCGCGGACATCGCAATCGCTGCCAGCGGGCAAGCGGCTGCGAAACAGCGCGCGCTCGCTGTCAGAGATCAGCAGCGTGCAGTCTGCGCGTCGTGCAAGCCGCGCCTCCTCGCGCGCCAGCAGCCGCGCCTCGCGGGCCATCAGCCAGGATTTGGGAAAGCCTGCGTCGCGCGCGTAGCCCTCGAATTTCGCGCTATCGACATCGCAGAGGTCGACCACCACCCGCCCCGCGAAATTCTCGGGGATGTATTGTCCCATCTGGCCCGAGAAGATCACCAGCGTGTCGATGTCGTGCCGCGCAAGCGTCTGCGCAACCCAACGCGACAGGTTCTGGTCGGCAAAGGCCGGCAGGCTCACCGGCTTGCCGCTTGCCAGCGCGCGCAGCCCTGCCTTGGGCAATGACATGCCGCGATCGACAAGCATGTGGCTCGCAGAGATTTCGCCCAGCGCGGTGTCCTGATCGCGATCCTGCGCCGTCTCCGCGAAGGTCCCGACATGCACCGGGGCCAGCTTCGCCAAGCCCTTGAGCAAATGATGCGAGCGGATCTTGTCGCCGCGATCGGGCGGGAACGGCACACGATGGCAGAGGAACAGGATATCACCCATCAGCCGAGGCCGCGGGCGACGAAGGGTCCGATTGCGTTGGCGAGCGGGAGCGGGAGCCGCTTCCACAGTTCGATACCGCGCGAGTAGCCCTCGTCGGTGGGATCGATGTTGCGCGCCGGCACACCGGGTGCGCTCCAGCTCGAATAGGTCAGCGGTTCGGGCTCGAAGCCCCAGTTCTTCTTGAAGAAATAGGGCCCGCTCTCGGTCTTGGATCGCCCGAAATCGAAGCTGGTGCAGCCGCGGGAGCGGGCATGGCACATCAGCTTGTAGTACATGATCTCGTTGGCGCGCAGATCGCGCGCGACAAACCGCCCGCCGCCCCAATAGGGCAGCACCGCGCCCTGGTGGTAGAGCGACAGCACGCTCGCCACCGGCTGCCCCTGGTGGCGCACGGTGAGGATGTCGGCATCCGCGCCAAAACCGTCGAGCACCGCATCGAACAGTGCGCGGGGAAAGACCGGCGTGCCGAGATTGCGCACGCTTTCGGCATAGACCGCATAATGCGCCGCGCGATCGTCAGCGCCGGTGCCGACAGCGATCTCGAGATCATTGCGCAGCCCCTTGCGGACCTCGGCGCGCGCCTTGCGCGGAATCGCGAGCAGTTCGGCCTCGTCGTCCGCGGCCAGCTCGCGGGAAAAATTGCAATGCGCCGTGGAGGTCGCTGTCCAATCCTGCGGTGCCTCGCCCCCGCGCAATTCGATCGTTCCGGCAGAGCGCCGCAGCGCGAGTTCCTCGGCGACGCGGCACAACGCTTCGCTGTCGCTTTCGGAGACCGTCAGCGGACCGCCACCGACGCCGAAACCGCTCGAAACCAGCGCCCGCCCGAAGAAGGGCGAATTGACATCGCTGAGTGGAAGCCAGCCGGTCAGCTTGTTGGCGCGCTCGGCAATCAGTCCCAGCGCCCGTTGCCCGGTACCGCGCTCGATCGCTACCAGCCACGCGGGCCGATGAAACACCGAGCCTCGCTGCTCCGCCACAAAACCCTCGATCCGCGCGACCTCATTCGGATCGCGCAGATCGGCAAGCATCACGCTGTTGCTGGTGTGCCGGAGCGGCGCATTCACCGGACAAACTCGACGCAGCGCTGCGCTTCGAGCTTGGCGAGTTCGTCCATCCGCCCCCAGTGGAAATCTCCCGCCAGCCGGCGCAGCTTGTCGGCCATGACCGACAGGTTGGTGTAATGCCGCAGTTTCGAGCGCAGCGGTGCATCGGCGACGCGCGGCTGGCCCGGATCGACCTCCCAGGGGTGGAAATAGAACACCGCCGGACGGCGGTCGTCGCGATTGACGCGGGCGATCGCCCAGCGCGAGAAGGCATAGGGCAGCACGCGGAAGAATCCGCCGCCGCCCGCCGCCAGCCGCCGCTCGCCCAGTTGCGCGGTGGTCACCGGGATCTCGATCAGTGCGCTGTCGGCGAGCGGGCGGAAGGCGAAGCGCGGCGCCTCGCGCCAGCCGTAATGATCGTGGCGGATCGGCGCGACGCTGGAGGAATAGCTGTAACCGTGCTCGGCGAGCACCTCATGCGCCCAGGGGGTGCGCTGGTCGATCGAGAAACTCGGCGCGCGATAGCCGGTGATTTTCGCCCCGCCCGCATTCTCGAGGATGGCGCGGGACTTGGCGAGATCAGCGCCGAACTGCCTGGCATCGAAGGTGAATACCCGCGTGTGGTCGTAGCCATGGCTGGCAAGCTCGTGCCCGCGCTCGACGATGGCGCGCACCACTTTAGGCTCGCGTTCAGCCACCCAGCCCAGCGTGAAGAAGGTCGCCTTGACCCCGAGTTCGTCGAACAGGTCGAGCACGCGGCGGACGTTGTCGCCCACGCGCAGCGCTATGCCGTCCCAGTCCGAGCGCGCAATCGTGTTCTCGAACGCGCCGACCTGGAACCAGTCCTCGACATCGACCGAGAGGCCGTTGAGGATGCCTGCCGCAGTGATCGCGCGCTCTTCCAAATGCTTGCCTCTCCGGCCTGTCAGGCGGCTTCACGGTGTCCATTGGCTTCAAGGAATTCGATCAATTGCGCAAGCACGTGGCGCAGCGATTGTTCCTGCTCGTCGAGTCGCGCCTCGATCCGCGCGAGCCGCTCATTGACGGCTTCCGAGCCCTGCCCAGTCTCGCCCGCGAAGCTGGCGCGGGTCTCGCCGATTTCGCGGCGCAGCTGGTCGAGCTCGCGGTCGCGGTCGGCAAAGGCGCGTTCGATCGCGACGATCTGCGCTTCGGCGAGGCCTTCGCTCTGCGGCTGCTCGGGCGCCCTGCGCTCGGCTTCGGCACGCCGCGCCTGGGCGACCGCCTGCGAGGCAGGGAGCTTCGGATCGGGCGCGACGCTGTCGTTGATCGCCTCTTCCTCGGCGGCGCTGTCGCCTTCCATTTCCTCGATCACCGACTGGAGCATGTCGGGCTCGATCACCGCCTGTTCCTCGACCGCGCCAAGCAGCAGCAACCGGGTCATCACCTGGTTGATCTTGCGCGGGATCCCGCCGGTGGCGCGGTGCAGCTTGGTGAAGATGCCGTGGTCGAGTTCGGGATTGCTGCCGTCCCAGCCGACGTGTTCGAGCCGGTGGCGGACATAGGGTTCGATTTCGCCCGGCTGCATCGGTTCCAGATGATGCGCCGCGATCACCCGCTGGCGCAATTGCTCAAGCTCGGGCGAACCCGCCAGCAGCCGCTTGAACTCGGGCTGGCCGAGCAGCAGCGTCTGCAGCAGCGGGTGCGCGCCGAGCTGGAAGTTGGACAGCATCCGCAGCTCTTCGAGCGCGCCGATCGACAGGTTCTGCGATTCGTCGACGATCAGCAGGCAGCGCTTGCCGTTGCGCGCTTCCTCGTGGAGGAAATGCTCGATCGCGGCGAGTGCGGCGGCCTTGTCGCGGCCCTCGACATCGAGACCGAAGCTGCGCGCGGCGACATGGATCATCTCCTCGCCGTCGAGCGCGCTGGTGACGACCTCGCCGACGCTCATCCGGTCGGCGTCGAGCTTCTCCTTGAGATGCGCGACCAGCGTCGACTTGCCCGAGCCGACTTCGCCGGTGATGACGACGAAGCCCTCGCCCTGGTTCAGCCCGTAGCCGAGATAGGACAAGGCCTTCTTGTGGGTGATGCTCTCGAAGAAATAGGCCGGGTCCGGCGTGAGCTGGAAGGGGCGCTCCGAAAAGCCGTAATATTGTTCATACATGGTCGGGTCTTCCTATCAGAAGCCGTAGCGCAGGCCCACCAGGGCCGACGCGGTCTTGAGGTCCTCGGCAGAGACTTCGCTGTCGAGATAGTTCACCGCCAGCGCGACCCGCGCCGAAAGATTGCGCGTCAGGTCGCGGCGGTAGGCGGCGGAACTGCCGAGCGCGAGCGCATCGCCCACCCCGACGAAGCCGCTGTCGATATAGCTGGCGTAGGTGGTGACGGTATAGCCCGCGTCGCGTCCCATCGGCCCGCTGACCGTGCCGGCGATGTACAGGCTCTCGTCGGATACGCCGTCGGAGGCTTCGAGCACGGTGCCCGGCGCGCCGAGATAGGTGCGACGGTCGTAACCCGCCGAGATGCCGGCGGTGGTGCGGCCGACCTGGCGCGAATAATAGGCCGAGACCCCGCGCGAGCGGAACACCGACGAGCGCACCGAACCGAGCAGCCCGTCGAGGCAGCTCGCACCGCTCACCGAGTTGACGCAACCGACGATCGCGCCGCTGATCGGATCGCGGACGACCTCGAAATCGGTCGGCAGCGCGGCGAGCGAATTGTTCAGCCGTCCGCCGAAGCCGGTGATGGTGTCATAGACGTTGACGCCGACGCTGGAGTTGCGGCTCGCCTGCCAGCTGAAATTGCCGTAATAAGTGTCGCTGTCGTAGCGACGGCCATAGACCGCCGAGAGCGACGTGCGCTGGCTCGGGCGCCACAACACGCCGACATCCCAGATCAGCCCGCTGGCCTCGAAGGCGATCTGGCGCGGGCCGGCCTCATCGGTGACCAGCCGGCCGTCGGGGCCGATGACGGGATTGCCCGCGGCATCGCGCAAGGCATCGCGGCTCGACACTTCGACATCCTCGTAGCCAACGCCTGCGACGACCGCGAGCGTGGGAGTGATCGGCACCGTGACATCGCCGCGGAGGTAGGAATCCACCACCCGCTGGTCGAGATTGTCGACATCCTCGCGGAAATAGCCGCCGCCCACGCCGATCCCGACGGGGAGGTATTCGCCAGGCTGGGTACCGGCGCGCAGCTGCGCGCTGTGCGTTACGCTCTCGTCGAAGACATCGGCGGGAGCCCCGCCCGCAGCAACGAAATTGGGCGAATCGACGCGCGTATAGCCGAGGCGGTAATTGCCGGTCACATCGACGCGGTCGATCTCGGTCGAAAGGTTCGGGCCGACATAGGCCGAATAGGTCTGGGTGGAATTGTCGAGATTGTTCTGGCTGGCAAAGACGTTCGAGCCGCTGCTGGTGACGGTGGTGCGGCTCGCCAGCGCGCCGGCTTCGAGCGTCAGCACCTGCGGCACGATGGTGGTGTAGCCGCGCGCGATCCCGCTGATGGTGTCGCTGTCGCTGGCATCGCCATAGCCGAAATTGTGCTCGTAGCGCAGCGAGACCGAGGCGCCGTTATTGCGCCCGATGTAGGACGCATCGACCCCGGCAGCGACCTGGGTGTAGGTCAGCACATCGTCGAAGGGCGACAGCTGCGCGGTGAAGATCTGGGAGGCTTCAATGTAGGGTTGGACCGTGAGCCGTCGTCCTGCCGGGCCGGTCCGCCCCTCGGATTCCTCCGACGATCCGGACTCGGCCTGCGCGTCGCGGCCCTGATAGCTTTGCGCCATGAGCGGCAACGGCGCGACCAGCGCGCAACCGGCCGACAGGCTGGCGATGAAGCGGGTCTTCATGATGCCGTCTCCCCGTAACCGTAATATTTGCCGAACTTGCGCCCGCTCGGGCTGAAGGTCGCATCGTTGAGCAGCATGCGGATGTCGGCACAGCCCGAGAGCAGGTCGATCGCGTCCTCGAGCGCCGCGCGTGCGGTGGAATCGGCGCGTGCGACCAGCAGCGCCTGGCCGCAATGCTTGGCCAGCTCGGCCGCGGGCGAAGCCGCCAGCGCGGGCGGGCTGTCGAAAATGACGATCCGGTCGTGCGCGCCGCGGGTGAGGCGGTTCAGCACTTCCCAGGTCCGCTCGCTGGCGAGATATTCGGCATCCGAGCCGCTGCGTTCGCCTGCGGGCAGGATCCACAGACCGGGAATGTCGGTCCCCACGACGAGGTTTTCGACCTGGATGGTCGGATCGCGCAGCGCGTCCATCAGCCCGGGAGCGGGATCGAGCCCGAAGGTCTTCATGATCGAAGGCTTGCCGAAATCGGCATCGACCAGCAGCACTTCGGACTGGCGCTCGCCCGCCAGCGCGATGGCGAGATTAGTGGCGCAGAAGGTCTTGCCCTCGCCCGGATGCGGCGAGCAGATCAGCACGCGACGCGATTTCGCGGTGCCATCGGCCTCGGCGGTCGCCAGCACCTGGCGTTTGACGATGCGGAATTCCTCGACCAGCCCGCTGGAGCCCAGATCGGGATCGATCATCCCCTGCTCGCGCAGATGCGCACGGGAGATCGGATGCAGTTTGCCGGTAAACTCGACCTTGCGGCCGCCGACCTCGCGCTGGCGCGGCGGGCGGGCGTCGGCCTCGATGACCACCGGCGGCTGCGACCGGGTTGCGGCCGAATCCGGGTTCGGCTCGGCATCGTGGACTTCGTCGGCGCGCTTCGCCGGCTTGGGCATGCGCACTGCCTTACCCTGCGGCAGCTTGGCCGGAACCGTTGCGGGGAGCAGCCGGTCGAGGCCGAAGGCACCGCTGGCGCGCTCGAACAGCGAGCTCTTCTGCGGCTTGTCGTCCTCTTCCTTCCCGTCGCCGGGAGGCACGATGTTGATCGGCTTGTTCACGCTCACAATCCTCTCACGCCACCGTTCCGACCTGGATAAACTCGACCGCGAGCAGCAGGATACAGACCCCGCCGAGCGCGCCGGCACCGGCGGCGAATTGCTTGAAACGCTTGCGCGCATGTGCTTCGCGCGCCTTGGTCATGGAGCGCGAGATCGTGCCCACCACCGGCAGGTCGAGCGCCCGCTCGAGCCGGTCGGCGGTCGAGAAAGCGGATTTCAACTGGCCAAGCACGAAGGCCGCGCCTGCGCCCGCAGCAAGGCCCACGAACAGCACCCCGATCAACAGGATCGGGCGGTTGGGCGCCGCGGGTTTGCGCGGGATCGTCGGCGGATCGACCACCTCGAACTGGAAGGCGCTGCGCTCGGTCTGAACCTGGCCGCGCAGGCGCATTTCCTCGCGGTCCCTCAGCAGCTCGTCATATTTGGTCTTGAGCACCTCGTAATCGCGCGAGATGCGATTGGCTTCGGCGGCGACCTCGGGTTCCTGCGCCTGCGAGGCGATCATGCCCGACATATCGGCCTGCAACGCGGCCTTGCGCGCGCTCAGCGCCTGGACATTGGCCTGACGTTCGGCGCGGATAGAGATCAGCGAGGTATAGGCGGGGTTGGGCTGGCCATAGGCGCCATCGCCCTCGTTTGCCGCCTGCCGTTCGAGCAGTCCGATCTGGCGCTGGGTCGACTGGATATCGGGATGGCTGTCGGTCAGCCCGCGCGAACGCATCGCGGCAAGCTGCGACTGCGCCTGGATCAGCGCGCCGCGCGCTCCGCCAGCGCCCGAACCGGGCATCTGGATGCTGCGCGGCGTGCCCGCGATCTGACCGTTGATCGCGGCCAGCGCGCTCTGCGCTGCGGCGATATCGCCATCGACGCCGCGCATTTCGGTGCGCAGCGTCTGCAGCCGGGTCGAAACCGTGCCGGTCCCGCCGATCAGTTCAGGGTATTGCGCTTCGAAAGCCAGGCGGCGCTGCTCGGCGGCCTCGAGTTCCTGCTTGCGCTCTTCGAGCTGGCGATCGAGGAACACCAGCGTATCGGCGACCTCGCCGCGATTGCCCGAGATGTTCTCCTCGCGGAAGATGTCGAGCAGCTTCGCGACCACGTCCTGTGAGAGCTTGGCGTTCTCCGCGTCGCTCAGGTCGCTCTTGCCGATGGTCGCGCTGACTTCGAACAGATTGTCCTGCTCGCCCTTGACGATGACGTTTTCGGTCAGGCTGGTGACCGCGCCCTGAATTTCGGAATCGGTGGTGATATCCTCGCCCAGCTTGGTGGCGCGGACGACCTTTTCGAGATTGACCGCGCTGGCCAGGGTCTGGCGGACGCGAACCAGCTCCTTCTTCCCGTCGCCGGAGATCTCGAGCTGCTGCGAGAGGACGTCGTCGACCTGCACATAGATCCGCGCACGACTTTCGTAGCTGTTGGGGATCAGCGCCACCACCAGCCAGCCGAGCACGCAGACGCCCCAGGCCACGCCCAGCGCAACCCAGCGCCGGTTCCAGACCTGGTAGAGCGCCGCGCGCAGTTCGTCGAAGACCTCGTTCATAGCGGACGCGCCCTCAGAAAGCCGATTCGGGGATGATGATCACATCGCCCGCGCGCAGCATCACATTCGCATCGCTGTCGCCGCGGCGCAGCAGGTCGGTCAGCCGCAGCGAATATTCGCGCTGGCGCCCGGCCTGTTTGTCGAAGCGGATCAGCTTGGCGCGGTTGCCGGCAGCGAAATCATTGAGCCCGCCGACCGCGATCATCGCGTCGAGCACGGTCATGTTCGCGCGGTAGGGGATCGAGGCGGGTTTTTCGGTGGCGCCGACGATGCGGACCTGCTGGCTGAAGGTGCCCGCGAATTCGTTGACGATCACCGAAACCAGCGGGTCCTCGATATATTGCGACAGCTGGAGGCGGATATCCTCTTCCAGCATCGAGGGGGTCTTGCCGACCGCGGGCATGTCCTTGACCAGCGGAATGGTGATCCGGCCATCGGGACGGACCTGGATCTTCTCGGCCCCCAGTTCCGGATTGCGCCAGACGTGGATGGTGAGATTGTCGAGCGGGCCGATGACATATTGCTCGCCCGGGCCCTCCTGGAGCGCGACGAAGGTGGCGGGCGGCAGTTCGGTGCCGCCGGAACCCGCGCAACCCGCCAGAGCCAGCGCTGCGACCGCGCAGCTCGCGATAGAAGTGGAAACGCGAATTTTGCGCATGAAATACTGTCCCTTGGCCGCTTCGGAGCAATCGTGGGCTGCAGATGCAGACCCATTGCCCCCAAATTTCAGCCAACCTAATGCAGAAAAAAGGTGAACAGACCGTTAGCCTTGACGGTCAACCCACGGCGCTCCGCCGATTCGATGCCCCTGTTGCATTTCGGGACAGGGTCAGACGAGCAGTTCCATTGCCGGTCCCTGGCCCAGGAAAGCGCTCGGAGAAGCGCTGGCACCATAGGCGCCGGCGCAGAACACCGCAACGAGATCCCCGACCTCGGCGCGCGGCAACTCGGCGCGATCCGCGAGCCGGTCGAGCGGGGTGCACAGGCAGCCCACCACGCTGGCGATCTCCTCGGGCGGGGCATCGAAGCGCGCGGCCACGGCGACCGGATAATTGCGCCGCACCACGGTGCCGAAATTGCCGGAGGCGGCGAGCTGGTGATGCAGCCCGCCATCGGTGACCAGATAGGTCTCGCCATGGCTCACCTTGCGATCGACGATGCGGGTCAGATAGACTCCCGCCTCGCCGACGAGATAGCGACCGAGTTCGATATAGAGTTCGGCGTCCGCGAGGCTGCCCGGGAGAGCGGCAAACCGCTCGGCGAGCGCTTCGCCGACGCGGGCGAGATCGAGCGGTCGGTCGCCGTGGAAATAGGGAATGCCGAACCCGCCGCCCATGTTGAGCTTGGGCATGGCGACATCCGCCTCGCGGGCGATCCGGTCGGCGAGGTCGAGGACATTGCCCTGCGTCTCGATCAGCGCCTCGGCATCGAGCGCCTGGCTGCCGGTGAAGATGTGCAAGCCCCGCCAGTCGGCCCCGGCCGCGATCACCTGGCGCGCCAGCGCCGGCACGCGTTCGGCGTCGACCCCGAAGGGCTTGGCACCGCCGCCCATCTTCATTCCCGAACCCTTGAGCTCGAAATCGGGGTTCACCCGGATTGCGAGCCGCGGGGTGATCCCGAGCCTGTCGGCAATCGCCAGCGCCCGCGCGGCCTCGCCCTCGCTTTCGAGATTGAGCGTGACCCCCGCCGCGACCGCCGCCTCAAGCTCGCTATCTCGCTTGCCGGGCCCGGCAAAACTGACCCGCGCGGTGTCGATCCCGGCCTGCTGGACCAGCGCCAGTTCGCCACCCGAGGCGATGTCGAGTCCGTCGACCAGCGTCGACATCAGCGTCAAAACCGGCTCGAAACTGTTGGCCTTGATGGCGTAATTGATGCGCAGTCGGTCCGGCATGGCGGCGCGCAGATCGGCCATGCGTTGCTCGAGCAGGGTTTGCGAATAGAGGAACAGCGGCGTGCGGCCTGCCTGCTCGACCCAGTCGTCTGCGGTGCGTCCGCCGATAAACAGTTCGCCATCGCGCGTTTCGTAACCGGCGGGGATGGGCCCGACGGGTTTGGGCTTGCCGTTCATACGCCGAGCTCGCGCGCCAGCGCGGCGCGGTCGAGTTTGCCGTTGGGATTGGTGGGCATGGTCTCGCGCCAGTGGATCGTTTGGGGTTGCATGAAGTTGGGAAGTTCCTTCGCCAAAGCCTTGGAAAGGCTGTCATTATCTTGTGAGCTTGCCATTGAAGCCCGCACCACCAGATGGACCGCCTGCCCCAGCCGCTCGTCGGGCACCCCCAGCGCGATCGCTTCCGCCACCAGCCCGGTCGCCAGCGCCGCATCCTCGACCTCCTGCGGGCTGATGCGGTTGCCCGCGCTCTTGATCATCGCATCGCGGCGGCCGACGAAATAGAGCAGTCCATCGGCACCGCGCCGCACCCGGTCGCCCGACCAGACGGCCATGCCGCCGTATTCGCTCGCCGCGGGCGCCGGCTTGAACCGCTCTGCGGTGCGCTCGGCATCCTGCCAATAGCCCTGCGCCACCAGCGGACCGCAATGGACCAGCTCGCCCTCTTCACCGGTCGCAGCGACCTTGCCCTCGTCGGTGATCACTAGGATTTCGGCGAAGGGGATCGCACGGCCCATCGAGGTCGGATGCGCATCGACCAGTTCCGGTGCGAGATAGGTCGAGCGGAAGGCCTCGGTCAGCCCGTACATCGGGAACAGCCGCGCGGCGGGGAACAGCGCGCGCAGGTCGCGGACCAGATCGGCGGTCAACGCGCCGCCGCTGTTTGTCAGCCGGCGCATGGTGCGAGTGGCTTCGCCGGCCCACTCGGCCTCGGTGAGCTGGACCCAGAGCGGTGGGACCGCTGCCAAAGTCGTGATGCCATGCTGGGCGCAGGCCTTGGCCACATCGCGCGGGAAGAGGTAATCCAGCGGCACCACCGACCCACCGGCATACCAGGTGGCAAGCAGCTGGCTCTGGCCATAGTCGAAGGACAACGGCAGCACCGCCAGCGTCACATCATCCGGCGCCAGCCCGAGGTAATCCGCCACGCTGGCCGCGCCGAGCCACATATTGGCGTGGCTGAGCATCACCCCTTTGGGCAGGCCGGTCGACCCGCTGGTGTAGAGGATCGCCGCCAGCTCCTGCGGATCGCGGGGCGAAGGGGCCAAGAGCGAGGCCATGGTCTCTGCACTGCTCCACGCTTCGCCCTCCTCGACCAACGCGCAACCCGAAGGCGCATCGTCCGATTCGAGTGACTTGAGCCGTGCGCCGGTCCCGATCAACAGCACCGCCCCGCTGTCGGCAAGGATATGCGCCGCCTGGGAATGTTTGAGCAGCGGGTTGATCGGCACATGCACCATTCCAGCGCGCGCTGCGGCCAGCGGGAGCAGGCAGGTCAGCTCGCCCTTGGCCGCCCAGGACGCCACCCTATCGCCGGGCCTTGCGCGGCTCGCCAGCCAGCCCGCGAGCAGCGCGACACGCTCTCTTAACCCTGCATAGCTAAGCGTATGCGTGCGTAGCACCAGCGCCGGGGCGTCGGATTCACCCTGTTCGACAAGACTATCCAGTGGCCGGGGCACGGGGTCTGGCGCTATGGGCATGGATGCTCCTGGAGGATGCAATGACGGCGGCAACGATGACGGCGATGACGAGTGACGTGACAGTCAGCTATCACGATACCGTTAGCAAACTGCAAGTCCTCGACCAGCTGGCCCGCAGCCCGTTCGATCGCTCCGATTGGTACGGCCTGCTGGCGCAATTCGGCAAGTGCCCGCTTGTCGCCATGGCAGAGTATGAAGGCAAGGTCGCCGCGCTGCCGCTGGCCCGGACCGGGAGCGGGCTCCAATCGCTCCACCACTGGTTCGCCTTCGCCTGGCGCCCGCTCGCCGAGCCGGGCCATGAAGGCGATGCCCTGCTGCGCGCCATCGCCAAGGACCTTCGTAGCCAGGCACCCTGCCTCATGCTGGACTACCTTCCCGAGGAGGACGGCAGCGCCACGCGGCTACGCACCGCCTTTCGCAAGGCGGGCTGGCTCACCCGGCTCGAGCCGCGTGACACCAACCATGTGCTCGAGGTCGGCCAGCGCGATTTCGCCGCCTATTGGGCGCAGCGCCCCGGGCCGATGCGGACCACGCTCAAGCGCAAGGCCAAGAAGGTCAAGGTCGAGATCCTCACACGGTTCGACGCCGATGCCTGGCAGGCCTATGTCGATATCTACAATCGAAGCTGGAAGACCGAGGAAAAGGACGCCGATCTGCTCGAGGCCTTCGCACGCAGTGAGGGCGAGCAGGGCCATCTGCGGCTGGGCGTCGCTCGGCACGAGGGCGTACCGGTCGCGGCGCAGTTCTGGACCGTGGAGCACGGCACCGCCTTCATCCACAAGCTCGCCTACGACGAGGACCACGCTAAGCTCTCCGCTGGCACCACGCTGAGCGCCGCGCTGTTCGAGCATGTCATCGATGTCGACAAAGTATCGCTGGTCGATTTCGGCACCGGCGGGGATGGCTACAAGCGCGACTGGATGGAGCGCGAGCGCCCCCGCTACCGGCTCACCTGTATCGATCCCCTCCAGCCCGCCGCCTGGCGCCTGCTCGCAAGCAAGCTTGCCGACCGGCTTGCCTCGCACCTGCGACGCGGTTAAGCCGCACCGCCTGCAAACGCCACGCCCGTAAGCCCCACGCCCGTAAATCGCACGAAAGCGTCATTCATGCCCGGCCAGACCGCCCTTTCGACCGATGCCACCGCGCCAAGCCGCAGCCAGATCGACACTGTGCTGCGCGCGATCCTGCGCGATGTGCTGGGTCTGGACGAGGCGCAGGTCGAGGAATTCGACGGCGATACAGGGCTGTTCGGCCATCTGCCCGAGCTCGATTCCATGGCGGTGGCGGGTCTCCTCACCGAGATGGAAGACCGGCTCGACATCGTCATCGAGGACGAGGATGTCGATGGCGAGATGCTCGAGACCTATGGCGGGTTGCTCGCCTTCGCCGAGGCCAAATCGGTCGAGGCCTGAGCTTGGCGCTCTACGATTCCTGGCGCCCGTCTTTCCCACCGGGGAAGCGGGCCGAGGAAATCGTGCTGCGGTTCGACAGGGCGCGCGAGCCACGCCTGCTGGTGCTGCCCCCGCTGTTCGACGAACATAACAAGACCCGCCACCAATGCGTTGAAACCATGCGCAAACTCGACGAGGCGGGGGTGGACAGCTTCCTTCCCGACCTGCCCGGATGCAACGAGAGCGTCGCCCCGCTCGAAAGCCAGAGCCTGACGCTCTGGCGCGAGGCGGCGCGCGAAGCCTTGACGCTGTTCCGCTGTAGCCATGTACTCGCCATTCGCGGCGGCGCGCTGCTGGCCCCGCCGCACACCCCCGCTTTTCTCTATGCCCCCGCACAGGGCAAGCCGCTGCTGCGGGCGATGCTGCGCGCCCGGACCATCGCCGCACGCGAGGCCGGAAGCGAGGAAAAGGCCGAGACGCTGCTGGTGCAAGGCCGCGAAGAGGGTCTGGAACTCGCCGGTTGGCAGCTTGGCGCGGCGATGATCCGCGAGCTCGAAGCGGCCGAGCCCACGATCGGGCCCGACACGCGGATTGTCGAGCAAGTCGAGCTGGGCGGTTCTCCGCTGTGGCTGCGCGCCGAACCCGACAACGACCCGCAGCAAGCCGAGGCGCTGGCGCGCATCGTCGCAGCCGGGATGCCGGGCTCGTGAGCCGGCTGGCGCTGACCTTCAACTGCCAGGGCGCGACGCTGGCGGGTACGCTCGACACCGCGCCCGGGACCTCGGGCCTGCTGCTGGTCAGCGGCGGCAACGAGATCCGCAGCGGCGCTTTTGCCGGGCAGGCGCGCTTCGCCGCCGAGATCGCGCGCGCGGGCTTCCCCGTGTTCCGCTTCGACCGTCGCGGGACCGGCGACAGCGAGGGCCCCAACCGCGGCTTTCGCCACGAGGGCGAGGATATCGCCGCCGCGCTCGCGGCCTTCCGGGCGATGACGCCGCAGCTTGGCCGGGTGGTCGGGATGGGCAATTGCGATGCCGCCTCGGCGCTGA
This sequence comes from Qipengyuania sp. SM2507, assembly GCF_053714505.1. Lineage (NCBI taxonomy): Bacteria > Pseudomonadati > Pseudomonadota > Alphaproteobacteria > Sphingomonadales > Erythrobacteraceae > Qipengyuania > Qipengyuania sp. SM2507. Next base: position 1,571,380 of record NZ_CM132307.1, read on the forward strand.
TGCTCGCGGGCGGCGCGCGCTGCGATGCGCTGGTGCTCAGCAATCCCTGGACCATCGAGGAGACGGGCGAGGAAACGCCCAAAGACGCCACCCCGCCCGCCTCCGCGATCCGTGCGCGCTATCTCGCCAAGCTCAAGAACCCGCGCGAAATTGTGCGGCTGCTGTCGGGCAAGGTCGATCTGGGCAAGCTCCTGCGCGGGATTGCCAAGGCCGCCGGACCGAAAGCAGCGCAAAGCACGCTCGCGGCGGAAATGCGCGCAGGGCTCGAACGCTTCGACGGGCCGGTGCGCATCCTGCTCGCCGAGGCCGATCGCACCGCGCAGGTTTTTGCGGAAAACTGGCCCGAAGACCCGCGGATCGCGCGCTGTCCGGGAGCGGGCCATGCCTATGTCGAACCCCATGCGCGGCAATGGCTGCGCGAACAGGTTCTCGGCGCGCTCCGAGGCTAGCGGCGGGCGGCTAGCGGGTGAACAGGCTGGTCAGCTCGACATGGGTCGACCAGCGGAACTGCCCAACCGGGCGCAGTTTCTCCAGCCGAAACCCGGCTTCCACCAGCGTCTTGGCGTCGCGCGCCCAGCTCGAGGGATTGCAGCTGACATAGGCGACCCGCGCGACGCTGCTGGCCGCGATCGCCGCCACCTGTTCGCGCGCACCCGCACGCGGCGGGTCGAGCAGCACCGCATCGAAACGGGCCAGCTCGTCGGGCTGCAGCGGGTTGCGGAACAGATCGCGATGCTGCGCCTCGACCGGCAGCCGCGACCGCCCGGCGGCGAGCTTGCACGCCAGATGCGCCTCGCGCGCCGCCTCGACCGCGACCGCCTGCGCGCGCGGGGCCAGCGCGAAGGCGAAGGTGCCCAGCCCGGCGAACAGATCGGCGATAACCTTGCTACCCTCTAGATAGTTCACCGCGTCCTCGACCAGCACCGCCTCGCCATCGGCGGTCGGCTGGAGAAAGCCCGCGGCGGGAAACGGCACCGGCACCCCCGAGAGCGTGATCGTCACCGGCTCGGGTTCCCACATCGCTTCGGCGCCATAGCCAAGGTCGAGCGTCAGCCGCGCGAGGCCCTGGTCGCGCGCGAAATCGAGCAGCGCCTCGGTCGGCCCCAGACCATCAAGTTCGATCCCCGACAGCAGGCAGTCGATACCCTGGTCGGTCAGCGTCAGCGAGGCATCGACCGGATTGCGCCCCGCCATGGTGGCGAGCAGCTTGCGCAAGGGAGCGACCATGGCGAACAGTTCGGGGCGCATCACCGGACATTCGGCGATATCGACGAGGCGATGCGAGCGCGCCTCGCGGAACCCGAGCATGAATTTATGCGTCCGCAGCCCGTGAAGCGTCGCGCGCCGACGGCTGTGCGGGGGCGAGAGATAGGTCGGGAGCAATTCGCCGATGGCGAGCCCCTGCCCCTGCGCCCCGTGCGCCACGCGGTCGGTGACGAAATCGCGCAGCGCCGTTTCGTCGCAATGCTGCAGCTGGCAACCGCCGCAGCGCGCGAAATGGCGGCAGGGCGGCGCCACCCGGTGCGGACCGGGCTGCAGCGTTCCGTCGGGCAGGAGAATATCGCCGGGCGCGGCACCCGCGGCATGGCGGCCATCCGCGGTGACCCCGTCGCCCTTCGCGGCGATGCGGAGGATGGTGTCGGTGTCGCTCACAGGAAGCGCTCCAATGCGGGCTGGACGGACTCGGCGAGCTGTCCGGCGGTGAAGGCTGGGGCAGCGATCGCGGCGGCGTCGCGGTGCAGATAGACGGCTTCCTCGGCGGCGAGCGCGGGATCGCCATGCGTGGCCAGCCGCGCGGCGGCGATCCCGGCGAGGACATCGCCCGTTCCCGCGACCGAGAGCCAGCTCGAGGCTTGCGGGAAGAAGCGCAAGCCCTTGTCGCCGAACAGGATAGTGTCGGGACCCTTGGCAAGCACCGCGAGGCCGGTGGACTCGTGCAGTGCACGGGCGCGGTCGAGCTTGCCCTCGACCTCGACACCGAAGGCGTCGCACAGTCTGGCAAGCTCGCCCTCGTGCGGGGTGACCAACAGGCGCGCAGAATCGCAGCCTTCGAGCAGGTCGGGGTCGAGCAGGTGCAGCGCATCGGCATCGAGCACGCATGGCTCGCGCGTCTCGATCGCCGCGCAGAGCCGTCGGCGCGCCTCCTCGTCGCGGCCCAGCCCGGGACCGACCAGCAGCGCGCCGATACGTTCGTCGGAGAGGCGCTCGGCGAGGTCGCCTGCCTCGATCACCAGTTCGGCGGGGGCGTCGGGATGCGAATGGTCGCTCAGCAGCTTCACATAGCCCGCCCCGCTGCGCAGCGCCGCCTGCGCGGCCAGCATCGCCGCGCCGGGCATGGCGCCCGCGACGATGGCGAGCAGGCCGCGCTTGTATTTGTGCGCATCGGCGGGGGGCTGCGTCAGCGCGGGGCGCGGTGCGAGGCGTGCTGCATCGTCCGCGAGATCGAGCCCGATCGGCACCAGCCGCTTGGCCCCCATCACTGCGAGTGCTGGCATGAGGAAATGCGCCTGCTTCCACGCGCCCAGCGCCAGCGTCAGGTCGAAATCCGGTACCTCGCCCAGCAGCGCCCCGCTGTCGCTCAGGACGCCGCTGGGGACATCGACCGCAATGCGATAGGGGTGCGAGGCTGCAGCCTCGACAAGGACTTCGGCAAAGACGCCGTCGAGCGCGCGAGAGAGGCCGTAGCCGAACAGGCAATCGACCATGATCGGGTTGGCAAGGTCTGCGACGTACTGCTGCACGGCGCCTCGATAGCTGTCGCGCGCGATTGCGGCGGTCTTGGTCCCCGGCTCCACCGGCGCGACCACGGCCACGTCGAGCCCGCGCGTCCGCAAAATCTCGGCGATGACATAGCCATCGCCGCCATTGTTGCCCGGCCCGCACAGCACGGTCACACTGCGCCCTGCGGCGATCCGCCAGACATAGTCCGCCGCGCCCTGCCCGGCGCGCTGCATCAGCTCCCATTCGCTGGTGCCCGCCGCCATCGCCGCGCCCTCGGCGGCGCGCATCGCTTCGACGGTCAGGACCGCATCACTGGACATTGTCTAGGGCCCCTGCCGGCCAGCGGTAGCGATTGCCGGCCACCCGGATTTCTACCGTTTCCCCATCGGCGAGAACTTGCGTCGCATCCGAACCGTCCGCCGCACTCAGGTCATCGGCGTTCAAACGGCGAAAGCTGCCGTCGGGATGACGGATGACCAGCGTGTCTGCTTCGCGCTCGACCATGCAGTCCGCGCCCATCTCGGCGCCCGGCCCGACCGCGCAATCGACCGCGGTCGCGCCCTCGCCCGCCTGTTCCTGCACCTCGGAACAGGCCGCCAGCGCGAACGCGAGCAGGATCGCGCTAGATATCGGCGAACATATGCGTCTCGCTCGCCCCGCCGGGATGGGTGACCGCACCGTCGCGCGCGGGTCCGACATTCTGGGCATAGCGCCACAAGGCTCCGGATTGGTAATCATGGGCGCGCGGCTGCCACGCCTTGCGCCGCTCGTCCAGTATCGCGGCATCCACGAGCAGATCGATCGTGCCCGCTTCGGCGTCGATCGCGATGGTGTCGCCATCCTCGACCAGCGCGATCGGGCCGCCTTCCGCCGCCTCGGGCCCGACGTGGCCGATGCAGAAGCCGCGCGTCGCGCCCGAAAAGCGCCCGTCGGTAATCAGCGCGACCTTCTCGCCCATCCCCTGCCCGTAGAGCGCGGCGGTGGTGGAGAGCATCTCGCGCATCCCCGGCCCGCCCCTGGGGCCTTCGTAGCGGATGACAATCACGCTCCCCTCGGCGATATCTCGCGCCTCGACCGCGGCAAAGGCGTCCTCCTCGCAATCGAAGCAGCGCGCCGGGCCGGTGAACTGCAGCCGCGCCATGCCCGCGACCTTGACGATGCCCCCTTCGGGCGCGAGCGAACCCCTGAGCCCCACGACCCCGCCGGTGGGGGTGATCGGGTCGGAGAAGGCGAAGAACACCTTCTGGTCGGGGTTCCAGGTGACCTCCTCGATATTCTCGCCCAGCGTCTTGCCGGTGACGGTCATCGGCTCGGGATCGATGAACCCGCCATCGAGCAGCGTCTTCATCGCCATATAGACCCCGCCTGCCTCGTGCATGTCCTTGGCGACATAGCGCCCGCCGGGCTTGAGATCGGCGATATAGGGCGTCGACTTGAATATCTCGGCGACATCGAACAGGTCGAAGGCGATCCCCGCCTCATGCGCCATCGCGGGGAGATGGAGCGCGGCGTTGGTCGAGCCGCCGGTGGCCGCAACCACGCGCGCGGCATTCTCGAAGGCGGCGCGGGTGCAGATGTCGCGCGGTCGCAGATTGCGTGTCAGCAGCGCCATCACCTGACGCCCTGCCGCCATCGCGATTTCCTCGCGCGATTTGTAAGGGGCGGGTGTCATGTTGCTGTTCGGCAAGGACAAACCGATCGCCTCGCCGACGCAGGCCATGGTGTTGGCGGTGAACTGGCCGCCGCAGGCACCGTGCCCCGGACAGGCGACCTTTTCGAGCGCGATGAGCTCCTGCAGCGGGCAATTGCCCGCCTCGTATTGCCCGACCGCCTCGAACACATCGACCACGGTGACATCATGGCCCTTGTAGGTGCCGGGCAGGATCGACCCGCCATAGACGAAGATCGATGGCACGTTGAGCCGCAGCATCGCCATCATCATTCCCGGCAGGCTTTTGTCGCAGCCCGCGAAGCCGACCAGCGCATCGTAGCAATGGCCGCGCACCGAGAGCTCGACCGAATCGGCGATGACCTCGCGGCTGACCAGCGAGCTCTTCATCCCCTGGTGCCCCATCGCGATCCCGTCGGTGACGGTGATGGTGTTGAAGCGCCGCGGCATGCCGCCGCCCTCCTCCACGCCCTTGCGGCAGATGTTAGCCTGCGGATCGAGCGTGGTGTTGCACGGCGCGCTGTCGTTGCCGGCGCTGGCGATGCCGACGAAGGGGCGCGCGATCTCCTCCTCGGAGAGCCCCATCGCGTAATAATAGGAGCGGTGCGGCGCGCGCGCAGGACCAACCGAGACATGGCGGCTGGGAAGGCGGGATTTGTCGAATGTCGCGGTCATGAAGGCTCCGGCGCTGAAAGAATATCACGCCTGCCATCGCCCCGGCGACGCGATAATTCAAGCTAAGCGGAAGAAAGACCTTCTTATTGCGCCTCAAGCGCGAGCAGGGTCCGCCCGGCGACATCTGCGATCATCGACGCCCAACGCGCCTGACCCGCTTCACTGGCGATCTGGTCCTGCCGCACCTCGATGGTGAGATAGGGAATGCCGTTCGCTTCGGCATGGCGGTCCATCGTCGCGTTGAGCTGCTTGCCCGAATAGGGCTGGTTGTCGCCGACGGTCAGGCCCTGCTCGGAGAACAGCCGGATCGCATGCCGCGCGGCGCTGTCATCCTGATTGTAGAGCAGCGCGACTTCCCACGGCCGCTCCTCCTCGCGCGAGGCGAGCGTTGGGGTGAAGCTGTGCAGCGCCAGCAACAGCCGCGGGGCAATTGCGTCGATGAAGCCACCCAGAGCGGTATGATAGGGCCGGTGATAGGTCGCCAGGCGCCGCTCGAGATCGGCACCGATATTGCCGGGAATGAGATAGCCGTCGCTCTCGGTGGGGACGACGGCAGCCTCGTCCTCGCGGCGATGGAAATCGCAGACCAGACGGCTGACGCAGGCGATATGCGCCGGAATGCCATGCCGGCGCGCCAGCCGGTCGGCCAGCCCGCCGACCCCGATATCGATGGCGATATGGTCGTCGAGCAGCGCGGGATCGATGCCGAGATCGATCTCCTCTGGGACGAAATTGGAGGCATGATCGGCGAGGCACAGCAGCCCGTGCGGCCCCGCCTGCCCGACCTGGCGAAACGGCTTGTCGTCGATCATCTCAGCACCCCTTGCATCTGCCACCATTCGCCATGCGCTCCCGTGATGGCCTCGGCGGCGGCGTCGCGGGCTTCGCGGGCGTCGTAAAGCGCAAAGCAGGTCGCGCCGGAACCGGACATACGGGCCAGCAGGGGCGCGGTTCCGTCGAGCGCGGCAAGCACCTCGGCAATGACCGGGCACAGCCCGATGGCGGGCAGCTCCAGATCGTTGCGCCCCGCCAGCGCGATCTCGCGCGCCGAACCGCTCGGCAAAGCGCCCCGATCCGTGCCGTCCCAGGCCTTGAACACCGGTCCGGTAGAAAGCGGAACGCGCGGATTGACCAGCAGCACATGGACACCGGCGAGGCTGCCATCCTCCAGCGGCTCAAGTTCGGTTCCCGTCCCGCGCCCGATGCAGGTCCGGCTTTCGACGCAGGCGGGGACATCGGCCCCGAGCTTCGCAGCACGCGTCCGCCAGTCGTCGGGCAGGCCGAATTGTTCGCGCACGATCCGGAACACCGCCCCGGCATCCGCCGAGCCACCGCCCAGCCCCGCAGCGACCGGCAGGTTCTTCTCGAGCTGGATGGCGAGCCCGCCCGAGCGCGGCAGCACGCCCAGCGCGCGGCTCACCAGATTGCCAAACGGCGTGCCGAGCTCGCCGGCGAATTCGCCGTGCTGCTGTAACGTGTCGGTGTCGGAAGCGCGCGCGGTCAGCACATCGCCGGCATCGACGAAGGCGAACAGCGTCTCGAGCTCGTGGTAGCCGTCCTCCCGCCGCGCGCGAACGTGCAGCGCTAGGTTGATCTTGGCATAGGCGGTTTCGCGCATCGTGGTCACCGCCTCAGTTCGCCATTGCGAGCGGACCGAAGCAATCCATGGCCGGACATGGATCGCCGCGCGACCTTCGTTCGCTCGCGATGACGAATTTTCCAAGGGCCGGCGCGCCCCCTCACATGTTCGGATAGTTCGGCCCGCCGCCGCCTTCGGGCGTCACCCATTCGATATTCTGGTTCGGGTCCTTGATATCGCAGGTCTTGCAGTGGACGCAGTTCTGCGAGTTTATCACGAACTTGGGTTCCTTGCCCTCCTCGATCACCCATTCGTAAACCCCGGCGGGGCAATAGCGGGTCGAGGGACCGCCATAGACGCCGAGCTCGCTCTCCCGCTGCAATTCCATGTCGCAAACCTTGAGGTGGACCGGCTGGTTCTCGGCATGGTTGGTGTAGCTGAAGGCCACATTGGTGAGCCGGTCGAAGCTCAGCACGCCGTCGGACTTGGGGTAGTCGATCGGCTTGTAGAGATCGGCGCGCTGCAGATGGGTGTGATCCGGCTCGTGCTTCATCGTGATCGGCAGACCGATCTTGAGCGTGCGCATCCACATGTCGGCACCGGCGAGGATTGTCCCGATATCGGAGCCGTATTTGGCGACCGCGGGCTGCGCGTTCTTCACCTTCTTGAGCTCGTCGGCGATCCAGCTCGAGCGGACCGCGGCGTCGTATTCGGCCAGCTCGGTCTTTTCCAGGCCCGCCGCGATTGCCGTGGCAATGCTTTCGGCGGCGAGCATCCCGCTCTTCATCGCGGTGTGGCTGCCCTTGATCCGGGGCACGTTGACGAAGCCCGCGGCGCAGCCGATCAGCGCGCCGCCCGGGAAGGCCAGTTTGGGTACCGACTGCCAGCCGCCCTCGTTGATCGCGCGCGCGCCATAGGCGACGCGCTTGCCGCCTTCGAGCAGCTCGGCGATCTGGGGGTGGTGCTTCCAGCGCTGGAATTCCTGATAGGGCGAGACATAGGGGTTGGCGTAATCCAGCGCGGTGACGAAGCCGAGCGCGACCTGGCCATCGGCCTGGTGGTAGATGAACCCGCCGCCCCAGCTGTGGCTTTCGGACAGCGGCCACCCTTGCGTATGGATCACCCGGCCCGGAACGTGCTTGGCGGGATCGATATCCCACAATTCCTTGACCCCGAGGCCGTAGACCTGCGGCTGGCAATCGGCTTCCAGATCGAAGCGCGCCTTCATCTTCTTGGTGAGGTTGCCGCGCACACCTTCGGCGAAGAGCGTGTATTTGGCCTGGATTTCCATCCCCGGCTGGTAATCGGGCTTGTGCGAGCCATCCTCGGCGATACCCATGTCCTGCGTGAGCACGCCCGCAACCGCGCCGCTGTCGTCGAACAGCACTTCGGAGGCCGGGAAGCCGGGAAACACCATCACGCCAAGGCCCTCGGCCTGCTCGGCCAGCCAGCGCGACAGATTGCCCAGCGAACCGGTGTAATTGCCATCGTTCGACATGAAGGGCGGCATCATCAGATGCGGCAGGTCCCGTTTGCCGGTCTTGCTCATCACCCAGTGCCAATTGTCGGTCACCGGGGTCTGCGCCATCGGGCAATCCATTTCGCGCCATTGCGGCAGCAGCTCGTCGAGCGCCTTGGGATCGACGACCGCGCCCGAGAGCACATGCGCGCCGATCTCGCTGCCCTTTTCGAGCACCACGACCTCGAGTTCCTCGTTCAGCTGCTTGAGCCGGATCGCCGCTGCCAGGCCCGCCACACCGCCGCCGATGATGACGACGTCGCAGGGCATCGATTCACGTTCACTCATAAGTCTCTCTTTTCGTCGCATTGCGCTTGGCCCTGCCTTGATTGGCGGGGCGCGACAGGTCAAGACCCTGCCAGAACGCAGGATGACCATGACCGCAAAGCCATCGCAGGATTTTTCGAGCCGGGAGGCGCTCGCCGGCGCCCTCGCCTGGTGGCGCGAAGCGGGCGTGGACTGCACCTTCGGCGACGAGCCGACCGACTGGCTGGCGCAGGCGGAGGCCACCGAGGCGGCACCGGCACCAGACGTCGAACCCGTCGTGAAGGCTCCGCCGCAGCGCAGCGCGATCCAGCGCGCGCTCGAAAGCGACAGCGGCGCGCGGGTCGGCGGCGCGGCGGCGCAATACCCGAGCGATCTCGAGACTTTCCGTCAGTTCTGGCTTACCGAGCCGGGCCTCGACGAGCGCGGCCCTGCGGGGCGGGTGGCCCCGCGCGGGCCGCAAGGCGCGAAGCTCATGCTGCTGGTCGCCCAGCCCGATCCCGAGGATGACGAACAGCTGATGAGCGGGCCGCAGGGCCGGCTGCTCGGCGCAATCCTGCGCGCTATGGGATTGGCGGAACACGAGACCTATTGCGCCAGCGCACTCCCCCGCCCGGCTCCGCTCCCCGACTGGACCGCGCTGGCCGCGCGTGGGTTGGGCGATTTGACTCGCCATCATATCGAACTGGCCGCGCCGCAGCGCCTGATGGTGTTCGGGCGCGGGTTGGCGCCGTTGCTGGCGCAGAGCGGCGAGCCCTCGCCCGCGCTGCAGCTCGGCGATCGCAGCATTCCGCTGATGCTCGCGCCGCGGCTCGACCGGCTGGCGCGGATGCCGGGCCATCGCAAGCAATTCTGGACCAACTGGCTCGAGTGGAGCGCCCATGCGTAAGACCCTTATCCTCGCGCTCGGGTGGTTGGGCGCCGGGGTCGCCGCCGGTCTCGCCGGACCGGCGCAGGCCAACGAGGCGAGCATCGCCTATTTCTCGCAAGGCAAGTCGGCCGCGCTGCCCACGTTGCTGTCGACCGAGGACCGGCTCTATTACGCCTCGCTGTTCGAGGCGATCGATGCGCGCAATTGGGACCGCGCGGAGATCCTGCTCGGAGAGCGCGGCGATGGTCCGCTCCACGGCGCGGCGCTGGCCGAATATTTCCTCCATCCCGAAAGCCCGAGGATCCCGGTCGAACGGCTTTCGGCCTGGCTCGCGCGCTACCCCGATCTGCCGCAGGCGGAGCAGATCGCCCGGCTGGCAGCGACGCGCGGGCTGGTCGAAACACCTGCCCTGCCGCGCAGCCGCGAGCTGCGCAGCCAGCCCGGCCTCACCCGGCGGACGCTGCCGCGCTCGATCTCCGACGGGACCATGCCGGGCAGCGTCAGCAGCGCGATCCTCGACCGAATCACCAATGACGACCCCGATGGCGCGCGGTTGCTGCTCGACGGGATCGACGCATCGCTGTCGCCGCAGGCACGCGCCGAATGGCGCCAGCGGGTGGCGTGGAGCTATTACATCGAAAACCGCGATGCCGAGGCGCTGGCGCAGGCGCGCACCGTGGCGGAGGGAAGCGGCCCCTGGATTGCCGAGGGCGATTGGGTCGTCGGCCTCGCCGCCTGGCGGCTGGGCGATTGCGCCACCGCCGGACAAGGGTTCGGCAGCGCCGCCACCGGATCGACCGACCCCGAGCTGACCTCGGCGGCGCATTACTGGGCCAGCCGCGCGCTGATCCGCTGCCGCGAGCCTGAACAGGCGAGCGAGCAATTGCGCGGCGCGGCGCGTTTCACCGAGACCCTTTACGGCATGCTGGCACGCGAACAGCTGGGACAGGTGCTGCCCGGCGATCACACCCGCCCCGATCTCACCGCCGCGGACTGGCGGCAATTGAACGACGATCAGGCCGCCCGACTGGCGGTGATGCTCGCCGAAATCGGTCGCCGCGACCAGGCTTCCGACGCGCTGGTCCACCAGGCGCGAATCGGCGACCCGAGCGAATTCGCGCCACTGACCAGGCTCGCGCGCGCGCTCGGCCTCCCCGCGGCGCAGAGCTTCATGGCCTACAACGCGCCCGCCGGGACCGCCGCCCCGCCGCCGCTGCGCTGGCCGGTGACCTACCAGACACCGCGCGGCGGGTGGCAGGTCGATCCCGCGCTCGCCTTCGCGCATGCGCTGCAGGAATCGAACTTCCGCGAGCGGGTGGTGAGCCCCGCCAATGCCATCGGGCTGATGCAGATCCGCCCGATCGCGGCGCGCGAATACGCCAGCTCGATCAATCTCAACGCCGCGACTGCCGATCTCAAGGAACCCGCCACCAACCTCGCCTTCGGCCAGCGCGCGCTCGAGGCGCTCAGCCAGTCGGGCGCGACGCAGGGCTATCTGCCCAAGGTGATGGCGGCCTACAACGCCGGGCTGACCCCTGTGACGCGCTGGAACAGCGAAGTGCGCGACCAGGGCGACCCGCTGACCTGGATGGAATCGGTCCCCTATTGGGAAACGCGATCCTATGTCGCAATCGTGATGCGCAATTACTGGATGTATCTGCGCCAGGCCGATGCCGAGGCGCCCAGCCGCACCGCGCTGGCGCAAAACCAGTGGCCGATTTTCCCCAGGGAGCGCTGAGATGCCGATCGACCAAAGCCTGAGCCTCAAGCCGGTCAACATCGCGCTGCTGACCGTTTCGGACACGCGCACGCCCGAGGACGACAGTTCGGGCGATCTGCTTGCCGCGCGGATCGAGGCGGCGGGCCATATCCTCGCCGCGCGCGAGATCAGCAAGGACTCCAAGAACGAGATAGCCGCGCATCTGCACCGCTGGATCGACGATCCCGAGGTCGATGCGGTGATCACCACCGGCGGCACCGGGCTGACCGGGCGCGACGTCACCCCCGAAGCGCTCGACCAGGTCAAGGACAAGGCGATCCCCGGCTTCGGCGAGCTGTTCCGCTGGCTCAGCTACGAGTCCATCGGCACCAGCACGGTCCAGAGCCGCGCCTGCGCGGTGCTGGCGCGCGGGACCTATATCTTCGCGCTCCCGGGCTCGAACGGCGCGGTCAAGGATGGCTGGGACAAGATCCTCGTCCAGCAGCTCGACAGCCGCCACCGCCCCTGCAATTTCGTCGAACTGATGCCGCGGTTGCGCGAGCGATAGGGTTGCCCCGCTAGCGGCTCGACCGGGACATTTGTTCCGTGTATGTTCCGCCCTATGGAACGGAGCACCGAGTCGCCGGTTGCCGGTCGCGGCGCGCAATCGCGCAGTGTGCCGACGCGCTTCGGTCTCGCCACCCGCGAGGCCGATGGCGACTGGCGCGACCATATGGAAGCGCTGGCGCAGAGCGAGGGCGGGCCGCCGGTCAGACTGCGGACACAGGTGACCGAGGAGCGGCCCAAGACTATCCTCTCGTTCAACCAGTCGCCCGACATTTTCTTCGACCGCTCGATAAACGCCTATCGCGGCTGCGAGCATGGCTGCGTCTATTGCTTCGCGCGGCCGTCGCATGCCTATCACGACCTCTCGCCAGGGCTCGATTTCGAGACCCGGCTGTTCGCCAAGCCCGATGCCGCCGAGTTGCTCCGTGCCACGCTGGCCAAGCCGAAATATCGCCCCAAGCCGATCTCGATGGGGACCAACACCGATCCCTACCAGCCGATCGAGAACCGCTACAAGATCACCCGCGCGCTGCTCGAAGTTTGTCTCGACGCGCGCCACCCGATGACGATTACTACCAAGTCCGATCGGGTGCTGGCAGACCTCGACCTGTTGGAGGAGATGGCGCGCAAACGCCTGATAGCGGTGGCGATCTCGGTGACCAGCCTCGACCCGGCCTTGTCGGGAAAGCTCGAACCGCGCGCCGCTTCTCCCGCCAAGCGACTGGCAGCGCTGGGAAAACTGGCCGCGGCGGGCGTGCCGACACATTGCTCGATCTCCCCGGTGATCCCCGCCATCACCGACGAATTCATGGAAGAGATCGTCCAGCGCGCCGCGGCTCTGGGGGTGGAGAGCTGCGGCTGGATCCCGCTGCGGCTGCCACACGAGGTCGCGCCGCTGTTCCGCGAATGGCTCAGCGTCCATTACCCGGAACGCGGCGACAAGGTGATGGGCATCGTCCGCTCGATCCGCGGCGGCAAGGACAACGACCCGGACTTCTTCAGCCGCATGAAGCCGACCGGCGTCTGGGCCGACCTGTTCCGCGCCCGCTTCCGCCTCGCCTGCAAGCGCGCAGGGATTGGCAAAGGCTCATTCGAGCTCGACTGCACGCGGTTCCGCGCGCCTCCTGTGGGTGGGCAGATGCGGTTGTTGTAGAGCCGGTTGTGGTGGAAAGCCCGCGGCCTGCTATTGAAAGGCTTGGCAACGGAAGCGGACTTTGAATCCGGGTGTAGAGGCGCTCAACGCTGTTGCTGGGCTTGCGAGGGAACCACTTCTTAACGAAATCCCGCGACCCTGACCGGAAAGCGCTGCAAGGGGTGGCAATCGATGATTCTGACAATTCGCGCGCACAAGCGCTATGCAGTGCGCCAATCCATTTGCCTGCGAAGCCCCCTCGACGGGCGTCACTGCAGTGGCCTGTTGGTTGAACTCTCGAGCGAAGGATGCCGCGTCAGCGGGCTCACCGATTCCGATTTTCTGGCCGATGATGAAATCATTGTCGAGCATGATGGCATGAAGTTGCCAGGCCGGATCCGTTGGATCGAAGCGGGTGTCGCGGGCGTCCGCTTGGCCAAGCTCATGATGGCCAAGGAACTGAGCGTACACTTGACCCACCTGCGCGGCGAAGAATTGTCGGCTCCCCCGGTAGCGAGACCGCAACGTTCAGCCGTATTTCGACGAGCCGGCTAGGTTTCTCGCTCACGGTCCCGGGACGTCTGCACTAGCAGCCGAAATTACCCAAACCCGTCCCCCGCCTCACCCGGTGCGAAGCGCACCAGCCGGCTGTCGGTCAGCGCGGCGGTGCGGTTGACCACCGCCTTCTGGTATTCGGGATCGGTGACCATTGCGAGGAAGGCCCCGGCGTTTGGATATTGTGCGACGAAGCCGTCGTGCCAGAGCATCGCGTCGGGGCCGGTCACCACCGTCTCGAACAGGCCGCGCCAGACCATGCTGCCGCCGACGCGCTTGAAGATCGGGCCTGAGGTAGCGCCGTATTCCTGATAGGCGCGGCGCCCGCTCCAGCCCTTGCCCGCGTGCTCGTGGCCATCGGGATATTCCGCGACTTCGCGATATTGCAGCAGGTTGAGCATGTGGATCGGCCGGTCGCGCGGCAGGTTCTTGAAGGCGTCGAAATTGGCACGGCTGGGGTCGATATAGGTTTCGGTCATTGCTTGCTCCGTCGTTGCGCGCAGGCGTCGGGCTGCGCAGCAAGGCATGGGATCTATTTCTGCGGCAAAGCGCCGTTGATTGCTTCGTCGCTGCGCTCCTCGCTACGGCGAGGAGAGCGCATCAAACCTCCAGCCGGTACTCCGCGAAGCGGTCGCGCAGATCCTTCTTGCTGATCTTGCCCGTCGCGGTGTGCGGGATGTCGTCGACGAATTCGACTGCATCGGGCAGCCACCATTTGGCGACCTTGTCAGTCAAATATTCGATCACCTCGCCGCCGGTCACTTCGTGGCCTTCCTTCTTGACCACGAACAGCACCGGGCGTTCGTCCCATTTGGGGTGGTGTATGCCGATCGCTGCGGCCTCGGCCACAGCGGGATGGCCGACCGCGGCGTTCTCCAGCTCGACCGAACTGATCCATTCGCCGCCCGACTTGATCACGTCCTTGGTGCGATCGGTGATCTGCATGGTTCCGTCGGGGTGCAGGATCGCGACATCGCCGGTGTCGAACCAGCCATCCGCGCTCAGCGCATCCTCATCGGCGCGGAAATAGCGTCGGATCACCCACGGCCCGCGGATGTGCAGCGCGCCCGAGCTCTCGCCATCGCGCGGCAGGACCTGGGAGGGATCGTCGAGGCTGACGGTGCGCAGTTCGACCCCGAAGGTGGGCCGCCCCTGCATCGCGGTCTTGTCGACCTTCTCCTCGAAGCTGAGCTGGTCCCAGTCTAGGGTCGGACCGCCGACCGTGCCGATCGGGCTGGTCTCGGTCATCCCCCAGGCGTGCTGGACGCGGGTACCGTTCTTCATCAGCCGCTCGATCATAAAGCGCGGCGCGGCCGAGCCGCCGATTGTCGCGGCCCTGAGCTTGGGCAGGTCGAGCCCCTTGGCATCGCAATACTGGAAATGGGCAAGCCACACGGTGGGCACGCCGGCGCTGTCGGTGACGCCCTCGGTCTTCATCAATTCGTCGAGCACCGCGGGTTCGTTGACCGCGGAGAACACGAACTTGATCCCCGCCATCGCGCCGGCATAGGGCAGGCCCCAGCTGGCGGCGTGGAACATCGGCACCACCGGGAGCATCACGCTCGAGGCGCTGAAATTGAACGCCGCAGGCTGGAGCCCGGCGATGGCGTGGATCACTGTCGAGCGGTGTTCGTAGAGCACGCCCTTGGGATGGCCGGTGGTGCCGCTGGTGTAGCACAGCATGCACGGGTCGCGCTCGTCGCCCTTGAACCAGGCGAAATCGCCGTCCTGCCTGCCGATCCAGTCCTCGAAGGCCAGGGTATGTTCGCCCGAATCGTAGCAGATGTAATGCTCGATTGTGGTCCAGCGGTCGCGCATCATGTCGACGATCGGCTGGAACGCCGCGTCGTAGCACAGCACCTTATCCTCGGCGTGGTTGACGATATATTCGAGCTGATCCTCGAACAGGCGGGGATTGACCGTGTGCAGCACCCCTCCCATCCCGGCGACGCCGTACCAGCTGACCAGATGCCGCGAATGGTTCATCGCCAGGCTGGCGACCCGGTCTCCCGGCTTCACGCCCAGCGCCTGGAGCGCCTGCGCCATCTTGAGCGCGTCGCGGCGGATGCCGTTCCAGTCGGTGCGCGTCTGGCTGCCATCGGCCCAGCGGGTGACGATTTCGCGCGTCCCCGCTTCGCGTGCGGCGTGATCGATCACATGCGTTACCCGCATGCTCCAGTCCTGCATGGCTCCCGACATTCGCAACTCTCTCCCGTGTTTTATTGCCCGTTGGTGGGCATGCGTTCAGGCGACGAGGCGGAGATGACTCCCACCGCGCCGCGTGGTCAGATGCACATTGGCAAGCCCGGGCACGCTTGCCAAGCGTTCGGCGAGTTCGCCGTCGAGCTGGAACCCGTTACCGAGCCTCAACGTGGGCTCGATCGCGAGCCCGGTGCGCAGCGTGGCGATCACCTCGCCGGTGCCGCTGCCCTCGCCGAGCTCCATCTGCAAGGCGGCAAGGCCTGCTTCCTCGGTAATCTCGAGGCTTAGCGTCATCCGGGCGCTGCTCGAGACCTGTTCGAGCGGCACACCGCCCCTCACAGTGATCCGCGGCGGTTCGTCGGGGCTCGGGCTGTCGAGCTCGACCTGTAGCAGCAGGCAGGTCTGGTCCTCCGCCCAGCGGAGGAAATTCTCGACCAGGCTCTCCTCGAAACAGGCAGCACTGAACTGGCCCGAGGCATCGGAGAAATCGGCGCGGACGAAGGGCTTGCCGCGGCGCGTGGTGCCCTTGTTCACCTTCTCGATCATCGCCGCCATCACGGCGGGCGCGCGCCCGCCCACCGGGGCGCCGCCGGTCATAAGCGAGGCATAGCTCCGCGCGCCATTGGCCGATGCGACCTGGCGCCAGGCCTGGACAGGGTGGTCGGAGAAATAGAAGCCGAAATTGTCGCGCTCATGCGCCATCATCTGCGCGCGCGGCCAGGGTTCGACCTCCTTGAGCCGCAGGCTCTCGCCCTGGTGGTTCTCCTCGCCGCCGAACAGCGCGGCCTGCCCGCTCGACCGCTCGCGCTCGGCGGCATCGGCGACCGCCAGCAAGAGATCGGCGTTCTCGAACACCTTGGCACGATTGGACTCGAGCGAATCCAGCGCCCCGGTGCAGGCCAGCGCCTCGAGCTGGCGCGAATTCATCGAGCCCTTGGGCAGTCTTCCGAATAGGTCCGACAGGCTCTCGAACGGACCAGACGCCTCGCGTTCGGCGCAGATCGCATCCATCGCCTTGCCGCCGACATTGCGGATCCCGGCCAGCGCATAGCGCACGGCATAGCCATCATCGGTCTGTTCGACCCCGAATTCGGCGACCGAGGCGTTGATGCAGGGCGGCGCGATCGTCACCCCGCCGGGGCGCAGCGACGAGCGGCGGGCATCGTCGACGAAGACTGCGAGCTTCTCCGACTGGTGCATGTCGAAACACATCGAGGCGGCGAAAAATTCCTCGGGGTAATGCGCCTTCATCCAGGCGGTCTGATAGGCGAGCAGCGCATAGGCGGCGGCGTGCGATTTGTTGAAACCGTAGCCGGCGAATTTGTCGATCAAGTCG
This sequence comes from Qipengyuania sp. SM2507, assembly GCF_053714505.1. NCBI lineage: Bacteria > Pseudomonadati > Pseudomonadota > Alphaproteobacteria > Sphingomonadales > Erythrobacteraceae > Qipengyuania > Qipengyuania sp. SM2507. The sequence continues at coordinate 1,588,169 of NZ_CM132307.1, forward strand.
AACAGCTCGTTCGCTTTTCGGGCCTCGATCCCCGAGACGGTCTTGCAGCCATCGACGAAGCGTTGGCGCTGCGCATCCATCTCGGCCTGGACCTTCTTGCCCATCGCGCGGCGCAGCAGGTCGGCATCGCCGAGCGAGTAGCCCGCGAGGATCTGCGCGGCCTGCATCACCTGTTCCTGATAGACGAAGATGCCGTAGGTCTCAGCGAGGATCTCCTCCAGCTTGGGATGCGGGTACTCGATCGGCACCTCGCCCGCCTTGCGCTTGCCGAACAGCGGGATGTTGTCCATCGGGCCCGGGCGATAGAGCGAAACCAGCGCGATGATGTCGCCGAAATTGGTCGGTTTCACCGCGGTCAGCGTGCGGCGCATGCCCTCGGATTCGAGCTGGAAGACGCCGACAGTATGGCCCGACTTCATCAGCTCGTAGACCGCCGGATCGTCGAGTTCGAGCAGCGCAAGATCGATGGCGACGCCGCGCTTTTCCAGCAGATCGGTCGCCTTCTTGAGCACCGACAGCGTCTTCAGACCCAGGAAGTCGAACTTGACCAGCCCGCTGCTCTCGACGTGCTTCATGTCGAACTGCGTCACCGGCATGTCGGAGCGCGGATCGCGGTAGAGCGGGACGAGCTGCGCCAGCGGGCGGTCGCCGATCACCACGCCCGCGGCATGGGTGGATGAATTGCGCGGAAAACCCTCGAGCTGCATCGCGAGATCGACCAGCCGCTTCACATCGTTGTCGTTTTCGTATTCTCGGCGGAAATCGGCCGCACCATTGAGCGTGCGCGGCAGCGTCCAGGGGTCGGTGGGATGGTTGGGCACCATCTTACACAACCGGTCGACCTGGCCGTAGCTCATCTGCAGGATGCGGCCGGTGTCGCGCAGCACCGCGCGCGCCTTGAGCTTTCCGAAGGTGATGATCTGCGCGACGTGATCGTGACCGTATTTGTCCTGGACGTAGCGGATCACCTCGCCGCGGCGGGTTTCGCAGAAGTCGATGTCGAAGTCGGGCATCGACACGCGCTCGGGGTTGAGGAAGCGCTCGAACAGCAGGCCCAGCTTGATCGGGTCGAGATCGGTGATGGTCAGCGCCCAGGCGACCAGACTGCCCGCGCCCGAACCGCGCCCCGGGCCCACGGGAATATCCTGCTCCTTGGCCCATTTGATGAAATCGGCAACGATCAGGAAGTAGCCCGGGAAGCCCATCTGGTTGATGATGCCCACTTCGTAGTCGAGCCGGTCGAGATAGACTTGTCGTTCCTCGTCGCTCATCGCGCCATAGGGCACCAGCCGTGCCTCGAGCCCGGCGCGCGCATCGGAGGCCAGCATCCGCGCCTCGCCCTCGACATCGCCCGCCAGACTGGGCAGGATCGGCGCGCGGTTGGGCGGCGCGAAGGCGCAGCGCTGGGCGATTACCAGCGTGTTGGCGATTGCTTCGGGGAGGTCGGCAAAGCCTTCGTCCATCATGCTCGCCGATTTGACGAAGCTTTCAGGATTGGAGCGCAGCCGGTCCTCGGCATCGACATGCGTCGAACCGGCGATGCACAGCATGGCGTCATGCGCCTTGTGCATATGCGGTTCGGCGTAATTGGCGGGGTTGGTGGCGACCAGCGGCAGGTCGCGGGCGTAGGCGAGAGTTATCAGCGCGTCCTCGGCGGCCATTTCCACCGGATCGCCGCGGCGCGCGAGTTCGATGTAGAGCCGCTCGGGAAACAGCGCCTGCAGCCGGTCGAGAAGAGGTTCGGCGTGGCTGTTCTGGCCCTCTGCGAGCAGGCGGGTAACCGCCCCCTCGCTCGCGCCGGTGAGCGCGATCAGCCCGTCGGTGCGGCCTGCGAAATCCTCCAGCAGGACATGCGGCTCGAACTCGAGCGGGCGCTCGAGATGCGCCTTGCTGACGAGGTGGCACAGATTGTCGTAGCCGGTCTCGTCCTGCGCGTAGAGCGGGAGATAATCGACCTGCTTGCCTGTGGTCCCGTCATCCTTGGTGCGCGCGACACCGAGCAGCGTGCCGATGATCGGCTGGATGCCCTCGTCCAGGCACGCCTTGGCGAACATGACCGCGCCGTAGAGCCCGTTGCGATCGGCCAGCGCGATCGCGGGAAAGCCGCGTTCCTTGGCCAGTTTCGCCATCGCCTTGGGCTCGATCGCGCCTTCGAGCATGGAATAGGCGGAGAGGACGCGCAGCGGAACGAAAGGGGCAAAAGGCATGGTGCCGATATGCGCTGCCGGTACGGATTAGCCAAGGGAGCGGCGGCGGTTTTCCGGCATCGCAGGCAGTGGCCAGCCAGCCCGATATTCAGGTCAGGCTTCGTCGGTCGCCCTGATTTTCCGCCGCGTGTCGCGGATAGTCGACCAGGCGCCGTAGAGAATCAGCGCGGCGAGGAAGATCCACACCCACAGCGGGATATCCTGCCCGAAGATCGCCAGATAGATATAAGCCGAGACGAAGAAGAATCCCGCCAGCATGGTCGGCAGCACGGTCGAGCGCCCGGCTCGCGCGCGCTTCACCAGCCAGGCGATCGAGGCGAAAAAGAACGGGATCGCACCGACATAGATCGCCCCGAAGACATAGGGGTTCACATTGTATTGCGCGCCGAGCGACAGCAGCCACTCGTTGAAGCCTTCGATCATGGGGTTCTCCTGTGGCTCCCAAGCGGGCGCCACCGCAATTTCTGATTAAAGCAGCGCTTCGATATCCGCCGCGATCGTTGCAGGCTTGTCGCTGGGGCCGTAGCGCCTGACCACCTTGCCGTCGCGGTCGATCAGGAATTTGGTGAAATTCCACTTGATCGCAGCGGTGCCCAACACGCCCTTGGCCTCGCCCTTCAGCCAGTCGAACAACGGGCTGGCGTCGGGGCCGTTGACCTCGACCTTCTCCATCAGCGGGAAGGTCACGCCGAAATTGACCTTGCAGAACTCGGCGATCTCCTCGGCATCGCCGGGTTCCTGGCCGCCGAACTGGTTGCAGGGGAAGCCGAGCACCTCGAAGCCCCGCTCCCCAAACTTCTGGTAGAGTTCTTCCAGCCCGTCATATTGCGGGGTGAAGCCGCATTCGCTCGCGGTGTTGACCACCAGCAGGACCGTGCCCTGCTTGCGCGCGAGATCGAGCGGTTCGCCGCGATTGGTGGTGACGGTGAAATCGGCGATGCTGGTCATATGAACTCGCTCATTCCTTCGGAAAATCCTTGCGCTGCGCCAGCGCAGCCACTTCCTCCGCGCGGAACTCGCGGTCGCCGGCCTTCTCGATGTAATAGCCGCTGCGCTCCGCTTCGGGGAGCAGCATCATGTGGCGGATAATCTCGGCGAATGTGCCTGAACGCAAGCCCTTGGCGCTATCCAGCAGGCTATTGTTCTCGCCGACCCGGTGGAGCGAGGCGCGGTCGTCCCACTGGATACCCTCGTGATGGGTGTCGCGGGCGTTGAAAGTGCTTGGGTGGTCGGTCATGCAATGCTCCCTTTTGCCGGTCCAACGCCCGACCCGCGCTCTGGGTCCTTAACCAAGCCTGCCTTCGTGCAGCCGCAGCACCCGGTCCATCTTCGCCGCCAGCCGCTCGTTATGCGTCGCGACCAGCGCGGCGCTGCCCTCGCCGCGGACCAGTTCGAGGAATTGCGCCAGCACCTTGTCGCTGGTCGCCTCGTCGAGATTGCCGGTCGGCTCGTCGGCCAGCACCAGCTTGGGGCGATTGGCGAGCCCGCGCGCCACCGCGACTCGCTGCTGCTCGCCGCCCGAGAGCTGGCTGGGGCGGTGGGTCAGCCGGTGACCGAGACCGAGCGCGGTGAGGAGCTCCTCGGCGCGGACCAGAGAGTCCTCGCGCGAGCGGTTGGCGATCATCTGCGGCAGGACGACGTTCTCGCGCGCATCGAAATCGGGGAGCAGATGATGGAACTGGTAGACGAAGCCGAGATGATCGCGCCGCAGCAGCGTGCGCGCATGCGCGTCCTTCTGGTCGACCGGCTTGCCCGCGATGCGGATTTCGCCACCGAAGCCGCCCTCGAGCAGTCCGACCGCCTGCAGCAGCGTCGATTTGCCCGAACCCGAGGGGCCGAGCAGCGCGACGATCTCGCCCGGCTGGATCGCCATGTCGACGCCGCGCAGCACGTCGATCCGCACCCCGCCCTGTTCGAAGCTGCGGGTCAGCCCGCGCAATTCGAGAACCGGTTCACTCATAGCGCAACACCTGTACCGGATCGGTGCCCGAGGCCTTGAGCGCCGGGTAAAGCGTCGCGAGGAAGCTGAGCCCCAAGGCGAGCAGCACGATCATGGCGATCTCGACCGGATCGGCCTGCGCGGGCAATGTCGAGAGGAAACGCACTTCCGGATCCCACAAATCCTGCCCGGTCACCAGCCCGATGAATTCGACGATCGGCTGGCGGAAATAGAGCACGATCGCGCCAAGGATCAGCCCCGCCACCGTGCCGATCGCGCCTACCGTGAAGCCGGTGGTGACGAAGATCTTGAGCAGGCTGCGCCGGGTCGCCCCCATGGTGCGCATGATGGCGATATCGCGGGTCTTGGCGCGAACCAGCATCACCAGGCTCGAGAGGATGTTGAAGGCGGCCACCAGCACCATGAAACTGAGCGCAAAGGCCATCGCCACGCGTTCGACCTGTAGCGCCTCGAAAAGTGTGGAGTTGATGGTCTTCCAATCGGAAACCACCGCCCTGCCCGCGACCGCTTCCGCCACCGGCGCGAGAATTTCCCCGACCCGGTCCGGATCGTCCACCGTCACCTCGATCATTCCGACCGTATCGCCGATCAGCAACAGCGTCTGGGCATCCGCCATCGGCATGATGACGAAAGCCTGGTCGTATTCGTAGATCCCCACCTCGAAAATCGCCGCGACCGTATAGCCGACCTGTCGCGGGACGGTGCCAAATGGAGTCGAACGGCCCTGCGGGTTCAGGATCGTGATGGTGTCGCCGACCCGCGCGCCGATGTTCTGCGCCAGCCGCACGCCGATGGCGACATTGCTGGTCCCGGCGCGCAGCGCGCTGATATCGCCGCTGACCACCTTGGGTGCCATGTCCGCGATATCCTGCGCGGTGTTGCCGCGCACCAGAATCCCTTCGACCCTCCCATTGAAGCTGGTCACCAGCGGCTGCTCGATCAGCGGCGAGGCATCGGTGACGCCCGGCGTCGCGCGCACCTGCTCGAGGATATCCTCCCAATCGTCCATCCGCCCGCCATAGGCCTGGACGATGGCATGACCGTTGAGCCCGACGATCTTGTCGAGCAGTTCGGCACGAAACCCGTTCATCACGCTCATCACGATGACCAGCATCGCGACCGACAGCATCACCACGCCGACCGAGATCCCGGCGACGAGCGCGATGAAGGCCTCGCTCTTGCCCGGAAGCAGGTAGCGCTTGGCGATGGTCCATTCGAAGGGAGAAAGCAGTAAGATCGGGTGTTCACCGGGCGGTTGCAGGAAAGCAGCGCTCTAGGCAGGCTTTCCTTTCGCTGCAATGAAATCCCGGAGACATTGCGTATCGCGGGTTCGGTTGAAAGGTGAAGCCGATCATGCACGGCCCGTCGCGCTAGCCTTGTAATCGCCGCGTAACATCGCCATTGGCAGCGGCGAGCGGACGGCCCGTCGGCCACCCCATATAGGCGAGCGATGAACCTCATCCATCCCTTCCACGATGCGGACGGCGACAAGCTGCGCGAAGAGTGCGGCGTGTTCGGCGCTATCAACGCAACCGACGCCTCCGCAGCGACGGCGCTGGGCCTGCATGCGCTTCAGCACCGCGGGCAGGAGGCGGTCGGGATCACCTCCTTCGACGGTCGCGAATTCTACAGCCGACGCGGCCTCGGCCATGTGGCGGACAATTTTTCCGGGCAGGACGCGATCGCCGAACTGCCGGGCATGATGGCCGCAGGCCATGTCCGCTATTCGACCACCGGGGGCGCGGGCCTGCGCAACGTCCAGCCGCTCTATGCCGATCTGGCAGGCGGCGGCTTTGCGGTCGCGCACAACGGCAATATCTCCAACGCCGGGACCTTGCGCGAAGACCTGGTGCGGCGCGGCTCGATCTTCCAGTCGACCAGCGACACCGAAGTCATCATCCACCTTGTCGCCACCAGCCGTTATCCCACGATCACCGACCGGCTAATCGATGCGCTGCGCCTGCTCGAAGGCGCCTATGCGCTCGTCGTCATGACCCCGGCCGGGATGATCGCCTGCCGCGATCCGCTGGGCATCCGTCCGCTGGTGATGGGCCGGATCGGCGACGCCACGGTCTTCGCCAGCGAAAGCGTCGCCTTCGACGTGATGGGCGCCGAGCTGGTGCGCGAAGTCGAGCCGGGCGAGCTGATCAAGGTCGATTTCGATGGCAATGTCGATTCGCTCCACCCCTTCGGCAATCATTCGCCGCGCCCCTGCATCTTCGAACACGTCTATTTCAGCCGCCCCGACAGCATCTTCGCCGGGCGCAGCGTCTACGAGGCGCGCAAGGCAATCGGTGCGCAGTTGGCGGTGGAAAGCCCCTGCGAGGCCGATCTGGTGGTGCCCGTCCCCGACAGCGGTGTGCCCGCGGCGATCGGTTATGCCCAACAATCCGGGGTGCCGTTCGAACTGGGGATCATCCGTTCGCATTATGTCGGGCGGACCTTCATCCAGCCGTCGGACGGCGCGCGTCATGCCGGAGTCAAGCGCAAGCACAACGCCAATCGCGCGCTCGTGGCGGGCAAACGCATCGTGCTGATCGACGATTCGATCGTTCGCGGTACGACCAGCCTCTCGATCGTCGAGATGATGCGCGATGCCGGGGCCACAGAGGTCCATTTCCGCGTTGCCAGCCCGCCCACCGCGCACAGCTGCTTCTACGGCGTCGACACCCCCGAACGTTCCAAACTGCTCGCCGCGCGGATGGATCTCGAACCGATGCGCGAATTCATCAAGGCCGACAGTCTCGCCTTCGTGTCGATCGACGGCCTGTATCGTGCCGTGGGCGACAAACCACGCGACTCCGCCTGCCCGCAATTCTGCGACGCCTGTTTCACCGGCGACTATCCCACGTCGCTGACCGATATCGCCCGGCGCGACGATGCGCAGGGCCAGCTCTCGCTGCCGGTCGGAAAGGTCGCGTAATGACGGATCAGGCGAAGCCGCTTGCCGGCAAGACTGCGCTCGTCGCCGGTTCAAGCAAGGGCATCGGCGCCGCCAGTGCGCTGGCGTTGGCCGAGGCCGGAGCGCATGTCGTGCTGACCGGGCGCGACGTCCGCTCGCTCGAACATGTCGAGGATCGCATCCACGCGGTCGGTGGCAGCGCCACCATCGCGCCGGTCGATTTCGAGGAGAACGACGGGATCGCCCGCCTCGCGCAGGCGATCTCCGGGCGCTGGGACGTGCTCGACATCCTCGTCATCTCGGCCGCCTATCTGCCCACGCTCAGCCCGGTCACCCAGATCGATCGCAAGGAGTTCGGCAGGGCGGTGACGGTCAACATCCTCGCCACCCAGGCGCTGCTCGCGGCGTTCGATCCGCTGCTCAAGCGCGCGGAGGCAGGCCGCGTCATCGGGCTGACCAGCAGCGTCGGCGCCGATCCGCGCGCCTATTGGTCGGCCTATGGCTCTACCAAGGCGGCGTTCGACAATCTGCTCGACGCCTATGCGCGCGAGGTCGAGAAGATCGGCAATATCCGCGTCGCGATCCTCGATCCGGGCGCCACGCGCACCAGCATGCGCGCCAAGGCGTATCCCGGCGAAGACCCCAAGACGGTCAAGGAGCCGAGCGTGGTTGCGGCCCGCATCGTCGAGCTTGTGGTTAACGGCTACGAGACCGCGCATCGCGAGCGGGTGGCGGAGCCCGGTTAACCAGTCGCGATAGCGATTTGGCAAGCGAGTTCCCCGACAAGTGACCGGCTTTGAGAGTGGACGGATATCCGCCCACCAGCCTTTTTCAGATCGAGGACGGGCGACCATGACGACCAAAGCCTATCAGGACAGCTACCAGCGCGCCGCGCAGGAAGATCGCAGCGGTCCCCGCACGCGGCTGGCCATTCCCGCCCAGCTGCGCGCATCGGGCGGGCGCGGTTTCCGCACATTCGTGCAGGATCTGTCGATCTCGGGCTTTTCCGCCGCAGCGATCAACCGGATGCACGAGGGGCAATTGTGCTGGCTAACCATGCCCGGCCTGGAATCGCTGCAGGCGCAGGTCATTTGGTGGCAGGACTGTACTGTCGGCTGCGCCTTCACCGAGCTGCTCAGCCCGATCGTCCACGACAACATCATCGCCCGATACAGCGGCGACGGGGACTGACCCCGCCACCGCTTTCCAGGCTCAGTCGAGTTCCGCCAGCTTGGCGGTGACGCCCAGCCACTGGCGCCGCAGATCGCCGCTGGTCGCGGTGGGCCAGTTGCTGACGATCGCAACCACCAGATCGCTCTCGGGCACCAGCGTGATCGACTGGCCGAAAATCCCCTGCGCGCCGAAATTGCCGCCGGGATAGGTCCACCACTGGTAGCCATAGCCGAAGCCCTGGCCGCCGAAATCGACTTGCTGAGCACCCGCTTCGGCGAACCAGCCCTTGGGCACCACCTCGCCGCCGCCTTCGAGCACGAACTGACCGAAGCGCGCGTAATCGGACAGCCGCAGCGACAGGCAGCAGCCCCCGACATTGCCGCCGCGCGGATCGGTCATCCAGAACAGGTCGCCGGCGAAGCCCGCGGCATCGACGATGTTCTCCTTGGCATAGGCCGCCAGCGGCATGCCGACGGCATTCTCGACCAGAAGCCCCAGCAGATTGGTCTCGCCCGTCTTGTAGACCCATTTCTCACCCGCAGGCGCTTCGCGGGGTAGTGCCTTCATCTGGGCGACGATCGCATCCGGCCCGTGCTCGAGGACGAAGCGGTTGAGTTGTGCCACGTCGCTGCCGGGGTCGGTGTAATCCTCGTTCCAGGCCACGCCCGAGGTCATGGTGGCGAGCTGGCGGACCGAAACATCGTCATAGGCCGAGCCGACCAGCCCGGGCACATACTGCGTCACCGGATCGTCGAGGCTGGCGATATGGCCATCGCGCAGCGCGGCGCCAAGCAGCGTCGAGGTGAAGCTCTTGGCGACCGAGAAGCTGGTCCAGCGCTGCTCGGCACCGAAGCCGGCAGCATAGTCCTCGAAGCGGATCTGGCCATCCTGCAGAACCATAGCCCCGACGGCATTGCTCGCTGCCATGGTGGCGCGAATCTCGCTGGCGAGCGCAGCAGGCAGCGGTGCGCCGCGGACGAGCACCCGCGGGCTCGGATCGGCGGCGACTTCGTAGCCGGCAAACCAGCTTTCCATGTCGCGGAAGCGCGCCGAGCGCGCCGTATCGTCCCAGAACAGCACCTGCAGTTCCTCTGGTGGACGCTCGGTCGCGGGCATCCGCAGGACCGCCGCGTCGGTCGACGCAAGCATGGCGCTTTCGGCAGGCGGCGAACCGGTGTCCACCGTGGCGCAGGAGGCCAGCAGCATTGCCGCCAGCCCGCTCGAAATCATCCGCTTTCTCATCGACTGTCTCCGTCGTTTATCAAAGTGACCTGGTGGACATCGATCCCGCCCCCGCGGAACCCGCCCTCGCAATACATCAGATAATAGCGCCACAGCTCTACGAAGCCTTGGTCGAACCCGGCGGGCAGCCGAGCCTCCGCGACCGCGCGGTCGAAATTTGCGCGCCAGATTTTCAAAGTCTCGGCATAATCCTGTCCGAAATCGCTCTGCTCGGTCCAGCGCAGCCCGCGTTCCTCCGCCAGTCGCCGGAACTCGCTGGTGCGGATCAGCAGGCCGCCCGGGAAGATATAGGCCTGGATGAAGTCAGCGCTCGCAGCATAGGCCTCGAAGAGATCGTCGCGCATCGAGATATACTGGATCGCCGCGCGCGCGCCGGGTTTGAGGTTGCGCGCCAGGCAATCCATGAAGGTCGGCCAGTATTCGCGCCCCAGCGCCTCGACCATCTCAACGCTGACCACGGCGTCGTAGCGCCCGTCGGTGTCGCGGTAATCCTGCATCCGGAAGTCGACCACGGCGTGGCGCTCCCGGGCCCAGTCCAGCTGCTCGGCCGAGAGGCTGATCGCGGTCACCTCGGCCCCGCCACGCGCAAGGTGCCCTGCCAGGCTCCCCCAGCCGCAGCCGATCTCGAGCACCTGCTCCGCTGCGCCCAGCCGCTGTTCGAGCGCGCGCCACTTGCGCCGCTGCGCCGCTTCGAGATCGCCATCGGCCAGCGACACCGCTGCGGAATAGCTCATCGTCGGATCGAGCCATTGGGCGTAGAAATCATTGCCGAGATCGTAATGCGCGGCCACGTTCTTCTGCGCGCCCGAAGGAGTGTTGCGGTTGACCAGATGCGCCAGCCGGAGCGCGTGGCGGAACGGCCCCTTGGCGCGGCCGGTGTCGCCCAGCCGCTCGGCGTGCTGCATGAAGAGGGCGAACAGCGGCACCGGATCGGGGCTCCACCATTCGCCCGCTTCCCAGGCCTGATACCAGCCTACCGAGCCGTTGGAGGCCAGCCGCACCAGCGCGTTCCAGCTGCGCAGTTCGACGGTGCATTCGAAGCCCGGCGCGCGGCCACCCAGCATCCGGGGCGTTCCGTCGGGCAGGGTTCCGTGGATCGTGCCCTCGGTCACCGCGGCGTCGATCCGGTCGAGCAACTTGCCAAGCGCGGGCGCGGTCAGGCGGGCGAGCCAGCCGGGTTTGCGCGCGAAGCGCTGCGCGCCTTCCAGCAGCCCATACCCTCTGTCGGGTCGGTGCGTTGTGTTATTCCCCCGGGTCGTCTGCATATCCATTGCCGGATCCTATCGCGCGGCGTGGCGCAACAGGCAAGTTAGTCGCCCCGGCTGTCCCGATATGCGTTGAGCGCGCGCTCGCGCGCCGCTTTGTGCTCTATCATTCGCGCCGGATACTTTCCGCGCTTCCCGTCGGGCGGATCGTGGATATCGGCATCGGTGAGATGCGCCAGTTCGGGGACGAATTCGCGAATGTATTCGCCCGCGGCGAATTTCTCGCTCTGCGTCAGCGGTGCCATGATCCGCACGAACATGTTGCTGTCGACCCCGGTGCCCGAGATCCACTGCCAGTTGACGCCGTTGTTGCCGTAATCGGCATCGACCAGGCAGTCCCAATACCACTGCTCGCCGTGGCGCCAGTCGATCAGCAGATGCTTCACCAGAAAGCTTGCCGCGATCATGCGGACACGGTTGTGCATCCAGCCGGTGCGCCACAGCTGGCGCATCCCGGCATCGACGATGGGGTAGCCGGTCATGCCGCGCTGCCAGGTGCGCAGATCGTCCGTAGCATCGCTGTCGTTCTCGGGATTTCGCCAGACCTCGTCATACCCCTCACGGTAACTCGTCCGCGCATAATCTGGAAACTGGTCGATCACATTCTGGGCATAATCGCGCCAGATCAACTCCTTGGCGAAGGTCTGCCAGCCCTGCCCGCGTCGGCCCTTGAGCGCGTGCCAGACCTGCGCCGGGCTGATCTCACCCCAATGGAGGTGCGGGGACAAGCGGCTCGAGCCGTCCTTTGAGGGAAGGTTGCGCGCCTCGTCATACTCCGCGACCGAATCGCTCCACTGCGCCAGCCGGTCATGCGCAGCGCTTTCGCCGATCTGCCAGAAATCGCGGACTCCGCCCGCCCAGTCCGGGTCGCTCGGCAACAGGTTCCAATCGGCCAGCGCGTCGCTTTCGGGCCAGTGCTCGGGTGAGGAAATGGTGTCGGGCTCGCCCAGCGTGTCGCGCGGCGGCATCCGCTCGATCATCGACTTCGAGAACGGTGTGTAGATCTTGTAGGGGTCGCCCGAACCCGTGGTAACCGCGCCGGGCGGGAGCAGATAATTCCCGTCGTAGAGCTTGAGCGCGGCATCCTCGCCCAGCGCATCGCGCAATTCGTCCTCGGCCTCCTTCCACCACGGTTCGTAATGGCGGATCGCGTGTACGCAAGCCGCGCCGGTCTCGGCGGCAATCGCGGCTAGGATCTGCGGGGCATCGCCGCGGCGCAGCACGATCCGCGAATGGCGCGAGCCCAGACTGCGCGACAGGCTGTCGAGCGAGTGATGCAACCACACAAGCGACGCTCCGCCATAGGCGTGATCGCCCGCGCGTTGGTCGTCGAGCACGAACACCGGGATCACCGGCCCGGCTTGCGCGGCGGCATGAAGCGCCGGCTGGTCGGCAAGGCGCAGGTCGCGGCGCAGCCAGACGATCTGCGGGGTACTCATGGTTCGGTGCGCACCTGCGGGCAGGCCTCGGCGGGAATCTGCACGGCAAAACGGTCGCCCGCTCGCGGATCGGCAAAACGCGCATCGCGCAGCCACAACGTGCCATCCTCGCGCGGCTCGACGAAGGGCACGCGCGACCAGACCAGGAAGGCGTCCACACCCTTGTCCTCACGCCGGACCTGGGTGAGGTCGCAGCCGTCGATCGGCACCCCGGCGAGCGTCCGGCGGTCGGTCATGTATAGCCCGTTCCCCCCTGAGATCATCTCGCGCGAAAGCGAGAACAGCGGCGGCGGGCTGGCGATGACCACATCGGTCCCCACCGGGCTGGAGACCAAGCCCGCCTCGGCGCGCGCGGTGATCCAGCCGTTGATGCCGATGTAGAGCGCGGCCACGGATAGCGCGATCCGCGCGGGCCTGCGCCATTCCCCGTCGCGCTTCTCACGCCGCAGCGAAAACCAGGTCGCAAAGCCCATCAACAGCCACAGCCAGATGTCGATGATGAACAGCACATCGCCATAATACCAAGTGCTGGAGAAGGGTTCGAACAAGCGGATGCCGTAGACGTTGAGCCAGTCGAGTGCCGGATGCGACAGGCAGGCGATCAGGCTGAGCGCATAGAGCCAACCGAAATGGACCGGCACGCGTTCCGCGGGCCGCTTGCCGCGCGCCGCCTGCCAGCGGTCGTACCACCACAGCCCGGCCGCGAGCAGCAGCGGCAGCAGCACTAGGGCGATCGGTCCGTGGGTGATTCCGCGGCGGAAACCGAGATGCTCGACGCCGTCGAGCCAGAAGAAGCAGGCCGCGTCGATATCGGGGATATTCGCCCCGATGATCAGCGCCGGCATGGCGAGCCCCGTTTTGCGCTTGAGCCCCGCCTGCCCGATCAGCGCGCCGACGAGGGAATGGGTCAGATTATCCATCTGGGATTATTCAGACCGGATCAGCCGCCGTCCCGTCCACGGTCCAAGTCTGGCCCGTCGCGAGCAGTTTCGCCAGATCGGGTTGCTTGCCTTCGCTCGCCTGCGCGCGTTCGGCGACCACAGCATCCTCGAAGGTCGGGCGCGGATGGTCGTAGAGCACGCCCAGCGCCATCGGGAACGGGCCGAATGGCATTTCGACCAGCATATGGGCGAGCGAGCGGTTGCGCACGTCATGGACCACCACGCCCGCCGCCTGCCAGTCGCCATCGACGACATCGACCACGGTGAGCGCCAGGTTGACGGTGTCGAGAGCGAGACCCTTGGTTCCGTCGGCGAAGAGCATCGGCTGGCCATCTTCCAGCCACAGCTGACGATCCTCGGCGCCCTTGGGCGCGGCGAAATCGTCGAATACGTCCTTGTTGTAAACGATGCAGTTCTGGAAAATCTCGATAAAGGCCGCGCCATTGTGCGCGTGCGCGGCGCTCAGCACTTCGGGCAATTTCTTCGACACGTCGAAGCCACGCGCCACGAAGCGCGCCCCGCTGCCCAGCGCGAAAGCGGCGGGCTTGGCGGGATGGTCGTAGCTGCCCAGCGGGGTGGAGGGCGAACGCGTGCCCTCGCGGCTCGTGGGCGAGGCCTGGCCCTTGGTGAGGCCGTAGATCTCGTTGTTGAACAGCATGATCTGCATGTTCACATTGCGCCGCAGCACATGCATCATGTGATTGCCGCCGATCGACAACCCGTCGCCGTCGCCGGTGACCAGCCAGATATCGAGCGCCGGATTGGCGAGCTTGATCCCCGTCGCCACCGCGGGCGCGCGGCCGTGGATGGTGTGGAAGCCGTAGCTCTCGATATAATAGGGAAAGCGGCTCGAACAGCCGATGCCCGAGACGAACACGGTGTTCTTTGGATCGCAACCAAGCTGCGGCAGCGTGCGCTGGACCGCTTTCAGGATCGCGTAGTCACCGCAACCGGGGCACCAGCGGACCTCCTGGTCGGTTTCCCAGTCCTTGATGGTCGTGGTGATGGGGGTCATGTCGTTCATGATGTGGGTTCTTCAATAGCGGTTTTATTCGGTCTCACGACCGCATCGGTCCGGCGTATGGTGGCCGAATTGCTCACGACAGAATTCCGGTGTTGGGCAACTGCTGGTCGTTGGCGGGCACCTCGCCGCCCTCATTGCCTTCGATGCCGTCGAAATATTTGGCGATCGCCGCTTCGACCTCGGCGATCTGGAACGGCTGACCGCTGGTCTTGGTCAACGGCGTCGCATCGACAAGGAACTGATCGCGCAGCACGGTCTTGAACTGGCCGGTATTCATCTCGGGCACCAGCACGTGGTCAAAGCCGCGCAGCAGATCGCCCAGATTGGCGGGCAGCGGCCAGATGTGGCGGACATGGATATGCGCGACCTTGCGGCCCTTGGCGATGCTGCGGCGCACGGCCTGGAGGATCGGGCCATAGGTCGAACCCCAGCCGACCACCGCGAGAGTGCCGCCGGGTTCGCCGAGCGCGATTTCCTGGTCCGGACGGTCGACGCCCAGCACCTTGTCGCGGCGCGCATCGGTCATCGCCTGGTGGTTGTCGGGCGAGTAATCGATATGGCCGGTGCCCTGCGCCTTCTCGATCCCGCCGATGCGGTGCATCAGCCCGGGCGTACCCGGTCTAATCCACGGCCGCGCGCCCTTTTCGTCGCGCGCATAGGGCTGGACCACCGCATGCGAAGCATCGCCCTTGGACCCCGCTCCGGCGGCGTCCACCTCACCCTCACCTGCGAGCCCGAGGCTATCCGCATCGGCAAAGCTCACCGGGAAGGGAGCGAAGGTCTCGGGATCGGGTACTTTCCAGGGCTCGGCGGCATTGGCGATATAGCCATCGGTCAGCAGCATCACCGGGGTCATGTATTGTACTGCGATACGGCAGGCCTCGATCGCGCATTCGAAAGAATCCGAAGGACTGCGCGCCGCAATCACCGGCATCGGCGCATCGCCGTTGCGGCCATAGACCGCCTGATAGAGATCGCTCTGCTCGGTCTTGGTCGGCAGCCCGGTCGAGGGGCCGCCGCGCTGCGAATTGACGATCACCAGCGGCAGCTCGGTCATGATGGCCAGCCCCATCGCCTCGGTCTTGAGCGCAATGCCCGGACCCGAAGAGCTGGTGACGCCGAGGCTGCCGGCATAGCTCGCGCCGATCGCGGCACAGATCGCGGCAATCTCGTCTTCCGCCTGGAAGGTGGTGACGCCGAATTCCTTGAGCCGCGCGAGATGGTGGAGGATCGCGCTGGCTGGCGTGATCGGATAGCCGCCGAAGAACATCGGCAACTTGGCCAGCTGCGCCCCCGCGACCAGTCCGAGCGAAACCGCCTCGGCGCCGGTCACGGTGCGGTAGAGCCCCGGCTCGCTGAGTACCGGCGGCATGTGCAATTGCTTGATCGGGCCCGACAGCTCGGCGGTCTCGCCATAGGCATGACCGGCATCGAGCGCGGCGATATTGGCGTCGGCGATGTCGGGGCTGCGGCGGAATTTCTGCTTGAGCCACTCGTGGATCGGCGCGCGGTCGCGGTCGAACAGCCACAGCGCGAGGCCCAGCGTCCACATGTTCTTGGAACGCAGCGCGTCCTTGTTGCCCAGCCCGTAAGGCTTGACCGCCTCGATCGTCTTCTCGCTGATGTCGAAGGCCAGCAGGTCGAATTTCGCCAGGCTGCCGTCTTCCAACGGATTGGAATCGTAATGCGCCTTGTCGAGATTGCGCTTGGTGAAGGCACCGGTGTCGGCGATCACCAGCCCGCCGGGCTTGAGCGACGAGATGTTCACCTTGAGCGCCGCCGGGTTCATCGCCACCAGCACATCGGGGGCATCGCCCGCGGTGTTGATCTCGCGGCTGCCGAAATTGATCTGGAAGGCCGAGACGCCGAACAGCGTGCCGGTTGGCGCGCGGATTTCGGCGGGGAAATCGGGGAAGGTCGCCAGATCATTGCCCGCCAGCGCGGTGGACAGGGTGAACTGTCCCCCGGTCAGCTGCATGCCGTCGCCACTGTCGCCGGCGAACCGGACCACGACGGCTTCGGGGGTGTCTGAAATGCCGTCCTGCGGCGCGGTGGCGGCAGTTGCCATCCGGAAATTCCTTATCGCGCGCCGCGCGTGTGCGGCGCTGGTGTCATTCGAGTGCCGGACCTAGGAGCCGCCCCCTGCTCCCGCAATCAAGTTTTTCTCCGTCGACGACAAAATCGCGGCTGGCAAAGCCCTAGCGAGACGCTAAGCCTTCGGCAAAGAGAACAGGGAGAGCAGACGATGGCCAAGGGCGAACATTACGTGCGCGATGACGTGCGCGGATTTCTCGACATGCTCGAGCAGATGGGCGGCAAGGGAGTCGAGGAAGTCGGCGCGGTCGAGGGACGCATGCAGATGCGCGCGATGAAATCCGTGGCCGAAGCCGACAACCGCGAGCTCGCCGTGCACCGCGACCTTACCTGCCCCGGCCCCGACGGCGATATTCCGCTGCGGCTCTACGACACCAAGGATACGCGCGAAGCCGGACCTTGCGTGGTATTCCTCCACGGCGGTGGTTTCGTGATCGGCGATATAGAGGTCTATGACTCGCTGTGCAGCGAGATCGCCTACCAGCTCGACCTGCCGGTGATCTCGGTCGAATACCGACTCGCGCCCGAGCACCCCTTCCCCGCTGCGCCCGACGATTGCGAGGCCGCGGCGCGCTGGATCGCCACCTCACCCGCCGAACTGGGCCGCGAAGTCACCGGCCTGGTCATCAGCGGCGATAGCGCCGGCGGCAATCTCACCATCGTCACCACCAACCAGCTGGTCAACGAACCCGCAGCAGTGCCGGTGCTGGTGCAGGCGCCGTTCTACCCAGTCGCCAGCGATATCAGCGAACACAGCAGCTTCGCGCTGTTCAACGAAGGTTTCCTGCTGACCGGCGCGGCAATGGCCTGGTTCACCCAGCAATATGGCGGCGATGCGCAGGATCCGCGTCACACCCCGATGGTCGGCGACTGCGCCAACACCCCGCCGACGGTGATCTGCACCGCCGGGCTCGACCCCTTGCGCGATTCGGGCCGCGAATACGCCGCGCATCTGATCCAGCAGGGCACCGAGGTGAGCTATTTCGAATTTCCCGGGGTGATCCACGGCTTCATCACGCTGCGCAAGGCGATCCCCAGCGGGCAGGCCGACCTCGAGGCCTTCCTCGGCGCAATCAAGGTCAAGCTGGCGCGGCTGACGCGATGAACGACGCAACGCATCCACTGGGTTACCGCCCCTGCGTCGGGGTAATGCTGGTCAACGCCCAGGGCCGCGCCTTCGTCGGGCGGCGGATCGACAACAAGGAAGGCGACTGGTGGCAGATGCCCCAGGGCGGGGTCGACGAGGGCGAGGACCTCGAGGATGCGGCGCTGCGCGAGCTGGGCGAGGAGACCGGCGCGAAGCCCGAGCATATCACCCTGCTCAAGCGGATGGATGAGGCGATGCGATACGACCTGCCCGAGGAACTGATCGGCAAACTGTGGGGCGGCAAATACCGCGGGCAGGAGCAGGTGTGGTATCTGGCGCGCTTCACCGGCGCCGACGAGGATATCGATCTCGAGGCGCATAATCCGCCCGAATTCTGCGACTGGAAATGGGTCGATCCCGAACAGCTGCCCGAGTTGATCGTGCCGTTCAAGAAGCGCGTCTATCGCACCGTGCTGGAAGCTTTTCGCGAGCTGGTCTGAGCGGCTGCGCGCTCGCGCCGCCTGCCCAGATCAGTTGGACTGAACCACCTCGGTATCGGGCAGCACCGCTTCGGCAGTCAGCACCCGATCCTTGGGGCCTTGCGCGATCGATTGCGCCAGCCGCTGTGTCTCGGGGCAGGCTTCGCCGCACAGCGATTCCAGCTTGGCGAGGTTGAGGCGGGCCTTTGCCACCGCGCCCTTCTCGACCAGAGCCGCGCCTTCGCCCGAGATCGCGGCGAGATTGCCCGGATCGCGGACCAGCGCTTCGCGGTAATAGCGGATCGCCTTGCCCTGCAGATCGTCGCGGCGCGCGGCGCGCGCCAGTTCGAGGAAGATCGGCGTGTAGCCCGGATCGACTGCCAGCGCGGCTTCGAAAGAATCGATCGCCACCTGCGTATCGCCAGCTTCCAGCGCGGCGCGGCCATCGGCGATCAGCATAGCGGCGCGTGGGGCCGGCTCGCGGTCGGCGCCAAGGCTCGCGCTCGCGGTCATCACGAGGGCCAGCGAAAGGGCAGCGGCGGCGGGGGCAAAGCGCATGATCGTCTCCAGGGTGCCTTGATGGCGGGAACGGGCTTGGTCAGCCATAATGGGCCGGATTATCACGCCTAAGCTGCACAGGCGATGAAAAATCCGTCGGTGCCGTCCTGGAGCGGAGTGAGGCGGGTACCCTTCCCGCGTTCGCGACCGAGCGGGAGCGCCAATGGTGACGCCGCAAGCTGCGGATGGCGCGCGAGCAGCGCGTCGAACTGCTTTGCGCCCTCGGCATCGAGCAGCGAACAGGTGACAAAGACAAGCCGACCGCCGGGCCGCAGCAGCCCCACCGCCAAATCGAGAATATGCGCCTGCAATTGCACCAGCCGTGCAAGCTCGCCCTCGTCGAGCCGCCAGCGCGCCTCGGGGTTGCGGCGCCAGGTCCCGGTCCCGGAACAGGGCGCGTCGACCAGCACCGCATCGGCCTGTCCCGCAAGATCGCCCAGTGCTTCCATCTCGCGACCGGGGTTGAGCAGGCGGGTCTCGATCAGGCTGGCACCGGCGCGTTGGGCGCGCGGCGCGAGCCGCGAGAGCCGGTTGCGATCGGTGTCGGCAGCGATCAGGCGACCCTGATTGTCCATCGCCGCGGCCAGCGCGAGCGTTTTGCCCCCGCCCCCGGCGCACAGATCGACGACGGTCTCACCAGGCTGCGCGTCGAGCGCGAGACAGGCGAGCTGCGATCCGGTGTCCTGCACCTCGATCAGCCCCTCGCTCCATTGCGGCCATTGCTCGACCGCGGTTCCGGTCGCGACACGCAGGCCCTGCGGCGCGGCGGTGGTTTCGGCGGGTTCGGGCAGCTCGAGCGTGGCGCGCTCAGCCTTGAGTGTGTTGACCCTCAGATCGAGCGGCGCGCGACCGAGCAGCGCGTCGGCCTCCTCGTCCTCGACGCCGGAGCGCGCGAGTCGCTCGACCAGCCAAGCGGGCGCGACGCCGCCAGCCGCAGGCTGTTCGCCCGAGCTAATCGCCGGGGCGCCGTAGTTCGATCCGTCGAACAGCGGCGCGATGGCGGGATCGGTCTCGGCCAGCCGCAGCAGCGCGGCGCGACCCGTGGCGGGGACGGGGCCGCAGGCGCGAATGGTACGATAGACCAGCTCGCGGATCGCGCGACGGTCCTTGGAACCGGCGAAGCGATTGGCGCGAAACCATTCGGCGAGGATGCGGTCGGCGGGCGCGCCCTTGCCGCGCGCGGCGGCGATGATCGAGTCTAGCAGTTCGATCGCGGTTTGGATGCGAGCGGCGGGGGTCATCGTGGCAAAAGGTGGCGATCAGCGCGTCGGATAATTCGGCGCCTCGCGCGTGATCGCCACGTCGTGGACGTGGCTCTCGGTCAGGCCCGCACCGGTGATCCGGACGAACTGGGCCTTGTTGCGCAATTCCTCGATGGTCGAGGCGCCGGTGTAGCCCATCGCCGCCTTGATCCCGCCGACCAGCTGGTGGACCACCGCGCTCGCCGGACCCTTGTAGGGCACCTGCCCCTCGATGCCTTCGGGGACGAGCTTCTGCGCCGAAACGTCCTGCTGGAAATAGCGGTCGGCGCTGCCGCGCGCCATCGCACTCACGCTGCCCATGCCACGATAGCTCTTGTAGCTGCGGCCCTGGTAGATGAAGGTTTCGCCCGGCGCTTCCTCGGTCCCGGCGAGCATCGAGCCGATCATCACGCATGACGCGCCCGCGGCGAGCGCCTTGGCGGCGTCGCCGCTGGTCCTGAGGCCGCCGTCGCCGATCACCGGCACGCCGTGCTTCTCGCCCTCGGCCGCGCAGTCCATGATCGCGGTCAATTGCGGCACGCCGACCCCGGCGACCACGCGGGTGGTGCAGATCGAGCCCGGTCCGATCCCGACCTTGACGGCATCCGCACCCGCATCGGCGAGCGCTCTTGTCGCCTCGGCGGTGGCGACATTGCCCGCGATCACCTGGACCGAATTGGACAGTTTCTTGACCCGCTCGACCGCGCGCGCGACCTCCTTGTTGTGGCCATGCGCGGTGTCGATCACCACCACATCGACCTCGGCATCGATCAGCGCCTCGGTGCGCTCGAAACCGGCATCGCCCACCGTGGTCGCCGCGGCGACGCGCAGGCGGCCGGTCCCGTCCTTGGTGGCATTGGGATAAGCGACCGCCTTCTCGATGTCCTTGACCGTGATCAGTCCGACGCATTTGCCGTGATCGTCCACCACCAGCAGCTTCTCGATCCGGCGCTGGTGAAGCAGGCGACGCGCGTCCTCCTGCCCGGTACCCAGCGGCACGGTCGCGAGATTGTCGGTGGTCATCAGCTCGCGTACCGGCTGGAGCGGGTTCTCGGCAAAGCGGACGTCGCGATTGGTGACGATACCGACGAGCTTGCCGTCGCGATCGGTGACGGGGATGCCGCTGATGCGGTTGGCCGCCATCAGCTCCTGCGCCTCGCCCAGGGTGGCATCGGGGTGGATGGTGATCGGATTGACCACCATACCGCTCTCGTAGCGCTTGACCGCGCGCACCGCGGCGACCTGTTCGGGGACCAGCAGATTGCGATGCAGCACGCCGATGCCGCCCATCTGCGCCATGGCGATGGCCATGTCGGCCTCGGTCACCGTATCCATCGCGCTGGAGATGACCGGAATGTTGAGCGAAATCGCGCGCGTCAGCCGCGTGGCGGTGTTCGCCATCGAGGGCAGGATATCGCTTTCGGCCGGACGCAGCAGCACGTCGTCGAAGGTCAGGCCGAGGGGGATGTCCATGAATGCCACTTTCTGTACGCGCGGGGGGAATCGTGGCGGCCCATGTAACGACGGTTTGTGACGGGCGCTAGTGCCCTTCCTTCCCTGCAGTCAGGTCGCCCCGTCGGGTTACACCGGAAAGGCGACAAGTCATTCCGCCGTCCAGCCGCCGTCCATGCTCCAGTTCGCACCGGTGACGTTCTGCGCCTCGTCGCGGCACAAGAACACAGCCAGTGCGCCGACCTCCTCGGGCTGGACGAATTTCTTGGTCGCCTGCTTGACCAGCAGGACGTCGTTGATGACCTCGTCGCGGGTCAGCCCGCGCGCCTGCATCGTGTCGGGAATCTGGTTCTCGACCAGCGGGGTCCAGACATAGCCGGGGCTGATGCAATTGGCGGTGACGCCGTGTTCGGCGAGCTCGAGCGCGACCGTCTTGGTCAGGCCGTCGAGCCCGTGCTTGGCGGCGTTGTAGGCGCTCTTGAAGGGCGAGGCGACCTTGGAATGGGCGCTGGCGGTGTTGATGATCCGCCCCCAGCGCTTCGCCTTCATCGCCGGCACCGCGAGCCTTGTGGTGTGGAACGCCGCGCCGAGATTGAGCGCGAGGATCGTCTCCCACTTGGCAACCGGGAAATCCTCGACCGGCGCGACATGCTGCATCCCGGCGTTGTTGACGAGAATGTCGATACCGCCCGCCTCGGCCATCATCGCTCCGATCTGCGCGACATCGGTGAGGTCGGCGCCCGAATGGCTGGCGCCCAGTTCCTCGCACAGCGCAGCGATCTCGGCTGCGTCGCCAAAGCCGTTGAGCACGATAGCGGCCCCCTCCGCGTGCAAGGCCCGCGCGATGGCGAGACCGATGCCCGAGGTCGATCCGGTGACGAGCGCGCGTTTTCCTTCGAGAAACAATTCGACCTCCAAGCGTTAATCGGTGTTTCAACCCGCATCGCGCAAGCCAGGCGCGCTGTCCAGCGGTGACCTTGAGGGGGATTAAAAGATGCGGCTCAATCCGTTCAACGCCAACAATATCAACGTGCGATCGAGCGGCGGGGGCGGAATGCCCGGCGGCAAGGCAGGTGGCCTCGGCTGCGGCACGATCGTCCTGGCGGCGATCGGCTATTTCGTCTTCGGACTGGACCCGATGCAGACCGCCGCGACGGTCGAAAGTGTCCAGCAGGGAACGCAGCAAGGCGGCTCAGTGAATACCGATGTTCAGGCAGTGTGCTCCACCAGCCAGTATGCGGTCGAAGCCTGTAACGCCCTTGAATCGCTCGACGATACTTGGTCACGAACCTTTGCCGAACAGGGTTTCGCCGACAATTTCCGCCAGCCGACCTTGGATCTCTACAGTGGGTCCGGAGTACGCACGGGATGCGGCAGCGGCAGCTCGGCGATGGGCCCGTTCTACTGTCCCGCCGACGAGACGATCTATATCGATACCAGCTTTTACGACGAGCTCGCGCGGATGGCGGACAACAGCGGCGATTTCGCCCGCTACTACGTCCTCGCGCATGAATACGGCCACCACATCCAGACGCTTACCGGCGTGTCCGGCCAGATACGCAACGCGCAGCGGCAGTCGCCCGGCGATTCCAAAGCGATGCAGGTGCTGATGGAACTGCAGGCGGATTGCTATGCCGGCGTATGGGCGGGCAAGAACCGCAATCTGATCGAACCGGGCGATATCGAGGAGGGAATGGACGCGGCCGCAGCAATCGGCGACGATCGGCTTACCGGCGGAAGGGTGAGCAAGGAAAATTTCACCCACGGTACCAGCCAGCAGCGCAGTCGGGCGCTTCGCCTCGGGCTGCGCGGCGATGACCGTGCCTGCGACGTGATCACGACGCCTGGCTGAACCGTCGGGGCAGCCTGATCAGCCCTCTGACCGGATCTCGGCCAGCGCCTCGTCGAGCGAGCGCAGCGCTTCGGCGCGTTCGGCCTCCGAAAGGTTGCGATCGCTGCGGATCGTCCGCCGCGCGCTGTCGATCGCCGCGCGGGCGGTTTCCAGCGCCGCCGCCTCGCAGACGAACAGCGCCTCGCGGCCCGCCCCGGTGGTGCCGCTGCGGACGATCTCGGTCTGGCCCTGCTGGCAGGTCATCACGACCTCGGGCGCTGCGGCCCGCCCCTGGCTCACCGCCAGCCTGATTTCGCGCCGCAATTCGCCGCCCTCGGCGAGATCCCTGCGCAATTGGGCCATGTCGGCGCGCAGTTCCGCGCGTTCCTGCGCAGTCATTCCGTGTTCTCTCGTCCGCAGCACGTGGCGCTCCGCAGCTTCGAGCCCGGCCTCGGCGGCATCCAGCTCGCGCTCGACCCGCGTTTCCACTTCGCGCTCGATGGTAAGATCAATGTTTAACTCCGGCTCGACCGGCGGGGCGGGTGGTGCCGGCGGCGCGGGCGTTGCCGGAGGAGCATTCGGGGCCGGGGGTGCGGTGGGCGCTTGCGGGGCTGTCGGGACGGCGGGCGCCTCGGGAGAGATCGTCTCGGCATAGCTGATCGAGGCAGTCAGCGGCAGCGCCAGCGCAGCACCAGCTAGCAGCGCGCGCCCGGCAAAGCGGCGGCGAGGGGAAATATCGGCCATGGTCAGGCTCCTCAGTCGGTGGATGATCGATTTGTCGCCCAGCACCGCGCAGGCCATCGGCGCGGCCAAAGCCAGCCGCGGCGCAGCGCCAGCGGTGGTGGCGAAACCGGCGATGATATCGGCATAGGCGGCGCGTTCGTCGCGGCTGCGCACGGCGACGACGCGCGCGTCGCAGGCGGCCTCCTGATCGCGCCGCAGCGCGGTCCAGCCCGCCCAGCCGAGCGGGTTGAACCAGTGCAGCGCGAACAGCGGCTGGACGACCACATTGGCGAGCAGATCGTGCCCGCGGTGATGCGCGAGTTCATGCGCGATGGCGAGGTCGCGGGTCCGGCGGTCGCGCTGCGCCATGAAGCCCTGGGGTAGCGCGACGACCTTGTCGAACACGCCGAACGCCACCGGTCCTCGGGTCGCGGGGGTTTCGACCAGGCGCACGCGACCGACCTCGCCCACGGGCTTGGCTCCCTCGAGCAACTCGCGGCGCATGGCGAAATAGAGCGCGAAGCGGCGGGCCAGAAAAATTCCGGATCCGGCCAGCCACAGGACCAGCAAGGGGGTCAGCCAATCGACGGGCGGCACCGATGCAGCGGCAGGCAGCGGCGAGACCTGCGCGATCTCCCCCGCCTGCGCGAGCGAATTCATCGCCAGCATGGGAGCTGGTTCGGACGTCGCCGCTTCGGCGAGCGACGGCGCCGCTTCGGCGGGCTTGAGCCAGGCCGGCAGGGTGATCGGCGGGATGGCGAGCCGCAGCAGCGGCAGCGCCCACAGCGCATAGGCCGCCTGCGCGCCGAAATGCCGCGCCACCGGGCGGCGCAGCAGCAGCACCAGCGCGATCAGCGCCCCGGTCCACATGAGCGTATCGAGCAGGTACTGGGTCATTGGCGCAGTTCCTTGAGCAGGGCTTCCATCTCTTCGAGATCCTGATCGGTGAGCGCCTCGCTCTGCGCCAGCTGCGCGAACAGCGAGGAAGCGCGCCCGCCGAACAGGCGATCGACCAGCCGCTGCGATTCGCCGCCGACATAGGCCGAGCGTGCGATCAGCGGGCGATAGAGAAAACGGCGACCCTCGGGCTCGGTCGCCAGCGCGCCCTTGGCCACCAGCCGCGACAGCAGCGTCTTGACCGTGGCGATCGACCAGTCGCGGGTTGAGCATATGGCGTCGCAGACATCGGTGGCGGAGCGCGGGCTCTGGTCCCAAAGCACTTCCATCACCGCGTGTTCGGCATCGGATATGCGTTCGCCGGAAGGATCGCTGGGCATGGTTGGACTTCTCGCTGCAGCTTTGTCGATTACACCTGTAGATGATACGACTACATTTGTAAACATGGCTGTCCGATGAACGAAAGGAGTGGGATCGAGGTCATTCTTTGGCTGCGGCCCGACCACCAGATCCGCCGCAGTGGTTCTTGTCCCGATTACCAATATTTGGTAACTTTGCGCTCATGGCCACCAAGACCACCTCCGTCGCGCTGGGCGAAAAGCTCACCGCCTACACCCGCCGCAAGGTCGAATCGGGCGAATTCGGCTCGGCCAGCGAAGTGATCCGCGACGCGCTGCGCCGCGCGGAAGAGCGGGATCTGCGGATCGAACGTCTGCGCGAACTCGTCAGGGAAGGCGAAGAGAGCGGCCCGGCCGAGCCGTTCGAGCTGAACCAATTCCTGGTTGAGATGCGCGAGCGCCACGACAAAGATGCTGCGTGAATTATATTCTCAGACCGGCTGCTCGCGCTGACTTGGCCAGTATCTGGGCGTACACCGCGCAACGGTGGGCCGTCGACCAGGCTGACAATTACATTACAGGAATCACGAGTCGGATCGAAAGTGCCGCCAGAACACCCGAAATCGGAAGTCCGATGGGAGGACTACCCTCCGCATATCGGAAGGCTGCCTTTGAATCGCATCGCATCCTGTATCGTATCACGGACCGGGACATGATCGTGGTTCGCATCCTGCATGCCCGACAGGACGTTCCCGAAACCTTTGCGGACGATTGACGGTAAAGGTTAAGCGACGTCGCCGGCGAGGTCGCATGGTCCCTCCGAAAGAAGCGGAAGGCCCTGGGCCTCTCAGTATACCCGTGTCTTCGGCTCGATATATTTCACATCGTCGGTCAGCGTGTATTCGTGCACCGGACGATAGCCGATCGAGACATTGCCGCCCTTGCCGCCCCAGCCGTCGAAGGTCGCGATGGTGTGCTTCATCCAGTTGGCGTCGTCGCGATCGGGGAAATCCTCATGCGCATGCGCGCCGCGGCTTTCCTTGCGGTTGGCGGCGCTGGCGATGGTGACATTGGCCTGCGCCATCAGATTGTCGAGCTCGAGCGTTTCGATCAGGTCGCTGTTCCAGATCATCGAGCGGTCGGTGACCTTGATGTCCTGCATCCGCTTGTTGACCTGCGCGAGCGCCTCCACGCCCTGCGCCAGCAGCTCGGTGTTGCGGAACACGGCAGCGTGCTTCTGCATGCCCTTCTGCATTTCCGCACGCACCTCGGCGGTCGGCGAACCGCCATTGGCATGGCGGAAATGGTCGAGCCTCGTCAGCGCCAGATCGGCGCTGTCGGCGGGCAGTTCGTCATGGCTGGCATTGGCCTTGATCAACTCGTTCAACCGGTGACCGGTCGCGCGACCGAATACCACGAGGTCGATCAGCGAGTTCGAGCCCAGGCGGTTGGCGCCATGGACCGAAACGCAGGCCGCCTCGCCCACCGCGAATAGGCCGGGAACGATCTTCTCAGGGTCCGCCGGATCGCCCGCCATCACTTCGCCGTGATAGTTACAGGGGATGCCGCCCATGTTGTAATGCACCGTCGGGGTGACGGGCAGAGGCTGACGCGTCAGATCGACGCCGGCGAAAATCTTGCCGCTCTCGGTAATCCCCGGCAGCCGCTCAGCGAGAATCGCGGGGTCGATGTGGTCGAGATGGAGGTAGATGTGGTCCCCCTCCGCGCCGACACCGCGCCCTTCGCGCATTTCCAGCGCCATCGAACGGCTGACGACATCGCGGCTGGCGAGATCCTTGGCAGAGGGGGCATAGCGCTCCATGAAGCGCTCGCCCTCCGAATTGGTCAGATAGCCGCCCTCGCCGCGCGCGCCTTCGGTGATCAGCACGCCCGCGCCGTAAATGCCGGTGGGGTGGAACTGGACGAACTCCATGTCCTGCAGCGGGAGGCCCGCGCGCAGCACCATGCCGCCGCCATCGCCGGTACAGGTGTGCGCACTGGTGGCGGTGAAGTAGCAGCGGCCGTAGCCGCCGGTCGCAAGCACGACCGAGTGAGAACGGAAACGGTGGATCGTGCCGTCGTCGAGACACATCGCGATTACCCCGACGCAGATCTTGCCCGAGGGCGTGTCCTTCATGATCAGGTCGAGCGCGAAATATTCGATGAAGAAGTCCGCGGCGTATTTCAGGCTCTGCTGATAGAGCGCGTGCAGCATCGCGTGACCGGTGCGGTCTGCCGCGGCGCAGGTGCGCTGCACCGGCGGGCCGGCGCCCATGTTCTGCATATGGCCGCCGAAGGGCCGCTGGTAGATGGTGCCGTCCTGGTTGCGGCTGAAGGGCACGCCTGCGTGCTCGAGCTCGTAGACCGCCTGCGGCGCTTCGCGCACCATATATTCGATCGCGTCCTGGTCGCCGAGCCAGTCGGAGCCTTTGACCGTGTCGTACATATGCCACGACCAGTGGTCGGGGGTGTTGTTGCCGAGGCTGGCGGCGATGCCGCCCTGCGCCGCGACGGTGTGCGACCGGGTGGGGAACACCTTGGAGATATTGGCGGTCTTGAGCCCGGCCTCGGCCGCGCCCATGGTCGCGCGCAGGCCCGAACCGCCGGCGCCCACGACGACGACGTCATAGGTGTGCTCGATGATCGGATAGGCGCGGTCGCCGATGGTGAAGGTATCGGTGCTGGCCATCAGGCAGCTCCTGCAAAAGCGAGACGGGCGATGCAGACCAGCGTGAATACACCGCCCCCGATCGCGACGAAATTGAGCAGCGCCAGCGCGGCGAACTTGTTGCCCGAGGTGTGGACGTAATCCTCGATAACGACCTGCAGCCCGAGGCGCGCGTGCCAGAACACGCTGATCACCAGCAGCGCCAGCGCGGTGGCAACCAGCGGCTGCGAAACCCAGCCTGCCATCGCGGCGTAATCATAGGCCGGGAGCAGCGCCATGCTGACCACCAGGAAGGTCATCAGCACCAGATTGCCGATCGCGGTCAGGCGCTGGACCAGCCAGTGATGCGCGCCGTGATGCGCGGAGCCCAGCCCGCGGACCCGGCCAATGGCCGTGGTCTTGCTGCCGTAGCGTTCGAATGTGGTGTGTTTGCCCATGGTCGATGAATCTTTCACTTAAGGAACACCACCGCCCAGAACGCGAGCGTCAGCAGAACGCCTGCCGCGATCACGACAAAGGAGCCGGTCTTGTTCCGCTCGATCTCGTAGCCAGCGCCGATATCGAGAACGAAATGGCGCAGTCCCGAGCTCAGGTGGTTGAAGAAGGCCCAGGTCAACCCGATCAGCACCAGGATCCCGATCGGGCTACCCATCACGCCGGCGAAGCTGTCGTAGGCCTCGGGTCCGGCGGCGAGCGCGCCCAGCCACCATACCAGTACCGCCAGCCCGACCGTCGCCATGCCGGAGCCAGTGACGCGGTGGAGGATCGAGACCAGCATATGCGGGCCCCATTTCCAGATCTGCAGATGCGGTGAAAGCGGGCGGTCGGCCATGATTTGTGTCCGGTCGGTGGGAATTGGAGGCTCTCCTTAGCGGACATCGCGCACGAGACAAGGCGCGTCCCCTCGACAAATGACGCAAATTTGCGAATAGGCGCTTGCATGACTTGCATCTTGCTCACCGGATCGAGCCGCGGGATCGGCGCGGCAGCCAAATCGGCGCTCGAGGCGCGCGGTGCCAAGGTCGTCGGCCAGGCGACCACCAGCACCGCGACAGACACCGTGCCTGCGGACTTTACAGAACCCTTCGCGCCGCACGAATTGTGGCAGGCGGCGCTCGCCCGCGCCGGGGGCGAGATCGACGTGCTGGTCAACAACGCCGGCCAGTTCGCCGCCAACCCGCTCGACGCTTCCGACATGCACTGGCTTGCCGCTTTCGAGGACACGATGCGGATCAACCTCACCGCCGCGGCGCAGCTCTCGCGCTTCGCGGTGCGCCACTGGCAGGAACGCGCCGCCAGGGGCGACACGCGCGGCGGTCGCATCGTCCATGTTGCCAGCCGCGCGGGCCATCGCGGCGACAGCCCGGCGCATTGGCACTACGCCGCCAGCAAGGGCGGGATGCTGGCGCTGCACAAGACCATCGCGCGTGCCTATGCTGGCGAAAACATCCTGAGCTTCGCGATCGCGCCGGGCTTCACCGATACCGCGATGGCGGGCGACTATCTCGACAGCCGCGGCGGCCCCGGCCTGCTCGCCGATATACCGCTCGGCCGCGTCGCCGAGCCCGAGGAAATCGCTGCGATGATCGCATTCTGCGCGCTCGACGCTCCCCCCAGCATGACCGGAACCACGCTCGACGCCAATGGCGCGAGCTATGTTCGGTAATAGGGCTGAGGAACTAGCCATGACAGACAGCTGGAAAATTTCGGGCGAGGTCGCGCGGTTTCGCGCGCACGAGGCACTCGAACGGCAGGCGGCGGATGACGATTGGGACCCCGAAATCGTTCTCACCGCGCATGAAATCGCAGAACCGCAGCCAGAAGAATGGATGCTCGAGGCCTGGCTCCCGCGGCGCCCTACCGCAGCGGACAAGCGCGCCATCAATGCGCTGTTCGACGGCGATCCGCCGCTCTTCAGGATCGAGAAACTCCCGCCGACCGACTGGGTCACGCAGAGCCAGCAGGGGGTCGAGCCGATCCGCGCCGGACGCTTTTATGTCCACACCCCCGATCACGCGCCCGATCCTGCCGCGATCAATCTCGCGATCCCCGCCAGCCAGGCCTTTGGCACCGGGCAGCACGCCACAACCGCGGGTTGCCTCGCCATGCTCGACCGGATGAAGCGCGAGGGGCTGGTGGTGCGCAACCATGCCGATATCGGCACCGGCACCGGGCTGCTCGCCTTTGCCGCGATGCATCTGTGGCCGATGGCCCATGCCACCGCCTCTGACATCGACCCGGTCTGTCTCGAGGTGATCCTGACCAATGCGCGCAGCAATGGCGTGCCGCTGGGCGAGGGGCCCGGCGCGCTCATCCCGGCGATCGCCGACGGAATGGAGGATCCGGTCCTGCGCTCGCGCGGGCCCTACGATCTGTTGATCGCCAATATCCTCGCCGGCCCGCTGATCGAGCTCGCGCCCGAATTCGCTGCCGCCACCGCGCCCGGCGGCCATGTGGTGCTTGCGGGCTTGCTCGAGACGCAGGAAGCCGATGTCCGCGCCGCCTATCGCCGTCAGGGGATGCGGTTGGCGCGGCGGCTGGTGAAAGGCGACTGGTCGATCCTGTGGCTGCGCAACAGCCGCATCCGCTGAAGCGCTGGCGCGTTTGGCTGGCGGGGCTCGCGCTGGCTCCGCTTTTGATCGCGACCGCGTTCCTGCTGGGCGCATGGGTTGGCGCCGCGCTGCCGCGCAATCCCGGCTGGAGCGAACCGGACACAGGCATCACCATCATGGTCGAGACCAATGGCGTCCACACCGGGATCGTCATGCCGGTGGTCACCCCGGTCAAGGACTGGCGCACCACCTTCCCCTCCGCGGGACAGCCGCGCCCCGATGGGCAGCTGCCGACGCATATCGCGATCGGCTGGGGCGAGAAGGAGGTCTTCCTCAACACCCCGACCTGGGCCGATCTCAAGCTTTCGACCGTCGTGCGGATCGTCCTTTACGGCGGTGAAGGACTGATGCGGGTGGGTCACTACGTCCGTCCGATGGCTTCCGAACACCATCGCCCGGTGACCTTGCGCCCCGAGGAATACGCGCGGCTGGTCGAACGCATCGAGGCCGCGCTCCCCGCGCTGCCGCCCGGCGCCACGCGGCGTAATCATGCCAGCTACGAACAGGGCGCGCGCAATTACGACGCCGCCGGACGCTACACGCTCACCAACACCTGCAACCAGTGGGTCGGCGACGTGCTCGCCCATGCGGGGATGACGATCGGGGTGTGGACACCGATGGCCGGCGGCGTGATGCGATGGGTCGACGAACCCGAACCGGTGACAAGCTACCGCTCCGTCCCGCTCTGAACGGAACAAGCCCCCGCCGTCGCCCATTCAGTTGAAGACAGCGAAATCGAAAGGGCAGACATGACCAAGACACTTCTCATCACCGGCGCCTCCACCGGGATCGGAGCTGCCAGCGCCCGCGCCGCCGCAGCAGCCGGCTGGAACGTCGCGTTGCTGGCACGCTCGGGCGACAAGCTCGACACGCTCGCATCCGAGATCGGCAATGCCGCTCTGGCGCTGGAATGCGACATCACCGATCGCGCCGCGCTAGACGGCGCGATCGAGAAGACGGTCGCGCGCTTCGGCGGGCTCGACGCGGTATTCGCCAATGCCGGAACGGGCGTGAGCAAGGCAGGGGTCGAGAACGGCGACCCCGATGAATGGCACAAGATGATCGAGCTCAACGTGCTCGCCGTGCTGCAGACCGCGCACGCCACTCTGCCGCATCTGCGCAAGACCGAGGGGCATTTCGTCGTCACCGGCTCGAAAGCCGGCCGCGACCATCTCAAGGGCTCGGTCTATGGAGCGACCAAGTGGTTCATCCACGGACTGGCGGGAAATCTCGCCGAGGAAATGCGCGAATGGGGTGGTCGCTGCACCGTGATTTCGCCCGGCATGGTCGACACGCCCTTCTTCGACGAAGCCAAGCCCGAAAAGCTCCAGCCCGAGGATGTCGCCGATGCGCTGGTCTTTGCGCTGACGCAGCGCAAGACATCGGCGATCCGTGAAATCCACCTGATGCCCAACGACTGAGAATGCCGGAAAGGTCGCGCCGGGGCTTCGTGGTCAAGGTTCGGTGGTCACCGCGCCGCTGATCGGCTCGCCGCCAGCGGGTGGCGGATAGGCCGCCTCGTCGTAGCGGACGACGGCGCGCACCAGTTCCTGCATCATCGCCATCCGCGCGGGCACGGGCGCTGCGGTGCGGCGGATCATGGCGACCACGGCATACTCCCTCCCCGCAGGCGAGGTGATGATCCCGATATCGTTGTAGCCCGACTGTTCGCCGCCGAACTCCTGCCCGGTCCCGGTCTTGTGCGCGATGGTCCAGTTCGGCGGCACCCCGCCCTTGAGTCGGCGTGGTCCGCTATGGGTCTGTTCGAGCGTGGCCAGCATCAATTCGGTCGAGACCGAAGACAGCAGCTCGCCGCGAGCCAGCTGGCCCAGCGCATGCGCGATCCCGATCGGCGATGCACCATCGATCGGATCGGCGAGATAAGCCTCGAAACTGCTCCGGCGGACCGCATCGGGCAAGGCGTCGCGCGCATCGTAGAAGCCCCGGCCGACCGAATAGGCCTGGTTCCAGCGCAAGCCGGCGATGCCGCTCTGCTTGGTCCGCTCGTCGGTACCGAAGCGGATGCCCGCCAGATCGGAACTCTCGATGAACTTCTGGACCGTCTCCGGGCCACCGATCCGGCGCAGGATGCGATCGTTGGCGGTGTTGTCGCTGCGGGTGAGCGCGCGATCGAGCAGATCGCCATAATCGGTGTCGAACCGCCCGCGGGTACGGACGATCTCGCGGATCGGCTGGTGGAACAGCGTCAAGTCCTCGCGCCTCAGCGTGACCGGTTCGGCGAGATCGAAGCGGCCTTCGTCGGCCTCGTTCAGGGCCGCGAGCGCAACCCAGAACTTGCTGACGCTTTGCTGCGGATAGAGTGCGTCGCCCTGCGCATGGATGATACGCCCCGTGGCAATATCCTGCACCGCCAGCCCCGCCTCGCCGGCGAAGCCCGAGGCCAGCGACGCAAGCTCTTCCTCCAGCGCGGTTTCGGACGGGTTCAAAGCGACAGGCACGATGACCGTGGCGGGTTCGGTTTCCTCATTTCTCTCGAGTATACGCGGCAGCAGGGCCACCAGCACTGCCAGCCCCAGCACGGGCAGCAGCAGCACGAGAAAGCGGACCAGCGGCGACACGCTCCACCAATGGCCCGCCTCGGCGGATTTCGCGAGGGGAAGCGATCCGGGGAGCGGTTGTCCCGGGGGCGGGGGTTTGCCGTCAATGTCTCGCATCATCCGGCCGCCGCGACGATCCTGGCCCATTCGCTTTCCTCGATCACTTCGATGCCGAGTTCCGCGGCTTTTTTCAGTTTCGACCCGGCACCCGGCCCCGCGACCACCAGATCGGTCTTGGCGCTCACCGAGCCCGATGCCTTCGCACCCAGCCGCTCGGCCTGCGCCTTGGCTTCGTCGCGGCTCATGGTTTCGAGTCTGCCAGTGAAGACCACCGTCTTACCGGTGACCGGGCTGTCCTGCGTTTCGACCTCATAGCGAGGGGGCGAAACCTCTTCGAGCAAATCGTCCCACACCGTGCGGTTGTGATCCTCGTGGAAGAAATCCGCCAGCGCGTGCCCGACCGCGATACCGATCCCGTCCGCACGCACCTCGAAGATCGCCTTCACCGCCTCGACCATACGGGTGTTGAACGGGCTTTCCTTTTCCTCGGCGCCGCGCGGGTTTTGCTCGCGATAGGCAGCGAACTCGGCAGCCTTCTCGGGCAGGCGGCGAAGATCGCCCAGCCCTTTCATCAGATCGCGCGCGGTCACCGCGCCGACGTGGCGAATACCCAGCCCGAACAGCAGCCGCGCCGCATCGGGCGTGCGCTTCGCCTCGATACTTGCCAACAGATTGTCCACAGACTTGTCCTGCCAACCCTCGAGCGCGAGGATCTCCTCGCGGCGGGTCTTCAACCGGAAGATATCGGCGGGGCTTTCGAGCCAGCCAAGCGCGAAGAACTGGTCGATGGTCTTCTCGCCCAGCCCGTCGATGTCGAGCGCAGCCCGGCTGACGAAGTGCTTGAGCCGTTCGGTGCGCTGCGCCGGGCAGATCAGCCCGCCGGTGCAGCGCACATCGACCTCGCCCTCCTCGGCCACCGCTTCGCTGCCGCATTCGGGGCAGTGGTCGGGGAAGTGATAGGGGTCGCGCCTGGCATCTGGGGTCAGGTTCTCGACCAGCTGCGGGATCACATCACCCGCGCGCTGGACCAGCACCCGGTCGCCGGGACGCACCCCGAGCCGCGCGATCTCGTCGCGATTGTGGAGCGTGACATTCGTCACCGTCACCCCGCCCACCAGCACCGGGGCGAGCCGCCCGACCGGGGTCAGCTTGCCGGTACGCCCGACCTGGATATCGATGCTCTCGAGCGTGGTTTCGGCGCGCTCGGCTGGAAACTTGTGCGCCAGCGCCCAGCGCGGTGCCTTGGCGACGAAGCCCAGCCGTTGCTGCCAGTCGAGCCGGTCGACCTTGTAGACCACCCCGTCGATTTCATAGGGCAGATCAGCGCGTTGCTCGCCGATTTTCGCATAATGCGCGAGCATCGCGTCGAGGCTCTCGACCCGCGCGAAGAGCGGCGAAAGCGGCAAGCCCCACCGCGCGATCTGCTCCATCACCGCTTGCTGTGTTTCGCCGGGCACCGCGCTCGCCGCGCCCCAGCCATGCGCCCAGAACCTGAGCGGCCGCGCCGCGGTGACGCTGGCATCCTTCTGGCGTAGCGATCCCGCGGCGGCATTGCGCGGATTGGCGAACAGCTTGGCGCCCGCCGCCTCCTGCGCCGCGTTAAGCGCGGCAAAATCCGCGCGCGCCATATAGACCTCGCCGCGAACCTCGAAGACCTCGGGGGCATCGCCCTTAAGTGTTTGCGGAATATCGCCGATATGCGCGACATTGGCCGTGACATCCTCGCCCACCTGCCCGTCGCCCCGCGTCGCCGCACGGACCAGCACGCCGTTCTCGTAGCGCAGCGAGCAGGACAATCCGTCGATCTTGTCCTCGGCGGTGATCGGGACCGGCGCGGTCTCGGGCAGCGACAGGAACCGCCGCACCCGCGCCAGCCATTCGCCCACCTCCTCGCCCGCAAACGCATTGTCGAGGCTCATCATCCGCACTTCGTGCGTCACCTTGGAGAGGAGCGAAGCGGCCACCGCATGACCGACCTGTTGCGAGGGCGAATCGGCGCGCACAAGCTGGGGAAACGCCGCCTCCAATTCGGCATTGCGCCGCACCAGCGCGTCGTATTCCTGGTCGGTAACCTCGGGCGCATCCTCGGCATGATACAGCCGGTCGTGCCGAGCGATGGCGCGCGCCAGCCGCATGAGCTCATTGGCGGCTTCTGCTTCCGTCATATCAGCCACTGCATGACCTCAGGGATGAATAGACAAGGCAGTAAAATCAGCGCTGAGTGGCTACCATATCGCGTGAGCGAACGCGTACGTACACGGTCGAGAAACCAATTTCTCAATAGCAGGTAGTTCTTCACGCCGAGGTAAACGGCAAAAATCCACCACAACGTAAAAAACGGTGCTCGTACGGGATCGTCGATGATCATTAGAAACAGCACCGCGAGTCCCAATATCCCCAATATATTCATCGCAAGTAGACCGAGCACAAAAGTGAATTGAGCGACGTCAAGCTTGAGCGATCCCGTCGACGCGGTCTTAGGTAACATCACACCCCCTCCAGGAGACGATCCGCCTGCGCCCTCGCCTCTGGGGTCACTTCCGCGCCGCTGAGCATCCGCGCGATCTCCTCCTGGCGGCCGGCCTCGTCGAGACGGGCGACGCTGGTGCGGGTGACGGTGCCATCGGAGCTCTTGGCGATCATGTAATGCGTGGTGCCGCGCGCGGCGACCTGCGGGCTGTGGGTGACCGCGAGCAATTGCCCGCCGCCCGCCAGCCGCGCCAATCGCTCGCCGATCGCGCTGGCGACCGCACCGCCGACCCCGCGGTCGATCTCGTCAAAGATCACCGTCGCCGCCCCGCCCTGCTCGGCCAGCGCCACTTTCAGCGCGAGGATGAAGCGCGACAATTCGCCGCCGCTCGCGATCTTGCCCAGCGGCGCGTGTTCGGCGCCGGGGTTGGTCGAAATCAGGAACTCCACCGCATTCATGCCGTGCGCGCCCCAGCGTTCCTCGGGCAGTTCGATCACCGAGGTGCGCAGGCTGGCGGAATCGAGCTTGAGCGGGGCAAGCTCGCCCGCGACCGCGGCATCGAGCCGCCCCGCCGCCTCGACACGCAGATCATGAAGCGCGCGCGCCTGGGTCTCGTAGCGCTCGCGGGTGCGGCGCGCGGCATCCTCGAGCGCGTCGAGTTCGGCCTCCCCGCCTTCGATCGCATCGAGCGCGGTGCGCAATTCGCGCATCGTGTCGGGGAGCTCGTCCACCTCGCAGCGATGCTTGCGCGCGATTGCGCGAAGTTCGAACAACCGGGTCTCGGCGGCATCGAGCGCGGCGGGGTCGTGGTCGAGCGCCTCGCCGGCGCGCTGCAGCCGTTCCTCGGCCTCGCCCGCCTCGATTACCGCGCGGTCGAGCGCGGCGAGCGCCTC
The DNA here is from genome assembly GCF_053714505.1 of Qipengyuania sp. SM2507. Classification (NCBI taxonomy): domain Bacteria; kingdom Pseudomonadati; phylum Pseudomonadota; class Alphaproteobacteria; order Sphingomonadales; family Erythrobacteraceae; genus Qipengyuania; species Qipengyuania sp. SM2507. Next base: position 1,624,283 of record NZ_CM132307.1, read on the forward strand.
GGCCAGCAGCGGGTGTTCCTCGGCGATCCGGTCGAGCCGCCGCGCCGCCACGCGCAACGATGCGAGCGGCGAATCCGAGCCTTCCCAGATGTGGCGCAATTCCTCGAGATCGCCCGAGAGCTTCTCGCCCTTCTGCATCGTCGCGCGGGTTTCGGCGAGCCGCGCTTCCTCGCCCGCCTGCGGTTCGAGCGCGGTGAGTTCGGAGAGGTGCGCGAGCAGCAGGTCCTGGTCGGTCTTGGCCTGCTCGAGCCGTTCGCGCGCCTCGTCGAGGCCCTGCTGCGCGCCGCGCCAGGCGGCCCAGCTCGCGGCCAGCGCGGCGGCATCCGCCCCGGCGTAGCGATCGAGCAGCAGCCGGTGGCCGCGCGGATTGACCAGCCCGCGGTCGTCGTGCTGGCCGTGCAGTTCGACCAGATGCGGCGCCAGTTCGCGCAGCAGCGCGACGCCTGCGGGCTGGTCGTTGATCCAGGCCTTGCTGCCGCCATCGGCCTTCAATTGGCGGCGGATCAGCAGCGGTTCGCCCGGTTCGAGCTCCAGCCCGGCGTCGTCCAGCGCCTCTGCCACGGGCGCGGGCAGCGCGGCAAATTCAAAAGTTGCCGTCACCGCGGCCTTGTCCGCCCCGGCGCGAACCAGCGCGCTCTCGGCGCGGTTGCCCAGCACCAGCCCCAGCGCATCGAGCAGGATCGACTTGCCCGCCCCGGTTTCACCCGTGAGGACGCCCAGCCCGCGCCCGAACTCCAGCTCGAGCGCCTCGATGAGCACGATGTTGCGGATGGAAAGCCGGGTCAGCATTACGTCCGCTTCTAGCCAATCGTCAGCGGCGCGTCACTGGCGCAAACGCGTGGCGTTCACAGGCTGGGGGTTGTTCTATTGGAAAGCGACTGCGCCGAACATGGTTGCACCGCCCGGAGCAACCGCGGCGCTTTTGCCAAGGTCGGCTTTTGGCGAGAGCCGCGTTTGCCGATCACGTTCATTCGCAGGTGGAAATCTTCCGGTCAGCTATCTTGGATCGCCAGCGACCAGATGGCGGTGAGCTTATCAACATACCAAAGCATTCAGGCTATGAGCGACCTTCGACGGCCTGCCTTGAGAAAATGAGCTGACAAAGGATGATACGAGTGAGGCTGGCATCGCTTTGGCGTAGAGGAATCCCTGCCCGAACGGACAGCCTAGTCCGATCAACATTCTTTCCTGTGCGAAGGTTTCAATGCCCTCTGCCACCACGCGGATGTTCAGACTGTGTCCCAAGCAGATCACCGCTTCGACGATCGAGACGCTTTCATTGTCCTCGGGCAAACCTTGCACGAAGGACCGGTCGATTTTGATCGCATCGACCGGAAATTGTCGCAAGTGCGACAACGACGCATAGCCGGTTCCAAAATCATCAAGAGCGACCTTGACCCCATTTTCGCTGAGTAATTTCAGTGCGCGCTCGACGCATTCAGCGCCGCGGCCTAAAAAAACCGTCTCGGTCACTTCGACCTGGATGCAGCTTGCTGGAATGTTCGCATACGCTAACTTATCGAGCAATTGCTCGGCAAAATTATTATTCATAAATTCAGATGAAGCCGTGTTGATCGTCACGTATCCAAAGTCGATTTTTTTGTCGAGCCAAAGCCGTATGTCAGCCATTGCGCACGTGATCATGCGGTCGCTAATGCGGGTAGCGAGATCGGCATCTGCGAACGCCGCTTCGATCGTGCGGGGCTGCTGCACGCGCCGGGCTTTGTGGCGCCAGCGCAGCAACGCCTCAAACCCGACCAATCTGCCAGATCGTAAATCGACTATCGGCTGGTAGGAGGGGAAGATAAGATCTTCTTCCAGCGCCAAACGCGCAAGCGAGAGCATCGCCTCGCGATGCTCTATCGCTTGGAGCATGGGAGAGCCGAAAAAGGTCACCTGGCCGCGATCGCCGGCCTTTGAAACATGCATGGCGATATCGGCGCTTTTCATGATCGCCGCCTTGGTTTCTCCGTGCTTCGGAAAAGAGCTCACACCTATGCTGGCGCGGAAATCGATTATCTGGTCATTGTGAAGCCAGGGTGCCCTCAAATTTCTGGCGATCCGTTGAGCGCGGGCATGGGTATCTTTGCGGCACGTCAAATCGCGAAAAATCACCACGAATTCGTCACCGCCAATTCTCGCGACAAAATCATTCTCTCCGATCGAGCCCTTCAAGTGCTTACCCACTTGGACCAGCAAGGCATCGCCCGCATCGTGGCCGAACTCATCGTTGATTTGCTTGAAGTTATCGATATCCAAAATGAGCAAACAGAAGGGCTCGCCATCGGCAATCGCCATCGCAATTGTTTCCCGAAACTGCAAACGGGAAGCCAGTTTGGTCAGCGTGTCGTGGGTGGCAGCCCACCGCAAATCCGCCTCTGACTGTTTTTGCTGCGTGATATCCCGCGCGATGACCGCAAGCTCGGAAACCTGGCCGGCACCGTCGCGTATCGGCCTCACCCTGACGTCCCACCAGCGCAAATTCCCGTCAGCAGAATCGAACCGGAACGCAAGACTGTTGAGCCTCCCGATTGCTGCGGTTTCGATCGCAAGCTCGGTCGCGATGCGTATTTCTGCCGGATACTCGCTCCCCCAGGCATCTCCTATTGCCAAGGTTCTGTCCTTCGAGGCCGTATGGTTCCGAAAAGCTTTGTTCATGAATAGTATGGTGCCGGTCGTGTCCAGCACGCCGATACAATCTTGAGTGGCTCCGATGACACCCCTGCCTAAGGCTTGGTTTATTTTGAGGTCGTTTTGCGCTTCGATGCGTTCGTCGATGTCCGTGCAGGTTCCAATCCAACCCAACGGGGTGCCGCTGTCATCCTTCTGCAACTCGCCAATCGCGCTGACCCACCGATAACCCCCGCCATGGTGACGAATGCGGAAGCGTCCATTGTAAGTAGCCAAGCGATGCATGCACTGGCCCCACTGGGCCGCAACCTCGTCCCTATCCTGAGGGTGAACCAATGAGATCCACTGCTCCGGTTTCGCACGCGAAGTGCCTGTAAATTCAAACCAACGCCTGTTTTGGAAATTTCCTGTTCCGTTAGGATTCGTTGACCAGATCATCTGCGGAATGTCGTCTAGACGGGCCCGCCAATCCTTGTCCGTATTGGCGGCATTGGGCGCATCTCGCTCACAAGCAAAAGCTCTAAAAATTTGCTCGATAGGCATGATGAGGCGGTTCCTGATCAGACTATTTCAAGTCACGACGTTTTATCTTGATGCCTTGAAGCGCATAAATCTCGAATGAGCTCCCAAACAGTTGGGCTAAAGCAAGATATTAGGTAGGTTAATTCATGGGATTTTATGCATTTTTACTAGTGCGAATATTCGCTTGATCTGCGCACCACGCGATGGTTGCGCGCGACCAACCTTCTGTGGTGGAGAGGTTTTGTGAGGTAAAACAGCTGCATATTTTTGCGGGATGGTCGGAGAAATCGATCGACTGCCTTGCGTGCTCTGGCCTCGAAGCAGACTGGTCGCCTCCGGCCCAAGCGGTTGAAATCCGTAGGTGGGACCGACGGCCAGCTCTCCGCACCTCTTTCCTGCGCCATCCCGCGGTTCACCTGCGTGCAATCCGCCATGCGCGAGAGGGCGCCAATCCAGCGATCCGCGCACAAAGGAACCCACTTCATGAAAACCATTTTCACTGCCGCCATCCTCACCGCCGGCCTCGTCGCCACGCCAGCATTCGCGCAGGCTGCGGCGCCGGGCGGGCTCTACGTCGGCGCGCTCGCCGGCTATGAGGGCGTCGATGTCGAGGCCTCCGACGGTTCGGCCAGCGCCAGCGCCGATGCCGCGGTCTATGGCATCAACGCCGGTTACGACCTCAGCCTCGGCAGCGCCTTCGTCGGGGTGGAGGGCGAGTATTCGAAGAGCGGCGGCTCGACCGAATTTCCCGCCAGCTTCGGCGGCGCGCGTAACGGGCTCGAGGCCGGCGGGCAATATTACGTCGGCGCCCGCGCCGGTTTTGCGCTGACCCCGGGGATCGCGGCCTATGGCAAACTTGGCTACACCTCGCTCGACACCAGCGCCTTAACCAGCGCGGGTACGCTCTCCGAGCTCGATGGTAATGCCGACGGTGTGCGCTTCGGCGGCGGCGTGCAGGTGCAGCTGCCCGGTCCGCTCGAGGCGCGGCTCGAATACCGCCGTTCCAGCTACAAGGATGTCAATGACGGCACCTTCGGCGATGCGAGCACCGATCAGGTCGTTGCCGGCGTCGGCCTGCGGTTCTAGGCTCCACGCGGGGAGACACGCGCGATGAGCGAGAACAAGACCAAGCCGACCGGTGACGATGTCGAGACGTTGATCGCCGCGATTGCGGACCCGCAGCGGCGCGCCGATGCTGAGGAAGTCTGCACGATGTTGGCGCGCGCGAGCGGCGAGATCCCGCAGGTTTGGCGCGGCAACATGGTCGGTTTCGGCACCTACCGCTATCGCTACGACAGCGGGCGCGAGGGGGAGTGGTTCATCACCGGCTTCGCCTCGCGCGCCGCTTCGCTGACGCTCTACATCATGTCCGGGTTTCCGCAGTATCAGGGATTGATGGACCGGCTGGGAAAGCACAAGACCGGCAAGTCCTGCCTCTATATCAAGCGCCTCGCCGATGTGGATGGCGCGGTGCTCGAGGAACTGGTGACGCGCTCGGTCGCGCATATGCGCGCGACCCATGAGACGCTCGGGGCGGGCGAGACGTAAACTGGCGTACGGATCACATCGAGTGGCAAACGAGATTTGCTCGGTGCTTCTCTTGCGTCTCCGCAGCGCGCGCTTCGATCCTGCGCCTTAGCCAGCCATCCCAAATAATATAGCGCGCCCGTGAAGGGAAAAGAGCCGCCTCTCGCTAGAACAGCTTGCGTATATCGATGCCGAGATAGCGACCCGTCGGGTCGATCCGCAGCGGTTCGTAGGCGAGCGGGGTTATGCCATTGGCATCCACCACCTCGCGGCGAGTGTCGAAGATGTTGTCCGCGCGCAGCGAGACCCGCAGGCCCTTGAGCAGCCCCGATTCCGCGTCGGTCACCTCGCCCAGATCGGCGAACAGCCGCAGGTCGAAGGTGGCCAGGTCGCCGAAGAACAGATCGTTGCTGCCAGGCAGGTCGCCGCCGCGCAGTTCGCTGGGGCCGACATAGCTGCCCGACACGCGCATCCCGTAGCCCTGCCAGAACAGCCCACCCTCGAGCCGCGCACTGTAGACCGGCACGCCGCCACCGCCGAGCACGAAGCCGTCGCGCTGGTCGAGCACCGGGCCGTTGGCCGCGACAACGACCTCGTTCTCGAGCGCGAAATTGTGCGTCAGGCTGAGGAAATAGCGTGGGCGGGTGTCCGGGTCGTCGCCGCCCATGCCGGGAATGCCGCCGCCGCGTCCGCCGCGCCGTCCACCGCCGCCGCCACGCGCGGGCTGAGCAGCATTGCCGCCCTCGCCCGCCGCCGCGTTCGTGCTGCACAGCCGCTCGCGCAATTGCGCCAGCCGCTCGGGATCGATCTCGCCCGCCTCGTTGCGAAGCCGTGCGAGCATTGGCTCGGGCAGGCCTTCGAGATTGGGTGGATCGGCGCAGACTGCGGTACGCATCGCTTCCATCCGCTCGCCGCCGCGCTCGGCATCCGCGCCGCAGAAGCGCTCGCGCAGCTGGGCGATTCGTTCGGGAGGAATGGTGCCATCGGGCCCGCGCAGCCGCGCGAGCAGCGCCTCGGGCAGGCCGGAGAGATCGGGGGTCTCGCCCTCCGGCGTAGCGCAGAAGCGGGTCCGCATCGCTTCCATCCCTTCGGGGCCCATCGAGACCGTGGCGCCGCCGCCCGGTCCGCCGCGACCACCGCCGCGGTTCGCCGCCCCGGGGGGCGGAGCCTCGGGTGCTTCGGGTTCTGCGCCGAGACGGCCGCTAGTGTTGATCCCGATGGACAGCACCTTGCTGCGGGTCTCGAACAGCGTGATCGGACGGCGGTCGAGCTCGATCAGCTGGCCCGCGCCATCGCGCGTCACCCGGTCGGGGAAAGCGGCCTCGAAAGCCGGGCTCAGGCCCGGCGCGCCGGCGGTGACATCGCTCGAGCGGTTGACCGCGTAGTCGAGCTGGAGCCGCGTGTTGTCGATGAAGGGCAGTTCCCAATTGGCGGAGAACTTCCAGTCGGCCTGTGTCTCGGCCACCAGCGCGGGATTCCCGCCGGTGACGACCGTCGCCAGCACGCTCTCGCCGGTGACGAAGTCGAACACCGGTACGTTGAAATCGACCACCTGCGGATCGCCCAGCGCGTTGAGCCCCGGGGCAACCTCGCGCCAGATCCGCGTGGCGGAGAGGGTGAGCCTGTCGAAGGGCGACCAGTTCACCCCCAGGCTCCAGTCGGTCAGCGTGCCGAAATCGGAGAGTTCGTTGATACCCGCCTGGCCGGCGAGCGAGATCGAACCAACCGCATCGGCGAAGCCTTCGCGGCGGCTGGTTAGCGGCACCACGACATTGACCCCGGCGGAGAGATCGCCGCGAGTCAGCCGGCTGTCCTGCGCGCTGCGCGTGTCGGTACTGGAAATGCGGTTCCAGTTGTAGCCGACATCGAAGGTAGTCGCGACCTCGCCTGCGGGGAGATAGAGCGGCGAACCGGTGACTGTCGCCAGCGTGCTCGCACCCCACAGCGTGGAGCGCGCGGTGTCGACCCCCGCATCGGCGGGCGCAGGGAGCGGACCGTCAATCGCGAGCGTGCCGGCGAGCGCCTGCGCCTCGATGGCGGCGGTGTCGGCGCGGCGGTCGATCCGCGTGCGGCTGTTGGCGCGGCTGGCGTCGAAGGTCGCGGTGAGATTCCAGCCCTCGCCCAGCGGCCGGTTGTAGCTGCCCGAGCTGGCGATGGAATTGCTGACGACATTGCGCTCGAGCGGATCGCCCGCGCCGAAGGTGCGGAAGGCGCTGTTGCCCGCAGGATCGGTCACCAGCACGCTGTCGAGCCCTGAGAGGCTGCGGCGCTCGTTGTAGGCGCCGGTCAGATTGAGGCTGACCGAGGAACCGCTGTCGATGAAAGCCTTGGCGTAATTGGCGCTTGCCTCGACCCCGGCGCTGTCGGCGATCAGGCTGCGGAACTGGCGCGGATCGGGATCCCCGGCGCCATCACCCTGCGAACCGGCGACCAGCGTCAGATCGCGCTCGACCTCAGTCAGCAGGCTGGTGTCCTCGAACTCGAGGTTAAAATTGATCCGTGCCCCGTCGTTGATCGTCAGGAGCGAAAATTCCTGCTCGCTCTGCGAATAGCCGCCGATCCCGGGCTGGCCGTATTCGAGCTCGATCTCGCGGCTGGTGAAATTGTTCTTGAGGATGAAATTGACCACGCGGCGGTCGGGCGAATAGCCGAAGCGCTGCGCCACTTCCTCGGGAAAGACCTCGACCTTCTCTATCGCCTCGGGTGGGTAGGAGCGGAATTCGCGAAAAGAACCGATCCGCACCCCGTTGACGAGGAAAATCGGCCGCCCGCCGCCGCCACGACCGCGCGCGCTGCCGGTGGCGGGTTCGATCGCCTGGAGCAGATCGTCGATCGAGCCGGCGCCGAGCGCGGCGATATCCTCAGCGTCGAGTTCGAGCACCGGCGGCTGTTCGACATCGAGCGCACCGCGCTGGCGGGTGCCGGTGACCACGATTTCATTGTCGAGCATCGGCGCATCGGCCTGCGGATCGCTGGTATCGACCTCGATGTCGGGTGCCTGGGGCATGTCCTGCGCCGAAAGAGGCGCGGACAAAGGCAGGGCGCCGGCGAGCGCCAGAAGAGAAACCGTCGATGCGAGACGCAAGGGGTGTACCTTTCGAAAATCCGTAACTGGCCGCCCCCGCTGAGGGGGCAATGCGGCAGGATGCTCTTCGATACAACCACCCAGACTGTCGCGAAATGTAACCGGTCGGTACCGGTTCGTCGTTCGTCTAATAGCGCCAAGGCTTTCCTTTTGCCTGACACAGGGCTAAAGGGCGCGCCCCGGAGCGGCAATCGTGCCCGTACCCGTATCACGAACCAAGGAATCACATGGCCAAGGAAGAACTCCTCGAAATGCGCGGCAGGGTGGTCGAATTGCTGCCCAATGCGATGTTCCGGGTGGAGCTCGAAAACGGCCATGAGGTGCTCGGTCACACCGCTGGCAAGATGCGCAAGAACCGCATCCGCGTGCTGGTGGGCGACGAGGTGCTGTGCGAACTGACCCCCTACGACCTTACCAAGGCGCGGATCACCTACCGTTTCATGCCGGGTCGCGGCGGTCCGGGGCCGCAATAACGCGCCGCGCCGCATGAGCGCGCCCACTTCCCCGCCACGGCTTATCCTCGCCTCCGCCAGCCCGCGCCGCCTCGAATTGCTCGCGCGGCTGGGCGTGGCCCCCGATGCGGTGCTGCCCGCCGATATCGACGAAACCGCTCACAAGACCGAACTGCCGCGTGACTACGCGCAGCGCATGGCGCGCGAGAAGGCAATGGCCGTGAAAACCGAGGGCCATGTGCTGGCAGGCGACACAGTAGTCGCCGCGGGGCGCCGCATCCTGCCCAAAGCCGAGGACGAGGCGACCGCGCGTCGCTGTCTCGAGCTGCTTTCGGGCCGCCGCCACCGCGTGCTTTCAGCCATCGCGCTGCGCGCTCCCGACGGGACCTACCGTGAACGGCTGAGCGAGACTGCGGTCAAGTTCAAGCGCCTCTCCGCCGAGGAGATCGACGCCTACCTCGCGAGCGGTGAATGGCACGGCAAGGCCGGCGGCTACGCCATCCAGGGCGCTGCCGAGGGGCTGGTTTCCTGGCTCCAGGGCAGCCATTCGGGCGTGGTCGGCCTGCCGCTGTTCGAGACCCGCGCGCTGCTCAAGGCTGCGGGCTTTGCGCTTGCCTGAGCGCACGCAATGACCTGGTACGTCGAGCAGGGCATCGCCGAGGAGCGCGCGGTCAAGCTCGAACGCGGTCGTATCGTCGAAGCTCGTCTTCACTGGCCGGGCGCTCTAACGGCAGGCCAGGTCGAGGACGCCGTGCTGGTGTCGCGCGCCAAGGGAAGCTCCCGCGGGACATTACGCTTCGCCAGCGGCGAGGAAGCCTTGGTCGACCGGCTCCCGGCATCCGCCAGCGAAGGCGGCGCGATCCGTGCCCGAGTCATCCGCGCGGGCACGAAGGAGCGCGACCGGATCAAGCTGGCGCAGGCCGTGCCGACCGACGCATCGACCTGCCCCGCCCCCACGCTCGCCGAGCAATTGGGCAAGGCTGGTCACGAGGTCGAAACCGTCCGCCGTTTCCCCGACGACGAGTGGGAAGAGCTCTGGCTCGAAGCGTGGTCGGGCGCGGTCGCCTTCGACGGCGGCGAACTGGCCTTCTTCGACACGAGCGCGATGGTGCTGATCGATATCGACGGTCCCGACGATCCGCGCCGCCTCGCGCTGGCCGCGGTCCCTGCGTTGGCCGAGGCGGTCGGACGCCTCGATCTGGCGGGCTCGATCGGGGTCGATTTTCCCACGCTCGCCGCCAAGACCGACCGCAAGGCGGTGGATGCCGCGCTCGATACCGCGCTTGGCCACTGGAACCACGAACGCACCGCGATGAACGGCTTCGGCTTCGTCCAGATTGTCGCGCGCGCCGAGAGGCCCTCGCTGCTGCGCCGCCTCCACCACGACCGCGCGGGCAGCGCCGCGCGGCTGCTGCTGCGGCGCGCCGAATTCGTCGCGGAACCCGGCTGCCTGCTGTTAACCGCGCATCCCGCCGTCCTCGCCCGGTTGCAGCCCGAATGGCAGACCGATCTGGCGCGAAGGACCGGGCGCACGGTGTTGACGCACAGCGACCCGAGGCTTGCACTCGAGGGCGGCTTCGCCCAGGCGGTCACGACATGACTGCACCGAGGAAATCCTGCCCGATCTGCAAGAAGCCGCGCGTCGAGGAACACGCGCCCTTCTGCTCGCAACGCTGCCGCGACCGCGATCTCGCGCGCTGGTTCGGCGATGGCTACGCCGTGCCCGGCCGGCCCGCCGCGCCCGAGGAAATCGCCGCCGAGGTGATCCGCGGCGAGGAGGACTGAAAACGCCCTTGCCAAGCGCAGGCCGCTTCGCCATAGGGCGGCGCTCCAACCGCTCGCCGGTCGCCGAATAGCCCCATGTGCGGCCCAGTGGTCCCGCGAGACGCCCGGAATAATGGGCCCAGGTAGCTCAGTTGGTAGAGCATGCGACTGAAAATCGCAGTGTCGGGGGTTCGAATCCCTCCCTGGGCACCACTCTCGCCCGAGTTGCTCCAAGCACGGCAGCCACAAACGCCCTTTTCGAAGGCCCGGCACATTGATTGCCTCGCCTGCAAGCCTCATGTAAGCAGATCGCCTCGCCCCGGTCTGCGGATTGCACCGATTCCGCGCCCGGGGCGGATGTTTTTTCGTCGCACTTCTCGTCGTAAGGAAACGCCGCATGGCTCGTCGCCGCCAGATTTACGAAGGCAAGGCCAAGATCCTCTACGAAGGACCCGAGCCGGGCACGATCATCCAATATTTCAAGGATGACGCCACCGCCTTCAACGCCGAGAAGAAGGGCACGATCAACGGCAAGGGCGTGATCAACAACCGCGTCAGCGAATATATCTTCACGCGGCTGTCGCACATCGGGGTGCCGACCCATTTCATCCGCCGCCTCAACATGCGCGAACAGCTCGTCCGCCAGGTCGAGATCGTGCCGATCGAGGTGGTTGTCCGCAACATCGCTGCGGGCTCGATCTGCAAGCGGCTGGGGCTGGAAGAAGGCGAGCCGTTGCCGCACACGCTGATCGAATATTACTACAAGGACGATGCGCTGGGCGATCCGCTGATCGCCGAGGAACATATCGCCTGCTTCAACTGGGCCAGCGGCGAGGAGATGCAGGACATTTCCTCGATGGCGATCCGGGTCAACGACTTCCTGTGCGGCATGTTCGCCGCGATCGATATCCGGCTCGTGGATTTCAAGCTCGAGTTCGGGCGGCTGTGGGATGGCGATTTCAGTCGCATCATCCTGGCCGACGAGATCAGCCCGGACGGCTGCCGGCTGTGGGACGTCAACACCGGCGAGAAGCTCGACAAGGATCGCTTCCGCCGCGATCTGGGTGGCGAGGAAGAGGCTTATCGCGAGGTAGCACGGCGGCTCGGACTGCTTCAGAACGAGGACAATGGCGCGGGCGAGGTTTTCGACCTTTCCGCCCACCGCGGAAGGCTGCGCGGCAGCAAACCGAAGAAATAAACGCCTTCGCAAAGGCTTGTCATTGAAACTTCAGTTTTGCTCGGGCAGAACTGTGCCATGAAGCTTCGCCATTCGACGCGTCTCGCGCTCTCGCTCTTCGTCACCACCGCAGTCTCCGGCATCATCGCCGCCCCAGCCTTCGCCGAACCGGTGGGCTGGAATGCCTCGGACTGGGAGCTGGAGGACAGCGAGTTCGAACCCGAGAGCGGCTGGTATTTCGGCCAGCTCGACAACGGCTTGCGCTATATCGTACGCCGTAACGACCGGCCCGAGAACACTGCGCTGGTCCGGATGGACATCGCCGCTGGCTCGCTAGATGAGCGCGCCGAGGAGCGCGGCTACGCCCATTACGTCGAGCACATGGCCTTCAACGGTTCGACCAATGTGCCCGAGGGCGAGATGATCAAGCTGCTCGAACGGCTGGGACTGGCCTTCGGCGCGGACACCAATGCCTCGACGAGTTTCGATCGCACGCAATACAAGCTCGACCTGCCGCGCGCCGACGCGGAACTGCTCGACACCGCGCTGATGCTGATGCGCGAGACCGCGAGCGAGCTGACCTTCGACGAGGAAGCGGTTCAGCGCGAAAAGGGTGTGATCCTTGCCGAAAGGCGGGTGCGCAACGGCTATGCGCTCAAGAACACGGTCGATTCGCTCGAATTCGCCTATCCCGGCTCGCTGATCGCCGAGCGGCTGCCAATCGGCACCGCCGAGACGCTTGAAGCCGCCGATGCCGCGAATTTGCGCGCCTTTTGGGAGCGCGAATATGTCCCCACCGACACTGTGATCGTGGTGGTAGGCGATTTCGATCCTGCGCTGGTCGAAGCGAAGATCGTCGAATATTTCGGCAACTGGGTCCCGGCGCCCTCACCCGACCAGCCCGATGGCGGCCCGATCGATCCCGATTATAGCGGCGCGACGGACATCTATCTCGATCCGGCATTGACCGAAACGATCTCGCTGGTGCGCCATGGCCCTTATATCGACCGGCCAGATACGCGCGCGGAGCGGCGCGCAGCGCTGCTGCGACAGGTCGGCGCAGGCGCGCTGTCGCGGCGGTTGCAGCGGCTCCAGCGCAACGAGAATCCGCCGTTTCGCGGAGTCGGATTTTCCACCAACAATGTGTTCGAGGCGGGCCGTAGCAGCACGCTCGGCGTCGCGAGCGAAGAAGGACGCTGGAGCCAAGCCCTTGAAGTGGCGGTAGACGAATATCGCCGCGCGCTCACGCATGGCTTCAGCGAGGACGAAATCTCCGAACAACTGGCCAATATCCGCACCGGGCTGGAGAACGCGGTGGCCAATGCCGAGACGCGCAGCAATGCCGCGCTGGTAGGCCAGGCGCTGGCGATTGCGCGCGGCGATGGCGTACCCACCGCGCCCGCCGAAACGCTCCAGCGGTTCGAGGGAATGGCACCGGGCGTGACCCCTGCCGAGGTGCTCGCCGCCATGCGCGCGGACAGCATCGCGCTCGACGAGCCGCTGATCCGCTTCTCGGGGAAGACCGCGCCCGAGGGCGGGGAGGCAGCGCTGCGCGCCGCGGTGGAAGCGGCTTTCGCCCGCCCCGTCGCCCCGCCGCAGGACACCGTCAGCGTCGAATTCGCCTATACCGATTTCGGGCCCGTCGGCGAGGTGGTCGCGGACAGCCGGACCTCGGATCTCGACATCCGCACAATCCGCTTCGCCAATGGCGTGATGCTCAATCTCAAGCCCACCGACCTCGCGGACGACCGGGTGTCGGTCCAGCTCAACATCGATGGCGGACGGATGCTCGCCTCACGCGGCGATCCGCTCGCAGTCGAACTGACGGGGCTCTACACCGCAGGCGGGCTCGGCCGGCACAGCCGCGACGAATTGCAGTCGATCCTCGCCGGGCGTTCGGTCGGGGCGGGCTTCACGGCGGGCGGCGAGACTTTCAGCGGCGGCGCCACCACCACCCCGCGAGACCTCGAGCTGCAGCTACAATTGATGGCTGCCTATCTCACCGATCCCGGCTACCGCACCGAGGGTCTCGGCCCGTGGCAGCGCTCGCTGGCGGATTTCTTCGCCCGGCTTGGTCGCACGCCGGAATCGGCGCTGGGCGAAGGGCTTGGTCCGCTGCTGTCGGACCAGGACCCGCGCTTCACCCGCCAGCCGCTGGATGCCTATAGAGCGCTCGAATACGACCAGCTCGCCGCCACCATCGGCGACCGGCTGGCCAATGGCGCGATCGAGATCGCGCTGGTCGGCGATTTCGACGAGGACGAGGCAATCCGTACGGTCGCGCAGACGTTCGGCGCGCTGCCGCAGCGCGAACCGGTCTTCCGCGCCTACGAAGGCAAGAGCCGCGAGCGCAGCTTCACCGAGCGGCGCGAGACCGTCACGCTGACGCATGGCGGCGAACCCGACCAGGCGGTGCTGCGTATGGTCTGGCCGACCGTCGACGACAGCGACTGGACGCGCACCAGCCGCTTGACGCTGCTGTCGCGAGTGATGCGGCTGGCGCTGACCGAAAAGCTGCGCGAGGAGCTCGGGCAAACCTATTCGCCCTCCGTCGACAGCAGTCCGTCGAACATCTACCGCGACTACGGCACCTTCAGCCTGGGCGCTTCGGTCGATGTCGCGCAGCTCGACGCGGCAGAGGCGGCGATCGAGGAAACCGTCAGCACGATGATTGCGGATGGACCCGATACGGATCTGGTCGAGCGCGCCCGGCAGCCAATCCTCGAAAGCCTCGACAACCGCCTCAAGAGCAATGGCGGCTGGATGGGGCTGGTCGATCGCGCGCAAAGCGAGCCCGAGGATATCCGCCGCTTCCTCGAAGCAAAGGACCGCCAGCTGGAGATCACCCCGGCCGACCTTCAGGCGCTAGCGGCGCTGTATCTCGATCCTGCCCAGGCGGTGCGCATCCGCGTCGTCCCAGAGACAAGCGCGGCGGAGTGAGCCTGGGCCGCAGCTTGCCCTTCGGCGGCGGCATCGGCATAGGCGCAGCATACGTGACCTCCGCCGTAATTCGAAAGGTTCGCCGCCCATGAATATCCGCATCCATGTCAGCCTCAAGCCCGGCGTGCTCGATCCGCAGGGCCGCGCGGTGCATCATGCACTCGACGGACTCGGTTTCGCCGGGGTCGAGGATGTCCGCATCGGGCGGCTGATCGAGCTCACAGTGGCGGACGCGACCAGCGATGCCGATCTGGAAGCGATGTGCGAGAAGCTGCTCGCCAACACTGTGATCGAGAATTACCGCATCGAAAAGGTCGGACAATGAGCTTCCGCGCCGCAGTCGTCACTTTTCCCGGCTCCAATTGCGACCGCGACATGGCGGTGGCGGTGGAATCGATTTCGGGCCAGCAGCCGATCCGTGTTTGGCATGGCGACAGCGCGCTGCCCGACCGGCTCGACTTCATCGCCCTGCCCGGCGGCTTCTCCTATGGCGATTACCTGCGTTCGGGCGCGATGGCGGCGAACAGCCCGATCATGCGCGAGGTCGCTGCGGCGGCGGGTCGCGGCGTGCCCGTGCTGGGCGTGTGCAACGGTTTCCAGGTGCTGACCGAAGCGGGGCTGCTGCCCGGCGCGCTGATGCGCAACGCCAGCCAGCATTTCATCTGCCGCACCGTCGATCTCACGGTGGAGAACACCGACTCGTTGTTCACCCGCGGCTTCGAGCCCGGACAGCGCCTTCGTATCCCTGTGGCGCATCACGATGGCAATTACTTCGCCGACGAGGCCACGCTCGACCGGCTGGAGGGCGACGGGCGCGTGGCGCTGCGCTATGTCGAGAATTGCAACGGCTCGCGCCGCGATATCGCTGGGGTTCTCAACGCTAGCGGCAATGTGCTGGGCATGATGCCGCACCCCGAGCGCGCAGTCGATGCCGCGCATGGCGGTACAGATGGCCGCGCGCTCTTCGAGAATGTCTTAAAGGCGCTCGCTCACGCCTGAGGCGGCGCACCGGCGCTAGCCGAAACCGGGCTCAGGCCAGCCTGCGCGCCTCTTCGCGTTCGAAGACCTGTCGGGCTTCGGCGGCGGGCATCGGGCGTCCGAAGTGATAGCCCTGAATCTTGTTGCAGCCCATCGAGCGGATCATCTCGGCTTCCTCGGCGGTTTCCACGCCCTCGGCGGTGGTCGTCATGCCGAGGCTGCGCGCCATCGCAACGACCGCGTTGATGATTGCCAGGCTCTCGGCGCTGTCCTGCGATGCGCCTTGCACGAAAGTCTGGTCGACCTTGATGGTCGAGAAGCGCAGCTTGCGCAGATAGCCGAGCGAGGAGTAGCCGGTACCGAAGTCGTCGAGCGCCACAGAGCAGCCCAGCGCCATCACCTGTTCGAGCGCGCGGCGGGCCACATTGGCATCACGCAGGAAGATGCTCTCGGTCACCTCGATTTCGAGCCGTTCGGCGGACAGGCCGCTGTGCGACAGCGCGTGGACCACGCTGGTCGCGAAATCCGGTTCGGTCAGCTGTTCGGGGGAGACATTGACGTTGATGCCGATATGCGCAGGCCATTGCGCGGCTTCGCAACAGGCCTGCTGCATCACCCATTTGCCGATCGGAACAATCAGGCGGGTGTCTTCGGCCAGCGGGATGAACTTGCCCGGGCTGACCGAGCCATGGACGTCGCTGTTCCAGCGCACCAGCGCCTCGAAACTGACGACCTGCTCGGTGTTGGCGTCGACCACCGGCTGATAAGCGAGCGACAGCTCGTCGTTCTTGAGCGCGTTGCGCAGCGAGAATTCGAGCTGGCGCCGTTCTTCTGCCGTGGCGTGGAGCGAGGGTTCGTATTCGCGGTATTCGCCGCCGCCAGAATCCTTGGCGCGATAAAGAGACAGATCGGCGTTGCGCATCAATTCCTCGACCGAGCGCCCGTCACGCGGCCCGAAGGCAGCGCCGATGCTGGCGCCGACATAGAGAACGTGCTGATCGACCTGGTAGGGCTCGGACAGATGCTCGATGATCGATTTCGCCACCTGCTCGACCTTCGAGCGATCGGCGGCATCTCGGATTACCACGCCGAATTCGTCGCCGCCCAGCCGGCCACAGATCTTGTTCTCGGTCATCAGGCTCTTGAGCCGTCCCGCCACCAGACCCAGGAGGCGGTCGCCGGTCAGATGGCCGAGCGAATCATTGACCGCCTTGAAGCGGTCGAGATCGATCATCAGGAAAGCGCAGCGGGTGCGCCATTTTGCGGCATAGCCGATCGCATCCCCCAGCGCCTCGTTGAGCATCAGCCGGTTGGGCAGCGCGGTGAGCGTGTCGAAGCGCGCGAGATAGGCGATCTTCTCCGAGGATTCGCGCTGGGTGGTGACATCCGAACCGACCCCGCGGAAGCCGGCGTAGCCGCCGCTCTCGTTGAAGATCGAGGTGCCCGACAATTCCCACCAGCGGCGCTCGTCGTTGACCATCACCTCGACCACGAGATTGGAGAAATTCTCGCGCTTCTTCAGCTTCTCGGCGAATTCGTGGAGGCTTGAGGGAAAGCGACCGGTTTCCCAGGCGCTTCCGGAAATCAGCTCGAGGAAGCTGCGGCCTTCGATCTCGGACAGTTCCTGTCCCAGCGCGACCGCGAGTCGCGGCGAGACCGATCGCAGGCGGCGACGCGGATCGAGCTCGAACAACCAGTCGGCATCGGAGTCCTCGTATTCGCGCAGCAGCAGCGAGACGACTTCGCTCTTCTCGTTCATTCCCAATTGGGCAATCTTGGCCGACAGCGCCACACGCGCGCCCTCGATGGTGCCGAAGGCGGCGAAAACTCCCGTTACAATCGCGATGATCCCGAGGCCGATTTCGCCCATCAGCAGGAGACCAGCCGCATATCCGAAGGCGGTGACGATGCAGAACAATACCGTCCCGGCCGGCGCGCCGTAGCGCGAAACCGCCGAGACGAGCAGCATGATTCCCGCGAAGCCCCAGGCGATGGCATTGGTCCCGGGATCGGCCAGCGGCATGAACAGGAAAGCCGGCAGGGCCCAGACCACGCCTTTGAGACCCGAGTAGAGAGTATGGCGCAGATATTCATCTCTGGTGAAAATGCGCTGATTGGCATCGCGCATCGTCAGATCGAGGCGGGCCCCGTCGGCGGTTACGATGAGGACCACCACGCCCCACGCACCGATGACCCATGGACCGACCACCGGCTGGAAAAGATAGAAGAACAGCGCCACGCCGGCCAAATGCAGCGCAATCCGCATCGGCAGCCGCGCGGCAAGCAGTGCATATTGCGAACCCTGCAATTGCGACCAGTCGCCCCTCACAGGCTCCTTCAGCCCAAGGACGATGCGCGCGCACATCCCTTCGGCAAAATCGATTGGGGCTGATTTGCTGTCTTTCACGCCTTCGCGACTACGCCCAAAAGGTTATGCGCCGGTAAAGGATGAACCGAAATTGCGCCTGGCGCGGCGTGGCCATTACCACCCGACGATCGACATCGATCCGGTTCGACCGACGCACAAGATCACCGGCTGCAACAAATGGCATGATAGCGGCCGCGACAGCAACGTAGTGCAGGTTTTCGCGCGGCAGGGCGGCGATGCACGCTGCTTCTATCTTGCGGGGCAGAGACGGGTGGCGCTGAACCAATTTCCCGACCTGCGCCAACTCGGCCGCAATCGTAGTCGGATAAGGCGGGCAAACGCGGGAGCACCTCGATATTGGATCCAATACTGCCGTGACCGCCGCGTCGGCCCGCTCAGCCTTACTCCTCGGGTGGCGGCTCGCCCTCTTGGGGCGGCGCGTTTGTCATTTCCGTTTCCGGCACGTCCACGGGAACTGCATCGGGATCCGGATCGGCGACCTGTGTAATACTCGCACCGCTCACAACGTCCCGCAATCGGCGAAAAAAACGGGGCGCAGGAAGCCTTCTCCGTACCGCGTCCTTCCTGCATAGCCTCGCAGACCGAAGCGACCGGTGCGGCACCGCTCGCGTTCCTATTGCGAAAGCAGCGACATGACTGACAATAGCCGAAGCGCGAGTTCCCGGATATTCTGGCAGCGACGCGCCGGGAATGCAGCGCGCACTTCCGGGGAGATCGTCGGATGAACTGGAATGCCGAATATCTGGCGATAGGGGCCGCTCTGGCGGTCGGGCTGCTGATCGGCATCGAACGGGGCTGGAACCTGCGCCAGGCCTCGGACGGAACGCGCGTTGCCGGGGTGCGGACTTTCACCTTGCTTGGCCTTATCGGCGGTCTTTCCGGCCTCTTGAGCGAGAATGGACAAGAGTTCGTCGCCGGCGCGCTGTTCGCGGCGGCAGCGGTTGTTCTTGCAATCGGCTATTTCAAAACGGTCGCGCCACCCAAGTCAGATGCGACGACAGCCATTGCCGGGCTTCTCACGCTGGCGCTGGGGTTCGTGGCCGGTTCCGGAAATCCGGCACTCAGCATCGCCTGTGCGGCAGTGGTAACCCTGACCCTAGCGCTCAGAAGCGAACTGCATTCGCTGATCGAAAAACTGGAGGAGCAGGACGTGAAGGCTCTGGCCCGCTTCGCGGTGATCGCGGTTGCAGTGCTGCCGTTCCTCCCCAGCGGCATTTATGGCCCATACGGCGCCTGGGACCTCCAGAAGCTGTGGCTCGTGGTGGTGCTGGTGACCGGTTTTTCCTTCATCGGTTACATCGCCAATCGCATCGTCGGGGTCCGCCATGGAACGATAGTGACCGCCTTGATTGGCGGAGCCTACAGCTCCACGGCGGTCACCCAGTCGCTCGCGCAGCGTCTCGGATCGGGCGGCGCCGGCGGCGCCGAACCGGCAGGCATCGCGCTGGCCACTCTGGTGATGTATATCCGCGTACTGATCCTGGTATCGGTCCTTGCGACCTCCGTATTTCTCCCCTTGATGGTCATCATCCTGCCGGCGCTGATTACGGCTGCCGTCGCGGGTTTCTGGCTCTATCGAAAATCATCGGCAAGCGATGGCGCACCCGCGCCGGGCAATCCGATCGCGCTGCTACCCGCGCTCGCTTTCGTGGCCTTCGTCGCGGCGGCAGCGGTTGCAGCGCGCTGGGCGGAAGGCCGGTTCGGCGAACAGGGTATTGCGATCCTTATCCTGATCATGGGCAGCATCGACGTCGATGCCGCCATCGTGACCGTGGGCGGGCTGGAAGTCGGCGCCATCTCTCCTGCGCTTGCGGCACTGGCGCTGGGGGGCACGGTGCTCGCGAATATGACGGTGAAGCTGGGCATCACGATCGCCTATGCGCGCGCGAAGGGCAAAAGCGCGGCGATCGCATTGGGTGCCAGCATGCTCGTGCTGGCGGGATCGCTGGGCGTGGGTTTGGTACGGTTGGTGTGAGCGCTCTGCGCCCGCCACCGCCGGCCCGGCGCTGCTCGCATTTGATGGCGGCATCTCGCTGACTCTCGCGAAGGATCGACTTCGCCACTGGTCTATCCAGTGCAGTCGGTCGAGGCCTGCGTGCTGCAGGCCTCGACATTTCTATATTTGAGCGACGGGGGGCGGCGTTATCGCAAGCGCGGCATCAATTCCTCGATTGTGCGCATGAGCACGGATTGGCTGATCGGTTTCGGCAGGACGATCTCGTAGCCCGCTGCGCGCGCGAAAGCCTCTCGCCGGTCGTCGAGAAAGCCGCTGATCAAGATCGATCTGCCGTTCCAGCCCGCCGCTCGAAGTTCGGTCAACAGTTCGACGGCGTCGGTCTGGGGCATCATCAGATCGGCGAGCAGGCAGCAACACGCGAGCGCGGCCGGATCGCTCGCCAACCGGACGCCGGAAGGATAGGCGCGGACCGCGTAGCCCCTTGATTGCAGCAGGAACTGCAGGCTGCGCCGAACTGCATCGTCGTCATCGACGAGCAGAACGCAGTGTCTGGATTCGGGAGGTTGCAACATGGGATTCCGAGGCGGTCGCCCGATTGAAGACTATCGACCGCCAATAGCCGAGAGCTCGACCGGCCTCATTCCGTAAATATCCCGATGCGCCAAAGAGCTCGCATCGTCACACGTCCGCCCATGCCTCGCGACCGATCGCGAGCATCCGCCTCACGGCACTTCCTCGCTCGGACTCACCAGGGTGAAATGGAATTCGGTGCCCCCTCCTTCCCTGTCCGCTGCCCAGATGCGCCCTCCGTGCGCTTCGACTATCGTGCGGCAGATCGACAGCCCGAGGCCCATCCCGGTATCCTTGCTGCTGTTGAAGGCATGAAACAGGCGATCCCGCACTGCCGGTGCAATCCCGGGCCCGGTGTCCATGACCGATATCTGGATTGTGTCCGCATCAATCCGCACGGTGGTGACCTCCAGTTGCTTTACCGGGGTGTTCTCCATCGCTTCGATGGCGTTGCGCATGAGATTGATGAGGACCTGCTCGATCTGCACCTTGTCGATCAGGGCAGGTGTCGCGTCGGGTTCAAGGGAGAAGTGGGTGGTCACTCCTTTCTCCCGAATGCCGACCAGGGCGAGCGCACTGGCCTCCTCGATCACTTTGGGAAGGTCCTGCGGGGATTTGCTCACATCACCCTTGGAGACGAATTCACGCAAGCGGCGAACGATGTCCCCTGCGCGGAGCGATTGTCGACCCATGTCCGAAACGATCTCGATGAGCGTTTCATCGTCGGGCGGTTCGGAATCCTCGAGCAGCGCCACAGCCGCCTCGCTGTAGCTGGCGATAGCGGTTAGCGGCTGGTTGAGCTCGTGGGCGAGGGTCGAAGCCATCGTGCCCATCGCGCTGAGGCGGGAGACATGGATCAACTCCGACTGAAGCTCTGCAAGCTGCGATTGAAAAGCGCGGCGTTCGCTGAGATCCTGGATGAAGCCGGTGAAGAGCCTCTGATCGGGCGTGCGGGCCTCGCCCACCGACAACTGCATGGGGAAGGTGCTGCCGTCCGCGCGCTGCCCGTCAACGATCCTTCCAATCCCGATGATTCTGGGAATGCCGGTTTCGAGATAGCGCTGCAGATAGCCATCGTGCCTCTCGCGGTCAGGCAAAGGCATCAACAGGCTTACGTTCTTGCCGACCACGGAGGCCTCCGAATGGCCGAAAAGATGTTCCGCCGCCGGACTGAACGACAGGATGATACCCTGCTCGTCGATCACCACCATGCCGTCGGGCACGGTATCGAGGATCGACTTGAGATGTTCCTCGCGCCTGCGAAGCGCGTTTTCTTCGGCCTTGCGCTCGGTCACGTCGTGAACGATCTTGGCGAAGCTCACTCCCTTTCCATTGTCTTCGCTGATCGGGATGACGGTGAGGTGTGCGATGAACTCCGAACCATCGGCACGCTTCTGCCAGGCCTCACCCACGAAGCGCCCCGTTTTTCGAGCCCGTTCGAGCTGGTTCATGGCCACCGAGTGCGCTTCGGGAACGGTCAGGAAAATCGAGACGTGCTGACCGGTTGCCTGTTCCGCGCTCCACCCCAGCGTGTCCGTCGCTCCGCGATTCCAGCTGGTGATATAGCCATGCTCGTCGATCGTGAAGATCGCATAGCCCGAGGCGCCTTCGAGCATGAGATCGAGCAGCCTGTTCGCTTGCTGGGCGGCCGCGCGCAGAGCCGACCGGCGGCTGTCGAGCCAGCCAATGCCTCCGCACACGAGGATGAACATGCCTGTCTGCAGGAGGGTTGCACCTGAAAGCCGGTCTGCAGAAGCGACCAGGGTGAGGCCCGCGACCAGCGACAGCATTCCGGCGAAAACTCCCGGTCCGCGACCGGCGACCAGGATCGCGAAAACCACGGGCAGTACGAACAGGATATAGGTGGCCTTCGATCCGACCATGGGATCGACTGCGAGACGCAGAAAATAGGTCGCACCCACGGCAGCGGCAGCGACCCCGTACCTCGCTGCAATGCCGCGAAACGCTTTCCAGCCGATTGGTACTGCTGTCATAAGGTGGTGGCCCGCCACCGCCCAGCCTCCCGAATGAGATGGCACGGTCCAGACCGACAGATATCATCTGTGAAGACTGCGTCAAATTCATCGCCGGACCGAGATGCCGTCCCGCGTGGAGAATATTCGCGCAATTGGGGTGCCCCTCCGTATATATCCCAATGTCGCGGAATTGCCGAGTTTGGATACACCGAGGCAGGCAGGCGCCGACGAGGTCCCACCCCCCTTGCCGGCGTCTGCTCGCTGTTTGAGGGTGGTTCCAACCTGACAGGCAGTCCGCCAGCGCAGAGGTGTCATGACCATTCGCAAGATCCTGATCATCGACGGTCACCCGGACCCATCCCCGGACCGCTTCGTGCATGCGCTCGCCGAGGCTTACGCCGAGGGCGCGGAAGCGCATGAGGTCCGTCGGCTCAAGCTCGGCGAGCTCGACATTCCGTTCGTGCGCAGCGCGGAGGAATGGACGAAGGGCGAACCATCAGCCGCGATCGCCTCGGCGCAGAGCGATATCGTCTGGGCCGAACACATAGTGGTTCTGTATCCCCTGTGGCTGGGGGACGTGCCGACCCTGTTCTACAAACTGGTCTATGGTGCCCACAGCGTGAAGAGCCTCGAGCGCAACATTCTCAAGTTCGTGGGAATTCGCCGGATCGAACGGATGATCCTGGGATCCGTAGAAGCGGACGAGGATCGACGGCGCCAATGGCTCGACGAGATGAGAGCGCTGGGAGCCGGGGGTGCGTGAAGGTGCGCAAAGATCATCGGAGGAAAATGAATGACTCACTGGACGCTTGCGCGACTCGAATTGGCCCGAACCCCGGAGTTTCCGGAAGGCTCGCCCAGCCATGCCTACATCCTCCGCGTACCGCTGACGGACGACGGTCTGATCGACGAAAAAGCGCGCGCCGCAGATCCTTCGCTGGCCACGGTTCAGCGATTGTCGCCCGGCGCCCCAGGCCAGTCGGGCTATCTGCTGCGCAAGGAAAATAGCTGGGCGTTCTCCTATGAGCTCGGCGACGACGACGATGAGAGCGTCTATCATCTCGACGCCCATCCGTTGCGACTGGGCGAATATGTGACGCTGACGGAGCCCGATGGCAGCCGCTTGCCATTCAAGGTCGTGCATCTGGAAGAGGACGATACTGCGACGGTCGGAGCCCACTCCAAATCCGATCCATAGCGGGCGGTTGTAAAACCTCGTCACCTCGGGCAGACCCATTTTCGGGGTGCTCGATGGCAGATATCCAATTGGTGCACATCGTCGACGACGAGGAGCCGATCCGCCGATCGCTCGAACTGCTGCTGAGAAAACCGGGATACCGCATCGAAAAATGGCCTGACGGAGAGAGCTTCCTCAAGGGTGCCGACCCGACCCAACCGGCCTGCGTCCTGCTCGACGTGCGCATGCCCGGCATGAATGGGCTCGAGGTCCAGTCCGAGATGGCCGAGCGGGGTTTCAACCTGCCGGTGATCGTTCTCACTGGACATGGCGATATCGCTATCGCCGTAAACGCGATGCAGGGCGGCGCGATCGATTTCCTCGAGAAGCCCTTCGAGGGGGACCACCTGCTGCGCGCACTCGAAACCGGTTTCAGTCAGCTGGCCGATCGGAAAAGCTGGCGCGAGCGAGAGACCAGGGCCCGGACGCAGGTCGCATTGCTCACCCAGCGCGAGCATGAAGTGCTCGATGGACTGGCCTGCGGTTATCCCAACAAGACCATTGCCTACGATCTGGGTATCAGTCCGCGAACGGTGGAAGTCTATCGCGCTAACGCGATGGAAAAGCTTGAGGTCACCAATTTCGCGGACGCGTTGCGGATTGCCTTTTCCGCAGGCCTGGGCTCGGAGAAGGATTGGCGGCGGCGATATTCCGTTGGCGTATCGCGGTCGTCAGGTCAGTCGCCAACCGCGAGCTGATTACCCGAAGCGAATCGCTGTCCCGCCAGCGTTATGCGAGCATCCATCAATGGCAGGCGAATATCGGCAGGGGCGGATCGGCGAAGATTTCCCGCGTTACCCCGCCCCAGATCGTCTCGGACATGCGCGAACGACCGTAGGCGCCCATCACCAGATACGACGCCTGATTATCCGTCGAAGCGGCCAGCAAGCCCTGCGCGACGGATTTCGCCCTCAGCGGCAGGTCGAGCAATTCGCAGGCGATCCCGTGCCGCGACAGGTATTCTGCGCCTTGTACGGGCGGAAGATCGAACCCGCCGGCTTCCTCCTCCTCGACCACGGTGACCAGGCGCACCGAACTCGCTCTGGCCAGCAGCGGCAATGCGCCGCGCAGGGCGCGCGACGCCTCGGGCGAGCCGTCCCACGCGACCACGGCGGGTCCCGTGCAATCGAAGCCAGTATGGCCCGGAGGAACCACCAGCACCGGAGTTTGCGACCGGAGGATGATATCGCCGACCAATTTTGAAGGCCCCTCGTTGGTGAGAGGATCGTAGCTGCCAAGGACGATGATGTCGCTCAGGCCGCAGCGCCGCAGCAAATGTTCGGACGCAAAGCCATCGCTCTGCACCCAGTCCCAGGCGACATCCTCCTTCGCCAGTCTTTCGCCTATCTGCTTGCGGAGAGCTTCGGCCCGCTCGATCGTTGCCGGAAGTATCTGAGCCGCCATTATCCCGTAGAAATCAACGAGCGGCCCCAGCTCCCAGGGGACCGGCTTCATGCAGGTCAGGTGCCCGTCGAAAGCACGAGCCAGATCGAGCGCGACCTGAAGCCGGGCCTCCAGACAATCGTCGTCTTCGATGTGAAGCAGTATCGAGCGCATAGCCAGTTTCCCTCAATGGTTCGGCAGGCAAGATAACGTCCGGTGCGCCCAAGTAACCTAGGACATGTCCGGAGCGCCAATGCGGCAGACCGGCTCAAGCACCTCTATCAGCCGGCGCCGGATCTGCCAGCGGCTTCGCGCCCAGCCATTCCCAGGCGGCCGATTCGTTCTCAGGTGGAAAATATCGCACTTCCATCCGCACCAAAGGTCCGAGGAACTCGACCCATTGTCGGATCCACTGCGGTCCGCCCACGACCGCGTAGCGGTCCAGCTCACGGAAAAAACCAAGCTTCATTCGAGCATAGTCGCCATCGAGTGCTATGCTCGGGTCGAACCCCTCGAAGGAGCGAATCCGCAGCAGGACCGACTTGATCTCCTGCGCACTGCGCGCAGCGTTGAGTTCCACGGAGATACTGGCCATCTCTTCCTTGGAAAGTCGACCATCGATCTCGATCCCGAGCACATCCGGCCGGTCCGTGCCGATAACCCGCATTGCGTGCCCGTAGGGGAGTTCCTCCCGGCCTTCGACCCAAGCCCGCGCGCGGTCGCGCTCGGCGATCGAGTAGGTGCGATAGCTTATTCCGGGAAGCAGCGCGCTTTCGGTGCGAGCCAGCCACCGCACCCATGATTGATCGCTGACGATTGCCACGCGTCCGAAGCGCTTCAGCTTCCCGAACAGTCGCAGCCCCCCCGCCATTTCCTGAGTCATCGCCTCCCATTCGATGCCGGCGAGTTCGTCGACCTCCACGAACAGATGGATCCGCTCGTGCAGGGCCAGCGCCTGCTCGATCAGTTCGTAGGCTTTGCTCACCTCTCCGGGCCACAGGCGCCCGGTGAACCTCAACGCGACCATGCCGGCCGTGCTTGTCAGAATTTCCATGCTCCGTCCTTCGTGTAATCTGCCCTGACGGTTGAATAGGAGACGGAGAAAAGACGCGCTCTCCGGTGATGTACGGATGGCAGAAAGCCGATTCGACAGGGTAGATCGGGCAACATCACGAATATTTGCGACGCAGTTTGCTTCGCAAATGTTTCCCGTCCGGGCTCATGCTCAGGCGCGCGCAACTCCAGCACGATCCGGATCGTGCGCGACGTCAAGGCAAGTACTGGAACCGGCCAGACGGCACTGCGGTGCGAAACAGAAAGACTAGTCTGGCATTCTGCAACTACGCGATCGTTCTTCCCTGGGAGGGAAAATGGAAGCCTCAGCTCTACATTCCGCTGCCCAATCGCTCCAATCGAATCCGGTCAGTGTCGACGTGCTTGCTCTCATCGCCGATGCGGTCATCTGTACCGATGAAGAAGGCAGTATCCTGTTCTTCAACCGGGCTGCCGAGCAATCATTCGGCTACAGCGCAGAAGAAGTGCTCGGAAAGGACGTCGAACTGCTGTTGCCGCAACGCTACCAGGCGCAACACGCACTATCGGTGCGCAGCTTCGCGGTGGGAAAGAATGGCACGAACCGGCTGATGGGTAACCAGCGCGAAGTCTGGGGCCGACGCAAGAACGGGGAGGAATTTCCCAGCGAGGCGATCGTGTCGCGCCATTCGGTCGATGGCAAGATGATCCTGACCGTGGTTCACCGCGATATCGCCGAACGCAAGGAAATGGAAAATCAGCGCGAGGCGATCGCCCGCGAACTGGATCACCGGATCGGCAATATGATTTCAGTGGTCAGTTCGCTCGTGTCGCTGAGTGCAAAGAGCGCGGAAAGCATCGGAGACCTCGCGCAATCCCTGCAAGACCGGTTGCGGGCATTGGCCGCGACCCAGGCGCTTCTTCGGCAGGAGCGCAATGGGAAGATCACTCTGAACGAATTGTTGCTCGCGGAACTCGCCCTTTACCGCAGCGGAGACGGTTCGAATGTGATCATCGAAGGCGATCCGGTGGTGCTTTGCGCGACGGCCCTCCAGCCCCTTGCATTGGTCTTCCACGAGCTTGCGACAAATTCCGCAAAATACGGTGCCTTCAAGGCTCCCGGTGGGCGAGTTACAATCACTTCGGAATGCGTGAGTGACGGTGACGAGCATTTGTTCCTGATCGAGTGGTGTGAAACCGGCGGTCCGCCGGTAAAACCGCCTAGCCGGCAGGGATTTGGCTCAGCGCTCATCGAACAGATGATCAGGCGAGCGCTGCGAGCAGAGGTCAGCATGGATTATCGGCCCGAGGGGCTTGTTTGCCGGATGACTTTCCCGAGGTCCCGAGTGGAGGAATCCTGCGAAACTTAGGTGTTCAGGGGATTACCATAGCGATTTCGATTTCGCTTGCGCGTTTTTGCCAAAGTGCCTCGGTTCCCGCGATCCGGCCAGTTAGCGTCCAAGCCAACAATGGGGCAAAACACAACCTGCGGCGCCCCTTTGGTCCGTTCTCCGCGGAGGAGAAGGTTCTAAGGACGCCGCAGGCTTTGTCAGTCTCTCATCGCTCGGCTCTGGACCAAGATCGATCCGAAGATCCGATCTAAAACGAAGCCGATGCTCCCTACTGACGGGCTCAATCTATCGGGTACAAAAATGCCCGGCATTCGTAATGTTCCGGAGAGATCAAACCGAGACCAGGGAGCTTCGTCAGTCGACGGACAGCGAAATCCGCACGGGATAGCGTGTTGCTTGTGATCGTGCCGCCTCTGGTTATTCCACAGTCACCGACTTGGCGAGATTGCGCGGCTGATCGACATCGGTGCCTTTGACGCAGGCGACGTGATAGGCGAGCAATTGCACCGGGATCGCATAGACCAGCGGCGCGATCAGCGGGTGGACACTGGGCATCTCGATCGTCGCGATGCAGCCCTCGCCCGCTTGCGCCAGTCCCTGGGCATCGGAGATCAGCACCACCTGCCCACCGCGCGCGCGGACCTCCTCCATGTTCGAGACGGTCTTCTCGAACAGCGGACCGGAAGGCGCGAGCACCACTACCGGAACCTGGTCGTCGATCAGCGCGATCGGGCCGTGCTTCATCTCGCCAGCGGCATAGCCTTCGGCGTGGATGTAGCTGATTTCCTTCAATTTAAGCGCGCCTTCGAGTGCCAGCGGGAAGTCTGGCCCGCGGCCCAGGAACAGCACGTCACGCGCAGGGGCGATCAGATGCGCCATCGCCGCGATATCCTCGTCATGGTCGAGCGCAGCGTTGAGCGAGGCCGGCGCCTCGAGCAGGTGACCGACCACCTCGGCCTCTTCCTCACGGTTCATCAACCCCTTCTTGACCGCCATATGCGCGGCGAGCGCGGCGAGCACCGCGAGCTGGCAGGTGAAGGCCTTGGTCGATGCGACCCCGATTTCCGGACCGGCATGCGTCGGCAGCAGCAAATCGGCCTCGCGCGCCATGCTGCTGGTGGGGACGTTGACCACCACCGCAATAGTCTGGCCGTTGGCTTTGCAATGGCGCAGCGCGGCGAGCGTGTCGGCGGTCTCGCCGCTCTGGCTGATGAACAGCGCGAGGCCGCCCTCCTCGAGCACCGGATCGCGGTAGCGGAACTCGCTCGCGACATCGATATCGACCGGCACGCGGGCGAATTGCTCGAACCAGTATTTCGCCACCATCCCGGCGTAGTAGGAGGTCCCGCAGGCGACGATCGTCACCCGGCGAATGCTGGAGATGTCGAAATCGAACTGCGGCAACGCGATGGAATTGTCCGCCTGGCGCAGATAGGAGCCGAGCGTCTGCGCGACCACGGTCGGTTGCTCGAATATCTCCTTCTGCATGAAATGGCGGTAATTGCCCTTCTCCACCGCCGCGGCGGAAGCGCCCGAGGTGGTGATCTCGCGCTCAACCGGCTCGTTTTCGGCATCGAAGATTTCGACGCTCTCGCGGCGCACCACTACCCAGTCGCCTTCCTCGAGATAGGCGATCTGCTGCGTCAGCGGGGCCAGCGCCAGGGCGTCGGAGCCCAGGAACATCTCGCCCCCATTCTCCTTGGCGCCATAGCCCAGCACCAGCGGCGAACCGCGCCGCGCGCCGATCAGCATGTCGGGATGCGCGCGAAATGCGATAGCCAGCGCGAAGGCGCCGCGCAGCCGCGGCAGCACGGTCTTGACCGCTTTCTCGGGGCTCGCCCCGCCCTCGACCTCGCGCGAGACCAGATGCGCGACCACTTCGGAATCGGTCTCGCTGGTGAAGCGACGGCCATCGGCGCGCAGTTCCTCGCGCAATTCCCTGAAGTTCTCGATGATGCCGTTGTGAACCAGCGCGACATGATCGGTGGCGTGGGGGTGGGCGTTGTCCTCGGTCGGCGCGCCGTGAGTAGCCCAGCGGGTGTGGGCGATGCCGATATCGCCGGGCGCGGGCCGGCTGGCGAGTTCCGCTACCAGATTGGCGAGCTTGCCCTGCGAACGACGGCGAACCAGATCGCCCTCGTGGATAGTGCAGAGTCCGGCGCTGTCGTAGCCGCGATATTCCATCCGCCTGAGGCCATCGACCAGACGGTCCGCGACCGAATCTTTGCCAACGATACCGATAATGCCGCACATAGTCTGGTCCGCCTTCAATCCCGAAAATACAATGCGCCGACGCTCTAGCGCCTATCGCGCGCCACGCAATTACTTCGCCCTTCTGGGCGTACTCCACCACAGGAACAGCCCTGCCCCGACCACGATCGCCGCGCCCGCCAGCGTGGGGGGATCGGGCACGTCGCCGAAGACGAGATAACCCAGCGTGGTGGCGACGATGATCTGGACATAGGTGGTCGGCGCGATGGTCGAGGCCCCGGCCCGCATCGTGCCCATGTAGGCCATCCAGTGCGCGCCGCTGGCAGTGACCGCGACCAGCGCGCAGCGCGCCACCACCGTCCAGTCGGGTGTTCCGATCTCCAGCGAAGCCAGCGAACTGCGATCGCCGATCAGCGCGGCGACGACGAGAAAGGGTGTCGCCCACAGCGCGATAAAGGCCTGCATCGAGAGCGCGCTGCCCTGGCCGGCGCTCGAGCGATTGGCCACCACCATCAGTGCGAAGAAGAAGGCCGAAGCCAGCGGCAGGAGCGCCACGATGCCCAGCTCGGCGAGATTGGGGCGCAGTATCAGCGCCACCCCGCCCAGCGCCACCACCGAGACCAGCCACACCACCGGGCGGACCTTTTCGCCCAGCAGCGGACCGCTGAACAGCGCCACGAAGATCGGCGAGACGAAGGCGATCGCCATCGCATCGGCGAGCGGCATGACGAAGATCGCCGAGAAGAAGCACAGCGTCGCCCCCGCCAGGCACGCGCCGCGCCCGACCTGCAGCCAGGGCTTGCGCGGACGGAAGGCGGCCGGGCCTTCGGTCACCAGCAGCAGCGCCGAGAGCGCCGTCGCGCCGATTGCGAAACGTAGCGCGGCCACCGCCAGCGGCGACCATTGCCCGGCCATGGTCTTGATAATCGCATCGCCTACCGACAGCAGTGCGAAGCCGCTCAGCGCCAGAAGCAATCCGCTGCGATCGTCCTGCTGCATGGTGATGATAGATCCTGTCGAACGGGAGGAAGGACGTCGGGCCATAGCGGCTTGCCGCGCAATGCCGCGGGTCCAGATTGGCGCATGGCCGTGAAATTAGGGAAAAATCAAGCTTTCCGACTTATTCACCAAGCCTCTCAAGGAGCCATTCTCCACCTCAGCGCAGGGACGGGCTCGACCTATGACGACTTACCGCAGGGGTTCAAGTTAATGAGCGCATTCGGACGGAAGAATGGCCCGGGAGGAATGAATTCCGGTGCGCGTCCGCAGTTCGGCGTGGCCAAACCCATGCGCGGCGGCACGCCCACACCCTCGCAAGCCCCGTCCGAAACCGAGGACGCCGGCGACCAGTTTCCTCCGCTGCCCGATGAGGATGTCCCCTCCCCCGGTGGCGGCGGCAATGCTCAGTCCAACGCCGCGATGGCGCGGCTCTCGGACCGCGCAAACACGGTTCACGCCAGCGAAGCCGATATCGGTGGCTTCGAAGCCAGCGTCCACAAGATCAAGGAACAGGTGCTCCCGCGCCTCCTCGAACGCGTCGACCCCGAGGCCGCGGCCACGCTGACCAAGGACGAATTGTCCGAGGAGTTCCGCCCGATCATCCTCGAAGTGCTTGCCGAGCTCAAGGTCACGCTCAATCGGCGCGAGCAATTCGCGCTGGAAAAGGTGCTGGTCGACGAGCTGCTCGGCTTCGGTCCGCTCGAGGAGTTGCTCAACGACCCCGAAATTTCGGATATCATGGTCAACGGCCCCGATCAGACCTATATCGAAAAGGGCGGCAAGCTGATCATGGCGCCGATCCGCTTCCGCGACGAACAGCACCTGTTCCAGATCGCGCAGCGGATCGTCAATCAGGTCGGCCGCCGCGTCGACCAGACCACTCCGCTCGCCGACGCCCGTCTCAAGGACGGCAGTCGCGTCAACGTCATCGTCCCGCCCCTGAGCCTGCGCGGCACTGCGATCTCGATTCGTAAATTCTCCGAGAAGCCGATCACTCTCGACATGCTCAAGGGCTTCGGCTCGATGAGCGAGAAGATGTGCACCGCACTGAAGATCGCCGGTGCCTGCCGGATGAACGTCGTGATCTCGGGCGGTACCGGCTCTGGCAAGACCACGATGCTCAACGCCATGTCGAAGATGATCGACCCGGGCGAGCGCGTGCTGACGATCGAGGATGCCGCCGAACTCCGGTTGCAGCAGCCGCACTGGCTGCCGCTCGAAACCCGCCCGCCCAACCTCGAGGGTCAGGGCGCGATCACCATCGGCGATCTGGTCAAGAACGCGCTGCGTATGCGCCCCGACCGGATCATCCTGGGCGAAATCCGCGGCGCTGAGTGCTTCGATCTGCTCGCCGCGATGAACACCGGTCACGACGGCTCGATGTGCACGCTCCACGCCAACTCCCCGCGCGAGGCGCTGGGACGGATGGAAAACATGATCCTGATGGGCGACATCAAGATCCCCAAGGAGGCGATCAGCCGCCAGATCGCGGAGAGCGTCGATCTGATCGTTCAGGTCAAGCGACTGCGCGACGGCTCGCGCCGCACCACCAACGTCACCGAGGTGATCGGGATGGAGGGCGACGTGATCGTGACGCAGGAACTGTTCAAGTTCGAATATCTCGACGAGGGCGAGGACGGAAAGATCATGGGCGAGTTCCGCTCGTCGGGCCTGCGCCCCTACACGCTCGAGAAGGCGCGCCAGTTCGGCTTCGACCAGGCCTATCTGGAAGCCTGCCTCTGAGGGAGCCTAGGCGGTCAGGATAACGGGAACGGCAACCGAAAGTAGCCCGCCACCGATGATCGCCAGCGTCAGAAATATGGCAGTCCACGGCATCCAGCCTACCTGGTTGAGCGCAACGCGCTTCATCCTCCGGCGCTCCATCAGCGATGCAAAGCCCGCGAGGATGAGCAGCACCACTCCGACAAAGGCGAGAATCTCGGCATCGCTGGCAAAGAGGAGGGCATCGGGCAGCTTCATCGTCGCGCGATATGGCGCGCTGCGGACCGGTTGCAAAGCGCTGCGCCGCAAACAGTCCGCGGGAACCCGACGATTGTCCGACCGTTTTGCTTCGTAAGACGCTATTCGAAAACTATCCGAAAGGACTTATTCATGGTTCGCAAACTTCTCATCGCCCTCGGGCTCACCGCCCTGTCGCTCTCCGCGACGGCCTGCAACACGATCAAGGGCCTCGGCAACGACATCGAATCCGTCGGCGAAGCGGGCGACCGGGCCATTTGAGCCCGCCGCCAAATTTGCATCAATGAAGCGCCCGTCAGCCCTGTGCCGACGGGCGTTTTCTTATGGCTTGGCCCGCCGCTTGCGATAGACCAGCACAAGATTGTTCGCCGGCATCGCGACAAGCATGGTTCGTGCGAGCCCGTACTCGACGGCAACGAGGTCCATCTGCGCAACACTGCGCAAACCCCATTGGGCATCACGCTCCCTCAGCGATTGGTCGAATTCAACATTCGACAAAACGGTTTCGACATCGTCCTCGATTTCGGGGCCGTAGGGCAGCAGCGGCGAGCAACGCTGGAGCAGAGCAGCGGCAGCGCGGAACAGGCCCGATGTCGCTTCTCATGGGCTGATATGGACCATGTTCATCAAGCCAAGTGATTTCCGCGTCAGCTTTCAGGTATCGCTCGACACGCAGTGATTGTCTGATTTTGGGGTGGGAACCGGACCTTGGCTATTCCAGACGGACACCTTCACAATGATCGCCCTGATACTGCCACCGCCCGCCAGCGTCGAGACAACTGTCGATCGCGAGGAAGCTGCGAACTTCCCAGCCTACCCATCCGCCTAGACCGGCAGCGAAAACCGCTGTGATGATAATTTGGCGCTTCACGGCATAAGCTTATACTCGCCGCGAATGTCTGCAAGTGGGTCGTTTCCTGACTGTCTGCTTTTTTCTGAACCAGGTTGAAAGCGGTCATACGCTGGTATCAGCCTCTGCCCCACGTGCCCGGTAAACCAACGCCAAATTGTTGGCTGGCATCTCCACTCGCCGGGTGCGGCAGAACCCCCATTGGTCAGCAAGACGATCCATGTCAGTTACGTTCCGCAGACCCCACTCGGGATTTCGCGCTTTTAGGGAGCGGTCGAATTCTAGATTTGACGCTGCTGTTTCGACTTCATCCTCGATATACGGGCCGTACAGGACAAGCGGAGCGCCATCGGCCAGAAGCGTCGCACAAGTGCTGAATAATCCCACAGTCGCGGCCCACTCGCTGATATGAACCATGTTTACGCACACGCAGGCATCGTAAGTTATTGATTTACCTGAATCATTACTATCAGGGTGCATGTTGATGCACACCAGCGCATCCGCCTTTGCGATCGGCGGTTCGCCGCGCGCAGCGTCGAACACCACCGCCGGGAGCAGGTTCGCCAGCCCGGCCTCTGCGGCATAGGCATCGATCGAGGCCAGCGCCTCGACATCCAGATCGCTTGGCTGCCAAGTGATTTGCGGAAACCGCCGCGCCATGAAGACCGCGTGCTCGCCCGTCCCGCTCGCCACTTCGAGCACCACGCCGGTGGCGGGCAGTTCGCGCGCCAGCATGTCGGCGATCGGGCCGGCGTTGCGCTGGGTGGCGGGGGCGTGGCGTTTCACGGGCGCGCTCAATTCACCAGCCGGTCGCGCCCTGCCCAATAGGGGGCGCGCAATTCGCGGCGCAGGATCTTGCCCGACTGGTTGCGCGGCAGCGCGGGGATCACATCGATCGACTTGGGGACCTTGAACCCCGCCAGCCGCTCGCGCGTCCAGGCGATGATCGCCTCGGGATCGACCTGCTCGCCAGCCTTGGGCACCACGCAGGCCTTCACCGCCTCGCCCCATTGCGCATCGGGCACGCCGATCACCGCCACCTCGGCGACCGCGGGATGGCCGTAGATCGCGCTCTCGACCTGCGCGGGATAGACGTTCTCGCCCCCGGTGATGATCATATCCTTGATCCGGTCCTGGATGAAGACATAGCCGTCCGCGTCCATATAGGCGGCGTCGCCGGTGTGCATCCAGCCGTCCTGCAGCGCCTCGCGCGTCGCCTGCGGCAGGTTCCAGTAGCCGAGCATGTTGGAAGGCGATTTAACCGCGAGCTCGCCCACCTGCCCGCATGGCAGCTCTGCCCCGTCCTCGCCGACGATCTTGAGCTGCGTCCCCGGCACCGCGTGCCCCGCCGAGCGCATCCGCTCGTTGCCCGCCAGATCATGATCCTTGGGCGGAAGCACTGCGACTGTGCCCGTGGTCTCGGTCATGCCGTAGCACTGGATAAAGCCGGCGCTGGGGATCGTCCGCACCGCCTCGCGCAGCAGGTCGAGCGGGATCGGTGCGGCACCGTAGAACACGTATTTGACGCCTGAGAAATCGGTCGTCCTGGCGCGCGGGTGCTGGACCACCATCTGCAGCGCGGCGGGGACGATGAACATCCGCGTCGCGCCCTGTTCGAAGGCCTCGAGCACGCCCTCGGGGGTGAATTCGCTCTGGACGATCGCCCGTGCGCCCGCGCCGATTGCCATCACCCCCAGCCCGGTGCCACCGATATGCGCGCAGGGCATGGCGATCAGGATCGCCTCGTCCTCCTCCCAAACCGCCCAGTCGAGCCCGGCGCGCTCGCCCGGCTGGCGCAAGGCGAACAGGTTGGAGTTCGAAAGCACCGCGCCCTTGGGATTGCCGGTGGTGCCGCTGGTGTAAAGCTGGAGAACCGGTTCGTCGGGTGCGGCGGGAGTGAACCCGGCAGGTTCGGCAGCATCGATGGCGGCGCATGCTTCGTCGCAACCGACCACTTGCGGCGGCGTGTCGAGCTGGGCGCAGGCGCTGGCCGCCGCCTCGCGAAGACCCGCACCGGTGAAGAGGATTTTCGCGCCTGTATCCTCGAGGATATAAGCCACCTCTGGCGCGGCGAGGCGCCAGCCGATCGGCACCATCACCGCGCCATAGCGCGCGGTGGCGTAGAACAGTTCGAAATAGAGCTTCGAATTCTTACCCAGCCAGGCAATCCGGTCGCCCGGGTCAACCCCGAGCTGGCGCAGCAGTGCGACGATTTGCGCGGTGCGGCGGTCGAGCTCGGCGAATGTGGCTCGCTGATCGCCCTCCTCCAGCGCCACGGCGTCCGGCTTGGTAGCGGCCCAGTGGCGGATGTATTCGTCGAAACTCAGCATCGTGGACGGATCGCCCATGGCATTCTCCCGGTGCCGTCTCGATCCGGACGGCTCGCGGGGCATCATGCCCGCTGGTGGCGGCAAGTCCAGCCCTCTCGACGCCCCCCTCTCGACGCCGGCGCCTCAGCGCCAGCGCCCCAGCGCTTTTGCCCTTCCCTCGCGGATCGCCAGCCACAGCAGCAGGCCGAGCGGCCCGGCGAGGAAGGTCGCCAGCAGGATCGGTGCCTGAACCAGCCGCGAGAAGCGCTTGGCGTCGGCATCGCGCGCAATCCACAGCCCAACGAAGAGGTCGAAGGCAAGGTAGTGAATCCAGCCGACCGTCACCCCGCCGTCGCTGGCAAAGATCGCGCGGATGCCCTCAATGGTGGTGAAATCCATCGATGGCGACTGCCCGCCGACCGGATCGATTCCCCCCGATACGATCCCGATCAGCAGGCTCGCATAGGCGAGGCACAGCAGCCCGACACCGAGATAGAGCGCCGCCGAAAGCAGCGCGGGCCAGCGCGGCAGCAGGATCAAACCGACCCACATCACCAGTGCGAGCATGTTGGCGGCACCGAAAATCGCATCCCAGGCCATGTCAGGCGTCTCCCTCGGCAGGCATCGGCAGGCCGCGCGCTTCGCGGCGCAGCGCATCGTGTTCGTGGACCAGCTTCGCGCGGGTGGGCTTGCGCGCCAGCGCCAGCGCGGCGCTTGCGACCTCGCTGGCGTCGATCGCGCGATAGCGGCGGTATTTCCCGTGCAGCGCCATATTGAAGAGCGGGCTCAGCGCGATGCCGATCCGCTCGGCCGGGCGGCGGTCGCCACCGCGCTGGCCGCGGAGCAACCCGGGGCGCAATATATCGAGCCGGTGGAAGCCGATCTTGCCCAGCTCGCGCTCGACCTCGCCCTTGACCCTGAGGTAGAAGTTTTTCGCATAGGGATCCGCACCGACCGAACTGATCATAACCATCCGCTCGACCCCCTGCGCATGGGCGGCGCGCGCGGTGGCGAGCACCAGTTCCTCGTCCACGGCGCGAAACGCCGCTTCGTCCTCGCCCGCCTGCTTCCAGGTCGTCCCCAGCGCGCAAATCAGCACCTTGGGGCGCAGCGCCTCGAACACCTCGCCCCAATGCCCGGGATCGGCGATGAACAGTTCCATCCGCGCGCCATTCGGCAGTGGCATCTCCCGCCGCGCCACCGCCGCCAGCCGGACATCCTCGCGCCCGACACAGGCGCGGATCACCTCGCGCCCAATCAATCCGGTCGCCCCGACCAGCGCGACGCGGATCGCCTCAGACATTGCGCAAGCCCTCGGGAATCTTGCCATGGAGCCGCGTGTATTCGTCGATGGCGAAGCGGTCGGTCATCCCGGCGATGAAATCGGCGATATCTCGCGCGCGCTGCGGTTCCTGCGCAGACAGCATCGCGTGGCGGTCGCGCGGGAGCGCGGCGGGATCGTCGCGATAGGCGGCAAACAGGCTGGCGATCACTTCGCGCGCGCGATCGGCGGTGACCTGCTGCTCGGGATGGTAATAGAGCTTGTCGTACATGAAGGCTTTGAGCCGTCGTTCGTGCTGCGCCATCGCGGGGGAGAAGCCGGCAAGCGGTCCGTCAGCATCGCGCACCTCCTCGATGCTGCGCAGGTCCTTCACCCGCCCTTCGGTCTCGGCGACCACATCGTTTACCATCGCGCCGATCTGGTCGCGGACCAGCTCGCGCAGCTTGCGGTCGTGCTCCGCATGGGGGAAGCGGCGCTCCACCCCGCGCCAGCGCTCGGCGACGAAATCGAGCGTCAGCAGATCGTCGAGGTCGAGAAAGCCACTGCGCAGTCCGTCGTCGATGTCGTGATTGTCATAGGCGATGTCGTCGGCGACATTGGCGACCTGCGCCTCGAGCGAGGGCCATTGCTCCAGCCCTAGCGGAAAAGCGGCATCGACCTCGGCCAGCGCCCAATTGGGGGCGGCGACCGGGCCGTTGTGCTTGGCCATCCCCTCGAGCGTTTCCCAGGTCAAATTGAGCCCGTCATGGCTGCAATAGGGGCTCTCGAGCCGCGCCAGCACGCGGATGCCATGGGCGTTGTGATCGTAGCCCCCGGCAGCGACCATGTCCTCGGACAAGGCCTTCTCGCCGGCATGGCCGAAGGGCGGATGGCCGATGTCGTGCGCGAGGCACAGGCCCTCGGTGAGGTCCTCCTCCAGCCCGAGCAACCGCGCGATCACCCTTCCGATCTGCGCCACCTCGAGGCTGTGGGTCAGCCGGGTGCGGTAGTAATCGCTATCCGGCGAGATGAAGACCTGCGTCTTGGAACGCAGCCGGCGGAAGGCCATCGAATGGATGATCCGGTCGCGATCGCGCTGGAAGGCGCTGCGCGGCCCGCGCGTGCCGCTTTCCTGCGAGAATTCGCGACCGCGCGATTGCGCGGGATCGGCGGCGTAGCGGGCAAGTGTCATTGCCTGACGCGAGTATGGCAGCTGCGCCTCGGGCTCAACGGGAACAGAGTGGCAACTCAGCCGAGGTGTTGTGCACAACGGCCCCAGACGCCGCCCGGCGCAGCGCTCACTCCGCCATGATCCAGTCCGCCGCGGCGCGGCAATGGGTGTCGGTGGTGTCGAACACCGGCAGGACATTGGCATCGGTGTCGACCACCAGCCCCAGCTCCGTGCAGGCGAGCACGATGGCATCGGCGCCGCGCTGTTCCTTGCGGGTAATGATGGTCTTCAGTGCGCGTTCGGCATCGCGGGTCACCTTGCCCAGCATCAGCTCCTTGTAGATGATCGAATCGACCATTTCGACATCGTCTTCCTCGGGGGCGATCAGATTGACCCCGTGCTTGACGATGCGTTGGCGAAAGAAGCTCTCGGTCATGACATTGCGGGTGCCGATCAGCACCGCATCCTCGATCTTGGCATCGGCCAATGCCTGGCCCACCGTATCGGCGATATGGATGATCTCGATATCCACCGCCTCGGCGATGCGGTCATAGACGCGATGCATCGAGTTGGCGGCGATGACGATGGCGCCCGCGCCCGCCTGCTCTAGCCGCCGCGCGCTGTCGATCAGCGTTTTGGCGGCTTCGTCCCATGCGTCTTCCTCGCGCAGGGCGTAGAGCGGCCCGTATTCGAGGCTTTCGATCAGCAGCGGCGCGCTGTCGCACTGAGTGCGGGCCTGCTGGATATGACGGTTGATCCGTTCGTAATAGGCGCGGGTCGAAACCCAGCTCATGCCCCCTATCAGCCCAAGTTTTCGCAAACTGCCCGCCCTTCCTGATTGTATTCGATTTCGTGCGGGCCTGCGTACCCACCCCTCATGCTACGAGGAGTGAACGGCTATGGTTTCAGCGAGTTCCGGCAAGGGGTGGCGCAGCTCTATCCACAGCGGCTTGCGCCGTCTCGCCGAGGGGGATCCTTGCGAGAAATTCGCGCAGATCCGCCACGCTGCGTTCTGGTGCCTCTTCCATGGGCAGATGGCCGATCCCGGGATAGTGCACCAGCTCGGCATTGGGCAGAGCGCCCATGTACCACCCAGCCGCGGTGAAGGGGATCAGCGCGTCCTCCTCGCCCCACATCACCAGCGTCGGCACGGTCACCCGCGTCACATCCGCACGCGCATATTCCTCTCGAGGGATGGCGAAGCGATCCAGCGTCGCGGTGCGATTGCCGGGATAGCGAAGCAGCTCCCAATAGCGGTCCACCGCCTCGGGCGTGACCACCGCCTGGTTGGAAACGCTTTGCGACAGGCTCTGCTCGATCAGCGCGCGCGGGGTGATCGAGGCGACCAGCGCATTGATCCCGGGGAGCCGTGCCAGCGTGAAGAGGATATTGCCGCCGCCCTCGTCTTCGCTCTCGTCGGCGGAGGCGTTTTCGCTCCTATGGTTCATCGGAACGCCGCTGGCATCCACCAGCACCAGCCCTTCGAGCCGTTCGGGATGGGCGATGGCGTAACCCATCGCGATCGCGCCACCCATCGAATTGCCCCCCAGAACGAAGCCTTCGAGCCCCAGAGCGTCGGCCACCAGATCCACATCCGCGATAAAGGCTTCCCGCCGGTAATCGCCATCGGCCGCCGGGCCGGTGAGGCCGTGGCCGCGCTGGTCGTAGCGGATCACGCGGTAGTCGCCGCGCAGATCCACGGCCCAGGGTTGCCAGGTGTGCAGATCGGCATTTGAGCCGTGGAGCAGCATGACGACCGGCGCATCGCGCGGCCCTTCGTCGCGGAGATGGACGCTTCGTCCGTCGGCCAGTTCGACGAATTGCGATGGCGGCCCGCCGTATTTCGCGCGCATTGCCTCAGGGTCGGTATCGGGAACGCGGAACACCAAAAACGCCGCCGCGATGACTACGACCAGCAGCGCGAGCCCGCGCCAGAACCATTTCATTTCGCCATCCCCTCGATCCAGCGCGCGACCACGCCGAGCCCCTCACTGTCCACGGTTGCCTTGCCCAGTTCCGGCATCGCGACGCCGGTTTCGGTGCTGTCCATCCGATGGACCATGATCGACGCGTGCGGCTCGCCGGGGACGATCCCGAATTCAAGCCCGCCCGAACCGCGACCCGCCGCCACCGGGCGCTTGAACACCCCGAAGGCCTGCGGATCGCGCTGCTCCCAGCGCAGGTCGAGCCCGCTGTTGGAGGCGGTCGCCCCGCGGCGGTGGCAATGCGCACAATTAACGTCGAGATAGGCGCGCGCCGCCGCTTCGACCGGAACCTGCGCGCGGGCTTCCCAGCGCGGCATGGTGTCCGCTCCCGCTGGCACGCTGCCCACCACCGCCTTGAGCCATCCTGCCGCCATGTTGCGGGCCTTGGGACCGATCGGCACCACCGCACCTTCTAGCCCGTGGCATTCCTTGCACTGGTTCTTGTTGGGGATGCGGTAACTGATCGCCTCTCCCTCGGGGGTCACCACCTGGGTGCGCCCGCCCACCAGCGCCAGCACCGCTTCGGTCTGCTCGTCGTTCCAGAGATAAGGCAGCGCCTCCCATCCTTCCGCCCGGTGGAGCAACACGCGGGTCTCGATCAGGCGCCGCTCCGCGCCTTCGCCAAAAGCGAAGGTCTTGATCAGCGCCGAACCTACCGGGAAACGCAGCAGCCCCTCGCCGTCGGCGGTGGGCCGCTGGCCTTGCGGCAAATAGACGAATCGCAGCTTGTCCGCGCCGTCCGAATAGAGCGGCGTGTTGAGCCGATAGGGCGTGACCCCCGCGGCGGGTTGCTGCTTCGCCGGGTCGGAGAAGAAGCCATAATCGGCAAGCGTGGCGGGGAAACCATCCATCACCGCGGCGTCGCTCACGGTATCGACCGGTTCGGTTGCGCCGAGACCCGGGTACGCCGCGATGCTTCCGCCGAGCGCCAGCACGGCAGCGCCGAGCAGGATCGCCGCGTGTTTCACTTGAGCCGCGCTTCCAGCTCCGCACCTGCCCCCCAGCCCTCGATCGCAATCTGTCCGCCGGGCACGCCGACATCGAGCGGCGCGGGACGGGCACCCGCCATGCCCTTGCCCTGCTCGGTCAGGTTGAGCGTCCAGCCCGCGATATCGGGGTGAACGGTCAGCGCGATCGACTCCGGATCGCCGACCAGCCCGTCCCACATCACCGGCGGCAGCGCGCCGCCGAAAGCGGCGAGCAATTGCGCCGCACCGTCGATCTGCGGATCCTTGCCGCCCTCGTCGACCTGGTTCCACTCCACCGTGACGGCCCGCGGATAGGGATTGTACTCGGGATCGTCGAAAGCAAGCGGATAGGCGATCACCATGATCGGCGCTGTCGGGTTGTTGTAGAGCAGGTTCTGACCGATCCAGACGTTCTCATTGGCCATCACCATGATGCCGGTGCCGCGCCGAACGCCGGCGACGATATTGCCTGGGGGCGCGAAATTGGGGGTGGTGTTGGCGGCGACGAGATTGTTGCGCACCAGCACATTGCCGCCGCCCATTACCGGAAGGTCGGGCAGGTCGAACACCAGGATCCCGCCCGTGTTGCGGCTGACGAAATTGCGCTCGACGATGGCATCGCGGCTGTTCTCGATCTCGATCCCGGCGACATTGTCGGTCGCGACCGAATTGCGCACGGTGATCCTGCTCGACTGCCCGACATAGATGCCCGCATCCGAGGCGCCGGAAACCTCGCTGGAGTCGATCAATATGTTGGTGCTCTCGACCGGATAGAGCCCGTAGGCGCCGTTGGTCGCCTTGGGCCCGCCGGTCCAGGTGACGCGCACCGCGTGGTAGACGATGTCGTCGGCGCCCTTGGATTTGATCCCGTCGCCCTTGGGGTTCTCGACCCCGAAATCGCGCAGCGTCACCCCGTCGGAGGTAACCAGCAGTCCTTCGCCCGAGCCCTGCTGGCCCGTGAAATCGAGCACGCTGGCGTGCATCCCGGCGCCGCGAATGGTGACATTGTCGACATCGAGGCTGAGCCCGTCGAGCATGGCGAAGCGCCCTGCCTCGAGCACGATCTCGTCGCCCGGTTGGGCGAGGATCAGCGCCTCCTGCAATCGCTCCTGCGCGCCCTCGCCCGGCGCGATGGTGTGGGTGGCGGCCAGCACCGGCGCGGTGGAGGCCAGCGCGAGCGCGGCGATCGTCAGGCGGATCATGGCAGTCTCTCCCTCTTTTTTCGGCATAGTGCCGCACAGGAGACGGAATGCAAGCGCGACCTATTGCGCGCTTCCACCAAAGCCCAGCGCGCAGATCGCGGCGGCGGTGGCGATCACCTCGACCGCTTGGCGGTCGTCGACCCGGCGCACCCGCGAGAGCACTTCACCCGGCGAGAGCGGCACGGGCGTTTCGCCCTCCTGCGCGCTCAGGCCCTCGAGCTTGCGCAACTGATTGAGCGTCAGCCGCTCTGTCATGCGCGAGGCCATGCAGCCGGCCTGCCCCTGCGGGACCCCGGCCTCGACCAGCGCCGCCTCGACGCGGCGTTCGGTCACTTCCTCGACACCGCCGAAATAGCCCCACAACCCGAGGCAGACGAGCGCGATGAGAATGATGACGATGAGCGTACGGCGCATGGCGATCAATCCATCGCCTTGACGATTTCCTCGACCATCTTCTTGGCATCGGACAGCAGCATCATGGTCTGGTCCATGTAGAAGACTTCATTGTCGACCCCCGCATAGCCGACCCCGCCCATGCTGCGCTTGATGAAAAACACCTGCTTGGCGTTGCCGACATCGAACACCGGCATGCCGTAGATCGGCGAGCCCTTGTCGGTCTTGGCGGCGGGGTTCACCACATCGTTGGCGCCGATGATGAAGGCGACATCGGTCTGAGCGAATTCGGAATTGATGTCCTCGAGTTCGAAGACCTCGTCATAGGGGACGTTCGCCTCGGCCAGCAGCACGTTCATATGGCCGGGCATGCGTCCAGCGACCGGGTGAATGGCGTATTTGACCTCGACGCCCTTCTCCTTGAGCATCTCGGCCATCTCGCGCAGCGCGTGTTGCGCCTGTGCCACCGCCATGCCGTAGCCGGGGATGATGATGACCTTCTCGGCCTGCTCGAGCATGAAGGCGGCATCGGCGGCGCTGCCCTGTTTGTAGGGTCGCTGCTCGCGCGGTTCGCCCGTGTCCGAGGTCGCATCGCTGCCGCCGAACCCGCCCGCGATCACCGAGAGGAAGCTGCGGTTCATCGCGCGGCACATGATATAGCTGAGGATCGCGCCGGAACTGCCAACCAGCGCCCCGGTCACGATCATCGCGGTGTTGCCCAGCGTGAACCCCATCGCCGCCGCCGCCCAGCCCGAATAGGAGTTGAGCATCGAGATCACCACCGGCATGTCCGCCCCGCCGATCGGAATGATCAGCAGGAAGCCGATGAGGAAGGCGAGGAGCGTGATGGTGATGAAAATCCAGGGTTCCTGAACCTGGGTCAGATAGGCAGTTAGCCCGAGGATCAGCACCAACGTACCGAGGTTGATCACATGCCGGGCGGGCAACAGGATCG
The DNA here is from genome assembly GCF_053714505.1 of Qipengyuania sp. SM2507. Taxonomy (NCBI): domain Bacteria; kingdom Pseudomonadati; phylum Pseudomonadota; class Alphaproteobacteria; order Sphingomonadales; family Erythrobacteraceae; genus Qipengyuania; species Qipengyuania sp. SM2507. The sequence goes on from NZ_CM132307.1 coordinate 1,667,539, forward strand.
GCGCACCGCTCATGCGTCCCGAAAGCTTGGCAAAAGCGATGACCGAACCGGAAAAGGTAATTGCACCAATCGCCACGCCGAGCGCCATTTCAAGCCGACTGATCGAATCGATCAGCAATATCGGCTGCAAGGTCGCCTCGACGACCGGCGCGTTGACGACCAGTGCCCCGTCGACGAGCGCCTCGATGCCAAAAGCGCTGGGATTGAGCCAAGCCGCCCAGCCCACCAGCACCGCGGCGAGGCCGACCAACGAGTGAAACGCCGCAACCAGCTCTGGCATCGCGGTCATGGCAATTCGGCGCGCGATGATAAAGCCGATCGCGCCGCCGATGGCGATGGCGATGGCGATTTCGACGATATTGGCGACATCATGCGTCACCAGCGTCGTCACCACCGCCATCAGCATGCCCGCCATGCCGAAGCGGTTGCCGGTGCGGCTGGTGGCGGGGTTGGAGAGCCCGCGCAGCGCAAGGATGAAGAACACGCCGGCGACGAGATAGGCAAGGCCGACCCAGGGGTCCACCGGCTCGCCGGTCGCGGCATGCGCGGGAACCGCCCACATCGCCATCCCGGCGAACGCTGGGCTCGCTGTCCACCAGCTCCGGCGCGAGCCGAAAAAGACCCCAGCTTTCGCTGGGGTGACGGCATTGGAGAAGCCCATCACTTCTTCTCCTTCTTCTTGTACATCGCCAGCATCCGTTCGGTGACCGCGAAACCGCCGAAGATGTTGACGCTCGCCAGCACCACGCCCGCGAGCCCCAGCCATTTGGCCGCCGGGCTCCCCGCCTCCGCCGCGGCGATCAGCGCGCCGACGATGATTACCGAGGAAATCGCGTTGGTCACCGCCATCAGCGGCGTGTGCAGCGCAGGGGTGACCGACCAGACGACGTAATAGCCGACGAAGCAGGCCAGCACGAAGATCGACAGGATCGATATGAAGTCCATTAGTTTTCCTCCCCGGTACGGGGAGGCAGAGGGCCTTCACCCAGCATCATTCCATCAACCTCGCGTTCACCACCTTGCCGCCTTGCGTTAGTCGCACGGCGTCGCCGATTTCCTCGTCGAGGACGGGGCGGCCCTGCTCGGTATCCCAGAAGGCGGAGAGGAAATTGTAGAGGTTGCGCGCGAACAAGGCGCTGGCATCGGCCGCCAGTTGGCCCGCGGTGTTGCTATAGCCGATGATGGTCACCCCCTGCCTGACCACGCTTTCGTCGGCCACCGAACCTTCGACATTGCCACCCTGCGCGACCGCGAGATCGAAGATCACGCTGCCCGGCTTCATACTGGCGATCTGCGCATCGCTGACGAGCCGGGGAGCAGCGCGCCCCGGAATCAAGGCCGTCGTGATGACGATGTCCTGCTTGGCGATGTGCTCGCTGACCAGCTTGGCCTGCGCCGCCTGGTATTCCTCGCTCATCTCGGTGGCATAGCCGCCCGAGCCTTCGCCCTCGATGCCGGCGACGTCCTCGACGAAAATCGGCTTCGCGCCCAGCGACTGGATCTGTTCCCTCGTGGCCGAACGCACATCGGTGGCCGAGACCTGCGCGCCCAGCCGCTTGGCAGTGGCGATCGCCTGAAGGCCCGCGACGCCCACCCCCATCACGAAGACCCGCGCCGCCTGAACCGTGCCGGCGGCGGTCATCATCATCGGGAAGGCGCGGCCATAGGTATCGGCGCTGGCGATCACCGCCTTGTAACCGGCCAGGTTGGACTGGCTGGAGAGCACATCCATGCTCTGCGCGCGGGTGATGCGGGGCATGAATTCCATCGCCAGCGCTTCGAACCCGCCATCGGCATAGGCTTCGACCCGCTCGCGCGCTCCGAAAGGATCGAATGTCGCGGCGACGAAGGCACCGGGCTTCGCGCCGGCGAGGGCAAGCGGATCGGGCGCCTGCACGCCGAGCACGATCTCGGCGCCCGCGACCGCCTGCGGCCCGGTCGTAACTTCGGCCCCGGCGTCGCTATAGGCGGTATCGGGTATGGAGGCACCGGCCCCGGCGCCTTCCTCGATAGCGACAGTGGCGCCCAAAGCGATGAATTTCTTCACCGTTTCGGGGGTCGCGGCGACGCGGTGTTCGTCGACCGCGCGTTCCTTGAGGACCGCGATGCGCACTAGGCGGCGATCAGTCCGCGATCAGGATGACGATCACGAGCGTGATGATCGCGATCAGCGGCACTACCCATTTGAGGCTTCCGATGAAGCTGTCATAGGTCTTGGTGGCCTTGGTGATGTCGTGAGGCGAAGCCATGTATTCCCCCGGCTTGGATAATTGCGTTGAAGATCGCTCTATAGCGAGGCGTGCGCCCGCTCAAGCCCCGCCCGCCTCGCATCACCCTTAATCCGCTTTTTACCCATTTCGCCTAAGTCGGTTTTTCCGCCGGGAATTTCCGGCGCGCATGGAATGGGCGGAAACGGTTATGGCGGAGAGCGATACGCGCCTCCTGATGCTGATTGACGACGAGCCGGCGCAATCCCGCCTCGTCGCCGCGCTCGCTGCGCGCGAGGGCTGGCGCACGGTGGTGGCCGGCTCTGCCGAGGAAGCGCTCGACCTGCTCGCGGCTCCCGAATGCAACGACCTGGGGGCCATCCTGCTCGACCAATGGGTCCCAGGCGAGGATGCCTGCGACCTGATCCGCGCGCTCAAGTCCAGCCGTCCCGCCGTGCCCGTGCTGATGATCACCGCCAGCGCCTCCCCGCTGCTCGCGGTCGAGGCGATGCGCGCGGGCGCCACCGATTATCTGATCAAGCCTGTCGCCCCCGAGCGGCTGCTATCGACATTGCGCAGCGCAACCCGCGCCGAAGCGCCCAAGGCGGAATTGCAGCCGCTGGCCGAGAAGATGCCCGCCACGCTCGATTTCGACGCGATGGTCGGCAGCGCCCCGCCCTTCCGCACTGCGCTCGCCAAGGCCGCGACCGCAGCGCGCGGACACGGCCATGTCATCGTCGAGGGCGAGACCGGGACGGGCAAGGAAATGCTGATGCGGGCGATGCACACCTCCAGCCCCCGCGCCAAGGCACCGATGCGGATGATCTCGATCGGCGGGACCTCGGCCGGATCGATCGAATCGCTGCTGTTCGGCCACGAACAGGGTGCGTTCCCGGGCGCCTTCGACCGGCAGGTCGGCGCGCTGCAGCAATGCGACGGGGGCACGCTGCTGCTCGACGAGATCGACCGGCTCGAACCCGCGCTGCAGGCGCGGCTGGCCGAGGTGCTCGTCACCGGCGTGGTGCGTCCCACCGGCGCCAGCCACGGCTTCAAGATCGATATCCGCATCATGGCGGCAAGCGACCTGCCGCTGGCGGCGCTGGTCGAGGCCGGAGAGTTCGAAGTCGAACTCTACAAACGCCTCAATGGAACGTTGGTCGAATTGCCGCCGCTGCGCGAGCGTGCGGGCGACATCCCGGCGCTGACGCGCTATTTCCTCAGCCGGATCGGCGAACAGCCGGGCCTGCGCCACCACTCGATCGCCGACAGCGGGCTCAACCTGCTCGAGGTCTACGACTGGCCAGGAAATGTCCGGCAATTGCAGGCGGTTCTGTTCCGCGCGGCGGTTTTCTGCGACGGCGAGTCGCTGACCGCGGAAAGCTTTCCCCAGCTCTCGGAACTGCTCGGCGCGATGGACGACCGCGCCGAGAGCCGCCAGCGCGGGCTGGCCGTCATGCTCTACACCAACGACGGCAATCTGCGCGCGCTCGAAGAAATCGAGGCCGACGTCATCCGCCTCGCCATCGGCCACTATCGCGGACGGATGACCGAGGTCGCCCGGCGCCTCGGGATCGGTCGTTCGACGCTCTACCGCAAGCTCGGCGATCTCGGGATCGACAACGCCGCCTGAACCGGGACCTGGATCGACAGTCTCGCGCAGCGCCGCTAACCCTCGGATCAGAGGTGGCAAAATGGCAGAATTGAGCGATTCCCTGTGCGTGGTAACCGGTGCCGCCAGCGGCATCGGCAAGGCGATCTGCGCCGCTTTCGTCGCCGAGGGCGCGCGGGTCATCCTGACCGATATCGAGGTCGAAGCGGGGCAAGCCGCCGCCAAGGAGCTCGGCTGCGAATTCCTCAAGCTCGATGTCCGCGAGGAAGCCGACTGGGATGCGCTGGCCGAGAATGCGCCCCAGATCGACACCATGGTCAACAACGCCGGGGTGACCGGCTTCGAGTTCTCGCCCGGCCCGCATGATCCCGAACACGCCACGCTGGCCGACTGGCGCGCGGTGCAGGCGGTCAATTGCGACGGAACCTTCCTCGGGTGCCGCTACGCGCTGCGCGCGATGAAGGCGCGCGGCGATGGTTCGATCATCAACGTCTCCTCGCGCTCGGGGCTCGTCGGCATCCCCGGCGCCGCCCCCTACGCCGCTTCCAAGGCGGCGATCCGCAACCACACCAAATCGGTTGCGCTCTATGCGGCGCAGCAGGGCTGGCGGATCCGCTGCAACTCGATCCATCCGGCGGCGATCCTGACCCCGATCTGGGAGCCGATGCTGGGCGACGGGCCCGACCGCGAGGCGCGGATGGCAGCGCTGGTCGCGGATACGCCGCTCAAAAGGTTCGGGACGGTCGAGGAGGTCGCCGCGCTGGCGGTGTTCCTCGCCAGCGACAAGAGCGCTTACATGACCGGGGCGGAGCTGGTTCTGGACGGCGGCTTACTCGCCGGTTCGGCAGCCTCGCCCGGCTAACCGGGCAGATCAGCAAAATCGGTCAGCGCCGCATCGCGCAGGCCTCGCCAGACGTTTCGCGCCTGGACGGTTTCCGCCGCATCGTGGACGCGCAGCACCTGGACCCCGGCATTCATTCCCGCGAGCGCGAGCACAAGGCTACCGCCGAGCCGGTTCTCGACCGGAGCCTCGTTGGACAGCGCCCCGATCATCCGCTTGCGGCTGGCGCCAAGCAGAATCGGATGGCCGAGCGCGTGGAACATAGGCAATGCGTTGATCAGCGCGGTGTTGTCGGCCAGCGACTTGCCGAAGCCGATGCCCGGATCGAGCAGGATCTTTGCGGGCTCGATACCCGCTTCGAGCGCTGCATCGCGGCGCGCGCGCAGCGCGTCGAACACTGCGAACACCACATCGCCGTCGCCCGCGCCCGCATTCGATTTGGCGTGGAGATCGTCGCCCGCCGCACCCGGCGCGTGCATCAGCACCACCGGACAGCCGCGCGCCGCGATCACTTCGGCGCTGCGCGGATCGTGCGCGAGACCCGACACGTCGTTGACCATATGCGCGCCGGCATCGAGCGCGGCTTCCATCACCGCAGCCTTGCGCGTGTCCACGCTGATCGCCGCTCCCATCGCCGCGCAGGCCTCGATCGCCGGCACCACGCGCTCGATTTCATCCCCCTCCCACAGCCGGGGAGCACCGGGCCGGGTGCTCTCGCCGCCGACATCGAGCAGCGCCGCGCCCGCTTCGACCATCGCCGCGGCGTGGTCGCGCCCCGCTTCGCGGTCCTCGAGAAAACGCCCGCCATCGGAGAAACTGTCGGGGGTGACGTTGAGAATGCCCATCACCTGCGGCTGGTCGAGCCGAACCATGCGCGACCCCAGTTGCAGCGGCGGGTGCGCGAGCGTGAGATTGGCCCATTGCGCCTCGGCCTCCGCTCCAAGCTCGGCGGGGAGCTGACCGAGCACCTCGGCGATCGTGTCGGGCGAAGCGAGCCAGCGTTCGACCACCGTGCCGCCGTCACCCTCGCCGCGGCGCTGGATCGCGGCGAAGCGGCTGGCGTAGGCCATCCCGCCGGCAAGCCGGATCGCATTGCCATGCTCGCTTTGCGGCCCGGGCACGAAACCGATCGGGCGGATGTAGATGCGGTCGGTCATCAAGCGGGATCCCAATTGCCTCGGTGCTTGCGAAGACGCGCGATCAGTCCTCGGTCGCCAGCAGGTACAATTGCCGCGCTGCGTCGATCGGGATCACTTCGCCGCCCTTTTCGTAGTGCCAGAAGCTCCAGCCGTTGCAACTCGGTGCGCCCTGCAGATCCTTGCCGAGCCCGTGGATCGAACCGATCTGCCTGTCGTGCGCCAGCGAGCCGTCGGCGCGGACCACCGCGGTCCAGCGGCGCTTGCGGTCGAACAATTGCGTTCCCGGTGGGATCAGCCCGTTCTCGACCAGCGCGCCGAATGCCACCCGCGGCGCATCGCGGCGGCTCTGCATGGTCGCGAGCGCGCTTTCGTCGAGCGGGAGCTCCTTGGCAATCCGCTTGCGCGCCGCCTCGCGATAGGGCGCCTCGCGCTCGCAGCCGATCCAGTCGCGGCCCAGCCTGGTGGCCACCGCGCCGGTGGTCCCGGTGCCGAAAAAGGGGTCGAGCACCACATCGCCGCGCTCGGTGGTCGCGAGCAGCACGCGGTAGAGCAGCGATTCCGGCTTCTGAGTCGGGTGGACCTTGGTGCCGCCCTCCTTCAGCCGTTCGCCCCCGCTGCAGATCGGCAGGACCCAGTCGCTGCGCATCTGCAATTCGTCGTTGAGCGTCTTCATCGCGCGATAGTTGAAGTGGTATTTCGCCTTCTCGCCCTGGCTGCACCACAGCAGCGTCTCATGCGCATTGGTGAACCGGGTGCCCTTGAAATTGGGCATCGGGTTGGTCTTGCGCCAGACGATATCGTTGAGGATCCAGAACCCCAGGTCCTGCAGGATCGCCCCGACGCGATAGATGTTGTGATAGCTGCCGATCACCCACAATGCGCCGTCCGGCTTTAGAACCCGCTTGCACTCCGTAAGCCAGGCCTTTGTAAAATCGTCGTAAGTGCGGAAGCTGGCGAATTTGTCCCAATCGTCGGTGACGGCATCGACCTGGCTGCCATCGGGGCGATTGAGATCGCCGCCGAGCTGGAGATTGTACGGCGGATCGGCAAAGACCAGATCGACCGAAGCGGTCGGCAACTCGCGCAGCCGCTCGACACAATCGCCTTCGAGTATCTGCCCCAGCGGCAATTGCACCGCCGCCGCGCGCGGCGCATCGACCGCCGCCTTGCGCGCCTTGACGCGCGTCATTTCGGCCTCGAGGACCCCCATGTCATATTCCCCCAATCTGCAGTTATCCACAGGGTGAGTCCAAGCCGCCTCAAGGTCAAGGCCGGAGTTCTAGGGGGGTATGGTTAATTCCGGGTTAGCTACGAAGGAACGAAAAGAGTCCGCCACTAGATGTTGAGTCTGCTGGCGTTTTCGCGACTCCACATGAAGTGGTGTGGCCCTTGGGACTCGCACCTCGCGCTTATTGTTCTCAGCTCAAGCTGCGGGCGCAGGAGCGGGCGCAAGTTCGGGATCGATCCCCGTCAGCTCGACCGACCTGGCCCAGAGCCGCGCCGCCAGCAGCGGATCGTGTGCGGTCTTGCTGGCGATGGCGCGGCCCGAAGTCCGGCCGCTCATTTCGCGAAAGCCATATGGGCCGTAGTAATCGCCCCCGTGCGCCTCGGGATCGGTTGCCGCCTGAAGCGCCGGGAGCGCGCCCTGCTCGGCAGTGTTGAGCACCGTGCCAATCAGCGAACCGAACACATTGCCGAACACTCCCAAATGGCGCGTGATCTCGGTCTGCGCGATGCCGGGGTGGCAGGCGAGCGAGACGACAGGCGAATTCGCGGCGCGCAACCGCCTGTCGAGTTCGAAGGCGAACAGCAGATTGGCGAGCTTGCTCTGGCCGTAGAACTTGGTTCGTCCGTAGCCCATGTGCGCGTCGAGATTGTCGAAATCGATCTCGGCACCGCGATGGGCGAGACTGGCCTGGCTGACGATCCGCGCGCCGCCATCGGCCGCCAGCTTGCCGAGCAGCATGCTGGTGAAGGCGAAATGGCCCAGGTGATTGACCGCGAACTGCAATTCGCTGCCGCCGGGCGCGTGCGACAGCGGTGGTATCATCAGCCCTGCATTGTTGACGAGAATGTCGATCCGCTCTTCCTGGCTTGCGCGTTCGGCGGCTTCGCGGACCGAGGCGATGTTGGCCAGGTCGAGGGGCAAAAACTCGGTCACGGCCCGCTCGTGGCCTGAGGTCAGCCGCTGCTGCGCTTCCTGCGCCTTGTCTGCGTCGCGGCACGCCAGCAGCACGCGGGCACCCTTGCGCGCCAGCCTCTCGGCGATGGCGAAACCGATGCCGGTGTTGGCGCCGGTGACGATGGCGGTCTTGCCGGTCTGGTCGGGAATATCGGAAAAGGCGAAGCTCATGCGAACATCTCCACTTGCGCGACCGGAGCGAAGCTGCGGCGGTGCAGCGGGCTCGGCCCGTATGTTCGCAATGCGGCAAGGTGCTCGGGCGTTCCGTAACCTGCGTTGCGCTCCCACCCATAATGCGGATGGGTGCGCGCCGCTTCGCGCATCAAGCGGTCGCGGTACTCCTTGGCAAGGATCGAGGCGGCGGAGATGCAGGGCTCGAGCCCGTCTCCGCCGACGATCGCCCGCGCGGGCCAGCTCCAGCCTTCGCAGCGGCCCAGCGGGGTGAGATTGCCATCGATCAACACGCTCTCGGGCGCGCAGGCCAGGACTTCGACCAGTCGCGCCACCGCCAGCGTCATGGCCAGCATGGTCGCGCCGAAGATATTCAGCCGGTCGATATCCTCTGGCTCGACGACTCCCAGCCCCCAGGCGCAACCTGCCAGTATCTGCGGCTCGAGCACGGCGCGGCGGTTACGGGAAAGCTTCTTGGAATCGTCGAGCCCCTCGGGGCAGGGCTTGCACAGCACCACCGCCGCAGCCACAACGGGCCCTGCCAGCGGGCCACGGCCCGCTTCGTCCACGCCAACGATCAACGGCGCGGCACCAAGACCTTGTTCGGGAGTTGCACACATCATGACCAAAGCATCCATCCTTGCCGCCACCCTATCGCCCCTCCTCCTCGTCGCAAGCTGCGACGGCGCGTCAAGCGGGGATACCACCGCCAATTCGACCCCGGTCGCGGGCGACGCAGCCGATAGCGGCGAGTTCGATGGCGAGTTCGCCATCCAGAGCTTCGGCACTTTCGACGAACCCTGGGCTTCCGCCTTCGTCCCAGGCACCTCTGTGCTGGTTCTGACCACCAAGCCGGGCGAATTGCGCGCGATCGACACCGAGACGCGGCAGGCGATCACGATCACCGGTGCGCCCGAGGTCGATTACGGCGGCCAAGGCGGTCTGGGCGATGTCGCCTTTCTCGACAGCGAAGCCTCTTCGACCCTTGGCACCCGCACGATTTATCTTAGCTGGGTCGAGGCCGGCGAAGGCGATACCCGCGGCGCGGTGGTCGGGCGCGGCCAGATGGTCTGCGCGCAAACCAGTTCCTGCAGCATCGAGGGCCTCTCGGTCATCTGGCGCCAGAGCCCCAAGGTTACCGGTCGCGGCCATTTCTCGCACCGGATCGCCTTCAGCCCGGACGAGAGCCATATGTTCATCGCTAGCGGTGATCGCCAGAAGTTCACTCCGGCGCAGGACACCACCAACACGCTTGGCAGCATCGTCCGTCTCAACCTCGACGGCACCCCGGCAGCCGGCAATCCGCTCGCCCAACGCGGCGGCGCGAGCGCGGAAATCTGGAGCTGGGGCCACCGCAACATCCTCGGTATGGACTTCGACGACAGCGGAAGATTGTGGGAGATCGAGCACGGCCCCAAGGGCGGCGATGAGCTGAACCTGGTCGAGCGCGGCGAAAACTACGGCTGGCCGGTGCGTTCGGACGGGGTCAATTACGATGGCTCGAACATTCCCGACCACAGTGCGGATGACGGCTTTACCAAGCCGGTCGTGAACTGGACCCCGGTCATCGCGCCCGGCAATTTCGTTTTCTACAGCGGCAATCTGTTCGGTGGTTGGAACGGCGACGCGATCATCTCGGGTCTTGCGACCGAAGCGCTGATCCGCGTCGAGATGAACGGGACCACCGCTCGCGAGGTTGCCCGCTACGACATGGGCAAACGCATCCGTTCGGTGATCGAAGGGCCCGACGGAGCGCTGTGGGCCCTCGAAGACGGCGATGGTGCCCGGCTCCTTCGCCTGACGCCCGGCTGAGCCTAACCCAGGCAAGGCGATAGCTGTCGACTTGCCTGGGCCCGGGCCCTAATTCGCGCAGCCAATGTCTACGCTGATTCCCCTGACCGCGGTCGAACCCGCGCTGATCGAGCAATTGCTCGACGCCGCTTTCGGTGAAGCCCGCCATGCGCGCACCGCCTATCGTATTCGCGAAGGGACCGAGTGGCTCGAGGCGCTCAGCTTCGCGGTGCTCGACGAGGAGGATTACCTCACCGGCTCGATCCAGATCTGGCCGGTCGCGCTGACCGATCCCAAGGGCCGCCCCCACCCGATGCTGATGGTCGGCCCGGTGGCGGTGATGCCCGGACGACAGGGCGAGGGCTACGGCAAGGCGCTGATCACCGCCGCGCTAGGTGCCATCGATCCGCGCGCTGCGCTGCCGCAGGTGCTGATCGGCGACGAAGCCTATTACGGCGCCTGGGGTTTCGCTTCGGGCCATACCGCCAGCTGGCGCTGCCCGGGTCCATGGGACCCTTCGCGCCTGCTGGTCCGCGCGGAAAACCCGGGTGTCCTGCCGCTCGAAGGAATGCTCGGGCCATGGAGCGAGGAAGCGCGCGCGGCCTTGGCGAAATAGGCCCGCTCTGCCATCCCTGACCCGGAGCCATAAAAGCAGTCACCATGCCCTACCAACCGCCCCCTGAACTCGCCTCGCTCGACCTCGCGCAGATCGCCGAACAGGTGGCGCTGCGCAAACTTCCTCCCGTCGAGGAATGGAATCCCGCGAATGAGGGCGACAGCGACATGCGCATCGCCGCCGAAGGCACCTGGTATCATGATGGCGGCAAGATCCGGCGCCAGGCGATGGTGCGCGCTTTCGCCGGACTGCTGACCCGCGACGCAGCGGGCGATTACTGGCTCGTCACCCCGGTGCAGAAGCTCTCGATCGAGGTCGAGGATGCCGCTTTCATCGCTACCGACTGCCGCCTGGTCGATGACGGGATTGCGCTGCGGCTCAACACAGACGAACTGGTGATCGTCGGACCCGACCATGCTCTGCGCGCCGAGGGGGACCACGATGCGCCCGCGATTTACTGCCACGTCCGGCGCGGCTGCGAAGCGCGGCTCAACCGCTCAACCTATGAGCAATTGGCGCAGATCGCGCTCGCGCGCGGCGACGACTGGACCGTGACCAGCCAGGGCGAAACCTACTCCTTGCTGCCTGCATGAGCGCGCTGTTCGACCGCCTGCAGGCCCTGTTCGAATACGGGCATGCGCAAGAGTTTGGCGATCTCATGTCCGATGCCCGCTTCGCCGATGCGCGGCGCACCGCCGATGCCGCGGTGCTGATCGCGGTGACCGATCGCGCGGACGAACCCAGCGTGCTCCTCACCCAGCGCCCCACCACGATGCGCGACCATCCCGGGCAGGTCGCCTTTCCCGGTGGCAAGCTGGAACCGGGCGAGGACGCCGTGGCCGCCGCCTTGCGTGAGGCGCAGGAAGAGCTGGCGCTCGATCCGCAGGCGGTGCGGCTGATCGGCACAACAGACCGCTACCAGACCGGAACCGGCTTCGACATCACCCCGGTGCTCGGGGTCATCCCGCCCGACCTGCCGCTGATGGCGTGCGAACGCGAGGTCGAAAGCTGGTTCGAGGCGCCGCTGTCTTTGCTCATGGATGACCGCAACTGGCGGCGCAATTCGGTGTTCTGGAAGGGCGCGCAGCGCGAGTATCTCGAAATCGAGCATGGCGGCTATCGCATCTGGGGGGTGACCGCGGCGATCTGCTACAATCTCTCGCGCCGACTGGCTTGGATGGGGACGGAGCGATGAGGACATTGCCCGAAACGGACTGGACGCGGCGCGAGGACCTTGCCGGCCTGGTGGCGGCGCTGGGGATGGAAAACCTGCGCTGGGTCGGGGGCGCGGTGCGCGACACGCTGCTCGGCGGGACCGGCAAGGACATCGACGCCGCGACCACACATCGCCCCGAAAGGGTAATCGAACTGTGCCGCGAGGCGGGCATTCGCACCGTGCCGACCGGGATCGATCACGGAACGGTCACCGCGCTACTCGAACAGGGCCCGGTCGAGGTCACGACGCTGCGCCACGACGTCTCGTCCGATGGTCGCCGCGCGACGGTGGCCTTTACCGAGGATTGGCGCGAGGATGCGGCGCGGCGCGATTTCACGATCAACGCGCTTTATGTGCATCCCGAGACGCTGGAGATCGCGGATTATTTCGGCGGGCTTGACGATTTGGCGGCGCGGAGGGTGCGCTTCATCGGCGATGCCTCGCAGCGCATCCGCGAGGATCATTTGCGGATCCTGCGCTATTTCCGCTTTCAGGCGCGCTTCGGCGACGAATTGGACGAAGAGGCGATCGCCGCTTGCCGCGGTCTCGCCGGCACGCTCAAGGAGTTGAGCCGCGAACGGGTGGCGATGGAACTGCTCGCGATACTCGGCCTGCCCAACCCCGGCCCAACAGTCGTGCTGATGGAGGATTGCCGCGTGCTCGAGGCGATCTTGCCCGAGGCGCGCGCCAACGAGCGCGCCTGTCTGACAGCACTGATCGCGCATGAACGGGCTGAGAGCGCGGCGCCCGACCCCATCCGCCGCCTCGCGGCGCTGATCCCGCCGATCCGCTCGCTAGCGGAAACGGTGGCGGTGCGCCTGCGGCTGTCGCGCGCGCAGCGATCTCGGCTGGTCTGCGCGGCAGAGCGCGGGGCAGAGGATGCCACCGAACCCCGCGCGCTTGCCTATCGTGAAGGGCTTCCCTGCACGCGAGACAGGTTGTTACTTGCGGGCAATTCGATCGGCGAACTCGAGGATTGGGAGGCCCCCCACTTCCCGCTCAAGGGCGGCCAGATCATCGCGCGCGGCGTGGACGCTGGACCCGAGGTCGCGCGCATTATGCAGGCGATTGAACAGCGCTGGGTCGAGGAAGGTTTCCCCGGCCCCGAGCGGATCGACGCCCTGCTCGAGGCCGAACTGGACGCGCGCTGAGGCTTCAGCCGAGCTTAAGGCAACCTTCCGTAAACGTAACTCCGGCGGTTGCCTTTACCGGTAATCCGCTTATCACAAACCCGCTCCTTTGCTCGGAGTATCGCGGCCCCGCCCGGGCTTCAGTCCGCGGGCCGTATCGCCAGCTTTGTCGCTTCCCGCGCGCCGCGATGGCGCTGCGGGGATCGGTGTGTCCAACCTGATCGGGAGATCCTTCAATGAAATTCGTCAAACTCGCCGCCGCCGCTCTCGCCCTCTCCGCCGCTCCGGCGCTGGCGCAGACCGGGGCCGCCAACGAGCAGGTCGCAGCGGGCGCCACCGTTTCCGGCCCTGAGGGCAATCAGGTCGGCACAATCGTCTCGGTCGAAAGCGGTCAGACCGTGCTCGATACCGGCAAGCACAAGGTTCCGCTGGCGGTCGACATGTATGGCAAGGGCGAAACCGGCCCGACCATCACCGTCTCCAAGGCGCAGCTCGACGCGATGATCGATGCCCAGCTCGCCGAGGCCGCTGCCGCGCGCGATGCCGCGCTGGTTGCCGGCGCCGCCGTAACCGCTGCCGACGGCCAGCCACTGGGCACCGTTTCCGAAGTCGAGGGCGATCGCGTCGTGGTTGCGCGTGGCGGCGACGACACCGATCTGGTCACGCTGCAGCGTGAATATTTCGACGCTGGCGAAACGGGCCTCACCGCCCGGCTCACCACGGCGCAGATCGAGGAAGCGCTCGCCGCCGTAACGGGCGCCGCTGAGTAATCTGTTCAGCTTTTTGCAGAGCGAACAATTCGAACGAAAAGAGGGCCGGGTGCGTCGAAACGCTCCCGGCCCTTTTCGTTCGTAGCTGTTGACCTGCTTGCGGGCGGAGCGCTGCTACCCGCCGCTGATCACCCGAAGCTGTTGTCGCGCGGGAAGCCCTGCGGCGGCATCCGCCCGGCCCCGCCGCGCGCGACCTTCCATTGCCACATCTCGGGCTCGGTGCGGGTGCGACCGCTCTCCCCTCCCATCGCCCAGCTGAGGCCCTCCTCGAGCCGGAAGGTGCGCGCATCGGCCATCCCGCCATCGCGATAGCGCTGCAGCTGGACGCCCTGCCCGCGCGTCATGTCGGGCAGTTCCTCGAGGTTGAAGACCACCAGCTTGCGGTTGTCGCCGACTACTGCGACATGATCGTCGGTGCTGGCGATAGGGCGGACCACCGCGAGCTTGGCATCGCCCTTGAGATTGACCACCTGGCGACCCTTGCGGGTCTCGGCGAGCAGGTCGCCGGTCGCGGCGGCGAAGCCTTTGCCCGTGCTCGCGGCAAGCAACAGCCGCTGCTCGGGAGAATGCAGCACCATGGCGACGATCTGCGCCTCGGCGTCGATGTCGAGCGTGTTGCGCAAAGGTTCGCCGAAACCGCGCGCGCCGGGCAATTTGTCCGCCCCCAGCGTGAAGAACCGCCCGTTGTCCGCGGCGAGCAGCAGCTTGTCGGTGGTCTGCGCATGGACCGCGAAGGCCGGGCCGTCGCCCTCCTTGAACTTGAACTCTTGATCGAGCGGGACATGCCCGCGCGCGCCGCGCACCCAGCCGCGCTGCGAGAGGATGACCGTGATCGGCTCCTTCTCGATCATCGCATCCATGCTGAATTCGACCGTCGGCGCGGCTTCCTCGATGCTGGTGCGACGGCGCCCGAGCGCGGTATCGGGACCGTATTCCTTGCGCAGGTCGGTCAGTTCGCGCTTGAGCCGCGTGCGCTGGCGCGCAGGCGCTGCGAGCAGCTTGTCGAGCTCTTCCTTTTCCTTGAGCAGCGTGTCCTTTTCCTGGCGCAGCTGCATTTCCTCCAGCCGCCGCAGCGAGCGCAGCCGCATGTTGAGGATCGCCTCGGCCTGCCGGTCGGTCAGGCCGAACTCCGCCATCATCAAAGGCTTGGGCTCGTCCTCGGTGCGGATGATCTCGATCACCCGGTCGAGATTGAGGAAGGCGATTATATAGCCTTCGACCAGCTCCAGCCGCCGAGCGATCTGCTCGAGCCGGTGCAGGCTGCGGCGCTGGAGGATATCGATCTGGCTGGCGACCCAATGGCCCAGCAGTTCCTTCAGCCCCATCACCATCGGCGTACGGGTGGCGTCGAGGACGTTGAGATTGAGCCCGAAGCGGGTCTCGAGATCGGTCAGCTTGTAGAGCGATTCCTTGAGCAGTTCGGGATCGACATTGCGGCTGCGCGGCACCAGCACCAGCCGGATCTGTTCGTCGCTCTCGTCGCGGACATCCTCGAGAATCGGCAGCTTGCGGTCGGCGATCGCCTGCGCGATCTGTTCGATCAGCTTGCCCTTCTGGACCTGGTAGGGAATTTCGCTGACCACCAGCTGCCACTGGCCCCCTCCCAGCCGCTCGATCCCGGCCTCGCGATCCGCGGGCTTCTCGGCTTCGGCGGCGTGGAACCGCCCGCGCACGCGGAAACTGCCGCGCCCGGTCTCATAGGCCTGCGCAATCACCTCCGGCCCGTCGACCACCAGCCCGCCGGTGGCGAAGTCGGGCCCGTGGAACAGCTCCATCAGCCGCGCGTGCTCGACATGCGGGTTGTCGATCAGCTCGAGCGTGGCATCCACAACCTCGGCGACATTGTGGCTGGGGATATTGGTCGCCATCCCGACCGCGATCCCGCTCGAGCCGTTGGCGAGCAGGTTCGGGAACAGGCCCGGGAATATCTCCGGCTCCTGCTCCTCGCCATTGTAGGTCGGAACGAAATCGACCGTGCCTTCGTCGAGACCCTCCATCAACCGCACCGCAGTTCGGGTCATCCGGGCTTCGGTGTAGCGATAGGCAGCGGCGTTATCGCCGTCGATATTGCCGAAATTGCCCTGCCCCTCGACCAGCGGATAGCGCAGCGCGAAGTCCTGCGCGAGCCGGACCATGGCATCGTAGACGCTGGCATCGCCATGCGGGTGGTATTTGCCGATCACGTCGCCGACCACGCGCGCGCTTTTCTTGAAGGCGTCGGTGGGGTTGAGCTTCAGCTGCCGCATCGCCCACAGCAGGCGGCGGTGGACCGGTTTCAGCCCGTCGCGCAAATCGGGCAGCGAGCGCGCGGTGATGGTCGAAAGCGCATAGACCAGATAGCGCTCGGACAATGCGGCATCGAATGGGGTATCGACGATTGCGTCGATAGGATCGGGTACGGTCGTGTCGGTCTTGGGCATCTATATTCCTACCCGCTCATCCGCTGAAGCACCCAATGCCGGTGGCCGTGGGACGGTGTCGGAGCACGAGGGCGACGCCGGTTCGGCGGTGTCACGGTTCCGGTGGGATGGGCGGAAATGATTCCAGTCGTCCCGCCCTATCACCGCCACGCCTCGGCTACCAATGGGGAACGGCAAGCTTTCCCCATACGTTGGTAGGGCAACAGGAAATCAAGGAGTTACCCATGACCAAGCACGTAATGATCCTCGCCACCAACGGCTTCGAACAGTCCGAACTGCTGGTGCCCAAAGCCAATCTCGAAAAGGCCGGCATCAAGACCACGGTCGTCAGCCTCGAAAGTGGCAAGATCAAGGGCTGGGACGGCGGCGACTGGGGCGAAAGCGTCAAAGTCGATTCGACAGTCGACAATGTAACCAGCATTGACGAATTCGACGGTCTGCTGCTCCCCGGTGGCCAGATCAATCCCGACCTGCTCCGCGTCAACGAACGCGCCGTCGCCATCGTCCGGGATTTCAACACCGCGGGCAAGCCGATCGCGGCCATCTGCCACGCACCGTGGCTGCTGATCGAAGCCGGCATAATCGAAGGCAAGACCGCGACCAGCTACCATTCGATCCGCACCGACCTCAAGAACGCCGGTGCGAAGGTGGTCGACAAGGAAGTCGCCATCGATGGCAACATCATCACCAGCCGCAACCCCGACGACATCCCCGCCTTCTCCAAGGCGCTGATCGAAGCGGTTGGCGAAAAGGTGAAGGACAACGAACTCGAAACCGCCTGATCGCAGGCCGAGAAAAGTTAAACGAAGGGCCCCCCGCAGCGATGCGGCGGGGCTTTTTGTCTTCTTGGGAAGTGCGAATGGCGGGGCCGAGGGCCCAGTCCGCAGCGTCTACTCCGCGGTTCCCTGCCCCGGAGACCAGCGCTCGTAAGTCGGCGCGAGCAAAGGAGAGGTTCGCGCCCTTTCATAGGCTGCACCGGCCGTGAGCACCGCATGGTCCGCCCATCTGGCGCCGATCATGCTCAGTCCGACCGGGAGCCCTTCGACGTGACCCATGGGCACGGTCAGATGCGGATGGCCAGCGATGGCGGCGAGGCTGCCCGCGCCGATGCCGCCAGAAAAATTGTCGCCGTTCACGAGGTCGCTGGCCCAGGCAGGCCCGGTCGTGGGCGCAATCAGGAACTGGACATCGTGCTCGCGGAGCAGGCGGTCGATGCCTTCTTCACCAGCCAGGCGGCGGCTGTTCTCGCGCGCCGCGCGATAGGCTGCCTCATCGGTCTTGGTCAGCGCGAGCTCGAACAGCTCCTGGCCAAACCAGTGCATTTCGCTTGCCGCCTGCGCCTTGTTGAACGCGACGAGATCCGCAAGACTTCCCGGCAGGCCCTCGCCGGGGAGGCTCGACAGATATTCCTCCATGCCGGTCCTCAGCTCGTAAAGCAGGACTTCGAATTCGTCCCGATACATCTCCGATTGCGGTTCGAAGGTGATTTCGACGGGGATCGCGCCGGCGCTGCGCAAATCCGCAAGCGCCTGCTCGAAGAGGCGAGTCACATCCTCGCGCTCACCAACCTGATTGCGCATCACCCCGACCCGCACGCCCGCGACCGAGGCAGTTCCGAGGCCGGAGTGGTACTCGGTCCGGCGCCGGTCGGCCCCGGCGGTGACCGCATCGGCGGGATCGCTCCCGGCAACCGCGGTCAGCAACAGGGCGACATCGGCGACGCTGCGGGCCATCGGTCCGGCGGTGTCCTGCGAATGGCTGATCGGGACGACGTGGGTTCGGCTGACCAGCCCGACGGTGGGTTTCAGCGCGACGACGCCGTTGACGCTGGCGGGGCAGGTGATCGAGCCGTCGGTCTCGGTCCCGATCGCCGCCCAAGCCAGATTGGCAGCAACCGAAGCCGCGCTGCCCGAGGACGAACCGCAGGCATTGCGGTCGATGGCGTGGGGGTTCCTGACCAGGCCGCCGATGGCGCTCCATCCGCTGGTGGAATTGTTGCTGCGGATGTTCGCCCACTCGGACAGATTCGCCTTGCCCAGCACCACGCCTCCTGCAGCCCGCAGCTTCGCGATCAAGGGGGCGTCACGACGAGTACTATTGGCTTCTAGCGCAAGACTGCCCGCGGTGGTCGGTAGTTCGCGCGTCTCGATATTGTCCTTCACCAGCACCGTGCGGCCTGCCAGCGGGAGGCCTGCCCGTTCAGCCGCGGCAGCTTCGACCGGCGCGTTCGGGTTGGTGGAGATCACCGCATTCAGCTGCGGCCCGGCATCATCCAAGCTTGCGATCCGCTGCAGATAGAACGCGGCCTGCTCTGCGGCGTTTCGCTCGGTATGCGGCGCAGCCGCGATAGGCTCCGACGGCGAGGCGCCGACGCAAGCCGAGATTGGGAGGGCAAGGGCGACGGCTAGCAGGTGTTTGCGCATAAATCCTGATGCCGCAGCTTACGGAGAGGCGCAAGGCCCTACCCGATCAGGCGCGCAATCCGCCCAAAGCGCCATCAAAACCGCCGTGCGTCGTGGCTGTCGGCGGGGACCGATACGCTCAATCCGTCAAGGCTTTCGTCGAGCAGTATCTGGCAAGCGAGGCGGCTGGTGCGGCGCACGCCGGCGGCGAGGTCGAGCATGTCTTCCTCGTCCTCGCTCGCTGGCGGTAGCTTCGCGAACCACTCGGGGTCGATCACGACATGGCAGGTCGAGCAGGCCATCTGGCCTTCGCAGGTGCCTTCCAAAGGCATGCCCGCGCCCTGCGCCATCGCGAGCAAGCTGTCGCCCGGTTCACCGGTTGCCTCGACGCGCTCGTCGCGCGCGGTGGTGAAGCTGACGCGAACGCTCACAACCCCTGCGCTTTTGCCGCGGCGTTGATCTTGTCCGCCGCCTGCTCGATCTCTTCCAACGTGGTGTAGCGCCCCCAACCTAACCGGATCGAACTCTTGGCCTGCTTGCCCGAAAGCCCGATCGCCTCGAGCACATGGCTGGTGCGGCCCGAGCCGCTGGCGCAGGCGGAACCGGCGGAGAACATCACGTCGCGCACCTCGCTCATCAGCCGGTTCACATCCAGACCCTTACGACGGATGTTCATATTGCCGTGCCAGCGCGCTTCCTCGCTACCGTTGAGCTTCCAGTCCGCGAAAAGATCGCGCGCGCGGTGCCAGAGCTTTTCGACATGCTCGGCATCGATCGCCATCTGCTCCTTCGCCAGCAGCGCCGCGGCACCGAACCCCGCGATGAGCGCGGGGCTGAGCGTGCCTGAGCGGATGCCGAATTCCTGCCCGCCGCCGGTCTGCACCTCGGCGAGCTCGAGGCCGTCGCGAACCCACAGCGCGCCCACGCCTTTGGGCCCGTGCATCTTGTGCGCGCTCACCGCGATCATGTCCGCAGCGGTCAGCTCGATCTTGCCATAGGCCTGCACCGCATCGCACAGGTAAAGCGCGTTGGCGCCCTTGGCCTTGCGGTGCCAGTCGATGGTAGGCTGGATCGTGCCGATCTCGTTGTTGACCTGCATCACGCAGACCAGCCGCGTGTCGGCGGGAAGGTCCTGCTTGGTGTTGCACTGGCCGTTCTTGGCGACGTTGAGCTCGTGGCAGGTACCCATGCTGCGCGCGGTGTCGAGCACAGCGGCGTGTTCGATCGCCGAGACCGAGACGGTGCGGCGATCGTCGTGACCCGCAGTGCCGCGGATGGCGAGATTGATCGCCTCGGTCGCGCCCGAGGTGAAGATCACCTTGCCCCCGGCGGGGAACAGCGCCGCGACCCGGTCGCGCGCCAAGGAAATGGCGGCAGCGGCCTCGCGACCCATGCGGTGTGGCGAATGCGGATTGCCGAACCCGCTGCCTCCGGGCCCGTCGAGCCAGCGCATCATTTCGTCGCGCGCGTCGAGAGCGAGTGGGGTGGTCGCCTGATAGTCGAGATAGATCATGTCGGGAGCGACCCTAACGCCTCGCGCGGGGCTTGTCGAAGTGCTGTTTTGGGCGGCGGTCGGTTCTGGGTGAAGCGCGTTCTTCGACAGGCTTAGGACCAACGGATGCCGATGTGGTGAGCGGATCAGGCTCGCTGGGCCAGTTCCCGCCAGACCTCGCAAAAGCGTTCGACCTCGGCGCTTGTGGTGGTCCAGCCCAGACTGACGCGAATGGTACGGTCGGCGATGGCGGGCCCGAGCTGCATCGCCTCGAGGACATGGCTGCGCTTGAGGCTGCCGCTCGAGCAAGCGCTGCCCTGCGAGACGGCGATCCCCGCCATATCAAAACGCATCAGCTGCGCGCTGCCGCTCATGCCCGGCATGGCGATGGCGTGGATATAGGGCGTCGGCGCAGCCAGTAGGTCCGCCAGCCAGGTGCCGCCCATGCTGCGGCAATCCTCGGCCAAAGCTTCAAAGGGTTCGAGCACCGAAGGGTCACAATAGGGGCTGCCGCAGGCTTCGAGTGCCGCCGCCATCGCAAGCACGCCGGGGAGGTTCTCGGTTCCCCGGCGATAGCCGCGCTCGTGCCCGCCACCGGGTCTGAGCAGAGCGAAATTCTTCACCAGCAGCGCGCCCACGCCGACCGGTCCGCCGAATTTGTGCGCCGAGATGATCGCCATGTCGCAATCGGGGAGCGCGAACTTGCCCGCGCCCTGCGCGCAATCGGCAAGCAGCACGCCACCTGCCTCTCGAACGATCGCGCCAATCGTGGCGAGGTCCTGCCACTGGCCGGTCTCCGAATTGATCTGCTGCACCCCCACCAGCGGCCGCTCGCGGCGGATCGCCTCCTGCAGCACTTCGAGGTCGAGCGCGCCATCCGGCCGCACCGGGAGCCGTTCGGCGTCTGGCGCAGCGCCGAGGATCGCATCATGCTCGGTGGCGGAGACCAACCGCGCACCGGCCTGCGCGCTGCCCAGTGCCAGCTGCGCGGCCTCGCTCGCACCCGAGGTGAGAATGATCTCGCCATCCCAATCCAGCGCCGCCGCAATCCGCGCGCGCGCATCCTCCAGCGCGGCCTTGGCCTTGCGCCCTTCGGCATGCGGACTGCTCGGGTTGGCCCACAGCCGCAAGCCTTCCTCCAGCGCGGCAAGCGCTTCGGGGCGGATCGGCGTGGTGGCAGCGTGATCGAGATAGATGCGTTCGGCGATGGGACAGCCTCTAAACAATTGCGAATTGCGACGGAAAGCCTATATAGGCCGCGACCTCTCGCGCGCCACCACCGGCAGCGCGGGCCAACCATCTCGCTAGGTACTCCAACCATGCCGACCGTCATCTTCCCCGGCCCCGAGGGCCGTCTCGAAGGCCGTTTTTCGCCTGCGCCGCGTCCGCGCGCGCCGGTCGCTATGATCCTGCATCCGCACCCCCAGGGCGGCGGGACGATGAACGAGCAGATCACGCAGAAGCTCTACAAGAACTTCGTTGATCGCGGCTTTGCCACTTTGCGGTTCAATTTCCGTGGTGTCGGTCGCAGCCAGGGCAGCTTCGACAATGGTGTGGGCGAGCTGTCCGATGCCGCCTCCGCGCTCGACTGGGTGCAGTCGATCCACCCTGAGGCGCAGACGACCTGGGTCGCAGGGGTAAGCTTCGGATCGCTGATCGGCATGCAATTGCTGATGCGCCGCCCCGAAGTGCGCGGCTGGATTTCGATCGGCGCGCCGGCGAGCATGTACGACTTCTCGTTCCTCGCCCCCTGCCCGGCGAGCGGGATATTCATCCACGGTGCGCAGGATACGGTGGTGCAACCCAATGCGGTGACCAAGCTGGTCGAGAAGCTGCGCACGCAGAAGCACATCACCGTGCATCACGAGGAAATCCCGCGCGCCAACCACTTCTTCGAGAACGAGCAGGACGAGCTGATGGCCTCGGTCGACAATTATCTCGACTTCCGGCTCGATCCCTCCTGCCCGATCAAGTGAGCCGGGCCAAGGGCCCAAGCTAGACGGATTTCCAGACCTGCGAATACCGCCATGTCGCTGGCAAGCGACGCGGCGAACCCGTTGCATCGGGCAACGCGAAACTTCTTGCAGAGGTTGTTATGTTGTAACATTATCTTTAGGCAGGCCGCCCGGCTTCTTTCGTCGCACAGGCGGTCGCAAGAGAGAGAGGACTGACCTATGGCCTATGCCGACCAGACCCGCCGCCCGTCCCCCGCCAGCATGATCGCCGTCGTCGCGGTCCACGCCGCGATCGGCACCGCGCTGATCACCGGCCTGTCGTTCACCGGGGTGCTGACGCCGCCACCCAAACCTCTCACCGGTGCGCAGATCGAACTGCCCAAACCGCCACCGCCCGAGCCCTCGCCCGAGCCGCAACCCGAACCCCGTCCGCAGGCCCGCGACCCGGTCGATCCAATTGTCGCACCCAAACCGCCGCTCTCATTCGCGAAGCCGGCGTCGCCATTCGAGACCACCGAAATCATCATCCCGCGCGGCCCCATCATCCGGCTACCGGGTTCCGACCTGCCCGCAGCTCCAGCACCGCAGCCGACCACTCCCTCGACCACAAACGGGGTCACTCCACTGGCGGCGCGCCCGCGCAACGATCCCGGGCGGTGGATCACGACAAACGATTATCGCTCGACCTGGATCGCACGCGAACTGACCGGGACCGCCCGGTTCCGGCTGGCGATCGCCCATGATGGCCGCGTCACCGAATGCACGATCACCGGATCGACCGGCCACACGGCGCTCGACACGGCGACCTGCCGCCTGCTCGAACAGCGCGCGCGCTTCGAGCCTGCGCGCAATTCCAGCGGCGACGCGGTCGCGAGCAGCTACACCAGCGCGGTCAGCTGGGAACTGCCCGACTGATACCTGCTGCGATTACTGGTCCGCGTCCCGCTCGATCCGGTCGAGCGGGGCCGTTCCGCCTTCGTCGGGAACGGTCCAGATCGCCACATTGAGCAGCGCGACGGCGACCAGCACCAGCATCAGCACCGCCTGTTTGCGATGGTCGCGCTTCCAGGCGAGCCAGGCGCCCCCGAGCAGGGCGATAGCGGCGAGAACGGTGATCGAGAGTGCGAGATCGAGCATGATCCGCCTCTTGGCAGCGCGACCGGCGCGACGAAAGCCTGTTTTGCAAGGAACAGCCCGCGCCCGATGCCGTTCAAACCTGACAGGCGCATCATCGCGATGCGCGACAATCGGAGCGCAAATTTCATGGGTATCTTCAGTTCGATCAAGGATGCGATTTTCGGGACCGAGCCCGAAACGGCGAAGAATCGGCCCCCGCGCGACCCGGCCAGCCCGATGCCCCCTCCCGCGGCCACCTCACCAGGCGCCGCGAGCATCGAAGAGCCCAAGCCCGAGGCCGAGCGCGCTGCGGGCGACAGGATCGATGTCGAGAACAATCTCGATTCGATGCCGGGTTCGGACCGCCTCAACTGGCGGACCTCGATTGTCGATCTGCTCAAGCTCATCAATGTCGATTCCGACTACGAGAGCCGCAAGGCGCTTGCCGATGAACTCGGGCTGGAAGATTACACGGGCAGCACGGAGGACAATCTGTGGCTACACCGGCGCACGATGCGCGCTAGCCGAGAGTGGCGGTACGGTTCCGCCTGAATATATCGATTGATTTGACAGGATAATGCCGGGCGCGCACACCGCCCGGCATGATCCAGAGCAACTTTGCCCTCACCCGCCGCCAAGCCCTCGCCGGGCTTGGCGCGACCACCGCCCTCACGCTCGGCGGTTGCACCTCCGTCGGGCGTCCCACAGGTATTGCGCAGGCTCAGGCCATCGGTGCTGAACGCCTGCTCGAAGTGGTGGCCTACAATTTGCTCGAACACGAACCCGAGCGGGCCACCTCGCTTGGCGTCGACACCGGGCGCTATGCGGAATTGCGCGCGCGGCTGGAGGATCAGTCGCAGACCGGGCAGGACCTCTACGCCGCCACGCTGCGTCGCGATCTCGAACGGGTCCGCATGGTCCCGCGCGAAGAGCTCGATCCCGATCTGGTGACGAGTCTCGATGTCGTCGAGAGCGCTTATTCCACTGCGCTCGATGGGTTCGCCCTGCCCTATGGCGATGTCGCGGTCGGCAGCTGGCGCAACGCCCCCTATGTCGTGATCCAGAACGTGGGCACCTATCTCGACATGCCGCGCTTCCTCGACAGCAGTCACCCGCTCGAGGATGGCAGCGATGCCGATGCCTATATGGAACGTCTCGAAGCCCTCCCCAGCGTGCTCGATGGCGAACTGGAGCGGATGCAGTCGGCGCGCGGCATGGGCGTGGTCCCGCCGGCCTTCCTGATCGACAAGGCGCTCGAGCAGATGCAGAGCACGATCGCCAGCGCGCAATCGGGCGAATTGTTCGTCGCGCAATTGCGTCAGAACCTCGCCGCCAAGGGCATGCCGAGTGCCTTCGCCGCGCGCGCCGAACCGCTGGTCACCGGACCGATCGCGGAGGCGCTCACCCGCCAGCTCGCCGAGCTCGGCCTCCAGCGCGGCATGGCGGACGGCGATCCGGGGATGTGGAGCCAGCCGCGTGGCGACGAATGGTACGCCTGGGCGCTGCGCGCCAGCACCACCACCACGCAAAGCCCCGACGAGGTGCACGAGGCAGGTCTCGAGGAACTTGCGATGCTGCACGCGCGGATGGACCCGATCTTGCGCGAGATCGGCTACACCAGCGGCAGCGTGGGCGAGCGAATGCAGGCGCTGAGCCGCGATCCGCGCTACCAGTTTGCGCAAGGCGATCCCGGGCGTGCCGAAATCATGGCCTTCATCGAGGAGCGCATCGACTGGATCACCGCGCAGATGCCGCGCGCCTTCAACACGCTGGTCGATCCCAACCTCGAAGTCCGCCGCCTGCCGCTCTCGGAGGAACCCGGCGCGCCGGCCGCCTATGGCGGTGCAGGCAGCAAGGACGGGTCGATCCCGGGCCGGATGTGGATCAATCTTCGCACCACCGATCTCCACCGCAAATACGATCTCGCCGATCTGACCTATCACGAGACCATCCCCGGCCATGTCTGGGAGGGCGAATACTCCAACCGCCTGCCGCTGATCCGCTCGATCCTCGCCTTCAACGCCTTTTCCGAAGGCTGGGCGCTCTATGGCGAGCAGATCGCAGACGAACTGGGCGCTTACGACGAGTTCAAGGTCGGGCGGCTGGGCTATCTCCAGGCGCTGGCGTTCCGCGCCTGCCGGATGGTGGTCGACACCGGTCTCCACCACAAGCGCTGGACCCGCGAACAGGCGCGCAATTTCTTCGTCGAGCGCAACGGCAGCAAATACGAGGAAGTGGCCTCCGAGGTCGATCGCTATTGCAGTTGGCCGGGCCAGGCCTGCGGCTACAAGGTCGGCCATAGCGAGATCGTCCGCCAGCGCGCCCGCGCCGAGGCGGACCTGGGCTCTGCCTATGATTTCAAGGCCTTCAACGACGCGGTGGTGCTGGGCGGCAACGCGCCGCTCGACGTGCTGGCGAAGAATGTCGGGCGCTATATCCAGGCAGCATCGACGTTGCCCGGCTGAAGTCGACGCGATGCCATCGGCCGAGTGAAACTCTCTCCGGCTGCGCCAAGGCCGGATGCATCGGACAGATTTGGCCGGCGTCGCAAAAGAAAGCCCCCGCTCCGGTATCCCGGGCGGGGGTCTCCTCTCCAACCGTCGATAGGGTCAGCCCAAAGCTCTGGCCTCAGGCGGCAGCCGGGGCCGCGTCGCGTACGCCCTGGTCGACATGCTCCGCGAAAGGTTCGAAATTGTCGACGAAGAGCTGCACCAGCTTTTGCGCGGTGCGGTCGTATTCGGTCTTGTCGTCCCATGTCGTCCGCGGATCGAGGATCGAAGCGTCGAGCCCGGCCTGGTCCAGTGCGGGCACCGAGACCGGAACCTCGAAGCCGAAATTGGGATCCTTGCGGAATTCGACATCGTTGAGCGATCCGTCGAGCGCGGCGTTGAGCAGCGCGCGGGTAGCCTTGATCGGCATCCGCTTGCCGGTGCCGTATTTGCCGCCGGTCCAGCCGGTGTTGACCAGCCAGCATTGTGCCGCGCCCTCGGCGATCCGCTTCTTGAGCAGATTGCCGTAAACGCTGGGGTGGCGCGGCATGAACGGGGCGCCGAAACAGGTCGAGAAAGTTGCCTGGGGTTCGGTGACGCCGATCTCGGTCCCGGCGACCTTGGCGGTGTAGCCCGACAAGAAGTGGTACATCGCCTGATCCGGGGTCAGCCGCGCGATCGGAGGCAGCACGCCGAAGGCATCGGCTGTGAGCATGATCACGTTGGAGGGAGGCGGACCGAGGTTCTCGGCGCTGGTGTTGGGGATCGAGGACAACGGATAGGCGCCGCGGGTGTTCTCGGCGAGGCTGTTGTCGTCGAGGTCGATCTCGCCTTCCTCGTCCATCACCACGTTCTCGAGCACGGTGCCTTCCATACGCGTGGTGGCGAAGATCTCGGGCTCAGCCTCGGGGTCGAGCCGGATCATTTTGGCGTAGCAGCCGCCTTCGAAATTGAAGACCGCCGTATCCGACCAGCCGTGTTCGTCGTCGCCGATCAGCGTGCGGCTGGCGTCCGCGCTCAGCGTCGTCTTGCCTGTACCCGACAGCCCGAAGAACACCGCGGTCTTGCCGTCGGGGCCGATATTGGCCGAACAATGCATCGGCATCACGCCCTGCGGCGGGAGCAGGTAGTTGAGGATGCCGAAAACGCTTTTCTTCATTTCGCCAGCGTATTTGGTCCCCCCGATCAGGATCAGCTTCTCGGACAGGCTGACCGCGATTACGGTCTCGCCACGGCAACCGTGACGTTCGGGATCGGCGCGGAAACTCGGCAGATCGATGATAGTGTATTCCGGGACGAAGCCCTCGAGTTCCTCGACCGTCGGCCTCACCAACAAGGTGCGGATGAATTGGTTGTGCCACGCCAGTTCGTTGATAACCCGAACATTGGCGCGATACTCTGGTTGCGAACCGCCGAACAGATCGGCGACGTACAGCGTCTCCTTGCCCTTCACCTCGGCGAGGAAATCCTCTTTCAGCGCCGCAAATTGCGCGGGCGTCATCGAGGCGTTGTTGTCCCACCACACGGTTTCTTCGGTCTCGCTATCGCGGACGATGAACTTGTCCTTGGCACTGCGCCCGGTGTGCGCGCCGGTTTCGACGACCAGCGGGCCGTGCTTGGCGCGGCGCCCTTCCTTGTTCGCCAGCGCCGCTTTCGTCAGCTCCTCCGACGAGAGATTTGCGTGGATCGTCGCATCGGTGGCGATGCCCTGGTCGGCAAGCGAATGGGTAAGCGATGAAGGCACTGAAGTCTCCGAACCGGACGGGCTGCATGGAGCGGCTGGGGCACATCGGATGCGCGGGGCCACAAGCAGGTATCTAGGCAAGCCATGCCGCCGCGTCAATTTGAAGGATGTATTCACCATGAAGCGGCACGCCGAGCCGCGCTTTGCGCGCGTTGTCTTGGCGCAGCAAAGCGGATAGGCAGAGTGCGACATGGACAATGGCACGCTTCAAACCGATCTGGACAGCGCGGAGCATTCCGCCACACCGGAAACCGTGGCTCCGGTCGACGGGCGCACTGTCATCGCTCTGGTCGACGACGACCGCAACATCCTGACCACTGTCTCGATCGCGCTCCAGTCCGAAGGCTATGCCACGAGGGTCTATTCCGATGGCGAAGCGGCGCTCAAGGCCCTGCTCGACAACCCGCCCCATCTCGCCGTGTTCGACATCAAGATGCCCAAGATGGACGGGATGGAACTGCTGCGCCGGCTGCGCGAGCATTCTGCGCTGCCGGTGATTTTCCTGACCAGCAAGGATCATGAGCAGGACGAGGAAGCCGGGCTGGAACTGGGTGCCGACGATTACATCGCCAAGCCCTTCAGCCTGCGCCTGCTGCTGGCCCGCATCCGCGCAATCCTGCGCCGCAGCGATGCGGTGCTCCCCGAGGGCGCCACCCCGCCACCCGAGAGCGAACGACCCATCGAGAAAATCGAGCGCGGTCGGCTGGTGATGGACCCGGCGCGCCATCAGGTCACCTGGGACGACCGACCGGTTTCGCTGACCGTGACCGAATTCCTCATCCTCGAAGCATTGGCCCAGCGCCCCGGCGTCATCAAAAGCCGCAACCAGCTGATGGATGCCGCCTATCCCGACGATGTCTTCGTCGACGATCGCACAGTCGACAGCCACATCAAGCGGATGCGGCGAAAGTTCCGCGTGGTGGACGACGGATTCTCGGCGATCGATACGCTCTACGGTGCCGGCTATAGCTTCGCCGAAAGCTGACCTCGTGACCGATCCGAGCAGCCTTCGCGCACGCGATCCGCGTTCCGAGAGGTCGCGCTGGCAGGGCCGTCTCTCGCTCACCAGCAGGATCCTGTTCGTGAATGTCCTGCCGCTTGTGCTGCTGGGCGGCGGGTTCATCTATCTCGATTCCTATCGCGAGCAATTGCTCGACGAGCGCTTCAAGCTGGCGCTGGTCGAGGCGCAGATCACCGCCGAAGCACTGGCGGGTGCCAGCGACGCCCGGCAGGAAGCGCTGCTCATCCAGATCGGCAAGGAACAGCGGCTGCGGATCCGCGTCTACGGGCCCGAAGGCATGCTCGAATCGGACAGTTTCGCGCTCGGGCCACCATCCTTCACGCTGGGCGAGCAGCCCACCGACGGAAGCGAGGAATTCGCGCTCACGCTCGATCGGTGGTTCGACCGGATCGTCGGCGCTCCAGTGCTGCCCGACTACAACGAGCCCGCTTCGGATTTCGCCGATGCCTGGCCCGAACTGGCCCGCGCGCGCAGCGAGAGCCTGACCCAGATCGTGCTGCGCGACGCGCCCGACGGCAGCCATGTCATCACCGCGGCGGCCCCGGTGGGGCTTGATGGCGACACGCTGCTGATCACCCGCAACCCCGTCGATATCAATCAACGGGTGCGCGAGGCGCGCTCGACCGTGGCGCTGGTTGTGCTGGTCGCCCTGCTGGTTTCGACGCTGCTGTCGCTGTTCCTTGCGCAGACGATCGTCCGCCCCTTGCGCGAACTGGTTCAGGCCGCAGCGCGCGTCCGCCAGGGGCGCGACCGGCAGGTCGAGGTCCCACGTCTGCCGCAGCGGCGCGACGAGATCGGCATGCTGGCGCGCGCCGTTTCCGACATGACCGGTGCGCTGCGCCAGCGGATCGATGCGGTCGAGAGCTTCGCCGCCGATGTCGCGCACGAAATCAAAAACCCGCTCGCCAGCCTGCGCAGCGCGGTCGAATCGCTCGCCAAGGTCGAGGACCCGGATCTGCGCCGCCAGTTGAACGATATCGCCAGTCACGACGTGCGGCGGATCGACCGGCTGGTTTCCGACATTTCCGACGCCAGCCGCATCGATGCCGAACTTTCGCGGACGACCTTCGTCGATCTCGATCTGGCGCAGCTGGTCGCTAACATCATCGGTTCGCGCGAGGACCGCCACGAGAACGAGGGACGCACGATCCGCTTCGACGCGCCGGCCGGGTCCTACCGCGTGCTGGGCGAACCCGCGCGGCTAGAGCGGGTGATCGAAAACCTGCTCGACAATGCGGTATCCTTCTCCCCGCCCGATGGCGCCATCGCGATCGACCTCGAAGGCCGCGACGGACGGATCCTGCTCGCAGTGAGCGACGAGGGGCCGGGCATTCCGGAAGAACGGCGCGAGCAGATCTTCGAGCGCTTTCATTCTCTGCGGCCCGATGCGGAGGATTTCGGCAATCATTCCGGGCTGGGGCTGGCGATCGCCCGCGCGGTCGCCGAGGCGCATGACGGCACGCTGATCGCCACGTCGCGAAGCGATGGCGGGGACGGCGCATGCTTCGTCCTGAGCCTGCCCGCGATCAAGCGCTGACATCATGGCACTGGCGATCGCCAATGTGACCTGCGTCGCGATCGGCGGACGCGGCCTGCTGATCGAGGGGCCTCCCGGCAGCGGCAAGTCCACCCTCGCGCTGGAACTGATCGATCGCGGTGCGTTGCTGGTGGGCGACGATGGCGTGAGCCTCGACCTGCGCGGTGAGAACCTCTGGGCCGCCCCGCCCCCCAATATAGCGGGGAAGCTCGAAATCCGCGGCGTCGGGATTGTCGACATGCCCTGCACCGAAGCACCCGTCGCACTGTCCCTGCTGCTTGCCGCTGACGTCCCGCGACTGCCCGAGCTCGGCAGCGCCGAATGGCTCGGGCGGGCGATCCCGCAGCTGGCTTTCGTTGCGCGCGGTCCAGCCTCCGCCATTCGCGCCGAACACGCACTGGCGCGGTTCGGGATCGCCTGAACTGTGGCGAACGCTCGGGGCGTCCATTTACATTCCTTGCAGGACTGACAGACTGCCCGAATGGCAACCGAATCGCAGACGACGCAGCCGCACAAAATGATGGCGCAGAAGATCCTCGTCGTCACCGGCATTTCGGGAGCGGGCAAGTCCACCACTTTGCAGGTGCTGGAGGACCTCGGCTGGGAGGCGATCGACAATTTCCCGATCCGGCTGCTGCCGGACCTGCTCTCGAAGGACGAGTGCCAGGTCATGCCTCTGGCGATCGGGATCGATTCGCGGACCCGTGGCTTCATCCCTGCCGAACTCGTCGGCCGCATCAAGGAACTTGGCGAACGCGACGATCTCGAAGTCCAGACGCTCTATCTCGATTGCGCCAGCGGCGAGGTCGAGCGACGTTACAACGAAACCCGCCGCCGCCACCCGATGGCGCGCGGACGCCCGATCGGCGAAGGCATTCGTGCCGAACGCGAACTGCTCGATCCGGTGCGCCGCTGGGCAGAAATGGTGATCGACACCACCAGCTTCACCAGCAACGATCTCCAGCAGGCGATCCGCGATCGCTTCGCCGACGATGCGCCGCAGGAGTTGACGATCACGGTGAACAGCTTCGGTTTCGCCCGCGGAATGCCGCCGCTCGCCGATCTGGTGTTCGACATGCGCTTCCTCGACAATCCGCACTGGATCGATGGGTTGCGCGCACAGACCGGGCTCGATCCGGAAGTGGGCGAGCACATCGAGCAGGACCCTGCCTTTGCCCCCAGCTTCGCGCGCATCCGCGATCTGGTGCTCGAGCTCCTCCCGCATTACGAGGCGCAGGGCCGTGCGTATCTGACGATCGCTTTCGGCTGCACCGGTGGGCGCCATCGCTCGGTTTACACCGCGGAAAAGCTTGTACGGGCCCTGCAGGATGCGGGTCGTACGCCCACGGTGCTGCACCGCAATCTCACCGCCCGCGCCACCGATGCCACCGAGGGACTGGCCGCGCTCGCCGGTTGACTCAGCTATGAGACAGGGTCAAGGGCGCACAGCTTTCGTCATATGACACAGGACGACACGGACCCCCCACGCATGATCGGCTTGATCCTCGTCACCCACGGCAAGCTCGCCGAGCACTTCATCGATGCGATGGAGCACGTCGTTGGTAAACAGGATTGCATCGCGACGATCTGTATCGGCCCCAATGACGACATGGAACGCCGCCGCCAGGAGATCGCCGATGCGATTACCGCGGTCGATACCGGCAAGGGCGCGATCATCCTGACCGACCTGTTCGGCGGCACCCCCTCCAACCTCGCCATTTCACTGCTCGACGCCGGGCGGGTCGAGGTCATCGCGGGGATCAACCTGCCGATGCTGATCCGGCTGTCCGGCGCGCGCAAATCGATGGATGTGACCCAGGCGGTCGAGGCCGCGCAGGAGGCCGGACGCAATTACATCACCGTCGCCAGCAAATTCCTCGGCCATGACGAGGCCGCGCCGCGAAAGCAGGCCTCTTGAGCGAATTGCGCCGCGAGCTGACGGTCGTGAACCAGCGCGGCCTGCATGCGCGGGCCAGCGCCAAATTCGTCGGCGCGGTCAGCGAGCTCCCCGAAGGCATCAAGGTGACCGTGGCCAAGGACGCGACCGCCGCCGCGGGCGGATCGATCCTCGGACTGATGATGCTGGGCGCAGCCAGGGGCGACACCATCGTCCTGACCGTCTCGGGCGAGAACGCCGAAGCGGTCATGACCCAGCTTTCCGCGATGATCGAGGACGGGTTCGGCGAGACTTGACCGCCGAGCTGCTGCCATGACCGACCGTCGCCGGATCACCGGTTTCTCCAATCCCACCGTCAAGGCGCTGCGCGCCCTGCGCGACAAGAAGCACCGCAAGCGCGAGCGTCGCTTCCTCGCTGAAGGGCTGCGGCTGCTGACCGATGCGCGCGAATGCGGCCATGTGCCCGAAATGCTGGTGCTGTCCGACTCTCGCGATCCACACCCGCTGCTCGCCGCGCTGGAAGCCGAAGTCGCCACAGCCGGGGGCGAAATCGTCGAGACGACGCCCGACATTCTGTCCAAGATCACCGGCAAGGACAATCCGCAGGCGGTCGCCGGAGTGTTCGCCGAATTCGACACCACGCTGACCGCGATCGATCGCAGCCGCGCTCCGATCTGGCTGGTGGCGCAGGCGCTGCGCGACCCGGGCAATCTGGGCACCATGCTGCGCACCGGCGATGCGATCGGCGCAGGCGGACTGATCCTGATCGACGATTGCGCCGATCCCTTCAGCGTCGAGGCGGTCCGCGCAAGCATGGGCGCGGTGTTCACGCAAGCGATCGCCCAGGCGCGGTGGGACGAATTCCTGCCGTGGCTGCGCGGGGGCGAAGGCCAGTTGGTCGCCGCGAGCCTGCGCGATGCGCGCCCCTATCGCGGCGCGCCCTATGTTGCGCCTTGCTTCGTGATGGTGGGCAATGAATCGCGCGGCCTGCCCGAGGACTACGAAATGGCCTGCGACCTCAGGGTGACCATGCCGATGCACGGCCGCGCCGACAGCCTCAACGCCGCAGTCGCCGCTGCCGTGCTCGGCTATGAAATATTGGCGCTTCTCGACAACTGAAAGCGGTGTTTTTGTTGCACACAAGCGGGGAAAAAGCCTTGCGATCGAGTGAGGTTGATTGGCAGAGCGCCTCAATCTCATCTAGGCTCCAAAACGAACAATGGACAAAAATCACACCGAAGAACGCGCTGAGCCGCGAACCAATCTGTTCGTGGCGGCAACCATTGCCACCGACGCCATGTCGGGGCCGGTTCGGCTGCGCAATATCTCCCCCTCGGGGGCCAGAGTAGAAGCGGCCGAATTGCCCGATGTCGGTGCGCGCGTCCGTTTGCGGCGCGGCACGCTGTCGGTCTCGGGCGTGGTCGGTTGGCGCAACGGCAAATCGATGGGGATGCGGTTCGACCGGCCGACCGATGTCCAGCTCTGGCTGCCCAACGGCCAGAGCAGCCAGCAGACCGTCGACAAGGTGGTCAAGGCGGTTAAGCAGGGCGACTATCCGGCCCCTACTCCGGCACCGGCGCGCAATTCCGAATCCTATGAATTGCTCAGCATCGCCGATCTGCTCGACGGGTTGGGCGACGCCCTGAGCGAGGACCCCGATGTGGTCGCGAAATATTTCGCCAAACTCCAGGTGCTGGATATCGCCACGCAGAAATTGCGACAGATTGGTTCGCGCAAACCCTGACGAAACCCGGTTTGGACTAACTTTTCGCGGCCTGCTGATCGTCGATCAGCGCGGCGTCCTCGTTGTTGTAGCGCGGGGTCGCTTCGACCTTGGGCACTTCCTCGATCTCGCGCTTGCCGATCTCGATGCCTTTTTCCGACAATCGCCGGCCCGCCGAGAGCACGTTGCGCTCGAAGCTGCCGACGAACTTGTTGTAATTGTTGACCGCGGTTTCGAGCCCGCCGCCGACCCGCTTCATATGCTCGGCCGCGACGGCGAGACGATCGTAGAGCTCGGCCCCCGCCTTGCCGATCTCCACCGCCTCGCGCGCGATCGTATCCTGCCGCCAGACCTGCGCCACGGTGCGCGCGATGGCGACGAGATTGGTCGGCGTCGCCAGCAGCACCTTGTTGCGGAAGGCGAAATCCCACAATTCGGGATCGTGTTCGAGCGCTGCAGCCACGAAATGCTCGCCGGGGACGAACATGACGACATAGTCCGGTGCTTCGTCGAACTGGCTCTGATAGCTTTTGGTGCCCAGCGTCTGGACATGGTTGCGCATCGATTTAGCGTGCAGATCGAGGTGGCGGATGCGCTCCTCGTCGCTGTCGGCTTCGAACGCCGCCTGATAGGCGTTGAGCGAGACCTTGGCGTCGATCACCAGCTTCTTCTGGCCGGGAACGTGGACGATCGCATCGGGCCGCAGCCGGCCATCCTCGGTTTCCACCGAATGTTCGAGCGTGAAATCGGTGTGTTCGGACAACCCGCATTGTTCGAGCACGTTCTGCAGCGCGCGCTCTCCCCAGCGGCCGCGCGCCTTGGGCGCATTGGTTAGCGAATTGCCCAGCCGCTGGGCCTCGCGCCGGACTTCTTCCTGCCCAAGACGCATCTGCTCGATCTGCGTGGCGAGAGATGAAAACGCATTGGTCCGCTTTTCTTCCAAAGCAGCGACTTGTTCCTCATACTTCTTAAGTCGGTCACCCACCGGTTGAAGCAGTTCACGTATCTTGGCTTCGGACGTCTTCTCCGAATGGCCGAAGCGTTCGGTGGCCCGTTCCAGAAAGGTATCCTGCGCCTTGGACAGCACCGCCGATCCGGTGTTCTGGAATTCCTTGAGCAATTCCTCGCGCGCCTCGACCAGAAGGCGCTTCTGCTCGTCGAAATTGGCGGTTTTTTCCTTCAGCGTCGCCAGTTCCGAGGCAAGCGCGGAATTGGTGCGCCGCACCTCGTCCATCGCCGTTTCATGCCCCGAGCGCGTTTCGCGAAGTTCGATCGTCAGCTCGTCCGCCCGGCCAGCCCGGACGGTGGCGTTCTCCAGTTCGACGATCGCCTTGCGGAATTTCTCGTCGAGTTCCCGCGCTTCGGCATCGCGTTCGCCATGACGCGCCTTCCATTCGGCTACCGGGCGCGAGCCGAAGTACCAGCCGACAACGGCACCAACGACCAGCGCGCCGAGCGCGACGAATGTTGCGAGCATTTCCATGTCCGGAACATAGATGGAACGGCGGCATAGGCCAAGCGCGCTTCGGAACAATCCCCAGTTCCACCCGCTCCATTGAGCAGAAGGAGAATTCCGCATGTCGATCAAGGAAATGATCAAGGACCACCCGCAGGTGGGTGGCGATTACAACGAGCAGCTGGGCGAGGCGGTCAAGCATGCGATGTATTGCGCGGCGATCTGCAACAGCTGCGTCGATGCCTGCAACGCCGAGGATGGCGACATGTCCGCCTGCATCCGCAAATGCTCGGATTGTTCGGATATCTGTCAGGCGGTCAGCACGGTCGCGGCACGGCGCACCCATGGCAATACCGCGGTGATCAAATCGCTGCTCGAAGCCTGCATCCTGGCTTGCAAGGTCTGCGCCGAGGAATGCGCGAAGCACGACAATGCACATTGCCGCCGCTGCGAACGCATGTGCCGCGAATGCATGGAAGATTGCGTCAAGGCGCTGGAAGGAATGGTCGAAGCGGCCTGAACCCGACAGCTTCGCGCGGGGCTGCTAGGCAGCCTCGCGCAGCTTGCGCAGCTTCTTGAGCGCCATGTTGCGCTTGAGCCGGCTAAGGTGGTCGATGAACAAAATGCCCTCGAGATGGTCCATCTCGTGCTGGAGGCAGGTCGCCATCAAGCCGTCGAGGTCTTCCTCGTGCCATTGCCCTCCGATGTCCTGATAGCGGATGCGGCAATGCGCGGGGCGATCGACATCGGCGTAGATCTCGGGGACCGAGAGACAGCCTTCCTGATAGCTCGCCAGCTCGTCCGCCGGATCGAGTATCTCCGGATTGACGAAAATCCGCGGCTCCTTGCGCGTGGGCTGGTGGGTGTGCTGGTGCCCGCCGTGGTTGCACACCTCGGGCTCCGCATCCTCGTCGTCGGGCTGGAGGTCGATCACCAGCAGCCGCTTGGGAACGCCGACCTGGATCGCGGCCAGGCCGATGCCGGGCGCGGCGTACATAGTCTCGAACATGTCGGCGACGAGCTCTTTGAGCCCCTCGTCGAATTCGGTGACGGGTTCAGACACGAGTTTGAGCCGGGGATCCGGCACTTCAAGAATTTCACGGATAGCCATGGGTGGTAATTTAGGATGCGAGGGGCGCGTTAGCAAGCACCGTCAGCCGCTTAACCCACCGGACGCCGCGCACGCAAAGCCTGCGCCAGCGTGCCCTCGTCGAGATAATCGAGCTCGCCGCCCACCGGCAGGCCATGCGCGAGCTGGGTGACCCGGACGCTGAAGGTCTCCAGCCGTTCGGCGAGATAATGCGCGGTGGTCTGCCCTTCGAGCGTGGCGTTCATCGCCAGCACGACCTCGTCCACCCCGCCCCGCTCGACCCGCGCTAGTAACCCCGCGACATCGAGATCCTCCGGCCGAACGCCGTCCAGCGCGGACAATCGCCCTCCGAGCACGTGATAGGTCCCGGTGAACAGCTTGGCGCGGTCCAGCGCCCACAGATCGGCGACATCCTCGACCACGCAGATCGCCTTGGCGTCGCGGCGCGGATCGGCGCAGATGCCGCAGGGATTGCTGGTGTCGACATTCCCGCAGATGTCGCATTCGACCAGCGTCTCGCCGACCTGCGCCAGCGCCTCGATCAGCGCGGGCAGCGCGCTCTCGCGGCGCTTGACCAGCCACAGCACCACGCGGCGCGCGCTGCGGGGCCCAAGGCCGGGGAGCCGCGCCAGCGCCGAAGCGAGGGTTTCGATCTCTTGCGATGCCATGGGGCG
This sequence comes from Qipengyuania sp. SM2507, assembly GCF_053714505.1. Lineage (NCBI taxonomy): Bacteria > Pseudomonadati > Pseudomonadota > Alphaproteobacteria > Sphingomonadales > Erythrobacteraceae > Qipengyuania > Qipengyuania sp. SM2507. The sequence continues at coordinate 1,704,227 of NZ_CM132307.1, forward strand.
ACAGATAGGGCGCAGCCAGAGAATTGAAAACCGAAACTCCTCCCCTGTCTTTCATCAGGGACCAGGCCCACCGGAAAGACCATCATGCGCATTATCTTCATGGGAACGCCCGAATTCGCCGTGCCGACGCTGCGCGCGCTCCACCAGGCGGCGCATGAGGTAGTGGCGGTCTACACCCAGCCGGCGCGCCCCGCGGGTCGCGGCAAGCAGCTCCAGCCCTCGGCTGTGCAGAAGGAGGCAGAGGTGCTGGGCCTGGAAGTGCGCAGCCCGACCTCGCTCAAATCGCCCGAGGAGCAGGCGCGCTTCGCCGCGCTCGAGGCCGATATCGCGGTGGTCGCCGCTTATGGGCTGATCCTGCCGAAGGCAATCCTCGACGCGCCCGCGCATGGCTGCCTCAACGTCCACGCCTCGATCCTGCCGCGCTGGCGCGGGGCCGCCCCCATCCACCGCGCGATCATGGCGGGCGATGTCACCACCGGGGTGACGATCATGCAGATGGAGGCCGGGCTCGATACCGGACCGATGCTGGCGACCTTGCGCAAGCCGATCGAGCGCCAGACGACGGGGGAACTGACAGCCAAGCTCGCCGAACTGGGTGCGCAGCTGATGGTCGGCACCTTGCGCGAACTGGCCAACCACCGCGCCATCCCGCAGAACGACGCCGAGGCGACCCACGCTCCCAAGATCGACAAGTCCGAGGCGCGGATCGAATGGAGCAAGGACGCCGAAGCGATCGAGCGCACAATCCGCGCACTGGCGCCCTTCCCGGGCGCCTGGTTCGAGCTGGAGGGCGAGCGGATCAAGCTGCTCAAGGCCGAGGTGGTCGCATCGGACGAGGCAGCGACGCCCGGACAAGTGCTCGATGCCGACTTCGCTATCGCCTGCAGCAGCGGCGCGATCCGGCCGCTGCGGCTCCAGCGCGCCGGCAAGCCGGCGATGGATCGCGCCGAATTCCTCCGCGGCCGATCGGTCGAGGCCGGGACAAAACTCGCCTGACCCTCATGACCCGTTTCGCGCTCACTCTCGAATTCGACGGCGGACCCTTCTTCGGCTTCCAGCGCCAGAAGGACGGGCCCAGCATCCAGCGCTCGGTGGAGGCCGCGATCCACGGCGTGACCGGCGAGCAGATCTCGCTGCACAGCGCGGGCCGGACCGACGCGGGGGTTCATGCGGTGGCGATGCGCTGCCATTGCGATATCGCCACATCGCTCGCCCCCTTCCGGCTAATGGGTGCGATCAACGCGCACCTTCGCCCCGATCCGATCGCCGTGACGCAGTGCGAAGTGGTCCCCGACGACTGGCATGCGCGCTTTTCCTGCACCGAACGGCGCTATCTCTATCGCATCGTCAACCGCCGCGCCCCGCTGGCGCTGGATCGCGCTCGTGCCTGGCAGATCGTGCCCAAAATTGATGCCGAAGCCATGCACCGCGCGGCGCAACTGCTGGTCGGACAGCATGATTTCACAACGTTCCGCTCGGCGCATTGCCAGTCCAAAAGCCCTGAGAAGACGCTCGACAGGCTCGATGTCGAGCGCGAGGGCGAGGAGATACGAATCCACGCCGCGGCGCGCAGTTTTCTCCATCATCAGGTGCGTTCGATGGTCGGCTGTCTGGCGTTGGTCGGCATGGGTCGCTGGAGCGAGGAAAGACTTGCCAGCGCGCTCGAAGCGCGCGACCGCCAGCAACTGGGGTTGAATGCACCCCCCCACGGCCTCTACTTCATGGAAGCCATCTATCCCGAACAGGCCAAAGATTCCCCACAGGAGAGAGACCGATGACCACGACCGGCAAGCAGATTTTCACCACCCTCGCGAGCGACGGCACGCTGACCGTTGAACTGGCCGAAAGCAGTTTCCCCGACCCCACGGGCAATCAGGTGCTGGTCCGGATGGAAGCCGCGCCGATCAACCCCTCCGACCTCGCGCTGCTGACCGGTCCGGCGGATCTGGAGAATGCGGATTATTCCCCCGGCAAGCTGGTCGCGCGGATGCCCGAGCCGTTCAATACGGGTTCCAAGGGCCGCCATGGCCAGCGGCTGCCGGTCGGTAATGAAGGCGCTGGCACCGTGATCGCGACCGGCGATGGCGAGATGGCGAAGGCGCTGATGGGCCAGCGGGTTGCCTGCGTCCCCGGCACCGCCTTCTCCGAATACGCCATCGCCGACGCGACCATGTGCCTGCCGCTGGGCGATATCTCCTCCGAGGACGGCGCCAGCGCCTTCGTCAACCCGATGACAGCGCTGGGCTTCGTCGAGACCGCCAGGGCCGAAGGACACAAGGCCATCGTCCATTCCGCCGCCGCCTCCAATCTGGGCCAGATGCTCAACCGCATCTGCCAGGAAGACGGGATGGCGCTGGTCAACATCGTCCGCAAGCGCGAGCAGGTCGAACTGCTGAAATCGCAGGGCGCCGAATATGTGGTGAATTCCTCCGACGAGGATTTCATGGCCCAGTTGCGCAGCGCGATCGACGCGACCGATGCCTTTCTCGGCTTCGATCCGATCGGTGGCGGGCAGACCGTCGATCACTGCTTCAAGGCAATGGAACAGGTCGCGGTTTCCAAGATGAGCGAATTCAGCCGCTACGGTTCGAACCAGCCCAAGAAGATGTACATCTACGGAAGGCTCGACCTCGGCCCCACCGTGCTGACCCCGTCCTATGGCTTCGGCTGGACGCTGTCGGGCTGGCTGCTGACGCCATTCCTCCAGCAGGCGGGGATGGAAACCGTGATGCGGATGCGCCAGCGCGTGCTCGCAAATCTTACCACCACCTTCGCCAGCAGCTACAAGCGCAAGGTGAGCCTCGAGGAAATGCTGACCAAGAACGCGGTGCTTGATTATCGCGCGATGAAGACCGGCGAGAAATATCTGGTCGTACCCAACGGCTAATCCTGTCGATATCGGGTCCTCGCTGGTGCGGGGACCCGGTTGTCAGCGCCCGTCGAAGGCGCGCTGGATCGCCGCGCGGTCGGTCTCGCCGCTGGCGATCAGCAATTGCAGCAGGATGCGCGCCTTGGCCGGGTTGAGCGCGCGCGAGGCGATAAAGCCGTTGGCCGCATCATCGGGCTCGGCATCGACCAGCCCCTCATCGGCGCGGCTGGCGCGGACCACCTGCAGCCCTTCCGCGCAGCGGCGAGCCAGTTCGCGACGTGCGGCCTCGGGCATATTGCCTTCGCCCACCCCGGCCACCGCCACGCCGCGCGTGTCGGGCCCGATGCTGCGTGCCACCGCATCGGCGCCGAGGCCGGAATAGGCGGCGATGATGGCGACTTCGGGCAGCTTATCCACCCATTCGAACTGTGCCTCGTCGCCAACCCGCCACGGCGCACCGAACCATTCGAGCGAAGACGGCGTCACCAGCCCCACCGATTCGCGCGGGAAACCGCGAAAGGCTTCGGTCCCGCGAGTGCGCACCTTGCGCACGTCGCGCGCGCTGAAAATCCGGTCGCCCATTACCACCAGCACGCCGCGCCCCGCGGCATCGCCATCGCCCGCCACGCGCATGGCATTGGCGAAATTGCGCAACCCGTCATAGCCGACCGCATCGGCGGGTCGCATCGCACCGACCATCACCACCGGCTTGTGCGCGGGCAACGTAAGGTCGAGGAGGAAGGCGGTTTCCTCCAGCGTGTCGGTGCCGTGGGTGATGACGATGCCGTGGCATTCGGGATCGTCCAGCGCCGCACGCGCCGCGCGGTGGAGGTCGTTCCAGACCTTCTGGCCAATATCCGCCGAATCGATATTGGCGATCTGCTGCGCCGACAGCTCGGCAGCGAGCCCCAGCCCGGCGACATCAACAAGATAGTCTTCGATCGCGATCTGACCGGCGTCGTAATCGCTGGCGGTCGCCGACCCGGCGATCCCGGCGATCGTGCCGCCGGTGGCGAGTACGGTGAGCTTCACGGTCATCGCCGCTGCGCCTAGCCCTCCGACCCGCGCAACGGCAATTGATTTTGCACCCCGGCACGCTATGTGGGCACCCCGTGGGGCGCTTAGCTCAGTTGGTAGAGCATCTCGTTTACACCGAGAGGGTCGGCGGTTCGAGCCCGTCAGCGCCCACCACGGACATTCTCGCCCAGCGTCGATAAGTTCGCGCCGACTACTGGGCGGCCGCCGGTCTCACGGTTTCGCTCACCACCTCGTCGATCGCGGCGCGCACCTCGGGAGCGGACCAGTCGAGTTCGCCGGCGACCCGCCACACCTCGCGGCCGGCGCCATCGTAGAGCACTGTCGTTGGCAAAGCGTCCGCCAGCACCATCGAGAGCTGGGTTTCGGGATCGATCCACGGTTCGAGATGGATCAGCCCGGTCTCGGCGAAGAACGGCCCGACCTTTTCGGTCTGAAGGTCCTGACTCGCAGCGATCACCGTCAGCTCCTCGCCGTAGTCGCCCGCCAGCTCATCGAGCAGCGGCATTTCCTTGACGCAAGGCGCGCACCAGGTCGCCCACAGATTGAGCAGCACCGGCCCGCCCTGCAACGCACCCAAATTGAGCACGCGCCCGTCGGGATCAACCAGATTGACCGCCGGCATCAGTTCGCCCGCCTGGCTGCGGTCGATCTCGCCAGCGATCATCGCGCCCGTACCGGAGCTTTCTTGCGCCCCCTCGGGCGCTCCCCTATCGCAGCCGGCAAGACCGAGACTGGCGAATAGGATGGTGGCGAGAGTGAGCGAGACGCGGGACAAGCAGGCTTCCAATACGATGTGGGGAGGCAGGTTCGCCGAAGGGCCTAGCGCGATCATGCGCGAAATCAACGCTTCGATCCCCTTCGACAAGGCGCTGTGGCGGCAGGATATCGCGGGCAGCCGCGCTCATGTCGCGATGCTGGCGGCGCAAGGCATCGTCAGCGCCGGGGACGCGAAGGCGATCGACGAGGGCCTCCAAACCATCGCCGCGGAATACGAGCGCGACGGCGTGCCCGAAGACTGGGACCTTGAAGACATCCACATGACCGTGGAATCGCGGCTGGCCGAGCTGGTCGGCCCGGTGGCAGGCCGGCTGCACACCGCGCGCAGCCGCAATGATCAGGTGGCGACCGATTTCAGGCTGTGGATGCGCGAGGCGATGCTGCGCGCCGAGGCGGGGATCGAGGCGTTGCAGCGCGCGCTGGTGACGCGAGCGCAGGAACATGCCGACACGATCATGCCCGGTTTCACCCATCTCCAGACCGCGCAGCCGGTAACGCTGGGCCATCATCTGCTGGCCTATTACGAGATGGCACGGCGCGATCGCAGCCGCTTCGCCGATGCGCGCGCGCGGATGGACGAATGCCCGCTGGGCAGCGCGGCGTTGGCCGGCACCGGCTTCCCGATCGACCGCGAGGCGACCGCCCGCGCGCTGGGCTTCGCGCGTCCGACGCGCAACAGCTTGGACGCCGTATCCGACCGCGATTTCGCGATGGATTACCTCGCCGCCGCGAGCCAGTGCGCGATCCATCTCTCGCGGTTGGCAGAGGAACTGATCATCTGGGCGAGCCAGCCCTTCGGCTTCGTGCGGATGCCCGACACGCTCTCGACCGGCAGCTCGATCATGCCGCAGAAGAAGAACCCCGATGCCGCAGAGCTGGTGCGCGGCCATGCCGGGCGGATCATCGGCTGCGCCACCGCGCTGATGGTGACGATGAAGGGGCTGCCGCTGGCCTATTCCAAGGATATGCAGGACGACAAGCCGCCGGTGTTCGAGGCCGCCGGCCTGCTCGACCTGTGCCTCGCCGCCGCCGCCGGAATGGTGGCGGACAGCCGCTTCGAAGTCGCGCGGATGCGGCAGGCGGCCGAGCTCGGCTATGCGACTGCGACCGATCTTGCCGACTGGCTGGTGCGCGAGGCGGACATTCCCTTCCGCGAGGCGCATCACATCACCGGGGCCGCGGTGCGGCTGGCAGAAAGCCGCGGGGTCGCGCTCGACGCGCTGTCGCTGGACGAGCTGACCGGGATCGATGCCCGCATCGACGAGCGCGTCTTCGCCGCCCTGTCGGTCGATGCCTCGGTCGCGGCGCGCGCCTCCTATGGCGGCACCGCGCCCGATCAGGTACGACAGCGCGCGGCCGAGGCCCGCAGCGAATTGGGGATCGACGAATGAGACGAATACCGATCGTGATCGGCGCGCTGCTGGCGCTGACCGCCTGCGGGCAGCAAGCCGCTCTGACGCCGGCGCCGGGCGCCACGCTCCCCGTTGCGCCCTATGGCAGCACGATTCCGCCCGATTCCGAGGAATTGCTCGAACTCGAACCGCAAGCCGCCCCCGAGCGCAGCGTCGAACTGCGCCGCCGTTCGGAAGAGCGCGAGGACGACCCCTTCGACCTGCCACCCGAATAGCTTGCCGCCAAATAGCTTGGCAGGCGAAAAGCACAGATAACTCGACTTGGGCCGCGCATCGCGGCATGCGGCGCCGCGATGGATCATTTCACTTTCCTCGACGGCGTGCTCCATGCCGAAGACGTGCCGCTCCCCGCGATCGCCGAGGCGGTCGGCACCCCCGTCTATATCTATTCGCGCGCCACGATCGAGCGCCACGCTGCGGTGTTCCGCGAGGCGCTGGCGCCGCTCGACAACCCGCACATCGCCTTCGCAGTGAAGGCCAATCCCAACCTCGCGGTGCTGCGCGTGCTCGCGCGGCAGGGCTATGGCGCGGATGTCGTTTCAGGCGGCGAGCTGATCCGGGCGCTGGCCGCGGGGATGAAGCCCGAGGACATCGTCTTCTCCGGCGTCGGCAAGACCCACGCCGAGCTCGAACAGGGACTGCGCGAGAATATCGGCCAGTTCAACATCGAGAGCGAGGAAGAGGGCTACGAGCTCGCTTTGATCGCGCGCCGGATGGGCAAGACCGCGCGCTGCGCTCTGCGGGTGAACCCCGATGTCGATGCGCGCACGCATGAGAAGATCTCGACTGGCAAGAGCGAGAACAAGTTCGGCGTCCCGCTCGACCGCGCCGCCGCGATTTACACTGCGCTGGCGGGCGAGGACGGGCTCGATATGCGCGGCATTGCGGTGCATATCGGCAGCCAGCTCGCCAGCCTCGAACCACTCGAGACCGCCTTCGGCAAGGTGGGGGCCCTGATCGCGGAACTGCGCGCCGCGGGTTGCACAGTGACCCATGCCGATCTCGGCGGCGGCCTTGGCGTACCCTATCGCGCGGGCGAGGTGCTGCCCGCCCCGGCCGAATACGGCGCCATGGTCGCGCGGGTAACCAGGGATTGGGACGTACGGCTGATGTTCGAGCCCGGGCGGGTGATCGCAGGCAATGCCGGTGTGCTGCTGACCCGCGTGGTGCGGGTCAAGCGCGGGCTGACACATCCCTTCGTGGTGGTCGATGCGGCGATGAACGATCTCGCGCGCCCCGCGCTCTACGGCGCCTGGCATGATTTCGAGGCGGTCGAACCCACCGGCCAGCGGACGACCGCGCATATCGTCGGCCCGATCTGCGAGACCGGCGACACCTTCGCGATGAACCGCGAATGCGATGCGCTGACCACCGGCGATCTGGCGGTGTTCCGCACCGCGGGCGCCTATGGCGCGACCATGGCGTCGTCCTACAATTCGCGCGGTTTCGTGGCCGAGGTGCTGGTCGATGGCGACCGCTTCGCCACCGTCGCCGACCGGATCGCGCCCAGCGCCATCATGGACGTCGAACGCATGCCCGAGTGGCTGGCATGAACAGCCTGCCGCTCTTCCACCGGATCGCGGGCACGCGGGTGGTGCTGGTCGGCAGCGGGGGGATGGCCGAGGCCAAGCAGCGGCTGGTCGAGCGCGCCGGAGGCGATATCTGCAGCGAGGCCGAGGCGCATCACGCGCGGCTTGCTTTCGTGGCGCTCGAGGATGGCCGTGCGGCCGAGGCGGCGGCGCTGCGGCTCAAGCGCCTCGGCCTGCTCGTCAATGTCGCCGACCGGCCCGAATTGTGCGATTTCACCCTCCCCAGCGTTCTCGAACGCGAACCGGTACTGATCGCGGTGGGCACCGGCGGCGCGTCCGCCGGGCTGTCCAAACATCTGCGGCTGCGGCTCGAGCGGCTGCTACCCGCTGGCCTTGGCAATCTGGCCACCGCGCTGTCGGAAGCGAGAGACAAGATCCGCGCACGCTGGCCCGATGGCGACGAGCGGCGCCGCGCCATCGATGCCGCGCTGTCCGAGCACGGTCCGCTCGATCCGCTCGCAAGCGGTAGCGCCGAGCGGGTCGAGGGCTGGCTGGCCGATGCTGCAGAGCCGCAGGGCGCGCAGGTCATCGAAATTGCGCTCGCCAGCGACGATCCCGACGATCTCACGCTGCGGCAGGCGCGGCTGCTGGGTATGGCTGACACCGTCCTGCACGATCCCAATATCACCGAAGCGATCCTGATCCGCGCCCGCGCCGATGCACGGCGCATGGCGCTGCCCTGCGATCCGCCTGCGGACGGGCTAACGATCGTGTTGCGCAGCGCGGACGCCTGATCCCTTAACGTCAGAGCGGAGCACCGCTCCCGCTGCGGACATCCTCGAAATATCGGGCCATCGCATCGGCGGTCCGGTCGGTCAGCGCGATAAAGGCGCGCCGCTTGTCTTCCTGATCCTGGGTGCGTTCGAGCAAGCCGCTCTCGACCATCTGCGAAATCCAGCGCAGTGCGGTGGTCGGCGGAACGCCCGCGGCGATGCACAGCGAGGAGACCGAGACCCGGCGATGCTCGGCGCGCGCGGCGGTAAGGTCGAGCAGGATATCCCAGGCCGGATCGGCGAACAGCTCGGCATCGAAATATTTGCTCCGTATCCCACGGTCGCGGATGATCCGCTTGACCAGCCGCGGATCGGGCAGCGGCGGGCGCGGTCGGCGCAGGAAGTCGTGCTCCTCGGCGGCGGGGCGGAAAGTCCGGTCCGGGGCGCGCAGCGAACCTGCATCGGCGCCACTCGCCATGTAAGGCGCCGGGCCAGCGAGGCGGTCGAGTTTTTCGGCCATGCGCACTACCTGCTCTGTCAGCCGCAGCAGCATCACCCGCTCATCGCTTTCGTCTTCGCGCAAGCGGCGACCGGGCAGCTGTGCCAGCGCCGCACCCAGTGCCACAAGCCCCTCGGCACGATGGGCACCGACAAGGATCTGCGGGTGCGAGCGTTCGAGACAGCCGAAGACATCCTCGAGGGCTTCCACCGAAGTCGCCACGATCAGCCGCGCACCCGCGCGCGATACCCGCTCGTCGAGTCGGATGAGCGCGGCCAGCTTGCCCGCATCGATCCGCGGGCAGTCGGCGACCACGACATCGCCCAGCACCCCGCCCGAGCCTTCGAGCAGAGCCTCGAGAGGGTGCGGTTTGCCCACCGCCAGCCCGGCGGCGCGGGCATCCTCGGCAAGATGGGACAATCGCTGTTCGTTGTCTCCGAACAGAGAGAGCGACAACGCGAAAACCGCATCGCCCTCCGTCCTCAAAGGTTCGACACCTTCGTGAAGATAAGCAAGCTGGGCCATACGAATCGCTCCTGTTTACATGAACAGGAGTAGAACAGAACGGGAATTAGTCAAGAATGGAGCTATTGCCGCGAACTATCAGGGGCGAATCTCGATCGGCGTCCCGTCGGGCACTATCTGCCACAGCAGCTCGATCTCCGCATTGGAGAGAGCGATGCAGCCATCGGTCCAGTCACCGGCGATCCGTTGGTCGTCGGGCAGGCCATTAGGCTGGCCGTGGATGAAGATATCGCCTCCGGGCGAGCGCCCCTGTCCCTGCGCAAAGGCGCGGTCGGCGGTGTTGGGGTAGGAAATCCGGAGGCTGAGGAAGAAGCGCGACTGCGGATTGCCAAAGTCGATCGTGTAGCGTCCCTCGGGGGTACGCTCGTCGCCCTCGAACCGCTTATGGCCCTTGGGCGCATCGCCGAATTGAAGGCCGGTCATGTGGTGAACAATTTCGCCTTGGGAATAGACCCACAGGGTCCGTTCCGATTTATCGACCAACACGAAATCCGCGACCGGCAGGGTCTCTGCGCGCAGGGGCCCGCCGAAAGGCAGGGCTAGGGAAAGAACGAGCAACAGGGCGAACATGATGCGCATCGGCCATGCCATAACGCGCACCCCTTAACCCCTGCTCAACGCCGCGCGCATCAATCCTCGAACGGGTCGCGCATCAGGATGGTGTCGTCGCGTTCGGGGCTGGTGCTGACGAGCGCTACCGGGGTCTCGATGAGTTCCTGGACGCGCTGGATGTATTTGATCGCATTGGCGGGCAGCTCGGCATAGCTGCGCGCGCCCGCAGTCGATTCGAGCCAACCATCCATCGTCTCGTAGATCGGCTCGACCGCAGCCTGGTCGGCGGCGTGGCTGGGGAGATAGTCGTAGACCTTTCCGTGCAGCCGGTAGCCGGTGCAGATCTTCACTTGGTCGAGACCGTCGAGCACGTCGATCTTGGTCAGCGCGATGCCGGTCACGCCCGAGATCGAGCAGGTCTGGCGCACCAGCACCGCGTCGAACCAGCCGACCCGGCGCTGGCGCCCGGTGACGGTGCCGAACTCGTGGCCCCGCTCGCCCAGCCGCTGGCCGATTTCGTCGGAGAGCTCGGTCGGGAACGGGCCCGATCCGACCCGTGTGGTGTAGGCCTTCACGATACCGAGCACATAGCCGGTGCTGTTGGGCCCCAGCCCGCTGCCCGCCGCGGCGGTGCCGCTGACGGTGTTGGAGCTGGTGACGAAGGGATAGGTGCCGTGGTCGATATCGAGCAGCACGCCCTGCGCGCCCTCGAACAGGATCTTGGCGCCCGCCTTGCGGACCTTCTTGAGCCGCTTCCACACCGGCTGCGCGTATTGCAGGACGAAGGGCGCGATTTCGCGCAACTGGTCGAGCAATTCCTCGCGGTCGACCGGCGGCTGATCGAAACCGGCGCGCAGCGCGTCGTGATGCGCGCAGAGGCGGTCGAGTTGGGGTTCGAGATGGTCGAGATGCGCCAGATCGCAGACGCGGATCGCGCGGCGCCCGACCTTGTCTTCATAGGCCGGTCCGATGCCGCGCCCGGTGGTGCCGATCTTGCCCTTGCCCGCCGCGGTCTCGCGCAGTCCGTCGAGATCGCGATGCATCGGCAGGATCAGCGGACAATTGTCCGCAATGGCCAGATTGTCGTCGTTGATGGTGACGCCCTGGCTCTCGAGCTTCTCGATCTCGGACTTGAGCGCCCAGGGATCGAGCACCACGCCATTGCCGATTACCGACAGCGTGCCCGAGACGATGCCCGAGGGCAGCAGCGAGAGCTTGTAGACCGTGCCGTCGATCACCAGCGTGTGGCCTGCGTTGTGCCCGCCCTGGAAACGCACCACGGCATCGGCGCGGCTGGCGAGCCAGTCGACGATCTTGCCCTTGCCTTCATCGCCCCATTGGGCGCCGATTACGGTAACATTGGCCATCTGGCAGAATTCACCCGGTAGAGTACAAACGGTGCGGCAGGTAGGCGCTGGCCCGAGGCAGGGCAAGCGGGTTTCGGGAAACTTGGCCGCGCTGTAACATTGGTAGGGCAAAGGAGAACCTATGACAGACTATCCCACCCTCACCCTCAACGATAACCGCCAGATCCCGCAGCTGGGTTTCGGCACCTACAAGATCGACGAGGCCGACGCGCCCAAGGCGGTCCGCACCGCGCTCGATACCGGCTACTGGCTGGTCGACACCGCCGCGATCTACCAGAACGAGAAGGGTGTCGGCGAAGGCGTCGGCGACTGGGCCGACATCTTCCTGCAGACCAAGGTCTGGAACGAGAGCCAGGGCTTCGAGCGCGCGAAGAAGGCCGCCGACAAATGCCTCCAGCGGCTTGGCCGCGATCATGTCGACATGCTGCTGATCCACTGGCCCTGCCCCGAAAAGGGCGAGTTCGTCGACACCTGGAAAGCGTTCATAGAACTGCGCGACGAGGGCAAGGCCAAGTCGATCGGCGTGTCCAACTTCCGCGAACAGGACCTGCGCCGCATCATCGAGGAAACCGGCGTCACACCCGCGGTCAACCAGATCGAGCTGCACCCCAGCTTCCAGCAACGCGAACTGCGCAAGGTCCACGAGGAACTGGGCATTGTCACACAGAGCTGGTCGCCGCTTGGCCAGGGCGACGGGCTCGACAATCCGGCGATCAAGGCCATCGCCGAGGAGACCGGCCAGCCCGCCAGCGCGGTGATCATCCGCTGGCACATCCAGCACGGGTTCTCGACCATCCCCAAGGCCAGCAGCCGCGCCCATATCGAGGCCAATTTCAAGGCATTGTCGTTCGAACTCTCGGACGAACAGATGGCGCGGATCGATGCGCTCGACAGCGCGGAAGGCCGGATGGGCCCCGACCCCAGCGAGTTCTGCTAGAGCGGGACCGCCGCGCCGTCCTCAAGCCGATGCGTGCAGCCCAGCGCTGCTGCATCGTCGCTTTCGCTGACCGCCGCCAGCGTGCGCCAGCCCACCGTGCGAAGCGCGGCGGCGGCATCGCGATCATGCGCGAGCGGCAGGAACACGGTGGCACGGGGCTCTTCGCCGCTCGTTCCCAGCGTGTCCAGCACCGGCTCGATATAGAGCGAGAAGCCGGTCGCGACCTCGTCGCTGCCCTTGATCGCATAGGTCCCGCCGCGCCCCAGCGCGCCGCGCGCGCCATCGGCGTAGAGCGTGAAGCCGAACCAGCTCTGATATTCGAAACCGTGACGCTCGCTCGGGTCCAACGTCAGCCGCGCGCGGTCGCCGACCGCTGCGGCGATGCTGCGCAAGCCAGCGATCCGGCTGGCGAGCGCGCCCTTGGCGTCGATCGCCGCCAGCCGCTCCACCGCTTCGGAGAACGGCCCCGCGGCATAGAGCAGCGGCAGATAGGCCTCTCCGCCCGGCACCTGCGCCAGCCCGCCGGCATCCTTGGTATCGAGCTCGCGGCGCACAGCCTCGACCTCGCCGCCAGCCAGCGGGAACGCGGCTTCGGCCAGCGTATCGACCAGATCCGGCAGCGTGAAATCGACCGAAACGCCTGAGACCCCCGCCGCCTCCAATGCTTCCAACGCCAGCAGCACGATCTGCACTGCGGCCTCGACGCTGTCGCTGCCGATCAGCTCGGCACCCAGCTGCATCCGCTGGCGTGCCGGGTCGAGATGGTCCGAGCGGATCGTCGCGACCTCGCCGCCGTAGCACAGCCGCAGCGGGCGAGGCGCGCCTGCCATGCGGGTCGCGGCGATGCGCCCGACCTGCACCGTCATGTCCGAACGCAGCGCCAGCGTGCGCAGGCTGACCGGATCGGTAAACCGCACCATCCGGCGGGTGTGGACCCCCTCCATCCGGCCTGCGAGCGACTTCTCGAACTCGACCAGCGGCGGACGTACCCGGTCGTAGCCATGCGCATCCATAGCCGAAAGGATCGCGCGCATGGCCCGCGTCGCTGCCGCCGCCTCGCGCGGCAGGCGGTCTTCCAGGCCTTCGGGCAGCAGATCGTCGGTCAGGGCCGTATCGGGTCGGGTCATGGATACTCACTCGCTTCGCCCCGAGCCTGCCGGGGACCGTTCATCAAATGCGCAGCCGCGCTAGAAGATAAAGCGGTGCTTCGACAAGCTCGGGACGAGCGGTTTCCCAACGCGCGGCTCAGAACGCCAGCGGGATCGCCAGCTTCACGCCTTCGAGCGCGCAGGCCTGCTTGACCACTTCGGCCGGGATCGGCGCATCGACGCTGAGCAGCAGCGTCGCTTCCCCGCCCGCCTCGCGGCGGCCAAGGTGGAAGGTGCCGATATTGATGTCGTGCTCGCCCAGCAGCGTCCCGATCCGGCCGATGAAGCCTGGCGCGTCCTCGTTGACGATATAGAGCATGTGGCCCTCGAGCGCGGCCTCGATGCCGACCCCGAAGATCTCGACCAGTCGCGGCGAATCGGTGCCGAACAGCGTGCCCGCAACCGAACGTTCGCCCTGTTCGGTCGCCACGGTGACGCGCAGCAGCGTCTGGTAGATGCCCTCGCGCTCGTGCCGGACGTCGCTGACCTCGAGCCCGCGCTCCTTGGCGAGATAGGGCGCGTTGACCATGTTCACGCTTTCCGAATAGCGGCGCATGAAGCCCGCCAGCACCGCGCCGGTGATCGGCTTGCCGTTGAGCCCCGCCGCCGCGCCTTCGCGCTCGATGCTGATCTTGGTCAGATTGCCATGCGCAAGCTGGCCGACCAGGCTGCCCAGCTTCTCGGCGAGCGCCATATAGGGGCGCAACTTGGGCGCTTCCTCGGCGCTGAGGCTGGGCATGTTGAGCGCATTGCTCACCCCGCCATCGACCAGGAAATCGCTCATCTGCTCGGCCACCTGCAGCGCTACATTGACCTGCGCTTCGGTGGTCGAGGCGCCCAGATGCGGGGTGCAGATGAAATTGGGCTGGCCGAACAGCGGGCTTTCCTTGGCCGGTTCGGTGGCGAAGACGTCGAGCGCCGCGCCCGCGATGTGGCCGCTACCGAGCAGCTCGGCGAGCGCTGCCTCGTCGATCAGCCCGCCGCGCGCGCAATTGACGATGCGGACGCCCTGCTTGGTCTTGGCGAGGTTCTCCGCCGAGAGGATGTTGCGCGTCTCGTCGGTCAGCGGGGTGTGCAGCGTGATGAAGTCGGCGCGTGCCAGCAGCGTTTCGAGATCGACCTTCTCGACCCCGATCTCAACCGCGTGATCGGGGGTGAGGAAGGGATCATAGGCGATCACCTTCATCCGCAGCCCCTGCGCCCGCGCGGCGACGATCGAGCCGATATTGCCCGCCCCGATCAGGCCCAGCGTCTTGCCGGTGACTTCCACGCCCATGAACGCGCTCTTGGGCCATTCGCCGGCCTGGGTGCGCGCATTGGCTTCGGGGATCTGACGGGCAAGCGCCATGATCATGGCGATCGCGTGTTCGGCGGTGGTGATCGAATTGCCGAAGGGCGTGTTCATCACCACCACGCCCTTGCCGCTGGCATAGGGGATGTCGACATTGTCGACGCCAATACCCGCGCGGCCGATGACTTTGAGGTTGGTTGCGGCGTCAAGGATCGCCGGCGTCACCACGGTCGAGGAGCGGATCGCGAGTCCGTCGTATTCGCCGATGCAGGCTTCGAGCTCTTCCGGGGTCATCCCTGGCTTTACATCCACCTCACAGCCGCGTTCGGCAAAAATGCGCGCGGCGTTGGGGTCCATCTTGTCCGAAATGAGGACTTTGGGCTTGGTCATGGTCTACCTCGTCGTCCCGGCATAATGCGGGATCTGTCTGGGGAATGTCGCAACAATGGGGGCGCGTTCCGGGCTTTCGCCGGAGTGCGCCGAGCGTGGCTCAGGCCTGCAGTCGTGCGTAGGCCCATTCGATCCACGGCAGCAGGCGTTTCAGATCCTCCTGCTCGACCGTTCCGCCGCACCAAATGCGCAGGCTCGGCGGCGCGTCGCGATAGCCGTTGAAATCATAGCCGACATCGCGATCCTCGAGCATCTTGGCGATGCGCGCAGGCACCTTGGCCCGCTCGTCCTCGGTGAGGCTCTCGTAGTAGTCGCCCTGGAAGACGAAGCACACGCCGGTGTTGGTGCGCTGCGCCGGATCGGGGACCATGTTGCGCAGCCACGGGGTCGCCTCGATCCAGTCGGTCACGATTTTCGCATTGGCATCGGCGCGTTCGAACATCGCCTGGCGCCCGCCGATCGACTTCGCCCATTCGAGCGCGAGGATATAGTCCTCGGTCGCGAGCAGGCTGGGGGTGTTGATCGTCGCGCCTTCGAAGATGGCGCGGTTGAGCTTGTCGCCCTTCTTGAGGCGGAACAGCTTGGGCAGCGGCCATTCAGGATCGGTGTTCTCGATCCGCTCGACCGCCTTGGGGCTGAGGATCAGCATGCCGTGCTGCGCCTCGGAGCCCATCACCTTCTGCCAGCTGTAGGTCGTCGCGTCGAGCTTGGGCCAGTCCATCTCCATCGCGAAGATTGCGCTGGTGGCATCGTTGATAGTCACGCCTTCGCGGCCCGGGGCGAGCCAGTCGGTGTCGGGGATCTTGGCGCCCGAAGTGGTCCCGTTCCAGGTGAAGACGACATCGTCGCCCTGCGGGATCGAGGCAAGATCGGGAATTTCGCCGTAATCGGCGTCGAGCGTGGTCAGCCTGGGCAGCTTGAGCTGCTTGACCGCGTCCTGGATCCAGACATTGCCGAAGCTTTCCCAGGCGGCGACGGTCGCCGGACGGTCGGGGTGGAGCATGGTCCACATCGCGCATTCGAGCGCGCCGGTGTCGGACCCGGGCATGATGCCCACCAGATAGTCCTCGGGGATGCCGAGCAATTCCTTGGACAGGTCGATGGCGTGTTTCAGCCGCGCCTTGCCAACGCTCGACCGGTGCGAGCGGCCCAGCGATTCGGTCTGGAGTTTGGAAAGCGCCCAGCCCTTGTACTTGGCGGTGGGTCCCGAAGAAAAATAGGGACGTTCCGGCTTGATCGCCGGTTCGGTATTGGCAGTCATGTATTCTCTCCTCGCAGAGAGCTCGCGCGGCGTTGGGACCGCGTGGCCCGGCGCCGGACCTAATGTTGCGCCGCAGCAAGTCAATACGAAACGGGATTCCATCGACAGGGTGGTTGCGGGACACGGTGAGTGCATCAGGGCGTGTTGGCGCTCTTACGTCCTGTCTCGCCAAAACCTTGCGGCTCGCCTATGGGCGCGCGCAGCATGGATGTTACCGATCTTCGCATCGCCCTCTTCAGCGGCAATTACAATTATACCCGCGACGGGGCGAACCAAGCCTTGAACCGGTTGGTGGGCTATCTGCTCGCGCAGGGTGCGGCGGTGCGCGTCTATGCCCCCACCGTCCCCGAACCCGATTTCGAACCGACCGGCGATCTGGTCGATCTCCCCAATATCCGCATGCCGGTGAAGGGGCGTGGCGAATACCGCATGGCGACCGGGATTGACGCCAGGGTGAAAGCCGATCTGGCGGCATTCGCGCCCAACATGATGCACATCGCCTCGCCCGATCCGGGCGGTCACGCGGCGCTCAAATGGGCGCGGCGGCAGGGCATCCCGGTGCTGGCCTCGGTCCACACGCGGTTCGAGACCTATCCGCGCTATTACGGGTTGGGCTTCCTCGAACCCGCAGTCGAGGCGATGTTGCGCCGCTTCTACAACCGCTGCGACGCTCTGGTGGCGCCATCCGATAGCCAGATCGCCGAATTGAAAGCGCAGCGGATGCATCGCGATATTTCGATCTGGTCGCGCGGGGTGGATCGCGAGACCTTCGATCCCTCGCGCCGCGATCCCGAATGGCGAGCCGCGCAGGGCCTTGCGGATGGAAACGTCGCCATCGCCTTCCTCGGGCGGCTGGTGATGGAAAAGGGGCTCGACACCTTCGCCGCGGCGATTGCCGAACTGCGCCGGATGGGGGTCGCGCACAAAGTGCTGGTGATCGGCGACGGACCGGCGCGCGACTGGTTCGAGGAAGCGCTGCCGGGCGCCAGCTTCGTCGGCTTCCAGACCGGGCGCGATCTCGGCCGCGCGCTGGCGAGCGCGGATGTCTTCTTCAACCCCTCGGTCACCGAGACCTTCGGTAATGTCACGCTCGAAGCCATGGCCAGCGGGCTGCCCGTGGTCGCCGCCGGCGCGACCGGCGCGGCCAGCCTTGTGCTGGACGGCGAGACCGGTGCGCTGGTACCCCCCGGCGATGCCGCCGCCTTCGCGCGCGCGCTCGCCCCCTACTGCACCGACCCGGCGCTGTTGCGCACGCACGGCAAGGCGGGCGAGCGTCGCGCCCGCGCCTATTCCTGGGACGCAATCAATCAGGCGGTCGTGGACACCTATCTGCGGCTCCTGGCGCAGCGCGGCTGACAGGGGCTAGCGCAACACGCCCTTGTTCTTCATGCTGACCGAATAAATCAGCAGGAAACTGGCGATCGACCAGATGACGATCGATATCACCGTGCTCGAACCGCCGGTGACCCACTCGGGCTGCTCGCTGGTGACCTGATAGAACGCCGTTCCCGCCAGGCCGAGCAGCGACAGGGCAAAGGCCCAGACCGCAAAGCGCTGGCGCAGCAACAGCAGCAGCGAGCCCAGAACCGCGCCCCAGACGCCCAGCGCCCAGGCAGCGTGCACCCATGCGGGATAGGCGCCATAATGGGCCAAAGCCTCCGCGGCGCTCACCCCCGTGCCGGCCACCATGCCCTCGATATAGGCCAGATTGCCCAGTTGCGTCTGAAGGTAATTGTTCGCCCCGAAGGCGTTCCAGGCCAGCGAGATCACCCCCACCGCCCACAAATGCCACGGTGTCCTTGTCGAAAGCGTCGCCATAGTAACGTCCCCCTTGCCCCAAAGCGTCAACTTACCCTGCCCCGCACCGGCTGCAAAGCGTCTTCGCAACCTCCTTGCACAAGGGCCACAGCGATGGATTCTCCCAGAGGAAGTCCTACATAGGCGCCATGGCCGATCTCTTCCCCGACACCGTGTCAGATGTGTCAACACCCCCCGCCCGCGCCGACGCCCCGCTCGCCGACCGCCTCCGCCCGGCTGCACTCGGCGAGGTCATCGGGCAGGACCATCTCACCGGCCCCGAAGGCCCCATCGGCCGCATGGTCGCCGCGGGGCGGCTGTCCTCAATGATCCTGTGGGGTCCGCCGGGCACCGGCAAGACGACCATCGCCCGGCTGCTCGCCGACAGTGTCGGCATGCGCTTCGAGAGCGTCAGCGCGGTGTTCTCCGGGGTCGCCGATCTCAAGAAAGCCTTCGCCGCGGCCGACCGCGCCGCCGAGGCGGGCCAGCGGACGCTGCTGTTCGTGGACGAAATCCATCGCTTCAATCGCGCGCAGCAGGACGGCTTCCTCCCCTTTGTCGAGCGTGGCACGGTAACCCTTGTTGGCGCGACCACCGAGAACCCCAGCTTTGCGCTCAACGCCGCGTTGCTCAGCCGCGCGCAGGTGCTCATCCTCCATCGTCTGGGCGCCGCGGCGCTGGGCCAGCTGCTCGACCGCGCTGTAGCGCTCGAGGGGCAACTCCCGCTGACCGACCCGGCGCGCGATGCCCTGGTCGCCAGCGCCGATGGCGATGGGCGGTTCCTGCTCAATCAGGCCGAGACGCTCTACCATGCGCAGCTTGAGCAGCCGCTGGGCCCCGCCGAGCTTGGCCGGTTCCTCCAGCGCCGGGTGGCGGTCTACGACAAGGATCGCGACGGGCATTACAATCTCATTTCCGCTCTCCACAAGGCAGTGCGCGGCTCCGATCCGCAGGCCGCGCTCTACTATCTCGCGCGCATGCTCACCGCGGGCGAGGAGCCGCGTTTCCTCGCGCGGCGACTGGTGCGGATGGCGGTGGAGGATATCGGCCTCGCCGATCCGCAGGCGCTGACCCAGTGCATGGCGGCGCGCGACGCCTACGAGTTCCTCGGCAGCCCCGAGGGCGAGCTGGCGCTGGCGCAGGCTTGCCTCTATCTCGCTACCGCGCCCAAATCGAACGCAGTCTACAAGGCGCAGAAAGCCGCGTGGAAGAGCGCAAAAGAAACCGGCAGCCTGATGCCGCCACCCAATATCCTCAACGCACCCACAAAGCTGATGAAGGACATCGGTTATGGCGCGGGATACGCCTACGATCACAATTCCGAAGAAGGCTTTTCGGGCGACGACTACTGGCCCGAGGAGATGGAGCCGCAAAGCTACTACGAACCCGTCGAGCGCGGCTTCGAGCGCGAGATCGCCAAGCGGATGGACTATTGGGACAAGCTGCGGCGCGAACGCGGGTGAGGCGGTTCTCGCATTTCCTCGCCATCGACTGGTCGGGCGCGAAAGGCGAGCGCCACAAGGGCATCGCGCTGGCGCTGGCCGATGCTCAAGGCGGGCCGCCGGTGCTCGTGGAAGGCAAGCGTGGCTGGAGCCGCGGCGAGGTGCTCGCCATCCTGCGCGACGCATTGCCGCCGGACACGCTGGTCGGTCTCGACCTTGGTATCGCGCTGCCCAGCGCGGATTGCGGCGCCTATTTCCCCGGTTGGACGGGCACGCCGCTCGACGCGCCCGCGCTGTGGGCGCTGATCGATGCGATCGCCGCCGACGAACCGCATCTCGCCGCGAACAGCGTCGTCGCGCATCCCGCAATCCGCCCCTATTTCCGCGACGGCAGCGAAACCGGGGCGCGCTTCGATTGCGACGACGCCGCGCACGGTCGCGGCCGCTTCCGCGTCACCGAGCACGCGCAGGCCGCGATGGGCTGCAAACCCTATTCCAATTTCAACCTCGTCGGCGCGGCGCAGGTGGGCAAATCCTCGCTGACGGGCATGCGGATGTTGCATCGGCTGCGCGGCCATCTGCCGGTCTGGCCTGTCGATCCACTGCTCGACACAGGGTCCGCAATTGTCGAAATCTACACCTCGCTTGCGGCGTGCGAGGCGGGGCGCAGCGCCGGTCGGGCCAAGATGCGCAGCTATGAAGCGTTGAACAAGGCTTTGGCGGCGCTCGACTCTCCAGAAGTCGAAGCCACCGGTCCAATCGACGATCACGCCACCGACGCCCTCCTTGCCGCAGCCTGGCTGCGCGCGGTCGCTGACAACCCACGCCGCTGGAATCCCCCCGGCCTCACCCCGGCGATCGCACGCACCGAAGGCTGGACTTTCGGCGCGGTTTGATTGAAAGGCGCTGGCCGATAGCCGGCTTAGCTCAGTTGGTAGAGCACCTGATTTGTAATCAGGGGGCCAGGGGTTCGAATCCTCTAGCCGGCACCACTACGTGTCGGCCGCCGCGGCACCATAAACCGACCGGAAGCAGCAGCACGCGACGACCTTCCAAAAGAGGCTGGTTCACGGCCCCGTTGAATCACGGCGATTTGGCGTCATTGTCGGAGCGGAGGCCGGCTGATGGCCGAAAGATTGGCCGTGCCCAGCCCGGGTGTGGGTTTCCGGCGCATTCTCTTTCAGACCCAAGACCGCGCCCTAACTGTCGGGCCCCTCGCCTTGCGCCCTCCCCTCGCTCTGCTAAAGCGCGCGGGACTCACTATCCGACTGACATTCTAGACAAGCAGGGCACTCATGCAAAAAATTCAGGTCAAGAACCCGGTCGTCGAACTCGACGGCGACGAAATGACGAAGATCATCTGGGAATGGATCCGCGAGCGACTGATCCTGCCTTATCTCGACATCGACCTGAAATATTACGACCTCTCGATCGAGAAGCGCGACGAGACCGACGACCAGATCACCATCGATGCCGCCAACGCGATCAAGGAACACGGCGTCGGCGTCAAATGCGCCACCATCACGCCGGATGAAGCTCGGGTCGAGGAATTCGGCCTCAAGAAGATGTGGGTCAGCCCCAATGGCACGATCCGTAACATCCTGGGCGGCGTCGTCTTCCGCGAGCCAATCGTGATCGACAACGTGCCGCGCCTGGTCCCCGGCTGGACCGACCCGATCGTGGTCGGCCGCCACGCATTCGGCGACCAGTACCGTGCCAAGGACACGCTGATCCCCGGCAAGGGCAAGCTGCGGATGGTCTTCGAGGGCGAGGACGGCAAGAACATCGATATCGATGTGTTCGACTTCCCCAGCCCGGGTGTCGCGCTGACGATGTACAATCTCGACGATTCGATCCGCGATTTTGCACGCGCCAGCTTCGCCTATGGTCTTGATCGCAAATGGCCGGTCTATCTCTCGACGAAGAACACCATCCTCAAGAAATACGACGGGCGTTTCAAGGACCTGTTCGAGGAAATCTTCGACGCCGAATTCAAGGCTGATTTCGCCAAGGCCGGGATCACCTACGAGCACCGCCTGATCGACGACATGGTCGCCTCGGCGCTCAAATGGAGCGGTAAGTTCGTCTGGGCCTGCAAGAATTACGACGGTGACGTCCAGTCGGATATCGTAGCGCAAGGGTTCGGTTCGCTCGGGCTGATGACCAGCGTGCTGATGACCCCCGATGGCAAGACGGTGGAAGCCGAGGCCGCGCATGGCACCGTGACCCGCCACTACCGCCAGCACCAGGAAGGCAAGGCGACCAGCACCAACCCGATCGCCAGCATTTTCGCCTGGACGCGCGGCCTGATGTATCGCGGCAAGTTCGACGACACCCCCGATGTGGTGCGTTTTGCCGAGACCCTCGAGAAGGTCTGCATCAAAACCGTCGAGGGCGGGCAGATGACCAAGGATCTGGCCCTGCTGATCGGTCCGCAGCAGAACTGGCTCACCACCGAGCAGTTCTTCCAGGCGATCGTCGACAATCTCGAGAAGGAAATGGCGAACTGGAGCTAAGGCTCCAGCCCAGCCTACAGGGAGCTGAATTCAATGGCGAAAGCTCCGAGAACACGCCCTTCGGCTCGCAAGAGCGGCGAGAAGGTCGGCAAGGCGCGGCTGATCGTTCGGCAGGCGATGATCAAGGACATCCGCGGCATCGCCGCGCTGGTGCGCCGCGCCTATGACGATCTGCCCGCCTACAAGCAGAGCGAGATCCGCGGGCAGATCAACAACTTCCCCGAAGGGTGCTTCGTCGCGCTGCTCGACGAGGAAGTCGTCGGCTATTGCGCCTCGATGCAATTGCCCGAGCCGGTGGTCTTCGCGCCGCATGATTGGGACGAAATTTCGGGCAATGGTTATGGTAGCCGCCACGATCCGACCGGCGATTGGCTCTACGGCTACGAAATGTGCGTCGATCCCAAGGTCCGCGGCGTTCGCATCGGGCGGCGGCTCTACGAGGAACGCCGCGCACTGGCCGAGGAGCGCGAACTCACCGGGATCGTGTTTGGCGGCAGGATGCCCAATTACCGCCGCCACCAGCGCAAGGTCGATGGCCCGCAGGATTATCTCGACCAGGTGATTGCGGGCAAGATCCACGATCCGGTGCTGCGCTTCCAGCTTGCAAATGGTTTCGAGGCGGTCGGCATTCTCGAGGGCTATCTGCCCGAAGACAAGCGCTCGGCCGGGAACGCCGTCAAGATGGTCTGGCGCAACCCCTATATCGAGCGCGATACGCCCGTGAAAATGCGCATCCCGCGCGGGGTCGAATCGGTCCGTGTCGCCACCTGCCAACTGCAGGCGCGCGCGGTGAAGGATTACGACGAGTTCCTGCGCGCCATCCGCTATTTCATCGATGTCGCCAGCGACTACGAAGCCGACTTCATCGTCTTCCCCGAGCTCTTCACGCTGATGCTGCTGAGCTTCGAGGAGAAGGAGCTGTCGCCGATGGAGGCGATCGAGCGATTGTCGGAATACACACCGCGCTTGAAGACCGACATTTCGGACTTCGCCATGCGGTACAATATCAATATCATTGCGGGCTCGCATCCTACCCGGATGGATGACGGCGACATTCACAACGTCGCCTATGTCTGCCTGCGCGATGGTTCGGTCCACGAGCAGGAAAAGATCCACCCCACGCCCAACGAGCGTTACTGGTGGAACATCCGCGGTGGCGACAAGATCAACGTCATCCAGACCGATTGCGGCCCGATCGGCGTGCAGATCTGCTACGATTCCGAATTCCCCGAACTGTCGCGCAAGCTGGCCGACGAGGGCGCGCGGATCATCTTCGTCCCCTTCTGCACCGACAGCCGCCAGGGTTATCTGCGGGTCCGCTATTGCGCACAGGCGCGCGCAATCGAAAACCAGTGCTTCGTCGTCATGAGCGGCAATGTCGGCAATCTGCCCAATGTCGCCAACATGGACATCCAGTATGCCCAGAGCTGCATCCTGACGCCGTGCGACTTTCCCTTCGCGCGCGACGGGATCGCCGCCGAGGCGACCGAGAACGTCGAGACGCTGACGATCAGCGACGTCAACCTCGCCGATCTCTCCTGGGCCCGCGCCGAGGGCACGGTGCGCAATCTCGCCGATCGCCGCTTCGACCTCTATCGCATCGAATGGGACGAGGATGGCGACCACCCGGGCAAGACCCGCCCGCGCACCGAACCGCTGGGGCCTCACTCCGTCGGCGGCGGGTGACGCATTTGCGCGAGATGAAACCTGCGCGTGGTGACACGGAGCCGTGCCCCGGCTAGTCGATAGGCATGGCTGGCGAAATCGAAGCAACCCCGATGATGTCCGATGCGCTGGTGATTCTGGGCGCGGCGGGGCTCGTGATCCCGATCTTCACCCGCTTTCGCATCACCCCGGTTATCGGCTTCATCCTGATCGGCATCGCGGTAGGACCCTATGGCCTCGGCCAGCTGGTGTTCGAGCGACCTTGGCTCACCCATATTACCATTACCGATCCGGAGGCGCTGGAGCCCTTTGCCGAGCTCGGCATCATCCTGCTATTGTTCACGATCGGGCTGGAACTGAGTTTCAACCGATTGTGGCAGATGCGCAGGCTCGTCTTCGGACTTGGCGCGCTCGAACTGCTCATCATCGGCACTTTGCTGGCGATTT
This sequence comes from Qipengyuania sp. SM2507, assembly GCF_053714505.1. NCBI lineage: Bacteria > Pseudomonadati > Pseudomonadota > Alphaproteobacteria > Sphingomonadales > Erythrobacteraceae > Qipengyuania > Qipengyuania sp. SM2507. The sequence goes on from NZ_CM132307.1 coordinate 1,728,462, forward strand.
TTCTCGGGATGATGGGTCAATACTGGACCGGTGCGCTGGCGCTGGGTCTGGCGCTCGCCTTTTCCTCCACCGCGATCGTCCTGCCGATCTCGGGGACCAACAGCCCGGTCGGGCGCGCAGCGCTGTCGATGCTGTTGTTCGAGGACATCATGATCGTCCCGATCATTTTCATTCTGGGCGCCATGGGTCCCACCGCGCAGGCCGAAGGCTGGGAGGGACTGCTCGACACGCTTCTGCTCGGCGCGGCGGTAATTACCGTCCTGCTGGTCGCCGGTAGGATCGCCCTGCCCCGCCTGTTCGCGCAAGCCGCGCGCACCAAGAGTCCGGAGCTGTTTCTCGCCGCCAGCCTGCTGGTGGTGATCGGGGCCAGCCTGGCCACCGCGCTGGCGGGTCTGTCGCCAATCGTCGGCGCCCTGATCGCCGGCCTGCTGATCGCCGAGACCGAATACCACACCGAAGTCGAAGGTATCATCGAACCGTTCAAGGGCCTGGCGTTGGGCATTTTCCTCATCACCGTGGGGATGAGTATCGATCTCACCACGATCTGGGAAAATATCGGCGCGGTTGCCGCTGCCGTGGTGGGTGTGCTGGTTTTCAAGGCACTGGTGACAGGCATGTTGCTGAGGCTGATGGGCGCGCGGCGCTCGACCGCCGCCGAGACCGGTATTTTGATGGCAAGCCCGTCTGAAACCACGCTGATCGTGCTTGCGGCCGCAGGATCGGCATTGCTGATCCAGCCTGGCACTGCGCAGTTCTGGCAGATCGTCACTGCTATAGGGCTCACTGTAACGCCGCTTCTGGCGCGTCTGGGGCGTGTCATTGGGCGCCGGGTCGAAGCGATCCCCGACCTGCCACCCGAGGATGAAGGCGAACCGCGCGTCATCATCATCGGCGCAGGCCGTGTCGGTCGCCTGATCGCGCGGATGCTGGAGAAGCACGGCAAGCCTTATGTTGCACTCGATTCCAACTCCGATCTCATCGCCAGCGCCAAGCGCGCTGGCATTCGTGCCACTTTCGGCGATGCGGCGCGCGGCGCGGCGCTCAGCAAGCTCGGGGTCGAGAACGCGCTGGCGGTGGTGCTTACCATGGACGAACCGGTGCTCGCGCAGCGGCTGGTGGCGCGGCTGCGCAAGGAATATCCCGATCTGCTGATCGTCGCTCGCGCGCGCGACACCCGGCACGCGGCGGAGCTCTATCGAGCCGGGGCCAGCCACGCAGTGCCCGAAGCGCTCGAAGCCTCGCTCCAGCTCAGCGAGGCAGTGCTGGTCGATATCGGGGTCCCCATGGGTCCGGTGATCGCCTCGATCCACGAGAAGCGCGACGAATATCGCGTGCAGATCGAGGAAGAGGGTGCGTTGGGCTACAAACCCAAGCTGCGCACCAGCACCACGCAATCCTGACTCGCCTCAGCCGATCGGTGAACTCTCCGCCACCCCATGCGTTGGGTTGAAAAGGAGAAATCGAAATGGCCGACAACGACCCGACCAAGCCGACCCCGAACAAAGAGAAGTTCAAGCCGCAGAACGTTCAGGATCCGCTCAAGAGCGGCAATGCCGCCAGCAAGCATCGCAACAAGCCGGGCGACACCGGCGGGATGGATATCGAACAGGGCAGCGGCGGCGTGACCAAGGAAACGCCGAGCCGCTAGAGTGCCCGAACTAGGCGGACTGCCTTGCCAATGCCTCGCGCACCGCAGCAATGGCGTCCGCCGCTTTCGCCCCATCGGGCCCGCCCCCTTGTGCCATGTCGGGACGACCTCCGCCGCCTTTGCCACCGAGAGCGGCAACGCCGTCGCGCACCAGCGCCACGGCGTCGATCCGATCGGTTAGGTCGTCGGTGACACCGACGGCGAATGCACCCTTGCCATCGTTGACCGCGCAGATAGCTGCGACGCCCGAGCCCATCCGCTTCTTCGCCTCGTCGAGCAGCGGGCGCAGGTCCTTGGGGTCAAGGCCCTCGATAACCTTGCCTGAAAATGCGATGCCGCCGATGTCTTCGTCTTCGGCTGCGGCAGCACCGCTGCTCGCGCCATCGCCCGATAGCGCCAGCGCGCGCCGCGCTTCGGACAGTTCCTTGTCGAGCTTCTTGCGTTCATCGACCAGGGCCTCGACCCGTGCAGCCGCCTCGTCGGGCGAGGTGCGTAAGATGGCGGCGATCGACTGCAGCGCCTGGTCGCGTTCGGTCAGCCATTGGCGCGCAGCCTCGCCGGTCATCGCCTCGATCCGACGCACACCCGAACTGACCGCGGATTCCGCGACGATCTTGAACAACCCGATGTCCCCGGTCGCATGCACATGGATGCCGCCGCACAGTTCGACCGAGTAGCTCCGGCTGCCATCACGCCTGGTGCCCATCGAGAGCACTCGGACTTCGTCGCTATATTTTTCGCCGAACAGCGCCAGCGCGCCGGCGGCGACCGCGTCGTCGGGGGTCATCAGCCGGGTCTGGACCGCCTCGTTGGCGCGGATCTCGGCGTTGACCTCGGCCTCGACCGCGGCGAGCTCCGCAGCGGCCAGCGGCTTGGGGTGCGAGAAATCGAAGCGGAAGCGGTCGTCGGAGACCAACGATCCCTTCTGGGTAACATGCTCGCCGAGCTGGTCGCGCAGCGCGGCGTGGAGCAGATGGGTCGAGGAATGGTTGGCGCGGATGCGGTCGCGCCGCGTGGCGTCGACCGCGAGGTGGACTGCATCCCCTCGCTTCACGCTGCCCTTGGTCACGTGCCCGATATGGGTGTGCAGCCGCCCGAGCGGCTTGTTGGTGGTCTCGACCGCGATTTCGAGCCCCTCGGGGGTCCATATCCGACCGGCGTCACCCGTCTGGCCACCGCTCTCGCCATAGAAGGGGGTCTGGTTGGTGAGCAGGATCACCGTATCGCCCTCGCTGGCCGATTCGACTTCGGTCCCGTCCCTGACGATGGCGACCACCGCGCCCTCGCCCGTGGTCGAACTGTAGCCGGTGAATTCAGTCGAGCCTTCGCGATCGGCGATGTCGAACCAGACTTCCTCGCTCGCAGATTGGCCCGAACCCTTCCACGCCGCACGCGCCGCCGCCTTCTGCTGCGCCATCGCCGCGTCGAACCCTTCGCGTTCGACCGCGATCCCTCGGCTGCGCAACGCATCCTCGGTGAGATCGTAGGGGAAGCCATAGGTATCGTAGAGCTTGAACGCGGTCTCGCCATCCAGCGTGCCACCCTCGCCCATATCGGCGGTTGCTTCGTCGAGCAGCCGCAGCCCATTGTCGAGCGTCCGGCGGAACTGGGTTTCCTCGCGCTCGAGGACCTCCTCGATCAGCGCCTGACCGCGCTGCAGTTCAGGATAGGCCTGGCCCATTTCCGTGACCAGCGCGGGGACGAGGCGATGCATTAGCGGTTCGGCGGTGCCGAGCAGATGGGCATGGCGCATCGCGCGGCGCATGATCCGCCGCAGCACATAGCCGCGACCCTCGTTGGACGGCAGCACGCCATCGGCGAGCAGGAACCCGGTCGAGCGAAGGTGATCGGCAATCACGCGGTGACTGGCGGTGTTGTCGCCCTGCGCGGCCACGCCGGTCAGGCTTTCGCCCGCCGCGATCAGCGCCTTGAAGGTGTCGGTGTCGTAATTGTCGTGGACGCCCTGCAGCACCGCGGCGATGCGCTCCAGCCCCATACCGGTGTCGATCGAGGGCTTTGGCAGCGCTTCGCGGGTGCCATCGGCCTGCTGCTCGAACTGCATGAAGACCAGGTTCCAGATTTCGACGAAACGGTCGCCATCCTCCTCGGGCGAACCCGGAGGACCACCCCAGATATGATCGCCATGGTCGTAGAAAATTTCCGAGCACGGGCCGCAGGGGCCGGTGTCGCCCATCGACCAGAAATTGTCGCTGGTGGCGATGCGGATGATCCGCTCTTCGGGCAGGCCGCTGATCTTGCGCCATAGCTCGAAGGCTTCATCGTCGGTGTGATAGACTGTCGCGGTCAGCCGGTCGGAGCGCAGGCCCCACTCTTTGGTGAGCAGGTTCCAGGCGTGCTCGATCGCCTGCTCCTTGAAATAATCGCCGAAGCTGAAATTGCCGAGCATCTCGAAGAAGGTGTGATGCCGCGCGGTGTAGCCGACATTGTCGAGATCATTGTGCTTGCCCCCGGCGCGGACGCATTTCTGGCTGCTGGTCGCGCGCGGACTCGGTGGGGTCTCAAGACCGGTAAATGCGTTCTTGAACGGCACCATCCCGGCGTTGACGAACATCAGCGTGGGATCGCTGAACGGCACGAGCGGCGCGGACGCGACCTCGGCGTGATCGGCGGCGGCGAAATAGTCGAGGAAGGACCGGCGGATGTCGTTGGTCGAAGTCATGACGCGCAGTTAGGCAATCGCCGCGCGAGCGACAAGCGCGGAAAGCCGCCTACCGTCATCAAAAGGCCGCGATCGCCACCCCATTATCGACCCTACCAGACGAAATAGGGTCCGCCGCGTTCGCGGGCGCGCTGCCAGGCCGGGCGGGCGTGGATCGCCTCGACGAAGCGCGCAAGCTTGGGTGCGCGCTCGGCATAGCCCTGCATCACCGCAATTTCGGCGGGGAAGCTCATGAGCACATCGGCGGCGGACCAGTCGTCGCCGACGAAATGCAGGCCCTCGCCCAGCTGTCGTTCGGTAAACAGGACATGCGCCTCGAGCTGCTCATCGATCCGCGGCATCAGCGGCGCGGCCGCCTCGCCCAGCCGCGCGCTATAGAGCTTGAGCATGACGGGGACGAAGAAGCTGCTCTCGCCGAACTGCATACATTCGAGAAATTCGACCCATTGCGCGCTGTCGCGTGCCGGGAGCCAGCTCTCGCCGCCATGGCGCTCGCACAGATACTGAATGATCGCGGCGCTTTCCGACACCATCCGGTCGCCGTCCTCGATTACCGGGGATTTGCCGAGCGGATGCGCCTGCTTGAGTTCGGGGGGCGCGAGATTGGTGGTCGCGTCGCGCTGATAGGAGACGATCGTGTAATCGACGCCGAGTTCCTCAAGCAGCCAGAGCACGCGTTGCGAGCGGCTGTTGTTGAGATGATGCACGGTCACGGTCATGGCGGGATTCCTTTGCTGGTTCGGAACGGCCCTAGGCCATGGCGGCGGGCGCGGCCACGGTCATCTCCAGACCGCCAATGGGATCGCAGGGTACGGCACCAGAGGCACGCAGCGAAAAGCCGCCGCGGCAAGGCGTCCTATGGGGACTGGCCTTGCGCACGGCGGCTTTCCGCGTGTCCGGGCGCCGCTTATGGGGACAGCCGAGCGGTGTCGGCTGCGGCGCCCGCTTGAGAAAATGCGATCAGTCCTCAGCGTCAGGACCGGCCATCATCTTCTCGGCGACCTCGTCGGTGCGGCCGCGAATGGCGGCTTCCAACCGGTCGCTAACTTCAGGATTTTCCTTCAGATAGGTCTTGGAGTTCTCGCGACCCTGACCGATCCTGATGCTGTCGTAGCTGAACCAGGAGCCCGATTTCTCGACAATCCCGGCCTTGACCCCGAGATCGAGAATCTCGCCGGTCTTGGAGATGCCTTCGCCATACATGATGTCGAATTCCACCTGCTTGAACGGCGGCGCGACCTTGTTCTTCACCACTTTGACGCGGGTCGAATTGCCGACCACATCGTCGCGATCCTTGATTGCGCCGGTGCGGCGGATGTCGAGCCGGACCGAGGCGTAGAACTTGAGCGCATTGCCGCCGGTGGTGGTTTCCGGATTGCCGTACATCACCCCGATCTTCATCCGCAGCTGGTTGATGAAGATCACCATGCATTTCGAGCGGCTGATCGAGCCGGTCAGCTTGCGCAGCGACTGCGACATCAGCCGGGCCTGGAGCCCGACATGGCTGTCGCCCATCTCGCCCTCGATTTCGGCGCGCGGCACCAGCGCCGCGACCGAATCGATCACCAGCACGTCGATCGCGTTGGAACGGACCAGCGTGTCGACGATCTCGAGCGCTTGCTCGCCTGTGTCGGGCTGCGAGACGATCAGCTCGTCGATATCGACGCCAAGCTTGCGGGCATAGACCGGATCGAGCGCGTGTTCGGCATCGACGAATGCGGCGGTCCCGCCGCCCTTCTGCGCCTCGGCGATGACATGCAATGCGAGCGTGGTCTTGCCCGAGCTTTCGGGCCCGTAGATTTCGACGACCCGTCCCTTGGGAAGACCGCCCACGCCAAGCGCGATGTCGAGCCCGAGCGATCCGGTGGAGATCGACTCGATGTTCATCGTTTCCTTCTGGCCCAGCTTCATCGCCGAGCCCTTGCCGAAGGCGCGATCGATCTGCGCGAGTGCGGCATCAAGTGCCTTTTGACGATCCACGTCGACTTCCTTGTCTTTTACGAGTTTCAGACTTGCCGCCATGACATTCCCTCCTGCGCTTGACCAGAGCCGCTACCGACTCATTTAACAGAGGGGTGTGTACCGCCTTTGTTCCAAAAGAACAAGAGTGGAACGAAGAAATCTTTCAGAAGCGCGATTTCAGCCCCCGGACGCGGCCTGGCCGCTCAGCACTTCGGCTACCTTGGCGCTGATCTGCTGGACGCTGAAGGGCTTGGGAATGAAATGCATATTCTCGATGTCGATATCGTTGCGCAGCTGTTCCTCGGCATAGCCGGACATGAACAGGATCGGGATCTTGGGCTTCACCCGGCGGACCGCGCGCGCCATCGCGGGACCGTCCATCGCAGGCATCACCACGTCCGAAACGATGAGATCGAACTCGATCCCGCTATTGGCCACCGCGGCGAGCCCGGCCTCGCCATCGGAGGCCGAAGTAACCGCATAGCCTGCGCGGGTCAGCGCGCGCTCCGCCACCGCGCGAACCATGTCCTCGTCCTCGACCAGCAGCAGATTGCCACCGCCCGACCAGTCGCTCGCCTTGGCGTCTTCCACTTCCTCGCGCCGCCGCGGCGCCGGCATTTCACCCTTGTGGACGGGCAGATAGACGGTGAAGCGCGCGCCAACCGGCGAGCCGTCGGGCCCCGGCACGTTGTCGGCAAAGATGAAGCCGTTGGACTGCTTGACGATGCCATAGACCGTCGAGAGCCCGAGCCCGGTGCCTTTCCCCTGCTCCTTGGTGGTGAAGAAGGGCTCGAAGATCTTGTTGATCACATTCTCGGGAATGCCCCCGCCCGTGTCCTGAACGATGAGCACGGTGTAGTCGTTGGCGGGCATGATATCGATGCCCATCTTGCGCACGTCGCGCGCCGAGACGTGTCGCGTAGCCAGCGTCAGCCGGCCCTTCAGGTCCGGCCGCCCCTTGCCATCGGCATAGGCCTGCATGGCATCGCGCGCGTTCACCGCCAGATTGATGATGACCTGTTCGAGCTGCTGCGGGTCGGCGCGCACTGGGCCCAGTTCGCGGTCGTGCCGGACCGAGAACTCGACCTTACCGCCCATCAGCCGCTTGAGCAGCTGGCTGACCTCGCTGACCACATCGGGCATCTGCAACACCACCGGGCGCAACGTCTGCTGTCGGCTGAAGGCGAGCAGCTGGCGGGTGAGCGAGGCGGCGCGGTTGGAATTGGCCTTGATCTGCTGAATGTCGTCGTAATCGCTGTCGCCCGGCGTGTGGCGCAGCAGCATGAGATCGCAATAGCCGATGATTGCGGTGAGCACGTTGTTGAAATCGTGTGCCACGCCGCCCGCAAGCTGGCCGACCGCCTGCATCTTGGTGGCCTGCGCGACCTGGCGCCGCAGCCGCTTTTCCTCGGTCGAATCCGAAAGTGAGAGTAGTACCGCTGCATCGCCCAGTCCGCGGACCCCCGCGAGCCCGATGCTCACCGGCTCCTCCTTGTCGCCCCCCAGCCGCACCGCCATGTCGCCGCTTGCCGCGACGCCCTTGGCGAAGCGGCGCACGGTGTCTGACATCGCCGCCTTGTCCTCGGCCACCACCAGATCGGACGGAAATTGCGGCAGCCCCGCTTGTTCGCGCTCGATGGCCCGAAGGAACGCCTTGTTGGCGAACAGGAAGCGGCCATCGCGATCAGTCAATGCCAGCCCCAGCGGCAAAGCCGAGAGCAGCGCTTCGAGCTGCGGCACCGCGGCGCGACCGCTCCCCTCCCAGGCCCCGCCGACCCCGACGCTGCTGTCGACCAGCAATATCAGCGACGGCGCCTCGTCGGCACCGCTCACCTGCTTGCTGCCGGGCTCGTCGAGCGGGATATGGACTAGCGTTTGCGGCGAACCCTGCTGCCCTTCGCGCGCGAAGTAGATGCGGTCGCGATCGTCGGAACGCAGCAGCTGGACGAAATCCTCTCCCGAAAGCGATTTCTCCGCCCGCCCGGTCGTCCGCTCGGCCAGCCCCGGGGTGTGGTCGATCACGACGCCATCGGACGCTACCAGCGCGACCTCGAGACCGGCACGCGACATCGTCGCGCCGAATGGGCCGGAGATGCGCTCCGCCACCCCGTCGTAGCTGCGGTGTTCGATGATCTCGTTGAATCGCCAGATCAGATAGTTCTCGCCCCGCCCGCTGCGCTCTACCGCGAGGCGAAAGGTCCGCTCGCCCTGCGCCAGGCGAAGCAGCTCGACCTCACCCCGCCCGTCCCGCCACGCGGCGCGCGCGGCGTCGTTCGCGGCCTCGCGTTCCTGATTGTCCAACGCCAGCGCCTGCGGTTCGGCGTCGATCCCGAACCAGTCGCGATAGGTCGAATTGGCGCAGGTCAGCCGGTTGGCGCGATCGGTGATCGCGATGGCGATCCGCTTGTTTTCGATCGCCGCATGGGTCACCGACCAGTCGGGCGGCGCGAGATCCGAAACAGCCAGCGGCGACTTCAGCCGGGTGATCAGCAGGAGGCCCAGCATAAGCGTGAGCAGCCCCCCGGCGTAGGCGGCAGCCATCAGCCCGCTCGCACCGAGCAGCCAGACCATCCCGACCGACAGGATCATCGCGACCAGCAGGCCGATCACCAGCGGAATCGGGGGCAGGCGCAACAGACCGTCCTCGCTCGCGGTGATCATTCGTCCTCCGTCATAGGCCGAGCCAGAGCCCCTTCCATCGCATCGAGACGTTGCTTGCGCCGGCGGATCACCATATTGCGCCAGATGAAGCTCGCGATGAGATAGCCAGAAGCCGCGCCAACCACCGCCAGCACCACGAAACCGAACGCGGTCAGGCCGGCCATCTCGAAGAACCCCGCCAGGGCCCCGCGATCATCGGCGATTTCCGACGCAGCCCCGGCACCGACCGCAGCGTCGATGTTGAGTACCGTTGCGCCGACCTTGTTGGCCACCAGCAACCAGAACGGGAAGGTGAAGGGATTGGTCACGAAGGTTAGCGCCGCAGCCAGCGGCACATTGGCCCGGGCCGGGAGGGCGAGCAGCGCGGCCAGGAATATCTGTCCCAGCGGCACGATGAAGGCGGCGAACAGGCCCAGCGCGACGCCGCGCGGTACCGAACGACGCGTGAACCGCCACAGCTCGGGGCTCAGGAAGCTCTGCCCGAGCGGACGCAGATATTTGTTGCGCGCCATCTGCTCGCGCGTGGGCATGTGCTTGCGGAACCAGTCCGCCAGAAAGGTCTTGGATCGCAGGTCGCTCATCGCCACGCCGTAGCATTGTGCCGGCAGGTGGCACGAAGCAAGAGGTGTGAACGGGTTGGCGGCATGAAGTGCATTCCGAACTTGTATGACTAGCGGCGAGTGCCTGTCAGGCGCGCGAATTTAGTCCAGCGATTGCGCGCGCAAAACGAGGTTGTCAGCCACGGTCGCGCATTACGCGCGCCTTGTCGCGCTGCCAATCGCGATCCTTGACCGTCTGGCGCTTGTCATGCGCCTGCTTGCCCTTGGCCAGGGCGAGTTCGACCTTGGCGCGGCCGGTCGAGTTGAAATAGACCGACAGCGGCACGAGCGTCATACCCTTGCGCTCGATCGCGCCGAGCAGGCGTTCGATCTCGCGCTCGTGCAGCAACAGCTTGCGCGGACGCTTGGGCTCGTGGTTCTCGCGATTGCCATTTGCGTATTCGGGGATGTTGGCGTTGACCAGCCAGACCTGTCCGCCGCGGACCTCGGCATAGCTTTCCTTGATCGAGGCCTGTCCGGCACGCAGCGCCTTCACTTCGGTGCCGTGCAACGCCAGCCCCGCCTCGAGCGTGTCCTCGACATGATAATCGAACCGCACCCGCCGGTTGTCGGCGACGGTCTTCTGCTTGTCGAAAGTGGCGGGTTTGGGACGAGCCATGATTACGGGCACTTAAGAAGGCGGGCGCCAAAGGGAAAGAGGTAACGGTTACGATCGGCCGGTTTCCCAAAGCCCATCGAATCGCATTTGGCTCCGGCGTCAGACTAGCCCGGCGCCCTCCAGCGCGGCGTCGACCGCCTTGCGCGCTGCTGGACTGCAGGCGCACAGCGGCAGGCGCACTTCGTCGGTCAGCCAGTCGTGCACCCGCGACAAGGCGTATTTCACGGGTCCGGGCGAGCTATCCTCGAACATGGCGTAATGCAGCGGATAGAGCCGGTCGTTGAGCTGGCGCGCCTTGACCAGATCGTTGTCCGCGCAGGCCTGCTGAAACTCGGCGCACAAGGCCGGCGCGACGTTGGCGGTCACCGAGATGCAGCCCTTCCCGCCTGCGGCGTTGAACGGCAGCGCCAGCTCGTCATTGCCCGACAGCTGGCAGAATTCCTTGCCGATCCCCATCCGGTGGTCCGCCACCCGGCTCAGATCCTCGCTGGCGTCCTTGATGGCGATGATCTGGTCGGGATATTTGTTGGCCAGCGCGATCGTGGTTTCGGGCAATATGTCGGTGACCGTCCGGGCAGGCACGTTGTAGAGCACAATCGGCAGGTCGCAATTTTCCGCCAGATAGCTGAAATGTGCCATCAAGCCTGCCTGGCTCGGACGATTGTAATAGGGCGCCACGCACAGCGCTGCGGCGGCTCCGGCCTTCTTCGAGAAGTGCATGTGCAGCAGCGCGTTTTGCGTGTCGTTGCTTCCGCAGCCGGCGATCACCGGCACCCGCCCCGCGGCCTGCTCGATGCAGACCTCGACCACGCGATGGTGCTCGGCGTTGGAAAGCGTCGAGGCCTCACCGGTCGTGCCGCAGGGCACAAGGGCCGAACTGCCATTGTCGATCTGCCAGTCGACCAGCCGCCGAAAAGCGGCTTCGTCGAACGTTCCGTCGCGAAAAGGAGTCACCAGGGCCGGTATCGAGCCAGAGAACATTTACTAAGGTCCTGCGTTGGTCCCATGCACGCCAAATTCTTGCGCGCTGGGAGGGAAATCGTTCAGCGCCTGATAAGGAGCCGAGAGGCATAATGTCCAGCATGGGTCATAAAACACTTACACTATTCGCTCTTCTCGCCGGCACCGCGCTGGCCCCACCGCTGGCCGCGCAGTCGATGGGCAACACGCCCGATGCCCGGACGAACATGGTTGCTATGCAACCCGCCCGGATGGCCGAAGCGGTCGACCGCTGGAATTATCTGCGCGAACAGCAGAACCTGCCCTTCGCGACCTACGCGAATTTCATCAGCGCCTATCCGGGCTTCCCGATGCAGGAGCGGCTGCAGCAACGCGCCGAAGCCGCGCTCGATACCGATCCGGTGGGTACCGAGACACTGGTCGCCTTCTTCGATCGCAACCCGCCGCTGACCAATCCCGCCAAGGCGCGCTACGCGCTCGCCCTTGCGACGCAAAACCGTGCCGAAGCCTTTGCCATGGCGCAGGACGCTTGGCGCGGCGGCACGATGAGCGGAACCGCCGAAGCCTATCTTCAGGGCCTTTACGGCGCGCGTTTCACTCCCGGAGACCATGATGCGCGGATGAACGCGCTGCTGTGGCAGGGCGACAGCGAAGGCGCTGCACGTCATGCGATGCGCGTTTCGCAATCGCAGCGCGACCTCGGCATGGCGCGGCTGGCGCTGCTCCAGGGCGAAATGCCGTCCTCGGCCGGGCTCACCGTTCCCGGCGATGCGCGATCCGATCCCGGATATGTCTACAATCTGGTCCGCTACTATCGCACCAGCAACCAGATCCCGCAGGCGGTTGCTCTGTTGACCAGCCGCCCGACCTTCACCCGCCCTGCGTTCGACAGCGAGGCGATGATCGGCGAGATGCTGCGCGTCGCGCGCGGCGCAAGTTCCGATCAGGCGGCGCGCATCGCGGCATCGGTCGACGATCTGTTCGCTCCGGGTTACGACGTCAGCGACGGCGCCTATCGCCTGCGCGACGACTACACCTCGCTGATGTGGCTGGGCGGCACCAGCGCGCTGTGGAATCTCGGCGAAGGATCGCGGGCAGCCCCGCTGTTCTACCGCTACGGTGCTGCCGCCAAGACCCCGCAGACTCGCTCGAAGGGCTTCTACTGGGCGGGCCTAGCCGCCTCGCGTGCTGGAATGGCGCAGGAGGCCGAGCGCTATTACAACCTCGCCGCGCAATATCCCGACCGTTTCTACGGCCAGCTGGCGCTGAACGAACTCGGCCGTCCGGTACCTCCTTTGCAGCAGGTAGCGTTAGCGACGCCGACGGATGAGCAACGCCGCGCATTCGCCAATTCGCCGCTGGTAGCCGCGACGCGCCATGTGGCGCAGGGCGCGCCTTGGAGCACGGGCATCCAGTTCTATCGCGAACTGGCCCAGTCCGCCGATACGCCGGAAGAGCACGCCCTGGTCGCCGAACTCGCTCGCGAAATCGGGCGACGCGATCTTGCGGTCAACGTCACCGAAGCCGCTGCGGCCGATGGCTACGACAGCTTTATCGCCCAGGGCTTCCCGACACTTCCCCTCCCCCCCGGGGCTAACTTTACCCTCGTTCATGCGATTGCGCGGCAAGAGAGCCAGTTCGCCCAGAACGCCATCAGCCACGCCGGTGCGCGCGGCCTGATGCAGCTGATGCCCCCTACTGCTCGCGAGGAAGCCGATCGCGCAGGCATGACCTACATGACCGCCAATCTCATCGAGGATGCGGACTATAATATCCGGTTGGGCAGCAACCATATCGAACGGCTGGTGTCGAACTATGGCGGAAGCTATCCGCTCGCCTTCGCGGCCTATAACGCCGGGCCGGGCAATGTGAACAAATGGCTGCGCGCCAATGGCGATCCGCGCACCGGCGCCATCAGCTGGCTCGAATGGATCGAGAAGATCCCGTTCTTCGAGACCAAGAACTATGTCCACCGGGTGATCGAGAATGCCGCGGTCTACGAGCATCTTTATCCCGAACGCACGCCCTATGGACAGGCGCGGTCAGTGAGTGACTTTCTGCGCTAGATTGCGATAGGAAGGTGCATCATGACCGCGCCTACCAATCCGATAACGCCTGCAGGCTATGCCGCACTCAGGGCGCGCTACGACCATCTGCTCGGAACCGAGCGGCCCGCGATCGTCGAGATCGTGAGCTGGGCGGCGGGCAATGGCGATCGCAGCGAGAACGGCGACTACATCTATGGCCGCAAGCGGATGCGCGAGATCGATCGCGAACTTGCGCATCTCGCGCGTCGGCTGAAGGCCGCGCGGGTGATCGACCCCGGTGAGCAGCCCGATTTGCGCAAGGCCTTCTTCGGTGCGACGGTGACGCTGGCGGACGAAGAGGATCTCGAGCGGTGCGTCACCCTGGTCGGCGACGACGAACAGGATGCCGGAGCGGGCCGCATCGGCTGGTCCTCTCCGCTCGCTCGCGCGCTCAAGGGCGCTGCGGTAGGGGATGTCCGCTCGGTTCGTCTTCCGGGCGGTACCAAGGATTGGGAAGTGATGGGCATCGCCTATGATTAGAATGGGCCTTGGTCTTCTTCTCGCTCTCGCCGCGCCGCTTTCGACCAAGGAAAGCCTCGGCGTCTTCGAGAGCTGGGGCGCGTTCCGCGACGAAGCCGGGCCGCGCTGCTACGCGATAGCGGTCCCTCGCACCGCCAGCGCTCGGCAGGCATATGCAAGTATCGCCACGTGGCCGCGGCGCAACGTCCGCGGACAGATCCATTTTCGCCTGTCGCGCGAGGCGCGGCCCGGCAGCGCGATTACCCTACGGATCGGGAGCGAACGGTTCGGGCTCACGGGTAGCGGGACGAATGCCTGGGGAGCGGACCGTCGAATGGATGCGGCCATCGTCGCCACGCTTCGTTCGGCCAACCGCCTCAGCGTGAGCGGGATCGACACGCGCGGGCGACGCTTTTCCGACAGCTATACGCTGAACGGCGTGGCCTCGGCCATGGACGCCGCCACCGTCGCCTGCGCACGCCGCGGATAGGCAAAGAAAAGGCGGGCCGCAGCATCTTCCCGCGACCCGCCCATCTTAACGCATCATTCGATTAGAAGCGGAAGCCGACGCCCGCCACAACCTGATGACGATCGGTGTCGATGTCGAAATTCGCGGTATCGGGCGCATCGCCTTCGAAATCGATCTCGGCGTTGCTGTAGTTCGAATAGCGATATTCGAGCTTAACGAAGCTGCGTTCGGTCATCGCATATTCGACACCCGTGCCCACGCGGTAACCGTCGGTGTCGATGTCCTGATCGAAGGTCTGCGTGCCGGAGGCCGAGCGGACGTTGTACTTGGCGTTGGTGTAACCGCCCTTGGCGTAAACCAGCAGATCGGGCTGCGCCAAGACGCCGACGCGCGCGCCGACATAGAGATCGCGACCGGTTTCGACGTTGCCGAGACCAAAGCCTTCGAAATCTCCGTCGCGGAATTCGACGTCCGCGGTCGAGCCTGTGTATTCCGCCTCGACACCCAGCACGACGCCGCCGGCGTTGAAGTCGTAACCCAGAGCGCCGCCGTAGACGACGCCTTCGATCGACTGATCATTGTCGACATTGGCATCGTCGTCGATCGTACTGCCAGCGGTGCTGCTATCGTAACCGGCGATGATTTCGGCACGCGGACCGGTGAAGGTGCCATCGACGGCATCCTGGGCCATAGCGGGGGCCGAAATCGAAAAAGCCGAACCTGCGACCAGAAGGACTGTTGCGTATTTCATTGAGTGTACTCCGTTATCGTAAACCCGCGGACTTCTGCCGCGTGGACCTACTCAACGGGGCGATGGAGGCGCAGTTTCATGAACAGGAAACAACAAGCATCTGTGGCAGTTTGGTAACAATCCTGCGCCAGACTGTGCAGATATGTCGACCAAAATCCGGAACGCTGGAGGCTCCT
Source organism: Qipengyuania sp. SM2507 (assembly GCF_053714505.1). Lineage (NCBI taxonomy): Bacteria > Pseudomonadati > Pseudomonadota > Alphaproteobacteria > Sphingomonadales > Erythrobacteraceae > Qipengyuania > Qipengyuania sp. SM2507. Next base: position 1,743,533 of record NZ_CM132307.1, read on the forward strand.
CCAAGTTCGCGCGCCGGTAGCCTTTCGCAAATACGGGAACGCGCCTATATGCGAGGCTCACATGCCCGACACCACGCTCATGACCATTCCCGGACAGGTCGACCCCGTCCCCACCTCGCGCGAAATCACGCCGCGAGCGGACGGACGCGTCGATCTTCTGGGCCTGCCGCGCCCGCGCATCCGCGCGCTCCTGGAAGAAGCTGGTCTTGACCCCAAACAGGCCAAGTTACGCGCCAAGCAGCTGTTTCACTGGCTCTATCACCGCGGCGTGACCGATTTCGCCGCGATGACCGACATCGCCAAGACGATGCGTCCATGGCTGGCCGAGCGCTTCATCATCGGTCGCCCCGACATCGTCGAGGCGCAGCATTCGACCGACGGCACGCGCAAATGGCTGCTGCGGACCAGCGACGGGCACGAATTCGAGATGGTCTTCATCCCCGATGCCGACCGCGGAACGCTGTGCGTCTCGAGTCAGATCGGCTGCACGCTCAACTGCACCTTCTGCCACACCGGCACCATGCGGCTGGTGCGCAATCTCACTCCGGGCGAGATCGTCGGTCAGGTCATGCTCGCGCGCGATTCGCTGGGCGAATGGCCAAAAGGCAAGATGGATTTCGCCGAGGAAGAGTCCGAGGTCGAGTATCGCGCCGATGGCAGGCTGCTGACCAATATCGTGATGATGGGAATGGGCGAACCGCTCTACAATTTCGACAATGTCCGCGACGCGCTGCAGCTGGTGATGGATGGCGAAGGGCTGGCGCTGTCCAAACGACGCATCACCCTCTCGACCAGCGGCGTCGTGCCGATGATGGCGCGTTGCGGCGATGAGATCGGGGTCAATCTCGCCGTCTCGCTCCACGCGGTGACCAAGGAGGTGCGCGACGAGATCGTCCCGATCAATCGCAAATACGGCATCGAGGAGCTGCTCCAGGCCTGCGCCGATTACCCGAGCGCCAACAACGCGCGGCGGATCACTTTCGAATATGTGATGCTCAAGGACAAGAACGACAGCGACGCGGATGCGCGCGAGCTCGTCCGCCTGCTGCGCCAGTACGACCTGCCCGCGAAGGTCAATCTGATCCCGTTCAACCCCTGGCCGGGCTCCGCCTACGAATGCTCGACGCCTGAACGGATCCGCTCGTTCAGTGCGATCGTATTCGATGCCGGGATTTCCGCGCCGGTCCGCACCCCGCGCGGCCGCGACATCGACGCCGCCTGCGGCCAGCTCAAGACCTCGGCGCTCAAGAAGAGCTGGGCCGAGCGAGACCGCGAGGCCGCCGAGACCGAGGCCGAGACCGCAGCCGCCTGATGGCCGACGAAGCGACCCTCGCTTTCTACCAGAAGCAGGCGCCCCGCTACACGATGAGCTTCGGACAGGCGCCCAGTCGGCATCTAGACCGCTTTCTCGATCGTCTCTCACCCGGCGCGCGCATCCTCGAACTGGGATGCGGCGGTGGTCGGGACTCCGCGCGGATCCGCGAGCGCGGCTTCGATCTCGACGCCACCGATGGCACGCCGGCCATGGTCACGAAAGCCAATGAGCGGTTCGAAGTCGGGGCGCGGCTGATGCGTTTCGAGGAGCTCGATGCGGAAGAAGCCTACGACGCGGTCTGGGCCCACGCCTGCCTGCTCCATGTCGAGCGCGCCCGATTGCCCGCTATCTTGTCGGCGATCCACCGCGCGCTCAAATCCGGCGGCTGGCATTATGCAAGCTACAAGCTCGGTGACGGTGAAGGGCGCGACCGCCACGGCAGGCTCCACAATTTCCCTTCCGTCGAGTGGCTGGAGACAGCTTATACTGAAGCCGGCTTCGCGAGCGAGGACACGATAATCTTTGACGGCGAGGGAGCGGACGGAGTGATGCGCGAATGGATGGCACTAACGGTGCGCCGGGCATGATTGGCGAAGCAAATATCCTCGCGCTGTGCATCGGCCAGCCTCGCCCATTCAACGGCGCAGAGCTGAGCGCGATCGACAAGCGCGCGGTCGAAGGCCCCATCGCTATCCGCAGTTTCGGTCTGGAAGGCGATATGGTCGCCGACACGAAGCACCATGGCGGGCCGGATATGGCGGTCCATCACTACCCGCACGAACATTACGCCGGGTGGGGCGATTGGCTGGGCGACCACGATGCGCTCGGTTACGACGCGCCATTCGGCGAGAACATTGTTGCGACCGGATTGACCGAGACCGAAGTCCATATCGGCGATCGCTTTCGGCTCGGATCTTCGCTGCTCGAGGTCAGCCAGCCGCGCCAGCCCTGCTGGAAGATCGAGCATCGCTTCGCTCGCAAGGGCATGGTCAAGCGCATCGTCGCCGAACACAATTGCGGCTGGTATTACCGTGTGATCGAGGAAGGCGAAGCGCAGGCCGGGGATCGCATCGAGCGCGTCGAAACCGGGCACGAGGATTGGAACGTCGCGCGGCTCTTCGCTTGCCTTTACGATCCCGCGCGGCGGGCAAGCGCCGAAGAACTGCGGGAGATCACAGCGCTCGACCGGCTCTGCGAGTTGTGGCGGGAGAAGGCAGCCAACGCGAGTCGGGCCTAGTTTGTACCTGACGCCGGATACAGCCGCTCCATGGCTCGAAACATGCCTGAGACCTAGTGGCCGCCTTCGCCTCCGAACCCTAGCACCCAAAGGGCGATCTGTCCGACGACTGCCAGCACGCAGAAGACAGTGCCGAGGATCGGCACGACCGCCCACATATCGGGGACATCCTCCGGCTGCGACTGAGGCTTGAGACGCCATAGCGCAGCATTGACGACTCCGAAGACCAGCAAAATCGCCAGACTTGTCCCGCTCGCCAACGTCTTGAGCGGGAAGAACAGCGTAAGGGCAAGCACCACTGCGCCGGAGACCACCGTCGCCCTGATCGGCGTATTGGTCCGATCGCTGACCTGTTCCATCTGCTTGGGCATGACGCTGCGATTGTCGCGCGCCATGTCCATTATCATGCGACTCGCCGCAACGATTTGCGCCAGCGCGCCATTGACGATGATAAAGAGGCTGGCGATCGCGATGGGCATCTTCGGCCAACCCTCCTGTGCTACCGCTTCGACCAGCGGGGCCTGCGCACTGGCGATGCCGTCGATGTCGTCGCTCCCGACCAGCGCCAGCGAGATGGCGATATAAAAAACGAAGACGATAATCAGCGATGCGATCATGGCGCGCGGCAGGGTCTTCTTGACGTCCTTCACCTCCTCCGCCGTCTGGCCCATGTCGCCGAAACCGATGAAGCTGTAGATGGCGAGGAAAGCACCCGCGAAGATGCCCGTTGCCGCCCCTGCCCCGAGACCGTCCGCCGAAACGATCTTGCCGGGTGCGGCGAACAGGGAGTCTTTCGTGACCCAAAGCACGAACAGCAGCGTGGCGATGCCGATCAGTGTCGTGCCGCTCATGAACCAGGCGCTTTGCTTCATGCCTGCAACCGAAACCCCGGTGATTGCAATCACCAGGCCGACCTTGGCCATCCAGCCGGGAACTTCGACGAAGGAGTCGAGATAGCTGATGAAGCCGGTGACAATTGTGGCCGCCGACACCAGATTGGCAAGGATCAGCATCCAGCCGGTTGCCCCAGAAAGCCACTCGCGTCCGAATCCCTTTGCCGCATATTCCATCGGGCCGCCCGCATCGGGTACCCGGGCGCCCATTTCCGCGAACGAAAGGGCCGTGGTGAAGGCCACCAGTCCGGCGAGAAGATAGGCGATCGGTGCAAGGACGCCCGCCTCGCCAACCACCTCGCCGACCACCACGAAGATGCCCGCGCCAAGGATGGTTCCGGTTCCGTAGAAGGTCAGAGTCCCCAGCCCCATCGAACGTTCGAGCGCCATAGTTCCATCTCCCGTTGCCAACCAAAGCGCTATATTCGTGCAGCCGTTCCGAGAAAGAGCTTTGCATGGCCTATCGATGATGGTTGAAGGTTGGCCATGGCTTGCAACAGCGTCTCCATCGCATGATGCCGCCGGCGGTCCTGATCACCGGCGGGGCGCGGCGGATCGGCGCCGCGATCGCCCGCGGATTTGGCGAGGCGGGGTGGCATGTCGTAATCCATTACGGGGGTTCGCACGAAGAGGCTGAGGCGCTGGCCAGCGCTTTGCCCAGCGCCGAGACCGCGAGCTGCGATCTGGCCGATGGTGACGCCTCGGTGGCGCTGGTCGAGCGGCTGGCGGCGCGGCTGGACGACTGGCGGGTGCTGGTCAATTGCGCCAGCGTCTTCGAACCCGATTCGCCCGATGCGCTCGATCCGGAAACCAACCGCCGCGCCATGGCGATCAACGCCACCACCCCCGCGCGTTTGGCGCAGGCCTTCCTCGCTCGCGCGCGTTCCGGTAGCGGGCGGCGGGTAATCCAGGTGACCGATCAGAAGCTCCGCAACCCCAACCCCGATTTCTTCAGCTACACCATGAGCAAGCACGCGCTGCACGCCACAATCGCCATGCTGAGCAAAGCGCGCGAGCGGGCCGAAGACCGGGTCTACGGGCTGGCTCCCGGTGCCATCCTCGCCAGCCATGACCAGGCGCAGGAAGAAACCGACATCTCCCATCTTCTCAACCTGCTGGAGCGCAAGACAGGGCCCGAAGAAGTTGCGGCCGCCGCGCTGTTCCTCGCGCAGGGCTGGCTGGCGAGCGGACAGACGCTATTTGTCGACAGCGGCCAGCACCTGCTCGACCAGTCACGCGACGTGATCTATCTTGCGCGCGAGCAGGTCCGCAGCGGAGCGAAATCATGAAACGCCATGCCCTGTCCACACGCCTGTGGCACTGGCTGAACCTGGTCTTCGTGGTGATCCTGTTCATGTCGGGACTGACCATCTCCAACGCCCACCCAAGGCTCTATTGGGGCGACTGGGGCTTCGCGCCCGAGCAGGCATGGCTGATCCTGCCGCGTTTCCCCGATTGGATGACGATTCCGGGCTATTACAGCCTCGCGGTCGCGCGCGATTGGCACATCCTCGCTGCATGGCCCTTCGCACTCCTGCTGCTGATCATGTGGGTGGCTATGCTCGCCAACCGCCATTTCCGGCGCGACATCGCGACCGATCGCCAAGAATGGCAGCCGAGCAATATCCGCCGTGATGCGGCGGCGCATCTCCGGCTCCAGTTCGACCACGGCCCGGGCAAATACAACTTCTTCCAGAAGCTGGCCTACGGCCTCGTGTTGGGCGTCATCCTACCGATGATGATCTTCAGCGGGATCGCGATCAGCCCCGGGATGGAACCGAGCTTCGGGTGGCTGGTCGAGGGTCTGGGGGGGCGGCAATCCGCGCGCAGCCTGCATTTCCTGTTCGCCTTTGCGCTGCTCGGGTTCTTCATCGTCCATGTGCTGCTGGTGATCCTCTCCGGACCCATCCGTCAGATGCGCGACATGCTGACCGGCGGCGGCCGCGAGGAAGGACCCCGCGATGCGACGTAGAAATTTCATCGTCGCAGCGGGCGCAACGGTTCTGGCCGGCTGCAACAAGATCGCGGAAAGCGGACCCGGTACCAGGCTGCTGTCCGCCGCCGAGCGCTGGCACAAGGCCGCACACGAGTTGTTGACCGATCGCAAGGCGCTCGCCCCCGAGTATCCGCGCAGTGCGATCTCGCCCTTCTTCCGTGGCAATGGCACCACCGATCCGCAGGAACCCGCCTATCGGCGCCATGCGGCGGAAGATTTCGCCAACTGGCGGCTTGAGGTCGGCGGACTCGTCGCATCGCCGATGTCGCTGTCGCTCGACAATCTGCGCCGCCTGCCGCAGCGAACCCAGGTGACGCGCCACGATTGCGTCGAGGGCTGGAGCGCGATCGGAGAATGGACCGGACCGCAGCTTTCCCTGCTGCTCGAGGCTGCGGGCCTGCGCGAAGAGGCGAACTACATCGTGTTCCGCTGCGCCGACACGCTCAACGGCGATGTCTATTACGAAAGCGTCGACCGGATCGACGCCTTTCACCCGCAGACCATCGTCGCGCACAGCCTCAACGGCGAGCCGCTGCCGATCCGCAACGGCGCGCCGCTACGGATGCGGATCGAGCGCCAGCTCGGCTACAAGCACGCCAAATACCTCACCGCGATCGAAGCCGTCGCTAGCCTCGACGAGATTGGCGGCGGCGAAGGTGGTTATTGGGAGGATCGCGGCTACCAATGGTACGCCGGCATCTGATGGCGCGAGACGCAAGTCGTCGGCGTTCGCGCGAGCGCAGCCGCCGCGAAACCCTTGATTTTCCAAGGGCGCGCCACCACATTCTATAGTCCCAGATAGCTTGCAGGACTCTTCGACATGGCCGGTGGTTGGGCGCGCGATGGCGCAGTTCAGGATCAGATCGACGACACCATATCCGACGCGGTGAAAGCCGCGCGTTCGCGGATGCCGGTCGGCGAGAGCGAGCAATATTGCGTCGATTGCGGCGAGGAAATCCCCGAGCGGCGGCGCGAAGCCCTGCCGGGCGTGAAGCGTTGCGTCGCCTGCCAGTCGGCGCTCGACAGCAGCGCGCGCGCCTCGGGCATCAACCGCCGCGGGAGCAAGGACAGCCAGCTGCGCTGACGCGCGCTAGAGGTCGGGCAAGTGCTGGCTGGCAAAGCCCCAGCCGCTGAGCGATTTGCTCGCGGCACGATCGATCAGCTTCTTGGAATCGCCGATTGTGAAGAGCTTGGCATCCGCGATGGTCCTGAGCTCGTTCCAGGCGATCGGCGCCGCCACCGGCGCCCCGCTCCGCGCCCGCGCCGAATAGGGCAGCACCGCAGTGCTGCCGCGCTGGTTGCGCAGCCAGTCGATGAAGATGCGCCCCTTTCGCTTGGCCTTGCTCATGCTGGCGGTGAAGCGCTCGGGCTCGGCAAGGCTCAGCGCCTCGGCGAAGCGGCGCGCAAAATCCTTGTGCGCGACCCAATCGTGCCCCGGGGTCAGCGGGACGACCACATGGATACCCTTCCCGCCAGAGAGCATCGCAAAGCTCACCAGCCCGAGATCTGCGAGCCGGTCGCGGATATCGGTCGCCGCACTTTTGACATCGCCGAAATCCAATCCTTCGTCGGGGTCGAGATCGAACACCATCCGCTCGGGCAGCTCGACCGCCCCGCTGCGCGAACCCCGGCCGTGGAACTCGATCGTCCCCATCTGGACGCATTGCAGCAGCCCGCGGACATCCTCGACAAACAGGTAATCCTCGCTGCCGCCGCCCTTATCGGTGATCGCCACCGGGTGCACCGCATCGCCCAGCCCGCCGCTGTCGTGCTTCTGGAAGAAGCATTTCTTTGCCCGCCCCTGCGGACAGCGCACCAGGCTGATCGGGCGCTCTCCTGCCCAGGGCAGCATGATCGGCGCGATAGCCTCGTAATACTCGGCCAGCTCGCCCTTGGTCTGCCCGCTGTCGGGGAAGATCACCCGCTCGCGGCTGCTGATCGCGACCGGGGCTGCGACCTCGGGCACTTCCTCGGCGACTTCGGGGGTCACCGCCTCTGCGGGCTTGTCGCTTCGCATCCCGAGGAAGCTGCCATGGCGAATGTTGCCGCCCACGGTGAACTCGGCAAAACCTATCTCGACCACCAAATTGGGCGTGACCCAGGACACGCCCCTGCTCGAAGCCTTGTCGACCTCCGCCGGCGGGGTCTTGCGCTCGAGCCGCTTCAGCTTGGCCGCCAGCTCCTCCATATGGTCCTGCGAAAAGCCAGTCCCGACATTGCCCTTGTAGACCAGCGCGCCGCCCTCGTTCTGCGCCAGCAGCAGCGAGGAGAAGGGGCGCGCTTTGGCGGAGGAGGCCTTCCAGCCGATGACCACGAATTCCTGCCGCCGCGTGCATTTGACCTTCACCCATGCCTTCGAGCGGCGTGAGGCGTAGCGCCCGTCGATGGTCTTCGAGATGATCCCTTCTTGGCTCGCCCCGCACATCGCGCGGTAGAGCTTCTCGCCCGCGCCGATGACATGGTCGGCAACATGCAGCGGCGGCGGCGCCTCGCCGAGCAGCGCCTCGAGTCGTTCCTTGCGTTCGATGTTGGGCAGGTCGGTCAGGTCTTCTCCTTCGAGCTCGACCAGGTCAAAGGCGTGATAGATCAGCGCGTCGTCCTCGCCCTGCTCCCCTTTGCCGCGCTTGAGCAGCGCCTGCAGCGCCGAGAAATCGGGATTGCCCGCGCCGTCGTTGGCGACGATCTCGCCATCGATCAGGCAGCTCGGCAGGTCCAGCGCGGCGATTGCCGCGACCAGGGGGCCGAACTTGTCGGTCCAGTCCTTGCCATTGCGGGTGAACACCCGAACCTCGTCGCCGCGCGCCGCGACCAGCGCGCGATAGCCATCGAACTTGATCTCGTGCATCCAGCGATTGCCCGTGGGCACCGCGTCGACAAGCGTGGCGAGCTGCGGCTTGCGGAATACGGGCAAGGCAGCAGGCTTGCGGCTTTTCGGATTGGACTTGGCCTTGGCGGAGTTGCGCGAGGAGGCTTTCTCCATCTGCGCGAGGAAGGCGTCGTCCTTTTTCCCTGCGAGCTTGTATTCGCCCTGCTTGTCCGCAGCAATCTCGGCCATCGCGCGCCCAGTCAGCACGCTGGTGAGTTCGCGCTGGACCAGCCCGTCGCCTTCCTGCGCGTGCTCGTCCTGCAATTTGCGCAGCAGCCAGTTCTCACGCTTTTCGCCGGGCTTTTTCTTAAGCCGGACCAGCAGCCACTCGCCGCGCATCCGCTCGCCCTCGAGGCAGAAGTGGAGATGGCCCTTGTCGATATCTGAGGCGCTCTTGCCTGCGATCGGTGCCCAGGTCCCGCGATCCCACAGCATCACCGTCCCACCGCCATATTCGCCCTTGGGGATCGTGCCCTCGAACTCGGCGTAGGACATCGGGTGGTCCTCGGTCCGTACTGCCAGCCGCTTGATGTCGGGGTCGGGCGACGGCCCCTTGGTCACCGCCCAGCTCTTGAGCACCCCGCCGATTTCCAGCCGCAAGTCCCAGTGCAGCCGGGTCGCATCGTGCTTCTGGACGATGAAGGTATTGCCACCAGCGCTGCGCTTGACCTTGCCCGCAGGTTCGGGCGTCTTCCCGAAATCGCGCTTGGCATTGTAGGTGGCGAGGGGATCGGGGCGCGCCATCGATCAGGCGGATTTCTTCTTCTTTGCAGCGGGCTTCTCCGGTTTGGCCGAACCCTTTTCGGCGGCGACCGATTTCTTGAGCGCCGCCATCAGGTCGATGACATTGCCGCCCGCAGCATCGCCCGGTTCGTCGACCTCCTCGAGAATGCGCTTGCCGTCCTTGGCCTTGGCCTTTGTATCGATCAGCTTGCGCAAGGCCTGCGCATAGCGATCCTCGAACTCGCCCGCGTCGAAGGGCGCGGTCTTCTTGTCGATCAGGCTGGTGGCGAGATCGAGCAAATCCTCGTCGGGCTTGTCGTCGCCGATTTCGCTGAAGAACGCCTGACCCTTGCGGACCTCGTCGGCATAGCGCAGCGTCTCGAGCAGCAGGCCCTTGCCGCAGGGCTTGACCGCCACCAGCTTCTCCGCGCCGCGCACCGACAATTGCCCGAGCCCGACCTTCCCCGCCGCACGCAGTGCGTCGCGCAGCACGATGAAAGCTTCCTCGGCGAGCTCGTCCTTGGGGACGACGTAGTAGGGTTTCTCGTAGTAAAGCGCGTCGATCTCGTGCGCCTGCACGAACTGCACCAGCTCGAGCGTGCGCTTGCTCTCGACCTTGACCGCCTCGATCTCGTCATCCTCGAGCAGGACGTAATTGCCCTTCGACAATTCGTAGCCCTTGACGATCTCGTCGCGATCCACCGGTCCGACCCCCGCAACGACCTTGTCGTAACTGATCCGCTTGCCCGAAGGCTCGTGGATCTGGCGAAAACTGATCTTGGCCCCGGACTGGGTTGCGGAATAGAGTTCGACCGGGATCGAGACGAGCGCGAGCCTGATCTGGCCCTGCCAATAGGCGCGTGCAGCCATGGATAGTTCCTTTCGAAATATAGCAGCGCTTGAACCTTGCAAATGTTTCACATCCCCCCTGCCCGCCGCGTGGATTGCCGGTCGCGCCGCGCGCTGATAACGGAGCACGCGCACCCCGGGCCTGCATTGCGGGCCGGTATTTCAGGAATTGCCTCTCATGCCCAGCACCCCCGCCGCCCGCAAAGTCGTCCTCGCCTATTCGGGCGGGCTCGACACCTCGGTGATCGCCAAATGGCTCGAGGTCGAGCGAGGTTGCGAGGTGGTCACCTTCACCGCCGATCTCGGCCAGGGCGAGGAGATCGAACCGGCGCGCGACAAGGCGCGCGCCATGGGTATCCCCGATGCCAACATCTTCATCGAGGATCTGCGCGAGGAATTCGTGGCCGACTTCGTTTTCCCGATGATGCGCGCCAACGCCCGCTACGAGGGCGACTATCTGCTCGGCACGAGCATCGCACGCCCGCTGATCTCCAAGCGGCTGGTCGAGATCGCGCACGAGACCGGCGCCGATGCCATCGCCCACGGCGCTACCGGCAAGGGCAACGACCAGGTCCGCTTCGAGCTCTCGGCCTATGCGCTCGATCCCGACATCAAGGTCATCGCCCCGTGGCGCGAATGGGAGCTGACCAGCCGCACCGCGCTGATCGCCTGGGCCGAGGCGCACCAGATTGCCATCCCGCGCGACAAGCGCGGCGAAAGCCCCTTCTCCACCGACGCCAACCTGCTGCACACTTCCTCGGAGGGCAAGGTGCTCGAGGACCCGTGGGAGGAGACCCCCGACTACGTCTATTCGCGCACCGAACATCCCGAGCAGGCCCCCGACACTCCCGAATACATCACCGTCGACTTCGAGCGCGGCGACGGGGTCGGTCTGAACGGCGAGGCTCTCAGCCCCGCCACGCTGCTGACCGCGCTCAACGAGCTCGGCCGGCGTCACGGCATCGGACGACTCGATCTGGTCGAGAACCGCTTCGTCGGCATGAAGAGCCGCGGGATGTACGAGACTCCGGGCGGCGAGATCTACGCCCGCGCGCACCGCGGGATCGAGCAACTCACGCTCGACCGCGGCGCAGCGCATCTCAAGGACGAGCTGATGCCGCGCTATGCCGAGCTGATCTACAACGGCCTGTGGTTCAGCCCCGAGCGAGAGATGCTTCAGGCTGCGGTCGACCTCAGCCAGGAGAAGGTCAGCGGCACAGTGCGGCTCAAGCTCTACAAGGGAACCGCCAGCGTGGTCGGGCGCAAATCCGCCAATTCGCTCTATTCCGAGGCGCATGTCACCTTCGAGGACGATGCCGGCGCCTACGACCAGAAGGACGCCGAGGGCTTCATCAAGCTCAACGCGCTGCGACTCAGGCTGCTGGCGCAACGCGACCGCACCGCAGGGTAACCGCCGATCCCGGTAATATTGTTTCAATCTGGCTGCAGCGACCGCTGCGCTTGCGACGAACCGTTGAGTTATCCACTCGCGTCCACAGCGAAAACGGGGTGCGGTGGATAAGCCGGGCTGGTGGCGCTTGAAGAAACGGCACTCGGAGCGCAGATTTAATCCATCGGAACGGGGCGGAAACGCCGGGAGATGGAAGGCCGAAAGGCCTGAAATTACTCGACAAATCCAAGCCGGAAAGACGTGGTGAAACCTGTCCACGCCTGTCCCGAGATGGTCGAATGCAAGGACTCCTGTCTGCAGCTTTCGGCAATCGATGACGGACAAGCGCATGTTGTTTCATCACGGGCCGGGCCGACCGGTCGGATGCCCGCGGAGGCATCGTGGAGGATCCCTGATCCGAAGCGAAGCCGAAGTTCAAGGCGCCGGCCATAAGGAAAGTCCGGTTACGGAAATGCCTGTCGAGGGTTTTCGCGCAGGGTTTGCGAAGGGGTTCGCCCCGGAACTGCCAGGCGAGATGACAGGAGGGTGTTTTCGGATGCCGGTGCGAGCGCCGGCGACGGACCTGACCGCGCGCTTCGGTGCGCGACCGGGAAACCGCCGGATGCCAAGCGCCCGTTTCGGCGGGACCACGCATCGGTGAGAGTGGGGTCGGCAGCAATGCCGGCCCCATTTTCTTGTGCGCTTCCGATTGCACTGCAGATTGCGCATACCGGAGGCACCTCTTCACCTTCCATTCCGCTCTCGCCACCACCTCTTTCCTCACCGACTGCCGGACCATGCCGCGCAGCGAATCGGTCGCATTTCCTTGCTCCCCCGGCAGGGCTGCAGGAAAATGGAAAATGCCGCGCGCTGCCCCGATCCGCCCCGCGCCCGCCGCATTCCGCGATGAACTGTGGCAGCAATGGGGCGGTTGCCCTTCCTGTTTACCCCTTGCCGCGCACAACCGGCTATTGCGTTCCCACAACAATTGGAGGGAACACATTTGTCCCGTCGCAGTTTCAAGCTTCTCGCGCTGGCCGCCGCCATCGCCGTACCCGCCAGTGCCGCCACTCCGGTCGATCACACCGTCGAGGGGCCGGCAGCACCGATCCGGTTCGAGTCGAACCCGGTGGTTCAGCCCGTGCCGCCCGCTCCCGAGCCTGCGCCCGTCAGCGAAGCCGATGCGCAGTCGCTCGGCACCGGGGTCGCCTCCTATTACGGCGCCAAGTTCCACGGCCGCCGCACCGCCAGCGGCGAGCGGTTCGACATGCACGCGCTGACCGCCGCGCACCGCAGCCTGCCGTTCGGCAGCGAGGTGCGGGTGACCGATCCCCGCTCGGGCCGCTCGGTCACGGTGCGGATCAACGACCGCGGCCCGTTCAGCCGCAGCCGCACGATCGACCTCTCGCGCGCCGCCGCGCAGGAGATCGGGCTGGTCAACCGCGGGCACGGCACGGTCGAGCTCGAACTGCTGAGCTGACGCTCGCGGGGGTCGCCCGCAACGATCCCGCACCCCCTCCCCAATTCAAGCCCGGTTCCCGAGTTCCCTGGCTGGGCTGACCGGCAAGGCCGGCAAGGCTGGCGACCATCGTCGCCGCCAGCGGGCCACCGAGCGTGCTCGCCTTTCGCGCGGCGGACCGGGTACGCGGGTGGCCGCCGCGCCGCTCGCAGGCGCCGACGGTCCCGGCCCGATCCGCGCCGGAGCTGCTCTCCGCAGCGGACAGTTCCGGCCCATCTGACACATCTGACACACAGGGCACTCCCCGCGCATCGCGGGCCGCTTCTGTCGTCGTAACGCCCTCGTCCCCATCTTCGCCCCCGTCTTCGGCCCCATCTCGCTCCCCATCTCCGGCCCCGGCCAGCACGCGGTCGAGCAGCGCGCGGCCATCGGCCTGCCACTGCTCCCAGCGCGCCACCGCCTTCGTGGTCGCGCGCTCCACGGCGCGGTCGTCGGCGCGGCCGCGCGCGGCTGCGTCGCGATAGTCCTTCTTCCCCGCTGCCACCGCCGCTTCCTGCGCGTCCAGCGCCTGTTCGCAGGCGAGCCCGAACACCCCCATGCGGGTCGGCGGCAGATCGGCGCAAGGCGGCGCGGGCGCGGGTTCGCCCGCTTCCCTGCCGCCAGCCTCGTAATCCTCCCACGCCATCCGCGCGCCGATCGCGGCGGCGCGGGCATGGTCCTCGGGCGCAGGCTGCCCGGCGAGCGCGGCGAGCATGTCGTCGAACCGCTCCGCTCTTGCCTCGGCCTGCGCCCTTGCCTGCGCCTCGCGCTCGCCCTGCCCGCCCGCCGCGATCCGCCGGTCGAGCCGCGCCAGGTGGCCCAGCAGGTAACGCGGATCGTGGCGCCGCCAGGTGGCGACATGCTCGCCGCGGACGAACACCGGGGTGGCCACCCCGTCGAGCGCGCGGGTCGCCAGCTCGGCCTCGCAGGCGCTGCGGGCATGGACCAGCGCCGCGTCCCACAGATTGGCGAAGGCCGGCTCGCGGCGGCGGGTGCGATAGATCGTCTCGCGGCTGACCCCGACCCGCGCCGCCGCCGCGCGGACATTGCCGTGGGTGGCGAGCGCATCGAGAAAGCGCACCTGTTGCGGGGGACCGAATTTGGCGGCGGCGGAATTGTGGTCGGCGGGGTCGGCCCAGCCATCCGCATCCAGCACGATCTCCACCGGCGGATCGCCGGGCAGCCAGCCCGCGGGCCACAGCGGCTGCGCGGACCGGACCCCGCGCCCCTGCGCGCCCCGCTGCGCCTGCAGCTGGGCGTAATGGTACGCGGCGCTGGAGGGGTAATGCGTGTACGCCGGGTTGGTGGCGGGATCGGCGGAGATCAGGTCGGTGTCCGCGCGGGCATCGACGCCATCATCCGCCTCCCACCCCCGCCCCGCCTTGTGCCTGAGCCCGCGCGAGAGCCAGTCCTGCGTGGGGACGCCGTGATCGGGACCGAAAGGAGGGCCGGAATCGGGAATATCGCAGGGCATGGAGAATTTGTCGAAGCGATCGCCGGTATCGGGAGTGTCGGTCATGCCACGCCTCCCGTGTGAGAGTGCGCGCAACTGCTCGTGGAGAGCGCAAGTCCGAGCCCGCAGGGCTCGCGAAGCGAAGCTGTTCCGGCAAGGCCGGGACAACGGCGACCGCCCGCCGGCCGGTCAGGCCGAAAGCCTAGCGCGCGGATGCGCGCGCCGGCGCCTGAGGCGAAAACAAAAGAATGATGCATGATCCGTCTCCGTGGGGATGAACGAATCGAACCATCTATGGCATGTGGGGGTCTGTAGGAAAGTAGGAAGATCAGATGCGCTATGCAGGTAGCGGAAATTCTGACAGGGTTGATCCGTGCTCCTATTTTCCGTATGTTCCTGATATGTTCGATGGGGAATCTGTGCCTAAACTTCTGATTTTCTTGTCTTCTGTCATTTTGCTCCTCCTCGGAGCAGCCTTGATGTACGTAATTGATTCGGCCTCTGGCTTGCAGTTCGCAAAATCTGAGGAGGTCTCGTCTTCCAATTTTATAACTATTGTTTTGACAGCGCTTGCAGTCATTTTAGCGGCTATGACACTAATGATTGGCGCCCTTGCCATAATAGGATGGAACAGTATTCAGTCGAGGGTTGAAATAAAGGTTGATAAGGCCTCAGAAGAATACATTAAGCGCCGGTTTAGCAACGATAACGATGATTATCTTCAATTCGTTGAAGATATTAAGGAGGATGTTCGCATTCGCTTACTTACCTTTACCCGAGAATTGCAACGCGAGCTCGAAGAGGACGAGGAGCAGGAACAAAGCGATCCCGACGCATGATTATTCCCTCAAAATTTTCTGCGATCATCGAAAAATATAAGCAGGACGTCCCGGTAAACCTTGGAGGGCTAGCGGCTGAGTTGGGCCTTGAAGTATATCAATCAACTTTAGAGCCAAAAATATCGGGACTTATAGAGCCGTCTCCCACGGCTTCTTCTGGATTCCGGATTAAGCTCAACCGCCATGATCCTTTGGTGCGTCAAAGATTTACCTTGGCTCACGAAATAGCTCATTTCCTACTTCATCGGTTTGATATTGGCCGAGGAGTTGTCGATGACACTTTGTATCGGTCAAACCTAAGTGACCGAAAAGAAGTGCAGGCAAACAAGCTTGCGGCGCAGCTCATAATGCCGATGCCGCTAATCAATGCCGAAGCAGCGAAACTGAGAGGTTTATCCGGTGATCGGTTGGTTGAGCAGCTTGCGAAAAAATTCAAAGTTTCGCAGGAAGCTATGAGAATAAAAACAGGCTTCTGACATGTTCCAAGGTTTGGACTACGTTCCACTGCTCCATGCTCGTTTGGCTGAAATCCGCGCTTTGGAAGGCTTGGAAGAAGTCACGAAAAGACGGATCTTCCCGGTCATACGAGTTCGACCTTGGTTCAACGCTCGTTCGATAGACCGTGCGTATGAAGTGGTTGAGGCTGCGGTTGGAGATGCCGTCTACGGGTTTGATCTCGATCGCACGCGGAACGATCCTAATAGCGATCGCGCGGCTGTCAGAGAATTCTCACTGCTCTTTGATCATAACCACGGCTACGAGCGCTATTACAATGTGGTTTCTGAAGGCCAGTACCGCGTACCCGTATTCCGGGATATATATCTGGCTGATCCACAGATTGCCATTCAAGTAGATCACGCGTCTCAAATTGACCGAGGGCTAATAGTTCGAGTACCGGTAGAACAGCCCGGTTCGTATCTTTCAGTTTGCCGACAATGTCTTGAGAGCGGTTTAAACAATACAGCGTTCGTTTTCGATTGCGGGTGGAGACAAGACGCGTTGCAATTGGCTGGCGTGGCGGTCGGTTTGATCAATTCCCTTCTCGATATAACAGAAGAGTTTGAAGTTTCGGTTGCGGCGAGCACTTTCCCGGATTCATTCGCAAATCAAGGGGCACGCTTCTCGAGGCAGATTTCTGAAATTCAATTGTTTGACGAGGTCAGGGGACAGCTTAATCGTGGCAATCTCACGTACGGTGATTGGGGAAGCACCCGGGCGCCCTCAGAAGGTGGGTTTGCACGAACTCGACCGCGAATTGATATGGCGGATGATCACAACTGGATGTTTTGGCGAAGTGATGGTGAGGAAACTTACGCTGACGTTTGTACGCGAGTTGTGAACGATCCGTTGTGGGACGGAAATTTGGATGCTTGGGGAAAGTTCTTAATCCAGTCCACCGCTGATCAAGAGGGAACGCTAATTCGGTCTCCGGTAATGGCTGCCGCTGCGCGGGTAAATCTACATCTCATAGCGCAAGCCCATCGAAACGATCCGGAAGGATATCGAACACCTGATACGCCCGTCGGTTCAGATTTTTAGCTCGTCGACCAATCGGTGGAGCAGGCCACTCGGCGTCCGCCTGCACTCGTAAGCTCACCAGCCATCCACTGCCGTCGTCCGCCCCTCCCAAAAAACCTACCGCGCCAGCATCGGCGCCAGATAGTGCCCCGTGAAGCTGCGCTTTTCCTTCGCGACCTGTTCGGGTGTCCCCTGCGCGACGATCTCGCCGCCGCGCACGCCGCCGTCGGGGCCGAGGTCGAGGATCCAGTCGGCGGTCTTGATGACATCGAGATTGTGCTCGATCACCACCACCGAATTGCCCTGGTCGACCAGCCGGTGGAGCACTTCAAGCAGCTTGCGGACATCCTCGAAATGCAGCCCGGTGGTCGGCTCGTCGAGGATATACAGCGTCTGCCC
Organism: Qipengyuania sp. SM2507; assembly: GCF_053714505.1. NCBI lineage: Bacteria > Pseudomonadati > Pseudomonadota > Alphaproteobacteria > Sphingomonadales > Erythrobacteraceae > Qipengyuania > Qipengyuania sp. SM2507. The sequence continues at coordinate 1,760,509 of NZ_CM132307.1, forward strand.
GGTGGAGCGGCGCGCGAGTTCCTTGGCGAGCTTGACGCGCTGCGCCTCGCCGCCCGAGAGCGTGGTGGCCTGCTGGCCGACCTTGACGTAGCCCAGCCCGACTTCGCCCAGCATGTGCATCTTCTCGCGGATCGGCGGGACCGCCTTGAAGAATTCCTCGGCATCCTCGATCGTCATGTCGAGCACGTCGGCGATGGAGAGGCCCTTGAACTTCACCTCGAGCGTCTCGCGGTTGTAGCGCTTGCCGCCGCATTCCTCGCAGGTGACGTAGACGTCGGGGAGGAAGTGCATCTCGATCTTGATCAGCCCGTCGCCGTGGCACGCCTCGCAGCGGCCGCCCTTGACGTTGAAGCTGAAGCGCCCGGGCTTGTAGCCGCGCGCCTTGCTCTCGGGGAGGCCGGCGAACCAGTCGCGGATCTGGGTGAAGGCGCCGGTGTAGGTGGCGGGGTTGGAGCGCGGGGTGCGGCCGATCGGCGACTGGTCGATCTCGATCACCTTGTCGCAATGTTCGAGCCCGGTGACCTTGTCGTGCGCGCCCGCGATGATCCGCGCGCCGTTGAGCTGGCGGGCGGCGGCGGCGTAGAGCGTGTCGATCGTGAAGGAGGACTTGCCCGAGCCCGAGACCCCGGTGACGCAGGCGAAGGTGCCCAGCGGGAGCGAGGCGGTGACGTTCTGGAGGTTGTTGGCGCGCGCGCCGTGGACGGTGAGCTTCTTGCCATTGCCCTTGCGGCGCTTGGTGGGGACCGCGATCTTGCGGCGCCCGGTGAGATAGTCGGCGGTGAGCGAGTTCTTGGCCTTGAGGACCTGCTTGAGCGTTCCCTGCGCGACGATCTCGCCGCCGCGCACGCCCGCGCCGGGGCCGAGATCGACGACGTGATCGGCCTGGCGGATCGCGTCCTCGTCGTGCTCGACCACGATGACGGTGTTGCCCAGGTCGCGCAGCCGCTTGAGCGTTTCGAGCAGCCGGTCGTTGTCGCGCTGGTGGAGCCCGATGCTGGGCTCGTCGAGGACGTAGAGCACACCGCTGAGGCCGGAGCCGATCTGGCTGGCGAGACGGATACGCTGGCTCTCGCCGCCGCTCAGGGTACCTGAAGTTCGGTCGAGGTTTAGATAATCCAGACCGACATTGTCGAGGAAGCCCAGCCGCTCGTTGATCTCCTTGAGGATCGCGCGGGCGATCTGGCTGTGCGTGGGGGTGAGATGCGCGTCGAGCCCGAGGAACCAGGCCTTGGCATCGGCGACGCTCATCCTGGTGGGCGTGGCGATATCGGTGGGGCCGTCAGCGCCCGCGATCTTCACCGCCAGCGCCTTGTCGTTGAGCCGCTTGCCGCCGCAGGCCTCGCAGGGCTGCGCGGTCTGGAACTTGGCGAGCTCCTCGCGCATCCACGCGCTCTCGGTCTGGAGCAGCCGGCGGTTGAGATTGCCGATCACGCCCTCGAAGGCCTTGTTGACGGTGTATTGCTTGCGCCCGTCCTTGAAGGTCAGCGGCACCCGCGCGCCCTTCGTGCCGTGGAGGATCACCGCGCGGTTCTCCTCCGACAGTTCGTGCCACGGGGTGGTCAGGTCGAAACCGTATTCCTTGGCGAGGCTGGCGAGCACCTGCAGATAATAGGGCGATGGCGGGTTGGATTTCGCCCACGGCATCACCGCGCCCTGCTTGAGCGTCAGCGCTTCGTTGGGGACCACCAGCTGCGGGTCGAACAATTGCTTCTCGCCCAGCCCGTCGCAGGTCGAGCAGGCGCCCTGCGGCGCGTTGAAGGAGAACAATCGCGGTTCGATCTCCTCGATGGTGAACCCGCTGACCGGGCAGGCGAATTTCTCGGAGAAGACGATGCGGTTGGCGGGGAGGCCGGCGCCCTTCATCGCGCCGCCGCTCTCGGCTTCGCCCTCGCGACCGGGGACCACGCCATCCGCCAGATCGACATAGGCGAGCCCGTCGGCCAGCTTGAGCGCCTGCTCGAACGAATCCGCCAACCGCGTCTCGAGCCCTTCCTTCACCGCCAGCCGGTCGACCACCACTTCGATGTCGTGCTTGAGCTTCTTGTCGAGCGCGGGCGCGTCGCCGATCTCGTAGATCTCGCCGTCGATGCGGACGCGCGTGAAGCCCGCCTTCTGCCATTCGGCGAGTTCCTTGCGGTACTCGCCCTTGCGGCCGCGCACCGCGGGGGCGAGCAGATAGAGCCGCGTCCCCTCGGGCAGTTCCATCACCCGGTCGACCATGTTGGAGACGGTCTGCGCCTCGATCGGCAGCCCGGTGGCGGGCGAATAGGGGGTGCCGACACGCGCCCACAACAGCCGCATGTAATCGTAGATCTCGGTGACGGTCGCCACGGTCGAGCGCGGGTTACGCGAGGTGGTCTTCTGCTCGATCGAGATCGCGGGCGAAAGCCCGTCGATATGCTCGACATCGGGCTTCTGCATCATCTCGAGGAACTGCCGCGCATAGGCCGACAGGCTCTCGACATAGCGCCGCTGCCCCTCGGCATAGATGGTGTCGAAGGCGAGGCTCGACTTGCCCGAGCCCGAAAGCCCGGTGATGACGATCAGCGCATCACGCGGCAGATCGATATCGATACCCTTGAGATTGTGCTCGCGCGCACCGCGCACGGAAATCTTGGTAAGTGCCATGGGGTGCGCGTGTTCCTGTTGTGTTCGGATTTGTCAAGCAGTGGTGCCAGCGTGGGCGCCGCCCGGCTCCCCGGTCAGATGGGGATGCGCGGCACCGCGTGCAACATCCAGTCTGTGGCTCCTACGGAAGCGCGGGAGGAGTGTTCCGCGCTTACAGCAGCGCCGCCCGCCCGGTGACCGGAACCGCGAGTCCCGCCTGGCGTGCGATGAGCTCGACCCACTGGCCGACCTGCGCGATCTCTTCCTCGACCAGCGGGCTTTGCGCGCGCTCGGAATCCATCGCCTCGGTGGCGGAGAAATCGCCGCCGCGCTTGGCGTGGGTCGAGAACACCGGTCCCTCGACGACGCCTGCGGCCTGCGCGGCATCGAGCGGCAGGTCGAACAGGCTCGCGATCGCGACGATGGTATCGGCCCGCCGCGCGTTGAAGACATCGCCATCGAGCGTGCGCAGCCGGTCGGGATAGCGGTCGAGCAGCATCGCGAAATAGCGCTGGTTGAGGAACCAGGCGAGCCCGGCGGCCTGAAGGTCGGTCATCGCGAACTGCTCGCGCGCGTCCATCCCCAGATCCATCCCGGCATAGGACATCATTTCGAGATAGAGCTGGCGCCCCCAGCGGCGGCCCATCATCCCCTTGCGCACCACCGCGGCGAGAAAGGCGGGGAGCGGATTGGTCATCAGCACCGCTTTGGCATCGGGGCGCGTGTCGAGCAGCGCGGGGATCAGTCGATTGGCATGGTTGGTCGGCTTGACCACCACCGCCGCCTCCCCGCCGGCATGGCGGCGCGCGAGCAGGTCGAGCATCGGCTTGACCAGCGGGTGCCCCGCCTCGCCCATATTGGTGAGGCTCACGAGGATCCCCGGCTCGCTCAGCCCGGTGACGACCCCGGGGATGTCGAGCGCACGCACCAGCAGCGTCGAACGGCAGAAGGCGGTGTGGAACAGGAAATGCAGCGGGCCGGTCTCGGGCTGCAACGCGGCCAGCGCGCCGAGCGGGAGCTGCGCCTCGTCCGCGGGGGTCGCAGGCGTGCGGTCGGCGAGGAATTGCGGCGCGGACAGCGCGCCGCGGGGGATATGCAGGAACTGCAGCGTCCCCGCGCCGGGATCGATGCGGTGCGGGAGCCATTCGGGGTCGCGGCTGAGCGTGGAAGCGTCGGTCATGACCCCTCCTTAGCGAGGCGGGCGGGCGAAGACCAAGCCTCGCGGTTTCGCGTCCGGCACCTTCGGCGCAGCTTGCAGTCCGCCCTGTGGAGCGGACGAGTTGAGGACCGATGGGGAGTTTGAGCCGTTCTATAGGTAATCAGGGGGGCTTTTTGCCTGTCCGGACCGCAGATTGCGGGGAACCGGACGCACCGCCCGCCACACGCAGAACCGCCGGAGCACAAGCCACCGATGTCCAGTCCAACCCACACAAGCGTCACCGACGCCGATACCAGTAGCCAACGACACGCGCCCGCGCAGACAGGTTCTGCGCGACCATCGACCGAGGCCCGCGACCGGGTGCGGCGGATGCTGCAGGATCTCGACACCCCGCTCGACGGAGCGCCCGATCGGGGCAATTCCAGCCGCAATACCGGCCGGAGCACCTCCGCAGCCAAACCCCGCGAAACCGGCGATCTGCGCCGGGCGCGCCGCGCTGCGCGCCGGGTATTCAAGGTCAATCCCTCGCGTTCGGCCCGCCAGCGGGCGACCGCCATGCTGACCGCGGGCGCGGTCGGGCTGGCCGCCTTCACCGGACCATCGGCCATGCGCTTCGGCTCCGAAGACAGCGAAAACAGCTTCGTGCTGGGGTCCGACGACCCGACCCAGAACCGTATCGATGCCAGCCGGATTTCGACCAGCGAGCAATTCAAGCGCGCGCTGGTGCAGGAAGAGGGCGTGCGCCAGGTGGTCTATCGCGATGTCGCGGGTTACCCAACCGTCGGCGTCGGCCATCTGATCGAGCCGCAGGACAATCTGCGCGTCGGCGACCGGGTCAGCAAGGACCGGATTCTCGGTTTTCTCGACGGCGATATCGCCGCGGCGGAAGGCCATGTCCGCGATCTGGTCGGCGACCTGCCGCTGTTCCAGCACGAATTCGATGCGCTGGTCGATCTGGTCTACAATGTCGGGCGCGGCAATGTCTCGGCATCGCAAAGCCCGCGGCTCAACGCCGCGATCGATGCCGGCGATTACGAGCGGATTGCCTCCGAACTCGACTACACCCACGCCGCGGGCCGGGTGGCGCGCGGGCTGGAATTTCGCAGCGAACGGCGCGCCTCGATCTTTCTCGACGCCGCCTACGAGGATCCGCGCGAAGCAGGCTCGTCGCGTTCCGATGTATGATAGGATGCCGCGATGGGGCCACGTTTCTTCATCGCCATCCGTCCGCCGGGCGAGATCCGCGATCAGCTGATCGACCGGATGGAAGCGCTGCATGGCGCGCGCTGGCAGGACGACGACCAGCTGCACCTCACGCTGCGCTTCGTCGGCGAGGCCGATCCGCGGCAGGTGGATGATCTGATGGCGGCGCTGCAATCGGTGTCGGCCCCGCCCTTCGCGCTGGCGCTGGACGGCGTGGGCCATTTCGAGCGCAAGGGCGTGCCGCACACGCTGTGGGCGGGCGTGACGCAATCCGAACCGCTGATGGTGCTGCGCAACCGGGTCGAGCGCGCCTGCCGCAGGGCGGGTTTTCCCGCCGAGACGCGCAAGTTCGCGCCGCATATCACCATTGCCCGGCTCAACCGCTCGACCGCACCGCTCGAGGACTGGCTGGCGCAGAGCGCCGATTGCCGCTCGGACCCATGGGCGGTCGATTCCTTCGTCTTGTATGAAAGCCGACTCGATCCGGGAGGGTCGATCTATGAACCCATAATGCGCTACAGATTTGCCTGATATGATCCGCCCGACACTCCTTCCCGCCCTGCTCACGCTTGTCTGCTGCGCCTGTTCGCCCGCGGGTGAGCCTGCGGCCGGGCCCGAGCGCCTGGAGGCGATGGCGGCCACCACCCAAGCGACACCGGACGATTGCCTGCTGATGGTGTGGTCGAACCAGAAGCAGCGCGACATCACCTTCGACCGGGCGCATGACCTGGTCGATGGCGGCGCGATTTCCTGCGCCACCGGGACCAGCCCGAGCCAGTTCCAGGCCGCGCTCGAGGCGCTGCGCGAGGCCGCGCGCTCGGGCGACAGCCGCCGTGTGCTCGCCGAGGTCGGCATCCCGCTGCTCTATATCGACCGCGCGGGCAACCGCGTGGAACTCGACGAGGCGCGCGCCGAGGCGCTGGCCGAGGAGGTGTTCGACGCCGAGCTGATGCGCACGCTCGAACGGCTCGACCTGAAGGACATGACCGTGGTCCCCGAACGCGGCGGGTTCTTCGAACTGGGATCGCTGTGGCTGGTGGTCGACCAGCAGGGCGGGCGCCCGCGGCTGGTCACGGTCAACCGCCAGGCGCTCGCCGAAGCCGCCGACGCGGCAAGGAGCGCGGCGCAGGGCCGCCAGGGCGAGGTGATCCCGGAGAGCTGACGTTCCGCGTCGGCTGGCCGGCGATCGGGGCCAGCCCCTTGCATTCGCCGGCAATCCCCTGTTCAAGCGCGCCAGTCCAAACGTTTTTTATCCGTGGGCGCGTTCGCGCCCCGAAATGCACAAACCGGAGACCGATATGAAGGCCCAAATTCTGGCCACGACCGCCGCTGCCGCCCTGCTGGCCGGCTGCACCACCACCACCCAAGGCGCAATGGATCGCCCGGCTGCCGGCGCGCAGGCCGATGCCGCGGTCGCCATTCCGCAGGGTACCGGCTACTTTGCCGCCGACAGCACGCTCCCCTTCCTGACCCCCGACTTCTCCAAGATCGGCGAGGAGGATTACCTCCCCGCTTTCGAGCAGGGCATGGCGATCCAGAAGGCCGAGGTCGAGGCGATCGTCGCCAATCCCGCCGCGCCGACCTTTGCCAACACCATCGTCGAGCTGGAAAAGTCCGGCCGGATGCTGGGTCGCGTCCAGAACGTGTTCTTCGCGCTGACCGGTTCCAACACCACCGACCGGCTCGACGCAATCAACACCGAGATCAGCCCCGTCCTCTCGGCGCATTACGACAGCATTACGCTCAACCCCGCGCTGTTCCAGCGCGTGAAGGCGGTCTACGACAACCGCGCGGCGATGGCGATGACGCCCGAGGACGCGACGCTGCTCGAGAACACCTATGACGGCATGGTCCACGCTGGCGCGCTGCTGACCGAATCCCAGCGCGAGCGGGTCAAGGCGATCAACACCCAGCTCTCGACGCTGACCACCGAGCTGAGCCAGAAGGCGCGTTCGGCGATGAGCGACCAGCCGCTGGTGGTCGACACCCGCGCCGAACTCGCCGGTCTGTCGGATGCCGATATCCAGGCCGCCGCCGATCTCGCGGTCGAGAAGGGCCACCCGGGCAAGTTCGCGATCGCGCTGCAGAACACCACCCAGCAGCCGGTGCTCCCGAGCCTGGAAAACCGCGCGGTGCGCGAGAAGCTGTTCACGCTCAGCTATCACCGCGCCGATGGCCAGCGCGGTTTCGACACGCGCACGCTGATCGCCGAGATCGCCGCGCTGCGCGCCGAGAAGGCCGCGCTGTTCGGCGAACCCGACTGGGCGACCTATGCGATGTGGGACCGGATGGCCGAGAATCCCAAGACCGCGCTCGACTTCATGGGCCAGATGGTCCCCGCGCTCGCCGCCACCCAGCGCCGCGAAGCCGCGCTGCTCAACGAGGTGATCGAAGCCGGGGGCGAGAATTTCGAGGTCAAGCCGTGGGACTGGTATCGCTACGCCAATCAGGTCAAGGCCGAGCGCTACGATCTCGATGAAGACGCGGTGATGGAATATTTCCAGCTCGAGAACGTGCTCGAGGACGGCGTGTTCTACATGGCCGAGAAGCTCTACGGGCTGACCTTCGAGCGCCGCACCGATGTCCCGGTCTATCACCCCGATGTCTGGACCTACACCGTGTTCGACCGCGACGGTTCGGAGCTGGGGCTGTTCTACTTCGACCCGTTCCAGCGCCCCTCCAAGCGCGGCGGCGCCTGGATGAGCAATTTCGTCGAGCAGAGCGATCTGTGGGGCACCAAGCCGGTGATCTACAACGTGCTCAACATCCCCAAGGCCGCGGCGGGCGAACCGCAGCTGGTCAGCTTCGACTGGGTCAACACCACCTTCCACGAATTCGGCCACGCGCTGCACGGCTTCTTCGCCGACCAGAAATACGTCAGCCTGTCGGGCACCGCCACGGCGCGCGATTTCGTCGAATATCCCAGCCAGGTCCACGAGATGTGGGCGACCGATCCCGCAGTGCTGTCGAACTACGCCAAGCATTACGAGACCGGCGAGACCATCCCGGCGGAAATGATCGCCAAGATCGAATCCGCGGCCAAGTTCAACCAGGGCTATGATTTCGGCGAGACGGTGGCCGCGGCGCTGCTCGACATGAAGTGGCACGCGCTCACGCCTGCGCAGGCGCGGGCGATCGATACCCCGGCCAAGGTCGATGCCTTCGAACGCCAGTCGCTGACCGAACTGGGGCTCGAGGTCGATCTGGTGCCGCCGCGCTATCGCAGCACCTATTTCAACCACATCTTCAGCTCGCCCGCCGGCTACAGCGCGGGCTATTACAGCTATCTGTGGACCGAGATGCTCGATCGCGACAGCCGCAAGTGGTTCCGCGAGAACGGCGGGCTGACGCGCAAAAACGGCGATCACTATCGCGCCACCGTGCTCAGCCGCGGCGGGACGATGGATTATTTCGAGATGTTCGAGAACTTCGCCGGGCGCCAGCCGAACATCACCCCGATGCTCGAAGCGCGCGGGCTGATCGCGGGCGACGAGGCTGCGGACAGCGAGGTTTCCGACGGCGCTCTGCCGCCGACCGCGGTGAACTGAGCCGAACGCGGCATGCAATGAAAGAGGGGTCGGACGCAGGTCCGGCCCCTTTTTTCTTGGTCAGTCGGTGGTGACGAGCGCGCGGCGGCCGGGTTCGCCGATCCAGTCTGTGCCGACCTTCCAGACCTGCGCGATCACCGCGGGATCGAGCGCGGTCTGCGGCGCGCCATCGGCGACCACGCTCCCGCCATCGAGCACCACCACCCGGTCGGCATGGTTCATCGCCAGCGCGAGATCGTGCAGCACCAGCACCACCCCGGTCCCCGCCCCCTGCCCCGACTGCGCCGCGCGACGCAAATGGCGCAGCAGCGCGAACTGATGCGCGAGATCGAGCGCGGCGAGCGGTTCGTCGGCGAGGATCCATGCCGGCGTCCCCGCCAGCACCCGCGCGAGCAGCACCCGCGCGGTCTCGCCGCCCGAGAGCGACAGCGCGCGGCGCTCGGCGAGCGCGCCCAGATCGAGCGCGGCGATCGCGGCATCGACCGGCGCGGCGAGGCGGTCGCCATGCGGCATCCGCCCCAGCTCGATCAGGCTGCGCACCGGCACGTCCCAGGCGATCTCGGGGGTCTGCGGCAGATAGCCAAGCCGTTTTGCCCGCGAGCGCGGGTGGAGCTGCGCGAGGTCTTCGCCGCCCAGAAGCACCCTGCCCGCGTCAGGCACAATCAGCCCTGCAAGCGTTTCGAGCAGCGTCGATTTGCCCGCGCCATTGGGGCCGCAGATCGCGGTGATCTGCCCGCGGTGGAGCGCGAGCGAGACCGCGTCGAGGCGGTTCGCCACGGCAATGCCCTCGGCTGACAGGGTCTGGGCCGCGCCGCTCACAGCAGCCCCCGCCGCAAGCGCAGCAGCAGCCACAGGAAGAAGGGCGCGCCGAGCAGGCTGAGCGCGATCCCGAGCCGTAACTCGGTGACCAGCGGGAGCACCCGCACCAGGCTGTCCGCGAGCAGCACCAGCAGCGCGCCCGCGAGCGCGCTCGGCAGGATCAGCCGCGAGGGGCGACGGTCGGTGAAGGGGCGGACAAGATGCGGGACGATCAACCCGACGAAGCCGATGATCCCCGCGACCGCGACGCTGGCGCCCACCGTCAGCCCGACGCCCAGCACCAGCAGCCACAGCAGCCGCGTGGTGTCGATCCCCAGCGAGCGCGCCACCGGTTCGCCCAAAGTCAGCCCATCGAGCGCCGGCCCGGCCCGCCACAGCAGTGCGACGCCCAGCGCGACCAGCGGCGCGGCGAGCCAGACCTCGCGCCAGCCGCGATCGGTCAGCGCGCCATTGAGCCACATCACGATCTCGCTCATCGCGAAGGCGTTGGGTGCCATGCTGATGGCGAGCGCGGTGAGCGCGCCCGCCAGGCTCGCCACCATCAGCCCGGCAAGCGTGAACAGCGCGATCCCGCCGGTGCGCCCGGCGATGCCCGCGAGCAGCGCCATCGCCCCGCCCGCACCCAGCAGCGCGAACAGCGGCAACAGCAGCGGCGAGGCGGCGTAGCCGAACCATAGCGCCACCACCGCGCCCAGCGCCGCGCCCGGCGCGATTCCGAACAGGCCGGGGTCGGCGAGCGGATTGCGCAGATAGCCCTGCATTGCCGCCCCCGCAGCGCCCAGCCCGGCGCCGACGACGATCGCCAGCAGCGAGCGCGGCAGCCGCAGTTCGGCGAGGATCAGCGCGGCGTTGGGGGTGCTCGCGGGGTCGAGCCAGACGCGCCCTGCGAGCAGCGACAGCGGGAAAGCGAGCCCGAGCAACAGCGCGAACAGCACAATGGCGCGGGTCATCGGGCTGCGGTCCGAGCGGCGAGGCGACGGTCGAGCATTGCGGTGCGCAAGGTCCGCAACCGCTCCATCGCGCGGATGATGGTCGGCCCGCCGCAATAGACCAGGCCCGGGTCGAAGCGCTCGACGCGGGTCTGGGTGAGGTGATCGAGCAGCGGATGGTTCTGGCCCGGCTCGTTGCCGGCGACCAGCAGCAATTCGGGAGGATCGGCGGCAACCTGTTCAAGCGCGAGGTAATCCGCTTGCCCCAGCCCGCGCGCCGCCGAATGGCTGGTGAAACCCGCGCGGTTGAGCAGGTCGGTCACCAGCGCCGCCTCGCCCGCAACGATGCCGCCCGACTGCCACAGCACAGTCGGCACGCGCTCGCCCGCGACCGGCACGGTCGCAGCCGCGATCCGCGCCGCCAGCCGCTCGCCCGCCGCCGCGTGGCCCGCGACCCGCGCCAGTTCGCGGACCTGCGCCAGGCTGGCCTCAATCCCGGTTGCAATGCCGAAGGTCACCACCGCGATCCCCATGTCCTCGAGCGCGGCGCGGGTCGCGGGGGCGAGGAAGGCGCCCGCCACCACCACATCCGGATCGAGCGCGAGCACCTCCTCCACCGTCCCGCCGGTGGCGCGGTAACGGCGCGCCTGCGCGATATCCATCGAGCTGGCGCGCGGATCGTGGCTGTAATGCGAGAGTGCGAGCAATTGCTCCGGACCCGCGAATTCCGCCAGCACCGCATCGGAGCAGGGGTTGAGGCTGACGATGGTCGGCTGCGCGGGCAGGGCTTGCGCCGGGGGCTCGGGCGCACGGATGTCCGCGCACCCGGCCAGCAGCAGCGCCGCCGCAGCCAGCCCCGACCCGAAGCCGGCCCGCCGGCGGGTCACATCTGCGCCCTCACCCCGAGAAACGCCCCCCGCCCGGGTGAACCGTATCCCGCCGCGGTCTGGTATGCCTCGTCGAAGACATTCTCGACCCGGCCGAATACCTCCAGTGCGTCGGTCATCGGGAAGGAGGCGCGCAGGTCGAACACCTCGTAGCCATCGATCCTGACACTGTTCGCGGCGTTGTCGAAACTGTCGCCCACCAGCCGCAGATCGGCGCCGATTACCGCGCCGATCGGGGTCTGCCAGTCGGCGAACAAGGTGGCGCTGTGGCGCGGACGGCGCGCGAGTTCGTTGCCGGTCATCCGGTTCTCGGCATCGATCAGGCTGTAGACGCCGGCGATGCGCAGGCCAGGGGCGAGATCGGCCCCAAGCTCGACTTCGAGCCCCTGCGCCCGCGCGCGGGCGATGTTGGCATAGGCGAAAGTGGCGATGTCGAAGCCGATCAGATCCTCGCTGTCACGGCGGAACGCGGTCGCCGCGGCGTGGAAGCCGCTGCCGCGGGTGCCGCGCTCGATGCCCAGGTCGAGGCTGGTCGATTTCTCGGGGCGCAGGTCGGGATTGCCGAAATCGGAGAACAGCTGGAACAGGCTCGGGGCCTTGAAGCCCTCGCCCGCGCTGGCGCGCAAGCGCCAGCCGCCGCCCAGCGCGTAGCTGACATCGCCGCCGAAGCTGGTGGCGCTCCCGAAGCGGTCGTGATCGTCGAGCCGTGCGCCGACATGCGCCGCCAGCCCGCCCAGCACCCAGCCCGCCTGCAGATAGGCACCGGTGATGGTGGCATCCTCGCCGGCATCGCTGTCGGTGCGATATTCGCTCCATTCGCGATTGCCACCAAAGGCCAGCGTCAGTCCGCCGATCAGCCGGTATTCGCCGCGCAGCGACAGGTTCTGCGAGCTCCCGTCGCTGGTGAACAGCGGCGCTGTACCCAGCGCGGGGTCGAAATTGTCGCGGGAGGTGTCGGCCAGCGCGTAGGAGCCGCGCAGCGTCAGGTCCTGCCCGTAATAGGCCAGCCCCAGCGCGCCCGAGAGCTGCTCGGTCTCCTGCGTTTCGAGCGTGTCGGCCAGCGCGAAGGCGGGCGCGGGGAAACCGTCGATGTCGATATCGCTGATGGCGTAGCGGCCTTGCGCGAACAGTTCGAGCTGGTCGGTGAGATCGACGAAGGCCGAGCCGCCCAGCGTGAACTGCTCGAACCCGTCGGGCTCGGTGCCCGCAGCAGCGGCGGAGAAGCCGTCGGTGCGGAAATAGGAAGCCGAGAGCCCGGCGAAATAGGCATCCTCGGACAGCCCGCCGGTAGCGCTGGCGGAAAGCGTGTCGCGCACGCCGTATTCGACGCTGCCCGCCAGCCCGCCGCGCCCGCGGGTCGAGACATCGAGCACGCCGGCGATCGCGTCCGAGCCCCAGATGGTGCTGTTGGAACCGCGCAGCAGATCGATCTTGCCCACCGTGCCCGTGGTCAGCGTGCCGAAATCGAACCCGCCCGATGGCGAGGCCGGGTCGGCGACGCGGACCCCGTCGATCAGCACCAGCAATTGCTCGGCCTCGCCGCCGCGCAGGCGCACGCCGGTGAAAGCACCGGGCGGGCCGTTGCGGCTGAAAGCGACGCCCGGAGCGCGCGCAAGCACGCGGGTGATTTCCGCGCCCTGGACCGACTCGATTTCCTTGGTACCGATGACGGTGACCGCCTGGCCGGTGTTCTCGATCCGGGTGAAGAGCCCGGTGGCGGTGACGGTGATCGCCTCCGCCGCATCATCGCTATCGGCGACGACGGTCTCCGCCTCCTCCACGGGTTCGGCAGGCTGCACATCCTGTGCCCAAACCGCAGCGGGAATCGCAGTCGGAATCGTGGCGACGGCTAGCAAAAACAGAAATTTACGCATGGAATCTCCCATCATGAACGAACGCCGCTCATGACGGAGGGAGCCTGCATCGCTGCAGTCTCACCCGTTTGCCATCGGTACACCCCGCCCGCGGCCGAACGACACGCATGGGCAGGTCTCCTGGCTCCCGGATCACCGGAGCGCCCCGCCTTCCCGCTTGCGCAGTGGCATGTTGGAGCGCACCTAACCGGTCACAGTTGCGGGGGCAGCCGAAGTATCGAACTCCGTTCCCTCTTAGGCCGGCGCAAACCGGCACCCATGACGCGGCGAAGCGTTTAGGCGAGAGTTTAACCCCGCGCAAGCGACCTGTCCGAGTTCGGCCTGTCCGATTCTGGGATGGGTGCAGTGAGCGCGCGCGCTGCGAACCGATTAGTGCTAGGGAAACCTTTGACCTGCTAGTGGCGCAGGCTCCCTACCCATTTCGAGGACTGACACCGGTGGAACGGCACGACACGGCAGGCACAGGCGAGACGCCGGGGAGCGATCCCCGCAGCGCCGCCCGTGCTGCCGACCGCGCCGCGCTGCGCGCCGCCAGCCGCAAGCGCCGCTCGGCGCGCGGCTCGCTACTGCGCCAGCGCTTCGCTGCGGTGGGCGCGCTGGCGATCGCGGTCACAGTGCCCGCGCTTGCCGCGCCGCTGGGCCTGGGCGATCTGACCGCGCGCGCCTTCGGCATGGGCGACCAGAGCGCGCAATTGACCGCGATGCCCTTCGAACGCGCCGACACCAATTTCCCCGGCTCGGCCTTCTACTATCTCGAGGATGTTCCGGGTCTCGCCTACGATCTCGACGACCTGCGCTCGCCCGAAGCCGTGCAGGGCGAAACCATCCGCTTCGCCGAAAGCCGGGATCCCGCGCTCGCCGCGCGGGCGTTCCAGTCGGCGGGCTCGGCGGTGGACCGGGCGCGGGCGCTGCAATGTCTGTCGATGGCGGTCTATTACGAGGCGGCGAGCGAGAGCTACGACGGCCAGCGCGCGGTGGCGCAGGTGGTGCTCAACCGCGTGGCGCATCCCGCCTATCCCGCCAGCGTCTGCGGGGTGGTGTTCCAGGGTTCCGAACGCAGGACCGGCTGCCAGTTCACCTTCACCTGCGACGGCAGCCTGGTGCGCCAGCCTTCGCGCTCGAGCTGGGCGACCGCGCAATCGGTGGCGCTGTCGGCGCTGTCGGGCCAGGTTTTCGGGCCGGTGGGCACCGCGACGCACTACCACACCCATGCGGTGAACCCTTATTGGGCCTCCAGCCTCGACCTGATCGGCTCGATCGGTGCGCACCGCTTCTACCGCTGGAAGGGCCGCGCGGGTAAGGTCGATGCCTTCACCATGAACTATCGCGGCGGCGAGCCCTTTGCCGCGCCCCGCCCGCGTTCGCCCGAGAGCACGGTGCTGGCCTCGTCCGACACCGCCCCCGCGCCGCGTGGCTTCGCCACCCCGCCAGCGCCCAGCGAGGCCTTCGCACCAACGCCCGGCGCCGGCCCGGTCGAGGCGGCGCGCGCGCCCAAGGTCGACGATCGCCTGCCCGACAGCGGCGGAATCAAGGCCGAATACCGGCGCAGCGGCCAGTGGATCGCCGAGCCCGGCAAGGCCCCCGCCGCCCGCTAGGCAAAAGGTTCACATGTTGGAAACCCTCCTTCCGAAGATTGTTTTAGGAAGAGGCGCTTAGATCACCGGCAAGCCTCCAGGAGACTTGTCCCGATGTCGTTCCATTTCGCCGCTGCCCGTTCGGTCGCGCATTCGCCGATCGCCCGCGCGCTGGCCAAGAAGGCGCTGGGGCGCGCCGCCAACGACAACCCCTGTGACGCGTCCGATCTGACCGGGCCACTGGGCGGGCAGGACCTGATGCTGAAGGCCGCGCTGCGCCATTTCGCCGAGCATGGCCTGGGTGCGGCGCGCGAGGCGCGCAAACACGCCGAACGCGCCTTCTTCACCGGCGACAGCCAGGGTTACGACTGGTGGCTGAGGGTGTGCCGCACGCTCGACCGGCGGTTGGCCGCCGATCTCGACCGCACCACCGCAGGCGCCACATTGATCGGCTGATCCGCTGCGGGAATTGAGCGATCAGCGCGGGGCCTTGTCCGGACGCCCCGCCGACAACGGGTAAAAGCTCCATTCCGGTCTTAACCAAATAATGATGGCTGCGCGCCTATGTGGCGTGTGATGGCGCACCCAAAGCCACAGACGAGCCTGGAACGGTTCCTACCCCATAGGGAAGGCACGGACGCGCTGAGCGACCGGGTCAGGCTCCTGCTTGTCCGCACGCTCTACACCCAGCCGACCAGCCTCGCGATCGGTGCCGCCAATGGCGCGGTTTCCAGCTTCGCCGCCGCAATCCTGAGCGGCGAGCTCCTTATCTACATCCTCGCCGCGGTCCTCACCGTGATTGCCGTCGCGCGGGTGGTGATGGCGATCTACCTCCCCGCGCACAGCGCTGCCGGCGACGCGCGCAAACTGGAAATTGCCTACGAGGTGGGCGCATTCGCCTATTCGCTGGTGCTCGGCCTGATCGCCGCGGCGACCATGATGCTCGAGGTTCCAGTCGGGATCGAGCTGCTGATGGTGGCCAATGCGCTGGGCTATGGCGTCGGGATTTGCGCACGCAACGCCGGGCGACCCGTTATCGCGCTGGGCCAGCTCCTGCTGGTGGTCACGCCGATGATGCTGGCCTGCCTCATGCTCGGCGGCCTCGCCATGTTCCTGCTGGCGGTCAACATGGTCCTGCTGCTCCCGGCGATGTCCTCGATCACCCTGAACGTGTTCAAGGTGCTGCGCGATTCCATCGCCGAAGCCGAACGCAGCCAGGAGCTGGCGGAACGGATGCAGATTCTCGCGCGCACCGACGTCGTCACCGGCCTCGCCAATCGTGCCGGGCTCAACCATGCGCTGGTCGAGACGCTGGTCGAACTGCCCGACGATGGCGCGCTGGGTCTGTTCTGGATCGATCTCGACCGCTTCAAGGAGGTCAACGACCTGCTCGGCCACCAGGTCGGCGACCGCGTTCTGGCCGAAATCGGCCGCCGGCTGCGCGCCAGCCTTCCCGCCGGAGATACCGTCGCGCGTTTCGGCGGGGACGAATTCGTCATCTGCACCCGCGTCGCCGACAAGCGCGCCTGCGAGAAGATCGCCGCACTTATCCAGGGCGAGATCACCCGCCCGATCCGGCTCGATGGCGAGCGGCTCGAGATGCAGGCCTCGATCGGGATCGCCTGTCTTCCGGAGGACGGCAAGGACGCCGATGCGCTGATGAAGGCCGCCGACCTCGCGCTCTATCACGCCAAGGCCAATGGCAAGAACCAGGCATCCTTCTTCGACGTGTCGATGACGCGCGACCTGGTGCGCCGGCGCGAAATCGAGGCCGAACTTCGCTTGGCCCTGCAACGCGAAGAGCTGTCGATCTTCTTCCAGCCGATCGTCGATCTGGAAAGCGGCAAGATCCGTACCTTCGAAGCGCTGGTGCGCTGGTTCCATCCCGAAAAAGGCGAGCTCAAGCCCGACGAATTCATCCCGGTAGCCGAGGAATCGGGAGTCATCGTCACGCTGGGCAACTGGATTACCGCGCAGGCCGCCAAGGCCGCTGCGCAATGGCCCGAGGACGTCACTCTGGCGGTCAATCTCTCGCCGCTGCAAATCAAGGCTCCGGGCGCCGCGCTGGGAATCCTCAACGCGCTCAAGGAGGCCGGGCTCGACCCCAAGCGGCTCGAGCTCGAGGTTACCGAAAGCCTGTTTCTCGAGGACAGCCCGGTGGTGCGCGATTTCGTCGAGGAGCTGTCGGCGGTGGGCGTGCAATTCGCGCTCGACGATTTCGGCACCGGTTATTCCTCGCTCGCCTATATTCACAACTGGCCGTTCTCGAAGATCAAGGTCGATCGCAGCTTCGTCTCGGGCCCGCATGTCGGACGCAAGAGCGACGCGATCATCCGCGCGGTCTCGCAGATGGCGGCCACCCTCGACATGACGATCGTCGCCGAAGGGCTCGAGACCATCGAACAGGTCCAGGCGGTCCGCGATGCGGGCTGCGCGCTGGGCCAGGGGTTCTATTTCAGCCGCGCGGTCCCCGATTACCTCGCCGCGATGCTGCTGGCGCAGGAACGCGACACGGGGATCCAGTCGCTGACCGGCTGAGGCGGTGGAGGCCGGTTTCGGGAACGCCTCTCCACGCCGAACGTCTGAATGTTGCAGGGCTCTCCGGGGCGCACCAAGCCTCTGCACACCCTCTTATTGCAACTGCGAACAAATCGCAAAGATAGTCGCCGAGCCTCCGGGTTTTACGGTTGCATTCGGCATGTCTGCCGCCTAACCCGCAGGGCGCACGCCCGGCGCTGCGTCACCGCGGGACGCGGCTGCGCGCCAGTATGGCAGGATCTCGTCCCGCAAGTTCAAAAGGACGCACACCCTCATGTCCCACACTCAACACGGTCGCAAGAAAATCGCGCTGGTCGGCGCCGGCATGATCGGCGGCACGCTCGCCCATCTCGCCGCGATGAAGGAAATGGGCGACATCGTCCTGTTCGACATCGCCGAGGGCATGCCCGCCGGCAAGGCGCTCGATCTCAGCCAGGCCGGTCCGGTCGAAGGCTTCGACGCGCAGCTCAAGGGCACCAGCGACTACAAGGATATCGCGGGCGCGGATGTCGTCATCGTCACCGCCGGCGTGCCGCGCAAGCCCGGCATGAGCCGCGACGATCTGCTCGGAATCAACCTCAAGGTGATGAAGGCGGTCGGCGAAGGCATCAAGAACAACTGCCCCGACGCCTTCGTGATCTGCATCACCAACCCATTGGACGCGATGGTCTGGGCGCTGCGCGAATTTTCGGGGCTCCCGCACAACAAGGTCGTCGGCATGGCCGGTGTCCTCGATAGCGCGCGCTTCCGTCACTTCCTCGCCGAGGAATTCAACGTCAGCATGGAAGACGTCACCGCCTTCGTGCTCGGCGGGCATGGCGACACCATGGTCCCGATCCTGGAATATTCGACCGTCGCGGGCATTCCTGTCCCCGATCTCATCAAGATGGGCTGGTCGACGCAGGAAAAGATGGATGCGATCGTCGACCGCACCCGCAAGGGCGGCGGCGAGATCGTGGCGCTGCTGGGCAATGGCTCGGCGTTCTACGCCCCCGCCACCAGCGCCATCCAGATGGCCGAGAGCTATCTCAAGGACAAGAAGCGCGTCCTCCCCTGCGCCGCGCATCTGACCGGCCAGTACGGCGTCGACGGGCTCTATGTCGGCGTGCCGGTGGTGATCGGTGCCGGCGGCGTCGAGCGGATCGTCGAGATCGAGCTGAAGGACGAGGCCCGGAAAGGCTTCCAGGTCAGCGTCGACGCGGTCGAGGAACTGCTCGAAGCCTGCAAGGGGCTGGACGAAAGCCTGAAATAACAGCCGTCGTCCCGGCACAAGCCGGGATTTCGTGCCGTGAGGTGCGACTTCGTTGAAAGCGATCCCGGCCGACGCCGGGGTGACGAACAGATTGGGAAGACAGATGAGCATCCTCGTAGACAAATCCACCAAGGTCATCACGCAAGGCATGACCGGTGAGACCGGCACTTTCCACACGCAGCAGGCGCTCGATTACGGGACGCAGATGGTTGCGGGTGTCACGCCGGGCAAAGGCGGCACCACGCATATTGGCCTGCCCAATTTCAACACCGTCAAGGAAGCCCGCGCCGAGACCGGTGCGACCGCAACCTGCATCTATGTTCCGCCGCCCTTCGCCGCCGATGCGATCTGCGAGGCGATCGACGCCGAGATCGAACTGATCGTCTGCATCACAGAGGGCATTCCGGTGCTCGATATGGTGCGGGTCAAGGCCGCGCTCGAGGGCACCAAGTCGCGGCTTATCGGCCCCAACTGCCCCGGCGTCCTGACGCCCGGCGAGTGCAAGATCGGCATCATGCCCGGCTCGATCTTCCAAAAGGGTTCGGTCGGCGTGGTCAGCCGTTCGGGCACGCTGACCTATGAAGCCGTCCACCAGACCACCATGGTCGGCCTCGGCCAGACCACCGCGGTCGGGATCGGCGGCGATCCGGTCAATGGCACGAACTTCATCGACGTGCTGGACCTGTTCCTCGACGACGACGCCACCAAGTCGATCATCATGATCGGCGAGATCGGCGGCAGCGCGGAAGAGGAAGCGGCCGAGTTCATCAAGCAGGAAGCCGCCAAGGGCCGCCGCAAGCCGATGGTCGGCTTCATCGCCGGTCGCACCGCGCCTCCGGGCCGCCGCATGGGCCACGCCGGGGCGATCGTCTCGGGCGGCCAGGGCGGCGCCGACGACAAGATCGCGGCGATGGAAGCCGCCGGCATCCGCGTCTCCCCCTCGCCCAGCGAGCTGGGCACGACGCTCGACGCGATGCTCAAGGAACTCGCCTGAGGCGGGGCGCGGACACCCCGGTTTTCGGGGACCGTCCGCGCCGCCCGGGCATTGCCACTGTAAGCCGTCATGACGATCGGTGCGAAAGGTGACCCTAATGGGTAACGAAAACCACGATTTCCTCCCCGAGATGGGTGAGCAGGACGGACCGCAGCCCGGGCCGAGCTGGGACAATCCACGCTGGCGGCTCGAGAAATCGGGCGCCGGGGACGACTGGACGCAGGGGCTCGATCCCACCCAGATGCGGCTCGCGGTCGCGCAGGCGGCGAAGCAGGCGGGCAAGCCTTGCGATCCCAAGGCGATCGAGCAGGCGGCGGACGATTCGATCCGCGCCATGCTGCTGATCCGGCTCTATCGCGTCCGCGGCCATCTCGCCGCCGATCTCGATCCGCTGGGCCTGTCGCATCGCGAGGAGCCCGAGGATCTGAGCCTCGAATGGCACGAATTCGCCGGCCACGAGGACCGCGAGGTCTATGTCGGCGGGGTGTTCGGCTTCGAATGGGTCACCGTCGGCAAGCTCTACGACACCTTGCGCGCGACCTATTGCGGCAAGGTCGGGCTGGAATACATGCACATCTCCGACACCGATGAGCGGCGCTTCCTGCAGGATCATTTCGAGACCCCCGAAGAAACCATCCAGTTCACCGAGGAAGGCAAGCGCGCCATCCTCGCCGCAGTCATTCGCGGCGAGCAATACGAGCAGTTCCTCGGCAAGAAATACGTCGGCACCAAGCGCTTCGGCCTCGACGGCGGCGAGAGCATGATCCCCGCGCTCGAGGCGGTGATCAAGTACGGCGGCCAGCTGGGCGTGCGCGAGATCATCTACGGCATGGCGCACCGCGGCCGGCTCAACGTGCTCGCGAACGTGATGGCCAAGCCCTACAAGGTCATCTTCCACGAATTTTCCGGTGGCAGCTCCAATCCCGACGATGTCGGCGGTTCGGGCGATGTGAAATATCACCTCGGCACCAGCACCGATCGCGAATTCGACGGGATCAAGGTGCATATGAGCCTGGTCCCCAACCCCAGCCATCTCGAAGCGGTCAACCCGGTGGTGCTGGGCAAGGCGCGCGCGCAGCAGGCCAACCGCGACGATCTTATCAAGCACGAACAGGTGCTACCGGTGCTGATCCACGGCGACGCCGCCTTTGCGGGCCAGGGCATCGTCTGGGAATGCCTCGGCCTCTCGGGCATCCGCGGCTACGACACCGGCGGCTGCATCCATTTCGTGATCAACAACCAGATCGGGTTCACCACCAGCCCCAAATTCGCGCGTTCCTCGCCCTACCCCTCCGATGTGGCCAAGGGCGTCCAGGCGCCGATCCTCCACGTCAACGGAGACGATCCCGAAGCGGTGACCTTCGCCTGCAAGCTGGCGGTGGAATACCGCCACACCTTCGGGCGCGACATCGTGATCGACATGTGGTGCTATCGCCGCTTCGGGCACAACGAGGGCGACGAGCCCAGCTTCACCCAGCCGCTGATGTACGAGAGCATCCGCGCGCATCCCAAGGTCAGCGTGATCTACGGCGACCGGCTCGAGAGCGAGGGCGTGACCGATGCGGGCTATCGCGACGGGTTGTGCGACGAGTTCAACGACCGGCTGGAACAGGAATTCGCCGCCGCCAAGGATTACACGCCCGACGAGGCCGACTGGTTCGGTGGACGCTGGGCCGGGCTCAACAAGCCCGCCGATCCCGAAACCGCGCGCCGCAACGTCGAAACCGCGGTTTCCGACAAGCTGTTCGCCAGCCTCGGCCGCACCCTCACCACCGTCCCCGAGGATGTCACCATCCACAAGACGCTGGGCCGCGTGCTCAAGGCCAAGCGCGCCATGTTCGACAACGGCGAAGGCTTCGACTGGGCCACCGCCGAGGCGCTGGCCTTCGGCAGCCTCGTCACCGAGGGCTTCGGCGTCCGGCTGTCGGGCCAGGATTCGGGCCGCGGCACCTTCAGCCAGCGGCATGCGATCTGGGTCGACCAGACCGACGAGCGCAAATACATCCCGCTCGCCACGCTCCCGCACGGCAAGTTCGAGGTCTACGACTCGATCCTGTCCGAATACGGCGTGCTTGGCTTCGAATACGGCTTCGCGCTGGCCGATCCCAAGACGCTGGTGATGTGGGAAGCGCAGTTCGGCGATTTCGCCAATGGCGCGCAGATCATCATCGACCAGTTCATCGCCAGCGGCGAAGCCAAATGGCTGCGCGCCAACGGGCTCGTGCTGCTGCTGCCGCATGGCTACGAGGGTCAGGGTCCCGAGCATTCCTCGGCCCGGCTCGAGCGCTTCCTGCAGCTGTGTGCCAACGACAACATCCAGGTCTGCAACATCACCACCCCGGCGAATTATTTCCACGTCCTTCGCCGCCAGATGCTGCGCTCGTTCCGCAAGCCGCTCATCATCATGACCCCCAAGAGCCTTCTGCGCCATCCGATGGCCAAGAGCCCGGTGGGCGATTTTACCGGCAAGTCGCATTTCCAGCGGATCGTTTCCGACCCGCTCGAGATCGCCGACGAGAAGGTCCGCCGCGTGGTGCTGTGTTCGGGCAAGGTCGCCTACGACCTCATCGAAAAGCGCGACGAGGAGGGGCTCGACGATGTCTCGATCATCCGGATCGAGCAGATCTATCCCTTCCCCGGCGATCCGCTGGCGCTGCGGCTCTCGCGGATGAGCAATCTCGAAGACGTGGTCTGGTGCCAGGAAGAGCCGCAGAACAACGGCAGCTGGTTCTTCGTCCAGAACCGCATCGAGGATGCGCTGACGCAGGCCGGGCACGCGGGCAAGCGTCCGCTCTATGCGGGCCGCGAAATGGCGGCATCGCCTGCTACCGGCTATGCCCGTCGCCACGAGGAGCAGCAGCGTTCGCTGGTTGGTGTGGCGCTGGGCCTCAACGACGGCGGCACAGCGATGCGCAATGGCAATTCCAAACCCAAACCCGCGAAGGGCTGAGGAACACAATATGGCTACGGAAATCCAAGTCCCGACCCTGGGCGAATCGGTCACCGAAGG
Organism: Qipengyuania sp. SM2507; assembly: GCF_053714505.1. Classification (NCBI taxonomy): domain Bacteria; kingdom Pseudomonadati; phylum Pseudomonadota; class Alphaproteobacteria; order Sphingomonadales; family Erythrobacteraceae; genus Qipengyuania; species Qipengyuania sp. SM2507. Next base: position 1,782,903 of record NZ_CM132307.1, read on the forward strand.
CACCATCGGCGAATGGCTCAAGCAGCCCGGCGACAGCGTGGCGGTCGATGAAGCGATCGTCAGCCTCGAGACCGACAAGGTCGCGGTGGAAGTCCCCTCCCCCGTCGCGGGCGTGATCAAGGAACTCAAAGCCGCCGAAGGCGACACGGTCGAGGTCGGCGCGGTGCTCGCGATCGTCGAGGAAGGCGGCACCGCTGCCGCCAAGAGCGACGATAGCGCCAAGCCGAAGGACAAGCCCGAAGCCAAGGATGCGGCACCCGCCCCCTCCTCCGCTCCGGCGCCCGCCCCGGCACCTGCCGCGGCCAATGAACAGGCCAAGGACGGCGGCGCGACGCTCAGCCCCGCAGTGCGCCGCGCGGTGCTCGAGCACGGAGTCGACCCGTCCACCATCGAGGGCTCGGGCAGGGACGGCCGTCTGACCAAGGAAGACGTGATCGCTGCCGCCAAGGCGAAGAAGGACGGCTCGCCGGCCGCTCCTGCTCCCGCCGAGGAATCCAAGGCGCCCGCTACGCCAGCAGGCGGCGAACGCCGCGAGGAGCGGGTCAAGATGACCCGGATGCGCCAGACCATCGCCCGCCGCCTCAAGGGCGCACAGGAAGAAGCCGCGCTGCTCACCACCTTCAACGATTGCGACATGACCGCGGTCATCGAGGCGCGCACCAAGTACAAGGATCTGTTCGCCAAGAAGCACGACATCAGGCTCGGCTTCATGGGCTTCTTCGCCAAGGCTGCCTGCCTCGCGCTCAAGGATGTCCCCTCGGCCAACGCCTATATCGAGGGCGATGAGATCGTCTATCACGACTATGTCGATATATCCGTGGCTGTCAGCGCTCCCAACGGGCTGGTCGTCCCGGTCATCCGCGATGCCGACAAGAAGGGCTTCGCGCGGATCGAGAAGGACATCGCCGATTTCGGCGCGCGCGCCAAGGAAGGCACGCTGACCATGGACGACATGAAGGGCGGCACCTTCACGATCTCCAATGGCGGCGTGTTCGGGTCGCTGATGTCGACCCCGATCATCAACCCGCCGCAGAGCGCGGTGCTCGGCCTGCACCGGATCGAGGATCGCGCGGTGGTGGTGAACGGCGAGATCGTGATCCGCCCGATGATGTATCTGGCGCTGTCCTACGATCACCGCCTGATCGACGGCCGTGAAGCGGTGACCGCGCTCAAGATCATCAAGGAGGCGATCGAGGATCCCACGCGGATGCTTATCGACCTGTGAGGACGAGGGACATGATCGACAGGTTCAAGAAGCCCTTCGCGCTCCTGCTTCTCACCGGAGCGCTCTCGGGATGCGATGCGGCGACGCAGATCGCCGGAGACGCGGTCCAGGGCGAGGTCCGCAATGTCGTCGCCGCCCAGTGCGAACAGATCGCCGAGAATGCGGGCGTCGTCGCCGCGAGAGTGACCGAAGTCTGCCAGTGCAGCGCTGATACCTTTATGGCCGATCCCGACCTCACTCTCGAGGATGCAACGCCCGGCAACGTCGAAGGCATCGTGAATGCCTGCGCTGCGAGCACCGGCGGTACGAACGCAAATTCACCAGAGACATTGCCTGCGGAGAATATCGGTGGCTGACCACACTTACGATTACGACGTCCTGATCATCGGTTCCGGGCCCGGCGGCTATGTCGCCGCGATCCGCGCGGCGCAGCTCGGGCTGAAGACCGCCTGCGCCGAAGGCCGCGAGACGCTCGGCGGGACCTGTCTCAACGTCGGCTGCATCCCCTCCAAGGCGATGCTCCACGCGAGCGAGTTCTTCGACGCGGCCGCGAACGGGACGATGGCCTCGATGGGAGTCGAGGTCACGCCCAAGCTCAACCTCGATGTTATGCACGAACAGCGACGCGACGCGGTGACCTCGCTCACCGGCGGGATCGAGTTCCTGTTCAAGAAGAACAAGGTCGACTGGAAAAAGGGCTACGCCACCTTCCAGGACGCGCACACCGTGAAGATCGGCGACGAGACGGTCACCGCCAAGGATATCGTGATCGCTACCGGTTCCTCGGTCACCCCGCTGCCGGGGGTCGAGGTCGATAATGCCAAGGGCGTGGTGGTCGATTCCACCGGCGCTTTGGAACTGGCGCAGGTTCCCAAGAAGATGGTCGTCATCGGCGGCGGCGTGATCGGGCTCGAACTGGGTTCGGTGTGGCGTCGGCTGGGTGCCGAAGTGGTCTGCGTCGAGTATCTCGACGAGATCCTGCCCGGCATGGATGGCGACATCCGCAAGGAATCGCGCAAGATCTTCAAGAAGCAGGGCATCGACTTCAAGCTGTCGAGCAAGGTCACCGGCGTTACGGTGAAGGGCAAGACCGCCACGCTGACGATCGAGCCCGCAGCGGGCGGCGAGCCCGAGACCATGGAAGCCGATTGCGTGCTGGTCTCGATCGGGCGCAAGCCCAACACCGAAGGCCTCGGTCTCGAGGCGATCGGGCTGGAGCCCAACAAGCGTGGCCAGATCGAAATCGATCACGATTTCCGCACCACGGTCGCCACAGACATTGGGGGCGTCTGGGCGATCGGCGATGTCGTCCCCGGCCCGATGCTGGCGCACAAGGCCGAGGACGAGGGCATCGCGGTGGCCGAGAATATCGCCGGACAGACCGGGATCGTGAACCACGCGCTGATCCCCAACGTCGTCTACACCTGGCCCGAGATCGCCGGGATCGGTCTCACCACCGAGCAGGCGATCGAGAAGATGGGCGGAGACAAGGCCAAGGTGAAAATCGGCAAGTTCCCGATGATGGCCAACAGCCGCGCCAAGACCAATCACGAGCCCGATGGCTTCGTGAAGGTGATCGCCGAAGCCGAGAGCGACCGGGTGCTCGGCGTCTGGGCGATCGCCAGCGTCGCGGGCACGATGATCCAGCAGGCCACGCAGGCGATGGAATTCGGCGCCACCAGCGAGGATATCGCCTACACCTGCCACGCCCACCCGACGCATTCGGAAGCGATCAAGGAAGCCGCCATGGCGGTGCAGGGCAAGCCGATTCACATTTGATCGGCCTGCCCTCCCCGCCTAGGGCTGCGGGAAAGGAGCGAGCGGCATGGCCTATCCGAGACTGACCGACAAACCCGGTACGCTGGAGACGGCGGCGGCGATCCGCGCGGGCGAGCTGTCGCCGCGCGAAGCGGTGGGGCACGCCATCGCGCGGATCGAGAAGCTGGACGCCAAGGTCAACGCGGTGGTGGTGTGCGATTTCGATCGCGCGCGCGAAGCGGCCAGCGCGCTCGACGGCCAGACCCCGCGCGAGGACCAGCCCCTGTTCGGCGTGCCGATGACGATCAAGGAAAGCTTCGACATCGCCGGACTGCCGAGCAGCTGGGGGCACGAGCGCTACGCAGGGAACATCGCCAGCTGCGATGCCGAGGTGGTTCAGCGGCTGAAGCGCGCAGGCGCGATCTTCCTGGGCAAGACCAACATTCCCCCCGACCTGGCCGACTGGCAGTCGAACAACCCCGTCTATGGCCGCACCAGCAACCCCCACGATCCCGCTCGCTCGCCTGGCGGCTCATCGGGCGGCGCGGCAGCCGCGGTGGCCAGCGGCATGGTGAGTTGCGAATTCGGCAGCGATATCGGCGGCTCGATCCGCGTGCCCGCGCATTTCTGCGGTATCTGGGGCCACAAGGCCAGCTGGGGCCTCATCAGCCTGCGCGGCCACTACCACCCGGCATTGTCCACCAGCCCCGGTTTCGTTGGCGCGCATGACGGCGCGCTGGGCGTCGTCGGTCCGCTGGCGCGCGATCCGGACGATCTCGAGGCGCTGATCCGCATCACCACCGAGCGCCCCCTCGCGTCTCGCGGCAAGCTGCTGCGCGAATGCCGCCTGCTGCTGTTGCTGGATCATCCGGCAAGCGCGGTGGATGCTGCGGTGCGCGAGCCGATCGAGGCCGCGGCGGCGGCGCTGGAACAGGCTGGCGTTGCGGTGGACCGGTCGAGCGAGCTCGTCCCCGACCTCGCGCGCCAGCACGCCGACTATATGAAGACGCTCAACATCGCGATGGCGCTCGGCGCACCGGCGCCCGATGGCAAACGCGCAAGCGCCAGCGACTGGTTCGCCCTGCTCGATGCGCAGGCGGTCAATGCTGCGGCGTGGAGCGCATTGTTCGAGCGCTATGATTTCTTGCTCGCCCCTCCCGCCCCGACGCTGGCGTTCGAACATCGTGACGGGGCCTATTTCAAGGGCGCGCAGACCATCGACGGCGCCAGCAGGCGCGCGGCCGACGGGCTGGCCTGGGCGGGCCTCGCCACCTTCCCCAAACTGCCCGCCACCGTCCTTCCGGTGGGCGAAAGCGGCGGCCTGCCTTGCGGCATGCAGGTGATCGGGCCCGCCTGGTCCGATCTCGACTGCATCGCCGCGGCGCGCGGCATCGGCCAGATACTGCACGGATAGGTTCTACTATGAACGCCAAACTCATGCAGCGCTTCGCCCGCTGGCACATCTGGCTCGGCTGGGGAATCGCCGTCCCACTGGTGATGTGGACGCTGACGGGTCTGGTGATGGTCGCGCGCCCGATCGAGCAAGTGCGCGGCGATCATCTGCGCCTGCCGGTCGAGGAGCGGGCGCTGCCCGCCGACGTCCAGATCGCGGTCGCTCTGCCGGCCGACACGACGCGTCCGGTTCGCTCGGTCACCACCCAGGTCGAGCGCCGGACCACCGTCACCCGCATCACCTATCTCGACGGCAGTAGCGAACGCTTTCGCGCCGATGGCAGTAGGCTGGCGCCGCTGACCGATGTCGAGGCGCGGCTGCTGGTGGCAGAGCGGATCGTCGGCGGCGACGCCGTCGCTTCGGTGATGCGGTTCGAAGCCGACGAACCACCGTTCGATTTCCGCCGCGAGGTGCCTGTCTGGCAGGTTGCGCTGGAAGACGGCACGCATGTCTATGTCGGGATCGAGAGCGGCGAGATCGAGGCGGTGCGCACGCGCTTCTGGCGGGTATTCGACCTGATGTGGGGGCTCCACATCATGGACCTCGAGGCGCGCGAGGACACCAGCCACCCCGTGCTGATCCTGTTCGCGGGCCTGGCACTACTGGGTTCACTGCTGGGCACGGTGCTGCTGTTCCGCCGGCGCCGGAGCCGGCCTCGCGCATGAATCAGGAAATCTTCACCCCCGTGCTCGACTGGCTCGACCTGATCGGGATCGGCATCTTCGCGCTGACCGGGGCGCTGGTCGCCGCGCGCGAGCAGCAGACCTTCGTCACCATGGCCTTCTTCGCGCTCGTAACGGGCGTCGGCGGCGGGACGGTGCGCGACCTGCTGATCGGCGCGCCGGTATTCTGGATCGGCCACCCCTGGGTCGCGGCGGTGTGCCTTGGCACCGCGCTGCTGACCTGGTTTACCCCGACGCGCTGGTGGGACGGCAAGCTGCTCGATTTCGCCGACGGGCTCGGGCTGACCGCCTACGCCGTGATCGGCGCGGCCAAGGCGCTGAGCTATGGCATCCCACCGATCCCCGCGATCCTGATGGGGGTGGTCACTGGCACGGTGGGCGGGATCATCCGCGACATGATCGCCGGACGGCCCTCGATCATCATGCGGCCCGAGCTTTATGTCACTGCGGCCGCGCTCTCGGCCACGCTCGCGGTGGTCGGCGAGGTGATCGCGATCCCGCGCGGTTTCGTCTGGGTGATCGCGGTTACCGCTGGCTACGCCCTGCGTGCGGCGGCGATCCACTGGCAGCTGGCGCTGCCCGCCTATCGCGACCCGCTCGCGCGCAAGGAATAGCGCCTAGTCGCCGCGATAGCCGGTGCCAATCTCGTCCTCCTCCAGGTCGCCGGGAAGCGGTCCGCCGGGATAGGGCGGGAGCGGTTCGTCGACCGGAGCGGGAAGCGTGGGCTGCGCATCGACATTGGCCCAGGCGGCGCGATAGCGCTCGTCGTCATATTGACGGTCATCGCCACGCGGGGCGGCATAGATGTCTGCCTCGCTGCGCACGCCATAGCGGTCGTCGCCATAGCCGGTGGAGCCGCTGGAGAGATCGATCGCATCGATCCGCCCATCGGCACCGATCGAGCAGCTGAACCCCGCACCATCGTAGAGCCTGCCGGTCACGCGCCAGCCAGCGGCGTCGCGATCGACCGAATCGACGCTTTCGACGCGGGTGTCGCGCTCGATACTCTCGACGCACATCGACACCGCGCGGTCGATCCCGCCAACATCGGCGGTGCGATAGGTCGAATTCTGCGCCGGGTAGCGATTGTCCGGATAACGGGCATCGGGATAGCGATTATCGGGGTAGCGCCTATCGCGTTCGTTGCCGCGCGAGGCGGCGCTGGCGACAGCGGCGATCCCGCCGAGGATCAGCACTCCGGTGAGGATATCGCCCGCATCGACACGGTTGCGTCCATGGCGCCGGTCATAATGGCGGTCGTAGCGACGGTCGTGTCGATAAGTGCGGTATTGCTCGTAGGTCTGGCCCTCGGCCGCATCCCAGGCCAGTTCGGCGGCGATGGCGCTGCGGCTGCTCGAAGCAGGCAGCTCGGTCGCCATGGCGGGCGCGACGGTCAGCGAGAGCGCCGCCAGTATGGCGGGAGCGGCGGCGAGACGTGCAAATCTGGTCATGTCATGGTCCCCATGCGGTCCGCCCCACCCCGGATCCGCGAAAGTCTGATCGATGAGCTAGGCGGTCCAGGCTATCTCAAGCCTGAACCGCCCTTGTGGGAACTCGTTGGTCGTATCGGAGCGCGAGCCTAGCGAAGGCCGCGGATGCCGTTGTAGCGGATATCGCGGATCTGGCCGCGCTCCACCTGGCAGGTAAAGCGACCCTGATCGGCGCGCTGGTTGCCGCGACGATCATAGCGGTCATAACGCGCACCCCGCTGTCCATCGACCACCAGATTGCCGCGGACGCGGAAGCCGTAGCGAGTCTGGTCGACGTCGCGCACGTCCGTCACATTGGCATAGCGATAGCCGTAGCGGCGGGCGGTGTTCTCGGCGGCGGCAATACAGCGCTGGACTGCGGCGCGCGGATTGCCCTGACGGGCATATCGGTCGTTGCCATTACGGCGGTCGTCATAGCGGTCGTAACCATAGCGGCGGTCGTCATAGCGATCGCGCCCGCCACCCAGAGCGCCAGCAGCGATGGCGATACCGCCAAGGATCACCGCACCGGCAATGATTTCGCCGGCGCCGATCCCGTCGTCGTTACGGTCGCGCGCGAAGGCGGGGGTTGCGGAAGTCATCGCCATCGCGCCTGCCGCGATGGTCGCCATGCTTCCCTTGGCGAGAGCTTTGGTGATGGTCTTCATGGGTCGATCCTCATGCTCGGCCGTCGCGAGAGTGCTTTGGCTTCACATGAGGTTCTAGGGAGCCCGCGGTGAGGCGAGGCTGAATTCCGCCGACAGCATCCGTTCAGGTATTCGACTATTAACCTGAACGGATGTGCTGGTTACTCGGCGGGTGGCACCTCAAGCCCGGTGTGGTGCGCGAGGAAGGCGAGGATATCGCCATATTCGTCGATGATCTTGTCGGTCGGCTTGCCCGAGCCGTGGCCCGCGCGGGTTTCGATCCGGATCAGCTGCGGCGCCTCGCCAAGTTCCGCCGCCTGCAGCGCGGCGGTGTATTTGAAGCTGTGGCCCGGGACCACTCGGTCGTCGGTGTCCGCGGTGGTCACCAGCAGCGCCGGGTAGTCCACCCCGCTGCGGATGTTGTGCAGCGGCGAATAGGCACGTAGGACCTGGAAATCCGCCTCGCGATCGGGATAGCCGTAATCGTCGACCCAATAGCGGCCCGCGGTCCAGCGGTCGAAGCGCAGCATATCCATCACGCCCACCGCGGCATTGCCAGCGTCGAACAGGTCGGGCCGCTGGTTGACCACCGCGCCGACCAGCAGGCCCCCGTTGGAGCCGCCCTGGATCGCCAGCCCGTTCTCGCCGGTGTAGCCATTGGCCTTCAGGAACTCGCCCGCGGCGATGAAATCGTCGAAGACGTTCTGCTTGTTGTTCAGCCGTCCGCCGTCGTGCCATTCCTTGCCATATTCGCCGCCGCCGCGGATATTGGCGAGCGCGAAGGTGCCGCCGGCTTCGAGCCAGGCGAGGCGGGTGGGCGAGAAGCTTGGCGTCAGCGAGATGTTGAACCCGCCATAGGCATAGAGCAGCGTCGGCGACGGACCTGTACTGTCCTTGTGGCGGACCACGAACATCGGCACGCGGGTGCCGTCCTTGGAATTGTAGAACACCTGTTCGACCCGGTAATCCTCGGGTTCGAAGGCGACTTCGGGCTCGGCGAAGGTGCTGCGTTCGCCGGTGGCGACATCGAGGCGATAGATCGCGCCGGGCTGGTTGAAGCTGGTGAAGCTGTAGAAGGTTTCGGCATCGCCCGGATCGCCGTTCAACCCGCCGATGGAACCGATCCCGGGCAGGTCGAGCGTACCGGTCTCGTTACCGTCGAGATCGTGATAGACCGCGCGGCTGCTGGCATCCTTCATATATTCGACTACCAGCCTGTCGCCGATGATCGATGCGCCCGAGATGGGCTGATCGCTCTGGCCGACGACCTCTTCCCACTCGAGCGTGTCGGTGGTGAGATCGGCGCGGACGATACGATAGCGCGGCGCATCGGTGTTGGTCATGAAATAGACCGTGTCGCCGGTCGAGGCGATCGGGCTCCAACTGTTGTCGAAACCGGTGATCAGCGGGCGCGGCGTCCAGCCATCGCTGTCGCGCTTGGTCAGGTCGATGACGCGCAGCTCGTTGCGATCATCGGTGCCGGTCGAGCTGGAGACGAACGCCCAGCGCCCGTCGTGGGTCACCCCGGCGCCATGGCCCTGCTCGCGGGCATCGGGGGTCTCATAGACCAGTTCGTCCGCGCTTTGCGGCGTGCCGAGGCGGTGGAAATAGACCTTCTGGTTGTAATTGAGCGACTGGAAGTCCTGGCCCTCCTCGGTCGCGGGAAAGCGCGAGTAGAAGAAGCCCTCGTCGCCGATCCAGGAGATGCCGGTGAACTTGGCCCACTCGATTGCGTCGCCCATTTCCTCGCCACTGTCGACATCGAGGACCTTGATCGTGCGCCAGTCGCTGCCGCCGTCCTGGATCGAATAGGCGAGATAGCGGCCGCTCTTGGAGGGCGCGGTGTCCGCCAGCGCGGTGGCGTTGTCGGCCGACCATTCGTTGGGATCGAGCAGCAGCCGCGCCTCGCCATCCCATCCATCGCGGACGAAATACTGCGACTGGTTCATCAGCCCCGAATTGTAGCTGTAGAAATAGCGTTCGCCCGCCTTGTTGGGGATGCCGAAGCGCTCGTAATCGATAAGCTGGGCAAGCCGGTCCTTGAACCAGGCGGTGCCGGGCAGCGTTTCTAGATAGGCGTCGGTGACGACGTTCTGCGCCTCGACCCATTGCGCGACCTGCTCGTCGGTGCGGACGTCGTTCTCGAGCCAGCGATAGGGATCGGCGACGGTCTGGCCGAACAGGACCTCGCTGGTGTCGGTGGCGCGGGTCTCGGGATAGTCGGGGGTCACGGTCTGGGCGGCTCCGGGGGTGGCGATGAGCGCGATGGTGGCGGCTCCGGCGAGCGCGAGGGCGGTGAAGCGGGACATGGGAGACTCTCCAGGATTTTCGGATGTTTTCGTTGCGGTGGTAACTAGCTGCGAGGGTGGAGCGGCGCAATCATTCGCCGAGTGCGGCCAGCACGTCGCGGGTGAAGGCAAGGATGTCGAAACGGCTCCCCGTCGGGTCCTCGCCGCGCCGCACGATCACGACATCGCGGCTCGGGACGATCACGACATATTGTCCGCGATTGCCCATGGCGGCGAAGGTGTCGGGCGGAATGCCGTCGGTCTGGTTGAACAGCCAGAATCCCGCGCCATAGCCCATCTCGCGGCCCTCGGGTTGCGGGCCTGAGGGGGCAGAAACGTAGTCGACCCAGCCTGCAGGCAGAATTCGCTCGCCATCGGGCAATACGCCATCGTCGAGATAGAGCTGACCGAATTTGGCGAGATCGCGGGCAGTGGTCCAGACCTGGCTCGAGAGGATGTAGTCGCCCTGCCAGTCGGTCTCGGCGACGGTGTGATACATACCGAGCTTATCGAACAACGCTGCTGGGGGATGAGCCGCGAAGGTGGGCTTGATCGCCTTAACAGCCATCAGCGTGTCATTGTTGGCGTAGCGATAGCTGCTCCCGGGCGCGGCGATCAGCGGCCAGTTCGCCGCGCGCTCCGCCACGGTAGTCCCTCCCCAATAGAGCGGATCGGTACGATTGCCCGGCGTGTCGGAATAGCGGCCCGAAGCCATGCGGAGGAGATGATCGAGGCTGATCGCGCGGCGGGGATCCGACTCGTCGGCACCCAGCCCTGCGGAAGCTGCGACATCCGCCTCACCGCGATGCACCGCAGCGCCGACGATGGTCGCGGCCAGGCTCTTGGCAACAGACCATGTTCGCTGGAGCAAATCGCCGTCGAACCCCGGCGCGAAGGCTTCGCCCAGGACGCGTCCGTCGCGCTGGATCAGCACCGCCGTGGTCAGTGCACCCTCTCCGTAATCCGCCACAAGGCCGCGCTGGGCGAGTTCGGCCCAGCGGCCCGAAGTCTGCGGCAGTTGTCCCGCTGGTGTACCCGGCTGGTCGATCATCGTGGCCGTAGAAGCCTCTTCCTCCGGTGCCGCGCTGCCGATCGGCAGGATCGCGCAACCGCCGGGGTTGCGGAAGGCCGCGATCCGCGGCGGCATGTCCGGCGCCCATTCGACCGCGACGAAGTCGAGGAAGCCATCGGCGCCGGTCGCGATGGTGTGGCGCAGCTCGCGGACCAGCGGATCGAGCGCGGAGTCGATCCCGGTCAGTTCCCACTGCTCGACCGAGGCTACCGCCCGCCGCCCACCGGTGGGATCGGAATTGCCGATCACGCTGCATAGCATCAGCGCCTTGTATCCCGCCGCCAGCGCGCGGTCGTAGCGGGTGGCGAGCTGGTCCTGTTCGCTCTGCGCGAAAACCGGTGTGACGACGGTGGAGGTGGCGAGCAGCGCGGCGGCTGCGAGGGTCTGACGGATCATGTGGCACCTTGTGCCACGCTCGCCGCAAAAGAAAAGGGCCGCGCGGTTTCCCGGACGGCCCTTTCGGATTTCTCTGGAGTGCTTCGGAAGCTCAGGCGTCCTCGAGCTCTTCCTCGTCGTGGTTCATCACCGGACCGCTGTCCTGGCCCTTGGCGGAGACATCGCGGTCGACCAGTTCGATGATTGCCATCGGCGCAGCGTCGCTGCCGCGATAACCGGCCTTGATGATGCGGGTGTAGCCGCCTTCGCGATCCGAATAGCGATCGGCCAGCACATCGAACAGTTTCTTGAGCTGGGTGTCGTCGAGCATCCGCGCATGCGCGAGGCGACGGTTCGACAGCCCGCCGCGCTTGGCGAGCGTGATCAGCTTCTCGACATAGGGCCGCAGTTCCTTGGCCTTGGGGACCGTGGTGAGGATCTGCTCGTGCTTGATCAGCGCGGCGCTCATATTGCGGAACAGGGCCTTGCGGTGGCCCGACTTGCGGCTCAGCTTGCGCTGCGAAATACCGTGACGCATCATTCATTCCTTACGTTCGTTAGGGGCCCGTATGAGGTAGCCCGTAGCCGGTGACCGTCAGGGGCCGTCACCCTCGCCCTTTGAAGCGATCCCCCGCACGAGGCGGGGGACAGCATCAGCCAAGCAGTTCCTGCTCGAGCTTCTTGGCCATTTCCTCGATGTTTTCCGGCGGCCAGCCCGGGATATCCATCCCGAGGCGAAGACCCATGCTGGAAAGCACTTCCTTGATCTCGTTGAGCGACTTGCGGCCGAAGTTCGGCGTCCGCAGCATCTCGGCTTCGGTCTTCTGGACCAGATCGCCGATGTAGATGATGTTGTCGTTCTTGAGGCAATTGGCCGAACGCACCGAAAGCTCCAGCTCGTCGACCTTCTTGAGCAGGTAACGATTGAGCTGGTTGGTGTCGCTTTCCTGCGGCTCTGCGGCCTGCCCGATCATCGCCGAGCTGGGCTGCGGGACCCCGTCCTCGAAGTGGACGAACAGCGTCAGCTGGTCCTGGAGGATGCGCGCGGCATAGGCCACGGCGTCTTCCGGGGTGACGGTGCCGTCGGTTTCGACCGTCAGCGAGAGCTTGTCGTAATCGAGCTCCTGCCCGACGCGCGCGGCATCGACCTTGTAGCTCACCTGGCGGACCGGCGAATAGAGGCTGTCGACCGGGATCAGGCCGATCGGCGCATCGACCGGACGGTTCTGGACCGCAGGCGAATAGCCCTTACCGATATCGGCGGTCAGCTCCATGTTGAGCGTCGCGCCTTCGTCGAGATGGCAGATCACGAGGTTCTTGTTCATCACCTCGATATCGCCCGAAACCGCGATGTCGCCGGCCTTGACCTGCGCCGGGCCGGTCATGGACAGCTGAAGCCGCTTGGGGCCCTCGCCTTCCATACGCAGCGCGATCTGCTTCACGTTGAGCACGATGTCGGTGACATCCTCGCGCACGCCGGCGAGCGAGGAGAATTCGTGGAGCACGTTCTCGATCTTGATCGAGGTGATCGCCGCACCCTGGAGCGAGGAGAGCAGCACGCGCCGCAGCGCGTTGCCGAGCGTCAGGCCGAAGCCGCGCTCGAGAGGTTCAGCGACGAAGGTGGTCTTGCGGTTTTTCTCGCCGCCGTCCTTAATTTCGAGGCTGCTGGGTTTCTTGAGTTCCTGCCAGTTCTTGGTGTTGACGGACATGGATTTCCCCTATTTCGCGCTGGGCGGGTTCGGATATGGGCAGGACCGGAAGCTCTGGTAGAGCGCCCGGTCCGTGAGAGATTGTCGGCGGGACCCGAATGGCCCCGCCAGGCAGGCACGGATCAGACGCGGCGACGCTTGGATGGCCGGACGCCGTTGTGCGGGATCGGCGTGACGTCGCGGATCGAGGTGATGGTAAAGCCCACCGCCGCAAGACCGCGCAGAGCGCTCTCGCGACCCGAGCCCGGACCCTTCACTTCGACTTCCAGCGTCCGCACGCCGTGTTCGGCGGCCTTCTTGCCGGCATCGTCGGCGGCGACCTGGGCTGCGTAGGGAGTCGACTTGCGGCTCCCCTTGAAGCCCATCGTGCCGGCGCTGGACCAGCTGATCGCATTGCCCTGGGCGTCGGTGATCGTGATCATCGTGTTGTTGAAGCTGGCGTTGATGTGCGCGACGCCGCTGGTGATGTTCTTCTTGTCGCGACGTTTAACTCGGCCGGGTTCGCGTGCCATGTGTGTATTCCTCTATATTCGCGAGAAGGGAAAAGCTGCGGAGGCGTGAAGCCTCGCGGTGCTTACTTCTTCTTGCCGGCGATCGGCTTGGCCTTGCCCTTGCGGGTGCGGGCGTTGGTGTGGGTGCGCTGGCCGCGAACGGGCAGGCCAGTACGATGACGCAAACCGCGATAGGTCCGCAGGTCCATCAGACGCTTGATGTTCATCGCGGTGTCGCGACGAAGGTCGCCCTCGACCTGATGATCCGAATCGATCGTCTCGCGAATCCGCAGCAATTCCTCGTCGGTGAGGTCCTGCACGCGGCGCGACTGGTCGATGCCCAGCTTGTCGGCGATCTGGACCGCCGTGGTCCGGCCGATTCCGTGAATATAGGTAAGCGCGATAATCACGCGCTTGTTGGTGGGGATATTGATCCCGGCAATACGTGCCACTTAATACTTCTCCATGCTCCACAGGGGCTTGCGGTTACCGTGACGGGCCGCCCCCTATCTCATCGCTCAATTCACCGACAATGTCGCAAGGGAACCGGATAGCGCGCATCCAAAGGCTGCCGCCTGCCGGACCCGTCCGATACTGTCGAATGAAGGGCGCGCTTACGTCGATTCGACCGCTGCGTCAACCACCTACCCGCGCACTGGGGCGCAGCCGCCAGCAGGCGGTTGCGTTATGACGACACTATAGCCCGACGCCGCGCGCGCGTCAAAACGCGTTATCGCCTGGCTGGTCCTATTCTACCCTTCCCAGCGCATCGATCTGGTCTTCGAGCGTGGCTTCGGGTTCGATCTCCGGGGCTGGTTCCGGCTCGTCCGACGCGGCGGCCTCGTCCGATTCCAGCGCGCCGAGATGATCGCGCAAGCCCATCAGCTGCTGCGTCATCACCGCATCGACCGCGCCGGAAATCTGCTCGATCTTGTAGCGCATCGGGCCGCCGACATTGTATTCCCACAGCACGCGGGTCCCGCCGTCGATTTCCTTGAGCGTGATGGTGAGGATGCCGGTGGCCGGCTCGCCCTGAAGCGGGCCCAGCCCACCGCGCAGCCGTAGCACGCGCAAGGGAAAGGCCTGCACCACCGTGGCGTGATGCGCGCTGCCGTCCATGGCGAAGCCCTCCTCGCCATCGTCGCCGGGCAGCTTTTCGCACAGGCATCCGCCCGCCTGCGGGGTGAGCGTCATATTCGCCGCATCGCCCGACCAGGTGTGTTCGGAATTCCACCATTCGCCCGGCTTGGTCAGCGCCAGCCATACCGCGAGCGGTTCGGCTGCGACCTCGGCGGTGGCGCGGGTGACGAAGCCGTCGTCGGTGGTCGAGACCACCTCTGCCGCAGCGGGGGAAACGGGCATGCCTACCGCGAGCGCGGCAGCGAAGAAAAACCGGTTACGCATCCATCACTCCTTTGCCCCGGCGATAGGACAGAGCAAGCGGGATGGAAAGATCGGGCTGCGCAGCCACGCGCGCTGCCCTCGCGCCTTCAGCCCTGCGCGAGGATCTCGTCGATCCTGTGGGTCACATCCTCAATGCTCGCCATGCCATCGACCCGGCTGACGATCCCGCGGCTTTCGTAGCCCGGCAGGATCGGCGCGGTTTCGGCCCGGTAGAGCGCCATGCGCTTGCGCACGGTTTCCTCATTGTCGTCGGGCCGCCGCTTGAATTCGGTCGAACCGCATTTGTCGCAGGTCCCCGGCACCTTCGGCAGCTTGAAGATGTCGTGATAGCCCGCCCCGCACTCGGCGCAAGTGAAGCGACCGATGATGCGCTCGACCAGCGCGTCCTCATTGACTTCGAGTTCGATCACGTGATCGAGCTTGCGGCCGTGGCGCGTAAGGATTTCGTCGAGCATTCCGGCCTGCGCCTCGGTGCGCGGATAGCCGTCGAATATAGCGCCCATCTCGGGGCCCATCGCGGTCAGTTCGGCATCGATGAGATCGGAGACAATATCGTCGCTGACGAGCTCGCCGCGATCCATGACCGTCTTGGCCTTGATCCCGACTTGCGTTCCCGCCTTGACCGCACCGCGCAGCATGTCGCCAGTCGAGAGCTGGCGCATGCCGTGATGTTCGACGAGGCGCTGCGACTGCGTGCCCTTGCCTGCGCCCGGAGGCCCCAGAAGGATTATGTCCATTCCGTATTATCCCCTTCGACCCCGCGGGCAAGCTAGCGATTGCGGCCCTTCAACTTGGCCTTCTTGATGAGGTCGCCATACTGGTGCGCCAGCAGATGCGACTGGATCTGGCTGATCGTGTCGACCGTGACGTTCACGACGATCAGCAGGCTCGTGCCGCCAAGGAACAGCGGGATCCCCGTCTGCGCGATCATATATTCCGGGATCACGCAGACCAGCGCCAGATAGATCGCGCCGACCACGGTGATCCGCGTAAGCACGTAATCGAGATATTCCTCGGTCCGCTTGCCCGGACGGATGCCGGGAATGAAGCCCCCGTTCTTCTTGAGATTCTCCGCGGTCTCCTCCGGGTTGAAGACAACCGCAGTGTAGAAGAAGGCGAAGAAGATGATGCCCGCCGCATAGAGCGTCATGTAGAGCGGTTGTCCATGCGCCAGATACTGGTTGAGCGCGATGATCGTACCGCCAAAGCCGCTGTCGGTGTCGACCGAACTGCCCGCGAACTGGCTGATCGTCAGCGGAAGCAGCAGCAGCGAGCTGGCGAAGATCGGCGGTATGACGCCCGCGGTGTTGAGCTTGAGCGGCAGATGCGAGCGGTCGGCCTGCATCATTCCGCGCTGGGTCGCCCGCTTGGGATACTGGATCAGCAATCGTCGCTGAGCGCGCTCCACGAAGGAGATGATCAGGATCAGCACCACCACCATCAGGATGAAACCGATGATGATCCCCGGCGAGATCGAGCCGGTCCGCCCGCCTTCAAACAGGTTCGAGGCAAACCCCGGGAACTGGGCGACGATGCCGGCCATGATGATCAGCGAGACGCCGTTGCCGATACCACGGCTGGTGATCTGTTCGCCCAGCCACAGCAGGAACATGGTGCCACCGACCAGCGAGATGACGACGCCGATGCGGAAGGCCACGCCCGGGTCGATGACCGCGTTGAGGCCGTTCGACGCACCGAAGCTCTCGAGCCCGGAGGCCAGGAACCAGCCCTGGATCGAGCACAGGAACACGGTGCCGTAGCGGGTGTACTGGTTGAGCTTCTGGCGCCCGGTGCTGCCCTCCTTCTTGAGCGCGGCAAGCGTCGGGTGCAGCGCGCTGGCGAGCTGGACCACGATCGAGGCGGTAATATAGGGCATCACGCCGAGCGCGATGAGGCTCATGCGCTCCAGGCTGCCACCCGTGAACATGTTGAACATGTCCAGGATGCCGCCGCGCGTGGTGTCGGCGAGCTGTGCGAGCACGCGCGGGTTGATACCCGGGAGCGGCACGAAGCTGAGAAAACGGAAGACGATAAGCGCGCCGATCGTGAACCAGATACGCTGGCGCAGCTCGGTGGCCTTGGAGAAGTTTGCGAGGCTCATCTGGCTCGCAATGTTATCGGCGCGTGATGCCATGGCTTAAATGTCGATCCTAGCGTCTGCGTATGATGGGCGCCGGCCCGTCCCGGCGCAGACAGGACAGATAGGGAGCGGGGTTCGCAATGTCGAACCCCGCTCCCGATTTTTCCGATTATTCGGAGGTAGCCTTGGCGGCTGCGTGCTTGCCGGTCTTGTTCTCGTTGGGCTTGCCGCTGACCTTCTTGACCTTGACGATTTCGACCGAACCGCCCGCCTTCTCGACAGCCTCGATGGCACCCTTCGAAGCGCCGGCAACGGTGAGCTTGAGCTTGGCGGTCAGTTCGCCCTTGCCGAGCAGGCGCAGGCCGTCCTTGCCACCGCGCGCGAGGCCCGCTGCCTTGAGCGCTTCGTGATCGATGGTGCCCTTGGCGTCGAGCTTGCCGGCGTCGATGAACTTCTGGATCATCCCGATGTTCACTTCGGAGAAGTCCTTGGCGAAGGGGTTGTTGAACCCGCGCTTCGGCAGACGCATGTGGAGCGGCATCTGGCCGCCCTCGAAACCCTTGATGGCGACGCCGCCGCGGCTCTTCTGGCCCTTCTGGCCGCGGCCCGAGGTCTTGCCCTTGCCCGAGCCGATGCCGCGTCCAACGCGCATACGGCTCTTGCGAGCGCCGGGATTGTCGCGGATTTCGTTGAGTTTGAAAGTCATGGGTGCACTCGCTTTCGCTTTGTTCGCGCTGATTGGGTCTCGATTTCCGCCGGGTGCGGAAACGAGGATCGGCCCCCCGCGCTGGCGGGGGGCTCGATGTCTCTTAGATCACCTCGACCATGTGCGGCAATTTTGCAATCGCGCCGCGCACTTCGGGGGTGTCCTCGATCTCGACGGTCTTGTGCATCTTGCCAAGGCCCAGACCGGTGAGGATCTTCTTCTGGCTCTCGGGACGCCGGATGGGCGAACCGATCTGCCGGATGGTGATCGTGTCGTTTTTCGTCTTGTTCTTCGCCATCTGTTTTACTCCGCGACCGCTGCGGCGTCGGCTTGCGCCTCGGCTTCGCTGGCGCCACCGCGGCCGAGCAGATCGGCGACCTTCTTGCCGCGACGCTGGGCCACCGACTTCGGCGAAGTCTGGTTCACCAGCGCATCGAAAGTGGCGCGGATCATGTTGTAGGGGTTGGACGAACCGACCGACTTGGTCACCACGTCCGCGACACCCAGGCTTTCGAACACGGCGCGCATCGGACCACCGGCAATGATGCCGGTACCCGCAGGTGCCGAGCGAACATTGACCTTGCCCGCACCGAACCGGCCCTTGCCGTCATGGTGAAGCGTGCGGCCTTCCTTGAGCGGAACGCGGATCATCTTCTTGCGCGCGGCAGCGGTCGCCTTGGAAATGGCTTCCGGCACTTCGCGCGCCTTGCCGTGGCCGAAACCGACCCGGCCCGAACCGTCGCCGACCACGACCAGAGCGGCGAAGCCGAAGCGCTTACCACCCTTCACGGTCTTCGAGACGCGGTTGATGTGGACCAGCTTCTCGATGATGCCGTCGTCTTCTTCCTGACGTCCGCCGCGACGGTTGTTGTCGCGACCGCCGCCGGGGCCACCGCGACCGCGGCCACCGCCGCCGCCGGGGCCACCCGGGCCGCGACCGCCGCCACCGCCACCAGGGCCGCCGCGTCCGCGACCGGCATTCTGGCGATCGCGGGGCTGGCCCTCGGAAGCCTGTGCAGGCGACTGGTTGTCGGCAGCCTCGGAAGGCGTATCGGCAATCGCCGGCGCTTCCTTGGTAACCGCATGCTCGGTCTCGGCCTTGGCAGGCTGGTCGCTCTCGACCGGCTTGGCTTCGGACTTGGATTCCGTCGCCGGAGCCTCAGCTTCGGGAGCCTTGGTTTCGGGGGTCTCTTCGGTTTTCTTGTCGTCAGCCATCATCAGAACTCCAGCCCGCCTTCGCGGGCGGCGTCGGCCAACGCTTTCACGCGACCGTGGAACAGGAAGCCGCCGCGATCGAACACGACGGTGGTGACGCCGGCCTTCTTGGCGGCGGCGGCGATGTCCTTGCCGACCGACTTGGCGGCATCGATATTGGCACCGGAATCCTTCGTGCCGAGCGTGGATGCGGCGGCGACGGTCGTACCGGCCGCGTCATCGATGATCTGCGCGTAGATGTGCTTGCCGGTGCGGTGCACGGACAGTCGCGGCTTGCCGCCCGCACGGCTCTTGAGAGCGGTGCGGACACGCTGGCGACGGCGTTCGAAAAGGGAAAGTTTGGCCATGTTACTTCTTCTTCCCTTCCTTGCGGAAGACGTACTCGCCCTGGTACTTGATACCCTTGCCCTTGTAGGGTTCGGGCTTGCGCCAGCGGCGGATTTCGGCGGCGAACTGGCCAACGGACTGCTTGTCGATGCCCGAGATGATTATGGTCGTCTGATCGGGCGTGGCGACATCGAGACCTTCGGGAATGTCGAGATCGACATCATGACTGTAGCCAAGCTGAAGCTTGAGCTTCCGGCCCTGCGCGGCGGCACGATAGCCGACGCCGGTGATCAGCAACGTCTTGGCGAAACCGTCGGTTACGCCTTCGACGAGGTTGGAAACCAGCGTGCGCTGCAGACCCCAAAAGGACCGAGCCTCCTTGGTTTCGTTGGCCGGGTTGACCTGGATCTCGTCGCCTTCGACCTTGTAGGCGATGTGATCCGACAGGTGCAGGGTCAAATTGCCCTTGGGCCCTTTGACGCTCAGCACGCCGGCGTCGATATTGGCGGTCACCCCAGAAGGGATCGCGACCGGTCGTTTACCGATGCGGCTCATCAGAATACCTCCGCCAGCACTTCGCCACCGACGTTTTCGTTGCGGGCTTCCGTATCGGAAAGCACGCCGCGGGGCGTCGAGACGATGGTGATGCCGAGGCCGTTGCGCACCGTCGGAAGTTCCTTGGAACCCGAATAGACGCGGCGGCCGGGCTTCGAAACGCGCGAGACATGCTTGATAGCCGGCTCGCCTTCGAAATATTTCAGTTCGATCCGCAGCGCCTTGTGCTTGCCGCTGGAGTCCTCGGAGAAGCCACGGATGTAGCCCTCGCGCTGGAGCACTTCCAGAACGTTCGCGCGCAGCTTGGAAGCCGGCGAGAGGACGGAGTCCTTCTTCGCCTGCTGGCCGTTGCGGATACGGGTGAGCATGTCACCCAGGGGATCGGTCATTGCCATCTTCTAGATCCTCACCAGCTCGACTTGGTCAGGCCGGGAATCAGGCCCTTATTGCCCAGATTCCGCAACTCGATCCGGTTGACGCCGAACTTGCGGTAGTAGCCGCGCGGGCGGCCGGTGGTCGAACAGCGATTGCGCACGCGGGTCGGATTCGCATTACGCGGAATCTCGGCCATCTTCAGGCGCGCCATCAGCCTATCGCTTTCTTCGAGCGAGGAGTCGTCAGCAATTGCCTTCAGCTTTTCATACTTAGCGGCATACTGCTTGACGAGCTTCTTGCGACGCTCGTTCTTGTTGATCGAACTCAGTTTCGCCATTGGACTTAAGTTCCTCTTCTAGCGGCCGTCAGGCCGCTTCTTTCTGCTCAGCCGTCTGGCCGGTGAACGGGAAGCCGAACAGGCGCAGCAATTCGCGCGCTTCGTCGTCGGTCTTCGCCGTGGTGGTTACGATGATGTCCATGCCCCGGACCTTCTCGATCTTGTCGTAGCTGATCTCGGGGAAAACGATCTGTTCCTTCAGGCCCATCGCGTAATTGCCGCGCCCGTCGAAACTCTTCGGGTTCAGCCCGCGAAAGTCGCGAATCCGCGGCATCGCGATCGTGACCAGACGGTCGACGAATTCGAACATCCGCTCGCGGCGCAAGGTCACCTTGCACCCGATCGGCATGCCTTCGCGCAGCTTGAACTGGGCGATCGACTTCTTGGCGATGGTGATGACCGGCTTCTGGCCGGCGATCAGCGCCATTTCCTCGGCGGCGGTCTGGACCTTCTTCTTGTCCTGGCTGGCTTCGCCCACACCCATGTTGAGCGTGATCTTGTCCAGACGCGGAACCTCGAGACGGTTCTTGTAGCCGAATTTCTCGGTCATCGCCTTGACGATCTCGTCGTCGTAGCGCTGCCTCATGCGAGGGGTATAATCAGCCATCGATGGTCTCCCCGGACTTGACGGCGACGCGCACCTTCTTGCCGTCCTGCTGTTCGAAACGGACGCGGGTGGGCTTGCCGTCCTTGGGGTCGGCCAGGGCCACCTTGCAGATCGGCATCGCCGCGGCAAAGCGGTCGATCCCGCCCTGCGGGTTGGCCTGGTCGGGCTTGCGATGGCGGGTGGCGATATTCACGCCATCCACGATCAGCTTGCCTTCCTTGGGCATTACCTTGGAGACGGTGCCGGTCTGGCCCTTGTCCTTGCCGGACAGCACCACGACCTTGTCGCCCTTCTTGATCTTTGCGGCGGCCATTACAGCACCTCCGGCGCGAGCGAGATGATCTTCATGAACCCGCGGCCGCGCAGTTCGCGCACCACCGGGCCGAAGATACGGGTGCCGATCGGCTCTTCGCTCTTGTTCACGAGCACGGCGGCATTGCTGTCGAAGCGGATGACGCTGCCGTCGGGACGGCGGACGTCCTTGCGGGTCCGCACGATCACGGCGCGATGGACGTCGCCCTTCTTCACCTTGGCGCGCGGCTGGGCTTCCTTGACGGAAACCACAATGACATCGCCGACGCTCGCGGTGCGACGCTTCGACCCGCCCAGCACCTTGATGCACTGGACGCGCTTGGCGCCGCTGTTGTCCGCGACGTCGAGATTGGACTGCATCTGGATCATAGATCCGTCTTCCTTCTCATTGGCTTGCCGGAACCAGTCCGGCAGTTCCTAAAACGTCAGTTACTGGCGGCCTCGACTTCGAGATCCGCCTCGACCGCCTGGGTGCCGCCCGCGGTTACGCGATCCTTCACGAGCCAGGTCTTGGTCTTCGAAATCGGCTTGGTCTCCTCGATACGGACGACGTCGCCGAGCGTGTATTCATTCGCCTCGTCGTGAGCGTGATACTTCTTCGAACGACGGATGATCTTCCCGTACAGCGGGTGCTTCACCTTGCGTTCGACCTTCACGGTCACGGTCTTGTCGGTCTTGTCGGAAGTGACGGTCCCGATCAGGATACGTTTGGGCATGGTCTACTCCTCAGGCTTTCGCTTTGGCGTCAGCATCGGAGCGCTTGGAGCGCTCGGTCTGAAGCGTCTTGATCTTGGCGATCGTGCGACGGACTTCGCGGATACGCGCCGGCGCTTCGAGCTGGTTGGTGGCAGCCTGAAACCGCAGGTTGAACTGCTCGCGCTTGAGCGTGGTGAGCTCTTCCGAAAGCTGATCGTCGCTCCTCTGGCGCAGATCGTCGGTCTTTGTCGAATTCTGGGCCATCATTCGCCTCCCAGGTGCGAGGTGTCGCCAAAGCGGGCGATAACCTTCGTCTTGATCGGCAGCTTCATCGCTGCGCGTTCGAACGCTTCGGCGGCCAGCGGGCCGGCAACGCCGTCGAGTTCGAACAGGATGCGACCCGGCTTCACGCGGGCGGCCCAGTATTCGACCGAGCCCTTGCCCTTACCCTGACGCACTTCGGCGGGCTTCTTCGACACGGGCACGTCGGGGAACACGCGAATCCACAGGCGTCCCTGACGCTTGATGTGGCGCGTGATCGCACGACGCGCGGCCTCGATCTGGCGCGCGGTGATACGTTCGGGTTCCAGGGCCTTGAGGCCGTAGGAGCCGAAGTTCAGCGTGGTTCCGCCCTTGGCATTGCCACTGATCCGCCCCTTGAAGGCCTTGCGGAACTTGGTTTTTTTCGGTTGCAGCATTTTTTCTACCTATCCTGCAATCAGCGCGCCGGTCGCACGCCGGAGGTCTGCGATTCCATCATCAGACGGTCTTGCGCAGTCGGATCGTGGCCGAGAATCTCGCCCTTGAAGACCCACACCTTGATGCCGATGATGCCATAGGCGGTCAGCGCCTCGGCTTCGGCATAGTCGATGTTGGCGCGCAGCGTGTGCAACGGCACCCGGCCCTCGCGATACTGTTCGACACGGGCAATTTCGGCGCCGCCGAGACGACCGCCACACACGATCTTGATGCCTTCGGCACCCAGGCGCATGGCGGACTGCATGGCACGCTTCATCGCACGACGGAAAGCGATACGGCGGATCAACTGATCGGCGATACCCTGGGCGACCAGCTTGGCATCAACTTCCGGCTTGCGGATTTCGACGATGTTGAGCTTCACGTCGCTTTCGGTCATCGAAGCCAGCTTGACGCGCAGCTTCTCGATATCGGCGCCCTTCTTGCCGATGATGACACCGGGGCGGGCAGCGTAGATCGAAATGCGGCACAGCTTGGCAGGACGCTCGATCACGACCTTGGAGATCGCGGCCTGCGGCAGCGAGTCCATGATGTACTTGCGGATCTCGATGTCTTCCTTGAGCAGCTGCGCATAGTTACGCCCTTCGGCGTACCAGCGGCTGTCCCAGGTGCGGTTGATCTGCAGACGCAGACCGATCGGATTGCTCTTCTGGCCCATCTTACGCCTCTTCCTCTTCGCGCACCACGATCCGCAGCTTGCTGAACGGCTTCAGGATGCGGGTGGACTTGCCACGGCCGCGCGTGTGGAAACGCTTCATGGTGATCGACTTGCCGACGGAAGCTTCCGCAACCACCAGCGCATCGACGTCGAGATCGTGATTGTTTTCAGCATTGGCGATCGCCGAAGCGAGCACCTTGCTGGCATCACGGGCCATCGCCTTCTTGGAGAAAGCGAGGATGTTGAGCGCCTCTTCGGCCTTCTTGCCGCGGATCAACTCCGCGACAAGGTTCAGCTTCTGCGCGGAACCACGAATGGTGGTGCCGACCGCAAGAGCCTCGTTATCGGCCACGCGGCGGGGAGACTTAGCCTTGCCCATCAGCGCTTACCCTTCTTGTCCGAGGCGTGCCCCGGAAACGTCCGCGTCGGCGAAAATTCGCCAAGCTTGTGGCCGACCATCTCTTCCGAAACGGAGACCGGGATGAACTTGTGGCCATTGTAGACGCTGAACGTCAGACCGACGAACTGCGGCAGGATCGTCGAACGACGCGACCAGGTCTTGATGGGCTTGGAGCCACTGCTGTCCTGAGCGTCTTCGGCCTTTTTCAAAAGGCTGAGTTCGACGAACGGACCTTTCCAGACGGAACGAGCCATTGGTCCTTACCTCTTCTTCTTGGCGTGGCGCGAACGGATGATCAATTTGTCCGTCTGCTTGTTGTTGCGGGTACGGGCGCCCTTGGTGGGCTTGCCCCACGGGGTGACCGGATGACGGCCACCGCTGGTGCGGCCTTCGCCGCCGCCGTGCGGGTGATCGACCGGGTTCTTGGCGACACCGCGGGTCAGCGGGCGACGTCCCTTCCAGCGGGTCCGTCCGGCCTTGCCGAAGTTCTGGTTCTGGTTGTCCGGGTTGGACACGGCACCGACGGTGCCCATGCAGTCCGCACGCAGATAACGCTGCTCGCCTGAATTGAGCCTGACGATGACCATGCCGCGATCACGACCGACCAGCTGGACGTAGGCACCGGCCGAACGGGCGATCTGCCCGCCCTTTTCCGGTTTCATCTCCACATTGTGGCAGATGGTGCCGATCGGCATCTGGCCCAGCAGCATCGCGTTGCCCGGCTTGGTGTCGACCTTCTCGCCGGCAATCACCTTGTCGCCAACGGCTAGCCGCTGCGGCGCGATGATATAGGCCAGTTCCTCGTCGGCATATTTGATCAACGCGATGAAGGCGGTGCGGTTGGGATCGTATTCGATCCGCTCCACGGTACCCTCGACGTCCCACTTGCGACGCTTGAAGTCGATATAGCGGTAGCGCTGCTTGTGACCGCCCGCGATACCGCGCGAGGTCACATGACCCTTGTTGTTGCGGCCGCCCGTCTTGTGCTTGCCCTCGGTCAGAGACTTGATCGGGCCACCCTTGTGGAGCCCCGACTTGTCGACCAGGATCAAGCCACGGCGTGCGGGGCTCGTCGGTTTGTAATTCTTGAGTGCCATTGGTTCCTAGCCCCTCAGATACCGCTCGTGATGTCGATCATTTCACCCTCGGCGAGGGTGACGATCGCCTTCTTCACGTCGGAACGCTTGTAGGGCCTGCCCTTCCAGCGTTTGGTCTTGCCCTTGGTCACGATGGTGTTCACGCCCACGACTTTCTTGTCGTAGATCGCCTCGACCGCCTCTTTGATCTGCGGCTTCGTTGCATCATTCGCGACCTTGAAGACGACCGCATTGTGCTCGGACGCCATCGTCGACTTTTCGGTGATGTGGGGCGCGAGAATCACATCGTAGTGACGCGCGTCCACTTCCTGCTTCTTAGCCATTGAACCGGGCCTCCAGCTTTGCGACCGCATCCTTGGTGAGGATCAGCGTGTCGTGCTTCAGGATGTCGTAGACATTGGCACCGACCGCCGGGAGCATATTGATCCCCGGGAGGTTGCGCGCCGCCTTCTGGAAGCCGTCATTCACGGTCTCGCCGTCGATAAACAGGACCTTGCCGCTCCAGCCGTTCCTGTCGAACTGGCCCTTGAGCGCCTTGGTCTTGGCATCGTTGAGGTCGAGGCTGTCGACGACGATGAGGCCGTCCTTGGCCTTGCTCGAGAGCGCCATCTTGAGACCGAGCGCGCGGACCTTCTTGTTGAGCGACTGCTCGAACTCGCGCCGACGCGGGCCATGAGCCTTGCCGCCGCCGATGAAGATCGGAGCGCCACGATCGCCGTGACGGGCGCCGCCGGTGCCTTTCTGACGCACGAACTTCTTGCCCGTGCGGTTGACATCCGACCGCTCGCGCGCCGCGCGGGCGGTGCCGCGACGGTTCTCGAGCTGCCAGGTGACGACCCGGTGCAGGATGTCAGCACGCGGCTCCACCCCGAACACGGCATCGTCGAGTTCGATATCGCCCGACGCTTTGCCGTCGATATTCTGGACCTTCACCTTCATCGGGTCAGCCCTCCTTGTTCTCACCGGCGTCCTTGTCGACGCTCGGCGTGGTGCTGGTGTTTTCGTCAGCAGCGCCGGTCTCGGCATCTGCGCCGGCGCTCTGCTGCTGCATCAGCTTTTCCTGCTGCTCGACCGAAACTTCCGGGTTCACGGCGTGATCGGCGCTGCTTTCGATCAGGCCGGCATCGGCCTCCTCGGAAGCAAACTCGCTCTGATTGCGGCGCATGACGCCGGGAAACGGCAGATCGTCGGAGTGCTTGATCTTGACGGAGTCGCGAACCAGCATCCAGCCGTTCTTCGCACCGGGGACCGAGCCCTTGACGAAGAGCAGACCGCGCTCGGCGTCGGTGCGCACGATCTCGAGGTTCTGCTGGGTGCGCTGACGGTCGCCCATGTGGCCGGCCATCTTCTTGCCCTTGAAAACCTTGCCCGGATCCTGGCGCTGACCCGTCGAACCGTGCGAACGGTGCGAGAGCGAGACGCCGTGGGTGGCGCGAAGACCACCGAAGTTCCAACGCTTCATGGCGCCGGCGAAGCCCTTGCCCTGCGTATGACCGGTGATATCGACCTTCTGGCCGGCGATGAAATGCTCGGCGGAAATCCGCGCGCCGACCGGGAGAAGCGCATCTTCGCCTTCAACCCGGAACTCGGCGACCTTCATCTTGAGGCCAACTTCAGCCTTGGCGAAAGCTTCGCGCTGCGGCTTGTTGACGTTCTTGTGCTTGGCCTCGCCGGCGCCGAGCTGGACGGCATAATAGCCGTCGCGATCGGCGGTGCGATGCAACGTAACCTGGCAATCTTCCAGCGACAGAACGGTAACCGGCACGTGCCGACCGTCCTCCTGGAAGAGGCGGGTCATCCCGACTTTTTTCGCGATAACGCCTGTGCGCATCGTCAGAACTCCTAAACAGAGGCACCCGGCCCATCCGGGTGCTTGCGAACAACCGGGTTCAACCCCGGCGGTCCAATTCGGCCCATAAATGCGATGCGAGCCCCGTCCGGGCCGAGTGCTCCGTCAGGCCGCATGGCCGTGGGAGCGAGACGGGGGACGCAGACCCGGATAAATCCGGCGGTATCCCTTACCTCAAAGAGCGGCTTCGCTCTTCGAACGATATTTCCGCGATGGCGGAAAACTCGTGCCGCCGATGGGGCGGGCTTGAAGTTTCCCCGGTCGTTTAAAGTCCTACCGGGAGGACCGGGCGCCGGAGAAAACCGGGGCCCCTCAGAAACTCGCTCAGGCGAGCTTGATTTCGACGTTGACGCCGGCAGCGAGGTCGAGCTTCATCAGCGCGTCGACCGTCTGGGCGTTCGGCTGCACAATGTCCAGCAGTCGCTTGTAAGTGCGCACCTCGAACTGCTCGCGCGACTTCTTGTCGATGTGCGGGCCGCGGTTCACGGTGAACTTCTCGATACGCGTCGGCATGGGAATGGGGCCACGAATAAGAGCACCCGTGCGACGTGCGGTTTCGGCGATTTCGCCAGTTGCCTGGTCGAGAACGCGGTGGTCGAACGCCTTGAGGCGAATGCGGATATTCTGTGCTTCCATTACCTATACCGATGCGAAAGAGCCAAGGAAGTCCGGGGACTTCCAAAAAAAGAGAACCGCCCCACCCAACCGATAAACCGGTGAGGGGCGGCCCTCCTCAAACTAGAAGCGCGCGCCGGGGGAGACGAATCTCCCGTCGCGACGCGCGCTCTATATTACTTCGTGATGCTGCTGACAACCCCAGAACCGACGGTCCGGCCACCTTCACGGATGGCGAAACGCAGGCCTTCGTCCATGGCGATCGGAGCAATCAGCTTGACGCCAATCGTCACGTTATCCCCAGGCATCACCATCTCGGTGCCCTCGGGGAGGATAACCTCGCCGGTGACGTCGGTGGTCCGGAAGTAGAACTGCGGGCGGTAGTTGGCGAAGAACGGTGTGTGACGGCCGCCCTCGTCCTTCGACAGAACGTAGACCT
The DNA here is from genome assembly GCF_053714505.1 of Qipengyuania sp. SM2507. Taxonomy (NCBI): domain Bacteria; kingdom Pseudomonadati; phylum Pseudomonadota; class Alphaproteobacteria; order Sphingomonadales; family Erythrobacteraceae; genus Qipengyuania; species Qipengyuania sp. SM2507. Next base: position 1,810,501 of record NZ_CM132307.1, read on the forward strand.
CGGCGCTGAACTCGGTGTGCGGGTTGACCGAACCGGGCTTGGCCAGAACCTGGCCACGCTCGACGTCTTCACGCGCGATACCGCGGATCAGGGCACCGACGTTGTCGCCGGCTTCGCCGCGATCCAGCAGCTTGCGGAACATCTCGACACCGGTCACGACGGTCTTGGTCGTGTCCTTGATGCCAACGATTTCGCATTCGTCGCCGACGTTGACGATACCGGTCTCGATACGGCCGGTGACGACCGTGCCACGACCCGAGATCGAGAACACGTCCTCGATCGGCATCAGGAAGGGTTTGTCGATCGGACGCTCGGGCTGCGGGATGTAGGAATCGACGGCTTCCATCAGCGCCTTGATCGACTTCTCGCCGATTTCCTCATCGCGACCTTCCAGAGCGGCCAGAGCCGAACCCTTCACGATCGGAATGTTGTCGCCGTCGAAATCGTAGGCCGAAAGCAGTTCGCGAACTTCCAGTTCGACGAGCTCGAGCAGTTCCTCGTCGTCGACCTGGTCGACCTTGTTGAGGTAGACCACCAGCTGCGGCACGCCGACCTGACGGGCGAGCAGGATGTGCTCGCGAGTCTGGGGCATGGGGCCGTCGGCAGCGTTCACCACCAGGATGGCGCCATCCATCTGCGCCGCACCGGTGATCATGTTCTTCACATAGTCGGCGTGGCCCGGGCAGTCGACGTGCGCATAGTGGCGTGCTTCGGTTTCATATTCGACGTGTGCGGTCGAAATGGTGATGCCGCGCTCGCGCTCTTCGGGAGCCTTGTCGATGTTCGCGAAATCGACGGCAGCGCCACCGAATGTTTCCGCCATCACCTTGGTAATCGCCGCAGTCAGCGTGGTCTTGCCGTGATCGACGTGACCGATGGTGCCGATGTTGCAGTGCGGCTTGTTCCGCTGGAATTTTTCCTTCGCCATGATACTCTAACCTCTGTTCAAAAATTGAATCTGTGCGGGGAATTGCGGCACCCGCCGAAACAGGCGCCGCCCCTAAACGCTCGCTTGCGCTTAGGCAAGCTTCTCCTTGACGTCCTGTGCAACGCTCGCAGGCACTTCTTCATAATGGGAGAACTGCATCGAGTAATTTGCACGGCCCTGGCTGAACGAACGCAGCTCGTTCACGTAGCCGAACATGTTGGCAAGAGGCACCATGGCTTCGACTGCCTGGGCATTGCCGCGCGTGTCGGTACCCTGGATCTGGCCACGGCGCGAATTGAGATCGCCGATAACATCGCCAAGATAATCGTCCGGAGTAATGACTTCAACCTTCATCACCGGCTCGAGCAGCTTGATCCCGCCACGTTCCGCTGCTTCACGCATCGCACCCTTCCCGCAGATCTCGAACGCCACGGTCGAGGAGTCGACATCGTGATATGCGCCGTCGGTCAGATGGACGGTGAAATCGATGATCGGGAAGCCGATCAGATAGCCGCTCGCGGCTTGCTCGCGGATCCCCTTTTCAAGCGACGGAATATATTCCTTGGGAATGTTACCGCCCTTGATGCTGTCCTCGAACACAATGCCCTGACCGCGCTCACCCGGCGTGAAGGTTGCCTTGGCACGGGCGAACTGCCCCGTACCGCCGGATTGCTTCTTGTGGGTGTAATCGACGTCGATCGTGCGGCCGAGCGATTCCCGGTACGCAACCTGCGGCGCGCCGACATTGGCTTCGACCTTGAATTCGCGCTTCATGCGATCGACCAGGATGTCGAGGTGAAGCTCGCCCATACCCTTGATAATCGTCTGGCCCGATTCGTGGTCGGTCGAGACGCGGAACGAGGGATCCTCGGCAGCCAGGCGATTGAGCGCGACGCCCATCTTTTCCTGGTCGGCCTTGGTCTTGGGTTCCACCGAAAGCTCGATGACCGGCTCGGGGAATTCCATCCGTTCGAGGATGATCGGATGCGCCGTGTCGCACAGCGTGTCGCCGGTCGTGGTGTCCTTCATCCCGGCGATGGCGACGATGTCGCCAGCGAACGCCTCATCGATGTCCTCGCGGTTGTTCGAGTGCATCAGCAGCATGCGGCCGATCTTTTCCTTCTTGTCCTTTACCGAGTTGAGCACCTGGCCCTTGACCAGCTTGCCCGAATAGATGCGGGTGAAGGTGAGCGAGCCCACGAAGGGATCGTTCATGATCTTGAACGCCAGTGCGCTGAACGGCGCATCGTCCGACGAAGCGCGGCTGGCGGTCTCTTCGGTGTCGGGGATAATCCCCTCGATCGCGGGAACGTCGGTCGGAGACGGCATGTAGTCGACCACCGCGTCGAGCAGGGGCTGGACGCCCTTGTTCTTGAACGCCGAGCCGCAGACGACGGGCACGAAGGCGCGCGCCAGCGTGCCCTTGCGGATCAGCTTCTTGATGGTGGCGACATCGGGGATTTCGCCCTCGAGATAGGCTTCCATCACCGCATCGTCCTGGTCGACGACCAGCTCGATCAGCTTCTCGCGATATTCCGCAGCCTTGTCGGCAAGGTCGGCGGGAATGTCGACATAGTTGAACTCGGCACCGAGGCTCTCGTCTTCCCAGACGATGCCGCGGTTGTTGACCAGATCGACGACGCCCTTGAGGTCGCCTTCCATCCCGATCGGCAGGTAGAGCACCAGCGGCACCGCGCCGAGGCGGTCGATGATCGACTGGACGCAATAGTAGAAATCGGCGCCGGTGCGGTCGAGCTTGTTGATGAAACACATCCGGGGAACACCGTACTTGTCGGCCTGGCGCCAGACGGTTTCGGACTGGGGTTCCACGCCCGCGACGCCGTCGAACACTGCGACCGCGCCGTCGAGCACGCGCAGGCTACGCTCGACTTCGATGGTGAAGTCGACGTGGCCGGGGGTGTCGATGATGTTGATGCGGTGCTTGGGGCCCTTGCCGTCTTCGGCCGCCCAGAACGTCGTGGTTGCGGCCGAGGTGATGGTGATCCCGCGTTCCTGCTCCTGCTCCATCCAGTCCATCGTCGCGGCGCCGTCGTGGACTTCGCCGATCTTGTAGGACTTGCCGGTGTAATACAGGATGCGTTCGGTCGTGGTGGTCTTGCCGGCATCGATGTGCGCCATGATGCCGATGTTGCGGTAACGCTCGAGCGGATACTCGCGGGCCATGTGAAATTCCTTGGTTCGGGGTTAGCGCGATGCCCGCCCCATATGGTGATCTGTGTGACCGGTTAAAGCGGGGAGCCGCACGACCCGACGTCGTGCGGCCCCGCCCTGCCCGATCGGCCTACCAGCGGTAGTGCGAGAAGGCGCGGTTGGCGTCCGCCATGCGGTGGGCGTCTTCGCGCTTCTTGACCGCGTTGCCGCGGTTGTTGGCGGCATCCATCAGCTCGCCCGAAAGGCGCGCCGACATGGTGGTCTCGGGGCGACCGCGGGCCGCGGTGATGACCCAGCGCATCGCGAGCGCCTGGGCACGCTCGGGGCGCACCTCGACCGGCACCTGATAGGTGGCACCGCCGACGCGGCGCGAACGCACCTCGACCTGCGGCTTCACGTTCTCGAGCGCGGTGTGGAACAGCTCGATCGGGTTCGCCTTGGCCTTCTCCTCGACGGTGTCGAGCGCGGTGTAGACGATCCCCTCGGCGACGGCTTTCTTGCCGTCGAGCATGAGGTTGTTCATGAATTTCGACAGGATCTGATCCCCGAACTTGGGATCGGGCAGGATGACCCGCTTTTCGGGACGACGACGACGTGACATATCTGTGAACTCCTTCGGAGTTTGGGGCGGTGCCAGCCCTCTCCCCCTCCCAACCACCCGATACCGTATCGGATAATAATCGGGTGGTTGGGAGGGGGAGAGGGCTGGCACCGCAAGGTCAGCACGGATGTGCTGACCGCTCCCACAAAAACCTGAAAACTAAAACCTCGCCGCAAGGCTCACGCCCGCGGCACGCACCTTACTTGGGCCGCTTGGCCCCGTACTTGGAACGCGACTTGCGGCGATCCTTGACGCCCTGCGTATCGAGCACGCCGCGCAGCACGTGGTAGCGCACGCCGGGAAGATCGCGGACACGACCGCCGCGGATCAGCACGACGCTGTGCTCCTGGAGGTTGTGGCCCTCGCCGGGGATGTAGGAGATGACCTCGCGCTGGTTGGTCAGGCGGACCTTGGCCACCTTGCGCAAAGCCGAGTTCGGCTTCTTCGGGGTCGTCGTATAGACGCGGGTGCAAACGCCGCGCTTCTGCGGGTTCTGCTCCATCGCAGGGACCTTGGACTTGGCCTTCTGCGGGACGCGGCCCTTGCGGACCAGCTGGTTGATCGTCGGCATGATTTCTCACTTCACCTGATTTGCCGAACGCGCGACAGTGCGCGTCCGGAGCGCCCCTTCCGGGCGGAAAACCGGTGCCCACTTTTCCTGAAGGGGGCGCGGCTCTTCCCGGCTGGGGCTGGCGGCGACTGGCGCGGGTCGGGATGGAAGGTAGCGGCTCAGTCCGTCATCCCGGCGAAAGCTGGGATCTCGATCCGCAAGCTCGAGGCGCGCGGACCGCACATTCCGGCGCGGGGCCGGAACGACGACTGACCTGAAACACTCCACCCGCGGCCCGCAAAAGCCACCGGGTTACTTTACCGGCTGCCCCGAGCGAAATGGGTTTCGCTGCAATAGAAAAGAGCCTCGCGCTGACGCTTGAGGCTCCGGGGCATGACCGGCAATGTTCAGCTCTATCTGACCAGCGCAGGTTTCGCGCGGACGCGGGCCCTGTTCTGGATGGAGGTGCGCTTAGGGGGATTCGGGGTGGGGGTCAAGGTGTGGGAAACACGGAGGGTTAGTCTTCAACCCTAGCAACAGAGTCCTTCAATCTTTTCTGCATTTCTGAAATCAGCTTCGGAGACCGGCGCAGCCCGGCAGCGTTGAGGGTAGCTTGGTTGCGTAGCCAAGCATCGTTGATGAGATCCTTCCACTGTACGACATTGATCGATCCGCGATGGTCCCCATCCAACAATCGATATCGGCCTTGGCCATCCGGCGTCTTTGTCCAGCCGCTGACCTGCTGCTCCAAATCGCCAACAATGTCAGCAACGACGAAACAGTGAAAAACGCAGTCATCCTTCACACGCACGCGGTCTCGAGAAAAACCTTCTATTGATCCTCCTTTCAACTCGCGTATGTATTTAAGTACTTGCTGCTCTATATTATCTTCAAATTTGGAGTACGACTTCCTCATCGGCTTTTTAAGCTCAACCACAAGCATTTCGTTGATAGGCTTACTTACATCGGCATCGACTTCCAACTCATCGCCTACACTCGCTAGACCATAAGCCAAGTCCCAGACAATGAGATCCGGTCGCAATGCGCTCCCGTTATCTGCGAGGATCGTATCGATCCGTTTGTCGGACGAAAATGCCCTGCTGAACGTCAAGCGCTCATCTACAACCCAAAGGTCGTGCAGCCGGGCCTCCAATTTACCTGAGTCCGTCGTGCTAACTTGGGTAGGGCAGAGAATGGAATGCACAGTGCTTTCAAGATAATGATCTTCGCGATCGCCGACCGCGCGATATCGCCGAAGAAGCACGTCGAGCAACTCCAGGATCAGTTTTCTCCGCACTACATGTTGAGCTAGGCTCAACTCTTCTGAGCGCTGGACGCCCTTAGCGACTTCGATGATTGTATCGGCGAAAGAAGCATCCTGAAAATCAGCCCTATCAATCTCATCGATGATGTCTTGGAACTGCTGATATCTCCGCTCTTCCCTACGAACTTGTATCTTAACCAATCCGGCAGCAAATTCTTCGGGATCATTTGCACCAAACGGCATCCGCTCTAGCTGGCTTTCGGGATCGTCAAAATCATAAATAGGATAGCGTTCAATAAAGTTTTTGTAGTTCTCTGCCCTCTCTATTTTGTATTCGGAAATTTGCTCCTTAAGGAATGTGTCTTTTACCTTTTCGGCAATCTCGCGCGTCAACTTTTTAAGCTGAGCCTCGGGAATGTTGAAGGCAGTTCGACCTTCGTTAACCCTTGAATCCAAGAACGGGGCGTCTACGCAGGCATGGATACAAAGACCATCTTCTCCTGGAAGCTCTACTGATTGGATGCCGAGAAGTCGGTCAACCTTTCTCGTCTCCACCGTCCTCCCATCACCTAACAAATGTACTTGGTTGTTCCCGTCAAGCCCTGAGCTTGCCTTCATATCACAGATAAATCCAGTGACTGAAATCTTACCAAACTTTTCGCTATCCCAAGATATGTCTTCAAACTGCTTCCTCACCAGCTCGCGAACTTTATCTGGATATACATGAATCTCATCTTCAATCTTGACGGTTATCTGCGGGCTGACTCCTAGGAGGAAGTCGGATATGAAGTGAGACGTAAAATATCTAAGGAACGTTTCAGCCTTTTTGGGAAAGTAATTCCTATAGGCGTTGTCCCTAATTCCTTGAAACTCAACCTGTGTACCAATTCCTTCAAACCTGATATCTGGCTCTTCAGAATCTTCTATCTGATTCTCATCTCTAAGAATGAATGAGAAATCACGTACTTCACTTTCCTTTTTCCCAAATCTGCTCTCAACGAAAATCGTCTGAAAGGCATCTAGCCAGAATAGGCGGCCTACGCCCTTTCCGCCTTTTTCTTTTTTATAATCAGTATCGACTTCGCAAAAGGCTTCAAAGCGGGTTTTGTCCAACCCGATGCCATTATCTTTTACCCAAAGGATAATTTTGTTAGGTTTGCCGAGTTGCACAACGTCAATTTCAATTTTTCCGCTGGCGATAGCGTTGTCTTCAAATCTATCGAATATCGCGAATTTCGCGTTGCTGATGGCCTCGAAAACTGGCTGCAGAGCTTGGGCGTAATTGCTTGGCTTCGGCAGCTTATCAACACGATTCCGGATATTTTCTGATAATGTCGTCACTACCTCAACCCCCATTACTGCGCTGTCGGGCTTGGCGTACTAGCGAGCGCCAATGGGAGACAACTGAAATCTGAGAAGCAAGGCACTGCCATCTTTCTGCGTTTCCAGAGTTTCGCCGTTGAAGCTCCCCAGCCCGTCGTTACCCGTGCAAGGAGAGCCATCATGTCCCAGCCCGACTGACCGACCGAACAGCTCATCCGCATCGATGCCGACAGGGCGCGCGGGGCGGAGATCCTCCTCACCAAGAAGCGCAACCGCGCGATCTTCATCGCCGGGCTGGTCGGCTTCGTCTTGCTGGCGCTGGTATGGGGCGTGTTCGCCTGAGGCATGGCGCCGTAAAAACCGTTTTCCTACACGGGTGTTTTTTGTTTTTGTCCCTCAAACGCCGGGCGCCGCACGTCCGTGCGGCTTGGCTACGGCCTAACCGGCCGGCGGGCGGTCGCCCTTGCCTCGCCTGCGGCTCGGTTCTCGCGCTCACCTTGGAGGTTCGACCATGACGGATGATTACCCCCCTTCCCCCGATCACGACCCTGCCTCGCAGACCGTCAACCTGCGGCAGACGCCGCGGCAGGCGACTTCCGCCGTCGCTTTCGTCGGGCCGCCGCCCGGCGAGGGCGATCCGCTGCTGGGGTTTGCTCCCTATATCCACGCGGCGCCGCGGGCGCGGTCGATTACGCCCGATGTCCAGCGCGGCTTCATCGCGCATCTCGCCGCCACGGGAATCGTCAAGCAGGCCGCGCGCCATGTCGGGCGCAGTCTCGAGGCGCTCTATGCCCTGCGCCACCGGCCCGGGGCCGAGGGCTTCTCCGCCGCCTGGGACGCGGCGCTGGAGCGCGGGGTGCGGCGGCTCGAGGATGTCGCGCTCGAACGCGCGATGACCGGCACGCGCACCCCGATCGTCTCGGGCGGCGAAATCCTCGGCCATTGGGACAAGCCCGACAACGCGCTGCTGCGCTTCCTCCTCCAGCACCGATTGCCTGGCAAATACGGCGTCCACAATCTCAAACCCGGCCACCCGATCTACGAAAGCATCCGCGCCGAAGTGCTCGCCGAGGAACAGGAGGACGAGCAGGAGGTGTTCGACCGCATCGACGCCTTCATCGACGACATGCGCGTCCGCCGCGCCGCCAACGCGCAGATACTGGCAGGCGTGGATGCGGGCGAGGGAGAGGAAGGGGAGTGGTGAAACCTATCGGGTGGGAACCGTTGTAGCACCATGGACGACACCGAAACGCTCTACCTTCTCTGGCACGACCGGGCAGCCGAGGTGCCTGCGGAATTCGCGCTCCACGGAGACGCGCACCCGCTGGCCGAGGGGCTGTGGCTGGTGCGCTCACCGCTGACGCGCTCGAAGCTCTACCACCGCATCAAGTGGCAATTGCCCGATGGCACCGCGCTGCTGTGCGTGCCGCTCGACGATGCGCCCGATGGCTGGCCCAAGTTCAAGGGCCTGAGCGCAGGCGCGGGGAAGTGGTTGAAGGAGGGTTAGAGGAAAGGTCCTCTACGCAACCTCCCGGTCTGGTCCGGAGAACGGACCCGCAGGGTCCGCAAGGGCGGAGTCGAAGTCGAAGACGCAGACGGGCGAAGCCCACCTGCAAGCCCGCCCGCAGGCCCGTCAGGGCCGAGGAAATCGCGAGCGCGGACGCGCTTGCGGAAAACAAAAAAACTCCCGCCGCTCAACGCAACCTCAACCTTAGTCCAGCTTCAGGAAATCCACCAGGTTTTTGACCTTGCGCGTCCGCCATTGCGGGAGCGGCGCGACCAGCCAGTAGGCGCGGCGGCCGGGATCGGGGCCTTCGAGCACCTCGAGCCGGCCATCGGCGATCGCGTCCTTGACCAGCAGCTCGGGGAGCACCGCGCGGCCCAGCCCGGCGAGCGCGCTCGACAGCGCCTGCCCCGCATTGGACACCGCGACATGCGGCTCCGCGCCCTCGGGCAGCCCGGCGCCCCAGTCGATCCAGCGCTCGGGCGGCTTGCCCTTGCCGGTGGCGGGTTTCGCCACCGTGACGCGCGCCGCGGGGGCCAGCTCGACCCCCTCGAGCTCGCCCGGGCCATCGACCAGCCTGACCGCGCAATCGAGGTTCGCCTCGGTGAAATCGGCCAGCTCGTCCGCCACGAAGGAGAAGCGAACATCGGGGTATTCGTGCGCGAAGGCGGCCAGCCGCGGGGCGAGCCATTGCGCGTAGAATTCGCGCGGCGCGGCGATGGTGTAGCGATCGCTCGCCTGCCCCGCCTGCATCGCCTGGACGCTCTCCTCGAACTTGAGGAAGCCTTCGCGCAAGGCATCGAGCCCGGCGCCGCCCTCCTCGGTCAGTTCGAGCCCCTTGCTGGTGCGGCGGAACAGCACGGTGCCGAGGTGGTCCTCGAGCGCGCGGATCTGCTGCCCGACCGCGGCGGGGGTGACCGCAAGCTCGTCCGCGGCGCGGGTGAAGCTGAGGTGCCGCGCGGCGGCATCGTAGACGCGCAGGGCGTTGAGGGGCAGATGGGTGCGCTTCATGGTGCGCCCCGTCTAGGCAGTGGTGCAGCGCAGCACAAGCGGCCAGCATTTGGGGCAGCGTTCGCGGTGCCTTCCTCCGGCCTTTTGCGTTGTGTAACCGGTTCTTGACCGCTGCGTTACCATACTAGCGCCGCGCGCGCCGCAAGGTTAACAGCGCCGCGCAAACGAGAGGAGCGAGACCCCTAGCGATGAACGCGCCCGAAAAGATCGAGCCGGCCCCGACCTATGATTCGCCCGCGGAGCGTTACGTCAATCGCGAGCTGAGCTGGCTGAGCTTCAACCGCCGGGTGCTCGCGGAGAGCGAGAACGCGCGCTACCCGCTGCTCGAGCGGCTGCGCTTCCTGTCGATCTCGGCGAGCAATCTCGACGAGTTCACCATGGTCCGCATCGCCGGGCTCGAGGGCCAGCTGCAGCGCGGGATCGAGACCACCGGGATCGACGGCCGCTCGCCGCGCCAGCAGCTCGAGGCGATCCGCGAACAGCTGCTCGCGGTCGAGGATCGCCAGCAGGTCAGCCTCCAGACCCTGCGCGGACTGCTGCGCAAGGAAGGCATATTGATCGCCGAAATCGACGAGCTCGGCGATCGCCAGCAGACCTGGCTGGAGAAATACTTCACCACCGACATCCTGCCGCTGATCACCCCGCAGGCGATCGACCCGGCGCACCCCTTCCCCTTCGTCCAGAACATGGGGATGGGCGCGCTGTTCCGCCTCAAGCGCGCCAAGCCCAAGCTCGACCTGATGGAGATGGTGCTGATCCCCAGCGCCGCGCCGCGCTTCGTCCGCGTGCCGGGCGACAAGGCGGTCTATGTCGCGATCGAGAAGCTGATCGTGCATTATGCGCGCGAAATCTTCCCCGGGTTCAAGATCCTCGGCGACGGCATGTTCCGGGTGCTGCGCGACAGCGATATCGAGGTCGAGGACGAGGCCGAGGATCTGGTGCGCTACTACCGCAGCGCGATCCAGCGCCGCCGCCGCGGTCGCGCGGTGCTGCTCGAGCTCGACGACGATTGCGATCCGCAGGCCGAGGCGCTGCTGCGCGAGGAGTTCAACGTCGAGAGCGCGATGGTGGTCAAGTCGGGCGGAATGCTGGGCCTGCGCGAATTGAACGCGATCTGCCGCGAACCGCGCCCCGACCTCAAGTTTCCGCCGTTCAGCCCGCGCTTCCCCGAACGCATCCTCGAGCATGACGGCGACTGCTTTTCGGCGATCAAGGCCAAGGACATCATCGTCCACCACCCCTACGAAAGCTTCGAGGTGGTGGTGGATTTCCTCCGCCAGGCGGCGACCGATCCCCAGGTCGTCTCGATCAAGCAGACGCTCTACCGCGCGGGCGACCAGTCGCCGGTGATCGCGGCGCTGATCGATGCGGCGCAAAACGGCAAGGCGGTGACCGCGGTGGTCGAGCTGAAGGCGCGCTTCGACGAGGAGCGCAACATCCGCTGGGCGAGCGAATTGGAACGCGCGGGCGTGCAGGTGATCTACGGCTTCATGGAATTGAAGACCCACGCCAAGATCAGCCTGGTGGTCCGGCGCGAAGAGGACGGCTACCGGACCTATTGCCACTTCGGGACCGGAAATTACCACCCGATCAACGCCAAGATCTACACCGACCTCAGCTTCTTCACCGCCGATCCCGCGCTGGGTCGCGATGCCGCCAAGCTGTTCAATTATGTCACCGGCTATGTCGAACCCGCAAAGGTCGAGAAGATCGCGGTCTCGCCGCTCAACCTGAGCGAGAGGTTGTTCGAGCTGATCGATCGCGAGATTGCCAATGCGCGGGCCGGCAAGACGGCGGGCATCTGGGTCAAGCTCAACTCGATCACCAACCGCCCGATGATCGACAAGCTCTACGAGGCGAGCCAGGCGGGGGTCGAGATCCGCATGGTGGTGCGCGGGATCTGTTCGCTGCGCGCCGGGCTGCCGGGCCTGTCGGAGAACATCCAGGTGAAATCGATAATCGGCCGCTTTCTGGAACACAGCCGGATCTGGTGCTTCGCCAATGGCAAGGAGCTGCCCAGCCGCCAGGCCGAGGTCTATATCACCTCCGCCGATGCGATGAGCCGCAATCTCGACCGGCGGGTCGAGGTGCTGGTTCCGATCACCAACAAGACCGTCCACGATCAGGTGCTGGGTCAGGTGATGCTGGCCAATATGCTCGACACCGAGCAAAGCTGGGAACTGTGCCCCAATGGCCAGTACGAGCGGATGCGGGAGGATGGGCCGGAAGGCGGAGACGGTTTCAACTGCCATCATTATTTCATGAGCAACCCTTCGCTTTCGGGCCGCGGTGCGGCACTGGAGGCGGATGCGGTGCCCCGGCTCAAATTGAAGGACCAGGATAAAGCGTGAGCAAATCCGGAAGAACCCGCCGCGAGCGGCGCATCGTCCATGCCCCGAGCGCGGTGATCGATATCGGCTCCAACACCGTGCGCCTGGTGATCTACGAAGGATCGCCGCGCGCACCGCGGGTGGTGTGGAACGAGAAGGTGGCCGCGCGGCTGGGCCGCGACCTGTCCGACAGCGGCCGCATCCCCGAAGAGGCTGCCGAGGAGGCGCTGGGCGCGCTGGCGCGCTTCGCGCTGCTGATCGAGGATCTCGATATCGGCGATGTCCAGACGGTCGCCACCGCCGCCGCGCGCGATGCCAGCAATGGCGCGGAGTTTCTCGCCCGGGTCGCCGATCTCGGGCTCGAACCCCGCCTGCTCTCGGGCGAGGACGAGGCCGAAGCCTCCGCGATGGGCACGATCGGCGCCTTCCCCGGCGCGCATGGCGTTGTCGCCGATCTGGGGGGCGGCAGCCTCGAGCTGGTTTCGGTCGCCGAGGGCACAAGTCATCAGGCGACCAGCCTGCCGCTGGGTACGCTGCGGCTGCCGGCCTTGCGCGCCGGATCGGACAAGAAATTCGACAAATCGGTACGCGCCGTGATCGCCGAGGCCGGCTGGGCCGCGGCGCATCCCGGGCCGCTCTACATGGTCGGCGGCACCTGGCGCGCCTTTGCCGCCTATGCGATGCGCAAGCGCGATTTCCCGCTGACCGATCCGCATGGCTATGTGCTCGACACCGAAATCGCGGACAAGCTCGCCGCCGACGCGATGACCGCTTCGCCCGAAAAGCTGGCGGAAATGTCGGGCATCAGCCCGATGCGCGCGGGCTATCTCCCCGATGCCGCCGCGATGCTGCGCCCGCTGCTCGACGAATTGCAGCCCGAGGCGCTGATCTTCTCGTCATGGGGCCTGCGTGAAGGGCTATTGTTCTCGCGGCTCGACGAGCTGCAGCGGACCAAGGATCCGCTGCTTGCGGGGGTCGCCGATTTTGCCGAGATGCATGGCGCCTCGATCACCGATGCCGCGATGCTGGCGGCGTGGAGCGTCGAGCTCGCCGATGGCAAGGGGCGCAGCCAGGGCAATGAACGCCTGCGGCTCGCCAGCGCGCAGCTGGCTTCCGCGCTGCATCGCGTCGAACCGAACCTGCGCTACAATCACGCGCTCGAATGGGCGCTCGACAAGCGCTGGATCGGTTGCAGCGCACGCTGCCGCGCGATGCTCTGCGCTTCGCTGATCGGCAGCATGGGGCGCAGTTCCATCCCCGACCGGCTGCGCAGCCTCGCCACCGACGACGATCTGCGCGAGGCGGTGACCTGGGGGCTGGGCTTCAAGCTGGCCCGGCGGCTGGGCGCCGCATCGCGGGTCTCGATGATCAGCAGCGCGCTGATCCGCAAGAAGCGGCGGCTGATCCTGCGGCTCGACCCGAGCCGCGCGCCGCTGGGCAATTATCCGGTGACCAAGGATCTGGAAATCCTCGCCAATTTTCTCGAGCTGGAACCCAAGGTGAAGATCGGGACGGTCGAACCCGAGGACTGAGCCTCGGGCTGGCTCGGATCTCAGTTCGCGGTGGCGGGGGCCGCGAGCGGGAAGAAGGGGATCCGCACTTCGAGCGGCGAGCCGTCCTCGGCCTCGAAAGTGTAGAAGCCTTCCATCGAGCCATGCGGGGTATCGAGCGGGCAGCCCGAGACATAGTCATGCGCCTGGCCGGGGACGAGCACCGGCTGTTCGCCGACCACGCCCTCGCCGTCGACGATGCTCACCCCGCCGTGGCCATCGGTGATCCGCCAGTGACGGCTGCGCAATTGCACGGTCTCGTCCGAACCGTTCTCGATCCGCACGTGATAGACCCAGAACCAGCGTGCGGATTCGGGCTGCGACTGTTCGGGCAGGAAACTGGCCGCGACGCGCACGGTAATCCCGTGGGACATCGCGGCATGGGGGAAGAGCGCTTTGATCACTCGCCCAAGGTAGCGTCTGTGGCGCGCGCGACAAGGGGCGTGATGGATCGTGCCCACCGGAATTGCGCCTCAAAATACTCCGAAGCCATACATTAATGCTTGCGAATGATTTGCATTAGCATAGTGTGGCCGCAAGGAGATCGCATGGCCCATTCTGATTATTCGACCGCTCTCGACCTGCCCCTTCCCGCGCGCCGCGAAAGGACGCTGGGGCTGCTGCTGATCCGGCGGATGGCCGGACACGGGCTCGGCGATTCGCGCGCGGCGATGCTGGCGATGGATGCCGCCGGGCCGGGCTTTCCCAAACTGCTGGTGGTGGCGCGCGCGCTGGTGCTCGAACTGGCGCGGACCTCGCGGCGGCGGATCCTGCTCGCGCCCTGCTGCGCCGCGGGGATGACCCGCGACGAGGGACTGCTGGTCGACATGATCGCGGGCGGCGGGCTCGAGCTGCACGCCGCGCTGACCGACGATGCGCCCTGCACCACCGCGCTCTCGACCGCGCGGGCGCTGGGCCGCGAGCTCGACCGGGCGGCGCTGCGCAACGGCTGGCGGCGCTAGAACCCTGCGGCCGCCAAGGCGCGGTCGAGATCCTCGGTCACGTCGGCGATGTCTTCCAGCCCGACATTGATCCGCAGCAGGCCCTCGGTGACCCCCATCTCGGCGCGCGCCTCCTCGCCCATTCCCGCATGGGTGGTGCTGGCGGGGTGGCACATCAGGCTGCGCGCATCGCCGATATTGTTGGAGATATCGACCAGTTCGAGCGCATCGAGCAACGCAAAGGCCTTCTCGCGGCTGCCGACATCGAAGGCGAAGATCGGGCCGAACGCATCCATCTGTCGCGCGGCGAGCTCGTGGCGTGGGTGGCTGGGCAGGCCGGGGTGGAGCACGCGGGGCCCGCGACCCTCGATGAAGTGCCCCAGTTCGAGCGCATTCTCGCTCTGGCGATGCGCGCGAAGACCGAGCGTCTCGAGCCCCTTGAGCACCACCCAGGCGTTGAACGGCGCGCAATTGGGGCCGGTGTTGCGCTGGAACGGCAGCAGCACTTCCTCGATCCACTCGGCGCTGCCGCAGACCGCGCCGGCGAGCACCCTTCCCTGCCCGTCCATCAGCTTGGTCGCGCTGTAGGCCACTACGTCCGCGCCGAATTCCATCGGTCGCTGCAGCGCGCTGGTAGCGAAGGCGTTGTCGACCACGCTGGTGATGCCATGCGCCTTCGCGAGCCCGCAGACGTAAGCGAGATCGACCACGTCGAGCGTGGGGTTGGCGGGGGTCTCGAAGAAGAACACCTTGGTGTTGGGGCGGATCGCGCGTTCCCATTCCGCGTCGACCGCGCTGTCGATCACCGTGGTCTCGATCCCGAACTTGGGGAGCAGATTGTCGACCAGCCAGCGGCACGAGCCGAAGGCGGCGCGCGCGGAGACGACGTGGTCGCCGGTTTGCAGCTGGCACAGCAGCGCCGCGGTCATCGCCGCCATCCCGCTCGCCTGCGCGCGGCAGGCCTCGGCGCCTTCCATCAGCGCGATGCGCTCTTCCAGCATCGCGACGGTGGGGTTCTGCAGCCGCGAATAGGTCATGCCCTGTTCTTCGCCGGCGAAGCGCGCGGCGGGGGTGGCGGCATCGTCGTAGGTGTAGCCCGAGGTGAGGAACAAAGCCTCGCTGGTCTCGCCATGTTCGGAGCGCCAGGTGCCGCCGCGCACGGCCTGGGTCGCGGGGCGCCATTTGCTGGTGATCGAGCGGTCGGTTCCGGTGGTCTGTTTCATCGCGCGCCTGTCTAGGCAGCGCGCAGCCCTGCGGCAAGCCGCCCGCGCGCTGAACGCAAGCGCGCACGAAAAAGGGGCGGAGAGTTGCCTCTCCGCCCCAACTTTTCTTCAGCTCGAAAGCTTACGGGCTGGTGGGATCATCATCATCATCGGCGATGATGATGATGCCGACGATCACGGCAGCTGCGGCGAGCAGCCCGATCAGGATGCCATTTTCACCCTCGAGTTCGCTCTCGCCAGTGACCGGAGCCGAATAGCGTTCGGCAGCGGCAACCGGCGCAGCGATCATCGCAGCGACGGCGGCAGCACCGAGTATTGTTGCACTCTTTTTCATTGAGTAACTCCACTTATTGTATTCACAATGACGGTGATTGACGGTCGCGACTCCCATCTCTCGGCCCCCCGCCTTGGCCTCGGCGACTCGTTACCCGTATAGCATGACAAAATCGTGGCGTAAAATCGTGGCGTAACCGTGTAGCTGCGAAAAGACGATCAGTTACGACGAAAGCCTGTTCTTGTTCCATTTTGGCGCCGCCCGCAGGGCATTTCAGCCCTTCCCCGCTAGCAGGCTGCGCCAGGCGCTACGAAAAAGGGGCGGAGAGTCGCCTCTCCGCCCCCGTATCTCGTAAACCCGAAACCTTACGGGCTGACGGCATCATCGTCATCGACGATGATGAAAACGCCGGCGATGACGGTCGCCAGAGCGATCGCCGCGACGATGATCCCGGAATTGTCTCCGCCGCCGAGTTCGCTTTCACCAGCGAACGGAGCCGAATAACGCTCGGCAGCGGCAACCGGCGCAGCGATCATCGCGGCGACGGCGGCAGCACCCAGAGCCAGTGCACTTTTCTTCATAGTGGAACTCCACGCATTGCATTCAACATAACGCATTCAACATGACGGTGCCTAACAGTTGCGACTCGCATCGCTCGCCTCCCGTCCTGGCATTGGCGACTTGCGCGCGCCTTAGCATGACAAAATCGTGGCGAAACTGTGTTTCTGCGAAACGGGGCGCTCTAGGATGAAAGCTGTGGTTCTTTCGCCACTTGAACGGCACCGATCCGCCATTTAAGCCCTTTTGCGATGACAAGCTCCGCCAGGCCCGACCACGATCCGCGCGCCTGGTGCCTGGCACTGACACTCGCCTTCTGGCTGGTCTGCCTGATTCGCCTCGGCATTCCCGGCACACCCTATTTCGACGAAGTGCACTACGTCCCCGCAGCGCGCGAGCTGCTGGTGCTGGGCGAGTTCACCAATCGCGAGCATCCCTTGCTGGGCAAGCAATTGCTCGCGCTGGGAATGGCGCTGCTGGGCGACGGGCCCTGGGGCTGGCGGCTGGTGCCGACGCTGCTGGGCGCGCTGGCGCTCTACGCCGCGATGCGCGCGCTGTGGCATGCGACGCAGAGCCGCTTCGCCACGCTGGCCTATGGCGCGCTGCTGGCGACCGGCTTCCTGCTCTACGTCCACGCACGCATCGCGATGCTCGATGTGTTCACCATCGCCTTTCTCGCGCTGGCGTTCTGGCAGTGCGCTGGTGCGATTCGCGAGCCCGAGACCGGGCGCCGCCGGCTGGCGCTGGCCGGGGTGGCGCTGGGGCTGGCGATGGCGGCCAAGTGGAACGCGCTGGTGCTGGCGCCGGTCCCGGGCCTCGTCTTCCTCGGCATGCGCGCCATGGCCGGGCGCCGCCGCCTGCTGCTCAGCCGCCGCGGCGCACCGGTCCCGGGCATCACGCTGCTCGAGGCCGCGCTCTGGCTCGGGCTGGTGCCGTTGCTGGTCTATGCCGCGACCTACCTGCCCGGCTTCTGGTTCGAGCGCGGCGCGATCGGCAGCACCACCGGGCCCACCGGGCTGATCGACCATCATTTGCAGATGGCGGGGATGCAGGCAGGCGTCACCCAACCGCATCCCTATTCGAGCCAGTGGCTGCAATGGGTGCTCAACGCGCGCGGGATCTGGTTTCTTTACGAGGTGATCGACGGGGCGCAGCGCGGCATCCTGCTGATCGGCAATCCGCTGACCATGCTGCTCGGCCTGCCCGCGCTCGTCTGGGCCGCGTGGCGCGGGATCGCCCGCCGCGAAGGCGTGCCGCTGGCGCTGGTGGGGCTCTACGTGCTGACGCTGGGTTTCTGGGCGGTCGCCGACAAGCCGGTGCAGTTCTATTACCATTATCTGCTGCCGAGCATGTTCCTGCTCGCGGCGCTGGCGCTGGCGCTGGATGCGCTGTGGCAGGCGGGGCGGCGCTGGCTGGCGGTCCTGCCGCTGCTGGCGAGCCTCGGTTTCTTCGTCTATTTCTATCCCATCCTCAGCGCCGCGCCGCTCGATGGGGAAATGGCCTTCCTGCAATGGGCCTGGCTGCCGGGCTGGCGCTGAGCATCCCGCGAACGACGCTCAGTAGCGACCCCAGACGAAGCGGCTCGACAGCGCGTAGTTCCACACCGAGCCGATCGCGATCCCGACCAGCGCGGCGGCCACTTCGTGCAGGCCCCGGTCGTAGAGCGTGGTGGCCACCGCGACATTGGCGAAGGCGCCCACCGAACAGGCGGCGATGAAGCTGAGCCAGCCGCGGAACACCGCGCCCGCCTCGGTCAGCCGCCGGTCGCGATAGGTGAGGAAATTGTTGAGCCAGAAATTGAAGGTCATCGCCCCGAAGGTGGCCACCGCCTGGCTCCAGGAGAAATTGGTGCTCGCGACCAGCAGGAACAGATAGAGGATCGCCATGTGGACCAGCACGCCCAGCGCGCCAACGGTGCCGAACATGGCGAAGCGGGTCGGGATCAGCCGCCCGAAGCTCTTGTCGTAGAGCCCGGCGAGGAAATCGAAGGCGATCGCCCGGTCGAGCTTGGATTCGCCTGAACGGCGCGCGGAGAAATTCATCGGGAAATCCTTCACCGTGAGAGTCCGCTCGCTGGTGGCGAGCAGGTCGAGCAGGATCTTGAAGCCGATCGCCGAAAGCCGCGGCGCCAGGGCCCGCGCGGTTGCGGTCCGCAGCAGGAAGTAGCCGCTCATCGGGTCGCTCAGCTCGACCCCGGTCAGCTTGCGCGCGAGCGTGTTGGCGAGCCCGGATAACTTCTCGCGGTCCGGTCTCCCCCATCCTTCCGTGCTGGCCCCTTCCGCGAACCGGCTTGCCACCGCCACATCCGCTTCGCCCGAACGAACCGCGGCGAGCATGGGGACGAGCAATTGCGGGTCGTGCTGGTGGTCGGCATCCATCACTGCGGCAAAGGGCGCGGCGGTGGCGCAGAAGCCCTCGATCGCGGCGGAGGACAGCCCGCGACGGCCGATCCGCTGGATCACGCGGATGCGCGGATCGGTGAGCGCCAGCCGACGCGCCTCTTCGGCGGTGCCATCGGCGGAATTGTCGTCGACAACCAGCACTTCCCAGCCCGCCGGGCCCAGCGCCTGCTCGATCCGCTCGACCAGCGGCGCGAGATTGTCGCGCTCGTTGAGCGTGGGCAGGATGATGGCGAGATCGAGCGGAGCCATGGTCGAATGGGTCGAAGCAGGCGCGGCGGAAGACATGTCCATGACCAAACCCGCCTAGCGCGCAAATCTCAAGATATGCTTAGCAGATTGCTAACCACGGCGGCACCGATCCGGTCGGTCGAGGCCTCGCCGCCCAGATCCGCGCCCAGCACCCCGTCGCCCAGCGTCTGCGCCACCGCGCGCTCGACCCGGCCCGCATCCTCTTCGCGCCCGAGCGAATGACGCAGCAGCATCGCTAGGCTGAGGATCGCGGCGAGCGGGTTGGCCTTGCCCTGCCCGGCAATATCCGGTGCGCTGCCGTGGATCGGTTCGTAGAGCCCGAAGCTGCCGTAATCGGTGGTGCGCTCGCCGAGGCTGGCGCTGGGGAGCAGGCCGATCGAGCCGACCACCGCGCTCGCCTGATCCGAGAGGATATCGCCGAACAGGTTTCCGGTCAGGATCACGTCGAACTGGCCGGGCGCGCGCACCAGCTGCATCGCGGCGTTGTCGACATAGAGATGGTCGAGGCGGATATCGGGGTAGTCGCGCGCGACCTCGACCACGGTCTCGCGCCAGATCCGGCTGGTCTCGAGGACATTGGCCTTGTCGACGCTGGTCACTTTGCCGCGGCGCTTGCCCGCAGCCTGGAAGGCGGTGTGGGCGATGCGGCGGACTTCGCTTTCGGAGTAGGACATAGAATCCCAGCCCTCGCGTTCACCGGCATCATTGGTGCGCTCGCCCTTGGCGCCGAAATAGACATCGCCGTTCAGCTCGCGGACCACCAAGAGGTCGATCCCGCGCGCGAGTTCGGGCCTGAGCGGCGAGAGGTCCTCGAGCCCCGGCCAGCCCGCAGCGGGCCGCAGATTGGCGAACAGGCCGAGCTCGGCGCGCAAGGACAGGATCGCGGCTTCGGGGCGATGTTCGCGCGGCAGCGAATCGCCTTCCGGATCGCCGACCGCGCCGAACAGCACCGCATCGGCGGCGCGTGCCATCTCCAGCGTTTCGGCGGGGAGCGGGTGGCCGTGGCGGCGATAGGCCACCATGCCGACATCGCCCTCGAACAGCACGAGGCCGGGAAGCGCCAGCGCATCGAGCACGTCGCGCGCGGCAGCGATTACTTCGGGGCCGATTCCGTCGCCGGGCAATAGCGCGATCTTCATGGTTTCAGCTCTCCCCCATATTGTCCGATGGACCATCGATCCGGGCCAGCCTCTCGCACAGCTGCCTGCGCGCCGCCATAACGTCGGCGCGGGTCTCGGCAATCAGGTATTGCGCCACCGGGCGCTCGAGCCGGTCGAGAATTTCCAGCCCCGCCGCAAGATCGGCTATCTCGGGGCGGCCCGCATACCATTTACCGTCCGCGTTCCCGGCCTCATCCCCGCCATACCCCATTTCGCGCAGCAGCAGCGTCTCGTAGGCGACCAGCCCCTCGACCCAGCCGCGCGCCGAGGGCGCCGAACAGATCGCGTCGAGCAGGCCTTCAAGCGCGGCATGGACCTGCGGATAGGGCTGGCGTTCGGGGAGCGCGGTCGCGGTCAGCGCGCAGGTCCAGGCGATCGCCGCGGCGGGGAGCGGTTCGCTCAGCCACGGGCCGCGGCTGGCGGTCAGCTCTAGCCGCGCAAAGGGCAGCTGGCCTTCGGATTTCGCGCGGATATCGGCCATCACCTGATTGCCGGGAATCACCACGGGGCGCAGCTGACGCCCGCGCCCGCCCGCGACATAGGCGGCGACCAGCCCGGCCTCGGCGGTCAGCAGCCGGGCGATGACCGCAGTCTCGCCTTGCGGCCGCGAGGCGACGAGGATGGCTGGGGCGCGCAGGTGCATCGGCGCGGCGTACTGCGCGGTGGGCTATTGCGCCAGCGTATCCTCGGCAGCCGTCGCACTCGGCCTCGCCCTGCCCAGCGACCAGTTCGCCTGCATCCGCACTTCGGGGTTGGGAGCGCACCAGATTTCGCCGGTCGCGTCGATGGCGGTCACCCACAACAGGTTATGCTCCGGCCCATAATCGATGACGGCCAAGGCGTAGCCATCGCCCCTCCCCAGAACGTGGAGCGGAATGGGGGGATCGAGTTGGGTGAACATGGCGCGCGACCTTTCGCCAGTCGTGACGCGCTGGCGAGCATTCGGTTCCGGTCGTTCGAGCGAATAACGCGACCCCGACCGCGCGGAAACGGGCCGGCGCGGAAGCGGGGGCTACGTCTGCTTGGCTTCCAGCGCGGCGATGCGCGTGGCGAGTTTCTCGTTCTCCTCGCGCGCCTTGCTGGCCATGGTCTTGACCGCGTCGAATTCCTCGCGGGTGACGAAATCCATCCCCCCGAAGGCTTCCTTGGCGCGTTCGCGCGCGGATTCGCGCGCTTCGCGGGTCATCCCCGCAAAGGTCCCGGCGGCCGAATTGGCCAGTTTGACGAAATCGGCGATGAGCGGGTTCTGGCTTTGCATGGCGGTGAGATGGGCGCAGGCGCCGCGATTGTCCAGAGGCTGAAGCTAGCCGCCCCCTAGCCGCCGATCCGGACGCGTTCGACCGCGCCATCGCGGGTGTCGCTCTGGCCGCCTTCCGGATTGAGCTGGAGGAACTGGTAGTTGAGCGCGAAGGCGAACAGCACCCAGGCGAGATAGGGCAGCATCAGCACGCCCGCGAGCCGCCGCACCCGCCAGAACAGCACCACCACCGCCACCAGCGTCACCGCCACCAGCCCGATCACCAGCAGCCCGCCGGCGATCTGCTGCATCCCGAAGAACACCGGGGTCCAGGCGAGGTTGAAGGCGAAATGGATAGCGAACGCCACCAGCGCCAGCGTCCGCCCGCGCGCGCCCCAGGCGGCGCAGACCAGCGCCACCGCGAGGCCGATGACGACATAGAGGATCGTCCAGACGATCCCGAAGGCGGCGGGCGGCGGGTAGATGCCGGGTTTGTCGAGACCGGCGAACCAGGCGGTGTCGGGGCCGCTCGATTGCCCGGCGACAAAGCCGAGCAGCACGACCAGTGGGACGGTGAACAGCGCCCAGCGGATGAAACTCGCGCGCAATTGTCCGCGCGAAGCCAGCATGTTCATGCAATCATTCCCCGATATCCCGATTCGTTGCCGTGCGTTTAACCCTGCGCGGGCGCGCAAGGCAATCGACCGGCGCGAATGCGTCGCGTCGCGGGGCGGTGCTGTTGGGCGCTCACCGCAGCAGCACCAGCTCCTCGGCCATGGTCGGATGGATCGCGGTGGTGGCGTCGAAATCGGCCTTGGTCAGCCCCGCCTTCACCGCGATCGCCGCCGCCTGCATCATCTCGGGCGCCTCGGGAGCGATCATGTGGATGCCGACGATGCGGTCGTTATCGCCCTCGCAGACCATCTTGAACAGCGAGCGCTCGCTGCGCCCCGCGAGCACGTTCTTCATCGGGCGGAAGTCGGACTGGTAGATCCGCACGCTGCCCAGCGTGTTACGCGCCTGCGATTCGGTCAGTCCGACCGCGGCGATCGGGGGATGGCTGAACACCGCGCTGGGGATGCAGGAATGGTCCACCGCCACCGGGTCGCCGCCGCCGAAGACGCTGTCGGCGAAGGCCTGGCCCTCGCGGATCGCCACCGGGGTGAGCTGGACCCGGTCGGTGACATCGCCGACGGCGTAGATATGCTCGACATTGGTGCGGCTGAAGCGATCGACCGCGATCTCGCCGCGCTCGCCCAGCTCCACGCCCGCAGCATCGAGCCCGAGCCCCTTGGTGTTGGGCACCCGGCCGATCGCGAACAGCACGCAATCTACCTTTTCCTCGTCGCAATTCGAGAGTTTGACGAAATAGCCGCCATCGTCGCAGGGCTTGATGTATTCGAAAGTGGTGTTGAACTTGAAATCGATGCCCTTGGTCATCGAGATCTGCAGCAGGCGGTCGCGGACCTGCTCGTCATACTCGCGCAGCAGCGCATCGCCGCGGTTGACGATGGTGACCTTGCTGCCGAACTCGTTGAAGATGCCGGCGAACTCGTTGGCGATATAGCCGCCGCCGGCGATGATCAGCCGCTTGGGCAGCGCGTCGAGATGGAACGCCTCGTTGCTGGTGATGGCGTGTTCGGCACCCTCGCAATCGGGCATGCGCGGCTGCGCGCCGGTGGCGATGAGGATGGTCCTGGCGGTCACGGTGTCCCCGCCGGCAAGGCGGATTTCGTGCGGGCCGACCAGCTCGGCGCGCTCGTGGAGGATGGTGACGCCGTGGCTCTCGAGCGTGTCGGTGTAGGCGGCGTTGAGCCGGTCGACATCGGCCAGCACATTGTCGCGCAGCTTGACCCAGTCGAAGCTCTTGCCCTCGATGGTCCAACCGAAGTTCTGGCAGTCCTCGAGGTCCTCAGCGAAATGCGCGCCATAGACGAGCATCTTCTTGGGAACGCAGCCGCGGATGACGCAGGTGCCGCCGACGCGGTGTTCCTCGGCGATCGCGACCCGGGCGCCATGCGCCGCGGCGACCCGGCTGGCGCGCACGCCGCCCGAGCCGGCGCCGATGGTGAAGAGGTCGTAATCGTATTCGTCGGAGGGTTCAAAAACCACGCGCGCGCTCCTTGGTGGGGGAGCGCGCGCTATGGCTTTCATCGGGTAGGTCGGCAACCCCAAGTAAGGGTTGCCTCAGGCGTTAGCGGGCAGCCTGGCTGCGACCGCCGCGGCTGCGATTGCGGTTCTGTCCACCCGAGCTTCCGCCCGAACGGCCCTGACCGCCGCCGCTGCCGCTGCCGCCGTCACCATCGCGGCGCGGCTTGCCGGCGCGCGAGGGATGCTTCTTGCCCGCCTGGCTGCCACGCGACGGAGTGACCTGCGCGCGGCCCTGCTTCTGCTGGTGCTCGCGCTTGGTCGGACCGACGCCCTCGACCACCGCACGGAAATTCTCCGGCAGGTCGAGCCGTTCGAATTCGGCATCGGTGAGCTTGCGGATGTCTTTAAGATAGGCGCGCTCGTCCTCGGCACACATCGCAATGGCGATGCCCTCGGCCCCGGCGCGCGCGGTGCGGCCGATGCGGTGGACATATTGCTCGGGCACGTTGGGCAGCTCGTAATTGATCACGTGGCTGACACCGGGGATGTCGATCCCGCGCGCGGCGACATCGGTCGCGATCAGCACCGGGGTCTTGGCGCGCTTGAACTCGTCGAGCGCGCGTTCGCGCTGCGGCTGGCTCTTGTTGCCGTGGATCGCATTGGCGTGGATGCCGACCTGCGCCAGCTTCTTCACCACGCGGTCGCAGCCGTGCTTGGTGCGCGCGAAGATCAGCACGCGTTCCAGCTTGCCGGGGACCTGATGACGGCCCGACAGGATCATCTCGAGCAGCGACTGCTTCTCTTCCTGCTGGACCATGTAGAGATACTGGTCGATCCGCTCAGCGGTGGTGCTTTCGGGGGTGACCGAGACCTGGACCGGGTTGCGGCAATATTTGCCGACCAGTTCCTTGATCGCCTTGGGCATGGTGGCCGAGAAGAACAGCGTCTGGCGCTCCTTGGGGACCAGCTCGCTGATCTTGCGCAGCGCGTGGATGAAGCCGAGGTCGAGCATCTGATCGGCCTCGTCGAGGATGAGGATTTCCACACTGCCAAGCCCGATCGCCTTCTGGTCGATCAGATCGAGCAGGCGTCCGGGGGTGGCGACGAGGATGTCGGTGCCGCGGTGGAGCTTGTTGCGGTCCTTGTTGACCGAGGTCCCGCCGACGATGGAATGGACCTTGAGCCCGGCCAGCGCGCCGTAATCCTTGGCGGACTGGGCGATCTGCCCGGCCAACTCGCGCGTCGGCGCGAGGATCAGCATGCGGCAGGATTTGAACGGGGTCTGGTTGTCGGCGGCGCGCAGCCGGTCGATGCTGGGCAGCATGAAGGCGGCGGTCTTGCCGGTGCCGGTCTGGGCGATGCCCATCAGGTCGCGCCCCGCGAGCACGGGCGGGATCGCCTGCGCCTGGATCGGGGTGGGGGTGGTGTAGCCCTGCAGGTCGAGCGCCTGGAGAACGGGCTGCGAAAGCCCCAGATCGGAGAACTGGATGGGCTGGTCGGAAGTCTGTGTCATAATTCGGGTATTGAACTCGCAAAATATCATGCGGCGCGCAGACGGAATCGTCGCGCGGTCGCGGTGGTTGCAAAACCGCCCGCGTGAAAGGGGAAGTCTTTGGGGAAGAACCGAAATGCGGCCGGGGCGGGCTTATGAGCACGCCGCTTCACGCGAGGTCGCGCGTTTCGATGGGGTGCATGTGGGGATGTTGCGCGGGAAAGTCAATTTGTTTCGCCGATGGGCTGGCGGGAGCGGTTGCATCAAGGAACAAGACGGGTCGCCTTACCGCGAAAGTCTCAGCTAACCAAGTACATCAAACTCCCCTGAAGGTCGGCGACAGCTCGCCATCCAGAGAACGCAACGAAAACGTGATGAGATGATACGCTCAAGCTCCCTTGCAGTGATGGAACCCCACCCCTCGATATAGCAGTGAGCACGCTTCTTTCGATGCAGATAGCCACCTTGTCGCTCTAATCTGTAAACGTTTGTCCTGCGGCTGGACTTAAGGCCAAAAACGTGAGAACACTCTCTTGGGCTAGGGTAGAAATAAGGGGGGTAACATGAAGCGGGTAATTGCTGCTTTATCCAGTCTTTCGTTGTTAAGCGGGTGCTATAGCCTGCAAGGGAGCGAACGACTGCTTGACCGCGACGGTTATGTGACTGACGTAGTACCAGAGAAAGCAATCTTTCGGGCGGACTTTTTAAGGGCTTTCGAAGAGAGGCAAGCGGGTCGACAGCCCACAGATGATGAAATCGATGCAATGCTGAGAAGTGGGTTCTCTCACATCTACAGCTATTGCGACAATTATTTTGATGTTATGGGCATGCAGCAAAGGAAGGCCCGCATCGCGCGTGACGCAATTGCGCCGATAGCGTCAATTATAACTGGGATATTGGCTTTACATAACTTTGAAAACAATTCTGGTCGTAAAGAAGATATGCTCGCCGTACTGGGCTTAACGACCGCAGCATCTTCAGCAGCGCTTGACATATACAGTGAGCATATGCTTTTTGGTGCTGAAAATATCGGGTCTGTCGAAACCCTGACGAAAGCAGCTCTCGTAAAACATAGTTCTACTGTACTTGCGTTCGAGGATATTGATTTCTCCGCTGCCGTTCGACATCTTCTAGATAATCAAGCCATATGTTCTCCTCAACATATCCTATTGCTTACTAGAGAAGCAATTCGCGAAGGCCAAGTTGAAGCCCGCATTGTGCAGCCGAATGCCGGTTTGGTTACCACCGGCTCTGACGGCGACCAACGCGTCAATGTCGTGATTGAGAACACTCCTCAGGTCCGCGAAGCCACGCAGGGACGTAAAGAAGCGATGGAAGAACCCGACGACCCGGAGTAACTTCGAAGCCTAGCTATGGCTAGCCATTCGTTCAGCCAATCGACGGGATGGATATCCTTCTAAGAAATGCGGGCGGTTTCGCTACTCCCCCAGCCCCGCCCGCTCCAGCAGCCCCGTGGTGCTCGCGTCGAAGCTCCCGCCGCCGGTCTCGATCGCTTTCGCCATCTGCTTGCCCAGTTCGACCCCGAACTGGTCGAAGGGATTGATCCCCATCAAGACCGCGCTGGCGAAGACGCGGTGTTCGTGGAAGGCGATCAGCGCGCCCAGCGTGGCGGCGTCGAAATCGTCGGCGAGGATGGTCGCGCTGGGGCGGTCGCCGGGGAAGTGGTGCGCGGGGTCCTCGCCCTTGTCGCCTGCCATCAGTGCGGCGGCCTGCGCGAAGCAATTGGTCAGCAGGATGCGGTGATGCGCGGGGTCGAGCGCGTCGCCGGGCGCCACGCTGGCGAGAAAATCGACCGGGATCAGATGCGTGCCCTGGTGGAGCAGCTGGAACACCGCGTGCTGCGCATCGGTGCCCACCCCGCCCCAGGTCACCGGCGCGGTCGGGCCGTCGACGGGGCGCATGTCGGCGGTGACGCGCTTGCCGTTGCTCTCCATCTCGAGCTGCTGGAGATAGTCGGGGAACAGCCCCAGCCGCTCGTCATAGGCGAAGACCGCGCGGGTCTGGCAACCGCGCACGCGGGTGTAGTAAAGATCGGCGAAGGCGGCGCGCAGCACCAGATTGGCGCGGCCATCGGTGTCGCGGAAATGCTCGTCCATCGCCTTCGCCCCGGCGAGGAAGGCGCGGAAATCCTCCATCCCCGCAGCCATGGCGATCGGGAAGCCGATGCTCGACCAGATCGAATAGCGTCCGCCGACGCTTTCGGGGAACGGCAGGATGCGGGTCTCGTCGACCCCCCATTCGACCGCCGCTTCGGGGCTGGCGGTGAGCGCGACCACCTTGCCGTAAGGGTCGGCGACGCCATTGTCGGTGAGCCATTTGAGCGCGGAAGTCGCGTTGGTCATGGTCTCGATAGTGGTGAAGGTCTTGCTCGCCACCGCGACCAGCGTCTTGGCGGGATCGCAGGCGGCGAAGGCCGCCTCGAGCGCGACTCCGTCGACGTTGGAGACGACATGGACGTCGCAATAGGAGAGCTCGCGGCTGAGCGCATCGACCCCCAGCGCCGGGCCCAGCGCCGAGCCGCCGATGCCGATATGGATAAGATGGTCGACATCGCCCAGCGCGCCCTGGTGGATCGCCTCGACCAGCAGCGCCATCCGTTCGAGCAGCGCCTCGGCCTCCTCGACCTTGGCGGGATCGCCGGCACCGCGCAAAGTGGCGTGATCGGCGGCGCGGTCCTCGGTCGGGTTGACCGCCTCGCCCGCGAACAGTTTTGCGCGCATGCCGGCGAAATCCATCGCCCCGGCCAGTTCCTCGAATGTGGCGAGAACGGCGCGGTCGAGATGGGTCTTGGACCAGTCGAAGAAGATCCCGCCGGCATCGAGGATCGCGCTCTCGCCCAATTCGCCATCGCTCGCGCTGCCCAGCTCGATCCGGCCCGAGAGCATGGCGACGCGCGCTTCCTCGCCCGGCTCGTCGGTCCCCTCCCCGCCATCGCGGGTGGCGCTGAACAATTCGCGCAAGGTCGGGCGCGGCAGGGCTTCGAGGCGGCTCCACAGATCGGCGGGCGAAGTCATGCGCAAAAGTCCTTTTATGGCCAGCCCTGCGCGCCTAGGGATTCGCCCCATGAATGGCAAACCCCCTATCGGCGCGAGCACCGTCCCCCGGAGGCCGCAGGACGGGCGGACTGACACCTCATCCGGGGCTGCAACTGCGCCGGATGCCGCATTGGATACGGAGGAGAGCGAGGATTGGTGGAGCTTCACCAAATTCGTCCTCAAGGTCGTGCTCGCGGTGCTGGTGTTCCGCACCTTCCTGTTCGCGCCCTTCACCATCCCCAGCGAGAGCATGCTGCCCGCGCTGTGGAAGGGCGATTATCTGGTCGCGGCCAAATGGCCCTATGGCTATTCCAACCTCTCGATGCCGTTCCAGGTGCCGCTGGTGCCGGGACGGGTGCTCGCCGACCTTCCCGAGCGCGGCGATGTCGCGATCTTCAAACACCCGATCGACGGGACCGATTACATCAAGCGGGTGATCGGCCTGCCGGGCGACACGGTGGAGATGCGCGGCGGGCGCGTGGTGCTGAACGGCGCGCCGGTCGAGCAGCAGGTGGTGCGCGAGTTCGACCTGCCGCTGTCGGCCAACACCCAATGCGTGCGCGGCGGGTTCGAGGTCGAGACCCCGCGCGGGACCGCCTGCCGCTACCGGATGGCGCGCGAGACGCTGCCCTCGGGGCGAAGCTATACGGTGCTCGATTTCGGGGCGACCCCGCAGGATGATTTCGGCCCGGTGATCGTGCCGCGCGACCGCTTGTTCGTGATGGGCGACAATCGCGACAATTCGCAGGACAGCCGCTTTGCCGCAGCGCCGCAGGGCGGTGTGGGGCTGGTCCCGACCGAGATGCTGGTCGGTCGCGCGAGCATGGTGCTGTGGTCGACCGACGGCAGCGCCGAATGGATCAAGCCCTGGACCTGGTTCAGCGCCACCCGCTGGGACCGGATCGGGGAAGCGCTGTGAGCGCGGCGGGCGTTCTGGCGCCGGAAGCGCGCGGCTGGCTCGAGCGGACCGGCTTCGCGGTGGGCGATGAGGCGCTGTGGCACGCCGCGCTGACGCACGGCAGCCTGGGCGAGACCAAGGACTACGAACGGCTCGAATTTCTCGGCGACCGGGTGCTGGGATTGGCGGTGGCCGACTGGCTCTACCGCCAGAGCGAGGCGTCCGAGGGCCGCCTGTCGCAACGGCTCAACGCGCTGGTCAGCCGCGAGATGTGCGCCACCATCGCGCGCGAACTGGGCCTCGCCGAGCATATCCGCATCTCCAAACAGGCCAGCGCCGATGGCGGGCGCGACAGCGAAAACATTCTCGGCGATGTGATGGAATCGCTGCTCGGCGCGCAATTTATCGAGAACGGCTTCGCTTTGGCACGCGATCTGGTGCAGGAGCTGTGGCGCACCGCGCTCGATAGCGGCGCCGGGCAGCGCAAGCATCCCAAGAGCGCGCTGCAGGAATGGGCCGCGGGCAACCAGCGCCGCCCGCCGCAATACGAGGTCACCGACCGCAGCGGCCCCGATCACGCCGCGCAATTCACCGTCAAGGTGAGCGTGTTCAAGGTCGGCGAGGCCGAAGCGACCGCGGGCAGCAAGTCCGAGGCCGAGCGGGAGGCCGCCAGACAATTCATGGAGAAATACGGATGAGTACCCCGTCGTGACCAACGAGACCGAAACCAGCCAGTCCGAAACCAGCCAGTCCGAAACCGGGCCCGCCCTCCCCACCCGCTGCGGCGTGGTCGCGGTGCTGGGCGCGCCCAATGCGGGCAAGTCGACGCTGGTCAACCAGCTGGTCGGGCAGAAGGTCGCCATCACCAGCGCCAAGGCGCAGACCACCCGCGCGCGGATGCTCGGCATCGCGCTGCACGAGGGCGACGGCTTCGCCACCCAGATGGTGCTGGTCGACACGCCGGGCATCTTCGCCCCGCGCCGGCGGCTCGACCGCGCGATGGTCAGCGCCGCCTGGGAAGGTGCCGAGGCCGCCGATGCGGTGCTGCTGCTGGTCGACCCGCTCAAGCAGCGCCGCCACGAGCTGTTGCCGATGCTCGAGCAGCTCAAGACGCGGCCCGAGCGCAAGTTCCTGGTGCTCAACAAGGTCGACCGCGCCAAGAAGGAACCGCTGCTGGCGCTGGCGCAGGAGCTTGGCGAGCTGGGCGATTTCGCCGAGATCTACTTCATTTCCGCGCTCACCGGCGACGGTGTGACCGAGCTCAAGGACGTGCTCGCGGCGCTGATGCCCGAACGCGAATGGATGTATCCCGAGGACCAGGTCAGCGACGCTTCCGAACGACTCCTCGCCACCGAGATCACTCGCGAGCAGCTCTACAAGCAACTCCACGAGGAACTGCCCTACGACAGCGCCGTGCGCCCCGAGAAGTATATCCAACGCAAGGACGGCAGCATCGAGATCCATCAGCAGATCGTGGTGGCGCGCGACAACCAGCGCATGATCGTACTGGGCAAGGGCGGCAGCATGATCAAATCCATCGGCGCCGCCGCGCGCCAGGAGCTGAGCGAGCTGCTGGGCCAGAAGGTCCACCTGTTCCTGCACGTCAAGGCGACCGAGAACTGGGCCGAAGACAAGGAAATCTACGAGGAAATGGGGCTCGACTGGGTGGGATAGATTTCGCCGGATTTTCGCAGGCCGGGGCTGGACTGGACGGTCCGAAACCGCTCCTGTCCAGCGACCTCATGATTGCCAGTGGAAGCCATGTACCCGGAGTGGACCCGACGCTGTTCGGTTTGCCGCCTTTTGCCGCGCTCAGGTTCGAGCGTCCGGCGGCGGGATTGCACGGCCTCATCTCGGACTATTTCGTCTTCGATTCCCACGGACCAAATGCGAAGAACGTCACCAACTGGATGCTGCCGACCGATCCGGTGATCCGGCTGACGCTGACGCCGGAGCCAATCTTCGTCGAGACGGGGGAAGGCAACTGGGTTCGGCGGCCGACCGCCGCTCTGTTCGGTCCTGCGACCAAGGCTTGCCGCGTGCGGACGAACGGCGGGGTAACCATCGGCGCGACGCTGACTTCTGCGGGGGTGGCGCGATTGGCGGATATCGACATGTCCCGCCATCTCGATGGCATCGTCGAACTCGACCGCATCGTTGGCGGGAGCGCCGCCGCGCAGCTAGTCGCCGACCTGCGGGCTTCGAATCAAGGGCCCGATGCCAAGCCCATTCTCGACGAATTTTTCTTGCAGACCATGTCGTGTCCGCACCGACGCGAGAGCAGCATCCGCAGCTTCGACCGGGCGCTGCGGCAGGATGATCTTGAATCGGCGAGCGATCTGGGCACCCGGCTGGCATTGCCACCGCACACGGTCCAGCGATTGACCAAATGCTTTTTCGGCTTCCCGCCCCAAACGCTGATCACGCGAACGCGGTTCATGCGATCGCTGATGGCAATCACCGAAGCGGGTGCCACAAGGGGCTATTCCTCGATCGATGCAGGATATTTCGACACCTCGCATTTCCTGCGCGACTGCAAGCGCTTCCTGGGCATGACGGCGCGCCAGTTCATGGCGCTGGACACCGCCTATCTCGACATCGTGATCCGCGCCCGCCGGGCGGTGATCGGCGCGGGTAGCCCGATTTTGGACAAGCGCTAAAAGCGATCGAGGGCGCAGGCCGAAGGCTAACGCTTCTTCAGTATCTCGATCCCGTTTTTCTTCGCGAAGTCCTTGGTCGATTCCTCGCTGCGGCCGAGCGCCTTGGCGATCTCGCGCAGGCCCTTGCCCTTGGCGGCGAGGGTGCGCAGCATCCCCGCCTCGTCGGCGCGCCAGGGTTGCTTGTGGCGTTCGAAATGTTCCTTCGCCATCAGTCGGCCGCTTTCTTGGCGGCTGCCTTCTTCGGGGCGGCCTTCTTCTTGGCCGGAGCCTTCTTGGCGGCGGGTTTCTTCTTGGGCGCGGCCTTCTTTGCCGGGGCCTTGCGCTTCTTCTTGACCGGGCCCTTGGCGACGCGGGCGTCGATCAGCGCGATCGCTTCGGCGTCGGTCAGATCCTCGGGCTTGGCGTCCTTGGGGATGGTCGCATTGGTGGTGCCGTCGGTGACATAGGGGCCATAGCGGCCCGGCATCACCTTCATCTCCGCGCCGCTGACCGGGTGGACGCCGAGCGTCTTGATCGGCTCCGCCTTGCCGCGCGCGCCGCCCTTGCGGTTGGCCGCTTCGGCAAGCAGCGAGACCGCGGTGTTCATACCGGTGTCGAAGACGTCGCGCGTGCTGGTCAGCTTGGCGTATTTGCCGTCGTGGCGCAGATAGGGTCCGTAGCGCCCGATCGCCGCCTCGATCTCCTGACCGGTCTCGGGATGCGTGCCGACGATCCGCGGCAGCGCCAGCAGCTTCAGCGCCCATTCCAGATCGAAATCGTCGAGGTCCTTGGGGATGCTGGCGCGCTTGGCCTCCTTGCCCTCGCCGAGCTGGATATAGGGGCCGAAGCGCCCGGTCTTGCGCTCCACCGGGAGTCCGGTGGCGGGGTCCTCGCCCATCACCGCATCCTCGGCGGCCTCCTCGCCATCAGCGCCCGGCTGGGCGAAGCGGCGGGTGAACTTGCACTCGGGGTAATTGGCGCAGGCGACGAAGGCGCCATAGCGCCCGCCGCGCAGCGCCAGCCGTCCGCCCTCGCGACCTTCCTTGTCGCACAGCGGACAAAAGCGCGGTTCCTTGCCGTCGGCGCGTTCGGGGAAGAGGTAGTCGGAGAGGTACTCGTCGAGCACCTCGGTGACTTCGGAGGGCTTGCGATCCATGACCTCCTCGGTCTTGGGCTTGAAGTCCTTCCAGAACTCGGTGAGCAGCACCTTCCACGCCTCGCGCCCGCCCGAGACCTCGTCGAGCTCGTCCTCCATCCCGGCGGTGAAATCATAGGCGACGTAGCGCTCGAAGAAGCGCTCGAGAAAGGCGGTCAGCAGCCGGCCGCTTTCCTCGGCGAAGAAGCGGTTCTTCTCCATCCGGACGTATTCGCGATCGCGCAGCGTCTGGATGGTGCTGGCATAGGTCGAGGGGCGCCCGATCCCGAGCTCTTCCAGCCGTTTGACCAGGCTGGCTTCGGAGAAGCGCGGCGGCGGCTGGGTGAAATGCTGGTTGGCCTCGACCGCGTTCTTCTTGGGCGAATCGCCCTTGCGGATCACCGGCAGCAGGCCTTCGTCCTCCTCGCCTTCCTTGTCGTCGAAGCCTTCCTGATAGACCGCGAGGAAGCCGGGGAACTTGACCACCTGGCCGGTGGCGCGCAGCTCATGCTGCCCGGTCGGATCGCGCAGCGTGACGCTGGTGCGCTCAAGCTGGGCGGTGGCCATCTGGCTGGCCATCGCGCGCTTGAAGATCAAATCGTAGAGCTTGCCCTCGTCGCCCGAACCGGCGCGGTCGTTGCGGAAATCGGTGGGACGGATCGCTTCGTGCGCTTCCTGCGCATTCTTGGCCTTGGTGGCGTAGAAACGCGGCTTTTCCGGGCGGTAATCGGCGGAATAGCGCTGGGTGATGGCAGCGCGGCATTCGTCGATCGCACCCAGATCCATCTGGACGCCGTCGGTCCGCATATAGGTGATCGCGCCCGCTTCGTAGAGCGATTGCGCGCAACGCATGGTGTGGCTGGCGGAGAAGCCGAGCTTGCGCGCGGCCTCCTGCTGCAGCGTCGAGGTGGTGAAGGGCGGCGCGGGGTTGCGCTTGAGCGGCTTGGTCTCGATCTCCTCGACCGTGAAGCGGCCCTCGTCGACCGCAGCCTTGGCCGCCATGGCGCTGGATTCGTCGCCAAGCGTGAGTTTTTCCAGCTTCTTGCCGTCGAATTTGACCAGCCGGGCGTCGAACTCGGTCCCGTCGTGCTGGAGCTTTGCGATCACCGACCAGTATTCATCGGCGCGGAACAGCTCGATCTCGCGTTCGCGCTGGCAGATCAGTCGCAACGCGACCGACTGCACGCGCCCAGCGCTCTTGGCACCGGGCAGGCGGCGCCACAGCACCGGCGAGAGCGTGAACCCGTAGAGATAATCGAGTGCGCGGCGCGCCAGATAGGCATCGATCAAATCCATATCGAGCTCGCGCGGGGCCTTCATCGCCTCGGTCACCGCGGTCTTGGTGATCGCGTTGAAGGTGACCCGGTCGACACTGGCGGGCAGTGCCTTGCGCTTGGCCAGCAGCTCGCGGACATGCCAGGAAATCGCCTCGCCCTCGCGGTCGGGGTCGGTCGCGAGAACGAGCCGCGTCGCCTTCTTGGCGGCGTCGCTGATCTCCTTGAAGCGGCTCTGCTTGTCGCGATAGAGCTCCCAGTCCATCGCGAAATCCTCGTCCGGGCGGACGCTGCCATCCTTGGGGGGCAGGTCGCGGACATGGCCGTAGGATGCGAGGACCTTGAAGTCCTTGCCGAGATATTTCTCGATGGTTTTGGCCTTGGCGGGCGATTCGACGATGACGAGTTGCATGAGTGTGACGGGAGTCCCTTACGTGTGCGTATGCGTATACGCGCGAAAATGGGGTTCGGGTTCGCGAGGCGTCAAGCGGGATGTTCGAGAAGCGACCTATAGACTGTGGTCTGCGAGGCGCAGCTCTGGCGCCGATTGCTGCGTGCAAGACCTTCATCGAGCCGAGATCGAGGCCAATTCCTTGTTCCCCGTCACCCCGGCGCTGAGCTGAACCCCGGCTCAAGGCCAGGGTGACGGATATGGAGAGTTAGTGGCACAAACTCACCCTCCCCGCCGCATGCCGCTCGAGCCGCCCGGCGATTTCCAGCTCGAGCAGCGCCAGCTGCACCGCCGCGGCGCTGGTCCCCGACTGGCGGATGAGTTCGTCCACTGCCACCGGCGCGGTGGTGAGCAGCGCGGCGATGTCGGCGGGTTCGGCGGGCTCGGCACGGGCCAGCTCCTCGGGCGCGCAATCGAACTGGCCCAGCGGCTCGCGGAAGGTCGAGCGCGGGATGCCGTCGAAGCCCGAGAGCAATTCCACCACCTCCTCGGGCGATTGCACCAGCACCGCGCCTTCGCGGATCAGATGGTTGCCGCCATGGCTGCGCGGTTCGAGCGGGCTGCCGGGGATCGCCATGACCTCGCGCCCCGCCTCGCCCGCCAGCCGCGCGGTGATCAGGCTGCCCGAACGCACCGCCGCCTCGACCACCAGCGTGCCCGCCGCCAGCCCGGCGATGATGCGGTTGCGGCTGGGGAAATGGCTGCCGCGCGGCTCGGTGCCCGGCGGCTGTTCGGCGAGCAGCAGGCCCTCGCTCGCGATCCGCTCCTGCAACGCGGCGTGCTGCGGCGGATAGGCGATATCGATCCCGCTGGCGATCACGCCCACGGTGCGTGGCCCCTGTGAGCTGTTGAGGGCACCCTCGTGCGCGGCGCCGTCGATCCCGCGCGCCAGGCCCGAGACCACGGTGAAGCCCGCCTCCGCCAGCGCCGACGCGAAATCGCGCGCCAGCTTGACCGCCGCCGCGCTGGCGTTGCGTGCGCCGACCATCGCCACGCAGGGCTGCGCCGCCAGCGCGAGGTCGCCGCGCCAGGTGAGGATCGGCGGCGCGCTGTCGAGCTGGCCGAGCAGCGCGGGATAATCGGGCTGGTCGTGGAAGAGATATTTGGCGCCGGCGCGACGCACCGCCTCGATTTCGCGTTCGATGGTCTCGGAGGGCGCGGCGCGGTAGGCGCGGCCGCTGCGGCTGCCGAGTTCGGGGAGCGCCGCCAGAGCTTCCACCGCGCCGCCGAAGCGCATCAGCAGCTGCGCGTAGCTGACGGGGCCGATGTTGGGCGAGCGCAGCAGGCGGATGCGGGCGAAGGCTTCGGCCTGGTCGAGCGCCGAAGCCACTTGGGTCATCCCTTGCTGCCCACCCGGGGTTCGGTCCCCGCCGCCAGCCGCTTGAGATTGGCGCGGTGGAGCCAGATCACCAGCAGCGCAATCAACGCCAGCACCGGGACGAAAGCCGGAAAGCCCAGCAGCGCCGCAGCCAGCGCCGCGGCGACCACCGCACACATCCCCGCGAGCGAACTGATCCGCGATGCTGCGAGCACGCCCAGCCAGACCAGCGCATAGGCCAGCCCGATTGGCCAGGCGATGCCGAGGCTCACCCCGGCGTTGGTCGCGACGCCCTTGCCGCCCTTGAAGCCCAGCCAGACGGGAAAACAGTGCCCCACCACTGCCCCGAGCGCGGCGGCGGGAACGGGCCCCCAGGCAGCGCCCGGCATCGCCTCTGGCTGGTCGAACAGCCGCCACGCAAGAAACACCGGCAGGAAACCCTTGGCGAGGTCGAGCAGCAGCACCGCCGCCGCCAGCCCCTTGCTCCCGGTGCGCAGCACATTGGTCGCGCCGATATTGCCGCTGCCGATCTGGCGGATGTCGCCCTTGCCCGCCAGTCGCGCGAGGATCAGCCCGAAGGGAATCGAGCCCAGCGCATAGCCGAGAAGCGCGGCCCACAGCGTGGCGCCCGTAATCTCAGACGTGAACTCGGTACCCATGTTTGCGCGATTCCCCACAATTGGTGCGGGCCGAGCCTGTCCAAGCCCTGCCCTTTCCCCTACCGCACCTACCGGAAGCAGCGCCCTTTCGACAAGCTCAGGACGAACGCAATTGGACAGACCCGAGCCACATGCCCCGATACTGGTGTTCGATTCTGGCGTCGGCGGACTGACCGTGCTGGCGCAACTGCGCCGCCTGCTGCCCGGCGCACCGGTGATCTACGCCGCCGACATGGCCGGCCTGCCCTATGGCGCCAAGAGCGAGGCGGAGGTCGCCGCGCGGGTTGCGGGCCTGCTCGGGCGGATGGCCGAACGCTACCAGCCGCGGCTGATCTGCCTGGCCTGCAACACCGCCAGCACCATCGCGCTGGGCATGGTGCGCGATGTCCTCGAGACCCCGATCGTTGGCACCGTCCCCGCGATCAAGCCCGCCGCCGCGCTGACCCGGAGCGGCACCTTCGGCCTGCTCGGCACCGAGGCGACGATGCGCCAGGCCTATGTCGACGAGCTCGAGCACGATTTCGCGCAAGGCAAGGTGCTGCTGCGCCATGGCGCCAACGGGCTGGTCGCGCTGGCCGAAGCCAAGCTGCGCGGCGAGAAAATCTCGGTCGATGCGGTGGCGCGCGAGGCCAAGGGGCTGGTGCTGCAGCAGGGCGGAGACAAAATCGACACGGTGGTGCTCGCCTGCACCCATTTCCCGCTGCTGGAGGACGAACTGCGCGCCGCCTTTGGCGAGGACATCACCTTCCTCGACGGCTCGGAGGGCATCGCGCGACGGATCGTCGCGCTGACGCAGGGGCAGCGCTTCGAACGCAGCCGGTCCGATTTCGCGGTCACCACCGGCGATCTGGCGGATTTCAAGGCGCTGGCTCCGGCCTTCGCGGCACAGAAGATCACCCGGCTCGAACGCTTCTGAACGCCTGCGAGTCATTCGCAAAGATCGCGGTGGCAAATGCCCCGGTTTCTCCCTAAATCGGCGCTCCAGATGGCCGCCTCGGGCGGCGCGACCAGGCGGTGACGCGTGAACTACGGACAGGTATTCGACCAGGC
This sequence comes from Qipengyuania sp. SM2507, assembly GCF_053714505.1. Taxonomy (NCBI): domain Bacteria; kingdom Pseudomonadati; phylum Pseudomonadota; class Alphaproteobacteria; order Sphingomonadales; family Erythrobacteraceae; genus Qipengyuania; species Qipengyuania sp. SM2507. Next base: position 1,847,841 of record NZ_CM132307.1, read on the forward strand.
GATCGACCGGCTCCATTCCGAGGGCCGGTATCGCGTGTTCATCGACATCATGCGCAACAAGGGGGCCTACCCCAACGCGCGCTGCTTCCACGGCCACAACGGCCCCAAGCCGATCACCGTGTGGTGCTCCAACGATTATCTCGCGATGGGTCAGCACCCCAAGGTGATCGAGGCGATGGAATCCGCACTGCACGATGTCGGCGCCGGTTCGGGCGGCACGCGCAATATCGGCGGCAACACCCATTTCCACATCGAGCTCGAGCGCGAGCTCGCCGATCTGCACGACAAGGACGGCGCGCTGCTGTTCACCAGCGGCTATGTCTCCAACGACGCGACGCTGTCGACTCTGGCCAAGCTGCTGCCGGGCTGCGTGATTTTCTCCGACGAATTGAACCACGCCAGCATGATCGCCGGCATCCGCAATTCGGGCTGCGAGAAGCGGGTGTTCCGCCACAATGACCTCGAACATCTCGAGGAACTGCTCGCCGCAGAAGACGAAACCACGCCCAAGTTGATCGCCTTCGAGAGCGTCTATTCGATGGATGGCGATGTCGCCCCGATCCACGCGATCTGCGACCTCGCCGACAAGTACAACGCGCTGACCTATGTCGACGAAGTCCACGCGGTGGGCATGTATGGCGCGCGCGGCGGCGGCATCACCGAACGCGACGAGGCCGCGCACCGGATCGACATCATCGAGGGCACCCTGGGCAAGGCCTTCGGGGTGATGGGCGGCTATATCGCGGCCGACAACCGCATCATCGACTGCATCCGCTCCTATGCCCCGGGCTTCATCTTCACCACCTCGCTCAGCCCGGTGCTGGTCGCGGGCGTGCTGGCGGCGGTCAAGCATCTCAAGGGTTCGAGCGAGGAGCGCGACGCGCAGCAGGCCAATGCCGCGATGCTGAAAGCGATCCTGCACGAACGCGGGCTGCCGGTGCTGCTTTCGACCACGCATATCGTCCCGCTGATGGTGGGCGACCCGGTGCGCGCCAAGAAGATCAGCGATATCCTGCTCGCCGAATACGGCGTCTATGTGCAGCCGATCAATTTCCCCACCGTGCCGCGCGGGACCGAGCGGCTGCGCTTCACCCCCGGCCCGGCGCATACGGTCGAGATGATGCACGAACTGGGCGACGCGCTGGTCGAGATCTGGTCGCGACTGGACATGGAACTGGCGCAGGCCGCTTAACCGCAAGGGATTTGCGCAAACCCGCCGCTGCGCTAACACGCCTGCAAAACGCAGGAGATAGCATGAGCGGGACGCCCGAACAGACATATGCCGAAATCGTGCGCGGTCGCCGCTCGACGCGCGGCTACCTCGACAAGCCGGTGCCGCGCGAATTGATCGAGGAAGTTCTTACCCTCGCCACGCGCTCGCCATCCTCGATGAATACGCAGCCGTGGCATTTGCACGTCATCACCGGCGAACCGCTCGACCGCATCCGCAAGGGCAATACCGAGCGTATTCTCGCGGGCGAGCCGGACAGCCGCGAGTTCCGTCGCGGTCAGCCCTTTGCCGGTGTCCACCGCGATCGCCAGATCGGCGTCGCCAAGCAGCTGTTCGGCGCCATGGGCATCGAACGCGACGACAAGGATGCGCGGCAGGACTGGGTGCTGCGCGGGTTCCGCCAGTTCGATGCGCCCGTCTGCGTGATCATCGCCTACGACCGCGAACTCTCCGAAAGCGACGACACCGCCTTCGATTGCGGCGCGGTTACTACCTGCCTCGTCAACGCAGCATGGTCGCGAGGACTGGGCTGCGTCATCAACTCACAAGGCATCATGCAAAGCCCGGTGGTGCGCGAACATGCGGGCATCCCCGACGATCAGGTGATCATGAAAGCGGTGGCGATGGGCTGGCCCGACGAAGAGTTTCCGGCCAACGCGGTGGTGAGCACCCGCAAGCCGCTGGAGGAAGCGGCGCGGTTCGTGGGGTTCGAATGAGGGGGCACGGGAAGCGAGCTGAGCGCTATGCCGACTGGCAGCACTGAGGCCCGAACCGAACGGGAGCGGACTATGCTCCGAATCCAACAAAAATTGGCGCAGACGCGGCCAAATTGCTCGATAGGCAATGCTTCGTATCAAATTGGTAGAGATTCGCCTGTAGCGGTGCGATGTCGTTGGCTTGGCTCGTCCAGGCGGTCCCGGGCGATCGGTTTCGCAATTTCGATTGTCGGAGTGGTATGATCAATTTTCGGAGTAAATGGCGGCGGCAGCTTGCCGGCATACTGCTGGTGCTCACGGTCTTGATGGGGGCCCCGCTGTTCGCCGCGCCTCCGGCGGGAACTTGCTACGCCCTTTCGCCTTCGGATGCTGCACCCACCCTGTCGGAAATGCAATGCACGGGAACACCGACCGAATATCAGGACAAAGTCTTGTGGTTACGAGTGCCCGTATCGACGAACGTTAGCGAGAATGGTGGCTCGCTCGTTGTGCGTACGACCCGGTACGAGAGTTTGAGCACGACTTTCGAATATTCCGATGGTTTCGGCGAAGCACACACCGTCAGGCAGGGGGCATATCAACACTATTGGCATATCGGTGGCGAGATAGCCTTCCCATGGCGTAGCGGCGCCCTTGTGACAGCAGCCTGGATGCGGTTCGAAAACCTTGAGGATCATAATTTGGTCCGCGTGCGCCTCGTCGCGGAAGAGGCAGCAGCCCGCCAGTTCGAGCTGGCTGCGGTTGCAATCGGCGCTGCGCTCGCGCTGCTCGGGATTGCAACCCTCTACAATCTCGGCCTTGCCGTGGCCCTGCGTCGCAGGTTCTTTCTCTGGCATGGCTGCTGGGCTGCGTCGGTGCTGTCGTGGGGTATCGTCTGGTCGCAGCTCGGGTTGGTTTTCTTTCCAGGTGGTGCAGGCACGGTTTCAAACCGGGTTGCAACGGGACTTGCCTGTTTCGCGATCATGTTCGCGGCTTTTTCGGTTGCCTCAGCACTGCGGTCAGCCTTGCCAGAAACCGCCAGGCGATCGATTATCGGGCTTGGTCTCCTGGTGGCTGCACTGGGCATCGGTGCGGGCGTTCCAGCTTCCGATATTGCCGTGTTCGGAATGCTGCTGGCGATCGGAACTTTGCTGACGCTCGTGGTGGTTGCGATCGCTATCGGCACCGCCTGGCGGCGGGGCTATGTCGAAGGACGCGATCTGGCGATCAGTTGGGCCTTGCCGATGATCGCGCTCGCGATGACGCTACTGATTGATCTCGATACGGTGTTCTGGGGTGGTGGTGCCCAGATCACAATGCTGTTCGCATCCGCGTTCCAGACCGTCTGCTTGTCCGCTCTGGCGACCGCACGATTGAGTGCTTTGCGGGTTCAACGCGATTCGGCGGTGCAGGCCAGCAACACGCTTGCCGAGCTGGCTGATCGCGATCCGCTCACAGGATTGCTGAACCGACGGGGATTCGTTGCCAGATGCGCGGAAGCGTTTGGAGACCAGCATACAAGTCCGTTCGGACTGCTTCTGATCGATGTCGATAAGTTCAAGGCGGTGAACGACAGTTTCGGGCACGAAGCCGGCGACAAGGTGCTGGTCACCCTTGGGGCAAAGCTAAAATCGTTCGAACAGCGCTATGCCTGTCGGGCCGGAAGGCTGGGAGGTGAAGAATTTGTTCTGGGCGTGAGCGGGCTTGCGCCAACTGCGCTCCGCCAACTTGCCGAGACCGTGCGCGAGGGATTGGCCAACTGCGACCTCAGCGCCGTCACGTCGCGGCACCCGGTGACCGTCAGCATCGGTGTGGCCGATGGCATGGCCGACGGGCCGTTCCGGGAACTCTACGGAAGAGCCGATCGCGCGTTATACGCTGCCAAGCAGGCCGGCCGGAATAGAGTGATACTTGCTCCCCGGGACGGCGACTTCCAGGAAGTATCTGAACTTCGGCCGACCCTTTTGCAAAAGGTGCGATGAAACTCCGGCAGCCGGGTGCTGCCGTTAAAACTCGTACTCTGGCACCAAATCGCCATCCGATGCAGTCGCTTTGAGATCGCCGCTTCATGCAGGCGTCGCTAGCGGAGCAGAAGGTGTCAGCGACGGCCGTCGGCGAAGCGGTCTTTCGGCCAACCGAACTCGATGGACCTATCGCAGGCTCACCACATTGTCGCTGACCTTGCGGGCACGGCTGCCGTCGTAGAGGCTGGCCATCGGCTCGTCCTCGACGATCAGGCTCTGGGTCGCGCCGAAGCCGTTGAAATCGGTCTTCATCGCCGCGCCATAGGCGCCCAGCATCCCGATTTCGATAAAGTCGCCCGCCTGGATATCCTCAGGCAGCGCGAAGGGACCGGGCATGTAATCGGCATCGTCGCAGGTCGGGCCGTAGAAGGCGAATTCGGCGTCGGGCTTGATGAGGTCGTCCTCCAGCGCGCGGACCGGGAATTTCCAGTCGACATGCGCGGCATCGAACAGCGCACCATAGGCGCCATCGTTGATGTAGAGTTCCTCACCGCGGCGCTTCTCGACCTTGACCACCAGCGACGAGTACTCCGCGCACAGCGCGCGGCCGGGCTCGCACCACAGCTCGGCGTTGTAGGCGATCGGCAGCGCGTAGAAATGCTGGTGGATGATGGTGAAATAATCTTCCAGCGGCGGCGGCTCGAGACCGGGATAGACGCTGGGGAAGCCCCCGCCGACATCGATCATGTCGATCACCACCGATGCTTCGGCGATCGCCGCGCGGGTGCGGTCGAGCGCCTGGACATAGGCGAAAGGGCTCATCGCCTGGCTGCCGACGTGGAAGCACACGCCCAGCCAGTCCGCATGCTGGCGCGCCTGCTGGAGCAGCAGCGGCCCCTCGGTGAGGTCGCAGCCGAACTTGCTGGCAAGGCTGAGCTCGGAGAACTCGGAAGACACCCTGAGCCGCACGCAGAGCCGCAGATCGGTGGCCGGCTCGCCCGCATCATCGGTGCAGGCGGCGACGATCTTCTCGAGCTCCTCGACGCTGTCGAGGCTGAAGGTTTTGACCCCGTGGAGGCGATAGGCCTCGCGGATGGCGCTGGGCGCCTTGATCGGATGCATGAAGCACAGCACCGCCTCGGGCAGGATGCCGCGCACCAGCCGCACCTCGGCAATCGAGGCGACGTCGTAATGCGTCACTCCGGCGTTCCACAGCACGCGCAGCAGATCGGGCGAAGGATTGGCCTTCACCGCATAGAGCGACTTGCCGGGAAATTTCTCGACGAAGAAGCGCGCCGCGCGCGTGGCAGCGTGCGGACGGTTCAGAATGACGGGTTCGTCTGGCGCGAGAGCGCGAACTACGGACCGGGCGTCAGGATATGTGTGCAATTCAAGGGACCCCCAAAACGTTTGTTCGTGACAAGGGCTGCCTAGCGGTCGTCAGTCCCGCCCTTGTTAAAGGGGCTCCGGCAGCGGGAGAGCGCATGTAAGGCCTGACCGCGCAAAAGCAAGGAAATTTCGGTCGAAAGGCCGCAGTTCCTGCTACCGGCGCGCATCACGAAAGGCGGTTGCGAAAATCCTCGTAACCAAAGCTCCTGACCAGCTCGAGCGCGTCGCTTTCGCTGTCCCACAGCCAGATCGAGGGCAGCGGCACCCCGTTGAAGGTGTTGGTCTTGACCATCGAATAATGCGCCTGGTCGAGAAAGGCGATGCGCTGCCCCGGCTCGGCGGGGACCGACAGGCGATAGTCGCCGATGACATCGCCCGCGAGGCAGGATGGGCCGCCGAGCCGCACTGCGGCGCCCTCGCCCGTCTCGTGCAACATCGCGGGTCGATAGGGCGCCTCGATCACATCGGGCATGTGGCAGGTGGCGGAGATATCGACGATCGCGAAGGGTACTTCGTTGACCCCGGTGTCGAGGATGGTGCCGACGAGGATCCCCGCATCGAGCGCAACCGCCTCCCCCGGTTCGAGATAGATCTCGGCGCCGGTGTCCTCCTTGGCGTCGCGCAGGAATTCGATCAGTTCCTCGCGCTGGTAGTCGGCGCGGGTGATGTGATGCCCACCGCCCATGTTAATCCATTTGAGCTGGCCGAAATAGGGCTCGATCGCATCGAAAACCCGGTCCCAGGTTTCGGCGAGCGGGGCGAAATCCTGTTCGCACAGATTGTGGAAATGGATCCCCGCGACACCCTCCATATGCTCCTGGGTGAGCTGGTCGAGCGGGAAGCCGAGCCGCGAGCCGGGGCTCGAGGGATCGTAGCGCGGGACCTCGCCGGTGGGGACCTGCGGGTTGATCCTGAGGCCGACGTCGAAATCGCCCCCGGTAGCGCGCGCCTGCTCGAGGATCAGCGCGGCGCGGCGCATCTGCGCGGGCGAATTGAAGATCAGATGATCCGACAGTCGGCAGATCTCCTCGAGATCCTCGGGCTTGTAGGCCGCGCAATAGGTGGCGATCTCGCCATCGTAGAACTCGCCCGCCAGCCGTGCTTCCCACAGGCCCGAGGCGCAGACCCCATCGAGATATTCGCCGATCAACGGCGCGACCGACCACATCGAGAAAGCCTTGAGCGCCGAGAGCACCTTGATGTCGGCGGCGTCGCGGATATCGGCCAGCACCTGGCAATTGGCGCGCAGTTTCGCGGCATCGACCACGAAGGCGGGGCTGTCGACGCGAGACAGGTCGAACTGCGCGAAGGCGCCCGGATCACCGGCTTTGGTTTCCATAATCAGTCCGTTCTCAATTGCCGTCGTTGGTCGATCCGTAGGCCTCCTAATAACGAGCCGCAGTCGGGTCACCGACCGCGGCTGCCATCAGTCGACGCAGATCGTGGTTGCGACCTTGCCATCCTCGAGCGTGCTGTAGCAGCCGAACAGGCGGTCGTCGGCCTGGCACATGCCTTTGGGGTTCTCGACGTCAGGCTGAGGTCCGGTTTCCTCGGCGATGCACTGGCCTTCGCATTGCGCCGCGTCGGTGCAGGATTTTCCGGCATCCGCGAAGGGGATCACGCACAGCTCGGCACCGATTCGCCCGCGGCGCTCGACCGTGCCTCCGTCGGCAGCGCAGCTTGCGCGTTCGGCGCCGGAGAGCGTCATCTCGAACGGCTGCTCGGCGGTGTCGGGCGCTTCGGCGGGAACACACGCGGTCGCCAGCAGGGCCGAGCCCAGGATGAGGAGCCCGCGCATCAAAAATCGACCGGCCCGCCGAGCTCCTCGACGTTCCACGGCAGGCCATGGGCGTTGAGCATGTCCATGAAGGGGTCGGGATCGAACTCCTCGATGTTGAACACCCCATCACCCTTCCACGCGCCCTGCAGCACCATCGCGCTGCCGATCATCGCGGGAACGCCGGTGGTATAGGAAACCGCCTGGTTGCCGGTTTCGGCATAGGCATCCTCGTGATCGCAGATGTTGTTGATGTAGAAGGTCTTCTCACCCGAACCGTCGAGCGCCTCGCCGGTCGCGATGACGCCGATATTGGTCTTGCCCTTGGTGGTCTCGCCCAGCGATTCGGGCTTGGGCAGCACGGCGGCGAGGAATTGCAGCGGGACGATGTCGCGGCCCTGGTACTTGACCGGTTCGATACTGGTCATGCCGACATTCTGCAGCACGGTGAGATGCGTGATGTACTGATCGCCGAATGTCATCCAGAAGCGCGCGCGCTCGAGCTCGGGGACGAAGCGGGCAAGGCTTTCGAGCTCCTCGTGGTACATCATGTACATGTTCTTGGGGCCGACGGCCTCGAAGTCGAATTCGACTTTCTTCGCCAGCGCAGGTGTCTCGACGAAGGCGCCGTTTTCCCAGTGGCGCGCGGGCGCGGTGATTTCGCGAATGTTGATTTCCGGATTGAAATTGGTGGCGAAATGCTGGCCGTGATCGCCGCCGTTGCAGTCGAGAATGTCGAGCTGGCGGATGGTCTTGAGCTTGTGCTTCTTGAGCCACATGGTGAAGACCGATGTCACGCCGGGATCGAAGCCGGAACCGAGCAGTGCCATGATCCCCGCTTCCTTGAAGCGGTCGTGATAGGCCCATTGCCATTTGTACTCGAACTTGGCCTCGTCCTTGGGCTCGTAATTCGCGGTGTCGAGATAATGGACCCCGGCCTCGAGGCAGGCGTCCATGATCGGCAGGTCCTGATAGGGCAGCGCCAGATTGACGACGAGGCTGGGCTGCACCTTGCGGATCAGGTTGACCATCGCCGGGACTTCCTCGGCGTCGATCTCGTAGGTGGCGATATCTTGCCCGGTGCGCTCCTTGACACTGCGCGCGATGGAATCGCATTTCGACTTGGTGCGGCTGGCGAGATGGATGTCCGCGAAGATATCCGCACTCATTGCCATCTTGTGCACGCATACCGAACTGACGCCGCCCGCGCCGATGACCAGAACTGTCGACATAATAACTCCATTGCTTGCCGGGCCGGCGCGCTCGCGGGGCCGGCGTGATGCTTGCTCACATAGGGAAATGCGCTAGCCCCGCAACATGATCCGAGAAACCATCCGCATGCCGACACGCGAGGGCGTCATCGCCGCTGCGCATAGCATCGCCGCGATCCTGCCCCCCACCCCGCTGCTGCCGGTGGAGATCGGCGGGGTGCGCTGCCATGCGAAGGCCGAGACGCTGCAGCCGGTGGGCGCGTTCAAGATTCGCGGCGGCTGGTGGCGGCTCTCGAACCTGACGCCCGAGGAGCGGCAACGCGGAGTGGTCGCGGTGTCGAGCGGCAATCATGCGCAAGGGGTCGCCTGGGCGGCGCGGCGGCTGGGCATTCCCGCCGCCATCGTGATGCCGCGCAATGCGCCGCGGGTGAAGCTCGAGGCGACCAAGGCGCTGGGCGCCGAAATCATCCTCTACGAGCGCCCCGGCGAGGATCGCGACGAGGTCGCCGCACGCGAGGTCGAGCGCCGCGGCGCGGTGCTGGTCCATGCCTTCGGCGACCCCTGGGTGATCGAAGGCCAGGGCAGCGCCGGGATCGAGATTGCCGCGCAATTGGGCGGCGAGCCCTCGCGGATCGTCGTCTGCTGCGGCGGCGGAGGGCTGGCGGCGGGGCTGGCGCTCGCCTGCCCCGACAGCGCGGTGGTGCCGGTCGAGCCCGAGGGCTGGGACATGGTCGGGCAGGCGCTTGCCAGCCGCGAAATCGTGTCCGTCGGCGCCAATCCGCCCGCGACCATCTGCGATGCGCTCCAGCCCGATGCCACCAAGCCGATCAATCTGGCGGTGCTGCAGGACCGCGCCGAGCCGGGAGTCACCGTCACCGACGAGGAGGTTCGCGCGGCTCAGCGCTTCGCCTTTGCCACGCTGCGGCTGGTGGTCGAACCGGGTGGCGCGGCGGCGCTGGCGGCGGCGCTGGCCGGCAAGGTCAAGCTCGACGAGCGCAGCGTGGTGATGCTGACCGGGGGCAACACAGATGCGGCCAGCTTCGCCGCGACGATTACCGGGACCGGCGCGCCGCCATCGCGCGTTTGACAATCTTCTGCCTCGCCCTAGTTTCGCGGGCAACAGGGAGAATACTCAATGCAAGCTCAAATGCTCGCGCCGGCCGCCGTGCTGGTGCTCTGGTCGCTCGTCATGTTGTTCTGGATGGCGTTTACCCGTCTGCCTGCGATGAAGGGCCTTGGCGGCGGATTGAAGGACGCCAAGCCCGGTGGCCGCGGGCAGGATCTCGATGGCGTCATCCCCGACAAGGTCCAGTGGAAGGCGCATAATTACGCGCATCTGATGGAACAGCCGACCATCTTCTACCCCACCGCGCTGATCCTGGCGGTCATGGGCGCGGGCGCAATGGATGTGGTGCTGGCGTGGATCTATGTCGCGCTGCGGATCGTCCATTCGGTCTATCAGGCGACGGTCAATGTGGTGAATATCCGCTTCCTGTTCTTCATGCTTTCCACCTTCGCGCTGCTGGTTCTGGCGGTGCGCGCGGTGATGGCGACGCTGCTGTTCGACCCGGGTCTCGCGCCCAGCTGATGGCCCAATCGATGGCCTAATTGACGGAGAATACCATGAACGAGTCCGCCATCCTCCAGCCGGTCGTTGTGCTGCTGGCCTGGACCATGATCATGTGGGTGTGGATGTACGCCACCCGCCTGCCCGCGATGACCAAGGCCGGGCTCGCACCCAACGACGCGCGCGCGACCGGCGTGCTCGACGAGCGGCTGCCCGCGCATGTCCAGTGGAAGGCGCACAATTACAACCATCTGCACGAGCAGCCGACCGTGTTCTACGCGGTCTGCCTGCTGCTCGCGATGGTCGGCTGGGGCGACGGGTTCAACGCGGTTCTGGCCTGGGCCTATGTCGGCATCAGGGTGCTGCACTCTCTGGTCCAGGCGACGGTCAATGCGGTCGCGGTGCGCTTCGTGCTGTTCGCCCTATCGAGCCTGGTGCTGATCGCGCTCGTCTTCCACGCCGCGATCTGGGCCTTCGACATCCACTTCTAGCCGGTCACTTCGCTAGAAGGATCACTCCGCCGCCACCTGCTGCGGAGCGTGGGCGTGACCGTCGGTATCGATCTCGAGGTTGGCGAGAAACCGCTCGGCGTCCAGCGCAGCCATGCAGCCCATCCCTGCGGCGGTCACCGCCTGGCGATAGACGTGGTCGGTCACATCGCCGGCCGCGAAGACGCCGGGCACTTCGGTCTTGGGGGTGCCGGGTTCGACCAGCAGATAGCCGCCATCATCCATCGGCAGCTTGCCCTTGAATAGCTCGGTCGCGGGTGAATGGCCGATTGCGACAAAGGCGCCATCGACCTTCAGCTCGCTCGCCGAGCCGTCGACGGTATCGCGCAGATTGAGGTGGGTCAGCCCGCCCGCGAGCGGATCGCCTGCGAAGCTGTCGACCGCCTTGTTCCACAGCACCGAAATCTTGGGGTGGTTGAGTAGCCGCTCCTGCAGGATCTTCTCGGCGCGAAGCGAATCGCGGCGGTGGACCAGCGTGACATTGTCCGAATGGTTGGTGAGGTAGAGCGCTTCCTCGACCGCGGTGTTGCCGCCGCCGATCACCGCGACGGTCTTGCCGCGGTAGAAGAACCCGTCGCAGGTGGCGCAGGCCGAAACGCCCTTGCCGCCCAGCTCCTGTTCGCCCGGCGCGCCCAGCCATTTGGCCTGCGCCCCGGTAGCGATCACCAGCGCATCGCCGATATATTCGTCGCCGCTGTCGCCAATCGCACGGAACGGCGAGCCGCCTGCCAGATCGACCTCGACGATGGTGTCCCACATCATCTTGGTGCCGACATGCTCGGCCTGCGCCTGCATCTCCTCCATCAGCCAGGGGCCCTGCACCACGTCGCGAAAGCCGGGATAGTTCTCGACATCGGTGGTGATCGTCAGCTGGCCGCCGGGCTGGAGCCCCTGCACCACGATCGGCTCCATCATCGCGCGCGCGCCATAGATCGCGGCGGAATAGCCCGCGGGGCCGGAGCCGATGATGAGCAGTTTGGTGCGGTGGGTGGCCATGGAAAGTCTCTCAGGGATTGTGTCGATGAAGCGGCTATATGGGGAGCGGTTGCGCCGCTGTCACGCCACCAGCCGCGACTGCAGCCGTTCGCGCATCGCCTCGTCCACACCTATGATGCTTTCGAGATAGGCATCGAGCGAACCGTGCTTGCGCGCCACCTCCTCGCGATAGGTCGCGAGATAGTCCTCATGCACCTCGAGCAGCGCGCGGATGGCGGGTTCCTCGAGCTTGCGGCCCAGCCGCTGCTCTATGCCGGGGATCGACTGTTCGCGCAGCACCGATAGCGTGGGCGCCGCATTGGTGCGCAAAAACTCGGCGAGCTGGTCCTCCTCGCTGGCGCCCAGCACATGGAGCAGCAACATCGCCGCCACCCCGGTGCGATCCTTGCCCGCGAAGCAATGCACCAGGCTGGCGCCGTCGCGCTCGTCCAGCGCGCGGAAATAGCGCCCGAACATCGCGATCATCGCCGGATTGCGCGGCATGCGGGTATAGACCGCGATCATCCGCTGGCGCGCGAATTCCTCGGTGGTGGTGCTCGCATCGACATCCATATGCGGCGGGCTCGAACTCGTCTCGCCATCGTGGGCGATCACTTCGCCGGCAAAGCCCTCGGCGCGGCGGCAGGGGTTGCGCTCGCGCTCCGATGTGCCGCGCAGGTCGATCACGGTGCGGATATCGAGCGCGGCAATGGCGGCGAGATCGGCATCGCTGGCGCCGACATGCTGGCCCGAGCGGTAGAGCAGCCCGCTGCGGACATGCCCCCCGCCGGCGACCTGCCAGCCGCCGTAATCGCGGAAATTGTGAATGCCCTCGGTGGGGACGAATGGTTCGCGAATCATGCGTCGCAGCGTGGCAGCGCCGGGCGCTGGCAACAAGCGCAGTCTATTCGTTGAGGTCACCTTGCGCGGGCACGAGGATCAGCGTCTGTCCCTCGACCCGCCAGCCCGCGAGCCGCGATAGGACGTTCATGCCGAGCACATTGGTCTGGCCCAGATTGGGGGCGATGATGACGTCGATCCCGCTGGCCTCGATGTTACCGAAGCTCAGCGTGTCGGCGGTGGAGATCTGCGCGTTGATCGCGCCATTGGCGGTGGTTATCCGCACCGGGATGCCCCCGGTCCGCGCGGCGAGGCCCGCGCGATCGGCGACCTCCTGCGAGACCGCGGTCACCGTGGCCCCGGTATCGACGAGGAAACTGGCGGGCACCCCGTTGAGCTGCGCGTTGAGCCAGTAATGCCCGTCGGGCGAGAGCGGAATGCGCGTCTCGCCTCCTTCGACCACCTGCGCAGGCAGGCCAAGCTGCGGCACCGCGAGGTCGATGCGCGTATCGAAGCGCGACAGCTGGAGGACCACGGTGATCAGGATCGCGCCCAGCGCCAGCGTGCTCAGCGTGCGGACAACGCGCCCGGCGGGCACCCGGCGATGCACCATCACCGCGCCGATCCAGCCGCCAACCATTGCTACGATCGCGGCGATCAGCAGTTCGAAGCGGGGGATCGAGCGCACGATATCGGCGGTCGCATCGAAGGCTGGGGCGAAGTCCATCACCGCGATATAGGAACGCGACCCCTGCAGGTCCATGAACCGCTGCGCCTCGCCGCGACGGGAGAAGCGATCACTCGAATGTGGCGATCATCCGATCGGCCAGCTCGCGCCCGGAAATCCACGCGCTTTCGATGCGCGGGGCAAGCAGCCAGTCTCCCGCCAGACCCAGGCCCAGCGATGCGTCCCACAGCGCGGGTTCGCCCGCGACCGGCTGCGCCTTCGCATAGAGCCAGCGATGCGCGGCGAGATAGCTTGGCTGCGCTGGCGCGATGGCATTCTCGGCGAAGAAGGCAGCGAGCAGTTCCGTGGCGATTTGTTCGGGCGGTTCGTCGAGATGGTCGCGCGTCCATTGCGGCGAGGCCTGGAGGACCCAGCTCTCACTGCCGCTGCGGCCCGGCTTGGCGCCATCGCGCGCCGCCCATGCCACGCCTTCGCCGGTCGTGATCGTATCGGCGAGCGGCAGGGTTAGCGCGAAACAGGCCATCACCGTCCAGCATGGCTCCGACGTCGTCCGCTCGGCGCGATCGGCAAACTCCGCCGAGAAGGGCGCCGCCAGCGGCCCCGCCTGCTCGGCTGGAACGGCGATGACGACGCTGGTGTAGCCGGAGTGCGCGCCCTCCCCGCCATGCAGCACCCACTGCCCCGCGACCCGCTCGAGACGGTCGATGCGCGTCGCCCAGCGGACATCGAGCCCTTCGGCCATGGCACGGACGGGTTCGTTCATTCCGGGAACGCCAACCAGAGCCTCGGCGCCCGCCGAGGGCCAGGGCGCGACCCTGCCCGCTGCCCGCCATGCCGTAACCTCGGATCGGAACCGCTCGTCGCGCGCGGTAAAATATTGCGCCCCGTGGTCGAAACGCAACTCGCGCCCGTCCACCTCGACGCGCCGGGTCGACATGCGCCCACCGGGCCCGCGCCCCTTGTCGAAGATGTCCGCGGCCACCCCGGCCTGCGCCAGCGCCCGCGCGCAGGACAGCCCGGCCATCCCCGCCCCGATGATCGCAACCTTCATCGCAGAATCACAGCGTCAGGGTGCCTTGCGCGGGTCGGTCGCCTCGGCGAGGATCAGCGAGAAGCGCTCCTCGCCGTCGAGCCAGCGGTTGCGCGGCGACCAGCCGGCGGCATGGAGCAGCATGTCGGCGCTGCGGTGGGTGAACTTGTGGCTGTTCTCGGTATGGATCGTCTCGCCCGCCGCCAGCGAGAACGACTCGCCGGAAACTTTGAATTCGATATCGCGGGTGGCTTCGAGATGCATCTCGACGCGGGCATAGGCATCGTTCCAGCGGGCGACATGGCGCAGGCTTTCGATGGGAATGGTGCCCTCGAGCTCGCGATTGATCCGCCGCGCGAGATTGAGGTTGAATTCGCCCGTCACCCCGCCGGCATCGTCATAGGCGGCTTCCAGCACCGCCGTATCCTTGACCAGATCCATACCGATCAGCAGAAGCGGCTGCACCCCGTGATCCGCCTGCAGCGTGAGCCGCATCGAACGCAGCAGTTCGACCGCGGTCCAGGCGACCATATTGCCGATGGTCGATCCGGGGAAGAAACCGAGCTTGGGGGTGCGCTCCACCGCGGCTGGCAGCGTGACCTCGCTCATGAAATCGGCCTCGACCGGATAGACCGGCAGACCGGGGAACTTGGCAGACAGCTCCGCTGCCGCCTGGCGCAGGAAATCGCCCGCGATGTCGAGCGGGACATAGGAGGACGGCGCGATCGCATCGAGCAGCAGCGGGGTCTTGACCGAGCTGCCCGAGCCGAACTCGACCACCGCACGCCCCGGCCCGACCGCCGCAGCAATCTCTTCGGCGCGCGCGGTGAGAATCTCGGTCTCGGCGCGGGTGGGATAGTATTCTGGGACCTGGGTAATATCCTCGAACAATTGCGAGCCGGCATCGTCGTAGAGCCAGCGCGCGGGGATCGCCTTGCGCGATGCGCGCAGACCCTCGAGCACATCGGCGCGAAACGCGCGGTCGATCCCGGCCTCGTCGCGGTCGACGAGGGTTATTGCTTCGCTGGTTGTCATCACAGATCCCTGGCGAGGCGCAGGCCGGTGAACTGCCAGCGCTGGTGGGGGTAGAAGAAGTTGCGGTAGCTGGCGCGCGAATGGCCGCGCGCGGTGGCGCAGCTGGCACCCTTGAGGACGAACTGCCCGCTCATGAACTTGCCGTTGTATTCGCCCACCGCGCCCGGCGCGGGCTGGAACCGCGGGTAGGGCAAATAGCCCGAGCGGGTGAACTGCCAACAATCGCCGAACAGGCTTTCGCTGCCGTGCGGGTGGGCGGGGCCCGCCCTGTCGAGCTGGTTGCCCGCGGCGGGATCATGCGCCGCGCCCTCGCCTTCCTGCCCGCGAGCGATCGCTTCCCATTCGCCCTCGGTCGGCAGCCGCTCGCCCGCCCAGCTGGCGAAGGCATCGGCCTCGAAATAGGAGATATGCGTGACCGGAGCATCGGGGTTGCGGGGTTGCCAGCCGGCGAGCGTGAACTGCTCCTCGTCGCGCCAGTAGAGCGGCGCGGAGACGCCCTTGTCCTTCACCCAGCCCCAGCCGTCCGACAGCCACAGCGTCGCTGTCTCGTAGCCGCCATCGGCGATGAAGGCGTCCCATTCGCGATTGGTGACCAGCTGCCGGGCGAGCGCAAAGGGTTCGAGCAGAGTGCGATGCGCGGGGCCTTCATTGTCGAAGGCGAAACCCTCCTCCTGATGACCGATCCGGGCGATGCCCCCGGGGTGGCGGTGCCAGAGGTCGTCGGAGGGCGCGGATGGAGCCTCGCCGCTGTCCAATGCGTCGGCATCCCACATCGCCGGACCAAGCGGGTTCTGGAACAGCGCGTGCTTGATATCGGTCAACAGCAATTCCTGGTGCTGCTGTTCATGCGCGACACCCAGCGCGATCAGCTCGGCATGCTTCGGATCCTCGAGTAGCCCCTCCATCGCCGCGCTGACATGCGCGCGATAGGCCAGCACCTCGTCGAGCGAGGGGCGCGACAGCATCCCGCGCGCGAACCGCGCGATCCTCTCGCCCTCGGTCTCGTAATAGGAATTGTGGATGAACGCCCAGCGCTCGTCGAACAGCGCATAGTCCGCGCCATGTTCGCGCAGCAGAAAGGTTTCCCAGAACCAGGTGGTGTGCGCCAGATGCCATTTGGCGGGGGAAGCGTCGGCCATCGACTGGATCGTCGCGTCGGCATCGGACAGCGGCGCGGCCAGCGCTTCGCTGAGCGCGCGCGTAGCCCGAAACCGCTCGGCGAGCCCGAGCGAAGGCGCGAAGACGGATCTAGGCTGCAACTGAGTCACGGTCAGACCCCCTCGAAAATGCGACTGCTATTGGACGGCGAGCGAGCCTCACAATGACGAGAAACCGCCGTTTCCGAAAGGGGTTCCGCGAAAAACCTTTCCGGCACCGATGTTAAGGCGACGATTTCGCGACCAGCCGCTCAGGCCGCGTCGGCCCGGCGAACCTGCGCCTCGGCGTTGAGCATTTCCGCCAGCAGGAAGGCGAGTTCGAGCGATTGCGCGGCGTTGAGGCGCGGGTCGCAGTGCGTGTGATAGCGATCGCCCAAAGCCTCGTCGGTGATCGCCACCGCGCCGCCGACGCATTCGGTCACGTCCTGCCCGGTCATCTCGACATGGATTCCTCCGGGATGCGTGCCCTCGGCGCGATGAACCGCGAAGAAGCCCTTAACCTCGCTCAGGATGCGGTCGAAGGGCCGCGTCTTGAAGCCGCTGTCCGCCTTGACGACATTGCCGTGCATCGGGTCGCAGCTCCACACCACCGGATGGCCTTCGCGGGTTGCGGCGCGCACCAGCGGCGGCAGGCCCTTTTCCACCTTGTCGTGGCCGAAGCGGCTGATCAGCGTGATCCGCCCGGGCTCGCGCTTGGGATTGAGCGTGTCGAGCAGCCGGAGCAGCGCCTCGGGCTCGAGGTTCGGCCCGCATTTGAGGCCCAGCGGATTGCCGATACCGCGCGCGAATTCGACATGCGCGCTGCCCTCGAAGCGGGTGCGGTCGCCGATCCAGACCATATGGGCGCTGGTGTCGTACCAGTCGCCGGTGAGCGAATCGCGGCGCGTCATAACCTGCTCGTAGGGCAGCAGCAGCGCCTCGTGGCTGGTGTAGAAGGTGGTGCGCTGCAATTGCGGCATGGTGTGCGGATCGATCCCGCAGGCTTCCATGAAATCGAGCGATTCGCCGATCCGGTCGGCGATATCGGCGAATTTGTCGGCCCACGGGCTGCGCCCCATGAAGTCGAGCGTCCACTGGTGGACCTGCCGCAGATTGGCATAGCCGCCGCCCGCGAAGGCGCGCAGCAGGTTGAGCGTGGCGGCGGCCTGCGAATAGGCGCGCACCATGCGCTGGGGATCGTTGCGCCGGGTGTCGGGGTCGAATTCTATCCCGTTGATGTTGTCGCCAAGATAGCTCGGCAGCGTGACGTCGCCCTGCGTCTCGGTGGGCGACGAGCGCGGTTTGGCGAATTGCCCGGCCATCCGCCCGACCTTCACCACCGGATGCTTGCTGGCAAAGGTCAGCACCACCGCCATCTGCAGGATCACGCGGAAGGTGTCGCGGATGTTGTCGGGGTGGAATTCGGCGAAGCTCTCGGCGCAATCGCCGCCCTGCAGAAGGAAGGACTCCCCAGCCGCAACCTGCGCCAGATCTGCCTTGAGCGCGCGCGCCTCGCCGGCAAAGACCAGCGGCGGATGTGAGGTGAGCGTCTCCTGCGCGGCGGACAGCGCGCTGGCGTCTTCGTAGTGCGGCAAATGCCGCGCCTCGAATTGCGTCCAGCTGTCGGGCGTCCACGCCTGCGTCATCATCGGTCCATTCATTCGCCACACGGCAGTATCGCCGTCGCACTTGCGCAATTATCGCAAGCGTAGGCGACGTTATGACGCAAGCATGTTTTGCTTGGCCAGCGCAAAAACCCGATTGCCGAGATCGGGATTAGTGGCTCCGCCTCAGCGTCCCTGCATCAGTGCCGGGGCGCTCGAGGGACGGATTTCCTCCGCGAGCTGCGCGCCCTCGGGGATCACCGCTAGCCGCCAGCCGTCGCGACCGCCGAAATATTTCTGCGCCAGTTGCATCATCGCCTCGGGCGTGGTCCGCGAATAATCGGTCAGCAGCGAGCGCAGCAGCGCGATCCGGCGCGGATCGACGGTCGAAGCCTCAAGCTGGTAGAGCCAGAACAGATTGCCGCTCGAGGCGCGCGAGATCGACTGGCGCAGCGGCTCGGTCACCCGCGCCAGCTCGTCCTCGGCCGGGGGCGTGGTGGCGAGCTCATCGGCGATCCGCTCCGCTTCCTGGAAGAAAATCGGGACGTCCTCGGGCTGCAGTTGCGCCAGCGCGCTGATCCGCCCGCCGCTCTCGATGTCGCTCGGCCATTCGGACCGCACGATCGGCGCGTAGCTGGCCCCCGCCCGCTCGCGCATCGCGTCGAACAGCCGGTTGTTGAACAGCTGGACGAGGATTTCGAGCTGGCGCGATTCGCGCAAGCCAGCGACCCCGCCGCCGCTCGGCCAGGCGATCACCGCCGCCGCCTGGTTGGCATCGCCGCGATGATAGCGGACGATCGTTTCCTCCTCCTCGGGGAAGGAGGGGACGCGCGCCGCGATTTCCGCAGCGAGGTCGCCGCGTGGTTCGAGAGCGCCGAAGGTGCTCGCCAGCGCCGCCACCGCCTCGTCGCGCTCGAAATCGCCGAAGATCAGCACCTCGATCGGACCTTGCGCCAGCAACGGCTCCCAGAAGGCGCGGAAGCCCTCGGGGTCGGTCGCGGCAAGCGCAGCCAGGTCTGGAGTCGCGAAGCGCGCATCGCCATCGCGCAGCAGCGCGTCGAGGTCGCGGTTGAGCACGCCCGCCGGGCTGGTGGCATAGCTTTCATAGGCCAGCCGCGCCGCGGCCTGCGCGCGCAGAACCGGGTTCGGATCCCAGCGCGGCTGATCGAGCTTGGCGGCGAAGAGATAGAGCTGGTCGGCGAGATCCTCGGCGCGGGTCTGCGCGAAGAAGGTGAAGGCGCCTTCGTCGACCGCGAAGTCGAAACCCATCTTGCGCCCGGTGCTGATACGGTCGAGCTCTTCCTCGCCCAATTCGCCGATGCCCGAGCCGATCAGCGCCATCTCGCCGAGCCGGACATAGGCGGCCTGGTCCGGATCGATCGAGCGATAGCCGCCGCCGAAACGAAGCTTGACCGAGACGCGGCCCGGCTCTGCATTGTTGGCCCACAACAGCGCCTTGACGCCATTGGCGAAATCGACGCGTTCGACATCGAGCACGCCGATCGGACCAGCCCGGACCACTTCACCCGCTTCGCCGATGGGCGGCAGTTCGTCGAAAGCGATCGTTGCGGCGGTGAGCCGGGCACTGCCATCGGGCTCGACCGGAGCAGCGAGAGCGGCGCGCAGCTGCTCGGCGCTCGCCTCGCCTGCGGCAGGCGTGACATAGGCCGCGCGGATCACCGGCCCCGCGAACAGCGCGCGGGTGTGGTCGAGGATCTGCTGCGGGGTAATCGCATCCTTCATCCCGCGGAACACCTCGAGCACGGTCTCGGGCGCCGCGACCGCCTCGCGGATATCGACCGCCTGGACGATATCGTCGGCCAGCCGCCCGCCCGCCATCACCGAGCGTTCAGCGACGGAGCTTTCGAAGACCTGTTCGAATTCGGCGATCTCGCGATCGATTTCCTCCTCGGTAGGCGCGGTGGCGAGCGCATCGGCAATGACGCCGCGAACATCGCCGAGCGCGGTTTCCCAGTCTTCGCTGAGCGGCGCAAGGCTGACGAAGGTAGCATCGGTCGAGCGGCTGATATCGTCCTGCCGGACCTGCGCGTAGAGATAGCTGCCACCGGCGCGGGCGCGCGATTCCAGCCGCCGGTTGATCAGCGCCTGCGCCAGCGAATCGCGCAGGAGGCCCTGATTGTAGACGATGGTGTCCTGCACCGGGCGCCACGGGCGCAGCACCGCATAGGTCAGGCTGCGCGGCAGATCGGGCTCGACGATCGCCACGGTTTCGCCGACCGGATTGGCCGGATCGGTGGCGGGAGGCGCGACGGGGTCGCCGAAATCGGGGGCCGGGGTCAGTTCGCCGCGTCCTTCCCAGTCGCCGAACTTCGCTTCGATCTGCGCGGCGAGCAGCATCGGATCGACATCGCCGACCGCGACGATCACGGTATTCTCGGGCCGGTACCAGCGGCGGTGGAAGGCGTTGACGCTCTTGCCGGTGGCGGCTTGCAGCGTTTCGACTGTGCCGATGGGATTGCGCGATGCAAGCCGCTGGCCGGCGAACAGCGTGGCACGACTCGCGTCCGCGCTGCGTTGCGCCGCGCCGCCGCGTTCGCGCATCTCGGCAAGGATGATCGGCACTTCGGCACCGACGGTGACATCGCTGAGCACCGGTTCGCGGACCATGCCCGAGAGCAGCTTCATGCTCTCCTCGAGCTTGGCCTCATCGATATTGGGCAGGTCGAGCTTGTAGACCGTGTGGGTCGGGCTGGTCTCGGCATTGGTGTCGCTGCCGAAGGTGGCGCCCAGCCGTTGCCAGGTCGGGATCGCCTCGGAGGTGCCGAGATATTTGCTCTCGCGGAACAGCAGGTGTTCGAGCAGGTGGGCATAGCCGAGTTCGCTCTCGGCCTCGTGCAGCGAGCCGGCATCGATGCGGACCCGGATCGAGGCCTGGTCGGGCGGCACGCCGTTGCGGCGCACCGCGTAGCGCAGGCCATTGTCCATCTCGCCGAACAGCCATTCCTCGTCGCGCGGCACATCGCTGCCGCGATAGATCCACGGCACTTCGTCGCCGGTCTGCAGCGCTGTCGGCGCCGGAGCGGGAGCGGGAGCGGGAAGCGATAGCGGCGCCGCGATCTCCTGCGCCAGCACGGGGTGCACGGCGAAAAGAGCGATCGGGGCGAGAAGTGCTAGGCGCCGGGCGGCACGCGCGAAAATGGTCATGCGCCGCTTATAGGGCGCGTATGGGTGAAGCGATAGTGAACGCGAAGGCGAGAACTGGTGCCTTGCCCCGGTCGGGTGCGCACCCTACATCGCAAGGCATGTTCATAGAGACCGAAACAACGCCCAATCCGGCAAGCCTGAAATTCCTCCCCGGCCAGCAGGTGATGAGCCAGGGCACGCGCGAATTCGCCGATCCCGAAGCCGCCGAGGCCAGCCCTCTGGCGCAGGCGATTTTCGACACCGGCGAGGTCGTGAACGTCTTCTTCGGCAGCGATTTCATCTCGGTGACCGCAGCCCCCGGGGTCGACTGGAATGCGCTCAAGCCGCAGGTGCTTTCGATCCTGCTCGACCATTTCGTTTCCGAGGCCCCGCTGTTCGCGCCCGGCACCGCCGGCGCAATCGCGGTCCCCCCCGAAGGCGGCGAGTTGCTTGTCGAGGAAAGTGCCGAGGACGCGGATATCGTCGCGCAGATCAACGAATTGCTCGACACCCGCGTGCGTCCTGCGGTGGCGGGCGATGGCGGCGACATCCAGTATCGCGGCTTTAAGGACGGGATAGTCTTCCTCACGCTGCAGGGCGCCTGCTCGGGCTGCCCCTCCTCCTCCGCGACGCTCAAGCACGGCATCGAAGGCCTGTTGAAACATTACGTCCCGGAGGTCATCGAAGTCCGCGCGGCCTGATTTCGACCAGACTTTCCCAGCAAGACACAGGACTTCCATGCCCCAGCAGTTCCACGACCATGCGCTGTCCGCCGACGCGCTCGACCAGATCTTTCGCGAAGCGCGCAGCTACAATGGCTGGCTCGACAGGCCGGTGAGCGACGATCAGCTCCATGCAATCTACGAGCTGATGAAAATGGGTCCGACCTCGGCCAACATGCAGCCCGCGCGGATCGTGTGGGTGAAATCGCAGGAACAGAAGGACAAGCTCGCCGCGCTGGCTCTGGAAGCCAATGCTGACAAGATCCGCGCCGCTCCCGTTACCGCTATCATCGGCTACGACATCGATTTCCACGAGGAACTGCCATGGCTGTTCCCGCACACCGACGCCAAGAGCTGGTTCGAGGGCGACGAGGCAGGCCGGATCGAAGGTGCCAAGCGCAACTCCGCGCTGCAGGGTGCCTATATGATCATCGCCGCGCGCGCGCTCGGGCTCGATTGCGGGCCGATGTCCGGCGTCGATCTCGACGGCGTCACCAAGGCCTTCTTCGCCGACCAGCCGCGTCACCGCGCCGACTGGATCTGTTCGATCGGCTATGGCGACCCGACCAGCATCTTCGAGCGCAGCCCGCGTCCCGATTTCGACAAATTCACCCGGATCGTCTGAGGTCTGCCGCTTGATGCGCGCGCAAGGCTGAGGCATCGCACACGGATGCGAACGCTCGCGATCGAATGCGCCACCGAAGCCTGCTCCGTCGCCCTGTTCGAGGGTGCGGATGATGGCGTGCAACTGCTCGACCGTCGCCATGAGATCATCGGGCGCGGCCATGCCGAACGGCTGGTGCCGATGATTGCCGAACTGGCCGCTCGCGGGCGGGCGGATCGCATCCTGGTGTCGCTCGGCCCCGGCAGCTTCACCGGAACGCGGATCGGGCTGGCAACGGCGCGCGCGCTGGGAATTGCCTGGGGTTCGCAAGTATCGGGTTTCCCGACGCTCGCGCTGGTCGCCGCGACGGCTCGGTCCGTTCTCGATGCCAGCGATTCGGCGCTGCTGGTGGCGATGAGCGGCGGCCATGGCGAATACTTCGTCCAGCCCTTCGATGCTCGAGGGCTGCCGCTGGCTGACCACGCTTCGCTGGCCCCGGATGCCGCCGCCGGTTTCTCCGACACACCCCTGGTCGCAGGCAGCAAGGCGAAAGAATTGGTGGCGCTGCGCGGCAGCGGCGAGGCGCTCAACCTGCTGCCCGATGCGAGCTACGCCATCGCCCTTCCCCTCTCACTGCTCACCGTCCGCCTCGCGCCGATCTACGGCCGACCGCCGGATGCAAAACTCCCGGCATGACGCAGGAAGAGACGATTGACGCCATCATGCTGGTCATGGACCGGGCGTTCGATCCGTTCTGGAGAGAAGCCTGGAACCGACAGCAGGTTGCGGACAGTTTCGCGCTCTCCACGACCCATGCACTGCTGCTCGATGCACAGGGAAATATCGCTCAAGAGACCGGGGACGCGATCGGTTTCGTGTTATCGCGTCTGGTGCTGGATGAAGAGGAATTGCTGCTGGTCGCCATCATGCCCGAATATCGTGGTCGGCAACTGGGCAAGCGCCTTATCGAATATTCCGCTGCGGCCTCGCGCAACAGGGGCGCCACCCGGATGTTTCTTGAAATGCGCGCCAACAATCCGGCCGAACGGATTTACCGCGCCGCCGGCTTCGAGCGCATCGGAATCCGAAAGGATTACTACCGCACCGCCGACGGCCAGAAACTCGACGCGATCACTTTCGGCAAAGACTTAACCAATTGATCGATCCGTTTGTGGAGTATTACTTGAAATTCCTCCCACTGGAGTTGCAATCGCAATCCGATCGGTTCATGGGCCGCCGCACAAGCCTCGACAACAAGAGGCCAAAACAACCAGACCGGATCGCTAAGGATTGAAAATGGATAATTTCGAAACCGACACGAGCGAAGTGCTCATCACCCTCACCAGCGACATCGTCGCTGCCCATGTCAGCAACAACAGCGTCTCCGTGGACGAAGTCCCCACGCTGATTTCCAAGATCTACGGCGCGCTCGCCGAGCTCGGCCACAGTGGCGAGCCGGTTGAGGAAATGCCCGACCCCGCCGTATCGGTGCGCGCGTCGGTCAAGCGCGACCATCTCGTCTGCCTCGATTGCGGCAAGAAGATGAAGATGCTCAAACGCCATCTGACCACCGAGCACGACATGACCCCGGCCGAATATCGCGATCGCTGGAGCCTGTCGGCCGATTACCCGATGGTCGCCCCCGAATACGCCGAGACCCGCCGCGATCTCGCCAAGAAGATCGGCCTCGGCCGCAAGCCCGGCCAGCAGCGCGGTCGCAAGAAGAATACCGCCTGAGCGCAGGCTGATGCTTGAGCAAGACGCCCCGCCCCCCTATGGGTGCGGGGCGTTTTCTCTTATTGGAGCCTGACTTGCAGCAGCGGATCGACCTCGAGCAGCTTTGTGCGGACAAGGGACTGCGGATTACCGAGCAGCGTCGCACCATCGCGCGCGTCCTGTCCGAGAGCGACGACCATCCCGATGTGGAAATGCTGCACGCACGTGCTTCGGCGATCGATGCCAAGATTTCGATCGCCACGGTCTATCGCACCGTTCGCCTGTTCGAGGATGCCGGCATCCTCGACCGCCACGATTTCGGCGACGGCCGCGCGCGCTACGAAGCCGCGCCCGAGGCCCATCACGATCACCTGATCGACGTCGAGAGCGGCAATGTCGTCGAATTCGTCGATCCCGAACTCGAAGCGCTGCAGAAACAGATTGCTGAGAAGCTGGGCTACCGGCTCGTCGACCACCGGATGGAACTCTATGGCGTCCGGATCGACCGCGAGGACTGAAACCCGCAGCGACGCGCGGCTGGCCGCGATGCGCGGCGAGACCACCCTACTCGACTGGCCCGGCCGGCTCCGGTTGACGCTGCGCACCGCGGGCATCCTCGGTCTGCTGATCGTATTCGTCCCGCTGCATTACCTGTTCCGCATCTTCGCCTATGGTTCGCCCTTCCCGATGTATTTCCTGCGCTATGTGGCGCGGGTATCGGGCGCGCGCGTCGAGATCATCGGCACCCCGCTGCGGCGCGAAGTGTTCTTCATTTCCAACCACATCTCCTGGATCGATATCCTGGCGCTGGCCGGCGCCAGCGGCACCGCCTTCGTCGCGAAATACGAACTGTCGCAGGTCCCGGTGATCGGCTGGCTGTGCTCGCTCAACCGCACGGTCTTCGTCCAGCGCGAGAACCGTCTCGGCGTCGCCGCCCAGATCAACGCCTTGCGCGAGGCGCTGGCGGACAATTGGTCGGTGACGGTCTTTCCCGAAGGCACGACCACCGACGGCCATTCGCTGCTGCCGTTCAAATCCTCGATGCTCTCGGTGCTCGAGCCGCCGCCGCCGGGCGTGCTCGTCCAGCCGGTGATGCTCGAATATGGCGAGGCGGGCGAGGAAATCGGCTGGATCGGCGACGAGGGCGGGCTCAACAACGCCAAGCGAATCCTTGCGCGGCGCGGCACCTTCCCGGTGCGGATCCATTTCCTCGAACCCTTCAGCCCGGAAGAATATCGCGGCCGCAAGGCGATCGCCGCCAAGGCGCGCGAGGAGATCCAGGAAGCCCTGCTGGCGGCGCTGGACCACCCGCTGCGCGATTTTGCGCATACGGTCGCGCCGATTCGCTATGTCGCGCCCGCGGACCGCGCGGGAATACCGCGAAACTAGAGTTCGGCGCGCACCAGCCAGTCGTGGAAAATCCGCACCGGGCGTTCCTCGAGCGCGGTCGGTCGGCAGACGAACCAGTAGCTGTAGGGGCTTTCGACCTCGACCCCGTAGAGATTGGTCAGCCTTGCATCGGCAGCGCGGCGCAGATGGTCGTCATGCATGATCGCGATCCCCAGCCCCTGTGCTGCCGCTGCCAGCATCAGCTGGCCCGAATCATAATGGTCGATCGCCGCGGGCTCGAGATCGTGGAGCATGAGCGCCGCCTTCCACGCCTCGAAACTGGCAGGCAGTTCCTGGTGGATGAGGAAGGTCTGCTTCGCCAGCCGCTCGCGATCGGGTTCGTCCCCGACCGCCTCGGCGATCGCGCGATTGGCGATGGCGTGGACGCGGTTGTAGTCGAGCCGCACCGCATGCAGCCCGCTGGCTGGACCGCGCGAGAGGATGATCCCGGCGTCGAGCGTGTCGCCCACGCGGTCCTCGATGTGCGGCCCGGTATCGATATCGATATGCAGCAGGGGGTGCGAAGTGCGCAGCTCGCTCAGCCGCGGGAACAGCCGCTGGCTGCCGAACAGCGGCAGCACGCCGAGCCGCAGCCGCAGCAATGAAAGGTTCTCGGACTGGCTTTCGACCGCGCGGGCCAGCGCCTCGAGATGCGGATTGACCGATTCGTAGAAGGCCTGGCCTTCGTCGGTCAGCTGCATCGACTGGCGCGCACGGGTGAACAGCTTCTTGCCGACGAAACTTTCGAGATTGCCGATCCGGCGCGACAACGCCGAGGGGCTGAGCCCCAGTTCGTCGGCGGCGGCGCGGGCCGATCCGAGGCGGACGGTGCGGGCGAAGGCTTCGAGCGCGCGGAGCGGGGGAAGTCGGCGGATGACCATCCCCTACTCCATGGCGTCCGCAAGCCGTCCTGTCGAGTGCGCGATCAGTCCGACTCCTCCTGCTTGGGCTCATGCAGCCGCAGACGGGTGACATGGGTCTCGTCCCCGGCGATGACCTCGATCCGCCAGCCGCTCGGATGGTCGACCACCGCGCCGACGGGTGGGACCTGTTCGGCAAGGACGAAGGTCAGCCCGCCGAGCGTATCGACCGATTCCTCGACCTCGGCCAGACGCGGGTCGATCCGTTCGGCGACCTCGTCGAGTTCGGCGCGGGCATCGCAATCCCACATTCCGTCGCCGATCGAGAGGATCATATCCACCGGGGTCTCGTCGTGCTCGTCCTCGATCTCGCCGACGATTTCCTCGACCAGATCCTCGATCGTGATGATGCCGTCGGTGCCGGAGAATTCGTCGAGCACGATGGCGAGATGCATTCGCTGCGCGCGCATGTCGGCAAGCACGTCGAGCGCGTTGCGCGTCTGCGGGACGTAGAGCGGCTGGCGCATCAGCACCGTCCAGTCGGCGGGTGGCTCGTCGCCCCGCGCCAGAAACGGAAACACATCCTTGAGGTGGATCATCCCGACCACCTCGTCGAGCTGGTCGCGATAGACCGGCAGCCGCGAATGGCCATGCTCGGCGAAGGTGTTGACCAGTTCTGCCCAGCTGGCGGAGGCTTCGACCGCGATAATCTCGCCGCGCGGGATCGAGACATCGTCGGCATCGTGTTCGCTGAAATGCAGCAGATTGCGCAGCATCTGGCGTTCGACAGAGGACAGGTCGCCCTTGCGGTTCTCGACCGTTTCCGGGGTGCCGGAGTTTTCGCCCTCGTGCTCGTCGATGGCTTCCTCGAGCTGCGCACGCAGCGAGCGATCGCCGCTGTCGGAGTCGAACAATCTACGGATTGCGGGCCAGAGCCCGCCGCTACTTTCCGCGTCTCCCGCGGTTGATGACGAATCGGGCATGGCCCTTGAACGCACTCCTTCTAAACGCGATCCCCATATGGGTCGGGGATTGCCAGTTTTTCAAGCGCCGCGATCTCCAGCCGCTCCATCGCCTCGGCCTGTGTGTCGCATCCGACATGGTCGTGGCCCGCCAGATGGAGGAATCCGTGGACGATCAAATGGGTCGCGTGATCGGCCAGCGACACGCCCTTTTCTGCCGCTTCGCGCGCGCAGGTTTCGTGCGCCAGCGCGATATCGCCGAGCAGTTCGGGCGGCCCGTCCGCTGCCAACGCCAGCAGATCGTCGCGCCCCAGCATCGGGAAGGACAGCACATTGGTCGGCTTGTCGCGCCCGCGCCATTCGCGGTTGAGCGCGTGGACCTCGGCATCGGAAGTGAACAGCAGGCTGGCGGTAAGCCGGGGACTGGCAAGCTCGGGCGCGACGCCGGAGACGGCCAGTGCTGCGCGCTCGGCAAGCGCGGACCAATCGTCGCTGGGCCAGGGAGGCTCGATCTCGGTGTCCAGGTCCACTGTCTTCGGGCTTTCGGTTTGGTGCAGTCCGCAAATGTCGAGCAAGCACTTAAGGCGATCGTCACAAGAAAGGAATGACCGGGACTGGCTGGATCGCCGATTTACCGGTTTGGGCCGTTGCACGCAGAAAGCAGTCATGGACGCATCGCCAGAGAGAGAGCGTTAACCCTTGTCGGTTAACCTAATTGGATGACCAATACAGATCGTCGAGAAGATCGCGTGCTCGCCGATTTCGAGTGCGCGCGGCTTGCCACCCTGGATAGCCTGGGAGTGCTCGACACGGCCCCCGAACGCGAGTTCGATGCCATCGTCCAATTGGCCAAGCATCTCATGAACTGCAAGATTGCCCTCGTATCTCTGATCGACAGGGATCGTCAGTGGTTCAAGGCCAAGATTGGCCTCGATGTGGACGAGACCCCGCGCGAATTGGCATTTTGCGCCCATGCCGTCGCTGCAGATGACATTCTGATCGTTCCGGATGCGACGAAGGACAATCGATTTTCCAGTAATCCCCTCGTCACTGGCGCGCCCAATATACGCTTTTACGCGGGCGTTCCGATACATGCCGCGATGCTCGACACTCCATCAAAGCTGCTTCCCTTGGGAACCCTCTGCGTGATTGACGACAAACCGCGCGAAGTCGATCCCGGTGACATGAAGCTTCTGGTTGAACTGGGGCATTTGGTGGAAACACTCATTGCTGCAAGATCATCGGCCGCCGCAGCGGTCGGTTTCGCCGAGGAGCGCGGCCGCAATCTCCACGCACTGGATCGAAAACACCGCCAACTTCGTCAAGCGGAGCGGATGGCGAATATCGGATCGTGGCGCCTAACTCTCGCCGATAACCAGACCGAATGGTCAGAGCAGACGTATGCGATACACGGCGTCCCGATCGGTGACGGCAAGCCTCTTGATACCGCGCTGGATTTCTATCCTCCCAAAGCGCGCGCGACTATCACCAATGCTCTGGAACGCACTATGAGGACGGGCGAACCTTTCGACGTCGAGACCGATTTCACTACCGCGCAGGGAGAGTATCGACGGGTCCGCAGCATTGGCGAACTCGAAGTGGACGATGGCCAGCCGGTCGGGCTGATCGGCGTATTTCAAGACATCACCGCGCGCTTCATGATGGAAGAGGCCCTTCGCGATGCGGCCTACACCGACGATCTGACGCGGATAGCCAGTCGCGGACGCTTCAATGAATTCGTTGACGACAAGATCAGGGCGACAGTTGCAGCCGGCGAGCGCTGCGCGCTGCTGCTGATCGATCTCGACCATTTTAAGGCCGTGAATGATCGGTTCGGCCATCACGCCGGTGACGAGGTTCTCCGAGTGATGGCGGAGCGATTGAAGGCAGATTATCTTTCAAGCTGCTTTGCGGCCCGGCTCGGCGGCGACGAGTTTGTCCTGCTGATTTCAGATCAGGCGATCCTCAAGGATCTTACGGGCTTGCTGCGCAGGCTGCTATTCGATCTTCAACACTCGGTTAGCGCCAACGGGTTGACGCTAGACGTATCCGCAACGATCGGCGCATGCTGGCTGGGAGGCCAGATTACCGATCGCGGCCAGTTACTGCGCAATGCCGATGCAGCGCTTTATGAGGCGAAGAGGACGCAGCGTGGGTCAGCCATGATTGCAGGGAGATCCGAAGTCATTCTGCCAAGCCAGGATGGATCGGTTCCACTAGTCTTGGTGAAAAAATAGCTCTTCTGCTCATGCCCCGATTGGCATCGCACGACCCACAGCTTTTTGGCGGCGAGAATCCGCTCTAGAGCACCGGGCGGGAACAGTTCGAGGAGCGGCACTGGGTCGAAAGCGACCAAACGACGATGAGCGTGGTTTCCTCCGTCCTAGCGAAATGGCACCTGTTTATGCGTCGGGTCCCTCATAGGCTTCGACGATCCGGCCCACGATCGGATGGCGCACCACGTCCTTGGCGCTGAAGCGGATCGTGCCGAAGCCTTCGACCGCTTCCAACTTGTCGACCGCATCGGCCAGACCGCTCATCCCGATTCCGCCGGGAATATCGACCTGCCGGGGATCGCCGCACACCACCATCCGGCTGTTCTGGCCGAAGCGGGTGAGGAACATCTTCATCTGCTCGCGCGTGGTGTTCTGCGCCTCGTCGAGGATGATGAAACTGTCCGCCAGCGTGCGCCCGCGCATGAAGGCGATCGGCGCGATCTCGATTTCGCCGCTGGCCATCCGGCGGTCGACCTGTTCGGGCGGCATGCAGTCGTAGAGCGCATCGTAGAGCGGGCGCAGGAAGGGATCGACCTTGTCCTTCATGTCGCCGGGCAGGAAGCCCAGCTTCTCGCCCGCCTCGACCGCCGGGCGCGACAGGATCAGCCGCTGCACGCTGCCGCTGATCAGCTGGCTGACCGCCTGCGCGACCGCGAGATAGGTCTTGCCGGTACCCGCCGGGCCGAGCGCGAAGATGATGTCGTCGCGGCTGAGCGAGCGCATGTAGGTGGCCTGCGCCACGCTGCGCGGGACGATGGTCTTGCGCCGCGTGCGGATCATGATCGGCGGCAGATCGGGTTCGCCCTCGATGATCCCGTCGAGCGTCGGCTCGTTGGACATCGCGATCACCGCTTCGATCGTCCCGGCGTCGAGATCCTCGCCCAGAGCAAGGCGATCGTACATCGCCTGCAGGACGTCCCGGGCGCGGGCGACATTGTCCTCCGGGCCCTCGACGTGAATCTGGTCGCCGCGCGCCGAGATGAACACGCCGAGGCGGTTCTCGACCTGGACCAGATTGGCGTCGAACTGGCCAAACAGCGCGCCCAGCAGGCTCTGGTTGTCGAATGTGAGCTCGGTCTGGGCGCGGCGGATCTCGCGCTGGGGAACGGGCGGACGCGACAGCGCGGGAGTGGCACCATTGCGGGGTCTGCTGGCGGATTTGCGAGCCATAGGGTCCTTTGCAACTCGGCCATGCACGGCCTTGTGAGTCGGGAACTTACGCCCGCCACCGCGCAGTGCAAGCGGTGCTGCGGCATGGCGGGGGATTGTCACGCCGACGCAATGGTCTGGCGATGCTTAACCGATGCCGGAGAGGCCCTCAGGCCGCGACGGTCTCGCGCACGACCCCGCGCAGCGAGTTGGGCCCCGCCTCGGCGAGATGGACCCGGACCAGATCGCCGATCGCGCAATCGCCGTCGAACCAGACCGATTGCAGCCAGGGCGATTTGCCCAGCCATTGCCCGGGAAGCTTGCCCTTGCGCTCGACCAGCACCTCGCAATCGCGCCCCTCGCTCGCGCGGTTGAAGGCGTGCTGGTCGCGGTTGATCGCGGCCTGTAGCCGCTGGAGCCGCTCGTCCATCACGTCCATGCCGACCTGGTCCGCCATGGTGGCAGCAGGCGTTCCCGGACGCGGCGAATACTTGAAGCTGTAGGCCTGCGCGTAACCGACCGCATCGACCAGCGCGAGCGTCTCGGCGAATTCGGCCTCGGTCTCGCCCGGGAAGCCGACGATGAAATCGCCGCTCAGCGCGAGATCGGGCCGCGCGGCGCGGAAGCGTTCGAGCAGGCGCAGATAGCTGTCCGCCGAATGGCTGCGGTTCATCGCTTTGAGCACGCGATCCGAGCCGCTCTGCACCGGCAGGTGGAGATAGGGCATCAGCTTGGGAACCTCGCCATGCGCGGCGATCAGCGCGTCGTCCATGTCGGCAGGATGGCTGGTGGTGTAGCGGATGCGTGCCAGGCCATCCACTTCGGCCAATGCGCGGATCAGGCCCGCAAGTCCGACGCCATGGCCGCGCTCGTCCTCGCCGCTCCAGGCCGAGACGTTCTGGCCCAGCAGCGTGATCTCTCGCGCACCGGCCTCGACCAGTCTGCGCGCCTCGAGCGTCAAATCGGCAAAGGGCCGAGAGATTTCCGCGCCGCGGGTGTAGGGCACCACGCAGTAGGTGCAGAACTTGTCGCAGCCTTCCTGTACGGTGAGGAAGGCGGCGGGCGCGCTTTTGCGGCGCTCTGGCAGCGCGGCGAATTTGGCGATCGCGGGCATGTCGGTGTCGCTGCCGCGCTCGCCCTGCACTGCCCTGTCGATCATCGCGGGCAAGCGGTGATAGGCCTGCGGGCCGACCACCATCGACACCGCGGGGGCGCGCGCCATGATCTCGTCGCCTTCGGCTTGCGCCACGCAGCCCGCGACCGCGATCAGCGGGGTCTTGCCCTCCCTGGCACCGGCTTTCACCAGCCGGCCGATGTCGGAATAGACCTTCTCGGCGGCGCGCTCGCGGATGTGGCAGGTGTTGAGAACCACCAGATCGGCCTCTTCGCCCTCGGGCGCGGGCAGGATCCCGCGCTCGCCGAGCATCTCGGCCATGCGCTCGCCGTCATAGACGTTCATCTGGCAGCCGAAGCTCTTGACCCTGTAGGTCCGGGGGGCAGTGGTCGGTTTCATGGGAGGCCGCGCCTTACGGGAAAGGGGGCGGCGTTTCAATGGTGCGGCGACGCTGTGGAAGCCCGGCTTGCGGAGCCGGGGGCGAGTGCTAGACCCTGCCCCGTCCGCCACCGATCGAGGAACTCTTGCCCCGCCCCCGCATCCTGCTGTTGCTGGCCACACTCGGAACGCTTTTGGCACTGCTCTGGTGGCAAGCGAACCGTTATGGTGATAACAGTCTCGAATGGTTCATGCAGCGGCACGGTCTCTCCGGCGCGAGCATCGCCTATGGACCAGCGGGAGCGGAACCGGCCCTGCTGGCCATCGGCACCGGCCCCGAGGCGGTCATGCCCTATTACAGCCTCTCCAAGCCGCTCACCGCCGCCACGGTGCTGGCGCAGGTCGAGGCGGGGACGATGCGGCTCGACGATCGCTTCGCCGGGGCGAGCCTGCGCCAATTGCTCCAGCACACCGGCGGTTGGGACGCAGCCGAGGCTGGCGATCCGGTCGCCGACCGCGATGGCGGGCCGCCCTGCATCGCCCTGCCGGTGCCCCCGCGCCAGTTGGCTTCCGGGACGCGCTACGCCTATTCGAACACCGGCTATTGCCTGCTGGGTGCAGCGCTGGAGCAGGCCACCGGCCTGTCCTACGAAGATGCGGTCCGCGCGAGTTTTCCCGAAGCGGATGAAATGGAATACGACGGCTTGCTCGGTCCGGCGGGCGGCTGGTCGGGCACCGCGGCCGCTTACCATCGCTTCGCCAGTCGCCCGATCGCCCCGGCGGTGACCGCCGACCCCGTCCCGCGCCCCGGCGACACGCCCTACGGCCTGGGCTGGGGGGTGGCCGAGGATGGCACGCTGTCGCATTTCGGCTGGCTCACCACGCGCAACCATTTCGCCGGTGCGCTGCGCAGCGGCGATTATGTCGCGGTGGCGCTGTTCGAGGGCGTGCCCGGAGATCCCGAGCGCGCCAAGCGCGAGTTGCGCGAAGTCCTGCTCGCGCTGCGCGCCAGCCCGCCGGACTGAGCCCCCGCGCCGGCGGAGGCCCGGTCCAGTCCGGTCAGCTCACCACGGCAGTCGCGATCTTGCCCGGCTCGCGCGGCGGCTCGCCCTTGGGCAGCGCGTCGACGTGATCCATGCCGCTCTCGACCTGGCCCCAGACGGTGTATTGCCCGTCGAGGAAATGCGCATCGTCGAGGCAGATGAAGAACTGGCTGTTGGCGCTGTCGGGCACCTGGGTGCGCGCCATCGAACAGGTGCCGCGGGTGTGCGGTTCGGAATTGAACTCGGCCTTGAGATCGGGCTTGTCGCTGCCGCTCATGCCGGTGCCGGTCGGGTCGCCGCCCTGCGCCATGAAGCCGGGGATCACGCGATGGAACACGACGCCGTCGTAGAAGCCATCCTTGGCCAGCTCGGTGATCCGCTCGACATGGCCGGGCGCCAGATCGGGGCGCAGCTTGATGACGACATCGCCGCCCTTTCCGTCGCCGCAATCGAGGGTGAGGGTCAGCTTTTCGTCGGCCATAATATCGTCTCCTGAGGTTGCGGCGCCGCTATAGGCGATGTGCCGCCAATGTCACCACCTGCGCCTTGCTTTTGGTGCCTCCTCGCCTAGAGCGACGCCATGGCCAAACGCGAGCGCCCCGAGGACGAAGCGATGCTGGGCGAGCGCCGGCAGACCTCCGCGCGCCCCGAGGACCGCCACGAACCACGCCCCGACGGACGCCCGGACGGCCGCCCCGATGACCGCATAGACGACGAGCGGATGGACGAGGAGAACATCCTCAAGCCCGAATACGTCCGCAGCGTCGAGGATGCGCTCGAAGAAGGCGACGACGCGCGGGTCTACGAACTGGTCGAACCGCTCCACCCCGCCGATATCGCCGATCTGCTCGAGCTGTTCGAGCGCGACGAGCGTCATCAGCTCGCCGCCGCGATCACCGATTTGATGACCAGCGATGTCGTCGCCGAGCTCAACGACTTCGTGCGCGACGACATGATGGAATCGCTGCCCGCGTCGCGGGTCGCGCTGATCGCCGAACAGCTCGACACCGACGATGCGGTCCAGCTGATCGAGGATCTCGATCACGACAATCAGCAGGCGATCCTCGCCGAACTCGACGCCGAGGACCGGCACGCGATCGAAAGCGCGCTGGCCTATCCCGACGAGACCGCCGGGCGGCTGATGAACCTCGATTTCGTGGCGGTGCCCGAGCACCTCACGGTCGGCGACCTGATCGATTTCCTGCGCGACGACCGCGCGCTGCCCAATGATTTCTTCGAGATTTTCATGGTCGACGAGAAGCATCACCCCGTCGGCACCTGCCAGCTGTCGTGGATCCTGCGCACCCCGCGCACGGTGCCGCTGACCGATGTGATGAAGCGCGACCAGACGCTGATCCCCGCCACGCTCGACCAGGAAGAGGTCGGCAACATGTTCCAGAAATACGCGCTGATCAGCGCCGCGGTGGTCGACGAGAGCGGGCGGCTGGTCGGCCAGATGACGGTCGACGACGTGGTCCATATCATCGCCGAGGAAGCGGGCGAGGATGCGCTGCTGATGAGCGGCGCGGGCGAGGGCGACATCAACGAGCCGATCCGCGACGCCTATTTCAGCCGGGTGCGCTGGCTGGTCGCGAACCTCGGCACCGCGCTGATCGCCAGCCTGATCATCGCCGCCTTTGGCGCAGCGATCGAGCAGCTGGTGGCGCTCGCGGTCCTGATGCCGATCGTCGCCAGCATCGGCGGCAATGCGGGCACGCAGACCATGGCGGTCACCGTGCGCGCCATCGCGATGAACCAGCTGACCCGCTCCAACACCAAACGCATGCTGATGCGCGAGATGCGCGTCGCGGTGCTCAACGGCGCGACCATCGCGCTGCTGATCGGCCTCGCGACCGCCGCGATCTTCACCCCACTGCTCGGGATGGTCATTGCCGCAGCGATGACCATCAACGTCATCATTGCGGGGCTGGCGGGCGTGATGGTGCCGGTGATCTTCGACCGGCTCGACACCGACCCCGCGGTCGCCTCGAGCGTCTTTGTGACCATGATCACCGATTCGATGGGCTTCTTCGCCTTCCTCGGGCTGGCGGTCGTGAGCGGCGTGGTCGGCTGACTTGAGGCCCGCCGCGACAACCCTATCTAGGCTGTTATGCCGCTCCACCTGACCAAGATCGCCTTCGGCGCGAAATCCTATGCGGGAATCGAAAGCTGGTACGCCGACCGTCCGCGGGTGAGCGTCAACACGCGCTATCGCCCGACCCGCTGGGAGGAATGCATCGGCGGGTCGCTGTTCTGGATCCACGAGCACAATCTGGTCGCGCGCAGCCCGATCATCGGCTTCACCGAGCAGGACAACGGCCGCTGGTTCATCGATCTGGAACCAAGGCTGATACCGGTGCTGCCCAAGCCCAAACGCGCGCATCAGGGCTGGCGCTATCTCAAGGGCGATCCGCCGCGCGATCTGGAGGATGGCGAGGATATCGGCGACATCATGCCCGGTCGCCTTACGGGCCGGCTGCAGAAGCTCGGCCTCATCTGACCGGTGGAACATTGCGCGTCGGGCATGCGTTGGTTGGGAAGAGGAGAATTCTTATGCCCAAGCGCCAATCCATGCACCCCGACAACGAGCTGATCGACGAGCTGACCAAGGACCCGACGCCCTCGCAGCAGAGCAGTTCGGGCGGCAACGTCAATCGCGATGTCGGCAAGCGCGGCGAACTCAACCGCGCCACCGATCCCGCCAATCGCGAGCCCGAAGTCGGTTCTGACAATCCCGCGCAGGACGCCAAGAAGGGTCCCAAGACCCGCGCCGCGATCCAGGACGAACGCAACAGCTGACCGTCGCGAACCAACAGCAACGAACGTCGCCCTTTCGGGCGGCGTTTGCTTTTGGGCTGCGGTAATTTATTCGGAAGCTGACGCAGGAACGGGAGCAGCGACTTATGACGGGGATCCCAGCGCAGCACGAGATGCGGCGGGCCTATGCCGGTGGCGGTCCGGGCATCGTCGTTTCCGCAATAGTGTGGGGAATCGCGGCCTATTGCGTCTCCCGGTGGGACGTGCGGACCGGATTCATAGCGCTGTTCATCGGCGGAATGGCGATTTTTCCCCTGTCACAGCTTATTTGCCGCACGGTCCTGGCGCGGCCCGCCCCCTCGCCCGGTAACGCGGTTGGAATGCTCGCCCTCGAAAGCACCATCGCCATGATCGCCCTGCTGGGGGCGGCATGGCTGATGTTGCCTTATCGGCCGGAGGCCGTGTTTCCGCTGGCAGCGATTGCGGTCGGAACCCACTATTTCGCCTTTGCGACGCTGTATGGCGACCGGACCTTCTGGCTGCTGGCCGCGCTCCTCACCGCCATCGGCACACTCGCGCTGTTCGAACCCGCATTCGAGACCCTGGCGGTCGTCATCGCGGTCGCCGTGGTGGAACTGCTCGTGGGTCTCTATCTGACGATACGCGAGCGCGGAGCCGGCGCGATACGCTAGCTGGCCGGTTCCGCAGTCTTTTCCACCACCCGGCGCAGGACATCGACATAGGCTTCGGGCGGCTGCGCGCCCGGGATCAGGAACTTGTCCGCCACTACCATCGCCGGGACTCCGGAAATGTTGAGATCCCAGGCGGCGCGTTCCTCGGCGCGGGTCTTGTGCGCGATGTCCTCGCTGGCGAGCGCGGCCTGTGCTTCGGCGCGGTCGAAACCGGTCTCAACAGCGATATCTAGCAGCACCTCGGGCTCGCCGATCGGGCGGCGCTGGTTGAAATGCGCGGCGAACAGCGCGAGCTTGAGCGCGGTCTGCCGATCGTAGCCATGCACTTCGCCCGCCCATGTCAGCAGCTTGTGCGCCGCGAACGTGTTCCACATCATAGCCTCGGGCGCCGGCCCCTCGCCCTCGTAATCGAGCGAGACGCCCGCGCTCTGCGCTGCATTGCGCATCTGGCCCTGGACATCCTTCGACTGCTCCAGCGTCCGCCCGTATTTGCGCGCAATATGCGCGGTGCGCTCCTCGCCCTCGGGCGCCATGTCGGGGTTTAGCTCAAAGGCGTGCCAGCGCAAATCGGCCTCGATCTCGCCCTCCAACTGGTCCAGCGCCTGACGCAGATTGCCCCAGCCGACCAGGCACCATGGGCACATCACGTCGGACCAGATATCGATGGTCAGCTTGCGGGTCTGGGTCATCGGTCTCTCCACCAGGTCAGCAGGTGATGCGCGATCGCCTGCGCAGGAGGCGCGGCGAAGGGGCCGTCGCCAGCAAGCGAGGCGGTTACCTCCTCGCGCGTAAACCAACGGATCTCGGCCAGTTCGGTTTCATCCACCGTGAGCGCATCGTCGTCGGCATAGCCATGGCAGCCGATCATCAATTGCGAGGGAAACGGCCATGGCTGGCTGGCGATATAGGTGACATCGCGCACCGTGACGCCGCTTTCCTCCAGCACTTCGCGTGCCACGCCCTCCTCGATGCTTTCGCCTGGTTCGACGAAGCCCGCCAGCGCCGAGAAGCGTCCCTCGGGCCAGCCCTTGCCGCGCCCCAGCATCAATTTGCCGTCATATTCGACCAGCATGATCGCAACCGGGTCGGTGCGGGGGAAATGGCTTGCGTCGCATTGGCGGCAATTGCGTTGCCAGCCGCCCTTGGCGATCGTGGTGGCGCCGCCGCACTGGGCGCAGAAACGGTGCCGCGCGTGCCAGTCGACGATGCTGCGCGCGCCGCCGTAGATCGCCAGATCGTCGGGCGTCAGGCTGGCCATCGCCTGCCACACCGCCGGATTGGCCAGCCGCGGCGCGGCATCGCCCACCGGGGGCACGCAGGCGAAGCAGGGCTTGCCAGCGTCCAGCCCGAGAAACACCAGTTCGGCATCCTCGGGCGCGTCGGCCAGCGTGCCCCAGGCCAGGCCACCGGTCTCGTCCATCCCGGGCATCAAGCCGTCGAGCGCGAGCAGCCGCGCGCGCCAGTTCATATATCCCGCCAGCCGCTCGGGATCGGCGCGGTCGTTGTCCGCCCGGTCCAGCCGCGACCCCGTGAATGCCAGCATCAGGCGCCCTGCATCGCGGCCAGATCCTTGGCGACCGCCGCCGGGAAACCGCCGTGGATCGGATAGGCTTCGGAGGGCATATATTGGGTGAACATCGCGGCGCGCAGTCCGGCGTCGAAATTGACGAAAGCGACCGTACCGGCGGCGCCGCCCCAGCCGTAGGACCCGTCGGTCACGCGCCCGCCCGCGCCGAAGCCCTGGCCGGCAACCCAGGTTCCCTCGGTCGTCGCGGTTTCGGGGAGCAGGTCCGAGGTGCCGACCCGCACCGCCAGTTCGCCCATCACCCGCTTGCCGTCGAGCATGCCATAGCCCAGCAGCATCCGCTGGAAGCGATCGAAATCGCGCGGGCTCGAGACCAGCCCCGCCCCGCCGAAGGGGAAGGCGGGCTCGTCGAGATAGATCGAGGCGCGCGCCGGGTCGATCGGCAGCGGGGTGGAATTGACGATGCCGTAATTGGTGGTGAAGCGTCCTGTCTCGCTTTCGGGGACGCGGAAGAAGGTGCTGGTCATGCCGGCGGGCTCGAACAGCCGCTCGCGCAGGAAGGCGTCGAAGCTCATCCCGCTCGCCACTTCGATCACCCGCCCCATCAGGTCGAGTCCGACCGAATAGCTCCATTTGGAACCCGGTTGGAGCACCAGCGGAACCTGTGCCAGCCGGTCGGCGAAATTGTCCAGCCCGCGCACCGCCGCGGCCCGGCCGAGACCGGGGATCGGAATGCGGCTGACCTGACCGGGCACGATTCCGCGCTCGATATAGAGCTGCGAGATCGGACCCTTCTGGACGATGTTGTAGCCCAGACCGGCGGTATGGGTCAGCACCTGGCGAATGGTAATCGGGCGCTCGGCTGGCACCAGATCGGTTACAGAGCCATCATAGGTGCGTTGCACCTGCATATTGGCGAAGGCGGGAAGAATTTCGGCCAGCGGCTGGTCGAGGCCCAGCTTGCCATCGTCGATCAGCATCATCGTTGCCATGCCGGTGATCGGCTTGGTCATCGAATAGATGCGGTAAAGACTGTCCATATCGGCCCGTGCGGTCTGCCCGATCGCGAGCGTGCCACTGGCGATGGTCAGGGGATCGCGCTGGCCCCAGCCCAGTGTCGCGACCATGTTGGCGACTTTGCGCTCGCCGACATACTTATCGACCATCGCCGCCACAGTCGGCCAACTGGCGCGCTGCGCATTGGTCTGCGCGAACAGGCCCGCACCCGGAATACCGGCAAAAGCTGCTCCGGCGCCGAGCATCGCGCCCCCGCGAAGCAGGCTGCGGCGGGATATCTGCGTGCTGTCGAATTCGCGATAGGCCATTGGTTACCTCTCCATGGACGGGGCGCAAACCGCACCGGTGCATTCGCGCTTGTGAACACCGGATGGCAAATTGCAACCTTGGAAAAGCCGCCGGGCGCGAACCCAAGCTTGCAAGCCAGCGCTGTCTTATCTATCTAGGACACATGCTGAACATCGTCTCGATCCTGCTTGGGATACTCTCGCTCGTCATCGTCATTCCCGCCACCATTCCCTTTCTGGGCTGGGGCAACTGGTTCGCGCTGCCGATCATCGTCGCCGGTATCGCGGTGGGACAATTGTCCTCGCACCGCAGCGGGCGCAATTTCTGCCTCGTCGTGTTGGCTATCGCGATCATCCGGCTCGCTCTTGGCGGCGGTATCCTTTAGGCAAGCGCCAGCCGGGCTGCTTTCGCGAACAGCGTCGGCAGGCCGGCTTCGTCCAGCCTGGCCAGCGGCCACCAATCGCCCTCGCCCTCCGGTAAACCGGTGCCGGTGTAGCGGCTAACGTATAGCTCGAGCTGAGCGTGGGTGAAGGTGTGGCTGACCCGCCCCAGCGCCTGCCAATCGCCCGATAGTGGCGGTTCACCCGAACCATCCGTCTGCGCCGACCAGCCATCGTCGGGCAGCGCGCGCATCCCGCCCAGCATCCCCTCGCCCGTGCGCCGGACCAGCCAGACCGCGCCCTCGCGCTCTATCCAGAAGGCGGTGCCCTGCCGGACGGGCTTGGACTTTTTCGGGGCTTTTTTGGGTAGCCGGGCCGGATCGCCGCGCAATCGCGCCTCGCACCCCTCGGCCAACGGACACAGCAGGCATCTGGGATTGCGGGTGGTGCAGATCGTCGCGCCCAGATCCATCATCGCCTGCGCGAAATCGCCCGCCCGGGTCTCTGGAGTTATCGTCTCGGCAGCAGCGCGGATGGCTTTGCGCGCCTGCGGCAGCGGGATTTCGATCGCGAACAGCCGCGCCACCACCCGCTCGACATTGGCATCGACCACTACCGCGCGTCGGTCGAACGCGATCGCCGCCACCGCCGCGGCGGTGTAGGCGCCAAGCCCCGGCAATTCGCGCAATTCGGCCTCGGTGTTGGGAAAGCCGCCCCGCTCGGCCACCGCGCGTGCTGCCTTCACCAGATTGCGCGCGCGCGAATAATAGCCCAGCCCCGCCCAGGCGGCCATAATCTCCTCCTCGGGCGCCGCGGCCAGCGCCGCGACATCCCGCCAGCGCTCGGTGAAAGCCGAAAAATACGGCTTCACCGCCGCCACCGTGGTCTGCTGCAGCATCACTTCGGAAAGCCAGACGCGGTAGGGGTCGGGCGCAGGGTCGCCCGCACGCGCGCGCCACGGGAGGGCGCGGGCGTGGCGGTCGTACCATTCGAGCAATCTGTCGGCGATGGTGGAGGTCACGGCGCGGCTATGGCATGGGGAGCGCTCAGATGGAAAGCGACACACCCCCGAAGCCCGCGAAAGCGCCAAAGCCCGCGAAGGCCAAGGCAACGTCTGCCAAGGCCAAGCCAGCGACCCGCGTCAAACCCTACGAGCGCCCGCGCGGCGGACAGGCCAAGGCGATCAGCGATCTGAT
The DNA here is from genome assembly GCF_053714505.1 of Qipengyuania sp. SM2507. Taxonomy (NCBI): domain Bacteria; kingdom Pseudomonadati; phylum Pseudomonadota; class Alphaproteobacteria; order Sphingomonadales; family Erythrobacteraceae; genus Qipengyuania; species Qipengyuania sp. SM2507. The sequence goes on from NZ_CM132307.1 coordinate 1,888,704, forward strand.
GCCGCAGATCGGCCGCACCGCCTTTCGCCGCTTCGGCTTCGTCCAGTCGAGCGTGGTCTCGCGCTGGCCCGAGATCGTCGGCGAGGCGCATGCACGGGTTTGCGCCCCCGAATCGATCCGCTTCCCGCCGGGCGAGAAATCGGAAGGCATCCTGCAACTGGTGGTCCTGCCCGCGCACGCCCCGCTCATCCAGCATGTGATCCCCGAAATCATCGAACGGGTGAACCGGTTCTTCGGCTACAAGGCTGTGGCGCGGGTCAAGATGCGGCAAGGCGCGGTTCAGGCGCCGGCAACTAGCGAGAGACCCAAATCGCCGCCCTCGCTCAAGCCGATTCCGATGGAATTGGGGGACAGCCTGCGCGATATCGGCGATCCGGAACTGCGTGCCGTGCTCGAATCCCTCGCGCGCAGCTTCGGTGACGGGGACAAGGATAACGACGCGACATGACCAAACGAAGCTTGAGCCTGGCGCTGGCGCTTGGCGCTGTTGTTCTCACGGGCAGCGGCGCTGCGGTGGTCGCGCAATCCGGGCAGAACTGGACCATGGCGGTGGTCGAGAAAGACCACGGGCATCTGCTCGGCAATCCCGAAGCCAAGGTCAGGCTGGTGGAGTTCATGAGTTACACCTGTTCGCATTGCGCCGATTTTGCGCGCAATGGCGACCAAGCGATCAAGCTGGCCTATGTCCCCAACGGCAGGGTCAGCTTCGAAATCCGCCATCTCTTGCGCGATCCGATCGACCTCACGGCGGCGCTGCTGACCCATTGCGGCGACCCGGCCAAATTCCCCGAGAACCATTCTGCAATCCTCTATGCGCAGGACGAATGGATGGCCAAGGCGCGCGCCACCACCCAGGCCCAGCGGTCACGCTGGCAGTTCGGCACTAATGGCGCGCGTCGCCAGGCGATGGCCAGCGATCTGGGCTTTTATACCATCATGGAGCGGCGCGGTTATTCGCGCGTCGCGCTCGATCGTTGCCTCGCAGACGAAGCCAAGGCAGCGGCGCTCGCCGAATCCAGCCAGTCCGATATCGCGACCTACAAGCTCCAAGGCACGCCCAGCTTCGTCGTCGATGGCGAGTTGCTGGAAGGCGTCTTCACCTGGCCGGCGCTGGAAAAGGCGCTCGGCAGCCGCTTCTGACCCGGGCGGGCAAGGCGATTTGTGTGAAAAAGCGCAGCCCCATGCTTCCATCGCCCTGCATCTCTCGTCTAGCCTCTCCCTTCACGACCAAGGACCGACCTCGATGACCGCAAGCCGCTCGCCGTTTCTCGCCGCATTCGCCCTCCCGCTCGCGCTGGCGCTCTCCGCCTGCGGATCGGGCGCGGAAGAGACCGGCAGCCTCGAGGGCGAGCCGATCGCCGAAGTCCCCGCACCCGAGGGTCAGCAGTGGAGCGATCTCGTCACCGTCACCGAATCCGACGGCTATCTGCTCGGCAATCCCGACGCGCCGATCAAGGTGATGGAATATGCCTCGCTGACCTGCCCCGCCTGCGCCGCTTTTGCACAGGATGGCGCCGACCAGCTCAAGGAAGAATACGTCAACACCGGTCGGGTAAGCTTCGAGCTGCGCAACCAGATCCACGGCCCGCATGACCTGATGCTGGCGCAGCTGGTGCGCTGCGGCGCGGACGAGACCTATCATCCGCTGTCCGACCAAGTATGGAAGAACCTGCAGTCGGTGCTTGGCCCCGTGTTCGAGCGGGAGCAACAATTCCAGCAGGCACTGGCGCTGCCCGAAGACCAGCGCTTCGTCGCAGCCGCCGATGTCGCGGGCTTCTACGACTTCTTCGCAGCGCGCGGAATTTCCGAGGACCAGGCGCGCAGCTGCCTCGCCGATTTTGCCGCCATGACGACCATCGCCGACAATTCCACCCAGCAGTCGAACGATCTGGGAGTCACCGGCACCCCGACCTTCTTCGTCAACGGCAGCAAGCTCGACGCGGTCAATCGCTGGCAGGATCTCGAACCCGTGCTCCAGCGCGCTGGCGCCAGGTAACAGCCCGCGCGGGGTAGCGGATCGGCGATGCTCCTCAGCAAGCTCAAGCTCAGCGGCTTCAAGAGCTTCGTCGAACCGGCAGAACTGCGCATCGAACCCGGGCTGACCGGCGTCGTCGGCCCCAATGGCTGCGGCAAGTCCAACCTGCTCGAGGCGATCCGCTGGGTGATGGGCGAGAACTCGCCCAAATCGATGCGCTCGGGCGGGATGGAGGATGTCATCTTCGCCGGCACCCAGTCGCGCCCGCCGCGCGACTTTGCCGAGGTCGTGCTGAACGGCCAGACCGGCGATGGCGAGGAACTGCAGGTCATCCGCCGGATCGAGCGCGGCGCGGGTTCGGCCTATCGCGTCAACGGGCAGGACGTGCGCGCCAAAGATGTCGCGCTGACCTTCGCCGATGCCGCCACCGGGGCGCATTCGCCCGCGCTGGTGAGCCAGGGCAAGATCGCGCAGGTGATTGCCGCCAAGCCCGCCGAACGCCGCCAGATGCTCGAGGAGGCCGCGGGGATCGCCGGGCTCCACGTCCGCCGCCGCGATGCCGAGAGCAAGCTGCGCCAGACCGAGGCCAATCTGGCCCGGCTGGAGGATCTGGCCGCCGGGCTCGACAGCCAGATCGCCTCGCTGCGCCGCCAGGCCAAACAGGCCGAGCGCTACACCGCGCTCTCGACCGAGATACGAACCGCCGAGGCACGGCTGGTTTTCGCCCGCTGGCGCGATGCCGCCAGTGCTGCCGAGGCCGCCAAGGCCGAAGCGGCGCAGGCCGATCTGCGAGTCGAGGAGAGCAAACGCGCCGCCGACGCCGCGCAGAAGGCGCAGCATGAAGCCGCGCAGACGCTGTCCGGAGCGCGCGAGGAACTGACCGACCGGCGCGACGATGCCACCGCGCATGGCCACCGGATGGCGGCACTCACGGGCCAGCTAGAGGCGGCGGAGCAGCGGCTCCGCGATCTCGACCGCCAGAAGACCCGGCTGGAAGAGGACCGCGGCGATGCCGATAGGCTGACGCGCGATGCCGCCGAGGCGCTGGGCAAGCTCAAGACCGAACTGGAGGCCAGTCGCAAGGCATTGGCCGAGGACGAGGAGCGGCGCCCGGCGCTGGCCGCGCGCGCCGAGGAGGCCGAGCGCGCAGCGCGCGCCGCCGAGCTCGCGCTCGCCAAGGCCACTGCGGACAATGCCGGGACCGAGGCCGAATGGCGCGTGGTAGAGGCCGAGATCGCGCAGGCGCGCGCGCGGCTCGACCGGCTCGAGGCAGACCGCCGGAGGCTGACCGAGCAGGGCGAGGCGTTGGAGCGGGAGGATGCGGGCACCGATGTCGCTGCAGCGCGCGAGGCTGCGGAAACCGCCAGCGCCGAGCGCGAAGCGCGCCAGCAGACAATCGCGGCCATGCAGACGCGCAAGGCGGAACTGCAGCAGGCGCGCGACGATGCGGCGAGCGCGCTGTCCTCGGCGCGGGCGGAACTCACAGGGGTCGAACGCGAATTCGCGGCGCTCGACCGCGACCGCGAGGCGCGGGCCAAGGCCGCGGATAAGCGGCAGGGTCGCAAGCAGGCGATCGACGGTCTGCGCGCTGCCAAGGGTTACGAGCGCGCGCTCGCTGCGGTGCTGGGCCGCGACAGCAAGGCGCTGCTCGGCGATCCCGCCAGCAGCGAGGAAGGCCGTTTCTGGACCGGCAGAGCCGCCCCCGCGCCGGTCGCGGACAGCCTTGCCGACAAGGTCGGCGATTGCCCCGCCCAACTCGCGGCGCGGCTGGCGCTGGTCCATGTCGTCGAGGCCGACGACGGGCGTACACTCGCTCCGGGCGAATGGCTGGTGACCACCGATGGCTCTCTGCGCCGCTGGGACGGATTCGTGGCGCGCGGAGAAGGCGCCGCCGAAGCCGCTCGGCTTGAAGCGGAAAACCGCCATGCCGAGCTTGCCGAGTCGCTTCCGGCGCTGCGCTCTGCGGTCGAACAGGCGGATGCCGCGCAGGTGCAGGCGCAGGAGGACCTCGCCACGCTGCAGCGCGAGCTTGTCGCCGCCGAGCGCGAGCTGGCCCGGGTGTCGGAAGACGAGCGACAGAAGCTGCGCGCGCTCGATCAGGCGGAGGCCGCGCGCGAGCGGATGGCCGCGCGGCGTGCCGAACTCGACCGCGCGCAGGCCGAGCTGGGCGAATTGCTCGGAGCGGCAAAAACGGATGTGGCAACGTCGGAGGCGAAACGCACCGCGCTGCCCGACCCCGCGACCGGTCGCGCGACGCTCGACACCGCGCGGGCGCGCAACGAAGCGGCGCGGTCCGGCGTTCAGGCGGCGGCGGCCGATCTCGCCGCGCACGATCAGGCGCTGGCGGTGGCGCGCGAGCGGAACGCGGCGCAGCGCTCGGACATGGCCAATTGGGAAGCGCGCTCGAGCGAGGCCGCGCGGCGGATGGCCGACATGGCGCAGCGGCTCGAGCAAATCGACGAGGAGCGCGCGGTCGTCGCGGCCAAGCCCGAAGGTCTGATGCGCGAGATCGAACAGGGCGATGCCGTCCGCGCGCGGCTGTCGGAAGGTCTGGCGCAGGCCGAGGCCGCGCTCGCCAAGGCGCAGGACGCCGCGACTTCCGCCGACCGCGCCTTTGCCGCCGCCAACGAGGCGCTGGCCGAGGCGCGCGAGAAACGTGCCGGCCTCGCCGCGCGCGCCGAGAGCCAGGATGCCCGCCGCGTCGAGATGGCGCGGACATCGGGCGAACGCTTCCAGTGCCCGCCCCCGCACCTTCCCGACAGCTTCGGCTTCGACGCGCAGGCGATAAGTTCCGCCGAGGCCGAGAGCGAGGACATGGACCGCCTCACCGCCAGCCGCGAGCGGATCGGCCCGGTCAATCTCGTCGCCGCCGAGGAACTCGCGCGGGTCGAGGCCGAACACGGGGCGAGCACCGAGGAACAGGCGGAACTGGCCGAGGCGGTCAGCCGGCTGCGCGGCTCGATCGGCAGCCTCAACCGCGAAGGGCGCGAGCGATTGCGCGACGCGTTCGAGCGGGTCGATACCCATTTCCGCCGGTTGTTCACGCAATTGTTCGAAGGGGGTCAGGCGCATCTTGCGTTGATCGACAGCGACGACCCGCTCGAGGCGGGGCTCGAGATCTACGCCCAGCCGCCGGGCAAGCGCCTCCAGTCGCTGACCCTGCTCTCGGGGGGCGAGCAGGCGCTGACCGCAATCGCGCTGATTTTCGCCCTGTTCCTCACCAACCCCGCACCGATCTGCGTGCTCGACGAGGTCGATGCCCCGCTAGACGATGCCAATATCGACCGCTTCTGCGACCTGCTCGACGCCATGGTGAAGGAAACTGCGACCCGCTATCTCATCGTCACCCACAATGCGGTGACCATGAGCCGGATGCACCGCCTGTTCGGCGTGACCATGGTCGAGCAGGGGGTGAGCCGGTTGGTGAGCGTCGATCTTGGCGCGGCGGAGGAACTGCTCGCCGCCGAGTAAGTCTCAGGCTGCGAGCGCGCGCTCGAGCCGGTCGCGAATGGCTTTTAGCTGCGGCAGGATTTCCTCGCCATCGGAGCGCGGAGCGGGAGCCTGCGCCGCCGCCTGCGGGTCGGGCGCGCCGACTATCGCCGCCTTGGCGCCCTTGAGCGTATAGCCCTCGCGATTGACCAGCCGGTCGATGCGTTCGACCAGAGCGACATCCTCCGCGCGGTAATAGCGCCGACCGCCGCTGCGCTTGAGCGGTTCGAGCATGGGGAACTGCTGCTCCCAGTAGCGCAGCACATGAGGCTTGATGCCGAGCGCCTGCCCGACCTCGCCGATGGTGCGCAGAGCGCCGCTTTCCTTGCCATCGTCGAAATCGGCCATTGCGCTATTCCTTTGCGATGCGGTCCTTGAGCAGTTGGCTGGCGCGGAAGGTCAGCACCCGGCGCGGGGTGATCGGCACTTCCACCCCGGTTTTCGGATTGCGGCCGACGCGTTCCTTCTTGTCACGCAACACGAAGCTGCCGAAGCCGGAGACCTTCACATTCTCGCCATCGGACAATGCGCCGCACATCTTGGCCAGAATCGATTCCACGATCTCGAGCGATTCGGCCCGCGAGAGCCCCATTTTGCGATTGATTGTCTCTGCCAGATCGGCGCGAGTGAGCGTGCCCACCGAACGCATATCGCATCCTCCTAAAGTCCAAGCGCGACCCACACGAAACCCAGTTGCAGAACTAGACCCTGCTGAGGATACACGCAACGGATAGTGCTGATTTCGCCGCGAAAAGCGAAGAAATCCTCACATCCGAACGAGCGAGGCACCCCAGGTGAAGCCGCCGCCCATCGCTTCGAACATCACCAGATCGCCGGGCTTGATGCGCCCATCGCGAACCGCGACGTCGAGCGCGAGCGGCACCGAGGCCGCCGAGGTGTTGGCGTGGCGGTCGACGGTGACGATCACGCGTTCGGCGGGCAGGCCCAGTTTGCGGGCAGTGGCGTCGAGAATTCGGGCATTGGCCTGATGCGGAACGACCCAGTCGACCGCGTCGATTCCCATGTCGACATCGGCGAGCACCTCGCCAAGCACCTCGGCTAGATTGACCACCGCGTGACGAAACACCTCGCGGCCTTTCATCCGCAGCTTGCCGACGGTGCCGGTGCTCGAGGGGCCGCCATCGACATGGAGCAGGTCGCAATGCTCGCCATCGGCGTGGAGCCGGGTGGCGAGGATGCCGGGGCCGTCTTCCGCGACGTCCTGCGCTTCGAGCACCACCGCGCCGGCGCCGTCGCCGAACAGCACGCAGGTGGTGCGATCCTCCCAGTCGAGGATACGGCTAAAGGTCTCGGCGCCGATCACCAGCGCCTTCTTCGCCATGCCGGTGCGCAGGAGCGAATCGGCGGTCCCCATCGCGTAGAGAAAGCCCGAGCAGACCGCCTGGACGTCGAAGGCGATCCCGCCGCGGCAGCCCAGCGCCTGCTGGACCTGCGTCGCGGTGGCGGGGAAAGTATAGTCGGGGGTGGCGGTAGCGAGGATGATCAGGCCGATCTCGCTCGCCTCCACGCCAGCCGCTTCGAGCGCGTTGCGCGCCGCCTCGATGGCGAGGGTCGAGGTGGTTTCCCCCTCCCCGGCGATATAGCGCTGGCGAATGCCGGTCCGCTCGACGATCCAGTCGTCGCTGGTGTCGACCCGCTCGGCCAACTGGGCATTGGTAACGCAATTTCTGGGCAGGGCCGAGCCCGTCCCCCGCAGGACCGATCGAATCATTTCGCCGCGATACCGGCTGCCGAGCCGTTCCCATTGCCGCCCAGATCGCCGAGTTCGGCCAGATCATGGGCGATGCGGTTGGTGATGTCGTCCTCGAGCAGCCGCGCGGCAACTTCGACCGCATTGGCCACGCCCTTGGCGTTGGCGCTGCCGTGACTCTTCACCACCACGCCGTTGAGGCCGAGGAAGACCGCGCCATTGTGGTTGTTCGGGTCGAGATGGTGGCGCAGCAATTCGGTCGCCGGCCGCGAGACGAGGAAGCCGACCTTCGAGCGAATCGACGAGGAGAAGGCCTGCTTGAGCAGATCGGTGACGAAGCGCGCGGTTCCCTCGATCGCTTTCAGCGCGATATTGCCGGAAAAACCGTCGGTCACCACCACGTCGCATTCGCCGCGGTTGATCTTGTCCGCCTCGACGAAGCCTTCGAAATCGAGCGCAAGCCCGGTTGCGGCCCGCAGCCGGTTGGCGGCGTCCTGGATGTCCTCGGTGCCCTTGTTTTCCTCGGTACCGATATTGAGCAGGCGTACGCGCGGGCGTTCGCGGCCGCTGACGATCCGCGAATAGGCGGCACCCATGATCGCGAATTGCACGAGATTGCGCGAATTGCCTTCGCTGTTCGCGCCAAGGTCGAGCATGATGACATCGTCATCGGTAAGGGTGGGGAGCAGGGCCGCCAATGCGGGACGGTCGAGGCCGGGCATGGTGCGCAGGGCGAGCTTGCTCATCGCCATCAGCGCGCCGGTGTTGCCCCCGCTGACCGCGGCGCCGGCGAGACCCTGCTTCACCGCATCGACCGCGAGGCCCATGCTGGTGGTCTTGGCGCGACGCAGCGCCTTGCTGGGCTTCTCATCGCCGCCGACCACATCCTCGCAATGGAGGATTTCGGATGCGCCGCTCATACCGGGATGGTTGTCGAGCGCCGACTTGATCTGGGACTCGTCGCCGACGAGCAGGAATTTGAAGCGGTCGTGTCGGCGCCGCGCAAGCGCCGCGCCTTCAACCATCACGCGCACGCCTTCATCACCGCCCATCGCGTCGACGGCGATACGCGGAAGATTCATGACGTGCTCCGGTTGGTTACGGTCAGAGACCGACGGCGACGATCTCGCGACCGTTGTAATGCCCGCAATGTGCGCACAGATTGTGCGGACGCTTCAACTCGCCACAGTTGGAGCACTCGTGATGAGCCTCGACCTTGAGCGAATCATGCGAACGGCGGTTGCCGCGGCGGTGGGGCGATACTTTTCTTTTGGGGACGGCCATGGCGGCACCTGTTCCTCAACAAATCTAAATGGTTGGTGGCCGCCCTAGAGGACGGTCCGGCAACGCACAAGTGTGCGTCAGACCGAAAAATCCAACCTGTGACGGTGAAGAAGCGCGCTATAACGACATTCTGTCCGGTTGCAAGCGGTTGATAGCGGCATTGCGAGTGTTGTTCGCCTTCGCAGGGTCGACTATCTCAAAGCGGTATCAACGAGGGGCGAACACCATGGACGGCGCAACAATATTCCTGCCGGTAACGCTGACCGCTGCTGCGGCGGCGGCGCTGATCAATCTTTGGCTCGCGGTCCGGGTCGGGCAGATGCGCGGGATGACCAAGCTGGTCCACGGCGACGATGCCGGTGGGCCGCTTACCCGGCGGATGCGCGCGCAGCTCAATTTCGTGGAGAACACCGGTTTCGTGCTGGTGCTGATTGCCGCCATCGAACTGGCGGGCAAAGGCGACCAGTGGCTCGCCTTCGTGGCCGCGGCCTATATGCTCGGCCGGGTGGCGCATGGCTTCGGTATGGATGGCGAGGCACCCACCCTGCCGCGCAAGATCGGGACGCTGGTGACGATGCTCACCCTGCTCGGCCTCGCTATCGCCGCGACGCTGGTCGCGCTGCGGGTGATCTAGCCGCGCTCAGGCGAGCGCATAATCGCTGACGAAGGCGTTGGTCTTGCGCTCCTGCCCAAAGGTGCTGGTCGGGCCGTGCCCGGGGATGAAGGTCACATCGTCGCCCAGCGGCCACAGCTTGCCGGTGATCGCGTCGATCAGATCCTGGTGATTGCCCATTGGGAAATCGGTCCGCCCGATGCTCCCCTGGAACAATACATCGCCGACCACCGCGAATTTGCTCGGGCGGTGGAAGAACACGACATGGCCGGGCGTGTGGCCGGGGCAATGGATGACCTCGAGCACCAGCTCGCCAACGGTGACGGTGTCGCCATCCACCAGCCAGCGATCGGGCTCGAACACCTGGCCGTTGACGCCGTATTTCCTGCCGTCCTCGGCGAGGCGGCTGATCCAGAAGCGGTCGTCCTCATGCGGGCCCTCGATCGGCAGGCCGAGTTCCTTGGCGAGAATCCCAGCCTCGCCGCAATGGTCGAGATGGCCATGGGTGATCAGGATCTTCTCCAGTTCCACCCCGGACTGCTTCACCGCCGCCTTGAGCTTATCGAGATCGCCGCCGGGATCGATCAGCGCACCCTTGTTGGTCGCGGTGCACCAGATCAGCGAGCAATTCTGCTGCAGCGGCGTGACCGGGACGATACCGGCTTTCATCGGCGGTGTGGTCGGCGGCTGGTTGGAAATATCGGTCATGGCAACTCAGATGGCGGACGCGCCCGCGCTTTGCAACGGGTGCAGCCGGACGCCGCCTTGCGCCCCGCCCCCAATCGCAGCCGGTCAGTAAACGCGGAAGTCGATCACCCGCCCGTCGCTGCGGAAGGTGCAGGTGAATTCGTCGCGGCGGCGATCGCGCGAATCGGTCCGGCCAACCACGCGCACCGAATCTCGCGTGACCTGGTCGACCCGATCGATGGCCACGCGACCATAGCGCGTGGCCTGTTGGCCGCAGGCGTTGAAGGCAGCGCGTTCGAAATCGTTGCTGTAGCCCGTTCCATACGGGTCGGATCGGGAATCGGCTCCGTAACGGCCGTCGCGATATTCATCGTTGCGATAGGGATCGCCGCCGAAAATTCCGCCGAGCGGGTCAGACCCATAGGTGGTGCATCCGGCGAGCATGACGGTGGCTGCGGCGATGGCCGGGAAGGCGGCGGGAAGGGAGAAATTCTTCATGGCGATGTTCCTTTAGGCAAGGGTTCGCGCCCACCCGCGAGCCGGATACCTGACTTACGAGAGCCTGCCGGGAACGTTCCGGCCCACCCGGATCGCCAAAACCCGCAATCGCGATCAGATCCGCCCGCCCTTCCACACCACGCGGCCGATGATCTCCACCTCCTCGCGCGCCAGTTCGATCGGGGGGTAGGCATCGTTGGCGCTGACCAGCTTGATCCGGTCGGGGGCGCTGGCCTGGATCTGCTTGACGTGGAGAGCGTCGCCGATGCGGACGACATGGATACCCTCGCCGGCGCGCTTGTTGCGATCGACGAAAATCTCGTCGCCGCTGCGCAGCACCGGCTCCATCGAATCGCCCTCGACCCTGATCGCGGAGAGATCCGCGCCCTCCAGCCCCATTTCGCGCAGCCAGCGGCGCGAGAAGCGGAAGCTGTCGAAGGAAATTTCCTCCGTCCCGACCGCACCCGGCCCTGCCGAGGCATCGAGCGGGAGCCGCGGGACCGCGAGGAATTCCTCCGCTGCCGTTCTGCGGGAAACTCGCGCGGGCGCGCCCAGTTCGCCTTCCGAAACGCCGAAGAATTCGGCCAGCCGCTGGCGATCGCGCTCCTCGAGCCGGCGGGGCGAGCCCTTGCGGACGAATTGCTGGAGGTAGCTCGGGTTGCGACCGAGCATCGCGGACAGCGAGGCCAGGCTGGCGCGGCTGGCCTGCGCCAGTTCGAGCAGTCGGGCGCGCTCCGGCCCGGAATCATCCTGAATTTCGACCAACGGCTTTCCTCGGCACTTGTCGAACCCGACATCGACAATTCCTATAGCATAGGATTTTTCCTAGACAAGTTGGATTTCGGCTGGAACAAACGGCGAACGCAAACCGCGAATCGCCAAGCCCCGAGGGAGTGCCATGCTGATCCGATCCGTCGAAAAATTCCTCCGCGAGCAGGATATCCCCGCCACCAAATTCGGGCGGCTCGCGGCGAGCGATCCGCGCTTCGTGCTCGATCTCAGGATGGGGCGCGAGCCGCGTGGCTTCATGGCGGCACGGGTGCTCTCGTTCATGGAGGGTTATCGCGCCGGAAAGGAGGCCGCGCATGGCGAGTGAATCCGCCCCGCTCCACCCGCCCAAGCTCGCGCGGCGCTCCACAACCGACCGGCTGCGCGACGCGCTCCTGGCGCTGGCCGAACAGCGCGGCGAGGTGCTGGTCCATCGCGAGAAGGCCTGGGCCAGCATCACCTTCGCGGGCACCCGCCACGCGCTCTCGCTGCGCTTCGCCGGGCCCGAGGCGGTGGCGGCGGGCGAGCGCTTCGTCGCGGCGCTTCCCGAGCACGAATTCGCCATCCCCGGCCAGTTGGTCGCCGATGCCACGGTGAGCGAGGTCGAGCATCGCCTGTTGCCCGGGCAGCAATTGGTGGTGGGGTGCGAATTGCTGCTGCTGGAGGAGGCGTGAGCAGCGCCGCGCTGCTGCCCCATCCCGCCCAAGCAGCGTCAGTTGCGGCGGATTACCAGGCTGCGAATTTCGGTCATGTCCTCCATCGCGAAGCGCACGCCCTCGCGCCCCAGCCCCGAGTTCTTGACCCCGCCATAGGGCATGGAGTCGACGCGGAAGCTGGGCACCTCGTTGATGCAGATACCGCCGCATTCGACCCGGTCCCAGGCGTCGAGCACCTTGAACAGGTCGCGGGTAAATATCCCCGCCTGCAGCCCGAATTCGCTGCGGTTGACCTCCGCCAGCGCCGCTTCGAAACTCTCGAACTTCATCAGCACCGCGGCCGGGCCGAAGGCCTCCTCGTTGACCACCTTGGCGCCTCTGTCGACATTCTCGAGCAGCGTCGCCTCGAGCATCCGCCCGTCGCGCGCCCCGCCGCACAGCAGCGTCGCGCCGCCATCAACCGCCTCGTCGATCCAGCTCTTGAGCCGCTCGGCCTCGTCGTCGTCGATCATCGGTCCGATGAAGGTGTTGCGATCCTTGGGGTCGCCCGCGACCAGCTTCTTCGTGCGCTCGATCAGCATGTCGCGAAATCTATCGTAGACCGCTTCGTGCACCAGGATCCGCTGGACGCTGATGCAGCTCTGCCCCGACTGGTAGAAGGCGCCGGTGATGACGCGGTCGACCGCATCCTCAAGATCGGCATCCTCGTCGATCACCACCGCGGCGTTGCCGCCCAGTTCGAGGACGACCTTCTTCTTGCCCGCGCGCGCCTTCAGCGCCCAGCCGACCTCGCCCGAGCCGGTGAAGGAGAGCAGCTTGAGCCGCTCGTCGGTGGTGAACAGATCGGCGCCGTCGCGGCTGGCCGGGAGGATGGAGAAGGCGCCCTCGGGCAGATCGGTCTCGGCCAGCACCTCGCCGATGATCAGCGCGCCCAGCGGGGTCTTGCTGGCGGGCTTGAGCACGAAGGGGCAGCCGACTGCGAGCGCCGGGGCGATCTTGTGCGCGGCGAGGTTGAGCGGGAAGTTGAACGGACTGATGAAACTGCAGGGCCCCACGGGCACGCGCTTCCAGATCGCCTGATAGCCCGCCGCGCGTTCGGAGATATCGAGCGGCATCACCTCGCCGCCGAGCCGGACCGATTCCTCGGCGGCGATGCGGAAGGTGTCGATCAGCCGCGCGACCTCGCCCTCGGAGTCCTTGATCGGCTTGCCCGCCTCGACGCAGAGCGCATAGGCCAGCTCCTCGGCGCGTTCCTCGAACCGCGTTACGCAGTGATCGAGCACCGCCTTGCGCTGATAGCTCCCCAGACGCGCCATCGGCTCCGCCGCGCGTGCGGCGCCGGCGATCGCCGCGTCGATGATTGCGGGGGAAGCCAGCGCGGTGCGAAAGGCGATCTCGCCGCTGTATTTGTCGGTCACCGCGAGATCGGTGTTGGGCTGCTCGGCCCGGTTGTTGAGATAGAGCGGGTAGGTGTCCTTGAGCTTGGGCATGGGGAAGCTCCTCCTTTGCGACATCAACCCGGCGGATACCGCCCGCGTTCCGCTATACGCTCTCAGTACCCCAGTTCGAGGTCGAGCCGCGGCTCGACCGGTTCGCCACGCTTCCAGCGTTCGAGATTGGCGATGAAGCGGTCCGCGCTGCGCTGGAACATCCTGGTCTGTGCGCGGCCCGAGAGGTGCATGGTGATCTGCGCGTTCTCCAGCTCCCACAGCGGGTGGTCTTCGGGCAAGGGTTCGGGGTCGGTGACATCGAGCAGCGCCGCCTCGATCGATTTTGTTCGCAGCGCCTCGATCAGAGCGGGCTGATCGACCACATCGCCGCGCGCGATATTGACCAGCACCGCACTGGATTTCATCGCCGCCAGTTCCTCGGGCCCGATCATGTGGCGCGTTTCCGGCGTCGAGGGGACCGCCAGCACGACCCAGTCGAATTCGCCCAGCCGCGCGCGCCATTCGTCGGGCCTGAGCGCGCCGTCGGCGCCCGAGCGGCGCACCGGAACGACCTCCATGTCGAAAGCATCGAGCCGCGTCTTCACCAGCGCGCCGATCGCCCCCATGCCGAGCAGGAGCACCCGCTCGCCCGCCAGCTCGCGCTTGCCCGGGCTGTCGAGCAGCCACTCGTGCCGATCCATCGCGCGTACCACCTCGGCATAGCCCTTGGCGTGCGCGAGCATCAGCAGGACGACATATTCGGCGATGGTCAGCGCGTTGATCCCTGCGCCATTGGTCACCACAGTGCCGCGCTGCGCCAAGAGATCGAGCGGCAGGAAATCGAGCCCGGCGTAGATCGAGTTGAGCCATTTGAGCCCGGTAGCCGCGGTAACCACCTCCGCCATCGGCGCGTGCTGGGCAAAATCGAACCACCCGATCTCGGCAAGCGGCGCCAGCTCGAGCGCCTGTTCCCTGGACTCGAACCACTTGGCCTCGACCCAGTCGGGCAGGCGCGGTTCGACCAGCGGGCGGATCATGGCGGAAAGGACGGCTGTGGTCATGCGGTACTCCTGTTGGACGACGACCCTAACCGCAACTCAATCCAGCTTCCACTCCCAGCCGAGCGGATCGCCATCCATGACCTCGACCCGCTTGGCGGCGAGCTCGTCGCGGATCGCGTCGGAGGCGGAGAAGTCCTTATCGGCGCGGGCCTGCTGGCGGCGGCTGATCAGCGCGGCGATTCCGGCCTCGTCGATTTCGGCAGCCACCGGGTTAATGCGCAGGTCCTCGCGGGTCAGCTCGAGCAGGTCGAGCCCAAGCAGCTGGTCGGCGATCCGCACCCCCTGGATGCGCTTGGCCGCGGGGGTCTTCTTCGCGCCGAGCAGCGTTTCGAGCTGGGTCAGCACCACGGCGGTGTTGAGATCGCCGCCAATCGCCTCGTCGAACATCTGCCGCTCCTGCGCGCTCAGCGGGAAGCTGCCTTCGGGCTGCTTGCCGGCGGCGAGTTCGGCCTTGAGCTTGTCGACCTGCATCACCAGCCGCTTGAGCCGGGTCAGCGCTGCGCCCAGCCCCTCCCAGCTGAATTCCAGCTCGCTGCGGTAATGCGCCTGGAGGCACATCATCCGGTAGGCGAGCGGGTGGTAGCCGCGGTCGATCAGCAATTGCAGGCGCAGGAACTCGCCCGAGGATTTGCTCATCTTGCCCGAGCTGCCCTCGTCTTTTCTGGCGATCAGGAAATTGTTGTGCATCCAGATGCGCGCACCCGAATGCGCAGGGTCGTCGAGCCCGCCGCAGCCGCAGAAGGCCTGGTTTTGCGCGATCTCGTTGGGGTGGTGGATCTCGCGGTGGTCGATCCCGCCGGTGTGGATGTCGAACGGGAAGCCGAGCAGCTTCTCGCCCATCACCGAGCATTCCAGATGCCAGCCCGGCGCGCCCTTGCCCCAGGGCGAATCCCATTCCATCTGGCGGGTCTCGCCAGCGGGAGTCTTGCGCCAGATCGCGAAATCGGCGGCGTTGCGTTTGCCCGCGACGGTGTCGATGCGGCCCCTTGATTCCTCGGCTCCGTCCTCGGTCACCGCGCGCGCGAGGCGGCCGTAATCGGCCACGGTCGAGACATCGAAATAGAGCCCGGAGTCGAGCTCGTAACAATGCTTGTCGGCGATGCTCTTGGCGAATTCGATCATCGGATCGATGTAGTCTGTCGCCACCGACCATTGCGAAGGCTGGCGGATGTTGAGCGCCCGGACATCGGATTTGAAGGCATCGGTGTAGTGGCGCGCGATATCCCAGATCGATTGCTCGGATTTTGCCGCGGCCAGTTCGAGCTTGTCCTCGCCCGCATCTCCATCGTCGGTGAGATGGCCGACATCGGTGATGTTGATGACATGGGTGAGCTTGTACCCCTGCCACTCGAGCGCGCGCCCGAGCGTGTCGGCAAAGACATAGGCGCGCATATTGCCGATGTGGGGGTAGTTGTAGACCGTCGGACCGCAGCTGTAGACGCGTGCCTCTCCTTCGTGGACGGGGACGAAGGGTTCGAGCGCGCGGGTGAGCGAGTTGAACAGCGTGAGGGTGTGTGCGGTCATGCGCGCCGCATAGGTCGGTGCGCGCCCTTCGACAAGCTCGGGGACGCGCGCTAGCCCCACCCCTCCCAGCGTGTGCTCTCCTCCAGCGGGGCGCGCTGGACCTCGAAGCGGTTCACCGGCGCTTGCGCATCGCGATAGCCGATCGCCATCCCGCAGAAGAAGGTGTGGTCCGCCGGGATATCGACCATCTCGCGCACCTGCGGCGAATAGGCGGCCCAGGCCTCCTGCGCACAGGAATCGAGCCCCGCCTCGCGCAGCAGCAGCATCATCGTCTGCAGCCACATGCCGATATCCGACCATTGCGGCGGCCCCATGTATTTGGGGGTGTGGACCAGCATCAGCACCGGCGCGCCGAAAGCGCGGAAATTCTGCGCGAACCACATCAGCCGTTTGGCCTTGTCCTCGCGCGTGATGCCGAGCGCGGCATACATGTCCTCGCCCACCCCGAAGCGGCGCTGCTCGTAGGCGCCGTCGAGGTCCTTGGGATAGATGTCGTATTCGGGCTGGAGCGCGGCGCGGCCCTTGGGGAACTCCAAGGCCACGCGGTCGAACAAGGCCTGCATCGGCGCGCCGGTGAGCAGGACAGCGTTCCACGGCTGGACATTGCCCCCCGAGGGCGAGCGCTGCGCCTGTTCGAGAATCCCGGTGAGCAGGTCGCGATCGACCGGCTGATCGGTAAAGGCGCGCACCGAGCGGCGCGACTGGACAGCGTGCGTAACCTGCATACGACGCGCGTATCAGACCTGCGCAGCACTGCAAGCCCATGGTGTATTGTATAACCAATACGGTTGATGTATCCTTGTTCAAGGAAGGAGCATCCCATGCCAGACCTGAGCCACCTGCTGCAAATTCACCTGAGTGCGGCCGTTCTCGCCATCATCACGGGTGCCGTGGTTTTCCTACTGCCAAAAGGCGATCAACGCCATCGGCGCTGGGCCTATGCCTATGTGGCGGCGATGCTGGTTACTACCGGTGTCGTCGCGTTTGTGCCCGCAACGGTTCTGGAATTCGGAAACAGCGGTTGGGGCTTCTTCCACCTGTTCATCCTGCTCGGCGGCGCCAGCTCGCTGGTCGGTATCTTCGCACTGGTCAGATGGCACAGCACCCGCGATCCGGCCTGGCTGCGCAACCATCAGATGCGCTTCACCTTTTCCTACGCCGGTCTGCTGATGGCGGGCTTCAGCCAGTTGACGACCAATCCGCGCTTCGGGCTGATCGAAACGCTTACACCCACGCAATTCTGGATCGCCTTCCTAGCGACCAACGCCGCTATCCTTGGCGCGGCGATGGCATTCGTGGGGCGCTATCTGGCAAAGGGCGATCCGCGCCGCCGCTATGCGCTAAAGCCTTGATCACTCCTCCTCGAACAGTCCCGCGAGCTGTTCGATGATCGTCCCGCCGAGCTGCTCGACATCCATGATCGTCACCGCGCGCTTGTAGTAGCGGGTCACGTCGTGGCCGATGCCGATCGCGACCAGCTGGACCGGCGACTGTTTCTCGATCCAGCCGATCATCTTGCGCAAATGGCTTTCGAGATAGCCAGCCTGGTTGACCGAGAGCGTGCTGTCGTCGACCGGCGCGCCGTCGGAGATGACCATCAGGATGCGGCGGTCCTCGGCACGGGTGAGCAGGCGGTTGTGCGCCCACAGCAGCGCCTCGCCGTCGATGTTTTCCTTGAGCAGGCCTTCGCGCATCATCAGGCCGAGATTGCGGCGCGCGCGGCGCCATGGCTCGTCGGCCTGCTTGTAGACGATATGGCGCAGATCGTTGAGCCGACCGGGTTCAGCGGGACGACCGTCGGCGAGCCAGGCCTCGCGGCTCTGCCCGCCCTTCCACGCGCGGGTGGTGAAGCCGAGGATCTCGGTCTTGACCCCGCAGCGCTCCAGCGTGCGCGCCATGATGTCGGCACTGATCGCCGCGATCGAGATCGGTCGCCCGCGCATCGAGCCCGAATTGTCGATCAGCAAGGTCACCACCGTGTCCTTGAACTGGGTCTCGCGCTCGCTCTTGTAACTGAGCGAATGGCCCGGGCTGATCACCACCCGCGCCAGCCGCGCGGCGTCGAGCATGCCTTCTTCCTGGTCGAAGTCCCAGCTGCGGTTCTGCTGCGCCATGAGCCGCCGCTGGAGCCGGTTGGCGAGGCGGGTGACGATGCCCTGCAATCCGGCCAGCTGGCTGTCGAGATAGGTCCGCAGCCGGTCGAGCTCCTCGCGGTCGCACAGTTCGGATGCCTCGATCACCTCGTCGAAGGCTTCGGTGTAGGGGCGGTAGTTGAAATCGAGCGGGTCGTCGGTCCAAGGGCGGTTGGGGCGGACCGGCTGCATGCCTTCCTCGCCCTCGTCGGATGGGTCGCCCTCGCCCATTTCCTGCTCGCCCTCGATGTCCTCCTCGGCTTCGCCATCGGCGTCGCCCTCGGCCATCTCGCCCGCCATCTCGGTGGTTTGCGGTTCGGCGTCGCCTTCGTCCTGCTCGTCGGCGCCGTCCTCGTCCGCGGGGGTCTCGCCATTCTCCTCGTCGCCGTCCTCGCCGCCCTCGTCGGGAGCGTCCTGCGGCAGGGTGAGATCGAGATGGCGCAGCATGTCGAGCGCGAGCCGCTGGAAGGAGGCCTGATCGTCGAGGCTCTCGGCCAGCGCCGCCATGTCGCCGCCCGCCTTG
Source organism: Qipengyuania sp. SM2507 (assembly GCF_053714505.1). Taxonomy (NCBI): domain Bacteria; kingdom Pseudomonadati; phylum Pseudomonadota; class Alphaproteobacteria; order Sphingomonadales; family Erythrobacteraceae; genus Qipengyuania; species Qipengyuania sp. SM2507. The sequence goes on from NZ_CM132307.1 coordinate 1,907,055, forward strand.
GCCTCGATATGGTCGCGCACCAATTCAACGCCCTTGCGCGCGCGCTCGGGGATCGCTTCGCCGGTCAGCGCCTCGCGCAGCATCAGCGACAGCGCGGTGGGCAGCGGAACCTCGTCGGCGCTGTCGGCGCGGGCGATCGGGTCGGAAGCGGTCCTGAGCTCCACCGCAGCGTCGAGATTGGCGCGAATGCCGGCGTATTGGGTGGTCCCCAGCGCCTCGTACCGGACCTGCTCGACCGCGTCGTAGCAGGCGCGCGCGATCGGTTCGGGCGGCGCGGATCTCTCGTGGACGCCCTCGTTATGGTGGCGCAGCTTGAGCGCGAAACTGTCGGCGAAACCGCGCGCTTCGCGCGCCTGGTCGGCCGGCACATTGCGCCCCGGCAGCGGCACGCGGAAGTTCTTGCCCGAGGATGAGGGGTTGTCCGCGCTCCAGGCGACCTCGACCTCTTCCTCGCGCGCCAGCGCGCGCGCGGTCCCGGTCAGCGCCTGCTTGAAACGGTCGAGGGGGGTCTGGTCGGTCATTCGGGTACGGTCATCCGTTGGTCGGGCTTGGGCGCGTCAGCCGATGGTCTGGCCGGTGGTCTTCCAGTCGGCGAGGAAGCCCTCGATGCCCTTGTCGGTCAGCACATGCTGCGCCAGCGCCATGATCACCTTGGGCGGCATGGTGGCGACATCGGCGCCGATCAGCGCGCTTTCGAGCACATGGGTGGCGTGGCGCACGCTGGCGACGAGGATCTGGGTGTCGAAGGCGTAATTGTCGTAGATCGTGCGGATGTCGCGGATCAGTTCCATGCCATTGGCACCGTTGTCGTCGTGCCGCCCGACGAAGGGCGAGACGAAGGTCGCACCCGCCTTGGCCGCGAGCAGCGCCTGATTGGCGGAGAAGCACAGCGTCACATTGACCATGGTGCCGTCTTCGGTGAGCTTGCGGCAGGTCTTGAGCCCGTCGATCGTCAACGGGACCTTGATGCAGACATTGTCCGCGATCTTGCGCAGAATCTCGGCCTCTTTCATCATCGTGGCGTGATCGAGCGCGACCACCTCGGCGCTGACCGGGCCATCGACGATGGCGCAGATCTGCTTGGTCACCTCGAGGAAGTCGCGCCCCGACTTGGCGATCAGCGAGGGGTTGGTGGTCACCCCGTCGAGCAGACCGGTTTCGGCCAGCTCCTCGATCGCGTCGATCTCTGCGGTGTCGGCGAAGAATTTCATGGGTCAAGCGCTCCGGGGGTTGCGAGTCCCGGAGAGCCTTAGCGAGCGACGGGCTATGCGGCTAGAGGGGCGGCTAGTGGCGGGCTAGAAGGCCGCTGCGGTGCCAAAGACGCCGATGATCAGCGGATCCCTGGTGGCGCGCGGATCGGCGCGGATGGCGGCTTCTTCGCGCGCGATCTCGCCCCAGATGATGTCGTCGACACCGCTCGCGACCCGCCCGGCGAGCGACCCGACATCGACACCGGAGAGGCCCGCAATCAGCTCGCCGACCAGCGGGTCCTGCGCGACCCGCATCGCGGTGCCGAGCTCGGGCACCATCGCCTCGACCAGCCGTCCGCCCATCTGCCCGCGCAGGAAACCAGTCGCCGCACTGGGGCCGCCGCGCACCAGATCGACCGCGTTCTGAAACCCGATCACCCGCACCGCATCGGTCACCAGCGGCGCGGCGCGTTGCGCCCCGCGATAGGCGACATCGGCAAAGGCGCTCTCGATCCGTCTCTTGAACAGCGCCGAGGTGAGGATCCGGCTCATCACATCGCCGCGGGTGCCGAGCAGATTGCCCAGCCCGAGCTGCGCCACCTGGCTGTCCCAGAAGCCATTGCCCTGCAGCATCCGCGCAAAGGCGCGCTCGCTCGACAGGAACAGCATCCGCTGGACCGCATCGACGAGGCTGTAGCCGCCCAGGCTCTGGCAGCCGGGGAGCACCAGCAGGCCGGTGCCTGCGGCGAGGCCGCCCAGCAGGCTGCGGCCCATGAAGGCCCTGCGAGCGGTCGGTGTGACGAGAATATCGGTCATATCGTGCATCCTCCTGTACCCCGCCCTTGTCGTTGGAACGGGCAACCGCCCATATGTGGCCCAACATGAACCGCGTCCGCTGCCTCGTCCTCAACGCCGCACTCGGCCCGCTCGACTACCGCGTGCCCGAGGGGATGGTGGCCGAACCCGGCCAGGTGGTCGAGTGCCCGCTGGGCCCGCGCACCGTGGTAGGGATCGTCTGGGAAAGCGAACGGCTCCCCGGTGCCGAGGTTCCGGCGGAGAAATTGCGCCCGCTGAGAGCGGCGCTGCCGATCCCGCCGCTGTCGGCGCCGTTGCGGCGGCTGATCGAATGGACCGCCGATTATTACTGCGCCCCGCTCGCCAGCGTGGCGCGGATGGCGCTTTCCTCGGGCGGGGCGCTGCGCGGACCCGCCACCATGACCGAATATCGCCTCTCGGGCGGGATGCCAGAGCGGATGACCGCGCAACGCGAGGCGGCGATCGAGGCGCTCGATGGCGAACAGGCGACGGTGCGCGAGCTGGCAGGGATCGCGGGGGTTTCCGAAGCGGTGCTGCGCGGGCTGGTCAATCACGGCGTGCTCGAACCGGTCGAGGTCGATTGCGACCGCCCCTACCCCAGAGCCGACCCCGACCATGCGCAGCCCGACCTCAGCCCCGAGCAGCAGGAAGCCGCGGATATCTTCACCGACGCGGTTCGCGCGAAGCAATTCGCTCCCTTCCTGCTCGATGGCGTGACCGGATCGGGCAAGACCGAGACCTATTTCGAACCCATCGCCGAAGCGCTGCGGCTGGAACGGCAAGTGCTGGTGCTGCTGCCCGAGATCGCGCTGACCGAAGCCTTCCTGACGCGGTTCGAGGAGCGCTTCGGCGCGGCACCGGTGCTGTGGCATTCCGCGCTCAAATCGACCGAACGGCGCCGCGCCTGGCGCGCCATCGCCGAGGGCGGTGCGCAGGTCGTGGTAGGCGCGCGCTCGGCGCTGTTCCTGCCCTATGCGAGGCTCGGGCTGGTGGTGGTCGACGAGGCGCACGAGGTCAGCTTCAAGCAGGACGACGGGGTGCGCTACAACGCGCGCGACGTTGCGGTGATGCGCGGTCATTTCGAACGCATCCCGGTCGTGCTGGCGAGCGCCACGCCCGCGCTCGAGAGCCTCGCGATGGCGGACAACGGCACCTACACCCGCGTCGAGCTGCCGCGCCGCTTCGGCGGTGCGCAGATGCCCTCCATCACCACCATCGATCTGACGCAGGAGAAGCCGGGCCGCGGCGCGTGGCTCGCCGAACCGTTGATCGCGGCGATCGAGGAGCGGCTGGCGCGGGGCGAGCAGTCGCTGCTGTTCCTCAACCGCCGTGGCTATGCGCCGCTGACCTTGTGCCGCAATTGCGGGTTCCGGTTCCAGTGCCCCAATTGCAGCGCCTGGCTGGTCGAACACCGCTTCAGCAGCCGGCTCGCCTGCCATCATTGCGGCCACGAGACCGCGCCGCCCGCGACCTGCCCCGAATGCGGCGAACCCGACTGCCTCGTCGCCTGCGGGCCCGGTGTGGAGCGCATCGCGGACGAGGTCGCCGAACGCCTGCCCGAGGCGCGGGTCTTCGTCGCCACTTCGGACACGCTCAACTCGCCGGGCCGCGCGGCGCAATTCGTGGCGCAGGTGGAAGCGGGCGCGATTGACGTAATCGTGGGCACGCAATTGGTAACCAAGGGGTTCCATTTCCCCGAACTGACGCTGGTGGGGGTGGTCGATGCCGATCTCGGGCTCGAGGGCGGCGATCTGCGCGCAGCGGAGCGGACCTACCAGCAAGTCGCGCAGGTCGCGGGCCGCGCGGGGCGGGCGAGCAAGCCGGGCGAGGTCCTGATCCAGACCCGCCATCCCGACGCGCCGGTGATCGCCGCGCTGGCCTCGGGCGACCGCGACGGCTTCTACGCAGCCGAGACCGAAGCGCGGCGGATGGCGGGCGCCCCGCCCTTCGGTCGCTGGGCCGCGATCATCGTCTCGAGCGAGGAGGAGGACGAAGCGCGCGAGGCCGCCAACCGCATCGGCGCCGCCCGCCCGCGCCACGACGACATGGCGATCTACGGCCCCGCTCCCGCCCCGCTGTCGCTGCTGCGCGGGCGCTATCGCTATCGGCTGCTGATCAACGCCAAGCGCAGCGTCGAACTGCAGGCCATCCTGCGCCGCTGGCTCGGCGCGCTCCACCACACCGCCGGGGTGCGGGTGAATGTGGATATCGACCCCTACAGCTTCGTTTGATCTTACAGGAAATTGTGCTTAGTCTCGATTTCGGGAATCGTGGGTCGCGACGCCTTGCAACGGACGCCTTGCAATGTCGGGTCCACTCAACTGGGGGCTGCACGATGCGATCGATTGTTTTACTGGTTTCTGCGCTTGCGGCGGTTCATTCCCTGCCGGCAAAGGCAGCGGATTGGTACCTTGCCGAAACCGAGCATTTCAAGGTTTACGCCGAAGACACCAAGAGCGAGACCGAGGATTTTGCTCGCGATCTGGAACGGCTCGATGAAGTCCTGCGCATAATCAGCGGCGTCGGTCCGGACGATGGCAGCATGCCGGAATCATCGAAGGTCATCGTCTTCCGATTCGGCCAGACCAAGGACATGGCGTCTCTGGCCGGGGCGCCGAGAAGCGGCATCGGTGGCTTCTTCATCCCGCGCGCGTCGGGATCCTATGCCTTCGTGCCGCGTCGGAAAAACCTGACCTATTCGCGCAGCAACCAGGGCCGGATGCAAGGTCTCGATCTGGAACCCAAGGCCGTGCTGTTCCACGAATATGTGCACTATTTCATGTATCAGCACCGCAACGCGCCCTATCCGGCATGGTACCGGGAAGGCTTTGCCGAGATCTTCTCGACCCTGCGAAGCGAAGGCGATCGGTTCGTTATCGGCGATGCCCCGACATGGCGCAGCGTCGAAATCATGGCGGTCGACCTCGACATCGAAAAAATGATCGATCCGCCCGAGAAGGGCGACCGCTACACGGTAGCAAGGACCTACGGGCACGGCTGGCTGCTTGCCAGCCTGCTCAATTTCACTCCGGAACGGCGGCCTCAGATTACGGAATACGTAACCCTGCTCGCCGAGGGCAAGCCGCGGCTGGAAGCAGCCAAGGAGGCGTTCGGCGATCTCGACGAGCTTGAAAAAGAGATGGATCGCTACCGCCGCGGAGCGGCCAAGGTGCTCAAGGCGAATTATATCAGCAAGGAACCGCCGGCTGTCTCCATCCGCAAGCTGACCGAGGCCGAGGAGGCCCGCATCGACCTGATGATCCAATCGAAGGTCGGGGTCGATGAAAAGGCCGCTGCCAAACAGCTTCCGGAAGCACGCCAACTTCTCGCCAGCTATCCCGACAGCGTTCCGGTGCTGCTCGCCGCCGCCGAAGTCGAGTTCGACAACAAGAACTACACCGAGGCCGAAGCCCTGTTCGACAAGGTCTTGTCGATCGAGGCCGAAACAACCGAAGCCGTCATCGGTCGCGCGCAGACGGCGCTGATGCAGTCGCAAGACAATCCGGCGATGCTGATCGAGGCCCGGAACCGATTTATCACTGCCAATAACATGGAGAACGACCATCCGGTCCCGCTCTTCGGCTACTACCTGACTTACGCCCTATCGGATGAGGAAGCACCTGCCTCGGCCCAGGCGGCGCTGGAGAGCGCCTATCAATACGCTCCCTTCGATACTTCGATCCGCACGACCCTGGCCCACATGTTCCTCGTCGAGGGAAGGCCGGAGATTACCAAGTCCCTGCTCAACCCGCTGATCCAGACGGCCCACGGTACGAGAATGGCAAAATGCCTGAATTCGGAGCTCGAGAAATACGAGAGCGGCGACACGGCGCCGCTCCTCGAGCGGCTCAAGCCCGAGCATCCTGCCGCCGAGGATGACGATGAGGATGAAGCCGAGGAAGAAGACAACGAAGACGAGAGCGAGGATGCCGATCCTTGCGCAGGCCTCGACTGATCTGTTGACGGTGTCCGCAGCAAACGGCCAACCGCCCGGCGGGCGGTTGGCAGCGAGCACCGCACCAAACGATTACCTCTAGTCCAATCCGGCGTCGAACTGCGCTCGGGCAGTTTCGACCTTGGCGATATTGGCGATGGCCCAGTTCCCGAGCCGCGCCACCGGGTCGCACAGCGATACGCCGAGCGCCGTCAGCGCGTAATCGACGCGCGGCGGGACGCTGGGCGTAACCTTGCGGCTCACCAGACCGTCGCGTTCAAGGCCTCGCAGCGTCCGCGTCAGCATGCGCTGCGAGATGCCCGGGATGCCGCGCCGCAGCTCGTTGAAGCGCTGCGAACCGTCCGCCAGGCTCATCACCACCCGCACCGACCATTTGTCGCCGACGCGCGCGAGGATGTCGTTCACTGCGCTGCATTGCGGCGCATCGTGGACCGCAAGGGTTACACCGCTGTCCCTAGCGGACGTGGCGGTGCCTCCTTGCGCAGGGCGGGTCAGGGTTTCCATATAGCCTCCAGGTTATCGACAGTAACTATCGCAGCTATCATGGAGACCCTCAATGCAAATCCTTCGTATCGACAGCGCCACCACCGGCGAGCAGTCCGTCACCCGCCAGCTGACCGAAGAACTGACCCGCCATTTCCGGGAACAGCACCCCGATGCGAAAGTGATCGAGCGCGATCTTGTTGCCGACCCGCTGCCGCATATCGATCCGATCACCACCAAGGCGATCCGCACCGCGCCCGACACCCATGAGGATGCGGTCGCCGCCGCTTACCCTGCCCAGCGCGCGGTCCTCGACGAATTCCTCGCCTCAGATGTCGTCATCGTCGGCGCGCCGATGTACAATTTCTCGATCCCCAGCCAGCTCAAGGCCTGGCTCGACCGCCTCGGCGTGCCCGGCGTGACCTTCCGCTATTCCGAAGCCGGACCCGAAGGCCTCGCCGGCGGACGCAAGGTCGTGGTCGCCTCGGCGCGCGGCGGCGCCTATTCCAAGGAGGACATGGCCGAGAACCAGGAAAGCCTGCTCACCACCATGTTCGGTTTCATGGGAATTGACGATCTCCACTTCGTCCGCGTCGAGAAGACCGGCTTTGGCCCCGAGGCGATCGAAGAGGGCTTTGCAGCGGCGAAGGCCGAGATCGCCCAGCTCTAGGCAAGTAGCGCGCGGTCGGGCATTGGATTGGCAATGCCCGACCGCGCGAACCAACCCATCCTCGTCCCCATTCTCGGCGACCAGCTGACGCGCGATCTCGCGTCGCTGCGCGGGCGGGCCAAGGACGACACTGTCATCCTGATGATGGAGCTGTGGGACGAGGCGACCTATGTCCGCCACCACAAGCAGAAGATCGCGCTGATCTTTTCTGCCATGCGCCATTTCGCGGCCGAGCTCGCGGACGCGGGCTGGAACGTCGACTACATCCGGCTCACCGATCCCGACAATGCCGGCAGTTTCACCGGCGAAGTCGCGCGGGCGATCGAGCGCCACGATCCGCGCGCGGTGCATGTCACCCATTCGGGCGAATGGCGGGTCCAGCAGGCGATCGAGCAATGGCCCGAAAAATTCGCCTGCACTGTGGAAATCCTCGAGGACGACCGCTTCCTTTGCCCGCTGTCCGAGTTCCGCGCCTGGGCAAAGGATCGCGGCAGCCTGCGGATGGAGAATTTCTACCGCGACATGCGCCGCAAGACCGGGCTGCTGATGACCGAGGATGGCAAGCCGGTCGGCGGCGAATGGAATTACGACAAGCTCAACCGCGAAAGCCCCGACGAGGATATGGATCCTCCCCCGCGCCCGACTTTCGAACCCGATGCGATCACCAGCGAGGTCATCGCGCTGGTCGAGGAGCGGTTCGGCGGACATTTCGGCAATCTCGAGAATTTCGGCTGGCCGGTGACGCGCGAGGAGGCCGAGGAGGCGGCGGAGGCGTTCTTCAGCGAGCGGCTGGCGCGGTTCGGCCCCTATCAGGACGCGATGGTCCATGGGCAGGACGACCTCTACCACTCGATGCTCTCGACCAGCCTCAATCTCGGCCTGCTCGACCCGCTCGACCTGTGCCGCCGCGCCGAAGCGCTCTACGATGCGGGCGAAGCGCCGATCAATTCGGTCGAGGGTTTCATCCGCCAGATCATCGGCTGGCGCGAATATGTCCGCGGCTTCTACTGGCAATTCATGCCCGGGCTGGCCGAGGCCAATGCGCTCGAGGCGCAGCGCCCGCTGCCCGAATTCTACTGGACCGGCGAGACCGAGATGCGCTGCCTCGCCGACTGCATCCGCTCGACCCGCGACAACGCGCATGCGCATCACATCCAGCGGCTGATGGTGCTGGGCAATTTCGCGCTCATCGCCGGGATCGATCCGCAGGCGGTGCAGGACTGGTATCTGGCGGTCTATGCCGATGCCTACGAGTGGGTGGAATTGCCCAATGTGGCGGCGATGATCCTCTATGCCGATGGCGGGAAGCTGGCGAGCAAACCCTATGCGGCGAGCGGCAATTACATCAACACCATGTCCGACTATTGCCGCAAATGCCGCTACTCGCCCGCCAAGAAGACCGGCGAGGGCGCCTGTCCCTTCAACCCGCTCTACTGGCATTTCATGGATCGCCATCGCGACCGGCTGCAGAGCAACCACCGCGTCGGCCGGATTTATGCCAACTGGGACCGGATGGGCGAGGAACGGCAGGCTGAGTATCTGGACAGCGCGGAGGCATTTCTGGAAACGCTGGTCCCGGCGAAGGATGGCTGGGCGCGCGAGGCGTGAATGCGACCCGCTTCCGCCGGCGCGAATTAGGCGATAAGGGCCGGCGATGATCGAACTTTCCTGTCTGTGCGGACAGCTCCGCGTGGAGCTGTCCAAGCGCCCTGACTTTATCCACGAGTGCAACTGCACGCTGTGCCGCAAGACCGGTGCGCGCTGGGGCTATTTCCATCCTTCCGAAGCCAGCGTGACCGGCGCATCGAAAGGTTACAGCCGGACCGACAAACCCGATCCCGCCGCCGATATCCGGTTCTGCGAGAGCTGCGGCGCGACCACCCATTTCACCCTGACCGCCGCAGCCGCAGCGAAATTCGGCAACACCATGATGGGCGCGAACATGCTGCTGGCGGATGAAGCCGAGCTAGCGGGCGTGGAACTGCGCTACCCCGACGGTCAGGCCTGGTCGGGCGAAGGCGAGTTCACCTATCTGCGCGAAGCGCGCATTCTGGGGTGATGCGCTATTTTGGAGCATCGATCTCTTGCGTAGCGTAATCTTGCGGCAGCCTAACCGGGGCGTTCAGGCTGTAAAAGGTGCGATCGGCTATTCCGGCACGATGAAAAGAAAACTCATTCTCGGCGCAGTCCTCGCATTTGCCGGCTCGGCGGCGCTGGCGGCCAGCTCGGCGGCCGACTGGACCATCGGCCCGCACATCCGCGGCAAGAACTATTCGGTGGGGATGCCGCTGCAGCCCACCCCGACCCGCAGCGGCTGGACCATCGACTTTCCCTACCCCAACCGCTCCGCTGGTCATGTTCACTACGTCACCTACGACCCGGGCTCGCTGGCGGGAAAATCGCGGATCGTGGTGCGCTACCAAGTCGAGGCCGAGCGCGGCACGCGCTTCGTGCCGCAGGAGCATCCCGAACTGCCGGGCACCGTCTCGATGGTGATTCAGCAGCGCGGCGACAGCTGGAACGCGCGCGGACGGTTCGAGCATTATCGCTGGTACTCGCCGATCGCCCATGTCCAGCAGATCACGCCGGGCGAACACCAGATGACGCTGTCGCTTGACGATCCGGGCTGGATCTCGGTGCTGGGGCGCAGGGCCGACGCCAATCCTCGCGCGTTTCGCGACGCCCTCGCCAATTCGGCGCAGGTCGGTCTGGTGTTCGGCTCGAGCTCCGCACGCGGACACGGGGTCTATACCACCGCACCTGCCCGGTTCGAACTGCTGGATTTCCGAGTCGAGTGAACCGGCATTGCCGGCGCCTCGCCCTTCACGACCGGTTCAATGCGTCCTGTCGGGCGCCCCCGCCTTGGCGCGGCGGCGCGCGAGCAGGAACAGCAGCGTGGGCCAGACGATGGTGTTGAGGATGTCCGCCACCGAGCCCGCTAGCGTCGCGCCCCCGGCGGGCGAATAGTAGTCGATCACCTCGTTGCCGAAGGCGAAGACGTAGACCAGCGCGATCGGCACCCGCGAGCGCATGCGATGGCGCAGGAACAGCGCCGCCGCGAAGAAGATGATCAGCCCGGCGTGCAGATGGAGCAGGTCCTCGGTGGCGCCGAAGGCGGTTGCCAGCGCCTGCTTGGCGGCCGAGTAATGGGCGAGATATGGGGTGATCGAGATGTCCACCCGCTCCCGCTAACGGCACGCTATCCGCTTGTCACCAAAGACTTACGAGCCTTCGAAACCTCGAGATAGGGTCAATCGCACCCCCCTTCCCGCCGCAGCAATTCCTCCTTGATCGCGGTGCCATAGGCGTAGCCGCCCAGCCCGCCATCGGCGGCGATCACCCGGTGGCAGGGGATCAGCACCGCGATATTGTTAGCGCCATTGGCGCCGCCGACCGCGCGGCTGGCGCCCGGATTGCCCAGCGCGGCGGCGAGCTGGCCATAGCTGCGGGTCTCGCCGGAGGGGATCTCGCACAAAGCCTGCCAGACGCGTTGCTGGAAGGCGGTGCCCTTGACGTCGAGCGGGATGTCGGCGGCGCTGCTCCCCGGCTGCTCGACCGCCTGCGTCACCTGTTCGAACAGCGCGCGGAACGCCTCGCCGCCCTCGACCAGTTCGGCACCGGGGAAGCGGCGACGCAGATCCGCCTCGCCCTCGTTGAACGACAGGCAGCATACGCCAGTCTCGGTCGCGGCGACCAGCATCGGGCCCAGTGTCGTCTCGACCACGCCCCAGTGGATGGAGCGGCCCTTGCCTCCGCCCCGCCAGTCGCTCGGAGTCATACCCATTCGTCCCTCCATCGCGGCATAGAAGCGGCTCGGCGCCGCGAAGCCTGAATCGTAGATCGCATCGCTCACCCGCCCGGCCCCCGCCAGCATTGCCTTGGCCCGCTCCTCGCGCAGCGCGCGGGCATAGGCGGCAGGCGACAGCCCGATGGCGCGCTTGAACAACCGCTGGAAATGGGTCGGCGCATAGCCGGTCAGGCGCGCCAACTCGGCCAGCATGGCGCTTTCACCTGCCCGGATCGCATCGATCGCGGCGCGCACTGCGGCCTCTTCCTGGCTCTGGCAATCGGGCGCGCAGCGCTTGCAGGCGCGCAGCCCTGCCGCCTCGGCCTCGGCAGGCGTGGCGTAGAAGCGCACGTTGACCCGCTTGGGCGCTCGCGCCGGACAGGAGGGGCGGCAATAGATGCCGGTCGAATGCACTCCGGTGACGAAGGCGCCGTCGAAGCGCCGGTCCTTCGCCAGCGCGATCCGCCAGCGGTCCTCGTCGCTCAGCATCTTGTCGCTGAGTATCTCCGGGCTCGGGACATCGGTGAGCTGGGCTGCGGTCATGCCGTTTATCTTCCATGGCTTCGCTTTGGCTTGCAAGCGCAGCTAGACTAATTCGCCATGCCCGGCGTCCCGAAGCTTGCGGTCAATGTCGCGGGCGCGATAGAAGCGCCGCCGAATGGGACGCCTCCTTACTCTTTGTGCGCTGCTGCTCGGCCTGCTCGCCGTGCCCTCGCCTGCGCGCGCCGAGCCCGCCGATATCGATGCGGCGGCGCGCGGCGTGGTGCGCGTGGTGATCCTCGGCAGCGATGGCGAGCAGGTCTACCCGATCAGCCACGGCAGCGGCTTCGCGGTCAGCCCCACGCAGATCATAACCAACGCCCATGTCATCCGCGACGCCATGATCGACGAGAACCTGCGGATCGGCATTGTCCCCTCCGACGGGGCGGGCGCGGTCTATGGCAAGGCCGTCGCGGTCTCCTCGCGCAACGATCTCGCGCTGGTCGAACTCACCGGCGAGTTGCGGCTGCCGCCCCTGACACTGGCGGGCGGGCCACTGGCTGACAGCGGCGAAAGCTATGCGGTCGGCTATCCGATGAACGTCGACAAGGCGCAGGGGCTCGACATCGGCGACATCTTCCGCAGCCAGCCGCCGGTGAAAAGCCGCGGCTTTCTTGCCGGAACCCGACCCAGCCGCAGTTTCGATACAGTGCTCCACACTGCACCGATCGCGCGGGGCAATTCGGGCGGCCCGCTGCTCGACGGTTGCGGCCGGGTGCTGGGTGTGAACAGTTTCGGCGCCGATTCGGGCGGATCGGATGCGGAATTCTTCTTCGCCGTTTCGAACCGCGAATTGCGCGCCTTCCTGCGCGAGAACGGCGTGACCGCGCGCATCAACGATACCGAATGCCGCAGCCTCGACGATCTCGAGGCGGAAGAACGCGCGCGAATGGAGCGCGAACAGAGCGCCGCGCGCGCGGATCTCGAGAACCGCAGCGAGGAAGAGCGCACCCGCCGCGATCGCGCACGCTTCGAGGCCGAGATGCAGGTCCGCGACGAGCGCGACGACCGCATGCTCGCCAGCGTCTTGCTGCTGCTGCTCGGCGCGGGGCTGATCTGGTGGGCGTTCGAGAAGCGCGAACCGGTCGAGAGCGAATTCGGTACCGTGACCTGGCCGGTCCGCAACCGGATCGTGCTGGCGCTGGGGATCGGCGCGGTGCTGGTCGCGCTGATGCTGCATGTCAGCCGACCGGGGATCGACGAGATCGACCGCCGGGTTACGAGTGCGATGGGCGGCGAGGCCGATGAGACCGGCAACGGAGGCGAGCTCAGCGCACCCGGCTCGCGATCCGGCAAGGCCAGCTACGTCTGCACGCTCGATCCGCAGCGCAGCCGCGTCACCAGCGCGCAGGCGCAGGAGGTCAGTTTCGACTGGAGCGCCGAGGGTTGCGTCAACGACCGCACGCAATACGGTCTCTCTGCCGGGACCTGGTCGCGAGTGTTCGTGCCCAACGAGGAACAGGCGGTCGCGGTCAACAGCTTCGACCCGGCGCGCCGCATCTACCGCACCGAACGCTACCTGCTCTCGCGCGAGGCGATGAGCACGGCGCGCGCGGCTCGGGGCAAATATGCGGCGCCCGCCTGCGAGGCCGAGGATGCCGCGTCGTCGCTGGGGGACATGCAGACCGAGGTAGTCTCCAGCCTGCCCACCCAGCCCAACGAGCGGCTGGTCTATTCCTGCGAGGTCGCGGAGGGCGACTAGGCCGCCAGCGCCTCGCCGCTCAGCGTGATGCGGTGCATCTCGCGGGCATGGCCCTGATAATCGTTCATGGCGTAATGCCAGGTCGTCCGGTTGTCCCAGATCGCGACCGAGCCCGGTTCCCAGGCGATCCGGCATTGATGTGCCGGGTCCATCGCTGCGGCGAAGAGCCGGTCCAGCAGCGGCCGACTTTCGGCACGGCTCCGCCCGACGATGTTCACCGTGAAGGCGGGATTGACATAGAGCAGTCTGCGCCCCGTCACCGGGTGACGGATCACCACCGGATGCGTTGCGCCGGTGGTCATGCCCTGCCCGCGCAGATCGCCACCCATATCGGTCTGCGCATAGACGCCGTCGGAGGCGTAGATGTGATCGGCGGTGTGGAAGGCCTCGAGCCCCTCGATCTCGGTCTTCAGATCGTCGGGGAGCGAATCATAGGCCGCGCCCATGTGCGCATAGAGGGTGTCGCCGCCCGACGGGGGCAGCACGCGCGCCACCAGGACCGAGCCCATCGCAGGGATCTGGTCGTAGGAATGATCGGTGTGCCATCCCCCGCCGATATTGGTCTGCTGGTCCTCGCGCTTGCGCACGACTGCGATCTCGGGATGCTCGTCGGTAAGCGGGAAGTAGTTGTTGATGTCGATTCCGCCCCAACGCTGCGCGAAACCGATGTGCTCTTCCGGCGAGAGCACCTGCCCGCGCAGCAACGCGACGCCATGCGCATAGATCGCCTGGCGCACCGCTTCGAGAGTCGCGCCCGCGGCATCGGCCAGCTGGACGCCGGTTATTTCCACCCCGCATGACGGGGCGAGCGGTGTGATCTGCATTGGTTCTCTCCATGCGCTCGTTCCGGCGCGTTGGAAAACATCCTACATTTGCCTTTGCGTGAGTCCAGCGATTGGCGTGCAATTTGCTGCCAGGTCGAAGGGCACCCGGCTTGCGCTTCGCAATACCCGATGCTAGGCGCGCGACAGCTTTGCCGGGGTGGCATTCGTCCATCCGCGACGCCGGGCTGACAGCATCGTTTTTTTCCGACCTCGAGAGGACGACAACGCGTGGAGATTTCCGCCGGTATACAGGCAAGCCTGGCAGGGCGCTATGCGTCGGCCCTGTTCGACCTGGCGAGCGAGAACGGCACAGTGACCGCAGTCGAATCGGACCTCGACAAGCTCGAGGCCGCTTTGGCCGAATCAAGCGAACTGGCCCAGCTCACCACCAACCCCAAGGTTTCGCGCAAGGCTGCCGGTCAGGCGCTTTCGAGCGTGTCCGGCGTGCTGGGCCTCGCCGAACTGACCCAGAACTTCATCGGTGTGCTGGCGCACAACCGCCGGCTCGCGCAATTGCCCAAGGTGATCCGCGCCTTCCGCGCCATCGCCGCCGCCCAGCGCGGCGAGGTTACCGCGCAGGTCAGCAGCGCGCACGCGCTGAGCGATGCGCAGCTCGAGCAGATCCGCTCGCGGCTCACCGCGCGCGAGGGCCGCACCGTCAAGCTTTCCACGACCGTCGATCCAGAATTGCTCGGCGGTTTGGTCGTTACCATCGGATCGAAGCGCATCGACGGCTCGATCCGCACCCGCCTCAATTCCCTCGCCCAGGCGATGAAGGCCTGATCAAAGGACGTTACTCATGGATATCCGCGCCGCAGAAATTTCGAAGGTCATCAAGGACCAGATCGCCAATTTCGGCACCGAAGCAGAAGTAAGCGAAGTCGGCACCGTCTTGTCGGTGGGTGACGGCATCGCCCGCATCCACGGCCTCGACCAGGTCCAGGCCGGCGAGATGATCGAATTCGCCAATGGCGTTCAGGGCATGGCGCTCAACCTCGAGGCCGACAATGTCGGCGCCGTGATCTTCGGTTCCGATACCGAGATCAAGGAAGGCGACAGCGTCAAGCGCACCCAGACCATCGTCGACGTGCCGGTGGGCAAGGGCCTGCTCGGCCGCGTGGTCGATGCGCTGGGCAACCCGATCGACGGCAAGGGCCCGATCGTGGCGACCGAGCGTCGCCGCGTGGAAAAGAAGGCGCCGGGCATCATCCCGCGCGAATCGGTTTCCGAGCCGGTCCAGTCGGGCCTCAAGGCGATCGACGCTCTGGTTCCCGTCGGCCGCGGCCAGCGCGAACTGATCATCGGCGACCGTCAGACCGGCAAGTCCGCCGTCGCGATCGACACCTTCATCAACCAGAAGGAAAACAACGCGGGCGACGACGAGAACAAGAAGCTCTATTGCATCTATGTCGCGGTCGGCCAGAAGCGCTCGACCGTCGCGCAGATCGTCAAGAGCCTCGAGGAAAACGGCGCGATGGAATACACCATCGTGGTCGCCGCCACCGCATCGGAGCCCGCTCCGCTGCAGTATCTCGCACCCTACACCGGCTGCGCGATGGGCGAATTCTTCCGCGACAACGGCATGCATGCCGTGATCGTCTATGACGACCTTTCCAAGCAGGCCGTCGCCTATCGCCAGATGTCGCTGCTGCTGCGTCGCCCCCCGGGCCGCGAAGCCTATCCGGGCGACGTCTTCTATCTCCACAGCCGCCTGCTCGAGCGCGCGGCGAAGATGAGCAAGTCGGAAGGCGGCGGTTCGCTGACCGCGCTGCCGATCATCGAAACGCAGGCGGGCGACGTCTCGGCCTATATCCCGACCAATGTGATCTCGATCACCGATGGCCAGATCTTCCTCGAGACCGAACTGTTCTACCAGGGCATCCGTCCGGCGATCAACGTTGGCCTGTCGGTCAGCCGCGTCGGCGGTGCCGCCCAGACCAAGGCGATGAAGAAGGTCTCGGGCTCGATGAAGCTCGACCTCGCGCAATATCGCGAGATGGCCGCCTTCGCGCAGTTCGGCTCGGACCTCGATGCCTCGACCCAGAAGCTGCTTAATCGCGGTGCGCGGCTGACCGAGCTGCTCAAGCAGCCGCAATATTCGCCGATGCCGTTCGAGGAGCAGACCGTGTCGATCTTCGCCGGCACCAATGGCTTCCTCGACCCGATCCCGGTCGACCGGGTGAACGAATACGAAGCCGCGATGCTCAGCCACATGCGCAGCGAACACGGCGAAGTGCTGGAGACCATCCGCACCACCGGCAAGTTCGAGGACGATACGCGCGACAAGGTCGTCGCTGCGCTCAAAGCCTTCGCCAAGCAGTTCGCCTGAACCCGAGAGCACACGAAATAGGGAGCCGAAATGGCTAGCCTGAAAGAACTCAAGGGCCGTATCAACTCGGTCAAGTCGACCCAGAAGATCACCAAGGCCAAGCAGATGGTCGCGGCGGCCAAGCTGCGCCGTGCGCAGGCGGCTGCCGAACAGGCACGCCCCTATGCCGAGCGTCTGTCCGGCGTCATGGCCTCGCTCGCGGGCAAGGTCAGCGGCGACAGCGCACCCCGGCTGCTGGCCGGTACCGGCGAGAGCCAGCGCTATCTGCTGGTGGTGGTCAACACCGACAAGGGCCTGTGCGGCGGTCTCAACGCCAATATCGTCAAGGCCGCCAAGGCGCGGGCTCGCGAGCTGATCAAGGCGGACAAGGATGTCCATTTCTATCTCGTCGGCAAGAAGGGTCGCGCGCCCATCAAGCGCGATTTCGCCGACCGGATCGAAAAGCATTTCGACACCAGCGAAGTGCGCACGCCGGGTTTCGAGGAAGCCGAAGCGATCGCCGACGATCTGATCGAACGCTTCGAGAAGGGCGAATACGACATCGCCGAGCTGATCTACCCGATCTTCCGCAGCGCATTGTCGCAAGACCCGACCGTGGATCAGCTGATCCCTGTGCCCGCGCCCGAAATCTCTGGCGACAGCAAGGATGCCGGGGCGGTAGTCGAATACGAACCGGGCGAAGAGGAAATCCTCGAGGAGCTGCTGCCGCGTTACGTAAAGACGCAGCTGTTCGGTGCGCTGCTCGAGCGCGAGGCCTCGGAACAGGGCGCCTCGATGACCGCCATGGACAATGCCACGCGCAATGCCGGCGATCTCATCAAGGACCTGACCATCAAGTACAACCGCAGCCGCCAGGCTGCGATCACCACCGAACTGATCGAAATCATCGCCGGGGCCGAAGCGCTCTGACCTTTATGAAAGCCAATCACTTGAACAAGCTCGCCTTCCTTTTCGTCCCCCTGTTCGCTCTGGCTGCTTGCGGCGAGGAACCCGCCGCCGAAGTCGCCCAGACCCAGGTCGCGACGCCCGAGCCGGCCGTGACGCTGCCCGCCCCCAACCAGGAGCTGTTCACCCAGCTCTACGCCGACGCCTGCCCCGAAGCAGAGCCGGTCAACACCGCGGTCTGCCGCCGTGCCGGTCTCGGTTCGGACGAGGTGCTGTGCGAATTCGGCCTCGGCGAGGACGAATATCTGCGCAACGACGCCACCCTTACTCCCGGCGACGAGCAATGGACGCTCGCCGATCCCGAAAACGTGTGCGCTTCCTAAAGCGCCCAACCCCCAAGGCAGGATCCAGATCATGGCTACCGCTCCCGTACTCAACAAGACCACGACCGGCGTAATCAGCCAGGTCATCGGCGCCGTCGTCGACGTGCAGTTCGAAGGCGAACTGCCCGCGATCCTGACCGCGCTCGAAACCCGCAATGGCGAGAACACGCTCGTTCTCGAGGTTGCCCAGCACCTTGGCGAAAACACCGTCCGCACGATCGCGATGGACGGCACCGACGGGCTCACCCGCGGGCAGGACGTCGTCAACACCGGCAGCCAGATCACCGTCCCCGTCGGCCCGAAGACGCTGGGCCGGATCATGAACGTCATCGGCGAGCCGATCGACGAGCGCGGCCCGATCGGCGCCGACATGTCCATGCCGATCCACGCCGAGGCTCCGCTGTTCGTCGACCAGTCGACCGAAGCGGCCATCCTCGTCACCGGGATCAAGGTCATCGACCTGCTCGCGCCCTATGCGCGCGGCGGCAAGATCGGCCTGTTCGGCGGCGCCGGCGTCGGCAAGACCGTGCTGATCCAGGAATTGATCAACAACATCGCCAAGGGCCATGGCGGCGTCTCCGTCTTCGCCGGCGTGGGCGAGCGGACCCGCGAGGGCAACGATCTCTACCACGAATTCCTCGACGCGGGCGTCATCGCCAAGAACGAGGCCGGCGAGGCGATCTCCGAAGGCTCCAAGGTGGCGCTGGTGTTCGGCCAGATGAACGAGCCTCCGGGCGCGCGTGCCCGCGTGGCGCTGTCGGGCCTGACCATGGCGGAATATTTCCGCGACGTCGAAGGCCAGGACGTATTGTTCTTCGTCGACAACATCTTCCGCTTTACCCAGGCCGGTTCGGAAGTGTCGGCGCTGCTCGGCCGTATCCCTTCGGCGGTGGGCTATCAGCCGACGCTCGCGACCGACATGGGCAATCTGCAGGAACGCATCACCTCGACCAACAAGGGGTCGATCACCTCGGTCCAGGCGATCTACGTTCCCGCGGACGATCTCACCGACCCGGCGCCTGCCGCCTCGTTTGCTCACCTTGACGCGACCACCACGCTGAACCGCGCGATTTCGGAGCTGGGCATCTACCCCGCTGTCGATCCGCTCGACTCAACCAGCCGCGTGCTCGAACCGCGCGTCGTCGGCGAGGAGCATTACCGGACCGCGCGGCGCGTCCAGGAAACGCTGCAGAAGTACAAGAGCCTGCAGGACATCATCGCCATTCTCGGCATGGATGAACTGTCCGAAGAGGATAAGCTCACCGTCAGCCGCGCGCGCAAGATCCAGAAGTTCCTCAGCCAGCCGTTCCACGTGGCCGAGGTGTTCACCAGCATCCCAGGCGTGTTCGTCCAGCTCGAAGACACTGTGAAGAGCTTCAAGGCAGTGGTCGATGGCGAATACGACTATCTGCCCGAAAGCGCCTTCTACATGGTCGGCGGGATCGATCAGGCGGTCGAGAAGGCCAAGAAGATGGCCGACGAATCCTGACGGCAGGCACCGAACCGGAGACGCGGGACATGGCACACGAGGGCAACCATCGTTCCATCCACCCGCTCTCCGGCCGTGCCGACAAGCTTCTCCATCGGTTGGCGCAGGCCGGAATCGCTACTTTCCTGCTGATCTCCGCTTTCGACATCCATCGCTGGCGGGTCGACGACTGGCAGGCTTTCGACAACGCCTTCGAATGGCTGGCAATGCAAATTTTCGGCCAGCCGGTGCAGCCCGTCTGGCTCTATGCGCTGGCCCTTCCGGTCGTGGCGGTGAATTTCGGCTGCATGGTGCAATTGGTGCGCGGGCGGCGTGAAGGCTTGCTGCTGCCCTTCGCCATCACCGCCATCGTTATCGCGGTGGTGCCGCTGTTTGCGGGGCAGACGCTCGTCTACCGGATGATCTGGGAGCAGATGCTCACCATGCTCGGCTATGCGATCGGCGGCGCAATCACGGTAATCCTCGCGCTCCGTCTGGACCGGCGGGGGCTGGACTCGAAGCCCGCCGCCGCTAAGGACGCGGGCAACAACAGAGAAGATTGATCATGGCTTTGCATTTCGAACTCGTCACCCCGGTCAAGCAGGTCCGCAGCGAGGACGTCCACATGGTGGTCGTCCCCGGCACGGAGGGCGAATTCGGCGTGCTCGAGGGCCATGCGCCCTTCATGTCGACCATCCGCGACGGCGCGGTGCAGGTCTACCGCACCGAGGGCGCGGCGCCCGAACTGATCGAAGTGCGCGGCGGCTTCGCCGAAGTGGGCGAAAACGGCCTCACCGTGCTGGCGGAGCACGTCGAGGGCTGAGCGTCCTCGTTGCAATATGAATCGAGGAAGGGCGGCCGGTTGGTCGCCCTTTTTCGTTGGAGGAGTTATTCGACTCCTGTCGGATCGGCGCGTCCAGTTTCATATGTGAACAGTTCATCCTGCTGTTCCATATTTTTCTCGGCAGCATCGTACTGAACCGGCATCGCATCGGCATCGTCGCACGTCGACATAGCCAGCATCTCGTCATCGCGCAGGACAATCACGCCATCGCTGATTGCGGGATAATTGGGTTCGCCTGCTTCGAAATTCGTGCGGATCGTCCGGCTGAAGACGACGTAGCGCACCGGGCCATTGTCGAAGGCAATCTGCGCCTCGCCGCCGCCGGAATAGGGCACGGAAGCAAGCCGCCCCCCCTCCAAGACCAGCTCCGGCGTTCCAGCACCGTAGCGATACTCGACCTTGCCGGCACCGGTGGCGCAGACGGCGATCCTCTTCCCGCCGGTGGTCCTGCACGAGAAGATCGGTTCCTCGCCGCTTCGGCAATCGACACCGCCGGTGCTGCCCGGTGCCGCGGACGAAATCACCGCAACCGGCGACCTATCGGACGCAGCAACCGCCGCGTCCGTCTCGCCGGTATCGCCGTTGTCCGGCTGCCCGCTGCATGCGGACAATGTCCACAGCGCGAGCAGGCTCGGCAACCGCATCAGGTCTTCCTCGACCCGCCCTTTGCAGCAGCTTTCTTCTTTTTCATCGCGTCGTGGAAGCGGTCCGCCCAGCCGGGCTTCACGATCTGCTCGCCGCGAACCATCCGCAGATCGCCATCGGCGACATCGCCGCTAACCGCGCTGCCCGCCGCCACGATCGCGTCGCGCCCGATGGTGACCGGAGCGATCAGCGCGCTGTTGGAGCCGATGAAGGCGTTTTCCCCGATCACGGTCTTCGATTTGAAATAGCCGTCGTAATTGCAGGTGATCGTGCCCGCGCCGATATTGGCGCCCGCGCCCACTTCGGCATCGCCCAGATAGGTCAGATGGCTGGCCTTGGCGCCCTCGCCCAGCACCGCCGCCTTCATCTCGACGAAATTGCCGACGAAGCTGTTCTTTTCCATAACCGTTCCGGGGCGCAACCGGGCGAAGGGTCCGGCCTGCGCGCCCTCGCCGATGCTTGCCCCCTCGATATGGCTGAAGGCCTTGATATGCGCGCCTTGGGCCACGGTGACGCCGGGTCCGAACACCACATTGGGTTCGACCACCACATCGCGGCCAAGCTGCGTGTCGAAGCTGAAGAACACCGTCTCGGGAGCCTTGAGCGTTACGCCATCGGCCATCGCTTCCTCGCGGCGGAAGGCCTGCCACTGCGCTTCGGCGGCGGCGAGTTCGGAGCGGCTGTTGATCCCGGCGACCTCGCCCGGCGCGTCGGTGACCACCACGGCGCACACGCTACCGTCGGCGATCGCGATATTGACCACGTCGGGGAGATAATACTCCCCTTGAGAATTCTCGTTGCCGACCCGGCGCAGCAGCGCGAAGAGGTCCGAGGCGCGCGCCGCCATAAGCCCGGAATTGCACAACCGGCAGGCGCGTTCATCCTCGCTGGCATCCTTGAACTCGACCATCTTGCCGATCCGGCCGTCGGCATCGGCGATAACCCTTCCGTAGGCCAGCGGATCCTCGGGCTCGAAGCCCAGCACCACGGCCTTGGGCATATCCTCGGCGTGGAGGCGGTCGAGCATGGCGCGCATGGTTTCCGCGCGTACGAAGGGCACATCGCCATAGAGCACCAGCACATCGCCGTGGAAGCCTTCGAGTTCTTTCTCGGCCTGCTGGACCGCATGGGCGGTGCCCAGTTGCGGCTCCTGCAAACAGGTGCGCGCGGTGTCGCCCAGCGCCGCCTCGAGCTGTTCGCGCCCGGCACCGACCACCACCACCTTCTTGGCAGGCTCGAGATAATCGACACCGGCCATCAGGTGATTGAGCATCGGCCGACCGGCGATCGGATGGAGCACCTTGTGCAGGTCGCTCTTCATGCGGGTGCCCTTGCCCGCGGCGAGAATGACGGCGGCGAATTCGCGTTTCTGGATCATGGTCTGCGCCTTGCCACCATTCGCTTGCGGTTTGAAGTCGCATCCGCCACCGCCGCGCGCATGGTGAAATTCCCATTCGACACTGTCGCATTCGACCTCGACGGAACGCTGCTCGACAGTTTCCGCGATCTGGGCGCCGCAGTAAACCACGCGCTCGAACTGGGCGGCTTCGAAGCGGTCCCGGTGGAGAGCAGCAAGGATTTGATCGGTGGCGGCGCCAAGGTGATGCTGGCGCGCGCGGTCGAGCGCCAGGGCGGGCTGCCCGAGAACGAATTCCGGCCACTCTACAAGCAAATGCTGGCCTATTACGCCGCCAACAATGCGGTACACTCGCGTGCCTATCCGGGGGCGGAGGAATGCCTCGACGCGCTCGCGGTACGCGGGGTCAAGCTGGCGGTCGTGACCAACAAGTTCGAGGATTTCGCCCGCCAGATCCTCACCAA
Organism: Qipengyuania sp. SM2507; assembly: GCF_053714505.1. Lineage (NCBI taxonomy): Bacteria > Pseudomonadati > Pseudomonadota > Alphaproteobacteria > Sphingomonadales > Erythrobacteraceae > Qipengyuania > Qipengyuania sp. SM2507. Next base: position 1,929,397 of record NZ_CM132307.1, read on the forward strand.
GCTCAAGCTCGTCGATCGTTTCGAGACGATCATCGGCGGCGACACCATGGGCAAAGGCCGCGCCAAGCCAGAGCCGGATTCGCTTGTCGAGGCGCGGCTTCGCTGCGGCGGAGGCAGCTTTGCCTTCGTGGGCGACAGCACCTATGACGTCATGGCAGCGCGCGCTGCAAAGGTGCCGGTGATCGGCGCACGCTACGGCTATTGCGACAAGCCGCCGGGCCAGCTCGGCGCCGATGTCGAGATCGATTCGCTCAGCGCGTTGATCCCCGCGCTCGAGGGACTGGCGAGCGGCTGAGCCTCGCCTCGACCCTACGGCACGGCGGGGCGTCGAACTGGCGGTTGCAAGCGCGCGGCGAACATGTCAGTCCGCCGCTCAGATTGACGTTCACGTAAACCATATCGGAGATCCATCATGACCATCGACTTCAAGGACAAGGTAGCCATCGTCACCGGCGCAGGCGGCGGTCTGGGCCGCGAATACGCGCTCGAGCTCGGCAAACGCGGCGCCAAGGTCGTGGTCAACGATCTGGGCGGTTCGCGCGACGGCACCGGCACTTCGGACATGGCCGCGCAGGTCGTCGAGGAAATCGAAAAGGCCGGCGGCACCGCGATGGCCAATGGCGCTTCGGTCACAAATCCCGAGCAGATGGAAAAGATGGTCGCCGACGCCAAGCAGAAATGGGGCGGCGTCCATGTGCTGATCAACAATGCCGGCGTGCTGCGCGACAAGACCTTCGCCAAGATGAGCGCCGAAGACTTCGCCTTCGTCGTCGACGTCCACCTCAACGGTTCGGCCTATGCCACCAAGGCCTGCTGGGAGACCTTCCGCGACCAGGCCTATGGCCGCGTCCTTATGACCGCGAGTTCGACCGGGCTGTTCGGCAATTTCGGCCAGGCGAACTACGGCGCGGCCAAGCTGGGCCTCGCTGGCCTGACCAAGACGCTCCAGCTCGAAGGCGCGAAATACAACATCAAGGTCAACACGCTCAGCCCCGTCGCGGGCACGCGGATGACCGAGGACCTGTTCCCCGAGGAAGCCTTCAAGCTGTTCGACCCGGTCAATGTGGTCCCCGCCGCGCTGTTCCTGGTCAGCGAGGATGCCCCCAGCAACGCGATCGTCGGCGCCGGTGCGGGCGGGTTCCACTCTTCCTGGGTGGTGATGAACGATGCGGTCTGGCTGCCGGAAGACCAGCGCACGGTCGAAGGCTTCGCCGAGAACTGGAAGACGATCTCCGACTTCTCCAACCTCAAGGCGCCGCAGTCGGGCTCCGAGCAGTCGGGCAACATCCTGACCGCTATGCAGAAGGTCACCGGCACTGGCCCGTCCTCCGCGCGTAGCTGATCCCGCCGATCAAGACCGGAGCGTATTGACGCTCTAATACACTGTGCCTATTCTCCCCGCCGAACAGGTTGGGGAGAATAGGGCATGTACAGCCAGCAGGATCTCAATTCCGCGGTCGCGGCCGGGGCGATCAGCGCCGAGGCTGCCGAAGCCCTGCGCGTGCATGTCGCGGCGCAGAACGATTCGGTGCCGGCCGACGCCGAGCATTTCCGTCTGATCACCGGGTTCAACGATGTGTTCGTCTCGATCGGCGTGGTGATTTTGCTCGTCGCGATGGCGGCTATTGGTCAGGCGATCGGCGGCGCGATCTACCCCGCGCCGATCTATCCCGATCAGATCCTGGGCGACGATGCCTATTTCCAATGGCTGGAACAGACCAGCGAGGTCCGGCGGATCTCCGAGGCCCTCGCGACGGCTTTGGCCGCCCTTGCCGTAGCCGGAACGGCTTGGCTGCTCGCCGAATTCTTCACCCGCAAGAGGCGGATGGCCTTGCCCAGCATCATCCTGCTGCTGGCTTTCGTCGGCGGGGTGATGGTTGCGCAGGTGGCAGCGATCATGGGCTTCATGGTTCCGAACGTCGGGTCCAACGATGCTCTGGGCGCGCTTCTGTTCGGTGCCGCCGCGCTGTTCACCGCCGGTTTCGCCGTACTTCACTGGAAGCGCTTCCAGGTGCCGATCACCATCGCCGCAGGCACCGCCGCGCTCGCGGGTACGGTGGTCGCGCTGATCGTCGCGGCGATCGGGCCGAATTCCGAGAATGTCGGCGATGTCGTGCTGGGCATCGTGTTCCTCGTCGGGCTGGCGATCTTCGCTTTCGCCATGCGCTGGGACATGAGCGATCCGGCGCGCGGGACGCGGCGCAGCGATGTCGCCTTCTGGCTCCACCTGCTCGCCGCACCGATGATCGCGCATCCGGTGTTCGTGCTGATCGGGGTAACCGATGGCAGCACATTCGGCCCCGGCGCGGCGCTGGCGGTGCTCGCGGTCTATGTGGCCTTCGGTCTGGTCGCGCTGGCGGTAGATCGGCGCGCACTGTTGGTCTCGGCGCTCGCCTATGTACTGATCGCGCTAACCCTGCTGTTCGACCGCTTCGGCGCAGTGGAACTCAGCTTCGCGCTGACCGCGCTGGTGATCGGTTCGGCCTTGTTGACGCTGAGCGCAATGTGGACCCCGATCCGCCGTGCAGTTGTGGCGGCAATGCCCGCCACGATGACGGCGCGGCTGCCCGCCACCGCCTGAGGGCTCAGTCCTCAACCGTCTTGAGCAACCGGCGTTCCATCGGTGCGAGGACGCCGGCAAGCTCGTGGCCGCGCTTGAGCACCTGGCCGTGTTCGCCGAACAGCGCCCACATCCCCTGACGGTTGCGCAGCGAAGGGCGCTTCTCGACCCGCATCTGCGGGCGTTCGGCGGCGCGGCGGAAGGCGGAAAAGCTCGCCATGTCGCGCGCAAAATCCATCGCGTAATCGCGCCATTCGCCCGCCGCGACCATCCTACCGTAGAGATCGAGGATACGAATCAGCTCGGCGCGGGTGAAGGCGACCTGGAGCGGTGCGCGCTGCGGAAAGGGCAGCACCGCGCCCGAGCTCGGCGGCGCTCCGGCGTGCGCCATCAGTCCTGCGTACCGCTGCGCAGGCTCTCGTCCCCGGCACCGGCGGTCGCTTCGGGAAAGGCCCTGCGCAGGCTCTCGAGCTCGGCGCGCATTTCGGTGAGCTGCTTTTCGAGCGCGGCGATGCGGCCCGGATCGGGCTCGCAGGGTTCGTCGCAAGGCGTGCCATAGGGCATGAATTCGCGCATGTAGGTTTCCACCGGGACCAGCGTGCTGCGCGCCTTGAAGCCGACCATGGTCGCGCCCTCGGTCACATCGTCGGTGACCACCGCATTGGCGCCGATCCGCGCGCGATCGCCCACGGTGATGGGTCCGATAACCTGTGCGCCCGAGCCGATGATGACGTTGTTGCCGATGGTCGGATGGCGCTTGCCGCCTATCCCGTTGGTCGGGTTGGTTCCGCCCAGCGTGACGCATTGGTAGATGGTGACGTCATTGCCGATCACCGCGGTTTCGCCGATCACCGAAAAACCGTGGTCGACGAAGAAATTGCGCCCGATGCTGGCGCCGGGATGGATGTCGATCCCGGTCATCAAGCGGCTGGTGTGGTTGATCAGTCGCGCGAGGAAGTACAGCTCGGCCTCGAACAGCCAATGCGCCACACGATGCCAGAACAGCGCCCAGACGCCGGGATAGAGCAGGATTTCCCAGCGCGAGCGCGGCGCGGGGTCGCGCGCGCGGATCGAGTCCAGATAGGTAGTGAGACGATCGAACATAGGCTGCGATTCTTCCACCATTCGCCGGTCAAAGCAAGCGGGCCTGCTCCGGACCCTCAACCGCGTCGAGCGCGTCGCGCCACACCGAGAACGTGGCGGGCGCCTTGCGTTCGAGCGAGATGCGGTCGATTTCGGCGACCACCCGCTCGATCGCTGCATAGCTGCGGGTGAGGCGGGGGACGAGATAATGCGCCGCGCCATCGGCCAGAGCCAGCCGGCGCTGCTCGGCATGCGCGGCGATCAGTTCGGCGACCATGGCGTCGTCGGGCGCGGTGATCGCGAGCTGCAGCGATCCTCCCAGCCGCGAGCGCAGATCGGGCAGCGCGATGTTCCAGGCCTCGCCATCGGCGACCAGCAGCAGCGGTCGGCCATCCTCCTGGGTGCGGTTCCAGCGATGGAACAGGTCGGTCTCGTCCCACTCTTGCGCGCCGTCGATGGCCTCGCCGTGGCCCTGGGCCGCGAACCAGCGCGCCAGCAGCGATTTGCCAGACCGCGGCGGCCCAAGCAGCACCGCGGTGCGGAAGGGCCAGTCCTGAGGGTGGCTAAGCGCATCGACCGCGGCGCGATTGCCCGCTCCGACGACAATGCGCGAGGGGGCGGCTTCGCCGGAATCGAGAGGGAGCGCGATCTGGGACATCGACACCGCGCCCTGCCTAGCGGCTGATCAGGAGCGCGTTGTTGCCCTGTTGCACGGTGAAGCCGCGCGCGCGCAGGACGCCAGCGAGATCCTGGATCGAGCCCGAATAGCTCACCGTCAGCACCGAAGTGCCGCCGATCGCGGTGCTGCGGATCCCGGCATTGCGGACGCCCGACGCCGCGCGGACATCCGCCAGCGCGGCGTTGAAGGCCGCGGCATCAGGGGTCTGGACCTGCACCGTGTAGAGCGCGACCGAGCCCTCGGGCGGCGGCGTGTTGACCGGTGCGGCGCTGATCGTGCCATCGGTTTCGGCAGTCTCACCCTCGCGGGCCGCGCGTTCGCGGGCAGCGCGCGCCTCCCGCTCGCGCGCATCCGCCGCCTGCCCCGCCTCGATCAGCCGCAACAGCGCCGGATTGATTTCCGGCGTACCAAGGTTGAGCGTCGGATCCGGTTTCAACAGCCCTTCGGTGAGCGCTTGCGCAAAGATCGTATCGAACCGCGTCACAGCCTGCGCGAGCATGTCGGGCAGCGCCTGCGGGTTGGCGGCTTTCATTTCGAAGCTGGCGAGAAAACGGTTATCGGGCCCGTAGCGCGCGGTGAACCGGCCCGTCACCGGGCCGCCGGGGTAGGAATAGTCGAGGTTGGCGATCGGGATCAGCACATCCGAAGCGCTGAACTGGTCGAGGACATTGCGCCACCACAGTCGGCTGCGCCGCCCGGTCTGGCCATAGGTGATGAGCAGCGAATCGCTTCCCGCGCCCGAGGGCCGGACGTAATCGATCCGGCTCGAACCTGCCTGATATTCGGCCCAGGCGCGCTGCCAGGGATTGCGCATCTCGTAGACCAGCTGGGTGCCCCCCGAGACGGTGACCGGGACCAGCAGCATCGGCGCCGACCGCCGCGCCCGTTCCTCGCCGCCGAGGTAGGCGTTCGCGCGCTGGCGGTCGAAGATCACGCCGAGCCGCGCGATATAGCGCCGTGGGCCGAGCTGCTCGCGCTCGATCACGATCGCCGAGACCATCCCCGCGATCTGCGAATCGGAGAGTTCGGGTCCCTTGAGCCGTTCCCACGCCTTGCGCTGCGCCGCTTCCCAGCCCTTGGTGCGGGCGTCCTGGGCATCGTCGCCGGTAACATCGACCTCGACCCCGGTGACCGAAATGTCGCTCGATGCGGCAATCGGAGCGATCCCGCGCTCGCCATCGACCTGCGCGAACAGCGCGGCCGCGCACAGCGCAAGCAGCGCCAGAGCGACGATCGGCAGGGCCTGCGAACGGCCGAAGGATGGGAGAGCAAAGCGCATCATGGGGAAAACACCGGCCTTTTGCCCAAAGCCCCGTGCGAATCCAAGCGGGAATGCTAAAGCACCCGGCATGAATGGCAAGAATTCCCCCTACACCTATGCCGATGCGGGCGTTTCGATCGCTGCGGGCAACGCGCTCGTCAAGGCGATCGGTCCGCTGGCGAAGGCCACCGCGCGCCCCGGCGCCAACAGCGAGCTGGGAGGATTCGGCGGCTTCTTCGATCCCAAAGCGGCGGGCTATGTCGATCCGCTGCTGGTCGCGGCCAACGACGGGGTCGGGACCAAGCTCAAGCTGGCGATCGATCATGATCGGCACGACAGCGTCGGCATCGACCTGGTCGCGATGTGTGTCAACGACCTGATCGTACAGGGCGCGGAGCCGCTGTTCTTCCTCGATTATTTTGCCACCGGCAAGCTCGAGAACGGTATCGCCGAGCGGGTGGTTGCGGGGATCGCCGAGGGCTGCAAGCAGGCCGGCTGTGCGCTGATCGGCGGCGAGACCGCGGAGATGCCGGGGATGTATGCGCCGGGCGATTACGACCTCGCGGGCTTCTGCGTCGGCGCGGTCGAGCGCGGCGAACAGCTCACCGGCGAACGGGTTGCACCGGGGCAGGTGCTGCTCGGGCTTGCCAGTTCGGGGGTGCATTCCAACGGCTATTCGCTGGTCCGGCGGCTGGCGGAGGACAAAGGCTGGCAGCTCGACGCGCCCGCCCCGTTCGACGCCGAACGCAGGCTGATCGATGCATTGATCGAACCGACCCGCATTTATGTGAAGGGCTTGCTGGATCCAATCCGTGCCGGTCTGATCGCGGCCCTGGCGCATATCACCGGCGGCGGGTTGCTCGAGAATATCCCGCGCGTCCTGCCCGAGGGCGCGCATGCCGTGGTCGATGCGGATGCCTGGCAGCAGCCAGGCCTGATGGCGTTCCTGCAGCAACAGGGCGCGATTGTACCGGCGGAGATGGCGCGCACCTTCAATTGCGGCGTCGGCATGGTGCTCGTGGTGGATGCGAGCGATGTCGATGCGCTGACCGGCGTACTCGAGACAGCAGGCGAGATCGTCCTGCGGATCGGTGCGATCGAACCGGGTGAGCGCGGCTGCACCGTGCGCGGCAGCGCCGGAACCTGGGGTGCCGACGCGGCCTGGGAGGCCCGCCATCTTGGCTGAGCCCAACCGCGACAAGGCCAGGGTCGCGGTCTTTATCTCGGGGATCGGCACCAACATGGCCGCGCTGCTGTATGCCGGGCGCCAGCCGGGATCGCCCTATGAGGTGGTGCTGGTCGCGAGCAACGATCCCGAGGCAGAGGGGCTGGAGCTGGCCCGTGGCGAGGGGATCGCCACATTTGCGAAGGCTCACAAGGGGATGGACCGCGAAGAGCACGATGCGCTGTTGGAGCAGGCCGCCATCGATGCGGGCGCCGACTATATCGCGCTGGCGGGCTATATGCGGATCCTGACGCCCGGCTTCGTCGCGCGCTGGAAGGGGCGGCTGCTCAACATCCACCCCTCGCTGCTGCCGCTCTATCCCGGGCTCGAGACGCATGCCCGGGCCATCGCGGCGGGCGATGCCAAGGCCGGGGCGACGGTGCATCTGGTGACCGACGAACTCGACATGGGCGAAGCGCTCGGTCGCGCCGAGGTTGCGATCCGCCCCGACGATACGCCCGAGAGCCTCGCCACTCGCGTCCGGTTGGCCGAGCACCAGCTCTACCCCCGCGTGCTGAGCGCCTATGTTTCGCGGGCCAGCGATCCCGACTGGCTGCTGGGCGAGGTGCGCCGCAGGGCACTGGCGCTCGCGGAGGTCGAGGAACGCCCCAGCCACGGCGCGCCGGGCTGGCGGACACAGGGCAAGAGCGGCAAGTATTTCTCCTATTTCAGTGCCTTCCATCATGGATCGCAGGCCATCGCGCTGCTCGTGAAGACCGGCGGACCCGATGAACAGGAATCGCTGATCGCCGGCGATCCCGAAGCCTTCTTCAAGCCGGCCTTTTATGGCGCGAGCGGCTGGGTCGGCCTGGTTCTCGACCGGCCGGGTCTCGAGTGGGAGCAGGTCGATTATTGGCTCGAGCGCAGCTGGCGCGCGGTCGCGCCAAAGCGCCTGACTCACCTGCTCGACGCGGCGGACGAGTTCTGAGACGCCCCCTCGCCATGCCTGCCACCCCTCCCCGCTCGCATCCGCTTGCCCGCTCCGGCTTCGCGCGCAACGCCGACCGCATGATCGCGCGGATGTGGCAGCACGGACTGACAGTCAGGCCGCCGCTCGATCCCGAATTCCTGTGGCGCAAGGGCAGCGAGGGCTTCGAACTCGCAGACGAGATTTCGGTCCGCTCGCCCGAGGATGTCGCCGATTTTCGCGATCGGCTTGAACGTCTCTGCACCAGCCTGACCGAGGAAGCCGCGCTCAACGCGCTCGGCCACACCATGGCCTATGGCCAGCTTACCGCGGCGATCCGCAAGCGCCATGCGCTGGGCCGCATGTGGCGCGAGCAACCCGAGCTTGCGACCGCGCCGATCGCCCCGCCGATCGTGGTGGTCGGCCAGATGCGCGCCGGGACGACGCGGCTCCACCGGCTGCTTTCGGCCGATCCGGCGCATGCAGGGACGCGTTTCTGCAACGCACTCGACCCGGTCCCGGCGAGACCCGACTGGCGGCCGGTCAAGAGCGGCTTTACTCTGGCACTGGCACGGCGGATCAACCCCTGGCTCGACACGCTGCATCCCTTCGGCGCGACGCGGGTGGACGAGGAGATCAGCTGGCTGTCCTACGCGCTCGACGCCTGCGCCTATGAGGCGCAATGGCGCATCCCGAGTTTTGTGGCGTTTAACGAAGATACTGATTCAACATCGATTTATCGTGAATTTGCGCGAATTCTGCGCAGCGATGCGGCGGCAACGGGCAATGCCGGACTGCCGCGGGTGCTCAAATGTCCGCAATATTCGGAGGCCTTGCCGGCTTTGCTGGACCAGTTTCCCGAGGCCCGGATCGTTGTCGCCCAGCGCGACGACGAGGCGGTGCTCGAAAGCTCGATCTCGATGGTGGCGAGCCAGTCCGCGTTCCAGTCAGACCATGCCGACCTGGCAGCTATCCGGCTCGAATGGCGTCGAAAAATCGCGCTGCGCGAGGCGCGGACCGAGGCCGCGCTGGCCGATTTCGCCGGTCCGCTTGCTCGCGTCGGCTTCGAAGAGCTCTCCAAGGACAGCGAGGCGACATTGCAACGCGTCTACAAGGATCTGGGTATCGAGCTGTCACCAGCAGCGCGGTCCGCAATGGCGCGCGAACGGGCGCGCGCATCGCGCGACGGCCACAAGGACCATCGCGCGCAGATTGCGGGCTTCGGATCGAAGTCCGGGCAACCGCGCGCCGAAACTGCCGCGGTTCGCCAGACCTGATTCCAGCGGCGCGGGGAAGAACGAGCAGTCTCGCACTCCCCCGCCAGCGGGATCAGCCGACGATTTCGTCTTCGTTGAAGAAGAAGGCGATCTCGGTCGCGGCGTTCTCTTCGGAATCCGAACCATGGACCGAATTGGCCTCGATGTTCTCGGCATAGGCCTTGCGGATCGTGCCCTCGGCGGCGTCGGCGGGGTTGGTCGCACCCATCACGTCGCGGTTGCGCTTTACCGCATCTTCGCCCTCGAGCACCTGGACCACCACCGGACCGCTGGTCATGAAGGTGACCAGCTCGCCGTAGAATGGGCGGTCCTTGTGGACCTCGTAGAAGCCCTTGGCCTGCTCCTCGGTCATCATGATGCGCTTGGAAGCGACGACGCGCAGGCCGGCTTCCTCCAGCATCTTGGTGACCGCGCCGGTCAGATTGCGGCGCGTGGCGTCGGGCTTGATGATCGAAAAGGTACGGGTGGTCGCCATGGGAAATATCCTCGTAGTCGCAGGGATGAAAATGTCGCAGGATTGGCCGCGCCCCTAGCGCCGCGCCCGGGTGCGGGCAAGAGTCAGTTGAGTCCGCGCCGCAGCGTTAGCTGGCCACTGGTCTCGCCGGTTGCGCCGCTGGCCTGGAAGGCGAAGCTGGTCCCGTCGGGCGATTCGCCCGCGATCATGGTCATCGCGGCGGTCTGCAGGTCGAGCTCGATGGCGACACCGGCGGCCTCGGCCTGGCGGCGGTAGAAACCGACCAGATCGGCGGGGCTGTCTTCGCTCGCCAGCGACACCATCACCCCGGTCGCCTCGTCGCGGCCGATCTGGATGGTGTTGCGGATTTCGGCGCCGGGATAGATGCTGAAGCCCTTGGGAAGCCGCGGGACGACCGTCTCGCCCGCGCGCATGGTGGTGGTACCGTCTTCATTGTTGACGACCGCGCGGGTCTCGCCGGTTTCTGGGTCGACCTCATAGCTGCCGGTCTCGAATTGCTGGGCCTCCTGCTCAGCCACCGTTTCCTCTTCGGGAGCGGGGCTGCAGGCCGCGAGGATTAGGCTGGCGGGAATGGCGGTGCCGGCAAGGCGCATGGAACTCTCCTTTGCCCATACAACGCGGAGTCACCCCACTTCGGTCCAGCCACCGTCCTCCTGTTTCCAGGCATGGCTCTCGATCGTGTCGCGCGCGCGAAAGCTGCGCCACAAATCGCGCGCATTCTGCGTCGCCGCGGCATCGAACAGCAGGAAGGCGCGCTCGAACGCGCCGGCCTCCTCGCGCCAGACACCATCGGCGAGTATCACCATCCGCGCCTCGTTGGGCGCCTCGCAATTCTCGGAGAGCAGGATCGGCTGGCGGGCAGCATGCGCTTCACCCGCTTCGCCATGGGCGAGAAAATGCGTACCGCCCTCGCTCCACAACGCTCGCGACACGGCGGCGCGCTGCTCGCCATCGCCGCTCACCACCAGCATCCGCTGGCCGGCCTGCAGCGCCTTGCGCGCAAGCAGCGGCACGACCTGTTCGACCGGATCGCGGCTCAGCTGGTAGAAATCGACCCGCATCGCTTCAGGCCGTCTTCGCGCTGCGACAACGGTCGGAGCAGAATTTCACCTGCTCCCAGTCGCGCGCCCATTTCTTGCGCCAGGCGAAGGGTAGGCCGCAGGCGGCACAGGTCTTCGACGGCAGGTCGCCCTTGCGCCGCATCCTGCCCGTGCCGCCCGCCATCTGCGCGGCTCAGCGCTCGATCGTGTCGGCGACCAGCTGGTCCATCAGCCGCACGCCGAAGCCGCTTGCGCCCTTGTCCCAGGTCGCACCCGCCTTGTCGGTCCACACCGTGCCGGCGATATCGACATGCGCCCAGGGCGTGTCGTCCATGATGAAGCGCTGGAGGAATTGCGCCGCGGTGATCGATCCGGCCGCCTTGCCGCCGATGTTCTTCATGTCGGCGATCGGCGATTCGATCAACTTGTCGTAGGCCGGGCCCATCGGCATGCGCCAGACGCTGTCGCCGCTGGTTTTGCCGGCCTTGTCGAGATCGGACCACAGCTCGTCATTGTTGGAGAACACGCCGGCATGCTCGTGACCCAGCGAAACGATGATCGCGCCGGTCAGCGTGGCGAAATCGACCACGCGGGCGGGCTGGAATTCCTTCTGCGTCCAGTGGAGCGCATCGCACAGCACCAGCCGCCCTTCGGCATCGGTGTTGAGGATTTCGATGGTCTGCCCCGACATCGAGGTGACGACATCGCCCGGGCGCTGCGCCGCGCCATCGGGCATGTTCTCGACCAGCCCGATCACACCGACGACATTGGCCTTGGCCTTGCGCTTGACCAGCGCGAGCATGCCGCCAGCGACCGCGCCGCCGCCGCCCATGTCCCACTTCATGTCTTCCATGCCCGGTCCCGGCTTGATCGAGATGCCGCCGGTGTCGAAGGTCACGCCCTTGCCGACGAAGGCCAGCGGCGCTTCGCCCTGCTTGCCGCCGTTCCAGCGGATGGCGAGGATGCGCGATTCGCGCATCGAGCCCTGCCCGACGCCGAGCAGCGCGCCCATACCCAGCTCGTGCATCTGCGTCTCGTCGAGGACGATCAGCTCAGCGCCGGTGCCATCGAAGCGCGCCTGGCAGCGTTCGACGAAGGTTTCGGGATAGATCGCATTGGCGGGTTCGGTGACCAGCTCGCGGGTGAATTCGACGCCTTCGGCGACCGGCTCGGCCGCAGACCAGGCCGCTTCGCCGCCCTCGGGCGGGTTGAAGACGACGACGCTCTTGAGCGTGATCTTCTGCTCGTCCTTCATCTTGGTGCGATAGACGTCGTAGCGCCAGTTGCGCAGCCGCAGGCCCATCAGCAGATGCGCCAGCTCGTCCGCCTTGAGATTGCCGCCATCGAGACCGATTTTCTCGACACCAGCGGATTGGAATTTCGCCGCCAGCGCTGCGCCGGTGCGTTCCAGATTGGCGGAGCGCTTGGCATCACCCGGATCCCCGGCTCCCGCGAGGGCGACGCGGATCACCGCACCGTCTCGCTCGACGAAACCGTCGAAGACCTGGCCGACGCGGCCCTTGAAACGCGCCGCGTCGGCGCCTTGCTTCATGGCGGGCTCGAGGCCTTCGGGAAGCTTGCCCTTGTCGGCGGTTTGGGCGATGAGCCGCAGCCCTTCAGGACGAGACTGGCTAAATTCGATGTTCATGGGATCTCCCGGAATTCTGGATCGGGACGCTGCGGCTCCAGGCCACGACGCCCCCTTTCGGATGCCGATTGCGATTAGGCGGACGCAGTGCGATAGGCAAGGCATGCCCTCGCTCCGCTGCCGCGCGCCCAGTTCCTGCTCGTTTCAGGCCCGCTCGCTTCAGGCACGGCTGGCCGCGTCCGCTTGCGCGCTGGCCTTCATCCTGACGCCCGCGCAGCTCGCGGCGCAGGAAGGGGCGGCAGCGGGAATGGCCACCGCGCAGGAGCAGGTCGATCTCCCCCCACCGCGCGATCCGGTCGCCACCGACGAGGCGGCACAGGACCTGTCCCAGGAACCCGAGCCGGTCCTGAGCGCAGCGGCAAGCGACGGCCAGGCGATCGATTTCGAGGCCCAGACGCTCAGCTTCGACGAGGAGACCGATACCGTCACCGCGGCGGGCAATGTGGTGCTGCGCAGCGGCGATCGCTCGGTGCGCGCCGACAATGTCAGCTGGAACCGGCGCAGCGGCGAGATCCTCGCCACCGGCCGGGTCCGCTTCGTCGACGAGAACGGCAACCAGCTCTATTCGGACAGGGTCACGCTCACCGACGAGTTCCAAACCGGGGCGATGGAGGACCTACTGCTCGCTTTGCGTCAGGGTGGGCGGCTGGCGGCGCAATCGGGGCTGCGTGAGGCGGATGGCACGATCACGCTCTCGCAGGCCGCCTACAGCGCCTGCGCGGTGACGACGCCGGCGGGTTGCGACAAATCGCCCAGCTGGCGGATCACCGCCGAGCGGGTGAGCTACGATCCGCAGAGCAGCCAGGTGCGGTTCCGCAACGCCTACCTCGAATTGTTCGGCGCGCGCATCCTGCCGCTGCCGGGCCTGTCGATCCGCACCGATGGCGGCGCGGTGGCCGGTTTCCTGGTGCCCGACCTGCGCATCTCCGAAAGCAACGGCGTCGAGGTCAGCGGCAGCTACTACTGGCGGCTAGCCGAAAACCGTGACCTGACCGCCAGCGCCTATCTGTTCACCGGCGCGCCGCCGATGGTGAGCGCGCAGTACCGCCAGCTGGCGGACAAAGGCGCGTTCCAGATCACCGGCTACGCCACCCACAGCAGCCGCATCTCCACCTTCACCGGCGCCCCGACCAGCGAGCGCGATCCGCGCGGCTATGTATTCGCCAATGGACGCTTCCAGTTTTCTCCCGAGTGGAGCCTGACCGGGTCGCTCCGGGCGGCGAGCGACCGGACCTTCCTGCGGCGCTACGACATCAGCCGCGACGATCGTCTGCGCTCCATGGTCGAGCTTGAGCGAATCGACCGCGATTCCTACCTCTCGATCGCCGGCTGGGCGACGCAGACGCTGCGGCTCGGCGCGCCACAGGGCCAGGTGCCGCTGGCGCTGCCCGCGATCGACTACCGCAAGCGGCTCGACGATCCACTGCTCGGCGGCAAGGTCGAGTTGCAGGCCAACAGTCTCGCGATCCTGCGCCAGGAAGGGCAGGACACGCAGCGCGCCTTCGCCCGCGCGCGCTGGGATCTGCGGCGGATCACCGGGCTGGGCCAGGTTGTCCAGCTGACCGGCCTGCTGCGCGGCGACGTCTATCATTCGGACGAGAACCTGCTCACCCCGACGCCGCTCTATCGTGGCGAACCGGGCTGGCAGGGTCGCGGAATCGCGCTCGCCGCAGTGGATGTCAGCTGGCCGCTCGTGGGCGAGTTCGCAGGCGGTGAGCAGGTTTTCACCCCGCGGGTACAACTGGTCGCGACGCCGCCGATCCGCAATCTGGCGATCCCCAACGAGGATGCCCGCGCGATCGATCTGGAGGATTCCAACCTCTTCGCGCTCAACCGCTTCCCCGGCTACGACCGCGTCGAGGACGGGGTGCGGCTGACCTATGGCTTCGACTGGCAGCTGCGGCGGCCGGGCTGGGCCGTGAAGTCGACGCTGGGCCAGTCCTACCGGCTCGCCCGCGATCCCGGCATCCTGATCGACGGAACCGGCCTGTCGGAGCGGGTTTCCGATATGGTCGGGCGGACCGAGGTGCGTTTCCGCGATTTCGTCAAATTCACCCATCGCTTCCGACTCGACAAGGACAGCCTCGCGATCCGCCGCAACGAGATCGACGCCACCGTCGGTTCGGCGCGCACCTATGCCGAGATCGGCTATCTGCGGCTCAACCGCGATATCACCGAAGTCGAGGATCTGCAGGACCGCGAGGAATTGCGCGCGGCGGTGCGCGTCGCCTTCCTCGACTATTGGTCGGTGTTCGGTTCGGGCGTGTTCAACCTCACCGACCAGGCCGAGGATCCAACCTTCGCTTCCGACGGATTCGAAGCCATCCGCACCCGGCTCGGGGTCGCCTATCAGGACGACTGCATCGAGATGGGCCTGACCTGGCGCCGCGACTATGTCAGCAGCGGCGATGCCGAGCGCGGCGACACCTTCCAGCTCTATTTCAGCCTGCGCAATCTGGGTTTCCGCTGAGCGCGTTTCGCCCTGCGCCGGGGCATGGCCCGCGTCGCCAGACGCGGCCCCGTTGGCAGCGCGCTGCAAACGCGCTATCCGGCGCGCCAATCAGCTACGGTTAAGCCTGGCATGGCCAGGGACCGCAGCCATATCCGGGCGCCCGTCAACGGCGCTGCATTGGGACGATAAATACGTGACGCGCAAAACGCTTTCCAATCTGGTTTCCATGGTCGCGCTGGCCGGGCTCGTTGTGTCGCCGACCGCCGCGGTGGCGCAGGCTTCCGCCACTACCGCGAACACGCTCGACCTGCCCGAGAACATCACCATCGTCGGTCCGCAGACCCCCAATCTGCGCACCGCGACCGCGGTGGTGAACGGAGCGGTCATCACCGGCACCGATATCGACCACCGCGTCGCGCTGGTGACCGCGGCGAGCGAGAACGAGATCGCCGGTGAGGAGCTGCAGCGGCTGAGGATGCAGGTGCTGCGCAATCTGATCGACGAGACGCTGCAGATCCAGGAAGCCGAGGCGCAGGAAATCGCGATCGCGCCCGAAGAGATCAACCAGACCTATTCGCGGCTTGCGCAGCAGAACTTCGGCCAGAACATCGAGGCTATGGATGCCTATCTGATCGGCATCGGCTCCTCGCCGGTCTCGCTCAAGCGCCAGATTCAGGGCGAACTTGCCTGGCAGCGCCTGCTGCGCCGCAATGTCGCGCCCTTCGTCAACGTCTCCGAAGAGGAGGTGAACGAGCTGCTCGAACGGCTCGAGGCCTCGCGCGGGACCGAGGAACATCGCCTGGGCGAAATCTTCCTCTCGGCCACGCCCGAAAGCCAGGCCGCGGTCCAGCAGAACGCCATGCGGATCGTCGAGCAGATCCGCGAAGGCGGCAGCTTCGTGGGCTATGCCCGCCAGTTCTCCGAAGCCTCCACCGCCGCTGTCGGAGGCGATCTGGGCTGGGTGCGACTGGCGCAATTGCCCGCCGAACTCGCCACCGTGGCGCGCGAAATGCAGCCCGGCCAGCTGGTTGGCCCCGTTCCCGTTCCGGGCGGTTTCTCGATCCTCTACCTGATCGACAAGCGCCAGGTGCTGACCGCGGATCCGCGCGATGCGCTGCTCAGCCTCAAGCAGATCTCGATCGGTTTCGAGCCGGGCACCACCGAAGCGGCAGCCACGGCCCGCGCCAGCGAATTCGCGCGGGCAATGCAATCGATCCGCGGTTGCGGCGATGCGGAGAACGCGGCCGGAGCGATCGGTGCTACGGTAGTCACCAACGACCAGATCCGTGCGCGTTCGCTCCCCGAAACGCTCCAGAACGCCGTCTTGCAACTGCAGATCGGCCAGACCACCCCTCCCTTCGGCTCGGTTGAAGACGGCATTCGCGTGCTGATGCTGTGCGGCCGCGACGATCCGCAGGCCGAGGCCGGTCCCGATTTCGACCAGCTGATGGGCCAGATCGAGGACGAACGCGTCAACAAGCGTGCGCAGCGCTATCTGCGCGACCTGCGCAACGACGCCTATATCGTCTACAATTGAGCACGACGGGTGAGCGGGTCGCGCCAGCCCGGTGAAGTCTCACCGCTCGCACTCTCGCTGGGCGATCCGGCCGGGATCGGCCCCGAGCTTATCGCCGAGGCCTGGTTCCAGCGCCGCTCGCTCGGACTGGCGCCTTTTGCGGTGGCCGGCGGCGCGACCATCCTGCACAGCGCCGCGCGCAGCCGCGGTCTCGACGTCCCGATTATCGCCGTGGAAGCCATTAAAGCGGTCGATGCGCAACTGTTCGACCGCGGACTTCCGGTCTTCTCTTCCCAAGACGGTCCCTACGCACCGGGCAAGCCCGATCTCGCGGGCGCGCAACTGGCGCTCCATTCGCTGACCGAAGCCTGCCGCGCAGTGCGCGAGGGCGAGGCGTCGGCGCTGGTCACGCTGCCGGTGGCGAAGTCGCAACTGGCGCGGGCGGGCTTCGGCCATCCCGGCCAGACAGAGTTCCTGGCGCAACAATGCAGCGTGTCCGAGCGCGATGCGGTGATGATGCTGGCCGGGCCAAGCCTGCGAACGGTGCCGCTGACCGTCCATTGTCCGCTGGCAGAAGTTCCCGGGCGATTGACGGTCGAGCTCATCATTCACAAGGCGCGCATCGTCGCGCAGGCGCTGCGCGACGACTTCGGGATCGACCATCCGCGCCTCGCGCTGGCCGGGCTCAACCCCCATGCGGGCGAGGACGGACGGATGGGGAGCGAGGAAACCCGCATCATCGCCCCCGCCATCGCCGCCTTGCGCGAGGAAGGGATCGACGCCACCGGCCCGCATCCTGGCGACGCCCTGTTCACCCGCCGCGCGCGCGAGACCTACGATGTCGCGCTGGCGATGTATCACGACCAGGCGCTGATCCCGCTAAAGGCGCTCGATTTCGACGAGGGAGTCAATGTGACGCTCGGCCTGCCGATCGTCCGGACCAGCCCCGATCACGGCACCGCCTTCGCCATCGCCGGGGAAGGCATCGCCGATCCGGGCGCGACCTTCGCCGCGCTGCGGATGGCGAGCGATTGCGCTGCGCGACGGGCGCGGAACCCCACCTGATCGCTACCTTCGTCATTACGAGCCCCCGCAGGGGGCGCGGCAATCCATTGGCCATCGTCCGCCACCAAGGCCGTGCCCGCGGCAAATGCCGGTTCATGGATTGGTAGGCCGCCGACAGCCTCCGGCTCGCTTCGCTCGCAATGACGGGCTAAGGGCTGACAGGATGCACCCCGACCTCCCACCTTTACGCGAAGTGATCGCCCGCCACGGTCTCAGCGCCTCGAAGGCGCTCGGCCAGAACTTCCTCTTCGACGAGCATCTGCTCGACCGGATTGCGGCGGTTCCAGGCGTTCTGGACGGCCGCGCCGTGCTCGAGATCGGCCCCGGTCCGGGCGGGCTCACCCGCGCCTTGCTGCGCGCCGGCGCGCGGGTCACCGCGATCGAGATGGATCGCCGCTGCCTCCCCGCCCTCGCCGAGCTGGAGGAAGCCTTTCCCGAGCGGTTGACGGTGATCGAGGGCGATGCGCTGAAGCTCGACCACGATGCAATCATGGGCGAGCCCTATGCCGTGGTCGCGAACCTGCCCTACAATGTGGGCACTGCGCTGTTCGTGCGCTGGCTCGGCGGGCAGGACTGGCCGCCGCGCTGGACCTCGCTCACGCTGATGTTCCAGCAGGAAGTCGCGCAGCGCATTGTCGCCGCGCCCGACAGCAAGGCCTATGGCCGGCTCGCCGTGCTCGCGCAGTGGCGCACGAGCGCGCGGCTGGCGATGAAGGTCCACCGCAGCGCCTTCACCCCGCCGCCCAAGGTGATGAGCGCGATCGTCCATGTGGAGCCGCAGGCCATGCCCGAAGGGGTCAGCGCGCGGCGGCTCGAGAAGCTTACCGAAGCGGCCTTTGGCCAGCGGCGCAAGATGCTGCGCCAAAGCCTCAAAGGCGTGCCCGGCGCGCTCGATGCGCTTGAGGTTTTGGGGATCGATCCGCAACGCCGCGCCGAGACGCTGGCAGTGGAGGATTTCGTCGGGATCGCGCGCCTGCTCGGTTGAACAGGCGCGCGATGCATCCGGTTTCAGGTGATGGGGGACGAATTGTTCCGCGTCAGCCGGAGATAGGTCGGCGAAAAATCGCCGGTCGAAGCCAGCAGCTTCCAGTCGAGTATCCGGACCGAGCGCCGCTCGCGCAGGATCAATCCGTCGGATTCCAGTTCCTTCAGCACGCGGCTGACATGCATCGGCGTCACACCGATGATGTCGGAAATCTGTTCCTGGGTCAGCGGCAGCACGAAATCATGCACCTCGCTGTCTTCCGAATGCGACAGGCGAACCGACAGTTCGCACAGCAAATAGGCGACCTTGGTGCGCGAATCCCGACGTCCCAGATTGGCCATCCACTCGCGCGATATTGCCGATTTGATCAGCGTTTCGCGGAACAGGGCCTTACCGATGCGGGGGCATTCGAAAATCAGCTCGACGAGTTCGTTGCAGTCGTAATGGGACATTCGGCACTCGGAAATCGCCTGCACATTGTAGTCGATCGAAGGCAGGAACATGCCGTCGAAATCGACCAACTCTCCGGCGAAGAACATGCCGACGATCTGCCGCCCCCCCGTGCCGACGATCTTGTGGCTCGCGGCAATACCCGAGGTGAGCAGCGAGCAGGTGGTGGCCTCGGTTCCGTCGCGGACCGAAAAGTCACCGGGCGCCACCACACGCGGTACGGTCTCGAGCGACTTCAGCCTGGCGATATCGCCCTCGCCGAGTTCGGAATGTCTTCGCAATCGATCGATGAATTTCTGAAGCGACACACGGGTGTTCCCTTTATGCCGACCCTTTGCGATCCCCCGGCGCAACCCAACAAGTCAACCCGAAATTAACTTGCACAGTATAGCCCATGTTCATAGCATAGATCGTATACATAGCACTGATTCGCGAAGAGGCGTCGTAGGGGTCGAATCTTGCTCGACCTGATATTCGGTCTTCCGCAAAGACTTACTATAGACGGTTTGCCAAGAAGCAAGATTCACACCGGCCTAGGCTGGCCGTCCGATCCGACCGTCTGCGGGTCCGAAAGGCCTGGAGCGATCGTTCGGCGTCTCGACCCAGATGCATTGACCAGCGCAAGACTGCGAATGTGCAGCGCCGAGCCGCATCTTTCCCCGCACAACGCCAAAGAATACGATGCCGATACTACATTCCAAAATAAGATAATAATCTGTCGCAATATGTGGAGCCAAAGAATTTTGGAGCACGAGTCTCACCAGGAAGCCCAACGCGAGCGCCTCGCATCTTCCTTTGAAAATATTGCCGATCACGTCCGAGCCTCGCTCGACCGAATCGTCGCGCTTTGCGCGGAGGAATTCGACTGTCCGATGTCCCTGGTGTCGTTGATCAAATCTACCGAGCAGAGCATCCTGGCCAGTGTCGGCTTAGAAATTGGCGACGTGCCGCTCGAAAATTCATTCTGCGATCGTGCCGTGAAGTCGCAGAAGCCGCTGGTCGTCGACGATGCACGCGATGACGCCCGCTTCAGCGACAACGAATATGTGCTCGGAGAGCCGCATATCCGTTCATACATGGGCTATCCCATCCGGCATTCGCGCGGTGCTTTCGTTGGTGCCTTGTGCATTCTCGACAGCCGACCGAATCGCTTCACGCCCGAAAATCTTGCCAGGCTCGAAACCTATGCGCGCGTGGTCGAGGATATCCTCGAGCTGCACACCATTCATCTCGAAGGGCAAGAACTGAACACCGAGGTGCAAGAGCAGAACCACCGTCTGCTTACCTCGAACCGGCTACTTCGCCAGGCAGAAACCATCGCCAAGATTGGCGCCTGGGAACTCGATATCGCAACCAACAAGCTGAAATGGTCCGAAGGTGCCCGCACGGTGTTCGAGGGCACGCTGACCGAAAGCATGTCGCTCGAAACCGCCATGTCGCGCTGCAACCCCGACGACCGGAGCAAGATCAAAGCGCTGTTCGACGCGGTAATCCGCTCGGGCACGGCTTTCGATTTCGAGACCGACCTATCGCTGCCCAATCACGGCCAGAAGCGCGTGAGGGTCGCCGCCGAACGCATCGAGGACGACGGCACCCATCCCGCCCGCGTGGTCGGGATCCTGAAGGATGTTTCGGAAAGCTTTCAGGCGAACATGGCGCTGCGCCATGCCGCCGAGCACGACAGCCTGACCGGCCTGCACAACCGCTTCGCCTTCGACCGGTTGCTCCAGCAGAGGCTCTCGGCAAGCAAGGACCTGTGCGATACCGTCGCGGTGCTGATGATCGATCTCGACGGGTTCAAGGACGTCAACGACGTGGTCGGCCATATCGTCGGCGACATCATCCTCGAGGAAGTCAGCGAGCGGATTTCGAAGGCCACGCCCGAGGGCGGTTTCGCGGCCCGCTGGGGCGGCGACGAATTCGCCATCGTTCTCCCCTGCGGGACCAGCAGCGCCGAAGGCGAATCGATCGGGCGACATCTGATCGAGCAATTGCGCTACCGCTCGGAAATCTCCGACCACCTGATCGAACTCGGCGCGACGGGCGGCCTAGCCATCGGAGCCGTCGGAACCAGCGTCAAGGAGCTGGTCCGCCGCGCCGACACCGCGCTCTATCATGGCAAGAAGCGCGATCCGGGCAAGATCCACGTTTACGAGCCCGGTCTCGAAAAGGCCAATATCACGCGCCAATACGCGCTCAATGAGGTGCGCACCGCACTCCGCGAGAACCGCATCTTTCCTGGCTACCAGCCGGTCGTCGAGCTGCGGACCGGGCGCGTGGTCGGGTTCGAGGCGCTGATGCGGCTCAACAGCCGGACCGGGCGCAGAATCACCGCGACCGAAGTCTTCCCTGCGCTGATCGATCCGATCCTGTCGCGCGAAGTCAGCAATTGCATGATCGAACATGTGTCGAACGAATTCGAGGCGCTGGAGCGGTGCGCACCGGCCCTCGATTTCGTCAGCATCAACGCCAGCGAGGCCGATCTGCTCGCGACCGGTTTTGCCCAGCAATTCATCGCCCAGATGCGCGCGAAGCACGTCGATCTGTCGCGGATCACGCTGGAAGTGACCGAGACCATGCTGCTGGTCGACAACACCGAGGCCGTGCAGCAGGTCCTCACCGAACTGCGCGACAATGGCATCAGCATCGCGCTCGACGATTTCGGCACCGGTTATTCCTCGCTCAGCCATTTGCGCGACTTTCCCATCGACAAGGTCAAGATCGATGGCAGTTTCGTCCAGGCGATGGCGAACGACCAGCAGGCCTCGAAGATCGTCCGTGCACTGATCGGGATGGCCAACAGCATGGGACTGAGTGTCATCGCCGAAGGGGTCGAGACCGAAACCCAGAGCCGCCTGCTCCAGCAGATGGGCTGCCAGCTGGGACAGGGATTTCTGTTCGGTCACGCCGAGGACCTCAGTCGGCTGACGCTGGGCCGCTATTGCAACTACAAGCTTCAGGCAGTCGCCATAGCGGCAGCCTAGGCCCTATCCCGCCTTCTTCCGCGCGCGCCAGAAATGGAGCAGGGGTTCGGTGTAGCCGCTGGGCTGCGCGGCGCCCTCGAAGATCAGTGCCTTCGCCGCGCTAAAAGCGGGACCGTTTTCATTGGCGAGCAGCGGTTCGTAGATCGGATCGCCAGCGTTCTGCTCGTCCACCTTGGCAGCCATGCGGCGCAGCGAATCCATCACCTGCTCCTCGCTGACCACGCCGTGGAGCAGCCAGTTGGCGATGTGCTGCGAGGAAATCCGCAAGGTCGCGCGGTCTTCCATCAGGCCGACATCATTGATGTCCGGGACCTTGGAACAGCCCACCCCCTGGTCGATCCAGCGGACCACATAGCCCAGCAGGCCTTGGCAATTGTTGTCGAGCTCGTCGCGGATCTCGTCTTCTGACCAGTTCACCCCCTCGGCAAGCGGGATGGTCAGCAGGTCGTCGAGCCCGGGCATCTCGCCCAGCCCCTGCTGCAGCTCGAACACATCCTCGCGATGGTAATGGATCGCGTGGAGCGTGGCTGCGGTCGGGCTCGGCACCCACGCGGTGTTGGCCCCGGCGCGCAAATGGCCGATTTTCTCCAGCATCATCTTGCCCATCAGATCGGGCGCGGCCCACATGCCCTTGCCGATCTGCGCGCGGCCCGAGAGCCCGTGGCGCAGGCCGATGCCGACATTGCGCGCCTCGTAGGCCGTGAGCCAGGGGCTGTCCTTCATCGCCCCTTTGCGCAGCATCGCGCCGGCCTGCATCGAGGTGTGGATCTCGTCGCCGGTGCGGTCGAGGAAGCCGGTGTTGATGAAAACGATGCGATCCTTCACTGCATGGATGCAGGCGGCCAGATTGGCGCTGGTGCGGCGCTCCTCGTCCATGACGCCGACCTTCATCGTGTGGCGCGGCAGGCCGAGCAGGTCTTCTACCGCATCGAACAGATCATTGGTGAAGGCGCATTCCTCGGGCCCGTGCATCTTGGGTTTGACGATGTAGATCGAGCCGGTGCGGCTGTTGCCGAAGCGGGTCTTGCCCGCCACATCCAGTGCGCCGATCGCCCCGGTTACGATTCCATCCATCAGCCCCTCGGGGATGTCGTCACCCGCGACACGCACCGCCGGAGTGGTCATCAGATGGCCGACATTGCGCACGAACATCAGGCTGCGGCCCGGCAGAGTAATGGGCTCCCCCTGCGGGTCGGTGTAGCGACGGTCCCCGGCGAGCTGGCGGGTCACCGTCTTGCCGCCCTTGGCGAAGCTTTCCTCCAGATCGCCGCGGATCACGCCGAGCCAGTTACGATAGCCCAGCAGCTTGTCCTCTGCATCGACCGCGGCAACCGAGTCTTCCAGATCGGCGATGGTGGTGAGCGCCGCCTCGAGCAGGACATCGCTGATCCCCGCCTTGTCTTGCTGGCCCACGGGGCTGCTGGGGTCGAACTGGACTTCGATATGCAGGCCGTTGTCGCGGAACAGCCGCGCGTTGTCGCGCTCGCCGACGAACTGTCCCGGGTCGGCCAGCGGAATGCCATCGGCCAGCGGCGATCCCAACTGTGCCCAGCTCTTGCCCTCGGCCAGCGGCAGCGCCTGATCGAGAAAACGCCTGGCCTCGGCGATCACCGCCTGGCCCCGCAGTTCGTCGTAACCGCCCGGCTGCGCAGGCGGCGCATCGAGCGTGTCGGTGCCGTAGAAGGCGTCGTAGAGACTGCCCCAGCGCGCATTGGCGGCGTTGAGCAGGAAGCGCGCGTTGAGGATCGGCACCACCAGCTGCGGGCCGGCCATGGTCGCGATTTCGGGATCGACATTCTCGGTGCCGATCTGGAACCCGGCAGGCTCGGGGACGAGGTAGCCGATCTGCGACAGGAAGGCGCGATAGGCCGCCGCATCGTGCGGCTGGCCGGCGCGGTCGCGGTGCCAGTCGTCGATCCGGGCCTGCAGATCCTCGCGCTTGGCCAGCAGCTCGCGGTTGCGCGGCACGAACTCGCCCAGCAGGTTGGCACAGCCCGACCAGAAGGTTTCGGCATCGCGCCCGAGCGGGGCAAGCACTTCGTTCTCGAGGAATTCGGCCAGCGCGGTATCCACCTCGATACCGGCGCGTGTGGTGTAATCATTCATAAAAATCTGCTCACCCGGATTGGCGACCGCGCGAGAGCGCGGCCAGACTGTAAGGAATCCCGGGGAGGAGATGCGGGCATATGGCGGGCCACGCCATGCTTGGCAAGCGGGCGGGGTTGGACATGGCGCGCCTGCGGTCTAAGGGCTTCGCGGATGACAATGGATGCTCCCACCAAGGAAATACTTGCCCGTATCGATGGCGAGGCGATGCTCGAACAGGTGCTCGACTGGGCTGCGGTCAACAGCGGCACCGCCAACCTCGCCGGATTGGCCACGATGGCCGAAAAGCTGAGCGCGGCGTTTGCGCGTCTCCCCGGCGAAGTCGAACTGGTCGAACCCGCCGAGGTCACCGCCATCGCCGAGGACGGCAGCGAATTCGCCAAGCCGCACGGGCGCCACATGGTGCTGCGCGTTCGGCCCGAGGCCACGCGTCGGGTGGTGCTGACGGGGCATATGGACACCGTGTTCCCCGTGGATCACGCCTTCCAGTCGGTCGAATGGATCGACGACGAAACGCTCAACGGGCCCGGCACCGCAGATATGAAGGGCGGGCTCTGCGTGCTGCTCCACGCGCTGCTGGCCTTCGAGCAAAGCGCGCATGCCGACCAGCTCGGTTACGACGTGATGATCAATTCGGACGAGGAAACCGGCAGTCTCGCCAGCCGCGGGCTGATCGAAGAGCTGGCTCAAGGCAAATACGCTGCGCTGACCTACGAGCCTTCCGCCCTGCCCGATGGCACGCTCGCGCATGCGCGCGGCGGAACGGGCAATTATTCCATCACCGTGCGCGGGCGTTCGGCGCACGCGGGGCGCAACCCCCAGGACGGGCGCAACGCCATCGTCGCGGTCTCGGACCTGGTGTTGCGGGTGGCGGCGCTGGCGGGCGAGGACATCACCGTCAATCCCGCCAGGATCGAGGGCGGAGCGGCCAACAATGTGGTGCCCGATCTGGCGGTGCTGCGCTTTAACATCCGCCCGAAGACGACTGCAGCAATGGAGCGGTTCGATGGCGAGCTCGACACGCTGCTGCGCGCAGTGGAAGCCGAGCACGAAGTTTCGGCCACGCGGCACGGCGGCGTCACCCGCCCGCCCAAGCCGGTCGATGCGCGGGCACAAAAACTGTTCGACCTGGTCCGCTCCTGTGGTGCGCAGCTCGGCCGCGAAATCGGCTGGCAGCCCACCGGCGGGGTCTGCGACGGCAACAACATCGCCGCCTGCGGGGTGCCCGTGGTCGACACGATGGGCGTGCGCGGGGGCAAGATCCATTCATCAGAGGAATTCATGATCGTACCCTCGCTGGTCGAACGCGCCGCGCTGTCGGCGCTGGTGCTCGAACGGCTGGCCGCGGGCGATCCGCTTGCGAGTGCCGCCGCTGCCGGAGACCGCTCGTGAGCTTTCGTCTGCGCGCCGCGCGCCTCGAAGACATCGAACCGCTCTACGAGATGGCCAAGCTGACCGGGGGCGGCTTCACCAACCTGCCCGCCGATCGCAAATCGCTGGGTGGCAAGCTGGAGCGCGCCGCCGCCGCCTTCGCCCGAGACGACGACCGGCTGGGCGACGACCAGTTCGTGCTGGTGCTCGAGAACACCGAAACCGGGCAGGTGCGCGGAACCTGCCAGCTGTTCACCCAGGTCGGGCAGCAATGGCCGTTCTATTCCTACCGCCTCACCACGCTGACCCAGCATTCGCAGGAGCTCGACCGCACGGTGCGTGCCGAGCTGCTCAGCCTTACCACCGATCTCGAAGGCTCGAGCGAGGTCGGTGGATTGTTCCTCCACCCCAACGAGCGCGCCGGCGGGCTCGGGCTGCTGCTGGCGCGCAGCCGCTATCTGTTCATCGCGATGCACCGGCTGCGTTTCGCCGACCGCATCATCGCCGAATTGCGCGGCATCATCGACGATGCCGGCGGATCGCCCTTCTGGGACGGGGTCGCGGGGCGTTTCTTCGGGATGAGCTTTCAGGAAGCCGACTATTTCAACGCAATCAACGGCAACCAGTTCATCGCCGACCTGATGCCCAAGCACCCGGTCTATGTGGCCATGCTCGACGAGGAGGCGCGCAAGGTCATCGGCCTGCCGCACCCCAACGGCCGCGCGGCAATGCGGATGCTCGAACAGGAAGGCTTCGCCTATGAGGGCTATGTCGACATCTTCGACGGCGGCCCGACCATGTCGACGCGCACCGACCGGGTGAACAGCGTGCGCGATTCGCGCCCCGGCCAGGTCAGCGCGACCGATCTCGACATCGGCAAGCGCGCGCTGATCGCCACCGGCACGCTCGAGAGCTTTCGCTGCGCCTATGGTCAGTGCGATGTCGCCGAGGATGGCACCATGGCGATCGACGAAGCCTGCGCGCGGACTCTCGATGTCGTCGCGGGCGACGAGGTGTGGAGCGTGCCGCGCTAGCCACGGCAGACACGGGGAAACCAATGGCGCTTGCAGAAATCAATTTCGACGGCATCGTCGGACCGAGCCACAATTACGCCGGGCTCAGCCTTGGCAATATCGCCAGCGCCAGCCACAAGGGCCAGCCCTCCTATCCGCGCGCCGCTGCGCTGCAGGGCGTGGCCAAGATGCGCGCGAACATGGAGCTGGGACTGGCGCAGGGCTTCCTGCTGCCGCTGCCGCGCCCCAACTTCAGGCTGATGCGCGAACTGGCGCTCGATGGCTCGAGCGAGCCCGCGCTGGTCGCGGCGGCCTGGTCGGCGAGCTCGATGTGGACCGCCAATGCCGCCACCGTCAGCCCCGCTTCCGACACCGCAGATGGCCGCTGCCACCTGACCCCGGCCAATCTGGTGACCATGCTCCATCGCGGACAGGAATGGCGCGACACTAAGCGCCAGCTGGAGATAGCCTTCGCCGATCCGCGCCATTTCGCGGTCCATGATGCGGTCCCCGCCAGCTTCGGGGACGAGGGCGCTGCCAATCACATGCGGCTGTGCGAGAGCCATTCCGGCGCAGGCGTCGAAGTCTTCGTCTACGGGCAACAGGGCGGACGCTTCCCCGCGCGCCAGCACGAACAGGCCAGCCGCGCCGTCGCGCGCAAGCACGGGCTCGACCCGGCGGCTTGCGTGTTTATCGAACAGAACCCCGAGGCCATCGCCGCGGGCGCGTTCCACAATGATGTCGTCGCGGTGGCGAACGAGCGCGTGCTGTTCACCCACGCGCGTGCCTTCGCCGACCAGCAGGGCGCCTATGATGCGATGCGCTCGGCCTTCCCCGCTCTCGAAGTGGTCGAGGTGCCCGATGAGGCGGTGAGCCTGGAAGAGGCGATCCGCACCTATCTGTTCAACGCCCAGTTGCTGACCCTGCCAGGGGGCGAAATGGCGCTGGTGGTGCCGAGCGAATGCCAGGAGAGCGCCGCGGTCTGGGCATGGTGCGAGACGATGCTCGCGGGCAACGGGCGGATCCGCAAGGTCATCCCCGTCGATGTCCGTCAGTCGATGGCCAATGGCGGCGGCCCTGCCTGCCTGCGCCTGCGCGTGGTCGCCGATCCCGCGACGGTCGATCCGCGCTTCCTGCTCGACGAGGCACGTATCCAGAGGGCCGAATCGATCATCGCCGAGATGTGGCCCGAGCAGATCGACCCCGCCGACATCGGCAACGAGACGCTCGCCAGGACCGTGATCGAGGCGCGCGAGGCGCTGCTCGGCGTGCTGGCGCTCGACGAACTGGTCTGATCCGCATCGGGCCTGACCCGATTCGAGACAGCGGGTCACCTTTGCGGGATAGCCGGTCCCGCGCGCTGGACTTGCCCTGTCGGCGCGCCTTACAACCGGTCCATCGATTAACTATCGGAACCCGCGGCCATTCGACGCTGGCATGGTGCTTGCGTTCCCAGTGGTTAAGCCAAGGGAGTTCGCGTGCTGCGCCGTATCAAGAGACTGTTTGTGATCAAGACGCGCTTCGAGGCGTATCTGATCATTTTCGCGCTCGCGCTGGGCGCGATGACGCGCGGCGTCCAGTATACGCGCGAATACCCGGGGGTCGGGGGCTATCTGCTGTGGGCGGCCACTGCGGGCGCCGTTTTCCTGGGCGGGGCCAAGATTCTCGACGCGATCCGCTATGAGCAGGCCGCCAAGGCAGCCGTAGAACCCGAGAACGCTGGGTAGGCAGCGCTCGGCATCGTCGGTCCCGTCTGAATGAAAGTGGGGGTTTCTGTTGCTAGCTACCCCCGGAGCCCCGGAATCCGTTCTGTTGCCCGGTCGGTCCAACCGCGCTTTGGCTTTGTAAAGTCAGGCCGTTAGGCCATCAAATTACGCAGCAAGAGCGAGTGCTTCATTGTCATTGGCACTTATGGTTTTGAGCCTTGAACGGGTTACTCAGCCCGGGCAAAAACTGCGCTTTTCAACACACGTCGATCCTAGTTCGGCCCCAGCATCAAAGGCGGTTTCTCGCCGCTGGTGGTGGAGCCGCCGGGTACTGCCCCCGGGTCCGTTGTGCCTATTGTACGCAACACTTTATCGCCATAGTCGGCCGAAACCGACGCACCCTATATAGCGATACGAAGCTTAATGTGAAGTGGACGATGGGTCGGATGGCCTCGCCGGCTCCCGCTTCAATTCAACGAGAATTTTCTTGAGCACATCGAGCTGCGGGTCGGTGGGCACCTCGTCGTTGGTGGAACTGTCCTCGGTGGCCGCCTGCTTGCGCTGCATTTCCTCGGTCACGCGGTTGACGCTGCGCACCAACAGAAACAGCGCCATGGCGACGATCAGGAAATTGATCATCGCGGTCAGCAGCGCGCCGTAGCCGATCATCACGACGCCGGCTTCCCTGAGCTGTTCGTAATTGTCCAGCGCACCCTCGTAGCCTTCGGGCACCTCGCCCAGCAGCAGGAACCAGTTGGAAAAGTCGATATCTCCGAAGATCCAGCCGATCAGTGGCATGATCACGCCTTCGGTCAGCTGGGTAACGATCCCGCTGAAGGCCGCGCCGATCACCACGCCGACCGCCAGATCGATCACATTCCCGCGCGCGATGAATTTCTTGAATTCGCTACCCAGCTTCATGGCATCCCTTTCCCAGTTCTACCGCCGCCCTGCCATGGGCCTCGGAGAGGCTCAAGCCCCGCCGACAAGACGGCTCCGCTTGAAAGAAATCAGAGCCGTGCTATCTAGGTAAGACAGTTTTCCACCGAGGGGTATGTCATGAATCGCTTCGCAGCCATCCGCACCGCAACGAGGGCGATCGGCATCGCCGCCATGGCGCTGACGCTCTCCGCCTGCGGGATCAATTCGGTTCCCGCCGCCGAGGAGAACGCCAAGGCCAAATGGGCCGATGTCGAGGCCCAGTTCCAGCGCCGCGCCAATCTCATTCCCAATCTCCAGCAGGTGGTGCTGTCCTCCGCCGAGCAGGAGCGCGAGACGCTGCAGGGCGTGATCGAGGCGCGCGCCTCGGCCACCCGCCCCGAGATCCAGATCGATGGCGACGATCTCACCAATCCCGAGGCGATGCAGCAATACCAGCAGGCGCAGAGCCAGCTCGGTGGCGCCCTGTCGCGGCTGCTGGTCTCGGTCGAACGCTATCCCGAACTGCGCAGCCAAGAGAATTTCGGCCGGCTGATGGTCCAGCTCGAGGGCGCGGAAAACCGCATCTCGACCTCGATCCGCGACTACAACGAGGCGGTGCGCCAGTACAACACGACCATCCGCACCTTCCCGGACACGATCGGCGCCAACATAATCCACGGTGCCGAACCGATGGTGCCCTACGAGGCCGCGACCGAAGGGGCCGAAGTCGCGCCCGAGCTCGACATGGGACGCACCGACACCGCGCCCGCTGCAAACTGAGCGGGGCTGACATCGCCGGAATGGCCCAACCGATCAGTCTGCTTCGCAATCTTATCGTCCTGCTGGCCGCGCTCGCGCTGGCACCTGCCGCCTATGCCCAGGAGTTTCCCGAGCGCGGCACCGCACCCGTTGTCGATGCGGCGAACATCATCGACGACGCCACCGAAGCGCAGCTGACGCAACAGCTCGACGAGTTCGAGGAGCGCAACCAGCGCCAGTTCGTCATCGTCACGCTTCCCGACCTGCAGGGCTACGACATCGCCGACTATGGCTATCGACTCGGCCGCGAATGGGGGATCGGCGACGCCGAGAACGACGACGGCGTGCTGCTGATCGTCGCGCCCAACGAAAGGCTGATGCGGATCGAGGTCGGATACGGGCTCGAAGGCATCCTCCCCGACGGGCTGGCCTTCGAATATGTCGAGGAAATGAAGGACTATTTCCGGGAAGGAGATTTCTCCGCCGGGATCGCGCAGGGCGCCCAGCGCATCGTAACCCAGCTCGAACTGCCGCCCGAGGAAGCGGCGGCGGTCGCCCAGCAGGCCACGCAAGAACGCGCAAACGCCGGTGAAGGCGGCTTTCCGATCGGCGGGCTGATCTGGCTGGGCTTCATCCTGTTCTTCTTCGTGCTGCCGATGTTCGGCCGGCGCGGCAAGCGGCGTTATCGCGGCGGCGGCGGTGATATCGCGCGCAACATCATACTGTGGGAAGTCGGCAAGGCAGTCGCCAGCGGCCTGTCCAATAGCGGCGGTGGCGGCTTCGGCGGTGGCGGAGGCGGCTTCGGCGGTGGCGGAGGCTTTTCCGGCGGCGGCGGCAGTTTCGGGGGCGGCGGCGCCTCCGGGGGGTGGTAGATGGCCTATTTGACAGCTGACCAGCACGCCATCGTGACCGATGCGGTCGCCAAGGCCGAAAGCGCCACCAGCGGCGAGATCGTGACCGTGCTCGCCGATCGCTCGGACGGTTATACCGATGTCGTGCTGATGTGGGCCGCAGGGATAGCCTTTTCCGCGATGAGCCTGTTCGCGCTCCTTCCCGAGCCCTTCCTCGATCTGTGGGATTCGCTGATCGGCGGATGGACGCATGAATGGACCACCGGCGAACTCGCCACGATGACGATCATGCTCGGGCTGGTCGCCTTCGTCCTCACCTGGCTGCTGTTGTCATGGGATGCGCTCAAGTTCCGCGTCGTCCCCGGCCCGGTCAAGACGGCGCGCGTCCACGACCGCGCGATCTCCCATTTCAAGGTCGGCGCCGAACGCCGCACGCATGGCCGCACCGGGGTGCTGATCTACCTATCCATGCAGGAGCACCGCGCCGAAATTGTTGCCGACAGGCCGATCGCGGAACAGGTTTCCGCCGATGTCTGGGGCGAGGCGATGGCCGACATGCTGGCCGACATCAAACGCGGCTGCGTGGCCGAGGGAATGGCCGCCGGGGTCCGCGATGTCGGCCAGGTGCTGGCCGAGCATTTCCCCCCTGCCGAGGACGACCGGAACGAACTGCCCGACCGTCTGATCGAGGTCTAGCGCAGCTTCCATGACCGCGGATCGCGACGCACCGGAAGACATCGTCTGGCAGGGCAAATATGTCGTCGCCAAGACTCGCGGACGCTGGGAATATGTCGGCCGCGCGCGCAATATCCGCGCGGCGGTGATCCTCGCATTGATCGACGACGAAGTGCTCCTGGTCGAGCAATACCGAGTCCCGCTGGGGCGCAATTGCATCGAGCTGCCCGCTGGCCTGATCGGCGACGAGGACGGGGCGGAGGACGAGGACGATCTCGCCGCCGCCGGGCGCGAGCTCGAGGAGGAAACCGGCTATCGCGCGGGCAAGCTCGAGGATTGCGGGAGCTATTACTCCTCGCCCGGCATGGTCGGCGAAAGCTTCACCCTCGTCCGCGCGACGCAGCTCGAGCGGGTCGGAGAAGGCGGCGGGACCGAGAGCGAAGACATCACCGTCCACCGCATCCCCCGCGCTAAGCTCGGGCAGTTTCTCGAAAGCAAGCGCGGCGAAGGTTGCGGCGTCGATGTGCGCCTGCTCATGCTGTTGGGACAGGACATCATTTCGGGAGAGAGACTATGACCACGACCAAGGGCAATCGCTGCGCGGGCAAGCTGGCGCTGGTGACCGGCGCAGCGCAGGGCCTCGGACGCGCGCACGCGACGCGGCTGGCCGAGGAAGGTGCGCTTGTGCTGTGCACCGACATCAATGGCGAGGGTGCGCAGGAAACCGCCACGCTGATCGACGAGCAACTGGGCGCCGGCACCGCCTTCGCCATTGCCCACGACGTTACCGACCCGCTGGCGTGGGAAGCGGCGGTGGAAGCCGCACGCGACAATCTCGGCGGGCTCAACGTGCTGGTCAACAACGCCGGGATCGGCGTGGGCGGCAATATCGAGACCTGCGATTTCGAGGAATGGAAGCGTTGCTTCTCGGTCAATGTCGATTCGATCTTCCACGGCTGCCAGAAGGCCCTGCCGCTGATGCGCGAGCACGCGCCCGGATCGATCATCAACATTTCCAGCATTGCCGGACTGATCGCCAGCGACACCATGCCGGCTTACAATTCGTCCAAGGCGGCGGTGTGGATGCTGTCGAAATCGATCGCGCTGCATTGCGCCAAGAACCGGATGAACATCCGTTGCAATTCGGTGCATCCAACCTTCGTCGATACGCCGATCCTCGACGGGACCGCGCGCCAGCACAATCTCGACAAGCAGGTCCTGCTCGAAAAGCTGGCGCGCCAGATCCCGCTCAAGACGGTCGGTGAACCCAATGATATCGCGAATGCTGTGGTCTATCTCGCCAGCGACGAGAGCAAGTTCATGACCGGCGCGGAGATCAAGCTCGACGGCGGCATCTCGGCCATGTGAATCTGTTGGTGACATGCGAGAGGCGCGGATCGCTCCGCGCCTCTCAATCCGCGATCAGGCCGATCGCGAGGTAGATCAGGATCGGGCTGCCGAAGCCGACCAGAGTGGCGATCACGAAGCCAGCCCGTACCAGCGTGGTGTCGATTCCGAAATAATTGGCGATCCCGGCGCAGACCCCCATCAGTTTGCCGCAGCGCCGGTCCAGTCGAAAGCTTTTCGACGGCGGACCGCCCGGGTCGGTGTGGCGCAGATCGCTCATGCGATCAGTCCGCTGGGCGAGGCAGGGACGATGGCCATGGCCAGAAAGATCCCCGAGAGTGCCAGCGAGAAGCCGGCGGCGAATAGCTTGTTGCTATCGAAGTTTAACATGATGTCCTTTCAGTTCGAATGAG
Organism: Qipengyuania sp. SM2507; assembly: GCF_053714505.1. Lineage (NCBI taxonomy): Bacteria > Pseudomonadati > Pseudomonadota > Alphaproteobacteria > Sphingomonadales > Erythrobacteraceae > Qipengyuania > Qipengyuania sp. SM2507. Next base: position 1,962,166 of record NZ_CM132307.1, read on the forward strand.
AGTTGACCGCGAAGCGCGGATCAGACGATGAAGCCGGTCGGGCTGGCGGGGACGATCGCGGCGGCCATGACGATGGCCGAGATGGCGATGGCGGCGACAGCGGCGAAGGCGTTGTTGATGGTGTTGAACGACATGGTGTTGGTCCTTTTGTATCCCTGAACCCCGGCCATTCCGGGGACACCAGGTAGTTTGCAACCCCCGTGCCAAACTATGAGAATGGCGGAATTCAGCCATTGTTCAGCCACTGGTGCCTGAACCGAGCGTTCATCGATCCGAAAGGTTGGTGAATTTTCCCAACTGTTCGAAATGCGTTTCGCGCTGGCCTCGTTCAGAGGGCGAGGGTAACGCTCCACTGGCTTATGGCGCTCGACCGCATCTCGCTTTCCGACTTCCGCAACCACGCCCAAACCACGCTCGAAGGCACCGCGCGGATGAACCTGCTCGTCGGTGCCAATGGCGCGGGCAAGACCAATGTGCTTGAGGCGCTGTCGCTGCTCTCCCCGGGCCGCGGGATGCGCCGCGCGGCGCTGGTCGAGATGATGCGCGGCGGGGCCGCAGACGGCTTCGCGGTCGGGGCGAGCCTGGTCGGTGCAGAGGAGCCGGTGCGGCTGGGCACCTACACCCAGGGCGCGCAGCCGGGACGGCGCCGGGTGCGCGTCAACAGCGCCGAGAGCTCGGCTGTCGCGCTGGGCGAATGGCTGGCGATCGGCTGGCTGACCCCGGCAATGGACGGCCTGTTCGTCGGCGCCGCGCAGGACCGGCGCCGCTATCTCGACCGGCTGGCGCTGGCGATCGACCCGGTCCACGCGCGCCATGCAGGGCGCTATGAAGCCGCTCTGCGCGAACGCAACCGCCTGCTGTCCGACGATCGCGAGCCAGACCCCAGCTGGCTCGACGCGATCGAGGCGCAGCTGGCCGAGCACGGCACCGCGCTGAGCGAAGGCCGCGCGCGGCTGATCGATGCGCTGATGGCAGAAATCGTGGCGCAGTCCGAGGCGCCCTTCCCCCGCCCCGCGCTGAGTTACGTTCCCGGCGGGCCGCTCGGCTACGAAGGTCTATCGCAGGCGCTCCATGACAACCGCCGCCGCGACCGCGCCGCACAGCGCACGCTCGACGGGCCGCACCGCGACGATCTCGAAGTGCTCTACGCCGCCCGGCGGATGCCCGCCGCACAATGTTCGACCGGCGAGCAGAAGGCGCTGCTGCTGGCGATCACCATCGCGCATGCCGCGCTTTCGGCGAAGGGACGCGCCTCGCTGCTGCTGCTCGACGAGGTCGCCGCGCATCTCGACCCAGACCGGCGCGCGGCGCTGTTCGAGCGGCTGCGTGCAGGGGGATCGCAGGTGTGGATCACCGGGACCGAGATCGCACCTTTCAAGGCCATCGCCGAGGAGGCTGCGGTCTGGAACGTCGCCAATGGGACCGCCCAGCGCCGCTAGGCCTCCCACACTTCACTCCGCCGCGGGAAGCGCCGCCTGCACATCATCCAGCGTATCGGCCACCAGGGCGTCGATGCCCGGCGCGGTCGGGTGGATCCGGTCGGACTGGAACAGCGAGGGATTCTCATAGATGCTCTCGAGCCAGAACGGCACCAGCTGCGCCTCGTATTCCTGCGCCAGCTCGCCATAGAGCGCGTCGAAGCTTTGCTGGAACTCTGGCCCGTAATTGGGTGGCGCGCGCATTCCCATGATCAGCACCGGGATGTCGCGGCTCTGCAACTCGCCGAGCATCGCCTCGAAATTGGCGCGGGTTTCCTCGGGCGAGAGCCCGCGGATGAGATCGTTGCCACCCAGTTCGAGCATAACCAGATCGGGCGTTGTCTCCAGCCCGTCGAGCGTGAACGCCAGCCGCTGGCGCCCCGCGGCGCTGGTGTCGCCCGAAACCCCGGCATCGATCACGCGGGCGTTCACCCCCTGGCCACGCAGCGCGGCTTCGAGCCTCTCCGGATAGCCTTCCGCTTCCGCCAGCCCGTAGCCCGCGAACAGGCTGTTGCCGAAGGCGAGAATACGCCGCTCCTCGCCGCTGATTGCGATATCCGTTGCAGGCGCTTCGACGCGCGCTTCCTCGGCGGCGACGGGCGCCTCCCCCGCTTCGCCCGAGCAGGCGGCAAGCGCCAGTGCGGCGCAGCCGATAGACCAGTTACCAATACGCATCGTCGAGCTTCCTTGTGTGGCCCCCTTCCCTATGCCATCGCAGCATCGTGACAAACCCCTCCCCGACAATCCTCGCCCAGAACCTCACCCTGACGCTCGGCACCGAACAGGCGCCGGTCGAAATCCTGCGCGGGATCGACCTGCGGATCGAGACCGGCGAGACGGTCGCACTGCTCGGCCCTTCTGGCTCGGGCAAGAGCTCGCTGATGGCGGTGCTGTCCGGTCTCGAACGCGCCAGCAGCGGAACGCTAAGCGTCGCCGGGGAGAATTTCGCGGCAATGGGCGAGGATAGCCTTGCCCACGCCCGCCGCGGCCGGATCGGCATCGTGCTCCAGGCCTTCCACCTGCTGCCGACCATGACCGCGCTGGAGAATGTCGCGACGCCGATGGAGCTGGCCGGCGAGAGCGATGCCCAGCCCCGCGCGCGCGCCGAGCTGGAAGCGGTCGGGCTCGGCCACCGGCTCGACCACTACCCCCAGCAATTGTCCGGCGGCGAACAGCAGCGCGTCGCGATCGCCCGCGCCACCGCCGCGCGCCCCGCGCTGATCTTCGCCGACGAACCGACCGGCAATCTCGACGCCGCGACCGGCCATGAAATCGTCGACCTGCTCTTCGCGCGCCGCGCCGAGACCGGCGCGACGTTGCTGGTCATCACCCATGATCCCGAACTGGCCGAGAAATGCGCGAGGGTGATCACCCTCGCCGATGGTCGCATCGACAGCGACACCAAGGCTGACACTGGCGGAGCGGCGGCGCACGCATGAGCTGGGCAACCGCCTGGCGCATCGCGCGGCGCGATCTCAACGCGCGCTTCCGTGGTTTGCGCCTACTGCTGGTCTGCCTGTTCCTCGGCACCGGGGCGCTGACTGCGATCGGTTCGCTGACTGCGGCGATCGAGCAGGAAATCGCCGCCAGCGGACAGGAGTTGCTCGGCGGCGATCTCGAGATCGAGCTGTGGCAACGCGGTCTGGATGAAGAGGAAAGCGCGGCGCTGGCAGAATATGGCGAACTCTCGCGCGGCTATCGCATGCAGGCGATGGCGCGCGCGGGCGAGCAGGCGGTTCCGATCGGGTTGAAGGCGGTGGATGGTGCCTATCCGCTCTATGGCGAACTCACGCTCAAGGACGGACGCGCGGTCGGCGCCCCGCCTGCGGACCAGGTCTGGCTCGGTCAGGGCGCAGCCGACCGGCTCGGCATCGCGACGGGCGACAGCGTCGCTATCGGCACGCAGACGCTCACCGTCGGCGGCATCATCGCCAACGAGCCCGACAAGCTAAGCGAAGGTTTCCAGCTCGGCCCCACGGTGATCGCTGCCGAGGACCTGCCGATCCGCGCCGGTCTCATCGCCCCCGGTTCGATGTATCAGACCAAGACCCGCGTCGCCTTCGCTGCCGCGCAGGAAACCGAGGAGGTCCGCGACGCTTTGGAGGAGCGCTTCCCCGAGGCCGGGTTCGATTTCCGCACCGCCGACCGCGCCTCACCGGGCGCCGACCGTTTCGTCAGCCGGATGAGCGAATTTCTCACTCTCGTCGGTCTCGCCGCGCTGGTCATCGCCGGGATCGGGATCGGCGGCGGGGTGACCTCCTATCTCGATGCCCGACGCCAAGGCATCGCCACATTGAAAATCCTCGGCGCGAGCAGCGGCGACATCGCGCGGATCTATGCGCTGCAGATTTTCGCTGCAGCGATGGTCGGAAGCCTTGCCGGCATTCTCGTCGGGATTGCGGTCACTCCGGTGCTGGCGCTCACGCTCCAGGGCCTGCTCCCGGTCGACAGCGGGCTGGTGATCGATCCCGGCGCGATACTGCTGGCGCTGGCCTATGGGCTGCTGGTTGCACTTATCTTCGCTGCCCCGCCGCTGATGCGGGCGCGGCGTTTTCCGGCTATGGCGCTGATGCGCGCGCGCATTTCTCCGCTGGCAAGCGATCGCAAGGCGCTGGGGATCGTGGCCGGTGGGCTCGTGGCGATCGTCGCACTGGCGCTGCTGACCGCCAGCCGCCCCGAACTCTCGGCGATGTTCCTTGCAGGAGCTGCAGTCGCGCTGGGGCTGCTCGCGCTGCTCGCAATGGGGATCCGCCGCCTCGCTGCGGCACTGCCGCGCCCCTCGAGCCCGATCGCCCGCAACGCGCTCGCCAATCTCCATCGCCCCGGTTCGAGCACCACCGCGCTGGTAACCGCGCTTGGCTTCGGCCTGGCCGCGTTCGTCCTGCTGGCTGCTGTACAATCGGCGATCGACGGCAATATCGAGCAGCGCGTGCCCGAGCAGGCACCGGATTACTTCGTGCTCGATATCCCGCGCGACCGCGTGAGCGATTTCGAGCGATTGGTCTTGGCCGAGGACGAGCAGGCCATGATCCGCGCCGTTCCCGCGTTGCGCGGTGCGGTGCTGGCCTTCGGGTCCGAGGGCAACATGACCCGCACCGCCGAGCTCGAGGAGGTTCCCGATGGCGCCTGGGCGTTGCGCGGCGAACGCGGGCTGACCTATGCCGACAATGTCCCCGACGGCAATGTCATCACCCAGGGCCAATGGTGGGGCCCGTTCTACACTGGCGAGCCGCTGGTCTCGATCGACGAGGAATTTGCCGAGGCTGCCGGGCTCGGGATCGGCGACATGCTGACCTTCGGCGTGCTCGGGGTCGAGCGGACCGCGCGGATCGCCAACCTCAGACGGATCGACTGGGAAAGCCTGGGTTTCAACTATGTCTTCGTGCTCAGCCCCAACGCCATTCAGGATGCGCCGCACAATCTCGCCGCCACCATCGACCTGACCGAGGGCACCCCCACCGGACCGCTGCTGCAGGCGCTGGTGCGCGAGTTTCCATCCAGTTCGGTGATCGAGGTCGGCAATGTGCTGAAACAGGCGCGCACGCTGCTCGAACAGGTCGGGCTGGCGACGCTGGCGGCCGCGGGCGTCGCGGTGCTGGCCGGGCTGGCCGTGCTGCTGGGCGCGATTGCCTCGGCGCGGGCGCAGCGGACCTACGACACGGTGATCCTGCGCGTGCTCGGCGCCGACCGGCGCCAGATCCTGACGATGCAATTGGTCGAATACCTGCTGTTGGCGGGGGCACTGGCGGTGGTGGCATTGGGCCTCGGCAGCCTCACCGCCTGGCTGGTGGTCACCCAACTGTTCGAGTTCGACTGGCTGCCCGACTGGGGCGCGGTGCTGGCTGTGCTTGGCATGGGGATCGCGGTGGTGCTGCTGTTCGCGGTGCTGGGGTCGCTGCCGCTGCTGCGCGCCAAACCCGCGCAGGCGCTCCGTACCCTGTAAGAGATCGTCCAGCCTGGCCGGTAGCGCATCCGGACTGAGCAATTCCCATCCGCACTGCAGACAAGAAAAAGGGGGCCGCAAAGCCCCCTTTTCCTTTTCATCGATGGCTTGCCGCTCAGAAGCGGAAGCGAGCGGTTGCGCCGTAGGTGCGCGGTGCGTTCGGGTAGCCCGAAACCGTTCCGGCCTGCGCCACGCCGTCGAACACCGCGGTGAGGTAGCGCTCGTTGGTGAGGTTGCGGACATAGGCCGACAGTTCGAAACCATTGTCCATCACGAAGGCCAGCGAGGCGTTGACCTGGTTGACTTCGCGGCGGAACTGACGCGCCACCGCGATGCCCTGAGCGATGGTTCCAAAGCCGGTGAGGCCGTTGACGATCTGCGTGTTGCTCTCGTGGTAGTAATCCACCCGACCGATCAGCAGATTGCCGCTGGCACCGAACTCGTGCGTGTAGGTGCCCGAGGTGGCGATGGTGATTTCCGGGATATCGGCCGGGCGCTGGCCCGACAGATCGCCCAAAACCGATTGCGGGAAGCTGTCGAACAGCGGGTCGAGATAGGTCAGCGCGAAGGTGAACACCAGCGGATCGGCCGGCGAAACGGTCGCATCGAATTCGAAGCCCTTGGTCGACTGTTCGCCCGCATTGGCCAGCGCGAAGCCGGTGCCGGTGAACACGTTCGACTGGAAGCCTTCCAGCGTCTGGTCGAACAGCGCGAGGTTGAACCCGACCCGGTCGAACTGTCCCTTCAAGCCGATTTCGTAGACCTTGGCCTTTTCCGGCAGGGCGAAGCGCGTGCCGGTCCCGAGGTTGGGCACCGCCAGCCCGGCATCGCGGATTGGCGAGGACGGAGCCAGGATCGTGCTGCCGAACGGACCCGGAGTAAAATCGGTCGGGAACGGACGGCTGTCGCGCGACAGGTTGACCGAGCTCGCCTTGAAGCCGGTAGCATAGGTGAAATAGGCGTTGATGTTGTCGGTCACGTCGTAGGCGGCGCGAAGCGTGTAGCTCCAGTCGTCGTCGCGGGTCTGGCCCGGTTCCACCGCATTGGGCACGCCAAGGAACGGCGGAAGGAACTGCAGGGGACGCAGCGCCAGCAGCGGATTGACAGCCGGATTGGTCGCAGCCGCGGCGATAGCCTGGAACGCCCCCGGGTTGCCCTGCGCGAACTGACCGATCACCGTCGGGGTCACCTGGCTCGGCGGAATGCGCAGAGCCCCGGCGATCTGGCCCACGATCACTGCATCGACCAGATTGGTGTTGGCGAGCGGATCGAGTGACTCCTGCGACAGCGCGAAGTCCTTCTTGTCGTCGGTGTAGTTGAAGCCGCCGGTCAGCGTCAGCCGGTCGGTGACTTCGAGATCGACCGTGCCGAAGATCGAGTAGCTCTCGTTCTCGAGCGTGAAGAACTCGCGGGTGCTGGGCCCGGTGGCGAAGATCGAACCGCTCTGGAAGCCCAGAGCCGCTTCAACGCCTGCCAGCGTGCCGGGCCTGCCGCTTCCCGCCAGCAGGTCGAAGAATGGACGTGCATCCGGCCCGTTGGTCAGGCCGCTGTTCTGCGCCACGTCTTCCTTGAAGTAGAAGCCGCCGAGCAGGAAGTTGAGCGGGCCATCGAAATCCGAGGTCACCCGGAATTCCTGCGTGAAGGTGTCGATCGCCTGGTCGCGGAATTCGGAGACCACGTCGGCACTGGAGAAATCGACGTCCTGCTGGCTGAAGCTGCGCAGTTCACGATAGGCGGTGATCGAGGTCAGCGAAACCGCGCCCAGCTCGTAATCCGCCTGCAGCGAACCGCCATAGCTTTCGATCTCGTTGACGGGCAGCTGATTGAGATAGGTGCGATCCGAGAAGATGTCCTCGCGCTCGATCTGGCCGCCCACCGCGAAGATCAGCGGCACGGTCGGGCCGGCGATGAGATTACCGGCGTAGCAGCAAAGCTCGTCGATCTTGGAATAGTCGCCGATGGCGCGCAGGACCAACGGGCCGTTGTTGTCGAACAACAGCTGGCCGCGCACCGAGTAACGGTCGCGCTCGTTGATCTGCTCGTCGAGATTGGCGACATCGACATAACCGTCGCGCTTGTTGAGATTGCCGTCGAGCGAGAAGGCGACGCTGTCGGTCAGCGGGCCGGTGACGTCGCCCTTGAGGACGATGTTGTTGTAATTGCCATAGGTCGCCGAGACCGAGCCGCCGAAGTTGAACTGCGGCTCGCGGGTAACGACCGAGATCACGCCGGCGCTGGCGTTCTTGCCGAACAGCGTCGACTGCGGACCACGCAGCACTTCGATGCGCTGGACGTTGGCGATGTCGTTGATCTGGGCCGCGGAGCGCGAGCGGAAGACGTTGTCGATGAAGACGCCGACCGAGGGCTCGACGCCGGCGTTGTTGGCGCCGTTGCCGAAGCCGCGGATGATGAAGGTGGTGTTGGCGGAGCTCTGCAGCTGGCTCACGCGCAGCGAGGGCGACACCGTCTGCAGGTCCTGCAGGTCGCGGATTTCGGCGCGCTCGAGCGTTTCGCCGGTGGTCACGCTGACCGACACGGGAACTTCCTGCAGCGTCTGCTCGCGCTTGGTGGCGGTCACGACAATGACGTTGGGGTTGGTCGCCGGGGCAACATCGGCCGTGTCGTTCGTCAGTTCGGCGTCATTGTCCTGCGTACGGACCGGCTCGTTCTGGGTCACGTCCTGCGCGAACGCGCTGGCAGGGGTCAAGGCAAAGGCAGCTGCGCCCACAAGCAGGCGCGCGGAAACGGAAATGTGCATGAATGGTCCTCTTTGTGCGAGCTCGTCTGTTTAGCGAACCCGGCGATGTGCGAACTCGACGCGCGTCTCTCCCGTGCGTCTCGCTCGGCGCCTTAGGGGGACGTTCAGTGTTGCTCAACGCCAATGTTGCGTCGTTCGTCGAATTGTTGCGCGATTGTTGCAGCCAATTCACACCCGCCGCGTCTGCAAGCATATTGCACCCTGCGCGCTTGCCGTTGCGAGGCACCTGCGGTAGAGGCGCGCGACCTCATCCCCCCGACACTCTCCCCACGAAAGCACCCGCCTCATGTCCCGCGATCTGCGTAATATCGCCATCATCGCCCACGTCGACCATGGCAAGACCACGCTCGTCGACCAGCTTTTCCGCCAGTCCGGCACCTTCCGCGAGAACCAGCGCGTCGAAGAACGCGCGATGGACTCGGGCGACCTGGAAAAGGAGCGGGGCATCACGATCCTCGCCAAATGCACCAGCGTCGAGTGGGGCCACGACGGCACCAACACCCGCATCAACATCGTCGACACCCCTGGCCACGCCGACTTCGGCGCCGAGGTGGAGCGCATCCTGTCGATGGTCGACGGGGTGATCCTGCTGGTCGATGCCGCCGAAGGCCCGATGCCGCAGACCAAGTTCGTCACCGGCAAGGCGCTGGCGCTCGGCCTCAAGCCGATCGTCGTCGTCAACAAGATCGACCGTCCCGATGGCCGCCACGCCGAAGTGCTCGACGAGGTGTTCGAACTGTTCCTCACGCTCGACGCGAACGACGAGCAGCTCGATTTCCCCGTGCTCTACGCCAGCGGCCGCGACGGCTATTCCAGCTCCGACCCCGAAGCGCGCTCGGGCACGCTCGATCCGCTGTTCGAACAGGTCGTCGCGCATGTCCCCTCGCCCGGGCTCGATCCCGATGGCCCGTTCAGCTTCCTCACGACGCTACTCGACCGCGACAATTTCATGGGCCGCGTGCTCACCGGCCGGATCCAGTCCGGTACCGTCCGCGTCAACGACCCGATCCACGCGATCGACGTCGAGGGCAAGGTCGTCGAGGTCGGCCGCGCCACCAAGCTGATGAGCTTCGACGGGCTCGACCGCGTCCCCGTCGAAACCGCGCAGGCGGGCGACATCATCGCGCTCGCCGGGCTCGAGAAGGCGACCGTTTCGAACACCATCGCCGATCCTTCCGTCAAGGAACCGATCCCCGCGCAGCCGATCGATCCGCCCACGCTGGCGATGCGCTTCAGCGTCAACGACAGCCCGCTGGCCGGCCGCGAAGGTTCCAAGGTCACCAGCCGCATGATCCGCGACCGCCTGCTGCGCGAAGCGGAAACCAATGTCGCGATCCGGGTTACCGAAGCCGCCGACAAGGACAGCTTCGAAGTCGCGGGCCGCGGCGAATTGCAGCTCGGCGTGCTCATCGAGACGATGCGCCGCGAAGGCTTCGAGCTCGGCATCAGCCGCCCGCGCGTGCTCTTCCAGGAGGAAGACGGCAAGCGGCTCGAGCCCTATGAAACCGTCGTCATCGATGTCGATGACGAGCATTCGGGCACCGTCGTCGAGAAGATGCAGCGCCGCAAGGCCGAGCTGACCGAGATGCGCCCGAGCGGCAGCGGCAAGACCCGCATCACCTTCTCGGCGCCCAGCCGCGGGCTGATCGGCTATCATGGCGAATTCCTGTCCGACACGCGCGGCACGGGCATCATGAACCGCCTGTTCGAGAAATACGGACCCTACAAGGGTGCGGTCGGTGGGCGCCAGAACGGCGTGCTGCTGTCCAATTCCTCCGGCGAGGCCACCGCCTATGCGCTGTTCGCTCTCGAGGAACGCGGCGAATTGTTCATCGGCGCGGGCGAGAAGATCTACGAGGGCATCATCATCGGCGAGAACGCCAAGCCCGAGGATCTCGAGGTCAACCCGCTCAAGTCCAAGCAGCTGACCAACTTCCGCTCGACCGGCAAGGATGACGCGATCCGCCTTACCCCGCCGCGCGCGATGACGCTGGAACAGGCGATCGCCTATATCGACGATGACGAGATGGTCGAGGTGACCCCGCAGACGATCCGCCTGCGCAAGGCGATCCTCGATCCCAACGAGCGCAAGAAAGCCAAGCGCAAGGGCGGCTGACGCGCTTCAGGCGGTCAGCGCCTGTTCGCCCAGCACCAGCGCCGCATAAAGCAGCGTGCCGCCCGCGAAGGGGAGGAAATAGCTTTTCCTCTCCTCGGGCAGCTCCTCCTTGAGCACCACCAGCACGATGGCGCCGGCGACGAAAGCGAACAGCCCGCCGATGGCGATCTCGGGCACCGAGACCTGCGTCCCGAGGACCCACCCCCCGAGAGTCGCCGCGCACAGCGCCCAGCGCCCTTGACTGTCGTAGAGTTCGGGATGGTCGACCCGCGTGCCGAAATCGGCGGTCACGAAATGCAGCGTCATGGCGAAGAAATACAGCGCCAGGCCGGCCAGGCTCGCATCTTCGCGATGGTTGAGCAGATAGCCGATCACGAAGATCAACAGGCTGCTGGCGGCGATATGCAGCCAGAACACGCTGCTCTCGGGCCGGTCCCCGTCGCCGCGTTCGCCGCGTTCGCTCCGGCTGCGTTTCAACGCCCGCTCAGTGCCGTAGAAGACCGCCAGGCCGATCATCGCCAGCCCATAGACCGCGCTTTCGGCCCTCACCGCCTCGAGGCCCGTCGCGCGGCGGAAGGTGCCGACATGCGCTCCGAGCTCGGGCAGCATGTGAAGGAAGACATAGGCCACCGCCACGCCGCCGGCAAAACTGAGCCAGCGGCTGCGCGGGTTGCGGTCGAGGAACCGCAGCCGTCCGACCAACAGGTGGACCAGGCAGAATGCCACGGCCATGAGACCGGTGAACAGGGTGAGCGAGGCGGTCAAATCCGCCTGGCTCCCGAAATCGAAGTATTACAGCATCGTCTCATGCCCGGACGATAGACGCCGCCTTCCCGCATGGCGAGAGGACGGCGTCTGTCGAGCTGGCGGTCAGATCCGGCCGGTGATCTGGATCCCGTAGAAGCGCGGTTCGGCCGGAATGAAGGTCGGAATGCCGAAGGCTCCGCCGGTGTTGCCCGCGTCGAGCAGGTATTCTTCATCGGCAGCGTTGCGAATGAAGCCGGCAATCTCGAGCCGATCCTCGGCAAAACTCACCCCGGCGCGGGCGTTCAACAGCGTTACCGGTCCCTGCGAGATCAGCGGATCGTTGGGGACCTGGAAGAAGATGCGGCTGCGATAGGTGATCGACGGCGTCGCGAAGATGCGCATCCCGTTGCCGAGCGGCGCATCCACGGTAAAGCCGGCCGCAGCCTGCCATTCGGGCTGGAGCCGGAACCGCGCACCCGAGAACTGCGGGGCGAAATTGTTGCCTTCGTCGATGCCGCCATCGATATAACCGACATTGCCAAACAGGCTTAGCCAGTCGGTCGGATCGACCGCCAGCTCCGCCTCGACGCCGAGGTTGCTCGCGGTGCCAGCGCTTTCCGTGCGGGAGCTGCCGTCGTCCTGAATCACCGTGACCTGGAAGCCGTCGTACTTCTGGTAATAGACGCCGAGCGATCCCGAGACGATGCCGGAGCCGAACTTCAGCCCGCCCTCGTAGTTCCACACGGTCTCTTCCGGGACGAGCTGCAAGTTCGGTACGGGAACACCGCCAACGCGGGCAGCGCTAAGCTGCACGACTGGCGAACGACGGCCCTTCGACACCGTCGCGAAGACGTTGAGATCGTCGGTCACGCGATAGAGCACGTTGAAACGGGGCAGGACGGCGGAAAAGCTGCCGTCCGCCGTGAAGGTCTGGCCGGCCGTATCGATCTGCCCCGGGATCAGCGGCGCGCCGCTCAGCACCGAATTGGGAACATTGGTCGTATAGCCCGACCGGCGCTCCTCGATCAGCAGCCGCGCGCCCGCCGTCAGTTCGAGCCGATCCACGGGGATCCAGGTGACATCGGCGAAGACCGAATAGCTGTCGTTCTTGCCCTGGTTTTCGAACACCGAACTGTAGGGAATGGCGGTGGCCGCGCCGCCGGTCGCCAGACCGGTCACCAGGCTGGCCGGGACGCTGCCATCGGGGCCGACGCAAGGGATGCCGGGAATCAGCGGACGAGGCGTGGCCACCGTGGTCAAACACTGGAGAAAGGTGCCTTCCTCGGTCGAAAAAGGCACGTTCTGGAGATTGTCTTCGGTGAAAAAGTTCCAACCGAAGGAGGCGCGCCACGAGGGGTCGACATAGGAGAAGCGCCCTTCATGGCTGAACTGCCAGCCTGTGGCGATTTCCGCGAATTCCAGGAACGGTGCGGGGCCGCCATCGGCGTCGAAAACCTCGGCGCTGTCGAATTCGCGGTAGCCGTTGACCGTGGTGAAGGTCCAGCTGTCGTCGAAGGCGTATTCAGCGGTGAGGTTCACATCGTAGATCTCGCGGTTGAGGCCCAGCTGGCTGTTGCCCAGCGCCGCTTCGGAATAGGGCGACCCGCCCAGAAAGGCGTCGCCGTAGAAGTCGGGGGCGCCAGCGGGGGTCGGGAAAGTCCCCGAGATGAATGGCGTGCCGCCGTTGCGCTGGCGGTCGAAGGTGCCGATCAGGTCGAGGGTGAAATCGGCGGTAGGGGCGTAGCGCAGCGATGCGCGGACGCCGAGATTGTCCTGCGAATAGAGCTCTTCTTCCTGGCTGGGGGCGAGGTTTTCGACATAGCCATCGCGGGTGCGCCATTCGAAGGCGATCCGGCCCGCGAGCACGTCCGAGCCGGCGTTGACATAGCCCGACAGCAGCGTCTGGTCGTAATTGCCGTAGCCGCCGGTCAGTTCGGCGGAAAAGCCTTCGCGCGGGCGCGCCGAGACGAGGCTGATCGCACCGACCGCGGAGGCGGTGCCGAACAGCGTGGCTTGCGGACCCTTGATCACCTCGACCCGGTCGAGATCGTAGATCGCCTGATACGATCCGCGCGAACGCGAGATATCGACGCCGTTGTAATAGAGCGTGACGCGCGGACCCTGCTGCGAAGAACCCGAGTCCGAGGTAATCCCGCGAATAACGATGCCGGGATTGTTGGCGCTTTGCTCCTGGATGTTGAGCCCGGGAATGTAGTTGGACAATTCGTCGAGATCGGTAACGCCGAGCTCGCTGATCCGGTCGCCGCTGAGCGCCGAAATGGTGATCGGCACGTCGACGGCGCGCTGCTCGATCTTCTGCGCGGTGACAATGATCTCATTGCCGCGGACGGGCTCTTCCTCGGCTGGCACCAGCGGCTGGGCGGCGGATTGCGCGAAGGCGGGTGCGAAGGGAACAAGCGCGGTGGTCGCGGCGAGCAGGGTGAGAGCGGAACGTCTGGCAATCATTGTCGAAGAGCCTTTTCATTGGAGCGTCGCAGCGCCTCTGCGCTGCTCCGATGACAGGGCCACGACATTTATGTTGCGGTGCAGTGAAAACGGGTCGCGCCGGCAAGCCTCCATCGCTGCGGCGCTTTCGGGACGCTACGGCAGAGCGGATTCCGCAGCCTCTACGATGCCTTGAAATGTACTTCTAGCCGTGATCTCAGCAAGCCAGCCTCGTACGAAACAGTCTTGTTCTCAGAGACTTGCGTGGATGGTCCGGCAATCGAAGCGGCGCGCCACATGTCATCATTCCGCAACCGGCGCAGCGACCGGCGAATGCCTTCGAGCGGCACGAGTGGCAATTGTGCGCCGCCTTTGTTAATCGCCTGTCCATGCAAACCGGAACCCTGATCACCCTCGCCCTCTATTTCATCCTGATGATCGGCATCGGGCTGTTCGCCTGGAAGCGCTCGACCGATACCAGCGAAGGCTATCTGCTGGCCGGGCGCAACCTGCCACCAGCAGTTGCCGCGCTCTCTGCCGGAGCCTCCGACATGTCGGGCTGGCTGCTGCTCGGCCTGCCCGGCGCGCTGTTCGCCGCCGGTCTGGTCGAAGCCTGGATCGGCATCGGCCTGTTCCTGGGTGCGGTGGCGAACTGGTACATCGTCGCGCCGCGGCTGCGCCGACAGACCGAGGAAGTGGGCAATGCGCTGACCATTCCCCAGTTCCTCGCCAATCGCTTCCCCGACAAGGCGGTGGTGCTGCGCGTCATCAGCGCGATCGTCATCGTGGCCTTCTTTACCGTCTACACCGCGGCCGGGCTGGTCGGCGGCGGCAAGCTGTTCGAAACCGCCTTCGCCGAATTGCTGCCCGGCGTGGGCATGAGCGATTACATGCTGGGGATCTGGATCACCGCCGGGGTGGTTCTGGCCTACACCATGGTCGGCGGCTTTCTCGCGGTCAGCCTGACCGATTTCGTCCAGGGCTGCATCATGGTTGTCGCGCTGGTGCTGATGCCGCTGGTGGTGATTTTCGGCGATGGCGGCAGCGGCGGCACATCGCTGGCCGAGGTGCCGGTGGAAGGCTTCCTCAGCCTGACCGAGGGCCTGACGCTGCTGGGCTTCATCAGCGCGGTGACCTGGGGGCTGGGCTATTTCGGCCAGCCGCATATCATCGTGCGCTTCATGGCCATCCGCAGCATCGAGGAAGTGCCGGCGGCGCGCAATATCGGGCTGGTGTGGATGGCGGTGGCACTGGTCGGTTCGCTGGGCGTGGGCCTGGCGGGCCGCGCCTACGCCAACCGCAACGGCTTGGTGATCGAGGATCCCGAGACGATCTTCATCGTCCTTTCCGAGCTGCTGTTCCACCCGCTGGTGACCGGCTTCCTGCTCGCGGCGCTGCTGGCCGCGATCATGAGCACCATCAGCTCGCAGCTGCTGGTCTCATCCAGCTCGCTGACCGAGGATTTCTACCGCCTGTTCCTGCGCAAAAACGCCAGCGAACGCGAGGCGGTCAATGTCGGCCGGGTCTGCGTCGCGCTGGTGGCGATAGCAGCGATCATCATCGCCGCGGATCCCGAAAGCCAAGTGCTCGGACTGGTCGCCAACGCCTGGGCCGGGTTCGGCGCGGCCTTCGGCCCGCTGATCCTGCTGGCGCTGACCTGGGACCGGATGACCGGTGCGGGCGCGGTCGCTGGGCTGGTGGTCGGCGCGGGTGTGGTCGCCCTGTGGATCGCGCTTGGGTTCAACGCCGACTTCATCGGTGGCCAGGGGCTTTACGAGATCGTCCCCGGCTTCATCGCCAGCTGGCTCGCGATTGTGTTAGTCAGCAAGGCAACGCAGTCTACGGGCGCCGCCTAAACTCTGGAGAGAACATGATCAGACCCCACACGCTGCTGGCCGGCATCGCCGCCCTCGCGCTGACTGCCACATTCGGACAGGCGCAGGACGTCGAGGGCGCCCCGTCGATCGAGCAGCAGATCGGCGCAGGTGGCCGTCCGGTTGGCGCCAACTGGTCGCGCAGCCCGGTGATCGCCGAGCATGGCATGGCCGCCACCGCGCATCCGCTGGCGACACAGGTCGCGCTCGACATCCTCAAGGCTGGCGGCAGCGCGGTCGATGCGGCGATCGCCGCCAATGCCGCGCTGGGATTGATGGAGCCGACCGGCAATGGCATCGGCGGCGACCTGTTCGCGATTATCTACGACCCCAAGACCGACCGGCTCTACGGCATCAACGGTTCGGGCCGTTCGCCCAGGGACCAGACGCTCGCGCAATTGCGCGCCAAACTGGATGGTGCGGAGGCGCTGCCCCCGGTCGGTCCGCTCCCGGTTACCATCCCGGGCACCGTCGATGCCTGGTTCGCCATGCACGAGCGGTTCGGAAAGCTGGCGATGAGCGACATCCTCGCCCCCACCGTGCGCTATGCCCGCGAAGGCCATCCGGTCGCACCGGTCATCGCGATGTATCTCGACCGCAGCCTGCGCTCCTTCGAGTCGCGGCAGGAAAGCGTTCCGTTCGATTTCGCCAATGCGCGGGCCACCTGGTTCGCCGATGGCACCGCGCCCGAAGCGGGCGAGATCTTCCGCAATCCCGATCTCGCCGCAACGCTCGAAACCATCGGCCGCGAAGGGCGCGACGTCTTTTACGAAGGCGAACTGGCGCAGGTCATGGTCGAGTACCTGCAGTCGCAGGGTTCGGCCTACACGCTGGAGGATTTCGCCGCGCATGACAGCGAGTGGGTCGATCCGGCCTGCGCGCTCTATCGCAACGGTTACGAATTGTGCGAGCTGCCGCCCAACAGCCAGGGCTTCGCGGCGCTGCAGATGGTCAATATCCTCAAGCATGTCGACCTTGCCGAATGGGAGCGCGGCAGCCCCGAGGTGATCCATTACATCACCGAGGCCAAGCGGCTCGCCTATGCCGATGTCGCGCGTTTTTACGCCGACCCCGACTTCGCCACCCTCCCCGCCGAGCTCCTGACCGAGGAATACGGACGCGAACGCTTCGCGCTGATCGATCCGGCACGCGCCACTGCCGAATTCGGCCCCGGCGAACCCAAGCTCGAGGGCGAAGGCGACACGACCTATCTGACCGTGGTCGACGGGGACGGGATGATGGTCAGCCTGATCCAGTCCAATTACCGCGGCATGGGAGGCGGGCTCACCCCCGACGGTCTGGGCTTCATGTTCCAGGACCGCGGCGAGCTCTACAGCCTCGATCCCGCGCATCCCAACGCCTACGAGCCGGGCAAGCGCCCCTTCCAGACCATCATCCCGGCCTTCGTGAAGAAGGACGGCAAGCCGTGGATGACGCTGGGGCTGATGGGCGGCGGGATGCAGCCGCAGGGCCATGTCCAGGTGCTGATCAACATGGTCGATTACGGGATGAACCTGCAGGAAGCGGGCGATGCGGCGCGGATCAATCACGATGGCGGCCGCCAGCCTACCGAGGCGCTGAGCGGGCCTGCCGCCGATCCGCTTGGCACGCTGTTCGTCGAACCGGGGATTCCGGCAGCCACGGTCGAGCGGCTGCGCGCGATGGGGCACGCGGTCGAAGTGGTCGACAACGGCATCATGTTTGGCGGCTATCAGGCGATTGCCCGCGATCCCGAAACCGGGGTGCTGACCGGCGCGACCGAGATGCGCAAGGATGGCCAGGCGAGCGGCTACTGAGGATCGAAGCGATGGCGAAGGTGACTGGACTGGGCGGGGTCTTTTACGTCGTGAAGGACCCGGAAGCGACGCGGCACTGGTATCGCGAGGTGCTCGGGCTCGATGGCGAATACGGGCCGCAGTTGATGTGGTCGGAAGAGACCAAGGATCAGCCCTACTCGCTCGTCAGCCATTTCAAGGACGCAGACTACATCAAGCCCGGCGTCGGCGGCTTCATGATCAACCTGCGCGTCGACGATTGCGACGGCATGGTCGCGCAGCTTAAGGACAAGGGCGTCGATATCCTCGACAGCGCCGACGAGGGCTACGGCAAATTCGCCTGGCTGCTCGATCCCGACGGCATCAAGATCGAGCTGTGGGAGCAATGCGCGGCTCCCGACGCCTAGCACGCTCGCGAATTCCCCCGCTTTAGGGCAGCGTTAAGCATGGCCGCGTTAGGGTGCGCGCATGCGGCTGTTCTTGTGGTTCCTCGCGATCATCGCTCTCGGCGGCTGTTCCGCCGTCCCGCAGTCGCGCGAGCCCGACCGGCCCGGCGCGCGTGGAGCATCGAACAGCGCAGCGTCGATCCGTCCCGAAGCCGCGCAATGCCTCACCGAACTGGCGCGCACCGGCTCGCGCTATTCTTCCCTCCCCGATCGCTATGAAGGCGCCGGTTGCCAGATCTCCAACAGCGTCAGGCTCGACCGGTTGCAGGGCGACGAGGACGGTTTCGCGCTCTCCAACCTGGGTCCGGTCGCCTGTCCGCTGGCGAGCACATTTGCCGGCTGGGCGCGTTTCGGTGTCGATCGCGCGGCGCGCCAGATGCTCGGTAGCCCGCTCGAGCGGATCGAGACCATGGGCAGCTATTCCTGCCGCAATGTCGCGGGGACCGGGCGTCTGTCGGCCCACGCCCGCGCGGAAGCGATCGACATCGGCGCCTTCGTGCTCGCCGACGGGCGGCGGATCAGCGTGATCGACGGATGGTCGTCACGGGACCGCGACGAACAGGCGTTCCTGCGCGTGATCCATCGCAGCGCCTGCAAGCGCTTCGGAACCGTGCTGGGTCCGGACTACAACGCCGCGCATCGCGACCATCTGCATGTCGAGCTGGGAAGCGGGAGCTTCTGCCGCTGACCGGAGCTGCGGCGAATTAATCGCCTTCGTAATCGCCGAAAAAGCTGTAATCGGGCAGCGAGTGGAACGCGGTGCGCAGCGCGTCGCTCCAGCTGGTCGAAATCGCCTGGAAATACGGATCGTCATGCGCGATCCGGCGCTGGTGGGTTACCTCGAACTGGTCGCGCTCGATGACCATCAGATCGAGCGGCAGGCCGACCGAGAGATTGGCCTTGAGCGTGGAATCGAACGACACCGTCAGCAGCTTGACCGCATCCTCCATGCTCATCGAGCGATCATAGCCGCGCAGGATGATCGGGCGCCCGTATTTGGTTTCCCCGATCTGGAAGAAAGGCGTGTCGGCGCTGGCCTCGATGAAATTGCCTTCGGGATAGACCATGAACAACCGCGGCTCCATCCCGGCGATCTGTCCGGCGACGATGATCGAAGCGGTGAAGCGGCCCTTGCCGCGCTCGCCATTGGTGCGCTGGCGGTCGGCGATGGTTTCGCGCACCAGCTTGCCGATCTCGCTCGCCACCTGGAACATGGTCGGCGATTGCAGCAGCACATTGTCGCGCTGGTCGGGTTCCTTGGTACGCTCTTCGAGCTGGCTGACCACGGCCTGGGTGGTAGCCAGATTGCCAGCGGTCATCACGGTGATGATCCGGTCGCCCGGCACCTGCCAGTGGAACATCTTGCGAAACACGGAAATGTTGTCGACCCCCGAATTGGTGCGGGTGTCGCTCATCAGGACGAGACCCTTCTCGACGATCATTCCCACGCAATATGTCATGCATTCTCCCTATTGTTTTACCTGGCGCTATTGTTGGACCTGGCGCTGGGCCACCGCGACCTCGACCTGCAGTTCCTGCGAGGCGTTGCCGAAGGTAATTCCGGTGATCGGCGCGGCATCGCGGTAATCGCGCCCGGTGGCAACCCGCACATAGCGCTGGTCGGGGCTGATGCCGTTGGAAATGTCGAACCCGACCCAGCCCAGACCCTCGACAAAGGCTTCGGCCCAGCCATGGGTCGCGTCCTGCTCGATGCGGTCGTCCATCATCAGATAGCCACTGACGTAGCGCGCGGGGATATCGAGCGCGCGGGCGGCACCAATGAAGATCTGCGCATGATCCTGGCATACGCCATGACCTTCGCTGAGCGATTGTTCGGCGGGGGTGTTCACATCGGTGGTGCCGATTTCGTAGCTCACCGCATCGATAATCTGCGCCGAGAGCGTGTGGAGCATGTCGAGCGGCTGCTGGCCTTCCGCGCGGACGCTCTCGATCAATGCCTTCATCTTGGGACCCGGCTTGGTCCGCGGGGTCTGGCCGCAGAAGCTCCATAGCGGCAGGTGGCCGGCGTGGTGGCCGATGACCCCGGCATGGTCCGAGGTGTCGACCTCGCCGCTGCAGGTCACCGTGACCTCGCGCGCGCCGCCTTCCACGGCCACCAGCGTCACCCGGTTGTGATGCTGGTCGTCGTAGGTCAGTTCTTCATGCGCGTGTTCGAATTCCATGTTCCAGGCGAGGATTTCCTGACCCTGCGTGGCCTTGGGCGTCAGCCGGAGGCGCTGGAGCGCGTGGACGACCGGTTCGGAGAAGCGATAGCGGGTGGTGTGGCGGATATCGAGGCGCATCAGGCAAGGAACCTGTAATCTTGGCCGATCGCCTGCGCGATCGACGAGTTGGCGGCGGTGAAGTCGGTCAGGAACTTGTGCAGCCCCTTGTCGAAGACGTCTTCGATCGAGAGACCCGAAAGCCGAATGTCGGATTCGCGCATGAGTTCGTTGCTTGTGCCTTCGATGCCATGGATGCGCGCCAGCGCGGCGAGGTTTTCGCGCAAGGCGGCGTGCGAATAGGCCAGGCTGCGCGGGAAGCGCTCGTCCAGCACGAGGAAGCTGACGATCCCGCGCGCGTCGATCTGCCCGGCGTTGAGCCAGCGATAGGCGCTGTCGCCCGAGACCGAGCGCAGCACCATGTCCCACTGTCCGGTGTCCATGCTCGACCCGACATAGGAGAGCGAGGGCAGCAGCAGGTAGTATTTGATGTCCATGATGCGGGCGATGTTGTCGGCGCGTTCGATGAAAGTCCCGGCGCGGGCGAAATGGAAACCTTCCTCGCGCAGCATCGAACCCAGCACCGCGCCATGCGCCAGCGTGCCTGCGCGGCGCACCGCGGTGAGAACCTCGCCTACGCGCTGCTCGCCGACCGGGCGTGCGAGCATGTCCTTGATCTGCAGCCAGCTGTCGTTAACCGCTTCCCAGACCTCGCTGGTGATGGCACTGCGCGCCTCGCGCGCATTGGAGCGGATTTGCTGGAAGGTGTTGAGGACGCTGGCGGAACTGTCCTTGTCGCGCAGGATATAGTTCCAGGCCTGCATGCCGGTGTAGGTGGCGTTCTTGGCCTCGTAGCCCCGGCGATGGCCGGCGGTCTCGATGACCGAGCGCCACTCCTCCTCCGCGCTGACCGAATCGCGGGTGAGCGCCATGCGCAAACCGGCGTCGAGCAGACGCGCAGTGTTCTCGGCCCGCTCGAGATAGCGGAACATCCAGAAGAGCGAATTGGCGGTTCTTCCCAGCATCAGTCTTTCAACACCCAAGTGTCCTTGGTGCCCCCACCCTGGCTCGAATTGACGACCAGAGACCCCGGCTTCATCGCCACACGGGTCAGCCCGCCCGGCGTGATGTCGACCTTGTCAGGCGAGACCAGCACAAAGGGACGCAGATCGAGATGGCGCGGTGCGAGGCCGCGATTGGTGAAGATCGGACAGGTCGACAGCGCCAGCGTCGGCTGCGCGATATAGCCTTCGGGATTGGCGCGCAGCTTGGCGGCGAAATCGCTCAACTCGCGCTTGTTCGCGGCGGGGCCGATCAGCATCCCGTAACCACCCGAACCGTGGACTTCCTTGACCACCAGCTCGGACAGATTGTCGAGTACATAGGCCAGACTGTCCGGATCCGAACAGCGCCAGGTCTGGACATTGGGCAGCAGCGGTTTCTCGCCGGTGTAGAATTCGACGATCTCGGGCATGAAGGAATAGATTGCCTTGTCGTCGGCGACCCCGGTGCCCGGTGCGTTGGCGATGGTAACCCGGCCGGCGCGATAGACATCCATGATGCCCGGTACGCCCAGCACGCTGTCGGGGTTGAAGCTCAATGGATCGAGGAATTCGTCGTCGACCCGGCGATAGATCACGTCGATCGGCTTGTAGCCCCAGGTGGTGCGCATCGCGACGCGGCCATCGACGACGCGCAGGTCGCGGCCCTCGACCAGTTCGGCGCCCATCTGCTCGGCGAGGAAGGCGTGTTCGAAATAGGCGGAGTTGAAGATGCCCGGCGTGAGCACCGCCACCACCGGCTTGCCCTCGGCGCAATCGGGCGCGCAGGCGGCCAGGCTCTTGGCGAGGCGACGCGGATAGTTGGAAACGCTTTCGACCGGCACCCGCATGAACAGTTCGGGGAACATCGCCATCATCGTCTCGCGGTTCTCCAGCATGTAGGAGACCCCGCTGGGCGTGCGGGCGTTGTCTTCGAGCACGAAGAATTCGTCCGGTCCGGTGCGGACCAGGTCGATGCCGACGATATGGGTGTAGATTCCGCCCGGCGGGGTGAAGCCGACCATATGCGGCAGCCAGGCGGAATTGTTGCGGAACAGGTGCTCGGGCACCCGTCCGGCGCGGATGATTTCCTGGCGGTGATAGAGATCGTGCATGAAGGCGTTGAGCGCGGAGACCCGTTGCTCGATGCCCTTGGTCAGCTTGCGCCATTCATGCGCGGTGATGATCCGCGGGACCATGTCGAAGGGGATGAGCCGCTCTTCGGCCTCGTCCTCACCATAGACGTTGAAGGTGATGCCGGTGCGCCGGAAGGCATGTTCGGCATCGCGGTGCTTGCGTTTGAGGAAAGATTTTTCCTGCTCGCCATACCACGCCTGATAACCCGAATAGGCATCGCGCACACTGCCGTCGGGCTTGTGCATCTCGTCGAAAAATTCGCCTGCTGCCATGTTTCCCCAAAAATGCTTCGCCCGAGCCTTGAATGGCCGGGGTCCGAAGCGTTCGTTCCTGTCATAGCAACAAAGGTCTAGACAGCTTCAAGTTCCCCGAGCACGGTTCTAATGACTTCGGGCGAGTGCACAAAGCCCATATGCGTGCAGCGCACACCGATCGCCCGATCGCGCTCGCCGACCTTGCCGCGCGCGCAGCGCGGATGGACAACGCCATCGCGCGGGCTCCACAGCGCCACGGTCTCGCAGGGCGGCTTCCTCGCTGGTTCCGCATCGAATTCGGGCTCGTCGACGCGGTGTCCGGCAATCGCCTGGTAGGCCCGCCAGCCATTGTTGGCGCGCGGACTGCCCGAAAAGGGCGAGCCCAGCGTGATGATCTTGGCGACCTTGTCGGGATGCAGCTTGGCAAGTTCGCGCGCCATCACGCCGCCCAGGCTCCAGCCGACCAGAACAATCGGTTCGCCGGCGCGCTCGAACAGATCGAGCAAGCGGTGTTCGACTTCGGCAAAGCGCTTGGCGGTAGCTCCGAAATTGTAGCCCACGCCCCAGCGCTTGGCGGTGTGACCCGCCTTCTCCAGCATGTGCGCCATATAGCGCATGCGGATCGGATGCGCGCCGAAGCCGGGCAGCAGCATGACGGTACGCGGGCGTTCGCTTGGACTGATCTCGAGCTTGCGGAACAGCCGCCGGAACGGTTCGAAGACCCAGCCCAGTTCGCGCAGCAGCAACAGCGCTCGTGGCGAACGCACGTCGTCCGGGCTCGGCTCGCTTGCCAGCGCCCAGCGGCGCGCAAGCTCCGCCCGGCTCCAGCCAGTGGCAATCTTTGCATCGAGGGGCCGGGTTGCCATCATATTGTCATAAGTCGCCATCCTGCATGAATGCCGTATGAGGGACATCGGTTCCACGCCCGACCGAACCTTCTACTGGCAGTCACCCACACGCTCGTGCGTCGCCTTCATCCGCAACGTCGAATCGCCCATCCCCGCCATGTCGCCGGTCATGGTCATGTTCATCACGGAGGAAGTCGGGGTCGCGGTTCCGTTCATCGCCATCTGGATGGCGTTGGACTGCTCGCCCGTACACACCATCAGCGCATCGATCTCGCCACCATCGACATCGAAGCGTTCGAAGGTGCAGTCGCCATCCTGCGACTGGCGCGCCATTTCCTCGTAGCCCTTGTCGACATCGGCCTGGGTCAGGCAATATTCGTGCGATTGCCCGTCCATCATCTGGCGCAGCATCGCGCCGGCTCCCTCGGGTGCGCCGGGGATATCGACTTCGAGCACTTCCATGACCGCGCGATACTGGCCCGGCTGCGGCTGGACCGTATCGCGCGCCCGCTCGGCCACTTCGGCCTTGCTCAAGCCGCCAGTGGTCGCCTCGACTGGATTCGCGCTGTCGGGTTCGGCTTCGCTGCATCCGATCAGTGCAACGAGGGCAAGCGGGGCGGCGAGGACCAACAACTGCATGACGAAACTCTCCCTAATAACCGATTGGCTGCTGCCCAACCTGCACACCAACGCGGCGCTTGCCAAGCTCCCGTTGTTCCGCACTGTTTTCAGCGCCCGTTGATCGGCGCACCCGCCCGCCCCATATCGACGCGCATGGCCGAACTCGTAATCCGCCGGGGACTCGACGAACCCGATACCACCGGGGACTTCGTTCCCCACAAACCCGCGCGGCCCGAGAAATCGATGCCGGGGCGGCGGTTCGAGCTGATTTCGCAATACAGCCCCGCGGGCGACCAGCCGACCGCGATCGAGGAGCTGGTCGGCGCGGTCGAGCAGGGCGAGCAGACGCAAGTGCTGCTGGGGGTCACCGGCAGTGGCAAGACCTACACCATGGCGCAGGTGATCGAGCGCGTGCAGCGCCCGGCACTGATCCTTGCGCCCAACAAGATTCTGGCCGCGCAGCTCTATGGCGAGTTCAAGAGCTTCTTTCCCAACAATGCGGTCGAGTATTTCGTCAGCTATTACGACTATTACCAGCCCGAGGCCTATGTCCCGCGCTCGGACACCTATATCGAGAAGGAAAGCTCGGTGAACGAGGCGATCGACCGGATGCGCCACTCGGCCACCCGCGCGCTGCTCGAGCGCGACGACGTGATCATCGTCGCCTCGGTGTCCTGCCTCTACGGGATCGGTTCGGTCGAGACCTATTCGGCGATGATCTTCGATCTCAAGAAGGGCGAGAGCGTCGACCAGCGCGAGCTGATCCGCAAGCTGGTCGCGCTGCAATACAAGCGCAACGATGTCGCCTTCGCGCGCGGCAATTTCCGCGTCCGGGGCGACAGTCTGGAAATCTACCCCTCGCATTACGAGGACATCGCCTGGCGGATCGGTTTCTTCGGCGACGAAATCGAGGAAATTAGCGAGTTCGACCCGCTCAGCGGCAAAAAGGGCGCAAGCCTCGAGAAGGTCCGCGTCTACGCCAATTCGCACTATGTGACGCCCGGCCCGACGATGAAGCAGGCCGCCGAGGCGATCCGCTTCGAGCTGACCGAGCGGCTCAAGGAACTGCACGCCGAAGGACAGTTGCTCGAGGCCCAAAGGCTCGAACAGCGAACCAATTTCGATCTCGAGATGATCGCCGCCACCGGCAGCTGCAACGGAATCGAGAATTACAGCCGCTTCCTGACCGGTCGCCTGCCCGGTGAACCGCCGCCGACGCTGTTCGAATATCTGCCCGAAAACGCGCTGCTGTTCGTCGACGAGAGCCACCAGACGGTGCCGCAGGTCGGCGCGATGGCGAAGGGCGATCACCGCCGCAAGATCACGCTGGCCGAATACGGCTTCCGCCTGCCAAGCTGCATCGACAACCGCCCGCTGCGCTTCAACGAATGGGATGCGATGCGTCCGCAGACCGTCGCGGTCTCGGCCACTCCCGGTACCTGGGAAATGGAGCAGACCGGCGGCGTCTTCGCCGAACAGGTGATCCGCCCCACCGGGCTGATCGATCCCCCGGTCGAAATCCGCCCGGTCGAGGACCAGGTGCAGGACTGCATCGACCAGTGTCTCAAGACCGCCAAACAGGGCTATCGCACGCTGGTCACCACGCTGACCAAGCGGATGGCCGAGGATCTCACCGAATTCATGCACGAGCAGGGCGTGCGGGTGCGCTACATGCATTCCGACGTCGAGACGCTCGAGCGGATCGAGCTGATCCGCGACCTGCGGCTTGGTGTCTACGACGTGCTCATCGGCATCAACCTGCTGCGCGAAGGGCTCGATATTCCCGAATGCGGGCTGGTGGCGATCCTCGATGCCGACAAGGAAGGCTTCCTGCGTTCGGAAACCTCGCTGATCCAGACCATCGGCCGCGCGGCGCGCAATGTCGACGGAAGGGTGATCCTTTATGCCGACCGCATCACCGGTTCGATGGAGCGCGCGATCGCCGAGACCGATCGCCGCCGCGAGAAGCAGCGCGAATACAATGTCGAACACGGCATCACCCCGACCACGATCAAGCGTGACATCGCCGATATCGTCGCGCACAGCGCGGCGCAGGACGGGGTGACGGTCGACACCGGCGATCCCGCGGTCAACAACCTCGTCGGCCACAATCTGCGCGGCTATATCGAGGATTTGGAAAAGCGGATGCGCAACGCCGCAGCCAATCTCGAGTTCGAGGAGGCCGGACGGCTGCGTGACGAAATCCGGCGGCTCGAAAACGACGAACTCGGCCTGCCCGATGGCGAAAAGAAGGCACCGCAAGTCGGTCGTTCGAACGAGGGCAAGCCGGGCACCCGCAAGATGCGCTATGGGAAGACCACCTACAAGAAGATGGGCGGAAAGCCGTAATTTTAGATTGTTGCTTGCCGCCGCTTGCAAAGCCTCGGCCGGCACCGCGAACCATGCGATCGATCAGGTGGTGAGGGCCTGCAGCTGACAGGACTTGCCCAAGCGCGGGGTGATCGCATAGCTACGCCAATGCGCTCCATCACCGTCATGTGTCTTACCGCCGTTCCCCTGCTCGCGCTTGCTTCCTGCAAGCCGCCCGCCGCCGACGACTACGTCGCGCGGGTCGGGCTGGAAGCGCAGTCGGGGCCATCCGAGCCCCAGGCATCTCCCGACACCGAGGATGCGCAGTGGGTCGTCAGTAGAGAGCCCGGGCGCATAATCTATGGCAATCCCGGCGAAACGCCGCTGCTGGCGCTGGCCTGCGTCGAAGGGACCGGAGGCGCGGAGATCGCCTTTGAACGGATCGTCGCCGCCGACCCCGACGCCAAGGCCATCCTCGCGCTGATCGGCAATTCGCATGTCACAAGGCTGTTCGTCGATGCCGAGAAAACCGGGGATGACTGGCGCTGGCGCGGGGCGACGCGCGCCGACGATCCCGCGCTCGAAGTGCTCACCGGACCGCGTCAGGTGGAAGCCACGGTGCCCGGTGCGGGCAGCGTGATCCTCAACTCCAGCAGCCTGCCGCGCGAATTGATCAACCGCTGCCGGGCGCAGGGTCGCGGACAGCCGCCGGAGACTATTGCGGCAGCCCCACCAGCAGATCCGGCGTGAGTACCTGCGGCAAGGTCTGCGCTTCGCCGCCCGGCGGATACCACAGATAGAGCGGCACGCCCGCGGCGCCCTGCTTGGTCAGGAACCGCGCGATCTCCTCGTCGCGTCGCGTCCAGTCGCCGCGCAGGGTGATGACGCCCGCCGCTTCGAACGCCGCGCGCACCGCTTCGCGCTCGATCGCGGCGCTTTCGTTGACCTTGCAGGTCACGCACCAGTCGGCGGTGAACCAGACGAACGCCGGTTGCCCGGTGGCGCGGGCCTCGGCCAGCGCAGCCTCGCTGAATTCGCGCGGGTCGTGGATGCTTTCCGACGCCTGCGTCGGAATTGCGTATTGGCCCGGTAGCAGCATCGCGAGGCCGGCCATTGCCGCCAGCGCAACCAGCACGCCTGACACCCGAAACTTGCCTGCGCGGCGCGCGAACAGCACCGCAAGCAACAGCACCGCGCCCGCCGCCAGCCCCAGCGCCGTGAGCGCATAGCCGGCTCCCGCCATCCGCCACAGCAGCCAGACCAGCGCCAGCGCGGTGAGCGCCATCGGCAGCGCCATCCAACGGCGGAAGGTCACCATCCACGGCCCCGGCCGGGGCAGCGCGCGGCGCAGCGAGGGCACGAAGCCGAGCAGCAGGAAGGGTAGCGCCAGCCCCACGCCCAGCGCCGCGAACAGAGCCAGCGCCTGCGCCACCGGCAGCAGCAGCGCCGCGCCCATCGCCGCCGCCATGAACGGCCCGGTGCAGGGCGTCGCGACGAAGGCGGCGAGCAGACCGGTGCCAAAGCTGCTCGCCCCGCCCTTGCCGCCGCGCATGACGAGGCCGGGCAATTCGAAGGCGCCGGCGAAATTGGCAGTGATCGCTGCGGCGAGCACCAGCAGCGCGACAACCACCGCGGGCTCCTGAAGCTGGAACGCCCAGCCGACCTGTTCTCCGGCTGCGCGCAAGGCCAGCAGCAGCGCTCCAAGCGCGAGGCAGGCGAGCACCACCCCCAGAGTGTAGAACAGCGCATCGCGCCGCGCCGCGCCCTCGTCACCACCCGCCTTGGCGAGCGAGAGCGCCTTGAGGCTGAGGATCGGAAAGACGCAGGGCATGATGTTGAGCAGCAGCCCGCCGATGAGCGCGCCCAGAAGCGCCAGCCAGACCGAGGGCAGTTCGTCCGCAGCCAGCGCGAGCGCAGTCCCAGACGCCGGCACCGCACCCGGCTCCGCGGTGAAACGCACGCCCTCGCCCTCGCCGAAGGACAGGATACCGGAGAGGGTCGCGGGAACCGTGCCGCGACCCAGCGGGATTTCGGCGATCAACCGGTCGCCGTCGCGGAAGAAGGCTTGGGTCGCGGTATAATCGACCAGGTCGGGCTCGCCGACAAAGACATGCGGCGCGCCCAGATCGAGCGCGGCGGGCAAGGGAAGAGCGATCCGCAGAAGCTTGTTCTCGATCGCAAAGCTGCCCTCGCGGTCGAGCAGCGGCGCGATCGCCGCGCGCCAGCGGTCGAAGCGCGGGTCGCGCGCGATACTGGAGGGATCGAGCGACAGCCGCGCTTGCTGCGGCACGCAGATGGTGTCGGTGCAGGCGAGATAATCCGCCTCTACCGAGATTGCGGGCATTTCCCCGACCGCCGCCCCTGCAGGCACGCGGACCGGCACCAGCACCGTGTAAGGTCCTTCGTAGATGTGATTCATCAGCCCCGAGATCACCAGCCGCTCGGGCACCGGATAGAGCGGCTCGCCCGCTTCCCACCCCTCGGGCAGCTGCCAGTCGAGCTCCATCCCGTAACCGGCATCGCCGGGATTGCGCCAATAGCCGTGCCATTCCTCGGCTACCGGCGTGAAATGCAGCGCGAGCGTCCATTCCTCGCCCGGCACCGCCGGCCCTTCGGCGAACAGCTCGGCGCGCATCGTGTTCTCGCGCGCGTCCTGCGCCAGCGCAGCGGACGCGAACAGCACGGCGCAGGCGCATAACGCAAGCAGGCTTCGCAACCCGTTCAACATCCTTGCCTCGATCACGCGACAGCCTCTAGGACGAGGCACCGCTCCGCGCAACGAGGTGACGACGAACGCCATGGCCGATACTCCTGACACAACCACCAGCCGCGACCTGCTTATCCTGGGCGGCGGGCTGGTGGGGATGACGCTGGCGCTGGCCGCCGCGCGCAAGGGCCTGACCAGCCATGTTGTCGATCGCGCCGACCCGGCGGAGCTCACCGCCGAAGGCTTCGATGGCCGCGCCTCGGCGATCAGCACCGCGAGCTGGCGCCTGTTCCGCCATATCGGGCTGCAGGACGCGCTCGAACCCTTCGGCTGCGCCATCGCCTCGATCGCGGTGACCGACCAGATGAAACCCGGGCGGATCGATTTCGCGCCCGAACCGAACGAGGGCACGCTGGGGCGGATGTTCGCCAACCGCCAACTGCGGCTCGCGCTGTTCGAAGCCGCGCGCGACGAGCCGCTGATTGCCTGGCATTCCCGCGCCGAGATCGTCGATCGCACCCGCGACGAGCATGGCGTCAGTGCGACTCTGGCCGACGGGACCAGGCTCGAGGCCAGCCTGATGGTGGCCGCCGAGGGCCGCGGCTCGCCGACGCGCGAGGATGCCGGGATCCCGATCGCGCAATGGCAATACGACCACCGCGCGGTGGTCGCCGGGCTGACCCACGAGAAGCCGCACGGCAATGTGGCATGGGAAATCTTCTACCCCGCCGGTCCCTTCGCGTTGCTGCCGCTGCTCGACGGTCCCGATGGCGCGCATCGCAGCGCGCTGGTGTGGACGGTGGACGAGAAGGACGCCGCGGGCACGCTCAAGCTTGGCGACCGGGCGTTCCTCGCCGAAGTCGGGAAGCGTATGGGCGGCATGTTCGGCGCCATCACCGGCGTCGGCCCGCGCGCGTCCTGGCCGCTCGGCTTCCATCACACCGCCACAATCACCGACACGCGGCTCGCGCTGATCGGCGATGCCGCGCATGGCATCCACCCGATCGCCGGACAGGGCTTGAACCTGGGCCTGCGCGATGTCGGCGCGCTGGTCGAAGTGCTCGACGAAGGGCTGCGGCTGGGGCTCGAACCCGGCGATGCGCAATTGCTGGCGCGCTACGAGCGCTGGCGCGGGCTCGACAGCTTTACCGTGGCGTTGGCGACCGATGGCCTCACTCGCCTGTTCGGCCTGCCGGGCAAGCCCGCGAGCGCAATGCGCCGGCTCGGCATGGCTGGCGTGCAGCGGATGCCGATGCTCAAACGCTGGTTCATGGACGAAGCGCGCGGGATTAGCGGCGACCTGCCCGATTTGCTGCGCGCCTGACGGAAAGGATTACCCTTCGGGTTGCACCGCCGGGCTGACCTGTTCGATCCGGTTTCCGACCCCGTCGCGCAGCATCCGCGGCTCGAGCACCGCCGAGGTTTCGACCAGATCGAGCGCCTGCTGCGTCGCGGCGTAGCGCTGCGCATCGGCGATCCAGTCTGCCGCATTGTCGGCGCCGGGAAGCTTGCTGACTTCCTCGATCGCCGCTTCGACGCGACCGCTTTCGAGGAACAGCCGCGCGCGGTCGAGCCGCCGCTCGGGTTGCGGCGAGGGCGTGGTTTCGCGGCGCACCACGAACAGTTGCGACAGTTCGTTGCGGATCAGATCCCACGAAAACTGGCGATTGCCCTCTGACAGGCGCGGCGCAATGCCCTCGAGCCGCGCGATCAGCTGGTCGAGCGTGACCGGATCGCGCGAATTGTCGATGATGGTGCGCACCGCATTGGGCAACGCATCGCCGAAGCGCAGCCGCAGCTGGTCGGCGAGGAAGCCGAGTTCGGCGCCCTTCTCGATCGCCCGCCGCGCGGCGAAAGCGATCAGCAGCCCTTCGGCGCGCGCGGCATTGCCCGCCGCCGCCTGCGCCTGAATATCGAGCCGCGCCAGCCGCTGTTCGGCCGCCGCGAGCCGCTGGTCGATCCCTCCCTGCTGTTCGGCCACCCGCTCGACCGCCTCGTTGGTCTGGCCGATGGCGGCGCTGGCGGTGGTGGAAGGGGTCGGGGTGGGTTCGACCTGCGCGCCATTGGCCGTCACCTCGGCGTCAGCATCCGGAGCCAAGACCCGAGCGGTTTGCTCCTGCGCCTGGGTCCAGCGATAGACGCCGAATCCAGCGAGCGATCCCCCCAGGATGAAGGCAGCAAGCACCGCGATCAGCACCGGACGCATCGAATCCCGCTTGCTCCGCTGTGTGGTGAATTCGTTCATATCTGCCTTTTTGCGATCCCGTCAGCCAGCACGTCCGGCGCCCTGCGCCTGGCGGCCCGCCCCGAGCATGTCCTTGCACAGAATTTCCGCCGATGCCAGCAGCGCGCCATCGTCCGGGGTCGGCGCGATGTGGAGCGCACGCCATCCCCGGCCCACCGACTTGAGCAGCCGCGGCCCGATCAGCACCGGCGCCAGCTTCGCGCGGTCGATCGCCAGCCGGGTGCATTCGGCAGCGAAATGGCGCGCGGTTTCGCCCGAATGAAGCAGCACCACCCCACCCTCGGCGAGAAGCGCGCGCGTCTCATTCTCGATCGGGAGATCGACCGCGCGATAGACCACGCGTTCGGTGATCGATAGCGCGGCGGGAGCAGCCAGCGGGACACGGCGCTCGCCGCACAGTCGCAGCAGCTTGGTCATGCTGCCCGGCAAGCCGTCTAGCACATTCTGCAGCCCACCGGTCCCGACCCGCTCCACGGTGAATCCCGCCTCGCGCGCCATCGCCGCGGTGGTGTCGCCGACCGCGAAGACCGGAAGTTGGACAAGTCGCTCCAGCCCCTCGCCCCCATGACGGAAGACATTGGCGCTACCGGCGAGAACAGCGTCGAAACCTCGCGGATTGGGGGCTATCCACACGACGGGCTCGATCCGGCTGAGGGGATGACCCGCCACCTGCAGGCCCAGCTTGCGTGCCGCATCGTCGGTCGCACTCCATCCCGGCTCGGGCCGGAAGACGAAGAGCCTCGGCGTCATGGCTGGCCGCTGAAGGATCCCGCGACGAGCGGAGGGGCTTGGGCCAGCAAGTCGCGCGCCAACTGGCGCGGTGGGCCCTCGTCGCCCGGGGAGAGCCTGGTGTCGCCCGCGATCCGAACCGCACCATCGGAACTGTAGATCGCGGCGCGCAGCACGATCTCCTCGCCCTCCCAATGGGTCAGCGTCGCGATCGGGCTGTGGCACGATCCGCCCAGTCCGGCGAGCAACGCGCGTTCGGCCATTACCTCGGCGTGGCTCGGCCCGTGGTCGATCGCCGCGAGCAGCGCGCGCATGACCTTATCGTCGGTCCGGCATTCGATCCCGATCGCCGCCTGCGCGGGTGCGGGCATCCATTCTTCGGGATCGAGCCGCACCCCGACGGCATCCTCGCCGAGCCGGATCAGCCCTGCGGCGGCAAGGAAGGTCGCGTGGACATCGCCCGCCGCCAGCTTGGCCATTCGCGTCGCGACATTGCCGCGAAAGGTCACCACCTTGCAATCGGGGCGCGCGTTGAGCAGCTGCGCCGCGCGGCGCGGTGCGCTGGTCCCCACCACCGCGCCCGGTGGCAATGCCGCGACGGAGCGCGCACCCAGCAGCCGGTCCGCGCGATCCTCGCGTTCGAGTACCGCGGCGATGAATAGCTCTGGCGGGCGGATGGTCTCGACATCTTTGAGCGAGTGGATTGCGGCATCGATCGTGCCATCGCCCAGCCAGTGATCGAGTTCGCGGGTCCACAGCGCCTTGCCGCCGATATCGGCCAGCGGAAGATCGCGAATCTTGTCGCCGCTCGCCTGCACCGAGACCAGTTCGATGGCCTCCTCGTCCCAGCCATGCGCAGCGCACAACCGCGCGCGCGTCTCGTGCGCCTGCGCCATCGCCAGCGGCGAACGCCGTGTGCCCAGCCGGATCGGGCGGTCGCTAAACGGAGGCGGGGTGTTGCTTTCAGGCATCGCGTTACCTTGCTCTAGCGTCGCAGGCCGCTAAGGGAAAGCGGCATGGGCTTGGTACTGGGCATCGAATCGAGCTGCGACGAAACCGCGGCGGCGCTGGTGACCACCGGACGCCAGATCCTCGCCCAGCGGATCGCCTCGCAGGATGCGGAGCACGCGCCCTATGGCGGTGTGGTCCCCGAGATTGCCGCGCGCGCGCATGCCGAACGGCTCGCCCCGATCATCGAGGGCGTGCTGGCGGATGCCGGCAAGACGCTCGCCGATTGCGACGCCATCGCCGCTACCGCCGGGCCCGGGCTGATCGGCGGGGTGATGGTCGGGCTGGTCAGCGCCAAGGCGCTCGCCATGGCCAGCGACACGCCGCTGATCGCGATCAACCACCTCGAAGGCCATGCGCTCAGCCCGCGGCTGGTCGATCCCGACCTCAAGTTTCCCTATTTGCTGCTGCTGGTCTCGGGCGGGCATTGCCAGATCCTTCGGGTCGAGGGCGTGGGCAACTACCGCCGGCTCGCCACCACCATCGACGATGCGCTGGGCGAAGCCTTCGACAAGACCGCCAAGATCCTCGGCCTCGGCTTCCCCGGCGGCCCCGCGGTCGAGAGGCTGGCAAAGCAGGGCGACCCGCGCGCGGTGCCGCTGCCACGCCCCTTGGTGGGAAGCGGCGAGCCGCATTTCTCCTTCGCCGGGCTCAAGAGCGCGGTGCTGCGCGCGCATGAGAGCGGCCTGCATAGCGCCGCTGACATCGCAGCGAGCTTCCAGCAGGCGGCGCTCGACTGTGTGCTCGACCGGCTCCGGATCGCCTGTGCGGCCACCGAACCGATGCCCGCGCTCGTGGTCGCGGGCGGGGTTGCGTCGAACCAGTCGATCCGCGCGGCGCTCGAGAGCTTCGCACAGGACAATGCCATGCGCTTCGTCGCCCCGCCGCCCGCGCTGTGCACCGACAACGCCGCGATGATCGCCTGGGCCGGCTGCGAGCGACTGGGCCAGTCCGACCCGCTCGACTTCGTCGCGCGCCCGCGCTGGCCGCTCGACCCGACGGCCGAGCCCGCGCGCGGTGCGGGGATCAAGGCATGAGGACGGTCGGAGTTCTGGGTGCGGGCGCATGGGGCACCGCGCTGGCGCAAATGCTGGCGAGCGATGGCCGCACCGTCCTGCTGTGGGCGCGCGAGACCGAACTGGTCGAGGAGATCAACGCGCATCGCACCAACACGCTGTTCCTCCCCGGCGCGCAGCTCGCGCCGACGATCCGCGCCACCGGCGATCTCACCGAAATCGCCGCGCTCGACATCGCGCTCGTGGTGACCCCGGCGCAGCACATGGGCGCGGTGCTCGGCGCCATGCCGTCCCATCCCGCCGATCTGGTGCTGTGCTCCAAGGGGATCGAGGCGGGCAGCGGGCGGCTGATGAACTCTGTCGCGCGCGACGCCGCGCCGGAATCGCAGATCGCGGTGCTCTCGGGCCCGACCTTCGCGCATGAGGTCGCCGCGGGGCTCCCGACCGCGGTCACGCTGGCCTGCGGCGGCGGCGAGGCGCAGTGGGAACGAATTTCTTCCGCAATCGCGCGCCCGGCCTTCCGGCCCTATTTCTCCGCCGACGTCACCGGGGCGGAGATCGGCGGGGCGGTCAAGAACGTGCTGGCGATCGCCTGCGGCGTGGTCGACGGGCTGGCGCTGGGCCAGAATGCCCGCGCCGCGCTGATCGCGCGCGGCTATGCCGAAATGCTGCGCTTTGGCGAGGCGCGCGGCGCGCGGGTCGAAACGCTCGCGGGGCTGTGCGGCCTGGGCGATCTGGTGCTCACCTGCTCCTCCACCTCGAGCCGCAATTTCTCGCTCGGCAAGGCCCTGGGCGAAGGGGAGAGCGCCGCGCAATTGATGAGCGATCGCAAGACCGTGGCCGAAGGCGCGCACACCGCGCCGGTGCTCGACCAGCTGGCGCGAGACATGAAAATCGCCATGCCGATCGTCGCCGCGGTTACCCGACTGCTCGGCGGTGCCGAGGCGCGTAGCGTGGTCTCGGACCTGCTCGCCCGCCCCTTGCGCGCGGAACGCGAGGGCTAGGCATGGCCAATAACCCGCCCGCCGCGCCGCCCCCCGCACCGGCCAGCGACGGCAGCGGCGATATCGCAGCCCTCGCCAAGGGCGGACAGACCAATTTCATCGGCTTCCTGCTGCGGCTCGCGGCGCGGTTGCCGTTCCTGTTCATCGCCGGTCGGCTCTACGGTGCCGAGGCGCTCGGTCGCTTCGCCTCGGCGCTGGTGGTGGTCGAACTGGTCGCGCTGCTGTGCTCGATGGGCGAGAAGCGCGGTCTCGCGCAGCGATTGTCCGAGGGCGAGAGCAAGGAGGTCAATCTGGTGTTCGACGGCATCCTGCTGGCGGTGCTGTTTTCGACCCTTGCCGCACTGTTCTTCTGGTTCGTGCCCGCGCCGCTGTTCCCCAGCGGGCAATACACCGTGCTCGATAGGTTGATCGTGCTCGCCATCCCCGCCTTCGCGCTGACCGAGATCGTGCTCGCGGCGCAGGCCTATCGCTACGACATCGCCACCACCGTCCGCGCGCGCGCGATCGTTGAACCCTGGACACTCTCGATCATGGCGGGCGCGCTCTATTTTATCCCGCAGACGCGCGATTCGGGGCTGTCGCTGGCCTATCTGATCTCGATCTACGCCGGGCTGCTGACAGGCCTGTGGACCTTCCTGCGCAGCTATGGCCTGCCGCGCGACTGGCGCCCGCATCCTGTCGCGATGACCCGGCTGACCACGCGCGCCTTCCCGCTGGCGATCGCCGATGCGATCGAATGGGGCACACGGCGGGTCGACATCTTCATCCTCGGCCTGTTCGCAGCTCCCGCCGCGGTCGGCGTCTATTATGTGGCCCAGCAGGTCGCCAGCCTGCCGCAGAAGCTCAAGACCAGTTTCGAGCCGATCCTCGGCCCGGTCATTACCAAGAACCTCAAGACCAAGAACTACGCCGCCATCGCGCAGCAGGTGTGCCAGGTCGGCTTCTGGATCGTCGCCGCGCAGGCCGGGATCGCGCTGGCGCTGGGCATGCCGGGCGAAGCGGTGATGGGGCTGGTGGGACCCAATTTCGTCGGCGGCACCGGTGCGCTCGCCTTCCTGCTTGCCGCCGAGGTCGTCGCGGCGACCGCAGTCGTGTCCGAGGCGGCGCTGGTCTATGTCGCGCGGGTCCGCAATCTGTGGATCTCGATCGGGACGATCGCCTTCCAGGCCGCGCTCACCGTCGGGCTGATCATGCTGGTCGAACGGGCAGAATATGGCGAACCCTACAAGGCGGCGGCAGCGGCGGTGGCGCTGATGATCGCGCTGGGGCTGGCCAGCCTGGTCAAGGCACGGCTGCTCGCGCGCATTCTCGGCCATCCGGTCAACAATTGGCGCTGGGCGCTGGTCTGGGCCACCGCCCCCGCCGTCGCGGTCGGCTATCTGGTCACATTCCTGCCCGAATGGGCCGAGCTCACCCTTGGCATTCCGGCGATCCTGGTGACCTATGGCTGGGTGATCTGGCATCGCGGTTTCGGCCCCGAAGACCGGGTGCTGTTCCGCCGCAACATGGGCGGCGAGCCCGAAGAGCAGGTCGATCCCGCAGCCAAATGAGCCGAATTCACCGCGCATTCACGGCGCGATGCAAGGATGGTCGAACCTTTGGGGAGGACCAAGGCATGAGACCGCTGCACCTGCTGACCGCCTGCGCCGCCGGAGCCCTGCTGGCAGGGTGCGCGGCTTCTTCCGCTGACGAGCGGATCGTAACCACCGGCGCGCCAGCAAGCGGTAAAGCGGATATGCGGCGGGTGCCGCCCCCGCCACCTCCTCCGCCGCCACCTCCCCCGCGCGGCATGATTTCAGCAGCGCCGGTGATGGTCACCGGTGCGCGCGTCACACAGGAAGCAGCGGTACCCGAAGCGGCTAGCCAGCCGATCGAGACAAGCTACCGCTATTTCCCGCCGATCATCGTCCCGACCGAACCCGATCGCGAACGCTACGACGCCGAGGAAGTCTCGCCGGTCAAGCTCGTCGCAGCGGAGCCGGTCTCGACCTTCTCGGTCGATGTCGACACCGCCGCCTATGCCAACGCCCGGCGCTTCATCAAGGACGGGCAGATGCCCCCGGCAGCCGCGGTGCGGACCGAGGAATTCATCAACTACTTCCGCTACGATTACGACGCCCCTCGCGCGCCCGCGCAACCATTTGCGGTCGACATGGATGTCGCCGCGAGCCCGTGGAACGCCAAGAGCCGCCTCGTCCGGATCGGACTGTCGGGCTACGAGATGCCCGCGCTGGAGCGCCCGCCCGCCAATCTGGTGTTCCTGCTCGACGTCTCGGGATCGATGAACAGTCGCGACAAGCTGCCGCTGGTGAAGACCGCGCTGCGCAGCCTGGTCAACCAGCTGACCCCGCAGGACCGGGTCTCGATCGTGGTCTATGCCGGTGCCGCGGGCCTCGTGCTCGAGCCGACCAGCGACGCCACGGCGATCCGCAACGCGCTCGACCAGCTCGAGGCGGGCGGATCGACCGCGGGCGGTGCCGGGCTGGAGCTTGCCTATCGCATCGCCGAGGACAACCGCATCGAGCGCGGGGTCAACCGGGTGATCCTCGCCACCGATGGCGATTTCAATGTCGGCCTTTCCAGTCAGGACGCGCTGGTCGAGTTGATCGAGCGCAAGCGCGAGGCGGGCACCACGCTTACCGTGCTGGGCTTCGGTCGCGGCAATGTGAACGATGCAATGATGGAGCAGATCGCCGATCACGGTAACGGCAATTACGCCTATATCGACAGCGCACTCGAAGCTCGCAAGGTGCTCGGCGAGCAGATGGGCGCGACGATCTTCACCATCGCCAAGGATGTGAAGATCCAGGTCGAGTTCAATCCCATGGTGGTCAGCCAGTACCGCCTGATCGGCTACGAGAACCGCGCGTTGCGCGAACAGGATTTCGACGACGACGCGGTGGATGCGGGCGATATCGGCGCGGGGCATCAGGTCACCGCTCTCTACGAGGTGATCCCCGCAGGCACCGAAGGCTGGATCGCGCAGCGCCGCTACGAGACCCCGACCGACCCCCGCGCGCGCAACCTGGCCGCCGAAGCCGCGCATGTGAAACTGCGCTACAAGCTGCCCGATGGCGACACCTCGACGCTGGTGGAATACGTCCTGCCAGCGTCGGCGCTCGCCCGGCCCGGCGCGCCGCATGGCGATTTCGCCTTTGCCGCCGCGGTGGCGGGGTTCGGGCAGAAGCTGCGCGGCGATACGTTGCTGGGCGAGTTCTCCTATGCCGACATCGCGACGCTCGCAGGGGGGCAGGACGATTTCTGGCGGCAGGAATTCATCCAGCTGGTCAAGGCCGCGCAGGCGCAATCCGCCAGCGATTAGGAAAAGCGCAGCATCAACCCTTCCGCTTCGGCGTGGCGGTCTTTAGAGCGGCGCCATGGCCAAGCGTACGCCCATCGTCCTGCTCGCCGGCGCCGCGCTTGTCGCGGCGCTCGGTTATTGGGGCGGTGCGCGCCATGGCGAAGCGTTTCTCGCCGCCAAGCAGCCGGTGGTGGCGCAGACCATCGCCGAGGCCCGCGGCGCACCGGTGCGCGCGCGGATGACCAATGCGGCGGCATCGCCCACCCGCCACCTGATTCTGGAAAATGCCGAGACGCTCGACGAGGCGACCCGCGCGCGGGTGGCGCGGGCGGTGGCGCGGGTCCCGGGGGTCGGCGGCGTGTTCTGGGCCGATGGCAGCGCCGCCGCGCAGGCCGAAGCCCCGCAATACACCCCGCTCCACTGCCAGGAGGATGTCGAGGGCTTGCTGCGCTCGCGCACGATCCGGTTCGAAGGCGGCTCCTCCGCGCTGGTGCGCGCGAGCCAGGTGCTGCTCGACGAGGTTGCCGAGGCGCTACAGCCCTGCCTGGGTTCGATCATCGCGGTCAGCGGACACACCGACAATTCGGGGCCCGAGCCGGGCAATCTGGAACTCAGCCAGGAGCGCGCGGTGGCGGTCCGCGAGGCGCTGATCCGCCGCGGCATCCCCCGCGACGGCTTGCGCGCGCGCGGCTACGGCTCGCGCGAGCCGGTCGAGGGGCTGGCACCCAGCGACCCCGCCAATCGCCGGATCGAATTTTCCGTCATCGCGACCGAACCGCTCGTGCCCACCCCCGTCGACACCCCGGGAGCGCGCTGACATGCCGATCTGGTTCGAGGTCACCGTGCTGATGCTGGTTGCCTATGGCGCCGGCGTGCTGCTGGGCTGGATGATCTGGAACAGCGCCGCCGAGCCGAGCGTGGACCCACAAGAAGGAGACGACCTGTGATGGAATTGATCGAAGCCAATTGGCCGCTGCTGCTGGTCGCCTTCCTGATCGGACTGGCGCTCGCCTTCTTCCTGTTCAAGGCCAACCGCCGGACACGGGTCACGGGCGACACCGGCGATGTGCTCGACGAAGGTGCCTCGCCCGCCGCGCGCAATCAGGCGCTGATCGATTCCGGACAGGTCGCCGCCGTCCCTCCCGAAACCGTCCCTCCCGAAACCGTCGCTCCGGCGCGGCCGGCATCCCCGGCGTCCCCCGAGATCAAGCCGGCCGAGCGGGTCGAGGCGCCGCAGCCGGTGGTTCCGCCAACGCCCGCGGACTTGGCGGGCACGGGCGCCGCGGACGCCTCCGGATCAACCCAGGCAACCAGCGACGACCTCACCCGCATCAAGGGCGTCGGGCCCAAGCTCGCGACCCGTCTGGGCGAACTCGGCGTGACCGGCTTTGCCCAGATCGCTGCGTGGGACGAGGCCGCGCTCGACCGCGTGGACGCCGAACTGGGCCGCTTCCAGGGCCGCATCCGCCGCGACAATTGGGTCGAACAGGCCCGCTTCCTCGCCAATGGCGATACCGCCGGATACGAGACCCGCTTCGGCAGGCTCGACTGACGCGCACCGGCCCGAAGGAACCCGACCCGCTTTCAAGCATTGATTTCGAAAGGGTTCGCGCCAGTTCGGAAAGGACGCTCATGCGACAGCCGACAATACTTGTCGCCGAAGATGAATCGATGATCGGCTGGGATCTTCGCGATACGGTCGAAGAGGCCGGTTATACGGTCGAAGGCCCCTTCGTCGACATCTCCTCCGCCATGCTTTCCTATCAGAAGCACAAACCCGATCTCGCCATTCTCGATGTCCAGTTGAGCGACGGCAATGTTTTCCCCCTGGCGGAGCAGCTGATGGCGGAGAACATCCCGGTGATCTTCCACTCGGGCAATTACCAGCCCGACGAGGTGCACAAGCGCTTCCCCGGCTCGACTTCGCTGTCCAAGCCCTGCCCCCCTGCCGATATCATCCAGTCGGTGAGGCAGGCGCTCGCCGACTGACAACCGGCCGCGCGCCGCTGCGCAGGCCCGACGCAACCCCGGAACAGCGCGCGCCCTCTTGATGCTGCGCGGCAAGCCTGCCATCGCTCCTACCGCTACCAAAGGAGAACACATGGCCGGCATGGCGCCCTTCGCCTGGGACGACCCCTTCCAGATCGACGACCAGCTCACTGAAGAGGAGCGGATGATCCGCGACGCCGCGCGCGGTTTCGCCCAGTCCGAACTGCAACCGCGCGTGATCGAGGCTTTCTCCAAAGAGATCGACGCGCCCGAGCTGTTCCCGCTGATGGGCCAAGCCGGGCTGCTCGGCGCCACCATCCCCGAGGAATATGGCGGCGCGGGCGCGGGCTATGTCGCCTACGGGCTGATCGCGCGCGAGATCGAGCGGGTCGACAGCGGCTATCGCTCGATGGCCAGCGTCCAGTCGAGCCTCGTGATGTATCCGATCCATGCCTATGGCTCGGAAGAGCAACGCCGCAAATACCTCCCCGGCCTTGCCAGCGGCGAGCTGATCGGCTGTTTCGGCCTCACCGAACCCGATGCCGGCTCGGACCCCTCGGGCATGAAGACCGTCGCGAAAAAGGACGGCGACGGTTATGTGCTCAACGGGTCGAAGACCTGGATTTCCAACTCGCCCTTCGCCGATGTCTTCGTGGTCTGGGCCAAGAGCGAGGCGCACGGCGGCGGCATTCGCGGCTTCGTGCTCGACAAGGGCAGCGAGGGGCTTTCCGCGCCCAAGATCGAGGGCAAGATATCCCTGCGCGCCAGCACGACGGGCATGATCGTGATGGACGACGTGCATGTCGGCGCCGACGCGCTGCTGCCCGATGTCCAGGGGCTCAAGGGTCCGTTCGGCTGTCTCAACCGCGCGCGCTACGGCATCAGCTGGGGCGCGATGGGCGCGGCGGAATTCTGCTTCCACGCCGCGCGGCAATACGGGCTCGACCGCCACCAGTTCGACCGCCCGCTCGCCGCGACGCAGCTGTTCCAGAAGAAATACGCCGACATGATGACCGACATCGCCATGGCGCTGCAGGCGTCCCTGCGCGTCGGGCGGCTGATGGACGAGGGCAGGTTCGCCCCCGAGATGATCTCGATCGTCAAACGCAACAATGTCGGCAAGGCGCTCGATATCGCCCGCGTCGCGCGCGACATGCACGGCGGCAACGGGATTTCCGAGGAATATCAGGTCATCCGCCACATGGTGAACCTCGAGACGGTCAACACCTACGAAGGCACCGCCGATGTCCATGCGCTGATCCTGGGCCGTGCCGTGACCGGAATCGCCGCCTTTGGCTGAGGGGACGGCCATGAAACTGCACGGATACTACCGCAGCTCGACCAGCTACCGCCTGCGCATCGCGCTCGAGCTCAAGGGCATCGCTTATGAGAACATTCCGGTAAACCTGCTCCAGTCGGAGCAGAAGGACCCGGCCTTCACCAGCCGAAACCCTTTCGGCAGCGTGCCTCTGCTGGAAGCCGATGGCCGCGACCGGGTGCAGTCGGTGGCGCTGATGGAATGGCTCGACGAGGCTTACCCTGAGCACCCGCTGCTGCCCGCCGATCTGGAACAGCGCTACACCGTGCGCGAGCTCGGATATGCCATCGCCACCGAGCTCCACGCCCCGCTCAACCTGCCGGTGCTCAAATATCTCAAGGACCCGCTCGGTCACGACCAGGCCGAGATCGAGACCTGGTACCGCCACTGGCTGGCGCGCACGCTCGAGCCGGTCGAGGCGCGGCTGGCGCAGCTCGGCACCGGCGATTACCTGTTCGGGGCGCCGGGCTTCTTCGAAGCCATCCTGCTGCCGCAGGTCTACAACGCGCAGCGCTTCGACTTCGATTTCGGCGACAAGCCGCACATCGCGCGGATAGAACGCGCCTGTCTCGCGTTGCCCCAATTCCAGCGGGCGCATCCCGACGCCCAGTCCGACAGCCCAGACAAAGCCTGATCCCCATTCGACCCGAGAGGAATTGAGATGAAACTCGCCACCCTGAACGACGGAACCCGCGACGGGAAACTGGTCGTCGTCTCGAAAGACCTCACCCGCTATTGCCCGGCCGACAACATCGCGCCCACGCTGCAGGCCGCGCTCGACGACTGGGCCAATTGCGCGCCGAAACTGCAGAACCTCTACACCGATGTCGAACACCAGACCGTGCCCTGCGAGCGCTTCCACGAACGCGAGGCGCATTCGCCGCTGCCGCGCGCCTATCAATGGGCCGACGGGTCGGCCTACATCAACCACGTCGAACTGGTCCGCAAGGCGCGCGACGCCGAGGTGCCCGAGAGCTTCTATCACGACCC
Source organism: Qipengyuania sp. SM2507 (assembly GCF_053714505.1). NCBI lineage: Bacteria > Pseudomonadati > Pseudomonadota > Alphaproteobacteria > Sphingomonadales > Erythrobacteraceae > Qipengyuania > Qipengyuania sp. SM2507. Next base: position 2,004,487 of record NZ_CM132307.1, read on the forward strand.
GCTGATGTATCAGGGCGGCAGCGACAGCTTCCTGCCCCCGCGCGCCGATATCCCGCTGGGCGACCCCGCCTGGGGCTGTGACATGGAGGGCGAGATTGCCTGCATCACCGACGATGTCCCGATGGGCGTGAGCAAGGCGGATGCGGCGGGCCACATCAAGCTGGTGATGCTGGTCAACGACGTGAGCTTGCGGGGTCTGATCCCGGGCGAGCTCGCCAAGGGCTTCGGATTCTTCCAGTCCAAACCCTCGAGCGCGTTCTCGCCGGTCTGCGTCACCCCCGACGAACTCGGCGATGCCTGGCGCGGCAGCGTGATCCATCTGCCGCTGGCCGTCGACTACAATGGCGAGCCGTTCGGCCGCGCAGACGTGGGCCAGGACGCGACCTTCACCCTCGCCGATCTGGTCGCCCACGCCGCGAAAACCCGCCCGCTGGGCGCGGGCTGCATCATCGGTTCGGGCACGATCTCGAACAAGGGCGAGGATGGCGGCCCGGGCAAGCCGGTCTCCGAGGGCGGGCGCGGCTACAGCTGCATCGCCGAAATCCGCATGATCGAGACGATCTACGAAGGCGAAGCGAAAACCCGCTTCATGCAGGCGGGCGACACCGTCCGGCTCGAGATGAAGGACAAGGACGGCCACTCGATCTTCGGCGCGATCGAACAGAAGGTGGTCGAAGTCTGAGGGGGACCGAGCGCCGAGAACTGGCGATCAATTGCCCAACAGCATTGGGGACCATCCCGTAAAGGACCGGTTCCGGGCTGTGGTGGTCAAAGGTCGGGTGGCGGTTTTTGGGGTGGAAAGCGGACATTGTGTAGACTAGCCTGACCCGTCGCTATGCGGGGTAGATAGGATATGCGGCGCGACCGTCGGCTTCTCATTGCAATGCTGCTTTTCTTGGTCGCACTTGTCGCGGGCATAATCCAAGCTTGGATCGTTAACCTCTACATCTTCGCGGCGGTTATGGGGCAGCAATATTGGAATCAGTTCACCGATTTTTTCGGAGTCGAGCCAGTGGTCGGGCCAAACCAAGCCTGCTTCGACTACTGCGCGCCCTCATTACCCTTCGCCGCAGGTTGGGTTGGAATCGCGGCATTTGTCGCGGGCTGGATCATGGTCGCGCATGCATGGTGGAAGCCGACGCGCTAAGAGCATACCCGCAACGTCAGCAAGTGGGTCGTTAGCTGCTAGACAGCTTTTGGCACAGGATCCCAACAAGCAGCCAGTCTCGCTTCCGGTGAGTTTCCGCTGAGGAAAACATCCGAAATAGAGGTGGCAACCTGCCATCTCGTCTTCCCGGGCTCGATGCAGGGTCCTGCTCTCCTCATTGCGGGGAAGGCAGCGGGACCCGGGGCGAAAACCATGAGGGACCTCCGGAAAACTTTCATTTTCCTACACGAACTCGCCTCGCTAGCCTCGCTCCGGTTCTTTCTTACCGTCAATCGATCCCCGGGGATCCTCGTGAGCTCATCCGGGAGCGCAGGGGGATGTGTTTCATCAACCAACTCGCCCGAATCAGGCGTACTGGACGCAAAACGGCCGCCGAATTGCTGTCCGGCGGCCGTGTATTGGAGGCAACGGGCAGTCCGAAATTACATCGAGCGGGCGATCACCATCCGCATGATCTCGTTCGATCCGCCGAAAATCCGCGTGATCCGGCTGTCGCGATACATCCGCGCGATCGGGTAGTCGTTGATATAGCCCGAGCCGCCATGCAGCTGGAGGCATTTGTCGACCACCTCGCTCTGCAGCTCGGTGACCCAGTATTTGGCCATGCAGGCGGTGGGCACATCGAGCTTGCCCTCGAGATGCTTGGAGATGCAGTCGTTGACGAAGACCCGCGCCGCGGTGCCCTTCGCCTTGAGGTCGGCGAGCACGAACTGCGTGTTCTGGAAGTCCCACACCGTCTGGCCGAACGCCTTGCGCTCCTTGACGAATTCGACCGTCACATCGAGCGCGCGCTCGATCCCGCTGATCGCGCCCATGGCGATGATCAGGCGTTCCTGCGGCAGTTCGCCCATCAGCTGGTAGAAGCCCTTGCCCTCGACCCCGCCGAGCACGTTCTCGGCCGGAACGAAGACATCGTCGAAGAACAGTTCGGAAGTGTCCTGCGCATCGAGCCCGATCTTGTCGAGCTTCTTGCCGCGCTGGAAACCCTCGGCCCCCTCGGTCTCGAACAGCAGCAGCGAGATGCCCTTGGCGCGTTCCTTGGGATCGGTCTTGGCGACGACGATGATGAAATCGGCGATCTGGCCGTTGGAGATATAGGTCTTGGCGCCGTTGAGGCGATAGCCATTGCCATCTTTCAGCGCAGTGGTGGTGATGCTCTGCAGATCCGAGCCGACCCCCGGCTCGGTCATGGCGATGGCGCTCACCAGCTCGCCGCTGACCAGCTTGGGCAGGTAGCGCTTCTTCTGCTCCTCGGTCCCGTGGCGGACCAGATAGGGCAGGATCACGGTGTTGTGCAGGCTGGCGGCAAAGCCGTCGACATTGTGTTTGCCCTGCTGGTCGATGACCACCATGTCGTGGCGGAAATCGCCGCCATGGCCGCCGTATTCCTCGGGCACCGAGACGCCGAGCAGGCCGGCCTCACCGGCCTCGTTCCAGAACTCGCGCTCGACCTGGCCGTCCTCGCGCCATTTGGCGACGCGCTTTTCGGGAGCGTGCTTCTCGTAGAACTTGCCGACGGCATCGGCGAAGATCGAAATTTCCTCGTCTTCCATGAATGCGGGCGGCGGAATGTCGATGACGGGCATTGGGTTGTAATCCTCTCTCAAAGGGGTGTTCAGAAGGGCAGTCGCGCGCTTGTGATGCGCGCTTACTTGCCCTTCCAGTTCGGCTTGCGCTTTTCGGCGAAGGCGGCCGCGCCTTCGCGGGCGTCCTCGCTCATGAAGACCTTGGGCAGCAGCTTGGCCTGCTCGTCCCAGCGTTCTTCCAGGCTCCAGCCGCGCGACTGGTCGACGATCTGCTTGGAAACGCGCACCGCCAGCGGGCCGTTCTCGTTGATCCTGGCCGCCAGTTCCTTGGCCGCATCGAGCGCCGAACCCTCGACCACCCGGTTGACCAGCCCAAGCTCGTAGGCGCGGGTCGCGTCGATGAAATCGCCGGTCAGCGCCAGCTCCATGGCGATCTTGGGCGGGATCAGATCGGGCAGTTTCATCAGCCCGCCCGCCGCAGCGGCGAGGCCGCGCTTGGCTTCGGGGATACCGAATTTGGCGTCCTTGTTGGCGACCACGAGATCGCAGGAGATCATCAGCTCCATGCCGCCCGCCAGCGCATAGCCCTCGACCGCGGCGATCAGCGGCTTGGACGGACCCTGCTGGGTAATGCCGCCGAACCCGCGGCCCTCGATGCTGGGCGATTCTCCGCGCAGGAAGCCCTTGAGATCCATCCCGGAGCAGAAGGTCCCGCCCGCGCCGGTGAGGATCGCGACGCGCAGATCGTCGTCCTCGTCGAGCCGGTCCATCGCCGCAGCGATGCCCTCGGCTGCGGCCTTGTTCATGGCGTTCCTGGCTTCGGGGCGGTTGATCGTGACGATCAGAATGCCGTCTTCGACCTGGGTCAGGACTTCTTCGCTCACAGGCTCATCTCCCATTGCAATGTGAAACTGGTCTTGCGCCCTAGCTGCGGCAGGCTTACGCCTACGTCAACCGGCAATCGCCGCAAGAGGCGGTACCGGAGAGGAGAACACTGCATGTCTGAAGCCTATATCATCGACGCCGTCCGCACCCCGCGCGGGATCGGAAAACAGGGCAAGGGCGCGCTTGCCGACCAGCATCCGCAGCACCTTGCCGCCACCGTCCTGAAAGCCATCGCGTCGCGCAACAAGCTCGACACCGCCACCGTCGACGACGTGATCTGGTCGGTCAGCACGCAGGACGGGGCGCAGGGCGGCGACATGGGGCGGATGGCCGCGCTCGACGCCGGCTACGACGTCACCAGCTCGGGCACCACGCTCGACCGCTTCTGCGGCGGCGGCATCACCAGCGTCAATCTCGCCGCGGCGCAGGTCATGAGCGGGATGGAGGATTGCATCGTCGCGGGGGGCACCGAGATGATGAGCCTCACCGGGCAACTGGCGCGCGACAAGATGGCCGCAGGCATGAAGCCGCCGATGATGGGCAGCTACAACGAGCGGCTGCAGCAGTCGCACCCGCAGAGCCACCAGGGCGTCTGCGGCGATGCCATCGCCACCAAGGAAGGTTTTACCCGCGTGGAGCTCGACGAGGTCGGCTATCGCAGCCAGCAGCGCGCCGCGCAGGCGATTGCCGAGGGTCGCTTCGCCAAGTCGCTCGTCCCCGTAGTGGACGACGAGGGCAAGGTACTGCTCGACCAGGAAGAATTCCCCCGCCCGCAGACGACTCGCGAAGGACTGGCCGAGCTCGAGCCGGCCTTCACCAAGATCGCCGATGTCCCACTCGACCAGAACGGCACCACCTTCCGCGGGCTGATCAACCGCAAATATCCCGATCTCGAGATCGAGCATTTCCACCATGCCGGCAACAGCTCGGGCGTGGTCGATGGCGCCGCAGCGGTGCTGGTCACAAGCAAGGCCTATGCGCAAAAGCACGGCCTCAAGCCCCGCGCGCGCATCGTCGCCACCGCGAATATGGGCGATGATCCCACGCTGATGCTCAACGCCCCGGTCCCTGCGGCCAGGAAGGTGCTCGAGAAAGCCGGGCTGACCGTGGACGACATCGACCTGTTCGAGATCAACGAGGCTTTCGCCGTGGTCGCAGCCAAGTTCGTGCGCGATCTCGGGCTCGACTGGGACAAGGTCAATGTCAACGGCGGCTCGATCGCGCTGGGTCATCCGATCGGCGCGACCGGATCGATCCTGATCGGCACGATGATCGACGAACTGGAGCGGCAGAACAAGCGCTACGGCCTCGTCACCATGTGCGCTGCGGGCGGCATGGCCCCGGCGATCGTGATCGAGCGGGTCGAGGATTTCGTCGACTGATCGACGTTTCTAGCGAGTAACTGTCGGGAGCTCTGGCACCGCGCCCGGCTCCCACTGTTCCCCTGCAAAACGGATCGGCGGCGCGATGTGATGCGCGCCGCCGTCAGCCTCCACCAGCAGTCCGCGCTCCGCGATATGCGGCTGGTCGAGCGCTTCGCGAAAATCCAGTACCGGGGCGAAGGCGACGTCCTTGTCCGCGAACCATGCCACCCACTCGTCGCGTGTCCTGCCGGCGAAAGTCTCGCGCAGCATGGCGATGAGCGGCTCCTGCTCGCCCGCCGGGGCCTCTGCATAAGGCAGCATATCTTCGCGCCCCAGCGCTGCCAGCAGCACTTTCGCGAACTTGATCTCGCGGCCGCCCAGCGCGACATGGCGCGCATCGGCGGTGCGATACACCTGGTAGAACGCCGCGCCGCCGAGCGAACGCTGGCTCGCCGAGCGCGGACTATCGCCGCCCGCGATGGCGCTGCCGGCGGTGTGCGCGCACCAAGGCATCAGGCTGTCGAACATGGCGCAGTCGATATAGGCGCCCTCGCCGCTGCGCCCGCGCCCGAGCAAAGCCATCAGCACCGCCGAGAGCGCAGTCAGCCCCGCCGCCATGTCCGAACTCGCCACCCCAGGCACCACCGGCGCGCCGTCGGGGCCGTCGTTGACCGCGAGGAATCCCGCCAGCGCCTGCACCGCCATGTCGTGCGCGGGGTGCTGCGCCAGCGCGCCGTCCTGCCCGAAAGCGGTGATGGAACAATAGACGATGGCCGGATTGAGCGCGCGCACCGCTTCGTAGTCGAACCCCAGCCGCGCCATCACCCCGGGCCGGAAGCCCTCGACGAAGACATCCGCCTCGCGGCACAACTCGGCCAGTTCGGCCTTGCCCGCATCGCTCTTGAGGTCGAGCGCGCGGCTTTCCTTGCCGCGGTTGCAATTGGCGAACCAGACCGAGTGCTCCGCCTCGAATGGCCCCTGATCGCGCGCCGGATCGCCCGCCAGCGGTTCGATCTTGATCACCCGCGCGCCGTGATCGGCCATCATCACGGTCATCATCGGACCGGGAAGAAATTGCGTCAGATCGACGACGGTAATTCCGGACAGTCTGCCCATTCGCATTCCTCGGCTATTGATCGCAGTCCGAGCGACGCGGCCCACATGGACGAGGAATTGTCGCTGCACCAGTGGGGCGCGTCAGAGGTCGACAGGCAGTCGGGCTTCGGCAAGCGCAAGGTCTGCGGCGGTGTCGATATCGAACAGGCTGGCGGGCGAGACCGGCGACAGGGCGTCCGCGCTGTCGCTCCAGTCATGCGCACTTGCTCCCCGGTCGCCGTGCAGGCTGCCAAGACGCGCGAACATCGCGGCGGGAAACGCTGCAGGATTGCCTTGTCGGCCATCGGGGTAGCGGGTGAACAGCGCGCCTTCGCCCAGCGCGAGGCTGCGCAGATGCCCGGCTTCGACGAAGGGCATGTCGGCGAGCAGGAGAACAAGCCTCGAACAATCCTTCGCCGCTTGCGCCGCGCAGCGGATCGAACTGGCCAGCCCTTCGCTTGCGCTCGCGTTCACGCTAATTTGCCATGAAACCCCGGAGAAAAGCTGCGCCGAATGCTCGCTCGCCACGACGAAGCGGGTCACGAAACCCGCGCGGACCGCAGCTTCGGCGGCCCATTGCCAAAGCGGCCGCTGGCCGAGCTCGGACGCCAGCTTGTCGCCCGTGAACCTCTCCCCGCGACCGGCAGCCAGCAGTGCGACCGCAATCGACGGGTCGAGCGGCTCAGCGCAGGCGGTCATAGAGGCCGATCACCTCGGCCAGCGTCGACAAAGCCAGTGCTTGCGGTGTCCGGCAGGCGGGGAGCAGCCCGATCGGGCTGCGCAACCGGGCGATGTCCTCTTCGCGCGCGCCGCGCGCGAGCAGCGCCATTGTGCGCTGATTGCGCGCATTCTCTCCGCCCTGCGCGCCGATGTAGAAGGCCTCGCCCGCCAGCGCTTCTTCGATTAAAACGGTCTCCCATTCGTGATCGTGGAACAGCAGAATTTCAGCGGTCCAGCGATCTGCGTGAGCGAACCCGGGTGCTTGGCCTAGTGTCAGCTTGCGCTTGTCGATCGTCTCGATAGCGAGACCCGCTGCGCGCGCCAGCCGGGCCAGTGCCGTCAGTTCGGGGCCCTCGCCATAGGCGCGCAAGCGCAACGCGGGGATGTATTGGCGGTGGCGCAGTTTCGCGTTTTCCGGCAGCTTCAGTTCGGCAGGCCGGCGCGCCTGCAGGTGCGCCAGTGCCTCGCGGCAGGCGCTCCTGTCGGGCGCGGGATCGAGCAGAATGTCCAGCCCCCCGCCGCAAGGAAGGCGGAAATCGATCGCATCCGAGCCGCGACCGTAGCGCCGGACCACCGGCCCGTTGCAATCGCGCGCATCGGCGGCGAGCTGGCTTTCGAGACAACCATCGGCGAGATCGCCCACCACTTCGCCATCGGGCAGCACCGCCAACTGGGCGCCGATCCGGCGCGAGAAGCTGCCCTCGATCCCGACGATGGTGCAGAGCGCCACTCCAGGCTTGCAGGCGACGGCCAGCGCGGCGTGGTCCTCGTCGAGAACGGCGAGATTGTCCGTCCTTAGCATCGTCAATCGGGCGTCGCCGCCATTACCCGATCGGGGGTCATCGGAAAACTCATCACCCGCGCACCGCAGGCGTTGTAGATCGCATTGCCGATCGCCGCCGCGCCGCCGCACATCCCCAGCTCGCCGATCCCCTTGGCCTGGATCGGGCTGGCCGCTGGGTCGCGTTCCTCGACCATGATTACCTCCAGCTCGGGAACGTCGCGGTGGACGGGCACGTGGTATTCCGCGAGGTCGCAATTGACCACATGGCCGTCGACCGGATCGAACAGCAGCGATTCGGTCAGCGCGGTGCCGATGCTCCAGACGATCCCGCCCAGGCATTGCGAGCGTGCGGTCTTGGCGTTGAGCACCCGGCCGAAGCCGAAGGCGCCGAGCATGCGGTCGACCCGCGTTTCGCCGGTGAACTGGTTGACCCGCACTTGCGCGAAAAATGCGCCATATCCCGAGGCGGTGTAATCGTCCTCGATATCGCCGGGCTCGTAATGACCCTCGACCGAGAGCTCCTCGCCGTCGAGCAGCTCGACCAGCGATGCCCCGCCGACCACGGCGCCATCCTTGAGCTTCAGCTCCTCGACCGCAACGCCGGCCTTTTTGGCCAGCGTCGCGCGCAGCTCCTCGCAGGCGACGAACACCGCCGAGCAGATCGAGGCCGCGCCCCAGCTGCCGCCCGAGCCGGGCCCGCGGGGGAAATCGGTGTCGCCCAGTTCGACCAGCACCCGGTCCATCGGCAGGCCGAGCATCTCGCCCGCGACCTGGCCGACGATCGAATAGGTGCCGGTGCCGATATCGGTCATGTCGGTCTCGACATGCGCGGTGCCATCCGGCTTGAGCGTAACGCGCGCGCGCGCTTCGGAGACGTTGTGCACCCGTGCCGCGCTGGCCATCCCGGTGCCGATCCACCATTCGCCCTCGCGCTGCTGGCGGGGTGTGCGCGGCCCGCTGTCCCAGCCGAAGGCCTTGGCCCCCTGCTCGAGACATTCGGCCAGTTTGCGCGAGGAATAGGGCAAGCCTTCGACGGGGTGGTTCTCGGGGATGTTGCGCAGCCGCAGTTCGACCGGATCGATCCCGACCTGCTCGGCCAGCATGTCCATCACCGATTCGAGCGCGGGCATGCCCACTGCCTCGCCCGGCGCACGGACCGAGCCCGCGGTCATCCGGTGGATGCGCGCGACCTCGAGCTGGAGCAGGCGGTTCTCGCCCGCATAGAGAAACTCGCTCGACTGCAGCACCGGCTCGGCGAAATCCTCACCCGGCAATTGCGATACGCGCGCCTCGTGGCCGAAGCCTGTCAGGCGTCCCTCGCTATCGGCGGCGAGGCGGAGACGCTGCTTGGTTTCCGAACGGCGCATGATGGTCTGGAACACCTGCTGGCGGCTGAGCACCACGCGTACCGGGCGCTTGAGTTCCATCGCCGCGACCGAAGCCGCAACGGTTTCCTCGCTGATGCCGAGCTTGGACCCGAAGCCGCCGCCGACATAGCGCGCAATCAACCGCACCCGATCTTCTTCGAGACCCAGCGCATCGGCAAGTTCGGCGATATTGTAATTGAGCATCTGCAGCGACGCGTGGACGGTCAGCTTCTTTCCGTCCCATTGCGCGATCGCCGCATGCGGTTCCATCGCCGCCGAATTGTGGCCTTCGGTGGTGTAGGTCACATCGACGCTGTGCGCCGCATCGCTCATCGCCTGCGCAAGATCGCCCTGCCGCGTGCCGCCGTCCTGCGGCTCGGTTTGCGCGGTCTCGGGATCGAGCGGGACATCGCCGAGATCCTCGGCGTCGTATTCGAATTTGAGATGCTTGGCCGCGTCGCGCGCCTGTTCGAAGCTTTCCGCCACCACCAGTGCGATCGGTTGGCCGAAATAGCCGACCTCGCGCGCGGGCTGAGCGGGCGCTTCGCCCGCGGTTCCCTGCGCCGCACGGGCGGTCAGCCGCTGGTCGTCGATCACCGCGAGCACGCCCGGCATCGCCAGCACCGAGGCCTTGTCGAACGAGGTAATTGCGCCCTTGGTGAAGGGGGCGGTTACGAGCACGCCTTCGAGGCAGTCGGCGACGGGATATTCAGCGGCATAGGGTGCGGTGCCCGTGACCTTGGCCAGCCCGTCGGGGCGCGCCAGCGGCTTGCCGATGATACCCTGATGCATGCCGTCGAGCACATTGCGTGTGTCGGGTTCGTCCTGTTTCAGGTGCACGCTCACAGTTCCATCCCCGTCGCTTCGGCCAGCACCGCGGCCAGCGTGCGCCGGGCCAGCGGGATCTTGAAATCGTTCTCGCCATAACCTTCCGCGCTGTCGAGCAGCACATCGGCCACTTCGTCGAACAGCTTTGCCGACGGCTCCTTGTCCAGCAGCAGTTCGGACAATCGCGGATCGTGCCACGGCTTGTGTGCCAGCCCGCCAAAAGCGAGATCGGCTCGGGTGAAGCGCCCGTTCTCGATCGCGACGATGGCGGCGACCGAAACCATGGCGAAGGCATAGGACGAGCGCTCGCGCACCTTGCGGTAGAGCTGGCGCCCCTCGATCGGGGGCGGCAGGATCACCGCGGTGATGAGCTCGCCCTCCTCCAGCACATTGTCGCGCCACGGCGTGTCGCCCGGCAGGCAATGGAAGTCGCGGACCGACACGCTGCGGGTCCTGCCCTTGGCATCGGCGATCTCGACCGTGGCACCGAGCGCGGTCATCGCCACCGCCATGTCGCCGGGATAGGTGGCGATGCACTCGCTGCTGGTGCCGAGCACCGCGTGCAGCCGCGCAATACCTTTCAGCGCGCCGCAGCCCGAGCCGGGCTCGCGCTTGTTGCAGGGCTGATCGATGTTCGTGAAGTAATAGCACCGCGTCCGCTGGCACAGATTGCCTCCGGTGGTCGCCTTGTTGCGCAATTGCTGGCTAGCGCCCGCCAGGATCGCGCGGGCGAGCAGCGGATAGTCGCCGCGCACCCGGTCGTGGACCGCGGTGGCGGTGTTGGTCGCCAGCGCGCCGATCCTGAGGCCGCCATCGTCGGTATCATCGATCCGGCCAAGCGGCAGGCGCTGGATATCGACCAATGTCTGCGGGGTTTCCACCTGCAGCTTCATCAGATCGATCAGATTGGTCCCACCGGCGATGGGCTTAGTGGCCTCGTCGGCGCAAAGCTGGGCGGCGTGTTCGAGGCGCTCGGCGCGCTGGAAATCGAAGGGCTTCATGCCGCATCCTCCTGCGCTGCCACATCCTCGATCGCGGCAACGATATTCGCATAGGCGCCGCAGCGACACAGATTGCCACTCATCCGCTCGCGGATTTCCGCGCCGGTGGCGGTGACCGCGCCCTCGAGGCTCTCGCTGGCATCGCTCGGCCAGCCACTGGCGATTTCCTGGAGCATCGCAGTCGCCGAGCAGATCTGCCCCGGGGTGCAATAGCCGCACTGGTAACCATCATGGTCGACGAAAGCCTGTTGCAGCTTGGAGGGCGCATCGGGCGTGCCCAGACCTTCGATGGTGGTGACGTGGTCGCCGTCGTGCATCGCGGCAAGCGACAGGCAGCTGTTGATCCGCATGCCGTCCACCAGCACCGTACAGGCGCCGCACTGGCCATGGTCGCAGCCCTTCTTGGTGCCTGTCAGCCCAAGATCGTGGCGCAGGAAATCGAGCAGGGTCACCCTGTTGTCCTCGGGCAGGTCGTAGGCTCGGGAATTGATCGTGATCGGCACAGCAAGCTCCTCCACCCCGTCGAACGCACGCGGCGCGCAGAAGTGCCCAGCGCCCGGTTGTACCCACCGGACGGCGGAGGCTAGACCTCGTCGCTTACCGCCATACCGTTGCGACCGCTCGCCTTGGCTCGATAGAGCGCCCGGTCTGCTGCGCCCTGCAATCCCGCCGCATCGCAGGAGTCGGTGGGGGACGCCGCCGCCACCCCAAGGCTGATGGTTAACACCTTATGGTCGGGATGCGGATGCTCGATGCCCAAACGCTCGATGGTGGTCCGCACACGCTCCGCCAAGATGGCAGCGCCAGCCGCATCGATCCCGGGCAACAGCAGCGCGAACTCCTCGCCGCCCATCCGTGCGGCGATATCGATCTCGCGACAGGTACCGCCGATCGCATGCGCCACCTGTTTGAGGCACTCGTCGCCTGCCGGGTGGCCGAAGCTGTCGTTGTATTCCTTGAAATGGTCGATATCGATCGCGATCAGCGCAACCGGCCTGTCCTCGCGCCCCGCCCGCGCCCACTCCTTGCTCATGCAATCGTCGAACAACCGGCGATTTGCTAGTCCGGTCAGCGGATCGGTTGTCGCCTGCCTGGCGAGCAGCGCATTGGCTTCGCCCAGCTCGGCATTGGCGCGTTCGAGGCGAATGCGCTGCATGGCGTAGCCCACCCGGGTGCGAAACAGCTCGACCGCCTCGATCTGGCGTTGCGCCCATCGGCGCGATCGCCCCCTCACGATCTCGCGCCAGGTGGCGAAGGAATTGCGCGGCGACAGCGGCTGCAGCGATCCGGGAAGCCCATCGTCCTTGCGCGGATCCCCGGCCCAATCGATCTCCTCGACCTGCTCTGGCCGCAGCCACATTGCCAGCAGGGGGCGCGAAGCTTGGAGCCTGATCGCCAGCACGCCGCTTGCCTCGGCAGCGATAGCTTCCCCCTCGGCGAAGTCCTCGCCCAGCCGGTCGGTCGCGTAGCTCTCGCGGCGCTGCAGGCGTGAACTGACAAAGGACGACAACTTGCACAATTGTTCGCCCTCCGGATACCGGGCAGCTCCGGCGATCAGCCCGGCGTCGCCCACCAGGACAAAGCCCCCGCAGTCGACCAGCCGCTTCAGCTCATCGCAGGAAGTCCTGAGCCGGCGCTCGGGATCCTCGCTGGTGCGCATGGTCTTGAGGATCGAATCCAGCGCTGCGGTCTGCATCGCCCCCAGGCGCGCGTTCTCCGCGCGCTCGAAGGCGAGCACGAAGGCCGAGAGCGAGGTAGCGACATGGCGACAGAACAATTGCGCCTCCACTGGCACCAACCGCGGCTCATAGTGGTGGCACATGACCAGCCCCCACAATTCGCCTTCGACCATTAGCGAGATCGACATGGAGGCGCCCAGTCCCATGTTCTTCATATATTCGATATGGATTGGGGCAACCGAGCGCAGGAGACAATGCGTCATGTCGATCGGTGCGCCGCTTGGCACCGGCTCGATCGGCGCGGGCTCGTAATGCACATCGGGTGTCATGCGAATGAGATTGCGGCGGAACAGCTCGCGCGCCTGACGCGGGATGTCCGACGCGGGGAAGCGGTGCCCAAGATATTTCGTCGCCTGCGCGATCCGGGATTCGGCGATCACCGAGCCGCTGCCGTCGTCTTGGAAGCGATAGATCATCACGCTGTCGAAGCCGGTGATGGCGCGCACTTGATCGACCGCGATGGCGCAAGCATCGGCGAGGCTCTGGCTGGCGTTGATCCGGTTGAAGATCGCGCCCGCCATGTCCAGCGCCGAGGCAACGCTACCCTCGAGCTCGGCCTCGAACAGCTCGACCGCAACGAAGCGCCCGGTGCGATGCGCCATCATCGCCAGCGGCTTGCGGTCGCGCGGCCTGACGAGGGCGACATAGACCGGTTCGTCGTTCAGATGGAGCAGGCACGAGACGATGAGATCGTCGATGGAGATGCCCAGCAGGTCGCACGCTCTGGGGCACTCGCCCGGTTCGAGATTGAGTAGGCGCTCGCAATCTCCCGCGCGGTGGGTGAGTGCACCGGATGCCGCATCGAACAGCAGCAGGACACCGTGCGGCTGGATCGAGCCGGGAATGTGGATCGGCTCCGCATCGCAACGGCCCCGGGCATCGTGAACCGGACTTTGCGCATTGGCGAGCGGATCGACGGTCATGCGAGAGGTTGCCATCGTGCAGCAATGCCGATGGTGGCGCTCAGGCGCGGGGTTTCGGACTTAACGGACGTAAGAAATCCCATGGCCAAGGCCAACAGAAGCCGGAGACTCGCGGTGTGAAAGTCATACCCGGCGCTCGCTCAAGATCGTACCGGCGAACACAGATGCGGGGCGTTTTTAGCATAGATCGGGTTGAAAGCCCCGTTTAATCGGGGCCCGACTCTGCAAGGGCGGAATCGTCTCCGTCAGCCGGCGAAGATCGAGCGGATGACGCCGTCCAGATCGTCGTGGCTGAAGGGCTTCTCCAGCCGGGCAACGATATCCTGTTTTGCGCCCTCGGGCATCTCGGCATAGCCGCTGGCGAGGACCACCGGTAGGTCGGGTCGGTCGCGATGGATTTCGCGTGCCAATGCCACGCCGGTCATATTGGGCATGGCCTGGTCGGTGATCACAAGATCGATATCATCGCGCATAGACAGCATGGCGAGAGCTTGCGCGCCCGAGCCGGCCTCCTGGACCTCGTGACCCAGGTCCTCGAGCAGCGCCACGGTGCCGAACAGGACCAGCGCGTCGTCGTCGACGGCCAGTATTTTCAAGGGCTTGAGCGTGTCCGCAGGCTCTTCTTGGGGAGCGGATGCGGTGGCGGGAGCGGCGAGTCCGCCCCTCGCCACCGGCAGGTACATCTCCGCACTGGTTCCCTCGCCTTCCCGACTTTGCAGCTGGAACGATCCGCCCAGCTGGCTGGTCAGCCCGTGGACCATCGACAGCCCCAGCCCGGTGCCGCGCCCCACGCCCTTGGTGGTGAAGAACGGTTCCATCGCGCGCGCCAAGGTCTCGGAATCCATCCCGGTGCCGGTGTCCTCGACGCGGATACGGACATAGTCGCCCGCCTCGAGCTGCGCCCCCCGATCCGCATCCGGTTCCACTCGTACGCAGTCCAGCCTGATCGTCAGCTTCCCGTTCCCCGCCATCGCATCGCGCGCGTTCACCGCCAGGTTGAGCACCGCCATTTCCAGCTGGTTCTCGTCGACCAGCGCCCGCGGAACTTTGGCGCCAAGTTCCAGCACGACATCCATCTCGGGGCCGAGCGAGCGCTCGAGCAGATCGCGCATCCCCGGCAGCAGCGCCGCGACATCGACCGGCTTCGGATCGAGCTCCTGCTTGCGCGCGAAGGCCAGCATCCGCTGGGTCAGCGAGGCGCCGCGTTCGGTGCCCGCGAGCGCATTGGCGAGATAGACCTGCGCGCGCTCGTCGCCTTGGGGCAGCCGCTTGCGCAGCAATTCGAGGCTGGAGCGCACCGCCATCAGCAGATTGTTGAAATCATGCGCCACCCCGCCGGTCAGCTGGCCGATGGTCTCCAGCTTCTGGCTCTGCCGCAGCGCGTGTTCGGCCTTGTCCCGCGCCGCTTCAGCGGCCTTGCGCTGGGTGACATCGACCACCGAGGCCATGACCCGCTGGACTTCGCCCTCTGCGTTGCGGGTAGACCGTGCCGAAACCAGCACTTCCGCACGCTCGCCGCTGCGCTTGATGGTGGTGTAGGGCAGATCGTAGACCACGTTCGTCTCGGCCATCCGCTCGCTGTAGGCGCCCTCGTGATCGGTCAGGCATTCGGGAGCCATGAAATCGATCACCGGCCGCCCCAGCACCTCGTCGGCGGACCCATATCCCATGAAAGACAGCCAGCGCTCGCTGACGCTCACCACGCAGCCCTGGCCGTCGGTCGAGAGCAGCGCGACCGGGGTCTTGAGATAGAGGTCCGCCAGCTCCTGCGTGCGCTCACTCACCGCGGTTTCCAGCCGATCCTGCGAGGCCGCCAGCTGCTCGCGGATGCGGACCTGTTCGTGGATATCGGTGCAGCTGCCGTACCAGCGGATGATCTGCCCGTCCTCGTCGCGGACCGGCTGCGCCTTGCCCAGCACCCAGCGATATTCGCCCGAACGGTGGCGGAGGCGGTACTCGATTTCGTAGGGCTCGCCGGTCTCGAGCGAATGTTCCCAGCGGCGCCAGGCGCGCGGCTGATCGTCGGGGTGGAACATGCCGTCCCAGCGTTCGCCATCGGTGGAGCCCTGGGGTACGCCGGTGTATTCGTACCAGCGGTCGTTGTAGTAATCGTGATAGCCGTCGGGACGCGTCGACCAGATCATCTGGTCGATCGAATTAGCGATCGCGTGGAACTTGCGCTCGCTCTTGCGCAGCATTTCCTGGTGGTCGCGCAGTTCTTCCATCCGCGCGCGCGCTTCGAACTGGCGCTGGCGCGCTTTCAGCGCCGAGCGGACCGCCCGGATGATGTCGTCGCGATGCATCGGCCGCGCGAGCAGCACCGCATTGCCGAGCGCATCGATACGCTCGTCTTCCTCGGGGGTGCGCCTGCGCGTCCTCCCGCTGGTCAGGACGATAAAGGGAATATCCGACCATGCCGGCTGCGCTTCGAGCGCCGCATGGATGGGGGAGACATCATCGCCGATCGCTTCCTCAGCGATCAGCACCGCCCCGATATGCTTCTCGATCAGCGCGCACAAAGCCGCGAGATCGGGCACCACCAACGGTTCGATCCCGGTCTGGCCGAGCAGTTCCGCAGCGACCTCGGCATCGCGTCCGCGCGGTGCGAGCACCGCCACGGTGTTTCCATATTTGCTGCCCGGCATTTCTCAGGCGTCTTTCAGCAATCTGTCGTTGTCGCGGACATATTGCGAATTGCCGGTCAACACTCCCGCGACACCGGTCAGCGGCTCGCCGATCCTGATGCCCGAACCATCGATATCGAATTCGCGGATGGTCCGTTCGTGATCCGAGGTCCGCGTCTTGACGACCGCGATGGATTTGCGCACCGTACCCTGAACCTCGAAAAAGCGCATCATCATCACCGTATCCGCCAGATAGCTGATGTCGAGGTCCGAGCGCAGATCGCCCAGCACCCCGTGCTGGCCCAGGATCAACAGCGAGATGATGCCCTGCTGGCTCAGATAGCTGAGCAATTCGTGCAGTTGCAGCACGAGGAAATTGTCGCTCGGCATGGCGTGCATATAGGCGTTGAGACTGTCGATCGCGATCATCCGGGCCCCGTCGGTCTCGACCGCGGACTGAACCGCACCGGCGAATTCTCCCGGCGACAGTTCGGCGGGATCGATCTGCCGCAGCTGCAGCTGGCCGTTCTCGAGATAAGGCCGCAAATCCATGCCCAGCGCGGCGGAGCGCTGGAGCAGCGTCGCGAGCCGCTCGTCGAACAGGAAATAGGCCGCGCGATCGCCGCGCTCCAGCGCTGCGACCAGCGATTGTACCGCGGTGGTCGTCTTGCCAACACCCGCCGGGCCGGTGAGCAGTGTGCTGGTTCCGGGTACCAGACCTTTTCCCAGCAGCGTGTCGAGCCCGGCAAGCCCGGTGGTAACCGGAGCCGGATCGAACTCGCGATGGTGTTCCGAGGCGACCAGCCGAGGATAGACCACCAGCCCGCCCTTCTCGATGTTGAAATCGTGAAAGCCGCCGCGGTATTTCAGACCGCGCATCTTGATGACCCGCAGCCGACGCCGTTCGGATCCGAACGCGCTCGCGCTGTGTTCCAGGCAGATCACGCCATGTGCGATGCTGTGCAATTGCAGGTCGCCCGGCTCGGAGGTGCGATCGTCGAGCATGAGCACGGTGCAGTCGCGCTTGGCAAAGAAGTGCTTGAGCGCGAGGATCTGGCGGCGATAGCGCAGCGGGCTTTGCGACAGCAGCCGCAGTTCGGAGAGGCTGTCGAGCACCACCCGGGTCGGATTGGTCTTCTCGACCTGCGCGATAATTCCGGCAACCGTCTCGCCCAGTTCGACTTCGCTGGGGTGGAGCAGGCTCTGTTCGTTGTCGCTGCTGAATTCGTGTTCGGCGACCAGTTCGAACAGGTCGATCCCGTCGAGCGACCACTCGTGCGACCGGGCGACCGAGTAAAGCTCGTCGGCGGTTTCCGAGAGGGTGATGTAGAGCCCGGTCTCGCCCTGCTTGCGGCCTTCGAGCAGGAAGTTGAGCGCCAGCGTGGTCTTGCCCGCGCCGGGCGTTCCCTCGACCAGATAGAGCCGGTACGCCGGAAATCCGCCGTGCAGGATGTGATCGAGACCCTTGATCCCGGTCGATGTGGGGGCCGCGCTTTCGCGGCCGGTGTTGTTGTCGTTCATCCGCACTACCTTGAGATCATTCGACTATTTTGACAAGTCGGCCACTTGGGTGGCGTCGTCGCCCGAAGCTGCTTGATCGCGCCTGCTTGCGAGTCTGCGCCGCCCACCAACCATTGATCGTCACAACAGCGGATCGCGCGATGGGTTCCGGATGAGCGGTCCGATGCGCGAGCACGGCCCTGGTCGGTTATGGCTAGCGGTGCTGAATGGAGCCTGTCGACTTCCGGTGCGGCGTGGTTGGCACTGGGATGACCGGGAGTGGGTGGGGAGCAGTCATCTCGGCAGGGGCGGCTTCAGCCTCTGATCTGGCTCGAGAATTTCATCATCGTGTCGGACCGGATCGGGTAGGAGGCATCATTCACGATCTCTAATTCGTCCAGGGGCCCTGGACGTAGTGCGGTATCGTAGACGAGGATCGACTACTCTGAATGAAGTAAGGAATTAGAAGAGAATAGTATATCCTCTGCCCATAAACGTTCGGATGGTGCATAAAATCACCAGTTACGTGCGCGAACTGTGGATCCATCCCGACTCTGATGGCTTCAAAAGCAGCCAGGATATCGATGAAAGGAACTTTCTTCGATTGGGCGACCGAGCGAATTGCCTGATTGTACGAGACCGTTTTGGCACGCTCCTCCAACTCCCATAATTCGTTCTGCTGGAAAAAACCGACCAGAATGACATTGGATTTGCGGGCCAAAAATGCAGATACGACCGTTTCCAGTTCGCTTTCGAAGCCCGCCACTCCGTTTTCCGGCTCGAACACATGGTCGTTCATGCCAAATGCAAGGATTACGGTGTCGCCGGGTAGGGCAGAATAAGCCTGGAGATCTGACGCAATCGATCGAAGCGATCCGCCCGGAACGGACTCGTTCCGCACGCTCATCCCAGGTGCCAGGGCCGATCGCAGGAGTCCGCACCAGCTCTGGCTGTCGTTGCCTCGATAATACGATTCGATAGTGTGGGCCCCATCGGCAATGCTATCTCCGAGACATAGTACAGAACTTTGCTGGCGCCCGAGCACCAGCGCCGTTACCTCCTGTTCTTTTTTCTGTGTCGTGTAATCTATGTAAACGTTGTAGTTGATAGTAAGTGGTGGATTACGAGGCTCCGAACTGAAGGCGAAGCGGTTCCCAAAAGAGGTCGCATAGGTATAGTCGTTGAAGTCCGGAATTCGGGAGTTGGCGGTCCTGCCGAAGCCAGCGCCGGCTCGGACCCAGTCTTGACCTTCAACGTACATGACTTTTTCGCCGCTCGTGCCATAACTATAGATAGCGGTAATATCTTGCGCCGGTTGGAGAAGTGGCGTTGGGGAAGTTCCCCGGAGAACCCGAGATTCACCATTGATCTGGAGGGTCTCGGGAGGCGGAGCCGGAGGCACTGCCACCTGGTCGGAACCAGAAGAGCCTTCCGGTCCGCATGCGGCAGAGAGCAACGCCAAAAGCAAGGCTAGTCCGCGCAAGGTCAATGCAGTGCCCCCAGGCTGTTAGGCTGAAATCTTCTGATCGTTATCTAGCAGGTCGGGTGAATGACGCCAGCGTATCGCGCCGACCTTCAATCGAGAATCCGATGGGCGGCATATACGGGACCGATACTCGCGGTTCTGGGCGGCCAAGCGGAGTATAATCGCCTTTTGGGTCGCCAGCTGACTGTCGGCTCTTGGCACAGAAACGCAGTAAGCAGCCAGTTCGCTTTCGGCGATCCCAGGGCGCTCGGCCAACGTGCAGGCGACTTCGGCCCAAGCCCAATTACCGAATACCAGCCTCCAAAACAAGAAAGCCCCGGCGAGGCCGGGGCTTTCGAAAATCGGTATCGCTGAATTCAGCGGGGCGAGACGAAGGTTCCCAACCATTTCCAAATAGACATAGAAATCTCCTGTCTGCACGGAATGTGCTAACAGGGATGGTTAACAGATCGTAAACGGATTGCAAGACCCTACGCCGCGATGACCCCCCGAGGCATCTGCGCGAGCAGATCGTCCATCGCGACCGGATGCGAGAAGTAATAGCCCTGCGCTTCCTCGCAGCCCATCTCGCGCAGGAGCTCGACAACCCGGGCACTTTCGACCCCTTCGGCCACCGCCGTGCGCCCCAGCGAATGGATCATCTGGATCGCCGATCCTACCAACGCGCGGTCATCCTCCGAGGCCTCGATCCCGGACACGAAGCTGCGATCGATCTTGACCTCATCGGCCGGAATCCGCCGCAGGTATTCGAGCGATGCATGCCCCATTCCGAAATCGTCGACCGAGAGCTTGATCCCCATCCGTTTGAGGTCTCGCATCGTCTGCGAGACGACTTCGTCGTTCTCGATCGGCGCGGTTTCGGTGATCTCGAGGATGATGTTGGCCACCGGAAACCGATGCGCAGCGATGATCTGCTCGAGTTGCGGGACGAACAGACGATCGCGCAGATCGAGCGCGGAGATATTGATCGCGATCTGGAAATAGGGATAGCGATCCAGCGCCTTGCGCGCCTGGACCAGAGCGTGATTGAGAACGAAGAAGGTGATCATGCCGACACGGCCATGCTCTTCGGCAAGGGCGACAACCTTGTCCGGTTCGATCTTCCCCCGCGTCGGATGGGTCCACCGCAGCAGCGCTTCTGCGCCAACGATCAGACCCGTGGAAAGCGAAACCTTGGGCTGAAACGCGACACCCACCTCGTCGTTGCGAAGCGCAGCTTCGAGCTCCGAAAGCATCTGCCCCCGCCAGGCGATATCATCGGCGACCCGAAGCTCGCTGGCGAGGAAAACGCGACCGGTGCGCGCGGCGTCCTCGGCGCATTGCATCGCGTTCTCGGTCCGCTGGCGCAGTCTGGCTTCGTAATTGGAATCGATGCCGATCGAGGATGCGATATCGGGCGCCTGCGATCCCACGGTTATGCTGGTGCGGAACAGGGCATGCAGTCCCTGCGCGTGATCCGCGAGATCGGCTGCGGGTGTTTTGGCTCGAGTCCAGACGAATGTGTCCTTGTGGAAGGCGAATTGGGCCGAGGAATCGGTGGCACGCAGCATGGTGTGCGCCTTGATCAGCAATTGATCGATTTCCTGCGGCGAAAGGATCGCGGAGATGGTCGCGAAATTGCGGATCTTCAAGGCCAACACATCCATGTCTTCGGCCGGTTGAGACCCTTGCAACGTCTCGATCCTGCGCAGCCCGGTCGATCCTCGATACGTCTTGTTCGCGAGGCGGTAGAGCCGGAACGAGGCGATCGCCAGGCAGACCACCGCCGGCATCACGTCAACGCTGATATTAGTCATATCGAGAACCAGGGGCACCGACACCAGCGCGCCCCCCGTCACCAAGGCAAGATGCCTTGGCGGTGAAGGCCTTCTTGCAAGGACAAGAACGATGCCGCAGATGGCAAGGAAGGCAGGAAACCAGCCGAGGTCCAGAGGATAGCCGTGCTTGAGCGTCTCTGCGCCGATCACGTGGAAGTAAGCGCTGGGTACCAGCTCGCCGAACGGCATCGGATTGAGGTCGCGCAGTGCCCGGCTGGCTGGAGCGATAACGACATCCTTCCCCCGGATGGCCTCCGCGCCGACCCTACCCGAAAGCGCATCGATATAGCTGATCGTCGGAATCGTGGCGTGATCGACCGCGAAATCGGGCCTGTAGGCACCGCCTTCCACGTCCAGCCGCGCAAGTTCAGCCGAGAACGAGGGCCGCTCCTCGCCAAGGATGAACGAGCTTGTCGGGAACCGCGACGAAAGGCCGAAGGGCGCCATTTCGCCGTACATGGAAACGATTTGCGCAAACTCGCGGAAGCGCGGGTTTGGAAGGATGGCCGAGGCCGATCCGTCACCCTGGTCGAACTTCGGGGTGCCGCCGATATACACTCTGGGACTATGCCGCTCGAGTGCGCGAGCGAATTGCCCATCCTCGCTCGGAGTGGTCAAATCCGCATAGGCACGCGCGAAAAAGACGCGGTCGGCCCCAAGCGCGAACAATCGGTCGAGGACGCGTGCATCCGCGCTGCGACTGGGTTCGTCCGTTCCCATGGCGTTAAGAGACTTATCGTCGATAGCCACCACCACCACCTGCTGATCCGCAGGGTGCGACCGTACTGCGGCGCGGATCGCACGAAAGCTGTCTTCGACCGGAAGGGTCAGGTCGATAAATCCCGCTACCAGCCCGATCAGCATGGCCCATGCGGCTATCCGTCGACGGGCGGTCTGCGGTTCGGCAACGTCCTGCTCGCTGCGAAAACGACCCCGCAGCCCGCGACGCCAGCG
Organism: Qipengyuania sp. SM2507; assembly: GCF_053714505.1. Lineage (NCBI taxonomy): Bacteria > Pseudomonadati > Pseudomonadota > Alphaproteobacteria > Sphingomonadales > Erythrobacteraceae > Qipengyuania > Qipengyuania sp. SM2507. The sequence continues at coordinate 2,026,268 of NZ_CM132307.1, forward strand.
CGAGGCAAAGCGGAACAGCCCGCCATCCTGATCTGGTTCGTCAACTTCACGCATAGGCTGTGGGCGGCAGCCGCCTCCCCTCAATAATCGACTAAGGCTTCCGGGCTTCCTAGGGCTCCAAAGGGTAATATTTCGTAACTTTCGGCCCCTGCCACCAGACCGGCCCAGCGTTCTTCGCCTCGGATAGGCATCCGGGGAACGCGAACACCGGAAAAACCAGGAACCAGGACGAAAACCTTTCCAAATCAGGGCTGAGCCGATGGTAGGCACGGTTCGTCGAACACGCGCGCCGGTCAGGAACCATCTGGCGTGGCGAGCCTTTGGGGAACTCACGCAAAGAAGGATCGCACTATGAAAATTCGCAATTTGATGTTTGCAGCGGCCGCCGGCTCGCTGATTTCGGCTCCGGTCGCACTCCAGGCGGCCAATGCCGCGCCGCTGGATCGCAGCTCGATGCCATCGAGCGAAGAGTCCGAACTCGGCGGCGGAATCGGCGCCGCGATCGTCGTGGCCGCTCTCGCGGCTGCGGGCATGCTCGCTCTCATTCTTACCGACGACGATGATGACGACCTTGCCGTCAGCCCCTGATTGAGTAAATCGTTACCGAGAAAGGCGGTCCCCCGGGGCCGCCTTTTTCATGTCTGCGCGCCATCTGGTGTTTCCGGGATTTCCCCGGTCGCTCTTTGTCGTCTTGCCGCCGGGATTGGACACAGCGGGGGTGTTCCGTTACCGGGCGCGTGGCAAATTTATGACAGACACCCCAGATCCCAAGGCACCCATTGCCCCCATCCACCGTATCCAGGAAAACCTGATTGCGCGGCTGGAGCGGCGTGCCCTCAACCACCTTTGCTCCGTGATGCCCCATTGGGTCACTCCGGACCTGCTGACCTTCACCGGCATGGTCGGCGCGCTGTTCGTCTTTGCCGGCTATCTTGCCAGCAATCTGGACGCCAACTGGCTGTGGCTGTCGATCCTGGGCTATTTCATCCACTGGTTCGGCGATTCGCTCGATGGCAGCCTCGCCCGGTTCCGCAAGATCGAGCGCCCGCGCTACGGCTATTTCCTCGATCACAGCTGCGACGGCTTTGCCACCATGCTGGTGGTGATCGGGATCGGGGTGACGCCCTACGTCCAGCTCGAGGTCGCGCTGATCGCGCTGGCAGGCTATCTGCTGATGTCGATCCACGCCTTCCTCTCGGTTCGTGTGCTGGGCGAGTTGCGGCTGTCCTATTTCAACGCCGGCCCGACCGAATTGCGGCTGATCCTGATCGGGCTGACGCTGGCGATGCTGATCGCGGGGCTCGAGAGCCCGATTGTCTGGGAATTGAACGGCTTCGACCTGTTCGTCGGCGGGATCGGCCTGATCCTGATCGCGCTGTTCGTGCTTCAGACCGCCACCACTGCGCGGCGGCTGGCGCTGCAGGAGCCGGCCAGGAACTGGCCCGGCTGAGCGCGCCAGAACAACCGGCAGCCTAGCGGACCGTGAACCGGTCCAGTTCACGAAATTCGTCGCGGTTCTTCCACCCAATTGCTGCCCGATCCTCGACCGTGACCCGGACACAGACTTGGTGAAACGTCAGAAAACGGCATGATCGCCGCGTTCCGGCGTGGCGGTGCCCTGCAAGACCGAACGGTAGTAATCGAACAGGGTCTCGGTGCCCGTCGAGGGCGTGGCATCGGAGTCATAAAGCCCCGTTTGCGGATCGAGCACCAGCATGGACTCGGTGGCGTAATAGCGGCCGATGCGGGCGAGTTCGGCTTTGTCGGCCAGCGATGGCACGACCCGCCCAGCCACACCGAGCCCGGCGGCGATGACGTCGAGCAGGCCCACGGGGACAGAGCGAAACTTTGCCGGGCGCCCCAGCATGGCGAACAGCGCTTCGCCCTGCTGGCGAGGGGTGATCGCCTCGCCCGGCCCCCCGATGGGAAGTATCCGGTTCCAGCGGCTCTCGTTCACGAGGCAGTCCGCGATGTATTCCGCCAGATCCCCGTCGCCGATCGGCTTGCAGGCGGTCAGCGTGCCATCGCCGAACAGCAGGAAGGGGCGGCCCTTGCGAACGCGCTCGATCTGTCCCGAAAGCGATTTGAAGAAGGCGGTGGGTCGCACGATCGAATAGCGCAGACCGGATTGGATCAGCGCCGTCTCGAAGGCCAGCTTGGCGTGCTGGAAGGCGAGCACCGGTTTTTGCACGCAGATGGCGGACAGCAGCACGAAATGCGCCACCCCCGCGCGCTGTGCCGCCTCCAGCGCCAGCAGGTGCGCGTAGTGATCGACCGCCCAGGCATCCTTGGGCGCCCCCGTGCGCGAGGCCATGCAGGACACCACCGCATCGAAACGCTCGCCAGCAAAGCCGTCGCGGGCGAGCGAGACCGGATCGCTCACGTCGACGCGCCTGACCTCGGTGAGACCAGACAGCCCGGCCCCCGCCGCCGCCGCCATACCACCCTCGGGAGACCGCTCGCGAACGAACGCGACCACCTCGTGGCCGCGCTGCACGAGCGCGGCAACGGTCGCCCGACCGATGGTCCCCGTCGCGCCGAGCACGCAGACCCTGAGACGCGCCATCAGGCCTGAGAGCTCGGGAGGTGCCGCAGGCTCCAAGCGAATTTGGATGTTGATCCGACCGGCGCTGCCGTGGGCATATCTTTCCCCTTGCTCCCCCGCAGTTTTCGGCGTTGGGTTCGGTACGGCAATAGAATAAATGCATTTTTGCCAGTATCCTCGAATTTTTTGGAGTTTATGACTGTCCGATAGTGACAAATCCCCCGATGACCCGGCCCAGGTGACACAATCACAGGCAGGGCGCGGCGCATACAAGTCCGATCGGCAGACAGCACCACAGTCCCAAGGCAGCGACGCGGAAGATGGCGTCGGCGGCAGTTTCCCGATCGTGGGGATCGGCATGTCGGCGGGCGGGCTCGAGGTTGCGACCGCGTTCTTCAATGCGATGCCGGCGGACAGCGGCATGGGCTTCGTTGTCGTCCAGCATCTCGATCCCACCCGCGAGAGCCTGCTGGCCGAGCTGCTGGGCCGGGAAACCTCGATGCCGGTCGTGCAGATCGCAGACGGGATGCCCGTCGAACCCAACCGTGTCCACATCATCATCCCGGCCAAGACTCTGCTGATCCGCGACGGGATCCTGCGTCTGGTCGAGCCCGAAGCCCCGCGCGGCCACCGCCATCCGATCGACAAATTCTTCAGCTCGCTTGCCGAGGACCAGAAGGCCAAGGCCATCGCCATCGTCCTTTCGGGCGCCGGCAGCAATGGCACGGCCGGGCTGGCGGATATCAAGCAGGCTGGCGGCCTGTGTATCGCGCAGGACCCCGAGATCGCCAAATTCGACAGCATGCCGCGCCATGCAACGGCCTCGGGCTCGGTCGATCTCGTGCTTTCGCCCGAGGACATGCCCGAGGCGCTGATACGCTATGCCAGCCATTCCTACGTCGATGCCCCGCGGCCGGAACTGGCGGAGGATGTCGGCGCGGACTCCACGGGTCCCGGCATCGATGACGTGCTCAACCTGCTGCGCGCTCGCGCAGGCCACGATTTCAGCCAGTACAAGCGCAACACCCTCTCCCGCCGTATTCATCGCCGGATGGGCATCGCCCACATCGACAAGCTCGGCGACTATCTGGACATGCTGGAACAGGATCCGGAAGAGGCCGGCCGGCTCGTCAAGGACCTGCTGATCCATGTGACCGCGTTCTTCCGCGATGCCGAGGCCTGGGACGCACTCGATCGCGAGGTGATCACACCAATGGTCGAGAAGGCCGAACGCGGCGAGGCGATCAGGGTCTGGGTGCCCGCCTGCTCGACCGGCGAAGAGGCCTTCACGATCGCCATGATCCTGGCGGAACGCAGCGATGCTTCCAGCAAAGCGCTCGCGATCAAGATTTTCGCGACCGATGCCGCCGAACACCATCTGAGTGCCGCACGCCGGGCCACTTTTCCCGGCAGCATGGTGGAAAGCCTGCCGTCCGAGCGGATCGAGCGCTTCTTCGACAAGCTCGATGACAATTATTACCGGGTCAAGCCGGAGATCCGCGAGCGGGTGCTGTTCGCACCGCAGAACCTGCTGCAGGATCCGCCCTATTCGCGCATGGACCTGGTCAGCTGCCGCAATTTGCTGATCTATCTCGAGCCTGCGGCGCAGGACAAGGTGCTGTCGCTGGCTCATTTCGCGCTGCGCGAGAACGGCTATCTGTTCCTCGGCAATGCCGAGACGGTCGGCCAGCGTGACCATCTCTTCGCCTGCGTGTCGAAGCGCTGGCGGATATACCGCCGCGTCGGACCGGCCCGGTCGGCGGCGCTCGATTTTTCGCATTGGCCGGTTCGCAGTGGCCTGGTCCCGGACACCGTCGCGCCGCCCAGGCTGGCCGATATCGCTTCCAGGACGCTGGCAGAGCGCTTCGCTCCCGCCTCGGTGCTGATCGACCGTAACTATCGCATCGTCCATTACCATGGCTCGACCGAAGACTATCTGACCCAGCCATCGGGCAAGCCGACGATGGATCTGTTGGCGCTTGCCCGCGACGGATTGCGGATGTCGGTGCGAAGCGCGGTCCGCAAGTCGATCCAGGAGGGCGAGCCGGTCGCGCTGCGCACCGCTTTCAAGAGCGGATCGAGCGATGCTGTCGTGGTGACCGCGAGTGCGGTCCCAATCGAGGGCGGTGCCGACCTGATCCTCGTGAGCTTCGCCAAGGATAGCGATCGCGATACGCCCGCGCGCGCCGATGCAACGGCCGCCGCATCCGATGGCGACTTCGAGGAGGAGTTACGTTCGGCGCGTGAGGAGATGCACTTCACCGTCGAGCAATACGAGACCGCCAACGAGGAATTGACCGCCGCCAACGAAGAGGTGACGAGCGTCAATGAGGAATTGCAGGCCACCAATGAGGAGCTCGAATCCTCCAAGGAGGAATTGCAATCCCTCAACGAGGAGCTGATCACCGTCAACGCCCAGCTCGATCGCAAGATCGTCGAGCTGGCCGAAGCGAGCGACGATCTTCAGAACCTGCTCGAAGGCAACGATATCGCGACGATCTTTCTCGATACCAAATTGCGGATCAAATGGTTCAGCCCGGCGATCCAGAGCCTGTTCAACCTGCTCGACAAGGACGTCGGCCGGTCGATTGCCAATTTCACCCAGAAGTTCTCCGTCGGCGATCTGGCCGGAAAGGCGACGGCCGCCATCGAGCGCCTGACGACATCCGAACAGGAAGTGCGGGCCGACGACGGACGATGCCTGGTGCTCCGCGTCTTTCCCTACCGCAGCCGGGACAACCGCATCGTCGGTGCGGTCGCCACCTTCATCGACGTCACCGATTTGAAATCGACCCAGGCGGGCATTGCCGAAGCCCGCGACTATGCCGAGGCGATCGTGGAAACGATCCGCGATCCGCTCGTGGCGCTGACCGGGGATTTCCGCGTGCGCTCGGTCAATCCGGCGTTCCACCAGACTTTCGGCACCAGCAATTCCGATACGATCGGTCGCTCGGTCTATGAGCTGGCGGATGGGCGCTGGGATGTTCCCAAGCTCCACACGCTGCTGGAAGAGATGCTGCCCTCCGAACGCCAGATCGACGATTACGAGATCGGGCTCGAGGATCCGCGGCTCGGCATGCGCTGCATGCTGCTCAACGCCCGCCGTGTCGCGGAAGACGATGGTCGCGCGGAATTCATCCTGCTGGCGATCGAGGATGTCACCGACCGCCGCGATGCGGACAAGCACCAGGAATTGCTGGTCGGCGAACTCAGCCATCGGGTGAAGAACACCCTTGCCGTCGTCCAGTCGATCGCCACCCAGACGCTGCGGCACAGTACCAGCCTCGAGATATTCCAAGACGCGTTCCAGGGACGTCTGCAGGCGCTGGCGGGTGCCAACGACGCCGTCATCGATGGCAGCTGGAAGGGCGTCACGCTCAGGCACATCATCGAGCGTGCGCTCAGGCCGTTCGGGGTCGACCAGCAGGTCGCGCTGGCGGAGGGGCCGCAAATCGATTTGCGCCCGCAAGCCTGTCTTGCGCTGACGATGATCCTCCACGAGCTGACGACCAATGCGGTCAAATATGGCGCCTTGTCGGGCTCTGCGGGGCTGGTTTCGATCAGGTGGCATATCAGCGATGTCGGCAAGGATCGAAAGATCACGATCGACTGGACCGAAAGCGACGGCCCTGCGGTCGAGCCGCCCTCGCGGCGTGGACAGGGCACGCGCTTCATCGAACGAAGCACCGCCTACGAGCTGAAGGGCAAGGCCAGCGTGGCCTTCGAGCCCGGCGGGTTGCGTGCCACGCTCGTCTTTCCGTGGAGTGCGGCGATCATGCCGCTCGCCCGATCGCCCGATGCGAGCCCGGTGCCCGACCGCTGACGGATGCCGCAATACCCGCACTGGCCGCTCGGCGGCTGCTCGTCGTCGAAGACGAATTCATGGTTGCCGAGCACATCGCCATGCTGCTTGAGGATTTCGGATGCGAAGTCGTCGGGCCGGTCGGGACGATCGAGCAGGCACTCGAGTGTGTGGCCAAGGGCGCTATCGACGGAGCGCTGCTCGACGCCAATCTCGACGGCACCAGCAGCGCGCCGATAGCCGAAGCCTTGCAGGCCGGGTCGATTCCCTTCGTCGTGGTGACGGGATACGGGACGCGCAAACTCGGCGACGAAGTCCTCGATTGCGCCCCTCGGCTCATCAAGCCGTTCAGCACAGCCAATCTCGGCGAGACACTGATCGCGGCCTTCACGCCCCACTGATCACCTCGTCGCATCGCGGACCTGTATCGTCGATGGCACTGATTGCCCGAAAGATCGCTCAATCTACGAATTGCATTCGTGAGAGTAAGGCACCGCCGAGGCGATAACTACGGCACAAAGGCCGTATTCAGGACTGCGGGAGCTTGGTTTAGACTAAGGTTCCCCCATAACCAATCGAGGATTACCATGCTCAAATTCACCACAACCGCGGCGCTGACGCTCGCCCTCGTCCCGCTCGCCGGCTGCACGACGATGAATGACGCCAACGCCGATGTTGCCCCCGCAACGACGACGGTTGGCGGCGCCACGATGTATCCCTCGCGGACGATTGTCGAAAATGCGGTCAACTCGAGCGACCATACCACGCTGGTCGCGGCGGTTAAGGCGGCTGGGCTGGTCGAAACCCTGTCCGGCCCCGGCCCCTTCACCGTCTTCGCGCCGACCAACGCCGCATTCGCCAAGCTCCCGGCAGGCACGGTTGACACTTTGCTTCAGCCCGCGAATCTGGAAACCCTCCAGGCCGTGCTGACCTATCATGTGGTGCCGGGTCGGGTCACGGCGAGCGAACTTCTGGCAATGATCGAAGCGGGCGGCGGACAAGCGCGCCTGACCACGGTTCAGGGCGGCCAGCTGACGGCCAGCGTGATGGGCGGCCGCGTGATGCTCACCGACGCCAAGGGCGGAATGGCCCATGTTACTCAGGCGGACGTCATGCAGTCCAACGGCGTCATTCACGTCACGGACGCCGTGTCGCTTCCTGGCTAACGTCGAGATCTGCCTGCGGAGGGCCATCGCATTGTGATGGTCCTCCGCCTCAGCAGACGACCTTGTTTGCGAGACTGTTTCAGCCGTATCCAAGGGCCGACGCACCCTATGACTCGATGAAGAGGTATCTCATTGAAAATCAGCGACCGCAAAGAGCTCTTCCAGAAGGCCAAACCGCTGACCTGCGCACGGTCCGAAACCGTGTTCGAAGCGGTAAAACAGATGGCCGAGAAAAACTTCGGCTCGATCATCGTCGTCGATGACGACGATTGCGTCATCGGGATGATGACCGAACGCGATATTTTCCGCCGCCTGATCGCGGCGGAACTCGATCCCAAGACCACAAAGGTCGAGCAGATCATGACATCGCCGGTCCGGACCGCAAAGGCGGACGACGAGCTGGTCGACTGGTTGCGGATGATGTCGAACGAGCGGTTCCGCCGCCTCCCCATCGTCGACAGTGGCGGCAAGATTATCGCCGTCATGACCCAAGGGGATTTCGTTTCCTACACCTGGCCCGAATTGCTCGGCCGGTTCCGCGAGCTCGCGCAAGCCAGCCTGCCGGACCGGGTCAATCCGCTATTCCTGATCATCAGCATATTGATCTACACGGTGATTCTGATCTTCGCGATCACGCAATTGGGATAGCTCGATCGACCCGGCGCAACGCCGGTAGAAAGGCAATCAGACAGGCTATCCCCATTGCAATTCGGCCCCGTCTGGCGGATACTCATCGCTATCGTGGGAACCAGCATCGTCAACGAAGCAACTGCCACTGCAGCGAGTGATCCCGGCGAAAAGCGCCCAGAGCCTGCGGTATGGGCGGCGCAATTGATCGAAGCCAGCCCGATCGCCTCGGTCATTTCCGATCCGCGCTTGCCCGACAATCCGATCATTTGCGTCAACCAGCCCTTCATCGAGCTGACCGGTTATGGCGTCGACGAGATTATCGGACGCAATTGCCGGTTCCTCTCCGGCCCGGGAACGGAGCCCTGGCTGACCGAGCGGATCCGCCAGGGCGTCCGCGACCACCAGCCGGTGCTGGTGGAAATCCTGAACTACAAGAAGGACGGCAAGCCTTTTCGCAACGCGGTCCTAATCGCGCCGATCTATGACGAAACGGACGAACTGCTCTATTTTCTCGGCAGCCAGATCGAGCTGGTGGACGACCAGCCGCAGATCAGCCTGGCCAGGCGCGAACGGGCCGCCACCATGCTGAAAACGCTTTCACCCCGCCAGCTTGACGTGACCCGGATGGTTGCGCAGGGGCTCCGCAACAAGCAGATCGCTGCGGAACTCGACCTTGCCGAAAAGACGGTCAAGATGCACCGCGGCATCGTGATGAAGAAGCTCGGCCTCGAAACGGCGGCCGATCTGGTGCGCATCGCGGTCGAAGCCGGCGACTGAACCAGCCGGTCTCTCGCCAAAAGCAAGACCTACTCCCCATACCGACCAAAGCCCGTATTTGCTTCGCTATCGGCGACGCTTAACCCTTTGTTCGTCGTCCAAACGTCGGGTCCTGGCTTTTACTGTCGCAGGTCGCAAGTCGGGCGGACGCTATCCAGCGGGTCGCAACGACCGGCAGAACCAACAGGGAGCAGCGCGATGGAAGCCCTTTCGTCATTCCAGTATTCGCTCGTTTACAACGCCTTTTCCTTCACGCTCGCGGCCATGGCCGCGACAACGCTGTTCCTGTGGATCAGCCGCAGCCAGGTGGCCCCCAAATACAAGACTGCAGTCACCATCTCCGGCCTGGTCTGCGCCATCGCCGCCTATCACTATTTCCGCATCTTCGAGAGCTGGGAAGCCGCCTATGTGGTCGAGGGCGGGCGGGTCATCGCCTCGGGTCTCGCCTTCAACGATGCCTATCGCTACGTCGACTGGCTGCTGACCGTTCCCCTGCTGCTGATCGAGCTGGTCCTGGTGATGGGTCTCTCGCGCTCGGAGACCGTCAGCAAATCCCTCAAGCTCGGCTTTGCCGCCGCCTTGATGATCGTGCTCGGCTATCCCGGCGAAATCGCGGACGACAACACCACGCGCGCCATCTGGGGCACCTTGTCGACCATTCCCTTCCTCTACATCGTGTATGAGCTGTTCAGCGGCCTGGGCGCCTCGATCGCGAACCAGCACGAGGGTGTGCGCAAGCTGCTCAAGCAGGCGCGACTGCTCACCTTCGCCAGCTGGGGCTTCTATCCCATCGTCTATATGGCGCCCTTCATCGGTCTCACCGGAGCGACCGCCGAGACGACGATCCAGATCGGCTACACCATCGCCGACCTCGTCGCCAAGGCCGTGGTCGGGATCATGATCTACCTGATCGCAGTCCGCAAATCGGCGATCGAATCCTCGCTGGCGGACGAGCGTCAGGAAGCCAAGGAGGCGCTGCCGGTCTGACCCAGCCGCGTGCCGCTTTGGCAAGGGAGCCGCTGTCGATCCTCGGATCGGCAGCGGCTTTGCCGTGGTTGCAGGCGGCGGCGCTGGCAACCGCGCTGCTGGTTGTGTCGGCGCCAGGTCTTACGACCAGCCCCTCGCTGCCCATGGTCGCGACCGTGGTCTTCCTGGCCGGGGGCCTGCCGCATGGCGCTTTCGACATCCATCGCGTGATGGAACGTGCGCAACTGGGGCGCCGCTCGCTGGTGGCCTTCGTGGCGCTCTATGTGGCGATCCTGATCTTCGCGCTGGTGTGCTGGCGGATCGCGCCGCAAGTGATCCTGCCGGTGTTCCTGCTGACGGCGATTGTCCATTTTGCCGAGGACTGGCCCGAGGTCGAGGAACCGCTGTTCCGCGCCGCGCTCGGCTTCGCGCCGCTTTGCGCCATCGGCGTGGGCCATCCCGATACGGTCGCCTCGATTTTCGCGGCGATGTCCAGCGAGGCGGCGGGCCTCGCTGTCAGCCGCGGCTTCCTCCTGTTGGCACCGGTCACCATCCTCATCGCCGCAGTGGGGCTGGCGGTCACCGCGCGCACCATCAACTGGCACCGCCCGGCGCTGTTCGCCGGACTGATCGCGGCGCTGTTCGTCCTGCCGCCGCTGATCGGCTTCGCGCTGTTCTTTTGCGCCTTCCATACCCCGCGTCACATGATCGGCATCCGCCGCGAGCTCTCGAGCCATGCGCCACTGCGGATGGTGCTGATCGGCGCCGGGCTGAGCGGGCTGGCCGTGCTGATCGGGCTCGCGTTTGTGCCTCAACTGCTATCGGGCGGTGTGCTTTCGGCGGCGGCGGGTTTCCAGCTGCTCGCGGCGCTCGCCTTGCCGCATCAAAACGCGGGCTGGATGGAACGCGTGCTCCGTCGCAAGAAACGAGGCAAGCGCGCACCCGGCATGGTATCGGATGCGCGCCTGGCATCGTGAATCGGCACTGTCGCGCGCTTGGCTGTCGGAACCGCGGCCTTGGCGGTTGCTCCGATCCGCTCGTCGATCTGCGACGGCACGTCTACGCGACCTCCGCCGCGGCGCTCATTCGTGCCGCAGCGCATCGATCGGATCCAGTTTCGATGCGCGGCGCGCCGGGTAGTAGCCGAACAGGATCCCCATCGCGGCGGAAAAGACGAAGCTCAGGATGTTGATCATCGGATCGAATACGAACGGAACATCGATCAGCCCGGCAAGGCCCCATGAGAACAGAAAGGCCAGGCCAATCCCGAGCAGGCCGCCGAAGCAGCACAGCACCACCGCCTCGGTCAGGAATTGTAGCCGCACCTCACGCGCAAGCGCACCGATCGCGAGTCGAATGCCGATCTCGCGGGTCCGCTCGGTCACCGAGACCAGCATGATGTTCATGATCCCGATCCCGCCGACCAGCAGGCTGATCGAGGCGATCACCGCCACCATCGCGGTCAGCGCGCCCGTCGCCGCGCCCAGCGCCTGATTGACCTGCGCGGTGTCGATGACGTTGAAATCATTGTCGGTTCCGACCTGCAACAGCCGCCTCTCGCGCAGCAGCTCGACCAGCGAATCCTGAATTGCCGCGCTCGAATAGGCGGCATCGTATTTGATCACGAAGCTCTGGATATTGTCGCTGCCGGTGAAGCGCCGTTGCACCGTCTTGAGGGGCATCATCACGACATTGTCGGCATCCTGCCCGCCACCACCCTGACCGCGCTCCTCGAGCACGCCGATGACGGTGCACGATACCTGGTCGAGCCGCAGTTGTTCGCCGAGCGGGCTGGCACCAGGAACGAAGATCGCCGCAACCACCTTGGGGCCGACCAGGCACACGTTCCTGCCGCCGCTTTCCTCTTCCCGAGTGAAGGGGCGGCCCTGCGCGATATCGATCGTCTGGGCACGCAGATAGGCGTTCTCCACCCCCTCGACACTCGTCGACCAGTCCTGCCCGTTGTTGAACGCGGTCGTGGGGGCAGTCACGCTGCCCGCCGCCTCGACCACGCCCGCAATCTGGTTGCGGACAGCCTCGATGTCGTCGCGATCGAAGGGCCGCGGCCTCCCCCTGTCGCCGCCGGTCGGGAAGACGATAAAGACGTTCGAACCGAGCGAGGAAATCTCCTCCTTCACCGAGGCGGTCACGCCATTGCCCAGCGTCACCATGGTGATCACCGCGGCAACGCCGATAATGATCCCCAGCGTGGTCAGGAACGAGCGCAGCAGGTGGCGCCGGATTTCGCGAAAGGACAGCAACAGGGTGGCGCCGAACATGCCGAACATCAGAGCACTTCCGCCGCGCGCTTGGCCAGATTGCCGCGCTCGACCGATTCGACCAGCCCGTCGCGGAAATGGACGATCGTGTTGGCGAAGGCGGCCATTTCCTTCTCATGCGTGACCATGATGATGGTTATGCCCTCGCGGTTGAGCCGGGTCAGCAGCTCCATGATCTCGATCGAGCGCTCGGTGTCGAGATTGCCGGTCGGTTCGTCGGCCAGCAGGACATCGGGCTGCGTCACCAGCGCCCGGGCGATGGCCACGCGCTGCTGCTGGCCGCCCGACAATTCAGCCGGGGTGTGATCGGCCCACGGCACCAGTCCGACCTGATCGAGCGAGCGCAGCGCGGAAAGACGCCGCGCCTTCTTGGTCTCGCCGCGATAGAGCAGCGGGAGCTCGACGTTCTCGATCGCGGTGGTGCGCGACAGCAGGTTGAACCCCTGGAACACGAAACCGAGGTATTTGCGCCGCAGCAGGCTGCGCTGGTCGCGATCGAGCGATTGCACCTCGACCCCGTGAAACCGGAATATCCCCGCCGTCGGGACATCGAGGCACCCCAATATATTCATCGTGGTCGACTTGCCCGAGCCCGAGGGGCCCATGATCGCCACGAAATCGCCGCGCTCGATCGTGACATCCACGCCCTTGAGCGCCTGGAACGCCGCCGCGCCCTCGCCGAAGGTCTTGGTGATCCCCACCAGTTCGATCAGCGGCGCTTCGCTCATGGAGCGTTGGCCTCGATCCCGGTCACGACTTCCATGCCGGCCTTCAGCTCGTCCGATCGTACGACCGTCAGCCGCCCGTCGCTCTGCCCGGTCACGACCTCGATCGCTTTGAGCGTACCATCGGCCTGCGTCACATAGACCTGCTGCCGGCTTCCGACCCCGATAGTGGCACGCTGTTCGTTCTGCTCGAGACCGATCGAAGGGTTGAGGACGCCGCCGCCCTCCTCCTGCTCCGCATCCTCGGGCCTGAAGCGCAATGCGCTGTTGGGAACCAGCAACCGCCGCCCGGTGCTTTGGGTGGCGATGGTCGCGGTCGCGGTCATCCCGGGGCGCAGCAGGCCTTGCGGATTGTTCACCGAGAGCCGCGCCTCGTAGCTGATCACCGAATTGGCCTGCGCGGCCGCGCTCGCCTGCTGGCTCGCCTCGGACGCGGTGTTGCTGCTCGCCTGATCGACCCGCTCGACCACCGCCGGAAAGCGGCGCCCCGGATAGGCATCGACCGTGAAGCTGGCTTTCTGCCCTTCGTCGACCTGACCGACATCGGCCTCGTCGATCGCCACCTGCAGCTGCATGGCAGAAAGGTCTTCGGCGATGATGAACAGCGTCGGTGTGCTAAAGCTGGCGGCAACCGTTTGCCCCGGCTCGACCTGCCGCGCCAGCACGATACCCGCGACGGGTGAACGGACCACCGCGCGGTTGCGGTTCGTCACCGCGGAGGACAGTTGCGCCTCGGCAGAGCGGACGTTGGCCTGTGCGGAAGCCACGGTGGCGTTGCCCCGCCGCACAGCCGCTTGTGCCTGTTCGAGCTCGACCTGCGATGGCACCCGTCCGTCGGAGATCTTGAAAACCTCGCGGAACCGCGCGAGCTGCGCGCGGTCGACGTCGAGCGTCGCGCGCGCTTCCTCGACCCGGGCACGGGCGGCGTTGAGATTGGCCTGCGCCTGGGTGATCTGGTCCTCGATCACATCGGTGTTGATCTGGGCGAGAACCTGTCCCGGGACGACGCGATCGTTCACATCCACCAACACGCGATCGATGCGTCCCGACACTTCCGAACCGACCTGGACCTGGTTGGTCGGCCGCAGATTCCCCGTCGCCGTCACTGTGAGGTCGAGCGAGCGCAACACCACTTCCTCGGTGATATAGCCGGGCGCCTCATCGCCCCCGACGCAGCGCGAGACCAGCAGCGCCAGGATCACCAGGACCAGCGCCGGCAGCCAGAACTTCATCCAGCGACGCCAGCGCGGGCGCGGCTTCTCGCCCAGGAATTCCTCGATATCGCCGTTGTCTTGGGTCGGCACAGTCTCGCTCATCGCGGAGTTCCTTCGTCCATATCGTCAGGCTCGCCATCCCAGCCGCCGCCCAGCGCCTGCGTGAGGCGAACGAAGGCGCTCGCGCGCTCCACCGCGCTCGACGCCAGCGAATTGCGCGCGGAGAGGAGCTGGTTTTCGGCCAGCAGCAGCGTCTCGAAATCGATCAGCCCGGTTTCATACTGGCTGCGCGCCAGGATCGCCGCGTTCTCGGCCGCCTCCAGCGCGACGGCGAACAGGGCGACGCGCGCGCGGGCAGCGCGCAGGTCGACCGCGGCGCTTTCCACTTCTTCGAGCGCGCGCAGGATCGTCTGCTCCCAATTGGCGAGAGAACCCTGAGCCGCGGCCTCCGCCGCGTCGATCTGCGCCCGCGTTCGGCCGCCGTCGAAAATCATCTGGCTGATCCCGGCAAGCAGGCCACCGGTGATCGTGTCGAAGAGACTGCCGAGCCCGATCGAGCCGGTACCGATATTTCCGGTCAGTTGCACCAGCGGCAGCAGCTGGGTCCGCGTGAGACCGATGCGGGCGCTGTCGGCAATCAGCGCTGCCTCGGCCTGGCGAACATCGGGTCTTTGCCGCAAGACCTCGGCCGGGGCTTCGAACCCGATGCTCTCCGGGGGTACCGGGATCGCGCGCGCATCTGCCTCGAACAGGGAAAGCACCCGGCCCGGCGGCTCGCCGATAAGCGTGGAAAGGGCGTAAGTGCGGGCCGCCAGCTCGGCTTCCAGCGCGGGGATGATGGCGGCGGTTTGCGCCCGCTGCGCGCGCGCCTGTTCCACATCGAGGCTCGAGACCAGCCCAGCCTCGCGGCGCCAGACCGCGATCTGGAGATTGTCGTCCTGGACCGTCAGAGTTTCGCGCGCGATTCCCAGCCGGACCGCGCTCCCACGCGCGGATACGGCGATCTGCGCGACTTGCCCGACGATCAGCCGCTGCACATCGGAGAGCGCGTATCCCGCCGCGGCGAGTTCCGCGCGCGACACCGCCACATTGTAGCCGATCCTGCCGAACAGGTCGATTTCCCACTGCGCATCAGCGCCGAGCGAGAACCCGAAATCATCGTCGGCGAAATCGCCGATATCGCGCCGGACCCCGGCATTGCCGTCCAGCCGCGGCAAATAGCCCGCCCGTGCCTGACGCACGCCTGCCCTCGCCTGCGCCAGGCGCGCGGCGGCGATGGCAAGGTCGCGGTTCTCGACGATCGCCAGTCCGACCAGCTCGGTGATCAAAGGATCGCCCAGCAAGGTCCAATATTGCGCAGTGTCCAGCGTGACCGGCGCCGGGTCGGCGACCCAAGATGAAGGAACCGAGATAGCCGTCTCGGGAGCGGTTTCGAGAGCCGTCGGCGTCGCGCACCCAGCCAACACCAGCGACAGCCCTGCGACCACTGCAATTTGTCTCTGCAACCCCTGCCCCTTCTTCGTCCGAAACGGCCTTAAAGACTTGGGCGTCGAAGGGAATACTTTTTTGCCCGCGGTCATGTCCGGTCTGGACCTTCCTCCAGCCCTCGCACCGCCGCACCACGGGCATGCGATGCAAACGCCGAGCGAACAGCGAAGCCGGACTCTTCGGTTGCTGCAAGGGTGGCGAGCGGCAACGCCGCTGCTATGAGCGGCTATGCCCGACAGACGCACCATCATCCAGGGCCTCGGCGCGCTTCCGGCGGCGCTTGCCCTGCGCGCGGTTCCCGCGGGTGCCCGCACTCCGCGCAAGCCGCCGCGGATCCGGCTCGGCGACACGGTGGGGCTGGTGGAGCCTGCCGGTTTCAGCGACGATCCGGCGCAGATCGAGGCGGTCGAGAACACCATCCGGGCGATGGGGCTGGTTCCCAGGGTCGGCGCTCATGTCGGAGCCCGCCACGGCTATCTCGCGGGCACCGACCGGCAACGCGCCGCCGACCTCAATGCGATGTTCGCCGACGACGAGGTGCGCGCGGTCTTTGCGGTGCGCGGTGGTTGGGGAAGCGCGCGGCTGCTGCCCTTCCTCGACTGGAAAACCATCCGCGCCAATCCCAAGCTGCTGATCGGCTTCAGCGACATCACCGCGCTTCACCTCGCCTTTGCGGAACGGGCAGGATTTCCCACGATCCATTCGCCCAATGCCGGCAACAGCTGGCAGGAAATCAGCTGGAACAGCCTGTGGCACCTCGCCTTCGCCGGCGCGACGCCGACGTTTCGCAACCCGCAGATCAGGACCGATGACCCGATCGCGCAGGAGCGCTGGCGCACCGTCGCCATCCGCTCGGGAAAGGCGCGCGGGCGGCTGCTCGGCGGCAATCTCTCGGTGCTCACCGCGCTGGTGGGGACGCCGTGGCTACCCGATTTCGACGGCGCGATCCTGTTTCTCGAGGACACGGGCGAAGCTCCATACCGCATCGACCGGATGCTCAGCCAGCTGGCGCTTTCCGGCATTCTCGGCAGGGTCGCAGGGGTGGTCTTCGGCCGGTGCACGCGCTGCGGATCAAGGGTCGAGGACTACATCGGCTTCACCATTCCCGAGCTTCTCCACCAATATCTCGCCCCGCTCGGGGTGCCGGCGTTCTATGGGGCGAATATCGGCCACATCGCCAACCAGCTCAGCCTGCCCGTCGGGGTCCGGGCGGAGATCGACGCCGACCTCGGAAGCATCCGGATATTGGAGCCGGTCGTGGCCTAGGTCACGAGGCGATACCCACAACCTGCGGGCGGTCGACCTTATCCGAATCTTCACCCAAGACTTCGGGATAGAACCGATCTCCGCAGTTCATGACGCGACTTATCTGTCGTTTCTACAAGGAGCGTGGAGCGATTGGCGCGCAGCTGGCCGAACGGGACCTCTCTCCGGTTCAGGTGCAATCCAAGAAATCTCGAGAATTGGCGGCCGGATATGAATACAGATCATTCCCAGCGACGCGAACCGGTTCGATACAGATGCAGAGCCAGATTCGAATGCTATAGCTCGGTTTTGTCGGACGTAGCGCCTGCGCGCTCAGTGCGAAATCCATGCATGCCGAACCACCACTGCAAGGCAATTACGGCCCCTTTTGCTGGCTGAAGTAGTGCGATCAGAAGCAAAACGGCAAGGGGAATGATTATCGCCATGAGTGCTGCAATCGAAAGGCCTGTATCGCGGGTCAGGGCGATGATGAGTGGCGCCAGAAGATGTCCAGTTACCAGGATCGAGAGATAAGCCGGAAAGTCATCCGCTTGCTGATGGGTCAGGTCCAGTGAGCAATGGGGGCAACGGGCGATCGGCTTGAGGAATCGCCTGAACAGTCGCGCCTCGCCGCAGCGAGGGCATTTTCCACGCAGACCGCGCAGGATCGCCGCCCAGCCCGAGGCGGGCAGGACGATGCTCCCGGTCGCCGGTGGCGACTCGTGAGCGGGAATGAAGTCTGGCTTTTCCCGAACCATTTCAGATGGCGTTTGCATGCAATCGGGCCTGCAACATCCCAAGGAAGGCATGCGAATTGTGATGCAGCAATAGCGTTCGGCGTCCCATGAGGGACACCGGCATCGCATCGTCATTTTCCGCCGCTATGGTCGGCCCGGCTTTTCGCCTGCAAGAATGTCCGTCCGGTCGGGCGCGCCACGCAGGCGGACCCATGGACCCGTCCATCATACTGATCCTCCAGCTACTCGTATCAGTCACGGTGAGAGTCTTGATGTTTGCCCTGGTCGATGACCCCGGCGATTTCGGACATCAGCTCTGTTGCCTCGCTCGGGCCGAGGGCAGCCTCGCACAGCGATCCATCGGCATGATGGAACGTCAGAACCACTCGATAATTTTCCGGATCACGAGGGATCAGCCGCAGATGGGCGTTTACGCCGCTGACGGGCAGGCTCGTGCTAGCGGTGCTGTGCTTGGGAAGATCTGATTCAGTGAATACCATAACGGACATATACAGACTTTACTTCGATTGTTAAGATTGATAAATGATGTATAAAGCATCATAGAGTACAAATGATCACATCACAGCAAATGCGCGCCGCCCGCGCGCTTCTCGGGCTTGACCAGCGACAGCTTGCCGAACTCGCCGGCCTGTCGCTGCCGACCATCCAGCGAATGGAGGCTTCCGACGGTCAGGTGCGCGGCGTCGTCGATACCTTGGTCAAGGTGATTACCGCACTCGAGACCGCGGGAATCGAGCTGCTGGGCGAGAATGCGCCAAGCAGCGGCCTTGGCCGCGGAGTTCGCCTGCATGAGCCGGGCGCTGGCGGCCGCAGCGGTCGCGGGCAGTCTATCCTTTACGACAAACCCGCCACCGGTGAGCCTGTCAGGTGACGACCAATACCTTCACTCCCAAGCTGATAACAACGCTTCGGGAGGGGTATACGGCCAGCACATTCCGGGCCGATACGATTGCCGGTCTCACCGTTGCCATCGTGGCGCTCCCGCTGGCCATGGCGCTCGGCATCGCCAGCGGCGCGTCCCCCGACAAGGGTCTCATCACCGCCGTTGTCGCAGGCTTGCTGATTTCAGCGCTCGGAGGCTCGCGCGTCCAGGTCGGAGGCCCCACCGGCGCCTTCGTCGTCGTCATCTTCAACGTCATCGCCCAGCATGGCTATGACGGCCTGCTGATCGCCACGCTCCTGGCAGGGCTGATCCTCATCGCTGCTGGCGTCTTTCGGCTGGGTCAGATGATCAAGTTCATTCCGCATCCCGTTGTGACCGGTTTTACGGCGGGTATCGCGGTCATCATCGCCACCACCCAGGTGCAGGATTTCCTCGGGCTATCGATCACGGATGTCCCTGCGGAGTTTGTGCCCAGATGGCAGGCCTACTTCACTGCCATGTCGAGCATCAGCTGGGCAACGCTCGGGGTGGGTGCGGCGGCGCTCGCCATCATTGTCGGCCTGCGCAAGCTTGCACCCAAATTGCCGGGGTTCCTGATTGCGGTTGTAGTGAGTTCAGTCGCCGTAATCGTGCTCAATCTTCCAGTCGATACCATCGGTTCGCGCTTTCCCGATATGCCTTCCGGCTTGCCGATGCCGTCGCTCCCCGAAATTTCGCTCACCAAGATCACCGCGGTGTTGCCTTCGGCATTCACCATTGCCTTCCTGGCCGGGATCGAGGCCCTGCTCTCGGCAGTGGTGGCAGATGGCATGGCCGGGACGCGGCACCGCTCCAACCAGGAGCTGATCGGCCAGGGTATCGCCAATCTGGGCTCGGCCGTGTTCGGGGGCCTGCCTGCGACCGGTGCCATCGCCCGCACGGCTACCAATATTCGTGCCGGCGCCAAGACCCCGGTCGCGGGGATCCTGCATGCCGTCTTCCTGCTGCTGTTCATCCTGTTCGGCACCGAGCTGATGGCATTCGTGCCCATGGCAGCACTTGCTGCAATCCTGTTCATGGTCGCCTGGGGGATGAGTGAATACGAGCGCTTCCTTGCGCTGCTGCGCATGCCCGGCAGCGACCGGATCGTGTTGCTGCTGACCTTCGGCCTGACCGTGCTGGTCGATCTCACGGTGGCGATCGGCGTCGGCGTGACGCTGGCCTCGCTGCTGTTCATGGCGCGCATGGCCGAGGCGTTCGAGGTCGATACCAGCGGCAGGCAGGATATAGACCTCGATGACGAGGACGCGGATCAGCGCGACTCGCTTCCGAAGGGCGTCGAGGTGTTCCGGGTCAACGGCCCGTTCTTTTTCGGGGTCGCGGGTGAGCTTCTTACTACTCTTCGCAATGTCGGCGCTTCGCCCAGGGTCATCATCCTGCGGTTGAAACTCGTGCCTTTGCTCGATGCCAGCGGGCTGCGCGCTCTTGAGGAGTTTGTCGAACAGGCTCACATCGTCGGCGCCCGGATCATTCTCTCCGGCCTTCGGTCGCAACCGCGATCGATGCTCGAGCAGGTGGAGCTTGGCCGGGGCTCGGGCGAGGTTTTTTATGCCGCCAACTTCGCTACCGCCCAGACTCTGGCCCTCGATCTGCTCGAACAATCCGAAGCGCCGAGCCAATGACAATTGCAGCAGGATTGGAGAATGCGATGAGCGACGATGATTACATCTATGACGAGGAAACCGGCGAATGGATGCCCGCGTCCCAACTGGCCGAGCGCAAGGCCGCCACCGACAGTGTGGAGGTGCTCGATGCGGTGGGCAACCTACTGGCCGATGGCGACCAGGTTACCCTGATCAAGGACCTGGAGGTCAAGGGTGCGGGGCAAACGATCAAGCGCGGGACGCTCATCAAGGCTATCCGGCTGACCGGTGATCCTCAGGAGATCGACTGCCGCTACGAAGGCATCAAGGGCCTGGTTCTGCGCGCGGAATTTGTCCGCAAACGGAGTTGAAAAAATGGTCGGCCAACCGCTCCCGGCTTTGGGCGGAGGTTTCTCAATAATTTGTCCAATACGAACGGCCGCTCCCGGGGCGATTGAGCGAGCGAACCTATGACTGGAGTTGGGCGCGTAGCCGCCGTCCATTCGTCATTGACTATTGATGCCTACGCCCACACCGCCCTCACGCGGCTCGCCCTTGTCGGCATGGACTTGCGCTGCCTGCAAATCTGGGCGGGTCACTCCGATCCGAAGATCACCGCCGAACGATGTGTCCACACCCGCGCCGACGACCTTGTTTGCGGACTGGACATTCTCGATGGCTCGGGTCCCACTAGTCCTGCTAGCCCGACTTTCAGGGAAGCTGCCGCTAAACGTGCCAACCGTGGCACACCGGCGCTTCAGTAACCCACGGAAAAATAAGGAATTGTTGGCGGAGCGGGTGGGATTCGAACCCACGATGAGCTTTTGACCCATACACACTTTCCAGGCGTGCGCCTTCGACCACTCGGCCACCGCTCCGCATCCCGGTTTCGGAAGGCGCGCCTCTAGCCGGGTTGATATGCTTGCGCAAGGCGTGCGCGGCGGGGATGGCAGCATGACCGGGGGACTGCCGCGTCGGCCTGCCCTGCCCCGGCATTGGCGATTGTGCGCGGCTGCGTTCCGTGCGAGCTTCGCGGCATGATCCGAACTGCCGTATCCGCGCTCGCCGCCCTCGCGCTCGCCCTTCCTCTCGCCGCGCAGGAGGTGCCGGCGTCGGTCGTACTCGCGCCGGGTGAGATCGTCGCTGCCGCCGCGCCGCAGGACTGGACCCTCATCGCGCCCAACGATCTGCTGGTGATGACACTCGCGCCCGCCGCCGACGGCACCGCGCGCGAAGTCGTGATCCAGTTGATGCCGCCGCCCTTCTCGCAAGGCTGGGTGGACAACATCCGCATGCTGGCGCGCGCGGGCTGGTACGACGGGATCAGCGTCAACCGGGTGCAGGACAATTACGTCGTCCAGTGGGGCGATCCCAATGTCGACAATCCGGAAGCCGATGGAGCCGCGAAACCGTTGCCCGAAGGGCTGCGCGTGATGGGCGAGAATGACTACCTTATAGATTATACCCCGGTCGCCATACTTGGTCAGCGCCGAGGAACCAGTAGATCCTCCACCCGGCCACCAACGATCTGGCCGTTACGCGTCGGACCGTATGGAAAAACAACTTTCTCGCTGGGATGGCCCATCGGCGTTCATATGCAACCAGAAGAACCTGGATTGCTGTACCCCGTCCACTGCTACGGAATGGTCGGCGTCGGCCGCTCCTATTCCCCCGATACAGGATCGGGCGCCGAACTCTACACCGTGATCGGCCATGCACCGCGCCATTTGGATCGCAACATCGCGCTGGTCGGTCGCGTCGTGGAGGGGATCGAGCATCTCTCCAGCCTGCCGCGCGGCACGGGCGCGCTGGGGTTCTACGAGGACCCGGCTAAACGCGTCCCGATCCGGTCGATCCGGATCGCCAGCGACCTGCCCGAGGGTGAGAAGCCGCGCTTCGAATATCTCTCCACCGAGAGCGAGAGCTTCGCGCGCTACGCCGAAGCCCGCGCCAACCGGCGCGATCCCTTTTTCATCGTACCCGCGGGCGGCGCCGATATCTGCAATATTCCCGTCCCGGTACGTCGCGTGGTGGCGGACGGAGAATAGGGCTCAGTCTCGCCTACAGCCGCTCCATCAACTCGATCCGGTTGCCGAAGGGATCGCTGGCGAACAGGCGGGCGTAGCCTTCGATCGCCTCGCCTTCGCGGATCGCGATGCCCGCCTCGTCGAGCTTCGCGCGCAGACCCGCAAGATCGTCGACCAGCAGCGCGGGATGCGCCCTGGTTGCCGGATGAAAGTCGAGATCGACCCCGATATGCAGCCGCAGCGCCCCGCTTTCGAACCAGCACCCCTCGGGCGCGAGGTTAGCGGGCTTTGCCACCTCCTTCATCTCCAGCAGTCCGACGAAGAACGCCCTGGCATCACCCTCTCCGCCCGCCGGAATCGCGAGCTGGA
This sequence comes from Qipengyuania sp. SM2507, assembly GCF_053714505.1. NCBI lineage: Bacteria > Pseudomonadati > Pseudomonadota > Alphaproteobacteria > Sphingomonadales > Erythrobacteraceae > Qipengyuania > Qipengyuania sp. SM2507. The sequence goes on from NZ_CM132307.1 coordinate 2,048,764, forward strand.
TGTGGTCGAGCCCGATTACGCCCACTAGACCCGCTCGGCCTGCGCCACCGCATCGCTCGCACGCAGCGCGCTTACGATGCGGTTGAGGTGGACCAGATCCTGGACCTCGAGATCGATGTCATAGCTGGCGAAGGGCGGATCGTTCTGGACCTGGGCGAGCGCGCGGACATTGGCGTGGTTCTGCGCGAAGATGCCCGCGGCCTCGGCCAGCGTACCAGGCTTGTCGTAGAGCGTGACCCGCAGGCGCCCCACCGCTCCCGACGCGCGCTTGCCCCATGACAGGTCGAGCCAGTCCGAATCGATCCCGCTGGCCAGCTCGTGGCACTCGATGGTGTGGACTTCCACCTTCTCGCCGGTGCGGCGTGTGCCGACGATCCGGTCGCCCGGGATCGGGTGGCAGCATTCCGCGAAAGTGTAGGCCACGCCGGGGGTCAGCCCGCGGATCGAGATGTGGCGCTTGCCCCATTCGGGGGTTTCGGGAAGTTCTTCGGTGCAGCCGGGGACCAGCGCCTCCATAACGTCGCGATCCTCGATCTCGGCGGCGCCGATCGCGTAATAGAGATCGTCGTCCTCTTCCATCTCGAGCCGTTCGAGCGCCTTCTTGAGCGCCTTCTTGCCGACGCGCGCGGGCACGCGGCTGGCGATCTCGTCGAACAGTTTCTGGCCGATCTCGGCCACCTCGGCGCGTTCCTTGAGCCGCACGGCGCGGCGGATCGCAGCGCGCGCCTTGCCGGTGACGACATAGCCGAGCCAGGACAATTGCGGCTCGGCGCTGGTGCCCTTGACGATCTCAACCACATCGCCGTTCGCCAGCGGCGTGCGCAGCGGCATGTGCCGGCCGTTGATCTTGGCGCCAACGGTTTGCGCGCCCAGATCGGTGTGCACCGCAAAGGCGAAATCGACCGGGGTCGCACCCTTGGGAAGCTGGAACAGAGCGCCCTTGGGGGTGAAGGCGAAAATGCGATCCTGGTAGATCGCCATCCGCGTGTGCTCGAGCAGTTCCTCGGCATCGTGGCTGGCGTCGACGATCTCGATTAAATCGCGCAGCCAGCCGACCTGCCCGTCGGGGCGGTTGCCCTGCTTGTAGGCCCAGTGCGCGGCAAAGCCGAATTCGTTCAGGCGGTGCATCTCGCGGGTGCGGATCTGGACCTCCACCCGCATCGAGTTCTCGTACATCAGCGAGGTGTGGAGCGAGCGGTAGCCATTGGTCTTCGGCGTCGAGAGATAGTCCTTGAACTTGCCCGGCAGGAATTGCCAGGTGCGGTGGAGGACGCCCAGCGCGCGATAGCAGTCGTCCTCGTCATCGGTGAGGACGCGGAACGCCATGATATCGGTCACCTGCTCGAAGCTGACATGGCGTTCGGCCATCTTGCGCCAGATCGAATAGGGATGCTTCTCGCGCCCGCTCACTTCCACCTGCAGCCCCGCCTCGGCCAGCGCCTGCTTCATCGCCAGCGCGATCGCATCGACCTGGCCGCCATCCTGCTGGCGCAATTGCGACAGCCGTTTGGTGATCGTGTGGTAGGCTTCGGGCTCGATCTGCTCGAAGGCGAGCAGCTGCATTTCGCGCATGTATTCGTACATGCCGACCCGCTCGGCGAGCGGGGCGTAAATATCCATGGTCTCGCGCGCGATGCGCTGGCGCTTCTCCGGGTTCTTGATGAAATGCAGCGTGCGCATATTGTGCAGCCGGTCGCCCAGCTTGACCAGCAGCACGCGGATATCCTCGCTCATCGCCAGCAGGAATTTGCGCAGATTCTCCGCCGCGCGCTCGTTCTCGGGCATCTGCTCGATGCGGGAGAGTTTGGTCACCCCGTCGACCAACCGCGCGATCTCGGGGCCGAAATTGGCCTCGATATCCTCGATCGTGGCGAGCGTGTCCTCGACCGTGTCGTGGAGCAGCGCGGTGGCGATGGTCTCCTGATCGAGCTTGAGATCGGTCATCAGCCCGGCAACCTCGACCGGATGGCTGAAATAGGGGTCACCCGAGGCGCGGGTCTGGGTGCCGTGCTTCTGCACGGTGTAGACATAGGCGCGGTTGAGCATCGCCTCGTCGGCGTCGGGGTCGTATTCCTTGACCCGTTCGACTAGTTCATATTGGCGCAGCATAGCCGATCAACCTGTGGGCGAACGGGGCGATTTGCAACCAAATACGCTGGGTCAGGTCCACACCGCCTCGGGCGGCAGGCTCATCAGGATAGCATCGATATTGCCCCCGGTCTTGAGCCCGAACAGCGTGCCGCGGTCGTAGACCAGATTGAATTCGGCATAGCGCCCGCGCCATTCGAGCTGGGTCAGCTTGTCGGCTTGCGTAAATTCGCTTTCCATCCGGCGGCGGACCAGCCTGGGAAAGATGTCGAGAAAGGCTTCGCCGACATCGCGGGTGAAGGCAAAATTGCGGTCGAAAGCGGCGTCGTCGGGGCATTCGAGATGGTCGTAGAAGATCCCGCCGACCCCGCGATGGACCCCGCGATGGGGGATATAGAAATAGTCGTCCGCCCATTTCGAGAAGCGTTCGTAATAGGTCGGATTGTGCGCGGCGCAGGCGGCGCGGAAGCGGGCGTGGAATTCCTCGGTATCCTGCGCATAGGGGATCGGCGGATTGAGATCCGCCCCGCCCCCGAACCAGGATTTGCCGGTGACGAGGAAGCGGGTGTTCATATGCACCGCAGGGACATGCGGGTTGGCCATATGCGCCACCAGACTGATCCCGGTCGCGCAAAAACCGGGGTTCTCGGCGGTCGCGCCATTGATGGTGGCGGCGAATTCGGGCGCGAAATTGCCGCGCACGGTGGAGACGTTGACCCCGACCTTCTCGAACACCTTGCCCTTCATCAACCCGCGGGTGCCGCCCCCGGGATCGTCATTGCCTTCTTCCTCGCGCTGCCAGGGCGCATAGTCGAAGGCCGCATCCGAACCCGCCTCGCGTTCGATCGCCTCGAACTCGGCGCAGATCGCATCGCGCAATTGCTCGAACCACTGGCGGGCCTGTTCGGTCTGGTCGGTGAGGTCGGTCATGGGCAAAGCCTTGCCATCGACCCGGCGCTGCGGCAATAGCCTGGCATGGTTCCCCTTTCGTTCGCCGGCCAGGAATGGCTCCTGAGCAAGGGCCGCGCGCTCTACTGGCCGCGCGAGCGCGCACTGCTGGTCGCCGATCTGCATCTCGAAAAGGGCAGCTTCTTCGCGCGTCACGGCCAGATGGTCCCGCCCTACGACAGCCGCGAGACGCTCGAACGGGTGGCGCTGGCGATCCGCGAGACCGGCGCGCGCCGGGTGATCACGCTGGGGGACAATTTCCACGATTCGCAAGGCTCGACCCGGCTCGAACCGCACGCCTGCGGCATGCTCGACGCGCTGACCAGCGCGGTCGACTGGGTCTGGATCACCGGCAATCACGATCCCGATATGGACGCGCGCTGCGGCGGGACGCTGGCCGAGGAGATAGAGATCGGCGGAGTCGTGCTGCGCCACCGCGCACAACCCGGCGAGACCCGCCCCGAGCTTTCGGGGCATTACCACCCGCGGCTGCAGCTCACCGTCCACCGCCGCCACATCCGCCGCCCCTGTGCCGTGGTGAGCACCAGCAAAGCGCCCGACGGAACAGCATCGGGGCGCATGATCCTGCCCGCTTTCGGCGCCTATACGGGCGGGATGAATGCCGCCGATCCGGCCATCCTCGAGGCGCTGCAACCCGCCGAGCGGATCGACGCGATGGTCCACGCCAGCGACCGTCTGGCGACCTTCCCGCTGTGGCGCAGGGCTGCCTAGCCGCCACATAGGCGGACGAATCTGACGAGGGCGAGCGGAATCCCCTTCCCTCGCGCGGGAACAATGCTTATTTGCGCGGCTTGATCATTGTAACCACCAAGGAGACAGCCCCATAGCCCGTCCACCACGTCGTTCCATGCAGCCGCCGGTCAAGAGCGGCCCGCGATACGACACTTTCATTCAAGTTCCCAAGGTCCGCGTGATCGATCACGAAGGCGAGAACCTTGGTGTGATGTACACCCGCGAAGCGATGGAGCAGGCCAACGAAATCGGCCTCAATCTCGTCGAAGTGAGTCCCAATGCGGACCCGCCGGTGTGCAAGTTCCTCGATGTCGGCAAACATCGCTACGAGGCGCAGAAAAAGGCGAATCTCGCGCGCAAGACGCAGAAGACCCAGGACATCAAGGAAGTGAAGATGCGTCCCAACATCGACACCCATGATTACGAGGTGAAGATGCGCAACGTCACCAAGTTCATCGAGAACGGCGACAAGGTGAAGATCACCCTGCGCTTCCGCGGCCGCGAAATGGCGCACCAGCAGTTGGGCATGGACCTGCTCAACCGCGTGCGCGACGACGTCGAGGAAATCGGCAAGGTCGAAGCCTTTCCGCGTCTCGAAGGCCGGCAGATGCTGATGGTGCTGTCCCCCCGCTGATTGAGTCCGGCCGGATGCTATTCGCTCCGGCCGTTCACTCACCCATGCCCTGCCGTTCGACGAAGGCCGGCGCTTCACCGGTTGAATTCGCTACACGGGAGCGATAATTGCCACGCCAGATTCGGCGTCGGCGGAGAGGCGTTCCTGCGGAGGTTAGGAACGGGTGCCCCGAGCGCATTCCTGGCTCCCGCCTTCCTGGGGGCATCTCGACAGGAAGGACTGCCGCAATGAGCGACAGCATCATCGATCCCACCACCCCGCGCAAAGCCCCCAAACCCGAGGTCACTACGATCCAGGGCCGGCCGTTGAAGCCATCGACGCTGATGATGGGCCATGGCTACGACCCGGTGCTCTCCGAGGGTAGCCTCAAGCCGCCGATCTTTCTCACCAGCACCTTCGCTTTCGAAAGCGCGTCGGCTGGCAAGCGTCATTTCGAGGGCATCACCGGCAAGCGCCCGGGCGGTGCCGACGGGCTGGTCTATTCGCGCTTCAACGGCCCCAACCAGGAGATCCTCGAGGATCGTCTGGGCATCTGGGACGGCGCGGAGGATGCATTGAGCTTCTCCAGCGGCATGACCGCGATCACCGTGCTGATGCTCGCCTTTGCCAGCCAGAACGACGTCATCGTCCATTCCGGCCCGCTCTACGCGGCGAGCGAGGGCTTCGTCGCCAAGGTGCTGGCGAAGTTCGGCGTCAAATATGTCGACTTCCCCGCCGGTGCGACGCGCGAGCAGATCGATACGGTGCTCGACAAGGCCAAGACCATGGCATCCGAAAGCGGTGGCAAGGTCTGCATGGTCTATCTCGAAAGCCCCGGCAATCCGACCAATGCGCTGGTCGATATCGAAGCGGTGCGCGATGCGCGCGATGCCGCATTGGGGCCCGATTGCCCGATCGCGATCGACAACACCTTCCTCGGTCCTCTGTGGCAGCGTCCGCTCGATCAGGGTGCCGACATCGTCGTCTATTCGCTGACCAAATATGTTGGCGGTCATTCGGACCTCGTCGCGGGTTCGATCGCCGGTGCGCGCAAGTGGATGGATCCGGTCCGGTCCTTGCGCAACACGATGGGCGGCATCTGCGATCCCAACACCGCCTGGATGCTGCTGCGCTCGCTCGAGACCGTGGAACTGCGCATGCAGCGCGCAGGCGAGAACGCCGCCAAGGTCTGCGATTATCTGTCCAAGCACCCCAAGGTCGAACGGTTGGGCTACCTCGGCATGATCGACGATGCCCGCCAGCAGGATATCTACGATCGCCATTGCCTCGGCGCGGGCTCGACCTTCTCGGTCTTTATCAAGGGCGGTGAGGCCGAATGCTTCCGCTTCCTCGACAACCTCACCATCGCCAAGCTCGCAGTGAGCCTTGGCGGGACCGAGACCCTCGCCAGCCACCCCGCCTCGATGACCCACCTTTCGGTTGCCGAAGGGCGCAGGGCCGAACTTGGGATCGGGGACAATCTGGTGCGGATCTCGGTCGGAATCGAGGATGCCGACGATCTGATCGCCGATTTCGAACAGGCGCTCGAGCACGTCTGAGACCGATTGAACACATGGCAAGAATCGGCTTTCTCGGCTGCGCCGCGACGCTGCCCGCCCACAAGGGCGGCGCGGCGGAGCGGCGCGGCGACGCCTTCGAGCACGATCTCGAAGTGGCCGCGTTGCGCCCACCGTTCGCTGACGCGGGGCTGGAACTAGTCGAGATCGACTGGCGCGCACCAATTGAAGCGTTCGACGGTCTCGAGATGGTTCTGCTGGGCACGGCGTGGGATTATCAGGACCATCCGGACGAGTTCATCGCGAGGCTCGATGCGCTTGCTGCCAGGGGGATCGCGGTCTGCAATTCGCCCGAGGCCGTGCGCTGGAATGCCGACAAGCGCTACCTGCGTGAGCTGGAAGCAGGCGGTGCGGTGACCGTCCCGACGCTGTGGTGCGACGATGCCACGAGCTCCGATCTGGCCAAGGCCATGGACCACTTCGCCAGCGATCGCGTGGTGATCAAGAGGCAGACCGGTGCGGGCGGGCTCGGCCAGCACAGTTTCACCCGCGACACCATGCCCGGTGCCGACTGGCGGATGGGCCGGCGCTGCATGATCCAGCCCTTCCTACCGGCGATCCGCGAGGAGGGCGAATTCACCTTCGTCTTCATCGACGGCACGTTCAGCCACGGCGTGCGCAAGACCCCCGCGACCGACGATTATCGCATCCAGTCGCTCTACGGGGGGTGCGAGGCCGAATTCGCGCCGTCCGCGGACGATCTCGCCACCGCGCAGGCGGTAGTCGATGCGCTGCCCTTTGCCGACCTGCTCTACGCGCGGGTCGATATGGTCCGGCTGCCCGACGGCAGGCTGGCGGTGATGGAAGCCGAATTAATCGAGCCCTATCTCTATCCCGAACAGGGCTCCGGGCTGGGGGCGCAGCTGGCGGCAGCGATTGTCCGCCACCTCGAGGGCTAAGAGACTAGCGCCCTAGCCGCGCCACTCGCGCCGTTCCTCGGCCGCCTTGAGCACCTCATAGGCGACCTGCAGCTTCTGGAATTCTGCCGCAGCCTCTACATCGCCCGGCTTGACGTCGGGATGGACCTTCTTGGCCTTGTCGCGCCAGCCCTTCTTGACCGTGGCGAAATCGGCATCCGCCTCGAGCTCGAGCATTTCGAGCGCGCGCATTTCGTCGGGACTGCGCGAGCCGTCGCCGCTGCTTGCCCAACCGTAATGCTGCGCCTCGGCATAGCCGGCGGTCTCACTCTGCTCGGCCTTGGTGCGCGCCGCCTTCTCGGCTTTGTCGAGGCCTTCGAAATAATCCCATTTGCGGTTGTATTCGCCAGCGTGAGCCTGGCAGAAATACCAGCGTTCGGGGCTGTTGGGGGCCTTGGGTGCCGGGCAGTCGCCCGCTTCCTCGCAGCCGTGGCGATCGCACAGCCGGATGGTCGCGGCTTCGCGGCCGGCCTCGTAGCCGCGCCAGCGGGGAAAGCCCCAGTCGTTGGAACGACGGGGCTTAGGCATGGCAGGGAAGCGCGCAAAAAGTCATTGGTCGAGCAATCATTGGCGTCAGTCTAGTCGGGGTGGCGGCGCATGCATAGGGCTGGAACGGGTTTCGATATGAAATGTTGCATTGCAACCAAGCGTTCATGATCAACCGTTACAAGGCGCGTGCAAAGGAACCCGATGAGCAAGCAACTGACCCTCTCCGCGACTCTCTGCGCCTTCACGATGGCGCTGTTCGCGATCGCCGGCGACAAGGTTCCGCCGAGCGGGGTCGATCTGCGCGGCCCGTCGCCGTTCGCGGCCTCGGTCGGCATCGGGCGCTGAGGCCGCGACCCGCAGGAAGAAAACGCCCCCTCCCCTGAGGGAGAGGGCGTGTTCCGGTTCACTTCTAGGTTTAGTTGATCACGACGCTCGCGGCGCGGCGATTCTGCGCCCAGGCGGTGGGGTTCGAGCCGAGTTCCACCGGACGTTCCTTGCCGTAGCTCACGGTACGGATGCGGGTGGCCGGGATACCCAGCGACACCAGATAGTTCTTGGCCGCATTGGCGCGGCGCTCGCCGAGCGCGAGGTTGTAGTCGCGCGTACCGCGTTCGTCGGTGTGGCCTTCGATGGTGAAGGTCAGATTGGAATGCTGGCTGAAATAGCGCGCCTGGTTCTGCAGCTTGGCCGAACTCGAAGTGTCGATATTGTAGCGATCGGTGTCGAAATAGACGACCGTGTTGGAGGCACCCACCGCATTGGTGAAGTGCGACTGCGTGCCCAGCGCGCCGGCGGCGGGACCTGCGGGCGCGGTTGGGGTCGGTGCCATGGTCTGCTGCTGCGGCGGCGGCGGCAGTTCCTCGGGGGGTTTCTTCTGGCAGGCAGCCACGGCGAGCGTGCTGACTGCAAGAACGGTGGCGGCGAAACGAGTGTTCATAAGAGCCGATCCTTTCAGCAGTGGGATAATTTCGTTTCTTGGACCCTGTTATCCAACGATCTCAGGGCAAGATCGGTCCCCAGGCGGGGTCCGAGGCGTCCACCGGCGTCGGCAGGCGGCGCTCGTTCTCGCCGGTCAGATCGACCTGCCACAGCCCGGTGCTGCCCGAATTGCGCTCGGTGCGGAAGAACTGCACGATGCGGCCGTTGGGCGCCCAGGTCGGAGCCTCGTCCTGCCAGCTGTTGGTCAGATAGCGGATGTTGCGGCCGTTGGTGTTCATCACCGCGACGCGGAAATCGCCGGTAATATGGGTGAAGGCGATCTGGTCGCCGCGCGGGCTCCATTCGGGCGTCGCGGCACGCCCGCCGAAGAAGGACAGCCGCTGCTGATCCGAACCGTCGGCGTTCATCACGTATATCTGCTGCGTTCCCGAGCGGTCGCTCTCGAACACGATCTTGCTGCCGTCGGGCGAATAGGACCCTCCGATGTCGATCCCGGGCGCATCGGTCAGCCGCGTACTCTGCCCACCACCGGCGCTGACGCGATAGATGTCGGTGTTGCCATTGACCGCCATCGAATAGAGGATCGAGCGCCCATCGGGGGTCCAGCGCGGCGCGAAGGTGGGGTTTTCGCTCTGCGTCACCAGCGTCTGCTGCCCGGTGCCGATGTCGTAGACATAGATCCGCGGGTTGCCGTCGACATAGCTGAGATAGACCAGCTTGCGATAATCGGGCGAATAGCGCGGCGTCAGCGCGGTCGAGCGCCCGGTGGTGACGAAGCGATGGTTGGCACCGTCGCTGTCCATGATCGCCAGCCGCTTGGTGCGGTTATTCTTCGGGCCGGTCTCGGCAATATAGGCAATGCGGCTGTCGAAGAACGGGCTCTCGCCGGTCAGCCGCGAATAGATGAGGTCGGAGCATTTGTGCGCAGCGCGGCGCCAGTCGGCGGGCGGCACCACCCAGCCCTCGCGCACCAGTTCGCTTTGGAGCGCCATGTCGTAGAGGTAGCAGCCCACCGTCAGCCGCCCGTCGCTGCGCCCGCGGACATAGCCATGGACCAGCATTTCGGCGCCGCGATTGGACCAGACGCCCCATTCGGGCGAGGTGATGTTGGCGAACTCCGGACGCGGCAGCGCGTCGGGGCCGGTGGGTTCGAACAATCCGTTGTTGCGCAGGTTTGCGGTAACCACGCGCGCCAGCTCGACTCCGAGCGCGGCGGTGCCCGACTGGTTGGCGGGGGTCGGGACATTGCGATCGGTGGCAAAGGCCGGGATCGCGATGCCTAGATTTTCCCACGCGCTTTCGTCGGTGACGGTAAAGCTGAGCCCGCCCTCGCTCTGCTCGATCGTCTCGACCTCGCCGCCCTCGGGTAGCGGTTGGCCGAGATCGGTCTGTTGCGCCGCTGCCGGAGCCGCGACGAGAAAGGCGAGTGCGAAACCAAGATATTTCATCGGGCCAGATTCCTGTCAAAACGCGCGCCGTCAATGGTTCGCCACGCGTTGTAATATTCGTCGGGAAGATCGAACGGGGCAGCGAGCTGGACCGCGCGGATCGCGCGTTCGGCGTGCAGATCCTGTTGCGGCCGGTTCGAATCGGTCACCCCACTCTGCGAGACGACGCGGGGGCGACCGTTGAGGCTGCCATCGGGATTGAGCCGGAACGACAGCTGCGTCACCAGCAATTCGGCATCGACGCCCTGCGGCGCGCTCCAGTGCGGGCGGATCTGCCGAATGATCGCCTGGATTAGCGAGGCCTGGGTGCTGGCGCCGATCTGCGAGGCTGGGACACGGGTCTCGCTGGTGCTCGTGCTGCTGCCCGCGCCTTCGAGGAAGTTTTCGCCGAGCCGCGAACCGCCTGCGCGTTGCGCCGGTTGCGCCGGTTGCGCGGGACGGGCGGCTTCGCGTGGCGGAGTGCGCGCCGGGGCCGCCGAGGGTTGTGGCCGGGGCCGTTCGCGCGGCGGCGTTGCGGCACGCGGCACCGGGCGGGGGGTGGGCGGCTGGACGCGTTCGACCGGGCGCGCGACCGGTTCCGATGGCAGCGGAGGGCTGTCGACCTCGGGCGCGGGCGCCGACGTATCGGACAGCGTCGGCGCTTCGGCGGCGCGGCTTTCCGCGACCGGATCGGGCGCGGTCGCCTCCATGCCGATATCGCTCGCCAGATTGACCGTCATCCGCTCGGCGGGCTCGAACTCGGGCATGGTATCGGGCTGGAGCAACAGCACGATCACCAGCAGCACATGCAGAGCGAAAGCCACCAACAGGCCGATTCGCTCTTCGCGCCGAAAGGTCGTTGCTTGCATCACCGTCTGGCTATGGCTCGACCGATGAACTCTGGGTGACCAGCGAGATACGGTTGAGCCCGGCGCGGTTGAGTTCGCCCATCACCGCCATCACCCGTCCGTATTCGAGCCCGCGATCGGCGCGCAGCGTGATGTCGGGGCCGTCGTCGCTGCGCGGCAGGCTTTCCAGCGCCAGCGCGAAACCGCCCACTTCGACCGGCGTGTCGTCGATAAAGACATTGCCCGCCTCGTCGATGCTGATGGTGATCGCCTGCGATTCATTGTCGAGAGCGTTGGCGCGGCTTTCGGGCAGATCCACCGGCACGCCTGCGGCCAGCATCGGCGCGGTGACCATAAAGATGATCAGCAGCACCAGCATCACGTCGACGAAGGGCGTGACGTTGATTTCCGCCATCGGCGCGCGGCGCGACCCGCGCGCGCGCCCCCGCCCACCTCGGCCCGAGCCTAGCGAAATCGCCATGCTAGCGGCTTTCCAGCTGGCGGCTGAAGCTGGCGTGCAGCCGGTCGGCAAAGCGCTGCAGCCTGGTCTCGTAGCGGTTCACCGCGTGGCTGTAGCGGTTGTAGGCGATCACCGCCGGGATAGCCGCGAACAGGCCGATCGCGGTCGCGAATAGTGCCTCGGAAATGCCCGGCGCAACCACCGCGAGCGAGGAGGAACCCTCCGCACCGATCTGGAAGAAGCTGTCCATGATCCCCCAGACGGTGCCGAAGAGGCCCACGAAAGGCGCCACCGAACCGACGGTGGCGAGGAAATTGAGGCGCTCGGCCAGCAGATCGGCCTCGCCCGCGACCTGGCTGTCCATGGCACCGGCCAGCCGCTGGCGCAGGCCGTCGCGATCCTTGACCCCGTCCTTGGTCGAGCGGCGCCATTCGGTCACCCCGGCGTTGGCGACGCGGGCGGGGGGCAGGTCTTTGCGACCGCGTTCGGACATGAAGCGGTCGAAGCTGTCGGCCTGCCAGAATTCCTCGTCATAGACGCGGGTCTGGCGGTTCAACTTGCCCATCCGCAGCGCGAAGGAGATGATGATCATCCAAGTCCAGACGCTGGCGAGCAGCAGCCCCGCCATCACCGCCTTGACGACGATATCGGCCTGCAGGAACAGTTCGAGCGGATCGAGCCCGGTGGGGGCGGCGGTAAGGATCGATAGCGAGCTCATGCGGTGTCCTGTGATTCCATGAAACGGGTAAAAGCCTCGCGCCAAGCGGCGGGCTGGCGGGTCGGGCGGCCATCGGGGGCTACGAAGCCGACGCGCAGCTCCGCCTCGGCGAGCAATTCGTCGCCGCGAAACGCGCGCTGGTGCATCCGGCAACTGGCCGCGCGCATCTGGGTGCAGCGCGTCTCGATCAGCACGTCGTCGTCGAGCTTCGCCGGGCGGAGATATTTGAGCATGACCTCGGAGACCGCATAGGCCCCCTCGCCCGCCTCGATCGCGGCTCGCTGGTCGATCGCCAGCCGACGCAGCAGGTCCGACCGCGCGCGCTCGAACCAGCGCAGGTAATTGGCGTGATAGGTTATCCCCGACAGGTCGGTGTCCTCGTAGTAGACGCGTACGGCATAGAAATGCCTGTCGCCATCGAGCGTGCCATCGGGGAGGTTGGGGCGGTTCATAATTCCGCGCGCTCTAGCGCAGGCGGGATTCGCCTAGCAATCGCAAACGACGAAGCGGGCAGCGTAACCGACGAAAGCCGGTGGCCGTTTTTAAACGATAAGCGAGCGATCAGCGGGCAATCATGGGACCCAGCGGCTGGCCGCCGAAGATATGGACATGCAGATGCGCCACTTCCTGTCCGCCGTGCGCGCCGACATTGGCCATCAGCCGGTAACCCGGCTCGACCAGCCCCTTGTCGCGCGCCACCTTGCCCACCGCGCGGACGAAACCGGCGATTTCCTCGGCCCCGGCGTGCTGCGAAAAATCGTCCCAGCTGACGTATTTGCCCTTGGGCACCACCAGCGTGTGAATCTCGGCCTGCGGGTTGATGTCCTCGAAGGCATAGGCCCATTCGTCCTCATAGACCTTGGTCGAGGGGATATCGCCCGCCAGAATCCTGGCGAAGATATTGTCGTCGTCATAGGGTTGGGTGGCATCGATCGGCATCACTCGCTCCTGCTCGCTTTTTCATCCAGTCCCGACAGGCCCTCGCGGCGGTCGAGCTCGGCCAGGACCTGATCCAGCGCGATATCCTTCTCGCCCAGCAGTACAAGCAGGTGGAACAAGAGGTCCGCCGCTTCGCCGACCAGTTCTTCGCTGTCGCCCGAGAGCGAGGCGACCACGGCCTCGACCGCTTCCTCGCCCAGCTTGCGCGCGATCACGGGGAGGCCGCGGGCCTGCAATTGGGCGACGTAGCTGGAGGAAGGGTCGGCACCGCGGCGCTGAGCGATGGTGGCTTCGAGGCGGGTCAGCGTGTCCATGGCGCGGGTCATGGAAGGCTGCGCGGCGCGGGTCAATCCTGTGCGCGGTAACCCAGCGTGAGAAGACGCCCCAGTGCAATCCCGCCCAGCGAGATGCCGACCAGCAGCAGAGTGCTCGGCTCGCTCAACGCCTCGGCCGTCTTTTGGACGCCCGGAAGCATCGACAATTGGGATACGATCGCGATGGCGTGACTAGACATGGCGCAGCCATAGGCGCGCGGCGCGATGGCGGGGAATCAATCTTGCAAAGCGTCCCGCTTTGATACCCTCTTGTGGCTATTCAGCCGCGCCCGGTCATCAGCATGGGTCAGCCGCGGGCAGGCAGCCCCGCTGCGCGCAGCGCGTCATGCGCATCTGCGATGGTGTATTCGCCGAAATGGAAAATCGACGCCGCCAGCACTGCGCTGGCATGGCCCTCGCGCACGCCCTCGACCAGATGCTCGAGCGTGCCGACGCCGCCGCTGGCTACCACCGGCACCCGGACCGCATCGGCGATGGTGCGGGTCAGCTCCAGATCGTAGCCGCGCTTGGTCCCGTCGCCATCCATCGAGGTGACCAGCAATTCGCCCGCGCCCAGCTCGGCGAGCCGGATGGCGTGTTCGAGCGCGTCGATCCCGGTGGCTTTACGCCCGCCATGGGTGAAAATCTCCCAGCGGCCCGCTTCTGTCCTGCGCGCATCGACCGAGCCGACCACGCATTGGTTGCCGAAGCGCGCGGCGATCTCGCCGACCAGCTCGGGCCGCGCGACCGCGGCGGAGTTGACCGCGACCTTGTCCGCCCCTGCCAGGAGAAGCGCGCGCGCATCCTCGACGCTGCGCACCCCGCCGCCCACGGTCAGCGGCATGAAGCACACCGCAGCGGTCCGGCTGACGATGTCGATCAACGTCCCGCGCCCTTCGTGGCTGGCCGAAATGTCGAGAAAGCAAAGCTCGTCCGCTCCGGCTGCATCATAAGCCTGCGCCTGCTCTACCGGATCGCCGGCATCCCGAAGGTCGACGAAATTGACGCCCTTGACGACGCGGCCATCGGCGACGTCGAGACAGGGTATGACGCGGATGCGGACCGTCATGCGTGCCTCACGCCCGTTCCGCCATCTGGATCGCCGCCGCCAGATCGAGCCGCCCCTCGTAAAGCGCCCGACCGGTGATCACGCCCTCGATCCCGTCACTGGCGTGCAGGGCAAGCATGCGGATATCGTCCAGCCCCTTGACCCCGCCGCTGGCGATCACCGGAATCCGGACGCTGCGCGCCAGCTCGACCGTCGCGTCGATGTTGCAGCCCTTGAGCATCCCGTCGCGACCGATATCGGTGAACAGCAGGCTGGCGACGCCCGCATCCTCGAACCGCCGCGCGAGATCGCGAACGGGCACATCGGAGACTTCAGCCCAGCCCTCGGTCGCGACCATGCCGTCCCTGGCATCGACCGCGACGACGATGCCGTTCTCCCATTCCTTCGCCATGGCCTTGACGAATTCGGGATCCTTAAGCGCCGCCGAACCCATCACCACCCGCGCCACGCCGAGCGCGAACCAGCCCTCGACCGCGTTGGCATCGCGAATGCCGCCTCCCAGCTGCACATGGCCGGGGAAGGCATCGACGATAGCCTCTACCGCCTCGCGGTTTTCGGCGCGGCCCGCAAAGCTGCCATCGAGATCGACCACATGGAGGTACTGCGCGCCGGCCTCGGCAAACAGCATCGCCTGCGCGGCGGGATCGTCGCCATAGACCGTGGCGCGGGCCATATCGCCCTCGGCCAGCCGCACCACATCGCCGCCCTTGAGATCGATTGCGGGAAAGACGATCACGTCACGGTCTCCATTCGAGAAAACGTTCGAGCAGTGCAAGGCCATAGCCCTGGCTCTTTTCAGGGTGGAACTGGACTCCGAGGATGTTGTCGCGCCCGACCGCGGCGACCAGTCCGCCACCATGATCGGTCATCGCCACAACGTCCGCGCCGCTGTCGGCATGAAAATGGTAGGAGTGGAGAAAATAGGCCTCGCCCGGCTCGACCAGATCGTGATCGCGAGCATGGGGCGTCATGGCAACATCGTTCCAGCCCATATGCGGGATCTTGATAGTATCGTCATGCGGCTCGATCCGGCGGATTTCCCCGGAAATCCAGTCCAGTCCGTCGGTTACGCCATGTTCCAGCCCGCGGCTTGCAAGCAATTGCATGCCGACGCAAATCCCGAGAAACGGCGCTCCGCCGATGTGCACCCGTTCGGCAATCGCCTCCACCGCACCCTCGACAGCCCTCAACCCTTCGGCGCAGGCTTTGAACGAACCGACCCCGGGAAGAACGATCCGGTCGGCGGCGCGCAACACGTCCGGATCGGCGGTGACATGCACCTGCGCTCCCACGGATTTCCCCACCGATTTCAGTGCGTTTTCAACAGAGTGCAGATTGCCCGCGCCGTAATCGACCAGCGCAATGATCTCAGCCACCTAGCTGCCCCTTGGTGCTCGGCACCGCCCCACGCTTGCGCGGATCGATCTCGACCGCCTGACGCATCGCGCGCGCGAAACCCTTGTACAGCGCCTCGCAGATATGGTGGTTGTTCTGCCCATAGAGCAGCTCGCAATGCAGTGTGATTCCAGCAGCTTGCGCCACCGAATGGAACCAGTGTTCGATCAGCTCGGTGTCCCATTCGCCGAGCTTTTCCTGCGTGAAGCCGGCTTTCCACACCAGGAAAGGTCGCCCGGAAATATCCAGCGCGACCCGTGCCAGCGTCTCGTCCATCGGCGAATAGGCCGTGCCGTAGCGCGCGATTCCGCCCTTGTCGCCCAGCGCCTGCGCCAGCGCCTGGCCGAGCGCGATCGCACTGTCCTCGGTGGTGTGATGCTGATCGACATGGAGATCGCCCTGGACCTTCATCGTCACGTCGATCAACGAATGGCGCGAAAACTGTTCGACCATGTGATCGAGGAAGCCGATGCCGGTTTCCACCGCATAGCTTCCAGTGCCATCGAGATCGACCGTCACATGGATGGCGGTTTCCGTGGTGTTGCGTTCGATAGTGCCTGTGCGCATGGGCGCGAGCGCTAGAACCCTTGGCGGCATGGCGCAAGACGCGAGGGCAGTCTGGCGCGCTGGACGGGCAAAACAGTGGCGCAAGGCGCTTGACCCGCGAGCAGTGCCGCTCCACCTAGCACCGCATGAGCGACGATACACCCGACAGCCTGATCCCCTACGACGCCATCGTGCAGGAGGCCCTGCGCGCAGTGGTCGGCCGCGTGCTGGGCGAGATCGTCAACGCGGGCAGTGAACTGCCCGGTGCGCACCACTTTTACATCACCTTCAAGACCCACGCCCCGGGCGTCTCAGTTCCCAACTCGCTGCGCGAACGGTTCCCGGACGAGATGACCATCGTCCTGCAGAACAAGTTCTGGGACTTGCGGGTCGAGGAAGAGCTCTTCAGCGTCGGCCTGTCGTTCAACCAGATTCCCGCCGAGCTGGTGGTTCCCTATGCTGCGATTACCCAGTTCGTCGATCCGGCGGTGGACTTCGGGCTGCAGTTCCAGGCCACCGTCGCCGACATGGCACCAACCGCCACCGACGACCCCGGCAATGACGAAGCGGAACACGACGCCGACGGGACCGTTAAGGAAAGCAATGACGGCTCGAATGTCGTCACGGTCGATTTCGGCCGCAAGAAATAACCGCGCAGTCTAGCGTCTGCGCCGCAACGGGGCAGACTCTCATGGCAAAACCAACCCACCTGACCGACACCGTCTCCGACCGGATCGACGATGCCGCCGATGCGCTCTCTGGCGAGCGCGACACGGTACCGGGCCCGAGTACCAATCCCTCGACCAACCTCATCATCAACGACATTCTGCTCCGCAGCGTGGGTCGGTTGTCGCGGCTGACCGTGGAAAAGGCGGTGCTGGGCCGCAAGTACGGCAGCCAGTTCGCCAAGGACGCGGTCGAAAACCGCTCGCTGCTGCATACGATGGCCGCGTACGGCGTAACCAAGGTCGCAACCCGCTCGATTCCCGGCGCCGCGATCGTCAGCACCGGCCTCGTTCTCAAGGTCCTGTTCGACCGCAGTCAGTCGCGCCGCAAGTCCCGGCGTGCTGGCGAGAGCGCACTCCGCAAGCAGGCGAAGCCCGACTGAGCATCGCGTGCTGAAACATCACGGGGCTTGATTTGCCCCGCCGCCATGGGCCAACAGCCCCCATGGCCCAATCCCCCCCTTCTAGTGGCTCGCAGCCCGACATCGACGTCGACACCGAGTCCGACGCGCTTCACCGCCGCGGCCTGATGTATATTCTCTCCTCGCCTTCGGGGGCGGGCAAGACGACCATCTCGCGCATGCTGCTAGCCGCCGACGAGGACATCAAGCTTTCCGTGTCCGCCACCACGCGCCCGCCGCGACCCGGAGAGATTGAGGGCGTCCACTATCATTTCGTCTCGGACAGCGAATTCGACGCGATGATCGAGGATGACGATTTCTATGAATGGGCGCATGTCTTCGGCTATCGCTACGGCACCCCCAAAGGCCGCATCCGCTCTGCGCTGAAGGACGGGCAGGATTTTCTGTTCGACATCGACTGGCAGGGCACGCAGCAGCTTTTCCAGAAAGATCAGCAGGATGTCGTCCGGGTCTTCATTCTCCCGCCCAGCCTCGACGAATTGCAACGCCGGTTGACGGGCCGCGGAACCGATTCCGCCGAAGTAATCGTCGGCCGGATGGAACGCGCGCGCAGCGAGATCAGTCACTGGGACGGCTATGACTATGTGATCATCAACGACGATGTCGATGCCTGTTTCGCCAAGGTCCACCAGATCCTCGCCGCCGAGCGGATGAAGCGCCAGCGCCAAACTGGCTTGATCCCCTTCGTGCGTGAACTGATGCTGTGACAAGCCGGCTTTGGCGGCCTATTATTCGTTAGATAAATCAACCCGTTTACCCGATATTAGCTCTCTGCCTTTTACCGGTCACTGGTTAAGGAGACCGTCGCGTGAAATCAGGGTGCCAAGGGTGCAGGTCGGAAATGCACGAATTCGACATTTCGATGGCTTTTCAGCCGATCGTCGATGTCGAGACTGGCAAGCCGTTCGCTTTCGAAGCTCTGGTTCGGGGCGGTAACGGCGAAGGTGCAGCCGAAGTTCTGGCGAGCGTCTCGGATGAGCGCCGTTACGCCTTCGATCAGAAATGTCGGGTCGCGGCGATCGAGGGCGCGGTGGCTGCGGGTATCCTCGACACCGGCGCTTGCCTGTCGATCAATTTCCTGCCCAACGCGGTCTATTCGCCGCTGGCCTGCATCCAGCTCACGCTCAAGACCGCGCTGGCGACGGGCTTTCCGACCGAGCGGCTGATCTTCGAATTCACCGAAAACGAGGAGATGATCGACAGCGATCATGTCCGCAGCATCATCGAGGCCTATCAAAAGCTCGGCTTCGGCACCGCGATCGACGATTTCGGCGCCGGACATGCCGGCCTTGGCCTGCTGGCAAAATTCCAGACCGACTATCTCAAGCTCGACATGGCGCTGATCCGCGATCTGGACCACTCGAGGCCACAGCGTCTGGTGGTCGAGGGCGTGGTGCGCATGGCGCATTCGCTCGGCATCGGCGTGATCGCCGAAGGGATCGAGACCGTCGCGGAATTCGAGGCGCTGCGAAAGATGGGAGTGCGCTACATCCAGGGCTATCTGCTCGCCCGGCCCGAGTTCGAGAGCCTGCCCGCGATTCATCTGCCGAGCGAGCGGATAGTGGTCGAAGCCGCCGAGGTCAGCGCCCTCCGGCGGGATCGGCGAAGTGCGTCGGTAGGTGGGCGTTGACGATACCGCCATCCACCGCGAGCGTTTCGCCCACGGTGTAATCCCCCGCGCGGCTCGCCAGATAGACGGCGCTGCCGCCCATATCCATGGCATCGCCGACGCGCCTGTTGGGAATGCCCTTCGCGCTTTCATCCGCCATGTCGCGCGCGACCTTGTTCATGTCCGAGGGAAAGGCGCCGGGCGCAATCGCGGTGACATAGACATGGTCCTGCACCAGCCGCGCAGCCATGCGGCGGGTGAGATGGATCAGCGCGGCCTTCGACGCCTGGTAGGAATAGGTTTCCCAGGGGTTGATCCTTAGCCCGTCGATGCTGGCGATGTTGATGACCTTGGCCGGTCGCTCGTGGCTGGCGGCGGCGGTCAGCAGCGTGTGGAGCTTCTGCGTCAGGAAGAAGGGCGTCTTGACGTTGAGGTCCATGACCTTGTCCCAGCCCTGCTCGGGGAAATCGAGATAGTCGTTCCCCCAGGCGGCGCCGGCATTGTTGACCAGAATGTCGAGCTTGCTCTCGCGACCGGAAATTTCCGCCACCAGCTCGTCGATCCCTGCCATGGTCGAGATGTCGCCCTGGATCGGGACGACCTTGTCGCCCAATTCCGCAGCGGTTTCGTGCAGCTCGCCGCCCTTGCGCGCAGTGATGTAGACCCGGTCGACCCCGGCGGCGAGGAAGCCTTCGACGATCATCCGTCCGATGCCACGGCTGCCGCCGGTGACGAGCGCGGTGCGCCCCTCGAGGCTGAAAAGGTCGTTGAGATTCATAGTATCGTCTCCCGTGGTGGCAGCGGAACCGCTCCGCTTACCCGGTGAATGTCCCGCCGTCGCAGGCCCGAGCCGGCGGCGGTTTCTCGGATCAGTAGCCGCTCATCTCGGCGACGCGGCCCGCGTGGTAATACTGGTCGCCCAGGAATTCCTGCAGTGCGCGGTCGCGCTTCATGTAGAGGCCGATGTCGTATTCGTCGGTCATCCCGATGCCGCCGTGCATCTGCACGCCTTCGCGGACCGCAAGACCCGCCGCCTTGGCGACCTTGGCCTTGGCGACCGAAGCCATCAGATCGGCCTGCTCGCTGCCGCCGTCGAGCATCTGCGCCGCCTTGATCACGACCGCGCGGGCGATCTCGACCTCGGAATAGAGATGGCTGGCGCGGTGCTGGAGCGCCTGGAATTCGCCGATCAGCCTGCCGAACTGCTTGCGCTGCTTGAGATAGTCGATGGTCATGTCCATCGCCCCACGCGCCACGCCCGCGCCTTCGGCCGCCGCGCCGATGCGGCCCGCGGTGAGCATGGCGTTGAGCACCGCTCGCCCGCCGTCGACCTCGCCGATGACCGCATCGCCGTCGAGTTCGACACCGTCGAACTTGGTGTGCGTTGCGACCGAGCTGTCGACCAGCCGGACCGCGTCATGGCTCATCCCGCTGGCATCCTTGGGGACCGCGAACAGCGTGATTCCGTCTTCGTCGCTGTCGCCGCCAGAGGTGCGCGCGGCGACGATCATCATGTCGGCGCTGGCACCATGGATGACGAAATCCTTCTGCCCCGAGATCCTGAAGCCATTGCCCGATTTCTCCGCCTTGGTGCGGATCGTCTCGGGTCGGTGCTTGGCGCCCTCGTCGATGGCGACGGCATAGACTTTCTCGCCTTCGACCATGCCGGGGAGCCAGCGACCCTTGGCGTCGTCGCTGGCATGCTTGAGCGCGGTCGCCGCCAGCACCGAGCTGGTGAGGAACGGCGAGGGAGTCAGGTTGCGACCGATTTCCTCGAGCACGATTCCCGCTTCGACATTGCCCATCCCGAGCCCGCCGTGATCTTCGCCGACCAGAATGCCGGTGAAGCCCATCTCGGCGAACTGCTTCCACAATTCATGGCCGAAACCGTCCTTGCAATCCTTGTCGCGCCAGTGGCGCAGCTGTTTCTGGGTGTTGCCCTGTTCGGACATGAACTGGCTGGCGCTTTCGGCCAGCATCGCCTGATCGTCGTCGTGATAGAGTGGCATGATGTTCCCTTTTCGTCATCCCGGCGTGACCGGGATCTGGTGCCGCGCGGCCTGAGCCCGCGGAGAAAGACCCCGGCTTTCGCCGGGGCGACGTGAATAGTTAGGCGCCGGGCAGATCGAGGATCCGCTTGGAAATGACGTTGAGCATCACTTCGCTGGTGCCGCCTTCGATCGAATTGGCCTTGGTCCGCAACCAGTTACGCGCCGGCTTGCCACCGCTGGTGTCCTCGCTCTCCCATTCCAGGGCGCGCGAACCGCCTGCTGCCATCATCAGCTCGTGACGGCGCTTGTTGAGTTCCGTGCCGACGTATTTCATCATGTTGGGCTGCGCCGGATGGCCCTTGCCGGCCTTCATCTCGTCGAGGAATTTCTCCCCCATCGCGGCATAGGCCAGTGCATCGACATCGAACATCGCCAGTTCGGCGCGCAGCACCGGGTCGATCTCGCCGACATTGCGCTTCACCGCCGCGCCGATGGCGCTGGTGCGATCGCCGCCGCCCGCGCCCGAGATCATCTCGCGCTCGTGGCCCAGCAGATATTTCGCCACATCCCAGCCGCGGTTGATTTCGCCGACATAGGCCGGGACGTCCTCGCCATAGCTCTTGGGCACCTTCACATCGTCCATGAAGGTTTCGCAGAACGGGCTGTTGCCGCTGATCAGCTTGATCGGCTTGGTGCTGACGCCCTCGCCCGCCATGTCGAACAGCATGAAGGTGATGCCCTGGTATTTGTTCTCCTTGTCCGTGCGGACGAGGCAGAAGATCCAGTCGGCTTCGTCGGCGTAAGAGGTCCAGACTTTCTGGCCGTTGACCACCCAATGGTCGCCCTTGTCTTCGCCAAAGGTCTGCATCGAGACGAGGTCGGATCCCGAACCCGGCTCGGAATAGCCCTGGCACCAGCGGATTTCGCCATTGGCGATCTCGGTGAGGAAGCGCTGCTTCTGGCCCTCTGTACCGAAATGCAGCAAAGCCGGGCCGAGCATCCAGATGCCGAAGCTCGAAAGCGGCGGGCGCGCGTCGATCCGTGCCATTTCCTGGCGCAGGACCTTGCCCTCGGCCCCGGTCAGCCCGGCGCCGCCATATTCCTTGGGCCATTCGGGAACCGTGTAGCCCTTGTCGCGGCAGGCTTCGAACCATTGCTTCTGCGCATCGCTCTTGAAGCTGGCGTTGCGCCCGCCCCAATAGACGTCGCCTTCGTCGCGTACGGGTTCGCGCATTTCGGCCGGGCAGTTCGCCTCCAGCCAGTCGCGAACTTCGCTGCGGAATCCTTCCAGATCGGACATAGGTCTCTCCTCTCAGTGCCTCGTCTCTTGACGTTAACGTTAGGTCGATTCGCCCCTCCGCCGCAAGGGTAATGACGGTGAAGCGCCATGCCGTAGCGTCAGCCGGTTTGCGTTGACCCGCTGGCCCGCAGCCCTAAGTTGCGAGGCCAGAGAGAGTGGGAGAAAACAGTGCGATTCTCGGGAAAAACCGTGGTCGTGACCGGCGCTGCAGCGGGCATCGGGGCGCAAAGCGCCCGGCTGTTCGCTCGCGAGGGCGCCATCGTCATTGCCAGCGATATCGATATCGAAGGCGGCGAGCGACTGGCGCGCGAGAGCGAAGGCGACATCCGCTTCCGCCACTGCGACGTCTGCGATGTCGAGGCGATCCGCGCGCTGATGGATTTCGCCGCGAGCGAGACCGGCGGGATCGATTGCCTGCTCAACAACGCAGGAGCCGGCGGCGCCCGCGCGCGGATCGACGAGATCGATCCCGCGGACTGGGATTCCACCATGGACCTGTTGCTGCGCTCGGTCGCGATGGGGATCCGCTACGCCGTGCCGCATATGGTCGGTCGCCCTTCGACGCGGACCGGCGGCGCGAGCATCGTCAATATCTCCAGCGTCGCCGCGGTCGGACCGGGTTATTCGCCCACCGCCTATGCGGTCGCCAAGGCCGGGGTGCTGCATGTCACCAAAATGGCGGCTGCCGATCTTGCCCGCCATTCGATCCGGGTCAACGCGGTCCAGCCGGGCTTCATCAACACCGACATCTTCACTTCCTCGCTCGACATCTCGGGCGAGGCCAAACAGATCGCCAAGGGCGTGCTGGCGCAAATGTCGAGCAACGCCCAACCGGTCAAGCGCGGCGGCCAGCCTGCCGACATCGCCGAGGCGGTGGCTTTTCTGGCGAGCGAGGCCGCGGGTTTCGTCAACGGCACCTCGCTGCTGGTCGATGGCGGGATCACCATCGGCCCGCGCGAAAGCTGGGACGAGGATTCGCCCAAGATGTTCGATGCGCTGCTGGCAATGGCCGAGGCAGCGGAAAAACAGGTGAGCGACGCCAGGAAATGAGTTTCGTCACCGGCCCGCTTCCCCAGCGGCTCAAGATCATCCACGGCTTCGGCGCCGTCGCCTTTGGCGTGAAGGACAGCGGCTTCAGCTTCTTCCTGCTGATCTTCTACAATCAGGTGCTCGGAATGGATGCCGGGATGGTCAGCCTCGCGCTGGCCGCGGCACTGATCGTCGATGCCTTCGTCGATCCGATACTCGGCAATCTGTCGGACCGGACCTACACAAGCTGGGGTCGGCGCCTGCCATGGCTCTACGCCGCGGCATTGCCGCTGGCGCTGGCCTGGGCGGTGCTGTGGAACCCGACGATCGACGGCACGCCAAGCTTCTGGGAGCTGCTCGGGATCTGCGTGGTCGTGCGCGTGCTGCTCTCCGCCTGCGAGGTGCCCTCGGTCAGCCTGCTGCCCGAGATCACGCAGGATTACGACGAACGCACCACGCTGTTCCGCTATCGCTACCTGTTCGGTTGGATGGGCGGGCTGGTGATGATGCTGCTAGCCTACACCGTCTTCATGCCGGGCTCCGAAGGGCTGCTGCAGGCTGGCGGATACAGCTATTTCGGCATTTTCGGTGCGTTGCTCATCTTCGTCTCGGTGGTCGGCTCGGCGATCGGGCAGCACAAGCTTGTCGCGCATCTGCCGCCGCACAAGCCGCCGCCCTTCACCATCCGCGGCGCCTTTTCCGAGATCGCCGATGCCTTTCGCGAAAAGGCCTTCCTGATCTTCGCACTGGGCGGGTTGGCGGCTTACATCAGCCAGGGCATGACCTTCTCGATCACCAATTATCTCAACCTCTTCGTCTGGCAGATGTCGAGCGTCGAACTGGTCGGCTATCCGGTGGTGCTGTTCCTGTCGGTGGTGATGATGTTCTTCGTCGTCGGGCCGATGCATCGGCGCTGGGGCAAGGCAAGGACCGCAGCGATCGGCGCGATCGCCAGCGTGATCTTGCTCGCGACGCCCTTCCTGCTGTTCCTGACCGGCTATTGGCCAGAGGTCGGTGCGCCACCCGCAGCGGGCGAGACCGGCGCACTCGCGGCGGTGCAGACCTCCACCCTGCTCTATTTCGGCTTCCTGCTGTTCGCCAACATGTTCGGCATCGTGATGATGATCTCGGCCTCCTCGATGATCGCCGAGATCGTCGAGGCCTTCCAGGAACGCAGCGGTCGGCGGGCAGAGGGTTCCTTCTATTCCGGCAATTGGTTCATCCAGAAATGCGCCACCGGTGCCGGCATCTTCGTGACCGGTCAGATCATCGGGCTGTCGCAATTGCCTGCCAGTTCCGCGCCCGGCACGGTCGAACAACCTGTCCTGGCGAGCATGATCCTGCTCTATCTGGGCGCATCGATCGCGCTGGCGCTGTTTGCAGCCTTCTGGCTTGCGCGCTTCCCGATCGGGCGCGAGGATCACGAGGCAAGGCTCGCAGCGCTCGACCGCGCGGCGCGGGCGGATGTGGATGCCGCTGTGACCCCGCCCTGACGCAACACCCGGATTTTGCTTGGCGCAGCGTGCCCGCTCTGCCAGTTTCATTGAGCAACGAAAATCAATCGAGAGGATAGTGGATATGGATTTCGAACCCACCGAACGGCAGGTCTATTGGCGCGACAGGGTCAGGGATTTCATCGCAAACCATGTCCGGCCCGCCGTCCCGACCTATCGCGAACAGGATGCTGCCGGCGATCGCTGGAAGGTGATCCCCGTGGTCCAGGAGCTGAAAGCCAAGGCCAAGGAGCAAGGCATCTGGAACCTGTTCATGCCGCCGCGCAACGACAGCCACCACCATGTCGATGACAGCTATGAGTTCGAGGGCCCGGGCCTGACCAATCTCGAATATGCGCTCTGCGCCGAGGAGATGGGCCGGATCGGCTTTGCCTCCGAAGTCTTCAACTGCTCGGCGCCCGACACCGGCAACATGGAAGTGTTCCATCGCTACGGCACGGCTGAGCAGAAGGACCAGTGGCTGACCCCGCTGATGAATGGCGAGATCCGCTCCGCCTTCCTGATGACCGAGCCCTTCACCGCCTCTTCCGATGCAACCAATATCGAAACGCGGATCGAGCGCGATGGCGACGAATACGTCATCAATGGTCGCAAGTGGTGGTCGTCGGGGCTTGGCGATCCGCGCTGCAAGGTCTCGATCGTGATGGGCAAGACCGACCCCAATGCCGGGCGCCATGCGCAGCAGTCGATGATCCTGATGCCCAATGACGCCAAGGGCGTGAACATCCTGCGCCACCTGCCCGTCTTCGGCTACGACGACGCGCCGCACGGCCATATGGAGGTCGAGCTCAAGGACGTCCGCGTGCCCGTCACCAACATGCTGCTGGGCGAAGGCCGCGGCTTCGAGATCGCGCAGGGCCGCCTCGGCCCGGGCCGCATCCATCACTGCATGCGGACCATCGGTGTGGCCGAGGAAGCGCTCGAGAAGATGTGCCGCCGGCTGCAGGAGCGCGAAGCCTTCGGCAAGCCGATCTACAAGCATTCGGTGTGGGAGGAACGCGTTGCGCGCGCCCGGATCGATATCGACATGACCCGTCTGCTCTGCCTCAAGGCGGCGGACATCATGGACAAGGTCGGCAACAAGAACGCCAAGCAGGAAATCGCCATGATCAAGGTCCAGGCCCCGAACATGGCGCTCAAGATCATCGACGATGCCATCCAGGCGCATGGTGGGGGCGGCGTGTCCGAGGATTACGGGCTCGCCAACGCCTATGCCCATCAGCGCACGCTGCGGCTGGCGGACGGGCCCGACGAGGTCCACGCCCGCTCGATCGCCCGGATGGAATTCGCCAAGCATGCACCGCAGGAAGGCCCCAGCGCCAACGCTCTGCGCGATGGCAAGGGGCCGGCGCGCAATGACAACCTCATGAGTTCGGGCGACATGGGGGCGACCCGCTAATGGCCAAGGCAGCAATTCTCGAGCAAGTCGGCAAGCTCACGATCGGCGAGGTCGAACTCGCCGATCCACTGCCGCATGAAGTGCTGATCGACACCAAGGCCTGCGGGCTGTGCCATTCGGACCTGCACTTCATCGACGGCGCCTATCCGCATGCCATGCCCGCTATCCCGGGGCACGAGGCAGCGGGCGTGGTCCGCGCGGTCGGTTCAGAGGTCAGAACGGTCAAGCCGGGCGATCATGTCGTCACCTGCCTCTCGGCCTTCTGCGGCCATTGCGAGTTCTGCGTCACCGGTCGCATGGCGTTGTGCCTGGGGGCGGACACCCGCCGCCAGCAGGCGCAAAGCCCGCGCATCACCCGCAACGGCGGCGAGACGGTAGCGCAGATGCTCAATCTCTCGGCCTTTGCCGAACAGATGCTGATCCACGAGCACGCCTGCGTGGCGATCGACAAGGAGATGCCGCTCGACCGGGCGGCGGTGATCGGCTGCGCGGTCACCACCGGGGCGGGCGCGATCTTCAACGCCTGTTCGGTGGTGCCGGGCGAATCGGTCGCGGTGATCGGCTGCGGCGGCGTCGGCCTTGCCGCCATCAACGCGGCGCGGATCGCGGGCGCGGGCCAGGTCATCGCGCTCGACCCGATTCCAGAGAAGCGCGAACTCGCCAAGGTGCTTGGCGCGACCCATGTAATCGATGCCATGGCCGATGATGCGGTCGAACAGGTGATGAAGATCACCGGAACCGGCGTGCATCACGCGATCGAGGCGGTCGGTCGCCAGGCCAGCGCCGACCTGTCGGTGAAAATCCTGCGGCGCGGCGGCACCGCCACGATCCTCGGCATGATGCCGCTGGATTGCAAGGTCGGCCTGGGCGCGATGGATCTGCTCAGCGGCAAGAAGCTGCAGGGCGCGATCATGGGGATGAACCGTTTCCCGGTCGATCTGCCGCGGCTGGTCGATTTCTACATGCGCGGGTTGCTCGATCTCGACACGATCATATCCGAGCGCATCGCGCTGGAGGATATCAACAAGGGATTCGACACGATGCGCAACGGCCATTCGGCGCGCAGCGTGATCGTGTTCGACTGATGGATATCGATTTCGACAAGGAAATGGTCGGCACCGTCGAAGTGGCCGGCAATGACAAGCTCGATCTCGACCGGTTGACCGAATGGTTCACCGCGAACGTCGAGGGTTTTGCCGGGCCGATCGAATATTCCAAGTTCAAGGGCGGGCAATCCAACCCGACCTATCGGATCGACACGCCGGCCAAGTCCTATGTCCTGCGCCGCCAGCCCTTCGGCAAGCTGCTCCCCAGCGCGCATGCGGTGGATCGCGAATACAAGGCGATGGCGGCGTTGGGCCCGACCGGTTTCCCGGTGCCCCGGACCTATGGCCTGTGCGAGGATCGCGAAGTCGTGGGCGCAATGTTCTTCGTCATGGGGCTCGCCGACGGGCGCAGCCTGTGGAACGGCGCGCTGCCCGGCAGCACGCCGGAGGAACGCCGCGCGATCTACAATTCCATGATCGACACCATGGCCGATCTGCACCTGCAGGATCCCGATGCCATCGGCCTGGGCGATTTCGGCAAGTCGCAGGATTATTGCGCGCGCCAGATCGGCCGCTGGTCGAAACAGTACAAGCTGTCCGAGACCGACACCATTCCCGAGATGGACCGGCTGATCGAATGGCTGCCCGAGACGATCCCGCCGCAGCATGAATCCTCGGTGGTCCATGGCGACTACCGGCTCGACAATCTGATCTTCGAGAAGGATGCCTCGCGGGTGCTGGCGGTGCTCGACTGGGAGCTTTCGACGCTGGGCGATCCGATCGCCGATTTCAGCTATCTCATGCTCAACTGGCACAATCCCGCAGACGGCCGCGCCGGGCTGCTCGGGCTCGATCTCGCCGAACTCGGCATTCCCACGCAGGAAGAGGCGGTCGAGCGCTATGTCGCGCGCACCGGCTATCCGGTCCCGCCGATGGACTGGTATTTCGCCTACAATCTGTTCCGGCTGGCCGGGATCATGCAGGGCATCAAGAAGCGGGTGATCGACGGCACGGCGTCATCGTCGCACGCCAAGCAGATGAGCGAACGCGTGGTGCCCCTGGTCCAGCGCGCGCATGAATTCGCGCTGCAGGCGGGGATGCCCGCCTAGAAACCCTTGCGCCAGGTCACCGCCACGCCCGCATCGTCGGGTGCGGCGGCGTAATGGCCGGGATCGGTGCGGTAGTAGAGGCTGGCGCTGGCCTGACCGTTGGCAAAGGGGCCGCGCCAGCTCATCTCGCCCACGGTCTCGCGACCCGTCGGGCTGAGCGATAGGCGGCGGGTTCCGAAACCTGCGGTTTCGGTCGCATAATCGTAGCTCACCGGCAGCAGGACATCGATCCCGCCCCCGGTCACCCGCAACGGCTGCGCGAGGCGAAGGCCGAAGCTGTCCCCGCGGGTGAACAACCCGCCGCGCGACAGGTCGAACGACCAGGCGTTGCTCTGGAACCCCGAACCGGCTGCCACCAAGCCTGTCCGACGCGGGCTAGTGAAGCCATGGCGATAGCTCGCTCCCAATTGCCAGCCTGCGAAGAGGTCGATCGCGGTGGCGGTGTCGAGAAAGAGCGTGTCCGCGCCGGTCGCGCCGAAGCTGTCGTTGAGGAAGGCGCCCAGCATGGTCGCATCCTCCTGCAGCCAGGTGACGCCGAACACGGTGTCGAGCGGACCGAGCTCGCGATCTGCGGAGAGGCCGAAGCTGCGCGTGGCGTGTCTTTCGCGCGGCCCTCGGAGCATGTCGCGCCCGTCGCGGTAATTGCCGAGCCAGGCCTCGCCGGTCTCTGCGCTGGCCGTAAGACCCCAGCCACCCCATTGCTGGCGCAAGGCAAAACCTACGTCGCTGGTGCGCGCGAAGCCCATATCGCCGACCGCATCGCGCGCGATCAGGAAGGCGGGCTGCCGCGCGCCCTGCAATTGTGCGGTCAGTCCTTGTGCGCCTTCGCGCAGCGCGAAACCGACCTCGAGCTCCGGCGCGATCCGTGCCAACACGCGGGCAGCCAGAACCCTCGCACCTTCCGCCTCGTAGCTGGTAAGATTGAGCTGGCGCGCCATGGCGCTCTGCGCGTCGAACCGTTGCTCGTCGACGGTGAAGGCCAGCGAGAGAGCCTCGTTTCCAAGCGCTATATGCTGGCGACCTTGCTGCAGCGCCCCATGCAGTTTGAGATCGGGCACCGCGCCGCGCAGCCCGGTCCCGTAATTGAACTGATAGGCGCGCCGATAGCTGTCGAGCAGCACGCCCTGCAAGTTCTGTGGCGTCGCAAAGGCATCGCCCATCGCGGCGGACCCGACGGCGGCGGTCTCGCCGATGCGAACGACCGTGGTCCCGCCTGCAAGCGTGGTGGTGCCGCGGGGGGCAAAGGCTGCGGCGATGTCAAGGCTGCCGCGCCCGTAGGTCGCATCGACCCCGTTCTCGCCGAGGTCCCGGGCTGAAGCGAGCAGGATCTCGACGATCTGTCGCCCGCTCAGATTGGGGAAGGCCTGCTTGAGCAGCGCGACCGCCCCCGCGACCTGCGGCGCCGCGAAACTGGTGCCCGAGAACAGCAGCCGGAAGCTCCCGTCCGCATCCTGGCCGACGAAGACCTCGCCATTTTGATAGACGCAGCAGATGCGTTCGCCGCGCGCGGTCAGGTACCAGTCCGCCTGGCTTCCGGCGCGCTGGCTGAAGCTGGACAGCTGAAAGCCCTCGCCGATCGACCCGACGATGATGACATTGTCACCCCCCGCCTGGCGAATCCCGCGGGCGAAATTGGTCGGTTCGTTGGGATTGACCGCGCTCTCGCTGCCATCTCCGCCATTGCCGGCAGCGACAACGATGACCACGCCGGCAGCCGATGCACGTGACACTGCAGCCAGCACTTGGGTACCGGGATTGCCCCCACCAAGGCTTATATTGACCACGGTAGCGCCCGAAGTCACCGCCTGGTCGATGCCCCTCGCGATGTCGTTGTCGAGGAAGCTGCATCCCAGCGTGGTGTCCTCGGGCGTATCCGTGCCGCAGGTCCCTACGCGATCGGCGCGCAGCACGAGCAGATCCGCGTCGAAGGCGATGCCGAGGACACCGATGTTGTTGCGCGCCGCGGCGGCGACCAGCGCGACATTGGTACCGTGATCGTCCTCCGCCTCGAACCCGCGATTGGCGGCGACGTCGCGGGAATCGGGATGGATACGACCGACAAACTCCGGACTGTCGCTGTCGATCCCGGTGTCGACGATCGCGATGAGCGCTCCGTCGCCGGTGACCCCTTGCGTCCACGCGCTGACCGCGCCGTGCTGTTCAGGTCCGTCCGACAGCCGGAATTCCGCGGTGTTGAAGTTCTCGGTCGGCGGAGGCGTTGGGGTGGGTGTGGGGGTCGGTGTGGGGGTCGGTGTGGGGGTCGGTGTTGGCGTCGGTGTCGGCTGAGGTGTTGGCGTGCTGGATACACCGCCCGAGCCGCCACCGCCGCATGCGGCCAGCAGGGCGAGCGGTGCCAGCGCGGCCCCGGCGCGAAGAATGGCGGAAGATCTCGAACCGGTCGACATTTGCATACCCTTTCGCGGCCCAGCCTATAGGCGAAGGCATGGCCGGTCGGTTAACGGCAGGGATCGACCGATTTGCCGGTCCGCGCAAGCAAAGGTTGCCGGTTCGCGACTTGCCCGTTGTCGCCCCGCCCCCTAACAGCACGCCCGACATTCCATCGACCAAGGACAGGGCCACAATGACCCAGCAACTCGCCACAGCCATCGAACAGGCCTGGGAAGATCGCGCCGCGATCACCCAGCAAAGCAGCACAGTGCGCGAACAGGTCGAGGCCGCGCTGGCCTTGATCGATAGCGGCGAGGCACGCGTCGCCGAGCCCGACGGCAAGGGTGGCTGGACGGTCAACCAATGGCTCAAGAAAGCGGTCCTGCTGTCGTTCCGGCTCAACGAGAACCAGGTCATGGAAGGCGGTTCCGCCGGCCATCCGGCCTATGACAAGGTGCCCAGCAAATTCGCGGGCTGGGACGATGCGCGCTTCACCCAGGCGGGCTTCCGCGTGGTCCCCGGCGCCATCGCGCGCCAGGGCGCCTACATCGCGCCCGGCTGCGTGCTGATGCCCAGCTTCGTCAACATCGGTGCCTATGTCGGCAAGGGAACCATGGTCGACACCTGGGCCTCGATCGGCTCCTGCGCGCAGATCGGCGAGAACTGCCATATCTCGGCGGGCGCGGGGATTGGCGGCGTGCTCGAACCGATGCAGGCCAACCCCACCATCATCGGCGACAATTGCTTCATCGGCGCGCGGTCCGAGATCGTCGAGGGGGTGATCGTCGGCGAAGGATCGGTTGTCGCAATGGGGGTCTTCATCACCCAGTCGACCAAGATCGTCGACCGCACCACCGGCGCAATCACGCGCGGCGCGGTGCCGCCCTATTCGGTGGTGGTGCCCGGCACGCTGCCCGATGCCGGCGGTGGGCCTTCGCTGGCCTGCGCGGTGATCGTCAAGACGGTCGACGCCCGGACGCGCGAGAAGACCGCGATCAACGATCTGCTGCGCGATTGACGCCAGCGGCCAAAGGGAACATTAATGATCGGGCCTGCGTTGAATAAAGCCAATACGCACCGATGACGAAAGCAGGAGCGATTTCCAATGCACAATGATGGTAACGAAGTTCACGTCTCGGAGACCGAAGCCAGTGGCGGGTCGAAGGAAGGCGTGGTTCGTTGGGTGCTGGTCGTCAGCCTGCTGGCGGCAGTCGTGCTGCTGTCGGCCATCTGGATCTTCGGTGCCGCGACGCAGGGCGATGTCGAGGAAGAAGCCACCGTCAGCGGTACGATCGAAGCCACTTCCGAGGACGAAGGCGACAACACCGATTCCATCGTCGTCGGAGACGCAGCTGAAATGGAGGCCGCGGAAGAAGGCGAAGGCGTAGATACACCGCTCGACACCGTTCAGAATTGAGCCGACGGCGAGTTGCCCGCCACCCGGAACCCCGAACACGCCTCAACGATTGATCTTCCGCACCGCAAGCGGAGAGACAGGCATGAGCAATTCCAACAGCTTCCAGACCGGACAATATGTCCAGTGGAACTGGGGCAATGGCACCGGGACCGGCCAGATCGAGGAGCGCTTCGAACGTGAGGTCACCCGGACGCTGCAGGGCAGCGAGATCACCAAAAACGGCGATAGCGACAACCCCGCCTATCTGATCAAGCAGGAAGATGGCGACCAGGTGCTCAAGCGCGGCAGCGAACTCGAAGCGGAGAACGGATGATGCCGGCACAATCCAAAGCACAACAGCGCGCCGCGGGCGCCGCCCTCTCGGCCAAGCGCGGCGACACCAAGGTCTCGGACCTGCAGGGTGCATCCAGGCAGATGTATGATTCCATGTCCGAGGACGAGCTGGAAGACTACGCCTCGACCGAGCTCGACGGTCTTCCCGAGCATGTCGACGAGGACGGTTGAAAGGCAACTGGACGGAGTTTGAGTGACGCTTTGACCCGCCATTTGCCCTCGCCTGACGCGGCCAGCCCCGTTCGCCTGGTGCTGCGCTGGATCCTGGCGGCGTTCTACGCGGTGGCGGGGTATCTGCATCTGACCGCGCCCGCGCCGTTCCTGCAGATCACGCCAGGCTGGGTATGGCAACCCGAAGCCGTGGTCCTCTGGACCGGCATCGCCGAACTGCTCGGCGCCGCGGCGCTGATGCAACCTTGGTCGGTGAGATTGCGCCGGGCAGGCGCGATCGGGCTGGCGCTTTACGCCGCCCTCGTCTTCCCCGCCAATATCAACCATTTCGCGCTCGACATGGCGCGCGACGATGGCGGGCTCGGCCTAGGGTATCACATCCCGAGGATGTTCGCGCAGCCACTGCTGGTGTGGCTAGCGCTGTGGGCCGGCGGCGTCGTGGACTGGCCCTTCCGCCGCCGGTAATCCATTCAGCTCATGTGCTTCGAGACGGCGCCCGTCATCTTGAACATGGAGATCTGCTCCTTGCCGATTACGGCGGCGAGCTTGTCGTCGGGGTTGATGTTGCGACGATCCTTGGAATCCTGCAGATCGTGCGCCTTGATGTGCTCCCATACCTTCGAGGTTACCTGGGCGCGGGTCATCGGACCCTTGCCGACCACGTTCTCCAGCTCGGGAGTAAGGGTCACGGGTTTCTGCAGGGCGTTGTTCTTACCAGCCATTGTAGTTCCTTTCTCAGTCAGTCTTGCTTGTATTCCCGTGCCGGCTCGCCGGCGTCCGGGTATTCTTCTCAAAGATCGTCCACGATATCCAAGTCCTCGATCTCGTGGCCCTCGAACCGTCCGGTCAGCAGCGCGCAGGCCGTGACGTGGCCATCGATCTGTTTGATCAGTTCCTCGAATTTCGCCCCGGGCATGGTCGTCAGCGGCAGGTCGAGCGCGAACAGCTGGAACACGTAGCGGTGCTCATCGCCGATCGGCGGGTCGGGCAGCAGCCACTCGGAATTGCCCAGCGCGTTCTTGCCGGTGCGCGGCGGCGCCTCGCCCTCGAGCAGCTTGCCGCGCTGGGGCGGCAGGCCCCAGACCAGCCAGTGCAGATTGGGTTTACCCTCGGGCCCGTCGACATCTTCGACGATGAGGACGAGTTCCTGCGAACCCGGCGGGGGCGCGGTCCATTCCAGCGGCGGAGCGACCGAGGCCTCCTCGCAGGCGGTGAAGCTGGGATCCAGCTCGCCGCCATGCTCGAACGCCGGGCTCTTCAGCGAGAAGCCGGACTTGCCGAACGTCCGCTCGGAACCGACCCGCGCAATAACCAGATCACCGGCGGGCTTCGGCCCACCGACTGCGCTATCCAGCCACGCAGCGCCACTCATGCAAAATTCCTTCGATTCATCCGATCCTTGTGGGCGTCCTCTTGCCATGAGACCATGCCCTGTGGGCAAATATGCACGGTTTTTGCCCGGAATCCCGCACATTCTGTCGCGAACGCAGTGCAAACTTGCCTAGTTCTCCGGCGTTTGGCACTACGCTGGCTCTCGGGAGTCGCTTTGGCAGCCTCCGGGATGGCCTGGCCTCGTTGCGGCATCTCGCCGCCATCTTCCCGGAGTCGCATCCATGACCATCGCTCGTACGCTTCTGTCCGCCACGCTCGCCGTCTCGCTCGCAGCCTGCGGAGGCGGGGGCAGTTCCCCGAGTGGACCGACGACGGGCGGAGGCGGCACGCCGGGGACTTCGGGTGGCGGCACCACCAGCGACCCCTGCTCGCTCGCCAACCGCCAGCAGTTCGTCCGCGATGTCCTCAACGAATGGTATCTCTTCCCCGAACTGCTCAACACCAGCGTCAATCCTGCCTCCTTTACCGATGTGCAGAGCTATATCGATGCGCTGGTGGCGCCGGCCCGCGCGCAATCAAAGGACCGGTTCTTCACCTACATCACCTCGATCAGGGAGGAGAACGAACTGATCAACAGCGGCTCCAATGCCGGCTTCGGGGTTCGGCTCGGCTACGACACCTCCGCCAATCGCGTCTTCGTGCTCGAATCCTTCGAAAACGCGCCTGCTCTTCCGGCCGGGATCGACCGTGGAACCGAGTTGCTGTCGGTCAACGGCACGACCATTGCCAGCCTGATGGCCGCGGGTGGGCCCAATGCAGTCATCGAGGCGCTTGGCCCCTCCACTCCAGGCCTGAGTCGCACTCTCGGTTTCCGCGTTGTCGGCGGTGTCGAGCGCAGCGCGACCATCACCAAGACCGAATTCTCGCTCGATCCGATATCCGATCGCTACGGAGTGAGAATCCTCAACGACGGGACCGGCCAGGTTGGCTATATCAATCTGCGCACTTTCATCGTCCAGGACGCCGGACCTCAACTGCGCACCGCCTTCGAGCAATTCCGCGCCGCCGGGGTCGACAGGGTCATTATCGACCTGCGCTACAATGGCGGCGGGCTGGTTTCGGTGGCCGAACTGCTCGGCGACCTGATGGCCCGCGGTCGCGAAGGCCAGGTCTTCAGCAAGACCATCCTGCGCCCCTCCAAATCCTCCGAGAACGAAACCGACCTGTTCGCCGCCCAGCCGCAGGCGATCGCGGCGAGCAAGGTCGCGGTGATCGGCCGCGGCGGCACCGCCTCGGCAAGCGAATTGGTGACAAACTCCTTCATTCCCTACCTCGGCAACAATCTGGCGCTGGTGGGGACGAACACCTTCGGCAAGCCGGTCGGTCAGTTCGCTTTCGACCGCTCGGCCTGCGACGACCGGCTGCGTGCGACAGCGTTCAAAACCACCAACGCCGCCGATCAGGGGGAATATTTTACCGGGCTCGCATCGGTCGTCGGGACGACTTGCGCCGCGAACGATGGCATCTTCAACCAGCTGGGCGATCCTGCCGAAGCCTCGGTCAGCGTCGCGCTGGATTTCCTTGCCGGTCGCAGCTGCACGGCAATTTCCGGCGGTCAGGAGCGCGGCGTCCAGAGTGCAGGCGACCGCAGGGTGCTGCTCCAGCCCGATCGTCCCACCGCGGCGCAGCGCGAGGTTCCAGGGCTGTTCTGATCCGGCAAGTCAACTCGCGGAAGGCACGATCGGCAAAGTCGATCGGATTGTCCTCGAGAGGAGGGTCGGCGAGACTGAGCGACATGAGGTCTGCGCCATCATCCGGTGCTTCGGCCGCACCCGCCAGATCTGTTCATAACGATTGTCGGGTTCACGGTCGAAGGCCGCAGTAATTCCCTGCAGGCAATGGCTCGCCAGATGTGGGCCGATTGACCCGTGCCACACTTCCCGACAGTGTCGCAATATGGCGCGCGTTTATAACACCTTCGCGGAATTCTGGCCCTATTACCTGCGCGAGCACGCACGGCCGCAGACGCGGGCACTGCATTACATCGGCACTACGTTGGTGGTGCTGCTGGCGATCGCGGCGCTGCTGAGCGGGCGATGGCTGTTGCTGGCAGCCATGCCGCTGGCGGGTTATTTCTTCGCCTGGATCGCGCATTTCGCGATCGAGAAAAATCGCCCCGCCACCTTCACCTATCCGCTGTGGAGCCTGGTCGGGGACTTCAAGATGTGGTGGCTGTGGCTGACCGGACGGCTGCGCCTCGAGCTGGATCGGGCCGGGGTCACGCGCAAGGACTAGGCCAGCGCCGCGGCGATCGTCAGCGTGCCGAGCCCGAGCGACAGCGGCATCCTCAGACCCATCCACCAGCGCGGCGCCAGCGCGCCAAGCCGCGCATCGACTGCCGGACTGATCAGCAGACCACCACCCAATGCGACGAGCGAGGGTTCGATCGGCAATGCGCCAAGCAGCGGCGGGGCCAAACCGGCGAAGGCGATCAGGCTGGGCAGGACGCCTGCGATCCACACCCAGCCATGCGTCCGTCGGCGGTGAGCGGCGGGAGCGCAGGCAGCGATCCCCCACCAGGTCCCGCCCAGAAAGGCGAAGATCAGCCCGGCGTAGAGATAGGCGAGCAGCGCGGCTGGCTCGCGCCATTCCGGCGGCCCCGCATGGAGCGCGGCCACCAGGCCAATCTGCGGCAACAGGCCCGCCAGGCCGAGCCAGCGGGGAACGTCCGGAACGGCTCTCATTCCGGGCGCTCGCTCATTGGAGCGCCGTTGCTCGCCATCATGGCGCCTCGCTGCCCTCGAAGGGCATCCGGTCGGTCCAGGCGCAGCCGAAGCGCGTTTCCTCGCCGATCTGCAGCGTCGCGACGAAGGGGTAGGTCCGGTCGCTCATTCCGTCGGAGCATTCGCCCGGCGTGACCACCAGGTCGAACGAAGCCCCTTCGAGCGCGCCCGCGATCGACAACCCGTTGTTGCCGGCGAAGCGTTCGACCGAGATTGTGCTCCCTTCGATGTTCTCCGGCGTGCTGTAGGTCAGCGTGCTCCCTGCGCTTTCACCGCCCCAGAAGGGTTCGGTTCCGGTGAAGTGGACGGTCTCGTCGGCGGCGATCCCGTCGTAGCTCTCCACCGAGCGCTCGGGGTCCGCGCCGCTCTGGCAGGCGGCTAGCAGCAGCGGCAGCGCGGCGAACGTGAGCCCGCGTCGGATGATCGAGGCGAAGTGAGTGCGATCTGTCGGCATGCCGGTTCCTTGTGAGTGGTCTGCCCCTGCCCCCGGCAAGTGTCCTGCCCGGGCCGGAAACGCAAGAGGCGGGCCCTGCCGAAGCAGGACCCGCCCTTGTTGTGTTCTCGTCGTCGTTGCCGTGTGAGCGCCGCTTATGCGGGCATCAGCACCGTGTCGATCGAGTGGATTACGCCGTTCGACGCGTCCACGTCGGTGCCGGTGACGGTCGAGGTGTTGCCCGCCGCATCGGTCAGCACGACATTGCCGTCGACCAAGGTGGCGGTCAGCGTGGCGCCGTTCACTGTGGTGATTTCGTAGCCACCCGTGCCCGCGCCTTCGATCGCCGCGGTCAGAGCGGCGGCCATCGTTTCGCCTTCGACGACGTGGTAGGTGAGGATGCCGGCGAGGTCTTCACGACCGGCTTCGCTCATCAATTCGTCGCGCGTCGCCTGCGGAATCTTTTCGAAGGCGGCGTTGGTCGGTGCGAACACGGTGTACGGACCGGGGCCCGAAAGCGTCTCGCCCAGATTGGCCGAGGTCACGGCCGCGACCAGCGTCGAGAAATCGGGGTTGCCCTGCGCGACTTCGACGATGTTGCTGGTTTCGCCGACCATTGCGGCGTCGTCATTGGCCATCTGGTCGGCCATCGCGGCATCGTCCATCGCAGTGGTATCGGCCGGCTCTTCGGCGCAGGCGACGATCGCCAGCGAGGCGGCGGAAGCGAGGGCTATGGTGAACTTGTTCATAGAAATTGTCCTTCTTTCGGAGGGTAGCGCGGTTGGCCGGTCATGCGGCGTTTGTCCCGCCCCCTCGGTCCAATTACGGCTCAATCATGGCATGGTTCCGAAGGAGGCTAAATTAAGGCGCCTGCGTTTCTGCCCCCGCCGCCAAGATGCGGAAATGCCGCCGCTAATTCTCAGGCGCAGCCCTCGACCCAAGTCAGTTCGGGCAGCGCGCCGACGTGGATCAGGCTGACCGTCTCGTCGGTGTCGATCTCGAAATGGAGCCGCGGGGCGTCGCCCGGCTGGGTGAGATATTTGCCCGGCGCGGCGAGATATTTGTGCGGGCTCTCCTCGAAACCCGGGAAGGCGGCGCGCACTTCGGACTCGGTGGCGCCGGGGGCAATGCCCTCGACCAGCGCGACCTCGGAGCCGTCCGAGACCGTGATCCGGCGGAGCTCGCCGTCGATGGTCATGCCGTAGACGCCCGGATAGTCGGGCGAGCTGACGGTGCGGCAAGTGGTGCCGGGGATCTGCGCGCCGCGCGAGGCGAAGCTGCTGCCCGCGGGGATCGGCTGGCCGATGCGAAGATCGCCCAGGCCATCGAGCGTGAGCGTGTTGGCTTCGGCGGCTGTCGTGGGCGCGGGTGTCGCGGGTTCCCCGGTGGCGGAGGTGGTGGCGGCGGAGGTGGTGACCTCAGCCACCGGCTCCTCCGCTTCGGGCGAGCAGGCGGCAGCGGCAAGAGCGAGCGGAAGGAGGATCGCGCAACGTTTCATCTAGCCAAAGCGCTCCTTTCCCGATCCGGTTCCCGCGAGCTCGCCGCCCCGCCGGTTTCCTGTGACTTGGCCCGCGAAGCCGCGTAGAAAGCCACCGGGCATTCCGCCCGATGGGAATTCATCATGGCCAAAGGCCAACAGAAGAAGAGCCGCGAGACGCGCAAGCCCAAGGCCGACAAGGGCCCCAAGCAGAACGCCTCCAACCCCAGCACCAAGCCCGGCGGGATCAAGGGGCTGGAGAACATGAAGAACAGCTGAGCCCTGCCCAGCCGGTCGCGGCGGCTGGCCCCACAGGAGCCAGCCGCGCGCTCACTTCTTTTCCTGCTTCGGCTTGTCCGGTTTGGCCGTGTCCTGTTTGGGCTGGGCCTGCTTCGCCTTATGCGCGGCGATGTCCTCGTCGATCATCGCGATGCGCTGGCGTTCCATGGAATCGCGCGGCAGGCCTTTCAGCCGACAGGTCGCCCACAGTTTCTTGCGTTCGGACTCGAGCGCCTTGAGATAGAGATCCGCCATCCCCCGCGCTCAGCGCCCGTGCCGGTCGGACTTGCCGAAATGGCGGTCGAGCACGGTGACGAGCTTGGACGATGCCGACCGCACCGCCGCATCGACCTCGCCCGCCGAGCCGCTCGCGCTCAGCGGCGCGCCACCGCGCGGCCGCGCCTCGATGGTGCAGGCGATGTCGTCGGGCCCGCCCTTGGGACCGTTGGTGTCGCCGACATGCACTTCGATCCGGGTCAGCCGCTCCTCGAACCGGCCGAGCCGCTCGCGCAAGTGCGCCTCGACCCGCTCGGCGACGCCCGAGACGTGGGTGAGGGAATTGTCGGTGTTGAACTGGATATCCATGAGGGGGCGTGTGCTCCGTTGTTGCTGGGCCATCGTCGACGGCGGTGCTGGTTCAACCGGGGAGCGGCCGGGCCGGTTCCCCGCTGGCCGGTTGGGCGTGCGGTTGCCCCGTCCGATAGCCGCCGGTTGACACATTGGACAGGGTTTGCGGCAAAAAGCCCCGTTTGCGTCACCTTGTCCGCGAAAAGCGTCGCCTTGCGGGCCGAAGCGTAACCGTCGCCCATGCGGAGTGTCACCTTGCGGGCGCAGAAGCGTCACCTTGCCGCTCCCGTTCTGTCACTTTGCAGCCTGTCACCTTGCGATCTGTCACCTTGTGAAGTGTCACCTTGCACCCGCCCCCGATCCGGCCCGCGCAGGCCCCGCCGCTCGCGCGCCGCGGCGAGCGCCAGCGGCCAGGCCTGCGCCACCAGCGGGACCCGCGCCCTGAGCCGATAGGCCGACTGCCGCGTCATCCCCACCCTGCGCGCCGCCGCCGCGACCTTGCCGCAAGCCGCCAGCGCCTCGAGAAAACCCATCGCCTTCGCCGGGGTCCAGCGATAGTCGGCATTTCGGCGCGGCGCTGCGGCGGGCGCAGGGGACGCGCCGGAAGCGGGCGGAGACGCGGGCGGTGACGCGGCCGGTGACGCGGGCGGTGACGCGGGCGCGGGGGGCGGGTGCGGGAACGGGTGCGGGAACGGGTGCGGGAACGGGTGCGGGAACGGGTGCGGGAACGGGTGCGGGAACGGGTGCGGGAACGGGTGCGGGAACGGGTGGGTCATCCGTCAGCATAAGGCACAGACGGGGGTGTGTAGGAAAACGGTTTTTGCGGGACAAGGGTCTCCGTGCAATCTGAAAATCCGAAAATTTTTGAAAAATCGTATGATCACTAAGCTCTGGAAATCGCCGTACATCCTTATAAACCCATTTTTTCGCAGTTGAAACAAGACCGCGAAAAGGTAAGTTGATTTTATCATGGATAAACCAGAGGCCGTAATGACGTCTGATAAAACTAAAACAGCAGCCCTGCGCGCCTTGGATGAATTCACCAATAGGATTGTAAATGATGGAGGCCTTGATGCAGAGCTGAAGAAAGCCCTTCTTAGTGATTTAGCATCAGATGATCCGGCAGAGTTAAAGGCATTTACCCCAGCCTTGGGTGCGCGGGGGACAAAATGAAGCTCGATAGACTGAAGATTGAGGGACTTAGAGGAATCCCTAGGGGCTGGCCGCCTATTGGATTTTCTGACAGAGGCTTGATTGTGTATGGGCCAAACGGGAGCGGTAAGAGTTCGATAATCGATGGGCTTGAATTTGCGCTTGGAAAGGAATCTTCCCTTTACCCAGAAGCTCGCCAAGGGGTTGATTGGGAGCGCGGCGCACCTCACATAATGGGAGGTCCTCCACAGGCCCGAATCTATGGCCAGCACGAAGGTCAATTAGTTGATCTGAGCGCCGCCGAACATGACGCAGAGAGCATAAAATCTTGGAAGGTCGCGGCCCGCTCTGCGACGTATGTGCTCAGAAGGCATATGCTCCTGAAGTTCATTGTTTCTAGGCCCTCCGACAGATATGGCAGTCTTGAGTCCTTTTTTAATCTCGGTCCGTACACCCAGATTGAAGCTAAATTTGAGGATCTAAAAAACACTGCTTCACGAATCAAGACTGGTTTGCAAGCGCACCTCACAGCGAAAACGCAAACGGCTCGGGTTGCGCTTGGATTTTCAAGCTCAGAGCCTGTGAATAGTCAAACCGCTATGGCCAAACTAGACTCTGTTTTGGCTGAATCTGGTCTGGCTGCCGTCAACAATGAACAAGACCGGGCTACACGTAAATCAGAAGTTGAATACGAATTACGCGGTTTAGTGGCCCATGAGCGGCTTACCGAACTTGCCGGCCTAAAAAGTCACATTTTAGGACTAATCGTCACGTCAACGTATGGCCTACTAATCGACCAATTACTTGAGTTTCAAAACGCCTTCATCAAGGCATCTGAGCAAAGTATAGGTATTGCCTCTGTCGAACTCCTTCGAGCTGCACAAACCCTTATTGCAGAAAAGCAGCTCGCAGAATGTCCAGTGTGTGAGCAGGAGATTGATACAGCAGCAACAATCGCGTCTTTGGAAGTCCGTATTGGCAGCGATGTTAAGGTGACCAACGCTAAAAACGCCTTGGACAGACAAAGAACGTCGGTGTTGGAGATCGTTCTGGCGCAGAACGAAGCATTTCGAAAGTTGCATTTGATGTGGACCAAAACGATGGGTCATGAGCTGCCCACACCATATCAGACCGAGTCCGTCTTGCTGACTGACTTCAGCGACCAGTTGAAGAGTGGCGAGATTATTCCAAATCTCTCCAATGTAGCAATTTCCTTCCGAAGTACCCTCGCATCGCATCAACCACTGCTGGACGCCGTTGACGCCGAACTTGCGTCCGCAGGCGGTGCGCGTCGCGCAATACTTTCAAAAGTTCTTGAGGTTATGAATGTTATCGATGGGCAAATTTCAACGTTAGAATCAGCAAGTCGCCAATACTCTCTAGCCTGTAATACTTTTATTCAAATTGAACGAATCCACTCCCACGCCGTACAGGCAAGACGAAATATC
This sequence comes from Qipengyuania sp. SM2507, assembly GCF_053714505.1. Taxonomy (NCBI): domain Bacteria; kingdom Pseudomonadati; phylum Pseudomonadota; class Alphaproteobacteria; order Sphingomonadales; family Erythrobacteraceae; genus Qipengyuania; species Qipengyuania sp. SM2507. The sequence continues at coordinate 2,090,728 of NZ_CM132307.1, forward strand.
GTTCAGTCGATAGTTGAATCCTTATCAGAAACTGCTAATGAGTACTATGAGTTTATACATCCCTCGGAAAAGATTTCGCAATCCGCTCTGGATGTAAGACAGGTCGGGCGAGGGTCTGTCGAATTGACCACATATTTCCACGGAACCAAAGAGAATCCTCTTCTTTATTTAAGCGAGTCTCACCTCGACACATTGGGTCTTTGTTATTTTCTTGCTGCGAGAAGGCTAGAAGCTGATGAAAATCCAAATTTTAAACTTCTTGTTCTCGATGACGTGGTGCACTCGGTCGATGCCGATCATCGCGAACGCATCGCTCGCTTGCTGAAGGATCGCTTTTCAGATCATCAACTCGTAATCGTTACCCACGATTCAGTTTTCTATCAAAGATTGCGAACGGTTCTAGGTGGCCAATTTGAGCACCTATACATCGTAAATTGGACACTTGAAGAAGGTCCCGTGAGAATAGAAGCGTCAGCAGATGTTGATCGTATAAAAGACCCCAATCTACGAAATAAAACCTCACCGGAAGAATTGGCGTCAACCGCCGGTCGGTTTGCTGAATGGATTTTCCGACTTTTAACAGAGAATCTTCAGGTCGCTATCCAGGCGCGCTTCTCTCGAGGGCATGATCTCGGTTCGCTTTGGCCTCCCCTTGCCTCTAAAATTAAGAAGCATAAGGGCCTAGGCTCCGCCCTTTCCGGAACCCTAGACAAAATCGATTCTAACCAGTGGGTACGAAATAAGGTCGGCGCGCATTACAATGAACCGGAAAGTTCGGTTACACCCGCAGAGGTACGAGAGTTCGCAGAGGGACTCTCCGATCTTTATAAGATGTCCTTCTGCGAAGTGTGTTCCACAACAATCGCGAAGATAGATGATAGCACCTGCAGCTGCGAATGCGGCGTGTTAAAGTATACGCCGTAGCGGACCAATCACGCAGACTACGACAGAGTTCTCTTCTATCGGCCCACTGCTTCTGCACCAACTACAGCCGCGCGCCCCTCCCCTCCTATACCTCCAAAACGGACCTATCCGCCTTCCCGCCGACTCCGCCCGATATGGCATCCAACAGATGCGGGCGAGTCGGGACGGAATGCCTATTCGTGTCCCCGCTCATGCTCCGCTTTTAAGGAGGATGAAGTCATGAAGAAAGAAACCTCACGCAAATTCCTGTCGTCGCTCTATCGCGACTTGCCCGGCGAGGGCGATGGTTCGTTCGATGTCGCCGTGACCCGGCTGATCGACACGCAGGGCAAGAAAGCGGTCGCCGGCGACCAGGCGTTGCAGAGCCTGATGATCCATTACCTGACCTCCGACCCCAAGCGCGCGACGCAGGGGCGCGAAATCTCCGCCGCGGTGGCGGGGATCAAGATGGCCGCGGTCAGCGCCTTCACCGAGACCTTCCCCGATGCCGATCTCGAAACGCTGATCCGCGAGGCGAAGGCGGCCGGTCACCATGTCGAAGTGCTCGGCTAGAGCTGGCAGCGAATGACGGCGCGGATCATGTCGGACCGACCCGAGCTCGCGGCGATCGCTGGCCTCCGCTGGAGCCGCAACTGGCGGCTGCCCAACGGAGGCCAGTCGTTCGTGGTGCCCTTCGCCACGCGGCGCGCCTTCAACGTGGTGTTCCACGGGCGCAGCAAGTTCAGCTATGGCCATTACGGGGTCCATCTGGGGCAGGAAGACCGGCTGACCTTCCTCGGCGCGCCCGACCGCACCATCACCGCGCATTTCATGGATTTGCGCGCGGGTTCGCCCACCGGCGGCGCGCGGCTGACCGCGCACTTTGCGCCGAGCTCGGAATTCGAGCTGCGGATCCCGCCCGGGGTGGCGCATGATTTCGACGGGCTCGAGGAAATCGACACGGTGAACAATTACGCGGTGTTCCTGCCCGCCCCCGCGCAATGGGCCGCGGGCGAGCAGGAATGGGACATGGATGCGGATATCGTCAATGTGCCGCGCGCGCAGGCGGAAGGGGAGGCGGAAGGGGCGCGTGCGCCGCGCTTCCGGCCCAATGCGCTGCCCGCCTCGGATGTCTTCTACCGCCTGCTGGCCGAGCGCCAGCGCGAAGGCATGGCGCATCTCGCCCATTCGCACGCCTATACGGTCGATGCGCGCGATGCCTCGGGGAGCCTGCGCCAGCTCAAGATCAGCGAACGCGCGAGCGGCGGGGTCGAGGCGCGGGTGGAACCGATCCCCCCGATCGCGGGGCTGCACTGGCAGCAGCTACCCTATGTCGAAAGCGGCCCCGCATCCGGTATCCGTCCGCTCTACGAGGGGCGGCCCTATTATCTCGTCGACCACGGCACCGCGCATTATGCGCACGACGCTTTCGGCATCCATCTGGGGCAGGACGACCACCTCACCTTCCTCGGGCGCGAGGATGCCACGGTGCAGGTCCACTTCGTCGACTGTCGCCAAGGGTCGGACACGCTGCATGCCGAGATCGCGCTGGAGTTCAGCCCGGCCGCGCATCGCACGCTGGTGATCCCGCGCGGGGTCGCGCACCGCTTCACCGGGCTGGAGAACGTCTTCACGCTCAACCAGGGGGTGGCCTATCTGGACGAGAACGGCGAATACGAGCCCGCCACCGATGTCATCGACTGGCCGGTGGGGCGGACCGACTACCCCGTGCTGCATGTCAACGACCGGCCCGCGCAGGGCGAATATTACGACGCGCTGTTGGCGGGGCAGCAGCGGATGCGCGCCACGGGCGCGGCGCCGTCGACCCCGATGGTGCTGATGGTGCCCGATGGCGAAGGCAAACCCGTGCGCGTGGCGATCCGGCAGCGGGGCTGAAGGGGGGGGCTAGCCGGGAGCGCCCGGTGCCATCGCGTAGGTAATCCTGATCCGCACCCACGCTCCCACCTGATACTCCCCGCCGACGCGCGGGGGGCGGACCTGGAATTGCCAGGCGGCGGCCTGCGTCGAGCGGGCGATGTTCGAGCCCGCGGGGCTCTCGCCGACGATCACGCAATCCTCGACCCGCCAGTTCGGCGCGGTGCGGCAGGCGATCAGCCCCCAGCCCGGCCCGCGCGCGGCGGACAGGTAACCGGCCAGTTCCTGATTGGTCGGCTCGCGATACCAGCGCGCGGCGTAGAGCGGCGAGCCATCGGGCGCGGCGCCCACGACTTCGCTGTCCGCACCGCCGGCGCGGGGCTGGTTGGGGGGACCGTATTGCGCGCCGGGGCGGATGACCGCGGTGGCGCGCGGCGGTGTTTGCGGTTGGGGGGAGGCCTCGGGCTGCGGGGGAGCGGGCGGCGCTGGCGGTATGAATACGGGGCTTTCGCGCGGCAGCGCGGTGGGCGGCAGGGTCAGCGGGCTGGGCTGCTGCGGGGTGGCGGGCGCGGGGTCCTGCGGCGCGGTGGGCGCGGCCTCGGCAGCAGGCTCGGGTTCGGGCCTGGTCTGCGCTTCGGGCGCCTCCGCTTCGCTCGCATCGCTCGCATCGAAAGTGGTGACGCTGGTGGTCTCTGGCCTCCCCGCCCCGCTGCCGACGCCGAGGCTGAGCAGCATCCACAGGATCAGCAGCTCGATCGCGAGCGCGGCGGCGATCGCACCGGCGCGGCGGGGGAAGGTCTCGGGAAAACGCGGAAGCGCAAACCGCCGGGCCTTTCGCTCCGGAGCGCTGTGTTCGACGACCGAGATAGCGCTGTGTCCTGCCCGTGTATCCGTGGAAGTGGTTGGCAAATGCCTGGGGAAGTATCGGTGGAAGCCGCAGCCCCTAGTGGCGATGCGATGAATATCGCCTGTCGGGCGCCTGCGTGCAAGCCCGGCGATGCGCCGCGCGGGGTCGGCCAAAGGCGGACCGGTGCTGACGCGGCGCGGGCCCGGCGCTATGGCGCCTGCAATGCCAAGCACTGCTCCTCCCCCACCGGCCCGCATCTGCGTGGCCGCGCTCTATCGCTTCGCGCGCCTGGACGATTGCGACTCCTTGCGCGCGACGCTCCAGAGCCTGTGCGACGAACAGGGCATCCGCGGCACGCTGTTGCTGGCGCCCGAGGGGATCAACGGGACCATCGCCGGAGCGCCGGACCGGATCGCGCAGGTGCTCGCGCATGTCCGCGCGCTGCCCGATTGCGCCGCGCTCGACGTCAAGCTGTCGAGCGCCGCCGCCATGCCGTTCGAGCGAATGAAGGTGCGCATCAAAGCCGAGATCGTCACCATGGGCGAGCCTGGGATCGATCCGCGCGCGGCTGCTGGCACCTATGTCGCCCCGCAGGACTGGAACGCGCTGATCGCCGACCCGGACACGATCGTGATCGACACCCGCAATGATTACGAGGTGGCGATCGGCAGCTTCGAGGGCGCGATCGATCCCGCGACCCGCAGCTTTCGCGAATTCCCCGCCTGGTTCCGCGAAAGACGCGAGGAATTGCTCGGCGCAGGCCGCCAACCCAGGGTCGCGATGTTCTGCACCGGCGGGATCCGCTGCGAGAAATCGACCGCCTTTCTCAAGGAAGAAGGCGTCGAGGAAGTCTATCACCTGAAGGGCGGTATTCTGGCCTATCTCGAGGCGGTGCCCGAACAGGACAGCCTGTGGCAGGGCGAGTGCTACGTCTTCGATCAGCGGGTGGCGATCGGGCATGGGCTGACGCCCGGCAGCCACGATGCCTGCCTCGCCTGCGGTCGCCCGGTCAGCGCGCAGGATGCGGCCTCCCCGCGCTACGAGGCGGGGGTGAGCTGCGCCGCATGCCATGGCGAACGGACCGAGGAACAGCGTGTCGGTTTGCGCGAGCGGCGCCGCCAGGCAGCGCTCGCAGCGGCGGCCTCCGCCCGCCCCCGGGCTCGTGGCAGCGGCAGCAAAACCCGATGACGGATGCGGCTGCCCCCGTGCTCTACAGCTTCCGCCGCTGCCCCTTTGCGATGCGCGCGCGGCTGGCGCTGGCGCTGAGCGGCACGCGTTGCGAATTGCGCGAGGTGCGGCTGCGCGACAAGCCGCCGAGCCTGCTCGAAGCCTCGCCCAAGGGGACGGTGCCGGTGCTCGTGCTGCCCGACGGGTCGGTGCTCGAGGAGAGCCTCGACATCATGCGCTGGGCGCTGGAGCGGAACGACCCCGAAACCTGGCTGGCGCGCGAAGATACCGGACTGATCGCGACCTGCGACGGGCCCTTCAAGCGCGCGCTCGACCGCTACAAATACGCCGAACGCGACGGGACCGATGCGCTGGCGTATCGCGCGGACGGAGTCGCCTTTCTGGAAGTTCTCGACTCCCGGCTGGCAGAGCAAGGCCAGTTGTCCGGCCCGACGCGCGGTTTCACCGACGCCGCGATCCTGCCCTTCGTGCGGCAATTCGTCGCGGTCGACCGCGGCTGGTTCGACACCCTGCCCCTCGCCCCCTTGCGCAACTGGCTCGACCACCACCTCGCATCGGACCTGTTCGGCGCGATCATGCTGCGGGTCGAACCGTGGGTGCCGGGCGAACCCACGGTCTGGTTCGCGCCCTAGCTCCGCGAACCGGCCAGGCCTTCGTGATGTTCACAAGAGTGGCAAAGCGGCGCGAAATGCCCTAACGGCCTCGCGGGCCGGTCCGGTGGGCGGTTTTCGACCACGAAAACGCGCAGCGCTAGCGGGCCGATTTCACCAACTGCAGTCACACGATCTGCACTCAGGAGCGAATTTCGATGAAGGGTTTCAAGGATCCGGGGTTTCAGGACCGGGCAGCCGCCTCGGCCCGCGCGAAGAAGAGCGCGCTGGAAAAGCTGAAAGCCGCGCCCAAGCCCGACGAAGCCGAACTCGCCGCAGGCGCCGAGCGCCAGAAAGCGCGCGACGCCAAGGCCGCGGCCAAGCGCGAAGCGATCAAAGCGGAACGCGACGAAGCGCAGCGGATCGAGCAGGAAAAGCGCGCCGAGGCCAAGGCCGAACGCGAAAAGCCCGAACCGACCGAAGCCGAACGCAAGGCCGCCCGCGACGCGAAGTACGCCGCGCGCAAGAAGCGCAAGGCCTGAGCCAAGGCCGTGAGGCTGCCGGCGACGGCGGCTTCACACCCGCGAGGGGCAGAATCGCGCCTTCGGACAGGTCGAATTCCACGATCGCGATCCCCACGGGGACCGAAACCAGGGCCTCCCTCTTCCCGATCCGCTTCGATCCTAGGCCAGCCGCCGCGTATGGCGGAAGCGGGCATAGCGGTTCAGCAGATCGTCGATCACCTGGTCCCGGGTAAAGCCGGTGACATCGTGCGGCTGGTCGCCTTCCGAGGTATGCGCCATCGCGCGATAATGCCGTGGCTCGGCATCATGCACGCTTCGCGTTTCGGCCCAGACGAAACTGGGTTGCAGAAAGGGGCGGCTCCGGATCGTATAGCGGAAACTGCCCTGTTCCCCGTGCGGGATCGTCAGATCGAGACCATCGGGTTTTTCGGTCAGTTCGGGCGTGTAGCCGCTTTCGAGCATTTGCTCCGAGACCGCCTCCAGCGCAGGTCGCGCCGTATCGCCCATGAACGCGGCGACATCGCCCTCGGCGAAGTGGCCCATGATCGAGGTCAGGCGTTGCTGCCAGCTGAGCTCGGGTTGGAGCGAAGGCCCGTTCAGCATCGCGACGCCGGTCGATGTGCCCAGGCGTTCCATCTGCAGCGCGCGAAAAAGTCCGTAGCAGATGAATATCATCACCACTGCAAATGGCAGCGCGCTCGCGATGGCGGCGGTCTGAAGGGCCTGGAGACCTCCCGCCACCAGTAGCACGGCTGCTATTCCACCCGCGCAGACCGCCCAGAAGATGCGCTGCCAGATCGGGGGATTTTCGGCCGCACCGGAAGTGATCATATCGATGACCAGCGCCCCGGAATCCGCCGATGTCACGAAGAAGGTGATCACCAGCAAGGTCGCGATCAGCGACGTGACTGCGCTCAGGGGGAGTTGGGCGAGCGTTTCGAAGAGGGCGACAGGAAGGTTGTTCGCGACGGTGTCGGCGATCGGCTGGACGCCGCTCATGTCGAGAGCGATGGCCGTGTTGCCGAACACGGTCATCCAGAGAAACGTGAAGAGCACCGGAACCAGCAGCACTCCGCCGATGAACTCGCGGATGGTCCGCCCGCGCGAGATCCGCGCCAGGAACATTCCGACAAAGGGGGACCAGGCAATCCACCAGCCCCAGTAAAACAGGGTCCAGTTGGCCAGCCAGGGATTGGGTTCGTAGGCGTACATACGGAAAGTCCGCGGCACGACTTCGCCGAGATAGGCGCCGATGTTCTGAACGAAGGCCTGGAGGAGAAAGACCGTCGGGCCGGTGAACAGCACGAAGGCGAGCAGCGATATGGCGAGGATGATATTGAGTTCCGAAAGCCGTTTGATACCGCGATCCAGCCCCAGAAACACCGACATGGTCGCCAAGACGGTAATCAACGCGATCAGGATAAGTTGCACCGAGGTGCCGACCGGCAGACCGAACAGGTAGCTCAGCCCGGCATTCACCTGGAGCACCCCGAGGCCCAGCGAGGTCGCGACCCCGAACATGGTGCCCAGCACGGCGAAAATGTCGATCGCATGGCCGATCGGTCCGTTGATGCGATCGCCGATCAAGGGGTATAGCGCCGACCGGATCGTCAGCGGCAAGCCGCGGCGAAAGGAGAAGTAGGCCAGCGCCAGACCGACCACGATGTAGATCGCCCATGCGTGGAGACCCCAATGGAAGAAGGTCAGCGTCATGGCCCGCCGGGCGGCCTCGACGGTGCTGCCATCTCCGATCGGGGGGTTCGCATAATGCTGGATCGGCTCGGCGACGCCGAAGAAGACCAGCCCGATGCCCATCCCTGCGCTGAACAGCATCGCGAACCATGACAGATAGCTGTACTCGGGCTCGCTTTCATCGGGGCCGAGCTTCACGTCGCCGTGACGACTGAACATCAGGTAGAGGACAAAAACGAGGAATCCGGCCACCGCGGAGATGTAGAGCCAGCCGAAGCTCTCCACGACAAAGGTCTGGACCAGGTCGAACAGCCGTCCCGCCCGATCGGGAGCCAGTGCCCCGAACAAGGCGAAGGCGAGGATCAGCCCGGCCGAAACGATAAACACGGGCGGGTTCACCTTGATCCTGGCGCTTTTCTCCAGGGTTGCGGCTTCTGTCATGACTGGATCGGGCAAGGTATTCCTTCTGCGATGGCGGTCGAACGCCCAATGCGGAACGGGAGTGAGTACCGACACTCAAACATTATTCGGCAGGAATGCAAGGATAGACCCGTTTTGCCCTGGCCCCAATCTACCCCGGCTTGCGTTTGGCTCCAGGCAGATCGTTCTGGACGGAGCAGGACTCCGAATTGGCGGGATCGCAAAGGTCAGCGCGTCGGTCTGGACGATCTTGGATCGCTTAAATCAACGATGAGTGGCGGTGCTGTCGGTCCAATCGCAACTTGTCTCCATTCGTCGACAGAGCTCTCCCCTACCCCGGCAAGACTCAGGCCATGAGAGATCGCCACTCGGCCAGGGCGGCCGAGCGGCGGGTCTTACAGGTCTTTCTGTCGATCAGGTGGCGTTCGGAGTTGAACTGTTTGTGGACGTTGGCATGGACCGAAGCGAACTTCAGCAGGGCTCTCATTTGTCTGAATCTCAGCGTCGCCCGTTCCCGTCGTCGAAACGGAAGGTCGGAGTTTTCGACCCTGTTTTTGGCCCAGCGCCCAATCTCCTGTTTCTGCTCGCAGCCAAACTCGGCCATCGCTGCCCTCTACGAGCGCAGACCATCGGTGGTGATCGTCTTGAGGCATCTTACCGCCCTCCCCCGCCACTCCTTACCAGCAGATGCATTTGCTCTGACAGAGCCCTTGGGCAAATAGGCTAGGTCCGAAGATCGGCGGACGGTGTCAGCGCCCCCTCCCTGGGCTTAATTCGTTGCAAATGCTCAATTAAGGACTAGCCTTTACACCGGGAGGCTGGAGTGGTGCTTGATCGAAATACATTAGCAGCGCCCGGAACTAGGGCTCTTGCCAGAGTTTTCGGCGAGTTCCGGCTCGAGACTTCGGACGGTACACCCTTGTTGCTCAGCAATCGCAGGGGGATGCTGTTGATTGCGCTGCTTTGCTTGCAGCCGGATTGCAGGCTCGACCGTGAGACACTCTGCAGGTTGCTATGGCCCGACCGGTTCCATGCGCAGGCAAAGGCCAGCCTCCGGCAGTGCCTTCTCGACCTTCGGCGCCAGTTCGAGAACAAGGGCTTTCGCAATCTCCTGATTGTCACCCGGTCGGGTGTTGCGCTCGATCGCAACCTCTTGCTTTCCGACCTTTCCGAGCTTGAGGATGCGCTTGCGCAGGGCAAGGGGAGTCGAGCCGCTCAGATCCTCGAGAACGTCGCCAATCTGCCAATGCTCCAGGCTGCGTCGCTCAATCCCGCCTTTGACAACTGGCTTTCGCTAAAGCGACACGAGGTCGATGCGAGACTTCGAAAGTCAATTGCCGGGCTGGTGTCCGAACTACGCTCTACTGGCGAGCCGGAAAGCAGCGCGCGGCTGATAGTTGCATCGCAGGCCCGCTATCCCGCAGCGATCGGCCCGGCCGAGATCGCCCTTGCGGTTCTGCCCTTCGACCAGATCGACCAGGTGGATGGAGACTTCTTCCTGGCCGAGGGCGTGACCGATGAACTGGTGTCGCGTCTTGGTATGGTGGAAGGGATCGCGCTGGCCGGGCGGACCTCGGTCCTCGCTGTGGCGGCAAGAGGGCAGACGCTTTCGGAAATGGCCGCAAACCTGCGGATTACGCATTTGATCGAGGGCGAAGTCATTCGCACCCCGGATACCATCGCGGTCAGGATCGCCCTGATCGAAGGCACCACCGGCACCGAGATTTGGGCGGATCGGATCACCGGCACAATCGACGAGTTCTTCGAGTCACGCAAGATTATCGGCAATAACGTCATCGCCGCGATCTGCAGGGTGCTCGGCCTTCCGGTTTCGCCCGCACCGCTGCGGCGAATGACCACCAATCGTGAGGCCTATGGGCTTTATCTTCAAGGCCGCTCGCTGTTTCGGCGTTCGATCACCGATGGTGCCGCTGCAAAGTCCGTCGAGCTGCTCGAAGAGGCGCTGGCACTTGATCCCGAGTTTGCCGAATGCTGGACTGCGCTTGCCGATGCCCATGTCCACAACGCGGTCTATACGCCATGCCTCGACAGGGTCGAACGGTCGCAAACGGCGGCTCAATGCGCGAAACGGGCGGTCGCGCTCGACCCGGGACAGGGCCATGCCCTGGCGATCCAAGGCATTCACGAATGGACCCGCAAGAATCCGGCGGGCGCGCTTGATCTGGCGTTTGAAGCTTATGCGCGCGAGCCGCGCAATGCCGATGTAGCCTTACGTCTCGGGTCTTTCCTGCTGTATATCGGCCGCACCGGTGCTGCCCTGCCGTTCATCGAGGCAGGGGTGGAGCAAGACCCTGCCTATGGGCGCAATCACGCCATACTTGCGACCGCGCATTTCAATCTCGGCGAATTGGACCCGGCCCTGGCAGCCGGGCAGCGCATGATCGATCTGGGAATGCCGGGGATGTGGTTGGCAGCCATACAGGCTGCGGTCGGCGAACACGAAAAGGCGACCGAGACCTATTTCGTCTCGCGGACGCTGATGAACACGGTGATCCTGCCACCCGTCGGGACCGAGCCGATGAGCGATGCGGTGCGCGATGCCTATTGGTCGATTGCCTCGAAAGGGTGTTGCAGCGGCGATGACAGCGCCCGTGCAGCCTATTGCGTCATGCTTGATGGACTGCATGACACGATGCCAGACCCTTACGATCCCTCGGTCGCCTTTCCAGCGATCTGGATGGGTCATGCCGAGCTGGTGATGAAGATCTACCGCGAGTGCATCCATCCGGCCAACATGTTCGGCCTGATGAGCCTGTGGGCCGATGTCGAACCGATCCGGCAGACGCGCCAGCATGCCGGCTTCATGGATTTTGCCGAACATGTCGGCTTGGTCGAGGCATGGAACCGCCACGGCTGGCCGGACCTGATGCCGAAAGACCCGCGCACGGCCTGAATGAAGCTCGAATTGACGCTTTTTTGACGGCCGCCCCGGTTGACCGCACCACGCCTGCGGAGGCATTCTCCAACTTATAGGAACCAGTTGAAATACAGCTATTTCAGGCAATGCGCGGATCGGGGGATCTGCGCGCACAGAGGAGTTTGCCCTGTGCTGTCTCGGGAGAAAACCACCGGAAGCAGAAATGAGTCGAGGCCGCGAATTGGCGTGTTGGTGCTAAAGGGAGAGAACCGGTGAAGCAGATCAAAATGGCGCTTGTTGCGATGGCCATGACAATGCCGTTGGCCGCGCCGGTAGCTGCGCAGGAATTTCCGCTGGCTCCGGGCGAATATGTCCAGATGAGCGGTGTCGTCGTCGAAGATGGCGAAGGCGGTCTGAAATATGCCGAATGGCTTGCGACCGAATGGAAGCGGTTTCAGGAATACGCCAAATCCCAGGGATGGATCACGGATTACGGCATTTATTCCAATGTGAATGCGCGCACGGGCGAGCCCGACCTTTATCTTGTGACCCAGTTCGCCAGCCTGCCTGACGCTGCCGAGCAGGAACGCCGAGACAAGGCGTTCGATGCGTGGTCGCGCACTACCTATAAGGAACAGGCCGCCGCCAGCGGCAACCGCGCCGAATATCGCACGGTAGTCGGCTCCATGCTGCTGCAGGAATACAAGCCGCGATAACGCGGCCAGCACGAACTCCGACGGGCGGGAAAGCGACCCCCCCGCCCGTCGGGGTACAGCTTTCGCCCCGCCTAGAGGAGCGTCCGCCGTTTCTATGCCGTCACCCAGGCTCGCCGATGTCGTCTACCGCACCCTGGCTGGTTTCTTCGGCCTAGGCATCGCCCGCCCTACCCGATAACCCGCATTCCGCCAGTCGGGCATTTGCTCTGAGAGTGCCCTTTGGCTGCTTGCTACAGCGCGCCATCACCGTCTGCAAACGAGAGACTGCAACAGGGATTCAGGCACCCCGCTACACCTGCCCATGGCGCGGGTAGTGGGATGCCTGACGGGATCAGCCGAAGCTATTCGATGTCCGATGCACTCAAAACTGTGAACTCGGTCGCGGCTCTCTGGCTGCGAGCCTCGGTGTCCTCAGGGTTGGCGATAAGACCGATTTTGGCCAATGGTCCTTCTTCGCCCCAGGATTTCGCCCAAGTTCCGATGAATTCACGCAGGCCTGGAATCGCATCCAGATGCGCATTCTTCACGTAGATGTACAAGGGTCGGGCGCCCGGATATTCGAAGCTGGCGATATTCTCGTAAGTCGGCTCTACGCCATTCATCGGAAGACCTTGTACGCTGCCACGGTTTTCTTCCAAAAACGAATATCCGAATATCCCGACTGCCTGAGCATTATTCACGATTTTCTGTACGATCAGGTTGTCCTGCTCGCCCTGATCGACATAGGCGCCGTCCGCGCGAACTTCCGTGCAGATTTGGTCATAACGGTCTTCATCGGCTTCCTTGAGAGCAGCCATTTGCGGGCCAGCTTCACAGCCGGGCTGCAGAATCAGTTCCTTGAGCGCATCACGCGTGCCGGAGGTTGACGGCGGACCATAGACCATGATCGGAATATTCGGCAGCGAAGGATCGACATCGCTCCAGGTCTTGGCCGTCTGCTCGTTCCCATAAGGTTTGGCAGCAAGCGCTTCATAGACGATCTGAGGCGTCAGGTTCATCTGGATGCCGCCTTCTGCAGAGGCAAAGGCAATGCCGTCCAGACCAACCTGGATCTCGGTAATCTGGTCGACCCCGTTGGCGACGCAGGTCTCAAACTCGCTCGCCTTCATCTGACGAGACGCATGCGCGATGTCAGGCGTATTGGCACCTACGCCCGAGCAGAAAAGCTGCATCCCGCCGCCAGTCCCGGTTGCTTCAATGATCGGCGAGCCGAACGCCCGGTTGGAACGGACAAAATCTTCCGCCACCACCTTGGCAAAAGGATAGACGGTCGATGAGCCAACGGCGCGGACGGTATCACGCGTGCCAGAACCGCCGGAACTATCGCCGCACGCGCCCAGCATGAGCGTTGCGATCGCTAGGGGAAGCGTAAGAAGCGCCTAGGGTTTCATCGAAGTACCATTCCATCTGTGTTGCGCCGTTGCAGCGCAAATCTAAGTGTTTCAATGCGGGTCCGGACGGGCTGTTGGGCGAGATTCATGACACGCTTATGACAAACTGGTCGGATCGATCACATAAGCCAATGTTGAAAAGACGAAACCAGAGGCAATTGGCCACGACCTTTTCTTGGCCTGGGCCTCCGGCCAAAAGATCGCAGCATCTACACAAATCAGGGGTGCAGCGTGGGCCATCTCACTCATAGGGTATGGTGTTCTGCGCTCTTTCCAGCAGCCTTCCATGTGTCTTGTGGCAAGGTCTCGAAAGGTATCCATCGGACGTCTTGTCATATACCCGTCATTCCACTGACGTAGCGGCGCAACCGAATCGTCACATTGAGAGAAAATCGAATGCTGTTGCATATGTCTCCTGTTCGCCGCGTCGCGTCGGCTTCTGTTGCAATAGCGCTGGCGCTAAACTTCGCTGCGCCCGCTCAGGCGCAGGCGCAGGGGCAGCAGTCAGATGAAGCCGCTGCGCTTCGCACTGAACTGGCGCAGATGCGTGCGCAAATGGAGGCGATGGCCTCGCGCATAGAGATGCTCGAGGGCGAGACTGCCAGCGAAGATGGAGCGGTTGATACCGGAGCCGTCGCAGCGCCCCCGTCCGGAGAGGTCGCAGCTCCGGCGCCCATGCCCGTTGCTGCATTGGAGGCGAAAGATGGCTGGACTTTCAAGCCGTTTGGCCGGCTTCAGATCGATGCTGGCGCGGTCAAGGCACCCGATGCCATCTCCGATCAGGGGCTCGGCTTTGCCAACGAGATCCGTCGGGCGCGCATCGGCGTCGCGGGCGATCTGCCGGGTGGTTTCGCTTACAAGATGGAGGTGGATTTTGCGGACGGAGAGGTGGAGCTCACGGATGCGCTTTTCACCTACGAGAAGGGAGATGCAACCGTCACGATCGGACAGCATAACAACTTCCAGGGTCTCGAAGAGCTTTCCAGCAGCCGCTTTATCTCTTTCCTGGAACGCGCCTCGTTCACCGACGCATTCGGCTTCGAGCGTAGAGTAGGATTGTCCGGGCAGTACGAGAATGGCGGATTGCTACTCCAGGCGGGCGTTTTCACCGCCAATTCCGACGACCTGAGCAGTGATGAAAACAACAGCTGGAGCTTTGATGGTCGCTCCGTATACGCACCCACCCTTGGAGACACCCGGCTGCACTTTGGCGGCTCTGTGCACTACCGTAAACTGAACGATGCCGATGACACGGTTAGCTACCGGCAGCGTCCGCATTTCCATTTTACTGACACCCGCTTCATCAACACCGGCTCGATCGCGGCGGAAACCGAAATCGGGTTCGGTCTAGAAACGGCTGCGATTTCCGGGCCTTTCCATTTTGCGAGTGAGGCATTTTGGCAGCAGGTTGAGCGGCCCGAGCTGACCGATCCGACATTCTTCGGCGGCTATATGGAGGCAGGCGTATTTCTGACTGCGGGAGACACACGCGGTTACAAGGGCTTCAAGTTCGACCGCGTAAAGCCCGCGAGACCGCTTGGCAAAAACGGTTTGGGCGCACTGCAGCTTAACGTGAGGTACGACTACCTCGATCTGGTCGATGCCGAGATCGCTGGCGGCATTCAGAATAGTTATGCCGCGTCGCTGGTCTGGACGCCAACGGCCTATACACGCTTCATGCTCGACTACTCGCACCTGGAGTACGATATGGCCGCGATCGCTGCAGGAGGCGATCGGGACTATTCCGTCGATGTGGTGGGCCTGCGCGCACAGGTCGACTTCTGATTTGGTCGGCCCTGGGATCTTCAGGAATGGCTGTGCGGGAACGACCATTCCCAGGGCTTGCCCAAGGTCGGATTGGCGTCGCGATCGAGTGCGCGAAGCTAAACGTCTGGAGCCGGGCCGTTTGCGGACAGTCGGCTATAGGGGCCCAACTTGTCGAAAGCCGACCTTTGGGATGCGGCTTAATCGTAAAGGTGCTGTCAGTCTAATCGCAACTTGTCTCCGATCGGCAGAGCTTTCCCTTACCCTGAAAGGGCTCAGGCCATGAGGTTCTGCCACTCGACCAGGGCGGGCGAGCGACGGGTCTTGTAAGTCTTTCTGTCGATCAGGTGGCGTTCGGAGTTGAAGTGATTGTGGACGTTGGCATGGACGGAAGCGAATTTCTGCAGGGCTCTCATTTGCCTGAATCTCAGCATCGCCCGTTCCCGCCTTCGGAACGGCAGGTGTGAGTTTTCCGCCCGGTTGTTTGCGGCTGACCCGGTGGCGAATGTCGGCTGCGAACAGAGGACCGAACCTGTTCCACCAGTGACGCACCGTCTCGTGGCAGATGTCGATCCCGCGCTCCGCCAGCAGGTCTTCCACGTTCCTCAACGACAACGGAAAGCGGACGTCCATCATCACCACCAGGCGGATTACCTCGGGCGACGAGTTGAAATAGCGAAACGGGCTGGCTGGTTTCTTCAGTCTGGGCATCGCCCCGCCCTAGCCGATCCGCCGCGTTCCGCTAGCCGGTGCATTTGCTCTGACAGTGCCGTTGAGCGGGATGGCACTGCCGCTAACCCTGAGCACGAGGCTTTGGAAATACTGATTTTCGACACAATCATGTTGAACGGCGAACGCAAGACCGAGCAGCTCGTCATGGCCCTGATCGATGGTACCTGGCAGGTTGCAAAGATCGACATCGTAGACGTAGATGAGCATTAATGCCGAAATGCCGGCAGGGAAGATGCGCCACCCCCTTCCTCACATTTACGCGAGTGGGGCAGGCTCATGAAACCCTCGAGTAGGGGCTGCGGTGTTGGCCATTATCCGATCCATCGTGGCAGCGAAGAATGATTTTGCATTGATAAAAATCGAGCCGAAGTCATTTTGCCGACCAGCTAGCATACCTCCGCTAGTGCGAACATCCGCGGTGTTATGGCAAGTTCAGCTGACCGCGAACAGCACCGTTGGGGTGCGCGGCGTTGTGGAGGTTGACGTAGAAGGCGCTCGGATCTGCGAGGATGCGCCGAGCGAGTTCCGGTGCGAGTTCAGTGCAGGCGTTTGCGCGACGGTTCATTTGAGGAGTGACCAGCGGCGCGACTACTTCGCCATTCAACTGCGCTGTCCCTTCGTGAATATGGGCGGCAGTTACGAGGTCGACGCCATTGGCTTCTAATTCGTAACACATGCGGCCCGATCGGTTCAGCGCGGCGACAAATTCTCCCGCCCCATTCGCATCACCGGACTGGCCGAGTTCATTTGCCCCCCTCAGATCCGCGCTGATCCGAGTTCCAAAATTGAGTGCATCGCGCTCTGGGTAAGTTGCGCAAGCGGAAAGGAAGAGCGCGCCAGCAGCCAACCCAATAAGAGAAAAACTAATCGGAGGGGCAACTTGCGCTCGGTAGGACATAAACTGAAATCCCTTGGTTTTTGGGTTGGGCCACCTACTGTTCGAGGCCTACAACTTCGACAATACCTGTCTAGCAGTGTCAAGGCGCTCAGAAGCGATGGTGGGCGCAAAAATTTGGAATTTCGAGCCGCGAGGCTATGGAAACAACAATCAGGCTGGGGAGTAGGTTCTTGTTCAATTTTTTCCTGAGTGCTTTTGTATTCGCGTTTTTGAGCGCATCGGCGCTCGCCCATGACCGCACTTACGAAATCGAAACCGATGGGCAAAACGAAACGATATTCGTCTGGGATGCGCATGGGGAAACGAAGGGTGTAGTTCTGTTTGGTCATGGTTGGGGCGGCCAGCCTGCCAATTATGATCGGCTGATCGACGGCTGGACGGAACTTGGATTTACCGTCGAGGCACCATTGAACCTGGATAGCGATGCCCATCCGCGTCACGCATCCCTGCCGCCTGAAGGTATGTCGCGGACGGTCGCGATCATTGGGCAAAGAATGGAGACGCTGCTTAGCATGCGTGACGCTGTGAAGGAGCGTGGACTGCCTGTCGTGCTAGCCGGACATAGCTTTGGCGGCTTTGTCGCCATGACTCACGGAGAGGGAAAATGGTTTCAAGGTCCGTTGGTGGGACCTGAGCCTGCCGCGGTGATAGCCTTTTCCTCACCCGGGGCTGTGCCACCGCTGGTCTCGGAAACGACCTATTCCGCCCTTGATGTGCCGTTCATGATGGTGACGGGAACGAAAGATTCGACCGGGACAAGCATGCCGACCTGGGAGGTGCACCGGTTTGCATTCGACCGGAGCAACCCGGGCGACAAATATCTGGTCGTCGTCGACGAGGGTGGGCATAATTTAGTTGCACTCGATGACGAGGAGCTCGTGCAGCCGATTATCACCTGGTCTGGCAACTTCCTTTCCGCTTACGCTTCAGCCGATGCTAGCGCCAAAGCGGCGCTTGGAAGCGACCCTATAGAGGGCCGAATTACTGTTGAACGGCGCTGAAAACTGACGATCCAATACCTTCGTCGATTAGTCACCTAGCCCGAAAGGATCGAGCGGCGGCCAAGGCCGCCATCAAGAGTGCAGCGCTGGCAATCGGCAGGCTGTTGCGGCGCATTGCCCCAGCGGCGAAGTTACCTAGTCTCTTCCGGACCTTAACCGGCTCCTCGGGGTCCATCAGCCGGCTCTTGGCCAGCGCTGTTTCAGCTGAATTGAGCTGCCGTGTCATCATGACGTGAAGAGTCGTTCCATCTTTGCCACGAAGACGCTCGATGGTCTCGAGAATGCTACCGCGAGATAGGTTGATCTCAGCTTCGATGTCGCTGCTGGACATTCCGAGGTGTTCGGCAATCAGGCGGGTCCGCAATTCGACTATCGCCGCTTCGAGAGCAGGCTGATCGCATGCCTCCATGGCAACATCGCATTCGGTATCGAACGCCAGAGAGCGGCTCGCCATGTTCGAAGACCCGAACCTGATGAAATGATCATCGACGATCAGGAGTTTGGCGTGGACGTAGATATGCTCTCCTGCGGTATTGTCCGGATTAAAAATACCTAGCCTGCCATCCTCGTCAGCCTCGCGAAGATCGTCGATTATGATTGATCTGGCGGAATCCATCGCCTCGGATTCAAGCCAGCTCTCGGCTGAGTATGGCAGGATTATCACGATCTCCGGCCCGTCTTTCTCTCTCAGCTTCGCCTTGAGGGCATCGGCGATTTGTCCTGACGAAAGAAACTGGTTCTCAATGTAGATGCTCTTGCGTGCCGATCCGATCGCCCGTGTCCAAAGCTCCTGAACTTCGTTGATCTCGGCTTGATCACCATACTCAGGATAAGTTCTAGCTATTCCGACGGTCACATCGCGGCAATGTTCTGTCAGCATCTCAGGCCACAGCGCCTTTTTCCTATCTGGCACTGGCAAGTCGTGTCCGGTCGCGTCCTTCCACCGCCGCCTCGCAAGGTCGCCTAAAGCCTTTGCGGCTTCTCCATCTACGGCCAGAGCCATGTCATGCCACGGCATCCCGCCTTCGTCGGTTTCGCGCCTCCGTTGGTCTTGTAGGTGATGGTCGGAGGTATCCCAGCGCCCTGCAGTCATGTCGATGCCGCCGCAAAATGCCAACACATCGTCGATCACTACGATCTTCTGGTGATGACAGGCACCAGCGGGATGAGTCCGGTCGAGCCGGAAATGGATCTGCGGCTTGATCTGGGCCTTCAGCAGCAGATAAGACCCTAGCTGCCGCACCGTGTTGAACAGCATGGCAGCATCCCACTGCAGAATGAAAATCTCGAGATCCGGTCGGTTCTTCGCGGCGTAGACCAGAAATTGGCGTAGCTGGTCAGGAGTCTCTGGGTCGTCCTCGGTAGGACAAAGCCGAATGCCGAGATCAAACTCCCAGCCGATTAGATAAACGCATCTTTCAGCCTGGAGGATCGCTTCCTTCGCGGCCGCGAAATAGTCAGCCGCGTCCACAATGAAAGATACCCTTTGGGCGCGAACCTTGCGCCAGCAGGTCTCTCCTTCCTGCAGGACCGACTTGCTCGGCTGGCTGGTGACCGCTGTCAAAGGGCGGCCTCAATCGAGTTGCGAATTTTTGTGCCTCCTCAATGGATTCCACTAACATTCGTGAATGCCGAAGACCAGCATACGGATTATGCGGGACAGGAGGCCTGACCGAGTCTGGAAGCGAAAAGGCAGCACCCGTCGGAGTTGACGGATGCTGCCCAATCTCGGCCAGAGGGGAAACGCTGCTGGCCGCTCTACTCAGTATTGATTTTCGACTTGGTGATCGCCAGCTTCGCCCATGGCGTCGGCTTGGGCGTCGAGAGCCTCTTCCTGCACTTCGTCGCCCTGGGCCTCAGCAAGATCGGCCTGTTCTTCAAGGACATCTTCCTGCGATTCAAACTGCTGATCGACAAGGTCCTCCTGCGCTTCCTGCTCGCTTTCAGTACATGCGCCGAGAGCGGAGATAGCGAAGGCAGATGCTACGAGTGTCACAGTCTTGAACTTCATAATTTATTCCCTTCGATTCTGTTCGGAGATGACAGACAGGGCAACATGGCAACCACGTGACAGCTCGTCAAACCGGGTCGCGAAAGTAAGGTTATGCCTTCGTATCGGCGAAGTCCCTTTTCACCCCAATCTTGGACGTTCGCGGCGAGACCGACATTCACCCGAAGTTGTCAGGCTGCTTGCTGAGGCTTTATTCCGAAAGGAGCCTGTCAGCAGACGACCCAGTTCCAGCCGGTCGCCTACCAAACCAAGTCACGTCGAACCTAATGCCCGCTGCTTGATGGGGATATCCGGAGCCGAATGGAACAGTCGCCCTCTTTTCTGCGTTTCCCGTGGCAAGCCACTTGGAGGTAAATGCTGCCAGACCTTTCCCAATTGTCGACCATCGCAATCTTGGCGATCTTCGCAGGATCTGCGCTGGTAATCGCCTTGCTGGGAACGAAAATGTCTGGCTATGCCGACACGATCGCCGATCGAACGAGGTTCGGCGAGGCTCTTGTCGGTTCGGTTTTGCTTGGCGCGGGCACAAGCATAGCGGGCATCGTTACCTCGACGACGACTGCAGCTTCCGGCGCAGCCGATCTGGCAGTTTCTAATGCAATGGGCGGGATCGCCGCGCAGACGATGTTTCTGGCGCTTGCCGACGTAGCTTACCGTAAGGTCAATCTGGAACATGCTGCGGCGAGCGCGGTCAATCTCGGCCAAGCCACCGTTTTGATGTTGCTCGTCGCTCTATCGATCATGGCATGGGCAACACCTGCATTCTCTATTTGGGCTATCAACCCTCTCACTCCGGTGCTGGTCGGAACCTATCTTGTTGGTCTTTACAACGCGCACAAGATCCACGAGCGGCCGATGTGGCTTGCCAGGATCACCGATGCGACACGGGACGAAGAGAACGACGAAACCGAAGACCAAAGATCCTTGTGGCTGATCGGAGCGCTGTTCGGGACTTTGACGATCATTGTCGGCCTCTCAGGGTGGGTCGTTGGCGAGACGGGCATCGAACTTTCGAGCAGGTTCGGGATATCGCAGGGTGTGGTTGGAGCACTGGGAACCGCTATCGTCACCTCCCTGCCTGAATTGGTGACGACGATAGCTGCGGTGAGACGCGGCGCATTGCAGCTTGCCATTGGCGGAATCATCGGCGGGAACATGTTCGACGCCCTTTTCATCGCCTCCAGCGACATCGCTTATCGCGACGGCTCGATTTACCACGCGATCTCGCAGCGCACGGTCTTCTGGATGGCTTTGGTTCTCGTCATGACAGCCGTTCTGCTTATTGGCTTGCTGCGACGCGAGAGGCAGGGACCGGCTGGTATCGGTTGGGAAAGCGTTATTTTGATCGCTCTGTGGGTGGGAGCCGCCACTCTCTAGGTAATCCTGGGGTGAGCAAGTTCCCATCGACGCGAGGCACAAAGAAAAATGGCCGCTTCCAACCCAATATCGACCATTCCGGACAGTGTTGCGGGGGCCTCAAAGCGGACCTTGGAGACTATACCGTTCTTCACCCTGGACCATGTCAGCCCGTGGGCAGCGATCGTCGAGCCGCCTGCTTCCGGTTTGGGGTCGAAAATGCCGGCCGGCAATTGGCCTCAATGGGCCAGAAGGTCCTTCAGAGCAGCCAGGAGCGTCGACGGCAGCACTGGCTTGGGAACGAGCGGAACGTCGTTGAGCAAGGGTTCGTCGATCTGGCTGCGGCTGTAGCCAGATGTCAGCACGAACGGAATCCGGGAAGAGATGAGAGCCCTCGCAACCGAAGTGGATCTCACGCCTCTGAGATTGAGGTCCAGCAATGCGGCATCCGGACGATTCTTGCCGAGCGTTTCCAGCGCGACCTCGACGCTCGGTGCCCGTTCGATCGTCTGCGCTCCGGCGGCCGAGAGAATTTCCTCCATCTCCATCGAAATGAAGGGATCGTCTTCGACGATGAGGATGCGCCGGTTCGACAGCAGTTCGCTGTCGAGGCTGGCGCCTCCAACGGCCTCAGATCGGGAATTTGAGTTCATACTGGAAACCCTCGGGAAGATATTTCAACTGCGCCTCGCCATCCAGCTCATAGGCGGCCAGATCCGCGAGCAACCGTGTTCCGAAACCACCGCGCCCTGGCAATTCCACCTTCGGCCCGCCCACTTCCCGCCAATGCAGATGAACCCGGTGACCTTCGGGTTCTTCCTCGATATTCCATGAAAGCTCGACCACGCCCTCCGGCACGGACAGAGCGCCATGCTTCGTCGCATTGGTTCCAAGTTCGTGCAGGACCAGAGCCATCATGCGTCCCTGGCGAGCCTGAAGCATGACCTGCGGACCTTCGATCTTCGGAACCGGGGCATCGGCAGCCTCGAACGGCTCTACAGATCGTTTCGCGAGCTCCCTCAGATCCAGGACCTGGGCATGATCGTCGAAGACCAGGTTTTCCGCTTGCGTGAGGGCCCGAAGCCGACCGAGAAAAATGTCGCGATAGGCCCGTGCCGAGGCATCTTCGGCGGTCGTCTGCTTGGCGAGCGATTGCACCAGCGCCAGCATGTTCTTGACCCGATGCTCGAGCTCCTGAACCAGGACGGTCTGGCCGCTGAGCGCCTTTTTCAGTTTCTTGTGCGCCCGGTGGCGATCCACGGCAGAGGCAAGCAGGTTGGCGTAATTCTTCAGGAAGGACGTCTCGTGTTCATCGAAGTCACGCTTGTCCGTGGCATCGACCTCCAGCACGCCGAAGGGCCCTTCCTCACCTTCGATGATCACGTTCACCATGCTCTTGATGCGGTGCTCGATCAGGACGTCGGGAATCTTGAAGCGCGTTTCCTCATCCAGATCCGGGGAGACCACGGGCTCGCTTTGCGCCAATGCGAAGCCGGCAGGCGAGTCCTTGTCCGCGCCGAACCGAACGTGCCCCACCGTGCCCGGGTGCCAATTTACGCCAGCTCGCATGAGGAGGGTGGTCCCGTCAGGCAGCAACTCGAGCACCTTCGCACGGCGAATATCGAGTCCTTCGGCCACGAGCTCGGCGGCGCGATTGAGGATTTCGTCGAGATCCCGCGAAAGCAGGCAATCTGATCCGAACCGGGCCAGAGCATCTTGCTGCCGACGCAGCCGTTCGGTCGCTTCACCGTCTTGTGAGTTCATATCTTTTCATGGCTCAGGAAGCCGCTGTTTTCCAGCCTGAAATCGCTTTAGGATCAAGAAAGGGAGCTTTGAGTGTCGTGGCATTTGCCACCTTCGTGCAGGAGCTTGATTGCTCGCGCATCCGCTGGCAGACCGGCCGTTTCCCACCTCAATTTTGGACGTTCGCGGTTTGATGGGGGCGGCCAGATGCGGACCGGCAGCTCCTCCCATATTCATGCCAGAACCGGTCAGTCAGCAAACGACCCAGTTGCGGACATTGATCAGCTTTCGCTCTGGATGTCGGCCCTCCCGCCTTTTTCAGCGGACTGCCGCTTCCGAAAGAAAGAGCTATCTTTCCGAACGCCCAAGATCGTTGGATTTCCGCGATAATCCTTTCCTCTCCACGCATCGGGATTCCATGGGGATAAACCCCTTGCTGGCACAATGGACTGGACTGTGCGCGCGGACAGAGCATTGCTGTCCGTGCCCGGCGAGCCGGGCTCGTGCCGGTAGCGGCGGCCATTCCGGCGCCGCCAACCGGAGAATACGCGATGAGCAAGACGAAATCGGCCCCAGATACTTCACCGAAGCAGGAAGCTCGGGCAACGCCCCCGAAGAGCACTGACGCAAGCGCTCCCAAACCTCCCTCCCGCCTCGACCAGCTCGAGAAACTTCTGTCGGCGCCTGGCGGCGCCAGCATTGCCGAGATGGTCGAGGCGACCGGCTGGCAGCAGCACTCGGTGCGCGGAGCCATGGCAGGAGCGCTCAAGAAAAAGCGCGGGCTGACGATTACCTCCGAGAAGATCGATGGTGTGCGCCGTTACTGTGCGGAGAAGCCGGCATGACCAAGGCAGAGGTCGAGCAGCTCGTGGCCGAGATCGCCGAAATGGACCTCGATGAACTGCGGGCGTTCTGGAGGAAGCGATACGGCGCCCCTCCCCCGCTGCGCTCTATAGCCATCATGCAGCAGCAGCTCGCCTGGCGCGTACAGGCCGAGGCTTATGGCGGTCTCGACCAGGAGACCCGCCGCGCGCTCGCGCGAACAGGTGCTGTGCAAGCGGAAGGCAAACACCTCGGGATCGGCGCCACGCTCACCCGCAACTGGAAGGGCAGGAAGGTCGAGGTGGTGGTCGAAGAGAGCGGGTTCCGCTGGAACGATGAACTGTTCCCCAGCCTCTCGGCTGCGGCCACCGCTATCGCGGGAAGCCGCTGGAACGGTCCGCGCTTCTTTGGCTTGCGGGATGCTGCATGACCGACAGGCGGATCCGCTGCGCCATCTATACGCGCAAGAGCTCCGACGAGGGCCTCGACCAGTCGTTCAACAGCCTCGATGCCCAGCGCGAAGCTGGCGAGGCTTACGTGAAGAGCCAAGAGAGCGAACATTGGCGGGTGATTCCCACCTTTTATGATGATGGCGGCTTCCCCGGCGGAACGATGGAGCGCCCCGGTCTGAAGCTCCTCCTTGCCGACATCGAGGCGGGGCTGATTGACGTCGTAGTCGTCTACAAGATCGATCGGCTCACCCGCTCGCTCTCGGATTTCTCGCGTATCGTCGAGATCTTCGAGAAGGCGGACACCAGCTTTGTCTCGGTGACCCAGTCGTTCAACACCACCAACTCGATGGGGCGGCTGATGCTCAACGTGCTGCTCTCGTTCGCCCAGTTCGAACGCGAGGTGACCGGCGAACGCATCCGCGACAAGATCGCCGCCTCCAAGGCCAAGGGTATGTGGATGGGTGGCAACCTGCCGCTGGGCTACGATCTTCCCGAGACAGGAACGCGCAAGCTGCGGGTGAACGAGGAAGAAGCGGCGACGGTGCGGAAGATTTTTGCGCGCTACCTCGAGCTTGGCTCCGTGCATGCACTGCAGCGCGAGCTGGAAGAACACGGCATCCGCTCGAAGCTGCGGGTGACTGGCACGGGCAAGACCACCGGCGGTGGTTCCTTCAGCCGAGGAGCGCTGTTCCACCTTCTGAGGAACAGGATCTACCTTGGCCGGATCGTGCATCGCGAACAGAGCTTCGACGGCGAGCATGATGCCATCGTTGACCCGGACCTGTTCGAGCGCGTTCAGCGCATGCTCGACGGCAACGCGAGGCGCCACCGCGCAGCAGCCGATCACCGAATCGTGAAGGCACCGCTCACCGGCAAGCTGTTCGATGCCAGCGGAGAACCGATGAGCCCCACGTTCTCGCGCGGAAAGTCGGGACGCGCCTACCGTTACTACGTCTCCGCCTCGCTGCAGCAGGGTACTGCCTCGACCAACGACGGGAGCATCCGGCGGATCTCTGCTCCGGCGATCGAAAAGCTGGTAAGTCAGCTGGTCGAGCGCTGGCTGGGCTCTGGCCATTCAACTGATACGATCACCGCGATACGGTTTGGCGGGTCCGGCCTCCTGGTCGATCTGCCCGCTGCGCACGGCGCCGATCTTGCTGCGCGACTCGCTGATGGGGAGACCATGCTTCATACCAACCGAACCTCGGTTCGGGTCCAGGTCGAGCTCGCGCTTCCATTGCGAGGCGGCAAGCGGATGATCTGCGCGGGAGGCCGCAAGGAAGCTGAGGTGGATGCGGCGCTGGTCACCGCTCTTCGCAAAGCGCACCGCCTGACCAGGCGCGAGCAGGGACTACCGCTCGTCGATGCAGCCCCGGCATTGCAATACGATCGCATGGTCCTGCGCCTCGCATTCCTCGCGCCCGACCTCCAGCGCGACATCCTCGCCGGGCGCCAGCCGCCCGACCTCAACCTCGAGCGCCTTCGAAAAATGACAATTCCACTCGACTGGAAACGCCAGCGCGAGGCCCTCGGATGGCCGACATGAGCTTCCCTGTTTTGCGGGGTAACAGGCCCTGTTACGTCGATTGAGGCCCCTGTTATGGGCGATTAAATACCCTGTTATGGCGAATAACAGGGAAACGGGTATTTTGCAGGCGTAACCTGCGATAATCACGGGCGTTTCTTGCGCACTCAACCGCGAGATATAGCCGGATAGGCCTGTTTTCAGCTCGAAATTTGTGTTTTTCCCTGTTCTTTGCCTGAATGCAGGGAAACTGCACCGATGCTGATCTGACCAGAGACTGGGGCCTTAAAGCCGGCCTGAAACCGCCAGAGACGCTCACCAGATCGCTAGCCCGTGACGGATCAGTTCGCACAAACCGGCCTGTTCCGCCGGCTTGCGCGACGGCCCTCTTCTAGGAGACTAGTGCTGGGGGTCGGTGGCGGAGAGGGAGGGATTCGAACCCTCGGAACGCTTGCGCGCTCAACAGTTTTCGAGACTGCCCCGTTCGACCACTCCGGCACCTCTCCGCATCGCCGTTGGGCGCACGCTGGCGGGGCGAATGCCCGCCTCCCGGTCGTTGGGAAGCCGCGCGCCTAGCCCAAGGTCCGGGCTGGAGCAAGCCGAAATATGGGCTGCGGGCGCGCAAAACGGGGGATGGTAACCAAGCGGTTACTTGTCACGGGGCCGCGGCACACCATATCCCTTGTTCTCATGGATCGTGCCCAGTTCTTTTCGCCCCAAGCCGGTCGCACCATCGATGCGCCCCAGCTGGCCCGCACGCGTTTCGCCATCGGCGATGTGGTGCGTCATCGCATGTTCGATTTCCGCGGGGTGATCTTCGATATCGACCCGGTCTTCGCCAACAGCGAGGAATGGTACGATTCGATCCCCGAGGGCATCCGCCCCGACCGCAACCAGCCGTTCTACCACCTTTTCGCCGAGACGGACGAGTCGAGCTACACCGCCTATGTCAGCCAGCAGAACCTGGTGAGCGATTCGCTGGGCGGCCCGGTCGAGCATCCCGAGGTCGACCAGATGTTCGAGCAGTTCGAGGACGGGCGCTATCGCGTGCGCCGGTCGCTGACCCACTGAGGATCGGCCTCGCGAAGGCCGGAGCCCTGGCCCTGGACGCTAGCTCTTGATCTTCCAGCCCGACTTGAGCAGCCGGTAGCACAACACCGCCAGCAGCAGGTTGAACACCGCGAGCCCCAGCCCGGCCCAGACGATCGCCTGCACGCCCTCGCCGATGTCACTTTGTCCCAGGAAGCCGTAGCGAAAGCCCGAGATCACGTAGAAGAACGGGTTGAAGCGGCTGATCGTCTGGAACAGCGGCGCGAGATTGTCGATCACGTAGAAGGTGCCCGAAAGCAGACTGAGCGGCGCGATAACGAAATTGGTGACCGCCGCATTGTGGTCGAATTTCTCCGCCCAGATCGAGGCCAACAGCCCCATCAGCGCGAGCATGATCGCACCCATCAGCCCGAACCAGGCGATCGCCCAGGGGCTTTCGACATGAAGTTGAACTCCGGGATAGAGCGCCATCGCCAGCGCCACCGTGCAGCCCACCGCCAGCGCGCGGGTGACCGCAGCGGCGACGATCCCGGTCATCAGCTCGCCTTCGGACAGCGGCGGCATCAGCAGGTCGATAATGGTGCCCTGGATCTTGCCCGAGAGCAGCGAGAAACTGGAATTGGCGAAGGCGTTCTGCATCATCCCCATCACGATCAGCCCCGGGGCCACGAAATGGGCGAAAGGGACACCCAGCACTTCGCGGCCGCCGCGGCCCAGCGCGACGGTGAAAATGACCAGAAACAGCAGCGTGGTGACTGCAGGCGCCCAGATAGTCTGGGTCTGCACCTTGAGAAACCGGCGGACCTCCTTAATATAGAGGCTCCACAGCCCGATGCGGTTGATGCCGGTGATCACCGGCTGACCGTGCGGCGCGAACCGGGTCCCTGCGCTGCCGCCACCGCTCTCGACGAAGGAGGGCGCGGCGCCTGCCGTGTCCGGGGCTAAGTTCGGGACTTGATCGGCCATGGGCGCGCGCCTACGTCGATCCAGCCCCGCTGACAAGCACGCTTCCGCGCAACCTGCCGGGCGCCCAAGCAAAATGGAATGATCTGAATGAGCTGGACCGACGAACGCATCGCGACCTTGAAGAAGATGTGGGAAGGTGGCTCGACCGCCAGCCAGATCGCCGACGAGCTGGGCGGGGTCAGCCGCAATGCGGTGATCGGCAAGGCGCATCGCCTCGGCCTCAAGGCGCGCCCTTCCCCGGTCAAGGCGGCCGAGAAGAAGGCCGCCGTCGCCAAGAAGGCCAAGCCTGCCGCGAAACCGCCTGCCGCGAAACCGGGCGCGAAGAAGCCGCAGGCCCGCTCCGATGCGCCGCCTGCCGAGCCTGTGTCCGCGCTCGCAGCAAGCACCCCTGCACCCGAGCCCGCAGCGGATCGGCAGACCGAGCAGAAAGACGCACCCGCGGCCGGTGCCTCGTCGAGCCATTCGCAGCCCTTGCCCAACCGCGCCCCCAACACGCCCAAGATCGTTTCGGTCGGCCCCGGCGGCTTTCTGCGCCAGGGACCGGGCGACCAGCAGCCGCCCATTCCGCCGGCTCCGCCGCGCCGCCTGGTGCCCGCCAAGCCGAGCCCCGAAATCGCCAACAAGACCAGCCTGCTCGATCTGAGCGAAAAGGTCTGCCGCTGGCCGATGGGCCATCCGGGCGAGCCCGATTTCCACTTCTGCGGCACGCCGGTTAACCCCGGCTTTCCCTATTGCGTCGAACATTGCGGCCGGGCCTATCAGGCGCAGCTTCCCCGCGGTTCGCGCCGTCCCCCGCCCCCGCTGCCGTTCGGCGGGCCGCGCGTTCGCTGATCTCCGGTCCGGCGGACCGGCCGGGTAGAACCGGTCGGTCGCCCGTGCGGTCGATCACGCTCTAGTAACCAGTTTCGTTGACCCTCTCGACAGCTGTACCGAGGTAGGCTGGGCGATGGTTCCTGTCTTGGCATTCGCGTCGGGCGGGCACTGCGAGGGGGAGTGCAACTTACCGTCATGGACTGGTCGAGCATCACCTTTGGCGCCTTTCTGGCGACTGCGGCGATTTTCGGGCTGATTGCGCTGGCGCTGTTCCCGGTGGTCAAGCGGCCGTTCCTGCTGTGGCTGTCTGCGCGCACCGCGATGATCGGGCTTATGGCGGTGGTGTTGATGCCGCCGGTGCCGCCCGCAGGCCTTACCGAGGCGGGGGCGAATATCGTCGGAGGCATCGCGAACATGCTCAGCGTGGCCTTCGCGGGCCCTTTCCTGGCAAGCTATATCGAGCGCAAATATCCGCTTGCCGGCACCCGCAGGCTGCTGGGCGCGGTGCTTCCCATCGGTGTCGTCCTTGCAGTCCTGATACCTCTGGTACCCTACCTGCCCTGGCTCGAACGATTGCCCGAAGTCGGCTTGCTGGCGATGATCGCGATCATAGTCTTCGGGCTTGGCAAGGCGATGGCGCTCGGCAGCCGCGCGGCACGTTTCCAGGCGGTCGCCTGGTCGGGCGGGGTCATGGTGGGCTGCTACCTCCTCGCGTATGAAATCGTCATGGGGATCGAGCTCAATTTCTGGTCCACCGCCGTGCTGGCCGCGCTGGTGCTCGAGTTCATCGTCACCTCGATGGGTGCGGTCGACGGCTTCATGGACTTCCGCCGCCAGCGCGACGCCGCATTGGTAGAGGTCGAGGCGGCGACGCTCGCGATCGCGACCGACCCGCTTACCGGCCTCGCCAACCGGCGCGGCCTGCTGCGGCACTACGAGGAAAGCGAGCGGGGCCGGCCCCATGGCGTAGCCTTGATCGATTGCGACCATTTCAAGCGGATCAACGACCGCTACGGCCATGATGTCGGCGACGAGGTGCTGGTCGCGATCGGCAGGGGGCTCAAGGGCGAGAACGTCTTCGCCGCGCGGCTGGGCGGCGAGGAGTTCGTCGTTCTGCTCTATGGCGACGACTGGCAGAGCCTCGCCGAGAAGGCGCGCAGGCGGGTCACCACCGCCGTGATCGAGCATGTCCCGGACCTCGCCACGACCGTTACCGCCAGCGCGGGCATCGCCCAGCTGCGCGACGGAGAATCGCTTGCCAGCGCGCTGAAACGCGCCGACCGCGGGCTTTATGCGGCCAAGGATGCCGGGCGCGATCGCTCGCTGGCGATGATCCCCTTCGACGGGGCTCCTTCTGGTGCTGGCGCTGCGCCGCATCTGCGCGTGGTCGGCTGAACAAACGCCGCGATAGCGCTGCGGACATCCGCCAACACCGCCCCGAATCCCTTGGCGCGCCGTGATGGATCGCTATGCTTGCCCCCGACCAATCGGGAGTTGCCCAATGCCGCTATCGCTTCACGCCGCCTTCGTCCCCAGCGCCCTGCAGATAATCGACAGCACCAGAAAGCTGGTCGATCGCGCAGAGGCATGGTGCAGCGAGCAGGAGCACGATCCCGCGCATGTCCTGTCCGCCCGCATCTATGAGGACATGTTCCCCTTCACCTATCAGGTGAAGAGCGTGGCGGTGCACACCGCCGGCGCGCTGGCGGGGGTGGCGAACGGCGTGTTCCAGCCCGACCTCTCGCCGCCGCCCGAGAGCTTCGATGGCCTTCGCGAACATTTGGCCCAGGCACGTGCGGCACTCGATCAGGTTTCCGAGGACGATCTCGAGCAGGCGATCGGGCGCGACATGCGGTTCGAATTCCGCGACTTCAAACTGGAGTTTGCGGCGGAGGAATTCCTGCTCAGCTTCAGCCAGCCCAATTTCTACTTCCACGCCGCCACCGCCTACGACATCCTGCGAATGCTGGGCGTTCCGGTCGGCAAGCGCGATTTCAGCGGGCGGCTGCGGCTCAGGCAGGGCTGAAGAAGCCCGCGGCGATCAAGATGCCCGCGCGAACCAGATGGTGTGGTGCGGACCCTTGTTGTTCGGCCGCGCGCGCACCCGGCGCTCCTCGACCTCGAAGCCGGCATCCTTCAGCCGCCCGCGGAACTTGAGATCGGGCGCCGCGGACCACACCGCGAGGATTCCGCCGGGCCTGAGCGCGTCGCGCGAACGAGCGATGCCGGTGCGAGTGTAGAGCCGCTCGTTGCCATCGCGGACGATGCCGTCGGGGCCATTGTCGACATCGAGAAGGATCGCGTCGAATTTCGGGCTGGTGCCGTCATTGGCGTCGTCGATCAGCGCCGCGACATCGCACAGCACCACCTCGCCGCGCGGATCGTCGAGCGTCGCGCCGGTCAGATGCGCCAGCGGGCCGCGCGCCCAGGCAAGGATCTCGGGCACCACTTCGGCGACAACCACCCGGCCAGCCGCCGGGATCGCCGCCAGCGCAGCGCGATAGGTGAAGCCCATGCCATAGCCGCCGATCAGCACACGCGGTGCAGGCGTGTCGATCTGTTCCAGCGTGAGCTGCGCCAGCTGCTCCTCGCTGAACTGCATCCGCGTTCCCATCAGCTCGTCGCGGCCGAGCATGATGATGTGGTCGCGCCCGTGGCTGACCAGGGTGAGCGTGTCGCCGCCCGGAATCTCGGCGGTTGCAAGGGTTTCGCGCGGCAGCATGGGGGTTCTCCAAACGAAAGGGGCCGCGAATGGATCGCGGCCCCGGTCTTATCGTGAATTCACCCGGGCTTGAACCCGGATGAAGATATCAGTCCTTGAGGAAGTCGGGCACGTGCGCGCCGCCTTCGCTCGAACCGCCGCTTTCGCCATCGCGATTGCCGCGACCGCCACGGTCGCCACCACGATCACGGCCACCGCCGCCACCGCCGCTGCGCGGGCCACGACGATCGCCGCCGCGCTCGCCGCCACGGCCACCGCCGCCGCCTTCACGCTTTTCGCGCGGGGGACGGGTGTCTTCGAGCTCTTCGCCGGTTTCCTGGTCGACCACACGCATCGACAGGCGGACCTTGCCGCGCTGGTCGATCTCGAGGACCTTGACCTTCACCTCCTGGCCTTCCGACACGACGTCGGTGGGCTTCTCGACACGCTCGTTCTTCATCTCGGACACGTGGACGAGACCGTCCTTGCCACCCATGAAGTTCACGAAGGCACCGAAGTCGACGATGTTGACGACCTTGCCGTCGTAGATCTTGCCGACTTCCGCCTCTTCGACGATCCCGAGGATCCACTTGCGCGCCGCCTCGATCTCATCGACGTTCGAGGAGCTGATCTTGATCATGCCCTCGTCGTCGATGTCGACCTTGGCACCGGTCTCGGCGACGATCTCGCGGATCACCTTGCCGCCGGTGCCGATAACGTCGCGGATTTTCGACTTGTCGATCTGCAGCGTTTCGATGCGCGGAGCGTGCTTGGAGACTTCGCCGCGGGCGGTGCCCAGCGCCTTGGTCATCTCGCCCAGGATGTGCGTGCGACCGGCCTTCGCCTGCTCGAGCGCCTTGGCCATGATTTCCTGCGTGATGCCGGCGACCTTGATGTCCATCTGCATGGTGGTGATGCCGGCTTCGGTGCCCGCAACCTTGAAGTCCATGTCGCCAAGGTGATCCTCGTCGCCGAGAATGTCGCTGAGCACGGCGAAATCGTCGCCTTCCAGGATCAGGCCCATCGCGATGCCCGAAACCGGGCGTTCGATCGGTACGCCGGCATCCATCATGCTGAGGCAGCCACCGCAGACCGTCGCCATCGAACTCGAGCCGTTGGACTCGGTGATGTCGGACAGGACGCGGATCGTGTAGGGGAAATCCTCACGCGACGGCAGCACCGGGTGCAGAGCGCGCCAGGCGAGCTTGCCGTGGCCGATCTCGCGGCGGTTGGAACCGCCGAACCGACCGACTTCGCCGACCGAATAGGGCGGGAAGTTGTAGTGCAGCATGAAGCTCTCGTAGGACAGGCCGCTGAGCCCGTCGATCATCTGCTCGGAGTCCTTGGTGCCCAGCGTGGTGGTGCAGATCGCCTGCGTCTCGCCGCGAGTGAACAGCGAGGAACCATGCGTGCGCGGCAGGAAGCCGACCATCGCCTCGATCGGGCGAACCTGATCGACCGCACGGCCGTCGATCCGCTTGCCGTCCTTGAGGATGGCCTTGCGAACGATGTCGCTTTCCAGCTTCTTCACCAGCTTGAGCTTGCCGAGATATTCGGCCGGATCGGAATGATCCAGGCTCTCGTAATGCGCGCGCGCCTTGGCGCGGGCATCGGCAATTGCGTTCTGGCGCTGCTGCTTGTCGGTGAGCTTGTAGGCAGCGTCGATATCGGCGCCGATCAGCCCGCGCAGCTCGTCGAGCGTCGCGGTCTTGTCTTCAACCGGATCGAGATCCCACGGATCCTTGGCGGCCAGTTCGGCCAGATCGACGATCGCCTTGATGACCTTGCGGTTCTCGTCATGCGCAAACATCACCGCACCGAGCATTTCTTCCTCGGTCAGCTCCTTGGCTTCGGACTCGACCATCATCACCGCGTCCTGCGTGGCGGCAACGATGAGATCGAGGCGGCCATCCACCAGCGTGGAAGCCTGCGACGGATTGAGCGTGTATTCGCCATCGACCATGCCGACGCGGCAACCCGAGATCGGACCCATGAAGGGCAGACCGGAGATCGTCAGCGCGGCGGAGGCGGCGATCATCGCAACGATATCGGGCTCGGTCTCGCCGTCATACGACAGGACCTGGCAGATCACGTTGATCTCGTTGTAGAAACCTTCGGGGAACAGCGGACGGACCGGACGGTCGATCAACCGGCTGGTGAGCGTTTCCTTCTCGGTGGCGCCGCGTTCGCGCTTGAAGAAGCCGCCCGGGATACGCCCGGCGGCGGAGAATTTTTCCTGATAGTGGACGGTGAGCGGGAAGAAATCCTGCCCTTCCTTCAGGCTGCGGGCGGCGGTCACGGCGCAGAGCACCACGGTTTCGCCATAGGTGGCCAGCACGGCGCCGTCGGCCTGACGGGCGATGTGGCCGGTTTCCAGCGTGAGGGTCTTTCCGCCCCACTCCAGTTCTACTTTGTGAATCTCAAACATTCTAATTCCTTCTGATCCCGCCTGCCACATTGCAGCGCGGGGCCTACATTGTCCGGGGATGCCGTCCCGGTCCGGTTGAGGGCGTTGGTCTGCCCTCGGGCACGCGGGCCGGATGCCTTCGCGCCAATAAGCAAAAGGGCGGCCCATTATGGGAGCCGCCCTTCCACGAAACTCTTATTTTCTCAGACCCAGCTTCTGGATCAGCGTGTTGTACCGCTCGACGTCTTTCCTCTTGAGGTAGGCGAGCAGGTTGCGACGCTTGTTGACCATCATCAGCAGACCACGACGCGAATGATTGTCCTTGTGGTGGCCCTTGAAGTGACCGGTCAGGTTCTTGATGCGCTCGGTCAGGATCGCGACCTGGACTTCCGGCGAACCGGTGTCGCCCTGTGCTTGCGCGTTGTCCTTGATGACTTCCTGTTTCTTTTCGGCGGTAATCGTCATGCATTCTACTCCGCGACATCGGATGTGTTGAAACCCCGGACGACCTTGGCCGTCCCACCGACGATCTCCAGCAGCGCGACCGGAATATCCTCCAGCTTTGCGAAATAGAGCCCGTCTTTGTGGGGCATTCCCGAAATCACCCGGCCCTGGCGGACCGCCTGCGCGCTATCGGGGTCGAGGGAAAGGGCCGGGATGTCGTCCAGCCCCGCCTCCAGCGGCAGGAGCGATTGGTGAAGTGGCGCGCCCTTACCGATTTCGTTCAGAGAGTCCAGCGAAATCGCCTGTTCTTCGCGGAACGGGCCGGCCTTGGTGCGCCTGAGATAGGTGACGTGACCCACCGTGCCAAGCGCGCGTGCGATGTCCCGTGCAAGGGAGCGGATGTAGGTCCCCTTGCTGACATGCGCGACCAGCGTAACGCTGTCGGCGAGTTCGAGCGGCGCTCCGGGATCGTAGGGATCGGGACGGCCCGTGGTGGTGGCGAAGGTGCTGCCGAGATCGACCTGCTCGGCATCGTTCCGGTCTTCACCGGCATCGCGCCACAGCGACAGTTCGTGGATCGTCACCTGCCGCGGCGTCATCTCCACCTGTTCGCCGGCGCGGGCGCGGTCGTAGGCGCGCCTGCCGTCGATCTTGAGCGCCGAATAGGTGGGCGGCAGCTGTTCGATCTCGCCGGTGAAGTGTTCCAGCACCGCGCCGATGGCCAGCATCGGCGGGCGGCGGTCGGAGCGCTCGATCACTTCGCCCTCGGTGTCGAGCGTGTCGGTCTCCTCGCCGAACTGGATGGTGAATTCGTAGATCTTGCTGGCATCGAGCATCCGCCCCGCCAGCTTGGTCGCTTCGCCCAGCGCGATCGGCAGCACGCCTTCGGCCAGCGGATCGAGCGTGCCGCCATGGCCGACCTTGGTCTTGGCATAGCCCGCTTCGCGCAGCACGCGCTTGACCGCACCCACCGCCTGGGTCGAGCCCAGCCCGCGCGGCTTGTCGAGCACCAGCCAGCCGTCGGGTTTCATCCCCGGCTTCAACGGAGGAATCGTCGGGGCCGTCATTCGGCGATGGCGCGGGCAATCCAGCCGGCGATGTCGAAATAGATGTCCTGCACCCACAGCACCGGCGGCAGCACCACATTTTGCACCACCCCACTGTCGGGAAAGGCCCAGCTCGCGCCGATCAGCACGACGATGAACACCATCCCCAGCGCCTGGAGCCGCTGCCACTGGCGCTGGTAGCGCCGCGGCAGCAATCCACCGAGGATGTGCGAGCCGTCGAAGGGCGGGATCGGCAGCAGGTTGAACAGCGCCAGGAAGACGTTGATGAGGATGAAATAGGTAAAGCCCGCGAACAGCCACGGGCTGGGCTCGACCCCTGCGGCGTGACTTACGCCCATGACCACCCCCGCCACGATTGCGCCCAGCAAGGCCAGCAACAGATTGGTCCCCGGCCCGGCCGCCGCCACCGCCATCATCCCGTAGCGCGGATTGTCGAGCCGGTCCTGCCGCACCGGGACCGGCTTGGCCCAGCCGAAGATCGGCCCGCCGAACAGCGCCAGCGCGCCGGGCACCAGCAGCGTGCCGATGGGATCGACATGGCGGATCGGGTTGAGACTGAGGCGGCGCTGCTCCTTGGCGGTGGGATCGCCCAGCATCAGCGCCACCCAGCCATGGGCGACTTCGTGGAAGACGATCGCGACGATCAGGCACGGGATCAGGATCGCCGCGAGGATAAGGGTTTCGAGCATGGCAGGTTAGATAGGGGCTCGGTGCTCAGCCCGCCAGCGCCTCGCTGAAATGGCGGCGGCACAATGCGAGATAGCGGTCGTTGCCGCCGATCTCGGTCTGCGCGCCCTCGGCGACCGCCTGGCCGCTCTCGTCGACGCGTAAATTCATCGTCGCCTTGCGCCCGCAATGGCACACGCCCTTGAGCTCGACGAGCTTGTCGGCGATCCCGAGCAGTGCGGCCGAGCCTTCGAACAGCTCGCCACGGAAATCGGTGCGCAGCCCGTAGCAGACCACCGGCACGCCGCCCTCGTCGGTCAGCTTCGCCAATTGCCAGACCTGCTCGCGGGTCAGGAATTGCGCCTCGTCCACCATCACGCAATCGATCGGGGTGGCGGCATGGACCTCCATCACCGCGCGCCACAGATCGGTGCCTCCGCCGAACCGGTGCGCGTCGGTCTCGAGCCCGATCCGGCTGCGGATCATGCCAAGCGACCGGGTGTCGAGCGCGGCAGTCCACAGCATGGTCCGCATGCCGCGCTCGCGATAGTTGAAATCGGCCTGCAGCAGCGTGGAGCTCTTCCCCGCATTCATGCTGGCGTAGTAGAAATAGAGCTTGGCCATGGCGCTAACGCTAGCGCGGCCATGGTCTCCGCGCGAGTCCGCATACCGTCGATTTTTCGACAGTTTAGCGGTTAAGCGAGGGGACAGGCGAGAATCGCAATGTTAATCCCGCGCGCCAGGCAGCAAAGGTTTTTGGGAGAACAAGAGGGTGGCAGAGGCAATCGCGGCGGATTCGAGGCAAAAAGGCATTCTGGGCTGGGTCGAACGCACGGGTAACAAACTGCCCGACCCGGTGTTCATCTTCCTCTACCTGATCATTGCGCTGGTCGTCATATCCATCGTGGCGGCGTTGAGCGGCGTTTCCGCTCTCCACCCGACCGCGATCGACGAGCAAACCGGCCGCAATGCGGTGATTTCCGCCGTAAGCCTGCTCTCGCCGGATAATATCCAGCGGCTATGGGTCGAGATGCCGACGACATTCACCCACTTCCACCCGCTGGGCTACGTGCTGGTCGTGATGCTGGGCGCAGGCGTGGCGGAACGCTCCGGCTTCTTTGCCGCCGGCATGGCCAAGGCGGTCAAGAGCGCGCCCAAGTCGCTACTCACACCGGTGGTGGCGCTGGTCGCGATGATCGGCAACCACGCAGCGGATGCGG
This sequence comes from Qipengyuania sp. SM2507, assembly GCF_053714505.1. NCBI lineage: Bacteria > Pseudomonadati > Pseudomonadota > Alphaproteobacteria > Sphingomonadales > Erythrobacteraceae > Qipengyuania > Qipengyuania sp. SM2507. Next base: position 2,127,390 of record NZ_CM132307.1, read on the forward strand.
GCTATGTCGTGCTGATTCCGCTGGCCGGCGTGCTGTTCGCAGCCGCCGGACGCCACCCGCTGGCAGGGATTGCTGCGGCGTTCGCAGGCGTGTCGGGCGGTTTCTCGGCCAATGTCTCGCCCGGCCAGCTCGACGCGCTGCTGTTCGGCATTACCGAGGAAGCGGTAGGCGCCAGCGCGCTCGACCCGGCGTGGACCGCCAATATCGCGGGGAACTGGTATTTCATCGTCGCGATGACGGTCATCTTCCTGCCGATCATCTGGTACGTAACCGACAAGGTGATCGAGCCGCGGCTTGGCCCATGGATGGGCGGAGCGCAGGCCGGAGTCGGCGACGATACCAGCCCCGATCCGACCGAACATGACGGCGCGCGCGCGGCCAAGGGACTGCGCCACGCAGGCCTCGCCGCGCTGTTCGTCGTCGGGCTCTGGGCGCTGATGGTATTCGCCCCCGGCACGCCGCTGATCAACGAGGCGGCATGCGAAGGCATCCCGGCCGCCGATTGCTCGATCCACACCGAGCTCGACCCTTTCTACAAGTCGCTGGTCGCGGCCTTCTTCGTACTCTTCCTGGCCACCGGCTGGGCCTATGGCCGCGCTGCCGGGACGATCGAGAACCACCGCGATCTGGTCGCGATGATGGCCGAAGCGATGAAGGACATGGGCTATTACCTCGTCCTGGCTTTCGCGGCCGCGCATTTCGTGGCGATGTTCGAATGGTCGAACCTCGGGCTGATTACCGCAGTGCACGGTGCGGCCGGGATCGAGAGCACGGGACTGCCGCTGCCGCTGGTGATTGGCCTGATGGTCGTCTTCGCGGCTCTGCTCAACCTGTTCGTCGGCTCGGCCAGCGCCAAATGGGCGTTGCTCGCGCCGATCCTGGTGCCGATGCTGATGCTGCTCGGCATCAGCCCGGAAGGCGCGACTGCGGCCTATCGGGTGGGCGATTCCGCGACCAATATCATCACGCCGCTGATGGTCTATTTCCCGCTGATCCTGGTTTTCGCCCAGCGCTGGCAGAAAGACTTCGGCCTCGGCAGCCTGACCGCGATGATGCTGCCCTATTCGGTATGGCTGCTGATCTCGGGGACGGCACTGATCGTGGCGTGGTTCTACCTCGGCATCCCGCTGGGGCCCGATGCGCCGGTTGGTTACACATTGCCCGATCTGGTCGTTCCGGCAGAGGCTACCATAGCGGAATAAGCCGTCATTCCTCGTCGAGGTCGCGCGCCACCTTGGGGTCGTTGAGCAATTGTTCGATCCGGCTGGCCTCGTCGAAGCTCTCGTCGGGGCGGAAGCTCAGTCTGGGGGCGAATTTCAGCCCCAGCCGCTTGGCGACCTCGCGCTGGAAGAAAGCGGTGTTGGTACGCAGGGCCTTGAGCACCACCGCCTCTTCCTCGCCCAGCAGCGGTTTCACATAGGCCTTGGCGTTGCGCAGGTCGGGCGACATCCGCACCTCGGTGACCGAGATGGTGGTGGCGCTGAGCACCAGGTCATGCGCCTCGCCGCGCGCGAGCAGTTCGGAGAGGATATGCCGGACCCGCTCGCCCACCTTGAGCACGCGGACCGATTGCTGTTCGGGAGTGGCGGGGTTGCGGGCCATCAGGCATCTCCCTGTGGGCGGGGGGTCGGAATGGCGGTGCTGGTGGCGCTGGCGAGCAGCGTACCCTCCTCGGACAGCAACTGGCCTTCGAGAAAGATAACCCGGCGCCCGCGCCGCACCACCCTGCCCCTGCCGATCAACGGTCCTGCGGGGACCGGTCGGAGCAAGCTCATGCTGATCTCAAGGTTGAGCGGCGCCTCGGCGTGATCGGTGGCCCAGACATGCGCCCAGCCCATCGCCTCGTCGAGAAAGCCCGCGACCAGCCCGCCCTGCACGCTTCCGCGCGGGGTGATGAAGCTGGCGGGCGCGGTGAAGCGCAAGGTGATCTCCTCGCGCGCTGCGTCGAAGCTGTCGAATTCGACGCCCATCAGATCGGCATGCGCAGCGTCCGGATTGTGCGGGCGTTCGGCGTTACTCATCATCCACCCTCACGGTCCCGAGACCACGAACAGCAGGTCTCCGGCAATATAGATCACACCCAGAACCACTGCGATCACCGCCCCGGCGAGGCCGAGAAACCCGAACCTGCGGCTGGGGCGGTAACGCAATGTCGGTTCCGGCTACAGCGTGCGTTCGCGCAGCTCGACCTCGAAGACTTCGAGCTGGTCGCCCGGCTTGATGTCGTTGGTGTCCTCGAGCACCACGCCGCATTCGAGACCGGCGCGGACTTCGTCCACATCGTCCTTGAAGCGTCGCAGCGACGCAATGGTGGTTGCCGAGACGATGACGTCCTCGCGGGTGAGGCGCGCGAACAGACCCTTGCGGATGACGCCCTCCTCGACCAGCAGGCCGGCGGCCTTGTCCTTCTTGCCAGAACGGAACACTTCCTTGACATGGGCACGGCCGACGACGGTCTCGATCCGCTCCGGACCGAGCTCGCCCGCCATCTCCTTCGCGACTTCCTCGGTCACGTGATAGATGACGTCGTAATACATCATCCGGACCTTATCGCGGGCGATCAGCTGGCGCGCCTTGGCATTGGGACGCACGTTGAAGCCGATGATCGGCGCGTTGGACGCCGCCGCGAGGCTGACATCGCTTTCGGTGATCGCACCGGCGCCGGCATGCAGCACGCGGACCTTGATCTCGTCGTTCGAGAGATTGTGCAACGCGGTGTTGATTGCCTCGACCGAGCCCTGGACATCCGCCTTCACCACCACCGGCCATTCGATGACGTTCGACTGGAGGTTGGTGAACATGGTGTCGAAGCTGGTCGGCGCGAGCGCGGTGCGGCTCTCGGTCGCCTTTTCCTGGCGGTATTCGGCCACTTCACGCGCGCGCTGCTCGTTCTCGACCACGGTGAGCTGGTCGCCCGCCTTGGGGACGCCGCCCAGACCCAGGACCTCGACCGGCATGGAGGGGCCGGCTTCCTTGATCTGCTTGCCCGTGTAATCGACCACCGCGCGGACGCGGCCGCTCTGGGTGCCGACCACGAAGGCATCGCCGCGCTTGAGCGTGCCGCGCGTCACCAGCACCGTGGCGACGGGGCCGCGGCCCTTGTCGAGCTGGGCTTCGATGACGGTGGCTTCGGCGGGGCGATCGGGACGCGCCTTGAGCTCTAGCAGTTCGGCCTGGACCGCGATCGCTTCGAGCAATTCGTCGAGACCTTCCTTCTTGAGCGCGGAAATCTCCACGTCCTGCACTTCGCCCGACATCTTCTCGACGATGACCTCGTGCTCGAGCAGGCGGGTGCGGATCTTGTCCGGATCGGCCCCGGGCTTGTCCATCTTGTTGATCGCCACGATCATCGGGACGCCCGCCGCATGGGTATGGCGGATGGCCTCGATGGTCTGCGGCATGATGCCGTCATCGGCGGCTACGACCAGCACGACCAGATCGGTGACATTGGCGCCGCGCTGGCGCATTTCGGTAAAGGCGGCGTGGCCCGGCGTGTCGAGGAAGGTGACCATGTCGCCGTTCTTCGTCTTCACCTGGTAGCTGCCGATGTGCTGGGTGATGCCACCGGCCTCGCCCTTGGTCACATTGGTGCCGCGCAGCGCATCAAGCAGGCTGGTCTTGCCGTGATCGACATGGCCCATGATGGTGACCACCGGCGGACGCGGACGCAGCGTTTCCTCGGGATCGAGATCCTGCTCGACCTGGATATCGACATCGGATTCCGAGACGCGCTGGATGCGATGGCCGAATTGTTCGACGAGCAGTTCGGCGGTGTCCTGGTCGATGGTCTGGTTGACCGTGACCATCATCCCCAGATTGAACAGCTCCTTGACCAGTTGCGCGCCCTTTTCGGCCATGCGGTTGGCGAGTTCCTGCACCGTGATCGCCTCGGGGACGACCACGTCGCGGGCCTGCTTCTCGCGCGGTGTTGAGGGCCCTCCATGGGTGCGGCGCTCCTTCTCGCGCGCCCGCTTGAGCGCGGCGAGCGAACGGGCGCGGCGGCCCTCGTCCTCGTTGAGCGCGCGGTTGACGGTCAGCTTGCCGCCGCGACGCTTGTCGGGCTCCTCGCGGACCGGCTTCTCGTCCTTCTTTTCCTTTTTGGGGCGCTTGATCTCGGGGCGCGCGACCGGGGTGAACCGGCGCGGCGCAGGCGCGGCAGCGCCTTCAGCATCGGCTTCGGGCTCGGCGGCACTCGCTTCGGAACCGGCCGCGTCAGACGCGGCTTCGGCCTTGGCTTCGACCGGAGCGTCGGGCGCGGCCTTCGCTTCGGGCTCGGCAGCTGCCTGTTCGACCGCTGCGGTCTCGGCCTTGCGGTTGTCCTCGGCGCGCTGCTTCTCGTCCTCGGCTGCCTTTCTGGCGGCTTCTTCCTCGCGCTTGCGCGTTTCCTGGCCCTGCAGCAGACGCGCTTCCTCGGCTTCGCGCTGGAGACGCGCGACGCGCTCCTGCGGCGTTTCGCCCGAAGGGTCCTTCTTTGCCGGAGTGGCCCGAGCCGTCGGCGCGGGGGCAGGCGGGGGCGGGGGCGGCGGCGCGGGAGGCGGCGGCGGAGGCGGCGGGGCGTCGCCCGGCTTCACGAGCTTGCGGCGCCGCTTCACCTCGACCGCCACCTTGTTGGTGCGGCCGTGGCTGAAGGTCTGCTTGACCTCACCGGCATCGACCGACCGTTTCAGGCCGAGTGGTTTGCGGGCAGGCTTCTGGTCTTCGTCGCTCATCTAGCTCATCTGTCCTTCAGGTATTCGTATCGTCAATCCGGCGCTCTGCGGAAGCAGGCGCGTCGTCGGTGGAGGCGGCATGGCTGCCACCGGTAAAATGCAACAATCGCTGCAGAAGCCCCGAGACTCGCCCGGCCGCTCCATCGTCGGCAAGCGCCAGATGGACGACGTTCAGGCGGCCCAATGCCACAGACAGCGCCGCGCGGTCCAGTGGCAAGACCGTTCCGCGCAAGGCAGAGCCTTCGAGATCGGACCCCACACGCCACGCCTGGTCGAGTTTGCGGCACCCGCCTTCGCTTGCATCGCTGGCGTGCAGCAACAGCGAAACCGCCCCGCCCCGCGCCGTCTCGGCGATGCGGTCTGTGCCCAATATGAGCGCGCCGGTTCGCATTTCCAACCCCAGCCGGTCGAGCAGCGCTCTGGTGAGCGCATCCTCGATCTTGGCGGGGAGGTCCGCGGGAATTTCGAGCTCGCCGGTCTTGAAGGCGCGCGACAGCGCTCCCTTGAGCCGGCCCTTGGCCAACGCCTCGGCGAGTTCGTCGCGCGTCACGCCGATCCAGGCGCCGCGCCCGGGGGCCTTCGCCTGCACGTCGGGTAGCACCAGTCCCTCCGGCGAGACCGCCAGCCGGATCAGACCCTCGCGCGGCGAAATCTCGCCGGCGAGGATGCAGCGGCGTTCCGGACAGCGCTCCTCCGGCTCCGCTCTACGGGGCCGCGAGGCTTCGGCGATGTCGGGCGTCAGGCGCTCATTGGGTGGAGTCCGCATCGGCGGCCTCCTGGGTGTCGGGCTCGCCAGCCGCGGTGGTTTCTTCCTCGGCAGGAGCATCTTCGGCGGTGTCGTTTGCGGGCGCTTCCTCGGTGGGCGCTTCCTCGGTGGGCGCTTCCTCCGCCGGAACGGCCTTAGACTTCTTCGCAGGCTTGGCCTTGGCGGCGGGCGCCTCGGCCGGAGCAGGTGCCGGAGCCGGGGTCTCATCCTCGAACCAATGCGCACGGGCGGCCATGATGATCTCGTTGCCCTGCTCTTCGCTCAGCCCGAATTCACCCAGCACGCCGCCCTTGTCCTGCTCGCGCTGCGGCGGACGCCGCATCGGCGGACCGGCGGCGGCGGCATCGGGATTGGTGCGACGCCGCGGCGCCTCGCGCTTTTTGGCGATGAGTTCGTCGGTGGCGAGATCGGCGAGATCGTCGAGTTCCTTGATCCCGGCCTTGCCCAGCACCACCAGCATCTGCTCGGAGAGATGCGGGATCTCGGCGAGCGCATCCTCAACGCCCAGCTCCTTGCGCTCTTCGCGAAACTTGGCTTCCTGCCGCTCGATCGCCTCGAGCGCGCGGCTCTGGAGTTCCTCGGCGAGTTCCTCGTCGAAGCCTTCGATCGCGGCCAGCTCGTCGAGCTGGACATAGGCGACTTCCTCGAGCTCGGCGAAGCCTTCGGCCACCAGCAGCTGCGAAAGCGTCTCGTCGACGTCGAGTTCTTCCTCGAAGGTCTTGGAGCGTTCGGCGAATTCCTTCTGCCGCTTCTCGCTCGCTTCCTCCTCGGTCATGATGTCGATCTGGTTGCCGGTCAGCTGGCTGGCAAGCCGGACGTTCTGGCCACGGCGACCGATCGCCAGGCTGAGCTGGTCGTCGGGGACCACCACTTCGATCCGACCCTCTTCCTCGTCGAGAACGACGCGGCTGACGGTGGCGGGCTGGAGCGCGTTGACGATGAAGGTCGCCTGATCCTCGCTCCAGGGGATGATGTCGATCTTCTCGCCCTGCAGCTCCTGAACCACCGCCTGGACGCGGCTGCCCTTCATGCCGACGCAGGCGCCGACCGGATCGATCGAGCTGTCGTGACTGATCACGCCAATCTTCGCGCGCGAACCCGGATCGCGGGCAGCGGCCTTGATCTCGATGATGCCGTCGTAGATTTCGGGCACTTCCTGCGCGAACAGCTTGCGCATGAAATCGGGGTGCGCGCGCGACAGGAATATCTGCGGCCCGCGGTTGTTTCGTTCCACCTTGCTGATGATCGCACGCACGCGCTCGCCGACGCGGGCGGCCTCGCGCGGGATTTGCTGGTCGCGGCGGATGACGCCCTCGGCGCGGCCGAGATTGACGATCACATGGCCGAATTCGACCGATTTGATGACCCCGGTGATGACTTCGCCCGAGCGGTCCTTGAATTCCTCGAACTGGCGCTCGCGTTCCGCATCGCGGACCTTCTGGAAGATCACCTGCTTGGCGCTCTGCGCGTCGATACGGCCAAGGTCGATGGCGGGCAGCGGATCGACGATGAAATCGCCGACCTTGGCATCGGCTTCCAGCTTCTGCGCGGCGGCGAGATCGACCTGCTTGAAATAGTCCTCGACCTCCTCGACCACCTCGACGACGCGCCACAGGCGCAGATCGCCGGTCACGGGGTCTAGCTTGGCGCGGATGTCGTTCTCGGCGCCGTAGCGGTTGCGCGCGCTCTTCTGGATCGCCTCTTCCATCGCCTCGATGACGATTTCCTTGTCGATCATCTTCTCCGAGGCGACCGCATTGGCGATCGCAAGGAGTTCGGCCTTATTGGCAGACATGGCACTGGCCATCAGCTGTTACTCTCTTCTTCTTCGGTTTCGATTACGTCCTCGACACCCTGGGTGTCGAGCGGTTGAGTCGCGGCGATGAGCGCGTCGGTCAGGACCAGCTTCGCCGAATGAATGAGCGCGTGCGGGAAGGAAACCTCGCCGGCGCGGTTGTCCGCCACGGTGACCGTATCATCTTCGATCCCCACAAGGGTCCCGCGCAGATTGCGATGGCCCTGGACCTTCTCGGTCAGCGCGATCTTGGCTTCGTGCCCCGCCCAGGTGGTGAAATCCTTGGCGCGGGTCAGCGGGCGGTCGATCCCGGGGCTCGAGACCTCGAGGTGATAGGCGCCGGGGACCAGAACCGTGCCCGCTTCCTCGAGTGCGTCGAGCCGTTCGGAGACCCGGCGGCTGAGTGCGGCGCACTGCTCGATCACCAGCTGGCCCGTCGCCGGGTCCTCGGCCATGATCTGCAGCGCCTGGCCGCCGTCGCCGGCTTCCGAGGCGATCATCTTCACCCGCACGAGCTCGAAACCCAGCGCTTGCACTTCGGGTTCGATCACTTCGGTCAGGCGGTCGATATCGGCCATTGAGTCTCCGTTTTTGCGATCCAGCGATACCACGATGATGCGACAACAGGGTTTCGTGCCGGCCCCTTGCGGCGCCAGCCCCTCAATGTCGCAACAGTATCGGGATTGACGGTCAGCTAGGCGCAAAAGCGCGGCATTGCAAGCGCGATCAGCCGTCGTCGGCGAGGCCGTGCTTCTTGATCGCGTGGCGCAGCTGGTCGTAGCTCAGCCCCAGTGCCTTGGCGGTCTGGCGCTGGTTCCAGCGGTGCTTCCCCAGCGCGTGCTCGAGAATGCTTTTCTCGTGCTCGTCTACCGCGGCGCGCAAATCGTCGACCGAATCGAAATCGTCGGCGGCGGGTGCCGGGCCCGGCTCGCGGTCGGCCGTTTGCGTGCGTGCACGTGACGGGGTGGCGGGTTTCCACGGGCTGTCGAAGGGGTCGAACACCGCGTGGGCGATCGGCGCGTTCCAGTCGTCCCAGCGATAGACCGCGCGCTCGACGACATTGCGCAATTCGCGGACATTGCCCGGCCATGGATGGTTCTCGAGCTGCTCGGCGACATGCGGGGCGAAGCCGGGCCAGCCCTCCCAGCCGATCTCGGCGGCCATCCGGCGACCGAAATAATCGGCCAGCACCTGGATATCGCCCTCGCGAACGCGAAGCGGCGGCAGGGTGATGACCTCGAAGCTCAGCCGGTCGAGCAAGTCGGGGCGGAAATCGCCGCGCTGAGCCTTGGCCTGCAGATCCTCGTTGGTGGCACCGACGATGCGGACATCGATCCGCACCGGGCGGCTCGAACCGATCCTTGTGACCTCGCCATATTCGACCGCGCGCAGCAATCGCTCCTGCGCGCCCATCGACAGCGTGCCCAGCTCGTCGAGGAACAAGGTACCCTTGTCCGCCTCCTCGAAGCGCCCGACGCGGTGCTTGGTCGCGCCGGTGAAGGCGCCCGCCTCGTGGCCGAACAGCTCGGCCTCGATCAGCGTTTCAGGCAGCGCGGCGCAATTCATGATCACCAGCGGTTCGTCCCAGCGGGTCGACAGGCGATGGAGGCGCTCGGCGATCAGTTCCTTGCCGGTCCCGCGCTCGCCGACGATCAGCACCGGGCGGCGCATCGGCGCGGCGCGGCTGGTCCGCTCCACCGCGTCCAGGAAGGCGCCCGACTGGCCGACGAACTGGTTTTCCCGCTCCATCGCCAAGATATAGGGAATTCCCCCAAGGATTGGCAATAGGCACCATGTCCGTTCCGCTCCCGCTGCCCGAAACCGATGAAATTCCGCGGCTTTCACGGTTTGGCACACCGCTTGCAAAATACCCTGCAACACAATCAATCCATGGGGAGGACCACCAAATGTACGATCGCCGCTTCTTCGCCACCCGCCTGGGACGCGCCGCTCTGGTCAGCATCGGGGCGATGGTCATCTTCGTCGGTTTCAGCAGCCAGATCGCGGTCACCGAACCCCTTCCCGCCTTCGCCATCCACCCGCAGGTCGAGCTGGCGTGAGCAAGCCGACCAACCCGCTAGGGCCGGAGCCTCGCTCTCCCGACAGTCCCGACCGCGCCGACCCCAGCGCGGACGAGGCTTCGGCCCGCCCCGGTTCCGGTCGCGGCCCGCGCCCGTCGCGGATCGAGGAGGAGGTCGAGCGCCTGCGCCGCTCCCCCCGCTCGCGGCAATCCTCTACCGAGGGCAAGCGCGCTGATGCCAGGGGCGACCCCTGGGAAGCCGCCGACAAGATCACCGATTTCTTCTCCAACGGAGCACCTTTGATGGGTATTTTCAGCCGCACCCGCGACATCGTCGCCGCCAATTTCAACGACATGCTCGACAAGGCGGACGACCCCACCAAGATGATCCGGATGATCATCCTCGAGATGGAGGAAACGCTGGTCGAGGTTCGCGCCAGCGCCGCGCGCACGATCGCCGACCAGAAGGAAATGCACCGCAAGACCGTCCAGCTCGACCGACTGCAGGACGATTGGGGCGACAAGGCGCAGCTCGCCTTGTCGAAGGATCGCGAGGATCTGGCCCGCGCCGCGCTGGTCGAGAAGAAGAAGGCGGCCGATATCTCCGACCAGCTCAAGCAGGAGATCGCGGTGCTCGACGATGCGCTGCGCGCCTATGAGCAGGATATCCAGAAATTGCAGAACCGGTTGCGCGAAGCGCGCAGCCGCCAGACCGCCATCGCCGCACGGCTCGAAAGCGCCGAGAACCGCGTCAAGCTGCGCACGCTGATGAGCTCGGAGCGCACAGACGACGCGCTGGCGCGCTTCGACCAGCTCGAACGCCGGGTCGATTACGCCGAGGGCCGCGCCGAATCGCTGTCGCTGGCCGATGGCGCGAACAAGGCCAGCCTCGCCGACGAAATCTCCGCGCTCGAGGGCGCCGATGCGATCGACGACGAGCTCGAACAGATGAAACGCGCGCTCGGCAAGAGCGGCGACAGCAAACAGGAGGATTGATCCATGGAAGCCGTACCGATCGTACTGATACTCTTCGTCGCCCTGCCCTGGATCATCCTTCACTATGTGACCAAGTGGAAGACCTCCGCCACGATCACGACCGACGACGAGGCGTTGCTCGAAGAGCTCTACAACCTCGCCAAGCGACTCGATGATCGGATGGACACGGTCGAGAGGCTGGTCGCCTCGGACAATCCCGAATTCAAGCCTGCCCGCCTGGTCCATGATTCCGAAGCCGACAACCAGCAGCTGCGCGAGCTTGAACAGCTCATCGCCGAGAAAAAAGGAGCCGCCAAATGAACAGCCCCCGCACCACGCTTTACCGCGACAAGCAGAATGCCAAGCTGATGGGCGTCTGCTCCGGCATTGCCGATTACACCGGGGTCAACGCGCTCTGGATCCGGCTCGGCTTCGTGATTGCAGTCCTTTCCGGAGTGCTCAGCCCGATCGTCCTGCCGCTTTATTTTCTTGCCGGCCTGCTGCTCAACAAGAAGCCCGAATACCTCTACCGCGAGGAGCCCGAGGAGAAGAAATACTGGCAGGGCGTACGCCAGAGCCCGGAGCGCACCGCGCGCCAGATCCGCTCCAAGATGAAGGACGTCGATCGCCGGCTGGCCGAAGTCGAAACCTTCTACGTCAGCTCCAATCCGCGCCTCAACGCCGAAATAGAACGGCTGCGCTGAGCGGCAAAACAATCATGGGGGAAATTCAATGGAAGGCGTAATCGCACCGCTCATCCCGATCCTGGCGCTATCGATACCGATTGTCGCGATCTGGACCAAGCACCGCCAGAAGATCATCGAGATGCAGGTCGACGCGACCGTCAGCAACACCGCCGAACGCGCCGCGCAATACGCCTCGCAGGTCCAGCAGCTCGAAGACCGCGTCCGCGTGCTCGAACGCATCGTCACCGACCAGGGCTATGATGTCGCCACCCAGATCGAAGCGCTGCGCGACCAGCGCCGGGTCGACGAGACCGGCGCCGGTGTCCCGCTCGAGATGAAGCAAAGAGGAGCCGCATAATGGACTTCGAGGGACCCGCTTTCATTCTCGCGATCATCGCGTTCAGCACGCTGGCCTGGCTGATCAACAACTGGATCCGCGCCAAGCATGGCTATGCGCTCGAAGACGAATGGGGCGGCAAGACCGAACGCAGCGACAGCGCAGAAGCCAATCAGCTGCGCGCCGAAAACGCCGAGCTGCGCACGCTGCTGGGCAAGGTCGACAAGCGAATGCAGGTGCTCGAGCGGATCGTGACCGACAAGGGCTATTCGCTCGCCGACGAAATCGAGGCGCTGCGCGACCGCAGCCCGACCCTTAATCCGCCAGCCGACCGCGGCGACATCTATAGCGACGGCGGCACCCCGCTCGACATCAAGCAGACGGAACAGGCCCGATGAACGAATTCTCGCAGATTGTCCCCCACCTGCCATGGATCGTCGGTGCCGCGCTGGCGCTGGGAGCCATGACCACGCTGGGCTGGATCCACACCACCAGGCTCAAGATCAAGCACGGCTACCCGCTCGAAGGCATGTGGGGCCAATCGCTCAAGCCCTCCACCGACGGGCAGACCGCCGAACGGGTCAAGCTGCTGACGCAGGAAAACGCCGAACTGCGCGCGGAGCTGGGTTCGATGAAGGACCGGCTGGTCAATGTGGAGCGCATCGTAACCGACAGCGGCTACCACCTCACCGGCGAGATCGACCGGCTGCGCGACCCTTCCGCCAAGGAAACAACGCAATGAATTTCTGGACCGCCGCCGTCATTATCGTGCTGATCTGGGGCATCGTCCAGATCTACACCCGCCGCCACGATCGCGATCTGGGCGTCACGCGGGGCGTGGACGGCAATCCGGTGTTCGCGCCCCCCAAATCCGATCCCGACAGCGAAGAGACCCGCCGCGAGATCGAGCAATTGAGCGAGCGGATCAAGGTCCTCGAGCGCATCACCACCGACGCCAACAGCCACGAAGCGCAGGAAAGCCGTCGCATCGCCGAGGAAATCGATCGCCTGCGCGACAAGCAGAGCGACTAGCCACCACAGGTTCCAGGAGGACATGAAGGAAATGTTCGAACCATCATTCGTCATCGCCGCCGCCGCGCTGATCGGCCTGGGCATCGTCGCCGCAACGCTGCTGCTGGGCTGGCGGGGCTGGCTGGCCTTCAAGCAGCGCGAGCTCGACTGCCACCGCGGCGAACCGCGCGAAGCCGGCTCGAACATCGGCGCCGCGCGGATCGAGATTTCCGACCTCAAGGAGCGCATCCGCAAGCTCGAGGCGATCGCCAATGGAGTCGATCTGTGAGCGCTGTTCGCAACGACGCCGCCCGGGTCGGGATCGGGCTCGGCAGCGCGATCGCGGTCGCGATTTCCTGGAGCCTGCACCAGTCGATCGTCTGGGCCGCAATCCAGGGCTTCTTCGGCTGGTTTTACGTCCTCTATTACGCCCTGACCCGACCCGGCGGCCTTTCTGGCTGACCAGCCAGCTGACCGATCGACCGATGCGAGGCTCGCTCCGTCCTGTCCCGCGATGGACGCGGGGTTGCGGCGCGGCTAGACGCAGCGCCATGAGAAGCCTCTCCGACATCGCCGAAGAATACCACTTCCTCGAAGGCGACGAACGCTATCGCCTGCTGGTCGAACTCGGCCGCGAGCTCGATCCCATGCCCGATGCGCTCAAGACCGACGCCACGCTGGTGCGCGGCTGTTCGGCACAAGTCTGGGTCTATCCCACCGAAGGTGCCGGGCAGCTCCATTTCCTCGCCGACAGCAATGCCGCGATCACCAAGGGCATTGTCGCGCTGGTGATAGCCGCAGTGCAGGACCGGCCCGCCGCCGAGGTCGCCGAAATGGATGTGACCGAAGCGCTCGATCCCTTCGACCTGAAAAACCAGCTCTCGTCCAACCGCACGCAGGGCGTCCCCAACATGATCGCGCTGGTGCAGCAACACGCGGCCCGGATCGCCGCGAACTAGGATGCGCCTGTTTTATCGGGTCGCCGGCCTGCTGGCCCTGGCGCTGGGGGTGGTCGGCGCAATCCTCCCGCTGATGCCGACGGTGCCCTTCCTGCTGCTGGCGGTCTATTTCTTCGCGCGCAGCAATCCCGCATGGGAAAAGCGCATCCTCGACCACCCGCACTGGGGGCCGCAGGTGCGCGACTGGCGCGAACGCCGCGCGATCAGCCGCCGCGCCAAGACGCTGGCCGTCAGCGCGATGGCAACCGGCGCGGTGTTCACCTATTTCACGCTCGGCGCGCCGTGGTATTATGCTTCGGTCGCGATCCTGGTGATCGCCGGCGGCTGGATCGCGACGCGCAACGAGTGAGGCCGCGCGCTCGACGCGCACTTTGTCGAGCGGTTCCTGCGCGCGCCTCAGCGGTCCGGGTCTTCGCTGGCTTCGAATATGCTCCCGGCCCAGGCGCTCTCGCCTCCGCGGACGACGCCGTAATCGAACAGCTCGTTCATGTAGGATTGCGAAAATCGCCCTTCGGTCTCCACCTCGAATTCGGGGCCGATATAGCTGATCCGGAACGCGATGCCGTTGTCCTCGGCAAAATTCTGCACGTTGAGAAGAGTGGCCCGGTCGTGAGCCGAAAGCACCGTGGAGAGCGCACGGCTGATGATCGCGAAAGTGGCCGGTTCGACCAGTGTGTATTCCGGACGGAGGCGACCGTTTAGGATAACGAATATCTGGTCCCGCGACTGCCGGCCTTCGCTTGCGCCCCGTGAAATGACGCTTTCGGGTATGGAAAGGAAGCCGGCGGTCACCGATCCGTCGACATGCATTTCCCTGAAACTCTGCCCGCCTTCGGAGACCTCGATCATGACCGGTGCGAACAGGCCGGGGATGCTCGCGGATGCGAGGAGGACGCGGCGAAACAGCTCCAGGCGTCGCGGATCGGTGCTTTTCGCGATCGCCCCCATGTCCCAGACAACCCCGCGCGCCGCATCGAGATTAGTGGTCTGGACGAGCAAGCGGCGCCCCTTGCGGTGTTCGTCGGCGATCGCATCGAGCAGGGGCTCGTCGATATTCTGCGCGATCAGCTGCGCCAGCGGCGCGGTATCGGCGATGCTGGGCTGGGTCAGAAGTCCGACCACCCCGCGCTGGCGATAGATATCCTTGCGGGTGACCCCGGTATAGAAGCCGCGCAAGCGATCGTCATATTCGGAGCCAAGGAAGGCGAAAGGCGCGATCAGCGCTCCCGTGCTGACCCCGGAAACGATGGTGAATTCCGGCCGCTTGCCTGTTCCGCTCCAGCCCTTGAGGAAACCCGCTCCATAGGCACCATCGTCGGAACCCCCGGATATGGCGAGGAACGCGCCGGGGCGGTTCGATGGCGCCTGCTCCGCCATTTCGGCCCTCATGCCGTCGAAGACTGCGGCGTCGGCGTCGGCCCAGTAGCGGACCGAGGGGAAGCCGGGCACGCCGGCCTGCTCCGCCTGCACCGCTGTGTGGGCGATCCGGTCGGGCCAGGTCGCGCAGCCGCCCAGCGCGAGAGCCAGCGTCACAAGCAGGGCGGTCGTTCGGCGCATCAGCGGGGCGTCGGCAAAGGGATTGTGCGGTTCCAGTCAGGCAAGCCATGGCGGGCGGAGATGTTCAAAGGCGCGAGCCCGGTCGGTGATACCACTGCGAAAGGCATTGTCGCAACGCTCGGCGCCGGCACCACGGCAGGCCGAGCGCGAGAACAACGGGACGCACGACCGTCGCGATCCGACCGTCGGCAGGGCACATAGCCCCTCCGCCGGACCAAGGGCAACGGCATCGCTTGTTTCGTCAATCGGGGCAATTAACCAGGATGCGGCGTTCGAGCACACGATCTTCTCGGGACCGTCTACTGTTTCCGGTGCGAGGTAACGCAAACCGGCCCTCCAAATCACTTGCTGACCGAACCGTCTTAAGCAGCTAGGTTAACTTCTCCATTGCCCGGCAAGAGTTTTTCAATCGATGGCGATTAGTCCCAACCCGATGACATGGATTGAGAGGCACGTACCCGGCGGGAAGAAGCTTGCACTGCTGGGACTGGCATTTTTCGCGATCACTTCGCTGACCATCGCGATGACGCGCTTCGGGGGGGCGCTCGCGCTGGTATGGCTCGGCACCGCGATCCTCGCCGCAGTGCTGGTGACACTTCCCAGATCGCAATGGCCCCGGATCCTCTGGAGCTTTGCAGCCCTCAGCGCCGTAGCGACCAGCCTGTTCGGTTTCGGCCCGCACATGGCGCTGCAACTGGCCGCCGCCAATGTGTTCGAAGGCTATGTGATCGCCCGGTTGTTGCTGGCCCTGCGACCGCAGCGCGACTGGCTCGAGAGCGTCGACGGGCTGATCGTCCTGATCGTCGCGGGCGGGCTAGTCGGGCCGGCGCTGGCAGCGATCCCAGGCGGCTTGATCGTGGCGCTGACAACCCCGGGCAGCTGGCTGTCCCACGCCACCGACTGGATCGCCGGCCACGGGCTGGGTACGCTGCTCGGCTTCCCGATCGCCTATATGGCCGCCTCGGGCGCGCTCTCGAAGGATTTTGCGTCGGCCAGCCTGCCGGTGATCCTAGAATGCATCGGTCACGCGCTGATCGTCGGCCTCGTGACCGCAATGGTGTTCCTGCAAGCCGACTTGCCGCTGCTGTTCGTGCCCATCGTTCCGCTGCTGTTCGCTTCCTTCCGGCGCGGCCGCATCGGCGCGTCGATCGGATTGTTCACCATCGCCGTGATCGCCATAGCAGCGCTCTCGACCGGCGAAGGCTTTTCCCTCCCGGTCCTGGACAGTTTCGGCGACAAGGTGCTGTTCCTCCAGTTCTACCTCGCCGTATTGCTGCTGCTCGCGCTGCCGGTTTCGGTGGCGCTCAAGCATCGGCACTTGCTCTTCGTGGAGCTCGAGGAAGAAAAAGCCCTCAACGGGCTCATCTCCGATCATTCGGACGGTGCGCTGCTCAATCTCGATAGCGAGGGCCGGATTCGTTTCGCCTCCCCGGCAAGCGAGTGGCTGAGCGGCCAGGTCGAGCTGACGGGCGAACCCTTGGCGATCTTCTTCGATCCGCTCGACGAGTCGCTCGTGCTCAGCACTCTTACGAACGCCGGCGACGAGCCGGGTAAGACCAGCGTTATCGAGCGTCCGGTGCTGCGCGGCGACGAACAAATCTGGCTCGAGGCGCGGATACGCGCCGTCCCGCGTGCCGAAACCCCGGGCAGGATCGCGGGCTATGCCGTCACCATCCGCGACGCCACCGCGAGCAAACACGCCGAGCTGCGCGCCTTGCG
Source organism: Qipengyuania sp. SM2507 (assembly GCF_053714505.1). NCBI lineage: Bacteria > Pseudomonadati > Pseudomonadota > Alphaproteobacteria > Sphingomonadales > Erythrobacteraceae > Qipengyuania > Qipengyuania sp. SM2507. The sequence continues at coordinate 2,143,924 of NZ_CM132307.1, forward strand.
CGAGGCGGATACCGATGCGCTCACCGGCCTGCCCAACCGCCGCGCCTTCCTCCGGCACCTGGAAGCCCGGCTCGAATATGCGGTGAATCGCCCCTTCATGTTCGCCATCGTCGATCTCGACCATTTCAAATGCGTCAACGACACCTATGGCCATGATGCGGGCGACATGGTGCTACGCCAGGTCGCGGCGGCGATGCAGCAGCTCAGCGCACCCGATCGCTTTTTCGCCCGCCTCGGCGGAGACGAATTCGCGCTGATCGCCGAGCGCATCGAACCGGACGAGGCGACGGCGTTGTGCGAGGAATTGTGCCGTGCGGTGGCTGCGCTAGACCTCGCCGCACCCGACGGGACCGCTATCTCGCTCACCGCCAGCGTCGGCCTGGCGGGCATTGATGCGCCATGCAGCGCCTCGCTCGCACTGCAGGCCGCCGACGGCCCGCTCTACGCCGCCAAATCCGTCGGCGGCAACCGGGTCGAGATCGCCACTGCAAACGGCCAGAGCCCCAACCGCCGTTCCGATAGCGAAACCCAGGCCGCCTGAAGTCTTTCACGGCCATCGCCGGCCCCGGCCTGAGAAGCCGGGGCCGAACGAAGCCGGTCGATCGATTGGCCAGCGGTTGGGGGCACTCACAGGAGAGCCAGACGCGCCGCTATGTCGCCAACCCGCGCGTCAGAACCCGAGGGCGAAGCCGGCCTGGGTCACCACTTCGCCATTGCCGGTGTTGCCAGCGATCCCGGCGCCGACGGCGAACCTATCGCTGACCCGTCCGGTCAGGTTGAGCGCATAGCCCTGTTCGCCGTTGTAATTGGCGACATTGCCGGCGATCACGAGGCTCTTGTCCGGCATGGCGATCGCGCTGCCGAGCGCAGAGGCAGCCGCGATTCCGCCGGAAAGGCCCCGGTCCATATCCTCGAGCCGGAAATTGACCTGCGCCAGCCCGTTCTCGAGGGCACCGACCCGCCCGGAAAGGGCGCTGAACTGCGCATCGGTGACCGCGGCGATGTGGTTCATCGACAGGCGGATGCTGTCGACCGCCGAGGCTGCCGCCACCGCCTGTCGCCCGAGCGTGCCACTGGCATCCACCGTCACCGCATCGACCGGTCCGACCTGCGCCGCCGTGCTCGCGGCGATGTCTCCGATACGCACCGATGACCCGGTGCCGCCGAGCATGACCTGATTGGCGGCGGTCGTGGTGGCTCCCTGCCCGACCGCGGTTGAGCCCGCGAAACTGGCATTTGCGCTCGCGCCGATGGCGGTGGCGTTTTCGGCCTGCGCCCTGGTCAGATAGCCGATCGCGGTAGCGTTGTCGGTCGGCGCGAAGCTCTGATAGCCCAGCGCAACGGAGTACGACCCACGCGCGGTCGCGAAGGCACCGAAGGCCAGCGCGCCAAGACCGTTGGCCTCGGAGCCGGAGCCAGCGGCGGTGGCCTGCACCCCGTTGGCGAAGGCGCCATAGCCGAAGGCGGTCGTTCGGATGCCGGTCGCCAGAGTGTCCGCACCAAGGGCCAGCGTCTCCTGGCCGTCCGCTCGCGCTCCGCCGATACCCGCATCGCTGCCATCGCCACCTAGCGCGACGGACCCCAGGCCGTAAGCCGTCGCCCCGCGCCGCCGGCGAAGCTGGCAGCGCCGCCCGCCAGCGAGTCTGCGCCAACCGCCGTGGAATTGGCGGCGAGCGCCTGCGCGCCGGCCAGTCCTGCATCGTCCCCGTCGCCAACGAACGCGGTCGCGCCGAGGCCCATTACGTCCGACTCGGTGCCGACCGCCAGGCCGCCAGCCCCGGTCACTGCAGCATTGCGACCGACCGCCGTGCCGCCGACCGCGTCGACAAGAACGACCGAACCCTGGCCCACCGCGGTCGAATTGATGGCCAGTGCATCGGCATTGTGGCCGATCGCCGTCGCATCGGCGGCCAGCGCATCGGCGAGGCGACCCAAAGCTGTGCTGCGTTCGCCGGTGGCGTTGGTGTTGCTCCCGACGGCTGTTCCGAACTCGCCCGAGGCAATGGCATTGACGCCGCACTCGGTGGTCGAGCCTGGGAAGGACGGGTTGACGTTGCACTCGACCGTGCTGTCCGCCAGCGCAGGATTCGCAGGCAACACCAGGTAAGCGGCTATGCCGCCCGCGCTAGCGAGCAGGATCGTACGAACCGGTCGGGACGAATTACGAATTGAAGTGAACATGCTACTCTCTCCTTGTTGCAGGAGGGAAACGCGCATTCAGACTGCAAAGAAAACCGCAATCCACTCACAGCGGAACAGCAAAATCGCTGCGACAAGCCTCCCCCTTTTCTACGCGACCGCCGGAACTGGCGACTCGCCGGAGTTGCCACCCGTCCCGAGCAGAGTGAGACTTATCAAAAAGCGAGTCAAACATGACGGCTAGCCGGGCCAACCGCTGGGGCCTGGCATCGTTGCCATACCAATAGTGAGAGCGCCGCTTTCGCTGGATGACGGACAGGCCGACGCTCCTCCGCGCAAATGCCACGCCACCCGACCATTTTCCTACACCCCGGGAATTTGCCACACTCTCCAGATGACCCCCGCTCCTGTCCTGTTGGATTCGCTTTGCGCCGCGAAATCGCCCGGCAAGGTGATGGTTCGGATTGCCACCCAGCCCTGTGGCCTTCGCCTGAAGGAAAGCCACACCGGCGCCGCCGGAGTCGCCCACAATATCCTGTATCAAAACGAGAATTCGTGCAAGTCCAAACCGGATAGAACCGATTTTGCGTCAACCGACCGTGGGATTTACCCCGCGGCGTTCGGGCCCGCGTTCAGGCGGACGCGCTGTCGCGGACCACGGCGATGCCCGCCTCGCGCTGGCGCTTCAATTCGGCCTTGAGCTTGGCCGGGTCGGCGGCGAAGACGAAGCCGAAGCTCACCCCGCCTTTCTTGCCTACGGTTGCGTGGTGGAGCTTGTGCGCCTGTACCAGCCGCTTGGCGTAGCCTCGCTTGGGCACCCAGCGGAAATAGCGCTGATGCACCAGCCCGTCGTGGACCAGCGTGTAGATCACCCCGTAAAGCGTGATCCCGAAGGCGACCCACCACAGCATCTCGGAATAGAGATAGCCGATCAGGAACAGGAAGAAGACGATGGTCCCGAAGGTGACCGCGTAGAGATCGTTCTTTTCAAACGTGTTGTCGTGCGGCTCGTGATGGTCGCGGTGCCAGCCCCAGCCCCAGCCATGCATGATGTATTTGTGCGCCCACCAAGCGAACATCTCCATGCCCAGCACCGCCAGCACGACGGTCAGAATGATGGCGGGGACGGTCATGCGTGTCTCACTTGCTCCGGTTCGGGGTCTCGGGCCGGCGCAGGCCGGGCAACCCCCACCACGGCACGTCGGGTGCCCGGTGATGTTCGTGATGATAGCCGAAATGGAAGCAGGATGCGAGCGATGCCAGCGTCCCGAAGCGCTCGCTGCGCGCGTTGTGGCGATCGGTAAAACCGGCCCGGCTCGCGCTCTCGTGTCGATGCGGACGGAAGGTGCCGAAATAGAACAGCTGCAACGAGGATGCGATCGCGGGCAGTCCGTAGAGCAGGACGATCTTCTCGACCGGGACCGCGAAGACCAACCAGTAGAGCGTGACCATGAAGGAGACGAACAGGATCGAGCCCCAGCCGAAATAGCGCTTCAGGAAGGTGGCGTACCATGGCCAGAAACGGGTCGGGTTGGCGGCGTCGAAATCGGGATCGCGGTCCGAACCGGGGGCCTTGTGATGCGCGAAATGCGCATCGCGCATCCGCTTCCAGCCGAAGCCCGCATAAAGGAACAGCAGCGCCGCGCCGACCGCGCCGTTGAGCCGCCCGCCGCCCGGCACCAGCGAGCCATGCATCGCATCATGGCTGACGATGAACAGTCCGACCGAAAGCCAGCATTGTAGCAGCGCCATCCCCAAAGCGAGCGGGAGGCTGCGCCAGGTCAGTTCGAAACCGAACATCGCGTAGAGATGCAAGCCGAGCCAGCTCGCCAAAATCGCCGCAGCCCATGCGAGGCCGATCGCGGCCTGCGTCGCGCGCGGACGGCGTGTTGGCGATGAGGCGGTGGGCACGGGCATCACTTGTGCCTATCAGCCCGGCGGCAGGAGCGGAATACAGACACTCAGGCTGCCGGTTCCTCGGCAGGGAAGAAGATGCTGCGCATCCCGTCGTCGATCCGCGCAGGACGGTGGGTATCGATATCGATGCAGCACCAGGCCGACTGCACCTCGGCCAGCACTTCTTCGCCACGGCGGATGACCGTCGAGTAAAAGGCGCGCGCACCCTTGAAGCTTTCGAGCACGGTCTGCGCGATGACATCGTCCTCGAGAAAGGCAGGCTTGCGGTAGGTGATCTCGTGCTTGAGCGCGACCCAGGCCTTGCTCGCCACCTCTTCGGCGGGCGCGAGCTTCTGCCAATGCGCCAGCACCGCATCCTGCACCCAGCCAAGATAGCGGGCGTTGTTGACGTGACCCATGAAATCGATGTCGTCGGGCACGACGGTAATCGGAAAGGCGAAGGGCTTTGCTGACATGGGTGTCAATTAGGGATTGATACCTTTCTTTTCCATGACCCGGCTATTGCTTTGCCCGCAAAAGATTGCGTCTGTTGCCGCTGTGCAGCAAATATCGCCGCCATGGCGAGCAAACCGCGCACACTTTACGAGAAGATCTGGGACGCGCATGTGGTCGAGCGGCGAGAGGACGGTACCTGCCTGCTCTATATCGACCGGCATCTGGTCCACGAGGTCACCAGCCCGCAGGCCTTCGAGGCGCTCCGGCTCGCTAGGCGGACGGTGCGCCGCCCCGATCTCACGCTCGCGGTGCCCGACCACAATCTCCCGACCACCCCGCGGCTCGCGCCCGACGGAACGCGGCTGCCGATCGCCGATCCCCAGAGCGCCGCGCAGCTCGCCGCGCTCGAACGCAACGCCCCCGAATTCGGGGTCCGCTATATCGCGGCGACGGATGCCGAGCAGGGCATCGTCCATGTCGTCGGCCCCGAGCAGGGCTTCTCGCTGCCCGGCGCGACCATCGTCTGCGGCGACAGCCACACCGCCGCGCATGGCGGGATCGGCGCGCTGGCCTTCGGCATCGGCACCAGCGAGGTCGAGCATGTGCTGGCAACGCAGACGCTGCTGCTCGCGCCGTCGAAAACCATGGAGGTCCGCGTCGAGGGCGAACTTGGCCCGGGCGTGACCCCCAAAGACCTGATCCTCCACATCATCGGGCGCATCGGCACCGCGGGCGGGACCGGACATGTCATCGAATATCGCGGCGCGGTGTTCGAGAACATGAGCGTCGAGGGCCGGCTGACCGTGTGCAACATGAGCATCGAAGGCGGCGCGCGCGCCGGGCTGATCGCGCCCGACGAGACGGTCTTCGCCTATCTGGAGGGCCGCCCCTACGCCCCCAAGGGCGAGGACTGGGACCGCGCGCTGGAATGGTGGCGCTCGCTGCAGACCGATGCGGGCGCGCACTTCGACCGCAGCGTCGTAATCGACGCGGGCGCGATCGAGCCCACGGTGAGCTGGGGCACCAGCCCGGAAGATGTCGTCCCGGTGGGCGGCAGCGTCCCCTCGCCCGAAAGCTTCGCCGACCCCGCCAAGCAAGAGGCGGCGCGCAAGAGCCTCGCCTATATGGGGCTCGAACCCGGCACCCCCATCGCCGATATCGCCATCGAGAACGTGTTCATCGGCAGCTGCACCAACAGCCGGATCGAGGATCTGCGCGCTGCAGCGCGGGTCCTCGATGGTCGCCGCAAGGCCGACGGGGTCCGCTGGGCAATCGTCGTCCCCGGCTCGGGGCTGGTCAAGCGCCAGGCCGAAGCCGAGGGGCTCGACAAGATCTTCACCGACGCGGGGTTCGAATGGCGCGAACCGGGCTGTTCAGCCTGCCTTGCGATGAACCCCGACAAGGTCCCGCCGGGCGAACGTTGCGCCTCGACCAGCAATCGCAATTTCGTCGGCCGCCAGGGCCCGGGCGCGCGGACCCACCTGGTCAGCCCGGCAATGGCCGCCGCCGCAGCCGTTACCGGTCGGCTGGCGGATGTGCGGGAACTGCTGGTCGAATCCACCCTTGCCAGCCCCGGTCCGGCTGGCGCATGAGGCGCGCATGACACGCAAGCACAAAGGCAAGGCCGCCCTCGCCGGCGCCATCGGTTCCGCCGCCATCGCCGCGGCGATGCTCTATGCATCCAAGCGCAAGCAGAAGAACCGCCCCGAGCAGCCCGGCCCGATCCCCCCCTCCGGCGAGAACCCCGAAACCGATTGATGAAAGCTGTCGCTTCGATCGAGGGCCGCGCGATTCCCTATGGCGCGAAGAATGTCGACACCGACATCATCATTCCCGCGCATTGGCTCAAGACGATCACCCGCGAGGGGCTGGCGCAGGGCGCGTTCGAAAGCGTCCGCGCCGAGCCCGGCAATGTCTTCGACGAACCCGCCAATGCCGGCGCGCCGATCCTGATCGCAGGCGACAATTTCGGCTGCGGATCGAGCCGCGAGCACGCCGCCTGGGCTTTGCTCGACATGGGCATCCGCGCGGTGATCGCGCCCAGCTTCTCGGACATCTTTTCGAGCAACGCCTTCAAGAACGGCATCCTCGCGGTCGAGCTGCCGCAGGAGCAGGTCGATCGGCTGATGGAGGTCGCGCGCGAGCACCCGATCGCGGTGGATCTCGAAAGCCAGATGGTGACGACCCCGTTCCAGGATCGGTTCGCATTCGCGATCGATCCGTTCCGCAAGCATTGCCTGCTCGAGGGGCTCGACGAGATCGGCATGACCCTGGCGCGCGATGCCGCCATTTCGACATACGAACGCAGCCGGGCGGTCTCGCTGCCCTGGCTCGACAATCCAAGGGAGAATTCATTGTGAAAGCCGTGCTGTCCAAACAAGTCGGTGGACCCGAAACGCTGGTTGTCGAGGATATCGCCGAGCCCAAGCCGGGTGCGGGCGAGGTCCTGGTCAAGGTCGCCGCCTGCGCGATCAACTTCCCCGACACGCTGATCATCCGCGACATGTACCAGTTCAAGCCCCCCCGCCCCTTCGCCCCCGGTGGCGAGATCTCGGGAACGGTCGAGGCGGTTGGCGAAGGCGTCGAAGGCTTTGCGGTTGGCGACAGGGTGATGTGCGGAGTCGGCAATGGCGGCCTTCAGGAGAAGGTCGCAGTCTCCGCGCAGCGCCTGTTCAAAGTCCCCGACGGCATCGATCTGGTGCAGGCCAGCGCGCTGCTGATGACCTATGGTACCACGATCCACGGGCTCAAGGACCGCGGCGACATCAAGGCAGGCGAGACCGTGCTGATCCTCGGCGCGGCAGGCGGCGTCGGCCTCTCCGCGGTCGAACTCGCCAAGGCCTATGGCTGCCGCGTGGTCGCCGCAGTCTCGACCGAGGAAAAGGGCGAGGTCGCGCGCAAGGCGGGTGCCGACGAAATGGTGATCTATCCGCGCGCGCCCTTCGACAAGGACCAGTCCAAGCAACTCGCGAGCGATTTCAAGGCCGCGGTCGGGCCCGATGGCGCGAACATCGTCTACGACATCGTCGGCGGTGATTATTCCGAGCCCGCGCTGCGCGCGATCGCCTGGGAGGGCCGTTTCCTGGTGATCGGCTTCCCCGCCGGGATCGCCAAGATGCCGCTCAACCTGACCTTGCTCAAGAGCTGCGACATCCGCGGCGTGTTCTGGGGTGCCTGGACCGCGCGCGAGCCGCAGAAGAACGCCGCCAATATCGCCGAGCTGTTCGACCTGTGGCAAGCAGGCAAGATCAGCCCCCTGGTCAGCGAAACCTATCCGATCGAGCGCGCGCACGAAGCCATCGCCAAGCTGGAAAACCGCGGCGCGATCGGCAAGCTGGTGGTGACGATGGCGGGCTGACAATCCGGTTGCCGGGGCAGGCCGCGGGGCCTATCTGTTCGGGTCACCGCATCTGCCCCCACGAGGATCACCATGACCGATTTCAAGGATCGCCAGCGCGGCGAAGAAGCCAAATACGCGATGGACGAGGAAACCGCCTTCAAGATCGCGGCGCGGCGCAACCGGCTGCTGGGCGAATGGGCGGCAGGCCTGATGGATCTCACGCCCGAGGAAACCGACGCCTACAAGAAAGCGGTCGTCCAGGCCGATTTCGAAGAAGCGGGCGACGAAGATGTGATCCGCAAGGTGCTGGGTGATCTGACCGCCGCCGAGAGCGAGGTGACCGAAGCCGATATCCGCACCAAGCTCGAGGAATGCTCGGTCGAAGCGCGCCGCCAGTTCATGACCGAGCAGGGCTGACGCCATGCCGATGCCCGCCGAAGAAATCGAACGCCTGATCAAGGCCGCGTTGCCCGAGGCCGAGGTCGAGATCCGCGACCTCGCGGGCGACAACGACCATTTCGCCGCGCATGTCGTGGCGCCCGAATTCACGGGCAAGAGCCGTGTGCAGCAGCACAAGCTGGTCTATGAAGCGCTGGGTGGCCGGATGGGTGGCGAGCTTCACGCCTTGCAACTGACTACGCAAGTTCCCACCTGAATTATCTAGTCAAATTCGTAATGGAAGGCAGGACACCCCAATGTCCGATGTGAATACCCGTATCACCGGCATCGTCGGCGAGGCAGACGTCGTTCTCTTCATGAAGGGCACGCCGCTCTTTCCGCAATGCGGCTTTTCGAGCCGCGCGATCGCCATCCTCGATCATTGCGGCGTCGCCTATGAAAGCGTCGACGTGCTGCAGGACATGGAAATCCGCCAGGGCATCAAGGGCTTCTCGGACTGGCCGACCATTCCGCAGCTTTACGTCAAGGGCGAGTTCGTCGGAGGCAGCGACATCATGATGGAGATGTTCGAGGCCGGCGAATTGCAGGAGTTGATGGACGAAAAACAGGTCGCCAAGGCCGAGAGCTGAGCCAAGACTGGCAGGCTCCGGTCCAGACCGGCAACCAAAACGGGAAAGGCCCGCGTGACCGACCAAAGTCACGCGGGCCTTTTTGATTTTTCGGGGAGGCGGGGGCACAGACCAGGAGTGGTCCCGCCTCGATTCGAAGACCATCAGAGATGCTTACTTTATGCAGGGCCCGTGCCAAAACCGATCGGACGCGGATTCCGGCGCATCGCGAAGGTTAACGCCCCGCCCGCCGCACCTGCATGTGTAAATTATCCCGACACGCGGCGAGGTTATGCGCGCTTGGCAAGCGTGCCCCTACCATGCAGTAAGACAAGCATGAGCCCACCCGACGACCAACCCATCCCCGCCGCGACCCTGGTGATCTTCCGTGGAGGGCGCGACGGCCCCGATCCCGAATTGCTGATGGTGGTACGATCGCGGAAGATGTCCTTCGCCGGCGGCATGGCGGTGTTCCCTGGCGGTCGCGTGGATCCGGCGGATTATGCGCTGGCACGCCAGCTCGCTCGAGATGAGGATCCCGAGGAACTCGCACACCGGATCGCTGCGATCCGCGAAACGCTCGAAGAGACCGGTCTGGCGGTGGGTCTGTCCGGCGCGATCGATGGCGTCCTTGCCCGCGAGGCGCGCGCCGACCTGCTGAAGCAAGGGGCGCTCGCGCCAGTGCTCGACCGCTACGGCTGGACGATCGATCGCGGCGCCATCATCCCCTTCGCGCGCTGGCTGCCGCTTGGCATGGCGCACAGCCGCATCTTCGACACCCGCTTCTACCTCGCCGACCTAGGGACCGGAGCGGTCGATGTCGAAGTCGATGCCACCGAGAACACCCAGTTGTTCTGGGTCAGCGCCAAGGGCGCGCTGGAGATGGCCGAACGCGAGGAGATCGCGCTGATCTTCCCCACCCGCCGCAATCTGGAGCGGCTGGCGCTGTTCGGCGATTTCGCCGCCGCCCGCGCCCACGCCGAGGCAACCCCGGTGCGGATCATCACCCCGCAGGTGGACAAGAGCGGTGCGGCGCCGGTGCTGCGGATTCCGGGCGACGCCGGCTATCCGGTCACCACCGAGGTGCTCGATCGCGCCATGCGCGGCGACTGACCTTCGCTCATCACCGGCTCGTCGCAGTTTTGTGCCGCGGCGGAACGGGTGGTGCTTTGAAACCGTTCCTTAGTCGAACTCACAGACAAAGGACGTATCCCATGGGCACGATCACCACCGTCAATCCGGCCACCGGCGAAGACCTCTCCACTTACGAACAGATCGGTCGCGACGAGGCCTACCGCAAGGTCGAAGCCTGCCACGCGGCCTTCGAAAAGTGGAAGCTGCAATCGCTCGACGAGCGCGCCGAAGTGCTCAAGGGCATCGGCCAGGCGTTGCGCGACCACAAGGAAGAGCTCGCCCAGCTGATGACCGACGAGGTCGGCAAGCGCATCAAGGACGGCCGCGGCGAGGTCGAGTTGTGCGCGGCCATTTGCGACTACACCGCAGCCAACGGCCCGAGCGAGCTCGCCGACCAGGAGCGCAAACCCAACAACGCCGGGCGCGGCATCGTCACCTTCTCGCCGATCGGCGTGATCTACGGCATCCAGCCGTGGAATTTCCCCGCCTATCAGGTGATCCGCTATGCCATCGCCAATCTGATGACGGGCAATGGCGTGCTGCTCAAGCATGCGAGCAATTGCACCGGGAGCGGGCTCAAGCTGGCCGAAATCTTCGTCAAAGGCGGGCTGCCCGAGGACCTGTTCACCGTGCTGGTGATCGATCATGACACCTCGGATGCGATCATCGAACACGACAAGGTGCGCGGCGTGACGCTAACGGGTTCGGACACCGCAGGCAAAACGATCGCCCAAGCCGCTGGCAAGGTGCTCAAGCCCACCGTGCTCGAGCTCGGGTCCAACGACGCCTACATGGTGCTCGAAGACGCCGATCTCGATCTGGCGGCGAAGGTCTGCGCCAACGCGCGGCTCTACAACGGCGGGCAGACGTGCATCAGCGGCAAGCGCTTTATCGTGACCGAGAAGGTCTACGACGCCTTCCTCGACAAGTTCAAGGCGCGGTTCGAGGCAGTCCGGACCGGCGATCCCAATTCCGAGGATACCGACATGGGCCCGATGGCGCGCGCCGATCTGCGCGATACGCTCCAGAAGCAGGTCGACCAGAGCATCGAGAGGGGCGCCACCGCCGCCGTGGGCTGCGAAATCCCCGAGGGGCCGGGTGCTTACTATCCCGCCTCGATCCTCACCGATGTCGCACCCGGCCAGCCCGCCTATGACGATGAATTGTTTGGCCCGGTCGCCTCGGTGATCAAGGCCAAGGACGACGAGGACGCTATGCGCATCGCCAACGACAGTCGCTATGGCCTGGGCGGCGGGATCCTGTCGAAGAATGTCGACAAGGCAATCGAACTTGCCTCGCGCCATTTCGACACCGGTATGGTGTTCATCAACACCTTTGGCCTCGCCGACCCCTCGATGCCCTTCGGCGGGGTCAAGAATTCGGGCCATGGCCGCGAGCATGGCGGCTTCGGCATCAAGGAATTCGCCAATGCCAAGAGCATCTTCGTCGGCAGTGCCTGACGGGTAGAATGGTGCGCCCGGCAGGACTCGAACCTGCTGCCTCAAGATTAGAAGTCTCGCGCTCTATCCAGATGAGCTACGGGCGCGCACGGCGGGGCATTAGCGCGGGATTGCGCTGACGCCAATCGGAGATAGAACGGGCGGCGATGGAAGATCCCGCGCCGCCCACCGCTCCACCCACTGCCGAGTCGCCGCGTTTCCGCTATTACGATCTGGTGATGGCGGCCTTCGTCACCATCCTGATCCTGTCCAACCTGATCGGGGCGGCCAAGCCTTCTTTCATCACCCTGCCCGATGGGACCGATTGGTCGTTCGGCGCCGGGGTGCTGTTCTTCCCCGTCAGCTACATCATCGGTGACGTGCTGACCGAGGTCTATGGCTACGCAAGAGCGCGGCGGGTGATCTGGACCGGTTTCGCCGCGCTCGCCTTCATGGCCTTCATGGCCTGGGTGGTGGTCGCGCTGCCACCCGCCGACGGCTGGGACGGGCAGGAGGCCTACGAGAAGGTCTTCGGCAACACCTGGCGGATCGTCGCTGCCTCGATGATCGCCTTCTGGGCGGGCGAATTCGCCAACAGCTATGTCCTCGCGCGGATGAAGGTCTGGACCAAGGGCAAAGCGCTGTGGAGCCGGACGATCGGCTCGACAATTGTCGGCCAAGGCCTCGACAGCCTGATCTTCTACCCGCTTGCCTTCTACGGTCTGGCCGGATGGCCACCCGAACTGCTGTGGCAGGTCGTGCTGTCGCAATGGTCGATCAAGACCGCCTGGGAGGCCTTGCTGACTCCCTTCACCTATCTGGTGATCGGCTGGCTCAAGAGGCGCGAGGGTGTCGACATTTACGACGCCGATACCGATTTCTCGCCCTTCGCCAGCACGCGAAGCTAGCCGCCGAGACGAAAAAGGGGCCGGACAACGCGTCCGGCCCCTTCCCTCTCCCAAGGGAACCGAGACGTCAGAAGGTAACGCCCACCCCGATGCCGAAGCGGCGCGGATCGAGGGTGAAGATGTTGGTGAAATTCCCCGACGAGGCATCGGTCAGATAGAGGCCCGTGACCGAGTTGCTGTCGAAGATATTCTGGATGAAGCCGCGAACGAAGAAGCGGTCGTCCGGACCATTCAGCTGAATCTGCGCATTCGCCTGGACGAAGGGTTCGATCCGGTTGACGTTGCCATTGAACACGTTTCCGTACTGTTCGCCGGTGAAGGAAAGATCGAACCGCGGCACCAGCGTCCAGCCATTGCTGAAGTCAGCCGTATATTGGACCCCCATCGAAGCCTTCATTTCGGGAGCCTGGGGCAATTTGTTGCCGTTGAGGTTGACCTCCACACCCGGGCTCAGGACCTGGATTCCTCCAAACGCTGCCCCCACCGCCTGCGCCTGGGCATCGAGCACCGAACAGATGCTGAAGGCGCCGGTCGAGGCGATCCCGCCATCGCTCGGGAAGGCGGTCGGACCGCGCAACCCGAGAGCCGGATTGATCGTCGCCACGAAAGCATTGGCGTTCGCACCGGTGACCGCACAGAGCGAACCGTTGGAAATGTCCTTGATGATCACGGCCGTCGGATCGCCACCGCCGGGATCGCGCGGGTTGGAGAAGAACTGGTCGCCATCGACCTTGGCGTTGAGATAGCTGAACGACATGTTGATCAGCCACGCCGGATCGGGCGCGATAATCGCCTCAAGCTCGGCACCATAGACCGTAGCATCGATCGTGTCGTTGACCGAGGTGCGCGCCACGATCCGACTGAGCTGGAGGCCAGCGTATTTATAGTAGAATGCCGTGGCATTGAGCTGCAACCGGCCGTTTGCGAGCGAGTTCTTCGACCCGATCTCGAAGGCGTCGATGATCTCCGAACCGAAGGATTCGGCAACGTCGAAGATCGGCGAGAGCGGCGGATTGATACCGCCCGATTTGTAGCCACGCGAATAGGATGCGTAGAGCAGATTGTCCGGCGTGACTTCGAAATCGAGCACTGCGCGTCCTGTGATCTCATCGAACGACACCGAGCGTTGCTGCACCAGCTGGTTACCAGGGGTGCCCGGGTCGGCGTCGAACCCGCCGACGAAGGGCGAGTCGAAAGGATCGCCGCCCCCGAAAGGATTGAGGAAATTTGCCAGCGTGGTGCGCGCCGTGACGTCTTTCGTATCATCGTTGTAGCGCAGGCCGCCGGTGAAATGTAGCCGGTCGGAGAGATCGATATAGACCTCACCGAAAATACCGAAGCTCTCAAGTTCGAACGAACGGGTGTTGTTGCGATACATGGAGGTAGCGAGATACGAAGGCGGCAAGCCGGCCCCCAGCGCGCTGAACGTCCCCAAAATGCCGGTCGCGTAGTCGAGGCCGAAGGAATTGACGTAATAGCTGTTCGTATCCGTGGTGACGTTGGCGTAAATGCCGCCGACCAGGAAATTGAACGGACCGTCGAAATCGCTCGAGAGAATGCCTTCGATCGACCACGCCTTGTTGTCCTGGTTCGAACGGTCGAAGGACAGCGGCACATCCGAACAGATGGCATTGCCTTCGTAAACGCCCCGGTTCCCGTCGTCATTGTCCGAGGTGCACAGGACCCCGTTCGGCCCATTGGGAATCAATGCGTTGGCGACAGGTGACAGATAGGCACCCAGACCCGGAACCTGGGTGAAAGCCGCCAATTGATTGAGCGCCGGCGCATAGCCGCTGCGATCCAGTATGCCGAGATTGTAGTCCTGCCGGGAATCGACCCGGTTTTCCTGATAGGTGCCGCCGATCGACAGGTCGAACGACCCGATGGCCTGTTCCAGTCGCGCCTGCAGGATCATCTCGTCGGTGAAATATTCCGGCGTAAACGGCGTGTTGACGGTGCGGACATCGTTCGGCTCGTCGAAATTGGCAAAACCGTCGGGGCCGTAGATGCTGCCCAGACCAAAGCCGGGGGGCAGACCCTGGATCGCATAGAGTTCCGAGGAACTGAGAACCGACGCGAGGGTCGAATTCGCATTGGTGCTGTCGAAATCGCGCCGGTTGGCCAAGCAGCCGAGCACGCCCGTGGGATCGCGCTGGCAGGTCTGCTTCTGGATACGCAGCCGGTCATCGTTCTCGCGGAAGTAATAGCCAGTCAGGTCGATCGTCGTATTGGCACCCGGCTCGAACCGCAGCGAGCCACGGACAGCATACATGTCGCGCCCGTCGATGGACGAACCGTCGAACAGGTTTTCAGTGTAGCCATCGCGATTGAGGTAAAAACCCGCGACGCGCACACCGATCGCTTCCCCGATCGGAAGGTTGATCATACCGGTGGCTTTGATGCTGTCGTAATTACCGTATTCGAAAGTGGCCGCTCCACCGAAGCCCGACAGATCGGGTTTCGCGGTGACCACGTTCACGACGCCCGCAGTGGCATTGCGGCCGAACAGCGTACCCTGCGGGCCGCGCAGAACCTCGATGCGCTCGAGATCGAAATATTCCGTCTCGAACAGACGCGTACCGAACAGCGGCGCACCGTTCTGGTGAATTGCGGTTGCGCTGTCGCAGGTGACCCCGACGCAGAGATCGCCGATTCCGCGAATGGTAAAGCTGGAGGCGGTAAAGTTCGACTTGGTGAAGGAGACGTTGGGCAGGGTTAGCTGAAGATCGCTCGCGTTTTCGATCTGCTGCGCCTCGAGCGCCTTGGCGTCGAATGCGCTGACCGCGATCGGCACTTCCTGCAGGCTCTGGTTTTGTCGCTGCGCGGTAACGATGATCGTCGGCGCGTTGATACGCGGGTTTTCCAGATCGCTATCGGCGGCGGATTGTGCGTGAACCGGAACAGCAACTGCACCGGCGCAAATGCCGGCCAGAAGGGTGGCCTTAACCCTCATAATTCCCTCTCCTCATCTAGCCGTCTATTTTTGCGGCTTAGACACGGAAAGGTAACAGATCACAGGTTGCTGGCAAGCCTCTACGCAGCTTTGTTGCGCATATGCAGCGTTAGCTGTGTTTTTTCTTTCCTGGAGAACCTATTGGACGCTCTGGTCAAACCAGCTCGCTGCTCAGCGAAATGTCCGCAATGCCGCGTCCACCATCGGCGTCCCGGCCAAGCTGGACGAGAATGTCGATCACGCTCGAGGCATAGGCGATCGTATCGCTGCGGGTCAGGCCGATCCCGGTCTGCATCACCATTAGCGATAGCTGCTCGAGCGCGCCGCTCAGCGAATTGGCATGGATGGTCGAAAAGCTGCCCGGATGGCCGGTGTTGATCGCGCGCAGGAAACTGACGCTTTCGGCCCCGCGCAATTCGCCCAGCACGATCCGGTCGGGCCGCAGCCGCAGCGCCGCCTGGAGCAGTTCGTTGGCGGTGACCTTGGCTTCGCCCAACTCGCCCTTCACCGCGACCAGGCCGACGCCGTTCTCGCCCGGCAGCCTGAGCTCGGGCGTATCCTCCACCAGCACCACCCGCTCGTGGCGAGGAATCTCGCCGAGCATGGCGTTGAGAAAGGTGGTCTTGCCGGTGCTGGTGCCGCCCGAGATCAGAATCGTGCGGCGCTGCTTGATCGCGGCACGCAGGAAGGCGATTGGTTCGGCGTGCGGATCGGGCAGAGGTTCGTCGCGGCGCGGTTTGAGCGGCCCCTGATCATAGGCGTCGAGCGTGAGATCGAGCCGGCGGTGGCGGCGGATGGCCATGGTCCAGTGCTTGCGCGCCGCGGGGGGACCGCAGAACTGGATCCGTGCGCCATCAGGAAGCGTCGCGCCGAGCAGCGGATGCTCGCGATTGATCCCCTGGTGGCTGACCCGCGCGACCTGTTCGGCCAGTCGCTGGACCAGCCGGTCGTCAACTTCAGCAATTGCGATCTTCTGCATTCCCGGGTGGGCGGAATCCTCGATCCACACCTCGCCGGGCCGATTGACGAGAATTTCGGTCACTGTGTCGCGGTCGAGCCATTGCCGGAACGGCGCAAGATAGGCGTCGAGATAGACGCTGCGCTCGCTCGCGACAGGCTGCAGCGGCTCGATCTCGCCCGGCTGGAAAGTGTGGATATCCGCGCTCATCTTTTGGCGCGCCTCAGCTAACCTGCGTGAAGTCGAGGTCGCGCGCGGTGAAGATGCGGATCGGTTCGCCCTGGCGCACGCGCACCGTCGGGCCGCGTTGGCCGTCCTGCTGCGCGGCGACGGCGGCGGCCGATTGCCCCGCCCCGCCCAGAACCACCGATGCGCCGCCCGAACCCAGCGCGGAGAGCCCGCCCACGACCGAAAGCAGCATCGCCGAACCGAACCGCTTGAAGAAACTGTTGCTGACCTTGCCCTGAAGCCCCGTCGTGCCGTCATAGCTGATCGCCGGTGAGGCGAGGTTCACCGAGGCACCGTCGGGACGGATGATGCGGGTCCAGATGACATAGGCGCGCTTCTGCCCGCCCTGCAGGCCCGACTGATACTGGCCGATCAGCCGGCTCGACCGGGGAACGAGCACCCGGGTCCCGTCGAAGCTCTTCACGTCCTGGCTGACGACGGCGCGGACATAGCCGGGGACGTTGGTGTCGATCGCGGTTTCGAGCACTGCGGGAATCAGCGTCCCTTGCGTTACCGTGGTCGAGGGATTGCTCATCGCCTTGGCTTGCGCCGGAGCGCCGCCGACACCGCCGACGCGGCTGGCGAAATCGCTGGCCGAATTGCCGGTGGCGCTTGCTGCGCCGCCTTCGCCCGCGGCAACCGGTCCGGCCTGCAGCGTGGCCGCCGAAGAACCGGAGTCGAACACCAGCGTGGGGCTGGAATAGGGATTGGTCGCCGACATGGATTCCGGCGGCGCCGAATAGACCGGGGACGGCGCCGGATCGGCATAGGGAGCAGACTGTGCCATCGGCGCGGGCTGGACGGCCTCGGCTGCTGGCGCCGCGACCGGGGTCGGTTCGACGGCAGCCGCCTGCTGCGGCTCCGCGCTACCGATCCCTTCTGGCTCCGCGACGCGCGCCGAATTCATACTCCACAGCGTTACCGCGCCCAGCGCGGCGACCAGCGCGATGCCGGCAACCATGCCGACCCCTTCACTGCGCCCCTTCTTGGCGGCGACCACGGGAAAGCTGTTGCGCTGCGCGAGATCGATGATCTCGGCATCCGCGTCGTCGCGCGGATCGACATCATTGGCAGCTCCGGAAAGGCCGCTCTTGGGCGGCATACGCATGGCCAGTTTCATGATTCCACCTTTCCTGCCGAAACAGTGGTCGTTTCGGCGCGTGCTTCGCGTTGGGGCCTCACCGGGCCGGTGTTGACGAGCATGGCTTTCTCCTCGCCCGAGCGCAGCACGATTTCGCGCGGCACGCCGTCGAGCACGATCACATCCTCGCGGACGGTGAAGTTCACCGGCCCCTCGTCGCCCTTGGCATTGGTCGTGAGGATGGCGGGCACGGGCCGCCCTAGCGGCCATGTCAGGAACACCGCCTCGCCATCGTCGAAGGTGCGCACGGGGAGCAGCGCGGCATCGCCCGAGCCGGTCCAGGCAAAGTTGAGTTCGGTCGGATCGAGGACGGCCAGCGGGTCAGCGCTCGCTTCGCGCTCTGCCGCAGTGGTCGCATCGGCAAGCTGCGCCGGTTCTTCCTTGGGCTCGTCGGGGTAGGTGAAGCTGAGGACGTAGAGCGGTTTCGCGTTCGGGCTTGCCACCAGATCGAACAGATAGGTGCGCTTGTTGGTCACCACCGTCATATTGGTCGAGGCGCGCGGCTCGAGCGGCTTTACGAACAGCAGGTTCGCGCGCTTGTTGGGGGTGATCTGCCAGGCGGTGGAATCGCCGACGGCAACATTTTCGATTGCCTCGCTGTCGTCGAAGCGGATGGTGGCCTGGACCTTGACCTGCCCGTTGACCCGTACGACGCGGCTTTCGTCATAGGGAACTTCGACCAGCCTGTCGTCCTGCGCGGACAGCGGCGCAGCCAACGGAGCGGCAAACAGGACGATGGCGAGCGCCGTGGCGGTCGGACGGATCATTTCTTGGACTCCAGAGGGCTCGTATTCGGCGAGCGGAAGCGGCTTCCCACGCCCTGCGCGCGCGACATCCGGGCGATGTCGGGCTGCGCCTGACCAGCGCCTGAAGCGGCGTTGAAAATCTTAGTCGTTCGCGTTTGTGCGACCTGCGCCGCCCCGCCCGCATCATTGGCCGGCGCCGCGACCGGTTGCGCGGCGATATCGATGCGGCGCGCCTGCGCCAGCACCTGCGAAGTGGCCTGCGCCTGCTCGGTGGCGGGCTGCGCCGCGGATACGGGGGCCGGCGCCTGGATGACGGTGGGGGCATCCTGGCGGTCGCTTTCCGAGCGGGCGAGACCGAACACCGTCCAACCGCCGACCATGGTCGCGGCGGTCTTGAGCACCAGGACCATCAACGCGACATGGACCGCGCCGATCATGAAGAAGCCCATCGCCGCCTGCGCATCAACCTGTCCGGGGTTCGCCACCAGCACGGCAAGGATCGGCACCGCCAGCTCGAGCATCACGCTGCCGCCGATCACCGCGAACAGCGGCGCCAGCGCCAGCATGGTCACACCCTTGAGCCAGCCGGCAAACAAGCCGCGCGTCCCGTCGAACAGCGCCATCACCACGAACACCGGACCCAGCGCCACGAGCACCGCCAGCGCAATCCGCGCGGTCACCAGCAGGCCGACCGTGCCCAGCATGAACAGCATCGCGCCCAGCCACATCATGCCCTCGGGCGAAAAGGCGGAAATATCCTCGGCCCCTGCGCTCGCCTGCTGCACCGCGAAAAAGACCACATCGATCTTTTGCGCGAAAGTAGTTGTCGCCGATTCGGTCGTGCCGGTCAGAATGCCCGCGAGCCAGTCGGGGGCCCCGATGGCGAGGTTCCAGACCACGCTCTGATAGGCGACCCAGCTGGTGGCGAAGGTCAGCACCAGACCCACGGTGATCATCCGCGGGGTCAGGGCGCGCACGCCGATGCTCGACCGGCCGGTGAGCAGCTGGATGCCGAAGATCGCGATATAGATCGTGAGGAGGATGGTCAGCACCGTGGCCATCGAGCCGCCAGGGGCGAACAGCCGCCCGAACGCCTGCGCGGTGAGATTGCCCGCAGTGCAGTCCACCGCGCGCAGCGCCGCCGCTACGCCCGAGCCGACCTCTTGGGCCACCTGCTGGCAATTGACCGTCATTCGGCGGCCAGTCGTTCGGGAATGTCGCCGCCGCTATCGTTGGCGCCGCTACCCGGCCAAGCCGCACCGGTGAGCGAGGGGAACCAGTCCGCCGGATTGTCGCCGACCGCTTCGCGCAGCAGGTCGAGCCGGCGAACCGACCCCTCGCGGCCCGACAGCACCGTCAGCACTTCGGGCGCACCGGAGAGGTCGAGCCGGACAACGACGCTGGCATCGGGCTGGCGGATCAGGAAGCAGCGGCTGTGCGCGGGAAGTGTGCGGATCAGCGCCAGCTCGTGCTGGGTCAGCCCGAACCCGTCGCAATAATCCTCGGGACGCGCGCGGCTGTTGGGCATGAAGATCATGGTCGCGGTCTGCTCGACCAATGCTGTGGAAATGCGGCTTTCCAGCGCATCGCGCGCGCTCTGCGTGGCGAAGCCCACCAGCGCATTCCGCTTGCGCAGCGTCTTGAGCCAGTCGCGGATGCGCGCGGCGAAGACCTCGTCGTCGAGCGCCTTCCAGCCCTCGTCGATCAGGATCATGGTCGGATCGCCGTCTAGCCGTTCCTCGATCCGGTGGAACAGATACATCATCGTCGGCGTGCGCAGCTTGGGGTTTTCGAGCAGCGCGGTCATGTCGAAGCCGACTACCCGCGTGGAAAGGTCGAGTTGGTCCTCGGCATTATCGAACAGCCAGCCGTTTTCGCCCTCCCCGATCCACGCTGCGAGTCGATCGGCAAGATCGCCCGGCTGCGGACGACGGGTGCCCGATAGCAATTCCTTGAAATGCCGCAGCCGCCGAAGCGAGCCGTCATTGGAGTAGGCGGCATCCACCGCAGTCGCGATGGTGGCCGATTCCTCGGGTCCTTCGGCCTTGAGCAGCACGCCCAGCCAGTCGCGCAGGAAGGCGCGATTGGTCGGATTGTCGGTGAGCGCCATAGGGTTGAAGCCGGTCGGTTCGCCCGCGCTGATTTTGTCGTAGCGCCCGCCGATCCCGCGGATGAACAGTTCGGCGCCGCGATCCTTGTCGAACAGGACCGTGCGCGGCTTGAACTTCTGCGCCTGCGCGGCGAGGAAATTCATCACCACGGTCTTGCCCGAACCCGATGGGCCGATGACCGAGAAATTGCCCAGATCGCCATGGTGGAAATTGAAAAAGAACGGCGTCGCGCTGGTGGTCTGCAGCAGCGTCACCGCCTCGCCCCAGTGATTGCCTTCCGCCTTGCCGAGCGCGAAGCCGTGAAACGAGCCGAAGCTCGCCATATTGGCGCTGGAGATCAGCGCGCGGCGGACGAGATAACCCTCGTTACCGGGGAACTGGCCCCAGAAGGCGGGTTCGAGATTGGTGTCCTCGCGCACCGCGATGGCGCCGGTGTCGGCCAGCGCGGCGGCGCAGGCGGCGGTGGCATCGTCGAGCCGGGCGAGATCGCGCTCGCGCACCAGCACGGTCAGGTGATGATCGCCGAAACCCACCGCACCATTGCCCAGCGCGTCGCGCGCGGCGAGCATGTCTGCGCGTTCGGCAGCCGCTTCCTCGTCGGCGGATTTGAGCCGGCGGATCGCCAGATCCATCCGCTCGCGTGCCGTCTGCCGCTCTTGCGGGGCGTAACTCTCGCTGACCACCATCTCGAAGGGTAGCCGCAGCAGCGCGTCGAGCAGGCCCGGGCTGGTCGCCTCGGGATAATCCTTGAGACCGAGGATCGCGGCGAATTCGGGCGCGCCCGAGCCGCGCTGTTCGAGCGCATCGAGACCGAACGAGACCCGCCGGTAGGGGAGCATATTGCCGATATCGACGTCATCGGACGGGCGACGCACCGGGCGCATCTCGCCATTGTAAAGCGCGGACAGGAGCTCGAGCAGCTCGTTGTTCGTGGTGCCCTGCGGTCCCACGTAGTCGCCAAGCGGCTGCGCACCATAGGCGGCGAGCGAGGCCATGAGCCCGGTCGCGGCGGATTTGAGCGAGCGCATGTCCTTGGGATCGGCCTCGACCTCGGTCTGGCCCTTGCGGCGCCAGGCCTTGGATGCGCGCTCGACCAGGCCGGCCTTGCCGCGCGCCGGACGGCGGATCAGCGTGACGAACTGGTCGTTGATGAACAGCGAGCCCGAGCCCAGCCGCTCCTTCCAGCGCTCGGAGATATGGCGGCTCAGATCGTCGGGATAGACGCCCTCGAGATCGACCTCGACGCGGCGGCGGACGACGTGGTGATACATCACAAAGCGCGCATCCAGCGTCGAGCGCAGCATGATTTCGCGGGTCGCGGCATGGGCGTTGAGCGCCTCGCTGTCCTCGGTCTCGAACAGCAGGCCAGGCACCTGCAGCGCGGTCATCAGCGAACCGTCGCGCAGCAGCAGCGTGTTGCCATCGACCAGCCGTGCATAGGGCAGCCGGTCGCCCGCGCGCGCTTCCTTGGCGCTCCAGGCGGCAGCTCCGATCCAATTGCTCATGCGATCGCGGTCCTTCGTCCGTTACGCGTCAGGCGGCGTAGCTGTTGCAGCCCCAGCGGTTGTAATTCTTAACCCGCGGACATTTCGACACCTTGGTGATCCACAGGTCGAAGATGCGCGGCTCGCGCAGGCAGGCGAAATAGCCGATCCCGTGGATCAGCAAGGCAGCTGGCAAGGCCCAGAAGCTGCCGGTGATCAGGAACAGCTCGGTCGTCACCATGCCGTTGATGATGAAATAGTTGAACGTCACGCCCGCGAACATCTGCGGACGGGTGAGCGCGCGATGGACGGGATGGCGGACGAGCTGGTTCACCTCAGGCTCCCGCGGCCTGCTGGATGCCCGCGACGATCGAGGCGGCACCGAACAGGATGAATGTGCCCAGGATCACCGTCGCGCCGAAGCGCCAGTTGAGCCTTCCGGTCAGCATCATGAAGCCCACCGCGGCGACCGCCATCACCGCGACGGCGGTGGCGACATTGCCGAGCAGCGTGCCCTGCAACCAGCCGACCGCGGCCACCACCGGGCCCGAACCCGCGGGATCGGCGGCCTGCGCCAAAGCGGCGGTCGGGGCGGCGAACAGCGCCAGTGCAACAAGACGGAACATCGAACGCATCAAGAAACTACTCCCGGGAATGATCGGACAGGCGGCCCATGATGGCCGCGACATAATGTTGGGTCTCGCGAATGCGGGGAATGCCGCCGGCGCGGATCACGCGTCCCGGACCGGCGTTGTAGGCAGCCAGCGCGCGTTCGAGATCGCCGTCGAAACGGTCGAGCTGCTCGCGCAAGTACCGCGCGCCGCCTTCCAGATTGGCGAAGGGATCATTGGGGTTCACGCCCAGTTCGCGGGCGGTTCCGGGCATCAGCTGGGCGAGCCCGCGGGCGCCGGCATGGCTGACCGCATCGGCGCGCCAGCGGCTTTCCTGCCAGACCAGCGCCTCGATCAAAGAAGCGCTGAGATCGAACCGGCGCGCCAGTTCGGCCACCTTTGCCTGGTAGGCCAGCGGCACGCCCTGCGCATGGCGGGCGGCATAGCCAACGATGTATTCGGGATGCGCGACATCGGCCGATAATTCGGTTTCTCTATCGACAGATCCAGGGAGGCCGGTGTCGAATTCGACATCGGCAATGTCAAATTCAGACAGAGGCGCAGCAACGCCGCCGGCAATCCAGCGCGCACCGTCATCGTCAATCTGTAACACGTCCGCCCTGGCTTGCGTGGCACCGAATGCCAGGCTCATTGCCAGGAGGCTATGCGTGCACGCGGCACGAATCATGGCGCCCTCCACAGTCAGACCCCCGATTGGGCGCTATACATGACACGCGGGTGACAATGAAATCGTCAGTGCGATGAGGAAGCGAAGGGTTTCCGCCTCCCATCCCGTCAGGAGACCGGCCTATTCCCTAATACCCCAGCGCAGATGAAGGGCGCCAACGCGCTCTTCTTTATCTGGCTGCAATGCGCGAGCTTTCGGCAAATTCGCCGCGTTCGAGCATGGCGAGCGCCTGCACCGCGAGCCGGCGGCTATCGACCCACTCGCCCTCGGCGGTTTCGAGTTCGACACGATTGCGGTTTTCCCGGGCCGCCTCGAACAATTGGCGGGCCAATGCTGCATCGCCTTTGCGCGCATAGGCGATGCCGAGATTGATCAGCCGCGCCGGATCGTCGTTCTCGATCTGGTCGTTGTCCATGATTGCGGCGATGGCGGCGGTGTCGCGGCCATCGACGAGGGCCTTGTGGCCGAAATCATCCGCAACCGGTGCCTGTGCCATGGCCAGAATGGCAATTGCCTGTGCGAGCCCGAACATGATCTCTCTCCTTGCGTTCTATGGAACACCTTTGGAGCACATCGCAAAGTCGGCTGCAACATATCTGTAACATTGTCACCGCTGAGTCATATAGCCGCGCAGCTTCCTGTCGAAGCGACTTTCCCGGGCGATTGTCGCGGAAGTGTCATGGAGTGACCAAAACTGTCACTTGGCGGGCCTAGCGGGTGATTCGCGATCAGAATTTCGCAAATTTCCATCCGGTTTTTGAGGGGACCGCAAACCGTGAAAACAATCACTCGCTCGTTCGTAATTGGCACTTCCGCACTCGCTTTGGCGAGCTGTGGGGCCGATGAAATCGTCTCGCCGGGAACGGGCGGGAACATCACCATCAACAACCCGCCGGCCACGCCGACGCCAACCCCCACCCCGACCCCGACCCCAACCACTTCGCTGGTTACTCCTGCGGCCGGCTGCCCGACCATTTCCAACCCCGACCAGCTGACCGACAGCGGCACGATCAGCGGCCCGACCGGCACCTATCGCGTCTGCACCATGCCGGCTCGCTTCACCGCATCCTCGACCCTGCCGTTCAACCAGGGCCTGCTCTATCGGATGAACGGTCGCGTGGACGTCGGCAACGACGGCGGCCCCGCTCCCGATGCCAGCGATGGCGCGAGCGACAGCAACGTCACGCTCACGATCGAACCCGGCGTCATTGCCTACGCCAGCGGCTCGAGCTTCCTGATGGTCAACCGTGGCAGCGACATCAGCGCGGTGGGCACCCAGACCCGCCCGATCATCTTCACCAGCCGCGACAACGTCCAGGGCCTCAACAACGTCAACTCCTCGGGCCAGTGGGGCGGCGTGGTTCTCGCCGGTCGCGCTCCGGTAACCGACTGTATCGCACCGGGCGCCGCAGCGGGTTCGATCAATTGCGAACGCCAGGTCGAAGGCGCGGCCCAGCCGGCTCTGTTCGGCGGCACCACCAAGGGCGATGATTCGGGCGATATGGCCTTCGTGCAGATCCGCTATTCGGGCTTCGTCCTCTCGGGCGACAACGAGCTGCAGTCGCTCACCACCGGCGGCACCGGAAACAACACCACATTCGACAGCATCATGAGCTACAACAGTTCGGATGACGGCGTCGAATTCTTCGGCGGCTTCGTCAACATGAAGCGCTTGATCGTGGTCGGCGCGGAGGACGATTCGCTCGACACCGACACCGGCGTGAAGGCGAACCTGCAGTTCGTCATCGCAATCCACCGGCCCAATGTCGGCGATGGCATCATCGAAGCCGACTCCACCAATGGTCTCGAAGAGCAGCTTCCGCGCCAGAACACACAGGTTTCGAACGCGACCTTCATCAACAACAGCGGCGTGAAGGACCACGCGGTCCGAATTCGCGGTGGCTCGGATTACGCCATCGTGAACTCGATCCTGGTCGATGCTTCCGCATCCACGCCGTGCCTGCGGATCGATCAGGCGATCACGCTCCGCGGTGCGAACGCAGCGCTCGATGAACTCGGCTCGCCGGTGTTCAACTCCTTCGTGCTCGATTGTGCGACCGATTTCCGCGCCGGTTCGGGCGGCACCACCGCCGCGCAAACCCAGGCGGTTTTCGATGCCGGAACCAACAACAACGCCAACTTCACCAACACGCTGTCGATGAGCTTCCGCAACGGTGCAAACGAGAACGGCGTTGCGGTCTTCAACCCGACCTCGCTGTCCACCTTCTTCGTGGTGCCGACCAATATCGGTGCCGTCTATCCGGGCAATGACACCTGGATCAACGGCTGGACCTGCAACTCCGCCACGGTGACGTTCGATGCGAGCGTCTCCGACTGCGCCTCGCTGCCGGTCTATTGATCGGACGGATCCGGGGAGCGGCCACATCGGCGCGGTCGCTCCCCCTTTCCAACGCAGGAGCCCTTTGGGTTCCTTGAAATTACGACCGCAAATGAGGGGGTCAAACCACATGTCGACTGGTAAGCGGCTGGCAGGGTTGCTGCTTTTAACCACGGCGCTGTCCGTTCCGGGATACGCCTATGCGCAAGGCACGGGCGGTCCGCCCAGCAACGGCGCGCAGGGCACCACGCCCGAAACCGCGCCCGACGAGGATGCTAACGAGGTTCTGACCGACACCGCTCAGGGCACGGCGCAGACGCAGCAGCCGGACGAGTTGGAAGAACAGCAGCCCGACGTTTCGATCCCCGGCGGCGGCAGTACGATCGTCGTCACCGGACGCCGACGGACCGATCCCGCGCGCTCCTCCACCCAGGTGGTTTCGGTTCTCAGCGAGGAAGCCATCGCGCGGACCGGCGAAGGCGATATCGCCGGCGCGCTGAGCCGGGTGACCGGCCTTTCGACCGCCGGCAACGGCCTCGTCTATGTCCGCGGCCTTGGCGATCGCTATTCGCTCGCGCTGCTCAACGGCCTTCCCCTGCCCTCGCCGCAGCCGCTCAGCCGCGTGGTTCCGCTCGACATCTTCCCGACCAGCGTGATCGCATCCTCACTGGTGCAGAAGACCTATTCGGCGAACTTCCCCGGCGAATTCGGCGGCGGCGTGATCAATCTCACGACGAAGGCGATCCCCGACGAAAGCTTTCTCGAGATCAGCGTGAGCGGCAGCGGTGACGAGCAGACCACCTTCTCGACCGGCTACACCTACTACGGTTCGCAATACGACTGGTTCGGCTTCGACGACGGCAGCCGCGATTTCGGCCCGAACCTGCAGAGTTTCTTCGACAGCGGCGCGCGCATCGGCGACCAGGACGTCGACACCAAGGGCATCCTGCTCGAACTCGGCAATCCCAATCGCATCCTGCTGCAAAAGAACGACTGGCTGCCGATCAACATGTCCGGCGCAATCACCGCGGGCACGGGTTTCGATTTCGGCGAAACCGGCCGGTTCGGCGTCATCGCCACTGCGTCGCTCAGCAGCAAATGGCGCAATCGCCGCATCATCTCGCAAAGCGCGATCAATTCCGATCTCGATCTCGACAGCGATTTCGTCGAATTCGTCACCGACAACCGGATCCTGGCCAATGCCCTGCTGGGCTTCGGGCTGGAAATCGGCGAGCACCAGTTCCGCCTCACCAATCTGTTCATCCGCGATTCGCTCAAGCGATCGGCGCTGGCGCTGGGCGAGGATATTCAGGACAACGACACGGATCTGATCCAGAACACGTCCTGGTTCGAGCGGCAGCTGATCGACACGCAGTTCGTCGGCGAGCTCGAATTCGGCGAGCTCTCGGTCGATCTGCGCGGCGGCTATGCCCAGACGCAGCGCGAAGCGCCGTTCGACTGGGAATTCACCTACAGCCGCAACAACAACGCCTCCGACATCGGCGGGCTGTTCCTCAACACGCTCGATCCGCAGCGCGGCGGCGCGATCGTTTCCTTCTCGGACCTCACCGAGGATCTTTATTACGGCGGGATCGACCTCAGCTATCGGCTGACGGACTGGTTGAGCGCGACGGTGGGCTATGCCTATACCGACACCGCACGCTTCTCGACCCGGCGCGAATTCGACATCCGCGCCTCGACCGGCTTCCCCGATATTTTCGGTGCCTTCCGGCCCGACAATCTGCTCGGGGATTCGTTGATCGAGCTCGGCTTCGATCCGACAGCGCAGGAAGCGGCCGGGTTCGATCCGTTCCAGTTCAACATCTTCGAAACCACCCAGTCCGATCCGGCCTTCGCCGCGATGCTGGAAATCCACGCCGGATACGGCAAGCTCAACATCAGTCCGATGGCCGGGCTGACGCTCGATATCGGGGTCCGCTACGAGGATGCCGTTCAGGCCGTCGATCCGGTCGAAGTCTTTGCGGCTCCACTGGGTTCAACCAGCTCTACGCTGATCGCGAACGACTACTATCTGCCGGCTGCCACGCTCACCTATGAGATCATGCCCGATCTGCAGGCCCGGATCAGCGCGTCCAAGACCATCGCCCGTCCGCAGTTCCGCGAATTGATCTTCCAGACCTATTTCGATCCGGAAACCAACCGCCAGTTCAACGGCAACCCGCGACTGGTCGATACCGAGCTGACCAATTACGAGGCCCGGCTCGAATATTACCTCGGCGGCGGCGACCGGATCAGCGTGGCGGGCTTCTACAAGGATCTGGAAAATCCGATCGAGATCTTCTCGAGCTTCTCGGACAACGACCAGATCAGCGGTTTCGCCAACGCTCCCGCGGCAACGCTCTATGGTGCCGAACTCGAGACCCAGGCGACTTGGGATCTCTATGATTGGGGCGGCTTCTGGGAGACCAAGCAGTTCCTGGTCGTGGCGAACTACACCTATACCAAGTCCGAGCTGAAGGTCGGGCCCGACGATATCGCGCGGGTGTTTCCCTTCGCGGAGCAGCCCGCGACCAACTTCTTCCGCGACGGGGTTCCGCTGACCGGCCAGTCGGACCATCTGGTCAATCTCCAGCTCGGGCTTGAGGATCAGGAGGAGCTGCAGCAGTTCACCGTGTTGCTCAGCTACGCCAGCGAACGCGTGACCAGCCGCGGCACGGCCGCTCTGCCCGATATCGTCGAAGATCCGGGCCTGCGGCTCGATCTCGTCTATCGCCAGGGTCTCGATGCCTTCGGCATTCCGCTCGAACTGAAGCTGGAAGCGCGCAACATCACCGGCCGCGACCATCTCGAGTTCCAGGACAACGGAACCACGAGGATCGACGTCAACACCTATGAGGTCGGTCGCAGCTTCGGGGTCGGCCTCTCCGCCGAATTCTGAGCCGGCCTGGTCCAAAGCTCACACAAAGGGCCGTCCTGCGGGGCGGCCCTTTTTCATTGCTGGTGCCTGCGGTTGGTGCCCGCGCCCGTCAGGCCGCGTCGTAGACGTAGCCGACCGAGCGGACGGTGCGCAGCGGCGGCTCGGCGCCCACCGCTTCGAGCGCGCGGCGCAGGCGACCCACCCAGACATCGACGGTGCGTTCGTCGATGGGAGAATCCTGCTTGCCCAGCCCGACGATCAGCGCCTGGCGTGTGAGGACGCGGTTGGGGTTCTCGGCCAGAAAGCGCAGCAGCCGGAACTCGTTGGGCCGCAGGCTGAGCGGCTCGCCCTCCCAGCGCGCCTGCAGCGATCCCAAGTCGATCGTCAACGGCCCCAGGTCGAGCACCATGGCGAGATGGCGCTGTTCGAGTGGCGAGCGCAGCGCCAGCACCCGGTCGAGCACGCTGCGGCGGTCGAGCGGACCGATCAGGTAATCATCCGCCCCGGCCTGCAGCGCGCGGCGGCGATCCTCGGCTTCGCCGCTTTCGAGCACCATGGTGATATGCGCGTCCTGCATCCGCGGATCGGCGCGTAAGCGGCGGCACAACTCGAGCCCCGCCATGGTCGGCAGGACCCAGTCGATAAACACCCACACCGCGCCTTCGGCAAGCCGGTCGGGCCCGTTGGCCCCCAGCCGCGCGAAGACGAAGCGTGTGCCTTCATGCTCGAAAGTCTCGAGCGCTTCGCCGATTTCGGCGGTCAGGAATATCGTGACGGTTTCCACCCCGGGGCCCTCCTTGGGAGCGCCTTCGACGTGGCTGGCTAGTGTGACCTGTTTGTGACGGCATTGCGGCTTGAATTCAGATCGCCCGGCCGACGACTTCCTTCATGATCTCGCTGGTCCCGCCATAAATCCGCTGGACCCGCGCATCGCGCCACAGCCGGGCGATCGGGTACTCGTTCATATAACCCGCCCCGCCATGCAATTGCAGCCCCATGTCGCAGCACTCCCATTGCAGTTCGGTGTGCCACAGCTTGGCGGCGCTGGCCTCGTCGGTGGTCAGCTCGCCCGCCAGATGGCGCGTGATCGCCCAATCGAGATGCGCCCAGCCGACCTGCAGCTTGGCCTTGAGATCCGCGAGGACGAATTTGGTGTTCTGGAACTCGATCACGGTGCGCCCGAACGCCTTGCGATCCTTCACGAAAGCCACCGTCTCGTCGAAGGCGCGCTGCGCCCCCGCCTGCGCGCCGACCGCGATCGAGAGCCGTTCCTGCGGCAGTTCCTCCATCAGATGGATGAAGCCGCGGCCCTCCTGTCCGAGCAGGTTCTCCTTGGGTACCCGGCAATCCTGGAAGAACAGTTCGGAAGTGTCCGCGGAATGCTGGCCGATCTTGTCGAGATTGCGCCCGCGCTCGAACCCCGGAGCGCCGGCATCGACGAGGATCAGGCTGGTCCCCTTGGCACCCTGGCTGGGATCGGTCTTGGCGACCACGATCACGCAATCGGCGTTCTGGCCATTGGTGATATAGGTCTTGGAGCCGTTGACCACCCAGTGGTCGCCATCGAGCGTAGCGGTGGTGCGGATGCCCTGCAGATCGCTGCCCGCGCCCGGTTCGGTCATGGCGATGGCGGTGATGATGTCGCCCGAGACCATGCCGGGCAGATATTTCGCGCGCTGTTCGTCGGTCCCCAGCCGTTCGAAATAGTTCGCGGTGATGTCGTTCTGCAGCGTGAAGCCGGCCGAGCTGCCAAGATAGGCGAGCTCTTCCGTGACTACGCAATTGAACCCGAAATCGAGTCCGAGCCCACCGTTCTCTTCGGCGACGGTCGGGCACAGCATCCCCGCTTCGCCCAGCGCCTTCCACGCCTCGCGCCCCACGATGCCCTCCTCCTCGTGGCGGTCGAGATAGGGGGTCATGTGTTCGGCGAAGACTTTGCGGACGGTGCCGCGGAAGGCTTCATGGTCATCGCTGTAGGCGGTGCGGTTGGCGGTATCGAGCATGGGTAAAAATCCTCAGGCGTTCAGGAAGCCGGTCAGGCGCTGACGGATGATCTGGTCGGCTTCGACCATGATCGTGTCGATCAGATCCTTGCAGGTTGGAATATCGTGGATCAGCCCGGCGACCATGCCGCAGGACCAGGCGCCAGCGTCCATGTCGCCCTCCATCATGATCCGCGGATAGACGCCCGCGACTTCTTCGATGATGTCCTCGAACTTGAGGTCGGCGCCCAGTTTGCGCTCCTTCTCGATCAGCCGTTCGACCGCGTCATTGGTCATCACCCGCTCGGTGTTGCGCAGACTGCGCATCACCAGCCTCGTATCGAGTTCGGAGGCGGCGACGATCGCCTGCTTAACGTTCTCGTGAACCGGCGCTTCCTTGGTGGCGATGAAGCGGGTGCCCATGTTGATGCCCTCGGCGCCCATAGCGAGGCTGGCGACGAGGCTGCGCGCATCGGCCTGCCCGCCGCTGGCGACGAAGGGAATGTCGAGCTCGTCCGCCGCGCGCGGCAGCAGGATCATGTTGGGGATGTCGTCCTCGCCGGGATGGCCGCCGCATTCGAACCCGTCGACGCTGACCGCGTCGCAGCCGATCGCCTGCGCCTTCAGGCTGTGGCGCACGCTGGTGCATTTGTGGATCACCTTGATCCCGGCGTCCTTGAGATGCGGCAGCACCGCCTGCGGGTTGTTGCCCGCGGTCTCGACCACCCTGACCCCGCCCTCGATGATGACCTTGATCAGCCCGCCGTAATCGGGCGAATTGACGCTGGGGAGGAAGGTCAGGTTCACGCCGAAGGGCTTGTCGGTCAGGTCGCGACATTTGGCGATCTCGGCGGCGAGTTTCTCGGGCGTGCCCTGCGTCAACCCGGTGATGATGCCCAGCCCGCCGGCGTTGGACACCGCCGCGGCGAGCTCGGCAAAGCCGACATAATGCATGCCGCCCTGGATGATCGGATGCTCGATACCGAACATTTCGGTGATGCGGGTCTTCATGGCGGCTCTCCCTTTGTGTTTCGTTTTGCAACGCGTATCGGTCGCACGAAAGGCGCGCAAGGGAGAGATGACGCATGGACGAACGGGACGGGATGGACGAGCGGACACCGGTGATCGTGGGGGTGGGCCAGGTCAACGATCGCCCCGAACGCCCCGAGGACGGGCTCGACCCGATCGGGCTGATGGCCGAGGCGCTGCGCCGCGCGGATGTCGATGCGGGCGGCGGATTGCTGGCGCAATGCGATTCGTTGGCGGTGGTGAGCCAGCTGGCCTGGCCGCAGCTCAACCCGGTCGATGGCACGCTTGCGGAAGCGCTCGGCATGGCGCCGACGCATAGCGAACAGACCGCAATGCCCAATGGCGACAGCCCGATCCGCTTGCTGCACGAGGCGGCCAACCGGATCGGTGCGGGCGAGGCGCGGATCTGCGCGGTGGTCGGTGCGGAAGCGCTGCGTACCGCCGCGCAGCTCGCCGCGGCAAAGGTGGAGGCGGGCGACGCCAAGCCCAACGCCTTGCGCGATGCCAGCCACCGGCGGCGCGTGGGCTATGCGCAGAGCCACGGGCTGACGGTGCCGGTCGATGTCTATCCGCTCTACGAGAACGCCGGACGCGCGGCCTACGGCCAGTCGCTGGAGGAAGGCCAGGCGGAGAGCGGCGCGTTGTGGGCGGGGATGAGCCGGATCGCCGCGCAATGCGACCACGCGTGGATCCGCGACGCGGTTGCGCCGGAAAACGTCGTGACGCCGTCGGAACGCAACCGCCCGCTCGCCTTCCCCTACACCAAACTGCAGGTCGCCAATTCGAGCGTCAATCAGGGGGCGGGATTTCTGGTGACCAGCCTCGCCGAAGCGCGGCGGCACGGCATACCCGAGCAGCGGCTGATCCATATCGGCCATGGCGCCGCGGCGCATGAGAATGGCGATTTCCTCCAGCGCGACAGCTACGGCGCCTCGCCCGGGCTGACGGTGTCGATCGCGCGGACGCTGGAGCTCAACGGCGTGACCGCCGCCGATCTCGACCATGTCGAGCTTTACAGCTGCTTCCCTTGCGTCCCCAAAATGGCGCGGCGCGTGCTCGACTGGCCGCTGGACAGGCCGATCACGCGGTTCGGCGGGCTGACCTTCGGTGGGGGACCGATCGGCAATTACATGAGTCATGCGGTGGCCTGCATGGTCGAGACTTTGCGCGAGACGCGCGGGCGCGGACTGCTGTTCGCCAATGGCGGCTATGCCACGCACAACCACACCATCCTGCTCTCCGCCGAACCTACCGACGCGCACTTCCCACAGGATTTCGATTGTCAGGCCGAGGCCGATGCCCTGCGGGGGCCGATCCCGCCGCTCGACGAGGCCTATCGCGGGCCGGCGACGATCGAGACCTACACCGTGCACTACGCCCGCGACGGATCGCCGCGACTGGGGACGGTCGTGGCACGGACGCCGTCGGGCGCGCGGACACTGGCGAGCGTACCGCCGGAGGATCGGGCGACGCTCGATCTGCTGACCAGCGGGGCGCGCGAGCCCGTGGGCAGCGCGGGCACGATCGTCGCGGGCGAGAGCGAGGACGAACTGCGCTGCTGGGTGCCCGACGCGAACTAGTCGTGCGTCAGAGGTCCGTGAACTTGGGCGCGCGCTTCTGCATGCCCGCCATCACCGCCTCGACCTGGTTGGGCTTGCGGATGACCGCCGCCTGCTCCTCGCTTTCGGCAAGCAGGATGGTCTGGGTGTCGCCTTCCAGCATCGTGTCCATCAGCCGCTTGGCGGCGCGGATCGCTTCGGGGTTGCGGCTGGCGATGGTCTCGGCGATCGCCAGCGCGCGGGCCAGCGGGTCTTCCTCGACGAACGTCGCCAGGCCATACTCCGCAGCCTGCTCGCCGGTGAATTCGCGATTGGTGTAGACCAGCTCGCGCAGCACATCGTCGCGGATCAGCCCGCGCCACAGCGCGTAACCGCCCATGTCGGGCACCAGGCCCCATTTCATCTCCATGATCGCCATCCGCGTCTGCGGGTGGACGACGCGGATGTCCGCGCCGCTGGCGATCTGCAGCCCGCCGCCGAAGCACACGCCATGCACCGCCGCGATCACCGGGACCGGGCATTTGCGCCAGGTCATCGCGACTTCCTGGAACCTGTTGGCATTGCCATGGGTACGCTCGGTCAGCGGGCTGGCTTCGCCCGAGGGCGCGGCGGTGAAGCTCGCCATATCGAGCCCCGCACAGAACGCCCGCCCTTCGCCCGAGAGCACCACCGCGCGCAGACCCGCGAGCGTGCGGACATGCTCACCCGCTGCGATGATCGCGTCGAACATCGCCGGGTCGAGCGCGTTCATCTTGTCGCCGCGGGTCAGGCGGACATGGGCGACGCCATTGTCGGCAAGCTCGACGGATAGGCGGTCATTGGGCTGCATGGGATCGATCTCCTGAAGACTGAGCTGGCGATGGTGCGCGAGCGATGCCGCGCTGTCCAGATCGCCGTGGGACAAGGCTGCGCGGTCAGTTGCTGCCCTTGGCGAGGAAGCGCTTGATGTTGCGCGCCGCCTGGCGGATGCGCTGCTCGTTCTCGACCATGGCGATGCGGACATGGCCTTCGCCCTCCTCGCCATAGCCGACCCCGGCCGCGACCGCGACATCGGCTTCCTCGAGCAGCCGCTTCGAAAATTCGAGGCTGCCCATGCTTTCGAACCCCTTGGGCAATTTCGCCCAGGCGAACATCGAGGCTGCGGGGACGGGGATATCCCACCCTGCCCTGCCGAAGGATTCGACCAGCACGTCGCGCCGTTTCTGGTACAATTGGCGATTGGTCTCGATGATGTCCTGCGGCCCGTTGAGCGCGGCGCAGGCGGCGGCCTGGATCGGGGTGAAGGCGCCGTAGTCGAGATAGCTCTTCACCCGCGTCAGCGCGGCGATCAGCTCGCGGTTGCCGACCGCAAATCCCATCCGCCAGCCGGCCATCGAATAGGTCTTGGACATCGATGTGAATTCCACCGCGACCTCCATCGCGCCCTCGGCCTGCATGATCGAAGGCGTCGGCACGCCGTCGAAATAGAGCTCCGAATAGGCGAGATCAGAGATCACCCAGACCCCGTTCTCGCGTGCCCAGTCGACCACCCGTTGATAGAAGGCGAGATCGACGACTTCGGCGGTGGGGTTCGACGGGTAGTTGACCACCAGCATCGTCGGACGCGGGACGGTGTATTGCATCGCACGGTCGAGCTCTTTCCAATACTCCTCGTCGGGCGTGGTCGGGACCGAGCGGATCGTCGCCCCGGCGATGATGAAGCCGAAGGTGTGGATCGGGTAGGACGGGCTGGGCGCCAGCACCACATCGCCCGGCGCGGTGATGGCGGTGGCGAGGCTGGCGAGCCCTTCCTTCGACCCCATCGTCACCACGATCTCGCTTTGCGGGTCGAGTTCGACCCCGAAGCGGCGCTGGTAATAATTGGCCTGAGCGCGGCGCAGGCCGGGGATGCCCTTCGACTGAGAATAGCCATGCGCATCGGGCTTGCGCGCCACTTCGCACAATTTGTCGATCACATGTGGTGGCGGCGGCTGGTCGGGATTGCCCATGCCGAGATCGATGATGTCGCGCCCTGCCTGGCGCGCGGCATGGCGCAGGGCATTCACTTCGGCGATCACATAGGGCGGCAGGCGTTTGATGCGGTAAAAGGGTTCAGACATCTGGGTTCCCGGAACACGAGGGGCTCTCGTCACATTGATTACCTATTCATGGGGCATGCGCAAAGACACTCGCTATAGTGGATGCGCGGATAATCTAGGCTGCTACAAAGGCATGCTTGCGCGCGAGAGGGAATTGGGAATGATCGACAAGCCGGGAACAGACAAGCGCGCGACCGGTACCGAAGCCGATCCTTTCGCCCAGGCGCTCGAACTGCAGAGCCAGTTCGCGCAGGCGATGTTCGCGCCGCTGATGGGCGGGACCGACGAGCAACCGGTCACTGTCGAAGACATGCAGCATTGGGCGGAGGTTGGGCAGAAGCTGCAAGGCATGTGGCTGCAGTATCAGACCGAGCGGCTGTCCGATCCGCAGGTGATGCTCCCCTATTTCGATCCCTCGCGCTGGATGACGCTGGCACAGAGCTGGTACCGGCAGATGCCGCTGGCGCATGTCGAACAGCAAAAGGCGCTGTGGGACGAAGGCTTCCGCCTGTGGGAAGACGTGCTGGGGCAATATGGCCTTGGCCCCAAGGCGGCCGAAGCTGCCGAGGGCGACCCGCAGCTGCCACGCAAGGATCGCCGCTTCGCCGACGAGAGGTGGCGCGCGCATCCCGCCTTTGCACTGCTGCACCAGACCTATCTGTTTCTCGCCGAGCGGGTGGGCGAGATGGTCGACCGGATCGAGGGTCTCCCAGCCGACAAGCGCGAACAATTGCGCTTTACCACCAGGGCGATCACCGAGGCCGCAAGCCCGGCGAACTTCCCGCTGACCAATCCGGTAGTCCTCGAGCGCACGCTGGAGACGCGCGGCGACAATCTGGTCAAGGGCATGGAGCATCTGCTGGCGGATCTGCGCCGCGGGCAATTGAGCCATACCGATTCCAAGGCCTTCACGCTGGGCGAGAACATCGCGGTCACCCCGGGCAAGGTCGTCCACGAGACCGCGCTTTACCAGCTGATCCAGTACAGCCCGACCACCGAGAAGGTGCTCACCACCCCGCTGATCATCTTCCCGCCGTGGATCAACCGCTTCTACATCCTCGATCTCAACGAGAAGAAGAGCTTCGTGCGCTGGGCGGTGGCGCAGGGGGTGACCGTATTCATGGTCAGCTGGAAATCCGCGGATGCGAGCATGAAGGATGTGGTGTGGGACGATTACGTCCGCGCCCAGATCGACGCGATCGACCATGTCCGCGAGCGGCTCGACGTACCCAGCGTCAACGCCATCGGCTATTGCGTCGCGGGCACGACGCTGGCCGCAACGCTGGCGGTGCTTCATCGCCGCAGTATGGACGACAAGGTCAAAAGCGCGACTTTCTTCACCGCGCAGGTCGATTTCAAGAAGGGCGGCGAGCTGCTCAACCTGCTCGACGATCAGCAGATGGCGGCGATCGAGGCGATGGCACCCGAGGGCTATCTCGACGGTCGCTACATGGCCGCTGCGTTCAATATGCTGCGCAGTACCGATCTGATCTGGAACTATGTGGTCAACAATTACATGCTGGGCGAGGATTACCCCGCCTTCGACCTGCTCCACTGGAACGGCGACGTCACCAATCTGCCTGCCAAATGGCACAAGCAATATCTGCGCGATCTCTATCGCGACAACCGGCTGGTGGAAAAGGACGAGCTCAGCGTCGATGGCACGCCGATCGATCTCGGCCTGATCCGGACTCCGGCCTATATCCAGGCGGGGCGCGAGGATCACATCGCCCCCGCCGCGAGCGTCTGGCGGATGACCGAACACCTCCGCGGTCCGATGCGCTTCGTCCTCGCAGGATCGGGCCATATCGCCGGGGTCGTCAACCCGCCCGAGGCGAAGAAATACCAGTACTGGATCAACGAGGGCGAGGCGCGCAGCCTGGAAGAGTTCACGCAAGGCGCGACCGAGCATCCGGGCAGCTGGTGGCCTGACTGGATCGAATGGCTGCGCGCGCAGGACGGCGAGACTATCGCAGCGAAGGGCAAGCGCAAGCCCGGCTCGCGTGGCGACAAGGTCATCGAGGACGCCCCGGGCCGCTACGTCATGGCCCGATAGGGTAGCGTCGGAACGGAAATGGTGCAGTGCACAATAAATCCTTGACTTCGCGACTGCAGCACCCTAATTGTGCACTGCAACAAGAAGCGAGAATGTTATGTCCGAAAGCCAGACCAAGATCGATGCTGCCGCCGAGAAGGCTTTCGCCGAGGCGAGCCTGAAGTCTGCTGGCCAAGAGATCAAAGCCGACGCCAAGCCGGACAGCGGCTCGACCGTCGACCTCAAGGCTGTTGCGAAGGCAGTCGACGCCGATGCCGCGGCGCCTGCCAAACCGGTGGAAACCGCCAAACCGATCGTCGCCGAGAAGAAGCCTGCCAAGGCGCGCATACTGAAGAAAAAGGTTCCCGCCGCAAAACCCGCCTCGCAGAGGCCGGTTATGGCGAAGAAGCCTGCTCAACCCCGCACCAAACCGATTACCAAACTCAAGGAAACCATCATGGCCACTGCCAACAAAGCCAAGACCACCGATTTCGCCGCCACCGCCAAGGATGCCGCTGCCGAAATTCAGACCCGCGCCAAGGCCGCCTACGAGAAGGGCACCGAGCTGACCGGCGAAGTCACCGAATTCCACAAGGGTAATCTCGAAGCGATCGTCGAGAGCAGCAAGCTGCTCGCCAGCGGCATGCAGGACATGGGCCGTACCTATATGGAAGACGCCCGGACCGCCGCCGATACGGTAACCGAGGACGTCAAGAAGATGGCCGCGATCAAGTCGCCGACCGAGCTGTTCCAGCTGCAGGGCGAAATCGCCCGTCGCAATTTCGATGCCGCCGTCGCGCAGACTTCGAAGAACACCGAAGCGATGATGAAGCTCGTCACCGAAGCTTTCGCGCCGCTTTCGAACCGCGCCAGCGTCGCGGCCGAGAAGGTCTCGAACGCGGCCTGAGTCGGCCAGGATTTCTGTCGCCGGGCTCCTCTCTCCTCTCTCTCCCGTGCCCGGAGACAAACGACAACGGGTCGGATGGTGTGCATGCCGTCCGGCCCGTTTTTCGTTCCCCGTCCCCAAGTGCCCGCCCCGAGTTTCCGTCCCCAAGCACGGGCCCACTCACGGGTATTTTTCATGAAACCGGCTCGATCCGCCCGCCATGGGTTGCGAAGCGGCGCGGCCTTACGATATTGCAGTTCTCGATGGTCCGACTG
This sequence comes from Qipengyuania sp. SM2507, assembly GCF_053714505.1. Taxonomy (NCBI): domain Bacteria; kingdom Pseudomonadati; phylum Pseudomonadota; class Alphaproteobacteria; order Sphingomonadales; family Erythrobacteraceae; genus Qipengyuania; species Qipengyuania sp. SM2507. Next base: position 2,182,223 of record NZ_CM132307.1, read on the forward strand.
ATCGCCTCTTGCAGCCAACTGCCCTTTCCCGCGCGCGCCGCGGACGAAGGCGCAGGCGACGACGATGCCGAGCGCCGGATCGGGGTCGCCACCAAGACCCGCGCCAAGCCCAAGAAGCCGAGCCAGTACAAGGTGCTGCTGCTCAACGACGATTACACGCCGATGGAATTCGTGGTGATCGTGCTCAAGCGGTTTTTCCGCATGGATATGGAAGAGGCGACACGGGTGATGCTCCATGTCCACCAGAAGGGTGTCGGCGTGTGCGGGATATTCCCCTATGAAGTCGCGGAAACCAAGGTCAATCAGGTGATGGATTTCGCACGGCAGAACCAGCATCCGCTGCAATGCACGCTCGAAAAGGCCTGAACCGGGCTGGCGTTGCGGCCCTGCCCCGGGCTTCCATCAACCATAGGGCATGACCCGGCGGCATTTTCGCGCTAGGACGACTGCACCCTCGATAAGTCACGGCGCGCCTTGTTCAACTTCATCCCAAGCATCGATCGCTATATCTTCCGGCTCGTGATCGTGCCGATGCTCGGCGTGTTCGCGCTCGCAGCATCCTTGCTGTTGCTCGACAAGATGCTGCGATTGTTCGACTTTGTTGCGGTCGAAGGCGGGCCGGTGGGCGTGGTCTTCAAGATGCTGGCGTCGCTTATCCCCGAATACGCCAGTCTCGCCATCCCGCTCGGCCTGCTGCTCGGGATCCTGTTCGCGTTTCGCAAGCTGGCCACCTCGAGCGAACTCGACGTGATGCGCGCCGTGGGCCAGAGCTACGGGCGCCTGCTGCGCGTGCCTTACATCATCGCCTTCGCGCTGATGGCAGTGAACATCGCGCTGGTGTTCTATATCCAGCCGATCAGCCGCTACACCTACGAACAACTCGAATACGAATTGCGTTCGGGCGCGCTGGGCGCCTCGATCAAGGTCGGCGAGTTTACCTCGCTCGCCGATCGCATGGCGCTGCGGATCGAGGAGAGCGAGGACGATGGCCGCCAGCTCAAGGGGATTTTCGCCCGCGTCGCCAACGACAAGGGGCAAGTCCTCTCGATCTCGGCACGCGAGGGCGCCTTCCTCGCGACCACCGACAGCCCCGACACGATCATCCTGCGGCTGCTCGATGGCACCATCGTCCAGGACACAGGCAGCCGGACGCCGCGCGTGCTCACCTTCACCCGTCACGACCTGCCGATCGATCTCCCCCGCATGGAGGAGTTCCGCAATCGGGGCGATGCCGAACGCGAATATATCCTTCCCGAGCTGCTCAGCGTCGGCTGGAGCAAGGAAGAGCCCGAGATCAAGCGTGCCGCCAGCCAGGCCAGCTTCAACTTTCGCATGGTCGAGGTGGTGATGATGATGCTGATGCCGCTGCTGGCGGTGGCGCTGGCGATCCCACCCAAGCGATCGACCAGCGCGCTGGGCGTGTTCGTGTCGATCGTGATGGTCGTCTCCTATCACAAGGTGAACCAGTACGGGGAAGACGTCGCCGCGCTGGGACGAATCGATCCCTTCATCGCACTATGGGGGCCCTTTGCGATCTTCGCGGCGCTGATCATCTGGATGTATTATCGTGTCGCTTTCGTCCCCGGGGGACAGGCCATCGGCGCGCTCGAAACCGGGTTTGCGAAGTTCGCCAAATGGGTCGGACGATTGTTCGGCAGGCGGCAGCATGGCTCCGGCGATGCCGATCTGGCTCCGGCCGAGTAGGACGGACCGATGCAACTCGATTTCTTCCCGTCGCGCACGCTGACGATCTACCTCGCCAAGATGTTCGTCACACGCATCCTGGCGGTGCTGGTAATGCTGGTGCTGGTGCTGATGATGCTCGATCTGCTCTCGACCAGCGGCGAGATCCTCGCGGTCGAAGGCAATGGCCAGGGCGAGCTGCTTACCTATGTCAGCCTGCGCATCCCGCAGTTGGTATCCCGCTTCCTGCCGTATTCGGTGCTGCTGGCGACGCTCATAACGCTGGTCGGGCTCAACCAGAACAGCGAGGTCGTGGCGATGAAGGCCGCCGGACTGTCCGCGCATCAGGTGCTCGCCCCGCTGCTGCTGACCGCCGCGCTGGTGGCGGTGATCAGCTTCACCTTCAACGAGCGTGTCGTCACCCGCGCGACCGCGTCGCTCAAGGGCTGGGAAGCGACCGAATTCGGCGCCCTGCCTCCTGAATCCGCCGCCAAGGCCAACATCTACCTGACCGACGGGCAAAACGTCCTTTCCGCCGCTTCGATTGCCGGCAGCGGCGAAGCCATCGTGATGGCCGGGGTGACCTGGTATCGCCGCAGCCCCGAGGGAATGATCGTCGAACAGGTCCGCGCGCCGCGCGCCACCTATGCCGCACCCGGCTGGGCGCTGGAGCAGGCGACGCGGTTCGAAGTGGCGAATGCGGGCTCTGAACAGGTCGAACGCCTGGTCGTCGGCGAGCAGGTGACTCCGTCGCAGATCGATCTCGCCATCGTCGATCCCGATACGCTGCCGTTCTGGGAGCTGTCGGATTCGATTACCCGTTACGAGGAAGTCGGCAGGCGTACGGCCGAGCTGCGTGCCAAATGGTGGCACAAATTGTCCGGACCGCTGTCCTCGGTACTGATGCCGCTACTAGGGTCGATCGCGGCCTTCGGGCTGGCGCGATCGGGCCAGCTGTTCGTCCGTGCTGTCATCGGGATGGCGCTGGGTTTCGCCTATTTCGTGGTCGACAATGCCGCGCTCGCAATGGGCAATTTCGGCGGATATCCGCCGTTTCTGGCCGCCTGGGCGCCGTTCCTGCTGTTCCTCCTGGTCGGGGAAACGGTGCTGGTCCGCACCGAGGAATGAGCGCTTGGTCGATCCGGCTGGCCCGGCGCGAGGACGCCGATGCGCTTCCGGCAATCGAACGCAGCGCAGCCGCGCTGCTGGCGGAATATCCCGGAATCGAAGGGATCGATCCGGATAAGGCGCTTACCAGCCACCAATATCGCGCACTGATCGCCCGGGGGCACAGCCTTGTCGCTATCGCTGGCGACCGGATCGTCGGCTTTCTCGTCACCGAACCCTGCGGGCGCGAACTGCACATCCGCGAGATGGATGTTGCAACCCAATCGCAACGACAGGGGATCGGGGCGATCATGCTCCGCGCCTGCGGGATCGATGCCATCAACACGGGTTTTGCAGCGCTGACGCTGACCACCTTTCGCGACGTCCCCTGGAACGCGCCGTTCTACGCCCGGCTGGGGTTCGTAGAGGTCGCGGAGCCTGAAGAGCACTCCCGGCTCAATGCCGAGCTGGAACAAGAAAAGCATTCCGGCCTGAACCGCGAGCAGCGGGTCGCGATGATCCGGTTTCTCGGCTGAGAGCGTGCCGAGAGAAGGCCTCAGCGCGGGCGCATGGTGCTACGCGCGATCCGGCTGACCAGCATCATCATGCCCTTGTGGTTCGCACCGTCATAGGTCGAACCAACGCCCAGATTGTCGCGCAACCTGCGATGCGCCTCGGGCAACGAGTGATAGGGCATCGAGGGCATCAGGTGATGCAGCGCATGATAGCGCAGGCCCACCGGCGCCCAGATCTCGGCGATGGCGCCAGGCGGGGGGACATTGACCGAATCGAGGAACTGCGCGGTGACCGTCATCGGTTCGCCCTCGTTCTCCCACAGATGCGCGACCAGCGTCCGCAGCTGGTTGAGCACGGCGGTGACCGAGACCACCGCCAGCGCGATTAGCAGCGGCTTCCAGCCAAGCGCGAATACGCTGCCGATGAGCAGCCATGACCATAGGAACCCGCCCACTTCCTGACGCAGCACCCGCGCGCGCAGCTCTCCTTCGGGGCGGCGGCGGCGGAAGCGCGGGTTGATCGAGAGCGCGGAGAACCGCTGCCAAGTCAGGCTGCGGATCGCGGGTATGAGTGCGCCCAGCGGAACCAGCACGGCAAAGCGGAACAGCAGCGCCGCCGGCGCCAGCGGCGCCACCAGCACGAACAGCGGGAGCGACCAGGGCTTCATCAGCGCCAGCGGGAGATATTCGGGATCCTCCACCGTGCCGTATTGGGTGCGCTTGTGGTGCAGCGTGTGGACGCCTTCGTACATGAAGGACGGGGTCAGGAGCGGGATCCCGACCAGCAGGTTCCAGGCGGTGCGGAAGCCCGGGAGCGCATCGCGGTGGATATGCGAGAGTTCGTGGATGAACAGCAAAGCGCGATAGAGCGCCAGCGCCGAAACCAGCCCCAGAGCCACCGCCAACAGCGTGCTGTCGACCAGGATCGCGCCAGCCAGCGCGGCATAGCCGGTCGCGGCCGAGAGCAGCATGTCGCTCCAGTAGATCGCAGGCCGGGCCGCGGCGATATCCTTGGTCAGATCGCGCGCGGCGCGAAGCATCGCCTTGTCGTCGGCGACCGGCACGCGCACTCGCTGCGCGGCTGGTGCCGGCGCGCCCGTATCCGCGTGGATGGTTTGTTGCATCGTCATAATCGGCCTATCCGATGCGGGGCTTACCGCATTTTGTCCGCGTAAAACAGAGGCGCGCGGGTTCGCTTGACAAAAGCTCGTCTGCCACCGCAGGGGCGAACCTAGGCTGAACGAGGGCTCTCGGTGTGGTGGCAGGCGAAATAGGTATCCGTCCGGTCTCGGGCAAGCGCGGGCGTGCCGAATTCGTCGACCTGGGGCGCCGCTTCGCCAAGGACGTCCCGCACAGCGTTCCGCAATTGCGCTCCGAGCAGATCGAGCTGGTAGATCCCGACCGCAACCCCTTCTTCGGCCATGCCCGCGCGCAATTGTTCATCGCCGAACGCGACGGCGCGCCGGTCGGGCGCATCTCGGCGCATATCGACGAGTTGGCGCTCGAACTGCCCCCCGAACAGGGCATGGGGCCGGGTACCGGCATGTTCGGCTATTTCGATGCCGCCGACGAGCAGGCGGCGCATGCCCTGCTCGCCAAGGCCGAGGACTGGCTGCGCGGGCAAGCCATGACCAAGGTGCTGGGCCCGATCTCGATGTCGGTGTGGGAAGAGCCCGGACTGCTGGTCAGGGGCCACGATCACGCGCCGATGATCATGATGGGGCACCATCCGGCGCATTATCGCGGCTGGATCGAGAGCGCCGGCTACACGACCGCCAAGCTGCTTCACACCTACGAACTCGACGTAAAGGGCGAATTCCCCCCGCTGATCCGACGGATCGTCGCCTCGGGAGAGCGAAACGAACGGATCACGGTGCGCTATGTCGACAAATCGCAATGGGATCGCGAGGTCCGGATTGTGCTGGAAATCCTCAACGACGCCTGGTCGGACAATTGGGGCTTCGTGCCCTTCACCGCTCGCGAAACCGCCTATGCGGGCAAGAAACTGCGCCCGTTGATCCACGAGGAGATCAACATGATCGCCGAACTGGATGGCGAGCCGGTGGCCTTCATGCTGACCTTCCCCGATGTGAACGACGTGCTGCGCAAGACCGGCGGGAAGCTGTTCCCGTTCGGCTGGCTGCGACTGCTGCGCTGGGCCCGCAATCCCAGAGGTTCCGGAATGCGGGTGCCGCTGATGGGGGTGCGCAAGGCGCTGCACAATTCGCGTCTCGCGAGCCAGCTCGCCTTCATGATGATCAGCCAGATCCGCCACAATGCCGCAGGAAAATGGGATACGGAGCGCGGCGAAATCGGCTGGGTGCTCGACGACAACAAGGGCATGATCGCCATCGCCGAAACTCTCGGCGCCACAGTCAATCGCGAATACGCGATTTTTCAGAAGACGCTCTGATCATGGCCCGCCCGATGTGACATCAGTGCCACGACCGGGCGGCAAAAATTGCGGGCGGGAACCATGACCCGCAAAGATCGGTTTTCAGATCAATCCAGGCGTTTGCTGCTTGGACAGGTTGGGGCTCGATGAAACGCATGCCGGACACGAACGGGAAATGCGCCTCGAGCGGCGATGGCGTCCTGCCGAGCAGCGTCCTGATTGTCGAAGACGATGCGATCCTCGCAGTCACCATCGAGATGACGCTGCGCGATGCCGGCATCGAGGCCATCGAAATGTGCTCGACCACGGAAATGGCACTGGTCGCCTTGCGCGCAAACCAGCCGGACGCGATCGTGCTCGACGTCCATCTCGCGGATCGCGACGATGGCTGGACCATCGCCGAGCTGGTCCGGTCGCTTGGGCCCAACAGCCCGCGGATCGTGTTCTCGACCGGCGCTCCGCGCGATATCCCGCAGGATATTGCCGTACTGGGCTGTGTGCTGGAAAAGCCCTACGACCCGCAAACGCTGGTCGATGTCCTGCGCGAACCCAAGCGGCGCGGGATCATCTCGCGGTTGCGCAGTGCGCTGACCTGATTTCACCGAGACGGCTTGATAGGGGGAACTGCCTGCTCCTCCGCTCGCGCAATCGCCATCCCAAAAAAAGGCCTCCGCTCTTGAGAGCGAAGGCCTTTCGGGATCGTGTCACCAGCCGCTTGGACGGGAGGGGGGGTCTCGGCGGTGACATTAGACAAATGGTCGGATTTGATGTAAGTTCCCAGCGAACGCGAAAATTATTTGCGCTTTTTCGCTACCGCAAGAATCCCGGTTATCGTCCAGCTAGATAAAGGGTCGGCGCTGGCCAATATGGCGCTCGAATTGCGCGTATTCGCTGGCAGCATCGAGATCGGCCACGCAGATTTCGCCCGGCTTCCATTCCACCAGCCCGTCGCGCGCCAGCGATTTGATCGTGCGGTTCGTGTGCACCAGCGACAGCCCTAGCATGTCGGCGATCTGCGCCTGCTTGATCGGCAGCGCCAGGCGATTGTCCGCATCGACCATTCCGACCCCGATCGCACGGTCGAGCAGCCAGACCGCGAGATAGCTCACCCGCTCCTTGGCCGAGCGCCGGCCAACCGCGACCATATGCTCTTCGAGCGCGGTTTCCTCTTTCGCGGCGAGCCAGGTCAGATCGTAACCCAGCCCCGGATGGCGGCTGATCAATTCGCGGAAACCACTCTGCTCGAAAACGCAGAGCCGCGCCGGCAGGAGTGCCGCGACCGAATGGCTCGACGGTTCCTCGAATGCACCTTGCAAACCGATCAGATCGCCGGGAAACATGAAATTGACGATCTGGCGGCGGCCGTCCTCAAGCTCGCGAAAGCGGATCAGCACGCCTTCGAGCACCGTGTACAGCCCGCGCAGCGCTTCGCCCTGACGCACCACCGTCTCGAGCCGCTCGACCCGCACCTCGCCCTGTTTGAAGGCCTGCATGTAGTCCAGCTGCCGCTCTTCGAGCGGTCGCAAGCCGGGACAATTCTGGAGCGGGCAGGCGCGGCATGATATCGGATGGTCGACTGCGATCATTCGTGGATTGCCCCCGCTTCTTCTATCGCCCATTGGCGTGGATCGGAAAAATGTCAATTCGCCGAAGGATGGTGGTCGCGCGCGCGGAACCATCCCATTTGGCCAGCGTTCTAGGCGCGCTAACCTTGGAAGGGGACTCTATGTCGCTTGGTGATCAGATTGCGAAGAATTTGCCGTATTTGCGCCGTTACGCGCGCGCCCTGACGGGGTCCCAGGCGACGGGCGACGCCTTCGTCCGGGCGACGCTGGAAGCGGCGCTGGCCGACGAGGACCTCAAGCGGTCGCTCGATGGCGGCCGCGTGCCGCTCTATCGCGCCTTCAATAAGGTGTGGTCGAGCGCCTATCTCGAGACGCCCGAGCCCGCGAGCGAATCCAGCGCCCATGAACAGGCTGCCAGCGGCAGGCTCAAGGCGATCACGCCGATGAACCGCCAGGCGCTGTTGCTGACCACGCTCGAGGATTTCTCGGTCGATCAGGCATCGGAGATCATGGAGGTCGAGCCCGACGAAATCGAGAAGCTGGTGCAGGAAGCGGTCGAGGAAATCGATCGCGAGACATCGACCAGCGTGCTGATCATCGAGGACGAACCGCTGATCTCGATGCAGCTCGAGGATCTGGTGAAATCGCTCGGCCACGAGATCTGCGGTACCGCGGCGACGCGGACGCAGGCGCAGGAAGTGGTGTCCGAGAAGACCCCCGGCCTTGTGCTCGCCGATATCCAGCTTGCCGACGGCTCTTCGGGTCTGGACGCAGTGGACGACATCCTCGCGATCGACACCGTGCCGGTGATCTTCATTACCGCCTACCCCGAACGCCTGCTGACCGGCGACCGGCCTGAGCCGACCTATCTGGTCACCAAGCCGTTCCAGGAACAGACGGTGCGCGCGGCGATCAGCCAGGCTCTGTTCTTCGGATCGAGCCGACCGCTCGCCTGAGCGCGCCCTCGCCAATCGCCAGAAAGAATGGCGGTCCTGCGGGGCCGCCATTTTTTTGTCTGCCTGCATAGGATTCACGCCGCGCGAAACCGTGCAGGACGGATCATGGATGCTGAATCAAGTTCAGCATGACGAGGGTCTGGAAGCGAACTAGCGCTCCCGGGTAGTCGCCTCTCCCGTCACCCCTCGCGCAAGGCCTGCCGCTTGGCGCGGATCTCGAAGGCGCTGCGTTCGCGCACCGGCACCAGCAGAGTGCAGCACACGCCCTCGGGGGCGAACTCCAGCTCGACCGGATGGCGCAGCTCATGCGCGACGATCTTCTCGATCAGATCGGTGCCGAAGCCGCGTTCGCGCTTCTGCGGTACCGGCGGACCGCCGCTCTCGATCCAGTGCAACCGCGCGAGGTTGTCCGCAGCCAGTTCCCAGGTGACCGAGACCGTGCCGCCTTCGGTGCTCAGCGAGCCGTATTTGGAGGCATTGGTCGCCAGCTCGTGCAGCGCGAGGCCCAGCGACAGCGCGTCGTTGGGCGCCAGTTCGACGGTCGGCCCTTCGCAGATCACGCGGTGGGACTCGTCATGCGCATAGGGCGCCAGCTCGGCCCCGACGACCGCTGCAATCGGGGTGGTGCCCCATTCGGACTGGGTCAGCAGGTCGTGCGTAGCCGACAGCGCGCGTATGCGGCCATCGAGCCCCTCGGCGAAATCCTCGACATCATGGGCGCGACGGCGGGTGAGCGCGACGATCGAGAGCACATTGGCGAGCGTGTTCTTGACCCGGTGGTTGAGTTCCCGGGTAAGCGAGTTGCGGATCGAATTCTGCTCGGCGAACCAGTTGAGCGAGCGCTGGTCCTCCAGCGCCTGCTGGGTTAGCAGCCGGGTCACGATCATCAGCAGGCTCGCCACGGCAAGGCCGAACACCAGCGTGATCAGCGCCATGGGCGATAGCACACCCCCGCCGCCGGCCTGGATGACCAGCGCCATGTCGCGATTGGCGACCGTCACCGTCTGCTGCAGCACTTCGCCGCCCTCGGTTCCACCATCGAGGCTACCCAGCAGGTTCTCCTCCGCCGGTTCGCCATCATAGAGCCGCACCCCGAGCCCGTTGCGGTCGACCAGTTCGGCCGCCGAAACGAGGAAGTCCTGCGCGTTGAACGGGCTCATGATGAAGCCCTTGAGCCGCCGTTCGCCGCTGCTGGTGTCGAACACCGGCATGAAGATAAGGAAACCGGGCGCCGAGCCCTCCCCTTCCTGGACGAGCACCACGCGACCGCTGGCGGTTGGACGCATGGTGCGCTCGGCTTCGGCCATTGCCGCGCGCCGGATCGGGTCGGTATACATGTCGAAGCCGATCGCGCGGCGATTGCGCGCGGTATCCGGCTGGAGCAACGCGATCGGCACGAGCGTGTCGCGCGGTTCGTCTTCGAGTGTAGGCTGCACCTCCATCTCGGCGACGCGGTAGCGTCCGAGATCGCTTTCGAATTCGGGCACATCCCCGGCCGTCAGCACCGGCGCCCAGCCATAGCCTTCGGCGCCGCGGTAGTCCGCGTCGAGCCGCAGTTCGGCCACGAAACGGCCAAAAGTGGACATGTCGACGCGCCCGACGGTGGAAAACAGCGCCGCGCCCGCGCGCAGATAGGAGGCGTTTACCGAGGCTCGCCGCTCCAGCGCGGACGACATGGCGATCCCGGTGCGGTTCATCATCACCTGCTCGCGCTGCTCCTCGCCGCGCTCGATCGCGAAAACGTTGAGGCCGGTGATGGCAATCACTAGCAGGAAGATCGCCAACGGGATCGCCCGCGGATAGGTGACGAGCCAGCGTCGCGGACCGGAATTGAGCATGCTGGCCTTTTGAGACAGGATTTCGTCCCCCGAGAGTTGATTGCTGTGCCGAAACGGCTGTAGGAACCGGCCGCCATATGCAGCCGGTCTGTGTGTGGGGGAACCAAAATCGGGGGGCTTCGTTCCCTGCTAACCCATGGGATCAAACAAACCGCGTAACGTCGCAGGACGCGATTTGTGATAAGGACGTGCCAAATCGACTATGACTTCGGATAGAAATGACCTCGACGATCGCGGTTCCGGCGGACCGCGCAAGCGCGAAGCGAGCCAGTCGAACAAGCCGCAATGGGCCAACGGCCTGCGCCAATTGTACGATTCCGTCGTGGAAGAAGACATCCCGGATCAGTTCAAGGATCTGCTCTCTAAGCTGGACGCAAAGGACTGATGGGGGCGGAAAAACGGACGGCCAGCGAAAAGGCCGCATTCAAGCGCGAACTGACCGACGTAGTCCCGCACCTGCGCGCCTTCGCGCGCGGGCTCTGCGGCCGTGCCGACATGGCCGACGACCTGGTTCAGGAAGCGCTGCTCAAGGCCTGGGCGGCTCAGGAACGGTTCGAGCCCGGCACCTCGATGCGCGCCTGGACCTTCGTCATCCTTCGCAACGCCTATCTCACCGACATGCGTCGCAACCGTTTCCGCGGTGAATACGACGAGAACGTCGCCGAGCGAATCCTGACCGCCCCCGCAGGCCAGGAAGAGCCGATCCACCTTTCGGACATGCACCGCGCACTGCTGACCTTGCCCCCCGAGCGTCGCGAAGCGCTGCTGCTGGTCGGCGCCGGCGGTTTTTCCTACGAGGAAGCGGCCAATATCTGCGGCTGCGCCGTGGGCACGATCAAGAGCCGAGTGGGCCGCGCCCGCGCCGCGCTCAACGCCATGCTCGCCGAGGGCGACATTCCGCGCCGCTCCACCAGCGACGACACCGCGCATCGCGCGATCCTCGAGGAACTGGACGATGTTGCCGCGGGCAACGGCGTCGCGTCGCGCAGCTGACCGGGTTCCGCAACTGATGTCGGGTCTTGCCGCTTCGCGCCGCGCGGCGCATCCTGCATCGGCATGACCACGCCCGAACCCGAGCCGCATTCCGCCGAATCGCTTTCGCGCTCGGGCCGGCGGCTGGCTTTCGCCGAGCAGGAATTGCGGCTGATTTCGGCACTGGTGTTGCTGATCGGCCTGGGCCTGTTCCTGGCGCTGCCCTTCGTCCTGTCGATCGGATCGGTAGTGTTTCTGCCGCTGACTGCAGCTGTCGTGCTCACCATCATCCTCTCGCCCATGGCCGACAAGCTGGCCACCTGGGGCCTGCCCAATGTGCTCGCCTCGCTCGTTTCGCTGCTGGTGTTTTTGGCAATCGTGATGCTCGCGCTGGCGCTGATCCTCCAGCCGGCCTTCGCGCTGTTCGAGCGGCTGCCGGAAATGGTCGACACGGTCGGCATGCGCTTTACCGAACTGCGCAACCAGTTCGGCTGGATCGCACAGATCAACGAGGATCTGGCCGAGCTGATGGATCGCGGCACCGGGCCGCAGGTGGTGATCGCGAGCCCCAGCCTGCTTCAGGAAATGGCCTTTGCCACCCCCAGCGTGGTGATCGAGATCGTCCTGATGCTGCTGATGACCTTCTTCATGGTCGAAGCTCGCGTTCGACTGCGCCAGCATCTGCTGCTAGGCCGCGCTTCCTTCGGCGCCAGCGTCAAGGCGGCGCGGGTGCTGCGCGAGGTGCAGGATCGGGTGGCTGCCTATATTCTCACCGTCGGCTGGATCAACCTCTGCGTCGGGGTGATCGTGGGCCTCGGCGCCTGGGCGCTGGGTGTCGAAGCGCCGATCATGTGGGGCGGGCTCGCCGCCCTGCTGAACTTCATTCCCTATATAGGCCCGACGATGATGATCGGGCTGCTGGCGCTGTTCGGCATCGGCACCACCGAAACGGTGCTGCTGGGACTTATCCCCGCCGCCGCCTATCTCGGGCTGCACACGATCGAGGCCAATGTGGTGACCCCGTCGATCCTCGGCGCGCGCTTCACCATGAACCCGGTGATGATCCTGATCGCACTGAGCTATTTTTCCTGGATCTGGGGCGTGCCCGGGGCGCTGCTTTCGGTGCCCTTATTGCTGACGCTGACCGCGCTGTTCGAGCATATCGGGCGGCCCAATCTCGTCGGGTTTGTTTTCGGGGAACCGCTGTTCGCGGAGAATCCGCTGGCGAGCGAGCCCGAATACCAGTCTTCGCGCGCGCCCGACCGGGCTTAGCCGGCCAGCACTTCCGCCGGGATGTGAAAAGGCCCGTTCCACCAATTCGGTGGAACGGGCCCAATGCACTTATCGGCGTCGTGGTCAGCCGGGGTATTTCCAGCATTCGCCGCGCGCGAGGTTCTCAGAAGCGAAGCTCCAGTTGAGCTTGTTGTCGAGCACCGCGTCGAGATATTTGGGACGCGCGTTCTGGTGGTCGAGATAATAAGCGTGTTCCCACAGGTCGATCACCAACAGCGGATTGTAGCCCTGGTCGGCGAGCGTGTCGCCATCGTGGGTTTCCTCGATCGATAGCTTGCCGTCCTTTTCGGCGAGCCAGACCCAGCCGCTGGCGAAATGGCCGGCGCCGCGCTCGGCCAGCTTGCTCTTGAGTTCGGTGATCGAGCCGAAAGCGGCGTCGACCATGCTCTTGAGTTCGCCGGATGCCGCCGATTCCTCCGCCGCCAGCGAATGCCAGTAAAAGCCGTGGTTCCAGCTCTGCGCGGCGTTGTTGAACAGGCCCTGGTCGCTGCCACGCGCGGCTGCGACGACCTCTTCCAGCGGTTTGTCCGCGTGGTCGGTGCCTTCGATCGCCTTGTTGGTCTTGTCGATATAGGCCTGGTGGTGCTTGCCGTGGTGATAGGACAGCGTCTCGGCCGAAATGGCGGGCTCGAGTTCGGTGTCAGGATACGGCAGGTCGATGAGTTTGAAAGCCATGAGTGGTCCCCTCTGGTTCTGAATTCGTGAGATCGGTTCAACCCTTGCAACGCTTGGCGCCGCGAAGGGTTGCAAAGTGCTAGAGGAAATTTCCGTCCCCTCCCACCACAGATTGCGCCGGGCAAGAGAGACCTTCCCATATCGCTGCCGAGCGGGCAGAAGCGCGCCCACAAGCGGGCCACGAACGGACGATGGGATCAGGATGAAACGCAAGTTCTTCGGCACGGACGGAATTCGCGGACGGACGAATTCGGACAAAATGACCGCCTCGACCGCGATGTGCATCGGCCAGGCTGCGGGTGCGCATTTCCGCCGCGGGACGCACCGCAACCGGGTGGTGATCGGCAAGGACACGCGATTGTCGGGCTATATGGTCGAAAGCGCGCTGGTGGCGGGTTTTACCAGCGTCGGGGTGGACGTGATCATGACCGGGCCGCTGCCCACGCCAGCGATCGCCATGCTGACGCACGAGATGCGGGCCGATCTGGGCGTGATGATCTCGGCCAGCCACAATCCCTATGAAGACAATGGCATCAAGCTGTTCGGCCCCGACGGGTTCAAGCTGTCGGACGAGGACGAGATGGCGATCGAGGCGCTGCTCGACCAGAAGCCGCATCTGGCCGAGCCTCAGGACATCGGGCGCGCGCGGCGGATCGAGGACGCGCGCGGGCGTTACATCCACGCGGTCAAACAGTCGATCGGCGGCGACGTCCGGTTCGACGATCTCAAGGTGGTGGTCGATTGCGCGCATGGCGCCGCCTATCAGGTTACGCCGTCGGCGATCTGGGAACTTGGTGCCGAGGTCGTCACGCTCGGCGTCACGCCCAATGGCACCAATATCAACGACGGGGTCGGTTCCACCTCGCTCGACGCGATCAAGGCCAAGGTGGTCGAAACCGGCGCGGATATCGGCATTGCGCTCGATGGCGATGCCGACCGGCTGATCCTGATCGACGAGAAGGGTCAGACTGTCGATGGCGACCAGATCATGGCGCTGATCGCCACCAGAATGTCGGAAAAGGGCCAGCTTCGGGGCGGGGGAGTCGTGGCGACGGTCATGTCCAACCTCGGGTTGGAGCGCTATCTCCAAGGGATCGGGTTGACGCTCGAACGGACCAAGGTCGGCGATCGCCATGTGCTCGAGCGCATGAAGCAGGGCGGCTTCAATATCGGCGGCGAGCAATCGGGCCACATGATCCTGCTCGATCACGCAACCACTGGCGACGGCACGGTTGCGGCGCTGCGCGTGCTCTCCAGCCTCGTGCGATCGGGGCGTCCGGCGAGCGAACTGTTGCACGTGTTCGATCCGGTCCCGCAATTGCTCAAGAACGTGCGCTACGATGGCGGCCAGCCGCTCGAGGCGGAAGGCGTCAAACAGGCGGTGGCCGCTGGCGAGGCCGAACTCGCCGGCAAGGGACGGCTGCTCATCCGTCCCTCGGGCACCGAGCCGGTGATCCGCGTCATGGCCGAGGGCGACGATGCCGCACAGGTCGAGCGCGTCGTCGACAGCATCTGCGATGCGGTGCGGGCGGCGGTCTGATGCTCGAAATGCGCCCCGATTGCGAACGCTGCGGCGCGGACCTGACCGCAGAGGCGCCGGGTGCATTCATCTGCAGCTTCGAATGCACCTTCTGCGCGCGCTGCGCCGACGATCTCGACGATATCTGCCCCAATTGCGGCGGCGAACTGATGGATCGCCCGACGCGGACGAAACCGCTGCAGGAAAACTATCCGCCCAGTACCGTGCGCAAGCACCGGCCCGCCTGACATGGACCGCAAACCAGCGCGCATCCTTTCGATCGCCGGTTCCGACAGTTCGGGCGGCGCGGGCATCCAGGCCGATATCAAGACCATCACCATGCTGGGCGGCTATGCGATGACCGCCATCACCGCGGTGACCGCGCAGAACACCCGCGGCGTGCAGGCGGTGGAGATGCTGCCGGTCGAGCTGGTGCTGGCGCAGATCGAATCCTGCCTATCCGACATCGGCGCCGATGCGATCAAGATCGGGATGCTCGGTTCGCCCGAGGTCGCGAACGCGGTGGCCGAGCGGCTCGACAGCTTCGCCGGGCCGATCGTCTTCGACCCGGTGATGGTCGCCACCAGCGGCGCCGAGCTGGCGAGCGGGGAAACCATCGCCGCCTTCGACCGGCTGCTGGCGATCGCCACGCTGGCGACCCCCAACCTGCCAGAGCTCGCGGTACTATCGGGTACCGAGCCCGAGACACCGGACGCGATTCTTGAGGCGGCAATGGCGCTGGCCAGGCATCACGGGGTGCAGGTGCTTGCGAAGGGCGGCCACCGCGACGATGCCGAGGTGCTCGACTACATCGCCTCGCCCTCGGGCAAGTTCGCCAGCTTCGGCCATGCGCGGATCGACACCCGCCACACCCATGGCACGGGCTGCACGCTGTCCGCGGCGCTGGCGACCTTGCTCGGTTTCGGCCAGCCGCTGACAAATGCGATCCAGCTGGCGCGGGCCTTCACCTTTCGCGCTATCGAGCTTGCGCCTGGGTTCGGGGAAGGCAGCGGTCCGCTCGGCCACCAAGCCGTCCGCAAGCTGGACTAGACCTCGAACTTGTAGAAATCGGCGATGTGACCCCAGGCCTCCTCCGCGGTTTCGCACCAGCGGAACAGCTCGAGATCCTTGTGTCCGATCGTCCCCTCGTCGGCGAGCGCCTCGAAATCGATGACCCTGGTCCAGAACTCCTTGCCGAACAGCAGGATCGGCATCGGCTTCATCTTGCCCGTCTGGATCAGGGTGAGCAATTCGAAGAATTCGTCGAAGGTGCCGAACCCGCCCGGGAACACCGCCACCGCGCGCGCACGCAGCAGGAAGTGCATCTTGCGCAGCGCGAAATAGTGGAACTGGAAGCTGAGGTGCGGCGTGACATAGCTGTTGGGCGCCTGCTCATGCGGCAGGACGATGTTGAGACCGATGGTTTCCGCCCCGGCATCGTGCGCGCCCTTGTTGGCCGCCTCCATGATCGACGGCCCGCCGCCCGAGCAGACGACGAACTGGCGCTTGCCGTCCTCGACGATGGCCTTCTCGCTCGCCAGCCGCGCGAGGTCGTAGGCTTCCTGATAGTATTTCGCCTTGGCGGCGAGGTTTTTGACCACGCGCCGCTCGGGTTCGGGCAGGTCGTCGGCGCCTTCGAGCGCGGTCTCGACCGATTGCGGCGGCGGGATGCGCGCCGAACCGTAGATCACCAGCGTCGAACCAACCCCGGCCTCGTCGAGCAGCATTTCGGGCTTGAGCAGTTCCAGCTGGAACCGCACCGGACGCAATTCCTCGCGCAGCAGGAAATCGCGGTCCTGAAAGGCCAGCTCATAGGCCGGATCCTGGGTCTGGGGCGTGGAATGCGGCTGGGATTTGGAGAATTGCGCCTCCTCCTCCGCCGGATAGAAATTGCGGGCGGCACGCTCGTGCTTGCCGGTTTTGGAAGTGGGGGTGTCGTTCATGGGCTGCCGATAGGCAAAGCCCGGCGATGCGGCAAGCGCGCTGGACAGTTCGCACCGGCAAATGTTCCTCACGATATCCGCAAACATTCTGGCCGTATTTTTCCCGCCGAGCGTAGCCCCCTCGAGACCGCACTAAACAAGGATTCGTTCTGACCACGCTTGTCGCCAGGTGCCATTCTCCTTCTGCAGCTTCCTCTAGAGAAATCGGAGATCCGGCAGGATTGCGAACCGCGCGCGCAAGCGCTGTGCGCCGAACCCGACATCCATACGGAACCCGTTGTCCCGTTTCGCATTCGCCGATTTCGCATCCGTCGAATTTCGCATCCGTCGATTGGGGAGCGCAAACGAGCAGCCTGGACGAGCTCGAGAAATACCCCAAAACCGGTCGTTTCCTTACCGGGCGCGCGCTCCGATCATTCGACCATGCTGATCGAAGGCTTCACGCTCCGCTCACTGGAAGCGGAGAACCGCCGCCATGCGTTGAGCTTCCACAGTAGGTATGGAAAATGGATGCCCCGTGAGGATTCGAACCTCAATTGACGGAGTCAGAGTCCGTAGTCTTACCATTAGACGACGGGGCATCGGCACCGGTTGGGCAGGACTCGCCTGCGCCCCCGGCGCGAGGCGGCCATCTAGGTGGGAGTTCCCGGCAGGTCAAGGCTGGTCGGGTGGACCGCATCGCAAGTCCTTGCCCCCGCGCTGCATCGGCTGTAGCAGTCAGCTCAGGTCCCCGCGCCGGACTTTTCGGAGCGCGGGAGGAAACAGAAAGATTTGCCATGGCGGACCATTCTCCGCCGGACTTGCACACAGCGGCTGGCAAGCGAAGGGGTAAGACGTCCGGCAAGGTAGCCGATTTCCGCTACAAGCGCCCCTCCCGGCCCGACAGAAAAGCCCGCGATTCCAGCGGTGCTCTCCACGTACCGGCTGGTCATGTCCGCCACGAAGGCAGCTCTCGCCGACAGGCCTATGCCGCGCTCGATCTGGGCACCAACAATTGCCGCCTGCTGATCGCGCGGCCTTCGGGCGAAAACTTCACCGTCATCGATGCCTTCAGCCGCGTGGTCCGCCTCGGCGAAGGGCTGGCCGCGTCGGGCAAATTGTCCGACGCAGCGATGGAGCGCACGCTGGGCGCGCTGCATGTCTGCGCTGAAAAGCTGCGCCGCCGCAACGTCCATCTCGCGCGCTCGGTGGCGACCGAAGCCTGCCGCCGCGCCTCCAATGGCGAGGCCTTTATCGAGCGCGTGCGTGAAGAGACCGGGATCGCGCTCGATATCATCTCCGCACAGGAAGAGGCGCGGCTGGCGGTGCTGGGCTGCCACATCCTGCTCGAGGACGGTGTCGGCCCGGCGGTGATCTTCGATATCGGCGGGGGCTCGACCGAGTTGGTGCTGATCGAGCCCGGCGGCCCGGTGCCGCGTATCCTCGACTGGCTGAGCGTGCCCTGGGGCGTCGTCTCGCTGACCGATTCGGTGCAGCCGCCTGATGGCACCAAGCAAGGCCGCGCATTGCGCTATGCCGAGATGCGCCGGCTGGTATCCGAAAGCTTCGCCCCCTTCGCCGAGCGCATTGCCGATACCGCGCGGCAATCCGGGCCCATCCGGCTGCTGGGCACCAGCGGAACGGTGACCACGCTGGCCAGCATCCATCTCGAGCTGCCGCAATACGACCGGCGCGCGGTTGATGGACTGATCGTGCCCTCGAGCTCGATGCGCGACATCTCGCTGCGGCTTTCCACGATGAGCGAGGCGGATCGCCGCACCCTGCCCTGCATCGGCGATGATCGCGCCAATCTGGTGGTCGCCGGCTGCGCGATCCTGGATTCGATTCTCGACATTTGGCCGGCCGAGGAACTCGCGGTGGCCGATCGCGGCATCCGCGAGGGCATCTTGCGCAGCCTGATGGCCGCCGATGAGGTTGCCGAGCGCAGCCGCGAAAACCGCCTCCGCATTCGCGAGGAAGACCTGTGAGCCGCTCGGGACGCGATTCGGACCGACGGGTCAAGACAGCTAAGGGGCGCACCGCATCCTCGACCCGCTGGCTAGAGCGCCAGCTCAACGACCCTTATGTCAAACAGGCCAAAGCCGACGGCTATCGCAGCCGCGCGGCCTATAAGCTGATCGAGCTGGACGAGAAATTCGCGTTGCTAAAAGGCACCGAGCGGGTGGTCGATCTCGGCATCGCACCGGGCGGCTGGAGCCAAGTGGTTCGCAAGATCGCGCCCCGGGCGGCGATCGTCGGGATCGATCTGCTCCCTACCGAACCGATCGAGGGCGTCACCATCTTCGAGATGGATTTTATGGACGATGCCGCGCCCAAGGCACTGGAAGAGGCGCTGGAAGGCGCGCCCGATCTGGTGATGAGCGACATGGCCGCGAACACCGTGGGCCACAAGCAGACCGACCATCTGCGCACCATGGGGCTGGTCGAGGCCGGTGCCTGGTATGCGATCGAGACTCTGGCCCCGGGCGGCGCCTTTATCGCCAAGGTGCTCGCGGGCGGCACCGATGCCGAGCTGCTCAACCTGCTGAAAAAGCATTTCCGCACGGTCAAACACGCCAAGCCGCCGGCCAGCCGCAAGGGATCGTCGGAATGGTATGTCGTGGCGCAGGGGTTCAAGGGGCGCGACTAGCGGCGCCCCTCGTTACCCGTATTCGATTGCCCTGAGACGACCGCTTGCGGCCAACTGACGAAGCTTATTGGCCCGTCTCGACCGGACCGGAAGGAACCGGCTGCTCGTCGCCCATGGCGCCAGCGGCTTCGGGCGCATCGGCGGCCGCGCCTTCGACAGCACCGGGGCCTTCACCCGGTGAATCGACGCTTTCCTCACCCGCAGCCGGGGCCGCAGGCTCGGGCTTGGCCGGCGCTCCGCCGAAAGTCGCGAGATATTCCATCACATTGGCGCGATCTTCGGGCTTGGACAGGCCGGCAAAGCTCATCTTGGTGCCGCTGGCGAAAGCGCGCGGACTGGTGAGCCACTCGTTCATGTTTTCCCAGGTCCACTCGCCGCCGTGATCGGCCAGTGCACCCGAATAGGCAAAACCGGGAGCAACGCCCGCGATCGCCTTGCCCATGGCGCCGTAGAGGTTGGGACCGATACCGCTCGCCCCGCCCTGCTCGATCGTGTGGCAGGCGGTGCATTTGGCGAAGACCGCTTCGCCTGCGGCAGCATCGGCGGATGCCAGCAGCATTCCGAGGTCCGGACCCGCATCCTCGCCCGCACCCTCTTCAGGAGCATCGATGAAATAGCCGGGTTCCTCTGGCATCTCGGGATTGTCGGCATGGAAATACATGCCCGAGCCGATCGACGCGCCGAGCGCGACGATCCCGGCGAAGAGAACCCATCCGGAGGCGGTATTGAACTTGTCGTCCATGCGTGAATCGTCCGCAAACTTGTTTGATGATGTCGGTTACGCGCCGCTCTAGGGGCGCAGCGGCCCGCGCGCAAGTGCGACCGACGCGCCTTGGCCTGCAGGGCGTGCAATTCGCTTGCGGGGGTCGCGGGGCGCCGATAGCACGCGGCCCATGCGCAAATTTCCCCAGCCCGCCCTCGCTATGGTCGACACGATGCGCAGCGCGGCGCAGGCCGATCCGGCGCGCACCATCGCCTTCGGCGGGGCACCGGGTTCCAATTCGCACCAGGCGACGATGCAGTTCGCGCCCGAAGCGCTGCCGCTGCCGTGCTACGGCTTCGAGGACGCGCTCGACGCGGTAAAGGCGGGACAGGCGGGTGCCGCGATGATCCCGATCGAGAATTCGCAGCACGGCCGGGTCTCCGACATCCACTTCCTGCTGCCCGAAAGCGGGCTGGCGATTGTCGCCGAGCATTTCATGCGCATCACCCATGCGCTGATGGCGCTGGGCGAAGGACCATTCGAGGCCGCCTACAGCCATCCGCAGGCGCTCGGCCAGTCCCGCGAATTCCTGCTGACGCGCGGGATCGTGCCGATGGCCTACGCCGATACCGCCGGCGCAGCAGCCTATGTGGCGGAGCGCGGCCGGCCCGAACTGGCCGCGCTTGCCCCGCCGATGGCGGCCGAGCTCTATGGCTTGAAAATCATCGAAGAGGCCGTCGAGGATGCGCACGACAACACCACCCGTTTTGTCCTCCTAGCCAAAGAGCCGCGCGATCCTGCGGGGCTGGATGGCGCGCAGCCGATGACGACCTTCATCTTCGAAGTGAAGAACGCACCCGCCGCGCTCTACAAGGCGCTCGGCTGCTTCGCCACCAATGGCGTGAACATGACAAAGCTGGAAAGCTACCAGAAGGGCGCCAGCTTTGCCGCGACAATGTTCTATGCGGATATCGAAGGCGCACCGGGCGACCCGCGGGTGGACCGCGCGCTCGACGAACTGGCTTTCCATTGCAACAGCGTGCGCCTGCTCGGCAGCTACGCCCAGGCGCGCAAGCGGGGATGAGCATGGCCACCCGGCGCGGCGTGATGCTCGGCGGTCTCGCCATGGCAGGTGCGGCCTGCGTTCCGATTGAGGTGGATACGAAGTCCCGGCTGGAAGCCAAGCTGCGCATCGTCGAGGCCGAAGCCGGTGGGCAGTTGGGCGTCTTCGCGCTCGACACGCAGACCGGGCTCGGGCTGGGTCACCGGCAGACCGAGCGCTTCGGCCATTGCTCCAGCTTCAAGACCTCGCTCGCGGCTATGGTGCTGCAACTCGACGCGGATGGAACGATTTCGGCGGAAGAGCATGTCCGCTGGACGCGCGATCAATTGATGGCGGTGTCGCCCTTCACCACCCGCCGGCTCGAAGAAGGCGCCACCTTGCGCGAACTGGCGGAATTCACGCAGAAATATTCCGACAACGCCGCGGCGAACATCCTGTTGGCGAAGCTGGGCGGACCGCAGGCGCTCACCGCGTTCTGGCGGCGAATGGGCGACGATGTCAGCCGTCTCGACCGCACCGAGCCGGAGCTCAATAACGTGCCGCCTGGCGAAATGCGCGACACCACCACGCCACGCGCCATGGCGACCATGCTGGCACGGATGCTCTATGGCGGGGGGCTGGCCGCACCGGCGAGCGAACAACTCAGGGCCTGGATGAACGACACGCCGACCGGTGCGCGCCGGGTGCGCGCGGGGCTGCCCGAGGGCTGGCATGCGGGCGACAAGACCGGCACCTCGATATGGCCGGGAATGGGCAGTCTCTATGTCGATATCGGATTCATCGAGCCGCCCGACCGCGCGCCCTTGACCTTCGCGACCTATTACCGCGCTCGCAAGACACATGACGGGATGGATCCGGCCTCCGAAGCGGTGCTGGCGCAAGCAGGGTCCATTGTCGCCCGCTGGAGCGCGGGCTGATCGCGGCTATTCCTCGGCGAAAATCGCAACCTCGTTGACGCCCTCGCTGGTCGCGCGACCGCGATACATGCCGCTGGTGTTGAAGCTGAACACCGCCGCGCCCGATGGCGCCACCACGATCACGCCGCCATCGCCGCCCAGCTCCTTGACCTCGGCCATCACGGCATCGGCCACGCCGGAAACCAGCGCATCGGTGAGCATGATCTCGCCACCAGCCTCGCCATGGCCCTTGTCGAATTCCGCCAGCGCGGTGTTCCCCGCCAGACGCAGCCTCGTGCAGATTTCATGCGCGACGCCGACGCGGATGAAATACTCGCCCGCGCCGGTGGCGGACACCGCGCAGCTGCGGTTGTCGGCATAGGTGCCAGCGCCGATCATCGGGGCATCGCCGATGCGGCCCCAGCGTTTGCCGGTCATCCCGCCAGTCGAGGTCCCCGCCGCCAGATTGCCCGCCTGGTCGAGCGCCACCGCACCGACGGTGCCGAATTTGTGATCGACGTCATAGGCCGAGAGCTGGTCGGCCTTCATCCGCTCGAGCGCTTCGCGGCGCGCCTCGGTCTGGAACCAGGCCGGCTCGGCCGTTTCGATCCCCTGTTCGCGGGCGAATTCCTCGGCGCCGGGGCCGCTCAGAAAGACGTGTCGCCCGTCGCGCATCACCGCGCGCGCCAGCAGGATCGGGTTCTTGGTCGCAGTAACTCCGGTGACCGCCCCTGCCGAGCGATCGCGCCCGTCC
This sequence comes from Qipengyuania sp. SM2507, assembly GCF_053714505.1. Classification (NCBI taxonomy): domain Bacteria; kingdom Pseudomonadati; phylum Pseudomonadota; class Alphaproteobacteria; order Sphingomonadales; family Erythrobacteraceae; genus Qipengyuania; species Qipengyuania sp. SM2507. Next base: position 2,204,729 of record NZ_CM132307.1, read on the forward strand.
ATCACCGCAGCGTCGAGCTCGTTGGCGCCTTCCCAGGTGTAGACCGCGCCACGCCCGGCGTTGAACTTGGGATCGTCTTCCAGCAGCAAGATCGCCGCTTCGACCGCATCCATCGCGCTCCCGCCATCGCGCAGCACTGCGGCTCCGGCGTCGAGGGCGCGCTGCAGCGCCGCCTCATATTCCGCCTCGCGCTCGGGCGTCATGTTCTCGCGCGACAGCGTCCCCGCGCCGCCGTGGATAGCGAAGGACCAGGCCTCCGCGTCGTGCGCCGCAGCGGGGCTGGCGAGAAGGAATGGCAGCGTCAGCAGGCCGAGGGCGAGAGCGAGAGCGAGAGCGGTGAAAGTGCGGTTCATGCCCGTGCGATAGCACGGCGACTTATCCACTCCACAACAAATTGATTTTGGCGCAATCGGCTCCGCATGATACCTCGGGTCGATAAGAAAAACCAACGGGGAGAGATTGGAATGCAAATCGGCAATTATCGTTTCGACGAGGATGTCGCGATGAGCGTGCTTGAAAAAGCCGTTCTCGCCATCATTATTCTCATCGCGACCTGGGCTTTGGCCAAGGCAGCCAAATGGGCCTTTGCCAAGCTTGTCGACAATGTTTCCTTCTTCCAGCGTGCAACCGGCACCGGCTCCTCGCTGGGGGAATCGCTCGGCAAGATCGTCGCGCTGTTCATCTGGCTGTTCGGTCTCATCGCGATCCTCAACGTCTTCGGCCTCGGCGTGGTGGCCGGACCGGTCGACACGCTGCTCGAAACGACCGTCGAATTCATTCCCCGCATCATCGCTGCCGGGCTGATCTTCTTCATCGGCCTGATGGTGGCAAGGATCGTGCGCGACCTGATCGTCACCTCGCTGGGTGCGATCAGCTTCGACAAATGGGCCAATCGCGGCGGGGTCGACAGCGTCACCGGCAACGCCACGATCAGCAAGACCATCGGCACGATCGCCTATGTCGTGATCGTCCTGTTCGTCTCGATCGCGGCGCTGGAAACGCTCAACATCCAGTCGATTTCCGAACCGGCTTCGGACATGCTGCGGCGGATCTTCGCCGCCATTCCCAACATCCTCGCCGCGGCGATCCTGCTGGGGATCGGCTATCTCGTCAGCAAGTTCGTGGCGCAGATGCTCAAGGAAATCCTGCCAGGCCTCGGCGTCGACCGGGCGCTGGCCGAAACCGGCCTCACGACGGGCACCACCGGCGCCAGCGCGATCATCGCGCGGGTCGCGCAGGTGGCGATCATCCTGTTCTTCGCGATCGCCGCCACGCGCATGCTGGGCTTTCCCGAACTGACCGCGATCCTCGACCAAATCCTCGAGCTTGGCGGACGTGTAGTGTTTGGCGCCGTGGTGATCGGGGTCGGCTTCCTGATCGCCAATATGCTCGCGCGGATCATCGCCGGAGACGAGGCACGTTCGACCCCTGCGACGATCGTCAAGTGGATCACCATCGTGCTGTTCGTCTTCATGGGGCTGCAGTTCACCGGGATCGGCGGGATGATCCCGACCACCGCGCTGACGATCATCGTGGCGGGTATCTCGGTGGCGGGTGCGCTGGCCTTCGGGCTCGGCGGCCGCGACTGGGCGGCGCGCAAGCTGGAAGAACTCGATGCCAGCATGGGATCGGGTGAGCTCGACAAGCCGACCACCACACCGCCGGCTCGGCCCGGGCGCAGCAAGCCGGCTGCCGCTTCGACGGACGACGATCCGCTCCCGCCCGGCGCGTGAGGCAGGGTTCGACACGGCACTAGCCAAACAGCAGGGGCGCGGGATAGACCATCCCGCGCCCCTTCTTCATCCGGAGATCAAGACATGAGCACATTCGGTTTCGACAGCACGGCGGACGAAGTCCTTGCCGACAAGGACCTCACCGGCCGGACCGCCTTTATCACCGGTGCCTATTCGGGGCTCGGTCACGAAACCGCGAGGGCCATGGGCGCCAGAGGGGCCAATCTCATCCTCTCTGGCCGCGACGAATCCAAGCTGGAAGCGGCGGCGAAGACGATCGGCGACGAGACAGGCGCAAAGGTCGAAACGCTGGTCTGCGACCTCGCCTCGCTCGATTCCATCCGCGCCGCGGCGGATCAGGCTTTGACGAGATTCGACCATATCGATCTCTACATCAACAACGCCGGGGTGATGGCCTGCCCGCTCAACCGCACCGCCGATGGCTTCGAGTTGCAGTTCGGGACCAACCATCTAGGCCATTTCCTGCTGACCAACCTGCTGATGCCATTGCTGGAAAAGGGCGAGCGGCAGCGCATCGTCAATCTTTCGAGCCGCGGCCATCATCTCGATTCGGTCCATTTCGACGACCTCAACTATGCCGAACGCGACTACGACAAATGGGAGGCCTACGGGCAGTCGAAAACCGCCAACATCCTGTTCACCGTGGCGCTGGAGCAGAGGCTCGCGGACAAGGGGATCCATGCCTATGCGGTGCACCCCGGCGGGATCATGACCAATCTCGGGCGCCATCTCGAACCCGACGACCTCGCCAATCTGCGCAAGCGGATGGAAAGCAATGCCGGCGACAAAGGCATGACCTTCAAGTCTATCCCGCAGGGCGCGGCGACCACCTGCTGGGTCGCGACCGCGCAGGAGCTGGAAGGCAACGGCGGGCTCTATGCCGAGGATTGCGCGGTGGCCGAGCAGAGCGATACCGATCCCACCGGCGGGGTGCGTTCCTACGCGCTGGACAAGGAAGCGGCCGAGCGGCTGTGGGCGGTGTCGGAGGATCTGGTGGGCGCGAAGTTCGCGTACTGAAACAACCGCAGGAGCGGACTGCCGTCTGTCGCTGGTCCGCTCGCGGGCGGCTTTCGTCGGGTTGCCCCCTTGCACAGAGTCGCCCGGGGGCGCAGGCCTGCCGCTGCCAAATTCACGGGAGTTGCCAATGAGAACCTTCGCCGCCGCTATCGCCCTGGCCAGTGCGCCAGCCCTTGCCCTGTCAGCCGCGCCCGCCCTGGCGCAGTCCGAGGTCGCCGTAGCGGGCGAAGCGGCGCCGGAATGGGTCGAGACCAGCAACGCCTATACGATCCAGTTGATCGAGTTCGAGGCGCAGTTCTTCCCCGAGGGCGCATCGCAGGCGGGATACGAGCAATATGACGGGCAGACCTTCGACATGTCGCCCGACCGCGACGAGCGCTACCTCGCCGGGGCCGAGGCCCTGCGCGCCCGCTTCGCCGCGGCGCGCGAGACCGAAACCAACGCTTTCGTCAAACAGGATCTCGCGATCCTGATCGACTCGCTCGACCGCAGCATCAAATCCACCCGGCTCAACGAGCGCCTGCTACTCGAATGGTCCGAAGTACCGCAGACCATCTTCTACACCGTCGGCGGGATGCTGTCGGACCAGACCGCGGAAGGTCGCCGCGCTTCGGCGCTGACCCTGCTGCAGCGCTACACCGGGCTGGCGGAAGGTACGCGCCCCTACACCGAACTGGCCAAGGCGCGTTTCGAAGCCAGCCGCGGGGCCGACAAGATGGGCCCCTATGCGGTCGAGGTCGAGGAATCGATCACCAAGATCCCGACCTTCGTGGCGGGGATTCGCGAGCTGTTCGAGCGCTACGAGATTGCTGGCGCGGAGCCTGCTCTGGACGCGATGGAGAGCCAGTTTGCCGATTACGGCGAATGGACCCGCGACACCGTGCTGCCCAGCGCGCGTGCCGATGCGCGTCTGCCGGAGGAACTCTACGCGCTAAACCTTCGCAATGTCGGGATCGACATGGAACCGCGCGAGGCGATGGCGCGTGCGCGGCGCGGCTATTACGAGATCCGTGCGCAGATGGAGGCACTCGCCCCCCAGATCGCGGCGAAGAACGGCTGGGAAGAAACCGATTACGCATCGGTGATGCGCAAGCTCAAGGAGCGCACAATCCCCAATGACGAGATCGAGGATTTCTATCGCGGCGTGAACGCCCAGCTCGAGGCGAAAATCCGCGAGAACGACATCGTCAGCCTGCCCGATTACGAGCTGTCGATGCGGCTCGCGTCCGCGGCCGAGAGCGCCGCGCAGCCCGCGCCGCACATGCGGCCGCCGCGGCTGATCGGCAACACCGGCGAACAGGGCACTTTCGTGCTGACCGCGGGCAATCCCACCGCGGGGCCCGAGGACGCCTATGATGATTTCAACCACGCCGCGGCGAGCTGGACGCTGAGCGCGCACGAAGGCCGCCCGGGGCACGAGATGCAATTCGCCGCGCTGGTCGAGCAGGGGGTCAGCCTCGCCCGCCTGCTCTACGCCTTCAACAGCGTGAACGTCGAAGGCTGGGCGCTCTACGCCGAAGCCGAAATGATGCCGTACGAGCCGATCGAGGGGCAGTTCATCGCCCAGCAGTTCCGGCTGCTGCGCGCGGCGCGTGCCTTCCTCGACCCGATGCTCAACCTCGGGCTGATCACCCGCGACGAAGCGGGCCGCATCCTGCGCGAGGATGCGCTGTTCTCGCCCGGGATGGTGAAGCAGGAGCTCGACCGTTACAGTTTCCGCATGCCGGGGCAGGCGGGCAGCTATTACTACGGCTATCGCAAGCTGATCGATTTGCGGATCGAGACAGAAATCGCGCTGGGCGCGGATTTCGAGGAGAGGGCCTTCAACGACTTCCTGCTGAGCCAGGGGATCATCCCGCTTGAGCTGATGGCGCAGGCGGTGCGCGAGGAATTCATCCCGTCGCAGCGTACGAGCAGCTAACGAGCGCTTCCCGGATGCCCTTCCGGCGGCGCGCTAGAGCCAGCGCAGCCGCCGGAACAGCAGCAGCAGTCCGGCCAGCACCACGCCGCACAAGGCAACCACGGTCCAGAAGGCGCGCGGATCGTCCATCCCGGGCATCCCGCCGACATTGATGCCCAGCAGACCGGTGAGAAAGCTTAGCGGCAGGAAAATGCCCGCGACGATGGTCAGCATGTAGGTCGCGTGTTCGCTGCTCGCGAGGCTGCGGGCGCGCAATTCGTCCTGCAGCACCAGCGCGCTCTCCTTGCTGATGTCGATGTCGTCGAGATAGCGGCGCAGCCGGGCGATCGATTCGGCGATCTCGCGCCGGTCGTGATCCTCGAACCAGGCGGGCGCATCGCGGCTGATCTGCTCCAGCGCCTCGTGCTGCGGACCCATGTGTCGCTTTAGTCCCAGGCAGTTGCGGCGGATCACCGAGATGCGCTTGAGCATGTCCTCGGCATGCTCCTCGGGGTCGAGCTCTTCGAGGTCGTCCAGCGCGTGGTTCATATCGACGATCGACTGGCTCATCCGCGTGATCAGCAATTCGGCCAGCAGCGTGATCGTGGCGCCGGCATCGGGCGGGCCCTGCCCGCGATCGAGCAGCGCCACCACCTCACGTGGGGTCTGCAGCGGATGCCGGCGCAGCGTGATCAACCGGTCGCCATCGCTCCACACCTGCATCGAGATCATGTCCTCGGGCTGCGCACCGGGGTTGAAATTGATCCCCCGCAGGGTCGCCACCAGCGTCTCGTTCTCGCGAAAGGCGCGCGGGCGGGTGGCGTCGGACACCAGCAGTTCGGCGGTCGGTTCGGTAATGCCCAGCCTCTCCTCGAGCCAGCCCTGTACCCCGCTGCGGTTGCGGCACAGATGCAGCCACAAGACCTCGCCGGGAGCGGCGGGAGACCAGTTGCGCGCTTCCTCCCAATCGACCGCACGCCCCCCACCGTGCCCGTCGAGCACGCGGCCGAACAGCAGCGGGGTTGCGGTTTCATCTGCGTCGATCATGCCGGTCATCGCCACATCATGGCGCATCGCCGTTGCGCTGTCATTGCTCCTTCACCTTGGGCGTTCTATATCGTCACCATGTCTTCTATACGCCCATGGCGCGATATCGAGCGCCGCAAGAGCCGTCAGATCATGATCGGCAAGGTCCCTGTCGGCGGCGATGCGCCGATCAGCGTCCAGACCATGACCAACACGCCCACCGAGGATGTCGGCGCGACGATCGACCAGATCCGCCGCTGCGAGGAGGCGGGCGCGGACATCATCCGCGTGTCCTGCCCGACCGAAGAGGCGACCGCGCATTTCGACAAGATCACCCGCGCTGCCGAGGTCCCGATCGTCGCGGACATCCATTTCCACTACAAGCGCGCGCTCGAGGCGGCCGACAAGGGCGCCGCCTGCCTCAGGATCAATCCGGGCAATATTGGTTCGTCGCAGCGGGTCGCCGAAGTGGTCCGCGCGGCCAAGGCCAATGGCTGCGCGATCCGCATCGGGGTCAACGCCGGGAGCCTCGAGAAGGATCTGCTCGAGAAATACGGCGAGCCCTGCCCCGAAGCGCTGATCGAAAGCGCGCTCGACCATATCAAGCTGTTGCAGGACCATGATTTCCACGATTTCAAGGTCGCCGTGAAGGCCAGCGACGTGTTCCTCGCGGTGGCTGCCTATCATGGGCTCGCCGAAGCGGTCGATTGCCCGCTGCATCTCGGGATCACCGAGGCAGGCGGATTGATCGGCGGAACGGTCAAGAGCTCGATCGGGATGGGCAGCCTGTTGTGGGCCGGGATCGGCGACACGATCCGCGTCTCGCTCTCCGCCGAACCCGAGCAGGAAGTAAAGGTCGGGTTCGAGATGCTCAAGGCGCTGGGGCTGCGGACTCGCGGCGTTCGCGTGGTCTCCTGCCCCTCCTGTTCGCGCCAGGGCTTCGACGTGATCCGCACGGTCGAGGCGCTGGAAAAGCGGCTCGAACACATCAAGACCCCGATGAGCCTTTCGGTGCTGGGCTGCGTCGTCAACGGCCCGGGCGAGGCGCGCGAGACCGATATCGGCCTCACCGGCGGCGGCAATGGCAAGCATATGGTCTATCTCTCGGGGGTGACCGACCACACGGTGCAGAGCGAGGACATGCTCGAGCATATCGTCCGGCTGGTCGAGGCCAAGGCCGCGCAGATCGAGGCGGGCGAAGTGGTCGCCTTCGATCCGCATGCACTGGCCGCCGAAGCGGCTGAGTAAGCACTTCCCGACCCGGATGCTCCACGTCGTCCATCACGTCGATTACATGGCGCCGCCGCCCGAGCGTGGCACATTCAAGTTCGACAAATACTACCTGGTGATGGAGGCGCTGCGCGCCAGCGGCGCGGCGATCACCGAACACGCGCCCGAACCGATGCCGCGCCACTGGCTCGAGGCGGTGCACGATCCCGGCTATGTCGACGAGGTGTTCCGCGCCGCGGTCCCGCGCGACAAGGAACGGCGGATCGGCTTTCCGGTGACCCCGCATATCGCCAGCCGGGTCCGCCATACCAATGGCGGGACCTGGCTCGCCGCGCAGCTGGCGCTGGAGCACGGCTATGCCGCCAACAGCGCGGCGGGGAGCCACCACGCGCTGCACGACACCGGCGCAGGCTATTGCGTGTTCAACGATCTGGCGGTCTGCGCGAACCGGCTGATCGCCCAAGGCGATGCGCGCCGCATCCTGATCGTCGATTGCGACGTCCACCAAGGCGATGGCACCGCCAGCCTGACGGCGACGCGCCCGGACATTTTCACGCTGTCGTTCCATGCCGAGAAGAACTTCCCGGTACGCAAGGCGCGTTCTGATCGCGATATCGGGCTGGCCGACGGGACCGACGATGCCGACTATCTCGCGGCGCTCGAACGCCATCTGCCAGAGGTCATCGAGCGGTTCGCGCCCGATCTGGTGCTCTACCAGGCGGGGGTCGATCCGCATCAAGACGACAAGCTCGGGCGGCTGGCGCTGAGCGATGCAGGGCTGGCAGCGCGCGATCGCTTCGTCGTCACCGAGGCCCGCCGCCGGGGACTGCCGATCGCCAGCGCGCTTGGCGGCGGATATGGGAACGACCAGCGCGCGGTGGCGCAGCGGCACGCCACCTCGATGCTGGCGATGGCGGAGACCAATCTGGCATTTGCGCGTTCATCTCCCGCTAGGGTAGAAGGTGCTAAAGGGTGAAACGATGAAACGCCGTGATCTTATCAAGGCCGGGCTGGCCGCTGGCGCGATCGCCGCGCTGCCGCTGCGCGCCGCCGCGCAGGCCAGCGGAACCTCGGTACGCGACCGCAAGCTGATCGAGCTCGCCCGCAGCGAGCTGGCGCGCGTGGGTGACGCGGTCTGGCGCCAGGATATCGTCGGGATTGCCGATTTCGGCGTGCATTCCGCGCACCGTCGCTTCCATTTCGTCGATCTCGCGGCGGAGCGGGTGGCGAGCTATCACGTCAGCCATGGCGATGGGTCGGATCCCGAGCACGATGGCTGGCTCAAGCGCTATTCCAACCTCGAAGGCTCGCACGCCACCAGCCGCGGCGCTTATATGACGCGCAGCTGGTATGTCGGGCGCTTCGGCACCTCGATCAGGCTCGACGGGCTCGATCCGACCAATTCCAACGCGCTCGACCGCGCGATCGTGATGCACAAGGCGCAATATGCGACCCCCGAGCATGTCGATCGCTGGGGGCGGCTGGGCCGCTCCAACGGTTGCCTGGCGATGGGTCCGGAGCAGTTCGACCGCGCGCTGATCGATCTGGCGGGCGGGCGGCTGGTGTTGGCGGGCAGCTACGGCATTGCCGATGACGGCAACACGATCACCCCGCCTGTGGTCCAGACCGACCTGCTGCGCCCCGAACGCGAGAACACCTTCCAGCGGACCAACCCCGGGGTCTACTGACCGGCCCGCCTGGAGGCGTACCGGTTCAGCAATCTCTGGCGGAGACTAAGCGCCTGGCGCCTCGAGCGGAATGATCTCCTCGCCCTGGATGCGCGAGCGATTGGCCATGCGCGGACGCTCGAACGATGCCATCACCGCCGCGTCGCGCCCGTAGATATCCTTGAAGGTGGTCAGATTGCCCTCCACATCGCGCGCCATGGTGAAATAGGTGATGTAGACCGGCCACTGGTTCTCGATCGGATAGGCGGTGTATTGGCCCGAAGCGGTGATCGCCTCGACCTCGCGCTGGATCGCGGGGATATCGTCCTTGCTCTTCATATTGCCCAGGATCGCCATGGTCATGGCCAGTTCGCGCGCGTCCTCGACGCGGATGCAGCCGTGGCTGAGCGCGCGGTTCTCACTGGCGAACAGCCCGCGCGACGGCGTGTCGTGCAGGAAGATCGCGTGGCGGTTGGGCATGTCGAGCTTCACCACCCCGAGCGCGTTCCGGGGCCCGGGTTGCTGGACCACGCTGATCCAGCCGTTGGCGCCGCGTGTCGCCGTGTAGCCCTGCGCCTTGGCCCAGGACGGGTTGCCGAGCACACGCGCGCCGAGGCCTTCACCCTGGACGATCGATTGCGGCACCGTCCAGGTCGGATTGAAGATCACACCCTCGACGATTTCGGCCAGCTGCGGCGTGGCCGTGCGCCCCGGCTTGCCGACGATGGTGCGATAGCTCTTGATGATCTTGTCGCGCACCGTCAGCCGGACCTGGAATTCGGGCACGTTGGTCATCAGGTACTTGCTACCCAGATCCTGCGGCAGCCAGCGCCAGCGATCCATATTGGCGCGGATAAGCTTGCGCTTGGACGTCTGGCCCTGCGGCGTTTCGGCGAGCGCCTCCTTGAGCAGCGCGTAATCGGGATGGACCGGGTCGAGCCCTTCGAGCGTCTCGACGATCGTGCCACTGGCGAGCGCATCCTTGAGCAGGCGAGCGGTGGGCATGCGATCTGCATCGGGGTCCATCACGAACCACTGCTTGCGCCCCTCCATTGGAGTGCGTCCGTCGCGCAAATCCTCGACCAGCCAGACGAAAGTGCGGCTGGCGACATCGTTGAGCGCGGCGCCCTCGCCCTGAGCGATCGCCGCGGCGAGCACGTCGGGGCCGTAATCCTGTGCATCGAGCCCCTCGGCGGCGATGCTGTCAATGAAACTGGCGAGTTGCTGTGCTTGCGGCAGCGACCATTCGCCGATCAGCACCGGCAGTTCCTGCACCACCTCGCCCGACTCCATCTCGATATCGCCGAAATTGTCGGCGACAGTAGGTTGGGGAGCCTGGCTGGGCGCGGGCTGCGGCGGGCGCGAATCATCATCGCCATCGCGGGTCTGCAATTGGGTGTAGTCGGGAAGCGGCTCGCTCACCGTCGCGGGTTCGGGGGGGAGCAGGTTCTGCGGCCCGCTGGGCTGCGCCTGCGCGCTGACCGCCAGAACCGCCGTGCCCGTCGCCAGGCCCAATATCATCTTGAAATTTTTCATAAGTCCCACCGGAAGCGCCATTCGGCATCTGTTTACGCGATATCGCGCCACCTTCCAATATCGCAGCTTAGCTGCACGTGAACTGGGACCGATTCCTGCCGGATTTACGTGACGCTGCAACGGCTCGCGCATAATGCTGCAAGCATGATGCAATCGCGGATCCTGCTCCCGATCGGCGCGGCTTTGCTCGGGGTCGCCTGCCTGTCGTTGATGGACGCCTTCATGAAAGGCGCGGCGCTGGCGGCGGGCACCTACAGCGCCACGCTGCTGCGTTCGGCGATCGGGACGCTGATGGCCGCGCCGGTCTGGCTGGCGCTTGGCGGACGCTGGCCCACCTGGCGGGTGATGAAGCTGCATCTCGAACGCGGGGTGGTTTCGGCCTTCATGGCGCTGTCGTTCTTTTACTCGCTGACCAAGCTGGGGATCGCCGAGGCGATCGCGATCAGCTTCGTCGCGCCGCTGCTCGCGCTCTATCTCGCGCGGGTGTTACTGGGCGAGACGATCCGCAAGCAGGCGGTCCTCGCCTCGCTCCTCGGCTTTGCTGGCACGCTGGTGATCGTCGGCGGCAAGCTGGGAGACGGCGAGTTCGACCGCGACACCGGGCTGGGGCTGGCGGCGATCCTGTTTTCCGCGCTGCTCTACGCCTATAATTTCATCATCATCCGGCGCCAGTCGCAGGTCGCCCGGCCGCTCGAGATCGCCGCCTTCCATTCGAGCGTCGCGGCGCTGGTCATGGCGCTGGCCGCACCGTTCCTGTTCGTCTGGCCCGGCGAGGCGGTGTTGCTCGACACCGCGCTGGCCGCGCTGCTCACCGTCGTCGGAGCGATGGCGATCGCCTGGGCCTATGCGCGCGCCGAGGCGCAGGTGCTGGTGCCGATGGAATATTCGGGTTTCCTGTGGGCGGCGCTGTTCGGCTGGCTGTTCTTCCGCGAGAGCGTGACCCTGCCGACCATCGCCGGGACCACGATCATCGTCGCGGCATGCTGGCTGGCTGCGCGCAATCCGCGCGCGGGTCGCGTGGTGCCGGCGACCGAACAGCGGGCGCTCTAGCGCGCGCCATCCATGCTGCCATCTTGATTTTCGCCCGCTTTCGGCGCAGGTGCGCGGCACATATCGCCGCCCCGGCCATTGGTCGGGTGAAGCCCCACTCAGGAAGGATTGACGCACGCATGACCCAGGTCGGCAAAGACACGCTCGGAACCCGCTCCACTCTCACCGTAAAGGGCAAGGACTACGCCTATTATTCCTTCGCCAAGGCGTCGGAGACAATCGGCGACGTGTCGAAGCTGCCGTTCAGCCTCAAGGTCCTGCTCGAGAACATGCTGCGCTTCGAGGATGGCGGTTTCACCGTCTCCACGAAAGACGCGCAGGCGATCGCCGACTGGCAGAAGGATCCCAGCACCGGCAAGGAAATCCAGTTCCGCCCGGCGCGCGTGCTGTTGCAGGATTTCACCGGCGTCCCTTGCGTGGTCGATTTGGCCGCAATGCGCGACGCGATCGGCAAGCTGGGCGGCGACACCGCCAAGATCAATCCGCAGGTCCCGGTCAATCTCGTGATCGATCACTCGGTCATGGTCGATGAATTCGGCCACCCCAAGGCCTTCGAGCAGAACGTCGAGCTCGAATACGCGCGCAATGCCGAGCGTTACGACTTCCTCAAATGGGGTTCCAAGAGCTTCAAGAACTTCTCCGCCGTGCCCCCGGGCACCGGCATCTGCCACCAGGTCAATCTGGAATATATCGGCAAGGGCGTGTGGTCGACCGAGGATGCGGACGGCCATGCGGTCGCCTATCCCGACACTTGCGTCGGCACCGACAGCCACACCACCATGATCAACGGTCTGGGCGTGCTCGGCTGGGGCGTCGGCGGGATCGAGGCCGAGGCGGCCATGCTCGGCCAGCCGATCTCGATGCTGCTTCCGCAGGTCGTCGGCTTCAAGCTGACCGGCGCGATGGCCGAAGGCGTCACCGCCACCGATCTGGTGCTGACCTGCGTCCAGATGCTGCGCGAGCGCGGCGTTGTCGGCAGCTTCGTAGAGTTCTACGGCCCCGGCGTGTCCACGCTCAGCCTCGCCGATCGCGCGACGATCGCCAATATGGCGCCCGAGTATGGCGCGACCTGCGGCTTCTTCGGCATCGACGAAAAGACGCTGGAATATATGCGCTTGACCGGCCGCGACGAGGACGCGCTGGCGCTGGTCGAAGCCTATGCCAAGGAACAGGGCATGTGGTTCACGCCCGAGAACGAGCCGGTGTTCAGCGACACGCTCGCGCTCGACATGAGCAAGGTGGTTCCCTCGCTCGCCGGCCCCAAGCGTCCGCAGGACCGCGTTGCGCTCCCCGAAGTGGACGAGCTGTTCAACACCGACCTCAAGACGGTCTACAAGAAGGACGGCCCGCACCGCGTCGCGGTCGAGGGCAAGGATCACGACATCGGCGACGGCGACGTCGTCATCGCCGCGATCACCAGCTGCACCAACACCTCCAACCCGGATGTGATGATTGCCGCCGGCCTGGTCGCGCAGAAAGCCAATGCGCGCGGGCTCAAGCCCAAGCCCTGGGTCAAGACCTCGCTCGCTCCCGGCTCGCAGGTGGTCACCGACTATTTGGTGAAGTCAGGCCTTCAGACCGATCTCGATGCGCTGGGCTTCGATCTGGTCGGCTATGGCTGCACCACCTGCATCGGCAATTCGGGCCCGCTGGCCCCGCCGATCAGCAAGGCGATCAATGGCAACGACATCGTCGCCGCCAGCGTGCTCTCGGGCAATCGCAATTTCGAAGGCCGCGTATCGCCCGACGTGCGCGCCAACTTCCTCGCCTCGCCGCCGCTGGTGGTCGCCTACTCGCTGCTGGGTACGGTGACGCAGGACATCACCGAGACCCCGATCGGGCAGGACCAGGACGGCAAGGACGTGATGCTCGCCGATCTGTGGCCGAGCAATCAGGAAATCGCCGACCATCGCGCGGCCAATATCGACCGCGGGATGTTCGAGCGCCGCTACGCCAATGTCTATGAAGGCGACGCGCACTGGCAGGGGATCAAGGTCGAGGCGTCGGACACCTATCGCTGGAACCCGACCAGCACCTATGTCGCCAGCCCGCCCTATTTCGACGGGATGGGGATGGAGCCCGCACCGATCACCGACATCACCGATGCCAAGCTGCTGGCGATCCTGGGCGATTCGACCACGACCGATCACATCAGCCCGGCCGGTTCGATCAAGGAAGACAGCCCGGCGGGCGAGTATCTGAACAGCCACCAGGTCGCCAAGGCGGATTTCAATTCCTACGGCAGCCGCCGCGGCAATCACGAGGTGATGATGCGCGGCACCTTCGCCAATATCCGCATCCGCAACGAGATGGTTCCGGGCGTCGAGGGTGGCTTCACCACCTTCGAGGGCGAGCAGATGCCGATCTACGACGCGGCGATGAAGCACAAGGAAAACGGCACCCCGCTGGTGGTCGTCGCTGGCAAGGAATATGGCACCGGCTCGAGCCGCGACTGGGCCGCCAAGGGCACGATCCTGCTGGGTGTGCGTGCGGTCATCGTCGAGAGCTTCGAGCGCATCCACCGCTCCAACCTGATCGGCATGGGCGTGCTGCCGCTGCAGTTCACCAATGGCGAGACGCGCCAGAGCCTGGGTCTGGGCCCCGACGACACTTTCACCATCAAGGGGCTGGCTGATCTCTCGCCGAGCCAGGAGATCGAGGTCGAGGTGACCCATGCCGACGGCCCGGTGAAGACCTTCACCACCAAGTGCCGCATCGATACCGCCAACGAGATGGAGTATTACCGCAACGGCGGCATCCTCCACTACGTGCTGCGCAAGCTCGCCACCGACTGAGCGCACTCGACAGTAGCCCAAAAGAAAGGGCGGCTCCCCGTGCTGGGGAGCCGCCCTTTCTTGTAACGTCGAGTGGGGTTTCGCTCAGGCGATCCGCTTGCGCGCGAACAGTGCGGCCAGCTTGCGTCGGCGCAGCACTGCTGCGGCGGCAAGGCCGAACAGCGCCATCATCGGCGGCGCAGGAACATCGGTTCCGCTGGTGGTGCCGCTGGTCGAGCTGACATCGCCCGAAGTACTCGAGCTCGAGGAAGTCGAGCTGCTCGAACTGGACGAGCTGGAGCTCGAAGTCGAGGAACTGGTGCTCGAGGTGATGTTACCCGAGGTCGAGGTGCTGGTCGAAACATCGCCCGAGCTGCTGCTCGAGACATCGCCCGAGGAGCTGGAGGTGGTGGTGCTGCTGACCGCGCCGGTGGAAGTGCTGACCGCACCGGTCGAACTGCTCACCGCTCCGGTCGAGCTGCTGACCGCGCCCGTGCTGGTCGATGTGCTGACTGCCCCGGTGCTGGTCGACACCCCGCCGGTGGTGGTCGAGGTCGAGGAACCGCCGCTCGAGTTCTCGTTCGAATTGTCGATATCGACGATGATGTCGCCGTCGAAACCGCTGGTCGAGGTCGTGGTGGTGGTCGTCGTCGTACCGGGCGTACCGCTGGTGGTTTCGCCGCTGGTGGTGTTGACCACCACGCTGGTGCTGCCGCCGCTGCTGCCGCCGAAGAAACCTCCGAAAAAGCCGCCGCCGCCGCCGAAGCCGCCACCGAAGCCGCCGCCACCCGAGGGGATCGAGCGCGCCGCACCGCCGCCGCCGGCCAGCGGCCGCGCTTCGGGAAGCGGCGGCACCGGTACCGGGGCCAGCACGGTGCGATAGACCGGCTCGACCGGGCGTTCGATCGTCCGGGCGCGGACCGGCTCGCGCCGGGGCACCGTCCGCTGCGCCACCGGGCGCGGGGTCGGTTTGATCATCTTGATCTGGCGCGGCTCGGCCTTCGCCGATTTGAACGACGGGCTGTCGGTGATCGGCTTCTCGGCGACATGCACCGCGCCGCCCGCCAGGAGCGCACCACCGGCAGCGGTGGCCGAGAGTTTTGCGAGAGCTGCTTTTACCGACATCGTTCAAATTCCTGTTTCGACCGGCACTCTGGCCCAGGACGGGTCATTACACCGAAAAAGCCTTTGTGCAGATTCGTTTACTATCCGCGTGATGGCTAAAAAGTAAATTCCCATCCGAAAAGCCAGCCGTTTGACTGCCCTGTCCCGCAGCGGGACCCGGCGCGGGGCAAACCTTACCGAGCTCTCAACCCTCTTCGTCGAACAAGTTCGACTGGCCTGAGGGCCCCGGAGCGGCGAGCCCCAGATGCCGCCAGCCGCCCTCGTTGAGGCAGCGTCCGCGCGCGGTGCGGGCGATGAGGCCCAGCTGGATGAGATAAGGCTCGATCACCTCCTCCACCGTGTCGCGCGGCTCCGACAGGCCGGCCGCGAGCGTCTCGACGCCCACCGGACCGCCGGCGTAGGTGGTCGCGATCATCGTGAGATAGCGCCGGTCCATCGCGTCGAGACCGAGCGAATCGACTTCGAGCCGGGTCAGCGCGGCATCGGCGACCTTGGCGGTGACCGTGCCGTCCCCCGCTACATGAGCAAAATCGCGCACCCGCCGCATCAACCGCCCCGCGACGCGCGGCGTACCGCGGCTGCGCCGCGCGATCTCGCGGGCGCCGCCTTCGTCGATTCCCAGCTCGAGCAGGCCAGCCCCGCGCGTGACCACCTTGAGCAATTCGTCCTCGGTGTAGAAATTGAGCCGCACCGGAATCCCGAAGCGGTCGCGCAAGGGGGTGGTCAGCAGCCCCTGCCGCGTGGTCGCGCCGACCAGCGTGAAGGCCGGCAGGTCGATTCGCACGCTGCGCGCCGAGGGGCCCTCGCCGATGATGATGTCGAGCGCGCGGTCCTCCATCGCCGGGTAGAGGATTTCCTCGACCACCGGATTAAGCCGGTGGATCTCGTCGATGAACAGCACGTCGTGGGGTTCGAGATTGGTCAGCAGCGCGGCCAGATCGCCCGCCTTGGCGATCACCGGACCCGAGGTGGAGCGAAAGCCGACCCCGAGCTCGCGCGCGACGATCTGCGCCAGCGTGGTCTTGCCCAGCCCCGGCGGCCCGAAGAACAGGACATGGTCCAGCGCCTCGCCGCGCGACCGCGCGGCCTCGATGAACACCCGCAAATTCTCGCGCGCAGCCCGCTGGCCGACGAATTCGGCCAGCGACTTGGGCCGCAGCGCCGCGTCGGGGTCGTCCGGCTGGAGGGCGGGGGTGTGAAGGGGGATCGGGTCGGTCACCAATTGTCGTCCTGTCGAACTGCATCCGCACAATATGCGCTCGGCAAGGCGCCGCCGACCCAGGTTCCGCCCTGCGCCTGACATTCTCGAACGGCCTCTCGAAATTCTAGAGCCCGGTCGACGACCGATCCGATTAGCAACCCAACAACGATTGCAACCGAGCCCCATAGCTTGATCGCAGGGTTCAACTTGATGTTGCCCATGATGCCTCGCACGAACAACATCACCCCGCCGCCTTCTTCAGCGCCACGCGGATCAGTTCGCCTTCGCTCGCGCCCTCGCCCAGCTCGCTCTGCGCGCGGGCGACGGCCTGCGCGGCCACGGCGGGTTTGAAGCCGAGGTTCTGCAGCGCCGAGACCGCGTCGGCGCTCGCCCCGCCCGCCGGTACCGCCGCGAGCCCCGCGCCGTCGCCGCCGCCGGGCAGCGCGCCCGCCTTGTCCTTCAATTCGTTGACGATCCGCGCCGCGAGCTTGGGGCCCACGCCTTGCGCGCGCGCCAGCGTGGCCGCGTCGACCCGCGCGCAAGCGTCGCGCAATTCGCCCGGCGAGAGCGCCGAGAGGATCGCCAGCGCGACCTTGCTGCCCACGCCCTGCACCCCGGTCAGCAGCCGGAACCAGTCGCGCTCGCCGGCTTCGGCGAACCCGAGAAGTCGCATGTCGTTCTCGCTCACCTGCAGATCGGTGAACAGGGTGCAGGCCTCGCCAGCCGCGCCCAGCGCCGCCAACGTCTTTGACGAGCAATGGACCAGATAGCCCACGCCTGCGACATCGATCACCGCCCAGTCGGGGCCGGTGTCGTCGAGCAGGCCCTTGAGCTTGGCGATCATGGCATAAATCCGGACATGCTTTGTTCTAGGCCAAGCGGGCACAATCGGTCCAGCGCCGATGGACTTGCGCCCACATATTCGGGCATGTGGCTGGCATGACCTGGAACACCTTCGGACGCGTCTTGCGCTTCACCACCTGGGGCGAGAGCCATGGACCCGCGATCGGCGCGGTGGTCGACGGCTGCCCGCCGGGGCTGACGCTCGCCGAAAACGATATCCAGCCCTTCCTCGATGCGCGCAAACCGGGGCAGTCGAAATACACCACCCAGCGGCGCGAGGCCGACGAAGTGCGGATTCTCTCGGGGGTCTTCGAGGGCCGCACCACTGGCACCCCGATTTCGCTGCTGATCGAGAACACCGACCAGCGATCGAAGGATTATTCCGAAATCGCCAACACCTACCGCCCCGGCCACGCCGATTACGCCTATGATGCGAAATACGGCTTTCGCGATTATCGCGGCGGCGGGCGCAGTTCGGCGCGCGAGACCGCCATGCGCGTGGCGGCGGGCGCGGTGGCGCGGCTGGTCATGCCCGAGGTGACGATCCTGGCCTATGTCGCCGAGATCGGCGGCGATGCGATCGACCCGGCGGCGTTCGACGCGGAGGAAATCGCGCGCAATCCTTTCTGGTGCCCTGATGCGAGCGCGGCAAAGCGCTGGGAGGCGCTGGTGGACGATGCGCGCAAGGCCGGGTCGTCGCTGGGTGCGGTGGTCGAGTGCGTGGCAACCGGCGTTCCGGCCGGCTGGGGCGCGCCGATCTATGCCAAGTTGGACGGCGACCTTGCGGGAGGCATGATGAGCGTCAACGCCGTGAAAGGGGTCGAGATCGGCGACGGGTTCGACGCCGCGCGGCTGACGGGCGAACAAAACGCCGATGCCATGCGCCCTGGCGAGGATGGCTCGCCCGAATTCGCCGCCAATCACGCAGGAGGGATCGCGGGCGGCATTTCCACCGGCCAGCCGGTGATTTGCCGCGTCGCCTTCAAGCCGACGAGTTCGGTCCTTACGCCCGTTGCCAGCGTGGATCGGCAGGGAGAGGCAACCGAGGTGCGAACCAAGGGCCGCCACGACCCCTGCGTCGGCATCCGCGGCACACCCGTGGTCGAGGCGATGATGGCGCTGGTGCTGGCGGACCACAAACTGCTGCACCGCGCGCAATGCGGGTAACGGCCGGTCGGCAAACGACCCATTTGCAGACATTCAGGACATATGCCAAAGCCGCGTTATGAAGGCTTGGCAATCTTGGTCCTTATTCGGGTTAGCGTGTGGTGTAATCGCATATTTTGTAACCGACGAGTGGGGCGCGAGAGCGGTTACCTATATCTTTCTTTTCTCTGTCCCAGTTGTTTGGGTTGCGAGGAAGATGCGCAGGCTAGATTGACCGCTTCCCACCCAATACCAGACATAGAAGACCCACTCAGCACCCCGATCGATTGCATCAAACGCAACGAAATCAGCGGCCAGTCGCGTTTTGCGAAAGTTCCACGCCACTGATTGATAATTCCGATGTTAGCAATCGCACAAAAGCGCTTTTGTGCGGCGCAACACACCCTATCTCCTGACCATCAGTTTCACCCGATTTAGGAGATTCTCATGGGTATCATCGGCAGCCAGATCAAACCGTTCAAAGCCAACGCCTTCCAGGCCGGCAAGGACTTTTTCGAAGTCACGCAGGACGATATCGCCGGCAAATGGGCGGTGTTCTTCTTCTATCCCGCCGACTTCACCTTCGTCTGCCCGACCGAACTCGAAGATCTCGGCGAGCACTACGACATGCTCCAGAAGATGGGCGTCGAAGTCTATGGCATCTCGACCGACACGCATTTCGCCCACAAGGCTTGGCACGACACCAGCGAGCGCATCGGCAAGCTCAAGTTCGCTTTCCTCGGCGACCAGCTCCACACGCTGTCGAAGAATTTCGACGTGCTGCGCGAGGACATTGGCCTCGCCGACCGTGCGACCTTCGTCATCGATCCCGATGGCGTGATCCAGATCATGGAGCAGACCTGCGAAGGCGTCGGCCGCAATGCGAACGAACTGACCCGCAAAATCAAGGCCGCGCAATACGTCCGCAACAATCCGGGCCAGGTGTGCCCCGCGGCGTGGGAAGAAGGCGGCGACACGCTGGCTCCTTCGCTCGACCTCGTCGGCAAGATCTGATTTTTCGGATCTGAATTGATACCGCGGCCGTCGTTTCGACGGTGGCCGCGAAGCGCCCGGGCCTCGCCTGGGCTGCTGGAAGGCCCGGGGTGTACCCTCCCCCCTCCCGTCCCGGGCCTTTTTGCTTTTTCCGTTTTCGGCTTTCGCCAACAGGATTTGCCATGCTTGACGCCAGTCTCACCCAGCAGCTGAAGACCTATCTCGCCAATCTGCGCGAGCCGGTCGAACTCGTTGCCTCGCTCGGCGATGACGCGAAATCGCAGCAGACGCGTGAGCTGATCGAACAGATCGCCGCGCTGCACGATGATGTCAGTGCCAGCTTCGACGGCACCGACGAGCGCACGCCCAGCTTCGTGATCCGCCGCGCCAGCGACGCGACCAAATGGGTCCGCTTCGCAGGTCTGCCCACGGGGCACGAGTTCACCTCGCTGGTGCTGGCGCTGCTGTGGGCCGGCGGCCACCCGCCCAAGGTCGACGCCGATCTGATCGAGCAGGTCCGCGCGCTCGAGGGTGACTACAATTTCGAGATGTATTTCTCGCTCTCGTGCCACAATTGCCCGGACGTGGTGCAGGCGCTGGTGCTGATGGCGCTCGAAAACCCGCGTATCACTGCCACGCTGATCGAGGGCGGCGCCTTTCAGAACGAGGTCGAGGAGCGCGGCGTGATGGCCGTTCCCGCGACCTTCCTCAACGGCGAAAGTTTCTACAACGGCAAGATGGAGCTGGCCGAGATCCTCGCCAAGCTCGACAAGGGCAGCGGCGCCAAGGCGGCCGAGAAACTGTCCGCCAAGGAGCCATTCGAAGTGCTGATCGTCGGCGGCGGCCCCGCGGGCGCATCATCGGCGATCTACACCGCGCGCAAGGGCTTCCGCACCGGGATTGCCGCAGAGCGTTTCGGCGGTCAGTTGCACGACACGCTGGGGATCGAGAACCTTCCCGGCACCGCCTATACCGAAGGCCCCAAGCTGGCCACGCAGCTGGAAACGCATGTCGGCGAATACGAGATCGACCTGATGAACCTCGCCACCGCGGCCAAGCTGGTTCCGGCCAGGGAAAAGGGCGGCATGCACCGGCTCGAGCTTGGCAATGGCGCCACGCTCAGCGCGCGCAGCCTGATCCTCTCGACTGGCGCGCGCTGGCGCAATATGGGCGTTCCGGGCGAGGCCGAATACCGCAACAAGGGCGTCGCCTATTGCCCGCATTGCGACGGCCCGCTGTTCAAGGGCAAGCGCATCGCGGTGATCGGTGGCGGGAATTCCGGCGTCGAGGCGGCGATCGACCTTGCGAAGATCGTCGGCCATGTCACGCTGATCGAGTTCGACACCAAGCTGCGCGCCGATGAAGTGCTGCAGGCCAAGCTGCGCAGCCTTCCCAATGTCGAAATCATCACCTCGGGCCAGACCACCGAGATCACCGGCGACGGCAACCGGGTCAACGGCCTGGTGGTCAAGGATCGCAATTCGGGCAACGAGCGGGCGATCGAACTGGCCGGCGTTTTCGTCCAGATCGGGCTGGTCCCCAACACCGAATGGCTCAGGGAAAGTGGGCTCGAACTCTCGCAGCATGGCGAGATCGTCATCGACGAGGAAGGCCGCACCAATCTGCCCGGCGTGTTCGCGGCGGGCGATGTCACCACCGTGCCCTACAAGCAGATCGTGGTGGCGATGGGCGAAGGCTCGAAGGCCGGGCTCTCCGCCTTCGACTACCTCATCCGCAACGAGCCGGTGGAAGACATCGCGAAGGCCGCCTGACACCACCGAGCAAACTGAATTCTTAGCGCCGTCGTCCCCCGTGGATGGCGGCGCTTTTCGTATGGATGCTCCGCTTGCCGCACCATCGCTTAAGGCAATCAATTCGACGCATTTAATCGATTGGACGAATGATCGCCGAGCCGTCATCTTGGTCAGGTAGCTCAGGCAAGACCTGAGTCGATTGATGAAACTAGAGGAGAGAGCCCATGGACGCGAAGACAGGTGATATCAGCGGCGGATGCCCCTTCAGCGGTGACGGAGGCGTGCGCGCCCTGCTCGGCCGGACCAACCGCGACTGGTGGCCCGACTCGCTCGACCTTCACATCCTCACTCAGGGCGGCGCTTCGCCCGATCCGATGGGCGAGGATTTCGATTATGCCGAAGCCTTCAACGTGCTCGACTACAAGGCGCTCAAGGACGACCTTACCGCGCTGATGACCGACAGCCAGCCCTGGTGGCCGGCGGATTACGGCCATTACGGCCCGTTCTTCATCCGCATGGCCTGGCACGCAGCCGGCACCTATCGCACCGGCGACGGTCGCGGCGGTGCCTCCTCCGGCCAGCAGCGCTTCGCCCCGCTCAACAGCTGGCCCGACAATGGCAATCTCGACAAGGCGCGCCGCCTGCTGTGGCCGATCAAGCAGAAGTACGGCAAGCACATCAGCTGGGCCGATCTGTTCGTCCTCACCGGCAATGTCGCGATCGAGAGCATGGGCGGGCCCGTGTTCGGCTTCGGCGGCGGGCGCAAGGACGTCTACGAGCCGGAACAGGACATTTATTGGGGTAGCGAGGAACAGTGGGTCGACGAAGGCGTCGCCACGCGCATCCTGCCCGACGAGGGCAAGGCGCTGGAGAACCCGCTCGCCGCGATCCAGATGGGCCTGATCTACGTCAATCCCGAAGGGCCGGGCGGCAATCCGCACGATCCCGAGGGCATGGCGCGCGACATGAAGGAAACCTTCGCGCGCATGGCCATGAACGACGAGGAAACCGTCGCGCTGACCGCCGGCGGCCACGCCTTCGGCAAGTGCCACGGCGCCGAGCCCTCCGACACGTTTGGCAAGGCCCCCGAGGGTGAAGCGCTGCATTCGATGGGCTTCGGCTGGCTGACCGACCCCGAGGAGATCGGCAAGGGCCATATCACCACCTCCGGCATCGAAGGCGCGTGGACTCCGAACCCGACGCAGTGGGGCGGCGACTATTTCCGCCTGCTGTTCAAATACGAATACGAGCTGGTGCAGAGCCCGGCGGGCGCGAACCAGTGGACGCCGATCGATCCCGAAGAAGCCGACATGGCACCGGACGCGCGGGACCCGAACAAGAAGGTCCCGACGATCATGACCACCGCCGACATGGCGCTGAAGCGGGACCCGGCCTATCGCGCGATTTCCGAACGCTTCCGTGACGATCAGGCCGCGCTGGACGATGCCTTCGCCCGTGCCTGGTTCAAGCTGACGCATCGCGACATGGGCCCCAAGGTCCGTTACATGGGCCCCGAAGTTCCGTCCGAAGAGCTGATCTGGCAGGACCCGATCCCCGCCGGCAAGCAGCTGTCGGATGGCGAAGCATCCGCCTTCAAGTCCAAGGTCATGGAGAGCGGGCTGACGGTGGCCGAACTGGTCAAGGCAGCATGGGCTTCCGCCAGCACCTACCGCAAGTCCGACCATCGCGGCGGCGCCAATGGCGCGCATATCCGCTTCGACGAACTGCGGAACTGGAAGGTCAACGATCCCGAGGAACTGAGCAAGGTCCTGGCCAAGCTGGACGAGCTGCGCGGCGACATCTCGATGGCCGATGCCATCGTGCTGGGCGGCGCAGCGGCCATCGAAAAGGCGTTGAAGGACGGCGGTTTCGGCATGGCAGTCAACGTCACCACCGGACGCGGCGATGCCACGCAGGAGCAGTTCGACGCCGAAAGCTGGGAGCCGCTGGAACCGTTTGCCGACGGTTTCCGCAACTACCTAAAGACCAGCGCCAGCGTGAAGACCGAGGACATGCTGGTAGACCGCGCCAATCTGCTGGGTCTGTCGATCCCCGAAATGACCGTACTGGTCGGCGGGATGCGCGTGCTTGGCGCGGTGAGCAAGCATACCCAGCACGGCAACACGATCGGCGTGCTGACCGACAAACCGGGCGTGCTGTCGAACGATTACTTCGTGAACCTGCTCCACATGGGTACGTTGTGGGAAGTGGTCGACGAAAGCGGTGACGAGGAATTCGTCGGCAAGTGCCGCCTGGAGGGCCACGAGAAATGGCGCGCCACACGCACCGATCTGGTCTTCGGTTCCAACTCGCAATTGCGCAGCGTGGCCGAAGTCTATGCCGAGAACGGCCACGAGGAAAAGTTCGCGCGCGACTTCGTTGCCGCCTGGACCAAGGTGATGGACGCGGACAGGTTCGATCTGACCTGCGCCAAATACCACGCGTAAGGCGGTTTCGCTTTAGAGCTAAGGAAGGCCCCCGGCAGCGATGTCGGGGGCCTTTTGCGTTGGTACTCGCGAGCAGCGCCTGAACCACGCTTATATCAGCCTCGGGCTACGGAACGTAGGGAGCCGCACGCGCGTTCGTTAGGTGAATTCTCCACACTACCGAAAGGCGTCGCCATGGCCGACAAGAGCGTACCCCCCACCACCACCGATACGGGCATCCGAGTCCAGTCGGACGAACATTCGCTGACGCTGGGCCCCGATGGCCCGATCGTGCTCAACGATCACTATCTGATCGAGCAGATGGCCAACTTCAATCGGGAGCGAATCCCCGAGCGCCAGCCGCACGCCAAGGGTTCGGGCGCGTTCGGCCATTTCGAAACCACCGCCGACATCACGAAATACACCAAGGCCAAATTCTTCCAGCCCGGTACCAAGACCGATGTCGCCATGCGGTTCTCCACCGTAGCGGGCGAGCGCGGCAGCCCCGACACCTGGCGCGATCCGCGCGGGTTTTCGGTGAAATTCTATACCGAGGACGGCAATTTCGACATGGTCGGCAACAACACGCCGATCTTCTTCATCCGCGATCCGATGAAGTTCCAGCACTTCATCCGCAGCCAGAAGCGCCGCGCGGACAACGGCCTGCGCGATCACGACATGATGTGGGATTTCTGGACGCTGAGCCCGGAAAGCGCACATCAGGTCACCTATCTGATGGGCGATCGCGGCGTGCCGAAGAACTGGCGCGAGATGAACGGCTATTCCAGCCACACCTACATGCTGATCAACGATGCGGGCGAAAAGTTCTGGGTCAAATGGCATTTCCACACCGATGTGGGCAGCATGGGCGGCAACGCCCATCTGACGCAGGACGAAGCGGTCAAGACGGCCGGCGAGGACAGCGACTATCACCGCCGCGACCTGTTCGATGCGATCTCGGGCGGCAATTTCCCGAGCTGGACGCTGAAGTTCCAGATCATGCCGTTCGAGGACGCCAAGACCTATCACATCAACCCGTTCGACCTCACCAAGACCTGGCCGCACGAGGATTACCCGCTGATCGAAATCGGCAAACTGACGTTGAACGAGAACCCCGTCGATTGGGACACCCAGATCGAACAGCTCGCATTCGAACCGAACAACATGGTGCCAGGCATCGGCCTGTCGCCGGACAAGATGCTGCTGGCGCGTGGCTTCTCCTATTCGGACGCGCATCGTGCGCGGCTCGGCGTCAATTACAAGCAGATCCCGGTCAATGTGGCCCGCAATGCCGAGGTAAACTCCTATTCGCGCGCCGGGGCGATGCGGACGGTGAACGCTGTCGACCCGGTCTATGCGCCCAATTCCTACGGCGGGCCCGCAGCCCAGCCCGAAGTCGGCGGCGAGGCGACCTGGTATGCCGACGGCGACATGGTTCGCGAAGCTTACACCCTGCGCGAAGACGACGACGACTGGAGCCAGCCGCGTGCGCTGATCAACGAGGTAATGGACGATGCGCAGCGTGAGCGTTTCGTCGGCAACGTCGCCGGCCATCTGGCCGATGGGGTCAGCGAGAAAGTGCTGGTCCGCGCCTTCGAATACTGGCGCAATGTGGACGATGCCATCGGCAAGAAGATCGAGAAAATGGTGCGCGACAAGATCGGGGGCAAATCCAAGGCGCCCGGCATGGCAAGCGCCAAATCGATCTCGGGCGAAGGCGACGCGATGCGCGAAGCCGCCGAATAACCCTCAGCGCTCGCGCTTGAGCACGATGTACAGCGCACCCTCGCCCCCGTGGCGGGGGTGCGCCTTTCGTATGGCGGCGATGGCGGCATGGTGGCTGGAGGCGGCGAGCCAGTCGAGCACCTTGGCGCGGATCGCCCCGCGCGCTGTGCCACGATCTGCAGGATCGACCGGGCGCGACTTGCCCGTCACCAGCAGCACCGTGCGCGCGCCCATCGCGCGGGCCTGCGCCACCCCGCTGATCAGCCGCGTATAGGCGGCATCGAGACCGTGGCCGTGCAGGTCGAGTGTGAAATCGGGCGCCATCGTGCCCGCCTTGAGCTTGCGGTCCCAGTGCGAGTCGAGCTCGCTTCCGTGAACGGCTGGCGGCTTGGGCGGAGGACGAACCGGGGCGCGCTGGGCCTTGGGCTTGGCGGGTCGTGGAAGCGGCGGTGCCACTCCAGCGCGTTTTTCCGGCGCACTTGCCGGCAAAATGGCCTTAGGCTCCACCTTTCTGACGACCAGCGGAGTCACCGTTTCGGCGACGCGGTGCCAGGCCTCCGCTTCCTCGTCGGACAGCCCGCGCGGTGGCCTCATCGCCCGTTGAGACGCGCGACGGTCCCCTTGGGCAGCAGCACCAGCGCGCTGCCGCGGCCGCTCATCCCCCCGGCGATCTCCCGCGCATCCGCGCCATTGCCCCAGAAGGTGTCGAAGCGGTTGGCGCCCTTGATCGCGCCGCCGGTGTCCTGCGCCACCCACAGCCCGTCTGCCACATCGCGGTCGAGATCGAGCCACACCGGCGCGCCAAGCGGGACGAAGCGCGGATCGACCGCGACCGAAGCCTCGCGCCGCACCGGGATCTCCAACGCGCCGAGCGGTCCGTCGGTGTCGAGTTCGCGGAAGAATATCCAGCTCTTGTTGAGCCGCATCAGATCCGCGCCCGCTACGGGATAGTCGCGCAGATACTGGACGATGCCCTGCATCGAACCGGCGTATTGGCCCGGCCCGTCGCCGAGCAGCCCGCGCTCGCGCATGACGCTGCCGATGCCGACATATTCGCGCCCGTTCTGCCCGGCGTAGCCGATCCGCATCCGCGAGCCGTCGGGCAGCCGCAGCAGGCCCGAGCCCTGGATCTGGAGGAAAAAGAATTCGATCGGGTCTGCCGCCCAGGCAATCTCGAGCCCGCGGCCCGCCAGCGCGCCCTGCTCGATCTCTGCGCGCTCGTAATAGGGTACGAAATCGCCGCCGGCAGCGGCTCGCCCGAGCGGGGGACGCCCCTCGCGTTCGCTTTCCGCCATGGCGGTCGGCCAGCCGCGAACGAGATCGGGCGGCATGCGATAGACCGGGACGGAGGATCCGGGTTGCGGCGTGCGGCTTCCGAGGATTTCGGGTTCGAAATAACCGGTCGCGAAAGCCGCGCCCTCGCCGACGCGCGCGGTCTCGAAATGGGTGTCGAAGAAGCGGACAGCGTCGCCGGAGCCCCAGGATGTCGCGGCCTCGCAGGCGAGGCGCCAGTCGTCGCGCTGGGTCAGCCCGCTCTGGTCGGTGCGGATCAGCAGCTTGGGGCAGGATTCGCGGAAGCCCGCGAGCGCACTGGCGGCGTCGTTCCGCCCCAGCCCCAGCGAGGCGATCGCCGGTCCGCGGGCAATGCCCGCAAGCGCAGCGCTCTCCGCGAGGGTTCCGGGCACGGACGGACCCGGCACGGGGACGGTACGGGTGCAGGCGGCAAGCAGCGCCAGCGCAGCCAGGACGAGTGAAGAGCGGAAGATGCGCATGCTGTCGCCAGTTCCCATCGTCATCTTCCGCAGGTGCGCCTCAGTCCTGGATCATCGGCGAATCAGCGCCGCTGCGCAGATCAGTCCTGATCGGTTTCGTCGAGAATCCAGTTGGGTTCGGGCGAATCCACATGGCGCGCAAAGGTCCAGATATCGCGGCTTTCGACGGCATCGTCGAGCGAGCCGGCGATGACCGTTTCATCGCGATCGCGGGTCACCGCAGCGATATCGGCGACGAACAGCACCGCGACGCGCGCCATCCGCCCGTCGAGTTCGGCGCTTTTGATCGTCGCATTCTCGATTCTCACCAGCCGGTTGGCGAGGGTCTCGCCCGCTTCCTTGCGCGCGTCGATCGCGCCGGCGAAGCTTTCATAGACATCGTCGTCGCACAATTCGCGCAAGGTTTCGCGATCGCCTTCCCAGAAGGCTTCGAGGATCATGCCGTAGGCGCCCTTCGCCCCTTCGAGGAAGGAGACGACATCGAAGCGCGGATCGGCACCGGCGATCGCCCGCACGCCCGCCTCGGTCCCGGCGGGAATGTCCGCCTGGCGCAATTGCACCGAAGGCTGGGCGGAGCGCGCCGACTCATCGGCGGGCAGGCGGTCTTCGCCGCGTTCGATACGGCGAGGCACGACCTCTTCCTCGTGCTCGGCCCGGCGACCGAGCACCGAATAAAGCCGCAGGCCGAGAAAGGCGGCGACGGCGGCGAGGATGACGATTTCCAGTATCACGTAAAGCACCTGCAGTTTTGGCCCGTTTGAACAAGCGGCACGGGCCCGAGATTTTCGTAACTTACCCCTGCCCTACATAGGTGTAAAACTCAAATGGACAACACGCCGCGCGGCTTCTTCCCGCCGCCCTGCAGGCCCGCCCCGTCCCGTGCAGCGCAGTTGCCGCACACATAAGCAGGTGCTACGCGCGCCTCCGAACCGGTGCCAGGCCCAACCAGCCGCCCGCGACAGGCACCGCAGAGCCAACACTGACACGAAAGACTACGCATCATGGCCGACGAAGGCGATATCCTTACCGACATCAATCCCGATCCCGCAGCCGGCTCCAACGGCGCGGACGATCGCCCCGCCGCCGGCATGATCTCGCAATATGTGAAAGATCTTTCGGTCGAGAACCCCAATGCGCCGGCCTGCTTCCAGTGGACCGACCAGCCGCAGATCGATCTGCAGTTCAACATCGGCGCGACCCCGGTCAACGGTGAAGTGCACGAAGTCGAGCTCAAGGTGAACATCACGGCCAAGGGCGAGAAGGGCAATTTCTATCTCGTCGAGCTGAGCTATTGCGGCCTCGCCGGCCTGCGCAACCTGCCCGATGAGCACGCCCACGCCTTTCTCTATGCCGAAGCGCCGCGCATCCTCTTCCCCTTCGCGCGCCGCGTGATCGCCGATGCGACCCGCGATGCCGGTTTCCCGCCGCTGATGATGGAGCCGATGGATTTCGGTGCGCTCTACCAGCAGCAACTTGCCGCGCGCGCGCAGGAACAGCAGGGCGAAGGCCAGGCGCCCCTGCCCGGCGGCAACGCCTGACGCCGCGCTGACCAGGGCTCGGGCATGAGCCTGCTCAAAAACGTCGGGACGATCGGCGGGCTGACCATGGTCAGCCGCGTCGCCGGCATGGCGCGCGAGATGATCTTCAGCCGCGTGCTCGGTGCCAATGCGGTGACCGACGCGTGGTTTCAGGCCTTCATCATCCCGAACGTGTTCCGCCGGCTATTCGCCGAGGGCGCCTTCTCGGCCGCCTTCGTGCCGATGTTCTCCAAGCGGCTGCATGGCGAAGGTGGGCTCGAAGCCGCGCGCAGCTTCAGCGACGAGGTGCTGAGCGTCTTCCTGCCGGTGCTGATCGCTCTGACTGCCATCCTGCTGCTGGCGATGCCCGGCGTGATCTGGCTGCTGGCCGACAAGCCGGTCGATCCCGGCGAGTTCGACATGGCGGTCGATTTCGCGCGGATCATGTTCCCCTATATCGTGCTGGTGAGCATGGTGACTCTGTTCACCGGCATGCTCAATTCGGTTTCGCGCTTCGCGCCCGGAGCGAGCTTTCCGATCATCCTCAATCTGGTGCTGATTGCAGCGCTGCTGCTTGGCGAGCGGTGGATGGATGCGACCGGCGCGAGCGTGGAGCAGACCGCCTATGGGATCGCCTGGGCGGTAACCGGTGCGGGCGTGATGCAGCTGGTCTGGCTTTTCGTATGGGTCCGGGTCGAGGGCTTCCGGCCCAAGCTGCTATGGCCGAGGCTGACCCCCGAGGTGAAGCGGCTCGGGATCATTGCCCTGCCCGCGGCGATCGGCGGGGGCGCCTATCAGATCAACACGCTGGTGCAGCTCTATTTCCTCAACCAGCTCGAGAGCGGGTCGGTCAGCTACATGAATTACGCCGACCGGCTGAACCAGCTGCCGCTGGGCATCATCGGGATCGCGCTGAGCACCGCGATCCTGCCCACGCTGTCGAAATTCGTCGGCAGCAAGAACAAGGAAGGTGCCGACCGGGTGCAATCCGATGCGATCGAGCTGGCGATGCTGTTGACCATCCCCGCCGCAGTCGCGCTGGCGATCTGCGCGACGCCGTTCGTGACCATGATTTTCCAGGGCGGGCGGTTCGATCTGGCCGATGCGGCGGTGACGGGCAATGTGCTCGCCGTGCTGGTGCTGGGCCTGCCTGCCTATGTGCTGGTGAAAGTGCTGGTGCCCAATTTCTACGCCCGGGCTGACACCCGGACCCCGGTCTATGCGGCCTTCATTTCGTTGGCGGTGTTCGTCGCCTTCAACATTGCCTTTCTCCAGCGCTTCGGCGTCGTCGGGGTCGCCTATGCCAGCGTGATCGGCGCCTGGATCAACACCGGCTTTCTCTACATCGTGCTGTGGCGACGCCAGTATTACCGGCTACCCGGCGCGCTGGTGCTGCGGATCGCGCGGCAACTGGTCGCGGCGGCGGTGATGGGCGCCGCGCTGTGGTTCGCGCGCGATCTACTGTCCGGCTATTTCGCTGCCGGACTGTTGGCACGACTGTTCGCGCTCGCGGTACTCGTCGGCTGCGCCGCACTCGTCTATTTCGGGGTGGCCTTTGCCGTCGGCGCGATCGACCGGCAAAGGATCGTCACCCTCACCAAAAAGAAAGCACCCTGATATCATGCGCGTCGTTTCCGGCATCCAGCCTACCGGCAATCTGCACCTCGGCAACTACCTCGGCGCGATCCGCAACTGGGTGCGCATGCAGGACGATATCGATGCGGGCGACCGCGCTCAAGCAGCCCAAGGCGGTGGCGCACAAAACAACCAGTGCCTGTTCTTCCTCGCCGATCTGCACGCGATCTCACAGCCGCATGTCCCCGCCGAACTCTATCGCGGCTCGCTGGAGATGACCGCCGCGCTGGTCGCCTGCGGGATCGATCCCGCGCGCTCGATCCTGTTCAACCAGGCACAGGTCCCGCAGCATGCCGAGCTGCAATGGCTGCTCAGCGGCACCGCGCGGATGGGCTGGCTCAACCGCATGACGCAGTGGAAGGACAAGGCCGGCAAGAATCGCGAGGGCCAGTCGGTGGCGCTGTTCTCCTATCCGGTGCTGCAGGCGGCGGATGTGCTGCTCTACCAGGCCACGCATGTGCCAGTGGGCGAGGACCAGAAGCAGCATCTCGAACTGGCGCGCGACATCGCCCAGAAGTTCAACAACGACTTCGCACCCAAGAACGAGAATGGCGAGGAAGTGCCGGTCTTCACCCTGCCCGAGCCTTTCATCCCCCCGGTCGCAGCGCGGATCATGAGCCTGCGCGATGGCAGCGCGAAGATGAGCAAGTCCGACCCGTCGGATCTCAGCCGCATCAACCTGGCCGACGATGCCGAAACGGTGATGCGCAAGATCAAGAAGGCCAAGACCGATCCCGAACCGCTGCCGGGCGAACTGGCCGGGCTGGTGGGGCGCCCTGAGGCGCTCAACCTCGTCACCATCTACGCCGCAGTCTCCGACCGCAGCGCCGAGGACGTGCTGCGCGAATTCGCCGGCCAGGGTTTCGGCGCGTTCAAGCCCGCACTGGGCGAATTGCTGGTCGAGACGCTGCGCCCGATCTCGCAGCGCTTCACCGAGCTGCTCGAGGACCGCGAATCGCTCGACGCCATCCTGGCGACGGGCGCCGCGCGGGCACGAACCTTGGCGCGCCCGACGCTCGACTCGGTCTATCGCGCGCTGGGCCTCGTCAGGGCCTGACGCCCCCGGGGCGCTGGCGCTTCACTAATCGTCTGATAAGTAACGCATTCAATCCCGGTTCAGGCCCGGCGGTTTACACCGTCATCGAACGCTGACAGCATGGCATGGGGAAACGGCCGCGCGCAGCGTGACTGTCTCGAAAGGATACCACCATGACGACCCGCAATAAGGGTTGGGGGCGCACCGTGAAGCTGGCCTCCGTCCCCATCATCCTCGCCAGCCTCGCGGCTTGCGCCACGCCGTTCAAGGCCGATGTCTCACGCTTCCAGACACAGCTTCCCGCACCCGCGGGCGAAAGCTTTGCCGTGGTCGCGGACGACCCGGCGCTGGCCGGCGGACTCGAATTCGCGATGTACGCCGACCGCGTCGAGGAGCAGATGCAACGCCTCGGCTACGCCCAGGCCGCTACGCCCGAAACCGCGAGCTTGCTGGTGCGCTTCGACTACGGGGTCGATAACGGCCGCGAGAAACTCCGCGCCACCGGTTTCCGCGATCCGTTCTACGATTCCTGGTATGGCTACAGCCCCTTTTACCGCTCACGCCCCGGCTATCGTTCGTCCTTCTACGGCAATCGTTGGGGCTACGGCTTCTACGATCCGTGGTTCGGCGGACCCGAGGTGACCAGCACCACTGTCTATACCAGCGGCATCGACCTCAAGATCGATCGCACCGCGACCGGCGAACGGCTGTTCGAAGGCAAGGCCGAAGCCGTCTCGACCTCGGACCGCCTGCAATATCTGGTGCCCAATCTGGTCGAAGCGATGTTCACCGACTTCCCCGGCCGTTCGGGCGAAACGGTCCGCATCTCGATCGCCCCGGAAAAGAAGACCGTGCGCCGGATCGACTGAACAGCCCACTGAAACCCAAAGCAAAAGGGCGGCCCCGGCGGGTCGCCCTTTTTTGTATGCCGGCCACACAGATCAGCGCAGTTTGGCGTGTCCGCCGGTCGAACCGAAACCGCTCTCTCCGCGCTCGGTGGCATCGAGATCGGCGACCTCCTCCCAGCGGGCGCGAACCACCGGGGCCAGCACCAGCTGCGCGATGCGGTCGCCACGCGCGATCGCGAAGGCCTCGGCCCCGTGATTGACGAGGATGATCTTCAGCTCCCCGCGATAGTCGGAATCGATCGTGCCCGGCGCGTTGGGCACGCTAATCCCGTGCTTGAGCGCGAGGCCGGAGCGCGGGCGGACCTGCATTTCATACCCCTCGGGAATGGCCAGCGCGAAGCCGGTCGTGACCGCATGGCGCGCGCCAGGGGCGAGTTCGACCGCTTCGGCAGCGACGACATCCATCCCCGCAGCGCCCTGCGTGGCATAGGCGGGCCGGTCGAGCCCTTCGCCATGCGCCAGTCGCTTGATGCGCACGCCGACCGGGTCAGTCATCGCGATCCTCCTGCAGAGCGGCCAAGGAATCGGCGGCACGGCGCACGAGCTCGCGCGCGACATCCAGCTTGGACATTTGCTCGAGCGTCTCGACGCCGACCTCGGAGACGATCTGCACCTGATTGTTGTCGCCACCCATGACCCCGCCATCGCCGGTGTCGGTGACATTGTTGGCGATGATCCAGTCCGCACCCTTGCGCTTGCGCTTGGACTTGGCGTTTTCGAGCAGATTCTCGGTTTCGGCGGCAAAACCGATCAGCAGTCCGGGACGGTTGCGACCCGAGGCGACCGTCGCAAGAATATCGGGATTTTCCGAGAGTATCAGCGCCGGCGGCGCCGAGCCGCGTTTCTTCATCTTTTCGTTGGCAACATGGCTGCTCTTCCAGTCGGCCACCGCCGCCACCATGAAGGCGATATCGGCGGGCAGCGCCTGCTTGACCTCGGCAGCCATTTCCTCCGCGCTTTCCACATCGATCCGGTCGACCCCGATCGGCGTCGGCAGATGCACCGGGCCTGCCACGAGCGTGACCCGAGCACCCGCACCAGCGGCCATCGCGGCGATCGCGAAACCCTGCTTGCCCGAGCTGCGGTTGGCGAGATAGCGGACCGGATCGATCCGCTCCCAGGTAGGGCCCGCGGTGACCAGAACATGCCTGCCATAGAGCGGGCGATGCTCGGGATCGGGATCGAATTCCGGCTGCCCTGCCAGCGGGTCGGCGGCATCGTCCGCAGGCGGCTGCGGCCACGCACCATCGTCCGCACCGGCGAACTGGAAATCGAGCGCGGCGGGATCGGTCAATGCCGCCGCAGCTGCCTTGCCCTTGCTCGCCAGCAGCGGCCCGCCGAGATCGGGATCCGGAGCACCGACATCCTGCGCTTCTTCGGGATCGAACCACGGGTCTTCGGGCATATCCTGCTCGGGTAATGCCTCGAGTTCGGCGTCGATCTCGGCGTGCGACCGCTTCGCGGTGCTGCGCGGGATGAGGGCGGAGAGCAGCGAATTCCACGCACCCTTGCTCTCGACCTCGGGTTCGGGCTCGAGCGCTTCGGCGGCGAGGTCGTCGCGATAGGCTTCGCGCTGCCTCGCCTGTCCGGGGTCCGTTGCCGGGGAAGCGGCCAGCTTGGCGACATCGCTATCGATCTCGAGATCGAACTGCCGGGCAATCGCCTGGAGAACCGCAGCCGGCTCGGGGAGCCGCCCCGGGCCGAATTCGCCGCAGGCCATCGCGCCCTCGTCCGGCTCCATCACCTCGACGCCCGCCTGACGCAGCCATGCGACATTGCGGACCGTCGCCTGGTGCTGCCACATGCGCACATTCATCGCGGGCACGGCGAGCACTGGCTTGTCGGTAGCAAGGATCAGCGTGGTCGCGAGATCGTCGGCGATGCCCGCCGCCATCTTGGCCACCAGGCTCGCGGTGGCCGGGCAGACCACGACCAGATCGGCCTGCCGCGAAAGCTGGATATGCCCCATCTCGACCTCGTCCTTGAGATCGAACAGCGAGGTATAGACCTTGTTCTCGCTCAGCGCGGCAAGCGCCATCGGAGTGACGAATTGCTGCCCGCCCTCGGTCAGCACGCAGGTGACCTCGCCACCCGACTTGCGGATCAGGCGAACGAGTTCGCAGGATTTGTAGGCCGCGATCCCGCCGCCGATCACCAGCAATATGCGCGGGCCTGTCATCGCCCGCACTCGCCGGTCGAAACGCCTGGCTGCGTATCGGGCGCTGCCCCGCCTATGCGATCCCCTAGTCTCATCGACGCGCTTGCTAGCGTCCCGCGGTGGCGAATGCCAGCAAGTCTTGGCACCACGTCGACTGGCTTGCACCGCATAGCCCGCACGCGCATAGTTCCGGCGATTGAAACGGGGGGACTATCCGCAATGCACCTGATCCTGAGCGCCATCATCGTTCTGCTTGCCATCATCGACGTAATCGTGGGTGTCGGTTTTCTGGTCAATCCGGCGCAGGCCGGAGGCGACTTCGGTCTGTCTACCCTAGGCAATGCAGGGACCTCGGCGCTGCGTGCGGATTTCACCGCCTTCTTCTTCGTCGCGGCGCTGTTCATGGCCTGGGGCGCCTGGCGGCGGCGCGGCGAATTGTTGCTGGCGCCGCTGGCGCTGTTCGTGATCGCCTTCACCGGGCGGCTGATCAATCTGCTGGTGCTGGGCGGCTACGAGGACTGGTGGATCCCGATGACGGTCGAGATGGTGCATATCGTGGTGCTCGCGCTGGCGATCCGCGCCTGGCCCAGCCGCCGCACCACTCTCTAATTCCGGGCCAGCGCCGTGCGGACGAGCGAGCGCGCGGCCAGCGGCACGAAAGCGAGACCCACGAACATCGCCGGGGCGACCACCGCACCCCAGTAGAAATTGTTCGCCCGCCCGCCGATCATGAACGCCAGCGCATAGCCGAGATAGAGCAGGCAGGCGGTGCGACCGGCATCGCTTTTCCAGCCGGCCCAGCCGAACACCATCAGCACCGCCAGCGGCCCCGCGATAGCGTGCGGCAGGAAGCGCAGATTGCTCGACAGCACGATCTTTGAAAGCCAGCCCGACAGGCCGTCCAGCGTCAGCCAGGTCGGGCCGAGCGGATCCTGCGGCCCGACAAAACCGGCGACGGTCGAAAGATGGACCATCAGCACCGCCGCGTAGATCAGCGTGAGCAAACCCCAGGCGGCGCCCTCGCGCCAGTCGCGCCGCCACAGCGCCATCGCCGCCATCAGCAGGACGAAGGGCAGCGCATGTTCGCGCAGCAGGAGCGCCAGCGCGGCAACCGCCAGCGAGGCGTGCCAGCGCCCGGGTCGATGCAGCCCGAGCGCGAGCGCGATCAGCATCCCGGTCCAGAATTCGTGCAGGACGAAGTAGTAGCGATTGATGGTGCTCGACCCGCCCAGCACCATCAGCGTCGCACCGATCAGGCGATAGCGCGCACCGCCCGGTTCCTCGCCGAGCCGCTTCCACCAGGCGAAAGCCGTCGCGCCCAGCAACAGGATGCTGAGGCCTTGCAGAACATCTTCGCCCAGCCAGGCATGGAGGAGCGCCAGCGTCGGCAGCCGGACGGCAAGGCCCGGGCGCACCGGGTAATTGCCGCGCCGCTGCTCTTCGACCGCGACGGTGTAATAGTTCTCGCCATAGGCAACCCGCTCGATGATGCGGTCGTAGAGTGCAAGATCAGTGTCGCGTCCATCATCCGTCGAGGTGGCGCTTTCGGGAACGATCGAGGGAACGCTGGCCACCTCGCCATCCATCGATGCGCTCAACGGGGTCAGCGCCGTCAGCGCGAGCAGGACCGTGAGGACGATAAGCAGAACGACCGCAGGCCCGCGTCGCCAATGGGCGAAGCGATCCCACGCCGGTCGCGTCTGGGCTAGCTCAGCCATCCCTGCGCCGCGGCGGCCCAGACCAGCGCGGCCCCGGACAGCGCCGCAACCATATAGCCGATCGCGCCGCCGCCTTCTTCGCGCTTACGCTCGCGCCGCTCCCACATCAGCTCGATATCGGGCACCGGCGGCGGTTCGGGCGCCCCGCCTCGCGCCGGGTAATGCTCGTCGAGCCGCCGGATCAGCGAGGGCAGGCGCAGCAGCGTTTCGGTATCCTCGCGGATGCGTTCGGCCAGCGCGGCTTCGGGTCCGAGCTCGTCGCGGATCCAGGCGCGCACGAAGGGGGCGGAAACATCCCACATGTTGATTGTGGGATCGAGCTGGGTCGCGATCCCCTCGACCATCACCATGGTCTTTTGCAGCAGCAGCAGATGCGGCTGGGTCTGCATGTCGAAATCGCGGGTGATGGCGAACAGACCGTCGAGCATCTGCCCGACGCTGAGTTCGCTCACCGGCTTGCCGCGCATCGGCTCGCCCACCGCGCGCAGCGCCGTGGCGAATTCTTCGACCGAGTGGTGGGAAGGCACATATTGCGCCTCGAAATGGATTTCAGCGACCCGGCGGTAATTGCCCGTGGTCAGCCCGTAGAGGATCTCGGCGAGCCATTGCCGGGCGCGCCGGTCGATCCGGCCCATGATCCCGAAATCGATCGCCACGATGGTGCCGTCGCCGCGCACGAACAGGTTCCCCTGGTGCATGTCGGCATGGAAGAAGCCGCCGCTGATCGCCTGCTTGAGAAAGGCCAGCACCAGCCGCTGCGCGATATCGGGAAGATCGTGGCCCGCGGCGATCAACTGGTCGGTCTGGCTGATCTTGATCCCGTCGATCCACTCCATCGTCATGACCCGGCCATTGGTCCGGTCCCAGTCGATCTCGGGGACGGTATAGCGCTCGGTTCCGACCATCGTCTCGGCCAGTTCGGACGCTGAGGCAGCCTCGCGCCGCAGGTCGAGTTCGCGATTGGTCCAGCGCTTGAAATTGGCGATGGTGAGCCGCGGACGCAGCCGCCGGGCCTCGTCATTGCCGAGCGCTTCGAGATGCGCGGCCGCCCACTCATAGGTGCGGATGTCGCGTTCGAAGCGCTCGCGGATGCCCGGGCGCAGCACCTTGATCGCCACGGTCCGGCCATCGGTGGTGATCGCGCGATGCACCTGCGCTATCGAGGCTGCGCCCACCGGCACCGGATCGATCTCGAGGAACAGCTCGGACAGCGGCTGGACGAAGGTCGCGGCGATTGCAGCTTCGATCTGTTCGAAGGGCACCGGAGGGAGATTGTCCTGCAGGCTGAGCAGGTTCTGCGCCGCCTCGTCGCCCACGAGATCAGGCCGGGTCGCCAAGGTTTGACCCAGCTTGATCGCCGCTGGACCGATCGCGCGGAAGGCGCCGGCATAGTCGGGTTGCGCTGGCTGGATGGTACCGAACCGCGCAATCCGGGCCAGCCGCTTGACCTGCGGCGGAGTGTTGGGGTCGCGCTCGATCCCGCGCAGCGCGCCGTGGCGCGCCAGGGTGCGGCCCCATTTGAGAAGCCGCCAGATGTGAGTAGCTGGACGCGTCACGATATCAGGTCTTCCATCCCGAATGGATCGCCACCAGCCCACCAAGGATCGGTTCGACGCGCGTCTGGGTGAAGCCGGCGGCGCGGATCATGCTCTGGAATTCGGGCATCGGCGGGAACCGGCGGATCGACTCGACGAGATAGCGATAGCTCTCCTCGTCGCCGGCGATGGCCTTGCCAAGCTGCGGAACCAGCTTGTGAGAATAGAGATCGTAAGCCTGTTTGAAGCCCGGCCATTCGACGGTCGAGAATTCGAGGCAGAAGAACCGCCCGCCGAATTTGAGCACGCGGTGCGCCTCGGCCAGCGCCCGGTCGATATGGGTGACGTTGCGGATCCCGAATGCGATCGTATAGGCATCGAACAGCCGCGCCGGATAGCTCAGCACTTCGGCATTCTGGCACGACCAGGCGAGCCCGGTCAGACCGCGATCGAGCGCGCGCTCCATCCCGACATCGAGCATGTCCTGGTTGATATCGGCGACTGTCACCTCAGCGCCGCGTTCGACCATGCGGAAAGCAATGTCGCCGGTGCCGCCCGCCATGTCGAGAATCGCCTCGCCCGGCTGCGGTTTTACCCGCGCTACGAAACGATCCTTCCACAACCGGTGCATCCCGCCCGACATGGCGTCGTTCATGATGTCGTATTTGGCAGCGACGTTGGAGAACACCGCGCCCACGCGCTCGGTTTTCTCGTCGGGGGCCACGTCTTCGTAGCCGAAGGAAACGGTGTCGTTCATGGGGGCGAGCCTTAGGGACAATTGCCGGGCGGGCAAAGGGTGTTAGAGACACGGCCATGCCCGAACTTCCCGAAGTCGAGACCACCGTGCGCGGGTTGACGCGTTTTCTCGATGGCGAGATCATCACATCGGTGACCGTCAACCGCCCCGACCTGCGGCGGCCCTTCCCACCCGGCCTGGTCCAGGCGCTGACCGGCGCACGCGTCATCGGGCTCAGCCGACGCGCCAAATACGGGCTGATCCACACCGCGCGCGATCATGTCATGGTCTTCCATCTCGGCATGAGCGGACGGTGGCGGATCGATCCGGAGGAGGACTTGTCGCACGACCATCTGGTGCTGGAGACCGCCGGGCATCGCTTCGCGCTCAACGATCCGCGCCGCTTTGGCTCGGTCGATCTGCTGCTCGGGTCCGAACTGGACGCCTGGCCGGCCTTCGCTGCGCTCGGCCCAGAACCGCTTGGTTCGGAGCTAACTGCAGCTTGGCTGCGCGAGCGGACGAAGGGGCGCAAACCGGCGATCAAGCAGCTCCTGCTCGACCAGCGCGTGGTAGCTGGACTGGGGAATATCTATGTCTGCGAGGCGCTGTGGCGCGCTCGGATCGATCCGCGCAAGGAAGGCGGACGTGTCACCGCCCCCCAGTTCGAACGGCTTGTACCGGCAATTCGCGACGTGCTCGAGCAATCGATCCGCGACGGCGGCTCGACCTTGCGCGATTTCGCCCAGCCCGATGGCGAATTGGGCTATTTCGCCACCCGCTTCGACGTCTATGGTCGGACCGACCAGCCATGCCACCGAGAGGACGGCGGCACGATCCAACGGCTGGTCCAGGGTGGGCGCAGCACCTGGTATTGTCCGCGCTGCCAGAAATAGCCCGCGCCCGCAGGCCAAGAAACCATTGACGATTCGCCGCCATCGACCTATGTCGCCCGCTTTCCGGCGGTCATGCGCCGATTTTCGCAAGATTCGACAGTCTCGGCGGGCGCGCTCCATGCGGCCGCACGAGGCACGAGCCAGACAAGGACGACCATGGCCAATACGCCGCAAGCCAAAAAGCGCATCCGTCGCAACGACCGCCGCTCCGAGATCAACACCGCGCGCAAGAGCCGCATCCGCACCTTCGTGAAGCAGGTCGAGACCGCCTGCGAAGCCGGTGACAAGGAAGCAGCCACTGTGGCGCTCAAGGAAGCCCAGCCCGAGCTGGCGCGCGGCGTCGCGCGCGGCGTGCTGCACAAGAACACCGCCTCGCGCAAGATGAGCCGGCTGAGCAAGCGCGTCGCCTCGCTCTGATCCGAATCGCTTCGCGCACTCGCCTTGAGCGGCGATGGCGCGAAAGCAGGCAAATGACAGCAAGGTCGCTGCGGCAACGCGGCGACCTTTTGTTTTGGGTGCGATCCGGACCGATCTATTCAGTCGTCAGACTGAAACCCAACTGTAATCTTCGCTGCCCGCGACTCCTGACAAATCCGCCATTCTAGGGCTTAAATCCCCTAAAAATCGCGGAATTCAGCCAGTTGAACGGAGGCCTGCGGGCTAGGGTCGAGTCAACATTTTTATTTCGCTTTTTTTGCAGCATCCACACTTGCGACTCATCCGAAGCTGACCCTAGAAGACGGTCTGCCTGGGGCGGGACAGCCCGGGCTCCACAATTTGGAAGATACGATGGGGGTTCCCGGAAGGATCGATTCCGGGAGATGGCGACGCTGTGTCTCCATCCTCGCCAGACATGATAAACGCTTTGCCGGCTGCGCTGCTAGCTGGCCCGATTTTGGGTGACGAGACGATGGGCAAACTGACGGAACAGACCGGTGTGAAACGCAACGGGCGGGAGGATCTGATGGAGGATCTCGAAGCGGTAAATCTGGCTGCCGACTGGGCCGACATCAGCCAGGGCCTGCGCAAGGATCTGGGCCAGCAATTGCACAGCCAGTGGATCAAGCCGATCCAGGTCGGCGCGCTCGATCGCGACACCGGAACGCTCGATCTCTACCTGCCGACACAATTCTCCGCCGACTGGGTCCGTGACCGCTTCTCGGACCGCCTGTCTCTGGCGTGGAAAATCGCACGCGGCGAAGTGCGCCAGATCGCCATCTCGGTCCATCCCGGCCGCCGCAAGGTCGCCGATCTGCAATTGCATTCCGATGGCCGCCGCCCCGCCAATGACGGGGCAGATCAGTCGATGATGGCAATCTCTGCCGACACGCTGAACGATTCCGGCTTCACTTCCAGCGTCGGTCTCGACCCCTCGCTGACCTTCGCCGCCTTCGTTACCGGCGAAGCCAATGTGCTGGCCTGCAACGCGGCGCAGCGCATGGCCGCGCCCGAAAAGCCGCAGTTCTCGCCGCTCTATCTCAAGGGCGCCACCGGCCAGGGCAAGACCCACCTGCTGCACTCGATCGGCCATTCCTTTCTCCAGGCGCATCCGCGCAGCCGGATTTTCTACTGCAGCGCCGAGCGCTTCATGGTCGAATTCGTCCAGGCGCTGAAACAGAACCAGATGATCGAATTCAAGGGCCGGCTGCGCAGCTTCGACCTGCTGCTGGTGGACGACATCCAGTTCATCATCGGCAAGGCCAGCGCGCAGGAAGAGCTGCTCTATACGATCGACGCGCTGCTCGCCGAGGGCAAGCGGTTGGTCTTCGCCGCTGACCGCGCGCCGCAGGCGCTCGACGGGGTCGAACCCCGGCTGCTCAGCCGCCTCTCGATGGGTCTGGTCGCCGATATCCAGGCCGCCGATATCGAATTGCGCCGCAAGATCCTGGTCAGCAAGCTGACCCGGTTCGCGCCGCTCGAAGTACCCGACGACGTCATCGATTTTCTCGCCCGCACCATCACCCGGAACATCCGCGAGCTGGTGGGTGGATTGAACAAGCTGATCGCCTATGCCCAGCTGACAGGGCAGGAAGTCTCGCTCCAGCTCGCCGAGGACCAGCTCACCGATATCCTTTCGGCCAATCGCCGCCGGATCACCATCGACGAAATCCAGCGTACCGTGTGCCAGTTCTATCGCATCGACCGCTCCGAAATGAGCTCCAAGCGGCGCGCGCGCGCCGTGGTCCGCCCGCGCCAGGTGGCGATGTATCTCGCCAAGGTTCTGACCCCGCGCTCCTATCCCGAAATCGGCCGCAAATTCGGTGGGCGCGATCACTCCACCGTGATCCACGCGGTGCGATTGATCGAGGATCTGCGCCAACGCGATGCCGATATGGATGGCGATGTCCGCAGCCTCTTGCGCCAGCTCGAGAGCTGATCGCGCAGACTGATCCCGGCAAGGGCCGGGGTTCTCCTTCCCACAGGTTCCGACCCGAGCGCGGCAACGACGCGCCCGGTTTTCGGCGCGCTATCGACACCCGTTCCACAGAATGCCAACAGGGTTGTCCATGAGCCTGTCCCCCGTCCGCCTCGAGCGTTTCGCCCGCCATATCGTCCTTCCCGAGATCGGCGGCGCGGGTCAGGTCGCACTGGCGGGCAAGCATGTCGTGCTGATCGGCCTGGGCGGGATCGGTTCGCCCGCGCTGCACTATCTCGCCGCAGCGGGGATCGGTCGTTTGACAGCGGTCGACGACGACGTGGTCGATGCCAGCAATCTCCAGCGCCAGACGCTGTTTACCGAACGCGATGTCGGCCACGGCAAGGCGGTGGCCGCCAAGCGCTGGGTCAGCGCCTTCGACCCAAAGCTCGACATGACAATCCACGACAGGCGGGTCACCGCCGAGAATGCCGGTGCGCTGTTTGCGGGCGCCGATCTGGTGCTCGACGGGACCGACAATTTCGCCACCAGGCTGGCGGTGTCGGACGCCTGCGTCGCAGCGGGAGTCCCGCTGCTCAGCGCCGCCGTGGGTCGGTTCCAGGGCCAGGTCGGCGCATTCGCCGGACACCGCTCAGGACAAGCCTGCTACCGCTGCTTCGTCGGCGATGCCTTCGATGCCGAGGATTGCGACAGCTGTGCCGAGGACGGCATGCTCGGCGCGATGGCGGGCTGGGTCGGCACGTTCGGGGCGCTGCACGCGGTGCGGATCCTGCTCGACGGCATCAGCGACTTCGGCGATCCGCAATGGGGCACGGTCCACCTGCTCGATGGCATGACGCCCGCGATGCGCAGTTTCCGCATCGCCAAGGACCCGGCCTGCTCCGGCTGCGGTTCAGCCGCCTAGCATCTCGTCCACCCATTCCGGTACCAGCTGCGTCGCAGGGCCCTGACGGCTTTCTTCGAACCAATGTGAGCCCTGACTGCGCTCGAGGTTGAGTTCGAGGGTCCGCGCGCCGAGCTGGCTCGCATCCTGCACGAACCCGGCGGCGGGATAGACCGCGCCCGAGGTACCGATCGAGACGAACAGATCCGCCTGGCGCAGCGCCGCATAGATGCGCTCCATTTCATAGGGCATCTCGCCGAACCACACGACATCGGGCCTTAGCGCGGGTTCGCCGCAATCGGGGCACGGCGGCTTCTCGACCAGCGTCCTGGTCCAGCGACGGCGCGCGTCGCAGGCGGTGCACCAGGCGTTGAGATGGGTACCATGCATATGCAGCACGCCCTCCGCGCCCGCGCGCTGGTGCAAATCGTCGACGTTCTGTGTGACGATCAGCAGGCCACCTTGCCATTCTCGCTCCAGCCGGGCGAGCGCCATATGCGCGGCGTTGGGCTGTTTGGTCAGCACCGCTTCGCGGCGCATGTCGTAGAAGCGCTGGACGAGCTCGGGATCGCGCGCGAAGGCTTCGGGGGTGGCGACATCCTCCACCCGGTGCTGTTCCCACAGGCCCCCGCCATCGCGAAAGGTATCGATCCCGCTTTCGGCGGAGATTCCCGCCCCGGTCAGGACGACGATATTGCGCATACGGGCCATGTCCCCCATGAAGCATGCGGATTAGGGGAATGGCAATGGCACGGATCGGGATCGTCGGCAGCGAAGGTCGGATGGGGCAGGCGATCGCCGCCATCCTGCCCGAACTCGGGCACGAACTCGCGGGCGGCGTCGACAAGGGCGGCGATGTCGCGCGGCTCGCCGATGCCAGCGACGTGCTGGTCGATTTCTCTTCTCCCGGCAGCCTGGAAGCCAATCTGCACGCCGCGATCGGTGCAGGGATTCCGCTCGTCATCGGGACCACCGGACTGGAAGAACGCCACCATCGCGCGATCGACGACACCGCGCGCGCGGTGCCGATCCTCCAGACCGGCAACACCTCGCTCGGCATCACGCTGCTTTCGCATCTGGTGCAGGAGGCGGCGGCCCGGCTGGGCGAGGACTGGGATATCGAGATCGTCGAAATGCATCATCGCCACAAGGTCGATGCCCCCTCGGGAACCGCATTGCTGCTGGGTGAAGCCGTTGCCAGGGGTCGCGGGGTCGAGCTGGCGGAGCGGCGCGAAAGCGGGCGCGACGGCCATACCGGCGAGCGTGCACCGGGCGCGATCGGCTTCGCCGCGCTGCGCGGCGGGACTGTGGCGGGCGAGCACAGCGTCATCATGGCGGGCGCGCAGGAGCGGCTGACCTTCTCGCACAGCGCCGAAGACCGCAGTATCTTCGCCCGCGGCGCAGCCCGCGCGGCCGAATGGCTGATCGGCAAGGATTCGGGCCGCTACACCATGCGCGACGTGCTGGACCTTTGACCCGCGCCGAAATCTTCGAATTCTTCCGCCGGCTCGCCGAGGACAATCCCGAACCCGAAACCGAGCTGGAGTATGGCAACGCCTTTCAGCTCGTGGTCGCGGTGGCGCTGAGTGCGCAGGCGACCGATGTCGGGGTCAACAAGGCGACCCGCGCGCTGTTCGCGCATGTCGAGACGCCGCAGCAGATGCTCGACCTGGGCGAGGATGGCCTCAAGCAGCACATCAAGACCATCGGCCTGTTCAACTCCAAGGCGAAGAACGTGATCGCGCTCTCGCAATTGCTGGTCGACGAATACGACAGCGAAGTGCCTGATACCCGCGAGGATCTGGTGCGGCTGCCCGGCGTCGGGCGAAAAACCGCCAATGTCGTGCTCAATTGCTGGTTCGGGCAGGAGACCTTCGCCGTCGACACGCATATCCTGCGCGTCGGCAATCGCACCGGGCTGGCCAAGGGCAAGACCCCCGAAGCGGTCGAGGCGAAGCTGGAAAAGCGCGTGCCGCAGCCGTTCCGCCGTCATGCGCATC
Organism: Qipengyuania sp. SM2507; assembly: GCF_053714505.1. Taxonomy (NCBI): domain Bacteria; kingdom Pseudomonadati; phylum Pseudomonadota; class Alphaproteobacteria; order Sphingomonadales; family Erythrobacteraceae; genus Qipengyuania; species Qipengyuania sp. SM2507. The sequence goes on from NZ_CM132307.1 coordinate 2,249,064, forward strand.
ACTGGCTGATCCTGCACGGCCGCTACATCTGCAAGGCGCGGACGCCCGAATGCTGGCGCTGCCCGCTGGTCGATCTGTGCAGCTATCGCGGGAAGGTAATGGAACCGCCGCGCAAAAGTGCGGTTCAGAAACAATCAGCGTAATTTCCGTCCATCGAGGGAGTACGATCATGATCCGCACCACCGCCGCCATCGCTGCAACCGGTTTGCTCCTGGCGGGATGTGCTCAGGTCGAGGGCGAGAACCGCTTCGTGAGCGAAGCCCCGATGGCGAGCGTGACCGGCGAACCCGTCAGCTGCCTCAACACCACGAACATCCGCCAGTCGCGCGTCCACGACGATCGCACGATCGATTTCGAGGTCGGCAGCCGAACCTATCGCAACGCTCTGGGGCCGGGCTGCAGCGGCCTGGGGTTCGAGAAATCCTTTACCTATCGCACCTCGATCAACCGGCTGTGCTCGGGCGAGATCGTCTATGTGCTGCGCAGCCTCGGCGGGCAGCTCGAGCGCGGGCCCGGCTGTTCGCTGGGCGAATTCGTACCGATCGAATATGTCGATCGCGACATCGACACCATGCAACGGTAGACTCGACTAGACATCGTCTGCGCTGATCATTTCCTCGCGGTCGATCTCGCCGGTCATCACCCCAACCGTGGTCGCCACCGCCGCGTCGCCGCTGACATTGGTGACGGTCCGCATCATGTCCATGATCCGGTCCACCCCGGCAACGAAGGCGATGGTTTCGAGCGGCACGCTGACCGCGGTGAAGATCGCCGCCATCATGATCAGTCCCGCCCCCGGAATCCCCGCCGCGCCGACCGAACCGAGCGTCGCCAGCACCGCGATGGTGAGATAATCCGCGACCGACAGATCGACGCCGAATATCTGCGCCCCAAACAGCGTGGCGAGGCCGAGATACATCGCGGTCCCGTCCATGTTGATCGTCGCGCCCAGCGAGGTGGTGAAGCTGGTCACCGAGCGACTGACGCCCAGATTGCGCTCAACGCAGCGCATCGTCACCGGCAGCGTCGCGTTGGAGGAGGCGGTCGAATAGGCGACCGCCATCGCGTCGACGATGCCGCGGTAGAAATCGACCACCGGCAGCTTCGCCAGAAACTTCACGATCCCGGCATAGACCAGCCCCATGATCAGCAGGCAGCCGGCGTAGTTGAGCGCGACCAGCTTGCCGAGCGCCAGCAGCGCGGGCACGCCGACCGTGCCCGCTACCCAGGCCATCAGCGCGAACACGCCGAAGGGGGTCAGTTCCATCACCACCGTGGTGACCTTCTGCATCACGATGGCGCCCGAATCGAAAATCCGCTGCGCGGGCAGCCCTTCGTCCTTCGCCATCAATATGCCGATTCCGATCAGCATGGAAAAGATGATCAGCGGCAGCACGTTGACATCGGCCATCACCTGGACCGGGCTCTGCGGCACCATGCCGAGCAGCATCTCCTGCCAGCTGGTGGCGGTGGGTTCGGGCACTTCGCCCATCTCGATCGCGCTGGTGTCGAGCCCGATCCCCGGCTGGAACAGCGTTCCCAGCGCGAGACCGAGCCAGACCGCGATCTGGCCGGTCACCACGAACAGCAGCAGTGCGCGCCAGCCGACGCTGCCGAGCTTGCGCAGATCGCCGATCGCCGCGACGCCCGATACCAGGCTGAAGAAGATCAGCGGGACCACCAGCATCTTGATGAAGGCGATGAAGATATCGCCGACGATCTTGATGCTTTCCGCGCCCGGGCCCCATAGCAGCCCGACGATGACGCCGAGGACCAAAGCAGCGATGACCCGCTGCCACAGCGGAATGGCGAACCAAGTTTTCAACTGCAATCCCCTCGCTAACCTTGCCCTATCGGCCCAGCGCCGCTTTCGCGATCGCCGTATATATGCGGCTTAGCGCAGAAAGGTCGGCCACCGCCACCGCCTCGTCGCGCTTGTGCATGGTCGCGTTGACCAGCCCGAATTCGATCACGGGGCAGACCTCGCGCAGGAAGCGAGCGTCCGAGGTGCCGCCAGTGGTCGAGGCTTCGGGTTCGACCCCGGTTTCGTATTTCACCGCGCGGGCGATAATCTCCGAGAATTCGCCGGGCGGGGTGAGGAAGGGCTCGCCCGAGACGATCGGCAGCGTGGTCCCGCCGTGCTTCCTTGCGATTCCGGCGACGGTCTCGGACAACGAAGCGCCCGTGTGAGTATCGTTGAACCGGATCGAGATGCGCGCTTTGGCAGCAGCCGGAATGACATTGTGGGCCGCATTGCCGACCTCGATATCGGTAATCTCGAGATTCGAGGGCTGGAACCAGTCGGTCCCTTCATCGAGTTCGAGTGCGTCGAGCTCGGCGAGCATCGCCACCAGCCGCGGGATCGGATTGTCGGCCAGGTGCGGATAGGCGACATGGCCCTGCGTCCCCTCCACCTCGAGCCAGATATTGACCGAGCCGCGACGCCCGATCTTCATCATGTCACCCAGCCGGTCGACGCTGGTGGGTTCGCCGACGAGGCACAGGTCGGGCTGGTGGCCATGCTCGCGCATGTAGGCGATCAGCGCGCGGGTACCGTGGATCGCCGGGCCCTCCTCATCGCCGGTGATGATGAAGCTGACCGTACCAGCCTCGGCGGGCAACTCGGCGACGGCCGCGACCATGCAGGCGATCGCGCCTTTCATGTCGACCGCGCCGCGCCCGTAGAGCAGCTCGCCCCCGGGACTTGGGCGAACCTCCGGCTCGAAGGCCTCGCTGGCCCAGCCGCCGCCCGGCGGGACCACGTCGAGATGGCCTGCAAAGGCGAAATGGCGCGAACCTGTGGGCCCGCGGCGGATGGCGAAGAGGTTCTCGACCGGCCCGTCGGGCGCCTCGCCCGATACGAAGCGGGTCACTTCGAAACCCAGCGGTGCGAGCATGGCTTCCAGTTCGTCGAACACCGCGCCGGTGGCGGGGGTGACGCTGGGGGCGGCCATCAGGCGCTTGGCGAAGTCGAGCACGTGAGTCATGCTCTCGCCGCTAGCGGAGTATTCATCCATGCCCAAGCTCGATCTCGACGCCATCCCAAAGACCAATGCCACCGGTTATCCCGCTCCCTTTGACGCCGAGGTCGAGGGCCGCTGGTACGCGCGCCTTGCGCCTGCGGCGGGGCTCACCCGGCTGGGGGCGAGCCATGTGGTGCTCAAACCGGGCGCCTATTCCTCGCAGCGGCACTGGCACGCTGCGCAGGACGAGCTGGTGGTGATGCTGGCGGGCAAGGCCGTGCTGATCGAGGACGGGGGCGAAACCGCGGTGCGCGCGGGCGATGTGCTGGCCTGGCCTGCGGGGGTCGCAAACGGCCACCGGCTGCACAATCGTTCCGCCGAAGACTGCGTCTTTCTCGCCATCAGCGGCGGCGACCGCGAGACCGATTCGGGCGAATATCCCGACATCGACTTGGTGTTCGATCCGGAGGGCTATGCCCGCAAGGACGGAACGCGCTACTGCGCCGAACGCATTCCCTGAGCGGGCTGGCCTGAACTGACCAGCCTGCGACTAGTCTTCGGGAACCGGCAAAGGCCCAGGGGCGAAGGCCTCGTCGAGCAGCCGCGCCATCCGCAGCCCCGCCTGGACAACCCGCTGGCGCGCGACGGGCACCGCCGCGACGATATCCTCCTGCGTCAGCGCGGTGGCATCGGGCAGTTCGCCCTCGCATGGATCGCGGTCGAAGGCGTTGGGATAGACGATGTCGCGCGCGGTCTGCCAGCTTTCGCGCCCCCAGTCGTCGGGACCGCCCCCACCCAGCTCGGCGCGTTCGGCAGCAGAGTAGCGCCGCACCACCGGCGGTTCGCCGGTGATCGCGCGCTCGGCCAGCGGACCGTCCCAGATCCAGTGCAGGTTCAAACCGGGCACGATACCGTAGTCCGCTTCGCGATCGTTGCCGCCGCGATCCTCATGATCGCCCGAGTGCAACGGCATGTGCACATCGCCGACGAAATGGACGAGGAAGGCCAGCGCCTCGAGCCGTATATGCGGCGGCAGGCTTTCGTCGGCGAGCAGGCGGTGACTGCGCTCGATCTGCCCGGTGACGCAAGCGCCGCCCGAACAATTGGCGCGCGGGTTGAAGGCCGCGCACACCGGAGCGGTGCGGTAATGCCAGGCCGCAGTATAACCCCAGCGGGAGAAATCGCGGCGCACGCAATCGGGCCAGACCGAGGCGTCCTGCAGGCTCTCGAGATCGCATTCGGGGGTCGCGAGTTGCTTCGAATGGGTCAGCAGCCGGGCGATGCCGCGCTGCGTCTCGGGAGCGATGTTCTCCTCGGCGACATCGGCGGTCACCGTGTGCGCGTAGAAGCCCCACGCCGCCGCCATCTGCGGCGCCGCCAGCCCCAGCATGGCGAGACACAGCGCGAATGTGCGCATCATCCTGGTGCCGCCCATCCCAGCGCCCTTCATCCGAGCGCCGGCGCCGAATCGTATTGTTCGATGACCCATTCTTCATTCTCCGAAGCCTCGATCCAGGCTTGCATCCAATCGTGCTCCCAGACCGCCTGCATATAGGTGCCGGCGAAACCGGGAACAGCGACGCCATAGCTGATGAAACGGCTGACCACCGGCGCGTAGAAGATGTCTGCAGCGCCGAATGTGCCGAACAGGAACGGGCCGCCCGAGCCGAAGCGCGCGCGTGCTTCCGCCCACAGCCCGAGGATCCGCACGACTTCCTGCTTGGTCGTTTCCGAGGGATGGACGCCTTCGAAGCGCTTGCGGATGTTCATCGGGAATTCGCCCCGCATCGTCTGGTAACCGCTGTGCATTTCGGCGACCATCGCTCGGGCCATGCCGCGCGCGGCATCTTCCTTGGGCCAGAAGCGCTCGCGGCCGACCTTGTCGGCGAGATAGTCGAGGATCGCGAGGCTGTCCCACACCACCGTCTCGCCGTCCCACAGCAGCGGGACCTTGCCGCTCGAGGCCTGGAGGCCGCTGTCGTCTTGTTTGCGCGATTCCCAGCTCTCGCCATAGAGCGGGACGATGATCTCCTCGAAGGCGAGGCCGGACTGCTTGGCCGCCAGCCAGGCGCGCAGCGACCAGCTCGAGTAATTCTTGTTGCCGATGATCAGTTTCATGCCGGGTCCCCTGTGGCGCGCGGGCGTTAGAGGTTCCGCCTTGCGCTGTCGAGATCGAGGCGGAGGTAGGAATGCGCTTTCGATCGTTCTATGTGCCGCAGCCATGAGCCTGCGCCCCTTCCATCTCGCCTTCCCCGTCCACGACCTCGCCGCCGCGAGAGCCTTCTATGGCGGGCTGCTCGGCTGCGCCGAGGGGCGCAGTTCGGACGAATGGATCGACTTCGATTTCTACGGCCACCAGATCGTCGCGCATCTCGGCGGCGCGGCGGGCGATCGCGGCGCGAATGCGGTCGACGGCCACGATGTGCCGGTGCCGCATTTCGGCGTGGTGCTGACGATGGGGCGATGGGAGGCGCTGGCCGAGCGGCTGCGCGCTGCGGATACGCCGTTCGTGATCGAGCCCACGGTGCGGTTCAAGGGTCAGCCCGGCGAGCAGGCGACGATGTTCTTCCGCGATCCGAGCGGCAATGCGCTGGAGATGAAAGCATTCGCCGATGATTCGGCGCTGTTCGCGAGTTGAGGGCTAGACCCCGGCGTCGCTCAGCACTGCGGCGCGCAATTCGGGGATGCCCATCCCCTTCTCCGCGCTGGTGACATGTACCTCGGGGAACGCGGCGACGTGCTTCTTGGCCTCGGCCTCGACCCGGGCGACGGTCTTTTCCAGCTCGCTCGCCTTGATCTTGTCGGCCTTGGTCATCACCACGCGATAGCCTACCGCCGCCTCGTCGAGCATCGTCATCATCTCGCGATCGACGTCCTTCAGACCATGGCGGCTGTCGACCAGCACCAGCGTGCGCACCAGCACCGCGCGGCCGCGCAGATAGGTACGGACCAGCTTCTTCCATTTGTCGACCACCGCGATCGGCGCTTTGGCGAAGCCGTAGCCGGGCATGTCGACCAGCCGCATCTGCGTCGGCTCGCCGACCTCGAAGAAGTTCAGCTCCTGCGTCCGCCCCGGGGTGACCGAGGCGCGCGCGATCGCCTTGCGCGCGGTGAGCGCGTTGAGCAGAGAACTCTTGCCGACGTTGGAGCGTCCGCAAAAGGCGATCTCGGGCACCGTCGGATCGGGCAAGAACTTGAGCTGAGGCGCCGACAGCAGGAATTCCACCCGCTGCGAGAACATCTTCTCGGCCCGCTTGGTCAGCGCCTTGCGTTCGTCTTCTTCCATCAGCTCTTGGCCCCGGTTTTCTGAGCCGCTTTCTGGGCGGCTTTCTCGGCGCGTTCGGCATCGGCCGCGGCGCGCAGTTGCGGGTGCTTGGAGTAGAGATATTTCTGCTGCGCCAGCGTGAGGATGTTGCTGGTGTTCCAGTAGATCAGCAGGCCTGCGGCGAAGGGCGCCATCACGAACATCAGCACCCAGGGCATGATGTTGAAGATCTGGCGCTGCATCGGGTCGCTGACCGGATTGAGCTGGAAGGTCATCCACATCGTCAGGCCCAGCAGCACCGCGAGCACGCCGATCGCCAGGAAGCCGGGCGGGTCGAAGGGCAGCATGCCGAACGCGTTGAGGATCACCGCCGGATCGGGCGCCGAGAGATCGTCGATCCAGAGGAAGGAGCGATGGCGCATCTCGATGGCGAGGTAGAGCACCTTGTAGAGCGCGAAGAAGATCGGGATCTGTATGATCAGCGGCATGCAGCCCGCCAGCGGGTTGACCCCTTCGTCCTTGAACAGCTTCTGCATTTCCTGCTGCTGCTTGACGCGGTCCTCCTTGTGCTTCTCCTGCACCTCTTTCATCCGCGGCTGGATCGCCTTCATTCCCGCCATCGACGAGAACTGCTTCTGCGCCACGGGGAACATCACTCCGCGCACCACCACGGTCAGCAGGATGATCGCCACGCCGAAATTGCCGGCCAGCTCGTAAAGCTGGCGCAACAGCCACAGCAGCGGCTTTTCGAACCAGCGGAACCAGCCCCAGTCGATCGCCAGCCCGAAACGTTCGATCCCAGCGTCCTCGTAGCTGTCGAGGACCGTGCTTTCCTTGGCGCCGACGAACAGTCTGTTGGTGGTGCTGATTGCGCGACCCGAGGGCAGCGTGACCGGTGCCTGGATCACATCGGCGCGGAACAGGTCGTCGCCCAGCGCGCGGAAGCTGGCCTCGGTGTTGCCAGCGCCCGGAACCAGGGCGGAGAGCCAGTAGATATCGGTGAAGCCGAGCCATTCGGCCGCGCCTTCGGGATTGGTCACCTCGCCGACGGGCAGGTCGTCATAGCCATAGTCGTAACTGGCCGAGCCGCCGAACACGCCCATCGGGCCCGAATGGGCGATGAAGAAATCCTCGCTCGCGGTGCGGCTGGTGCGCGCGATCAGCGCGAAGGGCTGGATCACCGCGGCGCCGACACCGCTATTGGCGACGCGTTGCTCGGCGGTGATCATGTACTGGTCGTCGATGGTGAGCGTGATCGTATAGGTCAGCCCGTTGTCGCCCTGGTGGGTTAGGACCACCGGGCTGTCGGGCGAGAGCACCTCGCCATCGGCCTGCCACACCGCATCGGCGGGAACGCGCTGACCGTTGGCGAGGAAACCGAATTCGGCGAAATGCTGCACCGGCGTGCCGGCGGGCGCGAACAGCCGCACCGGTGGGCTGTCCTCGTCGGTGGTCTCGCGATAGTCCTTGAGGACGATGTCGTCGATTACCGCGCCGGTGAGATTGATCGAACCTGCCAGCAGCGGCGAATCGATCCGCACCCGATTGCCCGAGGCCAGCGCGCTTTCGAGCGTCACGGGTGCAGCGTCCGCAACGCCGGGCGCAAGACCTGCGCCGCTCGCCGTCGTGCCCGAGACCGCACCCGATACCGCCGCCATTTCGGCGGGCGTATCGGCAATCCCTTCGACCGCCGGATTGTTGGCAGGCTGCGGATAGAGATAGCCCACGGCCGCGTCCCAACCCAGCAGGAGCAGGGCCGAAAGAACGACGGCGAACAGGAGATTGCGTTGGTTGGTCAAAGTCGATCCCGTCAAAACTACGATCTGGGGTGCTGTATTGTATTGTCAATACACCCGGTGTTGCGAATGGGCTACGGTTGTTCAGGGCACCGGGTCGTGCCCATGACCTCCCCAAGGGTGGCAGCGCAATATACGCTTCGTCGCAAGCCATCCACCCCTGATCGCGCCGTGTTTTCCCAAAGCCTGGATAGCGTATTCGCTGCAGGAGGGGGAAAAGCGGCAGGTGGGCGGCAGAATGCGGCTCGGGCCGAGCTGCCACAGGCGCGCAATCCAGATGAGAGGGTATTTCACCGGTGCGGACCGCGCGACGGCCCATGCGAGCGACCGCGGCGGCGATCGCCCTTGCCCTCGGCGGCGCGGGTCAGCGCATGATCGAGCTCGGCGGCAAGGCTGGCGAAATCGCGCTCGATCCCGCCCTCGCGGCCGATCAGCACATGATCGTGATCGGGCAGGCCGCGCTCGGGCAGCGCCGCCCACAGCAATTCGCGAAAACGGCGCTTCATCCGGTTGCGCACCACCGCATTGCCGATCTTCTTGGTCACGGTGATGCCGTAGCGCTTGTCCCGCCCCCCATTGGGATAGGCCAACAGCACGAAGCCCGGCTGCGCCACGCGTATCCCTCGATTCGCCGCGAGGAAATCGGCGCGCTTGGCGATGACCTGTGGATGCCGGGACATGGGAATGGCTCACTCCCGCTGCGGGCCGGAAACGACACGGGCTCCCTCAGGGAGCCCGCATGGCCGATCGGCCAACCGCTGCGACGCGAGCCTCAGGCTGCGCGAGCGGGACTGACGCACGCGCATGTGCGCGTGCGCGACCACATCAGGCGCAGAGCGTCTTGCGACCGCGACGGCGGCGGTTGCGCAGGACCTTGCGGCCACCCGGGGTGGCCTTGCGTGCGAAGAAACCGTGGCGGCGCTGGCGCACCAGGTTGGAAGGCTGGAAAGTCCGCTTCATCGGATCGTCCTTATCTAGATACGTTCAAAGGGTGCGCGGCCAGGAACAAGCGGCACGAGGCACCAACAAAAAGGGCCGCCTGTCGAGGCGACCGCTCTTAGGAGGCGCGCATAGTGCAGCCGCGCCCCTGCGTCAAGCGACGTGGGGCGCTTACTGCATGCGGACCGAGAGGTAGGCGATCCGCGGCGAACGCATCTTGGCGTAGCGATCGACCCATTGGCCCATCTCGCCCGCTTCCATCCAGCGTGCACGGTGATGGGGGACCGAATTGGTCATCGCATAGAAGGCGCGCGCCTGCTGCGACGACATACCCATATCGGCGTAATAGTCCAGATAGACGCGGTTTTCCGGAGCATCGAGCGAGAAATCGTCCGCCTCGCGGCCATATTCGTCGCGCCAGCTGTGGACCGCGAATTCGGCGCCCGGTTCCATGCTGCGCTCGATCCCGGCGAGGAACAGCTCGACCGCGCCCGAGCGGACCGAGCCGTGGGACGGGACATGGGTGGCGAGGCCAGCCTTGCGGATCATCCGCCCGAGCTGGAGATTGGCGCGATCGTCCAGAGTGCCGGGGCATTCGATCATGTCGAGTCGCGAGAGACCCGGGTTGTCCGCAAGCACGCGCGCGAACCAGCTGGGGCTCATCGCATCGGTCTCGCCGATCAGCTCGACCCGGTCGCCGATCACGCGGAAGGGCCCGTATTGGAGCGCGCCATAGCGGGCGGCGGGGCGATGCGCCTGGACGAAGCCCTGCGTCTCGGGCTGCTGCACCGGAGCGCGCCACTGGGGGAGATCGCGCGGAACTGCCGAATAGGAGATCGCCTGACCCTGTCTCGGGCGCGGCAGGGCGAAGCGCGCAGCCTGTTCGCGCGCCGGTCGGATCTGAGCCGCACGCATCGGCTGCGACCGGACCGGTTCGGCCTGGGCCTGGCCCTCCCAGGTCACGACAGGCTGCGTCGGCAGATAGATAAGCGCCAGCGACTGGGCGGCGGCGGGGCTGGCACCGGCAAGTCCGAGTGCAGCGAGCGAGAGGGTTGCAAGGCGAAGCATATCGCATGCTCTGGGCCCCGCCACCTTGCGAACATGCCAAGGGCTTTGGATAACCCGGTCTTAACCATGTTTGCCGCGAACCCGTTCGAACCGGACCGAACAACGCAGCCCCCACTCGACAGGCGGCGAATCGCGTTCCAAAAGAGGCATCGGCAAAGCGCCAAGACATGAGGGCAAGCACCTGGAGGGGGATAGGCTTGGTCGCACTGGTTCGGACGGTCGCCTATCTGGGGCTCGAGGCACGCGCGGTCGAAGTGCAGTGCCAGGTCGCGCCTGGCCTCCCGCGCTTCAGCGTCGTCGGCCTGCCCGACAAGGCGGTGGGCGAAAGCCGCGAGCGGGTGCAGGCTGCGCTCTCCGCCATGGGGCTGGCGCTACCGCCCAAGCGGATCACCATCAACCTTTCCCCCGCCGACCTGCCCAAGGAGGGCTCGCACTACGACCTGCCGATCGCGCTGGCGCTGCTGGCCGCGATGGGGGTGACCGATGCCGAACAGCTGATCGATTGGGTGGCGGTGGGCGAGTTGGCGCTGGATGCGCGGGTGGTGCCCTCGCCCGGCGTGCTGCTCGCCGCGATCCACGCCAGCGAGGCGGAGCTCGGGCTGATCTGTCCGCGCGCGCAGGGGGCAGAAGCACGCTGGGCCAGCGGCGTGCCGGTGATCGCCGCGCCCGATCTAGCCAGCCTGCTCAACCATCTAAAGGGCACGCAGCGGCTACCCGAGCCCGTACCGGGCGAGGTGGAAAAGGCCCCGCCCGGCCCCGATCTCAAGCGGGTCAAGGGGCAGGAAACCGCCAAGCGCGCGCTGGAGATCGCCGCAGCCGGGGGGCACAACCTCTTGATGGTGGGCCCTCCCGGCGCAGGAAAGTCGCTGCTCGCTTCCTGCCTGCCCGGCATCCTGCCCGAGCTAAGCCCCGCCGAAGCGCTCGAGGTGAGCATGGTGCAGTCCGTCGCCGGCATGCTGGAGGAAGGGCGGATCAGCCGCCACCGCCCGTTCCGCGCGCCGCATCACTCGGCCTCGATGGCGGCGCTCACCGGGGGCGGGCTGCGGGTCAAGCCAGGGGAGGTCAGCCTCGCGCATCTCGGCGTGCTGTTCCTCGACGAATTGCCCGAATTCCAGCGAGCCGCACTCGATTCGCTGCGCCAGCCGCTTGAGACCGGCCATGTCGATGTCGCGCGTGCCAATGCGCACGTTACCTTCCCCGCGCGCGTCCAGCTGGTCGCGGCGATGAACCCTTGCCGCTGCGGCCATCTGGGCGACCCCGCGCTGGCCTGCAGTCGGGCGCCTAAATGCGCGGCGGATTACCAGGCGCGGGTTTCGGGACCGATGCTCGACCGGATCGATCTGCATGTCGAGGTCGATCCGGTCAGCGCCGCCGATCTCGCTCTGCCCCCGCCCGCCGAAGGCAGCGCCGAAGTGGCAGCGAGGGTGGCTGCCGCGCGCTTGCGCCAGACCGCACGCGCCGAGGCGAGCGGCGCACGCAGCAATGCCGAGCTCGATGGCGACGCGCTGGAGGAATTCGCCACACCCGACGAGGCCGGGCGCAAGCTGCTGATGCAGGCGGCCGAGGCGATGCGGCTTTCGGCACGCTCCTATGTGCGGATGCTGCGGGTGGCGCGAACGATCGCCGATCTGGCGGGCACGGAAGCGGTCGGGCGGATCCATGTCGCCGAGGCGCTCAGCTATCGGCGGCAACCGCCACGGGCATGACAGGAGGGAAGCGGAGGTCGCGAGGCCTCAGTCGGCTTCGCTCATATTGAGGTTGAGCTTGACCGGTTCGTGCTCCTGATCGCCTTCGAACTTCTTGAGGAAATCCTCGATCGGCACCGCCTGTTCGCGGTTCACCAGCGGAACGGGCTTGGTCAGTTCGAGCGCGCGTTGCTCGTCCGGCGTCATGCGGACGTGGATGAAGGGCACCCAGACCTCGCCATATTCGGCCTTCTGGTACCAGACGTCGAGGATGTCGTAGGACATCCACTGGCCATCAGGTTCTTCGAGGCGGATGCCCTCGCCGATTCGCGGGACGGCGACGGTCTTGAGGCGAAAGACCGTCTGATGGGTCTCGTTCTGGACTTCGATCTCGATCACGACTGCGCCGATTCCCGTTGAGCGGTAGTGCCTAGCGTCGGCACTGCCAGCAACGTGTTGAAATCGTTTTAACGGTGACGTCATGCAGGCCCTTTCGGGCCGACGCCATGTTCAGGCGGCTTCGCGCGGCCCCGAGCGTTTGACGAATTCGAGCGTCAGCGCGCCCTTGCCCTCCTCGGCCTTGCTGCCATCGGCGCGGATACCGCGCTGCGCGCGATCAATCAGCGCGAGGTCCTTGGGTCCGAGGATTCGCCCGTCATGCGAGAGGATCGAGACCGGACCGATCGGCAGGCGGTCGCGTTCGTCGACCAGTACGGGGTTCTCGAACACCTCGCCGCCGTATTTCTGGCCCCATTGGCGCAGCGCGATCATCGCCGGCAGCAGGTCGAAACCCTTGTCGGTGAGGCGATACTCGATCTTGCGACGATCTTCGGCCATCGGCTTGCGCGCCAGGATGCCGTGCTCGACCAGCTTGGCCAGGCGGTTCGACAGGATGTTGCGCGCGATGCCGAGCTCGGTAAGGAACTCCTCGAAGTGATGCAGCCCGTTGAAGCCGGCGCGCAGGATCATGAAGCTCCAGCGTTCGCCCATCACCTCCAGCGCTTGCGGCAGCCCGCATTCCGTCAGTTCGCGCAGCGGTTCTCTGATCTCGCCCATGAAAATCCTTTCCCGCGTTCTTCCTACCCGGAAAACGCGCGGGTGCAAATCGACCCGGCTGTTGACGATTTAAGTTGCATCATGAAACCTAGTTAGCTAGGCGGTGATTCGCAACAGGTTTCAAATAGCAACCTAGTTGCAATTATGGAAACCCCGGTTGATGTAAACGCAAGCTCGAAGGACTCTCCCATGACCCTCTCTCTCCCTCGCCTCACCAATCTTTCCGCCATCGCGCTGGGCCTCGGCTACACCGCCTTGACCTTCGGCGCCGCTCTGGCACCGGCTCCCGCCACCGCCGCATCGGGCGCCTATTATGTCGCCGAACTGGCAGCCCCGGCAAGCGACAGCCGCGCCGTCGCCGGTGGCGTCGCCTGGTCCTGCCAGGGTACCACCTGCGTCGCCAACAAGGGCACCAGCCGCCCGATGCGCATATGCCGCGAACTGCAGCGCGAAATGGGCGAAGTGACCGCCTTCACCGCCAATGGCGAAGCGCTCGAAGCCGACAAGCTGGCGCGCTGCAACGACTGATCCGTTCCAAGCCTCCCCCACCCCTCTCCATCGGGTGGCCAACTGCCCCGGCCGCGCCTGTCCCCACAGGCGGCCGGGGCTTTCTTTTGTCTGGCCTAGGTTTCTTGGCCCAGCAGACCGCGCTCTTCGAGATCGGCGCGTAAACTCGGCGCATCGGTGAAATGATGCGCCTGCCAGCCGCAGGCGCGCGCGCCGTCGATATTGGCGCGATTGTCGTCGATGAACAGCATCGCTTGCGGTGCATGGCCGAAGCGCGCGGCAGCGAGCGCGAAGATCGCCGGATCGGGCTTCACCAGCCGCTCCTTGCCCGAGACCACGATTTCGCGAAACAAGTCGAACACCGGCTGGGTCGGACGAAATCCGTCCCAGAATTCGGCACCGAAATTGGTGATCGCATAGAGCGGCATGGCGCGCGCGTGGAGTTCGTCGACGATGGCAAGGCTGCCCGGCACCGGGCCGGCGATGGTCTCGTTGAAGCGTGAAGCATAGGCCTCGATCAGCGGCGCGTGCTCAGGGAACAGAGCGATCCTCTCGGGCACCATTTCGGCCAGCGGGCGCCCGGCATCGTGCTCGAAATGCCATCGCTCGGTCACCACCTCGGCGAGTATGAATTCGAGCTCGGCCGGATCGTCGATCAGCTTCTCGAACAGCGCGCGCAGCTGCCACTGGAACAGCACCCGACCGACATCGAACACCACCGCCTCTACCATTTCGCATTCCCCCAACGGAAGCGGCCCGCGCTCCCATCAAGGGAGCCGGGCCGTTCACCTCACCATCTTCCGCGGCCCATCGCCGCGGCGCAATTCAGCCCTGACGGGCCTTGAAGCGACGGTTGGTCTTGTTGATGACATAGGTCCGTCCGCGACGACGGATCACGCGGCAGTCGCGGTGACGGTTCTTGAGCGACTTGAGGCTGTTGCGGATTTTCATGACGGGTTCCGTATGACAAATAAATACGCGCCGGAGATGAGACTCCGACGCGCGGATTTCAAGCGCGCCGGTTAGCGACGGGGCCGAGTCGGGTCAAGCACTACCTGCCCTGCCCGGATGGCGCACTGGTGTCGCCCGCGCCCTCTTGCGCCAGGCGGCGCTCCCAGTCCAGCGCATGCGCCACGATTGTGTCCAGATCGGCATAGCGGGGCGTCCACGGCAGCGTCTCGCGAATCCGCGCAGGGTCGGCGACTAGCGCCGCCGGATCGCCCGCGCGCCGCGGCTGCATCACCCGCTCGATCCGCCCCCCGCTCGCCCGATCCACCGCATCGAGCACATCGAGCACCGAGAAGCCGCGGCCATAGCCGCAATTCATCGTCAGCGGCCGTCCGGGCTCTGCGACCAGCGCCTCCAGTGCCAACACATGCGCCGCCGCCAGATCGCTGACATGGATATAGTCGCGCACCCCGGTGCCGTCGGGCGTATCGTAGTCGCTGCCATAGACCGCGACCCGCTCGCGCTTGCCCAGCGCCGCTTCGCAGGCGACCTTGATCAAATGCGTCGCGCCCGCAGTGGATTGTCCGGTGCGCCCCTGCGGATCGGCGCCCGCGACGTTGAAATAGCGCAGCACGCAGACATCCAGCCCATGCGCCGAGCTGGTGTCGGTAAGCATCTGCTCGGTCATCAGCTTAGACCAGCCATAGGGATTGATCGGCTGGCGCGGCGTTTCCTCGGTCACCGTCGATTGATCCGGCACCCCATAGACCGCTGCGGTAGAACTGAAGATGAAGCGCGGCACCCCAGCACCTAACGCCGCCGCGATCAGCGTCCGGCTCCTGGCGGTGTTGTTGTCGTAGTAGGCGAGCGGATCGGCGACCGATTCGGGCACCACCACCGAACCGGCGAAATGCATCACCGCGCCAATGCCTTGTTCGAGGAATATCTGTTCGAGCAAAACGCTATCGGCGATGTCGCCTTCGTAGAACGGCACCTCGTCCGGCACGGCGAAGCGGAAGCCGGTGGAAAGATCGTCCAGCACCGCCACCGGCCAGCCGGCATCGACCAGCGCCAGCACCGCATGGCTGCCGATATAACCCGCCCCGCCGGTGACCAGCACCGCCCCCTTTTCACCTGCGTTCATATCCGCTCCGCTATCAGCAACGGCCCCGTGTTTGAAGCGCCGCAATCGAACCGGCGCGTCGTACGGCACCGCTTTGCCATCCAAACGTTAGCCAAAGACCAAGATTGCCGCCCTTACAGGAGTCGTCCCATGATCCGTCGCACGCTATCCGTCGCCGCTCTGGCCCTTTCGCTCGCCGCATGCGCCACCGCGCCCGGCCCGGTCGAGGTCACCCGCTTCGTCGCCCCCACAGCCGGCGCGCAACTCGCGCAGGGGCCGATCTTCGTCCAGAGTGCGAGTGGCGAAGACAGCCTCGAGCTGGCCCCGTTCAAGGCAGCCGTCGCCGCCGAACTGGTCCGCCAGGGCTATCGCGAGAGCGACCGCGCGAGCGCGACGCAGATCGCCGAGGTCCGTGTCGAGCGCTACCGGCTGGGCAGCGATGGCGGGCGCGGCCCGGTCAGCGTGGGGGTCGGCGGCTCGACCGGCAGCTACGGCTCGGGCGTGGGCCTGGGCGTGGGCATCAATCTGGGCGGCGGTTCGCGCAGCGAGGTCGGCACCGAGATGCGTGTCGTCATCCGCGATGCCACCAACTCGCAAGTGCTTTGGGAAGGTCGAGCGGATTTTGCCGTGGCCGAAAACTCTCCCCTTGCGGATCGGACCGCCAGCGCACAGACGGTCGCCGCCGCGCTGTTCAGCGAATTCCCCGGCAACAATGGCGAAACCGTGCAAGTAGAGGTACCCGAGTGAGCGATATCAGGATCGATTCCGCTTTCGACAGCGGCAATATCGAAGTCCTTTCCGTCGATGGCGCGCGTGCGCGACTGGCAATCCCGGCGGACCACCAGAGCGAATTCAGACAGTGGTTCCATTTCCGCGTCTCGGGCGCGGCGGGGCGCGAGCTCGAGCTGGTCATCACCGGGCTCAACACCAGCGCCTATCCCGGGGGCTGGCCCGATTACGACGCATGCGTGTCCGAAGACCGCGAATTCTGGGGCCGCGCCGAATCGACATTCGACAAGGATGCCGATGGCGGCTCTCTCACCATCCGCTACACGCCCGCCAGCGAGATCGCCTGGTTCGCCTATTTTGCACCCTATTCGATGGATCGTCACCACGATCTGATCTCCGAAGCCGCGGCATCCGAAGGCGTCGACTATCGCCCGCTGGGCACCACGCTGGACGGCCAGCCGATCGACTGCCTCGAACTGGGCGATGGCGAGCGCCAGGTCTGGCTCTACGCGCGCCAGCATCCCGGCGAGACGCAGGCCGAATGGTGGATGGAAGGCGCGCTCGAAGTGCTCACCGACCCCAGCGATCCTGTGGCGATGGTCCTGCGGCAGAAGTGCCGCTTCCATATCGTCCCCAATTGCAACCCCGATGGCTCGCGCCGCGGCCATCTGCGGACCAATGCGGTCGGGACCAATCTCAACCGCGAATGGGCCGAACCCAGCGCGGAGAAATCGCCCGAAGTGCTCGCGATTCGCAATGCGATGGACGAGACCGGGGTCGATCTTGCCATGGATATCCATGGCGACGAGGCGATCCCCGCCGTGTTTCTGGCGGGCTTCGAGGGCATTCCCTCGTGGAGCGACGAACAGGGCGAGCGCTACTACCGTTACCAGCGCATCCTCGAGCGCCGCACGCCCGATTTCCAGACCCGGCTCGGCTATCCCAAGACCGCGGCGGGCAAGGCCAATCTGACCATCTCGACCAACCAGGTCGCGCACCGCTTCGGCTGCACCGCTATGACGCTCGAAATGCCCTACAAGGATCTGATCGACCTGCCAGATCCGGCGCAAGGGTGGTCGCCCGAGCGCTGCAAGCTGCTCGCGCGCGACTGCCTCGCCGCGCTGGTCGAATGGCTCGATACCGAGAAAGGCTGAGTCCTGCGCGAGGGCGGGTGAATCAGCCTTTGAGGAGGATTTCCGCCACTTCCTCCATGGAGCCGGTCACCAGCAGCGGGCTGCCGCCGACGATGCCGACCGTGGTCTGGCCGTTTTCGGCGGTGCGCAGCCAAGCGACGTTGGAAGCGACGACGAGGTAATTGCCGCCGCGCGATTGCAGGGGGATGAATTTCATCGGTCAGGTCTCCTGTGACCCGGCAGCGCCTACACGCGCGGCCCCTGAAACGGGGTTAACGCGGCGCAGAGAAATCTCCCTCCGGGTCAAGCCAGGCTGGCAGGCCCGAAGGCATCGGGCAGCAGCGCCGACAGCGTCGTGTGGCGCACCTCCTCGGGCCCGACGCAGAGTACCTGCGGATCGGTGCCGCCCAATTGCGCCAGTTCGTTGAGCACCTGCCGGCAGCGGCCACAGGGCGTGATCGGTTCGGTCCCCGGCCCCGTCACCGCCACCGCCTCGAGCCCGCCACGCCGACCCTCGGCCATCGCGCGCGCGACTGCCACCGTCTCGGCGCAGAGCGCCAGGCCATAGCTGGCGTTCTCGATATTGGTCCCGGTTATCACCGAACCATCGGCAAAGCGCAGCGCAGCGCCGACGGGAAAACCCGAATAGGGCGAATAGGACTGCGCTGCCGCGCCGCGCGCAGCGGCGATCAGCTCTTCGTCGGATGGGGTCTGGTCGGTCATCGCCATGCTCCTAGGGCCGCACCACCACCCAGCGCAACGCTTGCTCGGCGGCTTCGGTCTGAAACGCGGTGTTCGCGGTCCACAGCAGCCAGGGACGCCCGGCATAGGTGGGCTCGTTCCAATTGCGCGACAGCCACAGATTGCGGTCGATCCGCGCGGCCACGGCGTAGCTTTCCTCGAAATCCTCCGCCGGGGCGAGGATGACCGGCTTGCCGGTGTGCGCCTCGATCTGGTTGACCAGCGTCATCACCTCGCTCTGGACCGCCGCGCGGCTGACCCGCTCGGGGCAATCCTCGGCGGTGCGCTCGAGCATGATCGCCGGCGGCAACAGTTCGACATCGCGCGGCACGGTGGTGACGAAATTGGCCGATTGCCCGTCGGCGCGGGAGCAGGGGTCGAAGCGATGGACCGCGCCGATCTGCAGCCCGGCAGCGCGCGCGGCGGCGAAATTGTCGGGGAAGGCGGCATCCTTGCCATCGGCCCCGCGGCTGGCTTCGAGATAGACGAAGCCCGCCCCCAGCCCCTTGAGCGTGCGGAAGCGGACCGTTCCGTCCCCCTCGCCGATCAGCGCGCCCTGGTCCGCCCATTTGGCTTCGTCGGGGCGCCAGTTGCGCGATTCCCACCATGCCCAGCCGCCGCCGGACAGTGCGATCAGCAGCACCAGCGCGAGCAGGCGCGGCAGCCAGCGCGAACCGCGCTTGCGCGCCCGGCGGCGCGGCTGTTTGCGAGGGGCCTTGCGCGCCATCCGCTCAACCCTTGATGTGCAGAACGCAGATCAGCGTAAACAGCCGCCGCGCGGTGGCGAAATCGGTCTCGACCTTGCCCTCGAGCCGCTCGACCAGCAGCTCGGCGGCGTCGTTGTGGATCCCGCGCCGGGCCATGTCGATGGTCTCGATCTCGGAGGGCGTGGCCTTGCGAATCGCCTGGTAATAGCTGTCGCAGATGGCGAAATAGTCGCGGATCTGGCGGCGGAACCGCGCGAGGCCGAGCACCAGTTCCTCGAGCAGCTCGCCCTGCATGTCGGCGATCCGCATCGCCAACCGCCCGTCGACCACCGCCAGCGTCAATTGGAACGGCCCGCTCGCCCCGCGCTCCACCGCGCGCAGTGGCTTGAAGCTGTTCTCCTCGATAAGGTCGAAGATCGCGACGCGCCGCTCCTGCTCGATATCGGCATTGCGCCAGATGATCGTCTCTTCGTCGAGATCGACATGCGCAATGCGGTAATCGCCATCGGCGGAAGCAGGAGGGGAAGAGGAATCGGGCATCGCTGGCAGTCGCTTTCGCAGATAGTGCGGTGGCGCGGCAAGGGCTTGCACGCGCATCCCCGCTATCCACAGGGGTGGACACCCGAAGTCTGGCGCTCGCGCCTTGCCAGCCACGGGTCCGCGCGGGCATCAGAGGCGGATGCCCGAAACCGACACGCTCGCCCCGCCCGCCGATTCGCGCGCCCCCGCCGCTGCAGCCAGCCGCGAGGACAATACCGGGCGCAGCCTGCCCGCGAATCTCGAGGCCGAGGCCGCGTTCCTGGGCGCGGTGCTGATCGACAACAAGGTGATCGAGGAGCTGGCGACCCCGATCCGGCCCGAGCATTTCTTCGAACCCGTCCACCAGCGGGTCTACGAACGGGTGCTGCGGCTGCTCGATCGCAATTCGGTCGCCACCCCGGTCACGCTCAAGCCCTATTTCGAGCAGGACGAGGCGCTGCAATCGCTCGGCGGGGTGACCTATCTCGCCAAGCTGACCGCCGATGGCCAGGGCCTGCTCGCCTCGCGCGAACTGGCCGAGCAGATCTACGATCTGGCACTGCTGCGCGAACTGGTCAGCGTCGGGCGCGGGCTGGTCGAGGGCGCGCTCGACACCTCGGAAGAGGTCGCACCGATGGACAGGATCGCGCAGGCCGAGGCGGATCTGTTCCGTGTCGCCGAGGGCGCGACCGGCAACGCCCAGGCGACCGATTTCCGCAGCGCCACGCTCGCCGCGCTCAAGATGGCCGAGGCCGCGATGAATTCGGGCGGCGGACTCTCGGGCAAGACCACCGGGCTCGAGGTGATCGACCAGAAGACCGCCGGCCTGCACAGTTCGGATCTCATCATCCTCGCCGGGCGCCCGGGCATGGGCAAGACCTCGCTCGCCACCAACATCGCCTTCAACTGCGCCGCCGAGCACATGAAATGGCAGCGCGAGGGCGGCGCCTACAATTTCGGCGCCCCGGTGGCCTTCTTTAGCCTGGAAATGAGCGCCGACCAGCTGGCCACGCGTATCCTCGCCGAACAGGCCGAGATCACCAGCGAATCGCTGCGTTCGGGCAAGATCACCCGCGAAGAGTTCCAGAAGCTCTCCGCTGCCAGTCAGAAGCTCTCCGATCTGCCGCTCTATATCGACGACACGCCCGCGCTCACCATCGCCGCGCTGCGCACCCGCGCACGGCGTTTGAAGCGCCGCCACGACATCGGCATGATCGTGGTCGATTATCTCCAGTTGTTGCAGGGTTCGGGCCGCGCCAACGACAACCGGGTCAACGAGATCTCGGAGATCAGCCGCGGTCTGAAAACGCTCGCCAAGGAGCTCAACCTGCCGGTCATCGCGCTTTCGCAGCTCAGCCGCGCGGTCGAGCAGCGCGAGGACAAGCGCCCGATGCTGTCGGACCTGCGCGAATCGGGCTCGATCGAGCAGGACGCCGACATGGTGTGGTTTATCTTCCGCGCGGATTACTATCACGAGGCCTCGCGCCCCGACATGCCCGGTCCCGAGACCTCCCCCGACGCGATGGAGAAATACCGCATCTGGGAGGAGCGCTATCTCGAACTGCGCAACAAGGCGACGCTGATCGTAGCCAAGCAGCGCCATGGTTCGACCGGCAATGTCCCGCTGCATTTCCACGCCGAGATCACCAAGTTCACCAGCCCGAACAAGAAAGATTACTCGGAATGGGGCGAGCAATGAGCGCGGCTGGGAGGGCTAGAGCCCGAGGTTGAGCTTTCGGCTGACGGTGTAGTCCAGCACCGAGACCAGCAGCCAGCCCAGGTTCCAGCGGATCCGGTTCCACACCGTTGCGCGCTTGTCGTGCAGATCCGGGGTGATGTGTTCCGATGCCGCGACATGGGTGCCGATGAACTGCCGCATCCGCTCCGCCAGCGCGGCATCCTCGATCCGCAGCATGATCTCCAGATTTAGGAACAGGCTGCGCATGTCGAAATTGGCGCTGCCCAGATAAACCGCATCGTCGAGCACGATCAGCTTGGTGTGCAGCTTGCAGGGCGTGAACTCATAGATCTCCGCCTGCTTGCCAAGCAGATAGTGGTAGAGCGAACGCGTGGCGCCGAGGGTGGCATTGTTGTCGGACTTGCCCGCCATCACCAACCGCGCTTCGCCCGCCTGCGCGATCCGCCCGATGCGACACAGCAACCGCTTGGACGGAGAAAAATAGGCCATGAACATATCGAGCCGATGGCCGCGGTCGAGATCGCGCCCGACGCAGGTAGCCCAACCCGACAGCCCCTTCGTGGGCCCGCCGACAAGCCAGCGCAGGCCCTCGCCTTGCGACCAGTTCCACTCGCGGACCGCGCGGCGAATGCGCCTGAAACCCGCCGCATCGTCCTCGGTCCAGCTTGCAAGCCGGGCGAACCATTCGACCAGTCCCGCCACCGCCGATCCCTCGATGACGATGGCCAGATCGTTCCAGCCATTCTCTTCGGGAGGCGCGAAATAATCGTCCTCGATATTGAAGCCGCCGAACATGGCGCGTTGGTCGTCGACGATGACCATCTTCTGGTGGTTGCGGATGAGATAGCGCTGGCTCCAGCGCGCGCCGAAGGTCTGGAAGGTGCCGCCGGCAGCGCGGAAGGGTTCGAGGAAGGGTTCGGACAGATCGGCGCCGAAGCTGTCGACTACCAGCGTGACATCGACCCCGCGGAGCGCCGCGGCGACCAGCGCATCGCGCAACGCGGTGCCCACTTCATCCTCTACGAAGATGTAGAAGCACACCTTCAGCGTATGCTGCGCCGAGGTGACCAGTTCGAACAGCCTGGCGCGACGATCCTTACCGGCGGGGAAGAAACCCAGCGACTGCCCCTGCGCCTCGCAGGTGAAGGGCTCCGGATCACTGTATCCGGCACCCTCGCGGTCGGGATTGCGGGCGGGGTCCTGCACGGGGGCATCGGTCATCGCCCGAGGCCCTAGGCCAGCGACCCGACCTGTGCAAATTCTTGACTCAGGCACGCGTGAAGCCTATCCGCCGTTCTTTCCCGATTTCATCGAATTTTTCGGAGTGCTGTATGGCGCGCGTAACCGTCGAAGACTGCGTCGACAAGATCCCCAACCGTTTCGATCTCGTCCTGCTGGCGGCCCAGCGGGCGCGCGAGATTTCGGGCGGTGCCGAGCTTACCGTCGATCGCGACCGCGACAAGAACCCCGTCGTCGCGCTGCGCGAGATCGCGGAGCAGACCGTCAAGCCCAAGGAATTGATGGAAGCGGCGATCACCAATCTGCAGAAGATCCTTCCCGACGACGATGACGAAGCGGATGAAGTCGGCTCGCTCAGCCAGTCGGCCGAAGCGCTGCGGATCACCGCTTCCGCGCCCGCGCGCTCGACCTCGATCGGGGCCGATTACGAAGGCTGATCGCCTCCGATATTGCTAGTGCCAAAGGGCCGCATCCTCACCGGGATTGCGGCCCTTTTGCTTGGCTGGCCAGTTTCGCCCGGTCACGGAAGGGCAGCAGCAGGCTCCACCCCAGCGCGAGCGGGCGATCGTCCTGATATTCGGCGAGGCCGATCGTCAGCCCGTCCTGCCCTGCCTGCGCGCGTGCGCGGTAGGTCCTGAACAGCCTGTCCCATCCCGACAGCATGGTGCCGTAATTGCTGTTGGTCTCGCGCTGCAGCGTCGAATGATGGATGCGGTGCATGTCGGGAGTGACAACGAAAAAGCGCGCCAGCCGGTCGAGTGCGGGTGGCAGCGAGAGATTCGCATGGACGAACAGCGTCGCCGCGTTGAACGCCACTTCGAAGACGAACACCGCCAGCGCCGCCGGACCCAGCGCGGCGACCACCGCCATCTTGTAGAGCATCGACAGGCCGATCTCGATCGGGTGGAAACGCGCCGCGGTGGTGACGTCGAAATCGGGATCGGCGTGATGGACCTGGTGCAGCCGCCACAGCAGCGGCACGCGATGCGTCGCCCAATGCTGGAAGAACAGCGCCAGATCGAGCGCCGCGAGCGTCAGCAGCAGCTCGAGCCAGAACGGCAGCGCCAGCTGGTTGAACAGCCCCCAGCCGCGGGCTTGTGCAAGTTGCGCCGTGCCCACCATCAGCAGCGGCACCGCCACCCGCACCAGCGCGGTGTCGAGCGCGAACAGGCCGAGATTGGTGACCCAACGGCGGGCGCGGCCATGGCGCAGGGGGCGGCGCGGGACCATAAGCTCGAGAGCGGCCAGCGCGGCGAAGACCAGCGCCATCGCGCCCAGGCCGAACAGCTGTGTGGTTGGGTCGAGCGGGTCCATCGCACCCTATGTGGCGCCCCTGCGGTTCGGCGCAAGCCTGGCAATCGCATTGCGCCATTCGGGCGCGGACGGTAAAGGCGCAGCCCGAGGGGAACGGGATGGACGATCTGGGCGAAGCGGTCGGCACGGCAGCCGAAGGCGGGCTGATCGGGCGTGCGCTGGCTTCCGAGCAGCGCAAGCCCGGCGGCGAGACGCTGCTCCACGGCCATTTCGCCGAAGATACCTGCCTCAATTGCGGAACGGGACTGACCGGGCCACACTGCCACCAATGCGGCCAGAAGGCGCATCTCCATCGCACCATCGGCGCCTTTCTGCACGATCTGCTCCACGGCGCGCTGCATTTCGACGGCAAGACCTGGCGCACGCTGCCCAAACTCGTCGCGAAGCCGGGCGAGCTCACCCGCCGCTATATCGAGGGCGAGCGCGCCCGCTTCGTCTCGCCCATGGCGCTGTTCCTGTTCGCGGTCTTCCTGATGTTCGCGGTCTTCCAGGTGATCGGACTGACCCCGCCGACCGATATCCAGACCAGCGATGGCGTGAATGCCAGCCTTGGCGAAGTGCAGAAGAATCTCGCCGCCGAGCGCGATTCGCTGCGGGAACGCGTGGCGCAAGCGCCAGCGGACTCCCCCCAGCGCACCGCGGCGCAGCGCGACCTGGCCGAAGTCGAACAACGGCTGGAGGCGGTCGCCGGGACGGAAGAACTGCTGGTCGGTGGCGACGGTCTGGCCACGGTCTCGACTTCCAAGACCGGCTGGGCCTGGCTCGACAAGGGCCTCGAGAAATGGCGGACCAACCCCGGGCTGATGCTCTACAAGCTGCAGGCCAACAGCTACAAGTTCAGCTGGCTGCTGATCCCGCTCTCGGTACCGTTCGTGTGGTCGCTGTTCGCGTGGAGGCGAGGCTTCAAAGCCTATGACCACGCGATCTTCGTGACCTATTCGCTGGCGTTCATGTCGCTATTGTTCATCGTTCTGTCGGTGCTGGGCATGGCGGGCGCGCCCAACGGGATCGTTCTGGCGGCAGGTGTCGCGATCCCCCCGCTGCATATCTACAAGCATTTGCGCGGAACTTACGGCCTGTCGCGCTTCTCGGCGCTGTGGCGTTTATCCGTCTTGCTGATCTTCATCTCGATCGTGGTCACACTGTTCCTGCAGATACTGCTGTTGCTGGGCGCATTCTGACCGCTCAGGCGCCGCGTCCGGTCTGCTCCTGCAGCGCATCGATCCGTTTGGAAGCCTCGGCCTTGGTCAGCTTGGTATCGTAGGCTTCGGGCCTCCCCAAAATCTCGCGATCGCGACAAATAGAAACGGCGCGCACCGCGGGAAGCAGTGCGCGCCGTTTGCAGATCGGGGAAGCGCTTAGACTAGGCGCCCGCGGGGGCCGCGCCGCCTTCGCTGCCGAACTTCTTGCCCGCCTTGGGCACCGCGCTGCCGATGATCGGCTTGATCTCGACATGGCCGCCCTTGGGCGTGTCGGTGCGGTCGATCGTGCCGTCCTTGATCAGCCGGTCGATCTCCTCGCCGGTCAGCGTCTCGTATTCGAGCAGCGCCTGCGCGAGCAGGTGGAGCTTGTCCTCCTGATCGGTCAGCACTTCGGTCGCGCGCTTGAGCCCAGCTTCGACCAGTTCCTTGATCTCGGCATCGATCATCTTGTTGGTCTCGGACCCGCCCATGGTGCGCGCGGTCTGGCCCATGCCGAGATAACCTTCCTGGCTTTCCTCGTATTGCAGCGGGCCGAGCTTGTCGCTCATGCCCCATTTGGTGACCATCGAGCGCGCCAGATCGGTGGCGTACTGGATATCGCCCGAGGCGCCGCTGGAAACCTTGTCGTGGCCGAAGATGATCTCTTCCGCCACGCGCCCGCCCATGGCGACCGCGAGGTTCGCGTGCATCTTGTCGCGGTGGTAGGAATAGCTGTCGCGCTCGGGCAGGCGCATCACCATGCCCAGCGCACGGCCGCGCGGGATGATCGTCGCCTTGTGGATCGGGTCCGACGCGGGCTCGTTGATCGACACCAGCGCATGACCCGCCTCGTGATAGGCGGTCATCTTCTTCTCGTCGTCGGTCATGACCATCGAGCGGCGTTCGGCGCCCATCATGACCTTGTCCTTGGCGTCCTCGAACTCCTGCATCGCGACTAGGCGCTTGTTGCGCCGCGCCGCAAGCAGCGCCGCCTCGTTGACGAGGTTGGCGAGATCGGCACCCGAGAAGCCCGGCGTGCCGCGCGCGATGGTGCGGCTGTTGACGTCGGGCGCCAGCGGCACCTTCTTCATGTGCACTGCGAGGATCTTCTCGCGCCCTTCGATATCGGGAACGGGGACCACGACCTGGCGGTCGAAACGGCCCGGGCGCAGCAGCGCGGGGTCGAGGACATCGGGGCGGTTCGTCGCGGCGATGATGATGATGCCTTCATTGGCTTCGAAACCATCCATCTCGACCAGCAGCTGGTTCAATGTCTGCTCGCGCTCGTCGTTGGAATTGCCCAGCCCATGCCCGCGGCTGCGACCCACGGCATCGATCTCGTCGATGAAGAGGATGCAGGGCGCGTTCTTCTTGGCCTGTTCGAACATGTCGCGCACGCGGCTGGCGCCGACGCCGACGAACATCTCGACGAAGTCAGAGCCCGAAATGGTGAAGAAGGGCACGCCCGCTTCGCCCGCGATGGCGCGCGCGAGCAGCGTCTTGCCGGTACCGGGCGAGCCGACCAGCAGCGCGCCCTTGGGGATCTTGCCGCCCAGCTTGGAGAAGCGCTGCGGATCCTTGAGGAATTCGACGATCTCCTCCAGTTCCTCGCGCGCCTCGTCGATGCCGGCGACGTCGGCAAAGGTGACCTTGCCCTGCTTTTCGGTGAGCATCTTGGCCTTGGACTTGCCGAAGCCCATCGCGCCGCCCGCGCCGCCGCCTTTCTGGACCTGGCGCAGCGCGAAGAAGGCGATGCCGAGAATGAGGATGAACGGCAGCGACTGGATCAGCATATAGGTGAGGACACCCATCTCTTCCTTCGCCGCACCCGAATAGGGGACGTCGTTGGCATCCAGCAGCGTGGTCAGCGAGGTGTCGTTGGCGACCGGGACCGAGGAGAAGGTCTCGCCATTGGTCAGCGTGCCGGTGATCCTGTCCTCGGAGATGCTGACGTTCTGCACCGAGCCTTCGGCCACGCGGTCGCGGAATTCGGAATAGCCGAGCTCCTCGCCAGCGGGCTGCGCGCTGCCGCCGAACACGGAGACCACGACCAGCAGGGCGAGGAAAATCCCCCCCCAGACCATCAGGCTCTTCATCCAGGGGTTGGGACCGTTTTCCTGGGGATCGCCCGGCTCGTTCTGATCTCTCATGTCACGCACATCCTTTCGCGACCTTCAATGTAGGCGCGCGGGTGTGAATGACAAGTTGCCGAAATACGCATCACGCGGTGCGAATCAGGCAATAATCCGCTCGAACAGCCAATAGCTGCCGGTGATGCCGATTCCATAAGCCGCGAGCCGCACCGCATGGGGCTTGGTTTGCGGAGAGAAGCGCTGCACCGCGCGGCGCAGCGCCAGCACCGCGGCGATGACCAGCAATTGCCCCGCCTCGACCCCGAGGTTGAAGCTCACCAGCGCGGCGGGTACCTCGCCCTCGGGCAGGCCGATCTCGCGCAACGCACCGGCGAAACCGAACCCGTGGAACAGGCCGAAAGCGAAGGCGACCGCCCAGGGCAGCCGCCGCGTCAGCGTGTCGCGATCCCCGCGCGCCAGCTCGACCGCGAGGAACACGATCGACAGCGCGATCAGCGCCTCGACGGCGCGCGCGGGCAGCCCGGCATAGCCCAAGGTAACCGCCGCCAGCGTCAGCGAATGCGCCACGGTAAAGGCGGTCGCGGCCTTCACCACGGTCCAGCCTTTCGCCACCAGCAGCACCAGCGCGATGACGAACAGCAGGTGGTCCCAGCCCCCGAGGATGTGCTCGACCCCGAGGAGGAAGTAACTGCGCCACACCTGCGCGGTGGCGGGAACACCGGCGATCGTCGCTTCGGGCTGGGAGGCGGTGAGCCGATAGGTCTGCACCGCGCGCCCGAGCGGGATCACGCGCAGCAGCGCATCGCCGGTGACCACCAGATCGCGCGCCCCGATGCGCTGGTCGGTGACCGGCCCGTCGCAGTGCACCTCGACGCCGCCGATCAGCGCTGCTGCGCCGGTGCGAACGACCGGCTCGCCCTCCATCCGGCAATTGTCGGGTAGCTTGGGAAAAGCCAGCCGCGCTGCGGGCGAAGCGACCGGCTGCTTCCAGTCAAGCCGCCAGCGGCTTTCGTCGATCTGGGTGAAGGAAATCGCTACCGGGCGCAGTTCGTCGGCCATCGGGCTGTCCGGCCATGCGAGCGCCACGGCCAGCAAGGCAGCCAGCAGCAGTCCAGCCAAACCCTTGGCAGCGCCCCGGATCACTCGGCGATCTCGACCCGATAGGCGTCGCGCAGCAAGCGGTAGGCGGCTTGGGTGCGCTGGGCGATGGTCTCGCCGCGCCAATCGTCCTCGACCTGGCTGCGGATTTCGGCGAGCGGTGGAAGCGCCCCCTCCTCGCGCGTCCGCAGCCGGACCAGATGCCAGCCGAAACCCGAGGGGACCGGGCCGTGCCATGCATCACCGGCCTCCAGCTTTGCGAGCGCCGCGGCGAACTGGCGGCCGTAGCGGTCGGTAACGACGCGGATGGTCGCCCGCTCCTGCGACGCCGGGACCGACAGCGGCTCGCCCAGCCCACGCCAGTCCGCCCCGCTCTGCAATTGCGCCTGCGCCGCGCGCGCAGCACCCTCATCGGCGAAATAGAGCTGGTCGAAACTGACGCTCGCGCCGCTGACGAAGCGCTCAGGGTTCGCGGCCAGCCATTCGCGCAAGGTCGCCTCGCTCGGCACCGAAGTCTCCGCCTGCGCGCTCGCCAGCGCGTCCATCTTCTTCGCCAGCCGCCGCCGGACCACCGCATCGTCGCGGTCGAGCCCGAGCCGAAGCGCTTCGCGATAGAGCACCTCGTCGCGCAGCCAGCGCTCGATCAGCCCGTCGAGCTCGGCATCGGTCGGGGGCCGCTGCATCATCGTCTCGAACTGCAGCGCGAGGCTGGCCTGCACCTCACGATTGACCTCGATGGTGCGGCTGTCGGGATCCGCCTCCTCGCCGCGCCAGGCGAACAGCGCGAACAGCAGCGCACCGGCGACGAGGAAATGGACGAGCGGATCGCGCGCCCAATTGCGGATCACGATTTCTCCATGATCGCGGGCGCGGTCGAGCGCGGTGTCATGGGCGCCGACATGGGAGAGGGCCGGATCCAGATCGGCGAGCTGTAGGCTCGCTCCTGCGCCACCGAGGCCTTCACCACCTCCTCGGGCAGCTCGATCCCGAAGCGCAGCCGATCGAACAGCGGCCAGCGCGGCGTCGGGATCTCGAGCACGCGAACATAGTAAAAGGCCCGCTGGCCAGCCTCGTAATCGGGGTCGGTCCAGGCCGCGCGCAGTTCGGGCGCGCCGATGGTGTTGGAATAGCTCGCCTTCGCCCGGTCGACCGTATCGCCCACCGCGGGCACCTTGCCACCGACCCGCGGGCGCTCGGCCATGTCGGACCAGACCACATCGTAGACGCGCTCCTGCGCTTCGCCGCTCTCGTCCACCCAGCCCTTGACCACCTGCACGCGGTCGAGATTGGCACCATCGGGGTCCTTGAGCGCGGAGATCATCAGCACCGGCGCGCGCCCGGTGGCGGACAGTTCGCCGCCCATCGGCACGCCGCGTTGGTAGCCCGCGCGCACCCAGTCGCCGCGCCAGTCGGAAGCGGTGAAATCGAACCCGGCGAAGACCCGCAGCACCATCCGTGGCCCGGTGGTGGCATAGACCTCGCGCCGCTTGAAGGCGTCGAAGATTTCCGCGCGGGTGTTGCCCCGCGCCCAGGCCGCGGCATAGCCGCCCGCGAGATAGTGCCAGCCGAAGCGCCCCTCGCTGGTGCCAAGGTTCTGCGGCGCCATCGCGCGGTCGGCGCCGGGTTCGTTGCCGGTGTGCTTGCCGAAGAAATTGTCCTCGTCCGCGGTCGCCAGCGCGGTGTGGCTGTCGGTCGATCCGACCAGCCCGAAGGCATAGGGGTTGGCGCCGGTGCGCTGCTCGATCGAGAGCCCGCGCTTGAGCGCCTCGCGGACGTAATTGCCGCGCTGCATTTCCGGCGTGGCCGAGGCGGTGAGCGGCAGATTGCCCAGTTCCCAGCCGGTGACGCCGAAGCCGGCGAATTCGTCATTGGGCGACATGAAGGGATGCGCCTCGCTGTCGCCCTTGATCTGGGTCGCCTCGACCACCGGCTCCCAGCGCGCGCGCTTGCGGGCGTATTCTGCGGTCATCGGTCCGCCGCCGGGCATGGTCAGCTCGAACATCAGACCGTTGGAGAGGTTGGAATTGTGCGGGATGGCCAGCGCCTGACCGCCGGTGCCCTTCTCGTAGGCCGCCATATAATCCCACAGCCCCTCGGCCGCGGTGTCGATGCCCGGATAGGGCAGCACCTTCCCGGTCGTGGCGCTGCCGTCGCGAAACATCACCACCCGGTGGAGATTGTTGCCATCGGGCATGAGCGTGTATTCGAAGCCCGCCAGGGCGGTGAACTCGCCGGGCCGGTTGTAGCGGTCGAGCATGGCGAGATGCGCATCCCAGATCGTCCGCGTCGCCTCGCGCTGGCGCTCGGGATCGGTCAGCGCGGCGGGCAGCGTGTCGTTGGCAGCGGCGGTGATCAGCTCGGCGATGGCGCGCTGCGACCCGCGCGGGCCCTCGTGCATCATGTCGTACCAGCGCCGCAGCGTCGGATCGCGCACGAGGATGCGCGGCGCGTCGTAGAGCCGCCGGGTCGCGCCCAGCGCATCCGAATGGTCGGCGATAACGAGGAAGTCGAGCGGACGGTCGAGCCGCGCGGCAAGCCCGGTGGTGGCGGTAACCTCGCGCCCGCTGGCGAATTGCAACGCCGCTTCGGGGCCGAGACGGACGCCGAAGCCGAAGGCATCGATCGAATTGTCGGTGTGAAGGTGCGTGTCGCCCCAATAGGGCCGGTCGGGAAATTCGGCGAGTTCGATCGCGCCGCTGCCATCGCCGCTCTGCGCCTCGGTGACCCCCGCTTCCATGCCGCAACCCGCCAGCGCCGCTCCGAGGCCCAGGCACACCAGCCCCGCAATCATTCTGCGCATCGCATCCTCCCCTGACCCACAGCGAATGTGCGCAATCCGCGCCAGCGAAGTCAAGCAGATGCTAGAAGGGCAGGATGCTTCCCGAGGGGTCGGAGGTGAACCAGAAATAGCCGCCCAACCCGATAGCCAGCGCAGATAGCGCCAGTGCGATCAGCATCAGAAGACCGTCGCGGACCAGGATCGCCAGCCCGAAGGCGGCGATGGCCAGCATCGGCCCGCTGCTGGCGAAGGGCAGCAATTCGAGCGGCGGCACGGTGCAGCACAGAAAGACTACCACCGCCGCGGCGAGCTTCTGCATCTGCGGCCCGGTGAGATGTTTGAGCCGCCCCTTGAACCAGCGGTCGAGAAACGTGGCGACACCTTCAAGCTTCTTGGCCGAGGCCATCAGCTTCTTTGCGCCAACCGCGCGGCGCTGGATGACCTGCGGCAACCAGACATGGTCGCGTCCCAGCAGCAGCTGCACCGCGACCAACGCGATGATCAGCGCGAGCAGCGTGGGAACGCCGGGGATCCCGCCGACGGGGGTCAGCTCGATCAGCGCGGGCACGAACAGGAACGGGCCGAAGCTGCGCTTGCCGAACTCGTCGAGCACATCGCCGATACAGACCTTGTCGTTGTTCCCGGCCAGGCCCTCGAGTGCTTCGACCGTCTCGGTGGCGCTGTGCGGCTCGTGCGTCATCGATAATCTCCCCGCCGCTCAACGGGTGAAAGCGCGAATTGGCTCCCGCGCAATCAGCCGGAGGATTTGAGGAGCGCCGAGCGCTCGCAGCTGCAGACCACCTCGCCGCGCTGGTTGAGCGCCTCGTGGCGGAAGGTGACGATGCCCTGACCGGGGCGCGATTTGCTTTCGCGCAAGGCGATGACCTCGCTGCGCGCGCGGAGCGTGTCGCCTATGAACACCGGGTTGGGTGTCACCACCTTGTCGAAGCCGAGATTGGCTACCAGCGTGCCCAGCGTCGTGTCGCCGACCGAGAGCCCGACCAGCAGCGCGAAGGTGAAGGTCGAGTTGACCAGGATCTGCCCGAAACCGCTCGCCTTGGCAGCCTCGACATCGAGATGCAGCGGCTGGGGATTGTGGGTCATGGTCGAGAACAGCAGATTGTCGGTCTCGGTCGCCGTGCGTCGTATCTCGTGTTCGATAGTATCGCCCACGGTCCATTGGTCGAAAAACTTGCCCGCCATCAGGAACCGGCCCCCATCACGGCCTTGATCTCGAGGAAGTCGTGGAACCCGAAGCGGCCCCATTCGCGCCCGTTGCCGCTCTTCTTGTAGCCCCCGAAGGCGGCATGCATATCGTAGCCGCCGTTGATCGCCACCCGCCCGGCGCGAATCCGCCGCGCGAGGCGCTTGGCGGTTTCGACATCCTCGCCGGTGATATGGCTGGCGAGCCCGTATTCGGTGTCGTTGGCGATCCGCACCGCGTCGTCGTAATCGTCGTAGCCGATGATGGTCAGCACCGGGCCGAAGATTTCCTCGCGCGCGATTGTCATGTCGTTGGAGACATCTGCGAACACCGTCGGGCGGACATAGTGACCGGTTTCCAGTCCCTCCGGCTTGCCCGGGCCGCCCGCGACCAGCGTCGCGCCCTCGGCCACGCCCTGCTCGATAAGCCCTTGGATCTTGTCCCATTGCGCCTTCGAAACCACCGGGCCGATGGTGGCATTCCCGCGCGGATCGCCGGGGATGACCTTCTCCGCCGCATCCTTCGCCGCCGCCTTGGCTTCTTCCATCCGCAGGTGAGGAACCAGCATCCGGCTGGGCGCGGTGCAGGTCTGGCCCGAATTGCCCATCATCGCCGTCGTCCCGCGCGCAACCGATTGCGCAAACACCGAATCGTCGAGCACGATATTGGGACTCTTGCCGCCCAGTTCCTGCGCCACGCGCTTGACCGTGGGCGCGGCATTGGCGGCGATGGCCACCCCTGCGCGGGTCGATCCGGTGAAGCTCACCATGTCGATATCCGGGTGCCCGCTTATCGCAGTGCCCACGCCAAGCCCGTCGCCGTTGACGAGATTGAACACGCCAGCGGGTACGCCAGCCGCATGCAGGATCTCGGCGAAGATGCAGGCGTTGAAGGGCGCGATTTCCGATGGCTTCAGGATCATCGTGCAGCCGGTCGCCAGCGCCGGGAAGACCTTGCAGGCGATCTGGTTGAGCGGCCAGTTCCAGGGGGTGATCATCCCGACCACGCCGATCGGCTCGTAGAGATGCAGCGTAGGACCGTCCTGGCGCTCGAAATCGAAATTCTCGAGCACCTCGATCGCTGTCTGGCAGTGCCCGGCCAGCAGGCCGACATGGGGACCGTTGGCGAGTGACATCGGCGCACCCATCTCGTCGCTGATCGCGGCGGCCAGATCCTTTCGGCGCTTCTCGATTTCACCCAGGATGGCGCGGAGAAGCTCGAGCCGGGTCTCGCGGCTGGAAAACTGCCATTCCTCGAACGCGCGGCGCGCGGCGAAGACCGCCTTGTCGACATCGGCTTCGCTGCCGAAGGAGATATGGCCGAGCACCTGTTCGGTGGCCGGGTTCTCGACCTCGCGGGTGTCGGCCTGGACCGGATCGACCCATTGGCCGTCGATGTAGAATTTCGTGCAATCGCGCATGGTCATACTCCTTGGATGCCGCCCTAGCTGCCCTGCTGCCAGCGCGCCACCACATCGGCGCCGTCCTCGGCGCTGTCGCGGATGGTGCCGGGCGTCCTCTCGAACCGCGGCGCGGGCGCGGTGTGCCACACCCCGTCGCGCTCGACATAGGAGCCGCGCGCCTTGAGATGCGGATGGTCGCGCGCCTCGTCCACCGGCAGCACGGGAGCGAAGCAGGCGTCGCTGCCTTCGAGCAGCTCGGTCCAGTCGGCGGCAGTCCTGGTCTTGAACAGCGCCGCGAGCCGTTCGGTGTAGTCGTCCCAATTGGCGGGGTTCATCTGGCCCTGGCGCAATTCCTCTGGCGCTTCGGCCTTGTCGAGCAGCTCAGCGTAGAATTGCGGCTCGATCGCGCCGACGCTGATCTCGCGCCCGTCGGCGCATTCGTAGCAGCGGTAGAAATGCGCCGCGCCGCCGAGCATTCCCTTGCCGCGCTCGGTGCTGAGATGCGGCGCATGGCGCGCGCCGAAGAAGAAGCTCATCAGGCTGGTCGCGCCATCGACGATCGCGGCGTCGACCACCTGGCCCTGCCCCGAGCGCTCGCGTTCGTAGAGCGCGGCGAGGATGCCGAGCGCGCAATAGAGCGAGCCGCCGCCGAAATCGCCGACCAGGTTCTGCGGCGGGGTGGCCGTTTCGCCCGCGCGGCCCACCGCCGCCAGCGCGCCGGTGATGGCGATGTAATTGATGTCGTGCCCCGCCGCCTTGGCGAGCGGTCCGTCCTGCCCCCAGCCGGTCATGCGGGCGAAGATCAGCCGCGGATTGTCCGCCAGCAGCACCTCGGGGCCAAGCCCCAGCCGCTCCATCACGCCGGGGCGATAGCCCTCGACCAGCACATCGGCATGGCGCAGCGCCTCGCGGCAAAAATTCTTGCCTTCCTCGCTCTTGAGATCGACCGCCACGCGGTGGCGGCCACGCTCGACCACCGGGTTGAGCGTCTGCGTGCCCGCGCGTTCGATCCGCACCACCTCGGCGCCCATGTCGGCCAGCAGCATCGCGACATGCGGACCCGGGCCGATGCCGGTGAATTCGACGACCTTGAGACCCGTCAGCGGGCCGGCGGAACCGGTATCGACCATGTTTTCACTCTCCTCTTCCAGCGGTCGCATTGCATGATGTGCGCCATCCCGCAACTGCATGGCTTGTCCGCGCAAAAAGGTTGTCTTTCGCCCCGCGAAGCGGCACCGCGAGCCGACATGCCATCCATGCCGATCAATCCCACCCGAGCCCCCAGATGAGCGAGCTGCAACGCGAGTTCCGCGATGCGCTTGGGTCTTTCGCAACCGGCGTGACCGTCGCCACCACGATGGCAGCCGATGAGCAGCCGGTCGGGGTGACGGCGAGCAGCTTCAATTCGGTCAGTCTCGATCCCCCGCTGGTGCTCTGGTCGCTGGCGAAGAATTCGCTGTCGCGCGAGGCCTTCTCCAACAGCGGGCATTTCGCGGTCCATGTGCTGGCCGCCTCCCAGCGCGCGCTGTCCGATCGCTTCGCGCGCTCTGGCGCGGACAAGTTCGACGGGATCGAATGGCTGCGCGGCGAACTCGGTTCGCCCGTGTTCCCCGAATTCGCAGCGCGGTTCGAATGCCGCACCCGCCACGAATACGAGGGCGGCGACCACATCATCCTGGTGGGCGAAGTGGTCGAATTCGAGGCGCGTCCCGTGGCGCCGTTGCTGTTCCTCGCCGGTCGCTACGCCCGGCACCAGCCGGATTCCGATGCCACCGCCGAGGGCGAGGATATCCTCAACGAGGCGCTCTCGCTCGAACGCGCTCTGGAAACAGTGGTCGAAGGCAAGCTTGGCGAAGCGGAGCTAGCCGAGACCCGGCGGCTGATGCAACGGATCATCGAACTGGCGCGCGGCGCCTCGTCCTGACCTCCTTTCGCCCGGGCTTTCGTCGCGCGCGCGAGCCGCTATGCTCAGCCCCAAGGAGAGAGTGGTCATGAACGAATTCGTCCAGCCCCCGCGCAGCAACAGCGCGACCCATTGCACAACCGAACAATATGAGGCGCTCTACCGCCGCTCGCTCGAACAGCCCGACGCATTCTGGCTCGAACAGGCCGAACGGCTCGACTGGTTCACCCCGCCTACGTTGGGCGGCGAATGGTCTTACGACCCGGTGTTCATCGAATGGTTCGGCGATGGCACGCTCAACCTGTGCCACAATGCGGTCGACCGCCATCTGGCGGACAAGGGCGATCGCACCGCGCTGATCTTCGAACCCGACGATCCAAATGGCGAGAGCCGCAGCCTCACCTATCGCGAGCTGCATGGCGAAGTGGTGCGGATGGCCAATGCCCTGAGAGCGCTGGGCGTCGCGAAGGGCGACCGGGTGACGCTCTACATGCCGATGATCGTCGAGGGCGTGCTCGCCATGCTCGCCTGCGCGCGGATCGGCGCGGTGCATTCGGTGGTGTTCGGCGGCTTTTCGCCCGAAGCGCTGGCGGGGCGGATCGTCGACTGCGACAGCCGCTTCGTAATCACCGCCGATGGCGGAATGCGCGGCGGCAAACCGGTGGCGCTCAAGGCCAATGTCGATGCTGCGCTGGCGCATGAGGGCGTCGCGGTGGACGGGGTGCTGGTGGTGCGCCACACCGGCGCCGACACCGCGATGGAGTCACCCCGCGACCGCTGGTTGCACGAGCTGGCCAGCGACGAGGATTGCCCCTGCGCCGAGATGCGCGTCGAGGATCCCCTGTTCATCCTCTATACTTCGGGGTCGACCGGCAAGCCCAAGGGCGTGCTCCACACCACCGGCGGCTATGGCGTCTGGACCGCGACCACATTCCACTATGTGTTCGACTATCAGCCGGGCGAAGTGTTCTGGTGCACAGCCGATATCGGCTGGGTCACGGGCCACAGCTATGTGGTCTACGGCCCGCTCATATACGGCGCGACGCAGGTGATCTTCGAGGGCGTGCCCAATTATCCCGATCACGGCCGGTTCTGGGATGTGGTCGACAAGCATTCGGTCGCCATCCTCTACACCGCGCCGACCGCGATCCGCGCGCTGATGCGCGAGGGCGACAGCCATGTCACCAGCCGCGACCGCTCCTCGCTGCGGCTGTTGGGCACGGTGGGCGAACCGATCAACCCAGAGGCCTGGCGCTGGTATTTCGAGGTGGTGGGCGAAAAGCGCTGCCCGGTGGTCGACACCTGGTGGCAGACCGAGACCGGCGGCGCGATGATCACCACCCTGCCCGGCGCACATGCCATGAAGCCGGGCAGCGCGGGCAAGCCCTTCTTCGGGGTCCGCCCGCAATTGCTCGATGCCGAGGGCGAGGTGCTCGAGGGCGCCGCCGCGGGCAATCTGGCGATCACCCACAGCTGGCCGGGCCAGGCGCGCACCGTCTATGGCGATCACGACCGCTTCGTGCAGACCTATTTCAGCACCTATATGGGCAAATACTTCACCGGCGACGGCTGTCGCCGCGACGAGGACGGCTATTACTGGATCACCGGCCGGGTAGACGACGTGATCAACGTCTCGGGCCACCGCATGGGCACCGCCGAGATCGAGAGCGCGCTGGTCCTCCACGATACCGTCGCCGAGGCGGCGGTGGTCGGCTGTCCACACGACATCAAGGGTCAGGGCATCTATTGCTACGTCACGCTTTATGCCGGGCAGGAGGGCTCGGACGCGCTGTCGGAGGATTTGCGCCAGCATGTCCGCAAGGAGATCGGCCCGATCGCCACGCCCGACCACATCCAGTTCACCGACGGGCTGCCCAAGACCCGCTCGGGCAAGATCATGCGCCGCATCCTGCGCAAGATCGCGGAGAACGAATTCGGCGCGCTTGGCGACACTTCCACGCTGGCCGACCCCTCGCTGGTCGAGCGGCTGGTCGAAGGCCGCCAGAACCGCTGACGGGCCGATACCACCGACCACGCGCGGCTTGCGCCTTTCGCCCGCGCCGATAGGGTGGCGATAAGTTCGCTATCGAAACCAATCACCAGACGCCCGGGAGAGCGCCATGAGCTACGAGACCATCACCACCACCCGCGCCGGCAATGTGCTGAAACTGACGCTCAACCGGCCCGAGCGGCTCAATGCTTGCCCGCCGCAGATGGCGGACGAGATCTTCGACGCGCTGCGCGATCTCGACGGCGCGCGCGCCGTGCTGATGGCCGGCGAAGGCCGCGCCTTCTGCTCGGGCGCCGATCTCGCGGCCAATGCGGACAAGTCGGGAACCGGGCCGATCACCGGCGGCGACCGCGCCTTCACCTCGCTCCAGCGGCACTACAACCCGATGATCCAGGCGCTCGCGAGCGTGCCGGTCCCGGTAGTGTCTGCGGTGCAGGGCCCGGCAGCCGGCGTCGGCTGTTCGATCGCGCTGGCGGCGGATTTCGTAATCGCGGGCAAGAGCGGCTATTTCCTCCAGGCCTTCGTCAACATCGGGCTGGTGCCCGATGGCGGGTCGAGCTGGATGCTGCCGCGGCTGGTCGGCACCGCGCAGGCGACGCGGATGATGATGCTGGGCGAGAAGATCCACGGCGAGGAAGCCGAGCGGATCGGACTGATTTACAAATGCGTCGAGGACGAGGCGCTCACCGCCGAGGCCGAGGCGCTGGCGGAGAAGCTCGCCAATGGCCCGACCGTCGCCCTGGGGCTGATGAAACGCAACATCCGCGCCGGGCTGGAAAGCGATTTTACCGCCACGCTGCTGATGGAAGCGCAGGGCCAGCGCGAGGCGGGGATGAGCCAGGATTCGATGGAGGGCGCGATGTCCTTCCTCCAGAAGCGCAAGCCCGCGTTCACGGGCGCCTGAGCGCACCGGGCTCGCCCGGAATCAAGGCGGAAACGAAAAGGGGCGGCACACTGGCCGCCCCTTTCTTTTGTATGTCGCGCGCGCGTCAGGCGAAGGCGTCGCGCTTGATGGTGATCACCTGCGGATAGGTGAATTCCTTCAAGCCATCGATGCCGTATTCGGCGCCGATGCCCGACTGCTTGTGCCCGCCGAAGGGCGCGAAGGGCGAGAGGTGCATAAATTCATTCACCCACACCGTGCCGGTTTCCATCCGCTCCGCGACCTCGACGCCCTTTTCGGTGTCGGCTGTCCATACAGCGCCGGCAAGCCCGTATTCCGAA
Organism: Qipengyuania sp. SM2507; assembly: GCF_053714505.1. NCBI lineage: Bacteria > Pseudomonadati > Pseudomonadota > Alphaproteobacteria > Sphingomonadales > Erythrobacteraceae > Qipengyuania > Qipengyuania sp. SM2507. The sequence continues at coordinate 2,287,390 of NZ_CM132307.1, forward strand.
GCATTGGCGCGCTCGATCGCCTCGTCGACGGTTGCGAATTTCATCAGCGGCATGACCGGGCCGAACTGCTCCTCGGCGACGATCCGCGCATCCTCGGGCGGATTGTCGAGGATGGTGATCGGCACGTAATAACCCGTCCCCGACGGATCGACATCGCCCCCGGTGAGGAACTGGTAGCCCTGGTCCTTGGCGTCCTGGATCAGCTCGCAGACGCGCTCGAACTGCTTCTTGTTCTGGATCGGACCGACCCCGGTGCCCTGCTGCGCGCCGTCTCCGACCTTCACGGTCTTGGCGTAGGTGGCGATCGCCTTGGAGAGGTCGTCGTAGATATCCTCGTGGATATAGATCCGCTTGGCGGCGATGCAGACCTGCCCGGCGTTGGAGAAGCTCGACCAGAACAGCTGTTCGGCGACCTTCTCGACATCGGCATCGGCGAGCACGATCGAGGCGTCGTTGCCGCCCAGCTCGAGCGTGATGCGCTTGAGGTCCTTGCTCGCGCCTTCCATGATCTTCTTGCCGGTCGCGGTCGAGCCGGTGAAGGTGATCTTGTCGATGCCGGGGTGGCTCGTGATCATCGGGCCTAGTTCGTCGGGGCCGGTGATGATGTTGACCGTGCCGGCGGGCACGACATCCTTGATCAGTTCGGCGATGCGCAGCGTTGTCAGCGGCGTGAAGGGCGAGGGCTTCAACACGATGGTGCAGCCCGCGACCAGCGCCGGCACGATCTTCTGGATCGCCATCATGATCGGGAAATTCCACGGCACGATCCCGCCGACCACGCCCACCGGCACGCGGCGGGTCCGCGACAGGCGTGTGTCGTCGTCCTGGTTGATCACATCCTCGAGCCGCAGCGTAGATTGCGCCGCAGCGAGCCCGGCAGCGCCGTAGATTTCCTGCTGCGCCTGGTTGTGCGGCTTGCCCTGCTCGCTTGTCAGCAGGCGGAACAGTTCGTCGGCGTTTTCCTTGATGGTCGCCGCGATGGCCTGGACCACTTTCTGGCGTTCCTCCGGCGTGGTCTTCTTCCAGCTCTGGAAGGCGCGGCGCGCGGCGGCGACCGCGCGATCGAGCTCGTCCTTGCCCGCGGCGGGGACCTGGCCGACGACCTCCTCGGTCGCGGGGTTGATGACGTCCATCGTCCCCGCGGTGGTGACGAGCTCGCCGTCGATCAGATTGGAATAGGTCTTGGTCATCTCTCTCTCCCGTTTGTGTCAGCGGATTCCTGTATGCGTTCCCTCAGATCTTGGGACGCGAATCTCGGTTGCAATATGAGACTAGGCGTTCGTGCGGGCCAGCGCCAGCGGGCATCGCCGGGTGGGGCGTGGCGCTCGCCGGATCGCATGGTCAGGCGGTTTCGCGCGATGCCAACAGCCCACGCCCGATCACCTGCGCCTGGATTTCCGCCGCGCCCTCGAAAATGTTGAGGATCCGCGCATCGCACAGCACCCGGCTGACCTCGTATTCGAGCGCATAGCCATTGCCTCCGTGGATCTGCACCGCATTGTCGGCATTGGCCCAGGCGACCCGCGCGGCGAGCAGCTTGGCCATTCCCGCCTCGATGTCGCAACGCTCGCCCTTGTCCTTGTGACGCGCCGCCGAATAGGTCAGCTCGCGCGCCATCAGCTGTTCGACCGCCATCAGCACCAGCTTGTCCGCCACGCGCGGGAAAGCCATCAGCGGCTTTCCGAACTGGCGCCGCTCGCCGGCATAGCGGAGCGCAAGATCGAAGGCGTGCCAGCCGACCCCGATGGCGCGCGCCGCGGTCTGGATCCGCGCGCCCTCGAAGGTGCGCATCAGCTGCTTGAACCCCTGCCCTTCGGCGCCGCCTAGCAGCGCCGCGCCGGTCACCGCAAAACCGTCGAAGCCCAGCGTATATTCCTTCATCCCGCGATAGCCGAGGACCTCGATCTCGTCCCCCGCCAGCCCTTCGTCGGGAAAGGGATCGCCCTCGCTGCCGCGGGTCTTTTCGGCGAGCAACATCGACAGCCCGCCATAACCCGGCGTGTCAGCATCGGTGCGGCACAGCAGCGTCATCAGATCGGCGCGCGCGGCGTGGGTGATCCAGGTCTTGGAGCCATGGACCCGCCAGTCGCCCGCATCGTCGGGCACGGCGCGGGTGCGAACCGAGGCGAGATCGGAGCCGGTGTCGGGCTCGGTGAACACCGCGGTGGGCAGGATCGAGCCGTCTGCGAGGCGCGGCAGGTAATGCGCCTTCTGCTCCTCGGTACCGTTCTCGCCGATCAGCTCGCTGGCGATCTCCGAGCGGGTGCCCAGCGACCCGGCGCAGATCCAGCCGCGCGACAGCTCTTCGGAGACGAGGCACATCGCCAGCTTGCCCAGCCCCAGCCCACCGTAGCGCTCGTCGATGCAGACCCCGAACACGCCGAGCGCTGCCATCTCGTCGACCAGTTCGATCGGGATCAGCGCATCGGCGAGGTGCCAGGCTTGCGCATGCGGAGCGATACGATCGGCGGTGAAGGCGCGGAACTGGCCGCGGATCATGTCGAGCGTCTCGTCGTCGAAACCCTCGTCGGGCACGCGCCCCTCGGCAAGGTGGCCCGCCAGCGCGGCCCGGTGCCGGGCGGTGCTGCCTTCTGCGAGGAAGCGCCGCACCGCGGGGTCCTCGGCGAGGCTGCGCGCCGCATCGGCAACACCGAGCTCTGCGGGGCGGACGAATTCGCTCTGGCTCATCGGCAGCGCGGAAGTGAGCTGGTGGCAATATTCGCCGAAACCGATCGCCAGCGCCAGTTGCTCGACTTCGCCGAAGCGACCCGCGGCCTCGACCCGCTCCGCCCAATCGGCGACCGCCTCGAGCGCGGCGACGCTGGTGCCGATCCAGGCGAAACCGTGGACGCGGCGCTGCTCACGCTCGATCAGCTCGGGGTCGGGGCGGCCATCGGGGGCGACCAGAGCGGCGGTCGCGGCCCGCACCGCGTCGCGATAAAGGCGCGCGGCGGTGCAGGCCTCTTGGGCCGTTTCGATCCAGTCGTTCATAGAAATCCACCAATCCCAGCGTGACGCGTTGCGCGCCAAGAAACCCGCAATCGCGGCAAATTGCAATCGTCTGTCCCTCGCCGTAGAAACCGGGCGGGGCTACAAAGAGCCGCGCAGCCGCCTGATAGAAATGCTGTGTTTCGCCGCGCGGACGCGAGGATTTAGAGGACCGGAGCATCATGACCCGTACCCTCACCCATCTCGCCCTGACGCATCTGGAACGCCTCGAAGCCGAGAGCATCCACATCATGCGCGAGGTCGTCGCCGAGGCCGAGAAGCCGGTGATGCTCTATTCGGTGGGCAAGGACAGCGCGGTGATGCTGCATCTGGCGCGCAAGGCCTTCTACCCCGCGCCGCCGCCCTTTCCGCTGCTCCATGTCGACACCACCTGGAAGTTCAAGGCAATGTACGCGCTGCGCGAGAAGGCGGCACGCGAGGCGGGGATGGAGCTGCTGGTCCATCGCAACCCCGAAGCCATCGAGCGCGGGATCAATCCCTTCGATCACGGCGCGCTTCACACCGATATGTGGAAGACCGAGGGGCTCAAGCAGGCGCTCGACCAGCACGGCTTCGACGCGGCCTTCGGCGGCGCGCGGCGCGACGAGGAGAAGGCCCGCGCCAAGGAACGCATTTTCTCCTTCCGCACCGCCAGCCACGGCTGGGACCCCAAGAACCAGCGCCCCGAATTGTGGAACCTCTACAACACCCGCAAAGCGCCGCACACCCGCAATGGCGGCGAGAGCATCCGCGTCTTCCCGCTGAGCAATTGGACCGAACTCGACATCTGGCAATATATCCAGCTCGAAGAGATCGAAATCGTCCCGCTCTATTTCGCCGCTCCGCGCCCCACGGTGGAGCGCGACGGGATGATCGTGATGGTCGACGACAAGCGCTTCCCGCTCGAAGGCGAGCAGCCGGTCGAACGCTCGATCCGCTTCCGCACCCTGGGCTGCTACCCGCTCACCGGCGCGGTCGAGAGCACCGCCTCGACGCTCTCCGAGATCATCCAGGAAATGCTGCTGACCACCACCAGCGAACGTCAGGGCCGCGCGATCGACCGCGATGCCGGCGGCTCCTCGATGGAGAAGAAAAAGCAGGAGGGCTATTTCTGATGGCCGACCATCCCAGTTCAGACCGGCCAAATCCGCAAAACGCCTACCGCCCCGATGCGCTCGCGGGCGAGGATATCGACGCCTATCTGACCCGCCACCAGCACAAGACCATGCTGCGCTTCATCACCTGCGGCAGCGTGGACGACGGCAAGTCGACGCTGATCGGGCGGCTGCTCTACGACAGCAAGATGATCTTCGAGGACCAGCTCGCCAGCCTCGAGAGCGACAGCAAGCGCATCGGCACGCAGGGGCAGGAGCTCGATTACGCGCTGCTGGTCGACGGTCTCGCCGCTGAGCGCGAGCAGGGCATCACCATCGATGTCGCCTATCGTTTCTTCTCGACCGACCGGCGCAAGTTCATCGTCGCCGATTGCCCCGGCCACGAACAATACACCCGCAACATGGTCACCGGCGCCTCGACCGCCGAACTGGCGGTGATCCTGGTCGATGCGCGCAAGGGCGTTCTGGTCCAGACCCGGCGGCACAGCTTCCTGTGCCACAGGCTGGGTATCCACCGGATCGTGCTGGCGGTGAACAAGATGGATCTGGTCGATTACGACCAGGCGACCTACGATGCGGTCGTCGCCGATTACGCAAGCTTCGCCGCCGAGATCGGGATCGAGACATTCACCGCCATGCCGATCTCGGGCTTTCGCGGCGACAATATCGCCGGCCCCTCGGAACACATGCCCTGGTACACCGGCCCCTCGCTGATCGAGCATCTCGAGACCGTCGAACTCGATGCCGCCGATGCGCAGGACAAGCCGTTCCGGATGCCAGTGCAGTGGGTCAACCGCCCCGATCTCGACTTCCGCGGCTTCGCCGGGCTGGTCGCCAGCGGGACAATCGCCCCGGGTGCTGCCTTGCGGGTGCTGCCCTCGGGCAAGACCACCACGCTCGAACGCATCGTCACTTTCTCGGGCGATCTCGACGAGGCGGTGGCGGGCCAGTCGGTCACGCTGACCTTCGCCGACGAGATCGACTGCTCGCGCGGCGATGTCATCGTCGCCGCGGAGGATCCGCCGCAGGTCTCGGACCAGTTCGAGGCGACGCTGGTGTGGATGGACGATGACCCGATGCTGGTCGGCCGCGCCTATTGGCTCAAGCTGGGCACCCAGACCGTCTCGGCCAGCGTCCAGGAGCCCAAATACGAGATCAACGTCAACACCATGGCGCATCTTGCAGCCAAGACGCTGACGCTCAACTCGATCGGTGTCGCAGAGGTGCACACCGAGAAGCCGATCGTTTTCGAACCCTATGCCGACAACCGGACGCTGGGCGGCTTCGTGCTGATCGACAAGCTGACCAATCGCACGGTGGCGGGCGGGATGCTCCATTTCGCGCTGCGCCGCGCGCAGAACGTCCACTGGCAACCCACCGACATAACCCGCGAGGACCACGCCAGCCTCAAGAACCAGGCGCCGCGGGTGCTGTGGTTCACCGGCCTTTCGGGCTCGGGCAAGTCGACCATCGCCAACGAGGTCGAAAAACTGCTGGCGGTGATGAACCGCCACACCTTCCTGCTCGACGGCGACAATGTCCGCCACGGGCTCAACAAGGATCTCGGCTTTACCGATGCCGACCGGATCGAGAACATCCGCCGCGTCGGCGAGGTGGCGCGGCTGATGGCCGATTCCGGGCTGATCGTGCTGACCGCCTTCATCAGCCCGTTCCGCGCAGAGCGCCAGATGGTGCGCGACATGCTACCCGCGGGCGAATTCGTCGAGATCTTCGTCGACACCCCGCTGGCGGTCGCCGAGCAGCGCGACGTGAAGGGGCTCTACAAGAAGGCGCGTGAGGGCAAGCTCAAGAACTTCACCGGGATCGACAGCCCCTATGAAGCGCCGGAAAATCCCGACATCGTGGTCAACACCGTCGAGATGACTCCGGGCGAGGCGGCCGAATACATCATCCGCCAGATCATGCCGCTGAAATAACAGGATTTCGATGGACGATTCCGAACTCGCCGCGCAATTGGCCCACCACGCCGGGCGGATCGTGCTCGCCATCCGCGCTTCGGGCCTGATCGCAGGCCGCGCGCTGGGCGATGCGGGCGACGAGGCTGCCAACCGCTTCCTGTGCCACGCCATCGCGCAGCAACGGCCCGACGACGGGCTGCTGTCCGAAGAATCCGCCGACACCGAGGAGCGCCTCGGCAAGGAGCGGGTATGGATCATCGACCCGGTCGACGGGACGCGCGAATATGGCGAGGGGCGCAGCGACTGGGCGATCCATATCGGGCTGGCGATCGGCGGAGTGGCGCAGGTGGGCGCGGTGGCGCTCCCCGCGCTCGACCTCGTCCTGCGCTCCGATCGGCCCCTGGCCTTGCCCCAAGCACCCGCAACCCCGCGCATGGTAGTCTCGCGCAGCCGCCCGCCCGCGCAGGCGCTGGCGGTGGCCAAGGCGCTCGGCGCCGAACTCGTCCCCATGGGAAGCGCGGGTGCCAAGGCAATGGCGGTGGTTCGCGGCGAGGCGGAAATCTATCTCCACGCGGGCGGTCAGCACCAGTGGGACAATTGCGCCCCCGCCGCGGTTGCCGCGGCGCATGGCCTCCACGTCAGCCGGATCGACGGCGCGCCGCTGGTCTACAACGCGCGCGACACCTTCATACCCGATCTGCTGATCTGTCGTACCGACCTTGCGGAACGGGTGCTGGCCGAGATCGCCGCGCTAACCCACTGAACCGCCACCGCAGATCACGCGAGCACGCATGGCGACCCGGTCGCCCTGTTGGGTCCACATGCCTGCCCCGTCATCTGTCGTATCGCCGCACAGATGCAGTGCCATTCCGTCGAAGGCGGGCGCTTCCCCGCGAAATTCGAACCGGGTGATGGGCTGCGACAATTGCTGTTGCGCCTGCGCCATCAGCAGCGTCGCCTGCAGCGGCCCATGCACCACCAGCGCGGGATAGGCTTCCTCGCCGATGGCATAGGGGCGGTCGTAGTGGATCCGGTGCCCGTTCATGGTCAGCGCCGAATAGCGGAACAGCAGCACCGGATCGGGGTCGATGCTGGTGCGCCAGCCGCAGTCGGGCGCTGGCGCGGGTGCAGGCAATTTCGGTCCGGAAGCGGCAGCCGCGCGATAGACCAGATCTTGTTCCTCGCGGATCGCCAGCCCCTCGGCATTCGCGATCGCATGTTCGAGAGTCACGAACACCAACGTCCCGCTGCGCCCGTCCTTCTGCTCAACGCTGAGGATCGTAGAGGTCTTCGTGACCTCCTCGCCCAGCACCAGTGGCGCGTGAAAGGCGATCCGTCCCCCGGCCCACATCCGTCGCGGCAGCGGGATCGGCGGGAGAAAGCCCCCCTTGGCCGGATGCCCATCCGCGCCCAGCCCGGCGGGCGGGCGGACATCCCAGAAATAGAGCCAGTGGTGCAGCAGCGGCAGCGGATCGCCAACCGCCCCATCGCCTTGCGCGCCCAGCGCCGCCAGCAGCGCATTGCTGCGCGCTGGCTCAAGGCGATCTCGCGCGGTAACACTCCGGCCGATCCAGTCGGCGAAACCCGCGCTCATCAGCCCTCGACCTGCGCCAGCAATTGCTGCGCGCGCGACAGATGCGGGCGGTCGAGCATCCCGCCCTCGTAGCCGATCGTCCCCGCTCCCGGATTGGCTGCGAACAGCGCGACGATCTTGCGCGCCTTGTCGATCTCTTCCGCGCTCGGGGTGAAGGCCGCATTGATCACCTCGACCTGCGCCGGGTGGATCGCCAGCATCCCGCGATAGCCCGCGCGCCGCACCTGCTCCGCGCGCATCTTCAGCGCATCGAGATCGCGGAAATCGGCCTGGATGGTCTCGATCGCCGGTACGCCTGCGGTCGCTGCACCCAGCAGGCACAGGCTGCGCGCCAGCTCATAGGTGAAGCCGAACTGGCCGCCGGGTCCGGTGTTCGCGCTCGCACCGAGCGAATCGGCGAGGTCTTCCGCCCCCCAGGTCATCGCGACCAGCCGCGGCGCGCCCTTGAAATCGCCGCAATGGAACATGCTCTGCGCGGTCTCGGTGACCAGCACGATCACCGGTGTCGAACCCTGCTCGATCCCGTTGGCGACCTCGAGCGCCTCGAGATAGCGGTCGAGCACTTCCAGATCCTCCCGCCCTGACACCTTGGGCAGCATGATCCCGCCCGGCCGCGCGGGCATCACCGCCGCAAGATCCTCGAGCGTATAGGGTCCATCGAGCGGATTGACCCGCACGAACAGCCGATTGCGATGCTCCTGATTGCCGCGCAGGAATTCCGCCACCGCCACCCGCGCCGCGGGCTTGTTCTCGATCGCAACCGCATCCTCGAGATCGAGGATCACCACATCCGCCGCGCCGCCGGCCGCCTTGGTCATCTTCTTCTCGCTGTCGCCGGGGGCGAACAGCCAGGATCGCAGTTTGATTGCGGCAGTGTCGGTCATGCTCGGTCGGGCTCCTCTTCGCGGCCCTTCGAGCGGGCCGTCGCGCTTGCCAGCCATTCCCGCCCGACCGCCGAGGGTCAAGCCCGTCGCGCGCCACCGGAAAAGTTGTCGCAGCTGTAGTCACGCTGTAACCGGCGACCGAGATGGCGACCATCAAGGCCGCGCCGCGACCTCCCGGGAACCCCATGATGATGCTTCGCTCCGTGTTCGCCAGCCTGTTTCTCGTGCTCATGGGCTGCACCACCGCCGTAGTCCCGCCGCCGCAAGCGGTGGTGGAAGTGACTCGGGAGCCGGTCACCATTCTGATCTCGATCGACGGCTTCATGCCCGACTATCTCGGACGCGGCGACAGCCCGAATCTCGATGCGCTGGCGGCAGCAGGGGTGGCCGCCGAGATGCGCCCCTCCTTCCCGACCAAGACCTTCCCCAATCATTATACGATCGTCACTGGCCTGCGGCCCGATCGTCACGGCGTCGTCGACAACAATATGGAAGATGCCGCGCGCCCCGATGTGCGTTTCTCGATGGGCAATGCCACCCAGGCGCTCGATCCCTTCTGGTGGGATGGCGGCGAACCCATCTGGGTCACCGCCGAGAAGCAGGGGGTCCGCACCGCGACCATGTTCTGGCCGGGCTCCGAGGTCGCCATCCGCGGCACGCGCCCGACAGACTGGCAGCGCTTCGACCAGAACATCACCAATCCGCAGCGCGTCGCCTCGGTGGTGGACTGGCTGCGTCGCCCACAGGCCGCCCGTCCCGAGTTCGTCACGCTCTATTTCGATACAGTCGACACCGCCGGGCACCGCCACGGGCCGCAAGCGCCCGAAACCATGGCCGCGATCCGCGAAGTGGATGCGCGGATCGGCGATCTGCAGGCGGAGCTTGCCGCGCTGGGGCAGCCAGTCAATTTCGTCATCGCCTCGGATCACGGCATGGCCGCGACCAGCAGCGAACGAGTGATCCGCGCCGACCGGCTGCTGGATCCGGAGGCCTTCCGGACGATCGGCGACGGGGCCTTCCTCAGCCTCGAACCGCAGCCGGGGCGCGAGGCGGAGGTCGCGGCGGCCCTGCTCAAGCCACACGACCACATGGAATGCTGGCGCAAGGACGATATTCCCGAGCGCTTCGCCTATGGCACCAATCCCCGCGTCCCCGGGATCTTCTGCCTCGCCGAGACCGGCTGGGTGATCCTCGCGGGCGAGCCGCGCTACAGCCCCGACGGCGGCGCGCATGGCTACGACCATCGGGATCCCGCGATGAAGGCGCTCTTCATCGCCTCGGGTCCGGCGTTCCGTGCGGGCGTCGCGCTGCCGATTTTCGACAATGTCGCCGTCTATCCGCTGCTCGCGCAGGTGCTTGGGGTGACCCCCCAGCCCTCCGACGGCCAGGCCCAAACGCTCGCCCCGGCATTGCGCGACTGGCGCGCGGCGACAAGACCGCACCAACGAAAACGGCGCTTCTTCCCGTGAAGAAGCGCCGCATCGATGTCGAGAAAAATGGTGCCCAGAAGAGGAGGGGGCGAAGCGGAGGGGTTCGATTCAGCGTTGGTCGTGGAGTTTTTTCCTGAGTTTTCAGCGGTGGGAGGTTCGAGTCCCAGAAGAGGCATCGCATTCGGGCCATTTTCCATTGTATTATCAAAGGTTTAGATAATTCGGCTTACCCGAAAAGCCCGCAAAAGGCCCGCAAATACCGTTTAATGCATTGGTTTGATGCCTTTTTCAGGACTCGAAACCCATTCACGCCTTGGACGCCAAAGGCGAAGTTTCCCCACCAATATGCCTTTCGTCAAGCTGCGCTTACTTGTGAGCAAGCGGCAAACGACCAGAGGCGCGGGGGGTAATTTCGTCATCTATGAACAATGCTGCATTTTTGCCTGAGACGATCGAAGAATAGCGCTACATCGGGCTGAGACATTCACGCGTCGTCGGGACCATCATGTTTGAAAACAGCATAATTCTGCTCGACTGGATCGGCATCGTGGTGTTCACGATCACAGGCGCCTTGGTTGCCTCGCGCAACCAGATGGATGTGATTGGCTTCATTCTTCTTGGCACTGTTACCGGCATCGGTGGCGGAACCATTCGCGATCTCATTCTCGATGCGCACCCGGTCCTGTGGTTGGATCGCCCGCAATATCTCGCAGTCTGCGTCGCTGTTTCGATCGGTGTCTTCTTCACTGCACATCTCGTGACTTCGCGCTACCGGCTGATCCTCTGGCTTGATGCGCTCGGCCTCGCGCTTTTCGCGACGGCGGGCGCAGAGAAAGCCGCAAGTCTCGGCGAAGCACCGATCGTTGCAATTACCATGGGCGTGATCACCGCCTGTTTCGGTGGAATCATTCGCGACGTGCTTGGGAAGGAGGATTCGATTATCTTCTCCCACGAGATTTATGTGACCGCAGCCGTGGTTTCGGCAGCAAGCTATATCAGCTTCAGCGCCTTGGGGTTATCCCGAGAACTCGCAGTCGGCTTGGCGCTGGCCGCGGGGTTTGGGTTGCGCGCAGGGGCGCTCGCGTTCGGATGGTCGCTACCCCGTTACAAGCCGCGCGCTCCCGACGCTTGAAAACCGGGTTATAACGCTCTCTCGAGCGCCTGCAGCAACCATGCCGTCGCAGGACCCGGCAGCCGGTCCTTGCGCCACAAGGCCGAGAGCCGGTAATCCACGCTCGTGCCTTCGGGGAGATCGAGGATCCTCAGACGATCTTCGGCGATGTCATCCGCGACCAGATGGCGAGGCATATTGCCCCAACCGCTGCCCCCGATAAGGAGCGCGCGCTTCGCCCCAAGGTCCGCCAGTCGCCAGCTGCGCGGGCTCACTACCGAAAAGTCCTGCCCTTCGGTATAGGTGGAACGGTCGGTCAGGACGAGCTGCAGGTAATTGCGGGCCTGGCCAGGACGGATTTCGGCCAGCTGCGAGAGTGGGTGTCCTGGCGCGGCGACCGGTACCAGTTCGACGCTGCCGATTTCCTTGCGCTCGAGTTCGGGCAGATCGAGCAGCACGGGGCCGGCCACCGCCAGGTCGGCGCGCGAATGGAGGAGAAGTGCGGCCACGGCGCCCAGCGCCTCGACGTGCAGCCGCAAATCGACCAGCGGGAACGCCTGCTGAAAATCCTGAAGGATCGCCGACACCGCACCGAACGGCACCATGACATCGAGCGCCAGCGACACTTCGGTTTCGACGCCTGCATGGATGCTGCGCGCCCTGGCGACAAGATCGTCGGCATCGTCGATCACGGCCCGCGCCGACGCCAGCAGCGACCGGCCTGCAGCGGTCAGCCGCGGGCGCCGCGATCCTTCGCGGTCGAACAGGCTGACGCCAAGCTGCCCCTCGAGCGTGACGATCCCGTAGCTGACCACCGAGACCGCCCTGCCAAGCTTGCGCGCCGCGGCGTTGAAGCTGCCTTCGTCGTGCACCGCAAGGAAGAGACGCAACTGGTCGAGGGTAGGCTGGCCGATTTGCACTGTTCAACTCCATGGAACATTTAGGCCAAGTTTATCCTGGTTTTCCGATTGCAGTTCAAGGTCCATATCGGGTTCAAGACGCTGATACGGAGTAAATCACATGATCGAGGTCAGGAAATTCCACACGCTGGGGTCCGCCAATCACGGCTGGCTCGATGCGCACCATCACTTTTCCTTTGCCGGTTACCACGACCCTGCACGGACAAGCTGGGGCAGCCTGCGTGTCTGGAACGACGATACCATCGCCGCGAGGTCAGGTTTTCCGCCGCACCCCCACAACGATATGGAGATCATCACTTATGTCCGCGAGGGCGCCATCACGCACCGCGACAGCATGAACAACGAGGGCCGGACCGAGGCAGGCGATGTCCAGGTCATGTCGGCCGGCAAGGGCGTAACGCACTCGGAATACAACCTCGAGGACAAGACGACCCGCATCTTCCAGATCTGGATCATTCCCGACCAGCGCGGCGGCGAGCCCGCTTGGGGTGCGCGCCCGTTTCCCAAGGATGACCGTGCCGGCAAGTTCGTAACGCTAGCTTCGGGGCAGCCCGGAGACGATGATGCACTCCCGATCCGCACCGGGGCGCGGGTTCTCGGCGCGACGATCCGCGCCGGGGAGAGCGTAACCTACGAAACCACGCCCTACCGGCACCTCTATTTGGTTCCCGCAACCGGCAGTGTCCGGATCGAAGACCAGACTGCCGAGGCACGCGACGGCGTCGCGATCACCGGCCTCGACCGGTTCACGATCACAGCGGTCAACGACAGCGAAATCGTCCTGGTCGACGCCGCCTGATCCACCGTTTCATTCATCCAGAACTATTCTCAGGAGATCCTCATGTCCAAGTCCTACAAAGTCGCCGTTGTCGTCGGCAGCCTGCGCAAGGCGTCGGTCAACCGGAAAGCCGCCGAGGCGGTCACCCGGTTGGCGCCCGACAATCTCGCGTTCGAGTTCGTCGAGATCGGCGACCTTCCCCTCTATGACGAGGATGTCGAGGCCGCCGGCGCACCAACCCCGTGGACGCGTTTCCGCGAGCAAATTTCTGCCGCCGATGCGGTCCTGTTCGTGACCCCCGAGTACAACCGCTCGGTGCCTGGTGCGCTCAAGAACGCGATCGACGTGGGCTCAAGGCCTTACGGCCAGAGCGCCTTCGCGAAGAAGCCCACGGCGGTAATGTCCGTGTCCCCAGGCGGAATCGGCGGGTTCGGCGCGAACCATCACCTACGCCAGTCGCTGGTTTTTCTCGACATGCCGGTCCTGCAGCAACCCGAAGCCTACATTGGCGGCGGCTGGGAGCTGTTCGACGATGCGGGCGAGTTCAAGAGCGACGACACCCGGAAGTTCTTCAAAAGCTTCGCCGATGCCTTCGCATCGTGGATCGAGCGCACCGCCGCCTGATCACCGTTCCCCATCAATCAGTTTAGGCCTGCCCCGACTGCGGGGTTCGGCTCTCCATCGTCCAAGGAAACCACCATGAACCACAAGTATGCCATCATCGCTGCGTTAGGCGTTGCCGTCCTTTCGGGAGGCGCCATCGCGCAGAGCGACGCTCTGACGCAAAATCCGGTGGAGGTCCGCTCGGGTAGCTATGTCCTCGACCCTGCGCACGGCAAGATCACCTGGTCGGTCGATCACATGGGCTTTTCGACCTATGTCGGGCAGTTCACCGATGTCGCGGCCACGCTCGATCTCGACGTCCGCAATCCTTCCGCGAGCACGCTTTCGGCCACCATCGATACCGACAGCGTAGGGACGCTCAACGATCAGCTCGACAGCCATCTCAGGACAGCCGATTTTCTCGACACGGCAAACTTCCCGCAGGCGCAGTTCGCCGCCACTTCGATGAGGCTGATCGACCGGGATAGCGCGGCGATCACTGGCAACCTCACATTACGCGGCGTGACCAGGCCGGTGACCATCGAAGCCGATTTCAACCAGGCTGGCATTAACCCGGTAGATCAGAAATATACCCTCGGCTTCGACGGCGAGGCCACGATCAAGCGGTCCGACTTCGGCATCATCTACGGACTGCCAATGCTGGGTGACGAGGTCACTCTGAACCTGGAGGCCGAGTTCAAGCTCAACGAGACGGCGAACGGCAACTGACGGCACATTCCTGCGTCCCTTTCGTTGATCCCCTGTCTCATTACCCTGTTGGAGACTCCCAATGCCCCGCATGCCCGCTCTCTTCATTGGCCACGGCAGCCCGATGAACACGCTCGAAGCCAACGGCTACACCAATGCGTGGCGGGCGTTCGGGCGCACCTTGCCCCGGCCCAAAGCAATCCTCGCAGTGTCGGCGCACTGGTACTTCGGCGCGACCGCGGTGACCGCGATGGCGAGGCCAAGGACGATCCACGACTTCTACGGCTTTCCGCAGGAGCTCTTCGCGTTCGATTATCCCGCGAAGGGCGATCCCGATCTCGCCGGCGAAATCGTTGAAGCGGTCAAACCCGAGTGGGTCGGTCTCGACCAAGACCAGTGGGGTCTCGACCATGGCACCTGGTCGGTGCTCGCGCATCTCTATCCCAACGCCGACATTCCGGTCGTCCAGCTGTCGCTTAACGCGACGCGGCCCCTCGACTACCACCTCGATCTCGCGCGGCGTCTCTCTGCCTTGCGGGATCGCGGCGTGATGATCCTCGCCAGCGGCAATGTGGTGCACAATCTGCGCGCGCTGCGCTGGGATCAGCCCAACCTTGGCTTCGACTGGGCCCAGCGGTTCGACGACGCGGCGGCCGAACTGCTTCTCCGCGACCCCGCCGACATCCTCAAGCTCGCCGAGCATCCGGACTTCGCGGCAGCCGTCCCGACGCCGGACCATTTCCTGCCGCTGCTTTACGCTGCCGGCCTGGCATCGGCAGAAGGCGCGGCGCTCGAAGCGCTGGTGCGTGGCTACTCGATGGGATCGATCTCGATGAGCTGTTACGGTCTCGGTGCCGAGATCGAACTGCGCAAAGACCCGACATGCGCGGCGCGCCTGCCAGCTGGTGTGCCGCCAGAACAAAGCAATATCTGAGTGGTCGTCCGCCTCGAAGAGAAAACTAAATCCCATCCGGACATGTCGGCGAACGCGTTGACCGCCGCAATCATGTGGATTGAAGGAGTAGGCCGAGCTGAAAAAGTCATTTCTGGCGAGGCAGAAACCAATGGCTTTCGCGTTGGTTTGCATATGATGGCGACCACCCCTTACGAAACCGACAGACATTCCCTTGCAGTCCGCTGGCTCGTGATCGCGGCCGCTGTCCTGCAGGTCCTCGTTCCGGTCCTTCCGAGCCTTGGTATCGGCGAGCGGATCGGCTCGCAGTCGGATGACGTGCGGACCCTGATCACTCCCGCCGGGTGGGCGTTTTTGATCTGGGGTCCGCTCTTCACCGGCTCGTTGGCGTTTGCGATTTACCAGGTTCTGCCGCGAAAACGCGATGACCCGTTGCTCGCACGACTGCGTTGGCCGGCGGCAGGAGCCTTCATGGGTAACGCCGTATGGGCCTTGTACACGCAGTCCTTTGGTCTTTCGGCGATCTCGGCCGCGATCATTATTTTCACGCTGGCCTGTCTGCTTTGGACGTACCGGGTGTTCGCCGGGTGGGAAATCGCATTTACGCGGATACAGCGCTGGCTTGTGGTGCTACCCCTCAGCGCTCTCGCAGCCTGGCTCACGGCCGCAACGATCGTGAACATCGCGGCATCGCTGAGGTATCACGGAATCGAGGGCGGTGATGCTGCGGCTGCAATTAGCGCCGGAATCGTGATCATCGGCGGCATTATCGGGGCCCTCGCGGTCGCACGCGGACGCGGGAACCCGCCATATGCGCTGGTATTCCTGTGGGCTCTGGCAGGAATCTACGCCGCGGGCGGACAACAAGCCGGTATCGTCGCCGTTGCTACCGGGGCCTCGGGCTTGCTGGTCATTGCGGGGCTCATTACCGGATTAAAGGGCGCCCAGCCCGGGACATGGCTGGGATCTCCGGACGCTCAGAACCGGTAATGCTAGCCAGATAAAAAGAGTCAGCGCCGTCGTGATCGAGATATTTCATGTGCACGCAGCGCCTAGTCAACCGTTTGCATCCTCCTAAGACGGCACTCCATAATCCTCAAGACGCGGATGTGTTTTGCATTGGTCTTCGTGTTGGATATCGAAGCCGTTCGTAACATAATTACGAACGATCATAGCGAGAGCAGGCAATACGATATCCTGATCAAGTCGACTGTGCTGAAGCCGATCATCGGGCTGTTGCCTCCGGCGCGGGTGATCTTGCGCCTTGCGGGGCGGATGCTTGCTGGCGTGTTCATCGGAGTCGTTGTTGACCTGTTCAAAGAAATCCGCGCATCCGTCGGACGTTGTCTTCGATCCGGTGAGTAGTCAGCTTGTAGGTGTCACGGGCTGAACCGACTTCCTCTACCGTGAAATCCGGGCGAGCCTTGCGAAGCGCCAGCGCCTTTCCGACCAGAGCCTCTGGCACGCGCGCGCCGAGGATCACGCCGGCGATCAGGTCGGGGTCAATCGCATGGAACAGCGCTTCCTTGCCCGGCGGCCCGGTCACCACGACGCGGTGC
Source organism: Qipengyuania sp. SM2507 (assembly GCF_053714505.1). Taxonomy (NCBI): domain Bacteria; kingdom Pseudomonadati; phylum Pseudomonadota; class Alphaproteobacteria; order Sphingomonadales; family Erythrobacteraceae; genus Qipengyuania; species Qipengyuania sp. SM2507. The sequence goes on from NZ_CM132307.1 coordinate 2,303,912, forward strand.
TCGGCTTCATAGGCCCAGTCCGACGATTTGGTCAGCAAGACCGGCAGCATGATGTCTTGGGGCGGTCCGGAAAACCAGCGCAAGTCCGGCACCGCATCGCCATAGACAACATCGCCGTGCATCTCGTAATCGGGCAGCGTCGCGAGCGCGGTCACGATCTCGCGCTTGTAGCAGATCGCGAAGCCATGATGCGCGCTAGTATAATGCGACCACATGAGGTGGATGTCCCAGCGCTGCGCGAGGCACAGCACATAGAGGTGCTCGAGCATTGTCATGCGCGGCACAAGCCCGCTGTTCCAGTCGGCTTGCTTGCCGGTCAGCGCTTCCCAGCCATGGTCGCGCTGCGCCGCGGTCACGTCGGGCCGATGCGTGCGGTGCCAAGCCTCATAGGCGTCGCGACCAGGTGCAACCGACATGAACTTGAACTCGAACGGGTCGTTGAACCGGGCCCCCGACGTAAATTTGAGCGAGCCGTTAACGACGGCATGATCGAAGACCGCGACCAGATCTTCGTCGCTTCCACCCATGAACTTATAAAACATTCCCAATTCCTTGCTGATCATCGCGCTGGCAGCTGGACGCTCGCTCAAGCCGATCGCGTCGACCTAATGCGGTCCGTTCAGAACCTTTCGCGCGTGGTTGCGCCCAATCTGGATGACTTGCCGGGCCAAGATGGGCACCTGAAACAGGATGATGGGTCGCGGCGGTGGCTCGACTGGTGGTGGTAAGGTGACGAACGAGTTCTCACCGAACACGTGCCTGTATGAGAACTTCAGCAAGCGGAAGTAGCAGAGGGTCGGCCATCAGAATTTGCAACCACATCGCTTCAAGAACGCAGCGGAAAATGTCGCTTGCCCCTCGCTACCGAACGCATAGGAATGCAATTCGACGGCGCAACTCCCGACCGCGGCCACGAGCGCTGGCCTCGGATTGCCCGGCAGCAACAGGATGCGCGGCATTTCCTGCAGGCGAGGGAGCAGCTGCGGGTATAGCGCGAGCTGGCCGATCCCGGCATAGATATCGGCCGCGCTGGTCCCGGCCTTAATCTCGACGAGCAGTGGCCCGGACGGCGCGTGGATAACCGCGTCGACCTCGTAACCCGCAAAATGCCTCGGCTTGCTCATTTGGATGCCCTCGCGAGCGAGGACGGCATTCAGGGCAAGCCACACGTCGCCGTGGCGGCGGCGCAGCAGCCGCTCGTGTGCCGGTACCGCGTAGTCGCTTTGGCCGCCGCGCTCGTCGGCGCCGAAAAGTTCGGTCAGCCGATCACGGTCCGCGCTGGCGTCACGATCCCAAAGGCGTGCGGACCAACACCGACCCACGAAGTTCGCGGTCTCGTCCCGGATTTCGTCCGCGCTTACGCCATCGAGTCGCGCAACAACATGCCAGCTCCGTCGAGATGGTCGGCCAGCGACAATAACCTGCACGGGTGCGAGACCGGTTCGTTCGTGAAAGACCTCGTCCCGGATCGCTTCGGGGGACATTTCATTGGGCTGGAGCCACGCCTGTCGCAGCACATACCGCACCCCGTCTTCGGCGGTCCCGATGCCGGAGAGAGGATTTTCGCTTCCAGCCGTCTGGGGCACGTTGACGTGAACCGCGTTGTCTTGACCTTCGGGGGTTGTTGCGAATGAGAGGTTCAGATCGGGTCGTTCAACGAATGCGATGCCCTGCCTCGAAAGCCAGTATCTGCGGGTACCGAGCTGCTCTGCCTCCTGCACAAGCGCGTCACGCCAAGCGCGGAAGGCATTCTCTATAAAATGCTCATCGGCGGAGAGAATGAGCGGTTGCCTCCGCGCGCCGTCTCTTCTGCCTTGCGTTTTTCCGAACATTGGAAAAAGCCAGTCGGCGAGAAAGCCAGCAGCTGTCGGATCGGCAATTCGGATCGTGACCTCGCCGGCGGCGTTCCTGGCAGTATCCGCCGGGTGAATTGCGAAGGCGCATTCAGCGAGTGTCGGATCTGCGGCGAGCGCAGGCTTGCGGATATAGAACAGCAAATGCGCGCGGTTGGGTAACTTCCTCGCCCTTGTCCTCCAAAGAGCGGACCACATCCTTTGCTCTGATCTTTCGCTGAAAAATGTCCGTCAGGTTTTGCCAGCGCGGGTCGTTCTCCATCTTGAGCTTTTTGTAGTACTCAAGCTCTCTGGTCTCCACATTGACATAAAGGCCACGCGTGTCGTTGAGAATTTCTGGAGCAGTGTAGTAGGGCGGCAAGCCTCCGCGAATTAGCATGTACAAGGTTGTCAGCCGCTGCTGCCCGTCCAGTAGAATCCTTACAGCGCCCTGCTTCTCATCGTATTTGTGAGGCCCCTTCAATTCGGGAGGGTTGTTGGTCTCCCAAGTCAGCATCGTCCCCGTTGGATATTCCTTGATAAGGGAGTCCACCAACTGCTTCGCATCGTCGCGCTTCCAAACGTACTCGCGTTGGAAAGCGGGCACAAAGAGCTGCTTCTCGTCGATTTTGTCCAGGGCCTGAGAAATCTTCATCTGGTGTTCCTAAATTCACAAATCACGCCGCATATCTCCCATCCTTTAACCGTCGGGCCATGCCGATACCTGCGAGGGCATCGAGCACTGGGCGAACGGTTGCAGCTCGCTTACCCTGAAAGGCGCGGGCGACATCCTGAGGGGCAAGCGGCACCTGCGCGGAGGACAGCACCTGCTGCACGGCGCTAACCTGTTCGGGAAGTGAGCCGGGCCAGGCGATCACATTGTCGGGCAGGTGTTCGGCGACAGCCTCGGGCCGCACAGGTTTCACGCCCGATCCGGTATCCAGCCAGTTGTCCGTCTGCGGGTTCTGGAACTCGGGGCGCAGCCACCGGACGAGGCCACGAGATTCCTCCGCAGCGCGTTCTCTATTGAGCGCAACAAGGCGGTTGAGGATGTCCTCATCAGATAGGTCGGCAGGCCAGCCGTAGGCCTCTGCCACCAGTGCATCGATGGCATCGTGGTGCTGGCGGATCAGGGTGACGAGCCCTCGATCATGCATGTCTCGCTCGGCATCAGTCAAATCACGGCCTTCCCGCAAGGCTTCGAGCACGTTGTAGATCTTGGTAAGGGTCAGATCCTCGTGCTCGGCCAAAACTCGCTTGCGCAGGGCATCGAGCGCTTCGGCTTCGGCCCGGATCTTGTCTTTCAGAGTTTCGGGCACGTCAGCGGGAAATGGGAAAGGATCGAAGCAACGGGATTTCACATAGACGGGATCGTCGCCCATGCCGAGCCTACCGCCGCTGGCGATAGCCCATGGAACGTGGAAACGACTCGACAGCACGCCCAGCCAGAAGGCGTCGTCCAGTGCGATGCAGGCCAGCTTGTTGTCGGGCAGGATCGACATCCGCAGAAACTGGAACACCCGGTGCTTGGCCGTTTCGATGGTGGCGATATAGCGGGTCACCCCACGCAGGGCCTTGCGCAGTTCGGACCGCTGCTCGCCAAACAGCCACCAATTCTCACGATAGCTGGCCCGGTTGTTCTCATCACGATGCGGTTTCACATTGGCCAACACGTGCTGATAGACAGCGGGATGCCGATCCCGCATATCCGCTTCGATAAGGCCATAAAGATCAATCACCTTCACACCGCGAGGCCGCGAGGCGAGATCGCGCCCATTGCGATAATCGAAGATTACAGCATCGCCATCGCCAATTCCGGTGCGAATGTTGGGTGGTTGCGCATAGGTGATTTGAACCGACAAAGCCTCTGCCTGTTCCGGCGTGACGATGAAGCCATTGCCATGCAACTTCACCCCCGGTGAACACAGGTTTTCGTTTGCATCGAGCGCCTTGGTCGATGCCACATCAGCTCCGATGCGCAAGTCCGCGCTGATTAAGCCGAGATTGATGCCGAAGGTGATCGTCTGCGGCGCGCCACTCTCGTCAATGACCGTCTGGATCATGCCCGCTTCGCGTCCGGACTTGCCCTGCGGGGCAGCCACCGTCATCGCAATGCGCACCGCTGCGCCATCCTTTTCATCCACCCAGGGGTGGTTGGGGATCGCGAAGCGAATGCTAACACCGGATTTCGCCTCTATACTCACGTGCGACTGCCTCGAAAGTCTGCGCAGAAAGAAACTCCTCGCGGATCTTCCGCTTCCGCTTCTCAAAGGCTGGGTCGATCCCGGAAGCAACAGCCTGGCGCGCCTCGTAGGTTGCGTCTCGCGCTTGCTTGAGGCTGACCTCGGGATAGCTCCCGATTGCGAGCTTCTTCTCGATCTTGCCGATCCGGTACCGGAAGCGCCAGAGCTTGCCGCCAGCAGGCGTGACCTCGATATAGAGGCCGCGCTGGTCAGCGACCTTGTAAGACTTGTCTTTGGTCTTGAGGGCGCGAAGCCGAGTCTCGGTCAGAGGCATGTGCGGGCCTTTTCCCAATGTGGTTTTCGCAAAGGCCCGCAAAAGGCCCGCAAAAATGTCTGGAACCCCCGAGAACAGGCGGGACGATCCGGAACGATCCAAGGGCCAAATCCCTAGGATTTCTGCGGGCTTTATAGATTATCTGAGAGAACAAGAGAAGAACAAATGGTGCCAGAAGAGGACTCGATCGGGCCGCCTAACACGTTGATTTCTGGAGTTCTTCATTCAGCCTCTCAGGCTTAGAACCATCACACTTACCATCAGCCAAGTACGCTGTAGCGGTTCGACGTCAAAACCAGGCAACCTCGCGAGATATCGGCTGACTTCTTCGACAGAGTTGCGATCCGGTCTGCGCGGGTTGAGACCCAGACCGCTGTCTGTCAGAACCCAACCGCAACTGGTAACGCCTTCAAGCGGAGTTGCGATGATGTCCGGTTTAGCTAGATGCTTCATGGGTGCGTCGGCCCTACTTCTCCAGACTGACGTGACGCCCAAAGGCAGACTGAGCAAACCAACCCAAGCATCAGCCAGAATCCAGTTAGAACGACCGCGACCATGAATTGGAGCGTTGTCGGTTTGACGCGATCCGCGACCAACCGGTTGAGCAAAGCGATAGCCGCGCCCATGAAGGTGACCTGTTTCGCGCAGTTCAATGCAACTACCAGCAGGCCCGAGAGAACAAAAATTAGCATTCAGATGCAGCGTCCGCTGGCATTGACAGATGCTTTTTGCTGGCCTTCGCAACCCGACGGCCAACGCCGTAGGAGGCCGGCAGGCCCCTACATCATCACTGACGTCCCTGCTCTTCGCCATGGGCGAACAGGGCCTGCATGAATGCGGAATCGAACTGCTCGTCTGGGAAGGCGTCATCATCGAAATCGTCACCGATCTGGTAGACCGCAAGCGTTACGCCATGATGGACGGCGAATTCGCGATAGGACCGTAGGATGTTCCTATCGGCATGGGCGATCATGGTTTCGATCGAGCGGCGCAGGATCGAAAAAGCCGTTGGCTCGACGCCTTCGACCTGCGGCGCAAGGCGGCCATTATACAGAATGGTGAAGGAGCCGTTAGTCACATCCGCTCGCTCACGGAGCTCGGCCTGTCCCCACAGGATGCTGGGCGGTATCGCGAGGAAGCTTCCTGCGGTGCCGCCGTCAACATGCATTTCGCGGAAGGGCTGCCCGTCCGCCTCGACATCGATCATTACGGGCGGCATCAGCGCAGGGACGCTCGAGGAGGCTAGAAGGAGACTCTCGATAAGATGCTCGCGGTTGGGCATCGGCGAGACGGCGATAGAACCCAGATCCCAGATCGTGCCGCGCTGCGTGTCAAGATTGGTCGTAGTTACCAGAAGGCGGCGACCCTTCCGGTGTTCCTCTGCGATCCGCTCGACAAGTTCGGGCGAAACCTCGCGCTCGATCATTTCGAGCAAGGGACGGCTGGTTGCAAAAGCTGGTCCACCGAGCAGCCCGGAGATCGCACGCTGACGGTAGATGTCGTCCGCGTCGATTGCCGTGTAGAGGCGGCGCAAAGCGTCGTCCTCGCTTGGACCTAGAAAAGCAAAAGGCGCGATAAGCGCGCCGGTGCTGACCCCGATGACGAGATCGAAGTCGGGCCGGTCGCCGCGTTTGCTCCAGCCCGTAAGGAAGCCTGCCGAGAAGGCTCCTTTGTCCGACCCGCTGGAGATGGCCAGCAGGTCGATCGGTTCGTCGTCACCCGAGGCTCGCCTCTCCGCCATCCAGCGATCATGCCATGGCCGGATAATCTCGATTGATGCCTCTGTATCGAACCGCGTGCCGGTGAAATCAACGAGTTGTCCACCCATCCGCGCCGCCGAGGAAACGTCTTCGCGCTCGGGCAGAGTTGCGCAGGCACCGAGCGCGGCAGAAAGGACGATCAAAAGCATCGCTCCCGGCGATGTCCGTCTTGGTATCCGCGAGGCGATACCAGGCCTGCGTCGCATGCTCCTATTTGCCATATCGCGCCATGAAGGTCTGATACGCGGCCGCAGCAATCCGGTGACATTCGTCGATCGACGCCTTCTCGCGCGAGCCGTACAAGCGCGGATCGAAAATCCCGACCCTGCAAAGTTCACCCAATTGCTGGGCGGCAAGTTCATGATCGTCGCACGCTAGCTCGCCCCGCCCGGCCCATAGCGCGATCATGCTCGCTACTTCGCGGTTGCCGCGTTGGGGGCCGTTATACATGAAGGTCGAAGTAGCGAGCGGAAAGCGGTCGAAGCCGCCGATGCAGATGCGGCACAGACGCAGCACGTCGTCGTCACGCCCGAACATGCGTGCGAGGCGCGTGGTGATGACCTTGAGACCTTCGGTCGCGGTCATGTCACGCAATTCCGGTGGTACGATCTCGCTGCGCACCCGGGTCAAGGAATGCTCGACCACCGCAACGTAAAGTGCGTTCTTGTCGCGAAAGTGATTGTAGAGCGTCGGCTTGGCGACTTTCGCCTCGCGCGCCACTGCATCCATGCTGGTACCCTCGAACCCCTCGCGTACGAACACGCGCTGAGCCCCGGCGAGAATAGCCGCCCGCTTCTTCGTCTGCGTGATCTTGTTCATCTGCTCCACTTCGTTCCGATCTGAAAGTGGCCATAGGCGATTCGGTTTCAGAAAGCCAACCCGAAGGTTCATGATGAACTTTTGGGTAGCTTTTCTGCTTGGCGTTCGGAATCGATATACCTATTGATCTCTCGCTAAGTTATTCGACATATTTCGTATCTTCTCAGCGCCTTAACGCGACTTTCGCGCAGGAGCGGCTGCTGAAATCCTTCAGGAACAAGCGACTGACTTAGCAAATTCGTTCTAGATTGTACTAGACGGTTCAGAGCGAATCGCCTAGCAGGCCAGCCCATTATGATCAGACTCACAATGCGACCAGGCCACCATCGCCGATGGATAGCCGCCGTTTTTTCGGCGGGTCTGGCAGGCTGCGCCACGGTCGGTCCTGATTACGAGCGGCCTCCTATCGAGGCGACAGCGACCGACTGGATCGATCGGGAAAGCGTACCGGTCGCCGAAGCGGAATTCATCGCCTGGTGGCGCAATCTGGGCGATCCGGTGCTCACTCGGCTGGTCGAAGCTTCGCTGCAGGACAATCTGACGATCCGACAGGCACTCCTTCGGGTCGAGGAAGCGCGGGCGCGACGCGCGCAAATCAGGGCTTCCGCGCTTCCATCGGTCGGAGCCGATGCCTCCGTCACCGCGCTGCAGCAAAGCCTCAACGCCAATCCGGGTTTTGCACAGATCCCCGGCTTTCAGCGAGAACTTGAAATCTACGATGTCGGGGGGTCGCTCGCCTGGCAGATCGACCTATGGGGCCAAACGCGCCGCGCTCTGGAAGCGGGCGATGCGCGCATCGAAGGCGCGATTGCAGCCGCCAACGGTGCACGGCTCGCCGTGGCCATCGAGACGGCTTCGACCTATCTTGCCCTGATCGGATACCAATCCGAGCGCGGCGCGCTTCTCGCCAGCATCGCGGCGCAGCGCGAACTGCTGGCGCTCTCGAATATTCAGCTTCGCGAGGGCGAAATATCGCGTGCCGACCTGCTGCTCGTTGAAAGCGAGCTCGCCCGCATCGAAGCCGAGCTTCCGCGCCTCGATGTCGAGATAAGGGCTGCTGCCCTGGCTCTCGGGCCGCTGATCGGCGGGTTGCCGGAACGAGAGATCGCGCTCGCGACCGAGGATCGGAACGAGGTCGCGCTGCTCGACGTGCCTGTCGGCCTGCGCGCCGATCTGCTCCGAAGGCGCCCCGATATCGCGCGCGCTGAACGCGAACTGGCGGCCGAGACCGCCGAGATTGGCGTCGCGAGGGCCGAGCTTTTCCCGCAGCTGCGCCTCAACGCGGCAGGGGGCTTCTCATCGATCGCGCTAGATACGCTCTTCGATGGCGACAGCACCAGCTATTCCATCGTGCCGTTTTTGTCGTGGCGCGTCTTCGAAGGCGGTCGAATCCGCGCGGAAATCGATCTCGCTCAGTTGGAAGCGCGCCGGGCTGCGCTTGCTTACGAGCAAAGCATTCTAACCGCGCTCGAGGAAACCGAGACGGCCATCGCCCGCTACGACCTGGGACGTGAGGCACTTGCACTGAGCGAGCGCGCCGCGACCCTTTCGGCAGAAAATTACCGCCTCGCCCGCATCCAGTTCCAGTACGGCGCGATCGACCAGCTTCGCTTGCAAGAGGCTGAGCGGGGTCTGCGGAATGCGGAACGCGGCCGAGCGATTGCCTATCGCCAGGCGAGTCTTGCCATGGCGGGGCTGTACGCCGCACTCGGCGGCGGCTGGCAGGCCGCACCATCGGGAGACCCATCGTGAAACATACCCTCGCCCTTTTTGGGTCAGCCTTCTTGCTGGCTGGCTGTTCCGAAACGGAAAAACCGCCCGAGCCCAGACCTGTCGCCTGGGTCGAAGTCGGCGCTTCGGAAACCACATCCGACGATCAAGTGACCTTCCCGGCGCGCGTACGCGCCGAACAGCGCGCGTCACTCAGCTTCGAAGTCGGTGGGACCCTCACCTCCGTACGCGCCGAGATCGGCGATCGGGTCGGACGCGGCGCGGTGGTCGCGACACTCGATTCCGCGACCTATCGCTTCAATGCCGCGTCTGCCGACGCGCAGGTCGTCGAAACCCGCGCGCGGCTTGCGCGCGCCCGACAGGAAGCGGAGCGACAGCGCGCGCTCTTTGCCGAGGGTGCAACCTCCGAGACGCGGCTGGAGACCGCCGATGCCGAGGTAAACAGTCTCGAGGCCCTTCTAGATGCCGGGCAGGCGCAGGCTGGCTCGGCGCGCGAGACGCTTTCCGATACCCGATTGCGCGCCCCCTTTTCGGGTCGTGTGGCGCGCAGGATCGTCGAGCCGGGCACCCAGGTCTCCCCCGGCCAGCCGGTGCTCGAGCTCGACGGTTTCGGAACCGAAGTGGTCTTCAGCGTCCCCGGAACGCTGCGCGATCGGCTTGCCACCGGTCAATCGGTCGAGGTGCTCCGACCGGGACGCGACGTGCCAGCTCTTGCGGCGACCATCACCGAGATTTCCAGCCGCGGCAGCGGGCCGGGCGCCTTCGAAATCGTCGCACGGGTGATGGCCGGTGAAGGGACGATCGAGCCCGGCGAGGTGGCCGAGGTTCGCCTGTCTCGCGACGCCGGTAACGAAGAACCGCGGCCACAGTCCGCCACTTACGCGATACCGCTGACCGCCATCATGCCCACCGGTCCCGATCGCGGAGAGGTATGGGTCGTCGACACGCAAACCGATAAAGTTTCCGCGCGCACCATCCGGTTCGAAGCGGCGAGCGAGAACCGCGTTACGGTAACGAGCGGGCTGAAGAGCGGCGACGTCGTCGTCAGCAAGGGAGCAGCCTTTCTGCAAACCGGTGAGCGCGTCAGTCTGATCGGCGCCGGCGCGCGGCGGTTCGCATCGTGAGCAATCTTTCGGAACTCGGCTTCCGCTACCGCGCGGCGGTTTTACTCATCGTCGTGCTCGCGATGATCTACGGCGTCGCGAGCTATTTCACGCTTCCCGCGCGCGAGGACCCCACGATCACTATCCGCGAAGCCGTGGTCGTTACCGCGCATCCGGGGATGGACGCGACACGGGTCGAGACCCTCATCACCACCCCGCTCGCCGAAGCTATCAAGACGATGCCCGAGGTCGACGAAGTGCGTGCCACTTCAATGGAGGGACAATCGATTATCCATGCCGAAGTCGCCTTCGCCACCGACGATCTTGATCAGGCGTGGGACGAACTGGACGAAAAGGTCGAGGAGACTGTGGGCCAGTTCCCCGAAGGTACGATGGCGCCAATCATCAACGACGAGTTCGGCGATGTCGCGGTCATTACGCTGGCGTTGCAATCTGCCGATTTCCCGATGGACGAGCTGGGCGATCTTGCGGAGCATGTGCGCGACCAGCTCTACACCATTCCCGGCACCAAGCGCGTCGACATCCTGGGTCGACCGCAGGAGCGGGTCTATATCGAGATGAGCAATGCGGTGCTCGCCCAACTCGGCGTTCCGCTCGATGCGGTCGCTGCGGCGCTCGCACAGCAGAACGTCGTGGCGCCCGGTGGCGCAATCGAGACCGAAAGCCGCCGATTGTCGATCGAACCGTCGGGCGCCTTCGAAACACTTGAAGACGTCAGAAACCTTTATCTCGACCTCGGCCCGGCAGGGACCATCCGGCTCGGCGATTACGCGCAGGTCAGCAAACGATCTATCGATCCTCCGTTGCAGCGCGCCTATTTCAACGGTGATCCTGCCATCGTCTTCGCCATCTCGATGGACGAGGCGCAAAGCGTGATCAACTACGCCGATCGCGCGCAGGAAACGATCGACGACGTGCGCCAGTCGCTGCCCGCGGGCATAACGCTTGAAACCATGACCTGGCAGGCCGAGCAGGTGAAGAACGCTGTCTACGGCGTTAGCTTCAACGTCCTCCAGACGCTCGCCATCGTGCTTGCGACCATGATCCTCTTCCTTGGCCTTCGCACGGGGCTCGTAATCGGCGCAGTGGTTCCTGCGGTCGTGCTGATCACACTCGCAATCATGGGCATGTACGGCATCAAGCTAGAGCGTATGAGCCTTGCAACCATCGTTATCGCGCTCGGCCTGCTGGTCGATAACGGCATTGTGATCGCGGAGGATTTCGAACAGCGCCTCGCCGAAGGCATCGACCGGCGCAAGGCTATCGGTCAGACGGGCGGAGAACTCGCCGGGCCGCTCCTCGCGTCGACACTCACCATTATCCTTGTGTTCCTGCCGCTCATGCTCGCGCAGCAGGAATCGGGTGAATACACGCGCAACATTTCGCTCGTCATCCTGATCGCTCTGTCGAGCTCTTGGCTGATCGCGGTCACGGTGATCCCCACCCTGTGCTATTGGTTCGCCAGGCCACCCGAGGAGCAACAGAAGGGCAAGATCAGGGCCAAGGTTGACGAAACGTTCGACTGGGGATCGGCGCGCTACGAGAAGCTTCTTCGCTGGGCGCTCGCGCATCGCAAGCTCTATCTTGGCGGCATGGCCGCGCTGTTTGCTATCGCAGCGGCATCGCTGCAGCTGGTTCCGCAACAATTCTTCCCCTCGTCCGACCGTGCGCAGATACTCGTCTATGCCGACATGCCCGTAGGAACCTCGAGCGTTGCGATGGACGAAAAGGTTCAGGCGATCTCCGAGTTCATTGACGATGACGAGCGCTATCCAGACTTCGACAACGTGGCTTCCTATTCAGGGTTTGGGGGACCGCGCTTCGTGCTGTCGCTCGCACCATCGGACCCAGCCCCCAATAGGGGTTTCCTCGTCATCAACGCGAAGGACGCGGAGGTGCGCGATGCCGGTGTCGAGCAATTGCGGCAGGACATGGCCGTGGCCTTTCCCGACACTCGGATGCGGATCGCGGGGATGTTCCTCGGGCCGAGCGATCCCAACGTGATCCAGGTGCAGGTTCGCGGCCCGGACCCCGATGTCCTGCTTGAAACGGGCGACAAGCTCGCGGGCATCCTGCGCGAGGTCGAAGGGACGATCGACATCTTCTCCGATTGGGAAGAACCGTCCATGCAATACAGGGTCGAGGTCGACCAAGCGGCCGCGCGTGCGGCGGGCGTGACCTCGGCCGACGTCTCGCGTGCGCTCACGACCTATTTCTCGGGGCAATCCGTAGGCGTCTATCGCGACGGCGATGATCTCGCGCCGATCGTCATTCGTGCTCCCGAAATCGAGCGCACCGATCCGGCCCGACTGGAAGCGGTGACGCTTGTCGGGGCGGAAGGAGCGGTCGTACAGTTGGGTGAAGTAGCGATGGCTTCGCTTGTCCCGCAACGGGGACGCATCCAGAGCGAGAACCTGATCAAGACGCTCACGGTCGAAGCGCGTCCTACCTCGGTCACCCCGCAGGACATGGTTCCGATGGTGCAGGACAAGCTCGACGAGCTCGAGGCGATGCTGCCGCCGGGTCATCATATAGAATGGGACGGCATTATCGCCGAGAGCTCGGAAGGCACCAGCGCGCTGCTCGCCAATCTGCCCCTGATGATGGGGCTGATCGTCATCATGCTGGTGATCCAGTTCGGTGCGTTCCGACAGGCCGGTGTCGTTCTCCTAGTCGTTCCTCTGGGCGTGATCGGTGCGGCAGCCGGGCTTCATATCATGCAGGCCGATTTCGGCTTCATGGTGATCCTCGGCCTGTTCGCTCTGTTTGGCATTATCATCAACAATGCCATCGTTCTCGTCGACCGCTGCGAGATCGAGCGCAGTGAAGCGGAGAAACGTGCACACGATGAAGGCAAAACGCGCGACGATGCTGACGTTGAGCAAGTAGCCGAAGCGGTGGTCCAGGCCGGCATGCGCCGGTTCCGACCAATCCTGATGACGACGATCACCACGATCCTCGGACTCCTACCGCTCATCATCGGACAGGACGTGCTTTTCTACGGCTTGGCCAGCGCTATCGCGTTTGGTTTGGTGTTTGCTCTGGCAATCACATTGGGCGCGGTGCCCGTTCTGTACGCGTGGTTCTTTGGCGCACAGTCCGCCAGCTCGAAATCAGGAAAGTGATGATTGTACCGTCAACATCCGGGGCTCGTAATTGGCATTCGACATTCGTCAACTAAGATATGCAATCGCTGCAGCGGATCACGGCAGCTTTTATCGCGCCGCCCGCGCCCTTGATGTTGAACAATCAACGCTCAGTCGCTCAGTTATGAAGCTCGAACGATCGGTCGGCGCTCAGCTATTCTTGAGGTCACACTCGGGTGTAGCTCCAACGACCGCCGGGTTGCGATTTCTGCGCAGCGCCCGACCTATGGTCGCCAATGCGGACCGGATGATCGCCAACACGCGCGCGGCGGGCAGTGGCCGTGCAGGAGGTTTCGTTGTCGGGTTCAACAACTCCGTCTCTGCTGGAAACCTTCGTGCTACGCTGGTCGCCGCGCAACGCGAGAACCCTGACCTTAAAATCAACGGCGTCGAATCGGACCGCAGTGCACTTTGTCCGTCGTCAAAACATTTGGCACAACTCGCGGCGTAGGATTGCGGAGTGCGGGCCTCGTCTGGGTTTGATGTTTAGGCGGCGAGCTTGCGGTGTTGCAAGCGCCGATGTTCGAGTGTCTTTCGCTTGATCCTTTCTCGTCGTTTGATGATGGCGGGAGCCCTGCCGAAGTAGGCATCGGCAGGCGTCACGTTGTCGAGGCTTTCGTGATAGCGCTGGTGGTTGTAATGCTCGACGAACGCCTCGATCTGCTGTTCGAGGTCGCCAGGCAGGAAGTAGTTTTCGAGCAGCACGCGGTTCTTTAGCGTTTGATGCCATCTCTCGATCTTGCCCTGGGTCTGCGGATGGAAGGGTGCACCGCGCACATGGCTCATCCGGTTCGCTTCGATGTATTCGGCCAGTTCCCCGGCGATGTAGCTGGGACCGTTGTCGCTCAGCAGACGTGGTCTGTGCAGCACATTGGCATGGTCGCAGCCTGAGGCTGCCAGAGCCATGTCGAGCGTGTCGGTGACGTCCTCGGCTCGCATGGTGGTGCAGAGCTTCCAGGCGATGATGTAGCGCGAGTAATCGTCGAGCACGGTCGAGAGGTAGACCCAGCCCCACCCGATGATCTTGAAGTAGGTAAAGTCGGTCTGCCACATCTCGTTGGGGCGCATGGTCTGGGTGTGGAACGCCTCTGCCGCCTTGATCACAGTATAGGCCGGACTGGTGATCAGATCGTGGGCCTTGAGCAGCCGGTAGACGGTGGCTTCCGACACGAAGTAGCGCTTCTCGTCAGTGAAGCGCACCGCCAGTTCCCTTGGGCTGAGGTCAGTCTGCTCCAGCGCCATCTCGACGATCTGATCCTGAACCTCGGGTGCGATCCTGTTCCACACGCGGATCGGCGTCGATGACCTGTCTGCCAGCGCCTCCGGCCCGCCTTCAAGGTAACGGTCATACCAGCGGTAGAAGGTGCGCCGTGCGACGCCGAGCTGGTCCAACGTGCGCTTGGCCGGGAGATGCGATTGCTCAACGATCCTGATGATCTCCAGCTTCTCGGATGCGGGGTATCTCATGCGTCGTCTCCCCCATCCGCGATCATGCTTTTTTTGAGCAAGCGGTTCTCCAGGATGAGGTCGGCCACGCATTCCTTCAGATCGCGGGCCTCACGGCGCAGATCCCTGACTTCGTCCGTAGTCGCTGCACGGGCGGTGTCGCCAGCCAGGCGGCGTTTGCCGGCCTCCATGAACTCCTTGGACCAGGTGTAGTACAGGCTCTGGGCAATGCCTTCCTTGCGGCACAACTCAGCTATCGAGTCATCGCCGCGCAGGCCTTCCAGCACGATCCTGATCTTGTCTTCCGATGAAAAATGCCGACGGGTCTTGCGGCGGATGTCCTTGACCACCTGCTCGGCAGGCAATTTGGACCTTGAGGATTTGGGCTTCATCTTCGTTCCTTCGTCACTACGACGAAGCCCAAATCCTCCTTAAATCACAACCTCAAATCTGTGCCATAGGTGCTGACGGGGGACAGCCCATGTTCATTCGAATTTCTGCCCCAACCGACTAACATTGCTTGCTTACTAGCTTTCGCTTCCCGCAAAGCTCTTGCTATGTGCACGTGATTTTCTGGTCCGATCGCATCCGTCATCAAGGCAAGCTTGCTAGGATCTTGGTCAATGGCGGCATGCAAATTGACGACGTAAATACCGCCAAAGCCAAGCGGTTCAAATCTAGCGCGAAGGGTCGAGGTTGTTCTGTCATCAACTTCTCGAGAGGCGATACTGGGATTCTTCATGCAAACGTACAGCAATGGCAAAGTTGGCTGCCAATCTCGAATTAACATGTAGCGGAAAATTGGTCTTGAATCTGCCCCCATCTCCTTACCAAATTGATCGGTGCTTCTACTAACTTTCATGGCACTTCCTATCGACTGTCGGATTTAAAGCTGAAGTAGGCAAATCCATGGCTCGATGCTCTTATTGACGGGCTGGCGATTGAGCCCTGACAATATCGATTAGACCATCCAGAACGGTTTTCGAGCCATCACCTGAAATTTTAGAGATCGCGGTCGTTATGGGTTCCAAAGCGGCATCAAAATCGTCCTCTTCATAAGCCTTGGCCAAAAGCTCCTGCTCAACACGCTTGACAGGAAAAACCAAGTATTTGCCATTATCAGATCTGTTGAAGCCGATGTTTTGTAGCCGTGCCAACAAAGCAATGTCATCGGCAAGAAGCTTTCCGAATTTTGCTTCTGTAAGATTATACGTTCGATGATTAAATCGAAAGTAGATGCCCAATGACGATGGATTGGGCTCACTTTGAACAGCGCATGCTAACCACGTGTGTTCTAGTTCACTATCCTCATCATCAATCTCGCCTAATGCTAGTGAGAAATCAGGGGTACCTTCCTCGTCTACAACCCAGCTAGAAGGATATAACTTGCAAAGATAATACTCCTCTTCCCCCACAACCCATCCCGGCGGCAAGGTCGTTTTTGTCGCGTCAATAATCTCATCCGTTAAACGCTGGCTCATCTCATCTTCTAAGATGTGATGGGCTTCTTCAATTTCGGAAATGTTCCGAACGATTGTACCGTCTAACTTGCCTTTGTCGTTCATAAATCGCCTCTTATATCGACCTTAGATGCATCCCGAATTCGGCCAGCAAAACCGCGGTCAAACTGGGGCCGGCTTTTCCCACCCTAGCTATTCGGCTCATCACATTTGCGACCTCTCTCCACTGCACCGCACTAGTGCGAGGGACGTGCTCGATCTTTGATTTTGCCAAGATTAATACTGCCCAGTCATCTTTTCGTCTCTCTTTTGCGAGAGCTTGGGTCCGAGCTACAACTCTGGAGAATTGCGACGCATCGATCGCTGGAGGTTCAATTGAATTTAACGGAATTTTTTTCGCTTTGCCCTCTGATGCGTCTATTTTCACTTCGATAGTGAGGAGTTGGCGATGGCTTTCGATCACGATATCCATGCGAGTTGAGCGATCACCCGGAAAATAGCGCTCGGTGTAGACCCTGTAAGGTTCGCCTCGGTCGAACAGGTCATTAATTGGCGGAATAGCTTGTTTAAGTATCTGTTGAAGTAGCGCTTTTGCGATTTCTCCACTCTGCCTAGGGCTTAAGAAAGCCGCCAAGCATGCACATGTTTTCACCTCGTCGCGGCGCAATCCGGCGAGACTCCACGGATTGAATCCAGGTCTCAATGCCCGTGACGAAACGATTCCCTCACGTAGCTCTGCGGCTATGCTCTCTAGTTTTAGAGGTTCAATTTTGTAGGGCGAGCTGGCCCTTGACCGCGTCGATAGCAATAACGGGCGCAATTGCTCAACTGTTGCCCGAAGGCGTTCCGAGCGAGGAGCCTTTTTGTTGAGAAATTGCCATTCGGTTCCAAACGCTTCTACCCCCTGACGGAGTGATTCAGAGGCCGATTTTTTCATGATTTGCTGTTCTCGAGCATTGCTCTTGCTGCGCTGATTTGCCTATCCATAACAATCCATAGTTCCTCGGGCCCTTCAATGATAAAATCGTCGGCCCAAGTGAAAAGATGGTTGGCGAGTTCGAGCAGGCCCCCTGAGGTAAAGGTTATCCGTACTCCGCCGTCGGCAAGTTCGGTTAGCTCTTGCTTAGGATGAAATCTCCAAGATTTTGCGCGCTCTGCAGCTTTTGGCAGAATGCGAAGACGCACTTGGTGGGTTTGTTCGCGAAACATACCGAAACTGTCGGCCAGCCATTCATCAAGATCGAAGTTTTCCGGCGCAGCGCCAGCAACCTCCGACACCAGTGCGTTCTCAATCCGGTCGAGCCTATAGGTCACCAATCCATAGCCACCCTTGGGAAAAGCCCCAACGAGATAGCTAACGCTGCCATGCAGAATGCCGTGCGGGATTACCCTACGCCATACCGTCTCATCCTCACCCTCGCGCCGGTAATCGAACTCAAGGCACTGGCCGGCGAAGATCGCCTGAGACGCTGCCGCCAAGGTTTCAGACGCCACCCTTGCCACGGCGCCTGGTCCAACCAACGTCCTTTGCAAACGGGCGAGTTCGGCAAAGTCACGATCGACGCGGCGCTTCTCCATGCCGTCGAAACTGGCGCGAAGCTTCACCAGAAGCGCATCGAGCAATTCTGCCCGGGGAGACTGCGCGTTAGTCGCTGCAAGCACTTCGGCTTGAAGTGCCGCCAGCTCGGCAGCGTTCGGACGGACGTAATGGCGGCGAAGCGAGTCACGGATCAGGAAGCGCTTGCGTCTGCCGTCTTCGATTTCGTCGAGGTCAAAATGAAAAGCGATCGTGTCGCGGGCCCGCTCGGCAGACCGGCGCTTCTGTCCAAGAACCTCCGCCATCTCGTCCAGCGTCAATCCCTCAACGCTGTCGGCAAGTGCCCTCACCAAGGTAAGGACCCGGTCGAGCGGCGCTTTGCGGCGTTCGGCCATTGCTCCTAGCCCCCGGCCAATTTGCGATAAATCTCGACCATCGCGAGCGTATCCCGCTCGCAATAGGCAATCAGGCCAGCCGCCAGTTCGCCGCGCCGATATTCCGAGCAATCGGGATCGGTTGCTTCGATATAGGCAAGCTGTGCATCCCCGCCATTAGCCACTTGAAGGTCGCCATAGTCCAATTCGGGCAGAAGCGTGGGTAGCACCGCTTTGATCGAGAAACTGCCTCGCTGGTCGCGGTCATAGTAGTTGTTCTTGGCTACGGGGAGCAGATCGACCGTTCGCTCTGCAAGCGACAGAAGCGCATCGCGGTGACAGGGTACCGCCTCCGCCAGCAAGCGCAAACAGCGCCGCTCAAACCCGGCGTTCCAGGCAATTACGGCGCCCTCACCCGGGAGGCCAGCGAGCGCCTCGGCAATGGCCTCGCGGGGATCCTCACCTGAAAGATCGAGCGCCTCGATTTGATCCAGCTCGCCGTCTGCTTGTTCAACATGCGCGGAAAACTGGAACGGGACTTGGCTATATGGGCTGGTGCCTACCCAGCGAGGAATGGCGAAGCCGATGGTTTCGAAGTCGAGCCAAATGCGCGGGAAAGCCCAGTCGGCGGTAGCTTTCCTGACCCCAGCGACATCGAGATAAACTTCGCCAGTGCGGACTGCTTCCTTAATCCTAGTGTGAAGGGGATTCAGACCCGCGTTTTCGGGAAGGTCAGCGATCTCGAAGATATCGTCGTTTGCCCACTTCTCGGCGAGACGTGCGCCGGTGTTGGGCAGCTCACCAATAGGCCACGCAGGGCCGGCGGGCTCAAAACTCGAGCAGTGGCCTGAGAATTCACAAGAAAACGGCGAACTGCAATGTTTGCCGGTTGCGCAAACGGGTTCCTCACCCGCGAGCATCTGCCGGATTTCTTTGACCATGGCGTCCCGCGTCGTGGCGATCCCAGAAATATCGCTCAGCAGTGAGGCGTCACTGAAGATGCCGGTGTAATCATCGGGCGAATCAAGCACGAAACTGGTATCGATGTGGCGGATCGAAGCGCTTGCAATGGCGACGCCGCAATTTGCAATTACCCAATATTGGGTCGCAAGATCGCCAATGTGATACGGCTTGGCACTTCCTGAACTCTTCACTTCATAGATTTGCCAGGTGAGCCCAGCTGCCGAGTGTTCAGGGACCAGAATATCAACCCGAACAAGTACGCCTTCATGCTCGAAGGTCGCTTCGAAAATTGGTCGGTCGGCAGCCGCCACGAGTTCGGCTGTACGGACAAGCGCGGCTTGCAGATCAGGCTCAGCCTCGACCATTATGCCATGTTCGACCTGGGCGCAGGCGAGGTCACCCACCGCATGCCCTGCGGCAAAACTCATCTGGGTCGATGCATCGATTTCCGAGCGCTCCCGCGCGTGGACCTGTTGCCACAAGCGTCGCGGGCACTGCTCGAAAGCACTGATCCGTGATTTGGAGAGCCCGGACCGGCGAACTTGAGACGAAGCCCTGGTCATCAAGCGCGTGAAATCATGATGCTGTGCGGTAAATCGCCCAAAACGTGAGCGATATCTTTGAACGCTTCACCGGCATTTTCGATGATGATGTCGATCGCGGTCAGTGGCGGCTCTGATACAGCACCATACGTCATGCCCGCGAATTTCTCGGCCTCCTCTTTGGCCCTTACGGGAAGGCGCGAGCGACGGTTCATCCCGCCTAATTCATTCAAGATTTCCTTGAAATACCATGCACCTGATGTTGCGACATCAGCCTCGCTCTCGGGCGAAGCTTCGCAAACCCCCAGCCAGAATTCGCGATCAAGATCGTTTGCGTGTTCCACCAGATGGGCGACAAGCCAAAGCGGGTTCTTAAAAAGCTGGGCGGGATACCGAGCGCTGGCCTTGATGATCCCGCTACGGCGCTGGCGAGCCGGCAGCAAGATGATCGGGCCTTCATCGTCGCCGACTTCCATGGCGTGCTTGATCTGATCGAAGTCATCGCCCGTGTGCTGCGGCTCTATCCAGCGGATTTTTACTCTGTCCATGTGCCCTTGCTCCTCAATCGTTCTCTTGGAGCAACCCCTAGAACCGCTCTCCGACAAAAACGGACATAGTAAGCTTACTGCCTGATAAGCAATTGAAAAGTTGCTGTTCGCCTTGATGCAAACGACATCGACTTGAGTGAGTATTGAACCGGATAATCAGAAGCCAATTGGACGGGCAACCGCTCCGCGCGCTTCCGCCTCTTCACGCAGCCATTTTGCCAAGACAGACGCATCCTTGACGGCGAGCAAGTGGGCCCGCGCGGCAACTACAGCGAAGTCACCTGGAGTCTGGTCAAGAGGCGGAGCCAGCTCCACCGGATACTCGACGGAGAAATAGCGCTCGAAAAGATCAAGGGCGCGCTGCGCATCGAGAGTTTGGAATGCGACGCGCATGGTAAACCTGCGCTGCGAAGCGGGATCGAGTATTGCCGCGTGATTGGTAGTCGCCACGAAAGGATACCGCAGCCCTTCCATCTGCCGGAGCATCTCCTTGACCATGCTGCGCTCCCAGCTCCTGCTGGCATCTGCACGATTGGCAAGAAAGTCGTCCGCCTCATCGATGAGCAACATAGCGCCGGACCGCGCTGCCTCATGAAACGCCTCGGCCATGAGCTGTTCGGTGCCTCCGACAAAGGGATTGAGGAGGTCAGAGCCGCGCTTCTCAATCGCCTCCATCCCCAGCTGATTAGCGAGATGCCTTGCAAAGGCGCTCTTGCCGGTTCCCGATGGCCCGGACAGGAGCAAGCTCCAACCGAGATTGCCTGCCTGATTTAATTGATAGCCGAGAGCAGAGAGGTCGACGTCGGCAACCGAGAGCGCCGGGTCATAGACTTTGTAAAACCGGTAGGGTGATGGTCGCCGTCCCGAAACCGCCGAGACGAGCTCGGTGCCTATAGCGAGAACTTCGCAGTCTGAGCCTCCAGCCCGCTTGGCACCCCTGACCGCAGATGCGAGTATCGCCGGAGCTGCTGGCAAACTCGCAAGCTGCGCGACTGTTTCCTCTGCCAGCTTGAGCCGCTGCTTGCGCATGTGGCTGCGGACTATGCGTTCGCGGACCGATTGGGACGGTTTTGGAAATTCGATGGCGAGATCCATTCGCCGGACGATCGATTCCTCTAGTCGGCGAGGCTCGTTGATGATCCAGATTGTCGCGCGTGCGCCACTTTCGACAAGGTTGTTGAGCCAGAGCTTTGAGCGGTGCCCGCGTTCTTCGGGGTCAAGGAGGAGAACATCGTCAGCCTCGTCCATGACGATCAAATGCTTTTGATCCCCGCGCGTAATGGCGCGCAGCGTCATGAGATGGGCCAACCGTTCCCGCCTGTGCGGCTCCCTGCCGCTTTCATCGGTTTCACCGGCAAACAGAGCGTGTGCGTCGACGCGAGAGGCCAGGAGCCGGGCAAATTCTGTCTTGCCTGTGCCAGGTGGCCCGTAGAGTAGAATTGAGACGGCCTCGCCGCTGGAAACAAGCTTCTCGGCAATCTCTCGTGGGACGCCCAAATGATCGAAATCCGTCCAACGCAGAGAAGAGCGCGAGGATCGCGGCATTAGGGTGCGGACAAGCTGCGCCTTATTCCTCGCTCCGGAACGGGCAATGCGAAGAAGATATTGGGCTGCAGAAAACTCCCCGTCAGGGTCCCGATCGACCAGCCCACCGACGCAGATTGGTGCCGATATATGGAGCCGACGATCAACGGCGTTAGGCGTAGCGCCAACGATGGGGGCGATTGCGGCTGGAGTTAGGTGGCATCCCCTATTGCCTGGCAAAACATCGAGCAGCTCCTGCCATTCTTCAAACAGATTGACCCGTGCGAATAGCGAGACAATCGCTTGATCGAGACTGTCCAGGCCGAGCAGCTCACCAAGCCAGCCCATTGTCCTGTCGAGCTCCGATTTGCGAACACGCCCTGAACTATTACGACACGCGCTAGCGAGTTCCTTGATCAGTGCGGGGCGATCAGACGGTTTGACATCTGCTGCATCAACATCGGGCAGATCGGCATCGCCGATCTTCACGCGTGAGAAAACACTGAGCAGCCCTTCGCCATGACGGTTCAGCATCAAGGGGGAAAGGCGGCTCACAGCATCTGCCCAGGCGAGGCGGAAACGGATCGCTTCGCCGTCGCTGGTCGCAGCGGGCTGATGCATGCCATGGGAGTATTTGTTTCTGCTGCGGAGCGCTTTTCGATTTCTCATAGGAAGCCCTATGAAAGTTGTATGCGTCAAAAACGGACGCCTTGGTATCTCAGCAGTTTGGCAAAATTTTGCAGACCACAAAGGTCGTGGAGTTAAACTGTCGAACCAGCTTTTGCTTGCGCTACGCTAGAAATAGAGTTGTCAACCAAGATCAAAGTTCGCTGGCCGCGTCGGTCAATGCAATCCAGATATCTCTGCGATGTACCGGCCGCGATACTGATTTCCCACAGAGCTGCATGATTGCCGTCGTTGTGCTCATCAATTTTTCTGGCGCTTAGCGCATCGAAAATTCGGTTCCAGCCTACGATCTCGCAAGCAACCGCGCGTTCGTCTTCATTTTTACGAGATACTGCCTGCTCAGGTGATGGTGGTTTTCCATCGACCCAACGGTCGGGTATCACCTGACCGTGCCAAGATGAAAATCCAGTTCCGTCCGCGAACTGGATAGCCTTTCCGCTTTTGCAATGAAGTCGAGGTTGACGTGGTTCAACATCCAAATGCACTGCTATTGGTGGTTCACTCGCGTAAGCGATCTTCTCGCCAGGGTGCCACCACCACAAGAGTTCTGTGGCTCGGCGGAAACTTACCAATTCTGGCTTGACCTGCTGCCCCAGTCGCTCAAGCACATAAATCTCAGCGGCATGTCTTGCGTTGAAGTGTGCTCCGACATGAGAAGCAACAGCATTGACTGGCATTCGCGTCCGCTTTCGCACGTCCTTGCTCAGCTCCGCGCCCACCCAATGCCAGACTTTCATGTCAATCCGGCTGGATAGATCGAGTTTAATATGGCGTATATCGTATGGTACCCGCGGATCATGTTGAGGTATGGCGCTCGCCTTCAGCGATGCGAAGTCTCCGACGAGTTTGCGCCAAGTATCCGTATGATAGCCCCACCGCTCTTTCTTGTTTTCAGCTGCTAGCGCCTTCACGCTTTCATAAGGGCTTTCGAACCAAAGCACCTTTTCGGGCGGGCTAATTCCGCAAGCGATATAGAGCTCTGCTAAGGCAAGTTCGGCTGCAGCGCGATCTGATCGGTCACTCCTTAAGCCTATCGAGAAACCAAAGTTGACCGCCTTATCGATGAGGTCATGGTGCTTCTCGGAGAAATACGAATGAGCCATTGCTCAAAGTGCTTAGGGGAGTCTTTTGCCCAAGGAAATTCCAAATTCCCAGGAATGCTCCTTCGAGCATTTTTAGGCATGCTTTCGAGCAATGGCGATCTGGCTATTGAGCCTTCGGTTTGAGTACGGGATTTCCCGACTGGAGAAAAGGCGGGCTTTTCTGCGGGCTTATCATCAGTCAGCCTACAAATTACGCCGCCATCATAAGAGTTTATTCGGGCTGAGTGATAGCTTTTTCGGGCATCAAATCGCTGCACCCTTGCGCTCCATTTTCGATACCTTCGGTGACTTGCGCCGATTGTTCGAAAGCAGACATCGCTAGCCGGTGAGCATTTCGCACAATGTCACAATTTTACCAAGCGACGCCTCGCACAAAAAAGGCGTCAAAATCCCCAGAAGCGATTGCAGTTGATCGGCTCCAGCGCGGAAGTACGTAGCCGCCGATCAGCTTGCCTTTTTGCGGCGTCGATCGCGCAGCGATTGGCGCGTTCCAGGATCTGCTTGTCGGTGGCTCCACTGCGTTCGCCGTATCGCCTGAGGGCAGGATTGAAACGCTCCGGATAGTCAAAGGGATTGCTCACAGACGTTACGGCGATCATCTTGCGGTGACCGCACGCTTTGGACACCTCTTCTGGGGCGTCGAAAAGCGGACTAACCATGCCGGTTTGTGCTGGCAGGCCGACCCGCACGTTACCCGCTCCATTGGGCTTATAGCGGGAACCGAACGCTAGAAACCCGTCCTCATCCACTATAAGCGCGGCGCCGAAGGGAAACATGACCAATGGGTCATCATCGCCTTCGATATCCGCAAAAAAACATCCGTCACGCAGGAAAATTACATGCTCAGAGGCGAGTGAAAGAACATCGCCTGCGGGCTGCTCTTCCTGCGGAAACGCACGGACATAGTAGGCAAGTTCTGGTGGGATCGCAGGGCGAGCCAGTTTGGGCTCTTCGTTTACCGGGTCCGGCGGCCAGTCCCCTTCCAGGCTAGCAAAGGGAGGTGGCAGGGGGGCTTCGAGAATGGTTAGC
The DNA here is from genome assembly GCF_053714505.1 of Qipengyuania sp. SM2507. Taxonomy (NCBI): domain Bacteria; kingdom Pseudomonadati; phylum Pseudomonadota; class Alphaproteobacteria; order Sphingomonadales; family Erythrobacteraceae; genus Qipengyuania; species Qipengyuania sp. SM2507. The sequence continues at coordinate 2,328,054 of NZ_CM132307.1, forward strand.
CGACCGCTGGTTTCCTGCGAGGCACCTGTAGGAATTAATGCGGGTTCCACGCAAGCTGCGACTGCAATGCCTGCCTCCGCAACTATGCGGCCATTTGCATCGAACGTGCAACGCAGTTGCTGATCGGCTTGCTGGGTACAAGCGGTGAGCAGCATGACGGCCAGCAATATGAGCGCCGGGCGGATCATTGAGCCGCGCCTCCGGTCAGCACATGCCCGTCCCCAGCAATGATGAGTTCGCCATTGGGGCCCACCAGATAGCGCGGGTTAGATCGCATGAGATCGACAAACGCATCATCCAGTGCGGCATATTCCTCAGGGCAAAGCTGTTCGGTGCTGGCGATCTCGTCTTCAACAATAAGACGGCCTTTGTTGGTTGAATATGCGCCGAACAGAGTGGCGCAGGATGCTAGTCCCTGCCAGCCCACGTCTGTGAAGGTCAGATACCTGTCTTCGGGACTGGTGCTTTTCTCGCTCTGGTCGATAAATGAGATGCGCCATCTCGTCCCGATGAGCGCCTGCGACGCCGGGACGGCAGTCTCAAGAGTGTCAGCCTGTCTGTCTGACAATACCACCTGATGTTCTGCGGAGCGGACGACCACTTGGCTTCCCTTCTGCTCCACCGTCGGTTGCGCGAAAAACAATTCGGAAATAACCCTTTCCTGCTCAGCAATACCTTCGCAATACATCGCTGTGCCGCTCCAGCTGTGGATTGCAAAACGCCCATCTGTATAGAGTGCGAGCGCTCCGAAGCTGTTGCAACCGAGCGATCCGCCCACACTTCGGGGTCCAATCGAAAGATAGGGCGCTTGGCCGCTGCCGGCCAGTTCCGGCAAACTTGTTCCATCGACGCTTACGACCCGCCAACGACCCTCGATGTCTTCCAAGGGAAGGGCCGCCGGTTCGCTAGCATTACCAGCATCGGCCCTTTCGGTCTGGTCGATGGCGGGATTGCACGCACACAGACATGCCGCGAGAAGGACAGGTGAGACCTTCATTGCATCATCGCTCGCATGACGACATCACCATCAGGCAATGGCACAATATATTCCGGATCTGTAGGACAAGTACTGACACAAATGATGTCGGGAAAGTAGTTTTGGTCAATCCATTGCGCTGCGTCCTGGACTGCAATTTCCGTCACCGGATCGCCATTCGGCTGATCGCCCGGGCAGGCAACCGCTGATGCGCTTGCTATGCGTTTCCCTTCCGTAAATTGAATGGAAACGGGTGTGCAGCCGTCAAAATACGCTCTTACGCCGCCATGACCGTTGGGATTGCCCATGTTCGTGCTGCCATCATATTCGATCCATAGCCGCGTCGGGTCAGGCAGGACCCGGTCCCCGATGCGCGTTATGAAATAACGGCGGACAGTCCAGTTGCCGAATGCATCAGCGGGGCGCGGCGGTGCAATTGCCATCATTCGGCGATCGGCCGTCCGCGCCAGTTCGCGCGCCTCATCCACGCTGGTTCCTGCAAAACCTGCTGCACCCAGCACATTAGCGCCTTCAATAGCCTCGACCAGATTGCCATCGACAATCCGCATCAAAGGCAATGTCATTTGCACGATGCGCGTATCATTGGCAGGTGCCATGCCTTCGCTGAGCCGACCAGCTATGTAGCCGGTTCTGCTTGCCAGCAACAGCACTTCGGCACCGATTTCGGGCGTGATGGCGGGCGAACGGCTCTGGTCCAAAAGTGGCGGCATCCTGACGATCAAAAGATCGCCGGTTTGACGCCTGCCCCGCCAGCTTTCGCGCACGCGGTAAAGGTAATCGAGCGACAGGCCATCGCTGCGATCGACCGGCCTGATCCCCTCGAGCACCGCCAGTGCGACAATGGGCGCATCGGCAAGATGCTGCTCCAGATTTTCATGTGACTGATCCGCAGCAGGCAACAGCCCAGCCGTGACGGCTTGGTCATGCTGCCAGGCATTCAGGCCCGAAAAGACAAGTTTGCGCGGATCGGCGGGATTTTCGACGCCAGGGAAGCCCTCGCCGCCCAACCCGACCGCGCGCAAAGCCAGTTCGAAACGCTCTTTAAGGTCCAGCTTTGCCGATGCCGCAGCCATTTCCTGCGCCCAAGGATACGGCGCCACCGTTTCTGCATCGCGCGCCAGTTCCGGGAAACGCGCTGCGGGAACAAGTGTGGCGCGCGTCCCGCCAATCCTGACGGTCATGCGGGTTTCGACCGGCTCGGCAACAAATTCTGCGCCCATGCCCAGCTTCGCCAATCGGTCGCCCAAGGTTCGGACGCGACAATTTTCGTTTACGCGCAGGTAAGAGCCGCCGACGCGAACCTGCCAGTCTCGCTCAGGCCCCCAACCGTTTGTAGCAAAGGTGCAATTTGCAGTTTCGACCTCATAGTCGTTGCCAAAGGTGACGCGCGTCAATTCGTCACCTCGGAACGGCCTGCCGCGCGTGTCCGCCAGCAGCCAATCGCCTCGGACGAAGTCTTCGCTTGGATAGGTTCCAACGACATCCACTTTGGTAAACAGCCAAGTTTCCTCGCCGCGTGCGATGCGCAACGTCGTGCTGTCTGGCATCGTGATCGACACTTCCGCTGCGTCAAACGGGGCAAGTCTCCGTTGTGAGCGGCAATCCGCAGAGGGGCGGGTATAGTCTTCGACGGCATATCGCCCATCGCCCAGATCGCGCAGTTGGCCCTGTGTCAGATCGCAACCCGAACCCCACGAAAACATCGGACTCCAGATGGTGAGGCGGTCAGTGCCTGCACTGTGCGAGCCTGAAAGGGGTCGCCACTCGCCATAAAGCTCCTTCACTGCGTCGGTCATTGGCGCAAGCTGGCCCGGTTGCGGAGGCGGTGGGGGTAGCGGTTCGGGTGGCGACACGGCGGCGGTGTTACATCCCGCGAGTGAAGCGGCCAGAAGAAAGGAGAAAGCCAGATTTTTAGCTTGCATCAATGTAGTCTTTGCAGAGCGCCTGAGCATCGTGCGGAAGCGGAGGAGGGGGTGGTGGCCGTGACGCCAAAGCTTCCGGATCGGGCCGCGGCGCTTGCGGGGTCGGGAAAGGTGCAGGTCCTGGCCTGTAGCCGGGCGGCGGCACCCATTCTGGTGGAGGTTTTGGGAACATTATCGCGCATTCACTTTCGGCGCTGCGCATAGAGACGCTGGCGAGTGTCTGGAGAACCGCCTCACAATCTTCGTCATTGCGGCACGTGCCCCAGAACAGCGGCTGTTCCTCCTGCTGCCAGATCGCCGCCGCCGCGCTATCCTCTCCACCGTAATGATTGGTGATCAAATACCGTTTGGCGCCGTCATCCAGTTGTTTGCGAAAGGCAGGCTTCCCGTTGATCGTGATCGGTTGGCCCCAATCACTGCCGGGCAGCGCCGCACCAAAGTGATCGACCACATAATCAAAGCGCAGATCGCCCGCGCGCCATGCCAGATGGACGCTGTCATCGGCCAAGGGGCATTCGCTCGCCCGCGCATCGCACGGTTCGATGGCTCCTTCTAATTCGAGCCCGACAGGGAAGACGAACGACATGCCGTCCAGCGATATACCCGACGAAGATCTGATCTCCGGCTCCGGCACCGTGATATCGGTCGGCTCGCCGCACCCTGCCACAGCTAGCAGCGCTGCGAGGGTCAACCGCCGGGACATTGCAGACCCTGTCCGTCAAATGTCAGCCGCGCGCCTCTCGGGCTGATGTTGAATCCGCCTTCCCATCCCGCCCAAGAGACCCTGACAGAACTGTCCGGCGCAAGATCACACCCCAGAACGCCATCTTCTGCCGCACAGGTCGCCGCACTCTCTCTTCCGAACAGCCTCATTTCGCCAAGCCGGCCTTGCTCTGGCAAATCGGCAAGACTAGCGGCTTCTTCGCGTCCAAAGCGAATGCAGTCGCCGTAAGCGAAAGGGTCCGGCTCGGGCTCCGGCGGCTTCCTGACCGGAGCCGGGATGGCGGTTCCTTCGGCTACCGCAGAGAGCCGCGCAATCAGGCTGGCAGTCGTCTCATACCAATAGGCATCGTCCTGCGCGGGATCGCTGGGCAGGCCGGTTAGGCCCATATAAAGCGTACCGTTCACCAATGGACCGTCAATCACATCCACCCCGCGCGGATTGTTACGTAGCTGCGCCAGGGACGCCGACGTGCCGGTTACCTCCAACTCCGTAATCAGTGGTTCTGAGGTGTTGTTGCGAAACCGCGATGCTGCTTGCGCCACCAGCCACACATGCCGACGGATCAGCGCATCGTTGTCCAGCGTCTCGGTAGTGATGTCGGCTTGTATCTTAGCGGCCAGAATTGAGATCGCGTCAGAGGCAGCGGCGTCCCGCGCGTCGGACAAGGACCGCTCGATCAGGCCAGAGTCCGCAAACCCGACAGGAACCCGTGTTTCATCGATCAACTCGCCATTAACAAGCCGAACCGCGAAGGGAGCAAGCCCGGTATCCCGAAGCCAGCGCCGAGCATCCCGTTCACTCAAGGGATTGTGGAAACGCACAACCATGCGGTTCGCTGCAAATTCAGACAATGAGGGTGCCGCTGGCGGCTCTGCCTGGAGCAAGCCAGACCATGCGAGCCAGCCTTCGCGCGTGCCCAGTCCAGCCTGCACGAGCGGGAAAGCTGCTGTGATTAGGTTGTCATACAGAGCAAAGCGACCAAGCAGCCGACCATCGGCATCGCGGAAGACAATGTAGGATTCGCCTTGGCGAATTGCGAGCCAGCCTGGATGGCAGGAGGTCATGGAGTAATTGCCATCCGCCTGCGGCACGAATTCCACCGGGTAAGGAAACGGCGTCACCCGCCCTTGCTCATCAACCCAGTGCTGCGCCTCGATATCGCGGTGCTCCGGACCTGAAGCGCCCACAAACAGCGAGAAACGATCAGGCGAATTGCCTTTCAGCCGCTCGATCACATGAAATGTGGTCACCGGGTTGCGCCAGTTCGGGTCGCTGCCAAAGGCTACGCGGGTCTCGCCCGCTACGGCGATATCGACCGTGACTGCCGCCGCTGCCATCTTCCCGGTAAAAAAGCTTTGCGATGCTGCGCCCACTGGCTCTGGCGGCTGAGTGTAGAGACAGGCACTGGCGCCCTGAGGAGCAAGCGCAGTTGCGCACAGTGTGAGTGCGATGAGCGATTTCTTCATTTCGCTTCCTGTCCAATGACACGGAAGGAACGAGCGATAGGCAACAATCGCTCGCGTAGCTCGGAAAGTTCAATCGGCTCGGGATAAATACTGACCGGACGAACCATTTCGCTTTCGTCAATCAGCGATGGCGGCACCCAGGGGATTGAGACAAACCAGCGGCCTTCGGTTCGCGCCGCGCCCTCGCCCCCCTGCACATAGGACATATGGCGATAAAGCGCATCGTTGAGATGCAGCACCCATCGCGATCCAGGTTCAAGCGAGTTTGGCAGACCGGGCAGCAGCACCGGCTCGTCCCCACCCTGCCCATAGACGCGCTCGCCTGCTTCATTATCGCGCTCTCCCGATGCGAGCCGTTGACGCAGCTCACTGCCTGGGAACTCGGTGCCAGATAGTGTTTCGATTACCCGCCAGCGCACGGAAGAGGCAAATCCATCCGGCCCGTTGTCGAAGATATCGATACCGACCGGCTCGGCAATCACGATATCCGTGGCAAGCACTGCCCGCTTCTCCACCGTCGCCCGCCCGTTCATGGCCTCCATCGCCTCGATCGGATCGAAACCCGCGCGGCGCAGATCCTCGATCCGTTCCAGCGTCTGGCCGTAAGCAATCATGAAATGCGTTTGCTGGAGCGAACCTGCTTTTGACGGCTTGCTGGCAACCATGCGGCCTTCGGTTTCGCCGGGGCGTGGCGGTTCGGGCCGCATGATCGGTGTGTCTTCGACCAGTGCCCGGATTGCGGCGAAATCGGGATGCGCCTCTAGCGGATACCAGATTGCGTCCGGATCGCGGCGGATCGGGATGTCCTGCTGGTAAACGGCGGACTGGTTTGCCATCTCCAGCCGCACCAGCTCCGGAAACTTCACACGACCATCCATTCCTGCGCGGGACAGCGCGGCAATGTCACGGGGACTGACGCCGACGTAACCCTCAATCTCGCTAATCCTGACATCCGCCTCGATCTCGGCTGCAGCCAGCTGTGCGGAAATATCATCGCGGGCCGCATTGAGCGCATTTGCGCCTTGAGGCACCTCCTGCCCTGTCACAAATGGGCGCAGATCAGCAGGGGCGAGGCTATCGAGCGTCACTGCCTCGGTATGGAAAACGTGAGCGGTCGCCTGTCCCTCGTCGATATAGATTTGCGCCACTAAATCGCCGCGTTCCATCATCACTCCGTCGCGCCAGGCTTGGAGCTCCGCAAAACGCGCTATGTCGGCAGCATAATCGGCTTCCGCCGCCGCTCTGCTGCCCAATTCGCGCTCGCGATCGGACAATGCGGCTTCCTTGCGCTGCGCATCCCATAACTCGCGCGGCACGATCCCGCGCACCACGCGGTAAGGGCCGGGACAACCATCAGTGCCGATTGCGTTGGTTGGCGGCGCCTCTTCGTTTGGCTGAAGGCCCATCAAGACAACATCGCTATCCGCATAGACCTTCGCGCCGGAAAAACGGTTCAGCACCGCAACACGGTCAGGATGGCTCAGGTCAAGCGCCACGCTCTGTTCCCAAATCGCGATCTTGGGCTTCTCGTCTTCGGGTTCGAGCCACAGGCAGCCATCGCGCAGCGCCAGCCGTGCGGGCACATCAGGCACGCGCACCAAGGTGCTAATTCCGCCATCGGTGCGATTGGCAAATTGCGGGAAGCTGCGCACCCTCGTATCGCCTGCGGGAATTGGCGGCGCAGCAATTGGAAAAGGGTTTGGCTCGTTGAAGATCACATAGTCGGGCAAGTCGATCTCGCCGCGAGCAGCCGCTGCGCGAATAGGGTCGGCGCTTTGGCCCAGGCTGATCTCGACAGTGCCTTTAGTTTCGTTAGCGCCCGCACCATACCAATCAATGCCTAGTCGTATCAGGTCATTCACGATGCGATCCTGCGTATCGCGAAGCTCAATCTGGGAAGGCCCTGCCCTCTCTACAGGAAAAAACAACGGATCGCTGGTGTATTTCGCAAGCGTTACCGCCGCGTCTCGAGTGAAGGCAACCGCCACCCCGTAAGCAGGCTCGTGCTGGATCCAGAGCCCGGCAAAGGTATCCGGCTCCTGTTCGCGGAGCACCATTTGCAAATTACCAATAGAGTCATCAGCCGCGCCGGGCGGAGGCGGCGGGCCGGGTTCGGTGCGCGGGCCCGTCGAGCCGCGCAGCTGGATTTCGATACGCCTGTGCGCTTCTTCCACGCTGACACAGTAGGAGCGGGCATATATGGCAGTCTCACCAAACTCACCTGTGAAGTTCTCGATCCCGTCGATTTCCTCGGCGGTTAGATTGGGGCAGGTTTGCGACAGCGGCTTCTCGTCCTGTGCCAGCGCGGGCTGCGCAAAGGCGAGGGACAACAGGCTGGCGGTGAGGTATTTGGATTTCATTGCGATTGCTCCACGGGGGTCGGATCGGCAATCCGGCCAAAGAAAATCAGAGCGCCGCTGAATCGGTCGCGAATTGTCAGAAGAAACGGCCGATCCACGATCATTTGTGGCACGTCGGGTATCATGCGTGATCCCGTCACAACGATCTTCACTGCTGTCACAGCCGCCGCCTCGGTGCCTTTCTCGTCTACGCGCAGGAATGTGGCGTGGACCACATCATCGATTGCGAGCGGGGCGTTCGACATCCCTGAAAAGTCAGCACAGGTTTCGGTGAACGCACACGGAATTCCTGCCGCGATCAGGGCATCTCTTACGCTGGCGTCAAAACGCGCCTCGAACCGGGGCAATCGCAGGAGAATGTTCTGACGCTCACCTGACTGGAGATCGAAATCGGCTTCGCAGCCCTGAAAGCCGCTGCAAAACGCGAGGCGATCAATATCGCTCTCCCAGCGGCGAAGCGTGCTTATATCCTTGGGGAGAAACACTTCCATAACGAAGCGCCCGTCCCCATAGGGCAGTGCGACCGACTGCCCGTCGCGGGTCTCGCGATATTGCATCGATCCGAGACGTTCCATCATGTAGATCGGCACCTTAGAGCCGTCTCCGCGGGTGAACTCGCCGGTCGTCCCATCTTCGAATGGCACGGTCCAGTCGGCCTTGAACCATACCGCATTGGTCAACACGGCGGCGGTCAAGTCGTTGAAGCCGCTTGCTTCGACAATTTTTGTGATCCGCTCGCGCGTCTGCTCGCTCACCCAGCCATTGATGGTGTCCGCCGAACCATGCGGATCGCCCCCGAAATCGACAGCCTGAGCGGTTGCCCCAAACCCTTCACTTGCCGCGCGCAGATATTCAGGCTGAAAGTCCAGTTCGTCGGACAGCCACATCGCGTTCGCAACCGAAAGTGCGACCTTCTTGTCGCCAGTGTCGGTAAGGAAGCGATTGTAATCGCGCACCGAGGTTCCGAGGCGGGTCGCTGCATCCCAGCCAAGCAAGCCGCGCAGCTCTGTCTCGGTTTCTCCGCGCGCACCCGGCAGAGCTAGGCCGATCCCCTCACTCAAAGACAAGGGCGAGATGAACAGATTGTCGTTGGGCTCAGCGCTTGCCGCCAGCTTTGGATATAGCCGCGCGGCAATCCTGGCCTGCCCGGCGGTGATCACATACGGGATTGCGCTGGCTTCGCCGGTCGATGTGGCACCATCGGTCGGCAGAGTCGCGCAGCTTGCAAGCGGTGTGGAAGCTGCGAAAACGCAGATCAAAGCTACCTTGCGCATCATCGTGAAAAATCCTTGTTATCAAGCTCGGCAGAGTTATCTGGAGGCGGAAGAGGGGCGAAAACATTCTGCGCCTTAACCAAATGCAGCGTTTTGCACGAAGTGTCGCTGACTTCGCTTCTCGCAATCAGTTGCCCGGAAAATCCGGCATGTCGTCCTACGTAAAAAGTTGTCTCTCCGTCGGTAAGTATTTGACCGTCGAACCCAAAGCTGTCCGGCATGATGACCCCGGTGGCGCCGCCCTCATAATCGCGGACAAACAAACATCCGTCTGCATAGTCAAGAATCCCGCCCGCACCTTCCAAGACCGGAACTTCGCCTGTTATTGCTGGGTAGGTGTCGAACTCGAAAGGTGGTGCGACGGCGGAACTCTCACTTTCCGGCGAGCAGCTGACAAAACAACCAAGGGCGACCGTAACCGCCGCATACGGAAAGCGGACTTTCATCGATCCTGCTCCAAAAATTCTTTGAGCCAATCCGGTAGCGGTCGCATCCAGCCTTCGGGCGTGCGGCAGATAAACTGCTGCGGGCTGCTGCCGGGCGGACATTCGGCTGCGTCCATCACAGGACGCGGCGGGCTATTAAGATATGCTCCTACAGGCAGTGGCGGCAGGGCGATCCCATTTTCGTCTCGCTGGACGGGCTGTGCTGCCTGTCGCCTTTCCAGCCAGACAACAGCACGTTCGGCCTGATCTGCATCGATCCCATAGGAACTGCGCAGCGAACGCACGGTGCTGGCCCGAGATGATACGGCGTCCTGCGCGCTGCTTGCAGCTGCGCTAGCCGTTCCGCCAACGGCAATCACGGTGCTGCTGCCGCAAGCAGCGTGGATCGGCCCGACCAACTCCGGTGTGCTGACCTCATTGACAGATCCGGTAAACGTCACTGCCTCACCCACCCGCGCATATCCGGGCCAGCCATCGCTGCCGAAAGCCAAATAGTTGTCAGAGTCAACAAACAGCTGTGCGCCTAGCGGGAATAGCACCAATGCATTGTCACGGTCCGGCGCGCGAAAGCAGCCATCCTCCAGTGTAATCAACACCCGGCTCTCAATAAGATTTACAGAGCCCTGCGGACGATCTGCGCGCGGAAATATGCGGATATGCGGTGCAGCGATGCTTGGCACGGCGTCATCTTCAATCGCCGGTCGCGGAGGATTGTTGATGGGAACCACCGGCGCAGTGTTGAAATGCAACGTGACCGATTCCGGAATGGTCACACCCTTGCGCTTAACCAGCGCGCGGAAATCCGCTTCGGAAACACTGATGTAGGCATCGACCTGACTGGCTCCAATTCCGCTCGACTGTATGACCCGGTCATCCCCGAACGTCGCCCACATCCAGTCAGCGTCGGCCATCATCTGTTCCATCGACCAGCGCACAGTTTTGCCGAAAAACCGTGGACGTTGCGTGTATTTGCGCAAAGTTGCTGGACCAGCGCGCAGGAACTGAAATACGACCGACGGATCGCCTTCGTTTTCGTAATAGACCGACACAAAATTGCCGCGTTCGGCCCGGCGCAATCGGTCCTGCAAAGCAGAGACTTCGTCCATTACACTGTTCTGGAAGTCGGCAACGCGCTGGAACTGCTTGCCCGCGGCGATCTCCTCAGCAGTCGGCGGTTGCGGTTCAACTGGCTCAGCAGGAGTGAATGGCGCAGGCGGCGCGCTGCGAATAGTGGCATAGCCTGCCGCGCTAAAACCCGCGTGGAACGGCGGGCTATCGCCTTGTGATGATACGCCGCCGCTACTGGCCGAACATCCGGCGAGCATTGCAGCGGCCATAGTCAACATGCTTCTTCTCTTTGCCCCAGTCATGGACATATTTACTGTTCCTTCATGCCATGCAGCCGCATCACATCTTTTGTCGGACATCCAGCCGGGATGGTAACTCCAAAGAAACTCTCGATGTCGGCAATCGGCCACCCTTTGCCGTTCTCACGCAAAAGCGCTGCGCCGCCTTGTATTGGGACATCCAGCCGGACACTCCCTTGCGCGCGAGGGTCGATGATACGGGTTCGGTCCTCGCTCAGCTTCACGCCGGGGTCGAACAGCACAGTCGCTGGCCGGTCGCCGCCCGTGACAATGCAACCTCGCTGAAGTTCGATGGAACCGTAGAAGCCGGCCTCCCCTCCAAATGCGGGTCGCGCGATGTTTATGGGATTGCCGCCTCCACCATGAGCGACACAGCCAGAGAGCATCAGCACAAAAGAAACTGCAAGCCTGTGGCGCATCATCCTGTGCCCGGAAGTGTGGGCGGCGTTGGCGGAATATGCATGATCATTTCGCACCACGTCAGCTCCGCGTTGCCGCCGCGCAACCGATTATCTGCCAGCAGCTTCTCTTGCTCCAGCAGGCAAGCATTTGCCTGAGCCATCGCCTCGGCTTCATTCAAACCGTCGCGCGCGGCATTTTCCTTCACAGCGTGCCACACCCCGCCATAGCCCGCAGCCTGATTGAGCGAATTGACCGTGACAACGCGGTGCTGCCCGCATGCAGCAATCAGTGCGTCCGGCGGATCGGATACTTCGCTGCGAGACCCGAGCTGCATTCGCGAGCCGACCCGGGCAAGGCGGGTCGTCTGGCCGGAATGGCGTGAGCGGAACGCCAGATGTCCTTCATCGTCGCGATAAATGCCGATACCGAGCGGGAACATGGCGAGCGGATCGTCTTCCCCGTCCTCATCAATAAAGAAGCAACCATCACGCAGCACGATCGCATCATAGGTCGCGATGTCGGGTGTTGGTCCTGCCAGCACCGTTTCTGCAGGCAGGTATCTGATCGACGCCTTCAAACTATCTGGCACAGCAGGCAAATCAGGCTCTGCCCAATGACTGACCTTCAGTATAAGATTGGTCGGAACATCCCAGCCGCGCTCGTCCCGCATTGCTTCGAACGCGTTGCGCGAGATCCTGATATCGAGCCAGGGGGCGTCCATGTTACCGAAGCCGGGAGAGGCAATATCTTGGCCAATGCGCTCTGCCCAATCCCGCGCGACGCGGTCCTGATCGGTGCGCGCGAAATCGCCCCTAGCCGGTTGGAACAGCGTGTTATCTGTGTAGCGCCGGAGCGACGATGTCGGCTTGTTTACGAAGTAGACGATGCCGGTGACAGTCCCCAATCCGCCACTCTGTGGTCCATCCGCCCAGCGCCATTCGATCCCGCCGAAATTGCCGATTTCACCCGCCTTGAGACGGCGCAGCATTGGCAGGTGCTGATGCTCCAGCCTGTCGGCAAACTGCCAGCGTCGATCATGGACCGTGGGCGTGTAGGGTTCAGGCCCCAGCCGAGTAATGGGCGTGTAAGGCGGAGCCTCAAGAACGGTCTCATAAGAGTTCGAGGTTTTTGTAGGCGAGGCATCGCCGGGTGCGGAACATGCTGCGAGGAGCATAGATGCTAAGATACTAAACCGGATCATAACCACCCCTCCATGTTACAAGGTAACATAAATAAGGTTCTATGAACCTTGGATAAATAAAGGCTGAGCGTGATCTAATTGGCGTAGCGACGGCTGCACACTCACGCTTCGCGGCAACGAACCCAGCGCTGGCGACCAGCGCGCCACACGGAGCCGTCATAGGTGTGGCTCGCTTCGTTCCAGCTGGCGATCAGGATCAATTCTTCAGTGATTGCATCTGGCGATACCAGCGCAAGCCGCAGCTCAGACGCGCTCAACCACCACTGCGTTGCAGTTACAGCGATCTCTTTGCGCCCCTCGACAAGCCGCGCCAGGAACAATCCGGCGCTCGGCACATGTCCGAAGCCAAGGGATACTATAATGGGCTCATCTCCCGCAGTCCTACACGCCAAACCCCCGGTCGCCTGAGCCGGTGAGCTGATCAGCAGAAACGTGAGGACAGCGATTGAAAAGAAATGTTTCACGGTGGTGGTTCTGGAACGCTCATCATGAATGGCGAATTGCTTGTTCGGTGGGAAGGTTGTTGACCAAAAAAGCTGTCCGCCTCTTTATAGGCCTACTTTTTGAGCAGATTACTTTAAAGCCGACGGTCCGCAACCGGCCCTCTTTTAGTCACTCCATTATACCTGCAATCCATTCATCGATGTCATTCTCAGCCCAGGCTACTGAGTAGCCCCCAAGATGTATCGGCTTCGGAAACTTCCCGTCGGCCATCCAGCGATAGATCGTCGAACGGCCTAGCCCGACCCGGTGCTGAACCTCTGGCAAGCGGATAAGCCGCGTGACCCGGCGAGGCGCGGTCGCTCCTTTTTCGACCTCCTCACCCACGAGGGCCTCCTTCGGCATCGGCGAAGACATCACCGAGCAAGGCGTCCTTGCGTTCGAGTTCATCGATGTGATCGGATAGAAGTCGAGCGACACGGTGTGCGGTGCCCTTCGCCCAGCGTGGCTTCACATCGTGCACCTGGTTGCCGAGAACACGTTCAAGCGCAAATGGAAGCTCACCAGAGAAATCCTCATAGAACAGTGCGAGGTCAGATTGCAGCCAGTCAATCGCGTGATCGCCGCCGCTGACTAGGAACAGCAGCAAGTGAGCATGCGGTGCGACGCCGCTCGCAGCAAGAATCCGCAAGGCTTCTCCAAGACTTGCCGAACGCTCGCCAAGAAGAACCCTTCGAAGGGCATCTCTATGGATCTGCGCGTCGCGTGCGATGTCGCAGCGTGCGCGGCCGCTGGCTTCGACAGCGGCGAATAACAGCCGGGCAAGATCGGCGCGAACCTGTTGTTCGGCAAAAAGCGCCATGTCAGTCATCGACGATTCCTTTCGCATAGTGGTGATGACTCACCGGCTATCCCGAAAGGAAACCTGTAGGAAAACGAAAAGAACAATTGAGGAACATAAAGGAAGCTGCGAATCAGAATCCTCCGGTGATTCGCGCAGATAGCGGTCGCCTCGGCGCGTTATCCAGCAGGCTCCGCGCAGAACCGGGCTGAGTTGGCGCTGCCAAGCAGTCAGACCGCGCAAATACCGGTCCGAAGCCTTTCCAATGTCGGTTTTTGCTTGGTCGATCGGACCGAAACGCATTTCCTGATTTCCTACAGGCCAGCTCCGGAGAGAGGAAAGAACATACAGCGAACGCATCGCTGGCTGATGTTCAATCCTTTCGGAGTTTCCACCCATGACCACCAAGACTGCCCTTCCGGTCCAGCGCCGCACCCAAAGCCGCATCCCGGGCCGCGATTATATCCTTCCAGCCTGCGTCGCGCTGGCATGTGCCGGCGCCGCTTTTGCCGGCGCAGACACCACCTTCGATCCTGCGCTGAACCAGTTCACCGACTTCCTCGAAGGCTCGGGCGGCAAAATCATCACCGTGCTCAGCCTTGCTGCTGGCCTGATCGGGCTTGCCTCGGGGCGCTTTTCGCTCGGCCAGATCGCCGTGCCGGTGGGCGTCGGGATCGGCGTCGGCACCGGCGTGCCGATCGTCACCTCGGTCGTGACCGCGGTCATCTGAACCCTGACCCGGTCACAACAGGAGGGCGGCATCATGGCCGACAGGTACCTTGTTCCACGGCGGCTCGACGATCCGGAGCTTATCGGCTTCTGGACCATCGACGAGTTTGCAGGGATTCTCATTCCCTTCGCCTGGGGCATTCTCGCGCAGCACATCTTCATCGGTATCGGCCTGGCCGCCGGAACCTGGTTTGCCTTGCGGAAGGCAAAGGCTCGCGGTGCCGGTTCGGCACTGGTGCATGCTGCGTACTGGTACCTGCCCGGGAGTTTCCTGGGGCTGAAAGCCACGCCGCCCTCCCACTGCCGCCTGTTGGCGGGCTGAGGGAGCACGATCCATGCACGCAGAATTCGCACATGAACAGGCGCAGGGTTTCCTGCGGCAACGCAACCGCTTCGCCGTGCTGGCTGGCGTTCTGGGCCTGACCACGCTGGCCAGCCTTAGCTTTGCCGCAACCAGCGACGAAAAGGTCGTGCTCGTCCCAATCACTGCCGAGCGGATCACCGTCTCAAGCGGCGGGCTCGACGCGCCCTATCTCGAGCTTGTTACCCGCGACACGGCGCTGATGCTGCTCAACCGGGCACCCGAAAGCCTCGACTACTGGATGGCCAACATCCTGAAGCTTGCTGATCCCGCCGCGCACGGCGCGCTCAAGGCCGAGCTCGTCCAAATCGTCGAGGAGCAGCGCGGCTCGGACATCTCCCAGGCCTTCGTGATCGCCGAAATCCATGTCGATCCCAAAGCCCTGACATCGACCGTCACCGGCACGCTCAAGACCTTTGTCGGCGCGCAGGTGATCGCGAGCCAGCGCCGCGCTTTCCGTTTCCGCTGGTCGAAGCGCGGGCTCAGCCTCGCACTCTCCGGCTTCGAGCAACTTCCCACCGACAAAGAGGACATGGACCAATGAGCCTTTTCTCATCCCCACTTGCTGCCGCAATCGCGGGAACGGGTCTTGCCTGTTTCGTGATCGGCGCAAACCGCCGCCCCGATCCCGGATTGAAGCTCACCGGGCTTGCCGTGCTTGCTTTTGCGCTTGCGCCGGTCCCGGCGCATGCCGACCAGTTCGTCGAGGCTGCCGACAACGCGACCATCGATTGCGAGCTGGCGCGCGGTGAACTCACCCGGATCGCGCTTATCGATGACGGCTTTGCCAATGTCTCGAAGATCGCGAGCGGCTTTCCCTACAACGACTTCCAGGTGACGCACGAGCCGGTGCGCGGGGACATCTATATCTCCGTGCCTCCGCAATTCGCGGCGGCGCGCGTCAGCTTCTTTGCTACCAGTAAAGCGGGCTACGTTTACCGGTTCGCCTGCCGCCTGGGCGGCGAGGAAGCGACCCAGCTTTTCATCACCAACCCCGCACTGGCAAAGAGCGAGGCGGCAGAATGGGAGACCGAAACCGGCCCGGAAGACACCGCGATCCACTTGATCGAGGCAATGGCAACCGATGCCGTCCTGCCCGGCTTTACCGCGCGCGCCGAGCTGTCTCCTCCGCGCCGTACCGGCGGGATCGAAGTCCAGCTTGTCGCTGAATACCAAGGCGACGCGCTTACCGGGCAGCGTTTCCTCATCCGCAACCTCGGCCAGGAAAACCTTGCGCTGGCTGCCGAGCGCGAAACGCCCGCAGGCGCGCTCGCCTTTGCCTATGGCCGCGACGCGCTCGCGCCCGGCGAAGCGACCAACGCCTTCCTTGTCTTTGCAAAGGGAGGGCTCGACTGATGGCCGAGGCACCAACACAACCGCAGAAGACCGAAACAAAGCCCATGCCGGGGTCTCCGCAAGCCCGCGAGAGCGGGCGGCGTAACCTCAATTCCCAGATCGCGCAGCGCCAGAAGCTGCTGCTCGCCGGGATCGGGGCCATCGCGCTCATCGGCGGCGGCATGTTCATCTTCAGCGGCGATGGCGACGACGCCGGAGTGGATGCAAACGGCGCGGCAACGATCGACACCGGCGGCCTCGTCAATCGCAACCTCTCGCAGCGCGAGTTCGTCGCAAGCTACGGCAACCGCCTCGACGCGCAAGGCCGCGCGATCAAGGACCTGGAACAAGCCCAGCTGCCAACCGCGCAAGTCGAAGAGGAACTGGAAGCGCTGCGCAGCGAGAATGCGCAGATGCGCTCAGACGGCCAGGCGGCGATCGACGCGATTTCTTCCGAAAACGCCGCACTGCGCTCGCAGCTAAGCGACCCGGCAAGAGTTTCTGCAGAGCCCATGCCCGTTGCTCCGCCACCTGCCTATGGGCCCGGCGTCGGAACAGGCGCAGCAATCCAGCCGCCGCAAGCCGGATCAGACGGACCGGGCGGACAGCTCAGCCTGATGAGTTTCGGTGCCGAGACAGGCAAAGACGGCAAGCCGCGAGTAGCTGAGACAGCGCCTGCATTGCTGCTCGAAGCGAGCCGCGAGTATTTGCCGCCCAACAGCTATGCGCCGGCAACGGTCATTGTCGGAGTCGATGCATCGACGGGCGTTGCAAGCCAGAGTGATCCGCTGCCCGTGGTCCTCAGGATCACCGGCCCGGCCCGCTCGGTCATGCGCGGCAACAAGCTGCTGACCACCGACATCACCGGCTGCCTCGTCAACGGCGCAGCGCGCGGCGATCTCTCGTCCGAGAAGGTCTACGTCAAGCTGGTGCGCATGACCTGCGCGCAGCCCGGCGGGCGTTTCGCGGTCAGCGAGGTCAAGGGGTTCATCTCCTTTGCCGGCAAGTCCGGGGTGCGCGGCCGCGTTGTCAGCCGTGAAGGGAGCCTTGTCAGCCAGGCGCTGCTCGCCGGGATTGTCGGCGGCTTCGGACGCGGATTTTCCGCCAACGCCAACGGCATTTTTACTGGGCAAGTGGGCAGCGACGGCCAGCGCGAAGCGCTCTCGCCAACCGACATTCTTGCCGGCGGCTTCGGCCAGGGTGCTGGCGAAGCCGCCGACACGGTCAGCCGCTACCTCATTGAACGCGCAGAACAATATCAACCAGTCGTCGAGATGCCGACCGGCATCGAGGTCGAGATCGTCTTTCTCGACGGCGTCCATGTCAGGAGCTCCTCCAAATGAACTACAATGACCACCGGCCGGGCCTGAAGACCCGTGCCGCCCACTTCGCCCTTGCTTGCTCAGGTGCCGCTGCCGTGCTCACACTCGGTGTCTCGGCTGTAACGGCCATGCCCGCATCGGCTTCCGCGCTGGCAAGCGATGTCGCGCAGGCGCTGAAGCTGCGGCTGCCCAAGACCCCGATCGATGCGATCAGCTGCGACAAGCTCGGACCATGGTGCGAAGTCGTTTCGGGCGACACGCTGTTCTACATCGATGAGACCGCGCGCTACCTGTTCGTCGGCCGGCTCTACGACATGGAAGAGCGGCGCGACGTGACCGCGGCTCGGCTTCTCGAATTGAATCCCGACCTGCTTGCCGCTGGTGCACCGCGCGCCGGAGGCGAGACGCAACCTGGCGGCGACAAACCTCCGGCCCAGACGGCCGCGGCTAACGTCGATCTCTCCACCCTTCCGGCAGCCGGTGCGATCCACTGGGGCAATCCCAAGGGCGAAAAGCTCGTGGTCTTCTCGGACTTTCAATGCGGCTACTGCCAGCGCCTGGCGGGCGAACTCGCCAAGGCAAAGGTCCATGTCGAAGAGCGACCGATTTCGATCTTCGGCGCAGCGAGCCGCAAGACTTCCGAAGCCGTGCTGTGCGCGAAGAATCCGGTCAAGGCTCTGCATGCTGCCTATGCCGGGCAGGCTCCGGCGAGTGCCAAGACCTGTGAGCAAGCTAAGGCGCTCGATGCCAACGAGGCCTTTGCCAAGGCTAACGGTTTTAACGGGACGCCGGTGATTGTGCGCGCCCGCGATGGGGCAGTGCTCCATGGCTACCGCGATGCCGCGACAATTCGACGCTTCGTATCCGGCGCGAAGGGAAGCGCGCAATGAGCCGGCTCCCGATCCTGCGCGCCCTCCTGCTGGCTGCGCCGCTCGTGATGGCGAGCGGATGCACCAGCCTCGGGAGCAATGTGAAAGGCAGTTTTGCCTGCCGCGCTCCCGATGGAACCTGCGCGCCAACCTCCGCCATCGATGCCGGGGCAACCGGCATCGACCGGACCGAAGTCGGGTACGCACATCGCCCCCTGCCGACGACTGGCGAAGCGGTTCGCCGCCTGCAGGTCGTCCTCGCAGCCTACCGCGATGAAGCGGGCCGCGAGCACGAAGCGCGGGTCGTGCACCTCACTTTGCCTGAGCCTGCGGGAACAGGCTGGCGCGCACCGCAAGGACGCCGGGACGTTCTTCGCTCGCTGGGCGCAAGCATCGCCGCAACTCGCGAGGACAACCCCGCACCTGATTCATGCCCGACAGAGCACCACACGACACAAAGATTGCCGGAACAGCTGTTTATCCCCTCGCAGCCCGTTCCGGCGATGCCCGGCGCAGACGCGCCGGAACCCGGGGGACCTGGCTCGTTTTCCCCTCCCCGCGAGCCGGTCCCCCACCCTGACATGCACGAAGGAGACAGCCAGTGACGCTATCCTTGGCCGCAGCACGCGATGCGCTATCGCGCAGGCTTTTTGCCGATACGGCGCGACCTGAAAAGGAGCGGGCGCATTTCGGGCTCGATATGCTCTCGGACTGGCTCCCTTACCGGGTCTATGACGAGGGCGCGAAGCTCTACCGAAATGCGCGCTCGAAAGGCTTCGTCCTCGAAGTCACCCCGCTGATCGGGGCTGACGAACAGACCGGCGAGATCCTCGGGCAGTTCTTCTCCGAAGGGCTGCCGCAGGGTGTTTGCCTCCAGGTTCTGAACTTCGCATCCCCGCGGATAGGCAATGTCGTCGCCCCCTGGTTCGCCCCGCGCTACGAGCAGGGCGGGATCTACGAGGCCATCGCCAGGGCCCGGACAAAGCGCCTGTATGACCTCGTCTGGAATTCGGGCTCGGCGCATGCGCCCTTCCATGCCCGCAATGTCCGGGTGATCGTCTCGCTCGGCGTGCCGGTTCCCGGCAGCGTGACCGATGCCGAGCTGTCCGAATGCCGCGAAGGCCTGATGGGCATGCTTCATTCGCTCGGGCTGCAGGCACAGGAACTGCGCCCGAACGGGCTGCTGGCGCTGATCGACGAGCTGACGTCGCCGACTACCGCCCACGAGCCGGATGTCCATGCCTGGAACCCGCACGATACGCTCCAGGCTCAGGCGATCCGCCGCGACATCGAACTCGAGGTCAATGATGATCGTATGATCCTGCGAACCGAACGGTTCCGCGAGACCGGGCGCGACGCGCACGGCCATCCCGAAGTTGGCGAATGCTACCCCGATCATTTCGACATGCGCCATTATGCCGTGCGCTCGACCCCAGAACGCTGGGCCCCCTGGGAATGCGCGCGGCTTATCGGCGACATGTTTGCCGACAAGCTGCGTTTTCCCTGTCCCACCGCGACCATGCTGTGCCTCGTCTATCCCGACCAGGAAGCAGCCTCGGCGCGAGCAGGCTTCAAATTCATGCGCACAACCAGCCTCAGCCAGACCAAGAGCGCAAGTTTCCTGCCCAAGCTTGCCGAGCAGTCGGCCGAGTGGCGCCATGTCCAAGGCGAGCTTCAGGCGGGCAAGAAGCTCGTCAAACTATTCTATGGCCTCACCAGCATCTCGCCGCTCGGCCAGGGCGATGCGCATGAGCGGGTGATCAAGGCGATTTACAAGGCGGCAGGCTGGGATCTCGCCGACGAGCGTTTTCTCCAGCTCCAGGGCCTCGTCGCAGCATTTCCGCTCAGCCTTGCCGACGGGCTTGCTGACGACATGGCGCGCCTCAAACGCCTGAAGACCATGCTCTCGACCACGGCGGCGCATATCGCCCCGATGCAGGGCGAGTATCTTGGCGGGGCCATCCCGCACTTGCTGCTTGTCGGTCGGCGCGGTCAGCCTTTCTGGTGGTCGCCCTTCGAGAACGACGCGGGCAACCACAATATCGCGATCTGCGGCAAATCAGGCTCGGGTAAATCGGTGCTGCTGCAGGAACTCTGCGCAGCCCTTCGCGGCGCCGGCGCAAAGGTCGTGGTGATCGATGATGGGCGCAGCTTCGAGCATTCGGTGAAGCTCCAGGGCGGCCGCTTCGTCGAGTTCACGCTTGCTTCGGGCTTTTCGCTCAATCCCTTCTCGATGGTCGATGATGTCCGCGCTCATGAGAACGAGGACTACCGGCTCGACTGTTTCGCGATGATCAAGGCCATGGTCGGCCAGATGGCCCGGCCCAGCTCTGCGCCAAGCGATACCGAGCGCGGCCTTATCGACCAGGCGGTGACCGCAACCTGGGAAGCGCTTGGCAGCGGCGCATCGGTCGATGATGTCGCGCATGCGCTGCAAAGCTCGGAAAGTGAAGCGGGGCGCGATCTTGCGACCGCGATCGCGCCGTTCTGCCGCGGCGGCAGCTACGGCGGGTTCTTCTCCGGCAAGGCCAGCTTTGCGCTCGATGACGATTTCACCGTCTTCGAGATGAGCGACCTTGCAAGCCGTGAAGAACTGCGAAGCGTGGTTCTCTCGGCAATCATGTTCATGACCGGACAGGCCATGACGCGCAGCTCGCGTGCCACCAAGAAGCTGCTGCTGATCGACGAGGCCTGGGCGATGCTCAAAGGCGGCTCGATGGGCGAGTTCGTTGAGACCTACGCCCGCACCGCGCGCAAATATGGCGGCGCTCTCGCGACTGCCACCCAGTCGCTCAACGATTACTACAAGTCCGATGGCGCGCGCGCAGCGCTCGAGAACAGCGACTGGATGCTGGTGCTACAGCAGAAGGCCGAGACCATCGCCGATTTCCGCAGCCAAGCACGGCTCGACATGGACGATCGGACCGAGACGCTGATCCGCAGCCTCAAGCGCTCGGGCACCGAGTACAGCGAGATCTTTATCAAGGGACCCGAGACCGAAGCGGTCGGACGTCTCGTGCTCGATCCGTTTTCGGCGACGATCTATTCCTCCGATCCCGACACCTATGCCGCGATCCAGGAATGCGAGCGGCGCGGGCACAGCCTCGCCGATGCGATCCGGATCGTTGCGGGAGACGCGCAATGATGAGCTCGCATCTTGCCGACAGGATCGAACCGGTAAATCTCAAAGCATTCCTGCCCTTCTTGCAGGGAACGTGTTTCATCCTGATCGAGACGACGCGCTTCGCCGCGACTTCGCTTCTCATCGCGCTTGGCCTGCCGCTCGCGCTGTTCCTGTTTGTCGCAGGCTGGGATTTGCACGCGCTTTTCAGCCAGCTCGGCAACCTGTCGGACCGCTATCTCGAGGCCGAAGGACTGCGCCGCAGCCTGTTCAGCCATGACCTCAAGATCTGCTTCCTGATCACAGCTGGCGCGGTGACGCTGTTTCGCATGCCGCGCTTCCTCCAGCGGCTCGCGGTCGAACTTGAGACCCATCCCAACAAGGAGCCGCTCCGTGACTGACACGAGCAGATTACAATCTTTTAATCAGCCGCTGCTGCTGAAGATTGCCGCCGTACTGGCCATCGCTGCCGCGCTGCTCTGGGCAGCATGGGTTAGCCGCGAGCTGACCGAGCCCCGCCAGGAAATCGTCACGGTCAGGCTTGCCGAGACCATTGCCGCTTTCGTCGATGCCGAAGCGCGCGAAACCCGCGATCCCGAGACCAGCCAGGCGCGCGTGCTCGCCTTCCTCAAGGCCTCCGAACGCGCAGTGACAGATATGGGAAGCAATGGCCGCGTGGTGCTGGTCGGTGAAGCGGTGCTTGCAGGCGGCGCGCCCGACGCGACCGATGAACTCCGCACGCGGATCGCCAGCCAGCTTGAACAAGGAGAAGCGCCATGAAAAGCTTTTCCAAGCGCATCATCCAGACACTCAAACGCCCGATCGTCCTCACTGCGTTGGTGCTGCTTCCCTTAGGGTGGAGCGCCGTCCATGCCTTTGCTAAAGATCACGCCTTCCTGATCAATGCCAGCCCGAGCCTGCCCAACTGGGCCTTCTGGCTCGACAAGCATGCGCGCATCGAGCGCGGCAGCCTGATCTTCTTCGAACCGCCGGCGAGCGAACTCGTCGAAGTCCATTTTGGCACAGGGCGCCAGCTCTTCGGCAAGCGGGTTCTGGGCGTGCCCGGCGATGTCGTGAGCCACCGCGGCCACGAGGTCTTCATCAATGGCCGCAAGATCGCCATCCGGCTCGATGAAACCCGCCTTGGCATCAAACTTCACAAAGGCCCTGAGGGTCCGATCCCCGAAGGCTGTTTCTACACCGGGACCGACCATCCGCGCGGACTGGACAGCCGATACGCCGAAATCGGTTTCATCTGCCGCGGCCAGATCCTCGGCAGCGGGAGGGCAATCCTGTGAGAAAGCTCCTGGCCCCATCGATCCTGCTTGCAGCCCTGCTTTGCCCGGCGCAGGCACTCGCCCGAGACTATGGCCAGCGCGGCACGGTCTTTCCGGTGATCGAACGCGACCTGCTCGAACAGATTCATTCCCGCCTTATGCAGATGGAACAATCGGGCGAGACTGCGCGCCTCAACGGAGAGCTGAAGCGCCGCACGATCGCCCGGGTGAACCGGCCGGATCCGGTCACCGGAATTGTCCGGGCTAGCGAAGCGCGGCGCTGGAGTTTCGATCCGACGATCACGCTGGCTGCCGATATCAGGGGCGCGAAAGGCGAGTTGATCCATGCCGCCGGCACAAAGGTCAATCCGCTCGACAGCGTCCAATTGCGCGGCGATCTCCTGTTTCTCGACGGCGATGATCCCGACCAGCTTGCCTGGGCGCTGACGCAGGATACCAATGCCAAGCTGATCCTGGTGAGAGGGGCGCCGCTCGAACTCATGAAGGCCCGCCAGCGCCGCTTCTATTTCGACCAGGGCGGCAAGCTCACGGCAAAGTTCGGGATCAGGTCAGTGCCGGCGCGCGTGCGTCAGAACAACCGGCTGCTCGAAATCAGCGAAATCGCATTGCCGTCCAGAAGGAGAACGGTGCGATGAAACTCTTTCGCAAACTCGCTCTTATGCTGGTTGCCGTACTCAGTCTTGCGACCGCGACGCCCGCCATCGCCGATGACGGCCCCGGCAAATGCACCGGCAGCTTCGTCAACCCGATCACCGACATCTGCTGGTCGTGTTTGTTCCCGATTTCGATCGGCGGGCTGGATATCTGGCCGTCTAGCCGGCCCGATCCCGACAATCCCGACCTGCCGTTATGTCTGTGCGGTATCAGGCCCGGCATCGCCATGGGGTTCTGGGAGCCGGTCCGGCTTGCCGATGTCAGCATGAAACCGTGGTGCTTCGTCAACCTTGGCGGCACGAAACTCGATCCCGGCTTCGATATCGGCTTCCGCTCGATCTCGGGCCCTTCGGCAGTGGGCGGTGCAAGCCAGTATTATTCGAGCTGGCACGTCCACTGGTACGCCTATCCGCTGATTTACTGGATGGAGATCGTCGCCGATTTCCTGTGCCTCGAAGCAGGTTCGATCGACATTCTCTACATCTCCGAAATCGATCCGCTGTGGCAGGACAGCGAACTCACCGCGATTATCAACCCCGAGGCGGTGCTGTTCGCCAACCCGCTGGCGCTCGCCGCCTGTGCCGCCGATTGCGCAGCCTCGACCGCGAATCTGCCGATCGACGAGATGTTCTGGTGCGCGGGCTGCCAGGGTTCGATGTACCCAATGAACGGCAATGTCTCGGCGTCGATCGGGCATGTTCAGGCCTCGCGGCTCGTGCTTTCGCGCTTCACCTACAAGCTCCACCGCGAACTGGTCTCCTGGGGAACGATGGGCTCCAAGGGCCTGTGCGGCAAATATCTGATGCCGGTCATGCGCAAGCAGCAATACCGCTTCCAGGCCACCAATCCCAATCCGGCGACGAGCGGACGCTACGCCTGCCCGCCGATCGGCACATCCACCACGCTTCAGGAACCCGGACAAGTCATCCCCTCCATCGGCGAGGACATGGGATACCTCGTCTGGCGCAAGAGGAATTGCTGCGCACTATGAACAAGCTTCTCATCTTTTTACCCGTTGGCCTCACACTCTCGCTGGGCGGCCTGGCGCTGGCCCAGAGCGATCCTGACGGCATCGACCTCGACAAGATTCGCGAGCGTGCAGCCCAGCATACCGAAGAGGCGCAAGCGCTCGCGACCAATGTCCGCGAACGCGCCGAAGCCCTGACCGAGGATGCGCAAGGCGTCCAGGTCCAGGCGCAGGCCAACCGCGCGTCCTATGCGGATAGTATCACAGTCACCGAGACGGACGCCGTCCTCGACTTCGACGCGATGATCGCGGGCCAGGCGGCAGCCGAGAAGGCATCGCTCGGGGCAAGCCCGCGCTTTATCGCCTTTGCCAGCCTGTCGATGCCGCCAGCGGCATTGAAGGCGCTTGTCCATGACATGACGCGGGCCGGCGGCGTCACCGTGCTGCGCGGCTTTCCGCAAGGGAAAAGCGAAGCCTTCAAGAAGCGACTCGCTGCGATCTGGAGCGACAGTAATGAGGCTGGATCGCTCGGCATCGATCCCCGACTGTTTCGCGCCTTCCAGATCGAAGCCGCGCCGAGCTTCGTCATGCTCAGCACCGACTTCGCGCCGTGCGACGGGTTCGACTGCACCAGCAACGTGCCGCCGCACGACCGCATCGCGGGCAATATCAGCGTTGGAGAAGTCCTCGAGACTTTCGCTTCGGGCCAAGGGCCAGGCGCGGAGCTCGCCCGCCTTCACATGAACCGCCTGCAAGGAGACCGGCGATGAAGCACTTCCCATTGCTTAGGGCAGCGGCATTCGCCGCCAGCCTCCTCGCAGCGCCCGTGGCAGCGCAGCAGCAGGACGCAAGGGCGGACGGCAAGACGTTCGGGGAAAGTCTGCGCGATGGCGCGCAGCGAGCCGCGCAAACCCAGCCCGACGCGGCGGACCTTCCCAATTATGACCGTAACGCGGTGCGCGGCCTCGAGGCGCTCAACGATGATCCCGACAGGATCGAAAGCAATGCGGCGACTGCTGCAACCAGCCACCAGGGATATCAGGCCATGCGCGACAGCATTGCCAACCGTGCCCGTTTTGACAGCGCTGAAATCGAGGAGGTTATCGCGCGAAGTCTCGCGATCAACGAGACCCCGCTCGAATACACCAGCGGCATGACGGTCACCGGCAGCAAGGGAGCCTGCGTCCCGCTACCACCCGGATCGGCGAGCGCGGGGACTTACACCGCCACCTGCAACACCGGCACCCGCATTGAGCAGTCGGCAGCGCAGTGCACGGTTCCGCTCATTGCAAACGTGACCCAGAACCAGCAATGGCACTATCTGTGCAACGACACTGGAGCGAGTTTCGGCTTCCCATGGTGTTCTGCCTTCGACAGCGCGTCATGCCAGATTACCGGGTACCGACCAGGCCCGTGTCTCCAGTGGTATGGTAGCGGACCCAATCGCTTCTGCTCTGAGCCTGGCGATCCGATCGCCGAGATTTCCTGCAATGCGCCCGATCCCCGGTATACGGCATATGCGGTAACCACAGACCGCACCGTCGATACGGTGCCGGACGAAAGCCAATGCCTCGGCCTGTCGGACAACAGTGACTGCACGCTCGATACCGAGATCTGCACTGACAGCTCTCCGCAAACACGGATTATCGACGGCGTATCGGTAACGCGGCCCTGCTGGGCTTGGCAGCGAAGCTATAGCTGCACCGCGCGAACACCTGCGAGCGATTGCGTTGAGATCGAAGACCACGGAGCTTGCCGCTTCCTGCGCGAGGAATGCCTTACTGACAGCACGCCATGTGAGACCTGGGAGCGAATTTACGAATGCCCGCTTCCGGCAGGCGATACCGAAGCAACCCAATATGTCTGCGACGGCGATGTCTACTGCATTGACGGCTCCTGCGAGACGATTGAGCGCAACGCGAATGACGAGTTCAAGGATGCGATCACCGCGCTTCATGCAATGGACGAAGCGCGAGGAGCGTTCGACCCTGAGACGCTGACGCTGTTCCGGGGCACACGCAACACCTGCTCCTCCAAGGTCTTTGGCGTGCTCAATTGCTGCAAGGGTAAGGGCTTTCCGCTGATCCCCGGGATCAGCCTGCTGGTCGCGCTCGGCTGCGACCGTGAGGAAGTGCTGCTCCACGAGCGCGATGCGCAAGGCCTGTGCGCCTATGTCGGGAGTTACTGCTCGGACAAGTTCCTCGGCGTCTGCCTGACCAAGCGCAAAGCCTATTGCTGCTTTGAGTCCAAGCTGGCGCGCATTCTCCAGGAGCAGGGCCGCCGCCAGCTGCCCAAGCCGTGGGACAAGCCCAAGGAAGAGCAATGCGAGGGCTTCACTCTCGACGAGTTCGCACAGCTTGATCTGAGCCAGATGGATTTCAGCGAAGTCTATGCCGAATTCACCGAGGCGGCGCGGCTGCCCGACGAGCTCGAGACCAGCATTCTCATCCAGCAAAAGATCGAAGACTACTATGCAAGGAGTGGCCAATGACTTGCCGCCAATTGATAGCCGTCCTGACATTATGGCTTGCTGCTCTGGCTCCCAGCCCGGCATTCGCACAGCAAACCCAAACGGCAGATGAGGCTGCTTCGGCTGACAGTCTCTATTGCGAGCAGCGCCGGCTCGGCTACTGGTTCTATTGCGTAAAGCCGGTGCCGGCAGCCGAGCCGGACGCGGCTGAGACTGCAGAAGAGGTTGCGGCAACGCAGCAGCTCGACGCGATCACCGGAGAACTGCGCGAGCTGAAGGCCCGCGCCATTCTCTATCCGACACCGGAAAACGTCACCGCGTACATCCGTTTCCAGCGGGCACAGCTCGACCGGGCATCCCTGTTCTCCGATGTCTGGCAGCGCGCGATCTGGCAGGATCCCGAACTCGACTACACGCTCGAACGCCCGGTCGGCGCGCTTGCCAAAAAGCAATGGCAGGACGCCCGTGCTGCCGACCGCGACGCGGTGATGGCAAGGCTCTCCGAGCGCTACGGCCTGTTCTATTTCTTCGCCCAGACCTGCGGCGCCTGCGAGGTCATGAGCCCGATCGTCAAATCGGTGGCGGACCGCTGGCACCTCACGGTGCGGGCGATCTCCACCGACGGCGGGCCGTCGCGGCATTTCCCCGATTACAAAGTCGAAAGCGGCCAGCGCCCCCGCATGGGCCTCGAGCCCGGGATCACCCCGGCGCTGGTGCTGTGGGACAGCGTCGCGAAGCGCCCGATCCCGATCGGTTACGGCGTGCTCTCGGCCGACGAACTCCAGGACCGCATCTACCTCCTCACGGCAAAGGAAGCTGGCGATGATTACTAGAATTCGAAACACGGCGCTGGCTCTTGCCGCAGCAAGCATGGTCGCAAGTCCGCTAACCGCCCCAGCCTCAGCCAATGTTGGCGACAGCATGGACCGCTTCATGGACGACATGGGCGCAGCGGCGAATGTCACAGGCCCGACCGCCTTCGAAGGCCAGTCGGCGGGCTATTACAGTCTCGGCAATGTCTGGACGCGCTTCCCACAGAAGACGACCAACATCGCCAATCTGCAACTCCCGAGAGCACGGGCAGGCTGCGGCGGGATCGACATCTTCGCCGGGTCCTTTTCGTTCATCAATGCAAGCGAGATGGTCGCGCTGCTGAAAGCGGTCGCCAACAACGCGGTCGGGTTCGCCTTCAGCCTGGCGATCGATACCGTCTGCCCTGAGTGCAACAAGATCATGCAGGAGTTCAGCCAGAAAGCGCAGCTGATGAACAATCTCTCAATCAACTCCTGTGAGATGGCGCAGGGGCTGGTCGGCGGCGTCTGGCCCAAGGGCGATCTGGCCGACAAGGCGATCTGCGAAGCAATCGGCAATTCCGAAGGTATCTTCACCGACTACGCCGCTGCCAAGCATGGATGCGGCACGCGCGGACAGCGCAGCTCAACCAACGAAAGCGCGGGAGCCGACTACGCCGATGTCAATCCGGGGATCCCACGAAATTACACCTGGCATGTTCTCAAGCAGAGTGCCTTCTTCAACCCCGGCGGCACCTTCGACCGTGACCTCGCCGAATATGCGATGACGCTCATCGGCACGGTGATCTATGTGCCGCCGAGCGACGATGAGCCGGGCAAGTTCGTACCTTTTGCAGGCGATGCCTCTTCGACGCTGGTGACGGCATTGCTCGACGGAACGCTGGGCCAGTCGGTGCGGGTGTTCCAGTGCGATGAGCCCGACCAATGCCTCAATCCCACCTTTCAGCAGATGAGCCTGACGAGCGCAAAAGCCATCCGGCCGCGCGTCGCGCGCCTGATTGGCAGTATGGTGGAGGCCATCCGCAGCGACACCGCGATTGGCGACGAGGAAAAGGAACTGCTCCAGGTGGCATCGGTGCCGCTCTACAAGATCCTGACCGTGCAGGCAGCCTACGGGCGCGGCATGCCCACTGACGATCGCGACACGCTCGCCGAGATCGCCAGCATCGACCTCCTCTATGCGATCCTAGAACGCATTACAGCCGAGGCCAGCCGGTCGATGGCGAGTTTCATCGCGGCTGATGAAGCCAAGCTCGCAATCTGGCGCGCCCAAGTTGCCGAAGTGAGGTCCAGTCTCGCCCAGCGGCAGGCGACCGGCCAGGCGCGGGTCTCGGCGATCATGCAGATCATCGAGAAGACGGCGATGATCGAGAACATGCTCGCAGCCTCGATGTCCCCGTCGATGGCCGCCGCACTCGACTGGTCGCGCGGGATGCAGTCCCGCTCCATCATTCCATAAGGATCAGCGAGAATGGTTGAGATCTTCACGGTCGGCGGCGGCGAATACATCGTCAACGTACTGAATGCGGTTGCCGCATGGACCGGCGCTGGCGGCTACAAAAGCCTTATCCAGGTTGCACTGGTGATGGGCATGGCGCTGGCGGTCATCGTGGTGGCTTTCAACCAGGATTGGCGCGCGTGGCTCAACTGGTTCCTCGGCGCGACGCTGATCTACATGTGTCTGATGGTGCCGCGGATGGATGTGCAGGTCACCGACCGGGTCAATCCCAGCCTTGCACCGGCGACGGTCGACAATGTTCCGCTCGGGCTCGCACTGATGGCGAGTTTCACGAGCCAGGCGGGCGACTACCTGACCCGTTCGGCTGAACTCGTCTTCGGCCTGCCCAACGACCTCAACTATTCGAAGAACGGTATGATTTACGGCGCACGCCTGCTCGAGGCGACGAAATCGCTGCGCATTGCCGATCCCGAGTTCGCCACCAATTTCGACGAACACGTGCAACAATGCGTGTTCTATGACCTGCTGCTCGGCCGCTACTCGATGAAGGAGCTTTCCGAGAGCGACGACATCTGGGCGAGCATCGCGCCCGGCAGCGCCGCACGAGCGCAGCAATTTCTGACCCGACAAACCGACGACAGTGTCACGGCGTCGATCATCACCTGCCGCGAAGCCTACACCGCGCTTTCTGGCCAATGGGCGAGCATGATTGACGAGATGACGCTGGTAGCAGGACGCCAGCTTTATCCGCGCCAGACCGAAGCGCTCGCGAGGGCCAAACTGATGGCCGACCTGCCCGTAGCCTACCAGTATCTCACTGGTATCTCGCGTAGCGCGAGCGATATCTTCCGCCAGGTGTTGACAATCAACGCCATGAATCAGGCGATGCACGGCTTTGCAGGCGCAAGCGGTACGAGCAGTGTCGATGTTTTCGCGCAGACCCGCGCCGACATCCAGACAGAGCGCACCTATTCCTCGATTGCGCACAACGCGATGAAATGGGTCCCTATCCTCAACGTCGTTCTGACAGTGGTGTTCTACGCCCTCTTCCCGGTTCTCTTTCCGCTGTTCCTGATGCCAAAGACTGGTCCAATTGCGCTCAGGGGTTACGTCACCGGCTTCTTCTACCTTGCCGCCTGGGGTCCGCTGTTTGTGATCCTGCACATGATCCTGATGTTCAAGGGCGCAGGCGATATCGCTGCTGCCGGCGGCAGTTCGGGCCTTAGTCTTGCAACCTTTGCCGGTATGAGCGACGTCAACAGCGATATCGGTATCCTTGCCGGCTATCTCGTCGCCTCGATCCCCTTCCTCGCGGGCGGAGTGGCGCGCGGTGCGCTGGCGATTTCGGGGCAGGCGACCAGCTACCTCAATCCAAGCCAGAACGCTGCCGAGGAAGCTGCACGCGAAGCCAGCACGGGCAATGTCTCGCTCGGCAATTCGAACATCGACAATTCGACGGTGTTCTCGCGGCAGTTCGCCCAGGGCAATCTTGCACCCAATATCGCCTACGGCTCAGCACAGACGCGCGGTTTCAGCGACAGCGGCACCCAGACCACCAGCTTCCCCGATGGCGAGTTCGCTGCGGTCCCCAATTCCAGTTACCCGTTCACCCCGACGCTCGGGCAGGATTTCACCGGGCGTCTCGGAACGATGGCGAGCCAGAGCCGCACGCAAAGCGAGACCTATGCCAACCTCGCCCAGCAATCGACGAGCTCGGCGGTCACGCGGTTCAGCGAGATCCGCAACGCCTACAGCCAGGGCCGCAGTTCCGAAACCACCAGCGGGATCGGGACGAACGACAGTGTCGGCACGGCATTCAGCGAGGTCGACAACGCGTCGAGAGCTCTACAGCAACAGTTTGGCCTGTCCCGGCGGGCTTCCGACGACATCTCGATTTCCTGGTTCCTAAACGGAGAGGCAGGAGCCGGAGCAAAGGTGGAAGGGGGATTATTGAATGCTCAGGCGGGCGTCCGCGGTGGCCGCAATCAATCTTGGACGGACAGCGATATCGGGATTGCCTCGGAAGATCGCAGCCGGATTACGGGTTCGCTGCGCCAGCTTTCTGACAGTCGCAATTGGTCGAATACGCGCGAAGGCTTCCTGCGCGAGACGAGCTCGAGTTCGATATCGCAGGTCTCAACCAGTTCGTCCGGGCTCAGCCGGTCGCTGACTGAGGCCGAGAGCTACACGCGCGAAGCGCGCCGCGCTGAAGAGATGGCCAGCCGTCTCGAAACCCAGGCGGGCTGGTATGAGGCCAACAGCGCTGCGGGCACGCTCAACCTGAGCCAGGCCTATCGCGATTGGGGCATGGCCGAGATCGAAGCCAACCGCGACTATTATGGCCCAGTGCGCTTTGATGACATCGAGTTCCAGATGAGCTCACGCGGTCAGCAGCTACAGTCGCGGTTTGTCGAAAGCTACGCCGATCAGCTGCAGGAGGACATCGAAGGCGATCTCTCGCTGCCGGCATTCTCGCCTGTTAGCCGTCCTGGTATCGGAAGTGCGGGGCAAGTGCGCGCAAGGGGAGCCGTGGGGTCTGCGGGTGGCCCCGCCATGCCCGACGCGCCCGATCGGTCAGTGATCGCGGATGAAGTCGAGCGGGCTCGCCGACAGGGTCAGGGACGGATTGGAACTGTAAGAGCATATGTGGATCGCCAAACGCAGGGCGCGACTGGCGCAAGCGAGGAAGCTGCTGATGAAATCAAAGAGTGGGGCAATAGGTAACTACAGGATCATGTCCTGCAGAATTACGAATACAACGAATGCCCCGAGGATTAATCCGAGAAGCCATAGGCCGCGACGCTCCCAAGGATCTGCAAGCGCTTTCTTCCATCGGTATTCCATTCGCCGGTTTTCGGAAATGGAACGATCAATCTCTCGTAGGCCCTCCCATTCCTTTTCCTTCTGATCTTTGTGGTCATCCATATCTGCCACTCCTTGCCTTATCCATAACGTATCGATTATGATGCATTAACCGCTATGAGATCTATTATGCTTCGATATTGACACATTATAGAGGAAAATGTAAAGACGCAAAATTGCTACATAAACCTCCATATTGGAGATAACGTCTCTATAATGACGCAATATGACTCGCTAGACTTACGTCCGCTCTCGGTGCTGCTGTCCGACCTAGGCCAGCAGATCGAAGCTTACCGTATATCACGCAATCTCAAACAGGCCGAGCTTGCGGAGATGGCAGGCATCTCCCGTTCAACGCTCACTCGGCTGGAAGCCGGCAATGGCGGGACGATCGACAGTCTTGCCAGAATTATGCGTGCGCTCGATATCGAGGATCGTCTGCT
Organism: Qipengyuania sp. SM2507; assembly: GCF_053714505.1. Lineage (NCBI taxonomy): Bacteria > Pseudomonadati > Pseudomonadota > Alphaproteobacteria > Sphingomonadales > Erythrobacteraceae > Qipengyuania > Qipengyuania sp. SM2507. The sequence continues at coordinate 2,360,197 of NZ_CM132307.1, forward strand.
GGATATCGTGCCCGATGCTAAGCTGAGCCCGCTCGACCCACGGTCAGACACGGGCAAGGCACGGCAACGAGTGCGGAAGTCTTCCGAAAGTGCGCCCAGTGAGGAATGGAGTTGGGGTGACGAGGCCCCATGAGCCGCGCAGTCGTCAATCTCTGGGGCCGGCAGATCGGTGCCGTGCTGTGGGATGAGGACCGCGATGTCGGGGTCTTCGAATACACTCCGGAATTTAGTCGCAGCGGTATCGAGGTCGCCCCGCTCACCATGCCATTGCGCAGCGGCGTCTACGATTTCCCCGCACTGAACCATGACACCTTCAAGGGTCTACCGGGAATGCTGGCCGACAGCCTGCCAGACAAGTTCGGCAACGCCCTCATCAATCGCTGGCTCGCAGAACAGGGCCGAACGACCGACAGCTTCGATCCCGTTGAACGCCTCTGCTACACCGGTCGCAGAGGCATGGGCGCGCTCGAGTTTGAACCATCGACAGGCGAACGCCGCGAACAGGGCGGGCCCGTTGACATCGCTCCACTTGTCGAGCTGGCCAATCGTGTGCTTGCAGCACGGGAAGAACTCACCGGCGTCCTGCAGGGCGACGATGATCATCACGCGCTTCAGGAAATCCTGCGCGTAGGAACATCCGCGGGTGGCGCGCGCGCCAAGGCTGTTCTCGCCTGGAATGAAGAGACCGGGCAATTCCATTCCGGGCAACTCACAGCAGGCCCCGGCTACACTCAGTGGTTGGTCAAATTCGACGGTGTGTCAGGCAATGCCGATAAGGAGCTTGCCGATCCCATGGGCTTCGGCCGCCTCGAATACGCCTGCTATCTGATAGCCAAAGAAGCTGGTGTCGCCATGGCCCGGTCTCGGCTACATGAAGAAGGAGGGCGAGCGCACTTCATGACCCAGCGGTTTGACCGGACGGCTGACGGCAAAAAGCTGCATATGCAGTCACTTTGCGCGATGCGTCACTTCGATTTCAATCAGGCCCGGGCCTATAGCTACGAACAGGCGATCGAGACCATACGGATGCTCGGACTTGGCCGTGATGCAATCAAAGAACAGGTGCGGCGAGCGCTCTTCAATGTCTTCATCCGCAACCAGGACGACCACACCAAGAACATCGCTTTCCTTATGGATCGTTCTGGCCGCTGGAGCCTCTCACCGGCCTATGATGTCGTCTATGCCTACAATCCCAGCGGAGACTGGACAAACGAGCATCAGATGTCTCTGGCCGGCAAGACCGACAAATTCGATCTGGAAGACCTGATCGCCTTTGGTACGTTCGCAGATCTCAAACCTGCCGAAACCAAAGCCATCATCTCAGACATACAATCTGCAATCCTTGGCTGGACTAACGTGACCCGTGAAGCGGGCGTGTCCAAGAGTATGGCAGAGCAGGCTCGTAACGGATTCAGGTCCCTTTAGGCTTGCCCTACTGGTAATTACATTCGAGAAATTACAGGCAAATTGAGCTTGAAGGCACGACCTGGCACTGAGTTTCAATCGTTCAACTAACCAACAGACTTGGCCGCAAATCGCTTGTTCAAAAACGCCTGGACCTCGCTCATGGGCATTTCCGGAGATGAGTTGCCACTTCTGACATAGAGTTTCTCGGACTTGAGCCCGTTCTTATCAGCGACCGTGAGGACAACAGCAGCATCGGCTGGCCGCACATCGATCTTGCAGATTTCAACGCCTTCGATTTCTGGGAAGCTGATCTTCAATTTCGATGCCGTCACATTTTGCCCAAATGCCTCCGAAAACAGATTTCTCAAATGCAGCTCAAATCTGTCCTTATCCGCGTCCCCCAAGGCCACATAGTCTTGCTCTAACCCGAGCGCCTCTCCGTCATCGGAAACCCCAATCAAAAGGGTGCCGCCTTCGTAGCTGTTGGCAAAAGCTGCTACCGTTTTGGTAACAACCGCTTCCAAGCCTTTATTGACCTTTGACTCTTTTACATCCCAACGAAGGGTTTGCTTGAATTCAAGTTCTTCGCTTTCGCCTTCGGCGATCATTTCGGCGAGGGTGATCGGCGCCTCGCTCTTTTCTGTTTCGGTTATCGAAGTAAGAAACGCGTTCAGGCCATCTGCGAGCTGCTTGCGCCGAGCGTCAAGGAACAGCTCATAGTTTTCGAGTTTCCAGAGCTCGGGATCGTCCGGAATGCACTGTTTTGCCAGCGCGTCAGGGTTCTTAGCATTGACTTCGCTGAGGTAATCCTCGGCATTTGTCGCGCTCTTCGATCTGTTGGCAATTGCAGTCAGAATTGCTCTGTTGGTGATCTCCTGAGCCAAGGAATACTTGATCCGGTTACCCATCCCATAACCGGCTGCCTTAAGCTTCGAAAACGGGAAAATATGATCCTTTTCAAGCGCGTACTTCTTTCCCATTGATTGGCGAAGCTTGACCCCGGTTGTAAAGCAGGTGGCTTCCTTGCTCTTGAAGTACCATCGCATCATAGGGAACAACGGGTGCGTTATCGTCCTCCCCACAAATTCGTCCGGAATAATTTCCAGAGACCTCTCATCTTTGATTACTTGCAGCAGCTCATCGAACGGATGGTCAGCGTCCCTCACGATGCGAAGATCGCGATCCAACTTCTGAGGAAGCTGGCTGACATAACGTGTCCGAATCTGGGAGTAATAGAACCACTTCACGACCTTCTTGATTTGTAGATCGCTAAGGTGCTCATCCTGCTGATAGCAATACGCAATGATCGGGATCAAAGCATAGATCGAGTTGATCTCGTCTGTGTGGTCCACATACGCATGCGATTGCATGAGATTGGCCACATAATCTAAAGTCTGGCTTTCCAGCTTTTCCCAGGCCTCTCTGATTGGCGTATCATTGCCTTGATCATGCAGCAGCCGCATGTTCGAGCCCGATGCGTATAGGCAAGCCAGCAAAGCGTAGATTACGAAATCGAGCTTGAAGACAAACCCGCGCTTTTCCAATTCGGCCAGCTTGGCCTTAAAAGTTTCTCGTGCCTGCGGCCAGTAACCCGAAATCTGGGCGAGCGCGAGTTCAGCTTCGGTCAGCGAAACGCCGCTAGCATTGACCTTGTAGAAAATGTCGATCGCTTCGCGGATGGACGCTTTGATCGGGATCGTTTGTTCGGGGAATTCCCGATCAAGGATCCGCTCAACTTTCCTGATGTTACCGGAGATATGCCGAGCGGACTCTTTGTCGACCTCTACCCCGCGCTCTTCGAGTTTCTTGAAGACGTCCTGATCCCACACTTCATCCTTGAAGATGGCCGTCAAATTCTGCCAGCGAGGATCATTCTCCATCTTGAGCTTCTTGTAATATTCCAGCTCAAGGTTCTCGAGGTTGACGTAAAGACCGCGCGTATCGTTCAAAATTTCCGGAGCCGTGTAGTAAGGTGGTAAGTCACCTCTGATCAGCATGTAAAGCGTGGTCAGGCGTTGTTGACCGTCGAGCAAGATGCGCACCGCGCCTTGCTTCTCATCATACTTGTGCGGCCCCTTGAGCTCAGGCGGGGTATTCGTCTCCCATGTGAGCATTGTGCCAGTTGGATATTCTTTGATCAGGGAGTCGATCAGTTGCTTTGCGTCATCGCGCTTCCAGACGTATTCTCGCTGGAATGCGGGTACGAAAAGCTGTCTTTCGTCGATCTTATCGAGAGCAACTGAAATTTTCATCTGGTGCCCCTAAATTTCCAAATCACGCTGAATATCTCCCGTAATTCAACAGGCGTGATGCCGCCGATAGCCTTTGCTCTGTATTTATGCGGTTCATGCGCCATCGAGATCTCCAAGGTCGATATCTTTCCCTGCTTTGATCAGGTCGTAAATAAGGTTCGTAAGGATGCCGAGGCCTTGCTTGTCCTCTTTGAGAAGATGCGTGGCCAATGCGTTGTTCGATCCCATTGCGCGCACCACCGCGCTTTGAACCGCCCCCGGAAGGCTTCCTTTCAACGCTTGGTCTTTTGAGTTTTCCTCAACCTGGGCTCTGACGATACTGTTCTCGCGGGTAATCGAAACGATTTGGTTTACGAAGCTCGCTTGATCCTTGATCGGAGCAGCTTCGCCAAAGATGCCGTTCAATCGTTCGATAAGCTCCTGCAGGTACACAGGAAGCTTCCCTGGCGCATTGGAACCGCCGGGCCCCGCGGGCTTCAAGTTTGGGTCAGGGTCATCGGCGTTGTTGCCCTGATCATCGTTCTTTTTGATATCGTATCCTGTCAGCGAAATGCCTCTAAGGTCGACATGCTCGGGAGGGATACCATTGAGGCGGTTTGCCAGAAGTTTGGTGAAAGCTGCAAAATTCTCAATGCTGGGATCTCCCAGATCCAGCAATTGCGCGATGTAAGTGTATGTCCTGGAAAACCTGGACAGCCCTGACTTAAACTCCAGCATCCGACCGATGCTTTCTTCTACCTGCATCCTTTCATGCTCGGCCTTCTTCGCAGCGGCATCGTCTCCTGTCTCAGTTGCCTTCAAAAATTCAACTTCACACCGCGCGGCTTCGCCGCGGAGGTCCTTGAGGCGAGCGTTAAAAAGGTCTGTCGGCCTTTGGGTGGCTGCGAACATCGCCTTGTGGTGATCGTCTTTGGCAACGTCGAAAGTCTTGGCGGTTTCGAAACGCGCGACCTTGAACGCCTCGATGTCTTCGTCCGAGTAGATACCTTGTTGGTCAAGGCCATCTTTCATGTCGTAGACAACGTTCGGGTCTTGAACTTCCGTGATTTGCGCCCCGGAATCGTATTTCTTGAAGGCTGCGCGGATCGCTTCCGGGTCGTTTACAAAATCGACAATGAAGGTTTCTTCCTTGCCCGGGAAGGTACGATTCAAGCGCGACAGCGTTTGAACGATCTCGACTTCGTTGGCGATCTTCTTGTCGACATACATGGCGACGAGCTTCGGCTGGTCGAATCCCGTCTGGAACTTGTTGGCAACGAGCATCACTCTGAATTCCGGCCGATCAAATGCGATCCGAAGGTCTTTGACCTCGACGCCGGCGTTCATGTTGCTCTCTGTAAATTCCGCGTCGTCGTCACAAACGAACAGTTCGCCAGAAATCTGCGCGTCATCCGAGTGCATGACATCCTTGCCACTGAGCTTTCCTGAAATTGCAACCAACGCGCGAACGTCTTTGTACTGAGGATTGGCAATAACAAACGCATCGAAGGCTTTCTTGTAGCGAACAGCTGCCGCACGAGAGCTCGTCACAACCATTGCCTTCGCCTTCCCATCGAGGAGCGACGACACGTTGTGCCGAAAGTGCTCCATTATAAACTGCACCTTTTGGGTGACGTTCGTGGGATGCAAGCTCATCCATTTGGCCAATGCGCGCTTGGCTGCCTTGCCGTCCACGCGCCTTTTGTCTTCCAATTCTTTTCCGAGGTTGAAGGCCGTCTTGTACGACACATAGCCTTTGAGCACGTCGAGGATGAAACCTTCGTCGATGGCCTGACGCATCTCGTATTTATGAAAAGCACGCGGCAGATTGTCCGGGCCCGCCGGACGGGAAGGGTCTTGCGGCCTTCCAAACAACATCAAGGTCGAGTGTTTTGGTGTTGCAGTGAATGCGAAATGAGACAGGTTTTTCGGCCGGGCCCGGCTCTTCTGAATCTCGGTTAAAAGCTCTTCGACCGTCATGTTGGCAGTGTCCTTGGCCGACGAAAGGGCGAGCGTCGCTTGCAGCTTCGAAGCCGTACTGCCTGTTTGGGAGGTGTGCGCCTCATCGATGATCACGGCAAAACTACGGTCCTTCAAAGACGTTTCCGTCAGAATTGCTTCCATCGCATGCGGGAAGGTCTGAAGTGTTACCACGATAATCGGGACGCCCTTCAGTATGGCCTCCGCCAACTGCGCCGTTTTCGTCTTGGAACTTGTCTCACGGTCAATCGCGGCGATCATGCCCTTGCGGTGATCGATCTGCTGAACTGCATCTTGGAGCTGGCCATCCAGAACCGTCCGGTCCGTCACGATGATTACCGTATCAAAGATTGCCTTGCCGTCATCATGCCGCAGCTTGGTCAGGTCGTGCGCCGTCCAAGCAATTGTTGACGTTTTGCCGGAGCCAGCACTGTGTTCGCAAAGATAGGCATGCCCAGGGCCTTTTTCTTTCGCGTCCGCGATCATCTTGTTGACCGCGTCGTGCTGGTGAAAGCGCGGGAAGATCAGCGTTTCCTTGACGGACCAGTTGCCCTTCAGGTCCACCACATCTTTCTTCTCAACATAGACGAAGCTGTTGAAGATGCGCAGGAAGGCATCAGGCTGGCAAATCTCCTCCCAGAAATAGGCAACAGGATATTCACCGTCATGCCGGGGCGGGTTGCCGCCCTTGCCATCATGGCCTCGGTTGAAAGGTAGAAAGTATGTGTTTTCGCCCGCCAGTTTTGTGGTCATCCAGATTTCACTGTCGGACATCGCAAAATGCACGATGGCACCGCGTTTGAAGGTCAGCAGTGGGTGTTTGCGCCCAGTGGCTGGGTCCTCTGGAAGGCGGTCGCGCTTGTATTGCTCGCGTGCGCTTTCGGCGGATTGGGTGAAGTCGGTTTTTAGCTCAACGGTGGCCACGGGCAATCCGTTAATGAACAGGCCCAGATCGATCGCCAGCTCGCGGCCAGGATAATATTTTAGCTGAGGCACAACGCGCAGCCGGTTCGCAGCATAGCGTTCAAGGGTCGTCTCGTTGCGTTGATCTTCGGGGGCGGCCTCGGACATATCGATCTGACCACAGCCTGCGATGGAGAAGCCACGGCGCAGCACCTGAATGGTGCCCTGTTTCGCCAAGGCGGTGTCTAGACGCGAGAGCAGCGTTTCACGGGCGCGTTCGCCATTCAAGGCGACGAGCTTGTCCCATTTCGGCCCTTGGGTCTCTTTGATCCAGGTCTCCAGATCCTCGGTGTAGACGGCGGTGTCCTGATTAAAGCCTTTGGTGTCTCCAAGCAGCCAGCCCTGTTCGGTCAGTTTCTTGACGACATAGGCCTCAAGGTGTTTTTCGTGGTGCAGATCGCTCATGCTGCGGCCCTTACATCGATCTTACCAGTCACCGCCGCTGTAATGAGTGCCGCGCGTTTTTCTTTGAGTAGCGCGATGGAGCGCTCTGTTTTGTCAATCAGGGCACGAATGCGATCCAATTCACGATCAATCCGGTCGGCAATCGCTTCCTGTTGATCCATTGGTGGCAGGAAAATCGGCAGTTCCAAAAACTTCTCTGGTTCCATACGCCATTGATCGGTCCGAATACCGTTGGAAATCAAGCGATAAACCCACGGCATAGGCCGCGAGCGAAGGTAATGGTGCATATATCTGGGGTTGTGCTCACCAACTGGCTTCATCACCACATAGTCGGGCGATGTGATGCCCAAGAAGGGCGAAATCCCCATAGAACCCTGCCATGCCTTCATCTTGTTGATCGCCAAGTCGTTCGGCTCAACCAGCTGATATTTGGACAGGTCTTCTGGCGTCTTGTTGATGTTGTCGCTTCGCGACGCCTTTTCGATGACGCCGAACTCACGATAGACGGATAGAACGGTCAGGTCGTCGTAGCCTTGGCGTTTGACCTGCTTGAAGTGGTTCTTAATGCGTGCTCGCTGCCAATGCGTAGGCACAAAGCCTCGCCATTCCACACCGCTGTCCTTGGTCGGCGCGGTGCCATCAATGCCGCGACGGACAAAGTGCGCGATCATCGCTTTTTCCTTGTCGTCAAGAACTGCGATGAATCGCGTCTTTTTCTCGATCAACCCATCAATCCGCCCGGTCTCACTGTCGAGATAGTCGGCAATGGTTGTTTGAACGCTTTTCGCAGGTGTCGGGGAGGTGAGCGCTCCAGCAAACGCCCATTCTGCACGAGGCATTTTGGCCCCGTTTGTAGAAGCATTCAGAGTTTCGATGAATACCTGCGACAGGAGTTGGTAAGCTACGAACCGAGGCTCATAGGAATCGTTTGGGCGGAGAACCCAAAGATCGCCAATAGCTTCGCCGCCTGAACGCGCCAAGTATACCTTTGCGAGGTAAGGGCGCAATTTTCCGAAAAGAATGTCATCCTCTTTGAAGCTGATGCCGTCGCCGTCAAAATCAGACTCTGTTGGCACGAGTTTCCCTGTCCAACTCTCGATATTTTCAAGCGCAACGACGTTCGTCTTGCTTTTGCTTTTTTTCGAAACCTTGCGAACAATTTGTTTCAGCGGCTTGAGTGACCAGCCTTCGGGAACGGCAGTTTCGGGAATAGACTTAATCGCTCCGAAGGATCTCATGCTGTCACCTCTGCAAGAATCTCGGTGATCGAAGCCTCGATGGCCTTCAGCTCTGCGTCGATCTCGTCCAGATCGCGCGGCGGCACGTATTCATAGAAATAGCGGTTGAAGTTGATCTCATAGCCAACGATCCCGATGTCACCATCAGTCTCGTCGACGTAGGTCTCGTCGATATAGGCGTCATGGGCGTGGGGCGTTACCTCGGCGGCGAGGTAATCATAGATGTCGGTGCCCATCGGCACGTTCTCAAAATCCGTCAGATCATCATCGGGGATGAGGTTGCCCTTCTTGTCCTTCACCGGGTCCAGATCTTCGTCGCGCACGCCAAAGGCCTTTTGAAACGCCTTGATCAGGCCCGCATCGGCTTTGCCCAAGCCTGTATCCTTCTTCTCGGCGGATTTGGCAAAGCTGTCGATCCAATGCCAGTCATGGTCAGTGCCTGCATGCTCTGCCAACACCTCGCCCCATCCCTGCCGTTGATCATCGGTGCGTTTTTCCCACGCCTTGTGTTCGACCAGCGCCTCAAACCCCGCGTCTGACACGACGATCTTGTGACGCAACGGGCGCAGCACCTTAATGCGGCGATAGCCGAAGTCTTGCGCGTCGAGGATGAGGCTTTTCTTGGTCGGCTCGAAGTCGGCGTAGAGTTGCACGATATCGCGAATTTGGTCGTCACCGATCTTGCGTCGCTTATTGCCCTCGCTCTTGCGGAGCGGTTCGAACATCTCGGTAGCATCAATCAATTGAACCTTGCCGCGCCGCGCTTCGGGTTTGCGGTTGGACAGGACCCAAATGTAGGTACCAATGCCGGTCCGGAAGAAGATCTCGGTCGGCAGGGCGATGATGGCCTCGACTACGCCCTGCTCAAGCAGGTGGCGGCGGATTTCAGACTCACCCTGACCGGCGTTTCCGTTGAAGAGAGGAGAACCCGACAGCACGATCGCCGCGCGCCCGCCGCCCTTCTCAGGGTCTTCAAGCTTGCTGAGAAGGTGCAGGAGGAACAGCATCGAGCCATCGCTGACACGGGGGAGTTTAGGGCCAAAACGCCCCTCGAACTTCTGGTCGCGATGTTCGCGCACGACCTCGGCCTGATCCAACTCCCACTTCTTGCCGAATGGCGGATTGGAAACGCAGTAGTGGAATTTGTCGTAACGGAATTGGTCGGCGGAGAGCGTGCTGCCAAGCTTGATGTTCTGCGACAGATCCCGTCCAGGATCGGACTTGAGCGTCTTCAGAAGCATGCTCGCCAGACAGACCGCGTGGGTTTCGGATTCCAGCTCTTGGCCGTAGGGAACCAGCGTCGGCGCGGTGCCATAGCGATCTTGCAATGACTGCACGTGCTCTATGCCATCGGAAATAAAGCCGCCAGTTCCGATCGTCGGGTCATAAAGGGTGCGAATGATCCCGGGGTTGTCGATGAACATTTGGTCATCCGGCTCAAGCAGGAGTTCGATGCCTAGATGTACAACGTCACGAGGAGTCATGAAGTCCTCGGCTGCCTCATTTACCTCTGCACCAAAGCGACGGATCAGGTGCTCGTAGACATTTGACATGGTCCTCTCGGGGACCACATTGGGGTGAAGGTCGATGGCGGCGAAGTTCTGGCAGATCTTATAGAGAACGCCCTTCTTGTCCATCTGGCTGACCGTGTTGATGAAATCGAACTGCTCGAAGATCACGCGGGCATTTCCGGAGAACTTCGCGATGTAGTCTTCAAGGTTCTGGCGGGTGCGGCCTGACCCTAGCGTTTCCAGACTATAGCTTGAGGTGTTGTAGAAGGGGTAGCCGGTTGCCTGACGAAGGATTACATCGATATCGAGCCCGTTTTCGACAGCCATTTTGTGCATCTTGGCAGCCTCTTCTCGCGTCGGCTGGAGAACACATTCCAAACGGCGGAGAAGAGTAAAAGGTAGGATGATCTTGCCAAAATCGACATGCTTGAAATTACCCCAAAGATCATCCGCATTCTTCCAAATGAAATCGGCGAGAGACGTGTGGGTGTTGTTGGATTTTGGTGTTGCTGATGTCGGTGTGTTCAATGCTCAGGCTTCTTTCTGATAGGATGCTACACGTAGGCGCTCTCGGATTGACCGAACATATCTAGCTCATCTTCGCTTTTGTCCGCATGATCGGCCTCACTGCCCTGTTTAGCGTCTGAAATGAAGGTGTGCCGCTTGTAGCATTCGATCGGGCCGAAAGCTCCGAATGCCGTCGCCAAAAAACTTGGATGATGCGAAAGATGCGATGAGACGATCAAGGTTCACTTCGGATCTCTCTTCACAGCAAAATAGCTCTCGCCTACCCCGGAAACCGCAGAAGTTGAGCGCAACAGTGCGCTGGCCTGAACGGCCGGTGCCGCGCGGAAATCGTGGCGAGGTGGGCTACCTGCTATGCGCCAGTATCCAAAACCCTGGTCGAGCAGCACAATGACCTTCTGACCGTCGGCGTATTCAAGTTCGAGCTTGCGGCCGTGGCCCGAATTTGCCGTGACCTGAAGATCGACATCGAGGCCAAACTTTTCGCCCAACAGCTCGGCTACTTCCGCTCGATCTTCTTCATAAGTCCAATCGTGTTTGATTTGATAAGGACTCCGATCATTCTTCAGTGACTGAACTAGGATATTGACCTCGACCGGACTATGCGCCTGAAGGTCAGCAGATAGAGCTTCGCACGTTCGCAGGAAGAGGAGCATGGTCAGCGGAGAGTTCAGGTAGCGATCGGTGTAGGTGATCCGCACAAGGCTGCCAGGCTTCCAAACACCAGCCGCCTCCATTTGCTGTTTCAGCTTCGATCCGAAGCGTTTGCCAAACTGGCCCACAGGGCATTGGCCAAACCCCTGCATCAGCTCCACCTGATCACCCGCTGCAACCTGACGTTCCAGATCTTCTGGGTTGATCGGCTCAAAAACGGTTTGGCTATCTAGCGTACCGGCAACCACTGCGTGCGTTTCGCCTACGCCCCAGAGTTCACCGGGCTGAGCAGCGTTCGCATCGCGCGAGAAGAACCCCGTCACGCTCTCGCCCGATTTCAGTTCAGCAAGGCGAACGCTACCGAAGGGTCCGCCATCTGCTTTTGCAAGACCAAGTGCGAACTCGAAGCGCACCGAAGCATCGCGCAGGAATCTCCGCTCAACTTCTTCCAGGCCTTCGAACGACTTGGCATCGAGCACCAGCGTGACAGGCAATCCACGCGCCGAGGCTGCCGAGAAAAAAGACCGCATCTTGGTTGATGTCAGCTCAGCCAGATCGAACAACGACGGCAAGAAGATCGAGATGATGTCTCCGCCGCCTGCTTTCAGCAGAAGCGTGTTTGCCGCATCATTGATGGGCCTTGCATCTGCAACAGCCCGATCTTCCTCTGGCAGTTCGGCATTCGTCTCAAGGAAGGCCTGGACTGCAACGAGTGCAGCACGCCTGTCGAGTTTACCCTGTTGTTTGTAGAGATCGGCAGAAAGCACGCAGGCAGAACAGCCCATCTCACACTCATTCGAGCAATCGAGGACTTGAGCCGCTCGCTCGAAGACGTGATAGATATCGTCAAGAAGCCTCGGAGCATATCCTGCACCGCCGGACGCTTCATCGAACAGGTAAACCGACGGGACTCTGCGGCCAAGCTTACCATCTCTGGCTGCCACCGCAATTCCCAGTTCCCTAGGCTCGATCCCTAGCCAGCGCACAAGACCCTCGCGCAGCGCTGCGCCAAACGCCCAGGCCGCGCCATCGCTTTCCAGGCCTGGCAACTGGACCTCGATAACGTCTGTGAGGACTTCGTGACCCAAAGCGAGGGCCCCCGTTATCGCATAGCCCTCGTCGTTGCCGGGGCAGCGATCCATCGCTTTCTTGCCCCGCGGCGTGAGCGGCCTGTGATCCTTCAGGGCATCAGCCCCCGCATCCCCGGTCCGTCCGCATTCGAGGCAAATCTCGTAGCCCTTGTCTTTAGGCCCGCGCGAATGGTGATAGATATACCCTTCGTGTGAAGCGCGGATCCGGCCACTTTCGGGCTGCAACAAAGGCTGCCAGAGAGCATCGCCCACGCTGACCTTGGGAGACTTTGGTTCGATATAAACCGCTTGATCGGTATCAGCGTGAGGCTGCGCATTCCAGTCCACGCGGAATCCTGCAGGTTCCAGAAACTGCTCGATGTTAATTGCCTGTTCGCCGCAATGATCACAGTGATCGGGCATCTGGTGATCACTTCCTGCGCCGCCACAATGATCACACCACCAGGCCCAGCGTAGGTTCTGGGGCTCGCGATGACCGCTATCGATCGGGCTCAGCCAATTAAGAGTGACCCCGGCTGACTTCCAGACCAAGCCGTCGACGACGACCTCGGCCCCTGGGGCGTACTCGCGAATAGCTATGTCAGCATTTCGTGTCGGGCATTCATAGCGCCGGTCGCGGGCGCCTTCATCGTCTGATCGATTGCGCTCCTGCGCCTTTTGGGTTTCTGCACAAAGGGTGTCGAACGGGACGACTGCTGTCGGGAAGCCGCTGCCTGGAATAAGCGAACGATTGGCGAGTTCCTTTAAAAGGAACTCTTTGCAGAGGCGCCGGGCCTGGAATTCTATCGCCTTCTTCGCCGGACCTTCGAGCGCGTCCCAATCCTCCTTGAGGCGCTGCCACGTGCGCCGGAAGTTCCCAGTTTCATCGGCGAACATATCCGCCGTGTGTTTTCTGATCTCAGTGTCGTACTCTAGGCCAGTTCCCTTGAGGAGCCGCTTGAGCCCACTTTTCGTGGCCGGAGTTGTCGCCGGAAGCTCAAGCCACTCGCAGAAGGCGTCAACCGGAGCGCGGCCTTCAAATGGACGGAGGTCCGAGCGGCAGCCAAAAAAATCGCCAGTTTTTGTCTTGGCGAATTCACCGTCGACTTCGCGAAACCACTCCGCGAGCAGGTAAGCGTTGGCGTGACGCTGTGCGATCCGGTCAGAATCAAGCGATACGCGCGGAGAGGCTAGCTTGCGCCGCAGGTACCCTGCCGGATCGGCAAAGGTTTCGAGATCGAGCGGTGTATTCCGGGCGATCGTGAGGCTGGTAGAGAAGCCCTGTCCGCGGCGGCCCGCACGGCCGGCCCGCTGGTTATAGTTGGCGATCGAGGGAGGGACGTTGGTCATGAGCACCGCTTCAATCGAGCCGATATCGACGCCCATTTCCATTGTGGTCGAGCAGGCCAGAAGATTGATGTCGCCAACTTTAAACTGCTCCTCGAATTCGCGCAGCCGTTGAGGAGGTTGCTGCGCGCTGTGCTCTTCGGCTCGCAGATATGGCGTCGCGAGCGCTGCCTGATCGTGCCAGTTCATCCAGATGCCGCGCTCGCGAAGGGTCGCTACTTGTTCGTTGGCACCAAGCCAGGCCGTTATTTCCTCTCGCTGTTCAGTCGAAAGTGGTCTTGTTTGCGGAAGGCGCGGGAGCCGCACTTCGATAGCGGGCTGGCTCGCGAAAATCTTCCCCGCGCTGACGAGATTGGGCGATTTACCAAAGACCAGTCGCGGTAAAATCCGGCGGGTGAGCGGGCATTGCCAGGCCTTGCTGACAGCCTCGATCTCGGCCGTCTTTTCCAGGCGCAGGCTGTAAGTCCCGCCAACCCCGGATAGAAGGGGCGCCAACTGATCCCAAGCCGCACGCATAAGCTGATTAATCTCATGACGGCCGCGATCCGAAGAGAGGTCAAGGCTCAGAGCGGCTGCAACAATGAGAATGCTATCGGGCTGCCGTCCCTTAGAATTGACTGTCGGCCAGGAAGCGTCGCGCTTTTCACCTGGTGGTTGATCGGGTCCGATCACGTTACGCGGTCGAGCCCGTCCTGGCATCCAGCGTGCGTCGCCGTGATCAACGTCTAGGGCGAATTGGCCGCGCAGATAATCAACCATGTAATAAAGGAAATCGCGCCAGTGCTCGATCGAGTAGCCCTTCTCGCTCACGATCGCCGGTAGCTTGTCCTGACCAATTCTCTCGATCTCCGGGAAGCGCAGCCGCGCAAGCCCAAGCGTTTCCATTGCATTGGCATTGCGGGGACGGCGGGCAAGTTCGCGCAAAAGCATGAAGCGGGCGAGTGCCTCGCGGTCATTATGGAAGCGTTCGCTGCGATCCAGATCCCAGACTTTCGCCATCATGCCAATGGCCGGCTCCGCGGCGAGCGCAGGGACGAGGTCTTGCCAACGTACTCCTGCGGGACCTGCGCCACCGAGCTCGGCGTCAATCTTCGCAATATCGTCCTTAAAGGCCGGCATATCGGTCACAAGGCCCGCCAAAGCCGCCCTCTTCTTAAGCAGCTCGGCTCTTCGCTCTTCGGTCAGATCACCGCCATGAGCAGCCTTCTGAACGGCATGGTAGATAAAGCCGCGGACAAAACCTCGCTCGCCATTGGTTTCAATATTCGCAGCAAAACGCGCGGTTCCTTGCCTGCTGTCGGAAAAGCTGATCAGCTGACGGCCATCGAATGGCAGCGCATGTTCTGCCTGATGCGGTGAAACACCTTCCAGGAGGATCGGGGCGGCGTTCTGGGTGAGAAAAGGGGTGCCAAAGCGGAAGGGAAAAACCGCAGGCCGCCCGCGACGTTTGTTTCCAAGACAGGAGGGGCAGCGCCCTTCATCCAATTGCGTTAGATGGAATTGGCCAGCCTGCTCGGTGTATTCGCCGCTTCTGACGTCGAAGCCCGTGGCCTTCGCATCGGATTTCGGATTAATGGCTATCAACCGCGGATGACCAACTCCCTCGTGCCTTGCCTCATCATCGTCATCAGCATCATCATGATCCTGCTCCCGGTAGCTGTCCTCACGAAATTCGTCGGCATCGTGATCGCTTCCGCGAGGAAGAATTCGGTCACCCATGTCATCGGCCGGCAGATAGGGTTCGCCGCAATCGAGGCAATTCTGGATCTCGAACACCAATGACTGGCAGTGCGGGCATTGATCCCGCTGCTCGAACAGGACAGTGCCAAACGGCCAGCCCTTTGGCCGCGCTTCACCAGAACAATCGGGATCGATGCAGGTCCAGAGGCCAGGAATTGCCCGCGTAAAACTATGCGCACGCATCGGCAGGACGGGCTTTGCCTCTGCTGCATTATGCGCGGACAAGTCGAGCAGGACCTGCCCCGCGTTCGGGGCGAGGGTTTTGAGTGAAGCAAGAGTTTGTGGTTCGCTCTCGAGCCTTTCGGCGATCGACTGAGCCGCGGGATCATCTGATGCGGTCAGCACCTTTGATAGGTCGACCGGCTGAGGTTTACCTACCACGACATGCGCACGATCGAGCGGGACTCCGGCAATGTCGGCAAGAAATCTCTGGAGATCTTCTCGCGCCTTCTCATCGCCGGCCGATCCGATCGTGGCCGACGTTGCGACAAATCGCACCTGATCTGGTGTGACATCGAAGGCGTTCATCACACGCCGGAGCAGGAGCGAAAGCTCTGCAGCTGCCGAGCCGATATAGCTGTGCGCTTCGTCGATGACGATCCAGCGAAGCTTGCCTTGAGACTTCTCGAGGATTTGGCGATCCTCACGACGGATCGTCATATATTCGAGCATCGTCTGGTTGGTGACGAGGATCGGCGGAGGGTTGGCGCGGAGGGTTTCGCGGTAGAGAACCTGGTGCGGGATTTCGTGTTCGGCCTTGTCGCGATTGGATTTTCGCGCCGTTCCCATCAAACCGTTGTAAAGAGCAAACCGGACATCGCCGCGAAGCGGCTTAGTCCAAGCCGTCAGGCGCTTTTCCTGGCTCGCGATCAGCGCATTGAGCGGATACAGCATCAAAGCTCGGACACCGGTCAATGGACCTTCTGTTGCCGCTTCACGAACCAGATCATCCAGCATCGGAACAAGAAAGCATTCGGTCTTTCCCGAGCCAGTGCCGCTGGAAACCAAAACGGATTGCGGATCTTTAGCGCTCAGAAGCTCCCAGGTACTCAGCTGGTGTGCATAGGCCTCATAATCGAAACGCAGGTCGGTGACCGGCGTTTGGCTGATCGCATCAATTGTGCGCGGGTGCAGTAGCGCCTCCAATTGGTCAGGACGTTTGCCAGACGACACGTAGCCTGGGGCCGCCTGAAAAAGTTGCTCGGACAGAAGCCCACCTTGCCTGGGGTCTGTTCCGGCCAGGTTTCGCCTGAGAAATGCGTTGAGGCCTTCATGCCGGATGCCCGCCCGGGAAACGACCGCTTCAGCCAGGCCAGCTCGCAACCGCTGGTGGACCTCCATGGGAGACAATCGTGAGAACTGGGAGACGTCACTAGCGGCCATTTTTGAGCTCCGAGAGGGCATAGCCATAGGCTTTTGCGAAATAATCAGGGTGGCGTCGTTCGACGTCCTTGACGGTCAGGATCTGTTTGTTGTCGAGAACGACAGAACCAAAAGTCGAAAGGGCGGCGGCAAAAGGTGCATCGAAGACCCGCATCAGGCCTTCGACGAAGTTTTCCTTGGGTAGCATGTGGCCAAAATCAACGCGGAAGGGATTGAACCCGGCGGCACCGATATTGATGCTCTCGCTCGTATGGCTCGTGAAATGCTTGCGAACCGCTTCATACGCGAGCGGCGAATAATCCCGGCAAATCAGCGGCGCCAATTGCGGGGCCCGAGCGGCAATTTCGTTCTGGCGCTCTGAGATGTTGGCCAATGCCCATTGAGGGTCGTCAAGCCTGCTTACCAAAAAGGCGCCCTGCGCCTGGAAGGCCGCGTCCCAGACTTCGATGGGGAGAAGTGTCCAGCTTGAACAAAGCCCGTCGAACAGCTCGAGAATCGTTGAAAGATGCTGCTCCTCACAGCGATAGAGAAGCAGGGGCGCGAGAAGGCCAGCGGCATCGAACTTGCTGAAGATCTCAAAAGTCTGTGGAGGCAGGCCGTTCAGTGAAAGGGCCAGATCCATGACGGCCCTGGTAGTCTTAATCGCTTCGGGTGAGGCAGGGTCGGCAATGATATCATTTGCTAGGCGGGTGAGCTCCTCGCGCGCAAGTAGAAGTGGCTGTGCCATCGCACGCCCGAGCCTGTGCTGAGGAAGATCGTGGACCGGATCGTCGTCAATGAATTTGGGCCTGGTAAGGACGCGCGAGCCTTCTCGCAGGTATATCAGCCATGGCCCACGCAGGCATGGGAGCTGAATGAGCTGCCCGCCCAAACCCGCGTTTAATCCGTCAAAGCCGCCGTAATCGATTTCCTTCTCAGGGGCCCCCAAGAAACGGCCGCAGATCCGTACAGCTTCGCCAACAATGCCAGTCTTTGGTCGCCACCCTCCCGAAGGCTCCCACTCCAGGACATTGCCGAATTCCGTCACATACCAGTTGTCGTTGCTGCCGTTATGAAAGTCGAGCCTGACCTGCGCATCGATGCCGAGCGGTCGCATCAATGCCGCTATGTCGTTCCGCAGAGCCGAGAGGCCCAGCTCGCCTTCGACTTTCCAGCTGGCTTCAAGCGATGCTCCGGTGTGATGAGCAACTTCGCCCATTAGGACAGCACTCGCTGGCGCTCGGGCGACCGTATCGCGCAAATCGGCCAGACCAAGTATGGTGTCCCGCCGCACCAGCTCTCCATCCCAAGTCGTAAGCCACTCTTTTGATCGCAGCGGAACGCTGAGCTCGAGAGCCAAACCCTGTGGCATAACGAGATGCAGTGTAAGCAGCGCGCGGCGAGGCGGATCGATCCGGACTGTCCACTGATGCTCAACATCACGGGCGTCATCCCCGAGTGTGGCCTTCCCGGTCCATCCCTCCAGAGTGATCACGGCATGAGATGCATTTATCCTTTGGATCAGCGCGAATTCGCACGGAAGCACAACGGCGGTAACACGGTCACGCACGTGTCTCGTCGAACCGTCGAGCCAGGCGAACTCGCAAGCGCCTGGACCTGCGCTTGCCAGATCTTCACGCCAGGATTTCTCTCCAACGAAACGCCAGCAAACTTCCCCGCGGGTTCCTGTGCGCCGCGAAACGCCATCTTCCACTTGTGCGTGGAAGGGATGCTTCAGCAGCCGCTCACCACTCGGCGCCTGTACGCCGGAAGGAGCATCCGCAACGATTGCCAGGCGATCCTTCCTGTCCGCGCTCTGACCTGTCCGGACCAGGTATGTATCGCCATTCGGCTTTTCGGCGATAATCTGGCCAGCACAGCGGTAAAGTAAGCGATCGGCAGCGAACGCGAAGTCCTCAGGTTCAATTTCGGAATTGCTGTCTTTGCCGCGAAGGGCCCAGTCACGCGGCACATCAATGAAGACCGCTTCTGTGCGATAGCCACCGGATCCTTGCCCGATGAGTGCGAATACGCTGTCGTCGTTTTCTCCGCTGCGGCGTTCAAAGACCCGTAATCCATTCGAGACCGGTTTTCCTCCTGGGAGGATAAATTCTCGGGTCAGCCGTTCGCCGCGTGAATGAAACTCAGCTGCTACGGCAAGGTCGAGCGGATACTCGATTGCTGTCTCGCTTCGCATGGCACGAGCAATCCAGCAATTGCCGGATTCGAACTCGAGGTAAGCGAGACGACCGGAAATGCGGTCTGCGAGCTCACTTGAAGGCTGGAGAAAGACCCGGACACTATCATCGATCGCAAGACTATGGTCCTTGTCTTCCCAGCGACCGTTGAGATGGAAGTCGAGGCACTCACGCCAATCGCCGCCTGTAAGACGCATAACACGTCCAACCCGAATGGTACCAGTACCTGTGAGTGTTCTCGCCTCGAGGAGCGTATCGATAAGACCGGCCGCCGCTCCATCGAGCGTCATCGGCAGTTCATCTCGCCAGTCTTCGTAAGCGTCGTCTAGCCGGGCTGAATAAGGGCGTCCATCAGCCGGCATCGCCTTGTCAACGAATGCTCGCAACTCCACGATTTTGGATGCGAGCTCTCCGCAAATTGCGTACATTTCCTGGCTACGCCATATCGATGGAAGCAGATAGTCGTTGCGTTCACAGATCTCCACGGCGGTGGTGACATCCTGGATGTCCGACCCGAGAAGCTCGCCGACTGCTCGCTCAAGGAAGCGGCGGGGCCAGCTTGCCCCGCTGGAAATTGCGGCAGCAGGAAACCCGCCATGCCGCGCAAGATTGGCAAGGCGCTGGTTGCCATGCGCAGTAATCAACGGGTCAATTTTCCACGCCCTGAATCCGCGATCAGCGAGATCACGCCATTCCGACTGTGGCAAAGTCAGGCCAAGTGATGCTTCGATATCGCTCCAGCGCTGCATGCCGCCCTGATATGATCGCCGGAACCAGTCGGCGGCCCAGACGACAAATGCAGCGGCGAGAGCGGGCCGGATCAGGTCCGACTCCAGATTGATGACAAGTTTTTTCTCAATCCTGTCGAACACGCCCGGCGCGAGCTTGTAGCGATAGAGGGGCACCCCTTCAGGCCTTGGTAAACCGAGTTCGCCGCAGATCTTTCCCAAAGGATGTGGCCCACTGTCTGCAGCACGCGCGAGCTGAATGGCCTTGATCATGAGCAGGCGGGACGCTCCGGCATCCTGAATCTCCTGCGCAATTTTGCGCAGCGTCGTCGGATCGCTGCGCGCCGCGTCAATTTCTGACTTAAAGTCGCGGTCATCCATTTTCGCGCGCTACCCCTGGCCCCTGATTTGATCAGAATGCAGAATTGCACACCAATTCAATAACTATCTCTTATCGTTACCTTATAAACAAGCCGGGAAACGGCTGTTTACTGTAAACGATGTCCCCGTAATCCGATGCCAGCCGAGCTCTTGTCGTGAAAAGCATTGACGACACATGACCATTTGGCGCTCATAACTCCGTCGATTCCCCGCCCCAAATCCCAGATGACGGCGTCGCCATTCTCCAGCTGAGCTCTTACAAAGCGGTCGTGCAAATCGCCTCGTGAGCGGCGTGAACGCTGCGCAAGGTGCAGCGCAGTCGATCCATTCGTGTTTCTCCAGCGGTTTTCGAGATCGGCACGTTGATCGCCGTTGGTCTCCGGCATCCGTTTATCGACGGAGTCTGCATCGAAGGCCACAATCTGAACTTCATCAAGCTTCGCCGCGAGCTCACAGAACCGATTGACGAAGTTAAGTAGCCTTCCGCGTGCCTGTTCGTCCGCACAACAATAGGGGTCCTGGATTTCGAGGCGGTTGATTCTGGCTTCGCGGACAAATTGCTCGAAGATCGTCCAGTCACGCGGCCCATATTGTTCGTAAACCACGCGCTGAACACTGGGTGTGCGAGCTTCGGCCGCCTCGACCGGCGTGCGGACCGACAAGACAGGTCTCTGTGGAGCGTTGACCGGTGGTTCGGGCTCGGGTTCAACAGAAAGAGGGGTGGGAAGAGGGACAGGGGCAGGTGAAGAAGACGCAGCGTCTGCCGTGTTCTCAGGGCCGACCTGCGACTGTGCGTCAGATTCTTCTTGGGCCACATTTTCGACATCACTCGCCTGGGCGTCCGACGACAACAGAATAGAAGAGGGAGCGCTTTCAGCGTCTTCTTCGCTGAGAGTTTTTCGTCCATCCAGAACGTCCGAAAGCAAGTCATCAACGTCGCGCGCACTTTCGGGCGGCATTAGCAGCCCCCTGCTCAGCGAGCGCTTACGCTCCATCAGTGCATCGAGCCGTTGGTCGAAGCTTGAAGGTCCAATCGCCTCATCCGGATGAACAGCCATCGGGATATGGATCGTCACCGGCCTTGTCTGACCGATCCGGTAGGCCCGGTCCGTTGCCTGATCTTCGACAGCGGGATTCCACCAGCGGGAAAGATGGATGACGTTGTTGGCGGCGGTGATCGTAAGCCCGACACCGCCAGCCTTGGGTGAAAGTATGAGAACATCGAAAGGTGTAGGCGAGGTCTGGAAAGCAGTGACGATGTCCTGTCGCTTGTGGCCAGCAACTTTTCCGCTGATACACATGGGCCGGCGTTCAAGGGAGAAACGATCCTGAATGGCCATGGCAAGGAATGCCTGCATTTCGAGATCTTCGCAAAACAGCAGGGCCTTTTCGCCGCGCTGTTCGATCTCCTCGAGAATCTCGAAGGTCTTCTTTAAGCGTGCAGACTGTTCAATGTAGCCATTGATATCGGTTATACCGCGCGGCGGTAACGGATGGAGCGACGTGCCGCGGAGCATATGCAGCACTTTGAGCATCGCGCCCTGTTCGCCGCTTTCTCTGAGCGCCCGTGCTCTGGCGAGCACAAGGTCGTAGGCCTGTGCCTGTGTAGGCGGCATCTCGACAAGGTATTTGCGCGCCGTCTTCTCCGGAAGGCCGGTCAGGATCTCATCTTTCATGCGGCGCAGCATAAAAGGCGGCAGGTCCGCCTCGCGCTCG
The DNA here is from genome assembly GCF_053714505.1 of Qipengyuania sp. SM2507. NCBI lineage: Bacteria > Pseudomonadati > Pseudomonadota > Alphaproteobacteria > Sphingomonadales > Erythrobacteraceae > Qipengyuania > Qipengyuania sp. SM2507. The sequence goes on from NZ_CM132307.1 coordinate 2,381,653, forward strand.
ATCAGGCGTTGCTGAAGATCGCCCAGGCGCTCAAGATCATGAGCGGGAAAGCTGTTCTCAAATTCCCGGCTTGAGCCGAGAAATCCTGGATAGACCGTATCCGCAATCGACCAGAGATCCTGCAATCTGTTCTCTACCGGAGTTCCCGTCATGGCGATCTGGAGACGCCCATTAAGGGCTTTGGCCGCTCGCGTCATCTGGCTGGCCGGGTTCTTGAGCTTCTGGATTTCATCGTAAACGATGGCCGCGAATGGAATGCGCGCAAAGCTCATGTGATAATCGCGCATTGTCTCGTAGGTCGTCAGAACGATACCGGCCTCTTCCCATTGGGACACGTCCAGTCGCGAGGTTCCTCCGCGAATGTCGCTCCCGGCTTCGAGGCGAAAGTCACGCAGGTTAGTGCCAAACGCCTCTATCACCGGCCCCATGAGATCAGCTTCGATGTGTTGGGCCAGCTCGGCTTGCCAGTTACGCAGCAAACCAGTGGGGGCGACGATCAGAACAGGCTTGGGATGCGGAGAACTCCGGCGTAGCCAGAGCAGAAACATAAGGGCCTGAAACGTCTTACCAAGACCCATATCGTCGGCGAGCAGAACTCCGGGCAACCGCCGCTGCCATGCTTCGGTGAGCCAGGCAAACGCCTCGATCTGATGGGGCTTCGGCTCAGACTTCAGGCCTTCAGGAAGTTCCGGAGCGTCAAACGGTTCAGCGCTGGTATTGGGCCGAGGCAGGCGTGCATAGTCGAGTTGCTCGAAATTCTCTCCGACCTGAAGGAAAAAAGTGTCGACGGCCTCGCGTTCGCTCGATTCAGAAGGTTGCTCGTCGGTGTCGGCAGCAATCTGATGTTCGAGGTCTGCAATTGCGCGTGCAGCCTGCAGTGTCGCGGGAGTGGCGGGGATGCTCTCGTCACGCCAGGCGATGGATTCCTTGCCCGTCGCGATAGCCGTCTCGACCTCGCCTGCAAGCGTTTCGGCTTCGCCCGGAGCCAGCTCGACATGACGCGCATCAGGCGGATCGCCAATGCGCAATCCGAACCCTTCTGGAAGCCAGCTGTTTGGCTTGGGCTTTATCCAGGGAAGGACGGGCTTCTGCCAGACCTCGATCCCGCTGACCCGCTCCGAAAATTGCTGTGTTTCGATGAACAGACGATCGGCCGCCTCGTCGTCACCGCCTGCGTCAAGCTTCAGCTCTTCGCGCAGAACACGCTGCGGCGAACGCAGAAACTCGCGCTTCTCCTGTGACGAACCAGTCTGTTTGGCGCGCACGATGTCGAGAGCTTTGCCCAGAAGGGGGTCAAGGAAAAGGAGAGTACCATCCGAGAGCAGATAGCTTCGCCGGCCGCCTTCCTGCCGCTTGAACCGGCGCTGGAAATGCTGGTTGTCCTGCGGAGTCAGGAGCGATGCGTCTTCGTCATCCACCAGGTCTCCGTCAGCGCTTTCGCTCACGTTTCTCGAGAAGAGAACCGGATCAAAATCAAAGCGCCCGTGGTCGGTCTTGGCGTTCAGCGAGAAATTTGCCGCATAGGCAATCCGGACACGCTCGAGAAAGCCGTCGGCCTCGATCCCTGCTCCAATCTCATCGCCGAGGGTCGAGCGAAGCTCGGCGAAGGCCGCCCGGCGCTCATCGGGGTCCCCAGCCGCGTTGACTGCGAGAGCAGCCTGGAAGGCCGAAAAGATCGGTTCTGGGATTCTTCCGACCCTTCCACCTTCGCGAACGCGCGCGCCAGCGATGTCCGCTCGAACCGGGAGCCCGCCGCGGCGGACCCATTTTGTATCGACCTTGATTGTTCCATCGGCGAGCGATCCGCTCGAGTTAAGCTGCAGCGTCAACGGCGTAGTTGGCGGGAGCCCGATAGCGAATGCATCGGCCTCATCGAGCCGCGCTACGATCTCTGGCGGAAGGACGATGCCTTTTGCTTCCTCGCTAATCCGGCTCCCATCGTCGAGAGCCCGGGCGAGTGCAAGAGCGGCCTGACCAGCTTCGGGCGCAACCCTGGGCCACTCCGAGACTGGAACCATTTCACTGGACGCCCGGCGGAATAGACCGCCCGGCTGCTCGCGCAGCAGTGCAATGGTCTCTCCGCCGCCCTCATGCGGCGCGGCAATGAACTTTGTCATCACCATTGATCATTCCAATTGCGCCCTCGGCCTCTCCCGAAACGGGGATGGGCGATTGATGTGCGGCGATGAATGATACCGGCGAATTTGCCTTCCCAACCCGGGCTCGCGGGAACGTGCGATTCATATTCGAAGTCCGCACGGCCGACGGTGGTACGCAGCTTTCCGCCCTCGTAAGTCTTGGCGTAAAGTTTCGGGGCTCCTGGATCGCTGTCGCTCCAGAACCGGCATGACCCGTTGTCGCTCCACTCAGAAATCCGCAGATCCCCTATCTGCATGACAATCGAGGAGGAGGACGCGTTCCCTCCCCGGATAATGCCATACTCGGGTCGTTCGCCGCTCTGGCGGATGAGATCCTCAATCCTGTTGCGTGCCCGGTTCCCGAGGGCAGGCCAAGCGTCCGTGACCAAGCCTTCGTCGAGATAGGCCATCCAGAATTTCTCGCGCTGGGCCCACTGATCCGGTCGATCGGTTGTTTTTGCGATAGCGCGGAAAAACTCGCGCATGGCGACTTCAGTAAGCCAGCGCTTGAAAACCAGGGTGACTTCGCGCGCTCGTTCCTCGCCGAGCGATTTCGCGAGCGAACGTACGATCCTGTCCCAGCGTGTGCGCTGGAGGCGCGGGTCACCGACCTGATCGAGCAATAGCTCCGAGATTGCCTTGCGATGTTCGGCTTCCGGTTTGGTCCTGATCCATGGTTCGAGCAAAGCGCGGACAACAAGCTCCAATTGGCCCGCCTGAGCCTCGGTATCGAACAATCGCATTATGTTGCGCTGCGCACTGACTGCCTCGTCAGGTTGAAGCTCAGCGGTCGCTATACAGGTCTCGGAAAAGACTGCCTGGCCAAAGCCGCTTGCAGCAAGATTTGCCCCCAGACCGGTTTCGCGCATTAAAAGGAATATCTGGTCCGGATTACGAGAGACAAAATCGCGTGCCACCCTGGCTGGACCGGCTTGAGGCAAAAACAGATCCCATCGGGAACCTCGCTCACGCCAGGCCCATTCGTGCCGACCGGCGGCCCGGGAAGCAGCCTCAGCAAGCTTTGGCATGATTGGGCGCCCGGTCGGAAAGTACGTGAGATATCCATCGATCATAGCTTGGTCAGAACTGCGTCGATGTTCGCTATCGGCGCGCTCAAGTGCTGCTACGCCCAAGTCATCGAATTCAGAGTCACACCAGGCGCCGCGCAAGACCCGGTTGAGGTGAAAACGCGGCAACCCGCCTGTGCCTCTATTGGCTGCTCCCCGCAGAAACGGCTTCAGCTCAACAACGGGTTCGGCTTCGCCGACGCTGGCATCAAGCTTTGCCAGTTGCCGCTGCAATTCAGGCTGCGTTGTCGGAGGGTTCGCAAGTCCGGACGAACCCAGGGCTTCCATTCGGGCCATTGCAGATCGAAGATAAGTCACTGCTCCTGCCTCAGGATGTCAGGATCAAGACCAGAAGTCGGCGTGGCCATAAGAAAGCGTAAGTCGATACGGCGATTGCGTTTCTTCGCTTCCTCAGAGTCACCCCGATCCACAGGACGGTCGGGCCCATAACCACTCAGACTCAGGATCGGTGCCGAACCGTCTTCTCCGGCCGGCCTGTTGAGGAAGCCCCGCAAAGCCGGTTGATTGCGTTGCAGCATGGTGAAGGTCGTTTCGGCTCGGCGCACCGAAAGCCCGTAATTGTTCATACCGCCGGACATGACGTCGGAATCCGTGTGTCCCTCGACAAAGACGGCATCGATCAGATGCGGTGATCGCTCGCCCTCACACAGATCAGAAGTCGTGTAACAAGGCAGAACGGCAACCATAGCATTAGCTACCTTGCTGATAGCCTCTTGCCCTCTCCCGGTCAGTTCCCATTGACCCTTGTCGAACAGGACATCGTCAGGGAGCCGCAAAACCCCGCTTTTAGTGTCAATTTCAACCTGGAGTCCTCTGTCTTTGAGCGATTGCTGCAGGTCGTTGAGGATTTCCGCGCGGGTTCTGTTCGCGCCGGTCAGCTCTTCGGTTTTCGTCTGAAGATTGAGGGCAAAATAGGCTAGCAGAATAATGAAGATAAGCAGCAGACCAACCATCATGTCGGTCATGGACATGAAATAGCTTTCGCCTTCCTCAGGTGGCCTTCGGCGAACAGCGCCTTCCATTATTCAGCGGCTTCCTGGTTCTGGCTGGCAAGGATGCCTGCCAGTTCCTCGACGGTATCACGCAGAGTGGTCAGCGGTTCGAGAGCACCTGCGAGCTGTGCCACACCATCTCCCAGAGCCTGGTCGATCTGACCAACCCGCTCGTTGAGGTTCGAAGCGTGGTTTCCGGCCGCATCGGAGATTTTATCGATGGCGTCTCCGAGCGCACGGTCCACGTCCTCGAAACGGGCACGATATTCCGACCACGCCGACGAAGCGGCCGAAGCAGTGTCATTGAGAGCTGCCGCGAGCTGACGCATTTCATCGCGGGCGCTCTCCGACGAATCTGCATTTCTCGAGACGATCGATTCCACTGATTTGACCGCTTCGGCGATCGAAACCGCCGACTGGCGAACAGGCGCAGTCGCAGCTTCGACATCATTAGCGACAGTTCCGAAGGCTGTAGCAAGATCGTTCGAGCGAGCTGCCACTTGCTCGATTGCCCGCGTATGATCGCCAATTGCGCTCTGCGCGCTCGAAAGGTGATCTGCGGATGTCGATATAGCGTTGCCAGCATCTTTCATGCTGCCGACCAGCGGGGCTCCAGTCTGATTGAATCTCTCGACAAATTCCGAGAACGACTTCTCCATCGCCTCCTGACCGATACGGGCCGCATCATTCGCCGCCCGCGCCGAAGCTTCGCCCATCTGGCTTGCCGCCGACGCAAGGCCCGACTTCATGTCATCAAGCGTGCTGCCGAGATTGCTCAGCAATTCATCCATCCGCTGGCGCGCCAGTTCACTTGCCTGTTCGTTTTCTTCACGCATGCGATCGGCCACGACACCAAAATTGCGATTGAGCTCTCCGAAGGCGGAGCGCATCTCTTCAGATGCCTGAGCAAAGCGTTTGACCGCCTCTTCGATCTGGCGGTCGGCTTCGCCGGTCTGCTGCTGAATGCGATCCGACATCGTGGCCATCGACACGGTCATCGCGCCAATAGCTTCCGCAAGACCCGCCATCTCTGCGCCAGCCCCGGAAGCAATTGCATCGCGAACTGCCTCGCCGCCGCCACCGCTTATCTTGTCGATTCCCTGCTGGATCGATCCCAGATGCGTGATCATTGGCGCCATCTGCTTTTCAAGTGCACCATCGAGCGCTGCAGCTAGCTGCTCGGAGAAAGTACGGAGCGCCGGGGTCTGTTCCTTGAGCTGCGCGAGCTGGTCGCTCGCAATCCGCTGGGGCGGAAGATAGGCCATCCCATGCTCGAGCTTGTCACACAGCATTGAGAGGCCATCATTGATCCGCTTGCCGAACCGATAATCGTAAGACCGCAAGACAATGGAGGCCACGATGCCGCCAACGGAAGCCCAGAATTTGGCTCCGGCGACTTTCATGAGGCTGTTGAGCTTGTCCTGCATTGCGGCAGTATCGCCGCTGAAATCGAGGGTGGAGAGCGCAGCGATAATGCCAAGGAAGGTGATCAGCAGTCCAATGGCGATAAAGATATTCGCAAACCAGTTCAGCCCGCGATGACGGTCGCCGAGGTTGACAAAGAAGTGTTCGGGTCGAGCAGAGTTCTGAAGAACCTCGGCCGATGGATCGACGATAGTCTCGCGGTATTCTTCCCAGGTTCTGCGAAGGGGCAGCGCCTCGGAATTTTCCGTCTCCATCATTTGCGCATCGATGTCATTGAAGCGGCGCGCGAATTCGAGCCGTGCTTCATCGACATCCGCAGTGCTGCCACCAGTTATTTCATCTAGCAGCCGAACACGGGCTTCGATCGCGACCGCAAGTGGAGCGTGGTATTCCCGCTTGTAGCGATACGCGATCGCAAACGCTGTTCCGATCAGCACAATCGCGAGAAACGCCGCCATCGCATCGCCGATGAGCGGGATTTCGGTGAAGAAGTAGATTAGCCCATGGCCAAGCCATTCGGTAATTTCCACGTGGACCCCCTGAAACCCTTTCTGATGGCAGGCCCCTGCAGACCACTGCTAAACCACAATTGGCTTTGCCGCGGCGAGCGGATGGAGGGACTCCATTCGTAGACCACGTTATCGAAGCACCAGCTCCGCGCCAAGATAGGTTGCGACAATACCAAGAGAAATTCGTAACTTCGAAGAACTATTCTGATGGGTTTTTTGTATTGAGGTAATTTTCCACCTTCTCAATTGTCCTTCGGCGCGGCCTACGGCCGGCTCTTAAGTCAAGTACAAAGCGAGGGTCACCAACCGCGCGCCGACCGAACCGCGTCGCCGACATGTGCGATTCTTTGAGGTGATGCTCTATCCTATCCAATAATTTCATAGCCTTCCTCGACTCACTCGACACTTGCGTTCCTGTTTTGTTCTTAGTAGGAAGGTTCCATCGAGTCTAGGAGATTTCCTTCGCTCCTCAGACCGTCAGAAGGAACCAGACGATGGAACATGTCAGAGAGGAGCTCGATCGGCTGATTCAGCAGCGACGGCTCGGATATTCATCGATTTCGCGGTTGATCGGACGCAACTCGTCTTACATCCAGCAATTCATCAAACGCGGCTCCCCGCGCAAACTCGACGATGATGACAGGCGCACCCTCGCGTGCTTCTTTGGTGTCGACGAGCAAGTCTTGGGCGGCCCTCCCGCGCCGATGCGCGACGGGTTGATCGAAATTCCAGTGCTGAATGTCGATGCGTCGGCAGGCTTTGGAGCGATTGCCGAGAGCGAGACGGCGCATACCCGTTTCGGCTTCGACGAGCGCTGGCTCGCCGGGCTAACCCGGGCGAAAAGCGCCAGTCTCTCGATCATCCATGTTCGGGGCGATTCCATGGAACCGACGCTCAGCGATGACGACGAAGTGCTGGTAGATGCATCGGACGAGGGTTCCCGGCTGCGTGACGGCATCTACGTCTTGCGCGCTGATGATGCGCTGGTGGTTAAACGCGTGACGCTGAAGCCCGGCGGACGCAAGATAACCATCAGCAGCGACAATTCGGCTTATCCGAGCTGGGATGATGTCGACCGGTCCGAGATTCAGATCGTGGGACGAGTCATCTGGTTTGGACGCGCGGTCTAATCCCTGGCCGGTTAGAAACCGGCAAAGCACGCGCGATGCTTCGCCACAAAATCGGTGCGGGGATGATCCCGTGGATCGGCCGGCAGTCTGATCCGCTGTCCTGAAGGGGGAAACAGCGTCAACAGTTCGGACGGCACCTTGTTGTGCGATACGAGAAGACAGAGGTTATCGTCGAAACTGATAAGATGACGATCAAATAGCCAATGCGCTGTTGCCGAGAGCGCCACGCCGTTGGGCACCACATCGGGCCCGCCATCGGCGACAGACCAGATATGGGCCGCCTGTGCTTCCGCTTTTCCGCCGCCATTGATGATCCGCAAACCTGTGACGGCGCAAGTGCTCTCATAGGCGTCGAGCACCTGATTTCTGAAAGCGGCCGATCGGATCTTCTTGTTTACCAGAACCTGCTCGATCCGGCGTTCGCCGAATTCCTCGGCCAGCAGCCCAGCGGTGACATCGTCGATGTACCGCTTATCGAGCTCTAGCCTGATCCGATTCTCCGGGTCCAGCGTCTCGCTCAGCCCGTGATTGACGATGGCGACGAAATCGTCGCCATCTAGCGTTCTCACCGATTTGCCGCGCAGTGTCCTTCCGGCATCACCCGGACGTGCCATTTCGCGCAGAAAACGCTCGGCAAAGCGTCCGTCCTTGTCACGATAGGAAACCGCATCATCGAATGGCAGATAGTCTCTGACGCGCGCATAATAGTGGGTCGGATCGGCTTCGTCGGCATCGATCCGTTCAACGAAGGCTGTCGCAATATAGGCCATCCGGCCGCCGGAGACGCGGGTCTCGCGGTAGAGTATCCAATCGTTCTCAAGACGCCTGGCTTCGGACAGATATTGCGACGGGAAATGGTACCGCTCGGTGATGAGGTCGTCGTAGCGCGAATTGCCGCTGATCTCGAACACACCCTTCACCGACAATACTCCGCATTTCTCATCTGAAAGCATCGTGCCTGGTAACAGTAAATCCGTCCAGGCCATCGGCCGTCAAATGCCGATTTCAAAGGGCTTTACTCTTTCCTTGACGAGCTCTGGTGTATCCTTGGCAGGCGAAGCGCTCTCATTGGCTTTGCCTTGTGCAAGTCCTTTGGCAGCCGCGATCTTGAGGCGCTCCGTCACCTCGAGAGCCGAAGACTTTTCGCCGCTGTTGGCCTTGATAGCGCGGCCGAGCTTCTCTGCACTGTCAGCGACCAACGTAAGGCCGTCGCGAAGCCTTGTAACAGTCACGAGAAAGGTTTGCCGGTTGGCCAGATTGCGCTCGCGGCTGTCCATCACTGCGATGCCGCGATCCGAGGTCAGTCCTTGCGCCATGTGTGCGTTCAGGGCGTATGCCAGGTCGAGGCGCTTCAACATGGGGTCGCGGCGCGACAAGCGAAGTTCGTTGCCTGCCGAGGTTTCGACTGTAACGCCCTTGGTATCCACCGCGACGATCCTGGCCTGGTCGGCATTGAAGAGAGCACGCTTGTGATCATTGTCGGTCCAGCGGATCTTGTCGCCCTCAAAGACGTCCAGCGATTTAAGCTCGAAAAGCGAAAATCGGTCATCGCTCGCGCCTGGTCTGAGACGCGAAGGACTGAATCTATGCTGCCGTCCCTTCCTGTCTTCGAGCACCACGCGCTTTTTTGCGTGGTCGATGGATTTCACAGTGTAATCGCCTTTGGAAAGCTTCTGGCTGCTGTCCCGTGAACGGACATTCAGAACCATGCCTGCCCGATATGTGCCTATGTACCGAAGCTCCTCCCGCGTCGCATTGACCCGGGAGTGAACGGTCAGTTTCGCGGCACGCGATCCAAGCTCACCGTTCGCCTTCAGTCCCTGCTGCACCGCCTCATTGACCGCTGCGCGCAACACGCGTCCGGATGCATAGATCGAAGTCCTTGCGCGCTCCCCAGGACTGAGAGAAAGCCATTGTTCGGCGGCAACGATGGCGCTGTCGCCTTTGACCTCAACTGTCGTTGGTTCGAGCGCCTTCAGCGCGTCGTCGATACGGCCTTCCTGAGCCGCTGCCTGGGCACGCCGCAAGACCGGGTCGCGGCCGCGCAGGTTGACCTCCATATTTGCCCGCTCGATGCCCGCCTGCTGCACCAGTGCAAAAGGCTTGCCGGCGTCGACCGCGCCAAGTTGCTGCCGGTCCCCCACGAGCACCAGCCTTTGGACTTCGGCGAGGTTTGCGAGGCGGACCAGCTTTGCCTTGTCGTCATTAGAGACCATCGAGGCTTCATCGAGGACAAGGACATAGTCACCGAGTGCGCTCTTCGCCTCGCGGACCAAGGCTGTGCTGCCAGGCTCTTTCAACAGGCGGCCCCATTGCGACAGGAAGCGGGCTATGGTCATCGAACGGATGCCAGTGTCGCGTTCGAGCATCTGGACAAGCGTGTTCTGCACGGCGAGGCCCAGCACTTGCTTGCCTTCCTCGCGCAGAAGCTGTGCAACCGGCTTCATCACGCTGCTCTTCCCGGCGCCTGCAACGCCCTGGATCGCAACGATCCTGTCGCGCGATGAGAGCACAAGGTTGGCTGCCTCTTCTTGGCCCGAATTGAGCGTGATCCCATGGTTGATCGCTGACACTGCCTGAACGCGTGAAACCGCGTCTTTGCGTTCGAGAATTGGGGTTACAGCGCTGCGTCCCTGGTCGACACCGGCAAGTATCGTGCTTTCAAGCTGCAAAGCCTCCTTGCTTGCAAGCCAGCCGGCATGCGCACCGGTCCCCCGCACAAGCGCGCCCGTTCGCACCAGCGCATTCACCTGCCTTTCGACACGATCCACAGTCGTCGGCAGCCCGAAATCCAGTGCTGCTTTGAGCAATCCGTCGCGGGGGAAAGCTGCCTCACGCTGCGAAAGGTGTCGCACCGCGGAAGCAACAGCCTGAGCAGCTGCAATGGTAGGCGCATCTTGCTTGAGCACGTGAGCGGGGATCAGTGGGTCTGCCGGATCGCCTTTGATCCGCTGTGCAAATTCTCTCAGTTTTGTCATCCCACGCTGAATGAAGCTTCCCTCTTTTGAGCTTGTGTTGGCGGCTGCGGCGGCACGCATGTGGGATGCTTCGATCATGGCTTGCAGATCGAGCCCGACCTCCCCTGCGCTTTGCTGCCATCCTTCAAGAAGGCCTTCGCGGTCCATCGCGGGTGCCTTGCTTTTCCTTGTATCAAGCACGGCAATGTCACGCGCTTTCGGAGAATTCTCGCCAAGTTGCCGGACCGCATCAAGGACCTCCTCACGCCGCGAAGAGAACGCCATGACCTGCTCGCGTGTGATACCTGCGGCTTCAAAATTTCCGTGCTTGCCCACGGGACCAGCGGCATATCCCATTGTCTCGACCGCCATGCGAAAGCGGGCCATGGTCATCGAATTAAGCAGCGTGTTAAGGGACCAGAGCTTGTCGTTGCGGAGTGCCCGCCACTTTCCATCGGGGCCTTGCGTGACGTTGGCGACAACCGCGTGGAAATGCAGGTTGGGCTCCTGGTTGCGATTGGTATCGTGCTGGAAGAGGCAGACGGTCAGGTTGTCGGTCTGGATCTTCCCATAGCCTCCCTTGCCACCCATGCGGGTCTGTGCTGCGTTGTTTTCCGCCCACTGCAACGTCTGGGTTACTGCCTCGCGATAGGCCTCAATTATCCGCCTATCGCCGCCAACAAGCGCGAGGAGCGACCAGCTCTTCGGAAGCGAAAACGTCAGATCGGTACCGGGCCTGTGAGACTGCCCGGCGTTGCCGACCTCGATGCCGCCGGGCAGTTCCCCGCGCAGCAGGGCGTCAAACTGTTTAGCATCCACCCGGCCTTGAAGACCCAGTCGCTCCGCTCCTTTTCCAACCCAGCTTCCCGAACGATCGGCATCTGCACCGGTGTAGTAATTGTCGGCGGCAAAGTAGGCTGCTGCAGCCGAAGGGGAGCGCACATTGGCTACGGAAAGCATCGTGTCTGGTCCTCATCACGGCTCCCCTAAACCGGCAATCCCTCCCCTTTCTGCGAGTCACATATCAGGTTCAAACTCTCCCAAATCCTTCGCAGGAGGATCACTTACGGCGCCTTCACGCAGGTCCTTTTCAGCAGGCTTGATAAGCTTGAATCCGTTTTCTTGTGATCCGTTCTGGGACGAGGGATCGGCCTTGTTTTGGTAATCCCCGCCATCAATGATGGCTTCGCGCTTGTCCTGCGCGATAGTCGAGACCGCGGCATCCTCGTCCGTTTGCACGGCAGAGGGCGGCAGGGTCGGTGACGTGCCAACGACAGCATCGGCGCTGGCTTCAGGTTTGGCCTCACCGGACTGTCTCCACGCCTCCAACTGCTCACGAGAGTCGATTTCCGGACGATCCCGCGCCTCACCAACGGGCCTATCTGGTCTCGGCAGCTTCAGCTTGAGTTGCTTTGGATCGACAGGCTTGCCAGCGCCGTCATCGTTGGACGCAGGATGCTCACCGTCCGTTTTAGGGCTGGGCTTTCGATTTGTCGCTGAAGCGTTGGCTGGGGCCCTTCCACTCTTAGCGGGCGATATCTCGCGAGGGATGAAACCCTCAGCGATCCGGTCGCGTGAGCGGGGTATGAGCGATACCGGAGCAGCAGGAAAACCATCGGGAAACTTGATGTATGCCGAGAGCCTAGGAAGGTTCATGAACTGGTCTGGGAGAAGCAATGGTTCAACCTGCCGTCTGGGCGTCAGGCTGACAGCGTCGCGGGCATTGTTATACCCGTAGCTGTAGCCTTCTTCCATATCCCGCACCTGCCGATGACCGATGAAATCGGAGCACCATGTCGCTGTCTCACGATCGGCTGTTGCCAGGATGAGCTTGGTCCGCGCGAGGGAGGACAACGTCATGGCCATGTTCTCGCCGTAAACTTCCTTGAGCTTGGCATAAGCATGCACGCCGGTGACGATCGCCCCGCCAAAATTGCGCGCGGTCTGCAGGCCTTTTTCGAGTGCCGGCAAGCGGTGGAGAGCACCGAGCTCGTCGATCAGGAACCACATCCTGAGGTCCTGCGTCCGCTCGAGCGTCATCAGCGTGTTCATCGCCGTATCGAGCCACAGGGTGAGCAGTTGCGAGGAAATGCTCATGTCGACATAGCGCGCCGAGAGGAACAGGATCGAACCCGTTTCGCAATCGCCCTTAACCCAATCGCGGACCGAAAAGTGCGGCCCCTCCGAAGGCAAAAGCTTGAGCACTTTGGCATTGGCATTGAACACCGCGCGGATCGATTCCGCCATGCGGGCAGCTTCCGGGGCGGTCAGCGGATCGGCCATTGTCCCGCGCATCAGTTTGTGCACCTCGGACAGATCTGCCGTCATCAATTTGCGTGCCAATGCCTCATTGGTCGCTGTTCCTTTGCGCGAGAGATGGAGGCACATCTCGACAAACAACATGCGCGCTGCAAGCACCCAGAACTGTTCCGATCCGCCGCCATCATGAGGAACGAGCGCTTCGGCTGCGGCATGGAACTCGGCTTCGCTCGAGCAGTCGTTGAACACGCTCCATAGGGGGCAACGGGCGTCGATTGGATTGAGAATGATGTCGCGTGCCGGATCGTAATAGGCCTCGATGAAGGCCCCGGTCAGATCGAAGATTACCGCGCGTTGGCCGCGTTCGCGGGCCTCAGTCACGAGCTCGGTAAGCGCTACGGTCTTGCCGGTTCCGGTGGTGCCGATGAGCATGGTGTGGCTCTGCTCGAGCCTCCATGGCCAGCTCACTTCGGCGAGATGCGCGGGTTCGTAATGGCCGGCCTCAGTAAGGGCTGACGAGCTTGCCAGCCGCCACTTCCAGCCGAACTTTCGGCTGAGCTCTTCAGCGCGATACTTGCCGTTATAGCGCTCGATTTCGTCCTCAAGCTCATCGAGCGAAACAAGCATGGCACCGCGCTCGTGCTTGCGCTCTTTGGAGCGTCCTCCGAAGCGTTCAGCGAACCACCAGAAGAACACAAAAGCCGGACTGAGAAGGACAGCCGACGTGAGCAAGCCTTGCTTTGCCGCTGTACGGAAAGCATCAATCGCATCGCGCATCGGCGGGAAATCGCGTACCACCGCGAAGGGCAGACCGACCTTATCTCCGTCGGCCAGCGTGAGGTTGACGAGCTTGGCTGGATCGAACTCCATGAAAGCGTAAAGGCTGGCATAGACATGCATCCAGACCAGGTAGAACTGGTGATCGGCCAGGGTCGTTCGCACCTCCCAGTAACAGGTACCTAGAACCACAAGTGCGGTGACGATCACAGGACCCTTCAAGCCCGCTGCAAACATGAAGGCAAAGTGGCCGAGCAACTGGCTTCCACGGGTGAAGTTAAGGAGGTTATGCTTCATGAGAGTTGCCTCCCATCTGCGTGCTCACCGCCAGGCCGAGCCGTTCAAGTCGGCGGCGATAAGCCTCGTGGGTCCGATCCCGTAGGCTCGCGTCCGGATGGCCCGCCAGCAGGGCATCGAGCGCGACGGAAATGAAGACATTTTGCCGCGCCGGATCGAGCGCAACCGGCCTGTCCTTTGCTGCGTTGTCGCGATGCCAGGCCGCAACAATGAGGTCGCGAATGAAGACGCTTACGCTTTCGCCTTGGTCCGCAGCAGACTGGCGAACCCAGTTGCCTACGGGGAGCGATACGAATGTCTGAAGCCGATCTTGTCGGGTCATGAAACAGGTTCCTTGTCGGGCCGACGGAACCTGGCTCACCTCGCGGAAGGTGATGATGAGAATAAATCGTGAACAACTCGCAGTCAATCGAAAGTTTAAGTAGTGATTACAATGCACTATAGCGATGTGAGTTGTACACGGATCAGCGCAAAGCCGCTCTACTCGCAGACGGGTTGATTCCGCCCAAAACCGAATTTCTCAATCATATCATAATGATAAGTCCCGAATTCGCGGGGTAGGGTGTGCTCCCTTGTTCCCATATGCGCGAGGGAGGACCAGGCAATCAGGGGTCTTGATCTCGGACGCCTTTCTCCAACCTCCATGTTGGAGCGCGAGCAAGCGAGGCTGGGCAGGTCTTCCGGCTCAGTTCGTTGGCATTCAGGAGCCTATGAGAAGACACCTGCACCTGCGAAAGAGGCAGCGGCCAAGGGCGCGTGGCAAGCAAGGCAAGCGGGACTTGTCGCGGCCATGCTTTCCGCCGCCCGACCCGATGCCGGTTCGCAAGTGCATGCAGGGCCCATGAACTCATAGCGTCGCACCCTCAGGAGCGCATCGCGTGATGCGCGGGACAGAGTGCGTCCATAGCCCTGCTCCTTTTTCGGGCGCCGCTGCAAAGCGCGCGGTGCCCGTCAGCGCGGCACTATACCTGTTGACGACCCGCTATCACCGACCCCAGCGAACATGAAAAAAGGGCAGGAACCGTTCCCGGTTCCCGCCCTGCCGATAGCCTCAGAACTCGTCGAGCATTCCCCCGTGGACCGTGTGGACCACCCGCGCTGTGAGATGCGCTGGTAATGCGTTGTAATCACCCTCGTCGAGAGCAACATATCCAAGCTCATCATCCTCGATAACGTGCTGGTCGAAGAAACTGTGAAGCGCTCTTTTTTCGGCGGTTTCAAGAGCCTCGAAGTAGCTGCGCGATGGTAGAGTGCAATGTGTAGAACAAGCCATGGTAATCCTCCTGATATCTGTCGTGAGACGACAGGAGATCGCGCGATGGTCTTGTGTATTCCGGGTCACAGGATCGCCCGAACGGGCGACCGCGAGAGCGGCGGCGGGGGTAACGATTTTGTTCGATGCCGGATGCAATCCGGTGGCGGTCAAAATGGTGGGGCCCCGCACGTCCTTGAGGCGGGATATGCAAGGCCATCATGCTGGGACAACCGTGAGCCAGAACCCACCACCTCCGCCCAACTCCCAGTTCATGTGGGCCTAGTAAGAATGGCCTTTCCTACACCCCTATGACGCGTGCATTGTGTTCACTGGGGAGCTTATCCGAGGGGATAGAAGGACAAGAAACATGCCCCGAAACAGAAGCGCTATTGCCGCCTTGCAGAAGCTCGAAGCAAACCGCGAGGCGCTTGATACAAAACAGCGAGAGCTCGAGGCGCAAGCTGCAAAAGAACTCGGGCAAATAATCCTTGGCAGCGGCCTCGAGACGTTCTCAAAGAAGGGATTGAAGCAGGTCGCCGAGGAGCTTGGAAAGCTCGGCGAAACAGCTGCAATTGCAAAGCTGGCGGAGCGCAGTGCACCACGAACTTCGACTGCCTCACCGAGTACCGAGTAACTACAAGACAAGAGGCCCTGCCGCTTGCGGCAGAGCCTCTTCCCAAGGGTCCGATCAACTACGGTTTCAGTCGATCGGGGGAGCGTCCTGGTTGTCGCTGCCAGTCGCGCGCGAGAGGAAGTCAACCTTATCGGCAAGGATCTCGCAGCCGTACCGCTTGATGCCGTCTTCATCTTCCCACTGGGTGTAGTGGAGGCGGCCCTGAACCGATACCAGCTGGCCCTTCGAGCAGTATTCGCCAACGGTTTTGGCGAGGCCATTGAAGCAGGTAACCCGGTGGAATTCGCTGTCCTTGGCGGTGTAGCCGTTCTCATCTTTATAAGTTTTGCCGTCCTTGTCCCGCGCTGGGCGGTCGGTAACCACGGTGATGCCAGTAACGCTGGTCCCGCCCTTGGTTTCGCGGGTCTCGGGATCGCGGGCGATGCGGCCGGTGAGGATAACGAGATTGGTCATGATAAATTCTCCTTTAGCTCTCAAACCGGAAACCACTTCCGGCTTGCGAACGTCGAAGAGAAACAGGGCATGGGAGGACTGCACCGCAGGCCCTCAGGCAAGCCTGTGGGCCAAGGGAAACCTGTTCATGACGGGTGGTGCGGGCAGCCCGCGCAGCGGGCAACACGGCCGGAAAGGAACAGGTTGCAGCGCCTCAGCTGACCTGGTTCAGACAGGTTCGCAAGGAAAGCCGGAGTGGAGTCCGGTTGGGCATAAAGGTGACCCGGAGATCCAACGTGTCTTCACCCTTTCGCATTGCCTTCGCTACCCGCGAGAAGGTCCATGAAATTGCGGGCCGCCTCACGGTCATCATCATCTTCGAACGCCACTTCGAGGTCAGGGGCTGACCCAAGCATGTGGAGCAAGGCCCATAAGGCGAAACGCTTTCCGCGATCCTGCTCAAGGCCAAGTTCGACCAGGCAGCGTTCAATGCCCGTAGCGAGGGTGTCGGGGGTAACGGAGGACACGTCGGTGTCGTAGAAATAGCGGCTTAGCAGGTCATCGAGTTGCATCATTGTGTCCGATGAGGCTTCGTGTTGGTGGCAGGCGTTAGCGTCCTGAGAACGCCCCAAGGGACGATAAATGAGCCAGACATTTAGAGGAGAATTGGCGGGCGGTCGCTCAAAAGCGACACAAGGCCTATGGGGAAGTACGATGCCAAGAGAGCAGCACACAGCCACACACCAATCCGCCATTCAGCCATGCACCGCAAGAGGGCCAACCCCAGAGTAAGAAGCGGGAAAACGAGCGGCCGGAGCCGCTCGCCTTCAGGTCGGCTATCAACCGCCAGTGGGGCACCGGCGATCGACCACTGTAATCCGCTGAGCCTTGGCCTCGATGACCAGACGCTCGAGTACACCATTGCCCGGAAACGCAATTACGTAGCGGGGCTTCAAGCTCAGCATCTGCTCATTGCGCTTGAAGCCAGCGCGGGCACCGAGACGCCTGTCGAGCGAAAATACCAGTTGCTGTATGTCGCGTCGTTCGGCCCAGCTGGCTGCCAGCCGATCAACACCCTTGCTGTCGCCGCCATGGACAATAAGCATGTCGGGAACTTGATCGTAGACCTTGTCGAGGGTTGCCCAGACGGTTTCAGCAAAAGCCTTGGCTTCGTCAGTGGTTGCAAAGGATGATCGACCGCCTGCAAAAACGATTGGCGTACCTTCGGGTGAGTGAGCGGCTCGGTGCCGTTCGGCACGAGCGCGCAGGAAATCGCGGGCATCAACAACGGCTGATGTGAGCTTTGCGGAGTGGTTCGGCCGGGAGCCAGACATGGGCTTCCATGAGGACCCAATCTCGTCGAGGTACAATGCAGCCGCTGTTTCCCGCATCTTTTCAAAAGCGATCATGCTGGCTTCTGCCGCCTGCGCGCGCTCAACCTGCTCGTCGAGATTGGTCGAATGGATTTCCGACCCATCGGCAGAGGCAAGCAAGGCGCGGATCTCGTCACTCGCGCGGTCGAGCCGGGACGATTTGCGGCTGGCTGCGCGATGGAAAAGATTGACGAAGCCCCAGGCGATATCCTCGGCATCGGCCTCAAGGGCGGTATCAGCAAACATCGCAAAGAGGTCTGACCAGGCTCCGCCAAGCGTCTGATTGATTGCTTCGTCACAGGGAAAATCGGTCTGGGTAAATGGCGCGGGCTTGATGCTGAAGCCTGAAAGGTCAAGGCCTGCGAGGTGGTCAATGAAGGTGTCATACATGGTCAAATCTCCTGATCTATTCGAGGGATCGGAAGACGCGACTTGATTGACTCGCTCCCGATCCGCCGGAGCCCGATCAGGGCCGGGACAAGGGTGAAGGCGCACCGCGTGAGCGGGAAACCTGCGGCCCTAGGCTGGCGCGGGTAACACGGGCCGACGGGCCGCAGGTTGCGCCTTCACCCGACCGGCCCAGGGCCTCTCCCGGCGGAATGGGCCGAGGCAATTCAATGACCCCTTTCCGAGACGAGCAGGAGTGGGACTATTGAAGCAAATGCGAAACTGCCGAGCCGGTCTCACGGCGCAGCATTCGCGCGCTCGAAGATCGCCTCGCCATTAGAAAATCGCCCAACGAGACGGAGTTCTGCAAAAGCATTGATGAATCTCTCAGACACCTGGGAGAGCCATTGCTGGGCACGGCCCGATCTCGCCTTTCGGTAGTCGGCCTCCCAATAACGGCTGTCGTCGCGTTCAACGATCCAGATAGCGGCGAGACCGCAATAGGTTGAAACCCCGCAATCCACAAAAGCGTTGCGAAGGAGGATGCGATCTTCACGCCCACGCCAGCCATCAAATGGCTCGAGTGACGGAAGACAGGAACTAGCCGTTTCAACGATGTCCTCAACGAGGCATTCGTAGGCCCAGTCCCAGTCGTCTTCAGCTTCGTCGACCAGACGAAATGCGACGATGGCACCCGTCGGATAGCTCACAGAGCGTCCCATGGTGGTCTCCTTCAAGCTGCCTGTTCGAGATCGTTGTCGTCTTCGGACGACTGGCGCTCATCCAGACCGCCAAGGCGCATCAGCAAGCTTGCCGCTTCCTCGGCCTTTGCTGCGGCTGTCAGGATTGCCCTGTCGTCGGACCTCAACAACTTCAGCCAAGACGCAATGTAGCTCGCGTGATGGTCGAGGTGAGTCACGGGAAGACCAAGTTCTGCGCCGAGAATTGCCGAGGACAGTTCGGCTATGAGTTCTTCGGCTGCATAAGCCTCGCTGCCAAAGCGGTTCTTCAGATCGCGATCGAGCCGCGACGAGTGCCCCGTCCAATGCGAAAGCTCATGTGCAAGCGTTGCATAGTACTGCTCGTATGCGTCGAAGAGGTCGCTTGGCGGCATTGTGACCCGATCACGAACCGGCTCGTAGTAGGCTTCGCAGCCGTGGTGGCGAAGATCAGCCCCGACAGACCCGAAGAAGCAATCGAGCCTTTCCTGCCGTCCTTCCGGCTTTACGGGCGCGAGCAGCGGTTGCGGATAGTACATTTGCGGCAGGCCATCGCACTGATCGGCATTAAAAACGGAGTAAGCCTTAAGGACGCGGCGCGTTTCAGTGTCATCTTGGCCGCTGGGACCTTCGACCTCCTTTTCGTAGGTCTTGTAGAAGATCGCGATGGTCGACTTCTCGCCTTTGCGAACCTGCCCGCCAAGCTTGTGGCATTGGCGATATGTCATCCAATAGGGTGAGGAATAGCCAGATGCATCAGCGATCATCCAAAGCCAGAAGGTGTTCATGCCCTGATAGGGCGTTCCACACGCACGAAGAGGGCGGGAGACTGGTAGTCCTCGCCATGGCTTGACCCAGGGCTTGGTGCCCTGTTCGAGCTTCTCGATGATTGTGGCTGTTATCCGCTGTGCGGGAGACTGCGACGAGGCTGAGCGCTTGAATTTCGGCATGGAAGATCTCCTGAATGCCGGGACGAAATTGTCCCAGAGCACTCAGAAAGAGCCCACTTTCCTCTCTATTATTGGTCGGCTTTGCGCCCTCAGTCCGGTCATTCCGAGCTAGCGCTGTGGATCCCAAATGCTGACGTCCAAAACTGGGTCAACCTGCGGACTGGTCGCTATCCGCTTGCCCCTTGTCCGTGACCTAGCGTTGGTGGCGAAACGATCCGCAACGTCACGCAGCGCGATGGAATTCCAAGGCAAGGATCACCATTTCCATTGGCCATCGCCGAAAATCCGAGCCCGCCTGTGCCCCAATTAATCTCCTCCCCTGCTGAAATTTCCGCACGTCTGAAGAAGCTTCGCTACATTACCGACGAGATCGTCATCGCCGCAAACCTCGCAGGGTCAGCGCCGAATTCGGATATGGCCCGCATGCTGGCACGCCATATTGGGGTGCGAACCGCGGACTTCATCTCGCATGCTAGGCAGCTGCGGAATTGTCTGCCGTCATCGCCGGCGAGCACCAAATTCAAGAATACTGTGAATACGTTCGCGGACGAATTCGAGGAAAATTTGGAGCTCGCGCGCCACAAGATCGGCGCGCACCTCCAAGACATGGACTTCCTTGAGCGTATCGATATCTGGGTGGCGATCGACGCCTCGATGGTCGATTATTTCGCGAGCGGTGCGCGCGAAATCTGGGATTTGATTGCGGACCTGGGGGTAGCCCAGCATCAGCCGTTCGTGAGCCCCGCCATTCTTGCCGATCCGCGGGTTGCGTCGATCCTAGCTTATCTGGCGACGCCGGTTGCGCAGCAGGCGACGTTCGGCACAGACCCGCTTGCGTTCGGGCGCGCTAACACCAGCACGATTTACAATGGCAAGCCCATTCATGTGCGTGCGGGGCAGCTGGCGCTACTGCGCCGTTGGATTCGGATCCAGCACGGGCTGCTGACCTTGTTCCAGCAGCATCGCGAGATGGTCCGCATCATCAAGGCGCGCATAATTACCGATATCGTGAGCTTTCGAGATTGCCTGATCACGCGTGCGCTGCCGGCGACGGCCTCGCAGGCGATGGAAGGGCTTGACGCATTGATCGCCGCTCAAGGCAAGGTACCAGAGGCGATTCAGGAGTTTACCGCGAGCAGCCGTGACGCCGCCACGATCGAACCGATGCGCGACCTACGAAACAGGATGGGCGGCCATCTCGAGATTGGTGCGGCGGTGACGCTCCACACCTTGAAGTCCGAACTGGACGAGTTCAATCTCGACATGGCGCTGCGGCACTACGCCACACTTGAGGCGGTCTTCGTCGAGACGTGCCGCAGCGTCGATTTTCTGGCCACGCATCTGATGGACGGCATGGAGGTGGGTGCCGTCTTGGTGCGCAATGCAGATGCGGCGCCGTTCGACCCCGCTCGTCCCGACATCGCTACCACCGTGGGTCCCAGCCTGACCTTCTCCCAAGCTGAAATGGAGGACCAACTCCATCGCTGGATCAGCGGCCACATGCATTTAAGGCGGGACGCGATCGATTATTTCCGCGAGGCCTTTGCACGTGCGCCGCTTGCTGAGACCCGCGATCGCATCGAGTGGGTCGGCAGCAGCCAGCGTCATCATCGGCTCGAGATCAAGACGTCGCACCTCTTCCTGCGCGATGCGCTGAACGCGGCCACGCCGGGTGAAGAGGAAGAGATCCTCCGGCTCGCATCGCAATGCCCAGGATATCGCGATTCGCTGAGCGATGTCCTGGCGGAATATCACCTCGCAAATGGCGGGCCTCCTTCTCCCGCGCTCCTCAGGGCGCTGGGAACGCTTGCCCCATGGTGGCTCGATAGCGTCCGCACGATAGTCGAGGGGGCAATCGAAGCTGGTCATGGCCCTGACATGCTGCTCGCCCGAAAGGTTCTGCTGCGCATTTTCCTGCGCGAAGAAGGCGTCAAACGCATGAATCGCTCGCCGGGCCATATCGCTTGGCCGGCCATATCTTCGACGGTGCTCGCGAAGGTCCCGGCGGCGCTGGAGCTGACGACGTTCCTGGCGCTCACTAGCACCTTTATTGGCAGGGACATCGTGCCCTTCATCGACAAATTCCAGGTCGAATATCGTGCGCTCGCTGATCAGGCGCTCGCCACCGCAAGGCAGCATCTCGCTGGCACGCTCGACGCGCAGCGGGGGGGCGAGCTGCAGCAGCTACTATACCGTGGCCATATTGCTCAGGCGGTGCTTCACATAGTCACCACCGGCCCGGAGGGGCATGAACGCCCGGCCAAGGCGGCGCTACTCCATGCATTTCGGCTTGGCCATATCGAGACCGGCAGCTCCCCTGAGGAGGGCACCGCTGTTGCGGAGATCCTAATTCGCTCGGGCGCCCCTGTGTTGGCGCTCGAGGTTCTCGACAGGCTACGTCGCCGCGCCCCAGGCAATATCGAACCCGCGCTTCGCACCGTCGAAGTGCTCGCCGGGATCGAGGGCTCGGGGGAAGAGGCCAAAAAGATTGCCGGAGAAATCTGCGAGCAGTTCACGCTCGATGCGGCAAGCGACTTGCGCCTTGACAAGGTCGAAGCGCAATTGACCGTGGTCTGATCGAGACCTTTGGGCCGCATTAAGCGGTCACCAATAATCGCGCCCTCGAAAGAGGACGGTCCTCGGGTTGGCGTGCCCGCGGCCCAGAGAAACTCGAAACGGTGACGGCCCCAGTTCGCGCTCGATTCCACGTAGGCGCTTTTCGTACTGGTGTGAGCGTCCCTTTGGTGCCTCCGATTTCCTGCAGCTGCCGCGTCTTGCTGCAGCGCTTGAACCTGGAAATTGAGCGAGTTCGGACCGAATATTGCTATAGGTGAGTTGGAGGAGCACAAGTCTGTTCGACGCCGTCAGACCTGCCGAACAGCTTCTGGCCAAACCTGCCGGTCTGAGATGCGCCCCCGGTTCGGCCGTCAGCGGCCAACTATTGCTTTCCCGAAACCGGTCACCAACGCTGGTCACGGTGGGGTCAGGGGGCTGGCGGCACCATCCTAGCCCCCGTCATTGTCTTCGTCCTCGTCCAAAACATAAGTGAGGTCCCTAAAGCTCTGACCCTCCCCAAATGCTAGTGGCATCGACGGACTAGCGCGGTTATGGCGTCGTGGCGGCACTTTATAAGCATTAGTTTTTACGGCGCAAATCGGGGTGGAGGGGTCTGTGAAGGTTAAGCGTGTCCGAATTCGAAATTTCCGTTCAATTCGAGATGCGGAGATTGAGCTTGGCGATTCCACGGTTCTGATTGGGCCGAACAATGCCGGCAAGACCGCAATTCTTGAGGCGATCAGGATCGTTTTGACACGGCGATGGGGCCAGCGAGGAACGGGCTTCACCGAATACGATGTTCACCTGCACGATGGTCGCAAGGACCCAAAAATTGGTGAGCCAGTAATCATCGAGATTGAGCTGCAAGAGGCTCAAGCTGGCGATTGGCCTGAGGCGGTCCATGAAACGCTAGCAGATATTATCCAGCTGAATCCGCAGTCAGGCACAGCTTCGATCTTATTGAAGGTTAGCTGTCAGTGGGATGGGCTTGAGGAAAGCTATGTACCCCAATGGCAATTCCTAAATGTCGATCGCAATCCTCTCACCGGAAAGGGGGCTCGATCAGTCAATTTTCAGGAGTTTTTTTCTTTCATACCAGTCTTTTATCTGAGCGCACTCAGGGACGCTTCGGATGAATTTTCGGTGCGGAGCCAATTTTGGGGTAAATTGCTCAAGAGCGTTCAAATACCAGAGGAGCTTGAGAAGAGATCGTTGCGCATTTTCGACCTTCTCAACACTAAGCTTCTCGCCGCTGACCCTAAGCTAGGACAGCTTGCAACATCGCTTTCGGATATCAGCCGCGTGGCGAATACCGACGCACCGGGTGAAGCCAATTTGAGAATGTTGCCGCTCAATACGTGGGAACTCCTGTCCAAAGCTGAAGTGATCTACCAGACTGATGCGACGAAGCCTTGGTTGCCCCTGATGAGGCATGGGCAAGGGGTTCAAAGCTTATCCGTAATGTTCCTTTTTCGGTCGTTTGTGGAACTCGTACTCGAAGAGCTTTTCAACCCAGAGAGCGAACCGATTCTGGCGATGGAAGAACCCGAGACACACCTGCATCCTCAGGCATCCAGGACGCTGTTCGGACACATTAAAGCACTTGTTGGCCAGAAGATCGTTTCCACCCACTCACCGTATTTCCTCCAACACGTTCCTTTTCGTGATATCCGCGTTGTTCGCGCCAGCCCGGAGGGTACGAAAGTGCTTTCATTGCCTCGCAAGTTCTCATGCTCGGCCCCGAAGCCCGATGCACTAGATCAGGTGATCGCTAACTCTGGCGGGTTGTTAGGCTACGACAGCGCACTGTCGGAATTGATCGTGCACGGGGAACTCACCCAGCAAGTTTATCAATCGCTGCTCACAACTTACGCTACCTATGGCCAATGGGCTGAATTTCAGGTGGAACTGCGCCGTCTTCGAGACGAGTCTTTGGAGTTTGTCCCCGATGAAGAGCTCGAAAAGTTAGAAACTTTTGCTCGGCGAATCCGAGGTGAAATCTTCTTTGCGACCAAATGGTTGCTGGTTGAAGGTCAATCGGAATACCACCTGCTGCATGGAATTGCGAAGGGCTTGGATTACGACCTTGATGAATTCGGAGTTTCAATAATCGATTTTCAGAACAACGGAAATCCTGAATGCTTCGCTGCCCTAGGTAGGGCTCTAGGGTATCCTTGGGTCATGATTGTGGACGGAGATGATGAAGGCAATCGGTTTTTAGATGATGTCAAAAGTCGCAATTTCAGCGATGCATTCATGGCACGGCATTCTCGACAATTGCCTGACGGCGCGCTGGAAGCTCAGTTGGTAGCCTCTGGGCTGCAAACAGAATTGAAAGAGATTTTGCAGCTTCAGGGTGATGCAAACGCAGCCGGTTACAACGATGACGAATTGATCCGAGCTCTGAAGCGAGACAAAAGAGGCTACGCAGCTTTGCTTGGTTCTAGGTGTGCCGTCGATCCTGCATTGACGGTGAGGATGCCTGCGGAATTGCGCCAAGCCATTGAGTTAATCAAGGACATCACATGACTGACTTCAACCATGTGATGCACGATCTGACCAAAGCGCAAGCGGAGGCCGTCAAATGGGATAAAGGCGCGCTGCTCGTCCTCGCAGGTCCGGGCTCGGGGAAGACGCGGGTGCTTACTACACGCGTTGCTAGGATATTGAATGATTCGCCCGAGAAATCATTCCGCGTTCTGGCGCTGACTTTCACCAATATCGCCGCCAACGAGATGGCGGATCGTATTGACGAGTATGTTCCGGAGCAACAAGAGCGGGCTACGATAGGGACCTTTCATTCATTCTGCATGCAGATGCTGCAGCAGCACGGCTCCCACATAGGTATCAACCCGAACTTTGCTATTTACTCGCTGCAGTCAGACCGTGTCGACTTGTTGAACGACGCGGCGCGCGGAGTCGGTCTGCAGATTGAGCCGGAGAGCTTCCTACGAAGCATCGACCAATTGAAATCACGTCTGATTACACCTGAAAAAAGTATCAGTCATTTCCGCGACCGAGACCTAGCCCACCGAGTTGCGACGATCTTCGCTGCGTACGAGGAAGCATTGGCAAATGCGAACGCACTCGATTTCAATTCACTGATTGCTCGAACTTACGAACTCATTACAAAAAATCCCGGCGTCGGCATTCATTATCGAAGGGCTTACCCCTACTGGATGTTCGACGAGTTTCAAGACACTACTCATGGGCAATACCGTCTCATTAAAGCGCTGGCTGGATCTGATTTCAGAAACGTTTTTGCAGTCGCTGACGACGATCAAATTATTTATCAGTGGAATGGCGCGAGTTATCAGCAGATACAGCGCTTCAGGACTGATTTTGCACCAACGGAAATTCAACTTCCGACCAACTATCGTTGCCCACCTAGAATAGTGAGTGCGGCAAATGAGCTAGTGGTTCATAACCTGCTTCGCACGGATGCAAAACAACCGTTGGCAGCCGGACGTGCGGAAGTTCTATTCAGCGAAGACCAGCAGATCCAGGTCGTTCGCTTTAAGGACGAAGAACAAGAAGCTGCTGGTATTGCCGCCGGTATAGCTAAGATGGGTCAAGACAGGTGGGATCACGTTGCGGTCCTGGCGAGAACGCGTGCACTCCTCGATCGCGTGCAGAATGCGTTATCGAAAGTAAGTGTGCCGTCAGCTATCGCGCAGAGGCGTGACGAATTCCGCTCGGCGCATTTCCAATGGCTTGTGGCAGCACTTGGGCTCGCGATGCGCCCTTTAGACAAAAGGGCGCTCGAGGCTTTGTGCGGAGCTTTCAACCGCTGGCAAGACGCGGAACTAGATGCAGATACAATTTCGGCTAGCGCGGACATCAGCTCACGATCCTTGCTGGTTGAATGGGCTACTGTTGGGAGAGAGGCGGATGGCAATTTAGCGACTGAACTCGCCGACATCGCTATGGCACTGGCCAAGGAGCCCACTGGATTTCGCACATTTATAGAACAGTTTCTGGGGCTTGTACCCTCTGACGACGAAGAGAATGGGCCCGATATCGAAGAGGATCGGGCTGCTTGGTCAGCCTTGAGCCGACAAATTCGCCAAGCAATTGGTCGCGACGCGCCGTTGGAACAGTTTCTCCAAGAAATGTCATTGAGATCGAAAGAGCCGCCTATCAGTCCTGCGACTGTGACATTGATGACGATCCACGGGGCGAAAGGAAAGGAGTTCGATTACGTTTACTTAGTCGGACTTGCAGAAAGCGTTTTGCCTAGCTTCCAAAGCATAAAAGCCGGTGAGAACAGCCCTGAGATGGAAGAGGAAAGGCGCAATTGTTTCGTCGCCATCACCAGAGCGCGGGAGTGGCTCTGCCTGTCTTTTGCTGAAACCTACCGTGGATGGCCAAAGCAGCCATCTAGATTCCTCGCCGAAATGGGACTTGTGGTTTAAGAGCCCAGCGAACTTCTGGCGAAGCTGACACATAGCGACACCAGTCCTGCTCAATGTCAGCGACTGCGGGTTCTAAGACGATGCGATCGACAAAGAATCAATCGCATAGGTAATCGGGGGGGGGGAGTCGAACCTCTGGCCTCTGTATCCCGCAGACATTGTTGAACCAAGCCGATTGATGGCCGCTTTATGTCTGAGGCCCACCGAAGCGGACAGTCGATTTTGCGCCTCATGAGCGGCCAGCATAGTAATCACGGCGTTAATGTCCGCTTTGGCGGGAGAACCGCCCAAAACATGCCAGTCGGCTCTCGGCCCCATTCCAGCCTGTCAGCTTTGCGCCCCAAATTCGGTCATTCAAAGTAGTCGCCAGTATCCCCGAAAGCCGCCGCTCGTTCACTTTATTTTCCGCGCCACATGTTCTATATTCGTTCCTGAGATAGGAGGGTTTGGTGGCCAAGCTAATTTTTGATCTAGGAAAGAATCATCGAGCCATCTCAGGAACGGCCCAAGCCGGGAGCCCGCCACAGCAATGAGCGAAGCCATCCGTGTCGAAATTCTTGCTCATGCGGCCAACGGCTCGCTGCTGCATGCCATCTTCCATGATTACGGGTCGCGCTGGCACGATGACGGCGATCCGACCATTGCGACGCTCAGCGATCTTCACAATGGCGGCGAGATCGATCTCGTTGGTATCGTGACGCGCGACTCTATCCAGGCGTTTCAGGGTCAGGTCTTCTGGGGTGGCCAGCAGGTCTACCGCACTTTGATCAGCCGTCTTCAGGCGCCGGCCGAAGCACTTCTGAATGTGGTCCAGACTCTCATCGAAGCAGCCGGGCAGGACATGGCTGCCGCCATGCCGGTCGAGGAATTCTCGAAATGGTGCGGGGCCGACCCGTCGCGCCCAAAAGAATTGCTCGACCTTGTCGATCGCAAGGTTCCCAATGCGGACCGCTTTTTGACCATTGCGATCAAGCAGGGCGTTGCCGTCGACAGGCCCTATTTCCTCGACCGGGCCTATGGATTTCTGACCGGCGGAAGCGAGACCGAGACGCAGGCCGCGATCAACGCGCTCGG
Source organism: Qipengyuania sp. SM2507 (assembly GCF_053714505.1). Classification (NCBI taxonomy): domain Bacteria; kingdom Pseudomonadati; phylum Pseudomonadota; class Alphaproteobacteria; order Sphingomonadales; family Erythrobacteraceae; genus Qipengyuania; species Qipengyuania sp. SM2507. Next base: position 2,409,020 of record NZ_CM132307.1, read on the forward strand.
CCAGACTCCATGTCAGAACGATGCGGAATGGGATCGCCTTGTTGCGGCCTTTTCGGACCTGGTGGCGGCTGACGACGCCATCCGCGCGCCGCTGATCACGGCCGTCGCGCGGCGATTGAAGGACGCCCCACCTGATCGACGGGTCGAATTGACCGGGCTGGCGGGCGCAGCGCTGGAGCAGCTTGGCGACTATACGCTCGATACGGCGGCGCGCACGCTCGCCTTCGATCCCGAACATCTGCCGGACGAGCTGGTCGATGCTCTCTTGGAAGCCTTGCTGGCCATCAAGGGCGAGAACAAGGGCACCGTCGAGATGCTCGACCTAGCCTTGATGAAGTTGGTGCAGAACGGTCACCCCGAACGTGCGCGCCGCTATCTCGAGCATGTCCTCCGCCGCGAGGAAGACCGAATCGAACTCGATGAGCTAGATTCACTCAGCCATGCGCTGCGCAAAGAGGGCGGGCAGGTTCTGGACGACTGGGTCGTCGCCTGGCTGCTGGATGGAGACTATGAGCTCTGTAGCGCGATGAACGACGCGCTGTTCGGAGCCGGGTCCGACGAATTCGTCTTCCGGATCGACTTTGCGCGGTTTTCACTCGCTGACGCCGATTATCCCTATTTGGCGCGCAAGGTGATCGCTACCTTTTTCCTCAAACAGAGTCTCATGGCCTCGCTGCTCGTGTCGCTGCTGCGCACCGCGTCGGTCGAAGCCACCGACGCGATCATCGATTTGCTCGTCGACCCGGTCCTGATCAACTACGGGGGAATCACGGACGACTATCTCAAGCCGATTTCGGAAGATAGCACCGATCCGGCGCACGCCGCCGTTCAGCGGGCGCTCGCGGGGCAGGAGGCCTATCTCGAAGGGCTCAGTTCGATCGGGATGGTGCCGGAACTTCATCCTTCGGAGCGCGAGCGACAGCTCGAATGGCAGCGGCATTCCGATAGCATGGCGGAAGCTTGGCGCGCAGCCCGAAAGAAATCGATCTTCGCCTCGATCGCGACGGAATCGCTCATCCTGTACGGAACCCGCGCCGTCTCGTGGTTCAAGGACCATAAGGACGAGCCGCGGCGGATCGAAACGCCCATGGGGAGCATCAGTCATTCCTTCGAGATGCCGCGCGTCGAGATTGTCGATCCGATGGGACTGCAGATGATGCTCCTCCACTTCCGGGGGGAAGACCGCCCACAATGAAGCTGATCTTCCGCCAGTATCTCGCATCGCTCCGCGAACGGCGCGAACTGGATGCGGTCGTCCCCGACCTGCTGAGCGAGCTAGGCTACACGGTAGTTTCGCGGCCCTCGATCGGCACGCGGCAATATGGCGTCGATGTCGCCGCGCTCAGCCCGCCGGATAGTGAGGGCAAGCGCAAGCTATATTTGTTCTCGCTCAAGAAGGGCGATCTCACCCGGGCCGACTGGGACGGCACACCGCAGGCGCTGCGCAGCTCGATCAACGAGATTATCGACGTCTATATTCCGACGCGTGTCGCCAAGGCGTACCGCAAATATGACGTGGTAATCTGCCTCTGCTTTGGCGGCGACGTCCAAGAAGCTGTCCGCGACAACGTGACAATGTTCACCAATGGGCTGACGCGCGAGGGTCTGTCCTTTGAGGAATGGAACGGCGATTATCTGGCCGGCCTCCTCGTCGACGGCGTGCTGCGCGAGCAGCTTGTTCGTCCCGAGCTCCGCACGCATTTCCAGAAGGCCGTCGCGATGGTCGACGAGCCGGAGGTGGCCTTCACCCATTTCGCAGCACTGATCCGCGGCATCTGCGCGACCACCCGCACCACAGCTAAGCAGCGCACAACAATTCTCCGCCAGCTCTCGATCTGCTTATGGGTATTTTTCGTCTGGGCGCGCGACACGGGGAACATCGAAGCGCCCTATCGTGCAAGCGAGCGCGCGCTGCTGCATGCGTGGCAACTCGTCCGCGACGATATCGCCCGAACGAGCAAGGCAAGCGAGGAGGTCGGGATCGCCTATGCCGATCTCGTCGATCTCCATTTCACCATCTGGGATGCCTTGGTCGGCGAGAAGATCTTGCCCATCGTCGACAAGCAGCACGCCATATCGGTCGCAGTCAATTCGGCGGCGTCGGCCGACGTCAATCTCAAGCTGTTCGAGACGCTGGGACGGGTCGCGATGCGCGGGCTCTGGCATCTCTGGTTCAAGGCAGGGTCGGCGCTTCTGCCCGAACTTCGCTCCGACTGGGAGTCGCAGGAAGCCACCGAGCTGGCCCAGCAGATTGTCCTGCTGATCCGCAACAATCCGATCCTCATGACCCCGATCACCGACGAGCAGGTCGTAGATATCGGCGTGGCTCTGCTCTTTCTGTCGATGCTCGAACAATGGAACCCTGCGGCAAGCAACTACGCCGAGGCGCTGATCGAGCGCATCACATTGGCTTACCGGACGCACAATCGATATCCCACGATACACAGCGACTATCGCAGCCTGGTCGATCATCCGCACGAGCGCACCGATGAATTTCGGCAAGCGCAGACCAAGGGGAGCACCCTGTTCCCGCTCCTTGCCCTTTGGGCCGCGTCCCTCGGCGGCGAGAAGGGAGCGGCGCATCTGGCGCAATTTTCCGCGAAATTCCTGGGCCATTGTAACGCCCAACTCTGGATCGCGGATGCCGATACCGAAGCGCGTTTTTATGTCGGTGACACTCAGCACGGCGCCTCGCTCGGCGGTCTACCGATCACGGAGGACGGCACCGAACTGATGCGCATTCTCGAAACCGAATGTTCGCCGTCCGCACCGTTCATCCAGCTTTCTGCTGTTCGCTTGGGTCATTGGCCGATCCTCGCCCTGGCCTGCCGTCACTATCGCCTGCCCTTGCCGCCCGACCTCTGGGTCGGGCTCATGAAGCAGCTGCGGGCAAAAAACGGATTGAAGGATGCAGCGCCCGTCCAAGAGACCAAGCGGAAGCGACGCGCACGGCCTAAAACAGCCGCCAAGGCGCGAAAGCCGGTTGGGAAATCCAGATGAAGGGCGCCAAGCGAAGAGAGGGGTGAGCATGACGATTGATCAGCATAGCCATTCCGAAGCGGCGGAAGCCGCACTCGCCAAAGCGCATAAACTGATCTCCTGGATTCACGGTAAGCTGAGCGGTATCGAGATGAAGGGCGATCATCGCCATCGCATTCCTGGGCAGCTCTTCGACCTGGCAATTGAGCATCATGCAGGCATCGTCGCGTTAGTCTCCTCTCATGTCTATGCCAGCGCCTTTGCCCTGGTTCGCTGCGAGTTCGAGTGCTTCGTGCGTGGGGCGTGGCTGCATTATTGCGCCTCGGATACCGAGATCGAGACATTCGTCGAAAAGGACCTGATCGCACCGCGGTTTGGTGCCCTGATCGACGCGATCGAGGAACGCCCCGAGTTCGAGAGCAAGTTCCTGTCCAAGGTGAAAGAGAGCGCCTGGAACGCCATGAACGGCTACACGCATGGCGGGATTCACCAGATATCTCGCCGTATGCAGGGTGAATATATTGAACCGTGCTTCGAAGACGATTCCCTGCTGGAGGTCGTCCAGTTCTCGGGCACGATGGCCTTGATCGCATTCGGCCAGATCGCCGCCCTCGCTGGTCGCGACGATCTCGTGGTAGAAGCCGATGAAATGATGACGAACGGGGCTTCAAAGTCTTTAGAGTGAGAATGGCGGGATGACACGGACGGTATTTTGGTCATGGCAGAGCGATCGCAGCGAACGAGAAACGCGCCATCTGATCCGCGAGGCAATGGTCATCGCTCTCGATCGCCTGACGGGCGAAACGGAAATCGATGAGCGTCTGGAGATCGACCATGATACGCGCGGGCTTCCGGGTTCGCCGGACATCGTCAGCGCGATCCTCGCAAAGATTGATGCCGCTGCGGTGTTCGTCGCCGACATCACACCGTTAGCCATCTCTGACCAAGGCAAGCATATCGCAAACCCGAACGTGCTGATCGAACTTGGCTACGCGAAGAAGGCGCTGGGGCCGGAGCGCGTCGTCACTATCTGGAACACAGCTTTCACCGATAGTCGCGTTGAAGACCTGCCTTTCGATCTACGGGGGAGACGCGGACCGATCACTTACGCTTTGCCAGCCGGCGCGAGCCGCGAAGAGTTGGCAAAGACGCGCGCATTCATCGTGGAATCGCTCGTCGACCGGATCGGCGGATGCGTTGGTGCGCTTTCCGCCGTCGCGCCGGCACCGCGCCCCTGGCAGCCGAGCGTCGAGGATGATCCGTCCATCTGGGTCGCACCGGGGACGCCGGTCAGGATCAACGAGGATCGGGGCTCCGGTACTAAGATGTTTGTGGACGGCGGACGCTGGTATGTCCGCATTCTGCCGAGCAGCTTCGATCCGTCGGCCCTTGACGGCGGGGTCCATGGCCCGTTTGTCGGAGGATATGGCGGCTTCAGTTGGGGCCAGACGACAGGCGGCCAGCTGACATACACCGGGAGCGTGCGCGCCGATGTCGGGCCGGAACTTGATGCCGCAACGATGTGGTTTCGCGGGACCGGCGAGCTATGGATGATGCAAACTCGCATTTCGGCCGACTATCGCTGGCGGCCCTGCTTCTATGGGGATTACATTCCCGAGAATTGGGCCGACCTTTTGGCCAGCGGGCTCGCACGGCTCGGCGCCAATGGCGGCGCGTCACCCTATCATGTTCGGCTCGGTGTGACGGGGTTAGAAGGGCTGTATTGGCCGGACGTTCAAACCTTCGGAGGTGAGCCTCCGGTGGCCCTCGAGCCACGAATGGAGCACGAATTCACTGCCCCGGGCATCGAGGAAGTCGATTGGCGCGAGGGCGTGGTGGTGGCATGGACCGCCTTACGTCAGATGTTCGGGATGCCAGCCCTCAAGGATGTTCTTGTGGAGGATACGATCCAGAAGGCGACGCGGATAGGTTAAGGTAGCCCTATGTTCCCTCATCTTGACGGGGTTCGCGCATATGCCAATCTGCAATAAGCCCATCCGCCAATAAAGTATTGTCTGCTAAATTCGATAGTGCTCTGGCAGCAGACAGTCTGCAATCGGCCCAACAAAGGACCTTATGATGGGACTAGCCCCAAGATTTGGTCCTCGATTTGCTGAACGGCTAGTTGCAGTATTACGTCGATTTCGAGATGCTTGTTGCATCCAGGATCACGCGAACGGTCTCCTCTGGCCGATCCCACATCGGGAAGTGTCCGCTACGCTCGAACCAGTGCAATGTCGCTTCAGGGAAGGCTTTCATCGCGCGATCTGCCTGCTGCGGAAGACACAACCGATCCTTGCGCCCCCAGCCGATGACAAGGGGCGCAGCCGTTTGTGCAGGGCCCTCCTGCATTGGCCCGTTGGCGAGGTCCTTCACAAGCGAATTGACGGTGCGCGTATCAGCCAATGACTTCAGTTCACGCTCAACGAATGCCGGGTCGAGCGCCCAGGGCCTTGCAGAGAGTTGGGCCATGAGCGCGGTCCGGCCTGCGACATTTCCGGTGATGGCAGGAAGCACCGGTCGCAGCGCGCGAACCAGAGCAATCGATGGCGTTATGGTGGCTTTGAAGAAGGTGCGCTCCCACCCCTGCCAGAAGCCGCCCGGATCAAGTGCGACAACCGCCCCCGCTTGGCCGCGCCGCGCCATCTCGAGCACCAGGCGAGCACCCAGCGAACTGCCCACCATATCGATCCCGACGAGATTTTCGGTGCGGAGCCAGTCGTCCAGACTGCGCGCCAGCCCGTTGAACGTACCGCTGTCGGCCTCTTCGGGTGTCTGCCCGTGGCCGGGCAAATCCACGGCGATCACCTCCCTGACTCGAAAAAGCGAAGGCGAGATCGTCTCCCACGAGCCGCCAGTTGCCCCCAGTCCATGGACAAGGAGGAGGGGTTTTCCGCGCCCTGCGCGCGTGTAGTGCATGGTCATGTAATGGTAACGTCTCGCACCGACTTATGGGCCCGTGGAAGTCGATATTGCCGGAGGTAAAGCCAACAGCGGACAGTCCGCTTTCGGCCCAGAAGCAGTCACGAAATTAGGCGGCCCGTCCTCGAAGAACGGACCGCCTGCCAAGGGGCTTAGACCTGTCAGGAGGGATCAGGCAGCCTGCTCGGCAATCTCGTTATCGCCTTTATCTTCGCTGGTGAGTCCTTCTTCAACATGGTCCAGAACCTCAGCGGTACCGAACCGCATGATCGCGGGAATCCATGCTTGGGCCCGGTCCTTGACATCCGTGTCGCCAATGAAGTTGCCCGAGAAGATGCGCTCGGCAGCGCTTGCCAATTCAATCTTCTTAGACCCGGCATACCGGCTCACCAGTTCGGGGCCGCCTGCTGCATCTAGCGCTTCGAGCGTGCGTGCCTTGGCTACGCGGTCGAAATAGTTCGCCGCCGTGGGACGCCACCAGTGTGCGGTCTCGATTTCGAGCAGAGACCCAAGCATTTCATGCAGCGGCACAGAACGTTCGCCCTCGCAGGCCAGGCTGGCGATAAGCGTGCGGGAGACAACGTGGCCAAGCCACGCCGAGCGAGCGTCGTCCGACAGAGCGCGAAACCTTTCAAACCGTTCGACATCATTCTCGCCCGATCGCCAGCTCTCGTCGAGTGATCCAGCAAACTCAGCCAGCGCAGCACTTGCCGGGGCATCCTTTGCTTCGAACCCTGTAACCGGGCCGGAAGCCACCGAACCGATAAGCGTCGATGCCTTCTTCGCACGCCAGTCGTGTCCGTCAGCATCGGCAAGAGTGAAGATCATGAAGTCGAGCGCAAGTGCCGGATCATTGGCCAGATGGATCGCAAGGATATCGCGGCGCTGCATGGCAAGCTCATCGAGTAGGCGCTGCGAAAGCGCTCCGCCCTTTGGCGCTACCGTTTCACTTTCCGAGACCGCTTCAAGCGCACCTTCGTCTTCAGAAACAATCTCGGTCTCGGTGTAGAACTGCGGCACCAATGCCGGGTCCCCATTGCGCGAAAGGACGAGGAAGGCTCCTGCTTCAGCCTTCAGTTCATCAGCAAGCACCGGAGGCCGGTCATTGAGCGCGCGCATGGCACGGTCAATCACCACCAATTCCTGCTCGGCCTTTGCTACCTCTTCCTCGTCGCTATCCTCATCTTCGAGAATGGCGGCCACGCGGTCGTAGTCGGCTTCGAGTTCGCCGAGTTTCTGGGCTTCTTCCCCGGTCATTGGCGCGGGCTCGCATGGCAAGCGATTGAGGCCTTCGACGAGGTCATGGCTGACATAATTGCCAAGAGTAGGCCGCACCCAGGCAAGGCCATATTCCTGCGCCGTCTTCGACGCTGCTTGCTCCATGGCCTTGTGGGCAAGGTCCTCAAGCAGGGCTACATCGATCCAGCTTTCACTGGCATCATCGTCGAAGAGTTCGCGCTCGATACGGCCACCTGCCGCAAGATAGGCATCGCGCCCCACGAGAATGGCACGCGGGTCGGAGCCTCGCACAGTGGCATCGAGCACCATCCGGCGGATCGTGTCAGGCGTGATCTGATACCAGGCGTCTTGCAATTCGGCATAGACATGGGCTTGGCGCTCGACATCTGAGATTGCGCCATAGGCCTTGGCCATGTCGAGCGTGATCGTGCCTTCCGCGAGAGCTTCGAAAACGCAGGGTGCGAGACCAGCTAGGCGCAGGCGCCCCTCAACAAAGCGGACGGTGAGACCAAACCGACGGGCGACGTCTTCAGGTGTTGCTCCTGCCTCTATAATCGCGGCAAAAGCCTGCGCCTCGTCGGCCGGATTCATTGCAAGACGCTGAAAGTTCTCGGCGAGACTGACTTCGCGCACTTCGCTTTCCTCGCCTTCGATAACCAGGCAGGTCACTTCATGGCTTTCGGGCAATGTGCCTTCTTCGGCGAGCGCCTGGAGCGCTGCGAGGCGGCGACCTCCAGCTTCGACTTCGAACCTTCCGCGTTTGCCTTTGCGCACAACAAGGTTTTGCAGCAGGCCGCGCGCTGCGATGTCTGCTCTTAATTGGAGGTCGGCAAGAACATCGCTCGACTTGCGAACGTTGCGCGGGCTGGGGACGAGCTTCTTCAATGCAATAGACTGGATCATGGGTTTTCTCCTGATGGGATGAAGGCGCATGTGACGATCACAAGGCCCACAAGCCCAAAGGGCTCTCTCCACTCTCATCTTTTGGTCCGGACCCATCCACGGGATCAGGCTGCCAGTGCAGGCAGGACGGACGACGCCTTAGAGACCGGCACGAACAGCCGTGTGCGATACCTGATGATCTCGGTGAAGCAGCCCTTGGTCTTGTACCAGTCGAGCCGATCCGGCGCGTAGCCAGTGAGTTCGAGCCGTTGCTCGCCTCCGACCAGCGAGCGTTTGACCGTGAGAGCGTCATGACTTGCGAGTGGCTGCGGAGTCCCGCTTGCAAGAACGAGCTTCCCGAGTTCGTCAGGTGCGGGGCCGGTTACCGCGACTAGGCCAAAGGTTTCGGCGATCTTCGCCAGGTCGATGTCGAGGACTTCCCGGCCGATGATCGACTGGCCGTCTTCAGCAACGAGCCGGGTGACGCGAACATGATCGCCCGGTAAGCGTTTCCACACTGGTAGCAAGAGTCCGGTAGCAAGATGGACCCGCTCGGTGACGGGTGAGTTCGCGGCCTGCTCTTCTTCGGTTCGCCAAGCTTTCGCGAACTCGGTCACGCCGATCTCTTCCCACAGGCTTTCACGGAGCGCGTCACACGTCCAGTTGGCCGATTTAAGCGGGCGCAGGAGCCGCCGGCGTTCAATCACAGCGCCATCGTCCGCAAAGAACCGCCGGGCTGGAACCGAGAGTGCAATTTTGCCTGAGCGCGCATTGCGCAAGGGGATGGCATGCCGGGTTCCTATTTCGTGCATCCGGACGAGACGCTTAAAACGCAAGGGGCGAAGGTGCCGCTTCACTTCGAGCGAAACGAGGCGGGTTTCTGCGCCAGTGACAGGATCGGCACGCAGAAGTTCATCCCCAAGGACTTCGAAACTGTCAACGCGAACTGTTTCCAGACCGAGATCGAGGGATCCGGCTTCGCGAGCGGCCTCAATTCGCGCTTCGACCAGTCCCAGATATTCATCGAAGATGGCGTTCTGAAGCGCAATCGGCAGCGCGAGGATACGGTTTAGCCAACGCTGGACGGTCGGCAGGTTGTCAGTCAGCCCGCCATCGGGATTCTCGAGACGGAGACCGGTGCGTAGGGCGAAGTCACCGAAGCTCGTGGCCTCGAGCTTTCCGTCATAAAGCAGCTGGAACCAGCGGGTGAGCGCATCGCGGGCATAGTCGCTCTCGAGATTGTCAGCTGGATCGAACAGATTCTGACCCCCGGTTTGACGCTGCCCGCGCGTGAGGGCACCCAGAGCATCGAGTCTGCGCGCGATTGTCGAAATGAAGCGGCGTTCGCCCTTCACATCGGTCGTCACGGGGCGGAAGAGCGGAGACGATACCTGGTTGGTGCGGTTGGTCCGTCCTAGCCCCTGGATCGCGTTGTCAGCACGCCATCCCGGCTCGAGCAGGAAATGCACACGACGTTGCTGGTTCTGGCACCCGAGATCGGCATGGTAGGACCGCCCAGTCCCCCCTGCATCGGAAAAGACAAGGATGCGCTTGGTCCCTTCCATGAAGCTCTGCGCTTCAGCCACGTTGGCGCTCTGGCTTCGCCGTTCGACGCGCTGCTGGTGATCGCGGCCGATAACAAGCCTTCGGGTCCTCCCTGTGACCTCGGCTACGGCTTCGGTCCCGAAATGCTCGATGATCGCATCGAGCGCGGTCGCAATTGGCGGCAAAGCACAAAGCTGTTCAACGAGAGCATCGCGCGCTGCAATAGCGCGCGCGCAAATGACGGGGTTGCCCTCGTCATCGCTCATCGCTTCTGACCGCAGATTGCCGTCCTCGTCGGTGAAGACCTGCATTAGGCGTACGGGAAAGCTCTTGGCGAGATAGTCGATGACATATTCACGCGGGGACAAGTCAATATCGAGCGCTTCGCGTTCGTCGTCAGAAAGGTCGGCGAGACGCCGGTCAAGCATGGCCTCTGACGTTGAAACCAGCTGCACGACCACCGAATTCTCCTCGCCAAGCGCTTCTTCCATGGCTGGGATAAGGCTCGGCAGTTTCATCGATAGCAGGAGCTGTGCAAAGAAGCGCTGCTTCGTGCCTTCAAATATCGAAAGTGCAGCAGCTTTTGCGTTGCGGTTCAGCGTATCGCCGCTGTCCTCGTCGACCACCCGCGTTGCCTCGAGCGCCGCTTCGAGGTTGCGGTGAATGATTGCCCAAGCCTCGGCATAGGCGTCATAGATTCGCTCCTGTGCTTCGGTCAGCTTGTGCTCGAGAATATCGTACTCGACCCCGGCGAAGGACAGCGCGCGGGCAAGATAGAGGCCCTGGGCCTTGAGATCGCGGGCTACGAGTTCCATCGCTGCGACCCCGCCAGCACGGATGTCGGTAATGAACGCCTCGTGGGTCGGGAATGCGGTTTCCGGTCCCCACAAGCCAAGCCGGGCGGTGTAACCAAGATTGGCGATATCCGATGCACCGGTGGCCGAGGCATAGAGAACGCGGGCGCGCGGCAGATTGTTCTGTAGCCGGAGGCCCGCCATACCCTGCTCTGAGCCCTTGAGCTTACCGCGCGTGCTCGATGAGCCGAGGGCGTTTGCCATGGCATGCGCCTCGTCAAAGGCAATCACACCGGCAAATTCCGCGGCCGCCCAAGCGAGGATCTGGTCAAGCCGGGTATCTTCGGCGCGTCCTGACCGCAGCGTCGGGTAAGTTACGAAGAGAATACCCTCAGGCATCGTAACGGGCTGTCCGATTTTCCAGCGCGAAAGCGGCTGGATGTCGAGCGCCATCCCACCAAGCGCCTCCCAGTCGCGGCGAGCGTCCTCAAGCAATGCTTCATTCTTTGTGATCCAGATATGGCGGCGCGCGCCCGAGAGCCATCGGTCCATGATAATGCCGGCGATCTGCCGTCCCTTGCCCGCTCCGGTCCCATCGCCGAGGAAAAAGCCTTGGCGGTAGGAGCTGCCGTCCTCGGTGAGCTCAAGCATGGTGCCTTCCTGGCTCGGCCGGAATTGACCTGGCAGGTCGCGCGCAAACGCCTGCGCAGCATAGATGAGTGTCTCGCATTGCGCTTCGGACAGCAGGCAGTCTGTCTGCCAGTTTGCAGGAAGAAGCGGGCGCGCTTCGGGAATCGGGGCCGTGACCGATCCCATAGCGACCGATTCAACGAGAGGTGTCGGATGCGCCGGAGCATTGGCAAACCTAATGCGGCTGGGGCGATAGGGGAGATAGATGCCTGTTTGCTCGGGCACCGGTGCGGACTCGGTGAGCGCGGAATAGCCTAGTTCGGCCACGTCGGTTGCGGAGCTTCGTTCCGAAGCAAACGGCGCCGACGGCCTAATCGCTGGGATATTCTTTGGTACTTTGGCTTGCGAGCGCAACGAGCTGCGCATCCCCGGATGGTGGACGCTTGCGGAACTCGGCGCGCGAGGTGGGAGTGTTGTGAGAAGGTGATCGAGTTGGACAAGGTTTGCCGTATCGCCTGTGATCGCTGAAACCGCAGAGCTCGGAATTTTGTCGAACACGACCATCCGCACGGCGATTCCCGTGCCCGTTCGGGAAAACATCTGCTGCAAGCTGACATCGAGACAGAGCGAGGTATCGCTTTCTGCATCGCGAAAGCGCGATGCGTTGAAGCTTTCGGGCATGATCGCGACGATCCTGCCGCCGGTAGCACAAGTCCGGATCGCGCTGCGCAGATGACGGTGAGCAGAAGCGCCATCTTGGCCGCGCTCCTGGCTGCGGGCAAAAGGAGGGTTCATCAGCACTACGGAGGGGGCCGGACCGCGATGCAAATCGGCGATCAGCTCGCCATCGTGTGCGGTTATTTGAGCCTCTGGAAAGATATGCCTCAAATTGTTCCGCCTGGCGAAATCGATCTCGTTGAGCTGCAAAGATGCCTGATGAGCACTCATCCAAATCGCGATTGCACCATTACCGGAAGATGGCTCGAGCATGGAGTCTTGCGGAGAAATGACAGCGGCCTTGGCCATTAGCCAGGCCAGCATCGGCGGAGTTGAAAACTGCTGGAGTTCAACCTGAGCTTCGCTTCGAACATGCCGGGGCGGCAGTGCTGCGTCGAGCCAGTCGAAGCGCGCTTCCGCTTCGCGCATGCGTGTCGTCAGGTCGATCCGCGAATGATCGCGCAACCAGAGCAGTGCTCCAATCTCGGCGGCGTTGTTATAGTCGTCAATTGTCCATGCGCTTCCCCAGTCCTGCACTCCGGTCTTTTGTGAGAACAGGGCCGAGATATCGGCTCGCGTGAGATGACGACCAGATGCGAGATGTTCGCCAATTTTGGCGCCAATGGTGTATGTCAGCGGAATTGAATGCAGTTGCTGGTTTTCGGAAAATAGGTCTGAGTGAAACATGGCAAATCGTCCTCCTGGTTGAGGCATCGGGACATGCGCCCTCTGCCGGATCAGAAATTCAAAAAGCCTTCTCTCCTCTCAACGCGCCGTCTTACGGCGCAGCCATGCCAGTAGTTCGTCGTTCCAATCGGTATCACTTGAGCGAGGTTTGCGGACCTGGATCGTCCGACCATCCCGGGCGTAAGCAGCGAGGCCACGTGTGGCAGCAAGCTCGCCGCCAGCGTCATTGTCCACAAACAGATGAAGCTCGGTGACGCTCTCAGGAATGGTCACGAGACCAAACCGCTCGTTGCCCAGTGTAGCCCAGCACGGAATGCCGGTAAGCGCATAGGCTGACATCGCGCTTTCTATTCCCTCGGCAAGTCCAAGCCTGCCAGCAGCCGGTGCAAAGAGGCGGACAGCAGCTTCGCCGAGAGAACCCAGCGCGCGTTTCGGTTTGTCGAAGGCAGCTTTCGCAGGGGACTGCTGCGACAGGAACGTGCGGTGGATGGCAATTGGCCCCTCATCGAGACTGACCGCTGCAATCATTGCTGGAAGGAAGCGCGTGCGACCCTTGGGCCCAAGCGGTGTTCGAGGATGGAAGCGAAGCGCCGGGGATGCAGCCAAAAGTCCGCGACTTTCGAGATAGGCCTTTGCGGGACTGGCACGCAACGGATCGGCTTCGCGCCAGATTCTCAGCGCTGCTGCTGACGGCTTGCGAGACCTGTTTGGCTCGGAATGATCGGTATTCTTCGAGCCTGTAAATAATGTGGCCGCGCCGAAACCTTCGCCTGCCAGAGCGGAAAGCACGGCCTGCTGATCGCAGCCAGCAAAGCAATGGAAGAGTATAGCGTGTCGCCCGAGCGACACGCCAAGCGAGGGCGTGCGATCATCATGCGCAGGACAGCAGGCCATGCCCTTTGTTCCCGACCATTTTCCCCCGCGTGATTCGCAAATGTTGCGAGCGGTCTCGGCAAGGGATGAAGTGGGATGAGTTTGGACATAGAGAGACATGCGAGCTCCTCAGCTTGCGAAGTGGCCCCTTCAACACGCCTCCTCTCCTCTTCTTAGGTTAGCATCTGCCGCTTTCCTACAGGCGTATGTTCTATGTATGTTCCATTTCGATTCGAAGCAATGGAGCAATGAACGAGATGACTGCCCCCAAACGTTTGACGAGACTAGCGATTGCCTTTGCGGGCTTGATCGTGATTGCGTTTCACCCAGCAAGTGCTCAGGAGTTCAGCCTCTTCGAACATGCCATCATGCAACCGAAAGGCGAGGAAGTGTCCGTCAGGCAGCACCTCCCTGCAGTCTATAAAAGTAATCGAGCAGATGTTTCCTACCGGGAAGGTTTGTACATGGCAGCGATCGCCGAGGCTGAACGCCAATACGGCCTGCCAACCAACTTGCTGCGCGCTCTGATTTGGACCGAGTCGCGCTTCAATCCAATGGCTGTCAGTCCGGCGGGTGCGGCCGGACTTGCCCAACTCATGCCTGGCACTGCGCGGGAACTGGGTGTTCGAAATCGACATGATCCCATCGCTTCGATCAACGGCGGCGCGCGCTATCTGCGCGATATGTTAAAACGCTTCGAAGCGGTCCACCTGGCTTTGGCCGCTTATAATGCCGGTCCGGGTGCTGTGTCCCGATCACAGGGTATTCCGAAAAACGGTGAAACACCGCAGTACGTCAGAACAGTGTTGGCAAGATGGCGCGCAATTGGCACATACAATTGAAGAAACGGCCTGATTTATGGCTATTGTCTGAGGGGAATTGCATAGTGAGCTCGGACGGCGCCAGTGAGTGAAGCACCTGGTGAGCCGTTCGACTTTCGCAAAGCTTTGAAAGCAAAAAAGCGCCGCAAGTTGCGTAGGGAGATTATGTTGGGCTTTGGGGCATTCTCAGTAATACTCGCGGCAGGGATGCTGGCGCTGAACTGGCCAGTCGGGAACGAGAGAGTTGCAGACGTCGAGCAACAGCCCCAGACGCTATTTCAACAAGCAAGCTCTCCACAATTTGCGATATGCGGCACGGTCAGGCGGACATGTGTCGTCGATGGCGATACTTTTTGGCTTGATGGGAACAAGATCCGCATCGCTGACATCGACACTCCAGAAATCAGCCAGCCTAGATGCGACTACGAATATGAGCTTGGAATGCGAGCGACATATCGATTGGTCGATCTGCTCAATGTTGGGCCCTTCGAGCTCAGGACCATCGGAAACCGGGATAAAGACCAGTACGGGCGCAAACTGCGGGTCGTGATCCGCGATGGTCGGTCACTCGGCGATCAGCTGGTCAGCGAAGGATTAGCGCGGACCTGGACTGGGAGACGCGAACCTTGGTGCTGAACCGCGACCAAGAACTTTGGGCTGTCGCGCTGTGGGTTGAAAAGAACCACGGTGCAGCAGGCCCTGCTTACATGGCAGAGCAAGTTAAACGATTGGCAAACGAGGGCGATGAGGCAGGCGTAGAAACCTGGAAAGCAATCGCGGGCCGTTTCGATCAGCTCAATTGCCAGAACGCCACAAACTGAGGCCTTGTAGCGATGCGCAAATGGCTTGCAGATCTGGGAGTCAGGATTGAGTTCGGTTTGCTCGCGTCAGTGTCACTGCTCGGGTTGCTCCTGAGCCTCAAGTCCTGTTTTGGCTGATTAGCATTGCAATTTATTTGCTCAGCCTTTTGCAAATTTGGCCTTTATGACCTTTCCGCCTGACCGGAGTTCGTCGAGGTAGTCGCTCCACCACTGGGCCATACGCACCCGCTCGTCCCAGTGCTTACCCCGGTGGTAGATGCCGCGCACGACATTGCTATCGCCATGTGCCAGTGCGCGCTCGATCGCGTCCGGATTCCAGAGCCCGGACTCGTTCAGAAATGTCGATGCGGTTGCCCTCAAGCCGTGCGCAGTAACTTCCTCCTTAGAGTAACCCATCCTGCGGAATGCTGCGTTTAGGGAGTTCTCGCTCATCGGGCGCTGCGAGGTGCGTGCCGAGGGAAACACGTAGCCATCCTGGCCCAGCAATTCAGCGAGGTCGGTTAGATAGACGATGACTTGCGTCGAAAGCGGAACCGCGTGCGTGCGCCGCGCTTTCATCTTGCCTGCCGGGATTTTCCAAACCCGGTCTACTAGATCGATCTCGCGCCATTCGGCATGTCGCAGTTCACCCGGGCGAACAAAGACATGAGGCGCGATCTGCAACGCGAACCTTGTGATCAGATGGCCGGTGTAGTCGTCTATCGCACGTAAAAGCCCACCAAGCTCCTTGGGCTCGAGGATCGCTGCGTAATGCGTAGCCCGCGGCGTGATCAAAGCACCCTTGAGCATGCTCGTCGGATCGGATTTGCACCGGGTCGTGGCGACGCCATAACGAAAGACCCTGCCTGCAAAGGAGCGAGTCTTCTTTGCAGTCTCGTGCTTCCCACTGGCTTCCAGACGCTTGAGCGGAGCAAGAACCTCAAACGGCTCAATCTCATGAATTGGTCGGTTGCCGATGGCCGGCGCAAGCTGATCGAGGAAGTAATTTGCCTTGATGATCGTTCCTTCGGCACGGCCATTCTGCACCATCATCTGTTCGATGTATTCGCGGGCAACGGCTTCGAAGGTCTGGGCAGACAGGAACTCCTCGCGGATCTTTTTCTTCCGTTTGTCGAAGGCAGGATCCCCGCCTGATGCAACAGTCTGCCTTGCTTCGTAGGTCGCGTCACGCGCCTCTTTCAGGCTGACCTCCGGGTAGCTCCCGATTACGAGCTTCTTCTCGAGCTTGCCGAGCCGGTATCGAAATCGCCAGTGTTTGCCACCGGCTGGGGTAACCTCAATATAAAGGCCTCGCTGGTCAGCGACCTTGTAAGGTTTGTCTTTCGTCTTGAGAGCGCGGAGCCGCGTTTCGGTCAGAGGCATTTGCGGGCCTTTTCCAAATGTGGTTTTCGCAAAGGCCCGCAAAAGGCCCGCAAAAATGTCTGGAACCCCCGAGAACAAACGGGACGATCCGGAACTACCAAAGGGCCAAATCCCTAGGGTTTCTGCGGGTTTTATAGATTATCTGGGAGAACAAGAGAAGAACAAATGGTGCCCAGAAGAGGACTCGAACCTCCACGACCTTGCGATCGCCAGCACCTGAAGCTGGTGCGTCTACCAATTCCGCCATCTGGGCACGTTTGCGGCAATCCGGTCGTCTTGGTCCGGTGCCGTCGGTAGGCGCGGGCCACTAGCGAAGGCGGGGGACCCTTGTCAATCGACTTCGCGTCGCCCTCCCCCAACCTGCCCCCAGCCGTCCACGAGCGCGGAACGCTTGCGAGCGCGGCGTGCTTGCGGCTAGGGCGGCGGGGCAAACGAACGAAGGACGAGCATGACGAGCAAAAGCGCGTTGAACGGTAAACTCGTAGTACTGATGGGCGGGAGCGGCTTCATCGGCAATTACGTGGCGCAGGCGATGCTCGCGCGCGGCGCGCGGCTGCGGATCGCCAGTCGCCACCCGGAGCGCGCGTTCAATCTCAAACCGCTCGCCAATCTCGGCCAGATCCAGTTTGCGCGCTGCGATGTCACCGACCGCCACAGCGTCGACAATGTCATCGCCGGGGCCGATGCGGTGGTCAATCTGGTCGGCGCCTTCGACGGCAATCTGCGCCAGATCATGGGCGAGAGTGCGGGCTGGATGGCCGAGGCCGCCGCCGCAACCGGCGCCACCAGCTTCGTCCATGTCAGCGCCATCGCCGAGCAGCCCGATGGCGCGCCCGAAATCGAATACGCCGCCGCCAAGAAGCTTGGCGAGGATCGCGTGCGCGAGGCCTTCCCGCAGGCGACGATCCTGCGACCCTCGATCCTGTTCGGCAAGGACGACGCCTTCCTCTCGATGTTCGCGCAGATGATCCGCTTCGTGCCGGTGCTGCCGGTGTTCGGCCCCGAGGCCGAGCTGCAGCTGGTCTATGTCGACGACGTCGCCGAAGCGGTCGCGGTGGCGCTCGAGGATCCCGGCCAGCACGGCGGCCAGATCTTCGAGCTGGGTGGCCCCGAGCGGCTGACCATGATGGAGATCAACCGCCGGATCGCCGCCGCGCAGCGGCGCAAGCGCACCTTCCTGGCGATGCCCGATGCGGTCTCGGGCGCCTTCGCCGCGCTCCCCGGCACGCCGATGGGCAGCGATCAGTGGGAATTGCTCAAACAGGGCAGCGTGGTCTCGGGCAAGCAGCCCGGCTTCGAGCAGCTCGGGATCACACCCAAGCCGCTGGACCTGTTCCTCGACAAATGGATGGTGCGCTATCGCCGCCAGGGGCGCTTTTCCGACCGCGCCGCCTCCTGACCATCGCGCCCGGCGTCAGGCCTTGCCCGCGGGGTCCTGGTCGATAATCAGCCCGACAGGCTCGACCAGCAGCTCCGACCCGTCGCTGCCGGTGATCCGCACCCGCTCGCCTACCGCCATGTCCGGGCCGCGCGCGATCCATTCGCTGTCGCCGACCTTTATCCGCCCGCTGCCCGAGACCAGCGCCTGCGTGACCAGCGCGGTCTGGCCGGTCAGCCGCCCGCCGCGATTGTTGAGCAGCGGATCCGAGCTGACGATCGGACGGTCGCGCAGCATCCGCCGCGCGGAGAAGGCGAAGATCAGCGAGAGGAAAATGAAGCTGGTGACCTGAACGGCGAGCGAAGGCAGCGCGACCAGCGTGATCACCCCGGTCGCCAGCGCGGCCATCGCCAGCCACATCAGATATACCCCCGGCACGACCATCTCGAGCCCCGCCAGGATCAGCCCCGCAGCGAACCAGAACCAATGGGCCTCGATCCCGTCCACTTGGCCCTCAGCCCTGCGAGGGGTCGTTGGAGGAAGGCACGCTCGCGCGGCGTACCGGCTGCGGGCGTTGCGGGCGCGGCTGGGGTATCGGGGTCCCGGTATCGACCGTGCCCTGATTGTCGCCGAATGTGCCGCGCACCAGCTCGCCGATCCCGCCCAGCGAGCCGATCAGCTGGGTCGCCTCGACCGGGAACAGGATGGTCTTGGCGTTGGGGCTGTCGGCGAATTTGCCGATCGCCTTGGTGTATTCCTGCGCGACGAAATAATTGATCGCCTGGTTGCCCGACTGGGCGATGGCATCGGAAACCAGCTCGGTCGCCTTGGCCTCGGCCTGCGCCGCACGCTCGCGCGCCTCGGCGTCGCGGAAGGCCGCCTCGCGCTTGCCCTCGGCCTTGAGGATCGCAGACTGCTTGTCGCCCTCGGCGCGCAGGATGCTCGACGCGCGGTCGCCCTCGGCCTCGAGGATTTCGGCGCGCTTCAAACGCTCGGCCTTCATCTGCCGCGCCATCGCCTCGGAGATGTCGAGCGGCGGGCGGATGTCCTTGATCTCGACGCGGGTGATCTTGACTCCCCAGGGCGAGGTCGCGTGATCGACCACCGAGAGCAGCCGCGCGTTGATCTCGTCGCGCTTGGACAGCGTCTCGTCGAGATCCATGCTGCCCATCACCGTGCGCAGATTGGTCGTGGTGAGCGCCATGATCGCCTGGTAGAGATTGGAGACTTCATAGGCGGCCTTGCCCGCATCGAGCACCTGGAAGAAGACCACCGCATCGACCCCGACCATGGCGTTGTCGGCGGTGATGATTTCCTGACCGGGGATGTCGAGCACTTGCTCCATCACATTGACCTTGCGCCCGACGCGATCGATCAGCGGGATGATCAGGTGGAGGCCCGGCTCGGCCGCGATGGTGTATTTGCCCAGCCGTTCGATGGTGTAGACGTAGCCCTGTTTGACGACCGTGACCGCCATCACCAGGAAGATGAACAGCACCAGCACCGCCAGCGCCATAAAAATCAGACCACCCATCGCATTCGCTCTCCTTGTTGAAGGCGAGCCTACCCCATCGCGCGCCTCGGGCATAATCGAAAACGTTTCGGCCTGATGGACAAGTCCTGCGCGTCGCGGCAGGGTGGCAACCGAGAGGCGACCGGACACCGGCGCCCGGGGAGAGGGTGACATGCGAAATCTGGGATACGCCGCTCTGGCGATGCTCGCGCTGGCGGGCTGCGGCGACATGCTATCGCAGGAAAGCGACGGCGGGATCGACGCCATCAGCCTCGTCAATGCGGGCGACGACTGGGCCAATTGGATCACCCACGGGCGCACCTATTCCGAACAGCGCTTCTCGCCGCTCGACCAGGTGAACCGCGACAATGTGGGCGAGCTGGGTCTCGCCTGGTTCGCCGATATGGACACCGCGCGCGGGCAGGAGGCCACACCGCTGGTGATGGATGGCAAGCTCTACGTCACCACCGCCTGGAGCAAAGTAAAAGCCTACGACGCGGCGACGGGCGAACCCCTGTGGGAGTATGATCCCGAGGTGCCCGGCGAAACCGCGGTCAAGGCCTGCTGCGACGTGGTCAATCGCGGGCTTGCCGCCTGGGGCGACCGGTTGTTCCTGGGCACGCTCGACGGGCGGCTGGTCGCGCTCGACCGCGACACCGGGGCGGTCGAATGGGAGAAGGTCACCGTCGATCAGGACCAGTCCTACACCATCACCGGCGCGCCGCGCGTGATCGATGGCAAGGTGCTGATCGGCAATGGCGGCGCCGAATTCGGCGTGCGCGGCTATATCGCCGCCTATGACGCGGCCGATGGCGCGGAACTGTGGCGCTTCTACACCGTGCCCGAAGGCGACGAGGACGAGGATTCCGAGGCGCCCGAATATCTCAAAGCCGCCGCCGCCACCTGGAGCGGCGATGTGCTCGGCAGCGATACCGGAATCGGCGGTGGCGGTACGGTATGGGATTCGATGGCCTACGACCCCGAACTCGACCTGCTCTACATCGGCGTCGGCAATGGCAGCCCGTGGAACCGCGCCTATCGCAGCCCCGGTCCCGATGGCCGCGGCGAGGGCGACAATCTCTATCTCTCCAGCATCGTCGCGATCCGCCCAGATACCGGCGAATATGTCTGGCACTACCAGACGACGCCGGGCGAAACCTGGGACTACACCGCCACCCAGCACATCATCCTCGCGGATATCGCAATCGATGGCGAGGAGCGGCAGGTGCTGATGCAGGCGCCCAAGAACGGCTTCTTCTACGTGCTCGACCGCGCGACCGGCGAATTCATCTCCGCCAAGGCCTATATCCCGCAGAACTGGGCTTCGGGGATCGATGCCGAGGGGCGTCCGATCCAGAACGAGGCGGCGCGGATCGATGTGACCGGCAAGCCCGCGATGGTCATGCCCGGCCCGCTGGGCGGCCACAATTGGCACCCGATGGCCTGGCACCCCGGCGAAGGGCTGGTCTATATCCCGGCGTTCGAGGCGGCGACGATCTACGCCCCCGAGGCCAACTGGAAGCCCGACCGCGCGCGCGGCTTCAACGTCGGCTTCGATCTGGGCGCGGGCGATCTGCCGCCCGATCTGGGCATCCGCCGCGAGGTCTATGGCACGGTCAAGGGCAAGCTGCTCGCCTGGGACCCGGTCAAACAGGAGGCGCGCTGGGAGGTGGAATTCCCCGGTCCGTGGAACGGCGGCCTGCTCGCCACCGGCGGGGGCCTCGTGTTCCAGGGCAATTCCTCGAGCGAATTCAGCGCCTATGACGCCGCCGACGGCAGCAAGCTGTGGAGCTTTGCGGCGCAGACCGGGATCGTCGCTCCGCCGATCACCTATACCGTTGCAGGCGAGCAATATGTCGCGGTGCTTGCCGGCTGGGGCGGCGCCTATTCCATTTCCGCCGATGGCGGGCTGATCGACGATCAGGGCCCGGTGCGCAACATCAGCCGGCTGCTGGTGTTCAAGCTGGGCGCCGACGGCGCGCTGCCCGAGATGCCCGAGCTAGCCAGCCTGCCGCTCGATCCGCCGCCCAGCCGCGCCAGCGCCGCCACCATTGCCGAGGGCGGCAAGCATTATGCCCGCTATTGCGCGGTGTGCCACGCGCCCGCCGCAGTGGGCTCGACCGTGCTGCCCGATCTGCGGCGCAGCGGCACGCTGTCGAACCGGGACGCCTTCCTCGCGGTGGTCCACGACGGCGTACTGTCGAGAAACGGCATGGCCAGCTTCGCGCAATCGCTGACCAAGGAACAGATCGACGCGATCCGCGCCTACATCATCTTCCGCGCCAACCAGGACAAGGCGATGGAAGCGGAAACGGCGAAAAGCGAACGGGTGGCGGCGCGCTAGCCCCCAAATTTCGGGCTTAGGCCTGCGCGCCGCCCCGCGTCAGCCGAGCCGGGCGGTGTAGAGCGCCAGCAGGTTAGCCCAGGCCCGCTCGGCCTGCGTCCGGTCGTAGGCCGGGGAATCAGGCACGGTCCAGCCGTGGTCGGCGGGATAGACCTCGACCTCGGCGCTGACGTTCGCCGCCTGCGCGGTCTGGCGCAGCACCGTCTTGACCTCGGGGCCTTCCGCATCGTCGTCCTGCGAAATGGCGAAGATATAGCCGGTCTCGGGGGTGCCCTCGAGCAGCGCATGCGGGCTCATGGGATTGTCCTCGACGACCAGACCGCCGCCGTGGAAGCTCGCCGCCGCCTCGACCCGCGAAGGCACAGCCGCTGCGGTCCACACCGTGAACGGTCCGCCCATGCAATAACCCTGCGTGCCGATGCCGCGCGCGGTATCGACGCTGGCCTGCCGGTCGAGCCAGCCGACGATCGCGCGCGCATCGCGCATGATCGGTTCGGCGGTGAGCTTGCCCCGCCACGGGCCGACCTTGCCGAAACCGCCGCCTGCGCGGAAAGCGGCGAAATCCTCGAACTGCTCGCCAGCGACATCGCGGTAATAGGGATTGACCACCAGCACCGCATAGCCGCGCTCGGCCAGCCGCCGCGCCATCATCCGGAAGGCGTCGCGCAGGCCAGCGATATCCGGCCAGACCACCACCGCCGGATGGCGACCGCTGGCGGGGTGGACGAAGAAGGCATCGGCCTGGCCATCGGGGGTCGCGATCGTCACCGAGCTTTCGGCCAGCCCGCCGCCGCCCAGCGCGGCATCGCCGACGCCGCCGTCCATCCCGGTGCAGGCGGCGAGCGCCGCGGAGCCGCTCAGCACGGCGAATTGCCGCCTGTTGAAGCGCGGCAGGTTGCGTCCGTCGAATTCACCGTCCTTGCACATCGTCACTCTCCTCGTGTTGTCGTCAGCCTTTAGCGTCGGCCCCTATCTCCGGCCACTATCTCCGGCTTAGGGCACCCTCGCTCTGCGCCATCAGCTTGGCGATGATGTCGGCCACCGGTTCTTCTTCCTTGAGCATCCCGACCGACTGGCCCGCCATCAGGCTGCCGTTCTCGACATCGCCATCGATCACCGCGCGGCGCAAGGCGCCGGCCCAGTAATGCTCGATCTGCAATTGCGCCTCGCCCATCGCGATTTCCTCGCGGTCGAGCGTGCCGGCGACTTCGCGCTGCTTGTCGGTGAAGGCCTCGCTGCCCTTGTTCTTGAGCGCGCGCACCGAGATCACCGGGAGCCGCGGATCGAGCTGGACGCTGGCCACGGCATCGCGCGCATTGGCGCGGAAGAAGGCCTTCTTGAAATTGGGATGCGCGATGCTCTCGGTGGCGCAGGCGAAGCGCGTGCCCAGCTGGACCCCGGCCGCGCCCATTTCCAGATAGCCCGCGATCGCCTGCCCGCGCCCGATCCCGCCGGCGACGAAAACCACGTGGTCTTCGGCCAGCTCGGGGAGCATTTCCTGCGCCAGCACGCTGGTCGAGACCGGGCCGATATGGCCGCCCGCCTCCATCCCCTCGATCACCAGCGCATCGCCGCCCGAGCGCAGCAACTTCTTGGCCAGCGCCAGCGTCGGCGCAAAGACGATGACCTTGGCGGGGTTCTTGCCACCCTTGATCGCCTCGACGCTGCCCTTGGGCGGGATCCCGCCCGCGAGCACGATGTGGCCCACGCCGTGGCGTTCACAAACCTCGATGAGGTCGAACAACCCGGGGTGCATGGTGATGAGGTTGACGCCGAAGGGCTTGTCGGTGCGCTTTTTCGTCTCGGCGATCTCGGTGTCGAGCAGCTCGGGGGTCATCGCGCCGCAGGCGATCACGCCGAAGCCGCCGGCGTTGGAGATGGCGGCAACGAGATTGCGCTCGGACACCCAGCTCATCGCCCCGCACATGATGGCGTATTCGGTGCCAAGGAATTCTGCGCCGCGCTGCATCAACCGGTTGGTTCTGGGAAAGTCGTTCATGCTGCGCGCACTTAAGGGCGCACGCGGCACGGGGCAAGTGCATGCCGGATCAGCGCGCCGCTGCCCAGCTTGCGTGCTGTCGCCGAGTCAGCTCCACCAGGTCGCCCATGACCACCGGCATGTCGAGCAGGTGCAGCCCCCAGTCATCGAGCCGCATCCCGCCCGCGAATACATCGCCGGTGATGTCATCGACGCGCCGGTCGACCGGATCGCCGCGGACTGTCACCGCGAGATAGTTCGCGCCGTCCCGATTGGCGCAGCTCGCCTCAATCAGTCCCGGCACCGAAACGAAATTGGTCGTCGGCAGCGGCTCGCCCACGACCCATTCGGTCATCGGCCTGCTCGCGGTGCCGACCCCTTCGGTCGAGAAGATCGCATCGGCCTCTGCGCCCTTGCCGAGCAGTGCGGCGGGGTTGACGCAGAGCGTTTGCATCCCGGCATTTTGCGCCCGCCCGAAACGGCTTCCGGCGGGCGGCGGTACATTGTCGCGGAAGGTGACGTAGGTCACCACGCAGCCGTGCTGCTCGGCGCTGGCGCAAGGCGGCATCCAAGCGAAGTCGCCCACCGCCGGGTCGTTCGCCGAGCGCTCGACATTGGTGCCAATGAGCAGGGCCGAAACTACCTTGGCGCGCTCCTCCGCCGAAGTCATCGTCTTGAGCAATTGGCCGAGCATCCCGCTGCCTTGGCTGTGTCCGATCAGCACCACCCCGCGCCCGTCGTTGTCGTTGGCGAGGTAGCTCTTCCACGCGGCCTGCACGTCGCCAAAGCCAAGCGCCCGGTCGGGAACCGGCTCGGTGCCGCCGGCCATCAGGTTGCGCAATGCGGTCAGCGTGACCTGGCGGTAGAGCGGCGCGAACACCCGGCAATGTTTGCGGAACCTCGCGGCCTGCGCGTGCGCCACCGATAGCTCTTCGGCACCTGCGATCATGTCGCTGTTGCCGCCCGGATCGTTCGAAACGGTCGGGTAAACATAGAAGCAATCGAACGCACGGTCCGCATCGGGCACCAGCGGTTCGGCGCGCATCGCGCCGTTCGCCTCGATCACCGTGAGCGATTGGTCGGTGGCGCAGGCGTCGATCCGATCCGGCTTGCACAACCAAGCGGTATCCTGCGAATAATCGGGGGCTTGGCTCTCATCAGCCAAGGCTGGCGCGGCCGTGAGCGCGAGCACCGCAGCGGACATCCATGCGAGTTTCATCATACCTCTCCTCCTGCTGATTAGAGGATGCGGTATGCCGCGGCGACAGTAAAGCGCAATTTCACCGGACGCGCGGGCACGCTGCATTCGCGCCGGCTCTTGCCCGCGCCCGCCGATCTGTTTCAGCTAAAAGCCCGTCGCTTTTCCGGTACCGGGCCGCCTCATGAACGTGATGATGTTCGGTGGATGGCTTCAGTCGCCGTAGACGATTCGCACCCGTCCCGCCGCAGCACAGGCCTTGCGGCGGGCGGTGTCGATATCGCCAGCCGCCGCCAGCGCGACGCCCATCCGGCGGTAGGGGCGCGCCTCGGGCTTGCCGAAGATGCGGATGTCCGCGCCCTCGGCCATCGCCTCCGCCAGTGATTCATAGCGCAGGCTCGCGCTGTCGCGCTCGGCCAGGATGACCGCCGAGGCCGCGGGGCGCGCACGGATCGATTCGGGGATCGGCAGCCCCATCACCGCTCGGGCGTGGAGATCGAATTCGGAGAGGTTCTGGCTCAGCAGCGTTACCATCCCGGTGTCGTGCGGGCGCGGCGAAAGTTCGGAGAAAATCACCTCCTCGCCCTTCACGAAGAACTCGACGCCATAGAGCCCGTAGCCGCCAAGCTCCTCGACCACCGCGCGCGCCATCTCCTGCGCGCGGACTATGGTGGCGTCGGCCATGGGCGCAGGCTGCCAGCTTTCGCGATAATCGCCGCGCTCCTGCCGGTGGCCGATCGGCGGACAGAAGCTCACCCCGTCCTTGTGGCGCACGGTCAGCAGCGTGATCTCGTAGTCGAAATCGACGAACTGCTCGACGATCACCCGGGCACGATCGCCGCGCATATTGGCGACCGCGTAATCCCACGCCGCCTCGAGCCCCGCCTCGTCCTGCACCGTGGTCTGGCCCTTGCCCGAGGACGACATGACCGGCTTGACCACGCAAGGGAAACCGGTGTGCTCGGCTGCAGTGCGAACCTCCTTGAGGTTCTTGGCGTAAAGATAGCGCGAGGTCGCCAGCCCCAGTTGCTGCGCGGCGAGATCGCGGATCGCATCGCGGTTCATCGTCAGCTGCGCGGCGCGCGCCGACGGCACCACGGTGAAGCCTTCGGCTTCCAGTTCGGCCAGCACCTCGGTGCGGATCGCCTCGACCTCGGGAACGATATAATCGGGCCGGTGCCGCAAGGCCGCCTCGCGCAGCTTCTCGCCGTCGAGCATCGAGAACACCTCGCGCGCATCGGCCATCTGCATCGCGGGCGCGTCGTCATAGGCGTCGCAGGCGATCACATAAGCGCCCAGCCGCTTGGCCGAGATCACGAATTCGCGCCCCAGCTCGCCCGAGCCGAGCAGGAGGATTTTGGCGGTGTGGCTCATCGCGTTACCCTCAGGCCGCCTCATCCGGCGCATCCAGCCCGTAGGCGGTGTGCAGCACGCGCACCGCGAGCTCGGTCTCGTCCTCGTCGATCATCACGCTGACCTTGATCTCGCTGGTGGTGATCGCCTGGATGTTGATCCCGCGATCGGCGAGCGACCGGAACATCGTCGCCGCGACACCCGCGTGGCTCTTCATGCCGACGCCGACCACCGAGATCTTGGCGATCTTGCTGTCGGTGATGATGCGGTTGAAGCCGATTTCTTCGCGGCGGTCCTCGAGCAGCGCCTGCGCGCGCGCCAGATCGGACTGCGGCACGGTGAAGGTGACATCGGTCTCGCCCTTGTCGCGGCCGACGTTCTGGATGATCATGTCGACATTGATGCTCGCCTTGGCGAGCGGGTCGAAGATATGCGCCACCGAGCCGGGCCGGTCGGGGACGCGGGTGAGGATGATCTTGGCTTCGTTCTTGTCGTGCGCGATGCCGGTCACGTGCTGGCGTTCCATTTCGCCCTTCTCCACCAATGCGTTCATTTCTTCTTCCGAGACGATCATCGTCCCGGGGTAATCGTCGGCCGAGGCCGCATCGTCGTCGACGAAGCTGGAGAGCACCTGGACGCGGACATTCTCCTTCATCGCCAGCCCGACCGAGCGGGTCTGGAGCACCTTGGCCCCGACGCTCGCCAGCTCGAGCATTTCCTCGTAGGTCACCGCGCGCAGCTTGCGCGCCTTGGCGACGATCCGCGGATCGGTGGTGTAGACGCCATCGACATCGGTGTAGATGTCGCAGCGGTCGGCCTGCACCGCCGCGGCCACCGCCACCGCCGAGGTGTCCGAGCCGCCGCGCCCCATGGTGGTGATGCGGTTGTGGTCGGAAACCCCCTGGAAACCGGGGATGACCGCGATCTCGCCGCGCTCCATCGCCGCGATCAGCCCCTCGCCATCGATGCTCTCGACCCGCGCGCTGGCGTGGCTTTCGATGGTCTTCAGCGGCAATTGCCAGCCCAGCCAGCTGCGCGCCGGGCAGCCGATCGACTGCAGCGTCAGCGCCAGCAGACCGGCGGTCACCTGTTCGCCGCTGGCGACCACGACATCGTATTCCGCGGGATCGTAAAGCGCGTTGGCCTCGCGGCAGAAATTGATCAGCCGGTCGGTCTCGCCCGCCATCGCGGAAACCACTACCGCGACCTGGTTGCCGCCCGCGGCCTGCTTGCGCACGATATTGGCGACCCGGCGGATCCGCTCGGTCCCCGCCATCGACGTGCCGCCGAATTTCATCACGATCCGTGCCAAGCGCGCACCTCTTGCTGGTAAGCTTCGTTGCGCGCTGTTACGGATCGCGCATGAGCGATGCAACAGCGCGGACGCGAAGCAATCCTTTCGGCGCGGCAACCATCCGCCCCGAAGAGGCGGCGCATTTCGGTCGGCTGGCCGCCGACTGGTGGAACCCCAGGGGCAGTTCGGCGATGCTTCACCGGCTCAATCCGGTGCGGCTGCGCTTCATCCGCGCCGGGATCGACCTGCACTGGGGCGGCGATGTCCGCGACCGGCAGCCGCTGGCGGGTAAAGCCGCGCTCGATGTCGGCTGCGGCGCGGGGCTGCTGTGCGAACCGCTGGCGCGGCTGGGCGCGGAAGTGACCGGGGTCGATGCCGCTCCGGAGAACGTCTCCGCGGCGGCGCTTCATGCCGAGGGCACGGGGCTCGATATCCGCTATCTGTCCGGCGAACTGGCCAGCCTCGATCTGGGGCAGTTCGATCTTGTCACCTGTCTCGAAGTGCTCGAGCATGTTGCCGACAAAAGCGCCTTTATTGTCGAACTCGCTTCGACATTGGCGCCCGGTGGGCTGTTGGTCGTGTCGACACCCAATCGCACCGCGCAATCGCGGGTCTTGCTGGTCGAGGGCGCCGAACGCCTCGGCATGGTCCCGCGCGGGACGCATCACTGGGACGATTTCATCACCCCCGAGGAGCTGGAACCCCTGCTGGCCGACGCCGGGCTCGAGGTGGTGACGACCAGCGGGATCGGTTTCCGCCCCGACAAGGGGCTGCACCTGTCCGAAGACACAGCGCTCAACTACATCCTCACCGCGCGCCACCGGGAATAGCGCAGCCGGGCTGCACCGCCCCGCCCCGCCAGTCGAGCGCGCGCGCGGGATCGTCGGCGAAGACTCCGTCCACACCCGCCGCCGCGAGCATGGCGTAGAGCGTCGCATCGCAGCCCACCGCCCCCTCGTTGGTGCCGAGCCGCAGCGGCGCAGGGAGAAAGACGTTCTCCTTGCGCAACGTCCAGGCGTGGACCGCCAGCCCTGCCGCCTTCGCGTCGGCGATCACCGCGGTCGCGCTGCCATCGGGCGAGAGCAGCAGCGGGATCGCCGCGCCGATCCCGTCGGCATAGGTGGCGATCTCTGCGAGCCCGGCGGGCGCGAGCATGTCGGCATAGCGCATATCGGGCTCGTCCGCCGGTCCGCCCTCGGCCGCAACCAGCTGGATCAGCCGGAAATCGGTTCGCTGGGCCAGCCGCCGCAGAGGGGCGATCTCGAAGCTCTGCAGGAACACCGGGGCATCGGCGCCCGCATAGCCTGCCTCGCGCAGCGCCAACACCAAAAGGTCGACCGTATCGATCCCGGCGTTCTGCAGCAGGAAATTGGGGTGCTTGAGCTCGGGATAGATACCGATGCGGCGGCCTGTTTCGGCCTCCTTGGCGCGCACCAGCCGCACGATCTCGGCGAAGGTCGGGATCTGGTAAAGCCCGTCGTAACGGACATTGCCCGGGCGCACCGAGGGCAGCCGCTCGACGACGCGCAGCGTGCGCAGTTCGGCCAGCGTGAAATCCTCCGCGAACCAGCCCGAGACCATCTGCCCGTCGATCTCCTTGCTCCGGCGGCGATCCTCGAACTCTTCGCGCGTGGCGACATCGGTGGTGTCGGACAGCTCGTTCTCGTGCCGCGCGACCAGCACCAGATCGCTGGTCGCGACCAGATCGGGTTCGATGTAGTCCGCGCCCGCATCGATCGCGCGCTCATAGGCGGCCAGCGTGTGCTCGGGCCGCTCGCCGCTCGCCCCGCGATGGGCGATCACGAGCATGCCCTCGCTCGTCGGTTGTGCAGCCAGCGGCGGTGCGACCAGCGCGGCAAACGCCGCGGCGGCGGCGATCAGAAAGCGGCGTCCCATTCATCCTCCTTGAACCCGACCAGCAGGCCGCCCGCATGCTCGACCCCATATTCGACTATCGGGCGCTTGATCATGCTCGGATGGGATTGCAGCAATGTGACGGCCTTGGCCGCATCGATATCCGCCTTGTCGGTCTCGTCCAGCTTGCGGAAGGTGGTCCCGCGCCGGTTGAGCACCGTGTCGACCCCTTCGGTCTCGATCCAGCGCGCGAGCTGCACGGGATCGGCGCCCTCCTTTTTGAAGTCGTGAAAGACATGGTCGAGCCCGCGCGCATCGAGATATTTGCGCGCCTTCTTCACCGTGTCGCAATTGGGAATACCGTAGAGGTGGATGGTCATCGAAGCTCCGTCAGCCTGGTCTGGTCAGATTTGCATCGGCGATCGCCACCGCCAGCGCGTCGGCGGCGTCGGCGCCCGCGATCGCTGCGCCTGGCAGCAGGATCTTGAGCATCGCCTGAACCTGAGATTTTTCCGCCGCACCGGTACCGACCACCGCCTTCTTCACCGCGCGTGCGGCGTGTTCGCTGACCGACAGCCCGGACGCCCCGCACGCCGCCAGCACACACCCGCGCGCCTGCGCCAGCTTGAGCGTGGACTGCGGGTTCTTGTTGACGAACACCTCCTCCGCCGCGGCGCGGTCGGGGGAATGCGCGGCGATCACCGCTGCGATCTCGCGATAGAGGTGGGCCAGCCGCTCGGCCATCGGCGCCTTGGGATCGGTCTTCACCTGCCCGTTGGCGAGATGAATCAGCCGCGATCCCTGAGCGCGGATCAGCCCCCAGCCGGTGCAGGACAACGAGGGGTCGAGGCCGAGTATAATCATGATGCCTCTCTGCCCGCACCTAGATGCCCACTGGGTTGCAGTATGGTTATCATCGAAGGCAGGGAAAACGGGCTACCGAGCAGCTTTGGAAGCCCATTTTCGCCAAGGATCCGCCGCGCAGATCACCCCTCGAGCTTCTCCATCACCTCGTCGGAAATGTCGTAATTGCCCCACACCGTCTGGACATCGTCGTCGTCGTCGAGCGCATCGATCAGCTTGAGCAGCGTGCCCGCGCTTTTCTCGTCCATATCGACGGTGAGGTTGGGTTTCCACGCGAGCTTGACCGTCTCGGCCTCGCCCAGCGCCTTTTCCAGATCGGTGGCGACCTGGTGAAGATCTTCCGCCGCGGTCCAGATTTCGTGGCCGTCCTCGGTCGAGGCGATGTCGTCGGCGCCCGCTTCCATCGCCGCCTCGAGGACCTTTTCCTCGCTGCCGGCATCCGCGGGGTAGACGATGTAGCCGAGCCGTTCGAAGCCATGCTGGACGCTGCCCTCGGTGCCCAGATTGCCGCCATGCTTGCTGAACGCGGTGCGGACCGAGGTCGCGGTGCGATTGCGGTTGTCGGTCAATGCCTCGACGATGATCGCGCTGCCGCCCGGGCCGTAGCCTTCGTAGCGCACTTCCTCGTAATTATCCTCGTCGCTGCCGCTGGCCTTGTCGATCGCGCGCTGGATATTGTCCTTGGGCATCGACTGCGACTTGGCGGCGTTGACCGCCAGCCGCAGCCGCGGGTTCATGTCCGGATCGGGCGTCCCCATCTTGGCCGCGACGGTGATTTCGCGGCTGAGCTTGGAAAACAGGTTGGACCGTTTCTTGTCCTGCGCACCCTTGCGGTGCATGATGTTCTTGAATTTGGAATGGCCTGCCATGGGTATCGCTTGATAGTTGTGGGAGGGATCAGAAGGTCGCAATAGCCGCATGACAAGCGTGACGACAAGCCTTGGCGAGGCGAATTCCGCCCGCGAGGAGTGGCGGCGTTTCGCCGCCTTCCTCAAGCGCCCCGCCCTGCCCGCCCGCGCCCGCCCGCGGAGCGGCGCGAGCCTGCGCGCGGTGCTGCGCATGCTGGGGCTCGATTTCGCGATGATGGCGGTGTTGATGGCGCTCGCGACGGCGGTGGTCGCCGCCGGCGTCGACCTGCCCGAAACCGCGCTCGAGACTATCGACATCTCGTTCCTGATCGTGGCGCTGGTGGTGATCGGCGCGCCGTTGCTGGAGGAGATCGCCTTCCGAGGCTGGCTGTCGGGTCGGCCGGGTCATGTCTTCGGGCTGCTGGCGCTCGTAGCGGGCCTGGGCGCCCTCGCGGCGATGCCGGCGCTGGGCGATACGACCGGAGTGGCGACGGGCATTGTGATCATTGCATGCCTGGTGTTTTTCCCCGGCCTCGCCCTGCTGATCCTCTGGCGCTTGCGGCGCCGCGACGCGATGGGCTGGTTTACCCGAGCATTCCCGCTGTTCTTCTGGCTCAGCACCGCGGCGTTTGCCTGCGTCCACCTGTTCAATTTCGACCGGGGCAGCCTCTATGTCCTGCTGCCGCTGGTGCTGCCGCAATTCGTGACGGGGTCGATCCTGGGCTATCTGCGCGTGCACTATGGGCTGTGGGCGGCCATGCTGCTCCACGCCCTCCACAACGGCACGGCCATTGCGCTGGTCCTGGCCGGCACCCTCCTGGCAGGTTGATCAGATGCGCACAGCGGTCCCGCTGGCGCTGACCATCAGCATCGAACCGGTATCGCCGATGACCTCGTAATCGAGATCGACCCCGACGATGGCATTACCGCCGCGGCTGCCACATTCGGCTTGCAGCTCCTGGATCGCCTTCTCGCGCGCCTCGGCCAGAATACGCTCGTAGCTTCCCGAGCGCCCGCCCACGATGTCGCGAATATTGGCGAACAGATCGCGAAACAGGTTCGCACCGACGATCACCTCGCCGGTCACGATCCCGAGATATTCCTGAATCGGACTGCCTTCGATCGTCGGGGTGGTGGTGACGATGATCCCGCGTGCATCTTTCCAGGGGCTTGCCATGGACTGTCTCCTCTTGCCTGATCGCGTGCCGCCTACCTTTAGCGATAACTGCGGCCTTACACCGTGTTGCTAAGGTAGAGCACGCCCCCGATCAAGCCTCACCCACCGCCATCAGCCCATGCCGAGTGCGGCCTTGTAAGTCTCGAGGATGGTTTCCTGTTCGGAACGATCGTCGGGCTTCATCTTACGCAGCCGGACGACCTGCCGCATGATCTTGGGATCGTAGCCGACCGCCTTGGATTCGGCGTAGACGTCGCGGATATCGTCGGCGATGCCTTTCTTTTCCTCTTCGAGGCGTTCGATGCGCTCGATCAGCAGGCGCAGGCGGTCGTCGGTGGCTTCGGCCATGGTTGAATGCTCCAATGGAAATGAGAATCGGTTGCGGGCCTGCTAGCCGACCGCACCGGGTCGGTGAAGCCGCGGCCGCGCTATTCCACGCGATTCTTCGCCACGCTCTCCTCCATCCGCCGCAATTGCTCTTCGGTCGCGGGCGTCTGGCGGGTCGCTTTCCACTCCTCCACCGGCATCCCGTGGATCAGCGCGCGCGCTTCAGCCTTGTCGCCGGCATAGCCTGCATCGCGGATCCAGTCGGACAGGCAGTTGCGGCAGAAGCCCGACAATCCCATCAGTTCGATATTCTGGGCGTCGTGGCGGTGTTGCAGATGCCGGACCAGCCGGCGGAATGCGGCGGCGGCGACATCGTCGGGGAGGGCATCGAGCGGATCGGCATTCGTGGTCATGGCGCGGCTTCATCCTTGAGTTGCAACAGAGGCCTGTCATAGCGAAGCCTATGAGAAAATTCGATCCGCGCGGCCGCAAGGTCAAGATCCTCGCCACCCTCGGCCCCGCTTGCAGCGACCCCGACGTCATGCGTCGGCTGTTCGAAGCCGGGGCCGACGCTTTCCGCGTCAACATGAGCCATGGCGAGCATGAAACGCACGCCGAGGCCATCCGCAACATCCGCGCGCTGGAGAAGCAATTCGGCCGCCCGATCCCGATCTTCGCGGACCTTCAGGGCCCCAAATTGCGCGTTGGCAAGTTCAAGAATGGCAAGGCGGTCATCCGCCATTCCGGCCATTTCACGCTCGACCGCGATCCCACGCCCGGCGACGAGACGCGGGTCGAGCTACCCCACCCCGAACTGTTCGGCCTGCTGGAAAAGGGCCAGCGGCTGTTGATCAACGACGGCAAGATCCGCTTGCGGGTGATCCGCGCCGATAAGGACGCGATCCTGTGTTCGGCCGAGGTCGGCGGGGTCATTTCCGACCGCAAGGGCGTCAACGTGCCCGACGCGGAGATTCCCATCCCCGCGCTTACCGAAAAGGATCGCAGGGACCTCGCCTTCGCCTTGTCGCAAGGCGTGGACTGGATCGGGTTGAGCTTCGTCCAGCGACCCGAAGATATCGCCGAGGCGCGCAAGCTGATCGGCGGCAAGGCGGCGCTCTGCGCCAAGATCGAGAAGCCGATGGCGATCCGGCGGCTCGACGAGATCGTCGAGCTGGCCGACGGGATCATGGTGGCGCGCGGCGATCTCGGGGTCGAACTTGAACCGCAGGAGGTGCCGCCGTTGCAGAAGCGGATCGTCAACACCGCGCGGCTGGTCGGCAAGCCGGTGATCGTGGCGACGCAGATGCTCGAATCGATGATCGAAAGCCCCGCCCCGACCCGCGCCGAAGTCTCCGACGTGGCCAATGCGGTCTATGACGGCGCCGATGCGGTCATGCTCTCGGCGGAAACCGCCGCGGGCGAATGGCCCGAAGAGGCGGTCACCATCATGCATCGCATCGCGGTCCAGGTGGAACGCGACGAAGGCTATATCGAGCGGGTGCGCTTTCTCGATACCCCGCCCGACCGGACCACCGCCGATGCGCTGGCGCATTCCTGCATGACCGTGGCCGACACGGTTTCCATCAAGGCGATCACGGTGTTCACGGGATCGGGTTCGACCGCTCGCCGCGTCGCCCGCGAACGGCCCTCGGTGCCGATGATGGTGCTGACGCCGTCTTACGAAACCGCCCGCCGCGTGGGCCTGCTATGGGGTGCGCATGCGGTCGTCACCCGCGATATCGGCAGCTTCGAGGAGATGATCGCCAAGGGCAAGCGCATGGCTTTGCGCCATCGTTTTGCCACCGGCGGCGACAAGCTGATCGTACTGGCGGGAGTTCCCTTCGGCACGCCGGGATCGACCAACCTGCTCCACGTCGTCACGCTGACCGGCAACGAGCTGGAGAAATACGAGGGCTGAGCCCCGCGCCTGCGAGCCGGTTACCCTCGCGCGGCGCTCTCCAGCCTCACTCTCGCTTCGGCCTCGCCGATCAGCGGCAGAAGCTCGCCCATATCGGGGCCGTGGCCCTTGCCGGTGAGCGCCAGCCGCAGCGGGAGGAACAGCGGCTTGCCCTTGCGCCCGGTACTCTCCTTGAGCCGGGCGGTCAGCGCGTGCCAGGGATCCTCGCCCCATTCGAGCGCCGTAGCCGCCTGGTCGAGAAACGCCTTGTCCTCCGGCGAGAAGTCGCAGGGCTCGATGGGCCCGGTGACCAGTTGCCACCAGTCCCGCGCCTGTGAGATTGTCTCCAGATTCGGCCTGATGGCGTGCCACCCAGCCTCGTCCATTCCCTCGGGAAGACGATCGGCTATCTTACTATAGGGCATCTGGTGGAGGATCGCGGTGTTGACCCGCTCGAGATCGGCCTCGTCGAACCGGGCCGGTGCGCGGCCGAATGTACCCAGATCGAAGGTCTCGAGCAGCGCCTCGCGATCGGCAATCGGCTCGACGGGTAGCGAGGTTCCGAGCCTTGCCAGCAAGGCGATAAGCGCCTCGGGCTCAATTCCGCGCTCGCGAAACGCATCGCAGCCGAGCGAGCCCAGGCGCTTGGACAGTTTCCCTTCCTTGCCGACCAGCAGCGCCTCATGCGCGAAACCCGGATGCTGCCGATTTGCTGCAGCCGAGCCAGACGCCATGCCCGCAGCATAAAGTGCGGTAAACATCTGAATTTGAACGGCGGTGTTGGAAACGTGATCCTCGCCGCGGAGCACCTGGGTGACGCCCATCTCGATATCGTCGACCGCGCTCGGCAGCATATAGAGCCACGAGCCGTCGGCCCGGCGGACGACCGGATCGGAAAGCTGGGAGGGATCGAATTTCTGCTTCCCCCGGACGCCGTCGTCCCATTCGATCGGGGCGGAATGGTCGAGGCGGAAGCGCCAGTGCGGTGCGATGCCCTCGGCCTCTTTCCCGGCGCGCTGCTGGTCCGTCAGATCGAGCGCGGCGCGGTCGTAGACCGGCGGTAGCCCCCGCCCGAGCTGGATTTTGCGCTTGAGATCGAGCTCCTGCGCGGTTTCATAGGCGGGATAGACCCGGCCCGCCTGCCGCAGCCGCTCGAAAGCGGCTTCGTAGATAGGCAATCGGGCGGACTGCCGCTCTTCGCCATCCGGTTCCAGGCCGAGCCAGGCGAGATCCTCGCGGATCGCCTCGACATATTCCTCGCGGCTGCGCTCGGCATCGGTGTCGTCGATCCGCAGCAGGAAGCGCCCGTCGGTCTTTCGCGCCAGCATCCAATTGTGCAGCGCGGTGCGGATATTGCCGACATGGAGGCGGCCGGTCGGCGAGGGGGCGAAACGGGTTACTTTTGTCATGGCTTCGCGGATAGCGCGCAGGCGAACCGATAGCGAGAGGGCTTCCACGCTCGACCGGGAAGCGAAGGCGCCGAAGTCGCTAGGCCGATCGCTTTCGGCGGCGCGCCAATACCACCCGCCGCGCCTTGCGGTAGTCGAGCACGCTGCCGCATAGCTCGGGCATGCGGCTCGCCTCATCGTGCGGGTCGCCGAGACGGTCGGCTGCTACCGGTTCGAGAATGAGATAGCCCTGTGCTTCGTTGCAGCCCAGTTTGCGCAGCAGATCGAGCTGCTCGGGCAGTTCGACTCCCTCGGCGGTCGTCGGGATGCCCATCGCGTCGGCGAGCCTGGTGATGGCCGAGACGATCGCCCGCGCAGAGACGCTGTCGCACAGATCCTTGACGAACTCGCGATCGATCTTGATCCGGTCGAGCGGGAAGCGGCGCAGATAGCTGAGCGAGGAATAGCCGGTTCCGAAATCGTCGAGCGCGATGCTCATCCCCATTTCGCGCAGCTTGATCAGCGTGGCCAGCGCCACGTCATTGTGCTCGAGGATGACGTGTTCGGTAATCTCGAACTCGACCCGGCAGGGGTCCATCCCCGATTCCGCCAGCGCATCGGTGATCGAGTTCAGCAGATGGGCCGAGCGGATCTGGCTGGGAGAAAGATTGATCGATACACGGAAATCGCCGTCCCATTTCGCCATTTCGTTGAGCGCGCGACGAATGACCCAATCGCCCAGCGGGATGATCAGGCCGGTGTTCTCGGCGACGGTCAGGAATTGCAGCGGCGGGAGCATGCCGCGTTGCGGGTGTTCCCAGCGAACCAGCGCTTCGTAGGCGACGGTCGCACCATTATCGAGATCGATTACGGGCTGGTAGTGTACCCTTAGCTCGTCGTGCCTGATCGCATCGCGCAACTCATGCTCGATGCGCCGCCGCTCCTGCATCTCACTATCGAGCCGCTGGTCGAAGAGCGCGACCTGATCTCGCCCCTTGGCCTTTGCAGCGTGCAAGGCGAGGTCGGCGCGGCGCATGAGCTCGTCCGCCTCGCAGGTCTTTTCGCTGCAGCGGGCCACGCCCACGCTGGCGGTCGAGATCACCGTCTGACCGTCGATTTCGAACGGTTCGCGCAGGATCGACAAAAACCGGTGCGCGCGCTCGATCAACATGCCGTCGCCGGAATTGGTCACGACGACCACCGCGAACTCATCCCCACCCAGCCGCGCGACGAGATCTTCGCAGCGGACATCCTGCTCCAGCCGCGCGCCGACCTCGCGCAACAGCCTGTCGCCGAACATATGTCCCTGAGTGTCGTTGATGCCCTTGAAATCGTCGAGATCGAGATAAAACAGCGCGACCCGCATCGAATTCGTGCCGTGCTTGTCCAAAGCATCCCGCAGCCGTTCGTTGAACATGTAGCGGTTGGCGAGGCCGGTGAGACTGTCGAAATGCGCCATGTAGCTGACGCGTTCCTCGATGATCTGGGTGTCGGTAACGTCGCGCGCGACTCCGGTCATCCTGCCATCGATGCGTGGCCGGGCCGACAGGCGCCAGAAACGGATTTCGCCGTCCAGTTCGAGTCTGACCAGCTTGTCGCGGAACGCCTGCCGCTGCGCCAGCGCTTCCGCGAACAGGTCACGCCTCTCGCCTTCGCTGAGCTGATCGATGAACGGCTGTCCTTCGAGTTCTTCTGCAGGCCGGCCGAAGGCGTCCGCCAGCCGGTCGGACACTTCGCGCAGATTGCCCCGCGGCCCCACGGTCCACAACCAGTCGTTTGCCTGCACCTCGTATTCGCTGAGTAGCATCCGCACGGTCGCCTCGCTCTCGACGCGCTCGAGCTCGTTCGTGATGGCGGCGACGAAAAGCCTGTCATGCGCCAGTACCGAGCGCATCAGCACCGCCGCATAAACAAGGATCAGCACAATCGCGATCCAGGCGTTCCATTCGGCGATCAGCCAGGCCGCGACGATCAGCCCCGCTGCCAGCACGGCAGTGTGGAATAGCGCTGCGGAGGGGATGGCGCGGTTCATCAGCAATACGCCGACGAACATGGCCGTACCGACGAGAGCAAGGACCGTGAGTTCGAGCCCCGAACCATAATAGGCGAACATGGGAATGCCGAAGGCCCAGGTCAGGCTGCTGCCCGCCATGAGCGCCTGGACAAGTCTGAAACTCCGCCGGGAACGCAACGGGTCGGCTTCCTCCCGGCTGATCCGCCGCATGACGGCAAGGCGCGCGGCGAGGATCAATAGCGCGCCGAGTGTCCAGGCGGCGAGCGGCTCCGAAGGCACATCGTCGCCGAAGGTCGCGAAGAGAAAGGCGATCGAGAAGACCGCTGCGACCAGAACGAAAGGCGAAGCGGAGGCCAATGCGTCGATGCGACGCCCCAGAAGGAGTCCTTCGATGTCGCCGCGATCATCCACCTTGGTACATCATGCCTTCCCGACCGGACGACCGACCGCTCGAACCGATCAGCCGTGTGCGGATTGGCATCCACGGCCCCGAAACTTTTGGATAACGGGCAAAACCCCTGCACCGCAACCCCTTATCAGGAGCAGGTGTCCCCTTGAATCGCGGTGCGCCGGAGGGAATAGTCGGTCCGGCTGCCAATCGCATGGCGGACTCAGGACCAAGAAAAACCCCGCCGGAGCTGGGCTCCGGCGGGGTCGATCCTTGTGCCTGCCAGAAGGGCGCTCAGCTCTCGGCTTCGCCATCCTTCAGATAGTCGCCGGCATCGGCGTCGGTGCCGTGGGTCTCGCCTTCCATCGTGGCGAGCGGCGAATCGCCGGTCGCGGCCTCGGCCCCTTGCGCGAGTTCGGCCTTGCGCTCTTCCTCGGCGGTCTGGGCGGCGATGATCGCATCCTGCGCCTTCTTCCATTGCGCCCGCAGCGCGACATCGCGCCCCGAGGCGGTGACGCGCATCCGGTTCATGCCCGCGCCGGTCCCGGCGGGGATGAGACGACCCACGATCACGTTCTCCTTGAGACCGACCAGCGTGTCCTTCTTGCCCTCGACCGAAGCCTGGGTGAGCACACGGGTCGTTTCCTGGAAGGAAGCCGCCGAGATGAAGCTGCGGGTCTGCAGCGACGCCTTGGTGATGCCCAAGAGGATCGGCACGCCCGCGGCCTTCTTCTTGCTGCGCGTCAGCTTCGAATTGGCCTCGTTCATTTCCTCCAGATCGACCTGTTCGCCCGGCAGCAGCGTGGTGTCGCCGCCATCGGTGATCTCGACCTTCTGCAGCATCTGGCGAACGATCACCTCGATGTGCTTGTCGTTGATCTTAACGCCCTGCAGTCGGTAAACTTCCTGGATTTCGTTGACCATGTACTCGGACAGTGCCTCGACACCCATGACCTCGAGAATGTCGTGCGGGTTGGGCGAGCCCGAGATGAGCGTATCGCCCTTCTTGACGAAATCGCCTTCCTGCACGTCGATCACCTTGGTCTTGGGGACCAGATATTCCACCGGTGCGCCCTCTTCCGGGACGATCGCGATCTTGCGCTTGGCCTTGTACTCGCGAACAAATTCGATCCGGCCCGAAATCTTGGCGATGACCGAAATGTCCTTGGGCAGACGCGCCTCGAACAGCTCCGCAACGCGCGGCAGACCGCCGGTGATGTCGCGGGTCTTGGCGGCTTCGCGGCTGGCACGCGCGAGAATGTCGCCCGCATCGACCCGCTGGCCGTCCTCGACCGACATCGTCGTCCCCGGGGCGAGCATATAACGCGCCGCCTCGGTCTCGTCGCCGGCATCGTTGAGCAGCGTAAGCCGCGGACGCAGGTCCTCGTTGCGCTTGCGGCCGGTGGCACGGTTCTCGGTCACCACGCGCTGGGCGATACCGGTGGCATCGTCGACGCGCTCTTCCAGGGTCGTGCCTTCGACCAGATCCTGGAA
The DNA here is from genome assembly GCF_053714505.1 of Qipengyuania sp. SM2507. Classification (NCBI taxonomy): domain Bacteria; kingdom Pseudomonadati; phylum Pseudomonadota; class Alphaproteobacteria; order Sphingomonadales; family Erythrobacteraceae; genus Qipengyuania; species Qipengyuania sp. SM2507. Next base: position 2,448,601 of record NZ_CM132307.1, read on the forward strand.
GCGGACCACGCCGCTCTGCTCGGTGATGATCGGCAGCGAGAACGGATCCCATTCCGCCAGACGATCGCCTTCGGTGACCTTGTCGCCATCCTTGTGCATCAGCACGGTACCATAGGGCACCTTGTGGATCTCGCGCTCGCGACCCTCGGCATCGATCACCGCCAGCTCGCCATTGCGGGCGAGGCTGAGGATGCGACCCTTCTTGTCGACGATGGTCGGCATGTCGCGATAGACGATCTTGCCCGAGGAGATGCTCTCCAGATGGCTGGTTTCGTTGAGCTGGGCGGCGCCGCCGATGTGGAATGTCCGCATCGTCAGCTGAGTGCCCGGTTCACCGATCGACTGCGCCGCGATGACGCCGACAGCCTCGCCGATATTGACCGGCGTACCGCGGGCGAGATCGCGCCCGTAGCACTTGCCGCAGACGCCCTGGTCGGCTTCGCAGACCAGCGGCGAACGGATCTTGGCGACCTGCGTTTCGGCAGCCTCGATCTCTTTCACCATGGGCTCGTCGAGCAGCGTGCCGGCCTTGACGATCACTTCGCCGGTGGCAGCGTTGACGATGTCCTCGGCGATGGTCCGGCCCAGGATACGCTCGCCGAGCGAGGCGATGACCGAGCCGCCCTGGACGATCGCACGCATGTCGAGCGCGTTCTGCGTCTTGCAATCCTCTTCGACGATGACGCAGTCCTGCGACACGTCGACGAGGCGGCGGGTGAGATAGCCCGAGTTCGCCGTCTTCAACGCCGTATCCGCGAGACCCTTGCGGGCGCCGTGGGTGGAGTTGAAGTATTCGAGGACGTTGAGGCCTTCCTTGAAGTTCGAGATGATCGGGTTCTCGATGATCTCGCCCGACGGCTTGGCCATCAGCCCGCGCATACCGGCGAGCTGCTTCATCTGCGCGGGGCTACCACGCGCACCGGAGTGGCTCATCATGTAGATCGAGTTGATCTGGGCCTGCTTGCCGTCTTCGCCGATCGGCTGCGAGCGGATTTCCTCCATCATGGCCTCGGCCACCACGTCGCCGCAACGGCTCCAGGCGTCGATCACCTTGTTGTACTTCTCTTGCTGGGTGATCAGACCGTCCTGATACTGCTGCTCGTAATCGGCAACCAGATCCTTGGTGTCCTCGACCGTCTTGATCTTGGAATCGGGGATGATCATGTCATCCTTGCCGAAGGAGATGCCGGCCTTGAACGCGTGGCGGAAGCCCAGCACCATGATGGCGTCGGCGAACAGCACCGTGTCCTTCTGACCGGTGTGACGATAGACCTGATCGATGACGTCGCCGATTTCCTTCTTGGTCAGAAGGCGGTTGACGATGTCGTAGGGAACCTTGTGGTTCTTGGGCAGGCATTCGCCGATCAGCATGCGGCCCGGAGTGGTCTCGAACCGGGTCATCGACACATTGCCCTTTTCATCGGCCTGCGGGACGCGGGCGATGACCTTGGTGTGCAGCGTGACCGCCTTGGTCTCGAGCGCGTGGTGCACTTCGGCCATGTCCGAGAACATCTGGAGCTTCTCGACCTTGGTGCCGTCGGCGTTATCGATGAACTCGGGGGTCTTCTCCTGCCGCTCCATCGAGAGGTAGTAGAGACCCAGCACCATGTCCTGCGAAGGCACGATGATCGGCTTGCCGTTGGCGGGCGAGAGGATGTTGTTGGTCGACATCATCAGCACGCGCGCTTCCAGCTGGGCCTCGAGGCTCAGCGGAACGTGGACGGCCATCTGATCGCCGTCGAAGTCGGCGTTGAAGGCCGAGCAGACCAGCGGGTGAAGCTGGATCGCCTTGCCCTCGATCAGCACGGGCTCGAACGCCTGGATGCCGAGGCGGTGAAGCGTCGGCGCGCGGTTGAGGAGGACCGGGTGCTCGCGGATGACTTCATCCAGGATGTCCCAGACTTCCTTGCGCTCCTTCTCGACCCACTTCTTGGCCTGCTTCAAGGTCATCGACAGACCCTTGGCGTCGAGGCGGGCGTAGATGAACGGCTTGAACAGCTCGAGCGCCATCTTCTTGGGCAGGCCGCATTGGTGCAGCTTGAGTTCGGGACCGGTGACGATCACCGAACGGCCTGAATAGTCGACGCGCTTGCCGAGCAGGTTCTGGCGGAAGCGGCCCTGCTTGCCCTTGAGCATGTCGGAGAGCGACTTCAGCGGACGCTTGTTGGCGCCGGTGATGACACGGCCACGACGGCCGTTGTCGAACAATGCGTCGACGGCTTCCTGCAGCATGCGCTTTTCGTTGCGGACGATGATGTCCGGAGCGCGCAGCTCGATCAGCCGCTTGAGGCGGTTGTTGCGGTTGATGACGCGGCGATAGAGATCGTTGAGATCCGAGGTCGCGAACCGGCCGCCATCCAGCGGCACCAGCGGGCGCAGCTCGGGCGGGATCACGGGGATCACCTCGAGGATCATCCACTCGGGGCGGTTGCCCGAATCGATGAAGCTCTCAACGACCTTCAGGCGCTTGATGATCTTCTTGGGCTTGAGCGTGGACTTGGTGGTCTCGAGCTCGTGCAGCAGATCGGCGCGCTCCTGCTCGAGATCGAGATCCATGAGCATGGTCTTGACCGCGGCAGCGCCGATATCGGCGGTGAAGGCGTCCTCGCCGTACTCGTCCTGCGCGTCGAGGAGCTCGTCCTCGGTCATCAGCTGGAACTTCTCGAGCGGGGTCAGGCCCGGCTCGGTGACGATGTAGCTCTCGAAATAGAGCACGCGCTCGAGCTGCTTCAACTGCATGTCGAGCAGCAGGCCGATGCGCGAGGGCAGCGACTTCAGGAACCAGATATGCGCGACCGGCGCGGCCAGTTCGATGTGGCCCATCCGCTCGCGGCGGACCTTGGTCACGGTGACTTCGACGCCGCACTTCTCGCAGACAACGCCCTTGTATTTCATACGCTTGTACTTGCCGCACAGGCACTCGTAATCCTTCACCGGACCGAAGATGCGCGCGCAGAACAGACCGTCACGCTCGGGCTTGAACGTGCGGTAGTTGATGGTCTCGGGCTTCTTGATCTCGCCGAAGCTCCACGAGCGGATCCGCTCGGGGGAAGCGATCCCGATCTGGATCTGGTCGAAGGTTTCCGGCTTGGCGAGCTGGTTGGTGAATTTGGTCAGTTCGTTCATGTCTGTTCCGCTTTCCTTAGCCGCTCCCCCTCAGGGGAGGGTTGGGGTGGGGCCTGTCATTTCCGCGCGGAGCGGGGGACTGCCCCCACTCCGCGACCCTCTCCCCCGAGGGGAAGAGGAAGATTGCCTATTGCGCCGCGATCTTCAGGCCGTCGTCGTCCTCGCTACCGTCGTCGAGCGAGGTCAGTTCGACATTGAGGCCGAGGCTGCGCATTTCCTTGACGAGCACGTTGAAGCTCTCGGGAATGCCGGCTTCGAAGGTGTCGTCACCCTTGACGATCGCCTCGTAGACCTTGGTCCGGCCGATCACGTCGTCGGACTTCACGGTGAGGATTTCCTGCAGCGTGTAGGCGGCGCCGTAGGCCTGGAGCGCCCAGACCTCCATCTCGCCGAAGCGCTGGCCGCCGAACTGCGCCTTACCGCCCAGCGGCTGCTGGGTGACGAGGCTGTAGGGACCGATCGAACGCGCGTGGATCTTGTCGTCCACAAGGTGGTGCAGCTTGAGCATGTAGATGATGCCCACGGTGACCTTGCGGTCGAAAGCCTCGCCGGTGCGGCCGTCGTAAAGGACCGACTGGCCCGAACTGTCGAGCCCGGCTTGGAGGAGTTGCGAGGTAACGTCGCCTTCGCGGGCACCGTCGAACACCGGGGTGCCCATGGGCACGCCGAGGTAGAGATTGCTGGCGAGTTCGACCACTTCCTCGTCCGATCGCGTGTCGATCGTCTCGTGGTAGTTTTCGCCATAGACCTCTTTCAACTTGTCGCGGACGGCCTCGGGCGGCTGGGCCGCCTCCGGATCCGGATTGGCTTCGCGCCATTCCGCCAGCGACGCGGTGACCTGCTGGCCGAACGCGCGCGCCGCCATGCCAAGGTGCGTCTCGAAGATCTGACCGACGTTCATGCGCGAGGGCACGCCGAGCGGGTTGAGCACGACATCGACCGGGGTCCCGTCCTCGAGGAACGGCATGTCCTCCTGCGGCAGGATCCGGCTGATGACGCCCTTGTTGCCGTGACGGCCGGCCATCTTGTCGCCCGGCTGCAGCTTGCGCTTCACCGCGACGAAGACCTTGACCATCTTGAGCACGCCCGGGGCGAGTTCGTCACCGCGTTCGAGCTTCTCCTTGCGATCGTCGAACTTGGCATCGATGATGTTGACGGCTTCGTCGTACTGCGACTTGACCGCCTCGATCTGGATCTGGCGCTGATCGTCGGCAACCGCGAACTTGAACCATTCGTGCTGTTCGATGCCTTCGAGCAGTGCTTCGTCGATCTCGCCACCCTTCTTGACGCCCTTGGGAGCGGCCGAAGCAATCTGGCCCATCAGCATGTCGCGCAGACGGTTGTAGGTCGCGCGGTTGAGGATGGCGCGTTCGTCCGCGGCATCCTTGCGCAGATGCTCGATTTCCTCGTTCTGGATCGCGCGGGTACGGTCGTCGATCTCGATACCGTGACGGTTGAACACCCGCACTTCGACCACCGTGCCGGCAACGCCGGGCGGCAGACGCAGCGAGGTGTCGCGCACGTCGGAGGCCTTCTCGCCGAAGATCGCGCGGAGGAGCTTTTCCTCAGGCGTCATCGGGCTTTCGCCCTTGGGCGTGATCTTGCCCGCCAGGATATCGCCGGGGTGAACTTCGGCGCCGATGTAGACGATGCCCGCTTCGTCGAGGTTGCGCAGCGCTTCCTCGCCGACATTGGGAATGTCGCGGGTGATGTCTTCCGGGCCCAGCTTGGTGTCGCGCGCCATCACTTCGAATTCCTCGATATGGATCGAGGTGAAGACGTCGTCCTTCACGATGCGCTCGGAGATGAGGATGGAATCCTCGTAGTTGTAGCCGTTCCAGGGCATGAAGGCGACGAGGCTGTTCTTGCCCAGCGCCAGCTCGCCCAGATCGGTCGAGGGACCGTCGGCGATAACGTCGCCCGGCTCGACCGTCTCGCCCACCTTCACCAGCGGACGCTGGTTGATGCAGGTGTTCTGGTTCGAACGCTGGAACTTCTGAAGCGTGTAGATATCGACGCCCGACTGGCCGGGTTCGACATCGCCGATCGCCCGGATGACGATACGCGTGGCATCGACCTGGTCGACCACACCGCCGCGCGTGGCGGCGATGGCGGCACCCGAATCGCGCGCCACGGTCTCTTCCATGCCGGTGCCCACGAAGGGCGCCTCGGCCTTGACCAGCGGCACGGCCTGGCGCTGCATGTTCGAGCCCATCAGCGCGCGGTTGGCGTCATCGTTTTCCAGGAAGGGAATGAGCGATGCGGCGACCGAGACGAGCTGCTTGGGGCTGACGTCCATCAGCGTGATGCTCTCGCGCGGCGCCATGAGGTTGTCCCCGTTCTGGCGCGAGGAGATCAGCTCTTCGGCAAAGCTGCCATCGTCGTTGAGCTCGGCAGATGCCTGCGCGACGGTGTGCTTCTGCTCTTCCATCGCGGAGAGGTAGATCACCTCGCTGGAGACCTTGCCGTCCTTCACGACGCGATAGGGCGTCTCGATGAAGCCGTATTTGTTGACGCGGGCAAAGGTCGAGAGCGAGTTGATCAGGCCGATGTTCGGACCTTCGGGCGTCTCGATCGGGCAGATCCGGCCGTAGTGGGTCGGGTGAACGTCGCGGACTTCGAAGCCAGCACGCTCGCGGGTGAGACCGCCCGGGCCCAAGGCCGAAACGCGGCGCTTGTGGGTGACTTCCGACAGCGGGTTGGTCTGATCCATGAACTGCGAGAGCTGCGACGATCCGAAGAACTCGCGCACCGCGGCGACCGCAGGCTTGGCGTTGATCAGGTCGTTGGGCATCACGGTCGAGACATCGACCGAGCTCATCCGCTCCTTCACGGCGCGCTCCATGCGGAGCAGGCCGACGCGGTACTGGTTCTCGAGCAGTTCGCCGACCGAACGCACCCGCCGGTTGCCGAGATTGTCGATGTCGTCGACATCGCCCTTGCCGTCCTTGAGGTTCACCAGCTCCTTGACCACCGCGAGGATGTCTTCCTTGCGCAGCGTCGTGACGGTGTCCTCGGCATCGAGCTCGAGACGCATGTTGAGCTTCACGCGACCGACGGCGGAAAGGTCGTAGCGGTCGGCATCGAAGAACAGGCCTTCGAACAGCGCTTCGGCGGTTTCCTTCGTCGGCGGTTCGCCCGGACGCATGACCTTGTAGATCGCTTCCAGGCCTTCTTCGCGGTTCTCGGCCTTGTCGACCTGGAGCGTGTTGCGCATCCACGGGCCGACGTTGACGTGGTCGATGTCGAGCAGCTCGATGCTGTCGATCCCGGCCTTGTCGATCGCCTCGAGGTTCTCGGCGGTGACTTCGTCGCCCGCCTCGATGTAGATGCGACCGGTCTTCTCGTCGATCAGGTCGTGAGCGGAATAGCGCGAGAAAATCTCTTCGGTCGGCAGCAGCAACGTCTCGAGACCGTCCTTGGCCGCCTTGTTGGCCGCGCGCGGGCTGATCTTCTGGCTGGCGGGGAAGACTTCTTCGCCGGTCTTGGCATCGATCAGCGCGAAGGCCGGCTTCTGGCCGCGCCACTGGTCGGGCTGGAAGGGAATCTGCCAGCCATCCTTGGCGCGCTTCCAGGTCACCTTGTCATAAAAGATATCGAGGATTTCCTCGCTGTCGAGCCCGAGGCCGAACAGCAGCGAGGTGACGGGCAGCTTGCGCTTGCGGTCGATACGGACGTTGACGACGTCCTTGGCATCGAACTCGAAGTCGAGCCAGCTGCCGCGATAGGGAATGATCCGCGCCGCGAACAGCAACTTGCCCGAGCTGTGGGTCTTGCCGCGGTCGTGGTCGAACAGCACACCGGGCGAACGGTGCATCTGGCTGACGATGACGCGCTCGGTGCCATTGACGATGAAGGTGCCGTTGCCGGTCATGAGCGGCATGTCGCCCATGTAGACGTCCTGCTCCTTGATATCGAGCACGGAGCGGGTCTCGGTTTCCTGGTCCACCTCGAACACGATCAGGCGCAGCGTCACCTTCATCGGCGCAGCGTAGGTGATCCCGCGCTGGCGGCATTCGGTGGTGTCGTATTTCGGCGGCTCGAGTTCGTAATGGACGAAGTCGAGCTCGGCGGTGCCGGCGAAGTCGCGAATCGGGAAGACCGAGCGAAGGGTCTTTTCCAGGCCGGAGACGTAGTCCTTCTCCTTGTCGGAGCGCAGGAACTGCTCGTAGCTCTCGCGCTGGACCTCGATCAGGTTCGGCATCTCGACGACTTCGTGCGCATCGCCGAAGATCTTGCGGATGCGGCGCTTGGCCGTACCCTCGGTTGCCGAACGGGTCGTGGTCTTGCCGGCGCTCTTCTGGGGCGCCTTCGCCTTGGTAGCCATAAGGGGGGTATCGCCTTTGCCTGGATGCCGGACCTGCGCAGGATGCGCGCCGGCTGATTTCATGTCTCGTGGGCGTTGAGCACCATAGCGACGCCGAAAGGCCGCAGCGAAGGCGCACCGGCTCCGGTGCTGCTGCAGCTCCTGTCTGGACGTCGCGATATGGAAACGCCGCTTCCAATCCCGTGGCCGATCCCCGCGCATGAATCGGCCCTGCTCGAAGCGGGCGGTCGGGGGTGCATATAGGGGGGCAGGCCGGTCTCGTCAACGGGGCCGGCGATACGCCCTACCCGCCGCTTTTCGCTTTCCTACACGGCCGCGGGCGAGGAAGGATAGCCACCCCGTCCACCCCATCACCGGGGGTCTCCGATCAGAAACCCGACCGCACCGGACCGCGAGGATCACGACCCGCCCCCCTCTTGCCCCGCCCCCTTACCCCGGATCTGTCACCCGGTATCACACAAGCAATTGAAATACCGAATGTTATCTATCTCCCGATGGGTGACACCCCTGTCACCTAGTGTCACCCTCGCTCTCCTGACTGATAATCGATGCGGTGAATATTGTTTTTCAATAATATTGATTGACAATAAACTGCGCGCGGGGGCATATCAAACTGCGCGCGGGGGCATATCGCAGTTCGAAATCCTGGAGGATAGTCATGCTCACATTCGGCCAATGGACCAACGCCGCTGTAAATCGGTCAGCGTGATGCGTTATTCCCTCCGCAACCGTCTCGCCTTCACAATCGCAAAGACTATCTTGTCAGCGACGATCGGTTTCATGATTCTGGGCGCTGCATTATTCCTGTGGTTTGGTTATGTTCCGGCAGACTATGATGCCGCAACTGGCGAAACAACCTATCGTGTGCTGCTCGGCAGCCTTCAGCTGGACTATGCGATTAGCAGGGCGCTTGGCATTTCGCTGTTTGCTGCCCGCTTTGTCGGTCACGCCATGGTGGCAGCGATCTTTTTGCTGCTCGCTGCGTTCTTTTTGCAATTGTTTTTGATCGTCCGGGCGGCATCAAGCGGGTTCCCCTTTACAAGCCGAAATGCGATCAGGCTCGCGCGTATGGGATGGTTCCTTATCGTTGCCTTCGGACCCGTCCAATGGATGATGTGGTGGCTGGGAGGCACTCCCGGATCGGACCAGGTGATTCTCGATGTCCTGTTCCTTTTGCTTGGCTTGGTCTTCCTCATCCTTGCCGAGGTCTTCCGCCATGGCATCGTCCTGCGCGAAGACCTGGAGGGCACCATCTGATGGCGCCACCGCAAGAGGCCGAGGGTAAGCGCATAAGGGTCAAACTCGACGACCTGCTCCACGAGCGGCGGATGACGCTGACCGAGCTGGCCGAGCGGGTCGGGCTGACGCTCGCCAATCTGTCGATCCTCAAGACCGGCAAGGCGCGCGCGATCCGCTTCTCCACGCTCGAGGCGATCTGCCGCGAATTGCAATGCCAGCCCGGCGACCTGCTGGGCTATGACGAGCCAGTCTAGGTCTGCGATCGGGAACCATCGGTAATTGTGGCCATTTTATGGTCGAACCCCAAGGAGGTTTTAACATGAGAAAGACCATTTTCGCCGCCGCCGCCCTGCCCTTCGCGCTCACGCTCGCCGCCTGCGACAGCGGCGAGGAAATCGACGGCACCGACACCACTTCGATGGAAGCCGATGCAGTTCAGCCGATGGATGTCGGCACCAGCGATCCGACCGTCACCAACGACGGTATGATGGCGGACGACACCATGATGGCCGAAGAGCCGATGGCGGATGACGTAGAGACCGATCCCATGACGATGGAACCTGTCGAAACGGAATGATCGAAGGATGTGAGCCGGGGCGCGTTCGACCGCGATCCCGGTTGACAAACCCCCTCAATCCCCTAGAGGCCCGCCACTGATCGGCGGGCCTTTTTGTGCGCCGGTCGTCCGTCCGAGACCGTTGGTGAAGGCAGTTCGGCCTTCTTAATTTCCAGCCTAGACGGGGAAACGAGATTTTCGCGTCGCCATCGGCGGCGTTCCGGTATGTTTCACATGCCCTCCTTCCCCATCAACGGACTGCCCTCATGTCGATGTTCGGCATGGGGAAACGTGAGCCGGTCGCGCGGTCGTCTATGCGGCGCGCGGCCATAGTGAAGGAGTAAGGCATGGATCGTTCGCAGAAAGCCGATTCGGTCGCCCAGCTCAACGAGGTCTTCAGCGAGGCCGGCGTGGTGGTAGTCACCCGCAACCTCGGGCTTTCGGTGGAGCAATCCACCGCATTGCGGATGAAGATGCGTGAAGCCGGTGCGTCCTACAAGGTTGCGAAGAACCGCCTCGCCAGGCTCGCCCTGAAAGACACCGATTACACCGGTATCGACGAATATCTCGTGGGCCCAACCGCCCTCGCCTATTCGACCGATCCGGTGACGGCTGCCAAGGTTGCGGTGGATTTCGCCAAGACCAACGACAGGCTGGAAATCGTCGGTGGTTCCATGGGCGCGACTGTGCTGGACGAAGCCGGTATCAAGGCACTCGCCTCGATGCCGAGCCTCGATCAGCTGCGTGGCACGATCGTGGGTCTCGTCAATGCCCCGGCGACCAAAATCGCCCGGGTCGTCAACGAGCCCGCATCCAAGCTTGCCCGCGTCTTCGGCGTCTACGGCGCCAAAGAAGCGGCATAAGCGGTTCGACGCGATTGCACGAATTCAAATGGGGCCGTTCCGGAATAGTCCGCGGCCCCGCCATATAATTGGAGTGAAACATCATGGCCGATATCGCCAAGCTGGTTGAAGAACTGAGCAAACTGACCGTCATGGAAGCCGCCGAGCTTGCCAAGGCACTTGAAGAAGAGTGGGGCGTTTCCGCTGCCGCAGCTGTTGCTGTGGCCGGTCCCGCCGCAGGTGGCGGCGACGCCGCCGCTGCCGAAGAGCAGACCGAATTCGACGTGATCCTCACCGGCGACGGTGGCAAGAAGATCCAGGTCATCAAGGAAGTCCGCGCCATCACCGGTCTGGGCCTGGGCGAAGCCAAGGCGCTCGTCGAAGGCGCGCCCAAGCCGGTCAAGGAAGGCGTCAACAAGGCGGAAGCCGACGAGATCAAGGGCAAGATCGAAGCCGCCGGCGGTACCGTCGAGCTCAAGTAAGCTTTTCAAGCTTTTGCGGATGTCTTGAAGCATCCGTGATCGGGAGGGCGGTGCCGCAAGGCGCCGCCCTTTTCGTATCCAGAGTATGACCGCAACCGACCCACTTGCGGACATTGACCCCGCTGCCATACTCAGCCCATGGAGCAACTCGCACTGGCAGGGACCGCGGCCGCGGGACTGTGGTTGATTGGCGTCGGCGCATTGATGGCGCTTTTGCCAGACACTGCTCTGCGAGTACTTCGCCTCACAGCCTCCACTCGAACCATCAACAATTCTGAGCAAGGGCTTCGGCTGATTGCCGGCCTCGCCATTCTCCTCAGCTCTCCGGCTTCCAAGCTACCGCAGGTCTTCGAGATTGTCGGATGGTTCATCATCCTCTCTTCGCTGGTGCTGCTTGTCCTGCCGCTGAGATGGCACTCCGCTTACGCAATATGGTGGGCTGACCGCTTCAAACCTGCGGCGGTCCGGCTTGTAGCGCCAATGTCCTCGCTTGCCGGGATCGGCCTGATATACGCTGCCGTGTAAGCTGCTTCGGCTGTCCGCTACCCACCCAATAATCGACACCGCTCAGAACTTCACTCCCGCCCGCACCCCGATCATGTCGATGCCCGGGTTCTGTTCGCGGTTGAACAGGCGGGCGTTGCTGATGTGGACCCAGCTCGCTTCCAGCGAGACGCGCTCCGACACTTGCACGCCAAGGGCAATCTCAGGCTCGAACAGGACCCGACTGCCAAGGTCGGTCCGGATGCGGGTCGCCGGATCGACGCGCAGCTCGGGCGCGTTGTGCAGCGCGAGGCCGACGCCCGGGCGGATGTAGACCGGGCCGAGATCCACTTTCCAGGACAGGCCGGCGGCGACGAAATCGGTCCCGCCCGCTTGCGAATTGAGCGAACCGAAGACATGCGCGGCGGGTTTGCCGAGGAAGGACAGCGCCTCGATCGGCTCGCTGCGCACGCCGATCTGGATGTCCACCCCGCCCTCCCCGGTGTCGAAGGTGAAGGGGGTGTCGACCGCATGGGCGTAGCCCCCGCCGAACAGCTCCCCCGCTTGGGCGGGCGCGGCGACGCCTGCGCCAACAAGCAGGACGATGGTGGCGAGCGAAAGGCGCATCGGGTTATGGTCTCCGGACAAGGGGGATGTGCCCCTGCTGCATCGCATCTTGCCCCAAGCTGAAGCGATTTGACCATACGGATTGCGCCGGCCTGTCGCCGCGCCTAACCGGTCCGGCTGTCCTGACCGGGCGGCGCGGCGCGCCCCCGCCGCCATTCCAAAACAGGCTTCCAACGACCAACGTGACCCTGACGCACACCCCCAAGCCCCTGCCCACGGCACGCGAAGGCTGGAGCGGCGAAATCGCTGCGACGCTGCGGCTGAGCTGGCCGCTGGCGGCGGCGAACCTGTTGCAGATGCTGACCTATGCGGTCGACGTGATCTTCATCGCCCGGCTGGGCGAGGCGCAGCTCGCGGCTTCGGCGCTGGCGGTGGCGCTGTTCGGCATGGTGCTTTGGGCGCTCTCGGGGCTGACCGGCGCGGTCGCCCCGGTGATCGCCGCCGAGCTCGGCGAGCGCGCACCCGCGCTGCGCACTGTGCGCCGCGCCACGCGGATGGGATTGTGGATCTCGGTCATCAGCGGGCTGCTGGGGATGGGGATCTGCCTGCTGCTCGGCCCGCTGATGCGCGTCACCGGTCAGGACGAGAACATCATCGGCCTCGCGAACCAGTACAACGGGGTGATCATCTTCTCGATGATCCCGATGCTGTTCAACAATGTGCTGCGCAATTTCGTTTCCGCGCTGGGGCGGCCGGTGTTCGCCACCGCGATCACCGCGCTGGGGATCGGAATCAACGCGCTGGCCAATTACGCCTTCATCTTCGGCAATCTGGGCGCGCCTGAGTTGGGCCTGCGCGGCGCGGCGATCGCCACGATCCTCACCTCGCTGTTCACCTTCGGCGCCTATGTGTTGGCGATCAGGATGGACCGGCGGTTGCACCGTTATCACGTCTTCGGGCGCTGGTGGGCGCCCGACTGGGCGCGCGCCTGGACGATCACCAAGATCGGCACTCCGATCTCGCTGACCATCACCGCCGAAGCCGGCATTTTCGGCGCCGCGGCCTTCCTGATGGGCAATATCGGCGCCAGCCAGCTCGCCGCGCACACCGTGGCGCTGCAGATTGCCGCGCTCGCCTTCCAGGTGCCCTTCGGCATCGGCCAGGCGGCGACGATCCGCGTGGGCTATTTCTATGGCGCGCGCGACCCGGTGGGGATGCAGCGAGCAGGCTGGTGCGCGATCGTCATCGGCACCGGCTTCATGGCCCTGACCGCGCTGGCGATGGTGATCGCCCCCAAGCCGCTGATCGCGATCTATCTCGATCCCTGGGACCCGGCCAATGCGGTGCTGGTCGGCTTCGCGCTCAAATACATCGTGATCGCCGCGGGGTTCCAGTTGTTCGACGGGATGCAGGCGGTGGCCGCCGGCGCGCTGCGCGGCTTGCAGGACACGCGCGTGCCGATGTGGATTGCCGGCTTCGCATATTGGGTTCCCGGCTTCGGCACCGCGATGGTGCTGGGTTTCGCCACCCCGCTCGAGGGCGTCGGGGTGTGGATCGGGCTCGCCATCGGGCTTACCTGCGCGGCGCTGCTGTTAACCTGGCGCTGGCATCGCCGCGACCCGCTGGGGTTGACGCAGCGCCCCGAGCGGGAAGCCTGACCGGCGCACGAACGGGTCGGCTCTCGGGTCAGTTTTTTGGCTGAACCCCCGTTGACTAACCGGGGGCGCATACACATATGCGGCTCGCTGGCACTCCGACACCGTGAGTGCCAACTTGCAATTCAACCCTCTTAAAGGAAGGTCACAATATGGCATTTCGTCCGCTGCACGACCGCGTACTGGTCCGTCGCATCGAAGCCGATGAGAAGACCGCAGGCGGTATCATCATCCCCGACAGCGCCAAGGAAAAGCCCAGCGAAGGCGAGATCATCGCCGTCGGTGAAGGCGCCTACAACGAGGACGGCGATCGCATCAAGCCCGACGTCAAGACCGGCGACCGCATCCTGTTTGGCAAATGGTCCGGCACCGAGGTCAAGCTCGATGGCGAAGACCTTCTGATCATGAAGGAAAGCGACATCATGGGGATCATTTCCTGATCCGCTGATCGCACCGCTTTCCACTACGAAATCAAATTCCAGGAGAAAACACAATGGCTGCCAAGGACGTGAAATTCTCGCGTGACGCACGCGAAGGCATCCTCCGGGGTGTCGATATCCTCGCCAACGCCGTCAAGGTCACGCTGGGCCCCAAGGGCCGCAACGTCGTGATCGAGAAGAGCTTCGGCTCGCCGCGCATCACCAAGGACGGCGTCACCGTCGCCAAGGAAATCGAACTGTCCGACCGGTTCGAGAACATGGGCGCGCAGATGATCAAGGAAGTCGCATCGAAGGCGAACGACGCCGCCGGTGACGGCACCACCACCGCCACCGTGCTCGCGCAGTCGATCGTGACCGAGGGCATGAAGTCGGTTTCGGCCGGCATGAACCCGATGGATCTCAAGCGCGGCATTGATCTCGCCGTGACCAAGGTCGTCGCCGATCTCAAGAGCCGTTCCAAGGACGTCTCGGGTTCCGCCGAAATCGCCCAGGTCGGGATCATCTCGGCCAATGGCGACCGCGAAGTCGGCGAGAAGATCGCCGAGGCGATGGAGAAGGTCGGCAAGGAAGGCGTGATCACCGTCGACGAGAGCAAGGGCCTCGAATTCGAGCTCGAGACCGTCGAAGGCATGCAGTTCGACCGCGGCTATCTCAGCCCCTACTTCATCACCAACCCCGAGAAGATGTCGGTCGAGCTCGACAACCCCTACATCCTGATCTTCGAGAAGAAGCTCGCCAATCTCCAGGCGATGCTGCCGATCCTCGAAGCGGCGGTCCAGTCGGGTCGTCCGCTGCTGATCATCGCGGAAGACATCGAAGGCGAGGCCCTGGCCACGCTGGTGGTCAACAAGCTGCGCGGCGGCCTCAAGGTCGCAGCGGTCAAGGCTCCCGGGTTCGGCGATCGTCGCAAGGCGATGCTGCAGGACATCGCGATCCTGACCAAGGGCGAGATGATCTCCGAGGACCTCGGTATCAAGCTCGAGAACGTCACGCTGGGCATGCTCGGCGAAGCCAAGCGCGTCACCATCGACAAGGACAACACCACCATCGTCGACGGCGCCGGTGACGAGGCCGACATCAAGGCCCGCGTCAACGAGATCCGCACCCAGATCGACAACACCTCGAGCGATTACGACAAGGAGAAGCTCCAGGAGCGTCTTGCCAAGCTCGCTGGCGGTGTTGCGGTCATCAAGGTCGGTGGCGCTACCGAGGTCGAGGTCAAGGAACGCAAGGACCGTGTCGACGACGCGCTCCACGCGACCCGCGCCGCGGTCGAAGAAGGCATCGTCCCGGGCGGCGGTACCGCACTGCTCTATGCCGCCAAGGCGCTCGACGGTCTCGAAGGCGAGAACGACGACCAGACCCGCGGCATCGACATTGTCCGCCGTGCGCTGCAGGCTCCGATCCGTCAGATCGCCGAGAACGCCGGTCACGACGGTGCGGTGGTCGCGGGCAAGCTCAACGACGGCAACGACCAGTCGATGGGCTTCAACGCGCAGACCGACACCTACGAGAACCTGGTCAAGGCCGGCGTGATCGACCCGACCAAGGTCGTCCGCATCGCGCTGCAGGACGCCGCCTCTGTGGCCGGCCTGCTGATCACCACCGAAGCGGCCATCGCCGACAAGCCCGAAGACAAGTCCTCGGGCGGCGGCATGCCCGACATGGGCGGCATGGGCGGCGGCATGGGCTTCTAGGCCAGCCGAAGCCTGCGCTCCCGCCCCGGCGGGATTGCACGAGAAACAAGGCCCGGCGGGAGCGATCCTGCCGGGCCTTTTTCACGCGCTGCGCCAGCGCCGACAAGGGCTGTGGCCGAAAACCGACACCGAGCGTTCGCTGCTTGTAATACCCCTGATGGGTATCTAGGTCACACCCATGAAACTTCAGCCCATGATATCGCCGCAGTTCACCCGCCGCTCGCTGCTCGGATCCGCCGGTCTGCTGGCGGGCGCCGGGCTGATGATCCCCGCCTGGGCGCGCGGTGCCTCGCTCAGCCATGCGCGCAACGGCTTCGGCGAGTTGTCGGGCGAGGTGATCGACCTGTCGATTGCCGATCACCATTTCACCACCGGCGGCCGGAGCGGCCACGCGATCGCGGTCAACGGCACCGTCCCCGGCCCGCTGATCCGGCTGCGCGAGGGCCAGAACGTCCGGCTCAACGTGACCAATGGCCTGACCGAAGACAGCTCGATCCACTGGCACGGGTTGCTGCTGCCATTCCAGTTCGACGGCGTGCCCGGCGTAAGTTTTCCCGGGATCAAGCCCGGCGAGACCTTCACCTATGAATTCCCGATCCGCCAGAACGGCACCTATTGGTGGCACAGCCATTCGGGGCTGCAGGAACAGGCCGGTCACTACGGCCCGATCGTGATCGAGAGCGCGGAGCCCGATCCGCGCTACGATCGCGACTATGTGGTGTTGCTGAGCGAATTCTCGCCGCTCCATCCGCATGAAATCGCGCGCAAACTGAAAGTCGGCGAGCACTATTTCAACCGACAGATGCTGACCGCGACCGAGGGCGAGATGCCGGGCGAGGAACGCCGGATGTGGGCCGAAATGCGGATGAACCCGCGCGATATCGCCGATGTCACCGGCTCCACCTACACCTATCTGATCAACGGCCACGGCCCGGCGGACGCGCTGGAATATCTCTTCACCCCCGGCGAGCGAATCCGGCTGCGGATCATCAACGGTTCGGCCATGTCGTTCTTCAATGTCCGCATCCCCGGCGTGCCGATGACGGTGATCGCCGCCGACGGGCAGGAAGTGGCGGAGGTCGAGGTGGACGAGTTCCAGATCGGTACCGCCGAGACCTACGACGTGATCGTGACGCCCGGCCCTGGCAGCCACGCGCTGGTCGCCGAAGCGATGGACCGCTCGGGCATGGGCGTCGCCAGCCTGACCTCGCACCCCGGCCACCGTGCCACGCCGCCGCCTCTGCGCCAGACTCCGACGCTCACTATGGCCGATATGGGCATGGGCCATTCGATGGAAAGTGGGGCGGCGGAGAGCGCCGCGATGGATCATGGCGGCGTCGACCATGCCGCCATGGGGCACGATATGGGCGGCGCTGAGACGGGCGCGGGATCCGGTGCAGCGATGGATCATTCCATGCGCGACCTCTCGAAACTGCCGCCCGATGTGAAGACCGGCCCCGGCATCGATATGGTCAGCCCCATGCCGATGGACCGGATGGGTTTCCCCGGCCTCGGGCTCGACAATGTCGACCACCGGGTGCTGCGCTACACCGATCTGGCGGCCAAGACCGCCAATCCGCACCGCATGCCCGAACGGCAGATGGAGATCCATCTGACCGGCAATATGGAGCGCTATATGTGGTCCTTCGACGGGAAAAAGTTCTCCGCGGTGACCGACGATCCGATCCGCTTCGCCTTCGACGAACGGGTGCGCGTGAAGCTGGTCAACGACACGATGATGGCGCATCCGATCCATCTGCACGGCCATTTCTTCGAACTGGTCAACGGCGCAGGGATGATGAACCAGCCGCTCAAGCACACGGTGATCGTCCAACCGGGCGGTACCGCCACTTTCGACCTGACCGCCAACGAGCCGGGCGACTGGGCCTTCCACTGCCACCTGCTCTACCACATGCACGCCGGCATGATGCAGACCGTCACCGTCCGTCCCTTTCCCGACCGGGGGCCCGACCGGGTGACGGGAGCATGATTGTGCGCGCGACATATCTCGCCCTGGGATTGGCTCTGTGGGTTCAGCCGCTGGCGGCACAGGACCACTCGGATCATTCCGGCCACGAGACCCCGCCAGCGCAGGTCGAACCGACCGACCATTCGCAGCACCAAGCGCCTCCCACCAGGTCGCCCGCCGCACCGACGCCCGAGCCACCCGCGATGGACCATTCGGCGCATGCCATGAAACCGGCCCCGGTCGCACCGCCGCCGCCCGCGGCATTCGAGGGCCCGCGCCATGCCGCCGACGCCATCTTCGGCGAGCGGGTGATGGCCGAGGCCCGCGCGCAGAACCACGCGACCCATGGCGCCATGAAGACGGGCATGCTGATGATCGAGCGGCTCGAGGCGCGCGTCGCCAACGGTCATGACGCCTATCTGTGGGATCTGCAGGGCTGGTACGGCGGCGATATCGACCGGCTGGTGGTCAAATCCGAAGGCGAAGGCGCGTTCGGCGGTGTGCTCGACGATGCCGAAGTGCAAGTGCTGTGGAGCCGTGCGATCGGCCCCTATTTCGACCTGCAGGGTGGCGTGCGTCTCGATGCCGAGCCCGAACTGCGCAGCCACCTCGTCCTCGGGCTACAGGGACTCGCGCCCTATATGTGGCATGTCGATGGCGCGCTTTTCCTGTCGGATCGCGGCGATCTCACCGCGCGGATCGAGGGCGAGCACGACTGGAAGCTGACCCAGCGCCTGATCCTCCAGCCGCGCGCCGAACTCGAACTTGCGGCGCAGGACATTCCCGAGCGCGGCATCGGCGCCGGACCGACCAAGCTAGAAGCCGGGCTGCGCCTGCGCTACGAAATTGCGCGCGAGTTCGCGCCCTATGTGGGGGTGGGATATGAGGCGAAGCTGGGAGAAACAGCGGATCTGGCCCGCGCTGCTGGCGAGGACCCCGATGGACTGGCCGTGGTGATCGGACTGCGCGCCTGGTTCTGATTCCGGCCGCTTCGATCAATACAAGCCCATCGGAACGACGCCTCCGCCATGGCCTTCAACGCATGAAAAGCAGTGCCCATGCGCCGAGCACGGTCAGCGTAACAAGAATTATGCCGAAGCGAATTTGCAGCGCTCTGCGCCGGCGACGCTTCTCCGCGCTGCGGCGCTTGATTTCTTTCGTCATCTGAAGGTCATAGTGGGCCATGTCGTATTTTTACAAGTCAGCCGCTTACGGTCAAGCTGATACTCGCTGGCTGTCCATCCGACCCGATGAGCGGGATCAGGACGGGCGCAAAGAACTCGCCGACAACAACTCGTCGCATCAGGGCGCATCGGTCTGCGACGATGGCGGGACGACGCTGGCGCCACCGGGTACATTGCCATCGGTGGCCATCGGATCGATGCAAACCCGCGCGAGCAGCGGGCGGTGGTCCGAGCCGACGCTTTCGCCGATCTCGAGGCTTTCCACCTTCACCCCGTCCCTGATGAAAATCTGGTCGAGCGGCCAGCCCAGCGCAAGCATGTCAGCCGGGAAACTGGCGAAGCTACCGCGACCGGCGCGCGGATCGAAATAGCCGCCCTCGCGGACGAAGCCCCGCGTCGTGCTCGACCACGGCACATCGTTGAAATCGCCGATGGCGAGCACATTGCCAAGCCCGTCGGGAGTCTGCGCTCCGGCACGGGCGATATTGGCGTCGCGTGTTTCGGTGGTCTGGCCAGGCAGTGGCGGGCGAGGATGCAGTCCGATCACTTCGAACCGAGCCCCGTCGTCCATCCGCAAGGTGGCGTAGAGCGTCGGAGTGTCGGCACCGATGGTGTCCACCATTTGCGCCCGCTCCACCTCCAGCCGCGTCGCGAAGGCCATTCCGTATTTGTTGCCGAGCGGGCGATCGAGCCGATAGCCATAGCGCGACAATTGCGGCTCCAGCGCATCGAGCCACGCCTGATCGGTTTCCATCAGCAGCAGGATATCGGGGTCGCTCCGCTCAATCAGTACCGCGGTCTCGCCGTAGCGATCATTGGTCTGCAGGACGTTGAGAGAGAGTACGCGCGCGCAGCTCATCCCGTCGACATCGTCGGGCAGCGGCATGCTCGAACCGGCAAGGAAGGTGTAGGGCCAGATCCGCCACAGATTGATCGCGATGGTTGCGACCAGCATGGCGATCACCAGCAGGCGCCGCGGCCGGGCCAGGAACAACGCCAGCACCGCGAGCAGCGCCGCCAGATAGATCGTCGGCTCGCGGACGAAATCCAGCACTCGAACCACGCCGCGATTGGTCCCGATCAGCGAGACCAGCGTCGCGACCAACAGGATTGCGGCGAGGACGAGCAGGATCCAGCCCGCCCAGGACAGCGATTTCACCGCACGGCCTGTTCTTCCCCGGCGCATTACCCGCCTTGGCGGCTCGCCACTGCGGCTTCGACCACTTCGGCGGGCCAGGTCACCTGCGTCTGGGTCTGCGGGTTGAAGACCTCGCCTTCATATTGCGCGGCTTCGGCGGCGGCGATTTCTTCCTTCGTCAGGAATTCGCTCGGCTCGAGCGCGAAGATGTCGAGCCCGCGGCTGATCTCGGTGCCGTAGATCCGGCCCTGGTACCAATAGGCGGACCAATAGCCGCCGGTGACCAGCTGGTCGGCATCGACCGGGCCGCGATCGAAATAGGCGATCTCGAACGGGTTTTCCGCATCGGTGAAATCGATCACGCTGATGCCGCCCTGATACCAGGCCTGCACGAAGATATCGCGGCCCGGGACAGGGATGATCGAGCCATTGTGTGCGACGCAGTTTTCCATGTCGCTCTGCGGCGCGGGCAGCTTGTAGAGGCTGCGGAACTCCAGCTTGCCGTTCTCGATCTCGTAGATCGCATTGGCGCCCCAGTTCATCGGATCGCCCGCCTGGCAGCGCGGCCGCCCGCCGCCACCCCATTCATCGGTGAACAGCACCTTGGTGCCGTCGTTGTTGAAGGTAGCCGAGTGCCAATAAGCGAAACCGGAGTCGACGACATCGTCGATCCGCACCGGCTTGAGCGGATCGGAAATGTCGAGGATGATGCCATTGCCCGAACAGGCGCCGGCGGCGAGCTGCTTGGCGGGGAAGACGGTGATGTCGTGGCACTGGTCGGTTTCGCGGGTATCCTGCGTCCCGTCGCCATGATCGCCGCCGCGCCACAGACCGGAGATCTGGCCCTCGGCGGCGAAGATGCGCGGGCGATCGACCACGCGCGCGGCGGAAGGATTGGCCACCGGGATCTCGATCACGTCGATGCTGAACATCGCAGTGCGATTGTCGCCCGGCGCATCGATGCAGCCAGCCAGCTCGTCTTCCTCGCGCACATAGGATGTGCCCGAATTGTAGAGCACGATGCGGTCGGCATCGGCCGAAACGATCGAATGGGTGTGGCTGCCGCGGCAGGTCTGCACCTGGCCGACCTGCATCGGCCGGGCGGGGTTGGAAATGTCGAAGACGCGGATACCGCGGAAGCGCTCCTCGCTGACCCGGTCGGCCACACCCTGCAGCCCGCAATCCACGCGCGCGCGGCTGTCCTGCACGCTCATCACCAGCAGGTCGCCGACGATCGAGACATCGCCCTGCCCGCCGGGGCAGACGGTCGAGCTGACGAGCTGCGGCACGCCGTCCTCACCCAGCCGATAGGCGTTGAAGCCGTGGTAATTGCCCGCCACCAGCAAATCGCCAGAAAAGGCCATGTCGGTGTTGGCGAAGGACAATAGCGAGCCACGCTGGCCGAAGCGGGGTTCTTCTTCCTCGTCGCCGTCGCGCGTGTCCGCCTTTGCTTCTTCGGCCTTCGCGTCCTCGTCTTCATCCTCGAGGATCGCGGGCTGGAGCTGCGCCGGGTTTTGCGGATCGAAGAAACCGGCGGGCTTGGGCATCGCACTCACCAGCCGCAAATTGCTGATCGCCTCGCCCGCATCACGGAAGCCCGCCGCGAGCGTCGCGCGCGGATCGGTGGAGAGCCCCGCGGCGACCTCGTTCATCCGCTCGATCTCGGTCTTCTGGTCGCTGACGACATCGTTGGAGAATTCGAACATGACCGGATCGTAGGCGGTGCCCGGCTGGTCGTGGAGCTGTTCGACCATCTCGATCGCGCCCATGTGGTGGGCGATCATCAATTGCAGGAACTGGCGGTCGAATTCGGTCCCGTTGGCAGCCGCCAGTGCTTCCATCTGCGCGGGCGTCGCCATGCCCTTCATCAGCGAATGGCCGGCGTGCATGTCCGCTCCCGGTGCCATGCCGTGTTCGGCGTGGTTGCCCATGGTCATCGCCATGGCAGCCTTCTCGGCCTGACCGCGCGTCGCCAGCCAGTCGCGCATGAACTCGATCTCGTCCGCCTGGCTGGCATCGATCCGGCCCGCGATGGCAACGATATCCTCGTTGTTGGTCCGGCCCTCGACCAGCGCGGCCATGGCGACCGCCTGCGCGTGGTGGACCGTCATATCCTGCATGAAGCGGACATCGCCCGGCGCATAGCTGGTGTCCGAGAGCTGCAGCGCTTCCTCCGCGCCGATCACCCGGCTCTGCTCGCCCGGCGCGCCGGGCAGCACGATCGGCGCGTCCTGCGCGAAAGCGAAGGTCGATGTGCCGAGCAGCAGCGTGGCGCCGATGGCGCGGGCGAGGGTCGATGTCATGCGTGTCTCTCCGAAATCCCGAAATTCAGTCGGCGCCATCGTCGTCAATCGGGCGCAGGGGTCAAGTCAAATCGGGGCGGAGCGACGCCGCCGGTCTAGTCGAAAGCGACCTTGGTCGATCCGCTCTGCACTGCGCGGGCAAGCGCGCGCGCATCCCAATTGGTCAGCCGGACGCAGCCATGGCTGGCGGTCTTGGCGATCGAGGAGGGGTCGCTGGTGCCGTGGATGCCGTAGCCATCCTTGCCCAGATCGATCCACACCCCGCCGATCGGGTTGTTGGGGCCGGGCGGGATAACCAGAGCTTCGTCGCCACCCCAATCCTGGCTGCCGGGGGCGAAGGTGTAGTTCGCCTCCATAGCGATGGCGCTGACCTCCATCGTGCCCGAGGGCGAGGGGAATTCGGAACTGCCCACGGTCGCGGGGAAGGTCGCGAGCAACGTGTCGCTGGCATCATAGGCGCGCACTTCGCTGGCGGATTTGTCGATTGCGATCCGCGCGACCGTGCCTTCGATTTCGGCAGAACCGCCCTGAACGACGAGGATCTCGGTGCCGGCGGAGCCGAAATCCGCCTCGGGGTTGAGCACGGCGAGCATGCCCTCGCTCATGTGGAATTTCTCGGCGAGCAATTCGGAGGCGCTGGAATAGCCGATGCGATCGCGCTCCGCCATCGCCGCCATATCTGCAGGCACCGAACGAAATGTGCCCGAAACATCCTCCTGCGTCACCGTGTAGCGCGTCACCAGCGGGTCCGAACCGACCTGCTCGCGCAGCGCGGAGAGGACCTCGTCGTCGAGTTCGCCGTCGGTATCGAGCCCCTTGGCCTTCTCGAAGGCGCGCAGCGCGCGGGCGGTGTTGCCGCCGCCATAGCCATCGATGACGCCGGGCGAATGGCCCGCGCGGTCGAGCAGGATCTGTGCGGTCATGAGCAGCCTGCTCCGCTCGCCGGTGAAGGCCGCATCGGGCACCTCGGCCTCGAAACTCGCGGATGAGGATTGCTCCGCCTGGTCCTGCGCGGTCGCGGGTGCGGCTAGGGTCAGCAGCGAGACGCCGCAGGCGAGCAGAGCGGGTCGGATGATGGTGAGCATGGGTTTCCTGCGGCTGACGGGACCGAACCTCGTCCCGCGAGCATCCCCAACGGATCGTCGCGCCGGTCGGCTACACGATCAAAACCCGCACCGCGCGCCGCCGTTCCGAAACAGCGCTAGTCGAACATCCCCTTGCGAGGGCCGAGATAGCCGAACAGGTAAGCACCGACCTTGCGCATCTGGATCTCCTCCGCGCCCTCGGTGATGCGGTAGCGCCGGTGGTGGCGATAGATGTGCTCGAAGGGCTTCTCGCGGCTGTAGCCGATCCCGCCATGGACCTGCATCGCGCGGTCGGCGGCCTCGCACACCAGCCGGTTGGCCCAATAATTGCACATCGAGACCTTGTCCGAGAGCTGGCGTTCGATCTCGGCATGGCGCAGGCGGTCCATCTCCCAGGCGGTCTTGTAGATGAGCAGCCGGAGCATCTCGCATTGGGTGGCGAGCTCGACCAGCGGAAACTGGATCGCCTGATTGCGCGCCAACTCCTGGCCGAAGGGCTTGCGCTCGCGGGCGTAGCGCACGCTCTCCTCGATGCAGAACTGCGCCGCGCCGAGGCTGGATGCCGCCTGGCGGATGCGGTTCTGGTGGACGAAGCTCTGCGCCAGCGCGAGCCCGCGCCCTTCCTCGCCAAGGATCGCCGCGTCCGGCACCCACACCCCCTTGAGGAAGAACCGCGCGTGGTCGGTCGGCATATTGAAGGTCCAGACATATTCGTCGATCTCCAGCCCCTCGGCGGGGTTGGGGACGAGGAAACAGCTGATACCCTTCGCGTCGCCGGCACCGCCCGAGGTCCGCGCGAACACCGCGACATGGGTCGCGTGATGCATCCCGGTGATCCACATCTTGGCCCCGTCGATCCGCCAGCCGGACTGCCCGCCGCGCTCCTCGCGCACCGCGACGGTATCCATATGGGTGGCGTCGGAACCATGCTCGGGTTCGGTCAGCCCGAAGGCGACGCGCCGCTCGCGCGCGAAACCGCCGAGGATGAACTCCTCCTTCTGCGCCTCGGTGCCGAAGGTTTCGAACATGGCGACGAAGGGGAAGTTGCCGACGATCGAATGCTCGTTCTGGAGATCGTTGTGGAGCCCCAGCCCGCGCTGGGCGAAGCGGTCGCGGATCACCGCCATCCACAGGTTGGAACCGTCCTTGCCGCCGTATTTCCTGGGTGCCGAGAAGCGCCAGTGGCCCGCCTCGTCGGCGCGAGTAGCGGCCTCGACCAGCAATTGCTCCCATTCGCGGTTTGGCAGGCCCTGGCGGTCCCAGTCGGTGCGCGCATCTTCGCGGCGGTGGTCGAAGAAGCGGATGTTGTCGCCTTGCGCCACCAGCGGCTCGATCTCGGCGGCGATGAAGCGTTCGAGCTCGGCGTAATAATCTTCCAGTTCCTGCGGTATCGCGAAGTCCATCAAGCCTCTCCAGTCCATTGCGCCTTCGCCGATGCGAGGGCGGGGTATTTGGGAATATCGGCGGCCAGCTTGTCGAGCGCGGTGCGGCGCAGAAGCGCCAGCAGTCCGGGTTCGGCAAGGTCGCGCTCGCCCGCCAGCAGCGCCTGCGCCAGTTCGCGGTCGCCGGCCGAAACACCGGAAGCCTCTTCACGCGCGATCATGCCGAGCGCGTTGCGCGCCACCGCCAGCTGGAAGCGATCATGGCCTTCCATGCGATGCTTCACCGTGGCCAGCCATTCGGCGATGGCGGTGGCGATTTCGCCGGAAGAGGCCTCGCCGTTGCGTTCCATTGCAGGTGCTGGAGAAGGCAGTGGCCGGTCGCGTTCTACCTGCGGCGCCTCCTCTTCGAGAAGCAGCAGCAGGTCCAGTTCCTGCTCGCTGGTCCGGCGCGAAATGACCACGCGTTCGAGCATGCGGTCGTGGCCTTCGCGCCAGACCTTCGCCATCCGCAGGCAGCCCAGCGCCCACCATACCGTGCGATAGATCAGCCAATAGCGGAAGCGGTCGCGATCGACCGTCACCCCGCTTTCTTCCTCATAGGCGGCGAACCATTGCTTGAGCGATCCCAGCCCCAGCGCCGGGCGGTCGATCCGGGCGAAACGCCACACCGTCATGCAGGCGAAGGCCATATCCTCGTGGCGATCGCCCCAATGCGCCAGCTCCCAGTCGAGCACCCCGGTCAGCGCGCCATCCTGGGCGAGGATATTGCCCAGCCGGTAATCGCCATGCGCAAGCACCGGCGCGACCCGTTCGGGCAGGTGATCGCCCAGCCATTTGAGCCCCAGCGCGATGATCGGCCGATCACCGCCCGCCTCGTCGAACTGGATGCGCAAGCCTTCGAGCGCCTCGGCATAATTCATTTCGGGAATATCCGCAGGCAGCGCGGACCTGTCGAGCGCATGGATTCGCGCAAGGTCGCGCGCGCATTGCGCCAGCAGTTCGCCGGGGCGGTCCATCGCCAGGATCGCCCCGGGATCGGGCGTGCCGGGCAAGGCGCGCATCACGAAACCGCTGCCGATCGCGTCTTCCGGCTCAAGCTCGACCACCACTTCGGGCGCGGTCACTCCCGCGCCAAAAGCCGTTCGGATGATCGCCGCCTCGGTATCGTGGCCAAAGGGCCGGTCCGCCATGAAGGCGAGGCTGGGCGCGCGGCGCAGCACATAGGCACCCTCGCCCGATTCGAACCGCCAACTCTCCATCGTGGCGCCGCCGGTCAACCGGGTCAGCTCCCCGGGCGGCGGCAGCCCGACGCGTGCCAGCGCCCGCGCGAGCCCTGCGCGCAATTCCCCGCTGTCAGATGTCCCTCCCATCGCCAGCACTGTCGCACCGGTGTGGATTTCGCTCAAGCCCCGGAGCAAACTGCGATGCGGCGCGTTAGAGAACGATAGCAAAAACCATGAAGGAGATGCCCATGAAACTACCGCACAAGGCCCATGTTGCCCTGGTCGACGGAAAGACCTTCACCGTGATGCGCAACGGCGGAAACCCGTTCGAACCCAAGCTCGAAGGCGCGACCAAGCCCGATCTTTCCGCCACCAATTACAGCGCCGGGGTGCGGCATCAGGACGATGGCGGTCGCGAGAAAGGCACCAGCACCCAGCTGGACGAACTGGCCCATGCGGCAGCCGCCACCGAATGGATCAACGCCAAGTCGATCGCCGGCGAGATCGACAATGTGCTGATCATCGCCGATCCCAAATCGCTGGGCGAAATGCGGCGCCACTATCACAGCGAGCTCAAGCAGCGGCTGGTCGGCGAGATCGACAAGACCCTGACCGGAGAAACCACCGATCGCATCGAACAGGCGATCACCGCCGCCTGATCGTTCTTCCACAAGCATTCCGGGCCGGGGCCCGTCGATTGCGTTAGCGTCGACTGGTTCCCGGCCCGCGTAATCTTCTATCGCTTCGGCGACACTTGTCGTCGCAATTCAGCTTGTTGCACGATCGATAAGCGCGTTAAGTATCTGCCAACCTAAGACATGATAGGTAGGGCGCATGCGGATCAGAACATTAGCTACCACCATCGGGGCCGCACTGCTGGGAATGGCAGCGCCCGCCCTTGCCAACTCCAATTCGGCCGAATCATCGCCGCTCGAAGCGACTTTCGACGCGACTTTGGGAACGCAGGTTCGCCCGCTTCCGAGTTACCAGGCGGTCTACGAAACCGGGTTCGAGCGGCGAATTGCCGAACTCGCGGATGGCAGCAACGGCCGTATCGGCGTGGCGGCGATCGACCTCACCACCGGACAGCAAATCGCCATTCTGGGTGACCAGCGCTTTCCGCTGGCCAGCACCAGCAAGATCGCCATCGCGGCCACCTTCCTCGAAGGCGTCGAGCAGGGGCGCTGGAGCCTGACCAGCGAATTCCCGCTGCTGTGGGCGCGCAAATCGGCACGCTTTTCCTCCCCCGTCGCTCCGGTGAGCGAAGGCAAGCACATGAAGGCGATCGACCTGATCGAGATCATGATCAGCCGCTCGAGCAATCCCGCCACCGATGCGCTGCTGCGCGTGGTGGGCGGGCCCGATGCGGTCAATTCCTGGATGCGTCGCAACGGCATGACCGAATTCAGCATCGATCGCGACATCGCCACGTTGGTGCGTGATGATGGCGAATACGATCCCGCGCACCATATCGACCGCCGCGACAGCGCGACCCCGGGCGAAATGGTCGAACTGCTGACCGGATTGTACCAGGGCAAGTTCCTCGGCGCCGAAAGCCGGCGCGTCGTCCTGGGCGCAATGAGCCGCACCCGCACCGGCACGCGCCGGATTCCGGCGATGATGCCCGCCAGCGTGCGGGTCAGCCACAAGACCGGGTCGCTCAACAACACTTCGAGCGATGTCGGTTTTCTCGAGATGCCCGACGGGCGCACCGTGGCGCTGGCGATCTATGTCACCGGTCAGGGTTCGCGCCCCGCGCGCGAGGCCAAGATTGCGGCGATCGCCCGCGCAATCCACGATGGCTATGATGCCCGTGCGCAGGTCTGGACCAACGCGCAATACGGCGGTCAATAAGACCCGGCGCTCGCGGGTTCTACAGACCGACAAACGAAAAGGGCGGCACCTCGCGGTGCCGCCCTTCGTTTCAATCCGCAAAGGGGATCGAATTAGTCAACCTGAGCTTCGGTGACGGTTTCGTCCTGAAGTTCGGCTTCGGCTTCGGCAGCGACGGCGTCGGCTTCGGCAGTAACTTCTTCAGCGCCGGCTTCCATTTCGGTGCCCATCGCGTCCATGTTGGTTTCGGTGTCAGCCACGGCGCTTTCGGTGGTGACTTCGGCGCTGTCTTCGGTTGCTTCCGAGCAAGCGGCGAGGGTCAGAGCGGCGGCCGAAGCGGCGGCGACGAGAGCGATCTTACGCATAGATGAAATCCTTGATCAGTGAGTTCTGAGCGGGCCTTTCTGGGGCACCGCGCGAGGCCTCAATGTGGCCTCACAATGTCCAAATAATGGCGACAATGTGACCGTGCAAGCGAAATCGACTCATTTGGCCTCATTCTGCCGCATTTTTGCCTTATTTCCCTTTCTCAAACCGCTCCCCAATCCCGCGACCCGCTGCTAGACCCCGCCGAATGTCAGCAAAGCAGCATCTCTATCTGGTCGACGGGTCGGCCTATATCTTCCGGGCGTATCACCGCCTCCCGCCGCTCACCGATCCGCAGGGGACCCCGGTGGGCGCGGTCTATGGCTACACCACCATGCTGTGGAAGCTCGCCGACGATCTCGACCGCGCCGACGGGCCCACTCATCTGGCGGTGATCCTCGACAAGGACAGCAAGTCGTTCCGCAACGAGATCTACCCCGAATACAAGGCCAACCGCCCCGAACCGCCCGAGGACCTGCGCCCGCAATTCCCGCTGATCCGCGATGCCACCCGCGCCTTCAGCCTGCCCTGCATCGAGGAACAGGGGCTCGAGGCGGACGATCTCATCGCCTCCTACGCCCGCGCGGCGCAGGCGCAGGGATGGGATGTCACCATCGTCTCCTCGGACAAGGATCTGATGCAGCTGGTCGGTGAGCGCGATGGCGCCAGGATCGACATGCTCGACACGATGAAGAGCCAGCGGATCTACATCGAGGAGGTCGAGGCCAAATTCGGCGTCGCACCCGAACTGGTGGGCGACGTGCTCGCGCTGATGGGCGATTCGGTCGACAATATTCCCGGCATCTACGGCGTCGGCCCCAAGACCGCGAGCAAACTCATCGCCGAACACGGTTCGCTCACCGCCGCGCTCGATTCGGCGGATGGGATGAAGACCTCCAAGCTTAAGGAGCGGCTGATCGAGCACCGCGGCGATGCGGAGATGAGCCGGGTGCTGGTGACGCTCAAGGAGGATTGCACGCTTCCCCAGCCGCTCGACGAGTTCAAGCTCGACGGCGTGCCCCCCGAACCGCTGGCGGTGTTTCTCGAGAAGCACGGCTTCACCAGCCTGCTGCGCCGACTCGGCGCAGGCAGCGGCAGCCCGGATCGGCCCAACAATCTCGACCGCGAAAAGGCGCAAACCGCCGGGGCGCAGGGCGATGTCGAGGGCAACCGACAGCCGCCGCCCGAGCTGCCGGAGCTCGACCGCTCGACCTATGCCACCGTGACCACCCGCGCGCAGCTCGACGAGTGGATCCACCGCGCCTTCGCCGCGCGGACCATCGCGGTCGACACCGAGACCAGCAGCCTCGACGCGATCCAGGCCGATCTGGTCGGGGTCAGCCTCGCGCTCGGCCCCAACGACGCCTGCTACATCCCGCTCGGCCATGGCGGCAGCGACATGTTCGCCGAGCGCCCCGAGCAGATCGACCGCGCCGAAGCCCTCGCCGCTCTCAAGCCGCTGCTCGAAAGCGATGCGGTGCTGAAAATCTTTCAGAACGCCAAATACGATCTCAACGTGCTGGCGAAACACGATATCGCGGTGGCACCGATCGACGACACGATGGTCGTAAGCTTCGCGCTCGACGCCGGGCGCTCCGAACAGGGCATCGGAGGCGGCCACGGGATGGACGAGCTGGCCGACCGCCACCTCGGCCACAAATGCCTCACCTTCAAGGAGCTGTGCGGCACCGGCAAGAAGGCGATCCCCTTTGGCGAGGTCCCACTCGACAAGGCGACCCAATACGCCGCCGAGGATGCCGACGTCACCTGGCGCCTCCACCGCCTGCTCAAGCCGCGGCTCGCAGTAGAAGGCGGGACCAAGATCTACGAGCGGGTCGACCGCCCCCTGATTCCAGTGGTCGCGCGCATGGAGCGGCGCGGTATCAAGGTCGATCGCGCGCAGCTGTCGCGATTGTCGGATGAATTCGCCGGCGAGACCGCGCGGCTCGAGGGTGAGATCCACACGCTCGCGGGCCGCGAATTCGCGGTCGGCAGCCCCAAGCAGCTTGGCGACGTGCTGTTCGAGGAGCTGGGCCATCGGGGCGGGCGCAAGGGCAAGAGCGGGCAGTATTCGACCGATCAGGCGGTGCTCGAGCGGCTCTCGGGCGAAGGCGCTCCCATCGCCGCAAAGGTGCTCGAATGGCGCCAGCTGGCCAAGCTCAAATCGACCTATACCGATGCGCTGCAGCAAGCGATCAACCCCGATACGGGCCGCGTCCACACCAGCTACAGCCTGGTGGGCGCGCAGACCGGGCGGCTGTCCTCGACCGATCCGAACCTGCAGAACATCCCGATCCGCACCGCGATCGGGCGGCAGATCCGCGAGGCCTTCGTGCCCGCGGAGGGCCATGTGCTGCTCGCCGCCGACTATTCGCAGATCGAACTGCGGCTGGCCGCGCATATGGCCGATGTCGGCGCGCTGAAGGAGGCCTTCGCCGCGGGCGAGGACATCCACAACCGCACCGCGCTCGAAATGTTCGGCAGCGTCGATCGCGAGACCCGCGCGCGTGCCAAGACGATCAATTTCGCGATCCTCTACGGCATCTCGCGCTGGGGCCTGGCCGGACGGCTGGGAGTCGAGCCCGACGAGGCGCAGGCGATGATCGACACCTATTTCCTGCGCTTCCCGGGAATCCAGCGCTACATCCTCGAAACGCTCGAGCAGGTGCGCGGCTGCGGCTATTCGGAGACGCTGTTCGGTCGCAAGACCTGGTTCCCGCGCATCAATTCCAAGAACCAGGCCGAGCGCCAGGGCAGCGAGCGCGCCGCGATCAATGCGCCGATCCAGGGCACCAGCGCCGATATCATCAAGCGCGCAATGGTCCGCATGGACCCGGCGCTGGAAGCAGCCGGGCTGGGCAAGGTCCGCATGCTGCTGCAGGTCCACGACGAACTGGTGTTCGAAGTGCCCGAGGGCGATGTCGCAGCCGCATCTCCGGTGATCGAACGAGTGATGGCCGAAGCCGCGCTGCCCTCGGTCGAACTGTCTGTACCGCTGGGAATCGATATCGGCAGCGGCATGAGCTGGGATGCCGCGCATTGAAACGCTATCTTTCCTTTATCAGCCGGGAGCGCACCTTCCGCTGGGTCAATGTCGCGCTGCTCGCAATCACCGCAGCGGCGATGTTCGGGCTGATCTTCTCGGTCTATCAGACCGTCGAGAGCGAGCGCGAGGAGCGCGAGCAGGTCCGCATGACCAACGAGGTGCTGACCGATCTGCGCAGCGTCAGCCAGGCGGTGCTCAACGCAGAGACCGGGCAGCGCGGCTATCTGATCACGCTCGATCGTCGCTATCTGGAATCCTACCTCGCCGGGCGCGAGCAGATCGATCCCGCGCTCAACCGGCTCGAAGCCTCGCTGTCGTTCGGGGCGACCGCACGACAGGAGGAATTGTTCGACCGGATCGAGACGATGGCGGGGGCCAAGTTCGCCGAGCTCGATTCCTCCGTCAGGCTGCTCGACAACGGCCGGCTGATCGATGCCCGCCGCGCCGTGCTGACCGACGAGGGGCACGAGACGATGGCGCGGCTGCGCCGGGCGATCAACGAGATGGAGCGGATCGAGCTTGAACTGCTCGCACTCGCGACCGCAGAGACCGCGCGCGCCGAGGCCCGGGTCCTGCCGCTGCTGGGCGGGCTTGTACTGCTGCTGATCCTCGCGATGGTCTCAACCGCGCGGCTGGTGGCGCGCACCGCGCGAGCCGAGGCCGAAGCGGCGCAGGCGACGGCGCTTGGCGAGGCGCGCGACCGCGCCGACCTGCTGGCGCGCGAGCTCAACCACCGGGTCAAGAACCTGTTCGCGGTGGTGCTGGCGATCGTCCAGCTGAGCGCGCGCGACAAGCCCGAGGCCAAGCCGGTGACCGATGCCATCGGCGAGCGCATCCGCGCGCTGCTGACCGCGCATGAGGTCTCTCAGGGTGAGCTCGACCGGCCGGTGGCCTCGCTGCGGGCGCTGGTCGAGACCTCGCTCGCGCCCTACCGCTCCGAACGACTGCAGGCCACGATAGAGGGCGAGGAGATCATGCTCCCCGCGGCGCAGGTCACCCCGCTGGGGCTGGTTCTGCACGAGCTGACCACCAATGCGGTGAAATACGGCGCCTGGTCGCAGGGCGGCACGATCGAGGTGCGCTGGCAGCGTGAGGGAAGTGAAGTACAGATGGTATGGCGCGAACGCGGCGTCACCCTCGAACAGCAGCCCGAGCGGCGCGGCTTCGGCAGCATGCTCATGATCAGCGCCGCGCGCCAGTTCGGCGGATCGCTCGATCGCAACTTCCACGCCGACGGGCTCGAGGTCGTGATCGTGCTTCCGCTCAAGGACTAGCGCGTTGCGCCCGGTTGTCTTCCGCAGCTCTGGAGGTTAGGCGCGGCACCATGTTCGAACGCTACGATCCGCGCAATTGGGACCTCTCCTGGGAGCCCGTGATCCACACCGCGATTGCGATCGGCGTACCCGTGCTGATCGCGCTGGTTCTCCACGCCGTCCTGTTCAAGATGCTGCGGCGTATCGCGCGCATGTCGAGCACCTGGCTCGACGATGTCATCCTCGACACGGTGCGCCGGCCGATGCGCTGGGCAATGGTCGGCTGGGCCATCTCGATCGCCGTGCATAGCGACGCAGAGATCGGCGGCGGATGGGAAATGGCGATGAGCTATGTCGCCCCCGCGCTGATGGGCTGGGTGCTCTTTGCGCTGGTCAAGGGCGTCGCCGCCGGGCTCGAGCGCGAAGCCGAGGATGCCGAGGATCCGGTGGCGATGCGGACACGACGCACGCGTATTGCGATCCTCAGCCGCACGGTCGGTTTCGCGATCATCCTGATCACTATCTCGCTGATCATGCTCAACATCCCCGGCGTGCGCGATATCGGGGTGACGTTGATGGCCTCCGCCGGTCTGGCCGCCCTGGCGGTCGGTGCGGCCGCGCAGCCGGCGCTCAAATCGCTGATCGCGGGCCTGCAAATGGCGCTGACCCAGCCACTCAGGCTTGGCGATATGGTCAAGGTCGATGGCGAGGTCGGGCGCGTCGAAGAGATCCGCATGAGCTTCGTCACGGTGCGCAGCTGGGACGAACGGGTGCTGGTGGTGCCGACCGCGCGCTTCCTCGACGAAAGCTTCGAGAACTGGTCGCGGGTGAGCGAGCGGCTGACGGGGCCTGTCTATCTCCATCTCGATCCGGCGACAGAGGTCCAGCCGATCCGCGAGGAGTTCGAGCGCTTCGTCACGGCGCACGACCTGTTCGACGGGCGCAATCTGGCGCTGCTGATGACCGAGGCGCATCCCGAAAGCATGGAACTGCGGCTGTCGGTCAGCGCCGCCAGCATCGGCGATCTATGGAACCTGCGTTGCGCCACGCGCGAGCACATGGTCTCCTGGCTGCAGAAGAACATGCCCGATGCGCTGATCCGCCACCGGCTCGAAGTCCAGGCCGCGAACGAACGCACCCAGGGCTAGTGGGCGACGGGTGGGCGGGACCTCGCCCCTGCCCGGCGCTGCGTCACTCGTGCTTGGCGTCGCGGGTCGAGGCGACCATGCCTTCGTGGATGAAGCCGATCGGCAGAACCTCGGCGGCGCGCTTCTTGAGTTCGCCCTGCATCTTTTCGTATTCGGCTTCCATCTTCTGCGTCACCGTGGCGCGCGAATCGCCGAGCGCTTCCTCGAAATCAATACCCGAGACTTCGGTGACGTCGTTGCCGACGCGGCGCAGCGCATTGAGCCCGGCGCGGCGGACGACATCCTCGAGGTCAGCCCCGGTGAAGCGGTTGGTCTTGCTCGCGACCATCGCGAGATCGACATCCTTGGCCATCGGCATGTCGCGGGTGTGGATCTTGAGGATATGCTCGCGGCCTTCCTTGTCGGGGGTGCCGACATAGACCAGCTCGTCGAAGCGGCCCGGGCGCAGCAGCGCGGGGTCGACCAGCATCGGGCGGTTGGTCGCGCCGATCACCACCACCGATTGCAGTTCCTCCAGCCCGTCCATCTCGGACAGGATAGTGTTGACCACCCTTCCGGTAACCTGCGGCTCGTTGCCGCCGCTGCCGCGCGCCGGGACCAGGCTGTCGATCTCGTCGATGAAGATGATGCAGGGCGCCACCGCGCGCGCTCGGCGGAACATGCGCGCGATCTGCTGCTCGCTCTCGCCATACCATTTGGACAAAAGGTCGCTCGATTTCATCGAAATGAAATTGGCCTCCGCCTCCTTGGCGACCGCCTTGGCGAGCAGCGTCTTGCCGGTTCCGGGCGGGCCGTAGAGAAGAAAGCCTTTGGCCGGACGGATACCCAGGCGGTGGAACGCCTCGGGGTTCTTCATCGGCAGCTCGATGCCTTCCTTGAGCTTGTCGACCGCCTCGGAAACGCCACCAATATCGCCCCATTCGACATTGGGTACCTGCACCATCACTTCGCGCATGGCCGAAGGCTGGACCCGTTTGAGCGCCGAGATGAAATCCTCGCGGCTGACATAGAGATCGTCGAGCACTTCGGGCGGGATGGTACGCTCGTCGAGATCGAGCCTCGGCATGATCCGCCGCACCGCATCGATCGCCGCCTCGCGCGCCAACGCGGCGATGTCCGCGCCGACGAAGCCATGCGTGGTCCGCGCCAGTTCCCTCAGGTCGACCTTTTCGCCCAGCGGCATGCCGCGGGTGTGGATGCCGATGATCTCGCGGCGGCCGTTCTCGTCGGGTACGCCGATCACGATCTCGCGATCGAAGCGGCCGGGGCGGCGCAGCGCCTCGTCGATGGCATCGGGGCGGTTGGTCGCCGCGATCACCACCACGTTGGTGCGCGCCTCGAGCCCGTCCATCAGCGTCAGCAGCTGCGCGACGAGGCGCTTCTCCGCCTCGCCCGGCACGCGGTCGCGCTTGGGGGCGATCGAATCGATCTCGTCGATGAAGATGATGGCGGGGGCGTTTCGGCTGGCATCCTCGAACACCTCGCGCAGGCGCTTTTCGCTCTCGCCATAGCCAGATCCCATGATTTCCGGGCCATTGATGATCGAGAAATAGGCGTCGCTCTCGTTGGCGACCGCCTGCGCCAGCCTCGTCTTGCCGGTTCCGGGCGGGCCGTGGAGCAACACCCCCTTGGGCGGGTCGACGCCCAGCCGGGTGAACAGTTCGGGATAGCGCAGCGGCAGTTCGACCATCTCGCGCAATTGCTTGATGGTGTCCTCCATCCCGCCGACATCGTCGTAATTGACCGTCGCACGGCCACCCGCGGGTTCCTCGAACTCGGCGCGCAGCTCGACCTCGGTGTTCTCGTCGATATGAACGATGCCCTTGGGCGCGGTCGACACCACGGTCAGGCGGATTTGAGTGAGCGCATAGGCCGGCGCGTTGAACATTCGGCGCACTTCGGGCGGCATGTTCTGGACCGGTTGCTGCCCGGTGGTGGCGACCAGATCGCCCGCGACCAGCGGCTTCTGGAAGAAATTGCGCTTCAGCGCCTGGGTCGGGCCCTGCAACCGCATCTCGCGGCTGGCGGGCGCGAACACCACCCGTGTCGCGGGGCGCGATTCGGCGACCGCGATATGGACATGCTCACCCGAGCCGACCTCGGCATTGCCGCGCTGGAGCCCGTCGAGCCGGACCACGTCGAGCGCCTGGTCCTCGTCGTAGGCGGGCATCGCGAGCGCAGCGGTGACGCGCTTGCCGGTGATCTGGACGACATCGCCCTCGGTTATTCCGAGCGCCTGGAAGGCGGTCCGCGGGAGCCGGGCGATGCCCTGCCCGCTTTCTTCCTGCCGCGCCGCCGCGACCTGTAGCCGGACGGTCTTGTCGTCGATCGCTGCTTCCGCTTCTGCCATGCCCGGTCCCGTTCCTTTGCGTTCTGTCGAGGAAGCGCAGATTGGGTGCGCCCCTCAGAGATGCAACCGAGGACGAGGCCGTTGGGGTCCGAACAGCTTGGCCGTCAAAGGTGCGGCATCCGGATTGCGGACAGAAAAAAGCCCGGCTGGATGAACCGGCCGGGCTTGGAAGTCTTGGGAGAGGATGCCTAAAAGGCAGGGAGACATATGCAGTTGCAGCATTTTTTGTGCAAGTGCGAAAAGAACATTGCGAGTTGCATGGAGCGCAACCGAAACTTGCATTCGGCGCTGCATTCTCCCCCCGTGACAGTGCGCGCGCGCCTCGCTAAGCGACAGCGCCATGAACAAGCTCTATCCCGATGCCGCCGCCGCCCTCGACGGGCTGCTCAAGGACGACATGCTGATCGCCAGCGGAGGTTTCGGCCTGTGCGGCCTCCCCGAACGGCTGCTCGACGCGATTCGCGACAGCGGGATGAAGAACCTCACCTTCGCGAGCAACAACGCCGGGATCGACAATGAGGGCATCGGCAAGCTGCTGCGGACGCGGCAGGTGAAGAAGATGATCTCGTCCTATGTCGGCGAGAATAAGGAGTTCGAACGCCAGTTCCTTGCCGGCGAGCTCGAGGTCGAATTCTGCCCGCAGGGCACGCTGGCCGAGCGCATGCGCGCCGGCGGCGCGGGCATCCCCGGTTTCTACACCAAGACCGGCGTCGGCACCCAAGTCGCCGAGGGCAAAGAGGTGAAATCTTTCGCCGGAGAGGATTACATCCTCGAGCACGGCATCTTCGCCGATCTCGCCATCGTCAAGGCGTGGAAGGCCGACGAGACCGGCAATGTGGTGTTCCGCAAGACCGCGCGCAATTTCAACGCGCCCGCGGCGACCTGCGGCAATGTCTGCGTGGTCGAGGTCGAGGAAATCGTCCCCGCCGGCAGCCTAGACCCCGACTGCATCCACCTGCCCGGCGTCTACGTCAACCGGATGATCCTGGGCGCGCCCTACGACAAAAAGATCGAGTTCCGCACCGTGCGGGAGCGCGCCGAGGCGTGAGCCTGGGGCGGAGCCTGCTTGCGCTCGGCGCGCTGGGCTCTGCGCTCTCGCTGTCGGGTTGCGTCGCGGTGGTGATCCCGCTGGCGGCGGGCACGCTGATGGCGACTTCGGCGAAGACCAGCGGCGGCACCAGGGCCAATGAGACCGTGGCCGCCGATGCCGCGCCGCCGCCCGTCGTCATCACTCCGGTGGCGTCGGGTCAGGCTAAAGCGATCACCACAACGACCGTTGCACCCGGGGCGCTACCCGATTCGACCGCTGCTCTGGCCGCCGAAACCGCCTCCGCCGAGCTCGCACCCTTGCCGACAAGGACGTCCGAAGGCTTGACCGTTCTGCGCGGGCCGGCCCCGCCTCCCACGTCCGGAAGCGGGCGCATTGTCGAAGGCTTCCTCGCCCACGCGCTGGATCAGGCCGAACGCAATCCCACCCTCGCCCCCCGCCAGAGCGCGCTGCTCGCCGGGCCGGGGCTGCTCAGGCCCGAGCGGATGGACTGCGGAAACAGGCCGCCCGCGGTGATTATCGATCTCGACCCCGGCAAGGAGAGCTTCGACCCGCTCGCGCCCGCAGCGGCCGACCCCCGCCTAGCCGCGGCGCTGGCCGAGCTGCGCGCGCGCGAGGTCACCGTGTTCTGGACCTCGCACCTTGGCGAAGGCTTCGAGGAGAGCTTGCGCAGCGTGTTGGCGCAGACCGGGCTCGATCCGCGGGGCCAGGACCGGCTGCTGCTGCTGCGCTCGCTCGACCAGCGCAAGCACACGCGGCGCACCGAGATCGCGGGCACATATTGCGTGGTCGCCATGATGGGCGACGAGCGCGCCGATTTCGACGAACTCTTTCACTACCTCAGGCAGCCCGAGACGGCGCTGCGGCTCGACGCAATGCTGGGCAGCGGCTGGTTTCTGACCGACCCGATCCCTGCGCAGATTATTGGAGACGAATGATGGCAGACCAGACCGCGGGCTGGGACCGCAACCAGATGGCCGCGCGCGCGGCGCATGAGCTCGAGGACGGCTATTACGTCAATCTGGGCATCGGCATCCCGACGCTGGTGGCGAACCACATCCCAGAGGGCATGCATGTCACGCTGCAGAGCGAGAACGGTATGCTCGGCATCGGGCCCTTCCCTTATGAGGGCGAGGAGGATGCCGATCTCATCAACGCCGGCAAGCAGACCATCAGCGAACTGCCGCACTCGGCCTATTTCGACAGCGCCACCAGTTTCGGCATGATCCGCGGCGGGCATATCGACCTGACTGTGCTGGGCGCCATGGAAGTGGCCGAGAACGGCGACATCGCCAACTGGATGATCCCGGGCAAGATGATCAAGGGCATGGGCGGGGCCATGGATCTGGTCGCCGGGGTCAAGAAGATCATCGTGGTGATGGACCACACCGCCAAGGACGGCAGCCCCAAGTTCATCCCCCAGTGCACGCTGCCGCTGACCGGGACCAATGTCGTCGACATGGTGGTCACCAATCTCGCGGTGTTCCGCCGCCCCGACCATTCCAGCCCGTTCAGGCTGGTCGAGTTGGCGCCGGGCGTCAGCGCCGAAGAGGTCGCCGCCAAGACTACCGCTCAATACGACAACTGATTTCGCCAGCCCTGCTGCAGGGCTTGCGCCGCGTAGCCTCCGCCATCACTGTGGCTCCTCTGGAGAGAGGAACACATTGATGGCGATGAACAGGGTCTGCGAACTGACCGGCGCGGAGTTTCCACTGTTCGCCTTTTCGCATTGCCGCGACGTGGTTGCGGCGGTGAGCAGGGCGGGCGGTTTCGGAGTGCTGGGGGCGACGCGTTTCACCCCCGCACAGCTCGAGGAGGAGCTTGCCTGGATCGATGCGCATGTCGATGGCGCGCCCTATGGGGTGGATGTGCTGGTCCCCGAGGTGATCGACCCCGGCGTCGCCGCGCTGTCCGACAACCGGATGCGCGCCGCGGCGATCGATCCCGCCTATCAGGGCTTCACCAACGAAATCCTCGCCCGCTACGGCATCGCGCCCGAGCCCGAAATGCCGATCCTCAAGGAACGGATGGGGATCACACCGGAGAACGGGCTGGCGCTGATGGAGGTGGCCTTCCGCCACCCGATCAAGCTGATCGCCAACGCACTGGGGATCGCGCCCGCGGCAATGATCGCGCGCGGCAAGGAACTGGGCGTGCCGGTGGCGGCGCTGGTCGGCGCGAGGGAGCATGCGATCCGCCAGGCAGAGGCCGGGGTCGACATCATCGTCGCGCAGGGCACCGAGGCCGGCGGCCATTGCGGCGAGGTCACCACGCTGGTGCTCATCCCCGAAGTGGTCCGCGCACTGGCCAAGGCCGGGCACGATATCCCCGTGCTGGCCGCGGGCGGCATCATGACCGGCGGGCAGATGGCGGGGATGATGGCGGCGGGCGCGCAGGGCGCCTGGACCGGCTCGATCTGGTTGGCGACCCCCGAGGCCGAAACCAGCGAGGCCTTCCGCGCCAAGATGGTAGCGGCGCGCAGCCGCGACACGATCCGTTCGCGCAGCCGTACCGGCAAGCCCGCGCGCCAGCTGCGCACCCCCTGGCACGAAGCCTGGGACGATACCGGCGGCCCCGGAACGCTGCCGATGCCGCTGATGGGGATGGTCTCCGAACCCGCCTTCGCGCGGATCGAGCGCGCTGCGGCTGCGGGTAATGGCGAGGCGCGCGAGTTGGTGAGCTATTTCGTCGGTCAGGGCGTCGGGCTGGTCGAGCAGGTCCGCTCGAGCCGCCAGGTGGTCCAGGATTTCCGCGAGGAATTCCTCGAATCCGTCACCGGACTAGCGGCGAGCGTCGGGATCGAGTGACTTGACCGCGCGGCGGTGCTGCCCCAGCAGCGCCTCCCATGTGGCTCGATGCACCCCGCAATCCCAACGCCCCGCTCGCCGGGCTCAAGGTCCTCGAACTCGCGCGCGTGCTGGCCGGACCATGGACCGGGCAGATCCTCGCCGATCTGGGCGCCGATGTGATCAAGGTGGAGAGCCCCGAGGGCGATTCGACCCGCCAGTGGGGCCCGCCCTGGGTCGAGCACGGGGGCGAGCGCACCGCCGCCTATTATCACGCCTGCAACCGCGGCAAGCGAGGGATCGTCGCCGATTTCCGCAACGTCGACGACCTCGCCCGGCTCAAGCGTCTGGCTGCCGAGGCGGATGTCGT
The DNA here is from genome assembly GCF_053714505.1 of Qipengyuania sp. SM2507. Lineage (NCBI taxonomy): Bacteria > Pseudomonadati > Pseudomonadota > Alphaproteobacteria > Sphingomonadales > Erythrobacteraceae > Qipengyuania > Qipengyuania sp. SM2507. Next base: position 2,488,499 of record NZ_CM132307.1, read on the forward strand.
GATCGAGAATTTCAAGCCCGGCACGCTGGTCAAGTTCGGGCTCGATTACGAGGCGCTGGCAGAGGCGAACTCCGCATTGGTCTATTGCTCGATCACCGGTTTCGGTCAGGACGGCCCGCGCCGCGATGAACCGGGCTACGACTTCGTCGTTCAGGGAATGAGCGGCTTCATGGCGCTGACGGGCGAGCCCGAGGGCGCGCCGATGAAGATGGGGATCTCGGTCAGCGACCTGTCCTGCGGGGTCTGGGCGGCCAATGCGATCCAGGCCGCGCTGCTGATGCGCCATCGCACCGGCAAGGGCCAGTGGATCGATATGGCGCTGATGGATTGCTCGGTCGCGCTGCTGGCCAATCAGGCGCTGAGCTATTTCGCCACCGGTGACAATCCGCCGCGGATGGGCAATTCGCACGCGCAGGTCGGACCCTATGGCGTCTATCCGGTCACCGATGGCCATGTGATCCTCGCGCCCGCGAACGACGGATTGTTCTACAAGCTCATGAAGCTGCTCGACCGCGCCGAACTGGCGCAGGATCCGCGCTTCGCCAGCAATGGCGGGCGGATCGAGCACCGCGCACCGCTGGAAAGCGCAATCGCCGAGGCGACGCGCGTCTGGAGCCAGGCCGAGCTGCTCGCGGCCTGTCGCGAGGCCGGAGTCCCGGCGGGGCCGATCAACGATCTCGATGCAGTGTTCGCCGATCCGCAAGTGCAGGCGCGCGGATTGAAGATCGAGCTGGGCGGGATGCCCGGCGTGCGCAGCCCGTTCAATTTCTCCGATGCCGAACTCGCGCTGGATCGCCCCAGCCCGCGCCACGGCGAGCATCAGCGCGACTGAGCACCCGCGCCAGGCGGATGTGCCGGGTCAGACCTTCAGAGCCGCCTTCAGCGCATCGACCAGATCGGTCCGCTCCCAGGGGAACAGATCGCCCTCGGGGTTACGCCCGAAATGACCATAGGCGGCGGTCTGGCGATAGATCGGCTTGTTGAGCCCCAGATGCGTGCGGATGCCGCGCGGGGTCAGCCCGCCCAGCGTCTCGAGCGAGCGGATCGCCTCTTCGAGCGCGATTTCGTCCACCGTCCCGGTCCCATGCGTATCGACATAGAGCGACAGCGGCTGCGACACGCCGATGGCGTAGGACAGCTGGATCGTGCAGCGCGTGGCAAGCCCCGCAGCGACGATGTTCTTGGCCAGGTAGCGGGTGATATAGGCGGCCGAGCGGTCGACCTTGGTCGGGTCCTTGCCGCTGAAGGCACCGCCGCCATGCGGCGCCGCGCCGCCATAGGTATCGACGATGATCTTGCGCCCGGTCAGCCCGGCGTCGCCATCGGGTCCGCCGATCTCGAAAGCGCCGGTGGGGTTGATGTGCCACACGGTCTCGTCGGTCAGCCAGCCCTCGGGGAGAATCTCACACACGACGCGCTTCACATAGGCTTTGAGCTCGGCTTCCTTCGCGCCCTCATGATAGCCGGTGGCGTGCTGGGTCGACACCACCACCGCGGTGCAGGCGACCGGCTTGCCATCGCGGTAGAGCAGCGTCAGCTGGCTCTTGGAATCGGGTTCGAGAAAGGGGGCCTCCCCGCTCTTGCGGTCGCGCGCCAGCCGGTGGAGGATCTTGTGGCTGTAATCGAGCGGTGCCGGCATCAGGTCCGGGGTCTCGTCGCAGGCGAAGCCGAACATGATCCCCTGGTCGCCCGCGCCTTCGTCCTTGTTGCCAGCGGCATCGACGCCCTGAGCGATCTCGCTCGACTGGCCGTGGAGGCGGTTTTCCAGCACCAGCGTTTCCCAGTGGAAGCCGTCCTGGCGATAGCCGATGTCGCGCACCGTCTGGCGCACCGCCTGCTCGATCTCCTCGCGGGCGCCATCGACCCACTCGCCGTTCTCGAACACGCCGCGACAGCGGATCTCGCCCGCCAGCACCACGCGCTGGGTGGTGGTCAGCGTCTCGCAGGCGATGCGCGCCTCGGAATCCTTGGACAGCAGCAGATCGACGATCGCGTCGGAAATCTGGTCGGAAACCTTGTCGGGATGGCCTTCCGAGACGCTCTCGGAGGTGAAGAGATGTTCGCTACGCATGGGATCTCGATATAAGGAAAGCTTTATGTCTGGCTTTCTACCTAGCCCCGCCGCCGCCGGGTCGCAACCAGCCAGATCAGGAAAAAGCCCAGCGCCCAGAAACCGGTCAGCCAGTGGCCGGCGCGCGCGAACGGGGTCGGCGATTTTGCCTGCGGCACCTGCCCGTCGATCCGGTCGGCGCGCTCCATGCCGATATGGCTGCGCACCACGCCATTGGCGTCGATCACCGCGCTGATCCCGGTGGTGGTCGAGCGCAGCACCGGCAGACCCTCCTCGATCGCGCGCATCCGCGCCTGCGCGAGATGCTGCGGCGGGCCCCAGTAGCCGAACCAGCCGTCGTTGGAGGGGTTGAAGATGTAGTCGGGCCGGTTGGCGGGATCGACCGTCTCGCCCGAGAACACGATCTCGTAGCAGATCTGCATCCCCGCCTCGCCCCAAGGGCCGAGATCGATCGTGCGCGCGCCCGGGCCGGGAATGAAGTCGAGCGTCCCCGCCACCAGCCGGGTCAGGCCGAGCGGTTCGAGCAGCCCGCGCAGGGGCAGGTATTCGCCGCCGGGCACCAGATGCGCCTTGGCGTAGCTGCCGACGATCGCGCCCTCGTCATCGATCGCGGTGATCGAATTGTAGGCCCCGATCGCGCGCGTATAGTCGTTTTCGTCCTCGCCGATCTCGAGATCGACCGCGCCGGTCAGCAGCAGCGAATCGGGTCCGATCGCGCGCGCGATCCGGCGGCGCGCGAACAGCGGATCGCCGCCCGCGGTCATGCGGTCGTAATAGCGCTGCGGATAGTCGGGCTCGAGATAGTCGGGCACCGCGCTCTCGGGCCACAGCACCAGCCGCTGCTCGAAGGTGCGCTCCGGACGGCTGAGCCGGGCGAGTCGCAGGAACTGTTCTTCGTATTTGCTCGCATCGTTCATCTCGGCCTGCCGCAGATCGGGCTGGACCAGAGTGAGCGCCAGCGGGCCGGGTTTCGCGGCAGGCTGGGGGAGGTACATCGCCGCAGCGACGGCCAGCGCGGCGCCGCCCAACGGCAACCATTTGCGCGTGGTCGCGAGCCACAAGGCCAGCCCCGCCAGCAGGATGATCAGCGCGGAGAGCGCGTAGGTTCCGGTGTAGGGAAGTAGCAAGGCGATGCCAGGCCGCTCGTAGGGTCCCAGCAACATCAGTGACAGCGGCCCCCAGGCATAGCCGGAGAAAACCCAGCTTCTCAGCCATTCTCCCACGATCCAGCTCGCGGCCAGCAAAAGCGTGACAGGGAGGGTGCCAGGCTGGCGAACCAGCGCGCGGGCCACGCCCGCAGCGAGTGCGGGATAGAGCGCGAGATAGAGCGAGAGCAGCGGCACCGCGACCCAGCCCAGCACCGCAGGCATTTCCGCCTGATGGGTAAAGGCGGTGGCTATCCAGTTGTTCGTAAGCGAGAAATGCGCGACGCCGAACAGCCAGCCGCGCATCGCCGCCTCGCGCCAGCCTGCTGCCCCGAGCAGCAGCCAGAGCAGCCCCGCCACGCCGGCGATACCGACCGGCCAAAGCCCCAGCGGCGGATAGCCCAGCGCCGCGAGGGCGCCGCACAGCAGCGCCACCCAGCGCGGGTGCTCGCTAAAGATACGGACAATCCGCTCCATCGCCCTGACGGTCGCGCGAGTGGCCGAAACGGGCCGGCTTAGCCCGCCACGCTCAGCTTGGTGTTGCCGCCGGCCGCCGGTTTGCGGCGGCGGCGCGGCGCGGGCTTGTCTTCGGAAGCAGCGTCATCGTCGGCCGAGAAGGACGGCGGAAGCGCCGCGGCGTCGATCTCGCCGCCGTCGTTGCCGCTGGTGGCCCCGCCGCTGCCGGCAGCGCTGGCAGCGCCACTGCTGGCGGCATCCGGCTTGCGGCGACGCGCGACGCGCTTCTTGGAGCGCTCGGCCTGCTCTTCCCTGTCGTCGTCGCGGGTGAAGGGGTTGTCGTCCGCTTCGTAGCTGTCGCCCTCATCGCGGTTGTTGTCGCTGCGATCGTCACGATCATTGTCGTTGTTGCGCTCGTTGCGATCCTGGCCCGAGCGTGGCGAGCCGTCCTGCTCGTCGCGCCCCTGTTCGTCGCGCCCCTGTTCGTCGCGCCCCTGTTCGTCCCTGCGGCCGCGCGGGCGACGGTTGCTGGTGTTGCCAGGGGTGTTGCGGCGGCGGCTGTCGTTCTCGCCGTCGGAATCGTCGCTGTCGTTGTCGTTGTCGTCCGACTGGCTGCGCTCGTCGGAGCGCTTGCCGCGCGCTTCGTCCTGGCGCGCCTTGTTGTCGGCGATGACGCGGAAATAGTGATCGGCGAACTGGAGATAATACTCCGCCTGCACCCGATCGTCATTGTGCTGGGCGTCCTGCGCCAGCTTCTTGTACTTGTCGAGCATCTGCGGCGCATTGCCGCGCGCACGGCTGTCGATCCGGTTGGACTGGTTGCCGCCGCCACCGCCGCCGCCCTGGCCGCGGTTGGAATTGTTGTTGTTGCGACCGCGACGCCGATTGTTGTTACTGTTGCGGTTGTTATTGTGATTGCTGTTCAAGGGTATCCGTCCTCAATTGTGGCGCGGCGCGAACCCCCGGGTTCGCCTATGGCCGCATGCCCCCTTGCGCACTTGCCCTCGAGCAAGCCGCCTCTCCCTTCTCATGCATGGTATGCGGGGCCTGAACCTCGCACCAGAACTGCAATTTAGGAGCTTGAACCACCGGGACGAACATGCCGCGCTCCGGAGGTCTGATTAGAGAGGTAAGGGGTGCGAGCACCTTTGCCAAGCCTTTTATGTCAACAACAGGGCACGAGGGCGACCCGCGAGGTCATGATGGAGGGCGGCATCAAAACCGGCGGCGGTGGCGAGGCGCCCGACCGCTTCGGCCTGGGTCGCGCCGATTTCGAGGATTGCGGGCGCGCCCTTGGCCAGCAATCCGCGCAGGGCGGGGATCAGCACGCGGTAATCGTCGAGACCTTCCGCGCCTGCGAACAGCGCGCGGGCCGGTTCGTGGTCGCGGACCGAGGGGGCGAGATCGGCATCGGTCTCGACATAGGGCGGGTTGCACAGGACGAGGTCGAAACGGCCGAGACCATCCGCCCAGCCGGGCTGTCGCCAGTCCGCGTGGCGCAAGGTGACCCGGTCGGCCATCCCCAGCGCAGTCGCATTCTCCTGCGCGACCGCCAGCGCCGCTTCGCTCGCATCAAGCCCAATGCCCTCAGCCTCAGGCCAAAGCGAGAGCGCGGCGAGCAGCAGCGCGCCGGTGCCGGTGCCGAGATCGAGAATCCGCGCAGGGTGCGGGCGGGCGGCGAACCATTCGCGCGCCGCCTCGATCAGCGTCTCGCTGTCGCCACGCGGGATCAGCGTGTCGCGCGTGACCCTGAGATCGAGCCCGTAGAACTCCTGCCGCCCAAGGATATGCGCGACCGGCTCGTGCCCGGCGCGGCGTTCGACGAGCGGTGCGAAACCCGCCGGTTCGGGCTCGCGCAGATGGCGCAGCAGCAGGTCGGAGCGCGTGACGCCAAGCGCATGCGCCATCAGCAGTTCGGCATCGAGCCGGGCGGTGTCCGAACTCGCCGCCAATTGCTCCGCTGCCTGCCGGATCGCCGCCCCGACGATCGCCTCGCCCGCGCTGGCCGCGCCTTCGCTCACTCGCTCATCGCCGCGAGCCGCTTGGCCTCGTCCTCGCCGATCAGCGCATCGATCAGTTCGGCGAGCCCCGGACCCGCCATGATCTCGGGCAGCTTGTGCAGCGTCAGCCCGATGCGATGATCGGTGACGCGCCCTTGCGGGAAATTGTAGGTGCGGATGCGTTCGGAGCGATCGCCGCTGCCGACCATCGCCTTGCGCGCCTCAGCCTCGGCACCCTGCGTCGCCTCGCGCTGCGCCTCGTAGAGCCGGGCGCGCAGGACCTGCAGCGCCTTTTCCTTGTTCTTGTGCTGGCTGCGCCCGTCCTGACAGGTGACGACGGTGCCGGTGGGAAGATGGGTGATGCGGATCGCGGAATCGGTGGTGTTGACGTGCTGCCCGCCGGCCCCGCTGGCGCGATAGGTGTCGATCTTGAGGTCCTTGTCCTCGATCTGGACATCGACTTCGTCGGCTTGCGGCAGCACCGCGACGGTCGCCGCCGAGGTGTGGATCCGCCCGCCGCTCTCGGTCTCGGGAACGCGCTGGACGCGGTGCACACCGCTCTCGAACTTGAGCTTGGCGAACACCCCGGTACCGGCGACATTGGCGACGATTTCCTTGAAGCCGCCGACCTCGCTCGCGCTCATGCTGACCGGCTCGACCTTCCAGCCGTTCTCGGCGGCGTAGCGTTCGTACATGCGGAACAGATCGCCCGCGAACAGCGCCGCCTCGTCGCCGCCGGTGCCGGCGCGGATTTCGAGCATGGCGGGCTTGGCATCGGCAGAGTCGCGCGGGAGCATGGCCAGCGCCAGCTCGCGTTCGGCTTCGGGCAGGCGCGCGCGGATCGTCTCGAGCTCATCCTCGGCCATGGCCTTCATCTCGGGATCGCCGAGCATCGCTTGCAGTCCGGCGATCTCGTCGCGCGCGGCGCGGACCTCGGCGGCGATCCGGGCGATCGGCTCGAGCTCGGCATAATCGCGGCTGGCGGCGACGAATTCCTCGCCCGCCAGCGTCCCCGACGCCAATCGCGCCTCGATCTCGGCGAGGCGGCGACCGATCTGGTCGAGCCGTTCGGCGGGGATGGTCATGCTTGAGCGGCCATATCTGGGTGACACGCGGTGACACGGCTGTCACCCGCGTCCCAGCGGAGAGGGTGACAAGGGGTGACAGGGGTGTCACCCTTGTCCAACAACAACATATTCTTGTAAAACAGCAACATAATCAGGGTTTTCATGGGCGTGGGTGACAGATCGGGGGGTGACGGTTCCTCCGCAGGCGAGCGAGGGATCGGAATGCACCCGGCATGCCAAACCTGCCGCGTGTAGGAAAGGTGTTTCGCCGCCCCCTCACAATCGTCATCCCGGCCCCCGAGCCGGGATCGCGCGGCTTTCGGCGCTGCACCCGAAGAAAGCTCGATCCCGGATCAAGTCCGGGGTGACGGGTGGGTGGGCGCAATGACGATCGGGTGGAGCAGTTACGCTTGCAGCCTGTCCAGCACGGCCTGCACCCGCGCGTGCTCGGGCACTCCCTCTGCGGCGCGCAGATTGTAGACGGTCTTGCCGTCGCGAACGGAGAGGCTGACGAGGACGCTGGCGTTGAGTTTTGCCGCCTTGTCGAAGCGCTTTTTTGGCGAGCCGCTGGCGATCGTTTCGACCGAAAGTCCCGCGGCGCGCAGCTCAGCGGCGGCGGTGATCCCGGTGCCGAGCAAGTCGTCGTCCTCGACCGCTAGCGCGACCGCAGGCGCGTCTTCGCCCTTCTCCCCCACCAGCATCGCCAGACGCTCGATCCCCGCCGCCCAGCCCACGGCAGGGGTTGGCGATCCGCCGAGCGATTCCATCAAGCCGTCGTAGCGCCCGCCGCCGAGAATCGTGCTCTGGCTGCCGAGCGCGGCGGCGGCGGGGCTGCCCTCGTCGGGGACGAATTCGAAGGCGGTGTGGCGGTAATAGTCGAGCCCGCGGACAAGGCTTTCAGCGCGTTGCCACCTTACCCCGGCGGCATCCAGCCCGCTGGTGACCTGTTCGAAGAACACCAGCGCCTCGTCCGAGAGGAAGGCGTCGATCTTCGGCGCATCGGCGACGAAAGCGCGGTCGCGCGGGTCCTTGCTGTCGAGAATGCGCAGCGGGTTCTTCTCGAGCCGCTCCTGCGAATCCTCGCTCAATTCGCCCTTCACGCTTCGGAAATGCGTCACCAGCGCGGCGCGCCAGGCGTCGCGGCTGTCGGCATCGCCCAGCGTGTTGAGCTGCAGCGTGACGCCGGTGATCCCGAGTTCGCGCAGCAGCTGGTCGGCCATCGCCAGCAACTCGACATCGGCCTGCGGCTCGGCCGCGCCGATGATCTCGGCGTCGACCTGGTGGAACTGGCGGTAGCGGCCCTTCTGCGGGCGCTCGTAGCGGAACAGCGGGCCGTGGCTCGCGAGCTTGAGCGGCGCGTGCTGCTGCCAACCATTGGTGAGGTAGGCGCGCGCGATCCCGGCGGTGAATTCGGGCCGCAGGGTGAGCGAATCGCCGCCGCGATCCTCGAAGGAATACATCTCCTTGGAGACGATATCGGTGGTCTCGCCGATCGAGCGGGCGAAGACCTCGGTCTTTTCGAACACCGGCATCTCGGCACGGCGGAAGCGGTAGAGCTTGCGGACGCGCTCGAAGGTCTCGACCACGAAGGCGAAGGCTTCGGCGTCGGGTCCGAAGATGTCCTGCGTGCCGCGGATCGCGTGCGGGGTGCCGGGGGAGGTGCTGGAGGATGTTTTCGCCATGGCGCGCGATTAGGCGGCGATTGGTTCTTTCGCAATCCCGCTGCGCCCGCTAGAGGCGCGGCGATTCAGCAGCCATGTCGGCTGGGGGGCGGCTCCGGCCCACTCCCCCCTCCCAATCATCCGAAATGGCCAGCCACCCGAGATGGTCCCGGTCGCGCGATCGGGTGGCTAAGCGGGCGAGCGGGCCGGAACCGAAGCGAGCAGAACCATGCGTATCGACAAGATTCCCACCGGCGACAACGTGCCCGACACCCTCAATGTGATCATCGAGGTGCCGACCGGCGGCGAACCGGTGAAGTATGAATTCGACAAGGAATCGGGCGCGCTGTTCGTCGACCGCATCCTCCACACGCCGATGCGCTATCCCGCGAATTACGGCTTCGTGCCGCACACGCTCTCGCCCGATGGCGACCCGCTCGACGCGCTGGTGATCGCGCGCAGCCCCTTCATTCCCGGCTGCGTGGTCCGCGCCCGGCCGATCGGCGTGCTCAACCTCGAGGACGAGCACGGCGGCGACGAGAAGCTGATCTGCGTGCCGGTGGACACGACCTTCCCCTATTATTCCGATGTCGCCGAAACCAAGGACCTGCCCTCGATCATCTTCGAGCAGATCGAACACTTCTTCACCCACTACAAGGATCTCGAGAAGGAGAAGTGGGTGCGGGTCGGCAAGTGGGGCGATGCCGCCGAAGCCAAGCAGATCGTGCTGGAAGCAGTCGAGCGCGCGACCGAAGCAGCCAAGCCGGACGCCAAGCCAGACGGCGCCGACTGAACCGAGCCGCGGTTACTCGACCGGGCGGGAGGAATCGAGCAGGTCGGTCTCGCCCGCTCCGGCAGCGCGTTCGGCATCGACCATCTGCGCGACTTCATCGGTGGGGCGCAGATCTTCTTGAGGAGGCGCAGGCCTGGCGGGCGCGTCGGATGCGTCGGGCGACGGCACGGAACGCGATGAGTCGCGGTCGCGCCGGACATCGTTGATGTTCTCGAACGGCACCGTGGCCGAACGCGGATCGAAGCGCAGGCGATAGATCGGCTCGGGCAGAGCGAACCCGCCCGCCTCCAGTGCGTGCTTGACCGCGGGAATCGCCTGGCTCTGGGTCTTGAACCAGTCGCTTTCGTTCTGGTCGATCCAGGCGAGGAACCGGATCACAACATTCGATTCGCCGACCTCGATAATCCGCGCCTCGGGCGGCGGGTCGTTCAGCACGAAGGGCAGCGCGGCCAGCGTATCGCGGCCCAGCAGGCGCGCCGCGCTGGCGTCGTCATCGGCATCGACTCCCAGATCGAACTGGAACCGACGCTGCGGATTGCGGGTAAAGTTGATGATGACCGCCTTGAACACCTGCGAATTGGGGATGCGCAGATGGTTGCCGTCGAGCGTCATCAGCACGGTCGCGCGGCTGGTCAGGCGGATCACCCGCCCCTCCAGATCCCCGATCTGCACCAGTTCATTGGCGCGGAAGGGCTGGCGCAGGCTGAGCATCAGCGAGGCGACGTAATTCTCGATCGTGTCGCGCATCGCGAAACCCAGCGCGATGCCGATCACGCCCGCGCCGCCCAGCACCGCGCCCATCAGCGCGCCCGCCCCGATCATGTCGAGCGCGATGACCACGCCCAGCACCACCGCGACGAAGCGGATCGCGCTGGCGATCAATTCGGCGAGGAAGGGATTGGGCGCGATACGGCGCCACAGACCCGTCAGCCCGGCGAGCAGGTAGCCCAGCACGATGATCACCAGCGCCACGGTAAAGGCGATGGCGAGCAGCGGGAGCATTCTCGCCAGACCGTCCAGCCGCTCGCCGATGCTCGTCAGGCCGCCCAGCGAGGCATCGACCGAGACATCGCGATCAATCGCATTCTCGACCGTGACCACCCCGGAGACGCGCCCGGCGATCGCTTCGGCGCGGGCGATATCGTCTTTCGTCGGGACCGTTCCCGAAAGCGCGACCACGCCCTGGTTCGTGGCGACATCGACATCCGAGAAGGCCGGCAGTTCGCGGAAAATGCCGCGGATGCGCGCGGCGATCCGCGCGTCCGAGCCGCTCTCCTGCGTGTCCTCGATCGTCTGCGCCGGTGCCGGAGCCTCGGCGGCGGGCGTTGCGGGAGCCTCCAGCGTCGGCAGCATGGCCGAGGCGGGACTCGCGGCGAGCAGGAGCAGCAGCGCGAAGAGGCGGCGGATCATTCGCCCGCCACCGTCATCCCGTCCACCCGCAGGGTGGGCGCGTTGATCGCATGGATCATCTCGAGATCGTTTGCTGGCACCAGCGCGCGGAACATGGCGAGCAGATTGCCGGCGATGGTGATTTCGGCCACCGGCCCGGCGATCTGCCCGTCGATGATGCGAAAGCCGGTGGCGCCGCGGCTGTAATCGCCCGTAACCATGTTCACCCCCTGCCCGAAGACGCTGGTGATCAACACGCCATCCGCGATATCCGCGATCAATTCATCGCGCGACAGTATGCCGGGCGCGAGGTGGATATTGCTGGCCGAGACGCCGGGCGCCCCGCCCCCGCCGCGCGCGGCATGGCCGCTGAGCGGCGCATCGAGCTGGCGCGCCGCGGCGGAATTGGTCAGCCAGCCGAAGATGCGCCCGTTTTCGACCAGTGCGCGGGCCGTCGTCGGCAGTCCCTCGCCATCGAAGGGACGCGAGCGTAGGCCGCGCGGGCGATGCGGATCCTCAAGAATGCGGATCGCCGGATCGAACAGCTCGTCGTCCTCTTTGCCGAGCAGGAAGCTGGATTTGCGCGCCACCGAAGGCCCGCTCATCGCACCCAGCAGATGGCCGATCAGCCCCCCGCCCACGCGCGGATCGAACACCACCGGGACAGGGCCGCTGGGCATCGAGACCGGGTCGAGCTTGGCGACGGTGCGCCGCCCGGCCTCGGCGCCGATCTCTGCAGGTGCGGGGAGATCAGCGCGGTGGCGTGCGGTGCGATAATCAAAATCGGTCTGCATCCGGCTGCCCTCGCCCGCGACCACGCTGGCGGACAGGCTGTGCCCGGTCGCCTCGTAGCCGCGCGCGAAACCGTGCGAGGTGACTAGCGCGGCGACCGAATGCGAGAAGCTGGCGCTGCCGCCGTTGGAATTGGTGACGCCTTGAATCGCGCGCGCCGCATCCTCGGCCTCGAGCGCGGCTTCGCGCAAGGCTTGGGGGGCGGGTTCGTGGGGGTCGCGCAATTCGAGATCGGGGATCGCGCCGGTAAACAGGCGGTCCTGCGGCGCGAGGCCGGAATACGGGTCGTCGGGCGCGAGCCGCGCCATGGTCAGCGCGCGCTCGGCCAGTTCCTCGAAGCTGGCGCGGGAGAAATCGCTGGTCTGGATCGAGGCGGAGCGCTGGCCGACCATGACCCGCAAGCCGATCGACTCGCCCTCGGAACGCTCGACCTCCTCGAGCTTGCCCAGCCGGATCGCGACGCTTTCGGAAGCCTGGGCGCTGGTCACCGCATCGGCGGCGTCGGCGCCCAGCCGGCGCGCGGTCTCGACCAGATCGGCGCAGCGCGCGATCGCTGTTTCGGCGTCGATCATGGATTGAGTGTTCCGGAACCTGTCATGCCGGTTCGGGTAGGTGCCTGCGCAGCGCTTGGCAATTGCCGCAGGGTTCGAGCCCCTGCGGGTTGCAGTCAGAACATCGTCTTGAACGCCGCCGTCATCAGCACCGGCAGGCCGATCGCCAGCACCCACAGCGCGATCTGGTCGCGGCGGAAGGCACCGCCGAGCTGCGGATCGTGCGCTTCGCTGTCGTCGAGATTGAGCCAGCGGCGCTCGAACCAGCGGCAGCCGGGGATGACCGCGCCGACGAGGAAGACCAGCGCGACATAGGGCAGGATCGAGGAGAAGCCCGCTTTGAGCGCGTTGACCGTCATGAAGATCTGCAGGCCGGTGTAGACGATCAGAGCCAGCGCGACATTGTCGCTCATCGACTTGCGCCAGTCGCGTGCCTGCGCTGCGTGGTGGCTTGTTGTGCGCGCGGTGACCTTGGGGTCCTGCGCGCCGCTCTCGATCGCCCTGTTCATCGGTGCGACTCCCTTTTTTTCCTGTCCCGCGAGGATTTATTCCAGAATTGCGCGGATAGCGCAAGTTGTGCGCTGCGTACTGTCCGGTTCCGACACGATATTGCGCGCGCCTGCTCGCCCCCCGGCATGGCATGGTCGCTATCCTCCCAAACGCACAAGGCGCACGACCAGCGGGGTTTTCACTACCGCCTGCCATGCTAAAGCCTTCCCATGGCCGATACTGCCCCCCCAACCCTGCAACCCGACCACCTCGCCGAGGAGGCGCTGGTCGAGGCCGCGCCGCCGCTACCCGATGGCGGGCTGGGGGGCGGGCTCGAGGTGGTGTCGATAGCCAAGAGCTACGACAAGACCGTGGTGCTGTCGGACATCTCGCTGACCGTCGCCAAGGGCGAGGTGCTGGGCCTGCTCGGCCCCAATGGCGCGGGCAAGACCACCTGCTTCTATTCGATCATGGGCCTGGTGCGCCCCGATGCCGGACGCATCCTGATGGATGGCGAGGATGTCACCAAGCTGCCGATGTATCGCCGCGCGATCCTGGGGCTGGGCTATCTGCCGCAGGAGACGAGCATCTTTCGCGGGATGACGGTCGAGCAGAACATCGCCTGCGTGCTCGAGATGGTCGAGCCGGACAAGGCCGTGCGCAGCCAGGAACTCGAGCGGTTGCTCGAGGAATTCGGGCTGACCCGGCTCCGCTCCAGCCCCGCGATGGCGCTGTCGGGCGGCGAACGGCGCCGCTGCGAGATCGCCCGCGCGCTCGCCGCCAAGCCCTCTATCATGCTGCTCGACGAGCCTTTTGCCGGGATCGATCCGCTGTCGATCAACGACATCCGCGATCTGATCAAGGATCTCAAAACGCGCGGCATCGGGGTGCTGATCACCGATCACAACGTCCGCGAGACGCTCGAGATCGTCGATCGCGCCTGCATCATCTACGGCGGGCAGGTGCTGTTCGCGGGCACCCCCGAAGCGCTGGTCGCCGACGAGAACGTGCGGCGGCTCTATCTCGGCGAGGGCTTCACCTTGTGAGCGCGCTATCGCCCCTTGAGCTTTAGGACGCGGCCATGGCCCTGAGCCCGCGTCTCGATCTGCGCCAGACGCAATCGCTGGTGATGACGCCGCAATTGCAGCAGGCGATCAAGCTGCTGGCGCTGTCGAATCTCGAGATCGAGACCTTTGTCGGCGAGGCGCTCGAGACCAATCCGCTGCTCGAGATGGGCGAGACCAGCCACGAGCGCGGCGATAGCCAGGGCGGGGCCGATGGAGGGGGAGACGAACCCGCCCCCGAACCGCGCGAGCACGAGAGCGACGGCGGTTTCGACGGCACCGAGGCGCTCGATATCGCGCCAGGCGCGCTCGACCCCGATGCCGCGCCTGGCGATCAGGGAGACTGGGGCCGCGCGGCGAGTTCGGGCGGGATGTCGGACGAAGGCCCGCCCGACCTCGAAAACCGCGCCAATGGCGAGCCCACGCTGGCCGAATATCTCGCCGATCAGATCGGCGCGGTCGCGCATGACGAACGCGAAGCCTTCGTCGCGGCGCGGCTGATCGGCGAACTCGACGAGGCTGGCTATTTCACCGGCGATCTCTTCGCGCTCGCCGACGAGCTGGGCATCGCGCTGGCCGAGATCGAACGCGCGCTCGAATTGATCCAGACGCTCGATCCCACCGGGGTCGGCGCGCGCACGCTGGGCGAATGCCTGGCGCTGCAGGCCCGCGAGGCGGACCGCTACGACCCGTGCATGGCGCGGCTGATCGACAATCTCGATCTGGTCGCGGCGGGCGAATTCGCGCGGCTCAAGCGGATGTGCGAGGTCGACGACGAGGATTTCGCCGACATGCTCGCCGAGCTCCGCAGCTACGACCCCAAGCCCGGCTGCCGCTTCGGCGGCGCGGCGCAATCCTCGGTGGTCCCCGATGTGCTGATGGCATCGGATGGCGCGGATGGCTGGACGATCCGCATCAACGAGGCGAGCCTGCCGCGGCTGGTGGTCAATCGCGAGTATTTCCTCGAATTGAAGGGAGGCGCGCGCGACAAGCAGTCGCTGTCCTGGCTCAACGAGCAATTGTCCGAGGCCGACTGGCTGATCCGCGCGCTCGACCAACGGCAGAAGACCATCCTCAAGACCGCCGCCGAGATCGTCAAGCGCCAGGCAGGCTTCTTCCGGCGCGGGGTGGCGGCGATGAAGCCGCTGACCTTGCGCGAAGTGGCCGAGGCGATCGAGATGCACGAAAGCACGGTCAGCCGGGTCACCAGCAACAAATACCTCTCCTGCCCGCGCGGCACCTTCGAGCTCAAATATTTCTTCTCGAGCGGGGTCGCGGCGGCCGATGGCGAAGGCGCGTCTTCCGAAGCGATCAAGGCGCGAATCCGCGCGCTGTGCGACGGCGAGGACACCAAATCGGTGCTCTCCGACCAGAAGCTGGTCGATCTGCTCAAGGGCGAAGGTTTCGACCTCGCCCGCCGTACGGTGGCCAAATATCGCGAGGCGATCGGCATCGGTTCGAGCGCGCAGAGGCGGCGCGCGAAGAAGCTGGCGAACTATTAGGCGCGCGCGGGACAAGCCCCCAGGCCCGCCGGATCCGGATGGCCTTCAAACCGCCCGCTTGTCTCGTTACAATGCCCCTTAACGGCGAAAAGCCCCTGAACGGCGAAAAAAGTTAACGCGTTTTACCCCTCGTTAACCTTTTTCATTCAGAGCTTGTGTGGTTAATAAGGCGCAACACTCCTTACCGACAGGTTGCGAAATCTTTGGGGTCAAGCCGGGGGACCACCCATGCGTGTATTGCTGATCGAAGACGAACCCACGACCGCCAAGGCGATCGAGCTGATGCTCACCACCGAGGGGTTCAACGTCTACCAGACCGATCTCGGCGAAGAAGGCCTCGATCTGGGCAAGCTGTATGATTACGATATCATCCTGCTCGATCTCAACCTTCCCGACATGCATGGTTACGACGTGCTCAAGAAACTGCGCGTCGCCAAGGTGCAGACCCCGGTGCTGATCCTGTCGGGTGTCGCCGAGATGGATTCCAAGATCCGCAGCTTCGGCTTCGGTGCCGACGACTACGTCACCAAGCCGTTCCACCGCGAGGAACTGGTTGCGCGCATCCACGCTGTGGTGCGCCGTTCCAAGGGCCACAGCCAGTCGGTCATCCGCACCGGCAAGCTGGCGGTGAACCTCGATGCCAAGACCGTCGAGGTCGATGGCGCGCGGGTCCACCTGACCGGCAAGGAATATGCGATGCTCGAGCTGTTGAGCCTGCGCAAGGGCACCACGCTGACCAAGGAAATGTTCCTCAACCACCTTTATGGCGGTATGGACGAACCCGAATTGAAGATCATCGATGTGTTTATCTGCAAGCTGCGCAAGAAGCTGAGCCACGCCTGCGCGGGCGAGAATTACATCGAGACCGTCTGGGGCCGCGGCTATGTACTGCGCGATCCCGACGAAGAGGCCGAAGCGGCTTAATCCGCAGCGCCAACCCCATTTGAAATTCGTCTCCTGGACGAGAACAGACGCCCGGGGCCTTTCGGTCTCGGGCGTTTCCCGTTAACGGCGCGCGCATGACGGCATTCAAGGAAGGCGACCCGACCACGTTGAAGCGGCTTTATGGCCGCTCGATCGGCAAGCCGCTGCGCACCCACCAGCAGGGCCTGGTCGACAATCTGCTGCCCCGCATCGCGGTGCCGGACGATGGCCCGGTGACCGCCGAGCGCCTGTTCGGCGACGCCGAAGGGCGTGGGCGCCCGCTGCATTTCGAGATCGGCTTCGGCGGCGGCGAGCATCTCGCCTATCGCGCCGATCTGCTGCCCGACCACGGTTTCATCGGGGCCGAGCCCTATATGAACGGCGTGGCGCAGGCGCTGGCGCATATCGAGGAACAGAAGCTCGCCAATATCCGGCTGCACGACGGCAATGCGCTCGAAGTGCTCGAGCGGGTCCCCGATGGCGCGCTGACGATGCTCTACCTGCTCCACCCCGACCCGTGGCCCAAGAACAAGCACGCCAAGCGGCGGATGATGAACGACGGACCGGTGCAGATGTTCGCCGACAAGCTGAAGCCTGGCGGCGAATTCCGCTTCGGGACCGATCACGCGATCTACCTGCGCCACGCGCTGATGGTGATGCGGCGCTTCACCGACGTCTTCGAATGGGTGACCGACGGGCCGACAAGCTGGCAGCAACGCCCCTCGGGCTGGCCCGAAACCCGCTACGAGAAAAAGGCCCGCGACGTGTTCGGCCACGAGGTCTGGTACTTTCGATTTAGACGACGCTAGAGTACGATATTCTTGTATTACCAAGTACTTAGATGACTCGGCTTACGCCAGAATAGCCTCCATTTCGCTCCTTTTTCCGCTTGCGTGATTACCCGGTGATTGCCAGAAAAGGGACACGAGGTTTCGGATGGCAACAGGAAAAATCACGAAAAAATCGATAGACGCGGTTGAGGCTGGCAGCTCGAGCCAATTTTTATGGGACACTGATCTCAAAGGTTTTGGTGCCAAGATCACGCCTTCAGGAAGCATCTCTTACGTCCTTCAATTCAGGATGGGAGGGCGTGAGACAATCGCACGGCGTTATACGATCGGCTCACATGGGTCTCCATGGACACCTACGACCGCCCGCTCGGAAGCCGAACGCCTGCTCTTGATCGTCGGCCAGGGCATTGATCCTGTGGAGGCTGACAAACAGAGGCGTCGGGAGGCAATCGATCTGGCGTTCGACAATTACGCGCGGCATTTCACCCGTTCCTGCAAAGGCGAGGGATGGCGTCGTCTGGTCGAGCGTGTGATCAGGCTCCATCTTGAGCCAGTTCTACGCAAGAAGCCGCTGCCTTCGATCACCAGGGCAGATATCGTATCAGTTCTCGACCAGATGCCGGAAGAGCAGGTCGCCAATCGTCGGAACGTCTTTGCGGTAATGCGGCGCCTATTCCGCTGGGCTGTAAGTCGTGGCGATCTCGAACGCAGCCCTATGGAGGGCATGGAGACGCCGCCGCCGGTAAGGCCGCGGGATCGCTGGCTTTCTGACAAGGAGCTGCGCTTGATCTGGCATGCCACGCCCGAATGCCACCCCTGTTTCGGGCCGATTGTCCGCTTATTGATTTTGACCGGACAGCGCCGCGAAGAAGTTTGCGGGATGCACTGGCAGGAACTCGACAGAGCGGAAAGACTATGGACCCTGCCCGGCCAGCGCACGAAAAACAGCGAGTTCAACACCATTCCATTGAACCAACTCGCCATGATCGAACTTGATCGGTTGGCTGGCGGAGAGAAATGGCCGCGCAATGGCAGAGTGTTTGCGACCGCGAGTGGGGCAGGCTTCGCAGGCTACCATAAAGGCAAAATGAAGCTGGATAGCGCCATCGAGGAAACCGAAGGCGAACCTTTGCCTCCCTGGCGCCTTCACGATTTGCGACGAACGCTCGCGACGAATTTCCAGCGTTTAGGTGTAAGGTTCGAGGTTACCGAAGCGGTATTGAATCATGTAAGCGGTTCACGTGCGGGCGTGGCGGGAGTTTACCAGCGCCACGATTGGAAAGAGGAGAAACGCCATGCTCTTGATGACTGGAACAAGCATCTCGATTGCGTTTTGCATGATGCGACCCCCTCTACTGCGGTAGACAGCAAGTAGTACCGCCACCATTTTCCCGCGCCTTCTGAATAGGCGGGCACGGGACATCACCATAAGAGCAAAAGACACAACAGTCCCCTGGCAGTGGCTGCAGTCTTTTCTGGCAATGCTGGCATTCATAAAAAAACCAGCATGCGTTGGTCGGCATGGTTTCGGTGGTGGCCGCTTGGCAATGAGGGCACGTGATCGTGGAAACAGTCTGCATCAGGCTCCTCCGAGCGCGCGCATCAGCGGTTGTTCAATAAAGCTCCATAAGGCAGACAGAACGATCATCGCGGTGGCAATCAGCAATGTCAGTCGCGCAGTGCTGCCGCGGGCAGGCTTCTCACAGCCATCAGCACCGCAGCTGCGCACTTTTCGCAAGTGGAGGAACCACCCAAAGGCCACGATTAGGAAGGCTGCGACTGTAAGCGGCAAGTGGTAGGGAACAAACCAAGCCAGCCCTCCAGCGCCGAGTCCGACAGCAACGAGTACCAAGGGCAGAACGCAGCAAGCAGCCGCGGAGAGTAGCGCCGCTGCACTCGCCAGCACTCCAACGCCTGCAACCCCGCGATCGCTCACGCTTTTCGGCTCGTCGTATTGGATAGCGTGCTCAGTCATCTTTGCCTCTATTCGATTCGATCCCTATGTACTTCCTGTAGTGGATACAGGTTCAAGGAGATTCGGCATGGGCGGCCTTTCGATAGGTGAATTGGCACGCAAGACGGGCGTCCATATCGAGACAATCCGGTACTTCGAGAAGATCGGAATGCTCGGTGCGCCGGATCGCACAGCAGGCGGACACCGGGTTTTCGACGACAGTCATCTCCGCACGCTCAAATTCATCAAGCGGGCGCGCGAGCTGGGTTTTGCGCCGAAAGAGGTGCGGACACTTCTCGACCTGGGCGGTCCTGCCAAAGCATGCTGCGACGAAGTGCGCAAGATTGCAGTTCATCACCTCGAAGACGTGCGGCGCAAGATTGACGATCTCACTCGCCTGGAACGGCACCTGTCCGCTACCGTCGAGCAGTGTTCGGGCGGTCATGTGCCCGACTGCGCAGTCATAGACATGCTGGAGTCCGCTCGGCCCTAAACCCCACCCCTAGACCATGTATCCGATGTCAGACGCACCGGTTGGATAGGCGAACATTGTAGTCTTCAGATCGTGAGCGGTGAGCCCATGGCGAATCGCCAGTCCGAAAATATTAATGGCCTGGTCTGCGCCGGGTCCGACGAGATGCGCGCCTAGTATCCTCCCTGTCTCCTCCTCAACCAGTGTCTTGAAGCCGTAGACAGCTTCGGCGACCCGCCTGGCAGTAAACCAGTCAGAGGCGCGCTCGCACTTGAGACGAAATTTCAACCCCGCGTTATTCGCTTCGGCCTCGGTGAGACCAACCCGGGCGATAGGCGGAAGAGTGAAGGCAACGCTCGGCACCCCTTTGTAATCGGGCTTGCGGTGATTGCCGTCGACAAGATTGGCCGCGACGACTTTTGCATCATGGCTGGAAACCGGCGTGAGTGGGGGGCCGTTCGCGGCAGCATCACCGGCAGCATAGACGGCCGGATTGCTCACGCTTTGCAGAAACTCGTTGAGCTTCGGCTTTCCGTTTTCGACTGCGATACCGCCCTTTTCGAGATCGAGCCGCTCGATGGCGGGAGCTCGTCCAGCCGCGTGGACGACGAGATCGGCTTCGACCTCGATCGGTTCGCCCTCACCGCTCGCGTGGACCACATACGCTCCGCCCCGTTCCCGAATTGAGTCGACAGTCGTATCGGTGATCACGCGAACACCGATCCGGTCGAAAGCATCCATAAGCCAGTTCACCAGTTCGGGTTCGAACTGCGTCAACATGCGCGGTCCCCGCTGGAGGATCGTGACGTCGGCTCCTGCACGGGCGGCGATATGAGAAAACTCGGCAGCGATATATCCACCCCCGACCAGAACGATGCGCTTCGGCAGCGAAGGCAGTTCGAGAAAGCCCTCATTATCGATCAGGTGCTCTTCGCCCGGAATGTCTAACGGTATCGGTCTGGCTCCCGACGCGATCAGGATTTTGCGGTATTCGATTTCCTGGTCGCCTACGGAGAGCCGATCAGGACCCGTGAATTTTGCCGTTCCATGCAAGGTCACGATGCCCTCCTTTTCATACCGGCGCTCGTGCTTTTCAGGTACCGGATCGGTAAAGCTGCGCTTGAAGCGGATAAGGTCGGGCCAATCGATGCGCAGATCCCCCTTTACCCCGTGACGAGCCATTCGCTGTTTCGCGTCGATTGCTTCTGCGCCTGCTACCAGCATCTTCTTGGGATCGCAGCCGCGTAGCGCGCAGGTGCCGCCGAACGGCTTTTCGTCGACAACCGCGACTTTCCAACCCGCCTTCGCCACGCGCATGGCGCAAACCATGGCTGCTGTGCCCGTGCCGATAACAACCAAATCGAATTCCATATCCATTCTCCTGTATCTTCAACGAAGCTGGAGTGGCTACGGGTTCCGACGCACCTCAATCAGGGTAATCGTCCATTCGAACCTCGTGAATGGTACCGGAGCCAAGCGAAGGGTGGCCTTTCGGACTGATTCTGATCTCAATACCGCCCCGACCCGCTCAGATTAAAATCTCCTTTTTGCTATTGCGAGTTATTTGCACGCGCCTTAATGGCGCCGATCAGAAATGGAAGGAAAGTTCATGCATAGGCACCTCACCGGCGTTATTTCACTCGTTCTCGCAACGCCGGCACTGGCTCAAACCGCAACGCCAGAAATCGACGAAAGCGTACCGCATGCGAGCGAAGATGTGGCGATCATCGTCACTGCCGCTCGATCGCAACTACCGGCTAGCGCCCTTCCCCTTACCGTCGATGTTATCGATAGCGAGACACTTGACCGGCAGGTCCTGATTTCGGGCTCAACAATCGATGCAGTGTCCGCACTTCTTCCATCCTTTTCGCCCACGCGCGAAAAACTGAGCGGGGCAGGCGAAAGCCTGCGCGGTCGCTCGCCGCTCTACGCGATCAACGGCATCCCGCAGTCGACACCGGTTCGCGACGGTTCCCGCGATGGCTACACCATCGATCCCTTCTTCATTGATCGCGTCGAGGTCATCTACGGCTCCAACGCCTTGCAGGGCATCGGCGCGACTGGCGGTGTGGTGAACCAGGTCACGATCGGCGCCCCGCGTGAAGATGGCGTGGCCGTTCAGGCCCTTGCACAAGTAACCGTGCCGGACGGCTTCGACGGCGAAGGGATTGGCGCCAAGACCGGCGCCCTTATCGGCTACCGGGCGGGCCGCTTCGATGCGAGCTTCGGAGCGACGCTGGAGCGCAGAGGCGCCTTTTTCGATGGGGCGGGCAACCGGATCGGAGTCGATGGCACCCAAGGCGAAATCCAGGACAGCGACAGCTGGTCGGTGTTCGGACGGCTGGGTTACGAGCTGGCAAGCGGTGCGCGGCTCGAGCTGGTCGCCAACCGCTATGAACTGCAAGGCAACGCGAACTATGTACTCGTTCCGGGGGACCGGCCGGCCGGGATTCCGGCAACCAGCGAAGGAGGCGTTACTCAAGGCGATCCACCATCGAACACATCTGAGCTGCTGTCCGCATCGCTCATCGATCCCGATCTTGCCGGAGGCACCTTCGTTCTCCAGGGATTTTACAGCCGAACCGACGATGTATTCGGTGGCGGGGTGTTCGGCGTGTTCCAGGATCCTGCCATCGATCCGACGGGCTCGCTGTTCGACCAGTCGGCCAATCGTTCGCGCAAGCTTGGCGGCAAGGTCAGTTACGAACGCGTCGTTCCCGGCATCGAAGACCTTGTCCTGACAACCGGCTTCGATGCGCTGTTCGATCGCACCGAACAATCGCTGGTCCAGACCGACCGGGTATGGGTGCCGCGCAGCGATTTTCGCAGTCTGGCACCCTTTGTCCAAGGCAACCTTGCGCTTGCCGACGGGCTTTTCCGTCTGGCGGGCGGCCTGCGCTACGAGAACGTGCAATTGTCGGTCGATGATTTCCAGACCCTGGCAAGTTACGGCCCCGTCCAGGTCGATGGCGGCGCGCCCTCCTTCAAGGACCTGCTCTGGAACGCCGGGGTTATCGTCGAGCCGATTGAAGGCCTGCGCGCCTATGGCAGTTATGCCGAAGGCTTCACGATCGCCGATGTCGGCCGGATCCTGCGCGGCATCACCCAGCCGGATGTCGATATCGACGATTTCCTCTCGCTCGAACCGGTCGTCTCGAACAATCGCGAGCTGGGCCTCGAATGGGACCGTGGACCCTTGAAAGCGTCGGCCAGCTACTTCTGGTCATCGAGCGATTTCGGGTCGCTGCTCGTCCTTCGCGGCGGCGTGTTCGAGGTGGAACGCCAGCCGATCGAGATCGAAGGGTTCGAAGCCAGTCTCGACTGGGAGACACCTGTGCCCGGCCTGTCGCTCAGCGGCGGCTATGCCAATCTGTCCGGTCGGACGGACGGCGACGGCGATGGCCGGATCGATGACGATCTCGACGGGGCGAACATTTCGCCCGACCGGGTCAATCTCGCCGCGGATTACACGACCGGACCGTTCAGCGCCCGCGCACAGGCACGCTTCTACCTGGCGCGTGAGTTCAACGACATCGCGACGCAGACGGACTTCGAAGGCTACACACTGCTCGATGCCTTCATCTCCTATCGGACCGACATCGGCGAATTCTCGCTCGCGGCGCAGAACCTCACCGATGCGTTCTACATCACTTATGACAGCGATACCGTGCGCGTCACGGACAACAGCCGCTTCTTCGCGGGACGTGGCCGCACCTTCACGCTGGCATGGCGCGGCGAATTCTGATGAAGCTGCTCTCGTGGCTGCATCGCTGGACAGGCGGGATCGCGGGGCTGCTACTCGCCATTCTCGGCCTGTCCGGGACGGTGCTGCTATGGGAAGATAGCTGGATCCTGCTGCCCGGTGCGGAAGAGCCCGCGATCACCGATCCCGCAATGCTTGGCGAGACGGTCTCGGCTGCGCTGGAGGAAGGTCCGGGCCTCTCCCGGATTACGTTCGCCAGCGACGAAATCGGCCTTCATCAGGCCGTCTACGCGGATGGAAGCGGAGCCTATTTCGCGCAGGATGGCGCGCTCGTCGATCGCTGGACGAGCATCTGGGGTAGGCCCGAGCTGTGGCTTTTCGACCTTCACCACTATTTGCTGGTCGGCGAGACAGGCAAGACCATCACCGGCATTCTTGGCCTGCTGCTCCTTGGTTTCAGCATCAGCGGGCTGGTCCTGTGGTGGCGTACCCGAAAAACCTTCCGCTTGCGCCTCTGGCCCGCGCGCTTCACGACGAGCGCCGTGATACGCCATCACCGCGATCTCGGGGCCGTCGCATCGCCGCTCTTGACCCTGACGGCGCTGACCGGCGCGATGATGGTATTCCCGTCCATCGCCAATATCCTCCTCTCACCGCTGGCAAGCGACAAGCAGGACATTGTCCTGCCCGACGACCTGGCCGGGTACTCGAACAGCACCGACTGGACCATGGTCATGACGCGGGCACAAGCTGCCTTCCCAGATGCGCTGCCGCGCAGGATCATGCTGCCCGGCGAAGCTGGAGCACCGATTGCTCTGCGTCTCCGGCAGGAGTTCGAATGGACGCCCAACGGTCGCACCTACGTCTGGCTCGATCCGGCAGACGCCAGCATCGTTGGAACGGACGATCCCGCGATGCAGGATCTGGCTTCGGCAGTGACCGAAAAATTCTACCCGGTGCATGCCGCCAAGGTGGGCGGTCTTGCCTGGCGACTGCTCATGACCGCGGGAGGATTGGCGCTGGTACTGCTCGGCTCCCTGGCGACCTGGAGCTTCTGGGCAAGGAGAGCCGGCGGAACGCCGCGCCAGAGGTCCGGAAAGGCGCAAGCCGCAGCTTCCGCAAAGGCGGAGAACTGATAGCATTCCTTGGTTTTTTGGATCGACCGCCTCGTAAAACTGCTTGTACATGCCGCCTAGCCGGGAAGACGATTGACCAATCGGGACACTTGGTTCTGACATTGCGCGTGATAGTGGTCGAGAGCGTTGCGGCGCTCGTTTCGCGAACCGTGAAGACAAGCCTCGATCCGCTCCAGGAGATGCCGCGAGTCAGGCAAAACCTGCGGTTCGCGCAAACGAACCGTATGGAGCCGCTCGCTGATCCAGTCGATCGCGTCGACGAGAAGCCGGTTGCCGGACCCCCTTGCGAGAGCTGAAAACGCCCCGGCCAATCGATGGGCGTAGCCGTTCATACTAGCAACGGTATCGAACCCGCCGGGCAGACGCCATTCGCCACGTATCGCTGCTTCGAGCAGGACCGCATTGACCTCCAGTATGTCGCGCAGGGCTTGTTCGGTCAGAACAGGCACTCTGAAGCCTTCGCCAGGGGTGAGGTCGACCAACCCCTCGCCAACCAGCTGGTTGAGGCTGTCCCGCACAGGGGTCATGCTGACCCCGAAGTCATCGGCAAGCCGCATCGCCTCGAGTTTTGCGCCGTCCGGCCAGGTGCCCTCCATCAGCGCACGTTTGAGACGGCGATAGGTGGGCTCGAGGACATGGGCCGGGCTCATCGCTTGCCGCGCTGCGCCTCGGCGAACTCGCGCACCGCCAATATCTGATCGTCGCGAAGTGCATCGGTCGCCTGCGGAAATTCGGGCACCCCATCGCGCAGCAGGATCGAGGGGCATTGCCCTTCGTAATTGCCGAGGTTGGGCCGATGCTGGCAATAGCCAGCAAGTTCGGCAAGTTCAGCCGGAAATCCACGCGCCACTTCCGGCGGATAGGCCAGCCAGAGGTTCTCGTACGGCTTGAGCCAGCCAAGACTGTAGCCGATAACGGCCGCACGGCGCACGTCATGCGTCTGATTTGGCCCAGCCCCGTGAACCGTCGAGCCGAGAAAGCAGATCGCATCGCCCGGCTGACATTCGGCCGCGATGGGCGCGCCGAGCTGGTCGAGCGCCTCGACCGTCTGCCGGTGCGTGCCAGGATATATCCGCGTCGCGCCGTTTGCCGCTGTAAACTCGGTCAGCGGCCACATGACGTTGAGCAGATATTCGTGAGCGCCCTTCTCGCCAGCCCACATGTCGTGGTCGCAATGCGGAAACTGCGCGATCTCTCCGGGATGGATGGCGATCGCCTGCGCGACATTGAGCTGGATTCGCTCGCACGCATCGCCCAGGATTTCCCGCGCCAGGGAAAGGATAGCTGGCTGTAGCACAAGGTCGGCGGCCCAGCGCGAACGGCGCAGGAGACTGCCGAAGCGCTTGGTCCTGAAACCGTAGAAATCGCCACTGCCGAACGGAGCCTCCGCAAAGGCCTCGGCAAGGTCGGCATCGAGCGCCTCAACGCTCGCGCGCGGCAGCGCATCGGGAATGATGCAGTAGCCGTCCTGCCTGATCTGGCCCAACCACGGCGAATGCGCAGCGTCGGTCATGCCGCGATTTCCAGCGCCTGGCTGGCGATGCGACAGGAAGGCTGGCGATAGATGCCGCCGCGTGCGAGAGCGGCCGGTGTCTCGCGGTCGATATCGATCTGAAGCGCGACAAGATCGTCCGCACCAATCCGGCAGCCGTCCCCGAGAGCCCGGCACCGCCAGCCGAAACCGGAAATCTGGCGGTACCAGCTTCGCGTCGCGACCGCGGTGTAACCTGCGATCGCGTTGGCGAGCGCATGCTCCGCAAGAGCTGTTACCAGCTCATCGCGCGCCGCGCGGCGTTCGCTGCGGGGAAGGGTCGGTTCTATGCAGAAACGGGTGATCTCGCGAAAATCATCGCGCACCGGTACGGGTCCGTCGCAAAGGCACGCAAAGAGTTCGCCGAGAATATGCGCTCGATCCGTCCGCAGCAGTCGCGCCGACGCGCGGTGGCTGCCTTCTTCATCGGCAAGGATGACATAGGTCGCCTCACGCGTGTCGAACTGGTCGATCTCGTAAGCTCCTTCGAGCACGGGGACATCCCATTTGAGGAGATCGACGAAGACACGCTTGCGAGCCTCGAACATTGTCCGAAGCAGCCGATCGTCTGGACTGGTCTGGTTCTGCATTGTTGCCGCCTGTGATTGAAAGGACAGGCACCAACTGACCGATCCGGACCGGTACGGACATACCAAGAACAGGGGATGGCAAGCTTTCGAGAAGGCTCCCCCCCGATTGCCGGCCGCAGAATTCAGTCCGCGTCTCGCCAGCGAATGATGTCGGCAAAGCCGATCAGTCCGTCGAAGAGCGCGGCGACAACGAGCGATTGCTTGCAATGAACCTGGTAGCGTTCGCGGGCCATCTTGAGATGCTGGATGACGGTTTCGGTGCCGATACCCAAGATGATCGCGGTCTCGGCGGCGGTCTTGCCGCGCGCGGTCCACACAAGACACTCGCGCTGGCGATCGCTGAGCACGGGAACAGTTTCCGCCTCGCGAGAGGGACCAAGGGCAAGGGCGCAACTGAGCGCGAGCGTGCCGACGATCTCGGCAAGGGCGAGGCGGCAACGTGGCAGATCCTTGTCCGGACTGACGGCAAAGGTGCAGGTTCCGCGCGCGAGCCCGGGCAGGTGTCGCGGTACGGTATAGCCGTTGCCAATACCGCATTCCTTCCCGACGGTGAGCATCTGCCGGTCCCCGCGGGTTAGCGGAACCATCTGCTCGAGCATTTCCCAAGCGAAGCCAATGAAGCTCTTGTCGCAGGCACGCCTGACCGGGTCCTGGCCCGCCAGATCAAAGGCCACATAGACCTTGGCCCACTCGTCCGGATAGTCATGCAGCAGCAGACCCGGCGCCTCACGCGATCCCGAGCGCAATTCGAGACTAAGGGCAAAATGGTCGAACCCGAGGCGCCGTGACACCTCGGCAAGCGCTTCGCTCAGTTCAGTGTCCGATTGTACGTTGATGAGTTCGGTAGCGAATTCCTCCGCGAAGTTGGCATACATAATCCCGCCTGTTCGATCGGCAGGGCGCCATCCAACACGCCCCTGCGCGAACGCCTGCTGGATGTCTCGACAGGCGGTTTCATTCCACCGGCCTCGACAGTTGCTGTTGCGACCTGGATGGTTCTGTCCTTGGTCGTGCTGCAAATTTCAAAATGTTGCGGCCGCAAAAACATAACGACTCAAGCAACTTTGGAAAGGTCTCGAGGATTTTCATCGCACTTTTGCGGCGCTGGCATTTCACCGATGGGTATTTGAGGAAATGGACGAAGAGGCTGGCGCTAGCAGGGCTCTATACCCTTCGTCCCTCATATGCCGGGCTTCCGCGACGAGGCGCTGGGTCTGTCGCCGACGCGAGGACGTCTTCCAGTCGATTGCTCGACCACCGCTTGTGCCGGGGTAGATCAGGTCCGAGGCGATCTGCCTCATTGTCGGCTGAGCGCCAGAAGGATGATCGAGCCGATCGAGGATCGCAAGCAGCAGCTGCAATCGATAGGCTTGGTAAACGGAAGGCTTCAGTGCGGCGCGCGCTACAACGGCCCTCGGGCAAGACGGATGCGCAAGAAAGGCGCTCAGAGCAGCCAGACGCAGGTCCAGCGGTCCGTCAGCCGCGACAAGATAGCCGCCCGGAGAAGGAACAACGCATTTCGCCACTAGCACGCGGTGGCGGGCGCGAGGACCGGCAATTACCAGATGGCGTCCTCGTTCGGTTTGCGCTTCGGCAATTATTTTGCGTCTGCCCAAAGTCGCTTCGAGCAAAGCATCGCCGTCGTGCGCTTGCACGACGACGACACCGGGGTTGTCTTCATGGCGCCAGATAGCCGGCGAGTGAGCCGTGGGCAGGCAGGGGTCGAAAAGAAAATTCGAGGCCCCACGAACGGGCCATTCGCCTGGCGGCGAATGATTGCATCTTCTCGGGAGTTTCCAGGCGAGCGCCGGCGAATTGTTCACGATAGACCGTGTTGCGCCGCAGGAATTCCTGCGCGAACTCGGAAAAATCGTGATCGACACTGCGCTCCTGAGAGATCGTAGATCGGTCCATGGAGCACCTCCTTTCTACTTCAGCGTGCTAGCGAAGCGGACCGGAAGGCGGCATCCCAAGGCCGAGGGTACCGCATCCCCAGTAATGGGAAGTCGACAAAAAGGGACGCGCGGGTTCGGCGCGCCAGATTGGATTGTACGAACCTCGGATCGAGCGGCCTGTCCCCGCACACACTGCGCACTTGCATACAGATTCGGACTTCGGCACACTTGTCGAGCGCGGACCGGAAAGCTGGCGCAGGCCGCGTGGACAATTCCGCCAGACATCATGCACGCCGGTCCGACAGCGGCCCGGCGGTCGCACCGGGCAAGGGGCGAGACTTCGTCCTGAACGGCGACACAGACCTGGAACCTGTATTCGGCTCGCGCTGACGAGCTTGCGGGTGTGCACGCCGCCCAGATCGATGCATGACCGATATAACGACCGCTTGCCGGCCCGTTTCTCTTCTTTCAACGCGAATCTCGAAAGCTCGAACACCACCGGGTAAGCCGGCTTGCGCGCGCCGATCCGCATTCGAGGTACTCTACCGGGAAGAGCGAAAATCCCTGCTTGCCTATCTTGCCAGTAAGGTTGGCAAAGAGCAGGCCAAAGACCTGGCACAGGAAGTGTTCCTTCGCGCTGCGGCCAGCCCCCAGCTGACCGAGCTCGGCAATCCCGGAGGCTTTCTTCGCCGCATCGCGCGCAATTTGCTCATTGACGCCGCGCGCAGGCGGAATTGCCGGATCCGGACACAGCCACTGTTCGAAGACAGCCATGCTTGCTGCGACCCTGAACAGGAAGAGCGGATACACGCTCAGGAAACTGCCTTTCTTCTTGAGAAGCTGCTGGCTGGTCTGCCCGAAAGGACAGCCCGGATTTTCGCGATGAACCGGTTCGAGCAGAAGTCCTATCGGCAGATTCATGCCGAATTGGGAATCGCTTTGCAGACAGTCGACTATCACATGATGAAAGCGCTCGCCCTTCTACGCGCGGAGCTGAATGATCGATACTGATCGGCTCCAAATTCCCTCATGGTTCCGTAAAAAATAATTTCTTTTGAAACTAAGGTGGCCTCCATTCCGTGCGTCATCCCCTGCATCGGCAAACCTCAAGGTGCGCCGCGATCAGGGAGACGACAATGAAATTTGGGATGACGGGCCTTTCGGGATTTCTCGCGGGGACTGCTTTGGTGGGCTGCTCCGCGCAAGCGCTTGCCCAGGTCGCTGAGCCGGCAGATAGAGATACTGGTCAGGACGAACCGATAGCAGGCGAGGCAAGCGACGAGAGCGAAGCCATCGTCGTTACCGGTACACGGATCCGGGGGGCCCGCGTGATTGGCGAAGTCACCTCAATCGATCGCGAAGCAATCATCGAGACCGGTCAGGTCGATCTTGGTGAAGCCATCAGGTCTTTGCCGCAGAACTTCTCCGGCGGTCAGAATCCCGGTGTCGGTTCGGGCGGCGGCATAGCGAATGAGAATGTCAATTCGGCATCGACGCCCAATTTGCGCGGACTCGGCCCGGATGCGACGCTGACACTGCTCAACGGGCACCGGCTACCCTACAGCTCGTCATCGCAGGGGGTGGATATCTCAGCGATCCCGCTCGCGATTGTCGATCGGATCGAGGTTGTCCCCGATGGAGCTTCGGCGCTGTACGGGTCAGATGCCGTCGGAGGGGTCGTGAACGTCATTTTGCGCCGTGACTTCGAGGGTGTGACGACATCGGCTCAACTCGGAGCGAGCACCGACGGGGGCAATTTCCGCCAGCAGGCCGATATCGTCGCAGGGACGAGATGGAACAGCGGCGGTCTCGTCGTCGCCTACGACTTCGCGAACAACTCCGGGATCGAAGCCGGCCAGCGTTCCTATGCGGGCTCGCTTGAACCGGAAACCCTGCTTTATCCATCGTTACAGCGTCACGCGATCACATTTTCCGCGCACCAGAACCTGACACCAGGTGTCGAAGCCAGTCTCGATGCTCTTTATTCCCACCGCGATTCAACCTCGCTCGACGCCACCCCTGAACAGCAAATCCTGCGCGAGCCCGAAGTGAAATCCTATGCCCTGTCTCCTTCGCTCGCGTTCGACCTCGGCCCGCGCTGGAAAGCCAATCTTGCGGGTGTTTTCGGGCGCGACCGGACGCGCTTCAAGACCAGTTTCATTCCGGGCACCGGGCCGTCCCGCGTTTCCACCGGGCGCTACTTTCACGAAATAACGTCGATCGAGATCGGAGCGGAAGGTCCGATCTTCACCCTGCCAGGCGGCGATACGCGTCTCGCAGTCGGCATAGGGTTGCGCAACAATGACCTCGACTACTCACTGGAAAGCGCTGCCCTGAATGCGGAATTCGACGCGGCGCAACGGTCTCGTTTTGCCTATGCGGAACTCTATCTTCCTTTGGTGTCGCGCCAAAATGCAATCGACGGTATCGCGCAGCTCACGCTGTCTGCGGCGGTCCGTTACGAGGACTATGAAGAGCTCGACCGACTTGCGACGCCGCGAATCGGGCTCAATTATTCGCCCGGTGCCGGCGTGCTTTTCAGGGCAAGCTGGGCGCGCTCATTCAAGGCGCCCACACTTTTTCAGCAGAACATCTTTTCACAAGCCATTCTCGTTCCCGCTGCAGCGTTTGGAGCGGGAACGGGCACCGATACCGTGTTTCTCAGCGGAGGCGGCAATCCCAACCTCCAGCCCGAGCGCGCCCGCAGCTGGACTGCGGGAGTGGAATTCGAGCCCGTTGCCCTCCCTGAGCTGACGCTATCGGCGACCTGGTACGACATCCGGTACGATGACCGCGTCGTCGCGCCCATTGCCGGATCGATCGCGGCCGCGATCAACAATCCAGGCTATGCTAGCCTGATCGATTTTTCTCCCGATCCGGCGGAACTGGCAAACCTCATCGCGGGCGCGCAGTTCGGCCTGGAGAACTTCACGGGCCGGCCCTTCGATCCGGCGGACGTGATTGTCCTGTTCGACAACCGAAATATCAACGTCGCGGCATGGCGCGTGGAAGGGCTGGACGCCAGAATCGCATGGAACCGCGATTTCAGCGGTGACCGGTCGGTAGGATTGGATTTCAACGGAAGTTGGCTGCGCAGCAGACAGACGATCACACCCGAACTTGGCGAGGTCCAGCTTGCCGGCACTACTTTCAACCCGCCGCGCTATCGCGCGCGTGCAACGGCAAGATATCAGGTCGGTGGTTTCATCGCCAATGCTGCGGTCAACTACACCGGAGCCTTGGTCGACAGGCGCTTGGCAGAAGTGCAGCGTCTGTCGCCGAGTGCAACGGTTGATCTTGGCGTGCGCTATGCGGTAATTCGCGGCGAAGATCGCGATCCGGGACTTGAGTTCTCCCTGACCGTCCAGAACCTGTTCAACGACAAGCCGGAAATCATAGGACAGACAGGCCCGACCGCTACACCCTACGATTCAACGAACTATTCGCCAATCGGCCGTTTCATTGCCTTCGGCGTGCGGAGGCACTGGTGATGTCGGTGCTCCTGGCATTGGCGCTCGGTCAAACCATCGTACCCACAGCCGACCTGCCCTCGGCGAGCGAAGATCCATGTACCGCATTCCCGGTTCGAACGAGCCAACCGAAAAGCAGGCCAAGCGTGTGGACCACCGACGAACTGGTCGGGATCACGGATATCGGCGCACCGGTTGGCACACCCAATCAGAGCGTGTTCGATGTATCCCCCGATGGAAGACAGATCGCTTTCATTGTCCATAGCGCCAATCCTGCTGCGAACGCCTACTGCCTGAAATTGCTGGTCGCGCCGATCACGGGTGAAGGTCCTGCAATCGAGGTGGCGCGCGGCGGTGAATTCATTCGCGACGATTTTCCGCTCCGGGGCTTCACCGCTATTCTTGCCGGATGGCCAAAAACACATGCGCCGCAATGGTCGCCCGATGGCAAGAAAATTGCCTTTCTACGCCGTGAAGACGGGACAACCCAGGTCTGGCTGGCTGGGCCATCGGGTCGAACTGAGGCGGTGCAATCGTCTCATCTGCCGGACGACGTCGATGCATTCGCATGGAGCGAGGACGGTTCGGCTCTCGTACTCAGCACCCGGCCCTCCATCCGGCTCGCAGCCGAAGCAATCGCCAGCGAAGGGAAGCGCGGGTTTCTCTTCGATGACCGATTTGCGCCGCAGGCGGCCAACCGCCCGATTCCGACCGGAAGCGCAGCACCTCAGTATCGCTGGGTTTCGCTTCGAGATGGTTCATCGCGGCCCGCGACCGAGGAAGAGGCGGCGCTGCTCGTTCCTCCGCGCGGGGCAGGAGTGCCCGAGAATGCACGCGGCTTTCAAGCCGGACGGGACGGATATTCGGCCTGGCTCGAGCCCGATTTTCCGGCGCGTATCCTCAGTCCGAACCGGCTTGTTCTCCGCGCTCCTGACGGCCGCCGCGAGGTCTGTGACAGCGCGCGGTGCGATGGTCTTCGGAGCCTGTTCTGGTCGTCTTCGGAGCGCGCGCTCTTCATGGTCCAGCGTACAGGCTGGGCCGATAGCCAGACAGCGTTGCTGCGCTGGGATATTGGCGACAGCGCGCCGAAGGAAGTCTTGCTTTCCGACGACGTTTTCGTAGGCTGCGCGGCCAACGCAAATGAACTCATCTGTGGACGCGAGGGTGCCACGCGGCCCCGACGTCTGATCGCGATCGATATGCGTACCGGGCGGGAACGCGTCATTCACGATCCCAACCCCCATCTTGCGAACATCCGCTATGGCTTCGTGCAGCGGTTCCAGTTGCGCTTGGCCAATGGTGTCGAGAGTTTTGCGGATCTGGTCCTGCCGCCGGATCATCGCTCTGGCGAACAACATCCGCTCATCGTGGTCCAATACCGAAGCCGGGGTTTTCTGCGCGGCGGAACAGGAGACGAGGTCCCCATTCAGCCCCTTGCTGCGCGCGGGTTCGCCGTGCTGAGCTTCGACCGCCCCGATTTCCCCCCAGAGGCATATCTGGCAACCAGCGAAGCCGAGCTTCGAACATTGAGCGACGATGCATGGGCGGATCGCGGGCAGGTCCAGTCGGCTTTGGAAATGGCAGTCCAGCATGCCATCGGGACCGGGGCGGTCGATTCGGCTCGAATGGGAATTAGCGGGTTCAGCGACGGCGGTTCCACAGTGCAGTTCGCCTTGATCAATTCCGATCTGTTCAAGGCCGCCTCCATGGGATCGTGCTGCGAGGATCTTTATGCCTTCGCCCTGGCAGCAGGCCCGCAATTCACCGATTATCTCCGCGACATGGGTTACCGCTACTTCGAGCCAGATGCAGAGACCTTCTGGCAGCCCATGTCGCTTATCCTCAATGTGGATCAGGTGGATGTTCCGCTGCTGATCCAGGCGGCGGACAGCGAGTACGAAGGAGGCCTCGATGTCGTCGAAACCTTCTCACACAATGACAAGGCAATCGAGCTCTACGTCTTTCCCGGCGAATCCCACGTCAAATGGCAGCCTGCGCATCGCCGTGCGATGTACGAGCGCGTGACGGAATGGTTCGAGTTCTGGCTGATGAACAGAGCGAATTGCGATCCGTCTCGCAAACCGCAATACGCCCGGTGGAGGGCCATGGAGGGCGCTCCGGCAGCACAACAGTTGCTGTGTTCTGCCGCCTTGTCAGCCGATCCATGAGCGCGCCCAATTCTCGGCTTCGAGGAGGTCGAGCACGCGTCCGAACCTGCTGTCATCGTCAGTTTCGTCGGTTCGCAGAGCTGTCTCCAGTGCTTTCCGGTCGATCAGGCCGTTCGCGGCCAGCAACCCGTCGAGCAGCCGCTCACCAATCGCGGCCCGGTTCCGCGCAAAAGCCTGTCGCACAAAGCTGTCGGGGCCGGCCTTCGAGGTTCTCGCCAACACCGAACGAGGGAGACAGTCGGCGAAGGCCGCGCGAGCCAGCGCGCGGTTCTTCCCGCCACTCGCCCATATCCATGTCGGGACGCCGAGACAAAATTCGACAAGCGGCTGACTTGCCAGCGGCGAAAATCGAGGCAGGCCTGCGGAAAGACCGTGAATGTGATTCTGAGCCCGCATGATTAGGGCAAGATGGTCCCTCTTCCCCGAGACCGCCTGCGGCGCATTGCTCAGCCAGGGCACAAGGGCCTCCGTAGAAACCTTTCCCGTCTGAGGGACCAGGAGGCTCGTATCGTCGCGCCAGGTTTCCTTCCTGCGTTTGCGAGAATACCTGCGAAATGCGGCTGCGCCCATGCTTGGGATCGAGCAGCCGGTAATGCGGCACATGTCGACAAGGGTGCGGCACGCACCTGCGCCGAGACCCTCCGCGGCCAACCTGTCGACCACCGGTGCGGAGGAGTGCAGAAAGCAGAACAGATTGTCGCCGCCATTGCCGTCATAGATGGTCGAGGCCCCGAGTTCCGTCATCGCATCGAGGAGCAAGGTGTCGAGAACCTGCTGGAATGACCGGCGAGCCGGTCTTGGCAAACCCTCAGACGCTGATCGGTTTGGATCATAGAGTGCAGGGTCGTATACCCGTTCGGCGCAGCGCACATCGAACCAGTCCGCGACGCGGCGGGCGTAGATACGCTCGTCGCCCGTAGGATCCAAAGTCGCAAGGGTCACGCAATCGAAGCGCTGCTCCGCATGGGTCAGAGCCGCGCAGATGAGAGACGAATCGACACCTCCCGATGCAGACACGCTGGCCATGCCCAAGCTTTCGCTCCAGCAATGGATCACCGCGGTGCTCAGACCCTTCAACTGGTCGGCATACTCTTCGAAATCCAGGATTTCACCGCTCGGTAGAAAGTCGGTCGCGTGCCAGATCGCTTGAGGCGGCCCTTCGGGCATGCCGGGAAAATGCAGCACGCCAGGCGCGAGCTCGTCAACGCCTTCGAGGCAGGTCACGCGGCGGCGAAGTTCAGGCTTGAGCAGATGAGCGTGTAGCGCGAGGTATGACACCGGCGGCTCTGGCATACCGCTTCTCGCAAACAGGCACGGGTCGCTCGCATACAGATCATGGTCCGGCGTGGTGAGATGGTAGACCGGCAGAAGCCCGGACGGATCGACAAGCAAACCGATGTGCCCGTTGCTATGGTCCTCTATTATTGCGAAGTATCCACCCCAAAACTTGGTGACGAGATATCTGGCTGTAGCGCCAGCAGTGGCGCGATCCGGCACCGGCTCGACGACTGAGGAGACCCGGCGAAACGTACCTCGCGAAAATGCAATGCCGATCACGCAGCATCGCCCGTTCGCGAAATGCCAAGGCGTCTCGCTGTCACACCACAAGGCGGGAACAGCGGTACAAACCTGTTCCGGGGTTTCCACAATCGAGGGCATGGCAAGGTTTGCCGCGCGGCGGGGAACGGCAAGGACAAACCGAAGCGGTTTCATACCACCAGAATCGGCTGATAGCGCAGCACTTCCTCGATATTGTCGTTCAGGACGGTATCCGCGTGCTGCGCCCAGCAATGGGCAGCGAAAGGCGGCGAATGGACGCCGAGAACAACCCGGGCCTGGTCCCCGCATGCCGCGAGACACGCTGCAAGCGCGATCGAGTGGGCGAGGCAGCGGTCGGCCGCAGTGCGCAACAACCGTGCATCCTCGAAAGCGCCAATGAATCGGAGACCTTTCTCGCTGATCTCGGTCCGTTTCTCCGACCTCATTTCTACCACGCTACGCAATTGAGAAAGAACGACCGACAGAGGGAACTTCGAGAGGCGTGCTTCGACGCGGCGCTGGGTCCAAAACGCCCTTGCAATCGCAGGAAGACTGAAATCGTGCCGGCCGATCGCCGGACTTGATCGGCTCGGGGCACTCCAGTCCGCAGGCCGCGCAAGGCAGTCAGGCTGGTGCCAAAGCTCTTTCGAATTCCGGCCGAGTTGTTCGACAGATTCTCGATTGTCCTTTTCGGACAGTCGAAAGTAACGGTCCTTCGCCACGTCGAGAAAGATGATGTGATCATCCAGAACGCGCCAGGCGAGGCCTTCGCGGTTGAGGTCCATCGGTTGAAAGCCCGGATTGGCGGGCTGGGCGGTAAAGATTGGCCGCCACAGCCCGCCGGGGGATCAGTCGTCGAGCAGACCCGGGCTGTTGGCCAACTGTCCGCCGCTGGCATCGATATAGAAGCCGACGGCGCCCTTGGTTTCGACCGAGGCCTTGCCGAGGTCGATGACTTCATCGTGGTTTTCTTCGAACTCTTTCATCTTTCATTCCTCTTGCTGGTTTCGCGACTCAATCAGTCGCAAATGCAAGAGTGGCGAGGCGCCAGGGACACCGCCAACTTATAATCGCATTATAAGTTGGCGCGGAACCCCGAGCACGAAACCGGGCGATGAAAGCACCTGTTGGCAGGCACATCGATACCTTTAGCGAACCGCCTGGACATACGTACCGACACCCGGTCTTCAGCAACACTCGCGCGGTTGCATTGTATATTGCGTTAATTCGTAGGGGAATAGCCAACACTACGTGCCCGTCAAAGCGGCAACGCCGATCGGTCAGGTGCTGCTGTTTTCAGCAGACCTCGCCCTCCGCCTTGCCTTTGAAAATTCACGGTCGCTGGCGATGAACCGTTCCAGCATGGGCGCGACAAGCGCGGCTGGTTGCGGCGCGTCCTTGGTCACTCCGCCGTTAAGAACGATGCCGTAATCAACCAGCCTGCGGTGCAGACGGGCTGGGATTTCGATCGACAGCCGGACCGGCTTTTCATCGGAAATATCGGACAGCTTCAAACGGGTCATACGCCCTTCTCCATGACGATGTCGCGCGTCACCAGCACCCGCACCGGGTAGCCGGGGCGGATGGTGAGCGTAGGGCGAATATCGAGCTCGCGCGCGACGATCTGCTCGCCTGCACGGTTTACGCTGTCCTGGCTGCCGCGGCGCAGCGCGCGAACGAGCTCGCTGTCGCCGCCCGAACCGAGTTCGCTGCCGACGCCAAGCAGGGTCGAGACGAGCGCGGCCTTGACCACCCCGCCCCAGTGATAGTCGACTCCGTCCTCGAGCCCGGCATAGCCCGAAGGATCGGCGGCGGGTTGGCGGTCCAGGACGATGGAACGACCATCGGGCAGGATGAGGCGAATCCAAGCGAGCAGGACGCGGCGCTGGCCGAAGCCGACATCGGACGCATAGTCGCCGATCAGCCGCGCGCCCTGCGGAATCAGCAGCCGGCGCCCCGAAAGACTGTCGTAAACATTCTGGGTCACTTGCGCGGTTACGAGGCCGGGCTGGTCGGAACGAATTCCAGTAATGAGGGCGGCCGGAATGATCGAACCGGCCTGCAGGACAGCAGTGGATGGTGACGCTACGAGACCCTGCGCCGAAGCGGTACGAAGTTCTGACGGGCGATCGAGAAAGGCAGGCGGCGGCGATGGCGTGATCGTCGATGGATCGCTTGCCGCTACGGTTTCCGCAGCGGCTGCGGGACCAGGGGCGGCCGGACGAGCGCTACCGCCAAAGAACAGGCGGCTGCCCCTGGCCGCGTCGCGCTCCTGTTCGATACGCTGGCGGCGAGCCTCTTCGGGGCTGATCGCTTGGGGCGGGGGAGGTGGCTGGGCGCCCACGGGCGGCAATGCGGCAACGGCTCCCCGGTCCTGCGCGTCGAGTATCGGTCGGCCGAGATCGCCGGGTAGCGGGGGCCCGAGCCTTGGCACCTGCGAGTAGTCCTGCGGTGCCGATGCGAGACCGTCGGCTACAGCGATGCCCGCAGTCTTGAAGACCTCTTCGCCCTCGTCCTGCGACGCTGGTTGCAGCGCGAAAAGCACGGCTGCGCCCACAAGGGCCAGTGCGGCGGCGCTGGCAAGGGCGACGGCCTTGCGCGAGAGCCGTACGACGCGCGGGCCTTCACCGCGCAGGCGGACGATCTTCTCGGCATCGTCAGGATGGTGATCGACGGTTTGCTCGGTCATGACCGGAACCGCGCGCGATTGCTGATCTGGACCTTCACCTGTCTGCGACCGGCGCCAAGGCGCAACTCCGCTCGTTCGAACAAGCGATCGACGATGATGTAGCGACCGGACACACGGTAATTGGCGAGCTCGGCCTCGCCGTCCTCGCCAAGTATGAAGAACGGCGGCATTTCACCCTGCGCGATGTCAGGCGAAAATTCGATCAGCGTGCGCTGCCCGTCGTCGAACACGCGGAGCGGTCGCCACTCGGGCCGGTCGCCCGATATCCGGTAT
This sequence comes from Qipengyuania sp. SM2507, assembly GCF_053714505.1. NCBI lineage: Bacteria > Pseudomonadati > Pseudomonadota > Alphaproteobacteria > Sphingomonadales > Erythrobacteraceae > Qipengyuania > Qipengyuania sp. SM2507. The sequence continues at coordinate 2,526,614 of NZ_CM132307.1, forward strand.
GAAAAATTCAGTCGTTCGAGCGTGAAGCCGTCTGCCACGGGTGCGGCGCGCGCCGCCTCGGCTTCGGCCTGCCGCAGGGCGATCAGCTCGTCCTGGGGATAGATCCAGCTGACCGATGCCATGTAGATGCGAGGACTGGCGCGCAGCTCGACATGGTAGGTGCGCCGGTCGGTGTTGATCACGAGGTTGGTCGCGATATCGGGCCGGGTCGGCTTTACGAGAATATGCACCCTGGCAGTCGCGCCGCGACCGCTGATCGTGTCGCCGATCATCCAGCGCACGGTATCGCCTGCGGCGACCGGCCCGGGGCCGACCAGCGTCTCGCCTTCCTGCAAGGCGATGTCGGTCACCTGCCCCGGCTTGGCATAGACCTGGAACAATGCGCCTTCGCTATAGGCATAGCGCTGGATCGCGTTCTGGAAACCGGCATCCTCGGGCTGGATACGGGCGGCATCGTTCGCCGCCCCCACATGCCCCTCGGGGTCAGAGGCAGGGGAGCGGCGCGCGGCAGTGGGGGAGGCCTGCCGCGATGGGGAAGAGTCTCTGGCCAGGAATGACAGGACAGCGATTGGGGAGATTTGCACGATCGCGCGAACCGCCGCCGCAGCCGCCCGCGATTGGGGGGCAGGCGTTGCCGAAGCGGGCACGGCGAACGCGAGCGAGAGAATGCCGACGAGGCCGGAACGAATGAGGGTTTGCGGGCGGGACATCAGCCGAGCTCCTTTGACCAGTTGATGGAAGTGACGAAAATGCCGAGCGGATTGCGGGTCAGCGCGTCGGGATCGCGCGGTGGCTGGACCGTGATGCCGAGGATCGCCGTCCAGCGGCTCGTCTCGGCAAGCGCACCGTCGCGGTAGCGCCGCTCGACCCAGGCCACGCGGAAACTCTTCGCCGATGCACGGATCACGCTGGTGACCTCGACCGCCACCTGTTCACGGCCGACCACAGCGAAGGGATCGTTGGCGCGCGCATATTCGTTGAGTGCGAGCGCGCCGCGATCGCTCGCGAAGTCGTAAGCGCGCAGCCAGTTCTCGCGCACGACGATGGCATCGTCGGGAATGGACCGGACGTTCTCGATGAATCGCGCGATATGGAAAGCAATCTGCGGTTCGGTTGGACGGAAAGCCGCATCGGCGGGCGCGACGCTGCGCGCTTCGCCCAGCTTGTCGACCTCGACCACCCAGGGAACGATCGTGCCGCGCGCATTCTGCCAGATGAGACCGCCGGTCAGCGCCGCCGACAGACCGAGCGCGCCAAAAAAGGCATAGCGCCAGCTCTTCGCCTGGACCCGTGCCGAACCGATGCGTTCGTCCCAGACCTGCGCCGCGCGCTGGTATGGCGTCTCTGCCTGCGGCGTCTTGCCGTACCGCGTGGAAGGGCGTTTGAACATTCGCCGTCAGTCCTTTTCTCGTGTGTCTATGGATGATCCCGCACCGTGGCCGTCACCGCCGCGCACGGTGTGCGCGGCGAGCGAGGCGGAGTGGCCGAGGCTCTGGCGCTGCTTCATGGCTCTGGCCCAGGATGGCGGACCGTCGCTTCCCGCTGCCTGTCCGCTATCGGAGGGCGGGGAACCTGGGGCAGGCACGATACGCCCGCCCATGTGACCGACAGCCGAGCGCGCACCCTCCCGGAAATTGCCTCGGGCACTGTCGGTTGCGGCGCGCAGCGGGGACATCGCAGCGCCGCCCGCGGCGCGCCCGACACCGGCCATACCGCCCGCGACAGCTGCTCCGCCGCTCCTGCCCGCCGAACCCGTGGCATAGGCCATGGTCGCACCGCCGGCAGCGCGCGAGGTACCGCGCGCGACCGAAGAGGCGGCGCTGGCAACCGCACCGCCGGCCAGTTTGGCCCCGGCGACGCCGCCAACCGCCGCACCACCTGCGAGAAGGGCAGTCCCGGCCGCCGCGCCGGCACCCAGTTGCGGCCCGCCCGCGACGATCCCGTTGGCAATACCGGGGCCGAAGATGCCGAGGCCGAGAAGGGTCAGGCTGGCAAGCACGATGGCGAGCGCATCCTCGATGGTCGGCTCGCCCGGAATGGCGCTGGTGAACTCGGCGAAGAGGGTCGAGCCGATGCCGATGATCACGGCGAGCACCAGCACCTTGATCCCCGAGGAGACCACATTGCCGAGCACGCGCTCGGCCATGAAGGCGGTCTTGCCGAACAGGCCGAAAGGAATGAGCACGAAACCTGCAAGCGTCGTAAGCTTGAACTCGATGAGGGTGACGAACAGCTGGATCGCGAGGATGAAAAACGCGATGATGACCACCGCCCATGCGACGAGCAGGATGACGATCTGCAGGAAATTCTCGAAGAAACTCACATAGCCGAGCAGATCCTGCATGGATTCGAGCAGCGGCCAGGCGGCATCGATACCGACCTGCGCGACCCGGCCCGGCTGAAGAAGGTCCGCGGCACCAAGCCCGGAGCCGCTCGCCTTGAGGCCAAGACCGGCGAAACTGTTGAAGACGATGTTGGCGAGCGTGCTCCAGTTGCCGATGATGTAGGCGAAGATGCCGACGAAGAGCGTCTTCTTCACCAGCCGGGCGATGATGTCGTCCTGCTCGCCCCAGCTCCAGAACAGGGCGGCGAGCGTCACGTCGATCACGATCAGCGTGGTCGCTATGAACGCGACCTCGCCCGACAGCAGCCCGAAGCCGCTGTCGATATATTGCGAGAAGATCGCGAGGAAGCGATCGACGACGCCGGTCCCGCCCATCTCAGTTGTCCCTCGACATCGGTGGGTCCGGGAGGACCGGCTCGGGATAGGCGTCCGGATGGTCGACACCGAAGAAACGGCGGCGTTTCTCTGCCCAGGCTGCCCGGCAATCGGACGAGGACAGCGCCAGCTCACCCATCCGGGCGCAGACCCTGAGCTGGGCCGGCAAGGGATCGCCATCCGGGATCCAGAGGGTCGCTGCCTCCTCCACGCGCGGCTCAGGGTCCTTGTGCAGCTGCACGAGAGTCATGGCGACCGCGATACCGACGAAAACGGCAGCACCGATCCGCGCAGGGAGCTTGCCGTCCATGGCGGATCACCTCGATCCGCCGGGCAGGTAGCGCGGCCGGGTCGCGAGGAAGCGCCTCAGCTGTTCGCGCGCCTGGGCCTTGGCTGTAGCGCGCTCGGCCGCATCGAGTGCCTGCGCCCGGCTTGATGCCGCAAGCGTTGCGGTCAGATCGGCCAGCTGGCGCGCCTGCAGGGCGAGCAGCTGGTTTCCAGCCTGGGCTGCTTGCAGCGCGCCCGCGGCGGACTGGCTCGCGCCGACCAGCGTGCCGATCGCCTCGCGCGAGCCTTCGATATTGGCGACCGCGCTCGCCTGCACCTTCAGCGCGTCCTCGAAGCCGGCGATACTGTTCTTCCAGCGCGTCTCGGCGCCGGTCACCAAGGCCTGCTGGGAAGCGCCTAGCGGGACATTCCTGTATTGGGCCTCGAACGCCGCCTCGATCTCGCCCACATCATAGGCGATGCGCTGGGCCTGGTTGAGAAGCTGCTGGGTCTGCCGGATCTGGTCCTGCAATGGCTGTATGATGTCGGTCGGCAGCCGTTCGAGATTCCTCGCTTCGTTGATCAACGAATTCGCCTGGTTCTGCAGCATCCGAATCTGGTTGTTGATCTGCTCGAGCGTGCGCGCCGCAGTGAGCACGTTCTGGGCGTAATTGGACGGATCGTAGACGATCCCGCCGAACTGGGCCTGTGCGGGCGTCGATGCGAACGCGGTCGCGCCGGCGATGCCGAGCGCTGCCGTCATGGCAAGGGTTCTGAGTGATCGGTGCAAGGTCATGGGATTGCTCCTTCCGGGGGGCTGGGTTGAACGGTGGACGGTGCGTCAGCGCCAAGCAGCTGCGCAGCCCATTCGTGGCCGCGATGCCGCAGCCATGCGGCCGCGAAACCGGCCGCGCCCTCACTTTCGACAAGGCGGGCAATGGCGAGCTGATCGCCTTTCGAGGATGCTCCGGCAAAGGCGAGCGCGACCTCTCCCAGTCCCAGTTCGAACAGACGATTGCCGCGCGCCGACTGGCAGTAATAGTCGCGCTTGGGCGTCGCCCGGCTGAGGATCTCGATCTGCCGATCGTTCAGTCCGAAGCGCCGGTAGATGCTGAGGATCTGCGGCTCGATCGCGCGCTCGTTGGGCAGGAAAATGCGGGTCGGACAGCTCTCGATGATGGTCGGCGCAATCGCCGAACTCTCGATATCGGCAAGGCTTTGGGTCGCGAAGACGACGCTCGCGTTCTTCTTGCGCAGGGTCTTGAGCCACTCGCGCAGCTGACCGGCGAAGCCGGGGCTGTCGAGCACCAGCCAGCCCTCGTCGATGATAATCATCGTCGGCGAACCGTCTAGCCGTCCCTCGATGCGGTGGAAGAGATAGGAGAGGACGGCAGGCGCGGCAGCCGAACCGGTCAGACCCTCGGTCTCGAAGGCCTGGAAGCGCGCGTCGCCAAGCCGCTCGCATTCGGCATCGAGCAGCCGCCCGAACGGTCCGCCGATGCAGTAGGGCGCAAGCGCCTGCTTGAGCGGCTGCGACTGGAGCAGGACGGCAAGTCCGGTCAGCGTACGCTCGGCCACCGGCGCGGTGGCAAGCGACGTTAGCGCCGACCAGAGATGCTCCTTGGTAGCCGGATCGACCGACACGCCTTCGGATGCGAGAATTGCCTGGAGCCATTGCGCGGCCCAAGCCATCTCCGCCGGCTCGTCGATGCGCGCCAGCGGCTGCAACGAGACGCCTTCATCGCCCTCTTCGGAAAGGCTTGAGCCCAGATCCTGCCAGTCGCCGCCGCAGGCAAGCGCGGCGGCGCGGATGGAACCGCCGAAATCGAACGCGAAGATCTGCGCATCCGTGTAGCGGCGGAACTGCATCGCCATGAAGGCGAGCAGCACCGATTTACCGGCACCTGTGGGGCCGACGACGAGGCCATGGCCGACATCGCCGACATGGAGCGCGAAGCGAAACGGGGTCGTGCCCTCGGTCCGCGCGTAGAACAGCGGCGGCGCGTCGAAGTGATCGTCGCGCTCCGGGCCTGCCCAGATGGCGGATAGCGGTATCATGTGCGCCAGATTGAGCGTCGAGAGGGGCGGCTGCCGGACGTTCGCGTAGACGTGTCCGGGAAGCGAGCCGAGCCATGCCTCGATCGCATTCATGCCTTCGGTGACGCAGGTGAAGTCGCGGCCCTGAACAACCTTCTCGACCAGGCGCAGCTTTTCGGCAGCGAGCCGAGCGTTCTCGTCCCAGACCGTGATCGTCGCGGTAACCAGCGCCATGCCGACATGATCGGCACCCAGTTCCTGCAAGGCGGTATCGGCGTCCTCGGCCTTGTTGGCCGCATCGCTGTCGACCAGCACCGAGGCCTCGTTAGTCATCACCTCCTTGAGGATGGCGGCGACCGACTTGCGCTTGGCGAACCATTGGCGGCGAATCTTGCCGAGCAGGCGCGTGGCATCGGTCTTGTCGAGCATGACCGCGCGGGTCGACCAGCGATAGGCAAACCCTTGCGCGTTCAATTCATCGAGCAGGCCGGGAAAGGTGGCACTCGGAAAGCCGACCACGGTCAGGGTGCGCAGATGCGCCGTGCCAAGACGCGGCTCCAGACCACCGGCAAGCGGCTCGTCGGCGAGCAGCGCATCGAGATGCATCGGCGTTTCGGGGACGCGCACCTCCTGCCCGCGCGTTGAGATGCAGCCGTGCAGATAGGTCAGCGTCTCGCCGTCATCGAGCCAGGCTATCTCGGGAAAGAACCCTTCGAACAGCCGGAGCAGCCGGTCGGTGCGATCGGCAAATCCATCGCGCAGTTCGCGCGGGTTCACGCCCTTGTGCGTCTTGCCTTCGTAGAGCCAGCTTTCGGCGCGCGCGCCGTCTTCGACGGGCGGAAGCCACACGAATGTAAGGAAATAGCGGCTTTCGAAATGCACGCCTTCCTCGGCAAACTGCTCCGCGCGCTCGCGCTCGACGAGGGCGGACGCCGGATCGGGAAAGTCGCACACTGGATAGCCCAGCGCGGGACGACGCACGGCCTCGACGAAGATGGCCCAGCCCGATCCCAGCCGGCGCAGCGCGCTGTTTAGCCGCGCAGTCGTGGCAACGAGCTCGGCAGGGGTTGCGCTGTCGAGGTCCGGGCCTCGGAAGCGTGCGGTGCGCTGGAAACTGCCGTCCTTGTTGAGGACGATACCCGGCGCCACCAGCACGGCCCAGGGCAGGAAGTCGCTGAGCCGGTCGGCGTTGTTCCGATATTCGCGAAGCGAGAACATCCGTCAGACCTCGAAATGTGCGGGAAAGCGCAGGTGCCGCCGCGCGACGTCGACGAACTGCGGATCGCGCCGCGCGGCCCAGACCGCGATCACGTGCCCGGCAGCGAAGACGGCAACGCCCGCCACCCACAGCTGCAAGCCGAGCCCGATCGCGCCTGCCAGGGTCGCATTGGCGATGGCGAGCCCGCGCGGCGCTCCGCCGAGCAGGATATGCTCGATCAGGGCCCGGTGGACCGGGACGGCGAAGCCGTGCGGCAGGCCGGATGCACTGTCTTCCATCAGACCAGAGCTCCGCCGCCGAACGAAAAGAACGACAGGAAGAAGGACGAGGCGGCAAAGGCGATCGACAAGCCGAAGACGATCTGGATCAGTCGCCGGAAGCCGCCCGAGGTATCGCCGAAGGCGAGCGCCAGCCCGGTCGCGATAATGATGATCACAGCGACGATCTTGGCAACCGGTCCCTGGATCGATTCCAGGATCGCCTGCAGCGGCGCCTCCCACGGCATCGATGAGCCGGCGGCGTGCGCTGGAGCGGCGACTGCCAGTGCGACAATGCCACAGACAATCAAGGCAGGCAGGCGCGGGCGCGCCCGTAACAGAGTGTGGGTCACAGGGAATCTCCTTGGATTGGGCAAAGGGGCGCGAGCACATAATTGCCCCGCGCATCGAGCGGGCGGACCTCGGCCAGTTCGGCAAGCCGCCGTACCGTACCGTCGCGCACCAGCACCGCGATCACGTCGATGGTCTCGGCGATGAGAGCGCGCGGCACGGTCACCACGCTCTCCTGGATCAGCTGCTCGAGCCGTCTCAGCGTGCCGAGCGCGGTTCCGGCGTGGATCGTGCCGATCCCGCCGGGATGACCGGTGCCCCATGCTTTCAGCAGATCGAGTGCTTCCGCGCCGCGCACCTCGCCGATGGGGATGCGATCGGGCCGCAACCGCAGCGCCGAACGAACGAGATCGGACAGCGAAGCCACGCCGTCCTTGGTCCGCAGCGACACGAGATTGGGGGCAGCGCACTGGAGCTCGCGCGTGTCCTCGATCAGGACCACGCGGTCGGTCGAGGAAGCGACCTCGGCAAGCAGGGCGTTCGTGAGAGTCGTCTTGCCAGTCGATGTGCCACCGGCGACGAGGATATTCCTGCGCACGGCAACCGCGGCAGAGAGCGCCTCGGCTTGGCTGGAAGACATCACCCCCGCCGCGACATAATCGTCGAGCGTGAACACGGCGACAGCGGGCTTGCGAATGGCAAAGCTTGGCGCAGCCACAACGGGCGGCAGCAAACCTTCGAAACGTTCTCCGCCTTCGGGCAATTCGGCGGAGACGCGCGGCGCTCCGCCATGCACTTCGGCTCCCACATGGTGCGCCACCAGACGGACGATCCGCTCCCCGTCGGCAGCGCTCATCGTCCGCTCGGTGGCCGCAAGGCCTTCGCCCAGCCGATCGATCCAGAGGCGTCCGTCCGGGTTGAGCATGACCTCGATCACCGACGGGTCTTCAAGCCAGGCCGCGATCTCCCCGCCCAGAGCGGTACGCAGCATGCGCGCGCCGCGCGACAATGCTTCGGATCGGATCGGAACTACGCTCATGCCAGGCCTCGGAACACCGCGACCGACGGCCGGTCGCGTTCTGAGGCACATCAAGAAGACAGGATTTCAGGGCACCGCAACAGGAAGTGGCAGGTGTCGAACGGCAGCGCGGAAAAGGTAAGCCGGGCGTAGCGAGCCGCATCCGGTGACCCCAGCGCAAGAAGGCTGACCGGCGGGCCGACCAGGTGCGTGTCCTCCCGAAACCCGGCTGCATTTTATCTATGAGAACAGGATTGCATTGAGAACACAATGGCAACAGGTAGTTCAGTGCCTGACTGCGTCACACTCGCAAGAAACAAGCGTAAGGAGAGAACTTTGCGATCAAGTTTGACACGAAAATCGGCGTCCGCCTCCTGCAATGCACCTCAACAGACATACACACTTGTGAGGTTCCCGAACGGCGAGACGCGGCGAATGACCGCTGGCACGCGTACCGATATCTCCAAGGCGGTGATCGAGGCCTTTGCCCCCACATTTCTTGCCAAGCCGAGCGTCATTTTCTGTAGACAATCTTGCAACGAGGCGATCACCGACGGCGTGGAACTCCTTAAAACGCTAGGACTGATTTTTCCAGCCGACGTAGCTCTGCCGTACATTATCCTGGTCGATATTGGGCCGGCCCATCCGCTCCTCGTATGCGTGGATATCGGCCTTTCCGATAGGGCCATCGATGATGCGCGCGAGACAGCCTTGATAAAGATCGCCGACCAGGCAGGTTTCGCGTCGCGGAATGTCGCTCTGGTAGCGGCCTTTGTTGATCGCGAAAAGGCTCTCCCCGGGGAAGCCACGGGCAGGCTTGCTGGGGGCAGCTACGCCTGGTTCGCCTCGGAGCCCGATAATCTGATAGCGACATGGCCGGTTCGCGGATGAGGGAAAGTTCGAAAACAACCTGTGCAAAGGTGTTCGCGGGAAGATGACGAAAGGAAACGCACAAGGTCAAGTCTCCGGGTGATGACTGAACGCCCAGTCCGCCGAGCGAAACCGCAGTTTGACCGCTCGTGCGAATCTTCAACACCATCTCAGTCGGACGGTTCTGGACGTGCCGCCTCATCGTCGCTGTCGAGCCGATCCTCTCGCCGGATATTATCCACGAATGCCTGCAGCACGGCGTTCCTGTCGGAGAAAATCGTCGCATCCGCGAAGTGCTGGCGCACCTTCTCCTCTATTTCCGCGACAGTCTGGTTTTCTGGGTTGCCCTCGGCCCATTTGCGACCGGGATGGACGGTGCCGAACGGTGATTTGTTATTCGCCCGAGTGGTTGCCGCATCGCCGTGCTTGCCGAGCCCGTAAAGAATGCCAGTCTCGTTGTTCCAGATGGGACGAAACATTCGGATGAGATGGCTCTCGGCGGCCGCCTGATACCCTGTCTGGACCGCCAGCGCCCGGCAATCGAAGTCCTCGATCGCGATACCATCGACCTTCTCGATGTTGCGACGATGCTCATTGAGTCGATCGGCGAGTTTCGTGCCCTGATCGATCGCGGTCTTCGGATTTCCCTTTGGGTCCGCCTTGCCAACATAAATGGGCGTCTCGCTGCCGCTAATGGGCGCGTAGAGCGAATTATCGCCCGTGTAGTAGATCGCGTAGACACCCGAGCCATAAAAGCGCCCCAGCTCACCCAGACTCTTCCTGTCCTGAGCGACAAGAGCGAGGGCCACGAAGTTGCCGATAAGGCTAGGTTCCGCTGGATCGAAGAATGCGTCGGGCAACTCGTTGGGGTCGATCTTGCGCGTCAAACGCTCCAGCCGGTCGCGCATGTCATCGACCCGGTTAACCAGCTGCCTGCGCGCGGGATTCGTCAGACCATCGGCCTCGGTAGCGGCGAGCAGTTCCTCGATCTCCGCGAGTATGGTGCTCGCCTTCGTAACGGACGGATTGCGGGCCATGTCTATTGCTTGGTGGTGTCGGAGTTTTCGAGCGCGACGGCGACGCTGCGAGCTACACGCTCGGCCAGGGTGACCGGTACCGCGTTGCCAAGCTGCCGCATCGCTTCCGACCAAACGCCCTCGATCCGATAACTGTCGGGGAAGGTCTGGAGGCGCGCACTTTCCCGCACCGTGAAATATCGTACCGATCCATCCGCGCGCGCAAGCATGTTCTCGCCACCCGGGACGCCGTGCACGCCCGCCTTCAAGGCCTTCGCGGCGTCATCCAGGGGGCTGCCGGTATGTCCGGGGTAGCTTTTGGCGCCTGGCTGGAACCGATGCCCTGTCAGCCTCGGACTGTCTCCAATTCCATGTTCTGGATCGGGCAGGGTGGCAAGCGCGTCCCGTACTGTGACCCACGGCAGGGCAGTTGGTCGTTCGGTCATTCTTTCCGCTCGCGCCCTAATGCGCTCGGCATTGCACCACCTTTCCCGCCTGGGAACCCCATGGCGATCGAAATACTGGCCATGCGCCTGTTCCCAAAGCAAGGCATCTTGCGAATGCGTCGCTTCCGGGAACGACCATTCGATCGCCTTGTCCTTACGGAAGCCCACGAAGAAGACTCGATGCCTCTTTTGGGGCACACCGTAATCGGCCGCATTCAGCACCTCGGCGACAAGGCTGTACTCAAGGCCTCGGTCCGCGCGAGAGCCGGTATGGTGCCGCTCCAGCCTGCGGAGATGGGCGGACCAGTCTTCCTCGCCCTTCGCCACGAGCTCAGGGTATTGCATCTGCAGCTTGATGTACTCGTAATAGGAGCTGAACCGCTCCCGGGTGAGGCCCCGCACATTCTCGAAGATGAAGGTTCTTGGCTTCGCCTCGCGCACGGCCCTCACCGCTTCCGGGAACATGTCGCGCCTGTCGGCATGCGCCAGATGGCGACCTCCAACGGAGAAAGGTTGGCAGGGCGGCCCTCCGGAAATCAGCTCGACTCTCCCCTCATGCGCGGTGAAGTCCGCGTCACGGACATCGCTCTCGATATCCAATGGCCATCCCTTGGTGTCGCGCTGGCGTGCGCGTCGGTTGGCCAGAAGGGTCCGCTGACAATTGGGCTCCCACTCGACAATGCGCTCGGGCCTGAATCCAGCCCGGCCGATACCGATGCCAAGGCCACCAGCGCCCGCGAAAAGCTCGATTGCCTTCACGACGTGTGGTCCAGAAACTGAGTGACTAGTCGTTCCATCGTGTCATCGTTCCTAGTTTGGCACTCCCAGATTACCAAGACATCCCAACCAAGTTTCCGCAGATCAAGCACATTCCGTCGATCTCGTGCCTTGTTGGCCTCCAGCTTGGGAACCCAAAAATCCAGCCGTGACTTTGGAAGACGCGCTAGTTTGCAATCCGGATCGTCGTGCCGATGCCAAAAGCATCCATTAACGAAGATGACTTTCCTGCGAGGGCCGAAGACAAGGTCAGGGGTGCCCGGAAGTGATCTACGATGTAGACGATAGCGATAACCCAGGCGATGGACCAACCGGCGGACCCGAAGTTCGGGTTTCGTATCCTTCGCCTTAATCTTGCTCATTCGGACGGAGCGCGAGGCCGGATCCAGGATATCAACCACGCTTTGAGCATACTGCAACATGTCGGCGACCGTAAAGGGGCCGGTTGGAGACTGTCCGCTTCGGAGCAATATGCTGATCAAGCGGACATTCACTCGCACCGCGAGACGAAGAACTCTTGACTCATTCCCTGCGCGCTTCAGAATCCATTTCAATCCAATTCGGGATTAAAATTCTTAAGCGATTCCGTAACCTTGCGTAAATTGTCTGCGAAAGCCATCCGACGATGTTGAAATGCGCCGATGTTCTCCCCATGTTCCCCAAAAGTTAAAAGCGAATTAGGGAGGATATCCAATGCATAGCGTGCGTTTTTTCCCGATCGGCAATGCCGACAGTTGCCTCATTGAGCTCGAGAACGGCCGACGAGCGCTATTCGATTTCGCGGACATGCGAGACCCCAACAATCAGTACGATCTGCGCTGCGACCTTGAAAAGGAACTGCGCGACCGGATGGGAACTGACAAGCAGATCGATGTGGTCGCCTTCACCCATCTCGACACTGATCATTGCAAGCGCGCAAAGGATGTCTTCTATCTCGAACACGCAGAGAAATACCAGGACGACGAACGCATCAAGATCAAGACGATGTGGGTGCCTGCGGCCGCCATTCTTGAAGTAGGCGTCGAGGGACAGGCGCGGACGTTGCGCGCCGAAGCGCGCCATCGTTTCATCGAGGGGAAAGGCATCCGTGTATTCTCGCGCCCCGATCAGCTGGATGACTTCCTGATTGAGCGCGGCATCGATCCTGCAACGCGGCGTAACCTAATCACAGATGCCGGCAATCTCTGCCCCGAGTTTAATATTGCTGCTGACGGGTTGGAGTTCTTCGCGCATTCGCCGTTCGCCGAGCATTGCGACGGCAAGCTCATTGTTCGCAATCAGTCTGCACTGTTCATGCAAGCCACATTTAACGTCAATGGTCGGGAAACGAAGCTCATCCTCTCAGCAGACGTCGACCATGCGACGATCGATGACATCGTTCGCGTTACCCGCTTTCACGAGAATGACGCACGGCTTGAATGGGACATCAACAACATCCCGCATCATTGCAGCTACACCTCACTCGCGGCGGAGAAGGGCAGCGACGAGACCGAACCGAGCGATCGCCTGAAATGGCTCTATGAGGAGCAAGCCCGCGCGAATGCGATCGCGGTCTCGACAAGCGATCCCATACCCTCTGAAGACACGGTGCAGCCGCCCCATCGCCAAGCGGCGAATTATTACAAGCGCGCGGTGAAGGACAACGACGGGCAATTCATTGTGTCGATGGAACATCCCAGCAAGACTAAACCAAAACCGCTGGTGATCGAGATCGGCGGAAATGGCTATACGATCTTGAAGGCAGCTGGAGGTGCCTCGGTGCTGCTCGGCAACTCGGCGCCGCGAGCGGGGCTGTGACGGCAGAGGCAGCGGTACTCACTTCTAAGCTTGCGCAATCGGTTGTCGCCTATCTCACGACATCTGCAGACTTGCCCTTCGCCGAACTCACTGGGATCGAAGTCCGGGAAAGCGCAGACGTGCTTCATATCCGGCTTGAGCCTGAACTTCCCCAGCATCGTAAGGTGCCCATACTGAACCATGAACCGGTTACGGTCCTCTTCGATAAGAGCGACGAGGAACCCCCGCGCGTTTTTTCGGCTCGAGGTGACTTTCCTGTCGATCTCGATCTTATCCACACGAACCGCGACATGGAAGCCGACGGTGTCGCCCTATGTCTTTGGGAAGAGCCCTGGGCGAATTTGTCCCGAACTCTAACTGGGCAATCGTTTGTCGAGCGAATGCGAGATTGGTTCAGTCGAACCGCACGAGGAGATGTTCATCCGGCGGACCAAAGTCTTGAGCCGCTACTTCCCGGCACCTCAAATACCCTCATCATGCCCGCGGGTCTGCCTAAAGGACCATGGCATGTGGTTGGTTCCGTCGAAGTCGATAAGCGATACACACTTCTTCTCGACGCTGCGGCGCCCAAAATTACCCCGCCCCTTTCGTTCGCACTGTTCTCAATACAGCTTGACCCGGTCGTTCATGGCGCACTGAAAAGCCGCCCCTACGACTTCGCAGCGCTCGCCGCCCTCATCGAGGAGTTCGGCGTGGACCTGTTAGAGACACTTCGACCTTGGCTTCTGGAACCCTCGCAAATCGAAGCCGCCCAAAAGTTTCGGGCTCTTATACTCATCGTCATCCCTCTCAAACGCGGTGGGGATGATCCGCCCGAGAGCTATCAGATATTGGCGTATAGTTCGCTCGGGACACTTGCCGAATTTGGCGAACATCTCGGTATCACGATAACCGCAGAAACGGACGGACATATGCAAACGGCGGCCGCCCTTGGGGGACAGCCCGTCGATCTTTCGCAGCTCCTCTTGATGCCATGGCGCGTCGTGCAACAACTCGATCGCTCATTAGCGCGGGAATTTTCCGCCAATCCGCGCGCGACTGACGCCACCCTCGTCGCGATAGGCGCAGGCGCGATAGGGTCGAACCTTGTGATCAACAGCATGAAGGCCGGAGTTGGAAGTTGGACGATCATCGACGATGATCTCGTCTTGCCGCACAACATCGTGCGTCAAACGCAAACGGCACAGGCAGTCGGCGTCCCGAAAGCACTCGCCTTGGCACATGACGCAAGCCTACTGGTTGCGGAAGCTGGCGGCGCTTCGGGCATCATCGCGAACGTATTGAAACCCGGCGAACATGCCGACGCTATCGAATCCGCATTGACGGACGCGGATTTCGTGATCGACCTTAGCGCCTCCCCCGCTGTGGTAGGATACATCGCCGACCATAGCGCTGTAAGACGCGCCGCGAGTTTCTTCTTCAATCCCGACGGCTCGGATCTAGTCGTTCTCGTCGAAGACGCCGACCGCAAGCTGCAGCTCGACGAAATCGAGGCGCAGTATTTTCTCGCCAGTGGTGCGGATCCTTGTCTCGCCAGACATTTCGCGTCTGCGCGTGTCGATCGGTTGCGCTATGCGAACGCGTGCCAAGATTTGACGCGGCCACTGCCGCCTTGGCAAGTCCAGACTCTCTCGGGAATTGCGACCGGTAGGCTCCTTGCAATCTTGGGCGATAAAGCCGCATCGGCCCGCGTATGGCGAATGGATCCTGCGACCGCGCTCATTGTCCCCATCGATCTCGCTTTGAGCCCGACCAAGCGGGTCGAGCATGAGGCAATGCGGGTCTCCATCTCGAACAAGGTGGTGCATGCGATGCAGGTCCTTCGCGAGGAGCGCTCGCCCAACGAAACGGGCGGGATTCTCGTCGGCACCTTCGATCTTCGGCGAAACATTCTCCATGTCGTTGCGGCATTGCCAGCGCCACCAGATAGCCGCCAGTCGCCCACCTATTTCATTCGTGGCGCCCTCAACCTTCGTCCAATTATGGACGCACTCACTCAGGGTAGCGCGGGACAACTTCAATACGTCGGGGAATGGCATAGCCATCCCGATGGTGCTGCGGCTCGACCTAGCCGTGACGATGAAGGGGTCTTTTCCCATCTTGCTGCACAGATCGAACCGACGGGTTCGCCGTTCGCCGTGATGATCTGTGGCGCGGAAGACAGCTGGATCCGTGTTGGATGGGCAGGTCGCGGACGAATTGAGGGGGTAATTGCCTATGGCGACGATGAATAAGGCCTCCCCTGCTGGAACAGCAATTGCGCTCTCGGGCGGCGGATCGCGCGCAATGGCTTTCCATCTGGGATGTTTGCGTGCGCTCCACTCGGCCGGCGTTCTCCAACATGTCGAAACAATCTCTTCGGTTTCGGGAGGAAGCGTTCTGGCTGCGCTATACTGTGCAACGCCGGGGGATTTTTCTCATTTCGAGGTAAAGGCTCGCGCAATGCTAGCAAAAGGCCTCGTCAAGCCGTCGATCGGAGTTGCGTTATCGACCCCCGAAGGCATCAAGGCCCTTCTACAATTTCTCGTCATCGGCGCTGATCGTATGTTGGCGATGCTTCTTCGTGCTGCGCGCCGTCTCGTGGGATTTGCTCCCTCTCCTCCGACAGGATGGCTACGTAAGAGCCGCCTAAAACGCCGTTTCAGCCGCACCACAATCCTTCGCCGCGCGCTCGATCAATCTTTCGATGGTGCCAAACTATCCGACCTTCGTGCGGACCGGCCGCGCCTCATCATTGTATCCTGCGAGCTGCAAACGAAATCGGCTTTCTATTTTTCGCGAGACGGCATCGCTTCGTGGAGATTTGGTTCGGCCAAAGCGGACGGGATCTCGCTAGCACATGCTGTCGTCGCGTCGGCCGCGTACCCACTACTCCTGCCAGCTCTCGACGAAGAATTCATCTTCAGCAAAGGCGGTGAGGAAGCACTTCGATCAGTCATACTCACTGACGGCGGGGTATATGACAATAGCGGCCTCTCGCCGCTCTGGCCCGACCGCGACCCGAATGTCAGTTTTTTCGTACGGCCGCACGATCGGCTCATTGCCTGCCGCGCGGGTTATGGATTGGGCCACGACCCCGCTCCGACGTTCATCGGATCTCGCATGCGGGCGTCTTTCTTCGCCGTGCATGCGCGCGCGCAGAATGCGGCCGTGCAGCGGCTTTTCGACGTCCAAGTGAACGGCAAGGTCAAGGCCGTGCTCCTGCCTTACATCGATCAACCAGATGAACAGCTTCTGAAAGCGCCCGAAGACCTCGTCGCTCGCTCGCATGTAAGCGCGTATCCGACGGACTTCTATGCGATGTCGGAAGAATGGGCTGATCGTCTGATCCGTCGTGGCGAGCAGGTGACTAAGGCGCTTCTTGACCAGCATTGGGGACATGAAGCTTCGATCTCGTCGACTGCGGGGGATGGCTAGTCTTGTCGTTGTTGGAAATCTTCGATGTGGCACACGGCCAATGTTCGCTGTTGACCAGTTCCTCCGGGGCACATCTTCTTATCGATTGCGGACATAACGGCGGAACAGGATGGCGCCCCTCTGAAATGCTTCGTTACCGGGGCATTGGTCACCTCGACGAACTCATCATCACGAACTGCGACGAAGATCATGTGAGCGACCTACCCGGGGTGCTCAATGAGGTCAGCGTCGGGATTCTAAATCGAAACCCGACCGTCAGCGGGGCTGATCTCTATCGATTGAAAGAACAACGGGGGATGGGACGCGGGATCGCGGCCCTTGCTGATATGACGAAGGATTATGGGACCGCGGTCTCGTACTGGCCGGACTATGACGGCATGACCTATCGTCAATTCTGGAATCGCTACCCCGACGACTTTGAGGACGAGAACAATCTGAGTCTCGTCACAGTCATGCGCTGGCCGGGGTACAACCGCGATACTGGCTTTTCCATTTTGTACGCTGGCGACATGGAACGCGCAGGATGGCAAGCGTTGCTTCGGCGGGAAGACTTTCGCGATGAGATGCGAGACATCAGCGTGTTCGTAGCGTCTCATCACGGCAGGCTAAACGGATATTGCCGTGAGCTTTTCGAATGGACCGATCTCAAACCAGAACTTTTTGTCATATCGGACTGCGGCATCCAATATGCGACGCAGGAGACCATTGCGCTCTACCGCAGGCATGCGTCAGGGGTAGACCATAATGGCCAGTACCGGCGCGTTATCACCACCCGCCGAGACGGCTATGTCAGTTTCAGGATCGGCCCTGATGGCGCGTCGCTGTGGACTGCTCGCTGATTGCCGCGACGATACGGCGTCATGATTTGCAGCGGCGCTTTGCGGATGTATTCCTCGGCCCCGCGACGTTCAGCGCCGGTGATCCGATGCTACGATGCCATTGATCGTCAGAAATCCTTATGTCTGCTTTCGGGCCGAGCCAGCACCAACTCTTAACGGCCGACATTGAGGCGCAAAGCGGACAACATGTAGCCTTGAAGAGAGACCCCTAGAGCGTCTCGCAGCGTAGCGCCTCAAGGCGCTCCGAACATATCTCGTGAACGACGCGGCCGAGTTCTTCGACCTGCCTGCCCAGCCATTCGAGTTCTTCCTTCGTGATCCGGTAGTGCTTTGAGTAGCGTGCCTTGACGTAGGCTTCCTTGAGCTTCTCGAAGCGAGCGCGGTCGCGCTTCGTGTCGCGTGGCCAGATATAGGTCAGGCGCGGATCGATGCGCTCGGCTTGTGTGCGCAGGAATCCGAGGTTGTGATTATGCGGTGTGTAGAAGGTACAAACCAGCAAGACGCTGTGATACAGACTCTCGACTGCCTGATGAAACTCGAACGCAGCGTGTTTATTCATTCCTTCCTGTATCGCGTATAGAGCAAGCTTCACTCTGCCCTGGGCAGCTGGCATCCACTCGGCGAAATATTCCTGCGCCATCGCCAGCGCTTGTTCGGGCGTCTTGGGCTTGGGCTGGTGGAGTTCAGTGTCATCGCACTGGTAGAGCGCGATCCCGTCCTTGGCGATATCCATGAAGAAGTAGCGCCCATGCGCCAGGCCATCGTTCACTTCCTGCAGCGTATGGACGATGAAATTGACAGGCGTCCGCAGCGCACCGGTGATCGCCAGTTCCCGGTCGAGCCGCTCCTCGAGCTTGAGCCAATAGGCCACGCGATCGGCGATCCGCTTGTCGTTGACAATGATGAGCAGATCGTAGTCCGACTGGTAGCCCTTGGCGGTGTGGGGCTCGTCGACCCATCCCCCACGCGCGTAGCTGCCATAGAGGATGATCTTGAGGATCCGGGCCTTCTTCTTCCACTCGTGTTTGGCAAGCGCCAGCGCATCGCCGAATTCGTCGAACACAATCTCGACGACGCGTTCCAGTTCGCGCTGCTTGGTGGGAGGAAGATGATCGAGATCGGTGCGCATTGATTCATCCTTAGCAAGCTGCTGGAATGGTTGCACCCTTACAATACTGCACGGTGCGATGACCGGCTCCAACAAGCGCCCTCTGCTCTTCGAAACCCGCCGAGCGGGAACTTCAAACGGCGCGGCCGACGAGAACTTCGCCAAGCCGCTACCGATCTTTCCTGTCCCGAGATCGTCTTCAGCCATGGTCCTCACCAAGCTCGCCCACCCGTATCAGATCGTCCGCCAGATGCGGATCGCGCTCCATGTGCCGGGCAAGCGCCTCGACAAAATTCTCGAACCGCTTCTCGACGCCTGCCCGGACCGCAGCCGAAGGCTGGCTTGCAGGCGGCGGCGTGGCGGCGAGCCATGTCCGAAGATACAGCGCGAAGGCTTCGTTGCCGACTTCCACATGATAATCGAGCTTCTGCAATTGCCGCGTGATCCGGTCGAGGCGCCGGCTGAATGCGGCCTCCATCCGCTCGGATCCGTCAGGCGAAAGAAACGAGGCGATCGCCGCTTCAACCACCGATGCCTGCGATACCCGCTTGCGACCCGCATAGTCGGCCAGCTGCCGCGACAGGTCGGGCGGGAGCCGGAAGGTGTGCTTGATCCGGTTGCCCTTTCTCACAGATCGATCCCATCGCCGGGATCGAGCGCGGCCCGCCGCGCATTGGCGCGCATCCGGTCCGTAATCTGCCTGTTTCTGACGGCATCGTCGTCATCCCGCCGATCGGTGAAATCAAACTCGTTGGGAGGCGGTGACCGGGGCGGCAACACGTCCTCGTGTTCCGGCAAGTCGGGCTCACGGCGAATGCCGCCCTCGCCCGCGGTGTCTAATGCTTCCTCCTCTTCCGGGACCACCACCGCCGCAGGATCGGGCCGGACATTCGGCGAGGCGATTACATCGCCCCAGTCGTCGCTCCGGGTGCTGTTGCCCGATTGCTTCACGACAGGTGGCCGATCGATCCGCGTCTTCAGTCTCGGATCGGCATAATAGCGCGCCTTCTTCGCGCGGATCGGATGAGCACCTGCGAGCATGACGATCTCGTCGGTATCGGGCAGCTGCATGATCTCGCCCTGGGTGAGCAGAGCCCGGGCGGTTTCGGTCCGGGATACCATCAGGTGCCCGAGCCAGGGCGACAGGCGGTGCCCGGCATAATTCTTCATCGCGCGCAGCTCGGTGGCCGTGCCGAGCGACTCCGAGATGCGCTTGGCGGTGCGTTCGTCGTTGGTGGCGAAGCAGACGCGGACATGACAATTGTCGAGGATGGCATTGTTCTGGCCGTAGGCCTTCTCGATCTGGTTAAGCGATTGCGCGATCAGGAACGCCTTGATGCCGTAGCCCGCCATGAAGGCGAGCGCGCTTTCGAAGAAGTCGAGGCGGCCCAGAGCGGGAAACTCATCGAGCATCAGGAGCAGTCGCCGACGATCCGATCCTTCGTCGAGGTCTTCGGTGAGGCGGCGCCCCAGCTGGTTGAGGATCAGGCGAACGAGCGGTTTGGTCCGGCTGATGTCCGACGGCGGAACGACGAGGTACAGCGTCGCCGGGCGCTTTGGATCAATGAGGTCGGCAATGCGCCAGTCGCACTGCCGTGTAACACTGGCGATTACGGGGTCGCGGTACAGGCCTAGGAACGACATGGCGGTCGAGAGCACGCCCGAACGCTCGTTCTCCGATTTGTTGAGCAGTTCGCGCGCGGCGCTCGCCACGACCGGATGAACGCCGTCCTCGCCCAGATGCGGCGTCTGCATCATCGCGGCGAGTGTCGCCTCGATCGACCGCTTCGGATCAGAAAGGAAGGACGCGACACCTGCGAGCGTCTTGTCCTCTTCGGCATAGAGAACGTGGAGGATCGCGCCGACCAGTAGCGCATGGCTGGTCTTTTCCCAGTGGTTGCGCCGCTCGAGCGAGCCTTCGGGATCGACCAGCACGTCGGCGATGTTCTGCACGTCCCGCACTTCGCCGACGCCGCGCCGCACTTCCATCAACGGATTGAAGGCGGCCGAAGCCTCGTTGGTCGGATCGAACAGGAGGACGCGGCTGAACTTGGCGCGAAAACCGGCGGTCAGTTCCCAGTTCTCGCCCTTGATGTCATGCACAACGGCCGAGTGCGGCCAGGTCAGCAGCGTCGGCACGACGAGGCCGACGCCCTTGCCGCTGCGCGTCGGCGCGAAGCACAGCACATGTTCGGGCCCGTCGTGACGCAGATAGAGATTGGCGCACTGGCCGATCACCACGCCCTTGCCAGCGAGGAGGCCGGCATCGGCGATGTCGGAGCGCGTTGCCCAGCGCGCCGAGCCGTAGGTCGCGCTGTTGCGTTGTTCGCGGGCGCGCCACACCGACATGGCGATCGCGACCACCACCGAGATCAGCCCGCCCGACGCTGCGATCATGCCGCCGGTCTCGAATATGCGCGGGGCATAGGCCTCGTAGCTGAACCACCACCAGAAGATCGCATAGGGCGGGTAGACCGGCATGCCGAAAGCGGTGAACCACGCCCGGCCAAGCTCGGTCTGATATCCAAGCTCGGCAGCTGTCCATTGCGTACCGGCCCAGATGCCGGCCAGCGTCAGGGTGAATACGGCGAGGATCTGGCCCCACAGGATTCTGGTTGCCGACATGGTGTCTCCTTTGCAGGAGGCAGCAGGCCGAACGGGAACGTCATTTCAAGCGCGGTGCCGGGCGAATCGCGGTCTGGCGCAGGCAAAGAAGCGGGCGGCTAGAGAGCCTCGCAAGCGAACGCGGGTTCCCCGGACCATGTCAGACGGTACATGCTCCCTTGCGCGACCGACTGCACGACATTGGGCCACAAAGCGGCGATGCAGGTCCCGTCCGCGTGGCGGACCGAGGGATAGATGATCCCGTTATGCCCTTCGCCGCGCGCCTGAGCCGCAAGAGCATTGCCGGCCGGATAGCCCTTCGCCGTATCGTGCTCGAGGCCGGGATGATCGGGAAGACCGCGCAGATCGACAAACACGCCCGACATGCTGGCGATCATCTCGCCATATTCGACGACGGCATGGAAATCGCCCGCATCGGCCAGGGCTCTCGTCAGGTGATGGCCAACTTCGGCAATGCAGGTCTCAGCCGCCAGGGCGGCGTACCAGGCACCGCGATTGGCGGGATTGAAACGGCCCGGCTCGCGCGGCTTGGCATAGGCGAAGCTCGCATTGATAAAACGGGCATGGGGCACGCCGTGAACGAGCTCATCGGCGGTCAGCGCGCCAAGCCCGCGTTCCTCGGCGATCAGCCGCCCGCTGGTCGCGCCCTCGATCTCGGCCAGAAGGGCAAGATCGTCATCGTCGTCGGCCAGGGATGCCATGACCGCAGCGCGCAGCCGCGCGCTCGGCACAAGCCTGATGGTGCGCTCGAAGGCCTCGCGGATCGTCGGAAGGTCGGACAAAGACAGGTCGGCCGACTCCTCAGAGCCCGCCACGAAGCGCGTCGATATACTGCCGGGTTTCCAGCATGCGCGGGATGCCGCCGGCGATCATCGCCTGCACCGGGGAAAGCCGGTCGAACACCGGCGCTGTGTTCGCCAGCTTCGGCCAGCGATCCGCCATGTCGTCGGCGAACAGGAGGTGCAGCCCCTTGAACAGGCCGATCAGCGCCGAGGCGCGGGTCAGCTGGTCCTGGCTGAGCGTGCCGTCCCACGTCTCGGCCTTCATCCGGTCCCAGGTGCTCTCCGACACACCGAGCAGTGCCGCACCTTCCGCATTGCTGCCGTCCCAGGCATCGACGAGCCGAAGCACGGCCTTGACCGCTGCGCCTGTTAGGCGGCGGCGGTCATCATCCCCTGCAAAAGTCTGAAGTCCGCGCCGGGGTTCAATGTGCTCGAACACTGCACTGGCCATATCGCATCTCCTGATGCTTCTATATGCATCATGTGACGCGACTGTCAAGATTTGGGTCATTGGGACTTATCCTCAAAGGGCCGGGCCGCGCGAGCGGGCAAAACTCCAGTCGACGCCGCCGCGCTGATTGATCCGGCCGCTCACTTCCTGGCCCAGATGGCGTTCGAGATCTTGCCGCCAGGGGACAAGCTGGAACCCCATGCCGTTGTCGATCATGGCGAAACGGCCCGAAGCGAGCGATACGCGCTCGCGGTAGATGCCGGCCACATGATCCCCGGCCTCGGTCGGCTGCGCGACACCACCATGGCGTGCGGCCAGGGCCTTCCCTGTTTCCGCGAGTTCGCGATCGCGCAGGGTATCAAGGAGACCTCGCGCAAAGACGATGCGCTGCCCGTGTCGCTTGGCGAGCCCCTCATCGATCAGAACTTCCGCGCGCCGGGCCAGGGCATTGCGAACCTCCGAACCGAACCCGCCTGCCAGCGGATGCGGCTCAGGCGAGACGAGCTGGCGGTCGAGCCATGTCGCGCCGCGCGCCCTGATCTGGCTGGCAATCGAGAGGTCCGACCGCGTCAGCAGGCTGGCCTGCTGTCGTCCCTTGCGATCGGTCCATGTGCCGGTCTCGACGATCGCGCCGGGTGTGGCATCGCCGGTCCGCTCGAAGTCGGGAAAGCGCAGATGATGCGCGCGGCCGTCGATCCCGTCGACGATGGCATAGGCCTCGCCGGTGAGCTCGTCGTGCAGTCCGCGTTCGACCAGCCTTCCGGTCACGCGCTCGCCGCCGGATCGCGCGTGCACAGAGAAGCGTCCAGCATCGCCGCCATGCTCCTGTGTAGCCATCGCCCGGTGCATGGTTCTGATGATGTCTCCGCGATCGCCGAGCTCGCGAAGCGTCGGCTCCAGGTCATGCGCCAGCGTCCAGCTGGCGGCTCCGACTTTTTCGGCCAGCCCCATGCGTTCGAGCACCTGCGCACGGCCCAACAGGAATGTGCGATCCTTGCGCTTGCCCGATTCGCCCTCGGGCCGGAGATCGACGACACCGTGCGCGTCCCACTCTTTCTGAAGACGGCGGTCGAGACCGGTCCAGCGCTCGGCGTCGACCTCGCGGCGAAGCGCTTGTCTGATATCGCGCTCGCTGCGCGGACCCAGCTCGAGGGTCGCGCGCTCTTCGGCGCGGGCGCGCAGCCCTTCGCTGATGTAGCCACGATCGATGACGAGGTCCCTCCCATCGTCGGCTATCCCGCGGACCAGGACATGGATGTGAGGGTTGTCGGTGTTCCAGTGATCCACCGCCACCCAGTCGAGACGCGTATCGAGGTCGCTGGCCATGTCCTCCATCAGCTCGCGGGCGAAAGTGCGCAGATCGGCCAGATCGTTCGCGTCCTCCGGCGAGACGATGAAGCGGAAGTGATGCCGGTCGTCCTCGCAGCGCTGCGCGAAGACGTCGCCATCGGCGCGTTCGGACCGCGCATCGAACATCTGTCCTGACGATCCATCGCGGGTGACTCCGTCGCGTTCGAGATAGGTGACATGGCGGGCGAGCGGCGCCGAACGAAATCGGGCACCCCGGTGCCGCACGACCCGCGCCTTGATGACGACGCGCCTGCGAAACGCGTCGCGGCGGGACCGGAGCGCGGCGCGCCCGCCGCGTCCGAGATGCCCGGTGCCCCGGCCGGCTCTGCCGCGTCCAAGCGGCGTAAAGCCTGCCCTGCGCGAGACCTGGAGCACGCGCCCGACAAGCGAGTTGGCCTTGCGCCAGGACCCCGCTCCGCTGTCGCGCGAACGGCCCGGCCTGATATCGAAATCATCGCCCGACACGGATGGCAGATCCGGGCGACGGCGCATTTGCCGCTGAATTCAGGAGGGAATTTCGGTGTGGCGACGACAGGGCCAGAGGCGCGACGGCGCTGAATGTCGAAGAAAACCAACCACCTGCAGCCCGGCCGACGGCGCTGCTTTTATCTCGCCATCCTCTCTTTCCTTTTCTGATGGTTCCGCCTGTCCTTCGCCACGCTTCGCCAGTCGACGAAGTCGCGCGCTGCGATGCGCAAACCGGCGTCATCGGGCGCTTGCCGTTGAGACAGGCGCGAAAAGGTCGTGCATCGGCTCGGCCGGGCGGGCAAAGGGGTTTGCGGGCAAGTCGGTTTCGCCCTGCTCGAGCGGCAAGGGCGCCGTGCCCGCAAGGGCTATACGCCCGGGCAACACCGCGTCCACCTGCGGCTCCGCATCTGCCAGGAAAATGCGGTCGGCTTGCAGGAGCGGAGCAATTCTCGCGACATAATCGCGCGTTTCGCGCGGGAGCGGACGGCCTGCGGAGAGCCACTGCTCGTAACGACCGGGACCTGCATTGTAGGCCGCGAGGAAGCCCTCGCGACCGTAGCGATCGAACATCTCGCGCAGATAGGATGTACCAGCCAGAATGTTGTCGCGCGGATCGAACGGGTCGCTGCCGAGCGCGAACCGGGCGCGCTGGCGCGCCCAGGTTCCCGGCATCAGCTGCATCAGACCCATCGCTCCGGCGGCCGAGACGGCGCGCGTGCGCCCGGCGCTTTCGAACCGAATGACCGCATAGATCCAGTGCTCGGGAAGGCCGAAGCGCTGCGCGGCCTCACGCACATGCATCGAGATGTCCATGCGTTGCGCGCCCCGGTCGTTGGTATCCGCCTGTGGGGATGCCAGTGTCGGGCAGATTAGTGCGAGCGCCGCGAACGCGGCGAGCATGCGCCGTGAACCGCGCACGGGCTCAGTCCTTCGCCTTGCGGCGCGCGGGCCGCGACCACATCAGGACATGCGAACTGGAATCGGACCGGAAGAGATTGGCACGCAGCGGCTGGACCAGGGCCGGATCATCGATCACGACCGCGACAAAGGGTCCGGCCTTGTCGCCCACGTGTTTCCAGCCGGCCCCGACCTCGCAGGCGGCATCGCCTTCGCCGGACATGATGCGGTAATCGGGCGCGTTGTCAGTATCGCCGGGCTCGGTCGCCACGATGGTCAGCGCGCTGTCGATCGTGAGCGTCCGCAATCGCCCCTCGAAGCCATCCGGGGTCGCGACAAAGGTGCCGATGCAGTTCATTGAATATCTCCTTCAGTTACGGTGGGGTGGGAATTTCGTGGGAGTCTGGCGAACCAGACGTGGTCGCCGTCAGCGGCCTCGTCGGTCCAGACCGGGCGCGCCCCGCCGATGACGTGATCACGCGGCACCGGACCGAAATAGCGTCCGTCGAAGCTGGCCGGCGCGCGCAGGTTCATCACGAATATTTCGTGCGCGGCGATGGTCCGGCATCCGTTCCAGACAGGCAGGTCTCGCCCCATCCGGTCGCGTGCGTGCGCCGATCCGGCCCGGCTTCCATTGATCGTGATCGCAAGGCCGTCGCGGCATACGGTGTCGCCGGGCAGCGCCGCGACCTCCTTGATGAGCGGAACGCCCGCAGGAAGATAGCCGCGCTTGGCGAGGTAATCGCGCAGCCCGGGTGGAGGATCGAGTGCGACCCGCTCGCCGATCTGCAGGCCGGCTGCCTCGCCGATGTAATAGAGCCCGGTCGGGATGCTCGCCGTCACATTCCACACCAGCACGCGCGAGAGCGGCAGGACGGCGCTCAGCAGAGCCGCCGCGGCGGCCGTGCCAGCAAAAAGGATCGTGCCGCGCCTCACGGCCAGAGCTTTCGGCGCCGGAGCCAGGCGCGATGCCGTCCTGGCGCATAGGCGCGCGGCGGCAGGCCCGCTGCGAGACGATTGTGGACATGGCGCCAGTAATCGGGCGCTGCTTCGCACGGGTCGGTGGCGGCCGCTTCGACCGCATCGATCAGCGCCAGGACGCGGCGAACGCGTGTCCAGCCCCGAACCGAGAGCAGCAGTTCTCCGCCCGGATCGATCTGCGGCACGGTCGTATAGGCCTCGTTTCGACCGACCGCGCGCACGATGTCGAGTGTCGAACGCACGGTTCCGTGATCGTTCGCCGCCCAGCGGACGAGGGCGAAGAGCTGCCCCGGCGCATAGCTTTCGATGCGGGTTCGGCGATCGACGATGCGCTCGTCGACCGGTTTGCCGAAGCGCAGCCACTCCTCGCGAATGCCCTCTCGCCATACCAGCGTGACATGGGTCAGCGGCAGGTCGTCAAGGCATGTGCTCGATCCGGTCGCGGGCGGAGCCGAACCGCCGCCCGTGCACAGGCGCAGCGCCGTTAGCAGGAATCCACAGGATTCCTTGTTAGGATAGTTAAGGGGCGCGCAAGCCCAGCAATTCCGCCGATTCGCGCACGATTTCGGTTCCCGATAGTCCGAACTTCCGGTTCCCGATAGTCCGAACGGCGCGGTTCCTGATAGTCCGAACATCACCCGCACTTTTCCACAGGGGCCATGCCGATCCGGCGCTTGGCGGCTTCGAAGGGATCGACCGGCAATGGAGTGAAGTTCAGGCGTTCGCGGCCGAGTTCATGGCCGAGCGCCAGCCGATAGCCCGGGAGCGGTTGTCGCCGGACGATTTCGCGGATGTCGAAGGCGAACCGCTTCAGCGGCGAGAGCGCGCCCGATTTGAGATGCAGATGGGCGATATCGAAGCTCCACCCGCCCTTCTGCCTGCCGCCATGCTTGCGCACGATGCGGTACAGCCAGCGCTCGAGCCCGCCGGTAAGCTGGAAGTAGGCGGGGTCGATCGTCAGCACGAGCGCCCGGTCGAGCACACCCTCATAGAACCAGTCGGGCACGATCATCTCGATGCCGAGGGCGCGGCCGTTCCCATCGAGGCATTCGCGCCACTCGTTGATCCAGGAGAAGCGATGACGCCGGCGCGCACCGCGCTGGCGGATCGATGTGGCGATGCTCGTCGATTGCAGCCGGTCGAGCGCTGCTCTCAGCCGTTCATATCCGGCCTTGCCAGTTCCGCGCCCGGTAAAGGCGAGTATCTCGTGCGGGCTTGCGGCAATCAGCCGCGAGGTCGGCCTGCCGGTATCGCGCGCCTCGACGATCTGGCTGGCCACCCAGATCAGCACGTCGGCGTCCCAGATGGTCGCCATGCCGTGCTCGGCCGTCGCCTCAACCAGGATCGAGACCTCGCCCATGCGAAAGTCGATCGGCCTGATTCGCTTCGACTTGGCGAGGCTGAAGAAGGGCCAGGCCATCAGGTCCTGCGCATCGCGCGCGGCGATGTCGCCTCCGACCCCCATGAAGAGGTCGAGCTGCTCGGCGGCGCGGGCGAATGTCCGGCGGGCACGCATCGGGCCTCAGCGCCGGACCGGGCCGGTGTAGCCGTCGATCCGCTTGGCGGGATGGACGATGCCCCGGCCGGGATCGCTGGTCGAACGACGCAGGCCCTGCTCGGCCCATGCATCGAGATCCTCGCGCCGGTAGACGATGCGCCCGCCCAGCTTGTGATAGACCGGGCCGGTGCCATAGCACCTGTGCTTCTCGAGCGTGCGGGGCGATAGCCCCAGATGTACCGCGGCATCGGGTGTGCGCAGAAACCGGGGACGGACGGGGTCGGGAACAGTTGGCATTGGACATTCTCCGCAAGGCGTGGGCGGCCGCGGCAAGCTGCCGCCGGTTGCAGAGGGGGATGGCGCATGCGGGGGTCGGGGGAGGAGCGACAGATTCACAGATTCGTATTTGTCGCCCCCCGCGCGCGGCACTTCGGACACATCCGATCGTCGGCAGAAAAGGATTGCCGCCGCGGGCCAAACAAGGACTGCACCTGTGAGCAAGGCGTCGGCCAAGGTCCGCGTGCGAAGCAAGGGAGCGGGGCCTGTCGCTTCCGCGGCTTCGCGCCGGTCCGACCCGGCGGCGGTTCGCAAGTGCATGCGGGGCCCCGGGACCGATAAACGCCGCACCCTCAGGAGCGCATCGCCAGATGCGCGGGACAGAGTGCGTCCGAAGCCCCGCTCGAATTGCGCGGGAGCCGGTTGGATCGTCCGACCTCACTGCGGATCCGACGGGGGTCATGGTGCGTCCGGGCAGGCTGAAGACTCGGGGCGAACACGAAGAAAGGAGCGGGAACCGCTAGCCGGTTCCCGCTCCGCCGAGAGTCAGTAATCCTCGAGCATGCCTCCATGAACGGTGTGAACCACGCGCGACGCCAGATGCGCGGGCAGCGCATTGTAGTCGCCTTCGTCGAGCGCGAAGTATCCCAGCTCCACATCCTCGACGACATGCTGGTCGAAGAAGCTGTGAAGCGCCCTTTTCTCGGCGGTTTCCAGAGCCTCGAAATAGTTGCGAGACGGCAGCGGGCAATGCGTTGAACAAGCCATGATATTCCTCCTGAAACTGTCGTGAGACGACAGGAGGTCGGCCGATGGTCCGGGGCCTTTCGGGTCACAGGATCGCTCCGCAGGAGCGACCGTGCGAGCGGCGGTGGGGGCAACGATTTTGTACGCGGCCGGATACGATCCGGCAGCGGGCAAAATGGTGGGGCCCCGCACGTCCTTGAGGCGGAAGGAACCGGGCCATCATGCTGGAATAGCCGTGAGCCAGGACCTCACACCCACCTCGCGTCAGGAACCAACGCGCCGCGTATCGGGAAGCTAAGGAGCGCCAACGGACCAGAACAGATGTGTTCTGCTCGCTACCTGAACTGGGAACAGGGCTTCCGGTGTCGTTGCTCAACGAGGGTCTGCCGAGCTGCGGGACCGTCCATTCATCCGGCTGCAAAATTTCGAACCTGATGGATCACGAAAAAAGAGGCCCTGCCGCTAAAGGCAGGGCCTCTGAGAGGGGACGTCCGGTCGGTCAGTCGATCGGAGGAGCGTCCTGGTTGTCGCCGCCAGCGGCGCGGGAGAGGAAGTCGACCTTGTCGGCGAGAACCTCGCAGCCGTACCGCTTGATGCCGTCCTGGTCTTCCCACTGGGTGTAGTGCAGGCGGCCCTGGACCGAAACCAGCTGACCCTTGGAGCAATACTGGCCGACGGTCTTGGCGAGACCGTTGAAGCAGGTCACGCGGTGGAATTCGCTGTCCTTGGCGGTGTATCCGCTTTCGTCCTTGTAGGTCTTGCCGTCCTTGTCACGCGCGGGGCGGTCGGTGACCACGGTGATGCCTGTAACGCTGGTGCCGCCCTGGGTTTCGCGGGACTCCGGATCGCGGGCGATGCGGCCGGTGAGGATTACGAGATTGGTCATGGTATTTCTCCTTCAGCTCTCAAACCGGAAACCACTTCCGGCTTGCGAACGTCGATGAGAAACAGGTCATGGGAGGGCTGCACCGCAGGCCCGCAAACTCCCGTTTGGGGGCCGAAGGGAAACCTGTTCGTGACGGGTGGTGCGGGCAGGCAGCGCAGCTGCCAACACGGCCGGAAAGGAACGGGTTGCTGCCCTCAGCTGACCTGGTTCAGGACTGTTCGCGAAAAAAGCCGGATGGGTATCTGGCGTGGGTCTGAAGATGCCAGGACCTTGCTGCAATCAACCTACCCCATCGCCTTCCGATGCCGCCAGGAGATCCATGAAATTGCGGGCTGAATCTCGATCATCTGCCTTGTCGAACACGGCCTCGAGGTCGGGGGCAGACCCGAGCAGGTAGAGCATGGCCCACAAGGCAAAGCGCTTGCCCCGGTCCTGCTCGAGACCGAGATCGACCTGGCACCGTTCGATCCCCGATGCCAATGTCTCTGCGCCTACCATTCCGAGATCGGCAGTGCGGAAATAGCGGACAAGGAGCGTATCGAGATCCATCGCAGTCTCTTCAGGTCAGCGATCCAGCCGCAGGCAGGAGAGCCAGGGTTCGAGGGCCGGTCAATCGGCTGAAGGTTCCTCGCGAAACCGTCGAGCGCGCTCGACAAAGTGCTCCATTTGTGTGGCAGCGTGCAAGGTTAGCGGATGCTGCGTCGCGTCGGCGCGTGGGGAGATGAACTCGGCCAGTTGTTCGATCGCAGTGAGCTGATGATCGCTTGCCGTGGACAATAAGCCTAGCACCATGTTTTCGAGCGCGATCACCCTTATGCGTAGCTGGATGATTTCGGCATCAGTGAGCGGAGGAATGTCCCATTTCTCGCAATCGGCCGCGAGGGCTTCCTGGGGCCCGCAAGGGAGCGCACCGCCTTCGTCTTCCCAGCGCGACAGCGCACCGCCCTTTCTTTTTTCGGTCATTGGCAGTTCCTTTCCATGTCCCACCAGGCGATTGGCAGCGCAATGCTTGCATAGCACGAAGCTATGCCTGAACGTGTATGACACGACGACAACGAAGGCGAAGAGACGGAACCCCGCGCGTTGGGTTGGTCTTCACGCGGGGTTCCAGAACGGCCCCATGGGCACCTGCGACCCGCAGGGGTTCCGGGGGGGAGGTGGGGCCGTCCTTTTCTGATATCCGGATTTTCGTCGCGATTGCTTGCAGACGATATCTCCTGACTATCCTGACTGATGGGCCATGCGCCGGATTACATGCCTTCCATATCGTGATCGGTCATAGAGGACATGTCATGGCTGGCATGGGGATCGGCGGGCGGGGTCGCCTCGCTCTCGGGTTGCGCGCGCGGTGCCGGCGCGGCGGATGTGGCAGTTACACGTGGTGCCGGTGAGGCGGCTCGCCGTGACGCGGGCGCGGCTGCATCGCCTGTCGAAAGAGCGTCCTGCCGCGCAGCCACTGACTCACTTTCGGAGGGAGAGGTTGCCGGGTCTGCAAGACCACCCTCGGGTGCCGTGCCGGGCATCACCGTCGCTTCGCCCATCGGCGACACCTCTGAGGTCGGTGTGCTCTCCTGCGCTTCGTTGCAAGCAGCAAGAGCGGACGCTAGTGGGACGATCGCGAGAACCCCGAACGCCGCTTTTAATCTGGAAGTACGCATGCTCTTCAACTCCTTCAGAGCCAGGAAATTCCAAGATGGTTTGGCCCATGCGCGAGCTCGCCGCCAAGGAAGCCCTGCACCAGAATAAGTGCCGCCATCGAGAAGATAGCCGTACGCAGCCATGCGCGGCTCTGGCTCGGCCTGCTCGCGAGGTATGCCATCGCACTACCGAGAACCGCGATCAGCATACCGTTCCATCGATGCACCTGCATGACGGTATCGCCGCCGAACCACAGCCCTGTGTGGATCCATCCGAACAGTGCGGCTATCACCGCACCGGCCGCTCCGCCGTAGACGAGTACGCGCACCGCACTTTCCAGGCCCGCTCCTTTCCGGCGCATCACGAACAATTCGGTGGCCGCAGCCATGAGAAACAAGGCGACCGGAAAGTGGATGGTAGCTGGGTGCATCTTCTTCAGGACGGCAATGACGCCGGTTTCGCCTTCACCTGAATGGCCACCGACTTCGTCATGACCCCCGCTCGCTTCATCGTGCGCGCCGGAGGGTTCGCCAGCAACTGCGGTCTCACCCATCTGCGCCATGTCCGCCTGGTCGTGCGCATCGCCATTGGTGGCAGCAGGCGCGGCGCTCGTCTCTTCGCCGTGCTTTTCGTCGCCATGAGCCTGAACGGGTCCGACGAAGAGCAGGCTGGCGGCGAGCAGCGCCAAAAATGAGGGGGCTTTCATGTCTCGTATGTCTCCCGGCCCGGCAATTGTAGTAAGACCTATGTGCCTGATACGCGCGGCAGCTTCCCGCCCCTCATATTTATTTGGCAATATGTTGTCCGAGCTGATCGTCCGCCAGATCACGCATATCGGACCTCATCGCGAGAACTGGCAACGCCGGAAAGGAGTCTTCACGGCTTGCGTGGCGGAGCGAGATGAATTCTGCCTATACTCGCAGGATGTGAGGTTCAGGCGGCTTTTCGCCGCTTTGCGCGGCGGCGGATCCGGGGCATCCGGTTGGCGAGCAACACAAAGCCCGAGAGGGCGATGATTGTACCACCGATGCCGAACAAGAGTAGCCACCAGCTGTTGATACGGTCGCGCTCGGTCCAGTCCATGATGTGAAGGCCCCAGATGAAATCGAACAGGCGCCAGGTATCGCTGCGCGCCGCCCCGAGGGTACCGCTGGCAGCATCGATGTAGATGCGCGTCGAAGCCTCGTCAGTATAGGTGACCTGCCAGGCTGGAAAGGGTCCGCGGAACTCGGTCCCGACCGGCTCATCGATAATCCGCGCGGCCTCGATCGTCGTTCGTGGTCCGGTCCAGGCGCGCAGGGCAATGGATTTGGCCTCTTCAGCCGAAATGGGAGAGAGCTTTTGTCCCGACGAGGGATCGTGAAGGCTAACAGTCCCGTCGATCTTTCGGACCTCGGTGACCGCCTTGCCGTCGAGCGAACGCATCGTTACCGCCGCAAGAGTGCCGTCATTTGCGACCCAGGCCGGGAGCGGGGCGTCGGCGGGCAGCGCTTCTTGTTCACGCAAGACGACATGTTCGGAGCGAACCTCTTCCAGGTCGAGAAACGACATGAGGGCGCCGGTGCCCATCCACAAGAGAACCTGGACACCGACGAAAATCGCCAGCCACCTATGGATCTTGCTGCCGAGCACATGCAGGCGCAGCTTCAAGGACGGCGTTGCCAACCGGTGCTACCTCTTCGAAAACCTTGGTCAGTTGCGCGGTGCGCGCGACGAGGAATGGTACTGAACGATCTTCCAGCCATCGGCATCGTGAGCGAGAACCGATGTCGCCACGCCGTCGCGCTCGATCACCCGGCCATCGGCGAGTTCGATGCGGTAACCGTAAGTCTCGTAGGCATAGGCCATGTGTCCCATCCGCGTGACGGTCAGGGTAGGATCGGAGAACGTAAAGCTCACGATCGCGTCGAGCTCGGGCCCGAGGTGATGCTCCATGTAATTTGTAAAACTGCCTTCGGCCTTGCCGTTCTCGAAAATCGCCGATTCCTCGGCAAAGAGCGCGCCCATCGCTTGCGCATCGCGCGCTTCAAGAGCGGTGCGATAGGCCTTGATGGCGTTCTCCGCGCCCGCCACGTCATCGGCGGAGGCTTCCATGTCCTGCATCTGATGGCCTGCATGGGATGAATGATCCATTTGCTGGGCCCATGCGGGCGCAGGTATCAGCGCAAGGGCGAGCGCGGTCGACGCAATACGTGTAAAAGTCTTGGTCATTTTGTTGTAATCCTTTTCTCAAAAGTCAGAACCAGAACCGCACACCGACGACATAGTTGGTGACGCTCGGATCCTCTCCGGCGGCACGCGCGTAATCGGCGCTGTCGCCGATGCGCCATTCCTGCGAAACGCCGACATAGGGCGCGAATTCGCGTGCGAACTCGTAGCGAAGACGCAGACCTGCCTCGATCCGGTCGAGGCCGGCGCCGATACCCAGTTCGGGAATGTCCTGTGCCGAAAGCGCGATTTCGGCACGCGGCTGAAGGATCAACCGCTGGGTGATACGTTGGTCAAGTTCGCCTTCGATCCGCGCCGTCACATCCCCCTTGGTGGAGACAAAGGCTGCGGCATCGACCTCGAAACGGTACGGCATGAGGCCCTGAATACCGATGACCGCGTGAGTGCGTTCGGGGCCGGTCAAATCCTGGCGAACACCCGCTTGAAAATCGAAGAAGGGCGCGATGGCGCGGCTCCAGAGAGCCTGGACCTCCGCGCCCTCGACGGGCTCCCCGAAGCTGCCTTCGCCCTCGGACTTGAACCAGAATTTGTCGATATCGCCGCCATAATAGCCCTGGATGTCCCACAGATATCCATCCGCACCCTCGCGGGCGCGGTATTCAAGCCGGTCGCCCTGGAACCAGAAGCGCATACCGCCGTCGGTCTCGCGGATGAGTTCGCGACGCGCTTCGTTCATGGCCTCCTCGCCCCAGATTGCGACCGCCGCTCGGGCGGCACCACTTCCAGCCTCGGGAGGAGGCGGCAGCAGCGGAATATGATCGTCCGAGCCCATCTGCATCGCCGAATGATCCATGCCCTGCATGTCCTGCGAACCAGTCTGCCCATGGTTCATCTGGCTGTGATTGATTTGTCCAGGGCCCATCGGCGGGTTGCCGGCTTCTGCCTGCCCCATCTCCCCGTGGTTCATCTGCGAATGTTCGATCGCGCCCTCGGCAGGCTTGTCTTGCTGCACCGAGCCATGATCCATTCCGCCGCGGCCTTCGAGCGACGACTCCTGGCCGGCAGCCTCCATCGGCATCGTCATGCCCCCATGAGCATCACCCTCGGTCATCGAACCATGATTCATGGTCGCCTGATCCATCTCGGAGTGATCCATGGTGGAGTGGTCCATCGTCGAATGGTCCATGGCAGTTTCAGATTGGGCCGCTGGTTCGCATGCCCCTTCGGTTACCGGATGCCCCATCGCGCGATGGCGCTCGGCTTCCTCCTCGCACTTTGTCTTGACATCAGCCTGCGCCTCGGCACTCTGCTGCGGCTCCGCCGCCGAGTGACCGGCGTGCTGCGCCGTGGCGGGAGAGGCGAGAACCGAGCCGGCTGCGACCGAGGCGAGCAGGCTGGAAATAACTATCTTCATGCGCCTTCTCCGACCGGGTTGGCAACCGTGACGATCTGAAACATCCCGGCATGCATGTGATAAAGAAGGTGGCAATGGAAGGCCCAGTCGCCCGGCTCGTCCGCCGTCAGGTCGAACTGCGCGCTGCCACCCGGTTGCAGGATTACCGTGTGCTTGAGCGGCTGACGATCCGCCGGCGCGCCATTGACCAGCTCGAAGAAATGACCGTGCAGGTGAATCGGGTGCGCCATCATCGTGTCGTTGACGAGCTTCACGCGCACGCGCTCATTATAGGCGAAACGGATCGGCTCGTCGGAGACGGCGGAGAACTTCTTGCCGTCGAACGACCACATGTAGCGCTCCATATTGCCGGTCAGATGGATTTCCATCCGCCGCGAGGGAGTCCGGCCCTCCTTATGAGGTGTCAGCGAGCGTAGCTTGCGATAATCAAGCGTGCGGTGGGGGACATCGGCGAGACCGATGCCGGGGTCGCCCATACGGTCGACCGGGTTCATCGAGACCATGTCGAGACCAGGCCCGACCTTCACATCGGGAGGCAGGAGCGAGGTATCACGCATCTGCATACCCGACATTCCGGCCATGCTTGCCATATCGGATTCGCCGGACGAACCATGATCCATCCCTGCCATATCGCCGCCACTGCTGTGGTCCATTCCGGACATGCCGGCATCGTCGCCGGAGCCATGGTCCATGCCGCTCATGCCCATGTCGGCCATGGTCAGAAGCGGGGGATCGCGCAGCGGCGGAATGGCCGCGCGCGCGCCAGGCGCGCTCGCAAGCGTTGCGATGCCCATGCCCGAGCGGTCCATCGACTCGGCGACCAGCGTGTAGGCCTGTTGCGCGCCCGGCGTCACGACGACGTCATAGGTTTCGGCCACACCGATCTGGAACTCGTCGACCTCGACCGGCTCGACGTTCTGCCCGTCCGCCTGAACAACGGTCATCGGCAGGCCTGGAATGCGAATATTGAAGAATGTCATGGCCCCGGCATTGATGAAGCGCAGCCGCACGCGTTCGCCTGGACGGAAGAGGTATTCAAGATTGTCGAGCGGACCATGGCCATTCAGCAGATATGTATAGGCCGCGCTCGACACGTCGAGGATGTCGGTCGGCATCATGCGCATTCTGGCCCACATCCGGCGATCCTCGCCCGAAAGCGGGTAGTCGTCGGTCCAGGTATTCTGGTTGTAATTGAAGTAGCCTTCGCCCTTCTTGAGCTTGTCGAAAATCGTGTGGGGCGACATTTCGCTGAATTCGCTGAGCACCACGATATATTCGCGGTCGGCCTGTACAGGATCGGGTCCCGCCGGATCCACCACGATAGCGCCGTAGTGTCCAGCCTGCTCCTGCAGGCCGCTATGCGAGTGCCACCAGTAGGTGCCCGACTGGCGCACCGGGAATTCCGCAGTGAAGGTTTCGCCCGGTTTGACGCCGGGAAAACTCACACCTGGCACCCCGTCGAGTTCGAACGGTACAAGCAATCCGTGCCAGTGGATCGATGTGTCTTCCTCGAGCTGGTTATGGACGTTCAATCGGACGGTCGTGCCTTCCTTCAAACGCAACAACGGGCCGGGGATCGTGCCGTTAACGGCGATGGCGCCGCCGCGTCTGTTGCCGGTCGCGAAGGCAGACCGCGCGACAGTGAGGTCGATGTTCGGGCCAGCCACCTCGTCGAGCCCCTTGCGGGCATTTCCCGCAAGGAGGTCCGCCCCGCGGGCCCAGGCCGGCATTGCCCCGGCAAGGCCGAGCAAGCCCATTCCCCCTGCTCCGGCTCCGAGAAACTTGCGTCGATTGACGACAATCATAAAGAGGCTCCTGACATCACGTTTACCGTCCCTTACGCGCGCGGAAGTCTCACCCCTCAAAGTTTCTCGAAGCGCTCTTTCAATCTGTTGCGCGCGCGGTAGACGCGCGTTTCGATCGCTTTTTCGGTCGTGCCGAGAAGGTCGGCCGCCTCGGCCTGGCTGCGCCCCTCGATACTCACAAGCACGAGCGCTTCGCGCAGGCGCACCGGCATACGCGCGATCTCGGCAAGGACGAGACTGAGCTCTTCCCTGGAGCCGGCCAGGGCTTCAGGTCCAGGATGCTCGTCCGCAATGGTGTAAAGCTCATCGCTACCCGAGAAGCCGAAGAAGCCGGCGACCCTGCGCCTGCGCAAACGGTCCCGGCAGCGGTTGAGGACCACGGTCGTCAAATAGGGTGCGATCGGCTTGTCAGGGTCAAGACGATGGCGCGTCAGCCACACTGATGCGAGACTGTCCTGAACCACGTCCTCGGCCTCGGAAGGAGAGGAAAGCATGCGTGTCGCCAACGCAAGCAGCCGCCCGGTCTCGTGTTCGACCAGCTGGCTGAAGGCCCGCTTGCTTCCGGCCCGTGCCTGGGAAACAAGGGTTTCGTCAGGATTGTCGTCCGCCCCTGCCACGCGTTTCAGTCGCGCGGGTTGCGGGTGAGGGCTTCGGACACCTTGCGGTCGAACTGGCGTTGCTGGTCCGGATCGAGAATCTCGCGCATATCGAAGACGTGGCGCACGGTCGCTTTCTGCAAATCGCCCATGCGCGCATGCACCTCGTCGATCGCGGCCGAAACCTCGGGGCCGTACTCATGCTCATTTTCCATAGCCTGGGCGAGCCGGGCATTTGCGGCGCGCGCCGATCCTTCAAGCCGCGCCCGCTCGACAGCGAAACGCGCTTCGAGCGTATCAAGACGCTGCTCCTGATCGGCGGTGAGAGCGAGCT
The DNA here is from genome assembly GCF_053714505.1 of Qipengyuania sp. SM2507. Taxonomy (NCBI): domain Bacteria; kingdom Pseudomonadati; phylum Pseudomonadota; class Alphaproteobacteria; order Sphingomonadales; family Erythrobacteraceae; genus Qipengyuania; species Qipengyuania sp. SM2507. Next base: position 2,563,609 of record NZ_CM132307.1, read on the forward strand.
CGTCATGCACGAAATCGTGCAGTCCAGAGCCGGCTTCGTGATTGGCCCAGCGATCCGCGGCAAGAGCGCCGAGGGACCCTGCGAGCGCTGCCAGCAGCACCGCTAGAATAATATGCGTCGTCTTCAAATCTTATGGCTCCACGTGGAGGAGCGCTGATGGCGACAGCTGCTCGCCCAGGATCAGACTCTCGCCGAACGGCGCCGGTGATGCACCAAAGCCCCCGGGCCATTCGCTGGCTCCCGCGCCCGCCCCGAGCCCCACGACGAAAAGACCGGCAAACAAAGCCGCCCGCCGACGGCGATCGGCAATTTCACCGAGCTGTCCGGCGCGTTGCCAGACACCATCCATGAAGTCAGCAGGGACTTCGCTGGCAGCGGTGGCGGACAGCGACCCGAGCACCGCATCAAGAGACTGATTGTCACGCATCCGAAAAACTCCTGTGGGTTGCACCTGTCCTATACGCGCTCGTCTGCACAAACCCTTAAACTTCTTTTTTTGAGGGAATGACCGCAGTCGTACGTAATCGAGATGGGTCTGTCAGAAACGGGGCGCATCCGGGATGAATGGGAGCCAAGTCGTGAATAATGCCGCCGCGCCCGAAAATCGCCGCGATTTCACACCTTTGCTGGGCAAGAGCTTCCTTACGCCGCTCTACGACCGGGCAATCGGTATATTCACCCGCGAAAATCTCTGGCGACAAAAGATCGTCGAACATCTGCATCTCGCGCCGGGCGACCGGGTCATCGATGTGGGCAGCGGGACCGGCACCCTTCTCAAGGCCTTGATGACGGATTGTCCGGAAGCCGGGCTGATCGGTGTCGAACCCGACCCGGCTGCGCTCGCGATTGCCCGCCGCAAATTCGGCGCAGGAGCCGATCTCATCAAATGGCACAACGGTTTTCTCGGCAACCTCGAGTTGCCCAAAGGATGGCGACCCAACAAGATCGTGAGCAGCCTGGTTCTCCACCAGGTCCCCTTGCGCGAGAAACAGGCTATCCTCGAAACCATCGAGACCCTGCTCGTGCCGGGCGGGACAGTCTTGATTGCAGATTACATGAAACAGGACAGCCACCTCATGCGCGCTCTCTTCAGGGCGACGGTCCAGTCGCTCGATGGTGTCAGCGACACGCAACCAAGCGCAGACGGCGAAGTCGAAAAACTGTTTGCCGAGATTTTCTCGGAGCCCCGGTTGCTTGACCGGATTCCCACAGTGACCGGGGCAATCTCGCTCTGGCGCGGGTACAAGAAAGGAATTGCGCAATGATTTCAAGGAAGGCTTCGGTGCTCCGGCGGCCGGTCGCCGTCGCGGCGCTGCTGGTGCTGGCAGCCTGTTCCAACGTGGCACAGGCGGCGACCTATACGATGTACCGCGATCCCGGATGCGGTTGCTGCCTCAGCTGGGCAGGCCATGTTGAAGAAGGTATGGAAGCCAAGGTCGCATCGGTCGACAGCAACGACATGGCGGCAATCAAGACCGCGCGGGGCGTACCCCAGGAGTTGTGGTCATGCCACACGATGGAAGTCGACGGATACATCATCGAAGGCCACGTGCCTACCGAAGCCGTTGCCAAGCTGCTGCGCGAACGTCCCGCCGGTGTTGCAGGCCTATCGGTTCCGGGAATGCCATTGGGATCGCCCGGCATGGAGGCCGGAGGGCGGAACCAGCCCTACGAGGTCATTGCCTTTGGCCCGGGGGGACAGCGCGTCTTTGCATCTTATCCGTGACTGTGGGGAGCCTGCAACGGAGGTCTCAGGAACCATCGCGCCAACGATGTGCAGCGGATTGCTTGCGGGGGACCGACACAAACCCGGGTGGACCGGGATGGGCGCAACGACGCCTGCCGATTATCCCGCCGGGCCTGGGGTTGGCTGCCCCCACCAGCCCCAGACCCTTCAATTTGTGACTGTGCGACAATCGCGAAAGAGGAGAAAAACGTTGGAACAACGATCGATCAAGAGTTCGATACTCGTATGGGGCTGGACGCTCAGCCTGCTACCTGCTTCTCAGCTATCTCCTTTGCGTCGCTTTCGGACTGCTCGCGCCCGAGCGATTTCACATGCATGAAGCCTGGGCGCCGCTCCTTCCGTGGTTCGAATGGCTGACCCTGTCGGGGTTCCTCGCAGGCGCGGCGGGTAGCTTTCTCTATGGCTGGTACATCGCTCTCATCGCGGTTCCGCTTCACCGGTTTTTCCAGAATCGATATGCATAATTCGGCCTGATCGAGCATAGCGCGCCCACACAAAGAGGCATGCATAGCAAGTGAAAGCTGACCCAATTGGGCGGGTTGTCAGAATTACTAAAGAAAGAGACCACGCGATTTTCAAGACATGGAGGCACGCTTCTTATCGGGGTCGACGACGATGGAAGCTTCGCCGGCATCGAAGAGGATATGCAGACGCTCAAGCATGCCAATCGGGACGGTTTCGAGCGCATCCTGATGGACCTTGCGAAGGATGGGTTCGGAGGTCACGCGTGTGCTTTGATCCATTGCCGGTTTCATCAAGTGGACGAGAAGACGGTATGCAGGATTATCGTCGAACGGAGTGTCGACCCCGTCTATCTCGTGGAGGGCGGCATCGCACGCCTTATGTTGCGTGTCGGCAACAGCACCCGAGAGCTCGACGTGCGCGAGGCGCAGGCGCACCTCCGCAACCGGACTCCCGGTTAACCCTGATGTGTCTTCACGCCATTCGATAAAGATCGCTAAACGGTTTTCGATATTTCTCGTGGTGCTTCGAGGTTCTCGTGCTGCAGTTGGTCGTAGCCGTCGACGCGAGATTGGTTGCAACCTGTGTCGCAAATCGCATGTTCTAGTCACAAAGCCCGCCCGAAGACGGCTCGCGCCCCTCTAAATTTTTTTGAGGGATAGGCCGCTTCCCAACGTACTGTCTGGCATGATGTTTCTCGGATGGGAGGACGTCGACAGGGGAACGACTTGCAGACAGATGGCGCCAATCAACACGGCGAGAGTGCGGACTCGATAACACTGCTGGGCGGTGTCGCGATGGGAACCGGCGTCATGATCGGCGCGGGGATCTTCGCCCTGACCGGACAAATCGCCGAACTCGCTGGACCCCTGTTTCCGCTCTCTTTTATAGCCGGCGCGCTTGTCACTTCGCTGGCTGCTTACAGCTACATCAAGATGTCGAATAAATGGCCTTCATCTGGCGGCATCGCGATGATTTTGCAAAAGGCATACGGGCCCGGCGTCATAGCGGCGTCAGCCTCGCTGCTGATGGCCCTTTCGATGGTAATCAATGAAAGCCTGGTTGCCCGGACTTTCGCGACATATGCGCTGCGTCCATTCAGCCTCGAGAGCACCGGATGGCTTGTTTCTCTAGCGGCGCTAGCGCTCATCATCTTCGCTTATTTCGTCAACGCGGCAGGCAACAGATCGGTAAGCGGGTTTTCACTTGTCATGTCGGCGATCAAGATCGGCGGCATCGCCGTGTTCGCAGTCGCGGCGATCTGGGCCAGCGGCTTTTCGTCAGGCGCTTTCTCGGGACCTGTAGCGCTCACAAATGCGGAAGCTCTGCTGGCCTCAGTTGCCTTTTCGATCCTGGCATTCAAAGGCTTCACCACGATCACCAATAGCGGTGGCGAAATCGTTGCTCCGCATAAGAACGTCGGTCGCACGATCATGATCTCGATCGCCGTGTGCATCGTGGTCTATCTGCTCGTCGCGGTAGCCGTGGGCTCGAGCCTCAGTATTTCCGACATCGTCGTGGCCCGCGATTACTCGCTGGCAGCAGCGGCGCGCCCGGCACTGGGCGAACTGGGCTTTTATTTCACCGTGGCGATCGCCATCGCTGCCACCACTTCGGGTGTGATCGCGAGCGTTTTTGCCGTGTCACGCATGCTTACAATGCTGACGGACATGAAGATGATCCCGCACAGCCATTTCGGCATGAGCGGCGGGATCCGCAGCCATATGCTGGTTTACACCGTTGTCGTCGCAGGCACGCTCGCCGTCCTGTTCGACCTGTCGAGGATCGCCTCGCTGGGGGCCTTTTTCTATCTGGTGATGGATATGCTGGTCCATTGGGGCGTCTTCCGGCACCTGCGCGAGGAAGTCGGTGCGCGCGCCTCGATACTCCTTGCAGCGCTCGCGGCAGACGGCGTTGTCCTTGTCGCCTTTACTGTCGCCAAGCTGCGCAGCGATCCTGCTGTCGTTATCTACGCAGTGATCGGCATCGCCGCCGTCTTCGTGGGCGAGTGGATATTTCTTTCGCGCAAGTCAGGAGCGTCCGCTTCCCCCGACAGCAATCAATCAGGAAAGGCGGGATGATCGCAATTTTTCTTTCCAGTTGGGGAGCTTTTGAAGCGAGCTCATTCCGCGACAATGCCTGGTTGTCGGCGTCAGTCATGATTTTCAAGCCAACTCGAGGGAGCGGTTTATCATGAGCCGAGCGGCGACAGTTTACCGGATGGTAATGGACGAACATGTCTGTCCCTACGGGCTTAAGACCATCGACCTTCTCAAACGGCAAGGTTTCGAAGTTAACGACCACCATCTTACCAGCAGGGAAGAGACCGACGCCTTCAAGGAAAGACACGACGTCGAAACCACGCCGCAGACCTTTATCAAGGATGAGCGTATCGGCGGCTATGACGACGTTCGCGAGTTTTTCGGAAAAAGCCGCTCTTTGCCCAAGGATGGCGATACCAGCTACCAGCCGGTCATCGCGATTTTTGCAGTAGCGCTGCTTCTCGCGCTGGGGCTGAGCTGGGCCTTTCTTGACAACCTCTTTACCGTGCGCGCTGCGGAATGGTTCGTGAGTCTGTCGATGACCCTCCTGGCTGTCCAGAAGCTGCAAGACGTGCGCAGCTTTTCGACGATGTTTCTCAATTACGACCTGCTGGCCAAACGCTGGGTGCCGTACGGCTTCGTCTATCCGTTCGGAGAAGCCGCCGCCGGTATTCTCATGACGGCGGGCGCGCTTACCTGGCTTTCGGCTCCTCTGGCGTTGATTATCGGCACAATCGGCGCAACCAGTGTCTTCAAAGCTGTCTACATCGACAAGCGCGAGCTCAAATGCGCGTGCGCTGGTGGGAGCAGCAATGTTCCACTCGGCTTCGTCTCGCTAACCGAAAATCTGTTTATGATCGGGATGGGTCTGTGGATGGGCACGAAGGTGTTCTCATGATCGCTGCGCTCCTTCTGGCGACCGCCCTGTTCTTATTATCGGTAGCATCCCACCTCGTATTCCTCAAAGGCGGCACTGCGCTACTTGAGCGTCGACGAAACCTGCTCGCCAAGCTGGGCATTTCACTCCTTGTATTATGCTCGCACCTGCTGGTTGCGATCTACTTTGCCGTCGGTCTCTGGCTCGGCAGTGAATGGGGAATGGGGGGATTTAAAGATATCCCGTCGATGGGCTGGATGGATTATTTCTACTTTTCCCTGGTCAACATGACGACGCTTGGTCTCGGGGACATCTATCCAACTGAACATCTGCGCGCGGTTACGGGCATCCAGGCCTTAGCTGGTTTTGCGCTGATCAGCTGCTCGGCGCAGCTATTCTGGAAAATGATGACGAAAGGAGACGATGAATGACTGAAAAGACATCCCACTCGGGCGGGGGCGGGGGCGGGGGCGGGGGCGGGGGCGGCAACTATTGGCGGTTTATGGCCATGGTGTCGACCTCGACCGTGATCATGTTCTTCCTGATGTATGCCAACAGTTTCGACATGGATGATGTTTTCTGGAGCGAGACGCGCTTCTGGATGATGTTCGTCATGGGCGCGATTATGATGGTGGTCATGCTGCTCTTCATGTGGGGCATGTACAAGGACCGAACCAAGAACTTCATCATTCTGGGGGTCGGCGCGTTTGTCTTTGCGCTCGCGCTGTGGCTCGTGCGCAGCCAGACTACGGTTGATGACGCCGAATACATGGCCGCCATGATCCCGCACCATTCGATCGCGATCATGACCAGCGAAAGGGCGAGCCTGAAAGATCCGCGTGTCCGCGAACTCGCGCAGGCCATCATCGTCGCCCAGCGCCGTGAAATTGCTGAGATGAAATATCTCATCCAGGACATTGAGCAGAACGGTCCGCGAACCGAAGAACGCCTGCCTCAGGAGATGCAGCAATGAACAAGATCGTAATTCTCGCGCTTGCAGCCCTCCCGCTGGCGGCCTGCAACACAAACACTTCAATCGGCAATGATCGCGAAGCGCAGCTCGATCCTCCGGCTACCGCGGCTCCTATAGAGAGTGCCGCGAACGCTCTTGCCAATCTCAGCCCCGGCCTAATGCTGCCTGAGACCATGAGCGACGCGGACATCGCCGCTCTCGGCGCGGAGAACGCATGCCAGTTCCGCTTGACCGAAGTCGCCTTCCCCTCATTCGTTTATGATAACAGCGGTCGCGGCGCGATAAAGATTAACGGCAAATTGATTCCCGTCACCGCAAGCGCGACCGGAAATTATGCGAGCGGCGAGCTTCGCATCGGCACGCGCTTACTCGAAGACGAAGGGGATGCGGGCCTTCAGATGCAGGAACTTATCGTTGCCGGCCCTGGGATGAAGGACGAGTTCGGGTTCTGGGGCTACACGACTTGCGGCAACAGCGAGGCCTAAAGGCGAACCAGCGGGCGCCGACGATCGTCGGTGCCCGCTGCATGATATCGGTCGGCCCGGCACGGATCGCCATACTTTATAATGAGGTAATCGAGTGGAAGCTCAGTCTGTGAACGACACATCGCCTATTGCCGTCTTCGGCGCAGGAGGAAAGACCGGGAGGGAAATCCTGCGTCATGCGGTTCACAAGGGCATTGAAGTGCGCGCGTTCGAACATACACTGCCCGAACCGTCGGACCGAGTGGACGGTGCCGAGTATTTCCAGTGTGACGTTCTCAATGATGATTTCAACAAAGAGCTACAAGGCTGCCGTGCCATCATCTCCGCGCTCGGAATAGGGTTCAGTCCTTCAACGGCCATCGATCCGCCGCCCCTCTATACCGAGGGAACCTCCAAGCTGGTCGAAGCGATGTCGGCGACCGGCATTTCCCGGATCGTCGTGATATCGGCAGCGTTTGTCGAGCCGCAGCCCAGCGTTCCAATGTGGTTCGAGCTCACAGCGAAGCCTGCCTTGCACAATTTTCTCGAACAGATGCGCGCAATGGAAGATTTGCTGGAGCGCGCGAAGGGACTGGAATGGACGGCTGCGCGACCGGGCTGGCTCTTGGACGAACCCTATACGGGTGAAGCCGTCATTACCGACGAGCGCCTTGCCGAAGGTTGCTTTCGCTGCAGGCACTCGGACCTCGCGGCCGCCATGCTCGAATTCGTGTGCGAAGGCAGCTGGATAGCTGGAAGGCCAGCGATCGGCGGACCCGAGGCGGAGCACTATGAAAACCCGGCGGCCATTAAAGCGGAACTCGGGATAGATTGAACGACGCACAATCGCCCGAAGCGCGATGGACCTGAGGGTTTTGAGCTCTTGAAGTCAGCCACTTGGTCGCAAGGCGATTGCGCCCGCCCACGGATCGAAGCTGACAGACCGATGGAATAGACAATTTGCCCGCAACAGAAAGCACTTCAGTGGCCAGCAAGGTAGCAATCTTCGGTGCAGGTGTTGCCGGTCTGACGGCAGCGCACGAACTTGTGCGGCGCGGCTATCAGGTTGCCGTATATGAAAGCAACGATATCGCGGGCGGCTTTTTCCGCAGCGCGCGCCGCGAAAGTGACAACTTGCCAACCGAATATTCTTGGCATGGCTTTGGGCCATGGTACCACAACACTTTCGATATTCTTCGCCAGATACCCTTCGATGACGAGGCATCACTGTACGACCGCATACTATCGCGCCCGATGGAATATGCCGTTGTCCCGAACCGCGTTGAAGGTGATAAGGAGACCGCCGACTTCTTTGAAAAGCCCACGGCCTTTCGCATGACGGCGTCCGACAAGATCTCACTCGCCTGGGGGATAATCAAGGCCTGGTCGGCCAATCACCGGTCGAAGCGTAACTATTCTCACGCCAACGCCGCAGCTTACTGGCAACCGCGGATGACGCCGACTGGACACAGAACGTGGAAAGCGCTGTTTGGTCCATGGATTGGGGCAGACTGGCCATATGCATCGCTGCATCACGTGGGTTTGTTTTTTGGCCGAAACATCAGGTCCGGCCCTCCGCATAAGCATCCCGCTGATGACGACGGCCCTGCCTGGGAACACCGATCGATGGGAGGATGGTCGCTTCTCAATGGGCCAAGCAATGAAGTGTGGTTCGACAGGTGGGTCGAGCATCTTGAAGATCGAGGCGTGGTGTTTCATTGGCAGTCGCCCCTCGAAACGTTGCACTTCGATGGAGCCCAAATAGCTGGCGCAAGCCTATCTTCGGGTGATGAATTGCGTGCGGATATCTATGTCTTGGCCAGCACTCCGTTCGCGTCTTCTGAAATCGTAGAGCGAACGCCTGTCTTGTTGGTTGACCCCCAGTTGGCGAAACTGAGGCCCGCTAGTCCAGGACGGCCCGCACACTCAGGTTTCCTTTCGTATCGCCTTTGCTGAACGCATGGCCTGGCCGCGCGAACGGACCGCGATCGCGCTGACTGATTCTCCCTTCAACATCACGCTCTTCGCAAATGAGCAATCTTGGCCTTCCCACATCGATCTAGGCGAGGAGGTGCAATCGCTCTGGACGTGCACCGCCTGTGTCGCGACCGTTCCGGGCATTGTCCACGGCAAGCCGCTTCGCAACTGTACCAAAAGCGAATTCATGGACGAAGTTCTCGCGCAGATACGCGCATCGGAAGCGCTGGAAGGAATGATCCGAGGGGCGAATGGCGGTCGCGGCCTTGAGGAGTTTGCAATCCTTAAGGCCGAAGTCTGGGACGAATGGGAATTCGACCCTTCCGGCATCACGCCAGAGCAGCCCAAATGGGTGACCACCACGAACACCCGGGACCATCGGCCCTGTCAGGCGACATCGATACCAAACCTTGTCTTGGCGGGTGCCCATACGGAAACAGAGGCAGATATCTGGAGCATTGAGGGAGCGGTTGAAAGTGGTCGCCGTGCTGCGAAAATCTTCGAGCCTGAAGTAGTAGTTAAGCCGCAGCACAAGCCTCTCGCGCTCAAGTTCACATCATGGGTCGACGATGCATTTTTTGCCTTGCGGCTGCCACATGTGCTGTCTGTGATCGGAGCCCTCGTCGGCGCTGGCCTCGTGATCGGTTTGTATGAGCTGATTGTGCGGAGTTGATTGCAAGTGGAACCCGGCTGCGAGGCATAGGTTCGAAAGATATAACTAGAACGCTCAGAGGAGAGCTACCATGGATCGCGCCAAGATTGACAATGACCTTTCAGTACTGAATTTTCCGCCTGAAGCGCACGACATGCAAAATCTTGCGGAGGCTGGCTTCAAGGCGGTCGTCAATCTGAGACAGGCAGGCGAGCAAGGGGAAAAGCTTAGCCCGCAGGCCGAAGCGGAAGTAGCGCGCGAAGCTGGCCTCGAATATCTTCACTATCCCGTCTCGCCGCCCGATCTGACGGCGGCAAAGGCGAAGGGTCTTGCAGTTCGGCTCGAACAGCTTCCCGGTCCCGTGGCCATTCATTGTGCAAGTGGCCGCCGGGCCAGCTTGATGGGGCTTGCATCGTGGGCGCATCAGAACAATTGCGATGCATCCGCCGCTACGGATCGCGGGCGGGAATCGGGCTTGGACATCAGCGAAGCCGAGCTGTCGCCAATGCTCGTAGAAAGCGAGGCCCAAGGGTGATTTTCAGACAGCTTATCGAGCGGGAGTCCTCTACCTATACCTATCTGATCGGATGCGAGAACACGGGTGAGGCGGTTCTGCTCGACCCCGTCATCGAGACGTGCGACAGGGATCTGAAAGCCGTCGCGGCATTGGGTCTCAACCTGTCCTTCACGCTCGACACGCATATCCACGCTGACCACATCACGGGTGCATGCCGACTGCGCAGTCTGACAGGGTGCAAGGTCGCTTACCCTGCCGATGACAATATCTCATGTGCGGATGTGGAAGTGAGCGAAGAGGCGCCCCTAGCGGTAGGTGACCTGACCATCCGCGCGCTGTTCACGCCCGGCCACACCGACAAGCATCACTGCTATCTGATAGAGCACGGCGGCCATACGCAGGTCTTCACGGGCGACGCGTTGCTGATTGATGGCTGCGGTCGCACCGATTTCCAGAACGGCGATTCAGAAACCCTTTACAGGTCAGTCCGCGAAAAACTGTTCGCCCTACCGGAAGACACGCTGGTCTATCCTGCGCATGACTATTCAGGGCGCCGCGTCTCGACGATCATGCAGGAACGCACACGTAACCCCCGCTTGAATGACGATGTCTCGCTTGCCGAATTCCAGCAAATCATGGCCGATCTTGATCTGCCTTATCCCAAGAAGATCGACGTGGCCGTGCCTGCCAATCGGAAATGCGGAGATTGTGTCGAAGAAGCTGTCGAGCACATGCATGAGATCGGCGGAAAATCCCCGCAGGGATAGCTTGGTTACCGAGGATAGCGCGCAACCACCGCCTTCCCTTACACGACCACGAACTGCCCCATCATCCCTGCGTCCTCATGTTCGAGGATGTGGCAGTGATACATGTATGGCAGATCGGGATCGGTATTTTCTTCGAAGCGCAGAAGTACGCGAACCTGTTCGCGCGGATTGACGACAATCGTATCCTTGAAGCCAGTTTCCAGTGGCGGGGGAACCTGACCATCGCGGTCTAGCACCTGGAACTGGACGTTATGGATGTGGAACGGGTGCGCCATCATGGAGGCATTGGCAATTTCCCAGATCTCCCATTGTCCGACCGGCACGCGTTCGTTGATCACATTCATGTCCATCGTGGCGCCATTGATCGACATGCCACCGCCCATCATGCCCATGTCGAGAACGAACCGGCGCGTGCGGATCGCGAGCGACGGGTCGGGCGGAGTAAGCGATGCCAGTTGAGCGGGTAGCGGCAAGGCGCTCGCCGAGCCTGCGGGCCTGATGTCCAGAATTTTGGATGTTTGTTCGGAGCTGCCAGCATCGTTACGGCGGCCCATCATGCCCCCGCCCATCATGCCCCCGCCCATCATGTCCATGCCATTCTCAGGGCTATTGGCGATCAAGCGAAGCGGACGCCCTTCTGAGAGATCGAGAACGACCTGGGCACGTTCGCCCGGAGCCAGTTTGAGCGATCGTATGGAATGTGCGCGATCAAGCAAGCCGCCGTCGCTCGCGATCAATTGCATCGGCCGATTTCCCTCGAGCGAGAAATTGTAGAAACGGGCGTTCGATCCGTTGAGGATACGTAGCCGCAATCGGCTGCTCTGTGCCTCGAACACGGCATTTTGCGTGCCGTTCACGAACATGTGATCACCACGTACGCCCATCATCTGTGCATGCATCCCACTGGGGTAAATCAAGCGACCGGATTTATCGAGCATGCGATCCTGAACGATCAAGGGTATGTCATCGACGCCGTAGTCGCTGGGCAAGTCAAGGCGGTCTTCCTCGTCGTCGCGGACGTAGATCGGGGCTGCCAGACCGGCATAAACCTGAGGGCCCGCCCCGCGATGCAGATGCGAATGGTACCAGTAGAGCGACGCGCGCTGGCGCACCTCGAATGACGGGCTCCACCGTTCGCCCGGAGCGATAAGTTGATGCGGCCCACCATCTGCCGCAGCAGGAAGTTCGAAACCGTGCCAGTGGACGGTCGCTCCCTCCGGCAGCGAGTTATCGATATGGAACCGTACAGTTTCCCCACGGCGCATCTCCAGTGTCGGTCCGAGATAAGGCGCGTCGATGCCGATCGTAGGCGAAGCTACCCCCGGGACGAACTCCTTCTCGCCTGGCGTCAGGGAAAGGCGAAAAACGCGTTCACCCTTATCAATCTCGCCTCTACGCAAGGGCGGTATGGAAAGGGGGATGGGCTCTCGGGTGCTGCCCAAGAGCGAGGTATTCTGCGCTTTGCATCCCGTCAGAGGGAAAACCGTGAAGGCTGCCGTTGCCAGTCCTGCACTTTTGATCAGCGCTCGACGGGGGATGAGTAGATCCTTGCTCATGCCAGCTGTGTTTGTCCTCTTTCATATTGGCTCGTGCCGGATCGATTTGAAACCAGCCAGGCTTCGCTAGAGCGATTGCGGATCTTCACATTACGAACCGGTCCCAGCCCGCATAATGCTCACGGCTACGCTTGCCTTGAGGCAGGCTCAGTCCGATCAAGAGCAGTCCGACCCCAACCGATGCCACCGTTCCGGCAGACGACGCCCCCGCAAGGAGGAATGGCGATGCGACAAGCCAGGCGCCAAATGCTGCGTTGAGGAAGCGCAGGGCGCGCGCGACTTCCGCAGTCGCGATAATGGCAACCGTAATTACCAAAGCGCCGACCACATGATCGCTGTTGGCCATCGCCCCCTCGCTGCCAAGCGTGATCCTTGTTAGCATCAGCCACGCTCCCAGAGCCGTGCTGGCCATCAGGGTCCAGGGGAAGGTCACGCCGCGCACCGTGTTGTTCCAGATCGAGCGCGCATCGGTCATATAGTCGGTATCGTCGATCTCGCCGTGTGCCACTGCACCGCCCTTGAAGAAGGTACGGACAAGCGGTTTGCCTTCCTTTCTCGACCAGTAGAGATACTGCCCCATGGCGATGACTTCATCGAGAGAGAACGGGATCATGATGAGCATCGCAAGGGCAGCAATCAGCGCCGGCGTGCTCCACGTTCCGATCACGATCGGCTGAATGATCACGAAATAGATACTGACCACACCCAGTGGAATGACCAGAATGCCGAAGAAGGTGACCATCCACGGCATGGTGCGCCAGCGCGCGCGGGTTCCCATGACCGCCATCAGGATTTCAAGCACATAGCTGACCGCTCCAAGCCCGGCATCGGGGATCGGCCAGGCCTTGGATACATCCGAAGTGATGATTTCCTCGGTACCGTTCTTGGGATCGGCAAGCGATCCGGAGAAGAACGGTTCCCACGCCACATCGATATGACCAAGCTGGTAGGAGGTGAGCATACGCGATATCAAAAGGCCGATTATGCCCATCGCAACGATCGGGAAACGCTGGGCATCGGTCGAGGGACTGTAGGTCCACCCGGGCGGGATGGACTTCTTGTCCATCATGCCTTCCATGCTCATGCCGGGCATCATGGGCACTAGCACCGAAAATGCGATTGCCAATGTACCGACAAGCAGATTGGTCAGATATTGTGCCGCGCTCGGACTCCAGAAGAACAAGGGCGCGAAAAGCAGCCAGATGCCGATGAAGGCTGTCGCCCACTGTCCGAACCAGGCGGTGCGCTTCGAAAGCGACATGGCGCCGAAGATCATCAACGCGATCCCGCTCAGCATATCGCTTAAGGCAAGAGCATTGGCCCGCCATTCGATCGACGGCAAACCCCGCTCGAGAGTGACCGCTACGACCGAAGCCCGGGCAGTATCGGCGGATACGACGTCATAGACACCCGGACTTGCAGCAAGCCACAGGCCGAGCCCGATGACAGCAAACTGCGTCCAGCGGGTACCGCGTTGGGGTCCGTCCATGTCGTGCATTTCCCCGTCCACCTGGTGCCCGTTATGCGGCATATCGGTGTCATGCGACTGAGGCTGCATCCGTTCGGATTTCAATGCGTCAGAACGCTTCGGATGCCAGGCCACCCTGGCGGTATTTAGCTTGTTCGTTTCGTACCAGTCCTGCGGGTCGGCTTTCAACGCGTCGATGATGGTCGGAAGCGTGTCGCGGAGCGAATGCTCTGGCTCCCACCCCAGCAGGTTCCGGGCCCGGGAGATATCAAGGATGTAGTGAGCATTGGCGTCATCGACCATCCATTGCTTGACGAAGCCGTCATGGCCAAGGACTTCTTCCTCGATCCACGTGCCCAGTTTCGCCACGCTCTTTGGAATGCGGACAGTCGTCCATTCTTCTCCATGGATCTGACAATGAACGATGTCTTGAATTTCGGCATAGCCCAGCGTTTCGGGCTCTCCGACAAGAATCGGCGTCTCGCCCTCGAGGTCAGCGCGATTTGCAATTGTACGCTCTACCGCTCTGGTCAGATCTTCGAGGTGCAGTGCCGATTGCGCTGCGCACAACATGCCGGGATACAGATGCGCCGACACGCGGTGCTCATAGACACCGGCAATTTGTTCGGCGAGAAAGGCGGAGTGCCCCTTATCGTCATAGACTCCGGCGAACCGCAGGAACACAACCGGAATGTCGCCACGGTTCTCGCGCAGTACCTGCTCGGCGTCGGCTTTCGACTGAGGGTATGGCCAGGTAGGTCCGAGCGGACTGGATTCGTCGATACGCTCGTCGGGGAGCGGCTTGGGCTCGTGTACAAGCATCGAGCTTGCATAGATGAACTGTTCAACGTCGAAGTCCTGCAGCCCCGTGATCAGCCTGCGCGACCCTTCAACGTTGACGTCATTGTACAGAGGGTTCGGGTCGCCCGTGATGTCGAAATAGGCAGCTAGGTGTACACACGCCGCAATCGCGTTGCCGTGCGCGGCTCGCACCCTGGCCAGGGCATCGGCAATCGAAGCGTCGTCCGCGAGGTCAACGGCGTATGAGGCGTCGAGCCCAGGGATGTCTTCCGCGACCGCGCGATCGAGGCCGATGATGCGATATTGACCGCTTAATCGATCAACCAAAGAGCGTCCGATGTATCCTCTTGCACCGGTTATCAGGACGACGCCTTCAGCCATTGTCTACTCCATCGCGTTGTTCTTGGGTTTACTCTTCAAGACAGGACCGTCCTCAAAGGAAGACGGTCCTGCAGCGGCCCTCGGACTAGCAACAACCCGATGAGTCCTTTTCCTGAGATGGCTTGGAGATTTCCTCGACGAGTTCTGCAGTTTTTGCATCAGCACCGGACCGTGCAATATCGGCCTGGGAAACCATACCGCAGCAATTCCCTTCGTCATCAATCACGGGAACGCGCCGGACCTGGTTGCTCTCCATCGTGGAGCAACATGCATCTACCTCGGTGTCCGGCGTGACAGTAACAACCGACCGGGTCATGATGTCCCCCACCGGTGTGTCGGGCGACTTGCCTTCAGCTACGACGCGACAGCAAATGTCTCGATCTGTGACCACTCCCACCAGACCGCCTTCGCCATCAACAACTGGAATTTCTCCGCAGTCATTTCCCACCATGAGCTTCGCTGCGTCCTGTGCGCTCGCATTTTCGTCGCAGCAGGCGGGATTCTTCGTCATAATGTCCTTAACATGCATAGCTTTACTCCTTCATTGGTCGATCTGCGCGAAAGCACTTCCCATCAGGGCTGCTTCGCTCGAATCATTGGAAGTAATAAGGTAACGGTTCCCATCGTTGGAAGGTCAAGCATCCTCCTTGCGGCGCATTGGGTCTCCGCCGCCGACCTGGACCGCTCAAGGTGGTCGCGAAGGTGCTTTTCTTGCGAGGTTCTTTGATGGGTCACGCTTGCAGTACGAGCCAACTGCTCAAGCCCCTCAAATTTGCTGAACGGTAAAGGCGGGGAGCTTGGAAAAACATCGGCTCAGCGAATGGATAGCTCCCACTCAACATCGAGCTGATATCGGGATTAGTCCCAAATCAATGTTCGCAAGCGGGCTGACCACGCCTTGGCCAAAAACTGCAATCGCGAAACTGGCCAAGCTTGAGGTCTTGCGGACATCGACGCAGCACCTTCGAACCCGCTCCAGGAGTCTTAAGTTTCTCGACGGTCAAATGTCGGACGTGTCCTGAACCAATTGCTGGTCCAACCCAAAAATGAAGCTGACCATGACAACAGACCAGTGCCAACTCTGTTTTTAGCAGACCCGCTGGTATCCGAACTTGTGACCGACTTCCTTTGCTAAGGCAGGATTGGCATCGTCGGACAGATCTTTGAGGATAGGACAATCTGGCTTGTCATCGTTCGTGCAACCCTCGATAAGATGCTCGAGGGCGTCGATCATGGAATGAATTTCTGCAGCCTTGGCGCGCAGAGCACCCAGATGTCCATCGGCAACCTCCCGAACATCCTTGCTGGCTCTTTTCTCGTCGTGCCACAGACCGAGCAATTCGCCGATATCATCTACCGAGAAGCCCAGGTTGCGGGCGCGGCGGATGAACCGCAGCGTATGTATTTCGGCAGGGCCGTAAAGCCGATAGCCAGCTTCGGTGCGCTCGGCCGCTCCGATCAGACCGATTTTCTCATAATGCCTGATCATCTTGGCCGACACGCCACTGTCTGCGGCGGCCTCACCAATTGTGTGTAGATGGTTCATGCATGCTGGATAACTTTCCCACGATGGGAATGCAAATAACCTCCGCCGCCGGAATATTTATTCTGACGCCCCTCTTGACCTTCCCATGATGGGAAGCCTTATCTTTCGGGTGATGTTTGATTCGCGGAGGAAGATTTGAAGAAAGCGCACTCCCGCGCATTGGCGCCGACATGCCCAGACGCTGCACCACCCTGGAAAGACGCAAGCCATATATGCGCAGCTAACCTGGGCAGGTAACTTGAGCGGCAAGTTCGCGCGCTTCCAAGTCTTGCGCATGATGACGCAAAACTGAATTTAGCGGAACAATGAAAGGAACTCTTTGATGAATAGTTTGAAACTAGCCGCCCTCGGAGCCTTGGCAACCGCCGGTCTCGCAACAGCTGCGGCCGCGCAACCCCAAGTTGATCATCAGCCCGCTCCGCAAGAGAGTTCGCAAAGTCAGGAGAGCAGCCATGAGCATGGTACAATGCAGGGCGAAATGTCGGGCTTGGAAGGCGACATGCGGGGCATGGATGGTGACATGTCCGGCATGATGGCGATGATGAACAATCCCGAGATGCGCGCTGAAATGATGGCGATGATGAACGATCCGGAAATGCGCGCCCAAATGATGGACATGATGCGCAACTGCAGCGAAATGATGAGAATGAAACAGGAACAGACGTCAGATGAAGAAGCAGGGTAATCCTGATCATCACACGTCACCTTGACGGATTGCCTTCGCAAAAACCTACCCCGCACACCCGAACGGGGCAGGCCTCGTCCGAATAACGATCGATAAATCCTGCCGACCTCATGTACCATGCAAGCGAACCATATTTATGATTGCTACCACGACAGATCACGAAGGCTTGTCGAGACTCGCTTGCGCTCGTAGAGAAAGATGATGCGGTTACTGCGCTCTCTTGGAATTTTTCTGATTGCTTGCGGACTCTTTGTCCAGTCGGCCGCTCATGCCTCGGCGCTTCCACAGGCGCCGGCGACGATCGACGGGCCGTGCGATGAGATGCGCATGGAGGCTGGTTCTTCGACCGCTCCGGAAGACCAACACGGACCGTGCAAAAATCTTCGCCTGGATTGCCTTGTAGCCCTCGGCTGTATCGCTCCGCTGGTGATGGCCGGAGCCCCATCAGGAGAGCGTGTAACACTTGCTGCGCGTCCCTTGTTCACCCCGTTTGCCGCTTATTCTTTGGCTCTCGTTGGTCAAGGATCCGAGCCGCCCCCTCCGCAATAGCGATTCTGAGTTTTGCCAGGGACTACCCTGCATACTGAAGCTGGACGAATTTTCCGTCGCGCCTAGCGATGGTCGTTTGTTCCGTCCGCGCTTACGTCGCGCGCTCTAGCGGAATCTAGAACTCATGCAGAAAATTTGCTGGACCGCATTTCCGGTCCTGCTGGCTTTGGCGCCAGCTAGTTACGCCCAGTCGATCGGCTACGAGGAGGCCTTGAGAGCGGCCGTTAGCGAGCAGCCGCAGGTGCGGGCGCGGGAGTTGCAGCTCGAGGCACGTCGCAGCGTCGCTGACGCAGCTGACGAACTACCTGATCCTCGGCTCCGCGCTGGAATTCAGAACCTTCCGGTGACAGGCCCGGCAGCCTTCGAGATCGACCGGCAGCTGCCCACCCAGATCCAGGTCGGTGTGGAGCAGGACATCCCCAATCTCGCCGAGCGCCATGCGAGAGCGCGCGTGGCAGCGGCCGATATAGATCTGGCTTCCGCGCAGCTGACACGCGCGCAGCTCATGGCTCGGCTTGGAGCAGGCGAGGCCTGGATCTCGCTCGCTTACACCCAACAGGCCCTGAATGTTACCGATGACGCACTTAGGCAGATTGAAAGACTGGTGCCTCTGGCGCGGAGCGCTGTTGCCGCGGGATCGGCCAGGCCGGCTGAGAGCCTCGAGATCCGCCGTGCGGTACTGGAAGTCGAGGACGTGCGGACGCGCCTAGAAGGCGACCTTGACGCGGCACAAGCCATGTTGGCGCGATATGCTGCTGTGCAAGACGCAGTTGCCACCGGGGCGATCCCCGGGGCGGATGTCGATGCCGAGCGACTTCGGGCGACCCTAGAGCTTAATCCCGACATCATTCTCGCTATCGCACAGGTCCGACAGGC
Organism: Qipengyuania sp. SM2507; assembly: GCF_053714505.1. Taxonomy (NCBI): domain Bacteria; kingdom Pseudomonadati; phylum Pseudomonadota; class Alphaproteobacteria; order Sphingomonadales; family Erythrobacteraceae; genus Qipengyuania; species Qipengyuania sp. SM2507. The sequence goes on from NZ_CM132307.1 coordinate 2,581,949, forward strand.
AGATGCGAGGATCGATCTTGCCCGGTCGGAGAAGCGGCCCGATTTCGGCATCAATCTCAGCTATGGCAGGCGCGATCCGATGTTCGGCGATGTCGTCTCGGTCATGGGCTCAATTACGCTCCCCATCTTTGCGGGCAGGCGACAGAACCCGAGGATTGCCGCTGCTGAAGCCGAAGCAAGCGCAGCGCAAGCGATTCAGCTTGATCGGTTGCGCGAACTGCAAGCGCAATTCGAAGCCGACCTTGCAGCCTGGCGCAGCGCATACCGCCAGTGGCAGCGGGCCACGGAGGAGTTGCTACCCCTCGCCCAAAGCCGAGCTGATCTCGAAAGTGCGAGCTTCGCGGCAAACCGCGCCGAACTGCTCGACGTCATCGAAGCGATCAAGGCCCTGGCGCTCCTACAAATCGAGATCCTTGAGCGTGAGGAGGCGACAGTCGAAGCCGCTACGACCTTGCGACTGACCTATACGGAGTTCCAGCCATGAGAGCGAAAATGGGAGCCGCGTGGGGCAAACTGTCGCCGCGCCAGAAATCCTGGACCATGGCAGCAACGGTCGCGCTGATCAGCGCCACCGCAGGATACGGGTTATCGCAGCTGGGTGAGGGCGGAAGTCAGACAAATGGCGATGGGGGATCATCCAGCGCCGAATGTGAGGACGTGCTTTACTGGTACGATCCGATGGTGCCGGGACAGCGCTTCGACGAGCCTGGAAAGTCGCCGTTCATGGATATGGAACTTGTCCCTAAATGCGCCGGCGAGGAGGCTACCTCCGGGGTCCAGATCGACGCAGGGCTTGTCCAGAACTTCGGCATCCGCACCGCCGACGCCGAATACGGCGTACTTGAGCCGGAAGTGTCCGTTACCGGTGTTCTTGCTTACAACGGGCGTGACGTTGCGATTGTCCAGCCAAGGGCTGGCGGCTTTGTACAACGCACCTATGGGCGTGCTCCAGACGATGTGGTGGGCCGAGGCGCGCCGCTGGCCGATATTCTCGTACCCGAATGGGGTGGAGCGCAGCAGGAATATCTGGCCGTCCTGAACAGCGGCGATGAGCAGCTTGCACAGGCAATGCGCGAGCGCATGCGGTTGCTCGGCATGTCGAATGGGCAGATTTCCTCGGTGAGCCGGACCGGCCGCGCCCAAGCGACGATCACAGTCACCGCTCCGACTGGCGGGGCCATCACCATGCTCGGCGTGCGACCCGGCATGACCGTGATGGCAGGCCAGACCCTGGCAGAAATAACCGGATTTTCGCCGATCTGGCTCGAGGCATCGGTGCCCGAAACACAAGCAGCGAATATCCGGGTTGGCCAACCTGTCAGCGCAACTTTGACCGCATTTCCCGATGAGAGGTTTTCCGGACCGATCATCGCGATCTTGCCGAGTGCACAGGACGCGAGCCGGACAATCACCGTCCGCGCGCAATTGCCCAATCCGTCCGGACGGCTCAAGCCAGGCATGTTCGCGCAGGTCTCGCTGACCCCCGACACCCGGCGCGCCCTGCTGGTGCCGTCCGAAGCGGTGATCCGGACCGGGCGCCGCACGATCGTGATGATCAAACAGGACGAGGGCGGGTTCATGCCTGCCGAAGTCCGGATCGGTCGTGAGGCGGGAGGCAGGACCGAAGTGCTGGCCGGCCTTTCGCAAGGCGAAGAAGTCGTGACTTCGGGCCAGTTCCTGCTCGATTCCGAGGCAAGCCTGGCAGGGCTCGATGTTCGTGCGATTGATCAGGCAGGCCCAGACCGGGACCGTGACGACCAACCAGCGACATTCAGCGCAATCGGCACGATCGAGAAGATTGCCGATGGCTCTGTCACGCTGCGACACGGGCCCGTCCCGCGGCTAGACTGGCCTGCCATGACGATGACCTTCCGCACGAAGAATGCAGCGCAGATCAGTGGGTTCGAGAAGGGCGACAGAGTACGCTTTACCTTCACCCAGCAGGACGCCGGCCCCCGTATCGAGACCATCAGGAGTGCCGGGCAATGATCGCGCGCATTATCGATGCCTCGATCGCCAATCGACTTTTCATCGTCCTCGCCGCCATAGCTGTGACGCTTGGCGGGTTCTGGGCCGTACGCACAACTCCGGTTGATGCTTTGCCCGATCTGTCCGATGTCCAGGTTGTTGTCCGATCCAACTATCCTGGACAGGCGCCGCGGATTGTCGAGGACCAGGTGACCTACCCAATGGCGACGACCATGCTGTCGGTGCCCGGAGCAAAGACCGTACGCGGCTACTCGATGTTCGGTGACAGCTACGTCTACATCATTTTCGAGGATGGCACCGACCTTTACTGGGCGCGGTCGCGTGTGCTCGAGTACCTCAACCAGGTCCAAAATCGCTTGCCCGAGGGTGTTACGAGCACGCTCGGTCCGGATGCGACGGGCGTGGGATGGATTTACGAATATGCCCTTGTCGACCGCACCGGCGGACATGATCTGGCGGGCCTGAGAAGCATTCAGGACTGGTTCCTGCGATACGAGCTCAAGACCATTCCCGGCATCGCGGAAGTGGCGAGTGTCGGAGGCATGGTCAAACAGTACCAGGTCGTGCTCGATCCTTACCGGATGGCTTCGTTTGGCGTCACCCATGCCGAAATAGTGAACGCCATCCAGTCATCCAATCAAGAAGCCGGTGGTTCGATCGTCGAAATGGGCGAGGCCGAATACATGGTCCGCGCATCAGGCTATCTGACGACGCTCGACGACTTCCGTCAGATCCCCCTCAGGGCCGCAGCAGGAGGTGTGCCTGTCACTGTGGGAGATGTCGCCACAATCCAGGTCGGACCAGAACTGCGTCGCGGCATTGCCGAGCTCAACGGGGAAGGAGAGGTTGCCGGCGGCATTATCGTTCTCAGACAGGGCGCGGACGCTCGCAGTGCAATTCAGGCTGTCGAGGAAAAACTGGACGAGTTGCAGGCGAGCCTTCCCGAAGGTGTCGAAATCGTCACGACCTACGACCGTTCGCAACTTATCGACGCCTCGGTGGAGAATTTGACGACCAAGCTGATCGAGGAGTTCATCGTCGTCGCGCTCGTATGCGCGCTTTTCCTGTGGCACGCGCGCTCGGCGCTGGTCGCGATCATAACCCTTCCCCTGGGCGTGCTGGCGGCGTTCATCGTGATGCGTTTCCAGGGGGTGAATGCCAATATCATGTCGCTGGGCGGGATCGCGATTGCGGTCGGCGCCATGGTCGATGCCGCCGTTGTGATGATCGAAAACGCGCACAAGCATCTCGAGCGGTGGGAGCATGAAAACCCCGACACAGTGCTTTCGGTCAAGGAGCGCTGGCGCATCATTGCTGATGCTTCGAAGGAGGTCGGACCCGCGCTGTTTTTCAGCCTTCTGATCATAACCCTGTCCTTCCTGCCTGTGTTCACTCTGCAAGCTCAGGAAGGTCGCCTCTTTGCTCCGCTTGCCTTCACAAAGACCTATGCCATGGCGGCCGCGGCTCTGCTCTCGATAACGCTGGTTCCGGTGATGATGGGTTGGCTGATCAGGGGTAAAATCCCGTCAGAGGATTCCAACTTCCTCAATCGCGGATTGACCAAGATTTACCGACCGGGTCTTAATTGGGTCATGCGCTGGCCCAAAGCCACGCTCGCGATTGCTGGCGCTATCTTCCTTACCACGCTGATTCCCTTCTCGCAGCTCGGCGGGGAGTTTCTTCCGCCGCTCGACGAGGGTGATCTGCTTTACATGCCCAGCGCCCTTCCCGGTCTTTCACCGGGCGAGGCCTCAGCGCTGCTGCAGCGTACCGACAGGCTTATCAAGTCGGTACCGGAGGTTGAGACAGTTTTCGGCAAGGCCGGTCGCGCGGATACCGCCACCGATCCGGCACCACTTACCATGTTCGAAACCACGATCCGTTTCCGGCCGCGTGAGGAATGGCGTGAAGGCATGACCTCGGACTTGCTGATTGAAGAACTCGACAGAATTGTACAGGTGCCCGGTCTCGCCAACGTCTGGGTACCACCGATCCGTAACCGCATCGATATGCTTGCGACCGGGATCAAGAGCCCGATCGGGGTCAAGGTGTCGGGCGAGGATCTTGCCGAGATTGAACGTGTAGCGCTCGAGGTAGAGGGTGTCGCCAAAACGATTCCCGGCGTCAGTTCGGCACTAGCCGAGAGACTTTCGGGCGGACGCTACGTTGATGTCGATATCGATCGTTCCGCAGCGGCAAGATACGGCCTCAACATCACCGACATCCAGCAGATCGTCTCGGGCGCCATTGGCGGGGCCAATATTGGCCGAACGGTTGAAGGTCTGGCGCGCTATCCGATCAATGTGCGCTACCCCCGTGAAATTCGCGACAGCGTCGACGAACTGCGAACCTTGCCCCTGCTGACCCCTTCGGGACAACAGATTACACTCGGCACGGTCGCACGGATCGGCGTCAGCGATGGCCCCCCCATGCTCAAGAGCGAGCAGGGCCGATTGACCAGCTACATCTATGTGGATGTGCGCGACCGCGATCTTACATCGGTGGTCGCCGACCTCCAGGAAGCCGTTGCCGCGGGCGTCAATCTCCCGGCCGGCGTCAGTCTGTCCTACGCGGGTCAGTTCGAATATCTCACCCGGGCGTACGAGCGGTTGCAGATTGTCGTACCCGCCACACTCGTGATTATCTTCCTGCTGCTCTATCTGATCTTCAGAAGATGGGACGAGGCAATGCTCATTATGGGTACGCTGCCATTCGCCCTGTCCGGTGGCTACTGGCTCCTTTACCTGATGGGCTACAACCAGTCTGTAGCCACTGCCGTCGGGTTCATTGCGCTGGCCGGTGTATCGGCAGAGTTCGGCGTGATCATGCTGATCTATCTCAAGGCAGCCCTCGAGAGACGAAGTGGCGATATGAGCGCCGAGGAAGTGGATCAGGCGATCCGCGAAGGGGCGCTCTTGCGTGTCCGACCCAAGGCGATGACCGTAGCGGTGATCCTTGCGGGTCTGTTCCCGATCTTGATCGGAACCGGAGCTGGCTCGGAGGTGATGAGCCGGATCGCGGCACCGATGATCGGCGGTATGATTACCGCGCCGCTCCTGTCCATGTTCGTGCTTCCCGCCGCATATTTGTTGTTGCGGCGGCCCCGTCCGGAAAAACCGGTCAATCCCCAAGGAGAAGAAGAATGCGTACCACAACTTACCTGACTCTATTGGCTGCTCCACTGGCCCTTGCTGCCTGCGACAATGCCAGCGAAACAGCCGAGCCGTCCGAAACGATGATGTCCGAGGGCATGGCGGATGCCGACAGCATGCCGATGGGGGATGACATGGCGATGATGGATCCCGCCGGAGCGGGTCAAGCGGGAAGCGGCGAAGGCTCTGTTACGGAAATCGACGAAGCCGAAGGCAAGGTTACGATCGACCACGGTCCGATCGCTGCGGTTGGCTGGCCAGCGATGACAATGGCCTTCTCCGCAGACGAGGCCACCATCGACAAGGTCGCAGTCGGCGATCGTGTCACCTTTGAATTTCGAACCACAGAAGGCGGCGGCGAACTGACCGCGATCTCCAAGCAGTAATGGGTGGCCTGCGCTGCACCGGAAGTTGGCGCGGCGCAGGCTCCGGAGCTTCTTGAGCATGAAGCAGTTAACGATACGAAAGATGATGATGAACTGCGATGGAGTGATGCAAAACCCCGTGATGATGCCTGCAGTGGGTGTGGTCTGGATTGGTTTGCTGGGACTAATAACACTCGGGATCTTCGCATTCATAAAATATCTCAAGTCATGAGCGGACTTCGTGTGTCTACGGGCAAACCTTTGGCGGGCTCAGCTATTCGGCCATTGTCGAAGACCTGGTGCTCCGACAGAGTATCCAAACGACGCGCTCTTATTAGGGAATAGCAAATGACCGAGACTTTTTCCGACGCGGCTGACAAGCCGGTCCCCAGCGGAACTGCCGTCGATCCGGTCTGCGGCATGAGCGTAGCAATCGAGGGCGCCAGCTTCGTCCACGAGCACGATGCTTCACAGCATTATTTCTGCTCTTCGCGCTGCCTTGACAAATTTCGGGCCGATCCAGAGCTGTATCTTTCGAACGCGCACCTCGATGCGGTCGAAGATGTTCCGGAAGGCGCAATCTACACCTGCCCGATGCACCCTGAAATCCGCCAGCCGGGTCCGGGCTCCTGTCCGATCTGCGGAATGGCGCTTGAACCCGAGACGGTTACCCTCGACGAAGGGCCCGATCCAGAGCTTGTGGACATGCGTCGCCGATTCTGGTGGAGCACGCTCTTTACCGTCCCGTTATTTGCCTATGCTATGGGCGATCTCATTCCCTCCAGGCCGTTCGACAGCCTGATCGAGCCTGCCTGGGCACAATGGATCCAACTTCTGCTCGCAACGCCAGTCGTCCTTTGGGGAGGCTGGCCGTTCTTCGTGCGAGCGATCCAGTCGGTGCGAACGATGAACCTTAACATGTTCACGCTGATCGGATTCGGTGTCGCGATCGCCTATTTCTTCAGTGTGGTGGCTACGCTGGTCCCCGGTATCTTTCCCGATGCCTTCCGGGACGAGGGAGGCCGGGTCGCGGTATATTTCGAGGCTGCGGCGGTGATCACGACGCTCGTCTTGCTCGGACAGGTGCTCGAATTGAAGGCGCGCGGCTCCACCTCGAGCGCGCTGCGAGCGCTTCTCGAACTGGCGCCTCCAACCGCGATGAAGATCTTCGGAAGGGGGGACGAGCGCGAAGTGCCGCTCGATCAGTTGTCATCTAATGACCTTCTACGCGTCCGGCCCGGCGACAAGGTCCCCGTGGACGGCACAATCGAAGACGGTAGCAGCGCGGTCGACGAATCAATGATCAGCGGCGAACCTCTTCCCGTCAGGAAGGGCGCAGGTGACACGGTCATCGGCGGTACCGTCAACCAGACGGGTAGCTTCACCATGCGCGCAACCCGGGTTGGCGCGGACACCATGCTGTCGAAAATTGTCCAGATGGTTGCAGAGGCACAGCGCAGCCGGGCACCGATCCAGCGCCTGGCCGACCAGGTAACCTCATGGTTCGTGCCGGTCGTCGTTGTGGTCGCAGTGATTGCCTTCATCGTGTGGGCTATATGGGGGCCCGCTCCGGCGCTCGCCTATGCACTGATCAACGCTATCGCCGTCCTGATCATCGCCTGTCCGTGTGCCCTGGGGCTCGCCACGCCGATGTCGATCATGACGGGCACCGGTAAGGGGGCGCAGCACGGTATTCTGATCAAGAACGCCGAGGCCCTCGAAACTCTGGAGAAGATCGACACGCTGGTCGTGGACAAGACCGGTACGCTTACACTGGGCAAGCCGGACCTTGTCAGCGTCAACGTGCAGCCGGGTTACGACGAAACCGAGATGCTTGGGTTGGTCGCCGCAGTAGAAAGAGGAAGCGAACACCCGCTCGCGCATGCGATTGTCGAAGGCGCGAAGAAGCGAGGTGCTCCAGTTCAGGACGCCTCCGAGATCGATACCGTGACCGGAGAAGGTATCCAGGGCTTCGTCAATGATCGAAAGGTTGCCATTGGCAATGACAAGCTGATGCAGCGCATCGGTGCCCTGAACGAGGAATGGCGTTCATCTGCAGAGAAAGGGAGGCACCTTGGCCACACTGTCATGTTTGTTGCGGTCGATGGAAAGCCGGCAGGTCTGATTGCAGTCGCCGATCCGATCAAGGAGACTAGTCGCACCGCAATTGCAGAGCTCCACGCCCGAGGAATACGCGTCGTCATGCTTACCGGGGACAGCCGAGCGACTGCGCAGGCGGTCGCTGAGCAGGTCGATATCGATGAGGTTCATGCAAATGTCTCTCCCGAGGAGAAGCACAGCAAGGTCGAGGAGCTGAAGAACGCCGGTCGACGCGTCGCAATGGCCGGCGACGGTATCAACGATGCACCGGCCCTTGCCGCAGCGCATGCCGGGATTGCCATGGGAACAGGCACCGACGTTGCCATTGAGAGCGCCGGAGTAACTCTTGTCCGCGGCGATCTCGTGGGCGTGGTACAGGCCATTGTCTTGTCGCGCGCAACGATGCGCAATATCAGACAGAATCTGTTCTTCGCCTTCGGATACAATGCGATCGGCATACCGATCGCAGCTGGGGTTCTCTATCCGTGGTTCGGGTTACTTCTCAGTCCGATGATTGCCGCTGCCGCGATGAGCCTGTCATCGGTCTCGGTAATCGGAAATGCATTGAGACTGCGGGCCGTTACCCTACCCCGCTTCGAAACATGACACAGAGGCGACCAAGCAGATGAGATACAAAGTGCTGAACGGACGACAATGAACTCAGACCAGACTTCGTATGAAGAGGATCGTCGTATCTGGCTCGGTGCGCATCCCGCCCTGTGGATCGCGATTTTTGGGGCGTTGATCGCCTTTGCTTGGGAGATGCTCCAGCTACCGTTCTACGGCACCGGGGAGCTCAGTCCCGCGGAAGCAGCCTATCGATGTGGACTCGCCTCGTTGGGCGACGCCGGGATCATGGTAACTGCCTATTTGGGCGCCTCGTTGGGAAACGGTCGAACGCCCTGGATCGTAAAATGGCCGATCTCTCGCTTTCTCGTCTACCTAGCCATCGGCTTGGGCATTACCTCTGCCGTCGAACTTCTGGCTGTGGGAGCCGACTGGGGGTGGACATACAGCTCTCTGATGCCGCTGTTACCTGGAACCGGCATCGGTCTGGTCCCCATCATAATGTGGATTATCGTTCCTTCCGCGACCTTGTGGCTTGCGCGCAGAATGAGCGTCGGACCCAGTTAGGAAGGAGCACCTGAGCCAATGATCGCTAGTGTGCAGATTCTGTCGACCCACGTCCACGCGGACGGGGGCCTGCACGAAATCCGAATCACAGGCATGAGCAGGGCCACGAGCTGAGCTGCAACGGTTTCGACCGAAGAATAGAGCCCGAGTTCTGCAAACCGGGGCAATCCCTAGACAAGCGTGGTGGGAATCATGCGATGCTGATCATGATCCCCTATTCGCTCGACGTGCTGGTCGCGATGGGCCAACTCCTCGTTCTGAACACGCGGCGAGGGCGACCGTTCTGGCGCTCCTTCTTCCGCGGCGATGCGCTGCCGGGCGGTGGCAAGGGCACCCATCCTGGCTTCGATGTACCGCTCGCCGGCTCTGCCGCGCGCGGCGCCACTATCCCGTAGACTTTGGCTGTCAACGTGATGATCGGCGTCTTCCTCATGTTTTCAAGGCTCGTTCTCGGCACAGAACCACCTCTCGCCGACAGCGATCATCTGGTGGGGGCGCTTGTCGTCACGGTCGCCGTGATAGCGATGGCGGAAGTCGCGAGACCGCTTCGTTTTCTGAACGCAGCGTTTGGCCTGTGGCTGATCGCCGCTCCCTGGCTGATGGATGGCGGCACCGGCATCACGGGCGGCATCGTTGGTTCTGTGCTCGGAGCATTGCTGATAGGCTTGAGCCTGCCGAGAGGGCGCCGGAGCCACGAGCATTACGGGAGCTGGGATCGGTTCGTCGTGTAAGATGTCTGTAGAAACAGCCTAGAGATCGTGGATCGAACTTTCGCGAACTCGTCAGAACACCTGGAGAGGAGACACCAGCTCTGAACCGCAGTATCCCAGGCACGAAGCGCATGATCTGGCGCGGCGAATCCCGCTCTTTGGCGGGCCATATTCGGACTGCTCATCGCGTTCGCGTGGCAAGTGCCGCAGCTCCCCCTCTATGAGAAGGGCGATCCTCGTCCGGCTCAGGCTGGTCTTAGGACCCGGCACCGCTTTTCTCCTTCTTTTGCAACGCGCCAACCCATGGCCGCTGCACGCCGCATCAGAGGAAGCTCATCGCGGCACGGCGCCGATCCAAAGTAATCGTTCGCGCGACAAGCCTGCGCACGCAGATTAGCACCCGCCAAGCTCGCACCGATGTACCGAGCGCCGCCAATCCATCGACTTGACTAGGCTTGCATTGCGGCAGCTCTTCGCTGGCCTCCGCCGCTCCTAAACCCGAAAAACAGGATTCCTGCGGCGATCACCTGCGCAGCAATCGGCTCGACGGCTGGATAGAACCCAATCAAATCGACCCGTGGGAGACCTTCGAGGAGGGTTACGCCCAGCATTCCCGCTTCTTGAAGCGCACCGATACCTTTGCCGGCCAGGACAACGGCGAGGACTGCGATCAGCCACGCACTGTACCTGAAGAACTGGGTAATTGGGAGTTTCCGGCTGTAGCGGAGCATGATCCAGGCGAGGACCGCGAGGACGACGAGTGCCGACAGCGCACCGGCAAGAATGGTCCCGCTGTTCTGGGGGTTCCACAAGGCCGCGTAGAACAGGATCGTCTCAAATACTTCGCGGTAGACCACCACGAAGGCGAGCCCGAACAGGAACCAGGCAGACCGGCGCGAAAGAGCCTTGCCCATCTTTTCCTGGATGTACCGCCGCCACTCGTCGGCCTGGCTTTTTCCGTGCATCCAGATGCCGACCGAGACGAGCACCACAGCCGCCAGTAGCGCGCCAAATCCTTCGGTAAGCTCACGGCTGGCGCCGCTTATGGTCACGAAGTAGGTTGCAACGGACCAGGTGACCACACCGGCGAGCAGGGCAGCAATCCACCCACCGTGGACGTAAGGCATGACCTCGGTTCGCTCCGACTTCCGGACAAACGCAATCATCGCTATCACCACCAGAAGCGCCTCGAGCCCCTCGCGCAGCAGGATCGTGAAGGCGCCGAGGAACGTCGAAATGTCTGTCGCCGCTTCGGGCGACAGGGCGGTCTCCGCCCGGTCCAGCAGTGGATCCATCTCCATGAGCTCGCTGCGTAGGTCCGCTGGCCGAACACCCGAGTTGATGCTCGCGCGAAAGCCGCTAAGCGCTTGCTCAACCTGCATCATCAGATCTCCGTCCCGTGTGGACAGAACCGCCTCAAGCGGCTCGAACCCATCGAGATAGGCGGAAAGGGCAAGCTCGTTGGCTTGCGCGCGGTCCCCACGCTCGTACGCGGCAAGGCTTTCGCGCAGTTTGTTACGCACAAAATCCAGTGACCCCGAGCCTTCGGCGGTTGCTACGATCTGCGGATTGGCTCGCAAGTAAGCCATGACGGCAAATGCCCGGTCCTCCCCGATCTGCTGCGCCAACGCCGCTGGCGTCAAGGCGACCAGCGCTTCGAGATCGGGTATGAGACGGCGGATCTCGGCGTTCTCCTCCCAGAGGCGCTGGCCTTCTGCTTCGTGCGGGAAGGCTATGCCGCCAGCGTAGAGAGCCAGCGCCCATCGGTCCTGATCCGGGAGGGAAGCAAAGCTCGGCATGGTCGTGCCTTCAAGACCCTGGGTGATGACCTGGTAGAGCCCGAACGCGCTGCGCTCCTGCGCGCGCTCCTGATCGGTGAAGTCGATCGGCGGGGGATCGATGTCCATCAGCTGCGACGGCGGAGACTCGCCAGCCGCTCCGTGGCACGAGGCGCAGTTCTGGGCGAACAAAGTCGTTGCCCGCGTCAGGTCAGGCGCCTCGCTGGGGGCGAGCGGGACCGGGTGTTCCGCGAGCAGGGCGGCCGCAAGTCCGCGTGCCAGTTGCGCGACTTCGCCGGCCGGCTGCTTTGCCGCAATGGCTTCCCTCAATTCTCTGGCGCGTTCCTGGAGAACGCTCTTGTTCCGACTGGCCGGTAGGCTGCCGATCCGCTCGGCGACCGACGCAGAGAACTCGATCATCTCGTCGTATTCGAACTGGTTCGACACCTCCCCGTCGGTAACCGCTGCCCCATAGTCGACAGCCACATAGTCGAGCATTCGCCAGGTAGTGGGGACTCCGGGTGCGCCAGCACTGGCTGCACCAGAAGCCATTACCATGCTTAGGAGAAGGGCAATGACCACGACGAACAAACGGCCATCGCGGCCCTGGGAAGGCATTCTGCGATCAAACATGAAACGCTCTTATGTTCGATGCGACTAATAATCAATTGCAAATGCGTGAGCGCGTTGCGTACCCATTCGGGCATCAAGAGCTAAGCGCATTGAATATCTCCGCACTCAACTCTGCCAAGTCGCGTCATCGTTCGCTCCATCGGGCAGTAGGCGGTCAATGCTGACGTGAAATTGGCTCATCGGCAGCGCCGGCAGACGCGTACGATCAATGCGCAGATTCTGTGGCGGGACATGGTAGGCAATCCGCGAGGTCAGCAGCCGCAGCGCCACCTTCATCAATGCCAGCGTGATCGGCTCGCCAGGACAGCGGTGGTGCCGGTGATGGTCGCCGCCGCCCTGGGGAATGAACATGAAGAGATCGCGGGGCGCGTCGATGAAGCGCTCCGGTCGGAATTCCTCCGGATCGCTCCACGGCTCGGAGCAATTGGTGCCATGCAGATCCAGAAGGACCTGCCGGCCCTTTGGGAAAGCCACGCCTTTCCATCTGAACGCCCGCCGCGTCCGCGCGATCAGAGCGGGGAAGAAGGGATAGAAGCGGCGCACCTCCTGTACGAACCGCACCGCGCAATCGCCGTTGGCGCTCTCCGGGACGTTCTCAGGAAAGCGGTGCAGTGCGTGAGCCACGAAGACGATATACACCGAAACTGCCACCGTCGGGCGAAGCACGTTGAGCAACTCCACCGCGGCGATCCGCGGCGGGAGCAACTCCCCGGACGCGTCGCGATGTCCCGCAACTACGGCCAACGCGCTTTCGTTCGCCGGACAGATGCGCCCAGTCCTAGTTTCTTCGATGACCGCCGCCAGCCACCGTTCGCTGCGTCGGCGAGCGATCCTCGCTTTCAGGTGCCCGAGGCCGAGTGCCGCCGCTTGATCAAATAGCGCTACCACATCGCGCGTGCGCTTAACCTCTTCGGCGGATGACAGCGGAACGGCGGCCCATTTGCAAACGGCTCTCATCAGAATCGGTTGGATGGCGTGATAGAGCATCACCTCTTCTTCGGACGCCCAGGAGGAGATTGCTTTTAACCATTCGCGCTCGACGAGCCTGGCGAGCTTCTCGACCCGTTCGTCACTCATCAGCGACATGAACATTGCCTTACGAAGGCGGTGCGCCTCATCGTCGAGACCTTGGACACCGCCTTTTCCCAGCAGGGTTGCGCGCACCGGTTCGGGCATTGCCCCGCGCCGCTTGAAACGAGACTCGTCGTAGAACAACTCCGCCGCCTCGGGTCCTCTCATGCAAATCGTCCTGCGCAGCAGGAGCCGTGACTCGAACAGATCCGATCCGAGCAGAGCACAGGTTTCCCGGACGTAGTCATAGGGCTTGGCGAGGAGGGCTGCCGTGCTATCGATGCGGCCGTCTCGGAAAAGGTGCAGCGGCACCCTTCGCTTACCGGGCTTCGCATCCCGCTGATGATCGCTGTCAGTCATACTCGGGCATCGCAGAGTACCTAGCCTTGCGGGGCCTTGCCGCCGATGTCAGCGGCATGCACAAGAGTATCGCCACACTGCAGATTCGCCGGCACCGCCACATCTATCTTCTCGGGGTATGGCAGATCGAGCTCATCCATGATCTTGACAAACTCGGGCAACGTCTTGCCGCCGCCAAGACGAGGATTGCGCTCCCGCTCCTGGGCGATCGTGGAGACGTGGCGATGTTGATAGTCATGCGCCGGGTAGACGAGCGTGTCTTCGGGCAAGGGAAAGATCTTGGCGTGAATCGACCGGTAAAGAGCTTCGGCGCTCCCATTCTGGAAATCCGTCCGCCCGCACCCGTCGATGAGCAATGCATCGCCGGTAAAGATGCGCGCCTGCCCGCCTTCCTCGAGAAAGAGGCAATGATGAGTGTCGGTGTGTCCGGGGGTAAACAGCGCCCGCAGCGACAGGCTGCCCACGACCAGGGGCTCCTCTTCCGTGATGCCGAGATCGGCGCAGGCCAATCCTTCGATCGCGGGATAGGCGACCTTACAGCCGGTGAGCGACCTCAGCCGGCTCGCCGAACTGACGTGGTCGGCATGGATGTGGGTTTCGAGGGTCAATTCCAGCGTCAGGCCGAACTCGCGCACCAGCGCGAGGTCGCGTTCCGCAGCCTCGATCACAGGATCGATGAGCGCGCATTTCCCCGATTCCTGACAGCCGACCAGATAGGTGTAGGTGGAGGATTCCGGCTCGAACAGCTGCCTGAAGATCACCGTCCGCTCCATCCTTTGCAAGCATGTCTGATTTCCCGTGCTCGATCTGCGACGGGTTCGGCGCGCTCCGCGCCCACCGGCTCGTCTGCGCTTTCCACGCTTGATGGAGCGGCCCTCTTGGCTTCGATTCGCTCGAGAGAGACCGCAGCGAGTTCGTAGTGGGCGGCCGTTACTTCTGACAGGGTGGAACGTTGCGCCGTTTCCAGTTCCTCCTCCGCGCGCCGTTGAAGACACTGCAGGTCCTCAACGGATCCGGGTCCGATCGCTTCGTCCATGCCGATCACTTCACCGCGAAGAGTTGCGTGCCTTGCGCGCCGAAACTCATCACCCTGAACGGAGCAGTCTGGATGCCGCCCATGCCGGGTGATCCGGCGGGCATTCCCGGAAGGGCAATTCCGCGGACGGCGGGTTTCTGGGCGAGCAATCGCTCGACCGCAGCGACCGGGACATGCCCTTCCACCGCGTAGCCGCCGATCAGGACTGTATGGCAGCCCTGGAGCTCGGCGGGAACGCCGGCGCGCGCCTTCAAGGCAGCGAGGTTCTCGCTCGCCACCACGCGGAGGTTGATGCCGACCCGCCGAAGCGCTTCGGCATGTCCGTCACAGCATTCACATCCAGGGTTTTTATACATGACGCCGGCGGGCCGGTCCGCGGCGGTCGCCGTTCCTGATGCCAGCAGGAGAGCAGGTCCGACCGCCAGCTTCATCAGTTTCTTCAGCATTTGTGCCACTCCATCTCTGGCTTTCGCCTGACCACTCATCGTACGAATGTGGCCTTCAATCCACCGGCTGCGGGATCGTGCGCAGGTACGACTTCACCGTCTTCCAGCCGCCCGGAAATTTCTCCTTCGCCTGCTCATCGGCGAGCGAAGGGGCAATGATGCACTCCCCGCCCGGGTTCCAGTTCACCGGCGTAGCGACGGGATGCTTCGCCGTCAGCTGGATCGAGTCGAGCAGCCGTAGGATTTCAGCCAAATTGCGGCCTGAACTCATCGGATAGATCAGCATCGCTTTGATCTTCTTGTCCGGGCCGATGATATAGACGGTGCGGACGGTCGCGTTGGTGGCGGCCGTGCGGCCCTCGGTCTCCGTTTCATCGGCGGGCAGCATGTTATAGAGCTTCGAAACCTTGAGGTCGTAATCACCGATCATGGGGAAGTTCACATCATGGCCGCTGACATCCTTGATGTCCTGCGACCAGCCGTGATGGTCACCCACCTTGTCAACGCTGAGGCCGATCAGCTTCGTGTCCCTCCGGTCGAATTCAGGCTTCTGGCGTGCAAACTCGCCCAGTTCAGTCGTACAGACCGGAGTGAAGTCCTTGGGGTGAGAGAAAAGCACGGCCCAGCTGTCGCCGAGCCACTCATGGAAGCGGATGGGGCCTTCGGTTGTATCAGCTTCAAAATCGGGAGCGATTTCGCCAAGCTTCATTGTTCTTCTCCTTTATCGAAAGTTGGGCGGGTATCCACGAATCAAGTGCCCCCTCCAGTCACTGTAGCTTCAAGTCTTTTTCGACGAGCAGGCGCGCCCCTGCGTTGTGCTGCACAATTCGATTGCAGCCGCAGGTGTTTGACGATCGGACTGGTCTCGCCAGCATGCTGCGGATCTTCGAACAGCCAAGCCTCATGTATCTTAGACATCAATGGCACAGCGCTCAGTTCCACGATCGCTCGAATGCTTCACCAACCAGTGGGTTGCGGTGCTCGAGCCAGGCAGGGACGGGCAGTTCCTTCGAACGCAGAAAGTCCGCGTTGAAGAGCTTGGACTGGTAACGCGTGCCATAGTCGCAGAGGACGGTGACGATGATCCGGCCCGGACCAAGATCCCTTGCAAGTCGAACTGCCCCGGCCACATTGATGCCTGTCGAAGGACCCACGCAGAGTCCTTCGTGCTCAAGCAGGTCGAAAACTACGGAAACAGCCTCATCGTCCGGTATTTGATAGGAGTAATCGGGAGCAAAGCCTTCGAGATTCGCGGTTATCCGCCCTTGCCCTATCCCCTCGGTGATCGAGGACCCTTCGGACCTCAGTTCGCCGCTCGTGTAGTAATTGAAGAGAGCTGCTCCCATCGGATCGGCAAGCGCGATGACGACATTGGAATTGCGGGCCTTGAGAGCCATGCTGACGCCGGCGAGCGTGCCGCCGGTGCCAACCGCGCTCACGAAACCATCTACCTTGCCGTCGGTCTGCCGCCATATCTCTGGGCCGGTCGTCTCGACATGCGCTTGCCGGTTGGCGATGTTGTCGAACTGATTGGCCCAGACGGCACCGCTCGGCTCGGTTTGCCCGAGTTCGCGGGCGAGCCGGGCCGACAGCTTCACATAATTGTTTTCGTTCGAATAGGGCACGGCCGGCACTTCCACGACTTCCGCTCCCACCAGCCGCAGCATGTCCTTCTTCTCGGCTGACTGCGTATCCGGGATCACGATCACCGTACGGTAGCCAAGGGCATTCGCGACCAGCGTGAGCCCGATGCCCGTATTCCCGGCCGTTCCCTCGACAATGGTGCCGCCGCGGCGGATCTCCCCTGAGCGTTCAGCCTCGCGGATGACGTTTAGCGCCGCGCGGTCTTTTACGGACTGCCCCGGATTCATGAACTCGGCCTTGCCGAGGATCTCGCAGCCGGTGAGCTTTGAAACACGATCGAGCCTGATGAGGGGCGTATTTCCGATAGCATCGAGAATGCCGTGGTGAATGCTCATTGCGTCCTGCTCCCGCCAGATCCTTGCTCATCTATGGAAAGCGTCGAGTTCTCGTGCTTGTTCCGGTTTGTCGGATCGGGAACGAAGAGAAGGATCAGCACGCCGATGGTGATGAATGCGTCGGCCAGGTTGAAGGTCGGCCAATGCCAGCCGTTCCAGTGGAGGTCGATCACATCACGAACCGCGCCGAACCGGAGCCGGTCGGCAATGTTCCCGAACGCGCCGCCGAGGATCATCCCGAAGGCGATCCGTTGGAGGATGCTTTCCGTGCGCCAGATGCACACCAGGAGAACCAGCGAGATGGCTGCGGCAACCGCGACGAGCAAGAGGGGCTGCGCTTGCGTGGCGAGGCCGAAGGCGATGCCGGGGTTCATACCGGCCCGGATGGTGAGAAACGGCGTCACGTAGATGACACCGTGCTCAGCGACATGGTCGAATGCGGCTGTTTTCCCGACCTGATCCGCAGCAACGGCCAGCGCTGTCACAACCGCCCATGCATAAAGGCCTATTGGTCCGATGGAACTATCCGCAGCTTTAGCTCTCAGCGGCTTTTCAGAAGATGTCCGAACCATGATATTATCCCTTCTGAAAAGACTCAGCCCGCCCGACCCCGTGTAGTCGCCAGCAGCGTGGTTCCTGCCGAGAAGATCTGCGAAACAAACCGGCCTGAGGTTGCAAAGCGCTTTAAGAGTGCTTGCGCACTGAATTTCGGCGGGTTTCGATATTCTGGTAGGGTCAACACTGATGATCCTCAGAATTCGACCATCTGGTACATTTGCCGGCGTTTATGTTTGTCCGAAACTGCGCCGACATAACCGACGGCGATATAGTCGAACAGGCTTCAGATAGTCTTCCTCGGCGTTGGCTGCGCATGTACGAGGGTTGTCGTGCCGCAGACGAGCAGCAGGCCCAGACCGCTCAGGCAGCATCCTTCTGAGGCTCATCGTCGCTCCGCAAGCTCCCGCCTGGCGTCGCGGATGATCTCCCAAGCCGAATGGAGAAAAACGACGGCGATGATGGCTGCGACGACTAGATCCGGCCAAGCGCTCTGCAGCCAAGAGACCAGGCCGGCGGCTATGATGACCGCGACATTGTTGATCGCATCGTTGCGCGAGAACAGCCAAATTGCTCGCGCTTGGGCATCGCCGCTGTCCCGGAAGCGGGCCAGGACGATAGCAGCCGTGACGTTAACAGCCAGAGCCGCGATCCCGATGCCGCCCATCAGCTCCGCTTCGGGCGGGACGGCGTTCATCGCGCGCCAGGCGGCCATCCCGAGCACCCATACACCGAGCAACGCGAGGAATAGGCCTTGGGTGAGCGCAACCTTCGCGCGAGTGGACGCGGACCAGGCCAGCGCGAGCAGCCCGATAAAGGTGATCGACCCGTCGCCCAGGAAATCGAGCGAATCCGCCTTCAGTGCCTGACTGTTCGCAAGGAAGCCGCCAAACAGTTCAATGATTCCGAACCCGGCATTGAGGATGACGACAATCCAGAGCGCGCGGCGATAGGCGGGATCGACGGCAGCTCTATTTGTATCCCCGTGGCAGCCGCAGCCGGTTTCTCCTTTCGATTCTGTCATGACGCCTCTCTAGAACCTCCAGTCACTGGAGGAGCAAGCCTGTTTTGCAACGCCGGTGCTACTTTGAGGCGAAACAGGCTGATCTCCCCCGTCGGCGTGCGGACGACCCGGCGCGGGCGGCCGCTGTCAGGCTCGAGATCAGCGAGGATCGCTTCCATCGCTCCGCGAGCGTTCGGCTCTGTGTTCTCAAACCCGTCCAGGCGCTGCACCAAGCCGAACAATGCGCGCATCAGTCTGGAGCGCTGTCGCGCATAGTCGGCGATATGGACTTCGCCGCCGGATCTTACCGCACCGACCATGGCTGCGATCCCGCGCCTCTTTTCCTCCATTGGCACTTGATGGAAGACAAGGCTCGAGACGACCTTTGTGAAGGGGTCGCCATATCGATCCGCTTCATGCGCGAACGCCTGTCGCCACTCAATCTCGACGCCCGCTTGACATGCCTTGCCGGCGGCGATCTCCAGCACCGCGGGATCCGGATCTAGTCCGACAACTCGCGCGTTCGGCACCGCCTCCTTGACGAGCAAAGCAAACGTCCCGGTGCCGCAGCCGACGTCCAGGATCACATCGTCCCCGGAGGGAGCGAGCTGGTCGAGCAGGGCTGAGCGCCATGTCTTTTCGCGCGTGAGCAGTCTGATGGCGAGATCGTATGCGCCGGTCAGTTGCGGCCAGCCCAGTGCCGGCGTGAAGTTCGTGGGGTGCATTCGGCCTTCCTGACGATTGACTCAAGAAGGCACAGAATACATCCTCCAGTCACTGGAGGATCAAGACTTATGGCGATGCTGATGATCGGCGAGCTGGCGAGGCGCACTGGCGTCAAGGTCAACACCATCCGCTTTTACGAGGATATCGCCTTGATGCCGAAGGCGGCGCGTACCGATTCCGGCCGCCGCACCTATAGCGAAGCGGATGTAAAGCGCCTGACGTTCATACGGAACGGGCGTGACCTTGGTTTTTCAACGGAGGAATTGAAGTCACTGATTGGTCTTTCGGAGCACCCGGACCTCGATTGCGGAGCGGCGGCTGCGATCGCTCGCCGCCATCTTCTCGCTGTAGAAGCGAGGATGTCTCGTCTGATGCTGATGCGGCGTGAGCTGGAGCGGGTGGCCGCCAACTGCGACGGGGGCCGCATGGCCGATTGCCAGGTCATCGGTGCCATCGCGGAGGCCCCATCACATTGAGCATCGAACTGTCCGCTTCACCCGGCGATTTAGCGGTCAGGCACTATTCTTCAGCCACCTTAGACTGCTGACGCTTTCCGGCCCGAAATTACCATATCGGGGCGCCTGATGATCTCTCTTACCATCCATCCAAGCCTTGACGGTCGTTGCACCCTATCAAGGAAGCGGGTTCGAATGGTCTAGAATTCGGGCTGCGCGCTGACCATTGGTGGAGGCGGTCTGCCCCGCATCGGCGAAATCAGACCGGTTGCCGCGCTTCCTGAGCTGAAACAGCGGTCCGGTGGCGTTAGCGGAACGGTGATCCGATGGCACCGTTAGTATCGACTCGGACGACTCATGGCGGCTTCTCCAGCAGTTGGTGAAGGGGCCTCGTAGCTGTTGCTCAATCAAGTCAACTACCTGAAGGCAATTGCAGCAGGCCTATAAGCGGAAAAATCAAGGAAAGTTTTTGCAGATGAAAGCATCCGATCTCCTGGTCGCCGCCCTGGAAGCCGAAGGGGTCGAATACATCTTTGCCGTGCCCGGTGAGGAGAATTTGGATTTGCTTGAATCGCTTCGGACATCTCCGATCAGATTGATCGTCACCCGCCATGAACAGGGAGCGGGCTTCATGGCAGCGACATATGGTCGCCTCACCGGAAAACCCGGCGTCTGTCTGGCGACGCTGGGACCGGGGGCGACCAACCTTACAACGCCGGCTGCCTACGCTGCGTTGGGCGCTTTCCCCCTCGTCATCATTACCGGGCAGAAGCCCATCAAGGTCTCGAAGCAGGCCCAGTTTCAGATCGTCGATGTCGTCGCGCTCTTCACCCCATTATGCAAAATGGCGAAGCAGATCGTGAACGGTAATCGCATTCCGTCCTTAATACGCGAGGGCTTCCGAAGGGCGCAGGAAGAACGACCCGGCGCAGTACTGCTGGAGTTGCCCGAGGATATCGCGGAGGAAAAGACCTCGGAACCCGTCGTCGCGCCTCACCCGCGCCACTATGCCGTGGCGGGCGATGCCGCGCTCGATGAGGCGGCCGAGCGGATCGTCGCAGCCGAACGCCCGCTCCTTCTGGTCGGAGCCGGAGCCAACCGGCGCAGCGCCTGCAAGGCGCTCCGCAAGTTCGTCGACGAAACCCAGTTTCCGTTCTTCGATACCCAGATGGGCAAGGGGGTGCTCGACGAAGCGAGTCCGCTCTATCTCGGCACCGCGGCGCTGTCCTCCGACGACTATGTTCATTGCGCCATTGAGCGCGCCGATCTGATCGTCAATATCGGCCATGACGTTGTCGAGAAGCCCCCCTTCTTCATGGAGCCCGGCGGGCAAACCGTCATTCACATCAATTACAAGGCCGCCGAAGTCGACCAGGTCTATTTTCCGCAGCTGGAGGTTATCGGCGATATTGCCGGGTCGGTGGAACGTCTGGGAGAGCGGCTTCGCGGGAAGCGGCCGTGCGACCTGACAGCTTATGCCGGCGTGCACGAAGAAATCGCCGCGCATATCCGTCGCGGCAGTGACGATGAACGGTTCCCGGTCATACCCCAACGCGTTGTCGCCGATGTGCGCCAGGTCATGGGGCGGGACGACATCGTGGCGCTCGATAATGGTATCTACAAGATCTGGTTCGCCCGCAATTATATCGCGCATGAGCCCAACACTCTTCTGGTCGACAACGCACTGGCGACTATGGGAGCCGGGCTGCCCTCGGCCATGATGGCGGCGATGCTCTCGCCAGAACGCCGTGTGCTGGCCGTTTGCGGCGATGGCGGGTTCATGATGAATTCGCAGGAAGTGGAAACCGCGGTCCGGCTTGGCCTCGATCTGGTTGTGCTCATTCTCAACGATGCCGCTTACGGGATGATCCGGTGGAAGCAGGAGCAACTTGGCTTTCCCGATTACGGCCTGAGCTTCGCCAACCCCGACTTTGTCACCTACGCAAAAAGTTATGGCGCGACGGGCCACCGGATCGACAGCAGCCAAGCGCTGCTTCCAACCTTGAATGACGCATTCGAAAGCGGCGGCGTTCACCTCGTGGATCTGCCGGTGGATTATTCGGAGAACCGAAAAGTTCTGATCGAAGAGCTGAGCGCGATGGAGTGCCCCCAATGACCTGGCAGGTCCTCAATCCTTACGACCAGAAGTGCATCGGCAGCGTGGATCTGGTCGACTGGCCGAAGATCGACCGCTGGCTGGACGAGGCGCGGACGTTGCACGAAGACCGGCAGGCCTGGATTCCGGTTCACGAGCGGATTGCCATCTTGCAGCGTGCGAGCTCGCTCATGCGCGAGCGTGCAGAGAGCCTCGCAATGCAGATCGCGCGCGAGGGCGGAAAACCGCTTGTCGACGCCCGTGCGGAAACGAGCCGCGCCGTTCAGAGCGTCAAACTCTGCGTGCATGAACTGTTCGCGAGCGGCGGACGCCAGATTCCGATGGAGCTGACCGAGGCGGGCGCAGGCCGTACAGCCTACACCTTTCGGGAGCCGATCGGGCCGGTGGTCGCGATTTCGGCGTTCAACCATCCCCTTAATCTGATCGCCCATCAGGTTGGCCCCGCTGTCGCGACGGGGTGTCCCGTTCTGGTGAAACCGGCCAAGGATACTCCGTTGTCCTGCAAGAGTTTCGTGGAAATCCTGTACGAGGCAGGCCTCGACGAACACTGGTGCCGCTTTGTGCCCTGCACGGACGATGTCGCCGAACAAATGGTCACGGATCCGCGAACGGCGTTCTTTTCCTTCGTCGGCTCAGCCAAGGTAGGCTGGATGCTCCGTTCGAGGCTCGCACCCGGTACACGCGTGGCGCTGGAACATGGGGGCGCGGCCCCGGTCATCGTCGATGAGAATATACCACGCGAAAACGTCATTCCGTCGCTCCTGAAAGGGGGGTTTTATCATTCCGGTCAGGTCTGCGTATCGGTCCAGCGGGTGTTCGTTCCGCGTGCCGAACTGCCGGACTTCGCTGCCGCGCTCGCTGCGGGCGCAAAGGCACTGAAGGTGGGAGACCCCACCAAAAAGGAAACTCAGTGCGGTCCTCTCATCCGCCCTGCCGAGGTCGACCGGATCGAAGCCTGGGTCGCGGCCGCCGTCGAGAGCGGCGCCGAGCTAGCCGCAGGTGGCAAGCGCATCGGCCCGACGCTGTATCATCCCACCGTTCTTATCGATCCGCCTCGCGCCGCCAAGGTCTCGCGAGAGGAGGTGTTCGGGCCCGTTGTGTGCCTCTACGGATACGACAGTATCGATGCAGCCATTTCCCAAGCGAACGAGCTGCCTTATTCCTTTCAGGCCGCCGTATTTACCGAGCGACAGCACATTGCCGATCATTGCGTCGAGCGCCTGTCGGGCTCCACGGTGCTGGTCAACGACCATACCGCCTTCCGGGTCGATTGGATGCCCTTCGCAGGTCGACGGCACTCCGGTCTCGGAACAGGCGGTATCGGATATACAATGTCCGATATGAGCCCGGAAAAGATGGTGATAACGAGGAGCTCGTCCGGCCTCGATTAGCATCGGCTGCAATCAAACCGACGAATCACACCGCTTTCAGCGCGCTTCTGCCTCTGACAGCTTTCAAGTTTTGAGCGAAGATACCAAGGCTGTGCCGGTTGCGCTCGGAGTTGCCCAGTACAAGCGCAAGCTGGGCCAGCGCCGTGTTTACTGCCGGCATCCCGCCCGCGCATTTCCGCGGTGGATCAGTGATCGGGGTCGCTAGCCGGAGGATGCGTCGGTATCAGCTGATCGTCGCATTCGGTCGCGAGGCATGCCTCGAGGGTTGCATGAGCGATGCCGAACTTTTCCAGCAGCATATCCCTTATCGGTTGCTTGAGCCTCTCGAACGCCTGAAGTGAGGATGTCGAGGGAGTGAGATGTACTTCCAGAGCGCGGTGGTGCTCGCCCAGGTTCCAGACATGAACATGATGCACCCCAGCGATCCCATCGTGCTCCTGCAGGGCGTGAACGATCTGGTCGAACTCCACCTCATCAGGGACGGCTCCCATCAGCAGGCGAACCGTCCTCGGCATCAGCGACAGACCCTGCCAGATCACATAGCCGGCAATAACCACGGTGATGATCAGGTCCGCGAGGTAGAAATCGTACAGGAGAATCAGAACCCCTGCCGCGATCACGCCAACGGAAGCCATCGCGTCAGACACGTTGTGAAGGAACGCCGCCTTCATGTTTATGCTGTCGCTCGCGCCGCGATGAGTAATGAAGGCGGTGACGAGATCGATCACCAAGGCAATTCCCGCCACGCCAATGACGGTCCAGCCCTCAACAGGCTGCGGATCGGCGAAGCGATTGATGGCCTCCACGAGCAGGTAAAAGCCGATGATGAGCAACGTGGTCAGGTTGATGAGCGCTGCGACAACTTCCCCTTGGGCATAGCCGAAGGTCATGAGCTTGTCGGCGGGCCGACGTCCGATGCGGCGTGCGAACCACGCAAGGCCAAGCGACGCTGCATCACTGAAATTGTGCAAGGCATCCGCGATTAGCGCGAGTGAGCCAGACAGGACCCCGCCGATGATCTGCGCCACCGTCAGCAGAACGTTGATTGCCACGGCGAAAATGAGCTGGCGATCGCTCAGGTTCTCTTCGCCATGACTATGGCCGCCGTGATCGTGGGAGTGACCCATGTTGCTTCCCTATTCTCTCGCTTGACGGATATTTGATTGAGCAGACGCTTGCTCCACTGGATGCTCGAAGCCCGAACTCCGGATGCCAGCAGCGTTCAGAACCTCGCCAAGCGCTGTTGCGACCAGGGCGACGGCGACAAAACCACCGAGAAAGGCGAGAGCCGACCATATCGTTCGTCCTGCGGCAATAGCCTGCCCGTGAGAGAGCAGCATCCTGGCCGCCGCAGCGAGCATAAATCCTCCGAAGAACGCAAGAAGCTCTGGCGTTCCCTTGGTGCCGAAGCTGTGCACTGTCCAGAACGCGAGGAGTGCGAAGCCGTTGAGCGCCAAGATGAGACCAAGCTGCAAAGCAACGCGGTCCATCCGGCTCATCGTCGCCGTCAGAAGACCGGTGCCGAGCTGACGGGATACATGGACATTTGCTGCAGCAAGGCCGGTGGCCAGAGCTATGCCCATGGTTGCCGACGCGGCGGCTGCTACGCCGATAGCCATGCCGTACCCAAGCAGGTCGACGATGGAGAAAACGGAGTTTTCGGCGACAGCCGATTGGCGACCGGTGGGCTCAGTGCTCCTGTTCGGAGTCCTGGCGCGACGAAGTGCAAGATTTCGAGCTGCCGCGCACAGGATAAGAGAAGCTGCCGCGCCAGCCAGATACAGGAAGGGAATGAGCCACTGGTCGACGGTCCGCTCGACAAATGGCATGATTGTGACTGCAACGAGCGCAAAGAGAACGCCCGAGACAGCGGGCATGAGCAGGTCAGATCGGCGCAATTCCGATGCAGCGCGCTCGGCCCATACTGCGCTCACGATCAAGCCGGCGCTGGCGAGCATCGACAGGAGTAAGGTGTGCGACCGGCTTTGCGTCGCAAAAAGGGTGTCGATGATTGTCACTCGGCGGTCCTGACCTAATCAGCCCGATGCAGACAGGCAAAACCATTGAGTGCGAACATCATGGCGGCGCCATCTCCCGCTGCCGCGGCGAAGTCAGGCTGCCGATCACCCGGCGCTCCACTGCGATGAGACGGGCCGGCGTAGCTGGCACCGGCTTGCTGATGTTCGCTGCTCATGCTCCGCCTCCCGAGCCTTGGAACGGCTGCACCCAAAACACGATGACCGCGACGAACGCCGCGTAGGCGGCTGCGAAGCCGAAAATTGTCCAGCGATGAAACCCCCTCGCCTGCTCGCCCGAAAAGTGGATGAACATCGCGTAGAGGACAGGCATCAGCGCCACGAACGCCAGGCTGACCGAGAAGAGGCGAAAGTCCTCTATCGGCGTACCGATGATCGTGAGCGGTATGAAGGCGAGCGTCATCGTCACCGCATGATCGCCGATCACGCTGGTGCTGGCCGAGGTGACCTGGCCGGAGCGGGCGACGCTCCACGTTGCGAAGACCTCCGGCAAAGCTGCGACAGTGGCGGTGATGAACAAACCGCCGACTACGTTGGGAATACCGAGAGCGCTGATGATCTTCTCACTGGAGAAAACGGTGAAATAGGCACCGACTGCGAGAGCGCTGACGCCTGCGATCGCCATCCACCGTTCCTTGCGGCTCCAGTCGACATTCTCTCCTTGCTTGCGGCCGCGCACCAGAGCCTGGACGAGGTACGCCAGGTAGGCGAGCAGCAGGAGCCAGCCGTCGATCGGTTGCAGGCCTCGCCACG
Source organism: Qipengyuania sp. SM2507 (assembly GCF_053714505.1). Lineage (NCBI taxonomy): Bacteria > Pseudomonadati > Pseudomonadota > Alphaproteobacteria > Sphingomonadales > Erythrobacteraceae > Qipengyuania > Qipengyuania sp. SM2507. The sequence goes on from NZ_CM132307.1 coordinate 2,607,737, forward strand.
GGGCGGGCAGCGTCAGCAGCGCGAAGACCGCGAGGATCGCCAGGTAGGGTAGCGCCTGAACGGTGACGGCACCTTTGTCGACCGCGACGTAGTGCTTTCGCCGGTGCTCTTGGTGGTCTTTGTTACCCGATTCCTTCAGACCCGACTTGCGGGTTGCGACATAAGCTGTCGCCACCATCAGCGGGATGGCGAGGACGTTGGAGCCGAGCATGGCGCCCAGTCCAATATCGGAGACGCCGCGCGCCGCGCTCGTGACGTTGATGCCAATTTCTGGCGAGGCTGCCGCGATGCCCAGAAAGGAGCCACCTGCGGCAACCGAAAAGCCCCATTGCTTGCGAAGCTTCTTGAGCGGCTCAGATAGCCGCTCCGCCCCCCAGTGCGCTGCCCAGACGGCGGCGAGAAGAACCGCTGCCCAGACCGCTGTCATTTCTTCCCGATCCCCCGGTGTTCGGTCCCCTTCTCCTCGTGGATGTCCATGTGCGCATCGCGGAGGATCTCGATGCCGCCATACAGCGCGATGCAGGCAACCGCGATGCCGACGACGAGGTCGGGCCAGTTGGCACCGGTGAAGAGCACGATGATCCCAGCAATGATAATACCGCCGTTGGCCACGAAATCGTTGAAACTGAAAGTAGTGGCCGCGCGCAGGTTCACATCTTGGTTCTGCAGTTTCTTGAGCAGGTAGAGCGAGAGAAGGTTAACGACCGCCGCGACGGCAGCCATCGCCATCATCATGATGCCGGCAGGCTCCGATCCTTCGAGGAAACGGCGTATGGCATCCAGGACGACGCCGACCGCAAAGATCAGGAGCATGAAACCGGAAACGCGCGCCGCCCCGCGCTTCCACACCCGCGAGCGGGTGAGGGCGAATAAGGTCAGCCCATAGACGACCGCGTCGGACGTATTATCCAGGCCGTTCGCAATCAGGGCGTTGGAATCCCCTATCGCGCCGGTGATGAAGAAGCCGACTGCAATGGCAACGTTGAGCCAAAGCACGATCCACAGAGTACGGCGCTTGTCGGCGGAGGCGAGATCAAGGTCGGTTTCGCTCATTCGGCGTTCCCTTCGCCTTCGGCACCGGTCCGCGCCCAGCGTTCGGCGCGCCCTCCGGCATCCGGATCGAAAAAGCGCATCTGGGCCGGCGGGAAGAGAACGTCGGACAGTTTGGCGGCCCATTCGTGCCAGACTCTTGTGCCGAGAACGGCGATACGGCCGAACTGGTCCTTGTGCTTCACGTCGAAGCGGAGGTCGCGCCAGATTCCGCCAAGATCCCAGCCCGAGAAATCCGGCGCGAGCTCGATGACCATCGGCACCGTGCCCTGCTCGAGCGCGGCAATGCGCTCGAACAGGGGTACGAAGCGGTCGTAGTCCGAGCTTTCGAGAGTTCCCCCGGCTTTAACCCGGATCAGCCCATTCTCTTCTTCGATCTCCAGCACAATAGCCTCTTCCGTCAGGTTCTTTGAGAACCCTTTCCTTTATGTAACCTCCCGCAATTCGTCCCGTTCCTCCCGCGTCACATTGCGGCGCAGGCGATCCCACCATTTCTCGCGCCAGCTGCGCTCATCGTCGGAACGATGCAGCACGAGCCGCGCAATCGCAGGCAGGACGAACAGGGTCAGAATGGTTGCGGTGATCAGCCCTCCGATGACGACGGTGGCCAGCGGACGTTGCACTTCGGAGCCGGTGCCGGTCGCGATCGCCATCGGCACGAAGCCAAGCGAAGCGACCAGCGCGGTCATCAGCACGGGGCGCATGCGCGCCAGAGCGCCATCCTCGATCGCCTCGTCGAGAGCCATGCCCTTCTCAAGGCGCTGTTTGATCGCCGTCATCATGACTAGACCGTTGAGCACCGCCACGCCCGAAAGCGCGATGAAGCCCACTGCCGCCGATACCGAAAAAGGCAGGTCCCTCAGCGCGAGTGCGAAGATGCCGCCGGCGAGCGCCATCGGAATGGCGCTGAACACCGCCAGCGCCGGAACCCAGCCACCAAGCGCCATGAACAGCAGGAACAGAACCAGGGCAAAGCAGACAGGCACGACGATTGCGAGCCGTGCCTGAGCCGCCTGCAGGTTCTGATACTGTCCACCCCATTCGATGAACGAGGCGGGCGGCATGTCGACCTGTGCCGCGACCCCTTCCTGAGCCTCTTCCACGAAGGAGCCGAGATCGCGTTCGCGCACGTTTGCCGAGACGATCACCAGCCTGCGTCCCTGTTCACGACGCACTTCGGCGAGGCCATCGACCACGCGGAAATCGGCCAGTGCCCGAAGCGGTACCGTAACGCCGTTCTCGAGAACGATCGGGAGCGCCCCGAGCTGGTCGAAATCGTCCCGCGCCGCAGCTTCCAGACGAACGATGACCTCGAACCTGCGATCGCCTTCGAAGACTAGACCCGCAGGTCTTCCGCCGAGCGCGATGGCCACCGATTGCGCCACGTCCTCGACAGTCAGCCCATATCGCGCAATGGTCGGGCGATCGAAGGCGATGTCGAGCGTCGGGAAACCCGTCACCTGCTGCACCTTCACATCGGCGGCGCCTTCGACGCCCTGCAGGACGCCCGCGACATCGCCCGCTGCTTCGGTCAGTGCCGTGAGGTCGTCCCCGTAGAGCTTGACCGCCACATCGCCGCGCACGCCCGCGATCAGTTCGTTGAAACGCAGTTCGATGGGCTGGCTGAACTCGTAGAGATTGCCGACCAGCTCGCCGAGGCCTTCCTCCATCTGAGCAACGAGCTCATCTTTCGACAGATCCGGATCGGGCCACTCCTCGCGGGGTTTGAGAATGACGTAGGCATCCGAGGCGTTGGGCGGCATCGGGTCGCTGGCGACCTCGGCCGTGCCCGTCCGCGAAAACACCAGCTCCACCTGCGGGAACTCTTCCAGCCTGTCTTCCACGCGTCGCTGCATCGACAACGAGCGTTCGAGAGAGGTGGACGGAATCCGCAGCGACTGCACCGCAAGATCGGTTTCATCGAGTTGCGGGGTGAACTCGCTGCCAAGGAAGCCGAACACGAATGCCGCCACGGCGAACACGCCAACGCCACCACCGATTACCGGCCAGGGTCGCGCAATGGCCTTGCGCAAGGCGGGGCCATAGCGGTCCTTCGTCCAGCGGATGGGTTTCACTTCCGTCTCGGTCAGCTTCTTGTTGAGCAGGACCGCGATCATCGCCGGCACGAAGGTCAGCGACAGCACGAAAGCAGAGGCGAGCGCGAGCATCATCGTGATAGCCATGGGCGAGAACGTCTTGCCCTCGACTCCGGTGAAAGTGAGCAGCGGCGCAAACACGAGGAAGATGATCGCCTGTCCGTAAACGGTCGGTTTAATCATCTCCTGTGCCGCAAGCCGTGTTTCAGTCAGGCGCTCGCCCAGAGTGAGCAGCCGCCCTTCGCGATGCTGCCGCATGGCGAGACGCGCAACGCTGTTCTCGACGATAATCACTGCGCCATCGACGATCAGGCCGAAGTCCAGCGCCCCCAGACTCATCAGATTGCCGGAGACGCCGAGCCGGTTCATTCCGATCGCCGCCATGAGCATCGAGATCGGGATAACGAGCGCCGTTATGATCGCGGCCCGAATGTTGCCGAGCAGGAGGAACAGCACGGCGATGACCAGCAAGGCGCCTTCGAGCAGGTTCTTCTCGACCGTGGCGATGGTCGCGTCCACCAGCGAAGAGCGGTTGTAGACGATGTCGGCGACGATCCCTTCGGGAAGCGACGCACGAACTTCCTCGAGCCGCTCGGCAGAGCCGGCCGCGACCGTTCTGCTGTTTTCGCCGGCGCGCATCAGAACCGTGCCGACCACGGCTTCTTCGCCGTTCAGAGAAGCCGCGCCAGTCCGGAGATCGCCCCCAACTTCAACTGTTGCCACGTCGCCGATGCGAATGGGGACGCCTTCGCGAGTAGCGACGACCGCCTCCTCGATATCCGCGATGCTGCCCAGCCTGGCATCGACCCGAACCAGAAGAGCCTCGTCAGCGCGGTCAACGAAATTGGCACCAGCGGCGAGATTGGCGGCCTCGAGCGCATCGATCAGCGAATCGAAGGACAGCCCATAGCCGGTAAGGCGGGCCGGGTCGGGCTGGACGAGGAATTGCTTCTCGTAGCCGCCGATCGAATCGACCCCGGCGACGCCATCGATCGAGCGCATCAGCGGCGCCACGACCCAGTCCTGCACGGTGCGCAGATAGGCCGCCTTGGCCACTTCGCTTTCGAGGCGGTCGCCACGTTCGGTGATGAAGCTGCCATCGGCCTGCCAACCTGTACTTCGGCCAGTGGGCGCCCCCCGCCCGCCAGGATGTTCGTACTCGATCGTGTACATCAGCACTTCGCCAAGGCCGGTGGAGATCGGGCCCATCGTGGGCTCCGCGCCCTCGGGCAGCGAGGCGCCGATCGGGGAAAGCCGCTCGTTGACCTGCTGGCGCGCGAAATAGAGGTCGGTGCCTTCCTCGAAGATCGCGGTCACCTGGCTGAATCCATTGCGCGAGATCGAGCGGGTCATTTCCAGCCCTTCGATCCCGGCGAGCCCGGTCTCGATCGGAAAGGTCACCTGCGTCTCCACCTGCGAGGGCGAAAGCGCGGGCGCGCTGGTGTTGATCTGGACCTGCGTATTGGTGATGTCGGGAACGGCATCGATCGGCAGGCGCACAAGATTGAATGCACCGTAAATTGCCGCGAACACGGTCAGGACGATGATCGCCCAGCGAAAGCGCACGGAAATATCGAGAACCATCCCGACAAGACCGTGGCGATGGCTTTCCTCGTGTGCGTCCTCGGCTGCGGGAGAGGCGGTCTGATCAATGGCCATGAGTCGCACCCTCCTTCTCGAGTTCGGCCTTCAGCAGGAAGGCATTGTCGGTCGCGATGCGCCAGCCAGGCTGGAGACCGGACAGGATCGTCACCATTCCGGCGGTACGGCTGCCCGTTTCCACCTCGCGCGCCTGGAAGCCGCGCTGCGTGCGCACGAAGACGACATCGCGTCCCTCGAGCACTTGCACGGCGTCCTCGGGGACTGCGATACGGTCGCGATCGACTTCTCCCGAGGGACGAATACGCGCCTGGAGGAAAGCGCCGGGCTGGAGCCCGGGTATCGGTCGCGTCAGATTCAGTACGGCGGTTGCACTGCGGCTTTCCGGATCGAGCGAAGGCGTCACCGATCGCACACGCGCGCCGATCTCGCGGCCATCGCCGACGATCAGCGCAGCTTCGTCGCCCGGCTGGATGCGCGAGGCATCTTCGGACGGCAAGGCGACTTCGACCTGAAGAGCGTTGGGGTTGACCACACGGTAGAGTTCCTCGCCGGCATCGACGAAGGAACCAAGCACGATCGGTGCGGCCGTCACGCGGCCCGCCAGGGGACTGGTCACCGCCAGCGAACGGCCATCACCGCTGACACCGGCTGCGGCGACGGCAGCCTGCGACCGGTTCAGTTCGGAGCGGGCCACGTCGAGATTGGCGCGGGCAGCCTCGAGGTCCTGCCGCGCGGTGACATTCTCCTCGAACAGGCGGCGTTCGCGTTCGTAGGCTGACGACAGCTCGGTTACCCGAGCGCGGGCGGCACTTAGCTGCGAGGCCAGCGCCGAAGCATCGGCGCTTTCGATTCGCGCGACGGTTTCGCCTTCCCGAACATAGTCGCCCAGCGTCTTGCCGATGCTGCGCACGACGCCCGAGGCACGCGCATCGATCCGCGCGCTGGCGGTCGGGCTGGCGGCAACGGTCGCGGGGAAGACGAGCTCGACCGCGGCGCCTGTCCGGACGGTGGCAAGTTCGATTTCCGCGGTACGGATCTGCTCGTCACTGAGCAGGACCAGTCCTTCAGGCTGTTCTGTTTCGCCGCCTTCTTCTCCGGCGTGCGCTTCGCCCTCGGCATGTTCCTCACCCTCGGCGTGGGTCTCGGCTTCGCTGTCGGGCCAGAGCAAAATCAGCAGCGCGGCAGCAAGAATGGCAATCCCGGCGATGATCGCCAGCTTTCTGCGGTTCATGAATATATTCCTCATTGTGCGGCCAGCCTGATGAGCTCGGCGGCTGCCTGTCCCTGGTCTTCCTGCGCGGCAATCAGGGCCTCGCGGATGTCATCGCGAGCCTCGGCCGCGCTCAGCACCTCGATCAGTGGGAAGCGGCCGTTGCGGTAGCCGATGCGGACGAGGCGTAGTGCTTCCTCGGCCTGGGGGAGCGACGTGGCGGAAAGGGTTTCGACGCGGGCTTCGGCAGCGAGATATTCCGCCCGGGAGCGGGTCACCGCCTGCTCGAAATCGGCAAGCACTACCGCCTCGCGGGCATTGGCTGCGCGCAGTCTGGCTTCGGCAGCGGCGATATTGCCCTGGTTACGATTGGAGAAGGGAAGCGGGATCGAGACGCCCACCAGGAATGCATTGTCGTTGCTTTCCTCGAAACGCCGCACGCCGGCCGAAACGACCGGATCGGGAATGCGCAGGCTGCGTTCGCGATCGATTTCGGCTTCGGCCGCTCTGCTCTCGGCTCGAGCCACCTCCAGTTGAAGACCTGTTGCAGAGGCGAGCACCGCGCCTGGTGGATCGATGTCGGGGAAGTCGCTCGGGATAAGCGGCGGCGCGCCTTCCCCCGACCAGAGCGCCGCGAGCGCGGTCCGCGCGGCCAAACTGGCTGCCTCGGCCCCCTGTAGCTCTGCTCGCGCTTCCGCCAGCGTCGCCTCGGCGCGTAGCGCCCGAAGCGGGGGCTCGCGGCCAACCTCGACGAGTACACCGGCAATGCGGGCAAGCTCTTCGTTCCGCTCGACCACATCGCGGGCGAGTTCGACACGCGCGGCAGCAGCAGCCGCCGTAACGTAACGATCGCGAACAAGGAACCCGAGTTCGGCCCCGGCAAGGCCTGCCCGCAGATCTGCCAGTCGCGCCTGCGCCTGGGCCGCCTCGACGCGCGCCCCGCGCTTGCCACCGAGCTCGATCCGTTGACCGACAGCCAGCGTGTATTCGGTGGCGCTGAGCCCGGAGAAGGCGCCGCTGCCGGCGATGTTCTCGACCTCGAGCGAAACCTCCGGATTAGGCCGCAGACGCGCCTGGCCGACGAGCGAGCGCGCAGCATCCGCATCCGCACGCGGACCGACGATGCGCGGGTTCGCCTCTGTTTCAGTGGACTCGCCGGTTACGCCCGTACGATTCAAGGCTTCTTCGAGCGTCAGAAGCTCTCGCTCCTGCGCAGCCGTGGGAGCGGCGCTTGCGGCGAGAGCGAGCCCTGCAATCAGGGCGCCTCGCCATCTAATGGCTGACATTTCTGGAAATTTCCTCTGCTAACGATCCGAAATGCGCTGCGCCAGGCAGCGCGATGTCGGTCGTCAGGTGCGAGGGGGGCGTTTCACTCTATCGCTCACATCCGAAGCAAAAATCACGGGAGCGGAGGGCGCGAGAATGACAGCAGGATGTGAAAGCTGGTACTTTTGGACTTCACCGGCAAAGCTGGCACCGTGATGACAGTGACCATGAGCACACATTCCGTGTTGCTCGGCGGGGGCGCCAGTATCGTCCTGATCCTGATCAGATTCGGAAGCGGCGTGACCCGCGTCTGCGGTTGTCCAGGGAATCGCATTCTCTGGCGCCACTTCCCCGCCACAGGCAGCAGCATCCGCCGCAGTCGCAAACACCATCGCGACCAGCAGAAGCAGGACGACAAACGGGTTCAGGACAAGGCGGCGATAGCTGGAGGTCATGATTTCGGTCCGCCCCGTAGCAAAAGAAATCCAGGCTGCATAGGCATTCTCGGTCATCGATACGGAGAAGGCCTTGATCACGATATAACACACTGCGTGAACAAGCTGGTCCCTGAAAGAGGCTAATCAAACCGCGACCATCGAATGCTCATGCCGGCGCACCAGCGCCGTGATGACTGCTGGTGCGCCAGAGTTCTGAAATTTACCCGTCCGATTTCGAAATGTTCGCGATCGGGCGGCGCCGGTCGACGACGGTAATTCGCCGCGCCTTGGCTTCGATCACGAGCCGCTCGAGCACGCCATTTCCAGGGAAGGCAATCACGTACCGGGGGTTAAGTCCGAGCATCTGGTCGTTACGCTTGAAGCCGGCACGGGCACCAAGCCTTCTGTCGAGAGAAAATACGAGCTGCTGGACATGGTGGCGTTCCGCCCAGCTCGCTGCGAGCCGGTCGACACCCTTGCTGTCACCGCCATGGGCGATGAACATGTCCGGGACCTGGTCGCGCACCTTGTCAAGCGTTCCCCAGACGTTTGCGGCGAAGGTTTTAGCCTCTTCGGAAGTGGCAAAGGACCTTCTGCCACCGGCAAAGACGATCGGTGTGCCTTCGGGCGTAGTGGCCGCACGGTGACGTTCGGCTCGGCTTCTGAGGAAATCGCGAGCATTGACGACGGCCGATGTGAGACTGGCGGAATGGTTCGACCGGGACCCCGTCATGGGGCGCCACGAAGTTCCGATCTCGTCGAGATAGAGGGCCGCCGCCGTCTCCCGCATCTGTTCGAATGCGGTCATGCTGGCCTGTGCCGCCTGCGCGCGCTCGATCTGTTCTTCCAGATTTCCCGAATGAATTTCCGATCCATCGGCGCAAGCAAGCAATGCGCGAATTTCATCGCTTGCCCGGTCGAGCTGGGACGACTTGCGACTGGCTGCGCGATGGAAGAGATTGACGAAGCCCCAGGCGATATCCTCCGCATCGGCCTCGAGGGCCGTATCGGCGAACATCGCAAATAGGTCTGACCAGACGCCTGCCAGCGTTTGCTCGATGGCATCGCCGCAAGGGAAGTCGGTGCTGTTGTACGGCGCGGGTTTGATGCTGAAGCCCGACAAGTCGAGGCCGGCAAGCTGTTCAATGAAGCTGTCATACATGGTTTTGTCTCCTGATTTTGAGCCAGGGATCGGAGACGCGATTGAACTGCCTCGTCGCCGATCCGCCGGAGCCCGATCAGGGCCGGGACAAGGGGGGGAGGCGCACTGCGCAGCAGGAAACCTGAGACCCTAGGCTGGCGCGGGTCACACGGGCCGACGGGACTCAGGTTGCGCCTGCCCCCGACCGGCCCAGGGCCTCTCCCGGCGGACCGGTCTGCGAGGCAGCTCGACTGGCCGCATTCACTCAAAGCTGAAGCAATTCCAGGAAAGCGAATGAAGGACAGCAGGTCGGCGTTGTTACGGTGAGGAGCCAACTCGCTCAAAGATCGCTTCTCCATTCGAGAACCGTCCAACCAGACGCAGATCTCCGAAGGCCTTGGTGAACCTGTCGGACACCTGGGCAAGCCATTGCCGGGCGCAGCCTGATCTCGCCTGCCGGGAATCGGCTTCCCAATACTGTGCGTCGTCGCGTTCCACGAGCCAGATGGCAGCAAGACCGCAGTAGATTGAAACGCCGCAATCGGCAAAGGCCTTGCGGAGCAGGATACGGTCTTCACCGCCCCGCCAACCGTCAAAAAGTTGCAGCGAAGGGAAAAGCAATCTTGCCGTGTCGACGACATCGTCAACGAGAAATTCGTAACCCCAGTCCCATCCGTCGTCCGGCTCGTCCATCAGACGAAAGGCGGCGATGGCGCCGCTCGGGTAGCTGACAGAGCGTCCCATGGTTTTCTCCCTCAGGCAGCTTGTTCGAGATCGTCGTCGACTTCGAACGATTTCCGCTCTTCGACACCGCCCCGGCGCAGGAGCAGGCTTGCAGCCTCCTCGGCCTTCGCAGCGGCTGTCAAAATCGCCCGCTCATCGGATTTCAGCAGTTCCAGCCAGGAAGCGATATAGCTCGCATGATGGTCCAGGTGAGCAACCGGTAGACCGAGCTCGGCACCGAGAATTGCCGAGGACAATTCGGCGACGAGCTCTTCGGCGGCGTAGGCCTCGGTACCGAAGCGGTTTCTCAGATCGCGATCGAGGCGCGAGGGATGGCCTGTCCAATGGGACAGCTCGTGCGCAAGCGTTGCGTAGTAGTGCTCATAGGTATCGAAGAGGTCGCTAGGTGGCATCGTGACCCGATCGCGAACCGGTTCGTAGTAGGCCTCGCTGCCGTGGTGGCGCAGGTCTGCTCCGACCGCATCGAAGAAACGGTCGAGGCGTCCCTGTCGTCCTTCCGGTTCGACGGGCGCAAGCAGCGGTTTCGGATAATACATTTGCGGGAGGCCGTCGCACTGGTCGGCATTGAAGACTGCATAGGCCTTCAGGAAACGGCGGGTTACGGTGTCATCGTCACCAGCGGGATCTTCGACTGCATTTTCGTATGTCTTGTAGAAGATCGCGATCGCCGACTTCTCGCCCTTGCAAACCTGCCCACCGAGTTTCTGACACTGTCGATAGGTCATCCAGTAGGGCGACGCATAGCCGCAGGCGTCTGCGACCATCCACAGCCAGAAGGTGTTCATCCCGCGGTAGGGCGTTCCGCAGGCGCGAAGCGGACGCGAGACCGGCATACCGCGCCACGGCTTGACCCACGGCCTGGTCCCCTGCTCGAGCTTCTCGATGATGGCCGCGGTGATGCGCTGCGCAGGCGATTGCGATGCGTCTGAGCGCTTGTATTTTGGCATGGGAGTTCTCCTGAACGCCAGGACGATATTGTCCCGGTTCGATCAGGTCAGAGCCCTCTCTCCTCTCTGCCGAAGAGATGGCGGAATTACTTTTTACTCCTGGCCATTTCGACAGGCCAACTTACGCAGGTTGGCTTCAATTAGCTGCGCCGTCCCTGTGCGATCCTTGATTGCCAGGTGCCTTTGCCATTGCCAACTTGCGCATCGCACCACGCTGCGCTAGCAGCGCTCGCTATGCGCCAATGGCTCGGTTTCCTGTTGCTTGCCATTATACTCGTCTCCCACGGGGGGTTTTCGGGCGCGGTGCCGCATGCGGAGCAGGCTCACAGTCATGCTGCGGGCAGTTCCCACCATGCTCCCGCACCCGTCGAGGAAGCCATGGAGATCAACTCCGTAGCTGCGGAAACCGCGAATCCCGGAGAAACCGCACCCCACGCGTCCGCGCACAGTCATGTATCCGTTGGGCTGCCCGAGACTGCTTCGCCGTTCGCTTCCTACCTGGCGGAGCGATCGCTTCTGCTGCCCGGCGAAGCAGCAGCCTTGGTCGGCAGCAGCACCGCGCCCCTTACAGAGCCACCACTAGCCTGAACGCACAAACTTGGCGCCCGGAATCCCGGGCTGCGCAATAGGTTTTGAAGTTCAGGAGTTTCCAAAATGAACGCGATTTCGCGTGCCGCCTTGCTGGCGGTCACGGTCATGTCGGCGAATGCGGCTCAGGCCCAGTCGCTGACCCTGGAAGAGGCCATTGAGCAATCGGTCTCGAGCTCGCCGCAAGGCGCTGCGACAGCAGCGAGGATAGAAGGGCTCAATGCAGCCCGTGCCGCTGCTGATACGAAGCCAGCCGCTACGATCGAGGGTTCGATCGAAAACATCGGCACCTCAGGGTTCAACGAGTTCCAGATAGATGGAACCTATAACCAGAGGCTCGAGCGGGGCGGCAAGCGGCTGGCAAGGATCGAACTCGCCGAGAGCGAAATTGGTATTGCGCAGGCAGAGGCGCTGGTCCGTCGTCTGGACCTGGCCCGGCAGGTGCAGGAGCTCTACGTCGAAACGCAGGCGGCTGCGCTGGATCTGGAACTCGCGCGCAGTCGGGTGGAGATCGCCGCGGCGCTTCAATCCGAGGTGCAGCGCCGTGTGGACGGTGCACGCGACCCTCTGTTTGCGGGGACCAGGGCGAGAACCGAGCTGGCAGAGGCAGAGGTCGATCTGGAGCTGGCAGATCACGCCCTCGACGCAGCCAAGGCTCGCCTCGGTTTATTGACAGGCGTTGACCCGGCAGAGCTTGCGGTCGTCACCGAGGGATTTCTCGAAATGGAGACGCCCGACATCGACCTGCGAGAGCTCCCCTCGATCGATCTCGCCCTGTACGAAGCGAGGCGCGAACGGGCGAATGCCAACTATCGCCTTCAGCAAGCCTACAGCCGGACCGACCCCACAGTTTACGCCGGCCCGCGAGTATTTGGCTCAGGTGATGTTGCCGTCGTAGCAGGGTTTTCGCTTCCCTTACCCAATCGCGCCTTGAACCGCGCGAATATCGATCGGGCGACCGCCGAGCAGCGGCAGGTGGAGGCAGATTTGGCGGTGGAACGCTTCCAGCGTCAGCGCGAAGTCGCTCTTGCCGCCGAGCGCGTCGAGGAAGCCCGACATGAAGCCGAGGCGATTCAAAGTCGGGTGATCCCAAGCGCTGAACAGACCCTGCGCGAAGTTCGCGCAGGCTACAATCGCGGCGGCTTCACCTTTCTCGACGTCTCGACCGCGCAGTCTGCACTGCACGACGCGCGCGTCCGCTTCGTCGATGCCGTTTCCGAATATCACCAGGCGAAAGTCGAACTCGACCGGTTGACCGGTCGTTTCGCCGACCTCGTTGGGAGAATTTAAGATGCGCAAGATCAACATACTGATCGCTGCCCTGCTGGCCGCACCGCTGGTAGCCTGCGGCCAATCAGGCAACGAAACCGAAGCGTCGGAAAGCGTAGAGGCCGCCGCTGACGATTACGAGCGCGGCCCGCATAATGGCCGGATGCTCCGCGACGGTGATTTCGCGATCGAGGTCACCGTGTTCGAAGACGGCGTGCCGCCCGAATATCGGCTCTACGCCTATCGTGCCGGCGAGCCGATCGATCCCGACACGGTTCGCGCACGCGTCATGATCACGCGTCTTGACGGCGAAAAGACGACCTTCAACTTCGAACCGCAGGAGGACTTTCTTCGCGGCCAGGGAGTACTTGTCGAACCACACAGCTTCGATGTGGTGGTCGCGGCCAGTGTCGGCGACGAAACGCATAGATGGGCTTTCGAATCCTACGAGGGTCGCGTCACCATCGCGGATGAGGCAGCGCGTGCCGCCGGGATCGAGACCGCAACGGTCGGCCCGCAGCAGGTCGGCGAAACCGTGGAGATCATCGGCCGGGTCGAACTCGATCCTTCAGGGAGTGCAGAGGTCGGCGCCAAGTATCCGGGCCCTGTCGTTTCCGTCCATCGCAATGTCGGCGATCGCGTTGCGAGAGGCGCGCTGCTAGCCCGGGTGGAGAGCAGCTACTCGCTTCAGACCTACTCGATCTACGCACCAATTTCCGGTGTAATCACAGAGCGCAACACCAATGTTGGCGACATCGCCGATAGCGATCCCATGTTCGTTATTGCCGATCCATCGCGAACCGTCGCGACTTTCCCGATTTTCCCACGCGACATCGAGCGTGTCCGTCCGGGCCAATCGGTCCAGATTCGCGGCCTTGAGGGACAGCGGTCACAGGGCTCGAACCTTCGCGACTTCCTGCCGCTCGCCGAAGTCAGCAACCAGGCTGTCACAGCCAGGGCCCCGCTACCCAACCGGGACGGGTACTGGCGCCCGGGCATGGCGGTGCGCGGACTTGTGTCGGTCGATCAGCGGACGGTTCCGCTGGCGGTGCGCACCGACGCGATCCAGCAGTTCCGCGATTTCCGCGTGGTCTTCGCGAAGATCGGCGAAACCTACGAAGTTCGTATGCTCGAACTGGGCCAGGAAGGCCCTGAATGGACCGAGGTCATCAGCGGGATCGAACCTGGAACGGTCTACGCAACCGAGAACAGCTACGTGATCAAGGCCGACATCGAGAAGTCGGGCGCGAGCCACGATCACTAAGGGGCGCCAGAACATGCTTGAACGGATCATCCAGCTGTCGATCAGACAGCGCTTCGCAGTCCTCGCTGCCGTCATTCTTCTGGCAGCGCTGGGCATCTACAATTTCGGCCGGCTCAAGATCGATGCCGTTCCCGACATCACCAACGTCCAGGTGCAGATCAACACCTCGGCCCCCGGCTTTTCCCCGCTTGAAGCGGAACAGCGGATCACCTTCCCGGTGGAGACGGCGATCGCCGGTCTGCCTGGGCTCGACTATACTCGCTCGGTATCGCGCTACGGTCTGAGCCAGGTCACGGTGGTCTTCGAGGACGGGACCGATATCTTCTTCGCCCGTCAGCTGGTCAACGAACGGCTTCAGAGTGTCCGATCAAGTCTGCCCGAAACCGTCGAACCCGAGCTGGGTCCGATCGCAACCGGGCTTGGCGAAATCTTCATGTACACCATCGAAGCCGAGCCGGGCGCAGTCAAGGCGGACGGTTCACGCTACACGCCGCAGGATTTGCGGACCCTCCATGACTGGGTGGTAAGGCCGCAGCTGCGCACAGTACCAGGCGTCACCGAAGTCAATTCGGTGGGCGGCTACCGCAAGCAATATGTCGTCGCACCGGTGCCCACCCGGCTCGCAGGCTTCGGTCTCACGGTCGAGGACGTGATCGAGGCGCTTGAGAGCAACAACGCCAATGTCGGTGCCGGTTACGTCGAGCGTTCGGGATCGCAATATCTGATCCGTGTGCCCGGACAGGCTGAAGACCAAGGCGATCTTTCCGGGATCATCGTCGCGTGGCGCGAAGGTGTGCCGGTGAGGATCGCGGACGTTGCCGATGTCAGCATCGGCTCCGAAATCCGCGATGGCGCGGCAACCAAGGACGGTCAGGAAGTCGTCCTCGGCACGATCTACATGCTCGTAGGAGAAAACGCGCGCGACGTCAGCGTTGCGGTTGCCGAGCGCATGGAGGAGGTGAACCGCTCCCTGCCCGGCGGCGTCATAGCCAATACGGTCTACGATCGGTCCAAGCTGGTCGAAGCAACCGTCTGGACGGTCGAGAAAAACCTCGCCGAAGGAGCGCTGCTCGTCATCGTCGTGCTGTTCCTGCTGCTCGGCAACATACGTGCGGCATTGATAACCGCCGCTGTCATCCCGCTGTCCTTCCTGATGACGATCACTGGCATGGTCGAAAGCAACATATCGGGCAATCTGATGAGCCTGGGTGCACTCGACTTCGGCCTAATCGTCGATGGCGCAGTGATCATCGTGGAGAACTGCCTGAGGCGGTTTGGAGAAGCACAGCATTCGCTTGGCCGGATGCTCAATCGGGAGGAACGGTTCAAGCTGACCTCGTCAGCCTCGGCAGAAGTCATCCGCCCGAGCCTGTTCGGAATCCTGATTATCACGATCGTCTATGTGCCAATTTTCGCCCTCGAAGGTGTGGAAGGCAAGACTTTCCATCCCATGGCGCTGACAGTCGTGATCGCGCTGACCGCAGCCCTTCTGCTTTCGCTGACCTTCGTTCCCGCCGCCGTGGCGACGTTCGTAACCGGCCGGGTCGAAGAGAAGGAGAACCGGGTCATGCGCGCTGCCAAATCGCGCTATGTTCCCATGCTCGACTTTGCGATGCGCAAGCGCAAGCTTGTGCTGGCAGTTGCTACAGCGCTTGTGGTTCTGAGCGGTTTTGCAGCGACCCGCCTGGGTTCGGAATTCATCCCGAACCTCGATGAGGGCGACATCGCTCTTCATGCCCTGCGCATTCCGGGCACCAGCCTGTCGCAGGCCGTGTCGATGCAAGGCGCACTGGAGGAACGGATCAAAACGTTTCCCGAAGTCGACACCGTCTTCGCCAAGATCGGCACCGCCGATGTGGCCACGGATGCGGTGCCGCCTTCGGTCGCGGATACCTTCATCATCATGAAGCCACGCAGCGAGTGGCCCGATCCGCGCAAGCCCAAGGCGCAACTGGTCGCGGAGATGAACGAGGCGGTCCAACAGGTCCCCGGCTCGCGCTACGAGTTCATCCAACCGATCCAGATGCGGTTCAACGAACTGATAGCCGGGGTCCGCTCGGACGTCGCGATCAAGGTGTATGGCGACGATCTCGAACAGCTTGCCGCTACGGCCGCGGAAATCGAAAGCGTGGTGTCTGCCATCGAAGGATCGGTGGACGCCCAGACCGAGCAGGTTACGGGACTGCCGTTCATCGAGGTCGTGCCGGACCGCATCAAGCTGACCCAGCTCGGCCTGAATGTCGATGATGTGCAGATGGTCGTCTCGACCGCGATCGGCGGAGCCGAAGCGGGGCAGATCTTCGAGGGTGACAGACGGTTCGACATCGTTGTGCGTTTGTCCGAGGAGCTGCGAGAGGATCCCCAGGTTCTCGAACGGCTACCGATCCCGCTTCCGGGTGGCGGATCGGTTCCATTGTCGGAAGTAGCATCAATCGAACGCACCCAGGGCCCGAACCAGATCAGCCGGGAGTCGGGCAAGCGCCGTGCGGTGGTGACCACCAATGTACGCGAGCGTGATCTGGGCTCGTTCATAGCGGAAGCGCAGGAGCGGGTCGCTATGCAGGTCGAGCTGCCCGAGGGGTACTGGATCGAATATGGCGGCACATTCGAACAACTCCAGTCAGCAGCGACGCGTCTGCAGATCGTTGTTCCGCTCGCCCTGTTGTTGATCTTCGGCCTTCTGATGGCGCTGTTCCGATCAGCGAAGGACGCGCTGGTGGTATTTTCCGGTGTTCCCCTGGCCCTGACGGGCGGCATCGCGGCTTTGCTGCTTCGCGGTATCCCCTTCTCGATCTCGGCCGGCGTCGGCTTCATCGCGCTTTCGGGCGTCGCCGTGCTCAATGGCCTCGTGATGCTGACTTTCATCAAGCAATTGTTGGAAGAGGGTCGCCCGCTCGACGAAGCGATCAGGGAGGGCGCACTGGCGCGCCTTCGACCGGTGCTGATGACAGCGCTGGTTGCCAGCCTGGGGTTCGTCCCGATGGCCCTCAATGTCGGCCTTGGTTCGGAAGTGCAGAGACCGCTCGCAACGGTCGTGATCGGCGGAATCGTATCCTCGACCATCCTCACGCTTCTCGTCCTGCCCGCGCTCTACCGCGTGGTGCGTGGCCGGGGCGAAAGGACAGCTGAAGAAACGCCTGGCGAGGCCCCCACAACAGCGTGACCTGTGAACGCGCTTACCATCCATCGGAGTAAACGAATGAATTTATCGGCAATTTCTAAACCAGGCGGTATCCCGTCGCGCTACCTGATCGCCGTCGCATTGATGGTCCTGCTACTGTGCTCAGGCGTCGAAGCCTGGGCACACAATGTGGCTGAGGGCGACAAGGGCTACATACAGGAAAGCAGCGGGGTGCTCTTCTTCCCCTTCATTTACCTCGGTGCGAAGCACATGGTGACCGGATACGATCACTTGCTGTTCCTGTTCGGGGTTATCTTCTTCCTTTATCGCATGAAGGACATCGGCATTTATGTGACGCTGTTCGCGATCGGCCATTCGACGACATTGCTTTTTGGCGTGCTAACGGGGATTTCCGCAAACGCCTATGTGATCGATGCGATCATCGGGCTGTCGGTCGTCTA
The DNA here is from genome assembly GCF_053714505.1 of Qipengyuania sp. SM2507. Classification (NCBI taxonomy): domain Bacteria; kingdom Pseudomonadati; phylum Pseudomonadota; class Alphaproteobacteria; order Sphingomonadales; family Erythrobacteraceae; genus Qipengyuania; species Qipengyuania sp. SM2507. The sequence continues at coordinate 2,624,933 of NZ_CM132307.1, forward strand.
CAAGGCGCTCGATAATCTGGGCGCTTACCAGCGCTGGTTCGGGTTTCAGCCCAACACCAAGATCGCGACGCTCGTGTTCGGCTTTTTCCATGGTTTCGGTCTGGCAACCAAGATCATCGAATTCCAGATCGCGAAAGACGGATTGGTCCCCAATCTCATCGCCTTCAACATCGGTGTCGAGATTGGCCAGCTTCTCGCGCTAGGCGGCATCTTGATCGCCATGGGCTTCTGGCGCCGAACCAGCAGTTTCATGCGTCACGCCTTTGCTGCCAACGTCCTGCTCATGACCGCGGGCTTCGTTCTCGTCGGTTACCAACTCGCCGGCCTCACCGTCAGCTGAGCCCCTTCCAAGGAGACCAATACAATGTTCAATTCACAACGACCATCGACCGACGATCTGCCAACCAACGGGCAGCTTCTGCGCGCGACCGCAATTGCTGCTATCGCTGCAGGTGCCATTCTCGTGACCGTGGTTCTACCCAGCGAATACGGCATCGACCCAACGGGCGTGGGACGTGTGGCTGGTTTCACGCAAATGGGTGAAATCAAGCAGCAACTCGCGCTTGAGGCGGCTGCCGACGAGGCAAGAGTGTCTGCCGAGGCTGAAGCGCCGCAGACAGTACTGGCAGGCAACCCGGACAGTACGGCAAGTGACGCGTCGGGGCCCAGTTCGGATGTCACCACACTCACTCTCGCTCCTGGCGAGGGGGCCGAAATCAAGCTGGTCATGGCAAAAGACAATACCGTGAAATACGACTGGTCGGCTTCTGGCGGCGCGGTCAATTTCGATACCCATGCCGATGCCCCAGGCATTTCCTACCATGGCTATGGAAAGGGCAGCAATTCGGGCGGCGAGCAGGGAACGCTCGTTGCCGCCTTCGACGGGAGTCATGGGTGGTTCTGGCGCAACCGTTCGGGTGGAGCGGTAACGATAACCCTGCGCACTCAGGGAAATTACACCGAAATCAAGCGCGTGGTCTGACCCGCGTAGGTTTGTGAAAGAGATATCTCCATGCTCGCCGTCCTCGCCAATCGTACATATCGGCTTCTGTTCTTCGCGCAGGTGATCGCGCTTATCGGAACGGGTCTGGCAACCGTCGCACTGGGACTTCTTGCCTACGATATTGCCGGGGCCGACGCTGGCGCGGTTCTGGGAACGGCGCTGGCAATCAAGATGGTAGCCTACGTCGGCATCGCACCGATCGCCGGGGCTTACGCTGACCGGTTGCCCCGCAAGAGCCTCCTCGTGGCGATGGACGTTGTCCGAGGGGCTGTGGCGCTGGTGCTCCCGTTCGTAGATGCCGTGTGGCAGGTCTATGTGCTTATCTTCGTGCTACAGTCGGCCTCGGCGGTATTCACTCCAACCTTTCAGGCGACCATTCCCGAAATCCTCCCGGACGAAGAGGATTATACGCAAGCGCTGTCGCTTTCGCGGCTGGCCTATGATCTTGAAAGTCTGTTGAGCCCGATGCTGGCGGCCGCATTGCTAGCCATCATCAATTTTCACTGGCTCTTCGCGGGCACGTCGGTCGGGTTCATTGCGTCAGCCCTGCTGGTAACGACCACCGTGCTGCCCCATCGGAAAGCAGCGGCTAAGAAAGTGGAAGGCATATGGCTCAAGACTACACGTGGCATGCGAATTTATCTCAATACGCCGCGCCTGGTCGGTTTGTTGGCAGTGACACTGGCGGCCGCGTCGGGCAGCGCCATGGTGATAGTCAACACTGTCGTGCTCGTAAAAGAGATGGGCCGCACGCAGGGCGAGGTTGCACTGGCGCTGGCGGCCTATGGCGGCGGCTCCATGCTTGCTGCATTGGCACTTCCCAGACTGCTGAAGCGGGCGAACGATCGTAACGTTATGATACTGGGCGCCGGATTGCTGACGCTGACGCTGGCCGGGCTAGGAGTGGCATTGCCTGGTATCGGCAACCCAGCTCTTTGGTCCGTGCTTCTTGTCGGCTGGTTGGCGATGGGAGTTGCCTATTCGGTCTGCGTGACGCCAGGCGGACGGCTTCTGAAGCGGTCTTCGGATGAAGCGGATCGTCCGGCTCTATTTGCCGCACAATTTGCGCTTAGCCATGTCTGTTGGTTGATCGCCTATCCGGTGGCAGGGCAGGTTGGGGCGCGATTCGGGATGGCACCCGCTTTCTTGCTGCTCGCTGTCTTGGCCGGGTTCGGATTTGTGCTTGCGCTGTGGATTTGGCCGCGATCCGATCCCTCGTCGTTAGTGCATACCCATCCCGATCTTTCGCCCGATCATCCGCACTTGGCGAAACACGGTTCACAAGCGCACGCGCACGATTTCGTTATCGATGAACTGCATACAGCGTGGCCGGGCAAGGTTTAGCTCTTCGTGCAAGCGCAAAGGAGCGGCCCGTCCCCGAAGGAACGGACCGCCCGCCGATTGACCTGAACCTGTCAGGAGGGATCAGGCAGCTCGCTCGGCAATTGCGTCTTCCGGCCCATTGATGGCAATTTTATCATCTTCTTCGTCGACCGGCTTTTCTGCAGTGACAAAACGCATGATCTCAGGGACCCAGCTCTGCGCCCGTTTTTTGACCTCGGTCTCGCCGATGAAGTTGCCCGAAAAGATGCGCTCGGCAGCGCTCGCCAGTTCGGTCTTCTTTGAGGCCGCATAGCGACTGACCAGTTCGGGACCGCCCGCAGCATCGAGCGCTTCGAGCGTGCGAGCCTTGGCCACGCGGTCGAAGTAGTTCGCAGCCGTGGGACGCCACCAATGCGCGGTCTCGATTTCGAGGAGCGAGCCGAGTGCCTCGTGCATCGGCACCGATCGTTCGCCTTCGCAGGCAAGGCTGGCAACCAGTGTGCGCGAGACGACATGGCCAAGCCAGGCCGAGCGCGCCTCGTCGGAAAGCGCCCGGAATTTCGCAAACCGCTCAACATCGCTTGTCCCCGAGCGCCAGCTCTCATCGAGGGCGCCAGCGAACTCGGCTAGCGCGGCACTCGCTGGTGCATCCTTGGCTTCAAACCCGGTAACCGGGCCCGACGCCGCCGAGCCGACAAGTGTCGACGCCTTCTTGGCGCGCCAATCGTGCCCATCGGCATCGGCGAGCGTGAACACCATGAAGTCGAGCGCGAGCGCCGGATCGTTGGCGAGATGGATTGCAAGGATGTCGCGGCGCTGCATGGCAAGCTCGTCGAGTAGGCGCTGCGAGAGCGAACTGCCCATGGACCTTGCCCCACCGCTCTCCTTGACTGCCTCGATCGCGCCATCGTCGTCGGTAATGACCTCCGTCTCCGTATAATACTGCGGGACCAATGTCGGCTCGCCATTGCGCGAAAGGACAAGGAAGGCACCAGCCTCGGATTTCAGCTCGTCGGCAAGCACAGGGGGACGATCATTGAGCTCGCGCATGGCGCGGTCGATGACGACCAGTTCGCGTTCGGCTTTGGCGATCTCCTCTTCGTCGCTGTCCTCGTCTTCGAGCACGGCGGCGACGCGGTCGTAGTCGGCCTCAAGTTCTCCGAGTTCCCGTACTTCCTTTTCGGTCATCGGCGCAGGTTCGCAAGGCAAGCGGCTCATACCTTCGACAAGGTCATGGCTGACATAATTGCCAAGCGTCGGACGCACCCAGGCAAGGCCAAATTCGAGCGCGGCCTTTCCTGCGGCTTCTTCCATGGCTTTGTGCGCGAGATCCTCGAGCAGCGCGACATCGATCCAGCTTTCACTGGCATCATCGTCGAACAGTTCGCGCTCGATCCGGCCACCTGCAGCGAGGTAGACATCGCGTCCGACGAGCACAGCGCGCGGATCGGAACCGCGCACTGTCGCCTCAAGCACCATGCGGCGGATCGTGTCGGGCGTGATCTGATACCAGGCATCCTGCAGCTCGGCATAGACATGCGCCTGGCGATCGATGTCGGAAATCGCGCCATAGGCCTTGGCCATGTCGAGCGTGATCGTGCCTTCTGCGAGCGCTTCGAAGACGCAGGGTGCGAGGCTTGCCAGGCGCAGGCGCCCTTCAACGAAACGGACGGTGAGGCCGAAGCGGCGCGCCACGTCTTCGACCGTGGCACCCGCGTCGATGATCGATGCGAAGGCCTGCGCCTCATCGGCCGGGTTCATCGCGAGACGCTGGAAATTCTCGGCAAGGCTGGCTTCGCGCACTTCGCTTTCCTCGCCTTCGATGACAAGGCAGGTGACCTCGTGCGTTCCAGGCAACGTGCCTTCTTCGGCGAGCGCTTGCAGCGCGGCGAGGCGGCGCCCGCCGGCTTCCACCTCGAACTTGCCGCGCTTTGCTTTGCGCACGACGAGGTTCTGCAGCAAGCCGCGCGCGGCGATGTCCGCCCGCAGCTGGAGATCAGCAAGATCGTCGCTCGACTTGCGGACGTTGCGCGGGCTCGGGACGAGCTTCTTCAAGGAAATGGACTGGATCATGGGTGTTCTCCTGATGGAATGAAGGCGCAGGTGAGGATCACGAGGCCCACAAGCCCAAAGGGCTCCCTCACCTCTCATTCTTGTGATCGGGGTCATCTCGAGGGATCAGGCGGCAAGCGCGGGGAGGACCGACGAGGCTCTCGACACCGGGACGAATAGCCGCGTGCGGTAGCGGATAATCTCGGTGAAGCAGCCCTTGCCCTTGTACCAGTCGAGCCTATCGGGCGAGAACCCGGTCAGTTCGAGGCGCTGTTCGCCGCCGACCAGCGATCGCTTCACGGTGAGTGGATCGTGGCTGGTAAGGCTCAGCGGTTTGCCGCTGTCGATGACCAGGTCGCCGATCTGCTCGGCCGATGGTCCGGTAACTCCGGAGAGGCCAAAGGTCTCGGCGATGGCGGCGAGATCGATATCGAGCACTTCGCGTCCAATGATCGACTGGCCGTCTTCAGTGACGAGCCGGGTGACCCGCACATGATCACCAGGGAAGCGTTTCCAGACCGGAAGCAACAGCCCGGTGGCAAGATGGACGTGCTCGGTCACTGGCGAGGTGGCCAACTCCTCCTCCTCGGCACTCCAACCGCTCGTGAACTCGGTGATGCCGATCCCTTCCCACAGGCTTTCATCAAGCGCCTCAAGTGTCCAGTTCGCGGACTTGAGCGGACGCAGAAGGCGTCGGCGTTCGACCACGGCCCCGTCGTCGGCGATGAGGCGCCGGGCCGGAACCGACAGCGCGACCTTGCCCGAGCGCGCATTGCGCAAGGGGATCGCGTGCGCGCTGACGATCTCGTGCATCCGCACCAGGCGTTGCAAGCGCAGAGGCCGAAGGTGCCTGGCTACTTCGAGCGAGACGAGGCGGGTCTCGGCACCGGTCACGGGGTCTGTACGAAGGAGCTCATCGGCGAGGACCGTGAAGTGATCGACCCTAACAGTTTCCAGTCCCTGGTCGAGCGTTCCGGCTTCACGCGCAGCTTCGATCCGCGTTTCGACGAGGCCAAGATATTCCTCGAATATGGCGTTCTGGAGCGTGATCGGCAGCGCGAGGATGCGGTTGAGCCAGCGCTGGATCGTGGGGAGATTATCGATCAGCCCGCCATCGGGGCTTTCAAGCCGGAGGCCGGTGCGCTCGACGAAGTTGCCGAAGCTCGTGGCCTCCAGCTTGCCGTCATAGAGCAGCTGAAACCAGCGGCTGAGCGCGTCGCGCGCGTAATCGCTTTCGAGATTGTCTGCCGGGTCGAACAGGTTCTGTCCGCCGGTCTGGCGCTGGCCGCGCGTGAGCGCGCCCAATGCATCGAGCCTCCTCGCAATGGTCGAGATGAACCGGCGCTCGCCCTTCACGTCGGTGGTTACCGGGCGGAACAGTGGGGCGGAGGCCTGGTTGGTGCGGTTGGTGCGACCGAGCCCCTGGATCGCATTGTCGGCGCGCCAGCCCGGCTCGAGCAGGAAATGGACCCGGCGCTGCTGGTTCCTGGCGCCCAGGTCGGCATGATAGGAACGCCCCGTGCCGCCCGCATCCGAGAAGACCAGGATGCGCTTGGTTCCTTCCATGAAGCTTTGCGCTTCGGCGACATTGGCGCTGGGGCTGCGACGTTCGAGGCGTTGTTGACCATCGCGCCCCAAGACCAGCCTTCGGGTCCGACCCGTGACCTCGGCCACGGCCTCGGTTCCGAAGTGCTCGATGATGGCGTCGAGCGCGGTAGCGATGGGCGGCAGCGCGCAGAGCTGTTCGATCAGCGCATCACGCGCGGCAATGGCGCGGGGACAGAAAACGGGATTGCCCTCGGCGTCGCTCATGGGCTCGGATCGAAGATTGCCATCCTCGTCTGAAAAGACCTGCATCAGGCGCACCGGGAAGCTCTTGGCAAGGTAGTCGATGACGTATTCGCGAGGGGACAGATCGATATCGAGCGCTTCGCGTTCTTCCACGGTAAGGTCAGCAAGGCGCCGGTCGAGCATGGCCTCGGCGGTCGAGACCAGCTGCACGACCACCGAATGGTCCTCGCCAAGCGCCGCTTCCATCGCGGGGATCAGGCTCGGTAGTTTCATCGAGAGCAGGAGCTGGGCAAAAAACCGCTGCTTGGTGCCTTCGAAGATCGACAGCGCCGCAGCCTTGGCATTGCGGTTTAGGGCATCGCCGCTGTCCTCGTCGACCACCCGCGTTGCCTCCAGTGCCGCTTCGAGATTGCGGTGAATGATCGCCCAGGCATCAGCATAGGCATCGTAAATCCGCACCTGCGCGTCGGTCAGGCAGTGTTCGAGGATCTCGTACTCGACGCCTGCAAAGGACAATGCGCGAGCGAGATAAAGACCCTGGGCCTTGAGGTCGCGGGCGACGAGTTCCATCGCCGCGACCCCGCCAGCGCGGATTTCGGTCATGAAGGCCTCGTGGGTCGGGAAAGCCGTCTCGGGTCCCCAGAGGCCAAGCCGGGACGTGTAGCCGAGGTTGGCGATATCCGAAGCGCCGGTGGCCGATGCGTAGAGCACACGGGCGCGCGGGAGATGGTTCTGCAGCCTGAGGCCCGCCATCCCTTGTTCGGAGCCCTTGACCTTGCCGCGGGTTGAATAGCCCCCGAGCGCATTGGCCATGGCGTGGGCTTCGTCGAAGGCGATCACTCCGTCGAAATCCTCGCCCGCCCAAGCAAGGATCTGGTCGAGCCGAGTATCCTCGGCGCGGCCCGAGCGCAGCGTCGGGTAGGTGACGAAAAGGATGCCTTCGGACATCGTTACAGGGTGGCTGAGTTTCCAGCGCGAGAGCGGCTGGAGATCGAGTGGCAGCCCGCCTAGCGCTTCCCAGTCGCGGCGCGCATCTTCGAGCAGCGCCTCGTTCTTGGTGATCCACACATGACGACGCTCGCCGACGAGCCAGCGGTCCATGATGACTGCTGCGATCTGCCGTCCCTTGCCTGCTCCGGTCCCGTCGCCAAGGAAGAAGCCCTGTCGGTAGGCGTGCCCATCCTCGGACAGTTCCAGCATGGTGCCTTCCTGGCTGACCTTGAAGCGACCGGGGAGATCGCGCGCGAATGCCTGGGCTGCGTAGACCAATGTCTCGCACTGGGCCTCGGATAGAAGGCCATCGGCCTGCCAGCGAGCAGGGAGACGCGGACTAACCTCCGGCGGGGGTGCCGCGACCGAGCCCATCGCGACCGATTCCACGAGCGGGGTCGGATGGATCGGCGCGCCCTCGAACGCGATGCGGCTAGGCCGGTAAGGTAAGTAGATGCCTGCCTGTTCGGGCACCGGCGCGGGTTCGGCGAGGACCGAATAGGCCAGATCGATCGCATTCGCTGTAGCTCTTGGTGTCGCAGCAAAAGGCGCCACCGGCCGGACCGGCGTGCGTTGGGTCGAAGCCTTGCCAGCAAGGCGCACTGGCGTGCCGACTGGCAGGTGATGGAGGCTGGCGGATATCTTCGCCCTTGGCGGAAGGGCGGTGATCAGCTCGTGGAGCGCGATCAGGTCGCAGGTATCTCCGATGATCGCTGACGAGGACGCAGTCGGAGTCTTGTCGATCACGACCAGACGAACGGCGATCGCCGTCCCTGTCCGGCGAAACATCTGTTGCAACCGGACATTGAGGAGCAGTGAAGCTTCGACCTGTGTTTTGGCGAAGGAAGTAGCATCGAAGCCTTCGGGCATGATCGCGACAATCCTCGCGGCATTGGCAGCGGCCCGTATCACACTGCGCAGGTGGCGATGCGCGGTATCGCCGTCCTTGCCGCGCTCCTGGCTACGAGCGAACGGCGGGTTCATCAGCACGACCGAGGGAACAGGGCCGCGATGCAGGTCGGCGATCAGTTCGCCATCATGCGCGCTTATAGTGGCCCTTGGGAAGATGTGGCTCAGGCTGTCTCGTCTTGCAGTGTCGGTCTCGTTGATCAGCAATGACGCGCTTTGGATGCTTGCCCAGACCATCAGGGCACCATTACCGGCGGATGGTTCGAGCACCGCGTCCCGCGAAGACAGGTTGGCAGCCTTCGCCATCAACCAGGCCAGCATCGGCGGGGTCGAGAACTGCTGGAGCTCGATTTGCGCTTCGCTGCGAACATGCCGGGGCGGCAGTGCTGTCTCGAGCCAGTCAAAACGCGCTTCTGCTTCGTGCACGCTTGTCGTCAGATCGATGCGCGAGAACCTTTGCAGCCAGAGCAGAGCGCCGATTTCGACCGCGTTGTTGTAGTCGTCGATCGTCCAGGCACTTCCCCAGTCCATGACACCGGTTTTCTCGGCGAACAGGCCCGAAATATCGGCTCGGGAGGGATGACGTCCCGAGGCGAGAAGTTCGGCAATCCTTGTGCCGATGGCGTAGGCAAGGGGTCCTGATAGCGACCGCCCGCTGGCGGGAAACAGGTCTAAATGTAACATGGCAATTCGTCCTCCTGATGGGAGCATCGGGACACGCCCTCTGCCGGATCAGGAATTCGAGAAGCCCTCTCTCCTCTACCGCGTCGCCTTGCGGCGCAGCCACGCTGTCAATTCATCATTCCAGTCGGTTTCGCGTGCCGACGGCTTGCGAACCTGGATCGTCCGTCCTTCGCATTTGTAAGCTCCCAGGCCACGCGACGCGGCGAGTTCTCCGCCAGCGTCGTGATCGACGAAGAGATGAAGTTCGGCAATGCTCTCGGGCAGGCTGACTAGGCCGAAGCGCTCATTGCCCAAGGTTGCCCAGACAGGAATGCCTGTGAGCGCGTAGGCTGACATCGCGCTTTCGATTCCCTCGGCAAGGCCGAGCTTCCCGGCAACCGGAGCAAAGAGGCGGACAGCAGCTTCACCGATTGAGCCGAGCGCGCGCTTCGGCTTGTCGAAGGCAGCCTTGGTTGCGGCCTCGGTCGACAAAAACGTGCGGTGGATCGCGATCGGCCCCGCGTCGAGGCTGACCGCCGCGATCATGGCTGGAAGAAAGCGGGTTCGTCCTTTCGGTCCGAGCGGCGCTCGTGGATGAAAGCGAAGCGCCGACGATGCTGCAAGGATACCGCGGCCTTCAAGGTAGGCTTTGACCGGACTGGCACCCAACTGCTCCGCTTCGCGCCAGATCCGCAGCGCTGCTGCCGAGCGTTTGCGCACCTTCACTGGCTCGAGCTGATCAGCAGCCGAAGAGCCGGAGAAAAGCATAGCTGCGTCGAAACCGTCGCGTGCCAGAGCGGATAGCACGCTCTGCTGATCACATCCCGCGAAACAGTGGAAGAGGATGGCCTGTCGGCCGAGCGACACACCGAGTGACGGCGTGCGGTCATCATGCGCAGGGCAGCAGGCCATGCCCTTTGTGCCGGACCATTTGCCCCCTCGCGATTCGCAGATGCGGCGGGCTGTATATTCGAGAGAAGAAACATGATGTGCAGGGATGCAGACGGACATTCTTGGCTCCTTCGCAAAGCAGTTGCCGTCCTCCGACGCAGCCTCTCCTCCTGCCTGTGATCCTCGCCCGTCCATTGTTCGAGATGGCTGTACATTTCCGGGCATATTAATGTTCGATTTTGCTCTGCCGCCAGCATATTTCACATGACATATCATGTCTATTTGCATAATCTCGCATGATATGTCATCTAATCGCCCATGCCACGTGCTTCCCGAGCTGCAAGCGGACTGCCGCCCCAGAGCCAGCGCGCGATTGCGCGACTGGGCAAGGACATCGCGCTCGCGCGTCGTCGCAGAAAGCTCCCCCAGCGCCTGATGGCCGAGCGCATGCTCGTTTCAATTCAGACGCTCCAGCGTCTCGAGGCTGGCGATCCCACCGTCGGCCTGGCGGTCCTCGCCAGCGCGCTCCACGTCTTGGGAATGACCGAACGGCTCGCCGGGCTGATCGCGCCCGACAGCGACCGGGCGGGGATCAGCGAGGATCTTTCGCGTCTGCCCAAGACCACGCACGCAGCCAGCGATGACGAGTTGGACTTCTAGCCTGCCATGTCGACGGTCCGCACCTATGTGTTCGTCTACCTTGCTGAGGGTCCGGTCCCCGCCGGGCTCCTCACGATGACCGATGAACCGCGCAATAAGTACGCGACCTTTGCCTATGGGCGTCGTTATCTTGAGCGGGCCGACAGGGTTGCCGTCGACCCGGTGGCCCTTCCCCTCCATGATGCGGGAACGGCCCGGTCTTACCAGACCGAAGAAGGCTTTGCCGTCTTCAACGGAATCCGTGATGCAGCGCCGGACGGTTGGGGCCAGTACCTCATGTACAAGGCAATGGGTGACCGCCTGCCCGGCGACGCTGATCTTATTCTTGCTTCTGGTGATCACCGGGTGGGCGCGCTCGCCTTCGGTTCTACTCCCGAGCGACCGGAGCGCATTACCCCGTGGGGGGACGGCCCAGCTCCGGGGGAAGAGTTCACTCTTGCCGAACTCGCGGAAGCCGCCGAGCGTGCGCAGCACGTTGACGTGCTGGATGAGAACCTGCGCGCGCTCCTGGCGGCCGGCTCCTCGCTCGGCGGAGCACGCCCCAAGGCCGCGACCACGATCGGCGAACAACCATGGATCGCCAAGTTCCAGAAGCGTGGCGACAGTTTCCCCGAGTGCCGGGTGGAACTTGCGACGATGCGTCTTGCTGCCGAATGTGGTCTCGATGTGCCGCCGCTCGATTTTCGCTGCGTCCTCGATCGCGACATCTATCTGATCGAGAGGTTCGATCGAATTCCCCGTGGCAATCGGCTTGAGCGCCTGCCGTTCGCTTCGGGCCTGACCATGCTTGGAGCGCATGAGAGCGAGGTCAGCCGCTACAGCTATGCGGATCTGGCCGGATCAATCCGGCAGTTCGGCACTAAGGTGCGCAGGGATCTCCACGAGCTGTTTCGACGCATGGTGCTCAACATCCTCGTCACGAACGACGATGATCACCTGCGCAACCATGGCTTCCTGTTCGATGGAACGGGTTGGCGACTGTCGCCGCTCTACGACGTCGTGCCGAAGCCCCAGGTTGGCCTGGAGCGCCGGCTCGTTCTCGGAGTGGGTCCAGAAGGGCGCAATGCCACGCTTGAGAACGCCCTCGCCGGGGCTGCCATCTTCGATCTGGGAGCCGACGAGGCCGCTGCGGTTGTGAACGAGGTAAAGCAAATCGTGAGCGCCAGGTGGGAGGCACTTTTCGCCCAGGCGGGTATCAGCGCAGCGGACCGCAAGCGTTTTGCAACCTGTTTCCGGCTCGCAAATGTAGATCCGCACTCCTGAATCTTTGCGCGCTCTGAGGAGAAACACGCTCTCGCCGCGTGGTGATTACCCACTGAAATCTGATAGAATTCCGGTTACTGCGACTTAAAGTCAGCAAGCAGGGAGCGATGGCTTTGGTGCCTGCGCTGTGATCGCGAAAACCGCGCATAGCGGAAAAAAGCGTCTTTGCCATGTGATGTCATGTCATCGCACCCAGCGTCTCCACTCTTCTTGAACCGACAGCAATCTACGACCGGCGGGCATTAGCCAACTATCCTCTTCTGCAAGGCGTACTGAAGAAAAGGATCCGCATGCAACCCGGAAGCTTTCAGGCGGTATCTCGAAACCGTTGATCGGCTTAAACTCTCTCAAAGGACTTGCGACCGATGAGCAATCTTTTGGATCCTTCACTTTCGAAGTTGAAGCTGAACTCAGGCCAATCGCGACGCCACCGGCGGGCAATTAAGCGTTCACCGGGCCTTGCAGCATCGTCCAGCATTATTATGCCGCCTGGAGAAATCCTGTCGAAGAGACAGTCTGCAATTCCTCGCACAAAGGGATGTACAGACCAAGGCGGCCCGTCGATTACAAGCAGATCGATTTCATCTGGAAGCTGTGAAAGGGCATACCATATTCCGGGCCAGCTGTCGCTGCGATAAAGAAGGGGTGCATAGTGAAAGGCCGCATCCAGGTCGTAATCGGAAAGCCACTTCATCATTTCTCCAACGAACGGCAAGTGCTGGTCGTAACTATGCAGCCTGCCCTTCCCGTTCTTCTTAAGCGCACTTGAAATGATAAGGGATGTGGCTCAAGAGCCGAGCTCGTCGACATTTGCGGGTTGCCGCTCTTCAACCAGATCGACAACGCGATTGAGGAAGTGAGTGTCCGCCTTCCAGCTGCCAAGATGAGGAAGTGCATCATGGTCTAGCCTGAGTCGCTCCAGGAGAGCGAACTTGGAGTGGCGAGTTCCGCCATAAAGGCTTTTGAGCAACCAGGGCCATTGCATCGCCCCAAAGCCAATCTGGAAAGCCCGTTCGGTAAGGGTCAGCCGAGCTTGCGAACTCGATTCGACTGGCTTCGATAAAATACCTGTTAGAAGTTTTGTTGTCATTCTGACGTGATGTCGTGGACGGCTCTCGCACCAGCCTAAGTATGGCAAGGTGCAGTCGTTGTAGGTCCACGTCTAGGAGTCGTTCCATGGAGAAAGAGGTTGTCACCGTCGGATTGGATCTGGCGAAAAACGTATTTCAGATACACGCAATTGGGAGTGACGGTGAAGTGCTTGTCCGGCGCAAGCTGCGGCGGGCTGAGGTGATCCGCTTCTTCACCGATTTGCCGGCGTGCCTGGTCGGCATGGAAGCCTGCGCATCGGCGCATCACTGGGGCCGCGAGCTTATGGCTCTGGGCCATGAGGTGCGATTGATGCCACCAGCCTACGTCAAACCATACGTGAAGCGCGGGAAGACCGATGCGGCAGATGCCGAGGCGATCTGTGAGGCGGTAACCCGACCAACGATGCGCTGCGTTGCTGTGAAAACGGTCGAACAGCAAGCGGTGTTGATGCTCCATAAGAGCCGAGATTTTCTGGTCCGGCAACGAACGATGTTGATCAACGGACTGCGAGGGCACCTTGCTGAATACGGGATCGTCACTCGCGTGGGCGCCGGAGGGGTTACCGCATCATTGAAGGCGCTCCACGACGAGCAAAGCAGACTGCCGGCTCATGCCAGATCAGCGCTTCACGGCATCGCCGCACAGCTGAGAGCGCTTTCCAGCGAGATCGATCGGCTCGAGACACAGATCCTTGCATGGCAGACGAGCCGCCGTCTCGCGACGATCCCGGGCATCGGCCCAATTACCGCATCAGCCATTGCAGCTGCTGTCCCAGATGCATCGTTGTTCCGATCGGGACGACAGTTTGCAGCGTGGCTTGGGCTCACACCACGACCGCACAGCTCCGGTGGTAAGGAGCGACTTGGCGGCATCACGAAACAGGGCGATGGTTACCTGCGAAGACTTCTCGTTGTTGGAGCGACCGCAGTCATGCGCGTGGCGCGCAAGGATGCGTCTCCCCAACCCTGGATGGCGCAGCTCCTCGAGCGCAAGCCAACAAAGATCGCGACGGTGGCACTCGCGAACAAGACAGCGCGCATCGCCTGGGCGGTGATGGCGCGTAAGGAGGTCTACACGCCCACGGCCGTGTAAAAGTTATCCTCGCCGCTCGCTCAACCGCGAACGGCAGGATCGCGCAAGGGCAGCTCAGTAGTGATGACGAACCGGTCAGACCGGGGGTTGGTGAAACCCAGGGGGTCACAGCGCTTCGAGCGCGATGACGTGATTAGGGAGCCAATCTGCGGACTTCATCAGGGCCAGCAGCCATACGGTGCTGCGCGAACAGGCCGAACACATGGATGCACCCGACCGATATCATCACCGCAGAAAAACTCTTGCGCAGCGGGGGCCGTCCACACATGAGGGCGCCGCCGCCCCTCTAGCGCGAGACCCTGGTCGCGGCGAGCAAGACGCATCCCGCAGAGCGGATCGAGCCGCTGCTCGAACAGGGCCAGCGCGTCTTCGGCGAGAACCGGGTGCAGGAGGCGCAGAACAAATGGCCTGGCCTGCGCGAACGCTATCCCGATGCGGAGCTGCATCTGATTGACCAGCTGCCGTCGAACAAGGCGGAGGAAGCGGCCGCGCTGTTGGACTGTATCCATTCGCTCGACCGGCCCAGCCTGCTCAAGGCGCTGGCCAAGGCCTTCGACAAGACCGGCCGCCGCGTGCCCTGCTTCGTCCAGGTCGATGTCGGCGAGGAAGACCAGAAGGGCGGCTGCCCGATCGGCCAGCTGCCCGATTTTCTGGCGCAGGCGCGCGCTGCGGATATTCCGCTCGCCGGGCTGATGTGCCTGCCGCCGCAGGATATCGAGCCCGCGCCGTTCTTCGCGCTGCTCGACAAGCTGGCGCGCGATCACGGGCTGGCCGGGGAACAGTCTTCAGGTCGCAGCATGGGCCTGAGCATGGGAATGAGCGGCGATTTCGAAACCGCGATCCAGCTCGGCGCGACGCATATCCGCGTCGGCAGCGCGCTGTTCGGCGCGCGCGGGCTCTGAGCGAGCTTCGCAACACGCAGAACTCGCAAACAAAAAGGGGCGCCCGAGAGCGCCCCCTTTCGTGTTGTGCCTGTGAGGCCCTGCGTCAGAACTCGCCGCGCAGCGTGATCCCGTAGGTGCGCGGTTCGGCGAGGAAAGCCGAATAGGTCTGCTGCTCGGCGACGAAGGGCGTGTTGAACGCGACCTGCGTGTAGTCCTTGTCGAAGATGTTCTGGACCCAGCCCTCGATCGCGAAGCGGCCGGCGATATTGGTAAGGCCGATCCGACCGTTGGCGATCATGAAGCTGTCCTGCTCCTTGCCGTACAGCAGATCCGAACCGGTGTTGTAGTCGCTCACCAGACGGGTGTTGAAAAACACCAGCCCCCGCATCCCGCTGTTGCCGATCGGCGGGGTCCAAGAGACCGAGCTGGTCACCGTGATTTCCGGCGCGTTCGACATATTGTCGCCCGGCAGCAGACGCAGCGCAGGATCGAGCGGTGCGCCGCTGTCATTGCCGATCAGATCGTTCTCGAAGCTGGTGTCGGCATAAGTTAGCCCCAGGGTGACGTTGAAATCGGGCGAGGGGTTCAGCGTGCCCTCGATCTCGACCCCCTGCGCCACCACGCCGGGAATGACATTGTCCGCGGCGCAGGCACCGGTGGCGACGCTGCCATCCCGGTCGGCCCCGCCCAGATCATCGCTGCAGCCGTTGACGTTTTGCACCAAGTAGACCGTCCCGTTGAAGGTGTTTAACTGGAAGTTCGTGAACTCCTGGCGGAAGGCCGCGACGCTCAGCCCGAATTCGCGGGTCGAGTATTTCGCGCCCAGTTCGAAAGCGTCGACCGTTTCTTGGTCGAACTGCAGCCGGCTGATGTCGATATTGTTGACGTTGAGGAACACCGGCTCGGCCAGCGCGGAACGGTCGAGGTTGAAGCCGCCCGCCTTGTAGCCGCGCGAGTAGGAGGCGTAGACCATCAGGTCGTCGGTCGGCTTGTAGCTGAGCACCGCGGTGCCGGTGAACTCGTTCTCGTCGCGGCTGTCCGACAGCGAGACACCATCGAGCTCTGCGGTCGAATTGCCTTGGCACGACAGACCGAGGATGCCGCCCGCGAAGGCCGCCAGCGATGGCACGCCCAGCAGCGGACCGAGAATCGCGCGGTTGGTCGGGCAGACGGTATTGTCATTGCCGAAGGTGGCGTCGAAATCCTTGGTCTCGTTGGTGTAGCGAAGCCCCAGCGTCAGATCGAGATTGTCGGTGATGTGGAAGATGTTGTGCGTGAAGACCGCAAAGCTCTCGCTCTGCTGGTTGTAGACATCGCCGGTTCCGCCCCGATCGTTGAGCGTCGCCAGATTGGTGAGCCCGGCGACGATCGCCGGGGTTGCCGCACCGAACACAGCGCCGCTCTGGATCGCACCGAAGGCAGTCGGGTTGAAGCAGTTGGCGCGCGAAGGATCGGCGACGGTTTGCCCGATCAGCGCCCCCAGCGTGGGCTGAAGCGCATTGGCGAGGCGGCAATTGGCGAACGTGCCGTATTGCGTGCCGAAGCGCAGATTGTCGCGCGATTCCAGCTTCTCATTGGCGTAGAAGCCGCCGACCAGCCACTCGAGGCGATCGTCGAAGGCCGAACCGGAGAGGCGCAGTTCCTGGGTGAAGGTCTTGAACTCGCGCGCACCGGCATCCTCGGTCGGGGCGCGGTAGAGGATATCGACTTGGGTGTAGTCGGTATCCGAGGCCTGGAAGTTGGAATATTCGCGATAGCCGGTGATCGAGGTCAACGTGGTGTCGCCGAAGCTCCAGTTCAGCTCGCCCGAGACGCCGAAATCCTCGGTCTCGCCCTGATAGGTGCGGCCCGGGGTGACGTAGATGTCGCGGTTGAAGGTACCGCCGTTGAGCGCGATCGGGTTCTGCCCGAGACCGAGCAGGACCGGGATGATCGGGTTGGCGGTGCTGGTCAGCGCCGGGGTAGCGGAGCCGGGATAGTCGAACTTCGCTTCGGCCGAGAGCGGCGAGATGTCGTCGCTCAGCCGTGCCAGCGGAGCGAAATCGGTCTGGACGAAGGTCGCTGCGCAGCAGGCCTCGTCCTTCTTGGAATAGTCGCCGACGAGGCGGAAGCTGATGTCCTCGGTCGGTTCGAACAGCAATTGCGCGCGGACCAGATAGCGGTCGCGATTGTTGACGTCGGTGTCGTTGACGACATCATTGTAGAAGCCGTCGCGGCGCGAATAGACCCCGTCGACGCGCGCGGCGATCGTGTCGCTGAGCGGGCCGGTCAGGCCGCCCTCGACGCGGATAGCGTCGTAATTGCCGTAGGAAATCGAGCCGTGGCCGCCGAAGGTGAATTCGGGCTGCGCGGTGTAGATCGAGATGAGGCCGGCGGAGGAATTACGGCCGCCAAGCGTGCCCTGCGGACCGCGCAGGATCTCGATCCGGTCGAGCGGGCCGAGCTCGCTCAGCGCATTGCCCGAGCGCGAACGATAGACCCCGTCGACGAAGACCGCGACCGAGCTTTCGAGCCCGGCGTTGTCGCCCACCGTGCCGATGCCGCGGATCCGCGCGGAGCCATTGGCTTCATTGCCGGTCGAGGAGACCAGCAGCGAGGGCGCGACCTGGGTCAGTTCGCGGATGTCGTTGGTGCCCGAACGCTCGAGCTGTTCGGCGGAAACCGCGTTGATCGCGACTGGAACGTCGGCGAGCACCTGCGCGCGGCCCTGCGCGGTCACGACGATCACATTGTCGTCCACCACATCGGCGTTCTCGATCAGATCGGTGTCGGTCTGATCCTGCGCCATCGCGGCGGCCGGGGCGAGCGCGGCGCCCGCACCGAGAAGGGCGAGCACGCGCAGTGATGCATAACGGGTTTTCATGGGCTTCTCTCTCTTGGTTCAACTTTTATGCTTTTATCTTTTGTGACGCGCATCCCTAGCTACGCGCATGGAAGTTGCAAGACTCCCCCGACAAACGGGTGTTACGCATCTTCCAACCGTGCCTGTAATGCATCACTTGCCGCTTCGAGCAGCGCATCCTCTATCCGCGTCAGCCGTGCTTCGGAGGTGATCTTCGAGCCGGTGACGTCGGTGACGTAGAAGGTAACGACCGCGCGCTAGCCATAGGCGGTGATATGCGCCGAATGGACCACCAGCCCCTCCTCGAACAGCGTGCGCGCCAGCCGGTTGAGCAGCGCCGAGCGATCGCCGGCGTGGACCTCGATCACGGTGAAGCGGTTCGAGGCCTTGTTGTCGAACACCACCCTCGGGTCGACATCGAAAGCCTTGGAGCGGTGGTGCGGCAGCGGACGCTGCGCCAGCCGCGGCTCGAGTGCGATCCGGTGGCGAGCGCATCCTCGATCGAGCGTTCGATCCGCTCGAGCTGCGCCGCTTCGCGGAACGGCCGCCCGTGCGGGTCCTGGCTCAGGAAATTGTCGACCGCCCAGCCGGACCTCGTGGCGTGGATGCGCGCATCGA
The DNA here is from genome assembly GCF_053714505.1 of Qipengyuania sp. SM2507. Lineage (NCBI taxonomy): Bacteria > Pseudomonadati > Pseudomonadota > Alphaproteobacteria > Sphingomonadales > Erythrobacteraceae > Qipengyuania > Qipengyuania sp. SM2507. Next base: position 2,643,006 of record NZ_CM132307.1, read on the forward strand.
TGATGTTGGCGCCGGCGAGATGGATCATTAAAACGATTGAACGAACCCGCTGACGCGGGAGAGGCGTGCGTATAGGCCGGAATGGTCGCTCCTGATGAGTTGGTTTGGTTGCTGGACCAGCTCTCAACCAGGAGACCACCCCATGGCTGAGACCACAACAGGGGCGAGCCCGCTGCGCCGCCGTATGATCGACGATATGATGTTGCGCAACTTGTCGCCCGCCACCCAGCGTTCCTACCTTCACGCCGTCACGAAGTTCAGTCGCCAATTCGGACGCTCACTGGATCGGCTTGGGCTGGAGGATGTCCGGGCATTTCAGGTCTATCTCGTGTCGCAGGGGATTTCCTGGCCATCGCTGAACCAGACCGTGTGCGCATTGCGCTTTTTTCTATGGCGTGACGTTGAACCGGGGCGAGATACCTGAGCGGATCGCCTATGCGCGCACGCCTCGCAAGCTGCCGGCGATCTTGAGCCCTGACGAGGTGGTACGCTTTCTTGAAGCGGTGCCGTCCTTGAAGTCGCGTGCCGCGCTGACCACTGCCTATGCTGCGGGACTGCGCGTATCGGAGGCGGTGAGCCTGAAGGTCGGCGATATCGACAGCGACCGGATGCTGCTGCAGGTTCGCCACGGCAAGGGCGCCAGGGATCGCACGGTTATGCTCTCGGCCCAGTTGCTCGATATCCTGAGGACGTATTGGCGCCTGACGCGCCCGACTGGCTGGTTATTTCCCGGCCGGGGCGAGAGGCCGATCAACGTGACTGTGCTCCATTCGGCTTGCCGGTCAGCCACCAAGGCGGCTGGATTGACCAAGAAGGTCAGCGTGCACACGCTGCGCCACAGCTTCGCCACCCATCTGCTCGAGAGCGGCGTCGATATCCGCATCATCCAGGTGCTGTTAGGGCACAACAGTCTCTCGACGACTGCGCGCTACACCCAGGTTACCGCGACTACGATCGCTGCAGCGCAGAGCCCGTTTGATCGTTTGACCCTTGAGGTGGTGCCGCCCGCCTGAGCCGGGACCATGCGTTCCGATCTGGAAGTGGCGGATATTTTCCGCCGCCATGGCCATGCCTATGCGCAAGCCCATGACGGCCATCTTGGCCGCATCGAGCGGCGCGTCATGTCGGCGATCGAGCTGTGCCGAACCGCTGCGCTTGGGGGTCATGTCGAGGCCTGCGAGGACTGCGCGCATGTCCGCGTCGCTTACAACTCTTGCCGCAACCGGCATTGTCCGAAGTGCCAGAGTGCGAAGCGCGAACGGTGACTCGCTGACCGTCAAGGCGATCTGTTGCCAGTGTCCTATTTCCACGTCGTGTTCACGGTCCCGAGCGAAGTCGCCGAGATCGCGTTCAACAACAAGGCGGTCGTCTATGCGATCTTGTTCGACGCCGTCGCGCCGACACCCAAGACCATCGCTGCCGATCCCAGGCACCTCGGCGGCGAGATCGGATTTCTGGCCATTCTTCACACGTGGGGCCAGGCTCTAACTCACCATCCTCGCATTCATTGCCTCGTCCCCGGCGGAGCGCTTTCATCGGATGGCCGGTGGCTCGGCTGCCGACCCAACTTCTTCTTGCCCGTCCATGTCCTCTCACGCCTGTTCCGGCGACTGTTTCTCGAGCGGCTTCAGGCGGCACATGCAGCCGGGCGACTACGCTTCTCCGGCAAGCTGGATGGATTTGATGATGCCGATGTCTTCACCGCAGCGATCGGCAAGCTGCGGCGCAAGAACTGGATCGTCTATGCCAAGCCGCCCTTCGGATCGCCCGAGCATGTCCTCGCCTATCTTGGCCGCTACACACACCGGGTCGCCATCTCCAACAGTCGCCTGGTCAGCGCTGACGAGACCATCGTGACCTTCCGCTGGCGCGACTACCGTCATGGCAACGCGCCCAGGCTGATGTCGCTTCATCCCCACGAGTTCATTCGCCGCTTCCTCATCCACAGCCTGTCGGACGGCTTTCATCGCATTCGCCACTATGGCTTCCTTGCCAACGGCTGCCGCCGGGCACGGCTCGCCACCATAAGGCAGCTCCTGATCCGGGCGGAGACGATTGCGGCGGTCGCCGCCGAGATCGGCGATACCACAAAGCGGCTACCGCACTTTGATCCATCCCAGTGCCCATGCTGTGGCGGCATTCTGCGTGTCACCGCCACGCTCCCGCGATGGCGCGCCGGGCAACCCCGACCTTGGTCCGATACGTCATGATCAGGGGCGCGATCGAACGTAAGACGTGGCAGCGGCGCGGCATTTGCGCCGACGATCCCCCATCTCTGCCATCCTGCAAATCCACTCGCAGGACAGCAGTGCCACCCCGCAGCCTGCGCAGATATCCGTGGGGCGCGTCGATTATCTCGACCAATGCGGCCAATACGCCATCGTCCTCACTTGCTTGGTGGCATCCGATCAAACAAGCTCGGTCACCAGCAACCAGCGGCGCAGCACTAATCCCATAGGTCGCGAGCGCGTCAGCGGGTTCGCTCAATCCGGCTTCAATGAGGTCGCGCACAGCGCCATGATACCCGCGTTTCGGCGCGCGACCTCACAGAACCCTCCAGATTCCCAATCGGTTCGATTTCTGATTCAACCTGCTGGCTGGGAATGGAGGCTAGCAGGTATGGCAAGACCCTATTCGAATGATTTGCGTGAGCGGGCAGCAACGTTGGTGGCTTCGGGTCGCAGTTGCCGAGAGGTGGCGTCCTTGTTCGGGGTGAGCGTTGCGAGCGTAGTGAGGTGGTCACAACGTCAGCGATTGACGGGGACGGCGGCATCGCGGCGTATGGGCGGCCATCGCAAGCGGCTGCTCGAACCGCACCGGGCACTGGTGATCGATCAGGTGAAAGCTGTGCCGGACATCACTCAAGGCGCTGGTGGCGGAGCTGGCCGAACGACTACGTCGAGGGGCGCACCCATGATGGTCGCAAGCGCGGTCCACCAGCTCACATCCGGTCCGACAATGGCCCGGAGTTTATCGCTACTGCCGTGCAGGAGTGGCTCGCCCGCATCGGGGTGAAGACGCTCTACATCGCGCCGGGCTCGCCATGGGAGAATGGCTACAACGAAAGCTTCAACGGCTCACTGCGTGACGAGCTGCTCAATGGGGAGATCTTCTACAGCCTCGCCGAGGCCAAGGTCCTGATCGAAGCCTGGCGCGGCCACTACAACACCGTGCGTCCGCACAGCAGCCTTGGCTATCGGCCGCCTGCCCCGGAAACTGTAAGATCGCCATTGCCGCCTTCCGGTTCCGCTTCGCTCCACCTCCAGCCGGCAATGGCGCAGGAGGCGACAATCCACTAACAATCAACACGGACCACTCGGTGGGGGCCGGTCATCTCCACTCTTCTCGAACCGACAGCAATCTACGACCGGCGGGCATCAGCCAACTATCCTCTTCTGCAAGGCGTACTGAAGAAAAGGATCCGCATGCAACCCGGAAGCTTTCAGGCGGTATCTCGAAACCGTTGATCGGCTTAAGCTCTCTCAAAGGACTTGCGACCGATCAGCAATCCTTTGGATCCTTCACTTTCGAAGTTGAAGCTGAACTCAGGCCAATCGCGACGCCACCGGCGGGCAATTAAGCGTTCACCGGGCCTTGCAGCATCGTCCAGCATTATTATGCCGCCTGGAGAAATCCTGTCGAAGAGACAGTCTGCAATTCCTCGCGCAAAGGGATGTACAGACCAAGGCGGCCCGTCGATTACAAGCAGGTCGATTTCATCTGGAAGCTGTGAAAGGGCATACCATATTCCGGGCCAGCTGTCGCTGCGATAAAGAAGGGGTGCATAGTGAAAGGCCGCATCCAGGTCGTAATCGGAAAGCCACTTCGCCATTTCTCCAACGAACGGCAAGTGCTGGTCGTAACTATGCAGCCTGCCCTTCCCGTTCTTCTTAAGCGCACTTGAAATGATGAGGGATGTGGCTCCAGAGCCGAGTTCGACCACATTTGCGGGTTGGCGCTCTTCAGCCAGGTCAACAATGCGATGGAGGAAGTGAGTGTCCGCCTTCCAGCTGCCAAGATGAGGAAGTGCATCATGGTCTAGCCTGAGTCGCTCCAGGAGAGCGAACTTGGAATGGCGTGTTCCGCCATAAAGGCTTTTGAGCAACCAGGGCCATTGAATCGCCCCAAAACCAATCTGGAATGCCCGTTCGGTAAGGGTCAGCCGAGCTTGCGAACTCGATTCGACCGACTTGGATAAAATACCTGTGAGAAGCTTTGTCGTCATTCTGTGCGTCCCGAATCCGTTGAGCAGATGCCTGGCGGCTGCGGCCCCTCTCAAACGAGGTGGAAAATGGATCTTCTGCGCCGGAATCGAGGGCGATACAGCCTGACAGCGTGTATTGGCCCCTGGTTTGGCATTTGATACGCAGGTTTTCAGGTTCGGCGATCGTCCAGTGCGACTAGAGCGCAGCCCCGGCAGTCGCCGCTATCGCAATCGCGGGAAGAATTCCAACAAGCGTCGAAATGGCATAACGCCGCAGGCTTAGAGAGGCCAATGCGGAAACTCCCGTCACGGCCAGATGCGGGACGCCAATCAGGCGAAGTCCAATAATCGGTAAAATCCCACCCCTTGAAACTGCGTGATCCAACCTCTTGATGTGGCGGCCATACCGATGCTGCGAGATAGAACTCGTTCCCCGCACGAGCCCGCAGAAAAGGATGACCGATCCAAAAAGCGCGCCTGCGGCGACCGCTGCGATGGCAAGCGTTTCGCCTAGAAGCGCACCCGAGGAAAAGGAAACCGGCACGAGTGCGCCGGGTATGCCAGTAGCGTAAATACAAGCTGCCAAGCCCAAGAATGCCATAGCCAGCCAGACTTCTGCCAAGGGCATTGCGAGGATTATCTCGGTCTTGTCGAGTGTTAATAAGGGGGAGACGTGAAAATCCATAAACAAGACTCGCCTGAAAATCGTTTAGCGTTCTCACGGATCCATGTGTGGGAAATAGGGGAACTTTCCCAGTGGAGGGTACCGGTGAAGCAGCGGGGTGCCAGAGACCGTTCCTCGGGTATCAAACTGCCGTATCATCATATGTCGCGGATCGAACGCGGCCTTGGCATTTTTCGCTGCCCAACTTGGGTCCGTTTCCGCGTTCTCCCTTGCCTGACAATAAACTACTTTACTAGATTTTCCGAAAAGCATAACCTCTGCCCCAGAGGCGCATGAGATTGTTTCTCATTTAACCTCTCCTCAGACTAGGGGCAGCTCGCCGAGCTGCCCCCATTTTGGGGCAATAGGGAGCAGGCCCAAAAATGGGTAAATTTCTATGGAGAGAGGGGAACGAGCATGCAGAAAAAATCCTACTGGCTGGCGGGCGCCGCATTATTGGTGTTGCCACAAGTATTGAGTGCTCAACCGGTTGCATCCGGCCAGGATGCCGATGACGGGCAGGTTGTAACGGGCAACGTCATTATTGTGACGGCCCAGCGCCAGTCGCAGAGCTTGCAAGAGGTGCCGATCGCAGTCAGCGCGTTCGACGCCGAAGCGCTCGAAAGCCAGCAGATCGAAAACGCATCCGATCTCCAGTTGACCCTGCCTAATGTGTCGTTTTCGAAAGGCAATTTCACCTCCGCCTCCTTCACTATCCGCGGCATCGGCGACTTATGCGTCGGCGTGACCTGCGACGCCGCGACCGCCATACATGTCAACGGATCGCCCCTTTTTGGAACCCGATTGTTCGAAACGGAATATTTCGACCTTGAACGCATCGAAGTCCTTCGTGGACCCCAGGGAACGCTCTTTGGCAGGAACGCGACCTCCGGTGTTGTGAACGTGGTCACCGCAAAACCCGACCTGTCAGGATTCGGCGCTGAAGCCGAATTCGAATATGGCAACTTCAACAGCATAAGAGCAGAGGGAATGGTAAACATTCCGATCGGAGATACGATCGGCGTCAGGCTGGCCGGCGTATATCTGAACCGCGATGGCTATACCACGAACTTGTACGACGGTTCCGACATCGATGATCGCGACATGTATGCTGTGCGCGGGTCCCTGCGTTTCGAGCCCGGCCCGAACACAACTTTCGATATGATGGGATATTACTTCCGCGAGAACGATACGCGATTGAGGAACCAGAAGCAGGCCTGCCAGCGAGATCCACTGGGGGTACTGGGCTGTCTTAACAATCGTCTTGACTACGACATCACCAATGCAAATTCCACGGTGGGGGCCACGCTTAGTTCCTCTGAATTCTTCGCCATTCAGGGCATTCCCGGAGTGCTCGGGCTCGGGAGTTTGTATGGCCCTGATGCATTCGCCGGGTTCGACAAGCCCGACGATGTCAGGGTGGTGAACACTCCCTATACGCCCTTCTACTTGGCGGATGAACTGCAGATTCAGGCGCGACTGGAGCAAAGCTTTGGCGCGATGACGTTAACTGCCACGGGCCTGTATCAGGATACCCAGGTGGATTCGCGGCAGGATTACTTTCTCGGGGTTCAGGACCGAGCTGGCTTCGCCCCGGCATTGAACACACTTGCCTTTTTCGGAGCAAATGGTCTGCCAACTGGCCTCGCTCCTCCGGCTCCCGCATTTATTCCGGGATCCTCAGGCTATTTCTCGCCCATAGTCGCCGCACTCTTTCCAGGCGGACCGCAGGGGCCACTATGTACTTCTGACAATGACGACGGCAACCGTGGTGCTTTCGAGGGGAATTCGCTTTGTTCCGAGTCTCCCCTCTCCTTCGACCGTTCTGCTGAACAGCGAGAGTCCTGGAGTGGCGAGCTAATCCTCACAAGCGACTTTGATGGACCGTTCAATTTTCTGGTCGGCGGAATTTATGCAAAATCCAAAACCACTGACAACAGCTATTACGTTAATTCGTTTGCGCTAGATTATGCGAGCGCAATCCTGGGATCTTTCGGTTCCCTGTCGGGCGGGCTTCCACCTTCCTATTTCGCGACTTCGATGTATCGGAACAATTCTCTGGAAGCCAATCTTGAGAGCTACGGAATATTCGGCGAGGTATATTTTGACTTGACCGATCGGCTCACCCTTACGGGCGGCCTACGTTATAACAACGACAAGAAAGATGTAACCGCACGCACCACCTTGATTAGTTTCCTGAATCCCTATTCGAACGATGGAGATCCCTTCGAAAGCCCTATAACCCCTCTGGTAAGTCCATCAGGGCTTTTCGACGCTGACCCCGGCCAGCCTGGCCTTCAGCTCACTCAGTTTCGCGAAGTCGGCTTTGACGACATTACGGGAAGAGCTGTTCTGGACTTCGCGATCACACCCGATAATACCATCTACGCCTCTTATTCCAGGGGATACAAATCGGGCGGGATAAATCCGCCACTCTCTCCGATTTTTGAAGTGAGCGAAAGCTTTGGGTCCGAATCGATCGATGCATTTGAAATCGGTTCAAAGAACGTCTTTGCAAACGGGGCGTTGCAGTTGAATGCGACGGCTTTTTATTATAAATATAGCGGGCTTCAGCTAAGCCGGATCGTTGCTAGAACTTCAGTGAACGATACAATCGATGCCGATATTTGGGGCCTCGAACTGGAAACTGTGATACGGCCGGACCGTAATCTGCTGGTGAATTTGAACTTCAGCTACCTGAACGCTGAGGTCGCTGGCGATCAATTCTTTTCCAATCCGCGTGATCCCGGCGGCGGCGATCCCGATGCGGTGATCATCAAGGACATCAGCAATGGCGCCCATTGCGCTGTCACGGGGCCTGCTCCCGGAGTCGCTGATGGATTCGTTGCAGTAGTCAATGCAGCTTTGGGACTCCGGGGCCCCGAGGAATTTCCTGCTGACGGCAATATCGCCTCCAGCGGTGCATTCGGCATCTGCGATGTCCTCGAAAATGCCATTCCCGAGAATAGCGGAATTCAAGTTCTCAGTCCGGGTGTCGAGGTGAACATTAAAGGCAACACCCTGCCTCAGGCCCCCAATCTAAAGGTTTCGATGGGTGCGCAGTACACAGTCGAACTCAGTAATGGCATGACTTTGGTGCCTAGGATGGATCTTGCTTTAACCGGCAAGCAGTACGGGAACATCTTTAACGGGAGGGTCAATCGCATCGAGCCCTTCGTTCAAGCGAATGCCGTGGTCCAACTGAACAGTGCTGATGATCGCTGGTTTGTTCGGGGATTCGTCCAAAACCTCTTTGATAGTGATTCCATAACCGGATTGTATGTTACCGATGCATCTTCCGGTAATTTTACAAATATCTATACCCTAGATCCGCGGCGTTATGGAATCGCAGTTGGAGCCAAATTCTGAAATCCGATTGCTGACGGGAATGTCTCGTAGCTATAGGATGTTACTTCGGGGGAACAGGATAGTGCAGTTATACAGCATGAGCGGAAGATCCGTGCCGGTCATGCTGCCAAATTCCCGGACAAGCCACCAAACTGCCGGGTTGGTCAACGGCTGCGAACGTCGTACCTCGGGGTGCTGATATTAGTAACGTAACGATTTGGTGCTGGTAGCAGACTGATGAGTGGAGCCGTTAAAGCCCGAAAGCATGAGGCGATCCTCTCAGCCGCCACCCGGGTGTTCGTGAGGGAAGGCTTTGATGGCGCCAGCATGGAGCAGGTGGCACGGGAAGCAAAAGTTGCTAAGCCCACACTTTACAATCACTTTCCAGACAAGGGCGCACTCTATGTCACGGTTGTAGAAAACGCACTTAAGAATGTTAACAACGAAATCGCCAAGCCAAGGCTGGCGGAATTGCCTGCGCGACAAGGCTTGCTCGTAGTTGCAAATCAGTTGACTGATCTATTTGGGCGGCACGACAGTGCTGTGCATTTGTGTCGTATTGCAGTGGGGGGGGGCGGACGCTTCCCACTCGCGACGGCGACGATTATGGACGCCGGTCCGCGCCGAGGGACGGAAAAGATCAGGGTGCTTCTGCGCGTATGGTGCGGACGTGGCGAACTGACCGTGGATGATGAGCAAATCGCTGCACAGCAGCTCGTCGAACTGTGCAAAGTGTCTATTTTTGACAACCGCCTATTCGGTTCGCATGAGAAAGTGCCTGTCGCGCAATGCGAGCGTGTCGCCCGCGCGGCTCACGACACCTTCATGGCGCGCTATGGTGCCTGAATGACTGAGAGGATAACGGCGGAGGGGCAGCCAGTAAGCGATCGCTGTCTCGGATGCACGGTTCCCAATTAAGGAAGAGCCGATATAGTATAAAAGGTGATACTCCAGTGCAGATCGAAGCAATGATCTTATACGGTGAGGCAGGAATTGCTCTTGCCGCTGACGCCTGCGGGGAACAGAACGCGATGCCGGTCCTGCTCGCTCATGGGGGCGGTCAGACCCGGCGGGCGTGGAAGCGCGTAATGTGCGATCTCGCTCAAGAAGGCTTTCGCGCGATTGCGGTCGATCTTCGAGGGCATGGAGATAGCGACTGGGCTCTTGAGGGCGCTTACGATGTCCGAAATTTTGCGGCTGACTTGGTCAACATCGCGTCGCTTATGGAGCGTCGCCCAGCCCTGGTCGGGGCTTCGCTTGGCGGAATGGCAGGAATTCTAGCCGAAGGCGAGCTCGCACCCGGCACCTTTGCCTCGCTTACCTTGGTCGACGTAGTTCCGCGAATGGAGCCCGCCGGCGTGATGCGAGTAGTCGGTTTCATGGAAGAGCACGTCGATAGTGGCTTCGCTTCACCGCAGGAGGCGGCGGACGTGATCGCTCGCTATATGCCGCATCGTGCCAGACGCGGCGCAAGCGATGGCCTCAAGAGCTATCTGCGGAAAAAGGAGGATGGCCGCTTTTACTGGCATTGGGACCCCGCTTTCATCCGCAATATCGCGGCTACCAAACGAAGCGACCCTGGCAGTCAGGACCGGCAGTCGGCACAGTTGAGCCAAGCCGCGGCGAATCTCGCACTTCCGCTGCATCTCATCCGCGGCGCTTCGAGTGATCTTGTTTCCGACGAGGCCGTTTCGCATCTGCGACAACTTGCCCCTCATGCAGAATACACGGACATCGCAGATGCCACGCATATGGTCGTGGGCGATGCGAACGACGCCTTTTCCGCCGCTATCGTCGATTTCCTGAGGGGCCATCACTCTTCCGATACGGCTCAGCTGGAGGGGATGAAGGAAGCATGATCGATCGAGAGCGCTTGCAAGAGATGCTGCACCTGGCCCCTTTTCACCGATGGCTCGGGCTGGAGATTGCTGCCTGGTCTGAGAATGGAATCGAGATCACCATGCCGTGGCGCGAGGAGATCGTGTCGAACCCCATGGTGGGGTCGGCGCATGGAGGGATCCTGGCGTCACTGGTCGACCTCACCGGACTTTATGCTTTGCTTGCGAGAGGCGCCGCCGCGAAAGCGACGGCCGATCTGCGCGTCGATTATCACCGTCCTGCAACCTCAGGCCCTCTCACTGCTCACGGACAGATCGTGAAGATCGGGCGGCAGATTTCGGTGGCGCAGACGCGTATTGTCGGACCCGACGGCAAGTTGGTCGCCAGCGGCAGGGGCGCGTATTTCTCGTGAACCGAACGAACTGACGCAGGACTCCTCGTCAGCTACGACTTCACGGCGCGGCAACTGCCCCCTCGGCGGGCTCTTGCCACCCCAGGCCCAGCGACTTCTGCAGCGCGATCCAGGCCAGGGTAAGCGCCGCTTTCGTCCGAACCAGGTCTGCCGAAGCCTGCTGCTTGTCGCGCAGCGCAAGATTGAGGTCAGCCCTCGAGATCGCTCCTGCCGCAAAGCGCTGGCGATTCAGATCAGCGGCGCTATCGGCCTGGCTCTTGATCTGTGCGGTGGCTGCCAGTGCGACCCGTTGTTGGCCAAATCGTGCCAGAGCTCGCTCGGCATCCTGTAGCGCCGAGAGGACGGTTTGACGGTAGTTAGCGACAGCTTCGTCGCGGACCGCCCCGGCTCGATCTACTGACGCGTCGACCCTTCCAAAATCGAGAAAATTCCATTCCAGGCGAGGGATCGCCAATGCCGATAATTCACCCACATCGAAGATGTCGTCGGGGGAGGATCCGCCAAGGCCCAGAATCCCCATGAAGGACAGCTTCGGGAACCTTGCCGCTTCAGCCACACCGATCCTGGCCGTTGCGGCGGCGAGAGTGCGCTCAGCCGCCCTGATGTCGGGCCGACGCGCGAACAGACTCGCCGGATCGCCGACAGTAACCTGATCCGGGGGCAAAGGGATATCACGCGGCGTCGAAAGGTCTTCGGCAGTCGATCCGGGAATCCGGCCGGACAGTATGGCAAGCGCGTCGAGCAGGACCGCAATGTCGGCCTCCGCCTCGGCGAACTGGGACTTGAGCACCTCCAGCTCGGCGTTCGCGTTACCCACCGGGAACAGCGGCAGCGCGCCCTGCTGATACCGCTGATAAGTCAGGGCCAGGATTTCCTCCTGCAGCTTGATCTGCGTCCGGTATTGGTCGGCGCGGAACTGGGCCTCCCGCAAGTTGACGTAGTTATTGGCAACTTCGGCGGTCAGCTGGACCTTTGCGTCCTCCGCGTTGGCGACCGTTGCAGCGGCCTGCGCGTTGCCGGCCTCGATACGCCTCCGGGAGCCGCCCGCAAACTCCAGCTCCCAGTTTGCATTGAGACCAACATTGTAAAAGCTGAGGGCGTCGTCGCTTCCCGCCTCCGGATCGGGTTGCTGTGAGGACGGGGGTGGCCCCCCCTGGATGTCCAGGCCGGGAAGCCGGCCCTGAATAGTGGTGGCCTGGGTTCCGAGCGTCGGCATTCTGCCCGCCCGATCCTGCCTGACCGATGCCCGGGCCTGCGCGATGCGCGCTTGCGCTGCCTGAAGCGACGGATTTTCGGACAGCGCAATTTCGACCAGCCGTGTCAGTTCAGGATCGTCGAGCAGCACCCACCATTCGGCGAGGGCCGGGTCCATGAGGCCTACGTCCTCGCCAGCGCGGACAAACCGATGGCCCGTATCCGCCGACAATATTTTCGGAGGGCCTGCGTAGTCCGGCCCAGCCGTACAGCCAGCCAGCAAGGCGATGAGGAGAAGCGATGGTATTGGACGGCGCATCATGTTGGGCTCAGTGCATCGAAAGGGAGACATTTTTTGGAAGCGGCCTCAGGAAGAGGACTAGCGGAACCGTCGCGAGGGTCAGGACCCCCATCACCAGGAAGACGTCATTGTAGGTCATTATGAACGCCTCGCGTTGGAGGGTGCGGCTCAGGACGGCCATCGCCCCCTCCATGCCGCCGAAGTTTCGCGCCAGCCCGTCGAGATAGTCCTGCAGCGAAACGCTGTTCGCATTCAGCGTCTCTTCCATTCGTCGGCTGTGATGCCAGATCCGTTGGTCCTGGAACGATGCCAAAGCTGAAAGAGCGAAAGACCCGCCGAGATTGCGGGCCGCGTTGAAAATCCCCGAAGCATCGCCCGCGTCCTCCTTGGCAACCGAAGCCACTGTCGCTTGGTTCAGGAACATCATCGACAGGATCATGCCGACACCGCGCAAGAGCTGGCTCTCGGTGAAAACGGCACCCCCGGATTCGGCTGTAAGGCTGGTGCTGACAAAGCAGCTGACCGCCATCAGCAACATGCCGGCGCCAACGGCGATGCGGATGTCGATCTTCCGTATCATCAAGGGAAGGACAGGCATCAACAGGAATGCCGGGACGCCCATCCAGAAAATAACTAGCCCGGTCTGAAGGGCGTTGTAATCAGAAATGATCGCGAGGAACTGCGGGATTACGTAGGTCGAACCATACATCACCATGCCCAAGGCGAGCGCCATGATCGCGACGCTGGCAAACTGTCGATTGAACAGGAGTTGCAGTTTTAAGACCGGTTTGCGTGCCTTCACCTGTCCGTAAATCAGCGAGGCAAATCCGACGATTGTGATCACCGTGAGCCATTGAATGAGCGAGGATTCAAACCATTCTTCACGGTGGCCCTCCTCGAGAACAACTGTCAGGCCGCCCAGCCCCAGGATGAGCCCGAGAATGCCCGCCCAATCCGCGTCGGTGAGATATTCCCACTTTGGCTTTTCATGGGGCAAGCCAACGAACAGGAGGAGCAGCAGCAGGCCGCAGACTGGCACATTGACAAAGAAGGCATAGTGCCAACTCAGATTCTCGGTCAGCCAACCCCCGATCAATGGTCCCATCACGGGGCCGAGGATCACTGTCATGCCGAACAGGGCCATTCCGATGGGCTGTTGATGAGGCGGCAGCCTTTTGGCGACGATGGTCATCGCCGTCGGAATGAGCACTCCGCCCATGAAGCCCTGACCCGTGCGACCGATGATCATAGTGGTAAGGTCGGTTGCAATCCCGCACAGCACCGAAAAGGCGGTGAACGCGCTGACCGCGATGATAAGGAGGGTTCGCAGACCAAACAGACGCTCCAGCCAGGCGCTCAGCGGAATGACGACAATCTCAGCAACGAGAAACGAGGTGGCAATCCAGGTGCCCTCGGCGCCTGTGGCACCGATTTCTCCCTGGATAACAGGCAGAGCGGAATTGACGATCGAGATGTCCAGCGTCGCGAGCATGGCGCCGAGAGCGCCCGCAGCCACGGCTACCCAGGCGGTAACGTCCGCGTTTTTCGGGCTCGCGACCGGACCTCCGGGAGTGCCAGGGGCTGCCATTCCTTCGGTCATTGCGTCTGGCTCGAGATCTCTTCCAGTTCACCTGCCGCATTCCGGGTGTCAACGGTCGCCACAACTGACATGCCGGGAACGAGCAGACGCCGAACTTCAAGACGAGCGTCAATAGCTATGCGGACCGGTATACGCTGAACGATCTTCGTAAAGTTGCCGGTGGCATTCTCGGGGGGGAGGATTGAAAATTCCGCTCCCGTTCCCGGCGATATGCTGTCCACCCGTCCCGCGATCTCAACGCCGGGTAAGGCGTCGACCTCTAGCCGGACGCTCTGGCCGGGCCGGATCAGGCCAACCTGCGTTTCCTTGAAGTTTGCGGTCACGTAGATCGCGCTCACCGGAACCACCGTCATCAAACGCTGGCCCGGCTGCACGAACTGGCCCACTCTCACCGAGAGATCGCCGACCCGGCCTGCCTTGCTGGCGCGCAGCAACGTCGATTCAACCGTAAGGTCGGCTGTTTCTAGCTGCGCGCGCGCAGCGTCGGCCTGCGCCTGGGTCTGGCCAATCTGCTCGAACAGGGTCGCGCGGCGAGCCGTTGCGGCAGAAACCGCCGCCTGCGTAGCTGCGAGTTCGGCGCGCGCCTGCCGCGCCTGCGTCTCATACTGGTCGAGCTTTTCCCGCGGTTCGGCTCCGGTGGCAGCCAAGGGTCGATAGCGCGCCACCTGGTCGTTCGCGAGGTCGAGTGCCGCGCCCGCGGCGGCGCGTTGGGCCTGCGCCTGGCGGATGGCCGCATCCTGTTCGGTTACTTGTGACCGGATGGTATCGGCCCCTGCGAGCGTCGCGGCAATCTGCGCGCGCGCCTGTTGAGCTTGCGCCTGATAATCCCGCAAATCAAGTTGTACGAGGGCTCCGCCGCGAGCAACCTGCTCGTTCTCCCCCACGAAGACCTCTTCGACGTATCCCGCTACCTTGGAAGAGATAACGACGCTGTCAACAGCGACATAGGCATTGTCGGTCGACTGCATGTACTGACCGTAGGTAACGTGCCGAAAGTACCACCAGCCCCCGCCGAGCAGGACTGCAAGACCAATAATGATTAACACGACGCGCAAGCCACGCCGCGATTGCGGGTTCGTTGGGGTTGTGCCCTCCTGCTCCGGTTCGTTGGAGGTATCGGTCATCTGACTCTTTCGGCAGCTTCAGTAAGAGGTGATCGGGCCACGCGCCCTATAAGGCGCGCGTCGTATAGTAAAGTGTTTTAGCAGTTTGTGTTTGGGCATCCGAAGCGATCGGACTACACAGTCCTATGGACGAAAACCCAGATACCCTGACACGATCGCAGCGTCGGCGGAAGGTAATCAGCGATGATGACCGCATTCTCTATCTTTTGAACGAAATCAGTCGGGGAGCTCGAAGGGCGTACGATGCACGGGTCGCCAGGATCGGTCTCAATCAGACACAGTGGAGGATCATCGGACAACTTCTTCGCGATCCTGTCCTCACGCAGGCTGAAATAGCGAAGAAACTGGAACTGGAATCAGCGACTATCGGCCAAGCGGTCGCCAGTCTTTGTGCCAGAGGGCTAATGGAAAGGGTTCGAGCCAAAACGGATCGGCGAGCGTGGCAGCTCATTCTCACTGAGCGGCTTGATGACCTCCTGCCCGAATTAAGGGGCTCCGCTGATCGGCTTCATGACCTGCTTTGGCGCGACATTACCGCAGATGAGAAACGTACATTGAGAGACATTCTTGCGAGGGTATCGGCAAATCTGGACCAACAACGGAACGAGGCAGATTAAAAAACATGTCTTCGTTTTCTGAAAAGCCTATGAGCAGCATGGCTCGCGCTGCGGAGATCGGCCAGATTCTTGTAAGGCACGGGGCCAAGAACCTCGCGGGAGCCTTCGGGTTTATTCCTTCTACCAGCCCAGTTATTGACACTCGCGAATTTCGCCCAGCCGCAGTGGTCGCGTTCCTGCGTGACATCGGTCCAGTTGGTATAAAGCTGGGGCAGCTCCTCGCCACGCGTAGCGATCTGTTTGCCGAAAACTGGATCACGGCATTCTCAACCCTGCACGATCAGGTGTCGCCAGTACCTTTCGCGCATATCGAGCCCGTTCTTGCTTCAAGCTGGGGTGAGGACTGGCGGAACGACTTTGTGCAATTCGACGAACAGCCTTTGGCCTCCGCCTCCATAGCGCAGACCTATTCCGCCAAACTGCGGGACGGAAGCGATGTCATCGTGAAGGTTCGGCGGCCAGGCACTGCCGCTCGGATGGAGGCTGATGTGCGCCTCCTTGTACGCCTTGCCGGGATCGCGGAAGCACGGTCGCCAGACATTGCTCGCTACCGGCCAGCCGAGTTTCTGCGTACCTTCGGCCGCAATCTCGCCTGGGAGATGGACCTCGCTGCGGAATCCAGAGCGTGCGAGCGGATTGGCGCCTATCTCGATACCATTGGGGTCAAGACTCCGGCCATCCATTGGGAACTAACGGGGCTCCGGGTCAACGTACAGGAACGCCTGTACGGCCTGCCGGCTTCTTCGCTGGCCAACTCCTCTGGCGATCCACAGGTGGCTCGTTTCGCCAAAAGCTACGCCGACGCAGTCCTGCGCATGATCATTCTGAACGGTGAATTCCACGGCGACCCGCATCCCGGTAATGTTTTCCTGATCGGCGAACAGGATGTCGGATTCATCGATTTTGGATCGGTCGGGACGCTCACCAAGGCCAGACGCGACGAGATTGTTCGGCTTGTGCTCGCGATTGCCGGCGAGGAAACCAGCGAGGTCGCTGATGTTCTTCTCGCATGGGCGGGAGAGCCTAAAGTGGATCGCGCTGCACTGGCGCTAGATCTCGATCAGTTGATTGGAGAGTTCAAGGGGGCGGTGCTCTCCGGTATCGAGTTCTCGCAGATCTTCTCGCGAGTATTCGACTTGTTACGGGATTTCAAGCTGGTCCTCCCGCCCGATCTAGCCATTCTTCTGCGGACCTTGCTGACGGCCGAAGGGTTTGTCCGATCGCTGGCACCCGAGTACAACATTGCCGAAGAAACCCGGCCGATTATGATGGAGCTTCTCTCAGAGCGGTTCTCACTTGGCAGTGCTCGGTCAGGGCTGAAGAAAATCCGCCGTCAACTGCTGGGATTGTCGGCGTCCCTGCCCGGTATACTTGCGAACGCGAGCTCAATCGCAAAATCTGGCTATCTGCCGGTCCAACTCGATCCGGTCAGTGTCGAACGGCTCGCGGCCAGCCACCATCGAGATCAGTCCGCTAAAGGGCCTGTAGCCGCTGCATTGATCGTGGCCGCTGCGCTGCTTGTCGATCAATCCTGGCTGCTGGCGGGTGCCGTGCTAGGAGTTGCCGGATTAGTCCTGCTGCGGAATTGACCCCGAGCCTGCTATGGCACTTAGCCCACCATATTGCGAGACTCGCTCGTGCTGAGCGTCTCTGCTCCGTCTTTGATGAAGCCGGAGTGCTTACGCGCTACTCCCGATTCCCGATGCCTTGAGAAAGAAGTCGGTCCTATCGCGCAGCCGCTCGGGCGTGTTACCAATGCCCGAACCATGGCTGATTGCTTTTGTATGTAGGTCCGCCACGAAGGGGTTCATGAACATTTCCGCGAGAAAGCTCGGTGGCCCATCCATTGCGATCCCGCACTCCTGCCAGTTTTGGAATAATCTCTCCAACGCGATGCGCGTGCTTGTTGCGGTGCGCTCAAAAAAGCGCCTAGCGAAATTGGGATCGCTGATACTTTGGGCCATCACGATGCGGACCAGCGCAACAACCTCCGGGTTCAGAAAGAGGGCGCTAAGCTCCTCGGACAGACGATGAAGGGTCGGGCCAGGTAATGCTCCGTCCTTCCCGGCCGCCTGGAATAGCGCCTCGCTCGTGGCGACGTTTTCCAGCACCACAGCTTCGAGCAGGCCGTCCTTATTGCCGAACAACTTGTAAACTGTCGCGAGTGACCCCCCCGCTTCATCGACGACATCGCGCAGCGTTGTCTGCTCATAACCTTGCCTAACGAAAAGCTTACGCGCAGCCGAGACGATCGCCTGGCGACGAAGGTTCAATCTGCAGAACGGGTCTGGCGAGGTCATCACGAGCAATGTCCACGATCGAGAGTTGCAGGACAAGCGTGTAATGACTATTACGCTTCCAAACCTGCACCGAATCTGACTGAAAGCCCCCCATGAAGCGTATTCTTGCCGTCGTTACGGCCTGTCTCTTGCTCGCATCATGCTCGGACGCCGAAGCACCCGCTGAGCCGCCAGCCATACCGGTCAGGACAGTAACCATTGCAAGTCGGCCCATTCCCAATGTGGTCGAGCTTCCGGGAAGGGTCGAGCCCGTCCGCGAAGCCGAAGTGCGTGCGCGGGTAACGGGCATCGTTCAGGCGCGGCTGTATAAAGAAGGCACTGACGTGCGCGCCGGTCAGCCTCTCTTCCGCATCGATCCGCGAGAACTGCGCGCAAATTACGCGCAGACCGAGGCAGCCTTGCAGCGTGCCCGCGCGACAGCCAGCAATGCCCGCGCTGTCGTCGCACGTTTTCGGCCTCTCGTGGCTGAGAACGCGATCAGTGGCCAGGAATACGATGCCGCGGTTGCCGCCTCACGCGAGGCGGAGGCCAATGTCGCACAGATCCGCGCGCAACTCGAAGCCGCTTCGCTCCAGCTTGGCTATACCACCGTCCGAGCACCGATTTCGGGGCGCGCCGGCCGGGCGCTGGTCACCGAAGGTGCGCTGGTCAGCCAACCTGAAGGGACTCTCCTGACCAAAATCGAACAGATTTCGCCGGTCTATGTCAATTTCGCCCAGGCCGCGAGCGAAGTGCTCGCACTTCGCCGCTCGGTTGCAGCAGGTGAAATCGAGCTCGACGAGAATGATCGGGTTGAAGTCAGACTGACTTTCAGCGACGGGACAGAGTATCCCATTCCAGGTTATGTCGACTTTTATGCCCTGTCGGTAGACGAGGAGACCGGCACGGTCGAACTGCGCGCCGAGTTTCCCAACCCCATGGGATTGCTGCTCCCGGGGGAATTCGTCCGCGCGAGGATTTTCGCGGGCGAGGTGCAAGAAGGCATTTCTGTTCCCCAGCGGGCAGTAAATCTGACCGAACAGGGCGGTTCGGTCTTCGTTGTCGATGCCGAAGGGCGGGCGGCGACGCGTTCGGTCGCCCTTGGCGCGATGGTGGACGGCTTCTGGATCGTAAAGAGTGGCCTGAAAGTAGGCGACGTGGTGATCGTCAGCAATTTGCAGAAGGTCCGCCCGGGGGTGCCCGTTCAGCCCCTGAGCGCTCAGACGGCCCGCAAGACCGCCGTCCGGAAGAAATCTGCCCCCGTGTCCCAGGAACGCTGAAACATGGCCCGGTTTTTCATTGATCGGCCCATCTTTGCATGGGTTATCGCGCTCGGCATCCTGCTGGCGGGCATAATCGCGTTGCGAGCCCTTCCGGTCGAGCAATATCCCGAAGTCGCGCCGCCCTCGCTGACGATCAGCGTAGTATACCCCGGCGCCGACGCCGAGACGCTTGAGCAAAACGTCACCCAGGTGATCGAACAACAGCTCAACGGCGTGGAGGGCTTCCTTTACATGTCGTCCTCGAGCGCGTCGAATGGCACTGCGAGCATCACGCTGACGTTCGAGGCGGGAACGGATATCGACCTCGCCCAGACCGACGTTCAGAATAGATTGAGCACTGTCGAGGCGCGACTGCCAGAGGAGGTGCGGCGACAGGGCATCACCGTGCGCCAGGCCAATGCCGGATTTCTGCTGATCGTCGCGCTGGTGTCTAAAAGTGGCGATCTTACCAGCACCGATCTTGGCAATATCGCATCCAATCAGGTGATCGATGAACTGCGGCGCGTGCCCGGGGTAGGCGACGTAACACTGTTCGGCTCGCAATATGCCATGCGCATCTGGCTCGATCCCGACGCTCTCGCGTCCTACAATCTTTCGCCCGGTGCCGTTCTGGCCGCGATCCGCGAACAGAACGCGCAGACGGCAGGTGGATCGATCGGAGCCAGGCCCCTTGCGGACGGGCAGCAGATCACTGCGACGATCACCACCGAAGGTCGTTTCAATACGGTCGAGGAATTTGAAAACATCATCTTGCGCGCAAATTCCGGCGCCGCAGTGGTTCGCCTGGGGGAAGTCGCGCGAGTGGAAATCGGCGCGCAGACATATGCGACATCGACCACTCTAAACGGTCAGCCAATGGCGGGACTGGCTGTGCAGCTTGCTACCGGTGCCAACGCGCTTGCAACCGCTGAAGGAATCACGGCGCGGATGGAAGAAATCGCGCCCGGGCTACCGGCTAATGTTGCTTGGTCAATACCTTATGACACGACGCCATTCGTCGAAGTCTCGATCGAGGAAGTCATCAAGACTCTGGCCGAGGCGATGGTCCTTGTCTTCCTCGTCATGTTCCTGTTCCTCCAGAACTTTCGGGCAACACTGATCCCGACGCTGGTGGTTCCAATCGCCCTCGCCGGCGCGTGTCTCGGTTTGTGGGTGTTCGGCTTCTCGATCAATGTGCTGTCGCTGTTCGGCATGGTTCTCGCCATCGGCATCCTCGTCGACGACGCAATCGTCGTCATCGAGAACGTCGAGCGCATCATGCGCGAGGAAGGCCTCCCGCCCCTCGAGGCGACCCGCAAGGCCATGGGTCAGATCACCGGCGCGATCATCGGCATCACGCTGGTACTGATCGCGGTATTCGTACCGATGGCGTTTTTCCCCGGATCGACGGGCGGAATCTACCGCCAGTTCTCGGTTACACTTGCCGTCGCGATATTCTTCTCCGCCTTCATGGCCCTGTCGCTGACGCCGGCATTGTGCGCTACCTTCCTCAAGCCGATAGCCCAAGGGCATGGCGAGGGTGGCGAGGTCGAGATCGATTGGGAGGCCGAAGCACAGCCCGGCTGGCGCGGGCGGTTTGCCCGTGTCCGCAACATGGCCGCGCGCTTCTTTGGCCGGTTCAACCGCTGGTTCGCGAAGATGCAGGACAAATACGGGCGCGCGAACGATCGGATCCTTTCGCGTCCGTTTCGCGCCTTTGCAGTGTTCCTCGCCCTAGTAGCCATTACCGCGTTGCTGTTTTTCCGCCTGCCTACCGCTTTCCTGCCGACTGAGGACCAGGGTTACCTAATCACTGCGGTACAGGCGCCGCCGGGCGCCACCCAGGAGCGGCTGGACGAAGCGCTCGAGCCGATTACCGAGTTCTGGCTCGCCCAGGAGGAAGTCGAAAACCTGGTCGTAGTGCGCGGCTTCAGCTTCTTTGGGCAGGGACAGAACAATGCATTGATGTTCGCGCCTTTCAAGCCGTGGGACGAACGGACCGCCGAGGAAAGCAGCGCAGGAGCTATTCTGCAGCGGGCAATGGGGACTTTCATGCAGAATGACGGAGCAACCGCGTTCGTCATCCAGCCACCGTCGATCCAGTCCCTTGGGCAGGCCAGCGGGTTCACGCTCAAGCTCCAGGATCGCGCCGGTCTGGGACGTGAGACCCTGATCGCCGCGCGCGACCAGTTGCTTGGTCTGGCGGCGGAGAGTCCGCTCGTTGCGAACCTGCGCCCAGAGGACCAGGGACCCAGCCCCGAACTCAGGGTCGACATCGATCGAGTTCAGGCGCGTGCGCTGGGCTTGTCGCTCGCTGACGTCAATGCGGCTCTCTCGATCACTTTTGGCTCTGCTTATGCCAATGATTTCAACCGTGACGGCCGCGTACTCCAGGTGCTGGTCCAGGCCGATGCGCCCCACCGCATGACCCCTGAAGACGTCCTGGCGCTGCGCATTCCCAACCAGGCTGGTGATTTGGTGCCGTTCGGCTCTTTCGCTGATGTCGAATGGTCCGCGGCCCCGGCCAGCATCTCGCGCTATAACGGGTATCCGGCCCTGACCTTGTCGGGAATGGCCGCACCGGGTGAATCGTCCGGTGCGGCTCTGGCGGAGATGGAGCGTCTTGCCGAACAATTGCCCCAGGGCATCGGTTACGAGTGGACGGGCGTTTCCTTCGAAGAAAAGCAGGCCGGCGGACAGATCGGATTTCTCCTCGGCCTCTCTGTGGTGGTAGTGTTTCTGGTGCTCGCGGCTCTGTATGAAAGCTGGGCGGTCCCACTAGCGGTTTTGCTTATCGTGCCGATGGGGGTGCTTGGCGCGGTCCTTTTCTCGATGCTGCGGGGCCTCTCCGCAGACGTCTATTTCAACGTAGGTCTGATCACTATCATCGGCCTGGCCGCAAAAAATGCGATCCTGATCGTCGAATTCGCGATCGAGGAAGAGGAGCGGGGCCTTAGACGTATTGACGCGGTCAAGGCAGCGGCGCGCCTGCGTCTGCGCCCGATCATCATGACTTCGCTTGCCTTTACGATGGGGATGGTTCCGCTGGTCCTCGCAAGCGGAGCAGGCGCGGCCAGTCGGATTGCCGTCGGCACCGGAGTCGCGGGCGGCATGATTGCTGCAACCGTTCTCGGCATCTTTCTCATCCCGGTGCTGTATCTACTGGTAAGGCGTAATATTAGTCGAAAACAGCCGGTTGCGACCGGGGGGCATGAGGGGGACCGACACCACACCGGACCGTTGGCAGGCGCGGAAAACTCCGCAGGCCGGGGAGAGGCCGAATGATGATCTGCCCCTGGTGTGGTCCGACCAAAACCGTCCTTGGCGCCGCACTTGCCTCGAGCCTGCTAGGCGGATGCGCCAGCTTGGCACCCGAGCATGTCCGCCACGTACCAGTCACTGCGCCCGTTTTTGATGCCGACTATCGTCCCGATGGCGAGATCGTTGCCTCACAGCTGTCCTACCGCGACTGGTTCATCGATCCGCGGCTCGAAGGGCTGATCTCAATTGCCCTCGAGAACAATCGCGATCTACTTGCTGCAACCGCTCGTATCGCGCAGGCACGGGCCCGCTACCGCATCCAGGAAAGTCGTCGGCTTCCGAACCTGGTCGGCGACGCCAGTGCCGTTCGCACACGTCAGCCACTTGGTGTTAATCCGGCGCTCGATTCCGGCGACGTTGAGGGAGCGCCAGCGGCTGTCACCTTCAATCGGTTCGACGTCGGAGTTGGTGTCAGTTCTTTTGAGCTGGACTTCTGGGGTCGAATTGCGAACTTGAGCGAGGCCGCCCGCGCCCAGTATCTTGCAACGGTGGCTGCGCAACGCGCATTCTATCTTGCGCTTATCGCCGACACGGCCAACACATATTTCGAGATCGTTGAAACCGAAGAACAGCTCGCGCTTGCCGAGGCGACCGCGCAAAGCCGCCGCGAAGCGCTGCGGATTGCCCGTCTCCGGCTCGACAATGGAGTCACATCTGCGCTGCCTTACCGGCAGGCGGAAACCTTGCTGACGCAGGCCGAACAACAACTCGCGATCGAGCGGCTCGATCTCGCGAGGCTGCGCAATCAGCTTGTTGTTCTTTTAGGGGGGGGCGTCCCCCCCGGACTGCCGCGCGGCTTGTCCCTCGCCGCTCAGCTTGACGATCGCCGTCTTGCTGCAGGCCTGCCTTCCGAATTGCTCCTCGTCCGCCCCGACATCATTGCGGCGGAGGAACAGCTACGCGCAGCCCGAGCCAACATAGGCGCGGCCCGAGCCGCTTTCTTCCCCACAATTTCGCTCACGAGCAGCGCCGGCCTCAGCTCCAACAGTCTCGATGGGCTCTTCTCCTCGGGTGGGCTGGGGTGGAGTTTCGGCCCCTCGATCACCTTGCCGATTTTCGACTGGGGCGCGCGTGAGGCCGACCTGAACCTCGCTAGGGCACTCGAAGTTGAGCAAGTGGCCAACTATGATCGCACTGTACAGACCGCCTTCCGCGAAGTTTCCGACGCGCTGGCCGGTCGACGCTACCTCGCCGAGCAGATCGAAACGCTCGAGCGTGCTCTCCTAGCGCAGGAGCGCATCGCGCGGATCGCACGGCTTCGCTACCGGGAAGGTGTGGCGGATTACCTCGAAGTGCTCGATGCCGAACGCAATCTGTTCAATGCACAGCAACAGCTTCTCGCCACGCGCCGCGCCTGGCTGCAGAACCGCGCCACCCTTTTTGTCGCGCTTGGCGGTGGGCTCGAAAAGGCAGGCCCCTTCGAGGAAGATTGAGTTGGTTGCACGGACAAGGCACATGGACGCGGTAAAACGAATGTTGGCATGGCGAGAGTGCTATCTCGGTGAGTGTCCATGGTAGAAAATTCCGAGACGCGAAACCCACGAAGTCACGCCGGCATTCGCTCCGCTGGGCAATGAAGGCACAAGGTCGTAGCCACACAGCGACGTCTCGGACCCACACCGAGAAATTTCCGTAGGAGCAGTTCATGAAGTTCTACTTTGTTGGCGGTGCTGCCGCAGTCCTGCTCCTTGCAGCGGCTCAACCCGCGCTTTCCCAGGATGATGAGGAACCACGCCGGACGAGGATCGCGCTCGGCGTCCAGATTGTGCCGAGCTATCCGGGTTCCGATGACCTGAGTTTTCGTCCGCTTGTCGACGTCGCTCGCGCTCGCGGGACCGATCCTTTTCAATTCGAAGCACCGGATGAAAGTTTCGGATTCCCTCTTATTAGATTTCAGCAACTGACCATCGGCCCCGCCCTGAACTTTGAGGGCAGCCGGGCTGCTGGGGATGTCGGCGTGGACCTCCCGAAGGTGGGGTTCACGGTCGAGCCGGGTGTGTTCCTTCAATACGATCTGTCTGAAAGCGTGAGGCTACGCTCAGAGCTTCGAAAAGGCCTGGGAGGCCACGAGGGGTGGGTCGGGAATATCGGTGCCGACTTCGTGGCCCGTCGGGGGGACGATTGGCTCCTTTCAGCCGGGCCTCGTGTTACCTTCGCGGACGAGACCTACAACAGCGCTTACTTCTCTGTTGCTCCCGATTCGGCATCCGGCCTGCCAGCGTTCTCGGCGGGTGGTGGGATTCAGTCGGTTGGGGCTACACTCGGCTATGTGCAGCAAATCACCAAACGTTGGGGAGTCTACAGTTACGCGAAGTATGATCGACTTGTGGGTGACGCTGCCGACTCGCCGGTGGTGCGAATAATTGGTTCACCAGATCAGATTTCGGGAGGGCTTGGCCTGACTTATACATTCGGCCCAGCCGGCTCCTAACTCCCGATGATGAGGGACTGCAGGTAGCAGCCGCCGCTCCGTATGACCGCCCGCACGACCGTAAGTCTTTGCGACAGCGATCCCGGCGCGTAAAGATGTTGAAGAGGCACGCTTCAGGAGGAGAGTTGGATGAATTTGCGAACGCCCGTCGATCCGGTTCCTGCCGCGACCATGCTGTTGCTGCGCGACGATCCGCAGTTCGAGGTTCTCATGGTAAAACGGCACCACCAGATCGATTTTGCCTCGGGCGCATTGGTGTTTCCCGGTGGCAAGCCCTCAGCCGGTGACAAAGTTCCTGAATGGATCGATCATTGCACTGGTTGGGATTCCTTCGATCACACGCAACGGACCTTGCGGATTGCCGCCATCCGTGAAGCTTACGAAGAAGCAGGAATCCTGTTGGCCGAAAATAGCGACGGTACGACATTCGAGGGCGCCTGCGACCTTGAAAGCCGCAAGGCGGTAGAGCGAGGGACTCAGGGATTTTTAGACATCGTGCGCGACGCCGGCGTGCGACTGCGGCTCGACCGGCTTACTCAGTTTGCAAGGTGGGTTACGCCAGCATTCATGCACAAGCGCTTCGACACCCATTTCTACGTTGTCCGCGCTCCCGACCGGCAGATTGCCGCCTGCGACGGATACGAAACCGTCGACGCGGAATGGCTTTCGCCGCGCAAGGCGCTGCAAATGGGAGAAGCTGGAGAGCGAACGGTTATTTTCCCGACCCGGCTGAACCTGCAATTGCTGGCAGAAGCAACGAGCGCGGAAGATTGCGTTGCACAGGCTGAAGCCCGCGAGATGGTGACGGTCCTACCCGAGATCGTCGAGCGCGACGGCAAGAACGTCCTCACTATCCCGGAGAACGCGGGATATGGTGCCGCTTACGAATTTGTAGATTGAAAGCCGACCTGCAAGAAGCCCGAGCTTTGCTGGTGTCTCCGTACATCGGGGGCCGCTACTGAGGCCTCATCGAAAATCTCACAGTGATCCGTCAGTATTGCTGCTCGGGGACGTGCAGAACTAAGCCGTCCAGCTCTGGCATTATTGGAATCTGGCAAGCAAGACGGCTGTATTCGCTCGTGCCTTCGGCGAACTGCAGAAGGTCGGATTCCATACTGTCGTCCGCCAGGCGACCTACCTTGTCGATCCACGCGGGATCGACATGGACGTGACATGTCGCGCAGGCGCAGACACCGCCGCAATCGCCGTCAATTCCTGGCACATCGTTGAAGAGCGCCGCTTCGCGCGCGGTTTCGCCTTCGGCCACCTCGACCTCGCGCCGCGTTCCCTTGCTGGAAACGAACGTTACCTTGACCATCTTGAACTCCGTATATTTGCTCGCGCGGGTAGCCGGTCATCGTGCGTGCAGCCGAACCGGTAGCTTGGTGATTCCCCGAACGAGGTTTGAGAACAGGCGTTCGGGCTCGCCGGTTACTTCGACTTGCGCGAACCGCTTGTGAATCTCTTCCCAGATGATCCGCAGTTGCAGTTCGGCAAGGCGGTTGCCCATGCAGCGATGTATGCCATAACCAAAGGACAGGTGATGACGAGGGTTCTTGCGGTCGATAATAAACTGGCTGGCCCTGTCGATCGCGGTCTCGTCCCGGTTGCCCGACAAGTACCACATGACGACCTTGTCGCCTTTCCTGATTTGCTTGCCACCGATCTCCCAATCCTGAACGGCAGTGCGCCGCATATGGGTCAGCGGGGTCTGCCAGCGGATGATCTCGGGCACCATGCTGGCGATCAGCGAAGGGTCCTCGTTCAGCTTTCGGTATTCGTCCGGGTTCTGGTTGAGCGCCAGGACGCCCCCGCTGATGGAATTGCGCGTGGTGTCGTTGCCTCCAACGATAAGCAGGAGGAGATTGCCGAGAAATTCGAGGAAGGGCATGTCCTGAGTCGCAGGCGAATGCGCCATCATCGAAATCAGATCGTTCTTCGGTTCTTCGTTGATGCGCTGCTCCCACAGACCTTTGAAATACATTGCGCATTCAATGAGCTCAGCTCGCCGTGCCTCGTAGGATTCCACGATTCCAGTTTCGGGCGCGGCCGTCGTCACGTCCGACCATCGTGTCAGCTTGCGTCGCTCTTCCCACGGAAAATCGAACAAGGTCGCCAGGGTCATCGTGGTCAATTCTATAGAGACCTTGTCGACCCAGTCGAATTCTTCGCCAACGGGTAGCGTGTCGAGAATTTCGCCTGCGCGCTCGCGAATAATCGGCTCGAGCAGCAGCAGGTTGGAGGGCGCGACCGCGGGAGTGACTGCCTTGCGCTGCTGGTCGTGCTTGGGCGGGTCCATGGCGATGAACATTTCGAGTTCGAGCGCGCCTTCGACGGAATGCATATCTTGGATTGCGATGCCGCCCAGTTTCGCCTCCGACGAAAAAACCTTGTGGTTGGTATCGACCGCCATGATGTCGTCGAATTTGGTAATCGACCAATAGGGCCCGACGTAGCTGTCCGGGCAGTAGTGGATCGGGTCTTCCCGCCGCAGACGATCGAAGAACAGGCCTATGTTGTCCTTCTGGAACAGGCTGGGTCGCGAAACATCGATCTCGTCGATCGGGATGGACGCGATCTTTTCTGCCGAATCCAGTTCAATCGTGGCGCTTTCCATGTCCCATCCTTCGTCGTGGCTAATCGTCGGCACTGGCGCAAGGTAGGCCGCCCACCCCTTGTCGTCAATAAACCTTATAATCTTTAATTTCTCGGCCCGGGCTCGGTAACGGCCGCAAGGATGTGTGGACAGGATTGTGATTTAAGTCTTATAAGCATTCTTGATGGGAGCTAATCCACAGATGCGGCCGAGGGCCGATGTTACGAAGAAGACCAAGCGCGCGCTTTCGCTCGCTCAGCACATCGTTCGCGATATCGAAGCTGGAGCCCATATTGCGGGGGACCGGTTGCCGCGCGAGGATGAAATGCTTGCGCGATATGACGTTGCCCGGGCAACCTTGCGAGAGGCGCTGCGCTTCCTCGAACTCCAGGGCGTCATTCATCTGCAACTGGGGCGCGGCGGCGGTCCGGTCGTCGCACGTCCGCAAACCGGCGATTTTGCTAACAGTCTTTCGCTTATCCTGCATTTCATGGAGGCAGACCTGCGGGGGCTGCTCGAACTGCGCGAAGCGATCGCGCCCGATGTTGCCGCTTACGCCGCCCAGCGAGCGACCACTGGCGACCTGAGCGCCCTTGCGGATTGCCTCAAGGAGCTCGAGCGCAATGTCGAAGGAAGCAGGTTCGAGGAATTGAATCGCCGCTTTCACGACCTTTTGGGCTGGGCCAGCGGCAACCCCCTATTCGGCCTGCTGACTTCGGCGATGCATTTGCTGACCCGCGAATTCTCGCACTCGCTGGGCTATTCGGCGCAGGAACGAGCTGTTCAATTGCGATTTCTGCGCCGCGTTCTTGAGGCCGTTCGCACCGGCGATAGCGAAGCTGCGCGGAACTCCATGGCCCGTCTTGTGTCGGGGTCCGCCGCCTATCTCGCGGAGAGAAGCCCGGAACTGGTGAGCCAAAAGGTCCGGTGGGGACACATTTAGCTACGCGTCCGGGACGGGCGCGGGATGGAGAGGAAGACAACAATGGCACTCAAGAGCCGCATTTGCGAAATTCTCGGGATCGAATACCCGATCCTCCTCGCCGGCATGGGCGGGGCGAGCGTTCCCGCGCTCGCGGCTGCCGTTTCGAATGCCGGGGGACTCGGCGTTCTGGGCGCAGCGGCGTGCTCGCCGGACCAGTTGCGTAGCTGGATCCGTCAGACCCGCGAGATGACCGATAAGCCGTTCGGGGTGGACACGCTTCTGCCAGCCTCGGTGAGGCGGGGTTCGTCGCCACAAAGTGGTGATGCGCCCGACAACCCGATGGCATTGCTAGGCGAATACCAGGAGTTCACCCGCGATTTCATGGAGCGGGAGCATCTGCCCCACGTCGATGCTGCAGCGGCGATGCGCGCCGCGGGTGCGCCGGAAATGGGCAAGAGCGGGCTCCAGCTGTTCTCGAGAGAGTTCTTCGAGGCGCAGATGGAAGTGGTGATTGAGGAGAAGGTGCCGGTCTATGCCGCTGGCCTCGGCAATCCTGGGCCCTGGATGGACCGTCTTCATGCCAATGGCACCAAGGTCATGGCGGTGATCGGCAAGGTCAAGCACGCTCGGCAGGTGGTCGATTCCGGTATCGACATGATCGTGGCGCAGGGTCACGATGGCGGCGGCCACAATTCCCCGATAGGAACCATGTCGCTGATCCCGCAGGTCGTCGATGCAGTCGGCAATCGTGTGCCCGTGATCGGGGCCGGCGGTATTTCCGACGGGCGCGGAGTCGCTGCGGCACTGATGCTTGGGGCCGAAGGCGCGTGGGTTGGCACGGCATTCCTCGCGACGGTCGAAGCCGGGATCGAGCACTTCCAGAAGGAAGCGATCACCGAAAGCGGCGATGCGGACACGGTCGTCAGTCGTTCGCTGACCGGCAAGCCCGCGCGAATGATCCGAAACAAATGGGCCGATGCATGGGTTGCTGCAGGCAAGGAGCCCCTTCCCATGCCGTATCAGTCGATGGTTTCGGGGCCGGTCATGGCCTCGGGCATCAAGGCCGAACGCAAAGACATCATGCCTGGCTTTGCTGGCCAGGGAATTGGCCTGATCGACGCGATCCGGCCAGCTGCAGAGGTCATGCGCGGTCTGGTGGATGAGGCGGAAAGAGCCCTGGCCAGCGCCCGTTCGTATTCCTGACCAGCGGCTGAACGGGGCATGGCATGACCACATCACCCTCACGCGGCTTCGCGGACAAGGCTGCAATTACCGGCGTCGGCGAAACGGACTTTGTGAAAGGCACGGAACGGACCGCGGTTGACATGATGCTCGAAGCATCGCGCCGCGCGATCGCTGACGCGGGGCTGAAGCCATCCGACATCGACGGCATGGTTCCGCCGCCGATCTACACGACATCGGAGGAAATGGCCGCCAACCTCGGCATCGACGTGCTGCGCTATGCGGCCACCGTCCACATGGGCGGCGCCAGCCCGACGACGGCGTTGCAGAACGCTGCGATGGCGATCGCCAGCGGCCTCTGCAATCACGTCCTCGTGACGCTGGGCTGGAATGGTTATTCGGCGCTCAGGCCTAAGGCCGGTGCGCCGCCAACCCGGCCGATGAACATGAACACGCTGACCAATACCATTCGGGGCTATTATATCCCCTATGGCGTGTTCCTGCCGGTGCAGATGTATGCATGGCTGGCGACCCGCCACTCGCAACTATATGGGGTAGGCGCGGACACGATGGCGGCCGTCGCGCTGGCCTGCCGTCGGCACGCGCAGTTGAACCCCCGCGCCTTTACTTATGGTCGGGCGCTCGATGCCCAAACCTATCACGCCGCGCGCTGGATTTCCGAGCCGTTTCGCCTCTACGATTGTTGTCTGGAAACCGATGGCGCCTGTGCGGTTGTCATTTCGCGAATCGATCGGGCCAAAGACATGCCCCATGTGCCCGTGACCATCGCCGGCGCCGCCGAAGGCCATCCTTATCCCGCAGATGATATCCCTTCTCGGCCAGATCCTTTCAAGATCGGGCTCACCTACGCCGCCCCGCGTGCCTTCGAGATGGCCGGGGTCAACCGGGAAGACATGGATTTCCTGCAGATCTACGACTGCTTCACATATGTCGTTCTGCTGCAGCTCGAAGCTCTTGGGTATTGCGAGCCTGGAGGGCAGGCGGAATTCGTCGCCAACGGACAGATTGAGCTCGGTGGCCGCTACCCGATCAATACCCATGGCGGCTTGCTCAGCGAGGCACACGTCTGGGGCCTTAACCATGTCATCGAAGCGGTGCGCCAGTTGCGCCACGATTGCGGCGAACGACAGGTGCCAGATGCCCAGACCGGCCTTGTGACCGGCTGGGGGGATCTCGGCGACGGGGCCATTGCTATCCTCAGGAGGTTTGCATGAAAGATGAGCAGGATCTGCCGCCGAAAATGCGGACTTCCGGCCAGAAGGTGCCTGGCAAGCCGCTGCCGCGCCCTCAGGATCCGGTCGAGCAGGAGTTCTGGGAACGCTGTCAGGATGGGCACCTCTATTTCCAGCGGTGTGGGAATTGCGGCCTTTTCCGCCACCTGCCCCGGTATATGTGCGCGAAGTGCGGATCGCCTGAATATTCGTGGGAACGCAGCAGCGGCAAGGGGACGCTGTATTCGTGGACTGTCACTCACCAGGCCCTGCACCCTGCGTTTGCCGCCGAGATACCCTTCGTGGCGGCCGTGGTGGAACTGGAAGAGGGCGTTCGCATGGCCACACGCCTGATCGACTGGAATCGCGAAAATCTCGCGCTCGACCTTCCGGTGCAAGTAGAATTCGAAACGGTCGGGGATGACTTCCGGCTGCCTGTTTTCCGTCCTCGCGAAAGATAGAAACGCCATGGATCTCGACTACGGACCCGAATACGATATCTTCCGCCAAGAGGTGCGCGCATTCATCAAAGAGCACCGCCATCTTGCGCCGCCTCCGGGTGATCGGGCTGCCCGCCCTTCGGCCGAGGCGATCGAATGGCAAAAGCTGCTGATCGCGCACGGCTACACCGCACGGACAATTCCTTGCGAGTACGGCGGATACGGAGCAGAGCCGGATATCCTCAAGTCGCGCATCGTCGCAGAGGAGTTTTCGCGGGCCAGAATGCCGGGAGGGCTAGCCAACCAGGGAATATCGATGCTGGTGCCGACCCTGCTCGAACTCGGCTCCGAGGAACAGAAGCGGCGCTGGATTGAGCCCACCTTGAAGGGCGACGTGGTCTGGTGCCAGGGCTATTCCGAACCTGGCGCCGGGTCCGACCTCGCCAACCTGAAGACGAGCGCGCGAGTCGAGAATGGCGAGTTCGTCATCAACGGGCAGAAGATCTGGACCAGCACCGCAAAGCAGGCCGACATGATCTTTTGCCTAGTGCGGACCGAACCGGACGCACCCAAGCATGGCGGCATTTCCTACCTGATCTTTTCGATGGACACGCCGGGGATCGAGGTTCGCCCCCTGAAGACGATGACCGGCCATGCCGAGTTCAACGAGACGTTCTTTACCGATGTCCGCGTCCCGGTGGACCAGATCGTTGGCCAGCGGGGCCAGGGCTGGCTGGTCGCGAACGCGACTTTAGGTCACGAGCGGGGGATGCTGGGCGATCCCGACGCGCTGGAAAACCGGATGCAGGCGCTCATCGCCCTGATGCAGGACGAACGCACCGGTGAGGGGCGAGCGATCGACAATCCGGTCCTGCGCGACCGACTGGTTGCGCTTCAAGCAGAAGTGGCAGCAATGAAGTACAACGGCATGCGCGTCCTTTCCGATAGCCTGAAGGGAGAACCGGGCGGGATGGCCAAGCTGATTGTGAAGTTGCAAAGCTGCGAACTCGCCCACCAGATTTCCGCGCTGGCGATCGACGCCATGGGCGAGATGGGTATCCTTTATCACCACAGCCCTCGCGAACGCGATGGAGGAGCGTGGCAATGGAACTACATGTTCCAGCTCGGTCTCATCATCGGCGGCGGGACCGCCCAGATCCAGAAGAACATAATCGCCGAACGCGGCCTCGACATGCCGCGCGAGCCGAAGCCGGCAAGGATTGCGGCTGCGGGGCAGCAAATCACGGCCCCCGCACACCAGGCGCAGGGAGCAAACTGATGGACTTCGGACTTTCGCAGGATCAGCAGATGCTGCGTGACGCGGTTGCGCGCTGCCTTCGGGACACCTGCCCGCTCGACCACGTTCGCAAGTGTGTGGAGCAGGAGAATCCGGCGAGCGACCGGGTGTTGGAGGCCCTGAACGTTCTGGGAGTCGGCGGAATGCTGGTCCCCGAAGAACATGGCGGCCTCGGCATGACCTTGCTTGATGCGACGGTAGTAGCGGAGCAGCTTGGCTTTGCGGTCGCGCCGGTACCGTTTCTCGCCAGTCAGGTTCTTGCACCGATCGCCTTGCGCGAGGCGGGTAGCAAGGAGCAAAAAGCGCGCTGGCTGCCCAAGATCGCGCGTGGGGAGGTGCGCGTCGGTGTCGCGATCTCCGAAACGTTAGAAACGCGGGACGGTTCGGGTGTTTCCTCCGCTGCCGGAGAGCTCACCGGCACTGCCCTGTTCTGCCTCGATTTCAAAGGCGCCGACGCCTATATCGTGGCCGACGCAAAAGGCAGGCTACACCTCGTCGACGCCGAAGCATCTGGGCTGACGACTATCTCGTTGACCACAATTGATCGCACCCGAAGCGTCGGGGAATTACGTTTTGACGGTGCCGAGGCAGAGCCACTTGCTGACGATGGCGGAGTTGCAACTTCCCGGCTGCGCGATGCGGGCCGTGTGATCCTGGCGGCAGACAGCCTGGGCGCGGGCGAGACCATGATCCAGAAGGCCGTCGCTTATGCTGGTCAGCGCGAACAGTTCGGTCGCCTCATCGGCAGTTTCCAGGCGGTCAAGCATATGTGCGCCGAGATGGCCGCACGGCACGAACCGTGCCGTTCGCTGGTCTGGTTCGCCGCCCACGCTTTCGACGCGATGCCGAATGAGGCATCGCTGGTCGCCTGCCAAGCGAAGTCCCACACGGCCGAAGTTCATCGATTCGTCGCCCGCACGTCCACCGAAGTACATGGCGGAATGGGCTTCACCGATCTGCTTGGCCTGCACTACTGGTTCAAGCGGATCGGGTTCGACCGACAGGTCCTTGGCGGGCCGGAAACGGTGCGGGCCGAGGCAGCGGTGCTTCAAGGCTGGACCAAAGCCGCCTGATAAGTTTTACCGGGAGGCCAGCGCGCCAGGTCCGCCAGCCCGTACGGAGAGGAGAACTGATGTGATCGAATGGAATCTCGGCGACATTCTCGACGCGATCGAGCCAGCCATGCCAAAGGATGCACCGGCCCTGATCCATGGTGAGCGGATGGTCACATGGCCCGAAATGTCCGCGCGTTCGAACAATGTTGCGCGCGCGCTGCGTAAACGTGGAGCCGGTGATGGCGCCAAGGTCGCTTTCTATATGCGTAACCGTCCCGAATACGGCGAGCTGATGGCAGCTTGCTTCAAGGGTCGCTTGACCCATGTAAACATCAATTACCGCTACCAGGCCGATGAAGTTCTATACATATTCGACGATTCCGACAGCGAGGTGATCGTCTACAGTTCGGAGTTCAGAGACTGCATCGTCGCGCTCAAGGAGCGCTTAAGCAAGGTTCACACCTTCGTGGAAGTTGGCGACGCTTCGCATATCGCGCCGTTTGCGGTTCCCTATGAGACCCTTGCGCAGGAAGGCGACGGATCGGCGCTCGGCATCGAACGTTCGCCCGGCGATCTTCTTTTCATCTATACTGGCGGGACTACCGGCATGCCCAAGGGGGTGATGTGGCGGCATGATGACATGCGCAAGGCGCAGCTGGATGCGCAGAAGCTGATCGGCCCGGTGCCCCAAACGCTCGAAGAAAATGTCGCGCTGATCCGGAGCGAAGGACCGGGTCGGCGAACCCTTCCCGCCTGCCCGCTTATGCACGGGACAGGCTTCATCACCGCGATCGGCACGCTTATGTCGGGAGGCGCCATCGTCACGCTGGGTGATCCGTCATTCGATGCTGTGGAAATGTGGGAAACCGTTAACAGGCACAAGGTGGAAAGCATCGCGATCGTGGGTGACGCCTTTGCCAAGCCCATGCTTCGCGCGCTCGATGAACACCCAGGCCGCTGGGATACCACCAGCCTCGTGACCATAATCTCGTCGGGTGTAATGTGGAGCAAGGAGGTCAAGGCCGAGCTCTGCAGGCATATTCCTCAGGTGGTCTTGATGGACAGCTTCGGCGCGTCTGAGGGGCTTGGTTTCGGCCTCTCGGTCACCACCGCGCAAGGAGGCACCAATACGGCCAAGTTCGGCATCGGGGAATTCTGCGATGTGTTCGATGAACAGGACCGGAAAGTGGAGCCCGGGAGCGGGGTGCCGGGATTTATTGCTCGCAAGGGTGCAATTCCCGCGGGATATTACAAGGATACCGAGAAGTCGGCGAAGACGTTCCGTACCATCGATGGCGTGCGCTACTCCATTCCGGGGGACTGGTGCACCGTTGAGGCCGATGGCAGCCTCACGTTGCTGGGCCGTGGCAGCGTATGCATCAACACCGCTGGCGAGAAGGTTTACCCCGAAGAGGTCGAGGAGATCCTCAAGACCCACCCCGCCATCGGTGACGCGCTGGTCGTCGGCGTCCCACACGACAAATGGGGCCAGGCCGTTACCGCAGTCGTCCATCTCATCGACGCCACGCTGTTCGACGAGCACGCGGTCAGGGCCCATGTCCGAAAGCAATTGGCAGGTTACAAGACACCAAAATCCATCCATCCGACAAAAACCCCCCTGCGCGCATCGAACGGCAAACCAGATTATGGCACCGCGAAATCGATCGCCGAAAAAGCGGTCCTCGGGCCGTGACCGAGCGGACACCTCCCGATTACGACGCCGTGGTTGTCGGCGCCGGCTTCAGCGGCATCTACCTCCTGCACAAGCTGCGCGAAGCCGGGTTCAACGTGGTGCTTGTCGACGCGGCGGCTGAGCCGGGCGGGATCTGGTACTGGAACCGCTACCCTGGCGCTCGCGTGGATTCTCAAGTCCCGTTATACGAATTTTCGCTACCCGAGTTATGGCGTCCATGGTCCTGGAGCGAGCGCTTTCCCGGATGGGAGGAGCTAAGGGCCTATTTTAGGCACGTCTGCGATACCCTCGCCCTGTGGCCGCTGATGCGTATGGGGTGGAAAGTCGAGAACGCGCGCTTTGACGAAACGCTCGGTTGCTGGCGCGTGCAGCGTGAGAGTGGGGAAACGATATCGACCCGCTTCCTTTTGCCCGCTGTCGGTTTCGCGTCGAAGCCGTATATCCCCGAACTTCGGGGTATAGGAGATTTCGCGGGCGAATGGTGCCATACGGCGCGCTGGCCGCAGCAAGGCATCGATCTGAATGGTCGCAAGGTTGCTGTGATCGGAACGGGTGCGAGCGGTGTGCAGGTCGCCCAGGAAGCGGCGAAATGTGCGCGAACGCTGACCCTGTTCCAGAGAACCCCTATCCTGGCCCTGCCCATGCGGCAGGAGATCCTGTCCAAGAAAGTTCAGGAGCGCGAAAAGCTGGACTACCCCGCAATTTTCGAACAGCGCCGGCTGACAAGCGGTGGATTTGAAGCCCAGTCGCTTGAAGTCTCTGCTTTGGAGGTCGACGAAGCGACGCGCAATGCCCACTTCGAAGCCCTCTGGCGGCGCGGCGGGCTGGGGTTCTGGTACGCCAACTTCGCCGACCTGCTGACCGATCGCAAAGCCAATCGCCATGCGTACGATTTCTGGCGCGACAAGGTTCGCGCACGCATCACAGACTCCGACCTGGCCGAGAAACTCGCGCCTTTCGCGCCCCCTCATCCATTTGGCACCAAGCGCCCTTCGCTAGAACAGGACTATTACGAGATTTTCGCCCAAGACAATGTTTCACTCGTCGATCTAGAGGCGAATCCGATCACCGGCATCGAGGCGCACGGCATCAAAACCCAAGACGGCGAGGTCGAATGCGACCTCATCGTTTTCGCCACCGGCTTCGACGCTGGGCGCGGCGGGTTGATCGACATGAACATCGCCGGGACTGGCGGCCGTGGACTTTCGCGAGCATGGGAAGATGGCTTGCGCGCCTATCTGGGAATGGCGGTATCGGGGTTTCCCAACATGCTGTTCGCTTACGGCCCGCTAAGCCCTTCGGGCTTTTCCAACGGCCCGACGAGCGCCGAGATTCAGGGTGACTGGATCTGCGATTTCATGGTCTGGCTGCGCAACGAAGGGTTCGACCGTTTCGAGGCCGAGCCGCAGGCAGAGGCAGCGTGGACCGAAATGGTCGCGCAGGCCGGCGCGATGACACTCTTCCCCGAAGCGGACTCTTGGTACATGGGCGCGAACATTCCCGGCAAGAAGCGACAGCTTATCAATTTCCCCAGCGTATCGATTTACGCAGCAAGCTGCGAAGACGTGGCGCGCGATGGCTACCGCGGCTTCGCTACCAGCAAATTTGCCAATGAGGGCTGCATAATCTGATGAATAAGACGGTCCGAACAGATACTCTTTCAGCCGACATCGATCCAGTCTGGGCGGGAGATGGTTCACATCTGCCAGAATGGTTCGTAGCGGCTCTCAACGTTCCACGCGAGGAAGGCTTCGTCGAGATCAACGGCGCAAGGACACGTTACTTCCGCTGGGGCGATCGCGCCAAGCCCAAGGTTTTGATGAGTCACGGCTTCCTCGCCCATGCGCGTTGCTTTGCATTCATCGCGCCGTTTCTCGCGGAAGACTACGATGTGGTGGCGTTCGATCTCGCGGGAATGGGCGACAGCGAAATGCGCGGGCGAGCCGATCTGGAGGAAAGGGGACGGGAGTTCGCCGAGATGGCCGAGGCGCTGGATTTGTTCGAGGGCGGCCAGAAACCTACAATCGTCGCGCACAGTTTCGGCGCAGGAGCCGCGTTGACCGCTGTGACCCAATCGCCGGAGGCCTTTTGCGGGGTGGTGGTCTGCGATCTGATGATCATGCGGCCCGAGCTTCTCGAGCAATACTGGAACCTTAGGCGGTCGAGCCCTGGCTCCGGCGACCCCGATAAGCCTAAAAACCGTTACCCGAGCTACCAAACGGCACGAACGCGATACATCCTTTCTCCGCCCCAGTCGGTCGGCGAGCCATTCCTGCTGGACTACATGGC
Organism: Qipengyuania sp. SM2507; assembly: GCF_053714505.1. NCBI lineage: Bacteria > Pseudomonadati > Pseudomonadota > Alphaproteobacteria > Sphingomonadales > Erythrobacteraceae > Qipengyuania > Qipengyuania sp. SM2507. The sequence continues at coordinate 2,680,311 of NZ_CM132307.1, forward strand.
ATATCACTCCCTGCGTCAGGATGGCGACGGATGGACCTGGAAGTTCTCGCCTGAGGTCTTTCGGAGGAGCAACAAACCGGACGAATGGCTCACGGTTGGACAGCGCCTGGTGAGCGCCCCAGGCCGCAAGGCCATCGTACACGGGGAGAGTAGCCAGTTCTTCACAACGGACTCGGCGGAATACATCCGCGAACTTGGTGGCGCTAATATTCCCATAATTGCCGTTCCTGAGGCGCGACACCACCTGATGCTCGACCAGCCATTGGCATTCGTAACCGCGTTGCGGTCTGTTCTGGCTCTTTGGAACAACTAGCGGCCGATCGGTGGTTCCAGTGAGTTGTCGGGTCAACGTAGGAGACAAGGGCCCGGCGAATTGGAGATTGATGCCCCCGGTCGGCGGAACGGATTACGACCTCAACCATAGGTTCGAAACAGGCGACCCGGTTTGGTCGCTGTCAAGGCTGGGCTGGTGGGGAAAAATCTCCGGACGGTGGGCGTGCCCAAACAGATAAGGAATTGCAGATGCAAATTGCCACTCGAAAGCTCGGCTCGCAGGGCCTTCAGGTCTCTGCCCTCGGCCTTGGCTGCATGGGCATGTCGGAATTTTATGGAAGGGGGGACGAGACGGAGGCGGTCGCGACGATCCACCGCGCCCTCGATCTGGGAGTCACCTTTCTGGACACGGCCGACATGTACGGCCCTTTCACCAACGAGGTTCTAGTCGGCAAAGCCATAGCGGAACGGCGTGAGGAGGTAGTGCTGGCGACCAAGTTCGCCAACGTGCGCGGCGAGAATGGCGAATTTCTCGGTATTCGCGGAGACGCGGACTACGTACGCCAGTCTTGCGATGCCTCGTTGAAGCGCCTCGGAGTCGACTATATCGACCTATATTATCAGCACCGCGTCGATCCGAACACACCGATCGAGGAGACGGTGGGCGCGATGGCCGAACTGGTCAAGGCGGGGAAAGTCCGGTATCTGGGCCTATCCGAGGCCGCACCCGAGACAATTCGCCGCGCGCATGCGGTTTACCCGATTTCGGCACTTCAGACCGAATATTCGCTCTGGAGTCGCGACCCGGAAGATGAGATTTTACCCACAATTCGTGAACTCGGCATCGGTTTTGTTCCTTACAGCCCGCTGGGGCGAGGTTTCCTTACCGGACAGATTCGCCGTATCGAGGACCTGGACGAGGATGACTACCGCCGCACCGGGCCGCGCTTCCAGGGGGAAAACTTCCAGAAGAACCTCGATCTTGTGTTTGAGGTGGAGGCAATGGCCCGTGAGAAGGGCTGCACTCCCGCCCAGTTGGCACTCGCGTGGCTTCTGGCACAGGGCCAGGACATCGTGCCGATTCCCGGGACAAGGAAGCGTACGCGGCTCGAGGAAAATGTGAAAGCGATGGACGTCCGGATCACGACCGATGATCGCTCGCGGATTGACAGCATCTTCCCTCCCGAAGCGGCCGCGGGCACTCGCTATGCGGCGCCCCAGATGCAGGCGCTGAACGGCTGAGCAGCGAGCGTCCCGGGGGCCGCTTTTCGTTTATCGTTACCGATAGAGGGGTTGGTTCATCCAGACGTTGGGTCTGGGTCTGATACCAAAAAGCCGTGAGTTTGACTCACGCGGGGGGATTCCCAAGAGGCGAAAACTCTGAATCTATGACGCTCTGTCGGCCATGGGCTCAGTGATAGTCTTGCGAGATGATTTTGACGGGGCGGCGTTGCGGCGATTGGCGCGATTGTCGACAAGCGCGAACCAGGCGCGACGGATGCCGGCGTTGGCTCAGATTTATGACGGCGGCAGCCGGAGCGAGGCCGCCAGGACCGGGGGTGTGACCCTTCAGATCGTGCGCGACTGGGTCATCCTCTTCAACGCCCGGGGCCCTGATGGGCTGCTTGACGGCAAGGCTCCCGACAAGTCCTCGATCCCCAATGATGCCCAGCGCCGGGCGCTTGTGGAGATCGTCGAGCAAGGTCCTATTCCTGCAATCCACGGCGTTGTTCGCTGGCGGCTGATCGACCTGGTCCAGTGGCTCCAAGAGGGAGTTTGCGGTATTGCTCGACGTAACGACCGTGGGGCGCGAGTTGAGGAAACTGGGCTACGTCAAGCTCACCCCGCGACCTCGTCATCATGCTCAGAACGAACAGGCCCTGGAAGCCTTCAAAAGGGGGGCTTTGCATCCGAGCTGGCAAAGGTCAAAGCGACTCTCCCGAAGCGCACGCCCATAGAAATATGGTTTCAGGACGAGGCTCGCGTCGGCCAGAAAACCAAGATCACGCGGCGCTGGGCCAGGCGAGGGACGCGGCCGTCGGCGTCCAAGGACCAGCGGACCAGGTCGGCCTATATCTTCGGTGCAATCTGTCCGGAACACGGAAAGGCCGCCGGGCTGGTCCTGCCCTTTTGCAATACCGAAACCATGACGTTGCATCTTGCCGAGATATCGATCGCCGTCGCGCGCGGCGCCCACGCGGTTGTGCTGATGGATCAGGCAGGATGGCACATGACCGCCAAGCTCATCGTGCCCGAGAATATCAGCATCATCGCGTTGCCGGCCAAATGCCCCGAGCTCAACCCGGTCGAGAACGTCTGGCAGTTCATGCGCGACAACTGGCTCTCAAACCGCGTCTTTACTTCCCACGATAACATCGTCGACCACTGCTGCGAGGCCTGTAATAAGCTCGTCGATCTGCCATGGCGCATCATGACCATTGGACGCCGCCAATGGACTCGTGGGTCGTGATCAATGCAGTTTGGTATAAGGTTTGAAGACATACGATACCATTCTGGATAGCGAGACTAGCTCAATCGGAACGGTGATTACCCGGTGATTGCCAGCATGAATATATCACTCTTTAAAATCTCGATTACCATATATATATCAAAAACTTATGGATACCTGATCACAAAATGTGGTACTTCCGCTTCCGCCGCCGCTGATTGCCCGAAGGGGGCACAATGCTGTCCGCAGCGCCGTAGCCTCGACGAGCGGGGCGTTCTGTGAAGCCGCTACACCCTAAGAGCTTTCTGGCTGCACTCCGGGGGCCGTATGGTAGAATTCGACCTGCATCCGCATCGGGCCCAGCGGCTCCACGAGGTGCGGCTGGTCCGGGAGCACCAGGCCCGAATGGTCCGGGTCGAGGATCGATTCGGAGACCGGATCGAGAACTGTGTATTTCAGCCGTCCCTCCAGGATCCGGATGACGCCCCAGACGCCAGCCTTGGTGCGATGCTCCTTGCGCAAGCCGGCCGGAAGCGTGTCCTCGTCGAACTCCGGGGTGACCTTGTAGGGCGACGGCTGGTCCGTCATGGGCGCACCGTGCGGAAATGACGCGCGCGCTCGACAAAGTCGGTCATGTGATCGGCGGCCTGGATGGTCAGCGGATGCTGGGTAGCGCCCTGTCGCGGCGAGATATATTCGGCCATTTCCCGCGCCACTTCGAGCTGGCGATCCGAGCCCTCGGCGAGGACGGCGATCATCATGTTCTCGAGCGCGATGACCCGGATGCGCAGGTGGACCAGTTCGGCATTGGTCAATTCATGCTCGTCCAGATTCGCAGCTTGAGGGGCAGGGGCGATCGCTCCGCCTTCCTCGTCCCAGCGCGAAAGTGCGCGTCGGCGAAGCTCGGACGAATCGGGCGGCGAACCGGATTGGGGCATCGGGGGTTCCTTGTTTGGGGCCATGGATACGGCGTAGCGTCAGCCCGGCCGGTCAGCCTGGCCGCGCGGTCTCACCGGGCGGCTGAGCCCAGTTCGGCCATGGCTTCCAAACGCCTGGCGAAGGCGGATCGATCCGGGACAGAATCGCTCGGGCGGTATCCGTCGAAATTGGAAGACATCCCGGTCCCCCCGGAGGGCAACCCTCGAGTGATCAAAAAGACCGGTTCACGGTCACGTTGAAGCGCGGCGATTTGTCGTTGGTGTCGTAGCGGGGGCCGGTCAGCGGGATCGCCAGTTCCAGGTCGAGATCGAGATTGCGGGTGATGTCGGTGCGGATGCCGCCGCCGCTCGAGGCCAGCGAGCCGCTGCCGCGGCCCTCGTCGAGATTGCCGACCACACCGCCATCGGCATAGGCGTAGAGCTGCATGCCCCGCACCAGCCCGAAGACATCGTCCCAGTCGTAGCGCAGTTCGGCCGATCCCATGATCCCGTTATCGCCCGAGCGCTCGCTGAAATTGTAACCGCGCAGGAAACGGTTGCCGCCAAGACCGATGTCTTCGGTGATGAGCAGCGGGGCGGAGGAGATCTGGCCCTGCCCGGCGAGGGCTAGGCTGAAGGGGCCCGAAAGATCGCGCTGCCACCTCACCCAGCCCGAGAGAGCCGTGAAATCGGGCGAGGCGTCGGGGCGCGAGGCCAGCGGGTCGCCGCGCTGCGTGGCGTTGAGAATATCGAGCCCCTGCGACAGGGTCAGCTTGGCGCTGAGCGCTCCGCCTGCGGCGAGCGCGCGCGTGTAGAGGCTGGTCCGGACGACGGGAAGGCGGTCGTGGCGGGCGAGCATGTCGAACCGGTCCTGCCGCAGATCGCGATATTCGAATTCCGCGTCCAGCCACAGCGAGAAGGCGCGCGAACGGCGCAGCGGATGCCGCAATTGGCCACCGATCCGCACCGATTCCCCGAAAATGCGACGCTCTTCGAGATAGGCACCCGGGTTGGTCGCGGAATAGGAGGCACTGGCGATAAATTCCGTGCCCTGCGGGGTGAGCACGATGCCGTAGCGCCCGCGAACGTAATGCAGTTCGCTCGGGCTGTCGGGCACCGTCGAATAGGTGAAATCGACTTCATCGAAGGGCGAGAGCAAGCCATTGGCATCGATATCGATCCGCGCGCGCAGCGGACCGACCGGCTGCGAACCGTCATTGGCGACCTCGGCCCGCCCGGAGAAATCGTCGCGCGATGCGTCGACGATCAGCACGCCGCGCCCATCTTCGCGCGCGTAGCGCGGGCGACGCAAGAAGACGCCAGCGATATCGTCCGCGAGCAGCACCTGTCGCTCCAGCCGGGCCAGCGTGACCGGGCGACCGTCGCGCAAGGGCTGGAGCTGCGCGCGGATCGCGGGATCGTCTGTACCCTCGATGCGGATATCGTCGATCACCCCTTCCTCGACCCGCACGCGCAGAATGCCGCCGGTCAGCGATTGCGGGGCGATGAAGGCCGAGGCGAAGATATAGCCCTTCTCGCGCGCCCGCGCGGCGATCCGGTCGCTCAAGGCGGTCAGCTCGCCCGGGGAGAGCGCCCGGGCGGAGAAATCCTGCACGATATCGGCAAAATCGCCGGGCCTCAGCGCGACCAGATTTTCGAGCAGGATGGCCCCGACATCATAGCTGGTCTCGTCGAATATCGTGTTGTCGATGGCGATCGGAGCGAATTCGAGTACTACCGGAGTCTCTTCGAATCCGGGGGTCTCGTCCTCCCGCTCCCCTTGGGTGGGATCGGTCCGATCGAGCGCATCCTGTGCATAGAGCGGCGCGCTTGCGAACAGGGCAAGGCTGGCCGATCCGATCTTAAGCAAGGATTTCATGCGTGCCTGTTCCGTCGTTGGCCGGATTCCTTGCATCCCAAGTGGTTAAGAGAGGCTCAATTTCACAAAAGATTTACCTTGCGTCTCAACCAGTTGTTCCGACCCCCTGCACTAGTGATAGCGGTGAGGGAGACCGCCTGTGCGTAAATCAATCGTGTCCATTTCATCGCTTGCCCTGCTGCTGTGCAGCACCAGCGCCATGGCGCAGAGCGGGCCATGGACGGTCAGCGAGACGCGCGGGCAAGTCCAGATCCGTGAGCAAGCAAATGTGCGGACGGCGCAACGCGGAGCGACAGTCCCGGCGGGTGCGATCGTCAGGACCGGCACCGATGGCAACGCCGTGCTGGTACGCGGGCGCGAATTCGTCACACTGCGGCGCAACTCGCAAATCCGCATTCCCGCCGCCGATGCCGAGCGCAGCGTTATCCAGGTGCTGCAGGACTGGGGCAGCGCGCTGTTCAATATCGGCAAGCAGCCCGAACCGCATTTCGGCGTCGAGACCCCCTATCTGGCCGCCGTCGTCAAAGGCACGACCTTCACCATCACGGTAGCGCCGGAGGGGGCCTCGATGCAGGTCATCGAGGGCGCAGTCGAAGTCGCGACTCTCGATGGCGGCGCGCGCGATCTGGTGATGCCGGGCGCAGTGGCGATGATCGCGGCGGACGACCGGCTGCGGCTGGTGATCGAAAACGGCGAGCGCAAGGTTCTCGATTCGCCCGCCCGTCCCGCTGACGGGTCCACCGCCGGCGGCATCCTCCACCCGGCGTCGAGCGCGACGGGGGTCGGCGGGAGCTACGGGCTCGTCCAATCCCCATCGGCAACCCGGATCAATGCCGTTTTTTCCAGTGGGTCGGCCGATCTCTCCGATCTTTCGGATGGATTCCTGATCGGCGATACGGCGGAGTTCGCCGCCGAACTGGTGGCGGATCTGGCGACCGACGATGGCAAGCCCCAACCCACGACCCCTCCCGAAGTGGTGACCGTGGCGGTGGGGTCCGAACCGGAGCCGGAGCCCGAGCCCGAGCCTCAGCCTGAACCCGAGCCTCAGCCCGAACCCGAGCCTCAGCCCGAACCCGAGCCTCAGCCCGAACCCGAGCCTCAGCCCGAACCCGAGCCTCAGCCCGAACCCGAGCCTCAGCCCGAACCCGAGCCTCAGCCCGAACCCGAGCCTGAGCCGTTGCCCGATGACGATGGCAACAATGGTCATGGAAATGATGATGACGGCGACGACGGGAGCAATCCTGGTCAGGGCGGTGGCCGCGACGGCGGCAATCCTGGTCGCGGCGGCGGCGGCGAGGGTAACGGGAACGATGTTTGAACCGGCGCGAAGGGCTTGAGGACGCTCCGATGATCGCCTTGCACACCCCCACGGTCGGCAAACCCGGCCGCGGACGGCGCGGCCTGCAACGGGCAGCGCTCGGGCTGGTGCTTGGGGCGATCGTCAGCCTGCTCTCGGTCGCGGGGGTGGTTCAGCCGTTCGAGAATGCGCTTCAGAACGCGGGCTTCGCCATGCGCGAGCACCCCGCGAGCGGGCAGCTGCACATCGTCGAAATGGATGCGGCGAGCGTGGCCGCGATCAAGCGCTGGCCCTGGCCGCGCGAGCATCACGCCCGCGTGGTCGACCAATTGCATCGCGCCGGCGCCCGGACGGTTGCGTTCGATGTGGACTTCTCCAGCCCGTCGAACGCCGAGCAGGATGCGGTCCTCGCGCAATCGCTTGCGCGATCGGATTCGACGGTAATCCTGCCTGTCTTCGGCCAGCGGGAAAGCCACGACAGCGCTCGCCAGCTCGATTCTCTGCCCATTGCGCTCTTCAGGGACCATGTCCTGCTCGGCTCGGTGTCGGTTGCTCCCGATCCCGACGGTCTCGTCCGCCAGATGCCGATCGGAACGCTCAATGCCGGCGCACCGCGCCCGTCGCTTTCGGCGCAGATCGCGCACCGGTCGGGCGCTGCCGATGCACTGTTCCCGATCGATTTCGCGATCGATCCCGACACCATTCCCCGTCACAGCTTCGTCGCTATCGAACGCGGCGTGTTCGACAGCGCCGACCTGCGCGGAAAGGACGTCATCATCGGCGCGACGGCGATCGAGATGGGCGATCGCTACGCGGTCCCCGCCCACGGCGTACTGCCGGGAGTCGTGGTCCAGGCGCTGGCCGCAGAAACCCTGTCGGTCGGGATTCCGGTCCGGATCGAATGGTACTGGCCGCTGGCTCTGGCAGCCATATTGTCGGCCTGGATCCTCGCCGCGTCGTCGCGGGCTTCGGTCGCCGCCCGCGCAATCGTGACGACGGGAGCGATGCTCACACTGTGGCATGTCGGCAGCTGGTTGTTGCATATGCGGATCGAGATGGCCGCAGCACTGCTGGCACTGTTGGGTGCCACCGTGCTTCGCACGGCAGTGCTGCTGCAACGCGAATTCGAGCAAGGTCGCCTGATCGATGTCGAGAGCGGGATGCCCAACCGGCGCGCGCTCGATAAAAGCATTGGGCGGGGCTCGGGCGCTCACGCGATAACGGCCATGATCGACGAATTCGATGCGCTCAAATCGGTCGTCGGCCAGGCCGAGATCGGCAATCTGCTCTCGCGGATCGAGGATCGTCTGCTGGTCGGCGGATGCCAGGGGCCGATCTACCGCATCGACGACCGGGTGCTGGCATGGGTCACCTCGCAGGAACTCTACGAGCTGGAAAACCTGCTCTCCGGCCTCGGCGCGATCATGCGCAACCCGGTGGAAGTCGCCGGGCGCCGTGTCGATGTCACGCTGGCCTTCGGCATCGCGCAGGACACTGCGGTTTCCGGCGCGGTCCATGCGGCCAGCCTGGCACTGCGCTCGGACGACGTCTGGACCTATCACGAGGATGCGGGGAAGGCCGCGCTGGAACAGCAGGTGTCGCTGATGGGCGAACTCGACATCGCCATCGAACGGGGCGATCTCGAGGTTCTCTACCAGCCCAAGCTCGAACTCGCGATCGATCGCATCACCAGCGCCGAGGCGCTGATCCGCTGGCATCACCCGACGCGAGGGTACTTGCGGCCCGATACCTTCATCCCACTTGCGGAGGAGAGCAACCGCATCGGCGAGCTGACGCTGTTCGTACTGCAGCGGGCGATCGAAGATCTGTCCGATTGGTGCGCGCGCGGCGTGGTGATCCGGACCGCGGTCAATATCTCGGCGCGGCTGATCTCATCGCCCGAATTCGTCGGCCAGGTCGAACGGATCCTCCAGACCACCGGGGTTCCGCCCGACCGGCTGATCTTCGAGATCACCGAATCCGCCACCCTGCGCGATCCCGAAGGCGCGCGCGAGGCGCTGCTGCGCTTCCGCGACCTCGGGGTTGCGATCTCGATGGACGATTACGGCACCGGCCAATCGACGCTGTCCTACCTGAAGAAGCTGCCACTATCGGAGCTCAAGATCGACCGCAGCTTCGTCCAGCACGCCCATCAGGATCACAACGACGCGCTGCTCGTGCGTTCGACTGTGGAGCTGGCCCACCAGCTCGGTCTCAAGGTCGTGGCCGAGGGGATCGAGGAGGCGGAATGTCTCGCCTTCCTGCGCTCGATCGGCTGCGACTATGCGCAGGGCTATTTCATCGGCAAGCCAATGGCGGGCGACGATCTCGTTGAAATTGTGACCCAGGCCGCAAGGCAGGCAGCATAGAGCCGGACGATCGCGGCGAAATGCCAAGCGCCCATCGCCGGCTGACCGCTATCCCACGACCCCGGCGCTCGCCAGCACCGCCAGAGTGAGCATGTCGGGGGCGATCGCGGTCATCGGGGCGATCTGGACGGGCTTTTCCATCCCGATCATCATCGGCCCGATGGTCGCCTCGCCGCCCAGCTCGCGCAGCAGCTTGGCCGAGAGATTGGCCGATTGCAGCCCAGGCATGATCAGCACGTTCGCGGGGCCCGACAGCCGGCTGAACGGGTAGAGCTTCATCACCTTGGGGTTGAGCGCGGCATCGGGGGCCATTTCGCCTTCGTATTCGAAATTGGGCTTCTGCTCGTCGAGCAGCGCCACCGCCGCCCGGATGTTGTCGAGCCATTGGCCGGAAGGGTTGCCGAAGGTCGAATAGGACAGGAAGGCGACCCGCGGTTCGTGCCCCATCCGGCGCGCGACCGAGGCGGTTTCGGTGGCTATATGCGCCAGTTCCTCGGCGCTGGGCCGCTCGTTGATGGTGGTGTCGGCGAGGAAGGTGGTGTGGTTCTTGCCGATCATCATGTGGATGCCGAACGGGGTCGCGCCGGGCTTGGGATCGAGCACCCTGCCCACTTCGCGCGCGCTCTGGCTGAAGGTCCGGGTGAGCCCGGTGATCATCGCATCGCCATGGCCCAGCGCCACCAGCAGCGCGGCAAAGACGTTGCGCTCCTGATTGACCATCCGCGCGACATCGCGCTCGGTATAGCCGCGCCGTTGCAGCCGCTTGTAGAGATAGGCGTTCATCGCCGGGACCTTGTCCGACAATGCCGAATTCTCGATGATGTAGCTATCGGGATCGTCGACCGCGAGTTCGACCAGCTTTTCGCGCACCTTCTCGGTGCGGCCGACCAGGATCGGTTCGCCATAGCCGAAATCGCGGAACTGGATCGCGGCGCGCAGCGCCACTTCCTCTTCCGCCTCGGCGAAAACCATCCGGCTCGGATTGGCCTTGGCGAGGCTGTAGATATTGGTCAGCGCAGCGGTGGTCGGGTTGAGCCGCGATTTGAGCCGGTGGGCGTATTCCTCGAAATCCTCGATCGGTTTGAGCGCCACGCCCGAATCCATCGCCGCTTTCGCGACCGCGCTCGAGACCACTTCGATCAGCCGCGGGTCGAAAGGCGCGGGAATGATGTAGTCGCGCCCGAACTGGTGGTTGACGCCATAGGCTGCGGCGACTTCCTCGGGGACGCGCTCGCGCGCCAGCCGGGCGATCGCCTCGGCGGCGGCGATTTTCATTTCCTCGTTGATCGTGGTCGCCTGGACATCGAGCGCGCCGCGGAAGATGAAGGGGAAGCCAAGCACGTTGTTGACCTGGTTGGGATAATCGCTTCGCCCGGTGGCGATGATCGCATCGGGGCGAACCGCGCGCGCTTCCTCGGGCATGATCTCGGGGATCGGGTTGGCCATCGCGAAGATGATCGGCTGGTCGCCCATATGCGCGACCCATTCGGGCTTGAGCGCACCGGCGGCCGAGAGGCCGAGGAAGATGTTGGCGCCGACCAGCGCCTCTTCCATGCTGCGCGCGTCTGTGTCGACAGCATGCGCGCTCTTCCACTGGTCCATGCTCTCTTCGCGGCCGCGATAGATCGGGCCGTCGCGATCGCAGACGATGACGTTTTCGTGCGGCATCCCCATCGCTTTCACCAGCGCGGTGCAGGCGAGCGCGGCGGCACCGGCGCCCGCGACCACCATCTTGCAATCCTTGAGCGGGCGCCCGGTCAGTTCGCAGGCGTTGAGCAGCCCGGCGACCGCGATGATCGCGGTGCCGTGCTGGTCGTCGTGCATCACCGGAATGTTCATCTTGTCGCGCAAGGCGGCCTCGATGATGAAGCATTCGGGCGCCTTGATATCTTCCAGATTGATCCCGCCGAAGGTCGGCTCCATCAGCGCGACCGCGTTGATGAAGGCCTCGGGATCCTCGGTGTCGAGTTCGATATCGATCGCATCGACATCGGCGAAGCGCTTGAACAGCACCGCCTTGCCTTCCATCACCGGCTTGGCGGCGAGCGCGCCGAGATTGCCCATGCCCAGGATCGCGGTGCCATTGGTGATCACCGCGACGAGGTTGGAGCGCGCGGTGTAGCGCGCGGCATTGGCGGGATCGTCGGCAATCGCCTGGACCGGATGCGCGACGCCGGGAGAATAGGCGAGGCTGAGATCGCGCTGGGTCGCCATCGGCTTGGAGGCGACGATCTCGATTTTACCCGGACGGATCGTCTCGTGGTAGAACAGGGCCTCGCGCTCGGTGAAACCGGTCTGCTTCTCTTCGGCCATCGTCGCATCTCCATTCGCTTGCGAGGCCGCCCTAACCCCCGACAGGCCCAAGCGATAGGGGAAAGGCCGTGCGCTCGCGCTTCCCGAATCGGCCCGCGCTTGGCACTCGGGCACCATGGCCGGCGGCGACACCCCGATGATGCAGCAATACCACGCGCTCAAGGAGCAGGCGGGGGATGCGCTGCTGTTCTACCGGATGGGCGATTTCTTCGAGCTGTTCTTCGAGGATGCCAGGGTTGCCGCGGGCATTCTCGACATCGCGCTGACCAGCCGCGGCGCGCATGACGGCGAGCCGGTGCCGATGTGCGGGGTGCCGGTGCATGCGGCGGAAGGCTATCTCGCGCGGCTGATCCGCGGCGGCTGCCGGGTGGCGATCGCCGAGCAGGTCGAGACGCCGGAGGAAGCGAAGAAACGCGGCGGCTCCAAGGCGCTGGTGGCGCGCGACATCGTCCGCTTCGTCACCGCGGGCACGCTGACCGAGGATGCGCTGCTCGATCCGCGCAGCGCCAATCTGCTGGTCGCGCTGGCGCCCTTGCGCGAGGCGGTCGGTATCGCCGCCTGCGATATCTCGACCGGGCGGATGGAGCTGGAGCAATGCGCGCCCGAAGCGCTCGAGGCGGCGCTGGCGCGGCTGGGCGCGAGCGAGCTGGTGGTGCCCGATGATTTCGAGCCTGCAACCGATGACGCGCCCACCGATGCCACTCGCCGCCCGCGTAGCGATTTCCGCAGCGAGGCGGGCGAGGCGCGGCTGAAGGAACTGCACGGCCTCGCCACGCTCGACGGACTGGGCGATTTCACCCGCCCCATGCTGGCGGCGGCGGGCGGGCTCTTGGCCTATCTCGACCATGCCGGGCGCGGCGAGATGCCTTTCCTGCTGCCGCCGCGCGCGCGCGGCGCTGCGGCGCATCTGGCGATGGATGCCGCCACCAGGTCAAGCCTCGAGATTCTTGCCGCGCAATCGGGCGGGCGCGAGGGCAGCCTGCTGGCGACGGTCGATCGCTGCGTCACCGGCGCGGGTGCGCGGCTGCTGGCCGAGGATCTCGCCGCGCCGCTGGCCGAGCGGAGTGCGATCGAGGCGCGGCTGGCGGCGGTGCGCCATTTCCAGACCGATCCGCTGCTGCGCGCCGATCTGCGCGGCCTGCTTCGCGGGGCGCCCGATATCGGCCGCGCGCTGGGGCGGGTGGTCGCGGGCCGGGGCAGCCCGCGCGATTTGGGCCAGGTCCGCGACGGCTTGGCCGAGGCGCGGCGGATCCGCGACCTGCTGAAGGGCGGCACGGACCTGCCCGAACTGCTCGGGCAAACCACTGAAGCGTTGGGGGGCCACGCCGAGCTGGTCGATCATCTCGATCTGGCGCTGGTCCCCTCGCCCCCCACCGAGCGCGGTCAGGGCGGCTTTATCGCCGCAGGCTACGACCACGCGCTCGATGCCTTACGCGAGACCAGCGGCAATGCCCGCCGCGCGATCGCCGCGCTCGAGGCGAAATACCGCGACGAGACCGGCACCCCCTCGCTCAAGATCAGGCACAACAAGGTGCTGGGCTATTTCATCGAGGTCCCCGCCAAGCACGCCGACCGCCTGATGGCGGCGGACAGCGGCTTCAGCCATCGCCAGACCATGGCCGGAGCGGTGCGGTTCAACTCGCTGGGGCTGCACGAAGAGGCGACCCGCATCGCCGAGGCGGGCGGGCACGCGCTGGCGGCGGAGGACGCGCATTTCGAGGCGCTGGTGGAAGAGGTGGTGGCGCGGCGCGAGGCGATCGCCGCGACTGCCGAGGCGCTGGCGCGGATCGATGTCGCCGCAGGGCTGGCCGAACGCGCGGTCGAGGGCGGCTGGTGCCGTCCCGAGCTGGTCGACGAGCCCTGCCTCGCGATCGAGGCCGGTCGTCATCCGGTGGTCGAACAGGCGCTGGCGCGGGGCAACGAACGCTTCGTCGCCAACGACTGCATGCTCTCAGCTGACGACCGGCTGTGGCTGATCGGCGGGCCCAACATGGGCGGCAAGTCGACTTTCCTGCGCCAGAACGCGCTGATCCTCCTGCTGGCGCAGGCAGGCAGCTTCGTCCCCGCGACCAGCGCCAAGGTGGGCATCGCCGACCGCTTGTTCAGTCGGGTCGGCGCTTCGGACAATCTGGCGCGCGGGCGCTCGACCTTCATGGTCGAGATGGTCGAGACTGCGGCGATCCTGGCGCAGGCGACGGAGCGTTCGTTCGTCATCCTCGACGAGGTCGGGCGCGGGACCTCGACCTATGACGGGATGGCGCTGGCCTGGGCGGTGGTCGAGGCGGTCCACGAAACACTGCGTTGCCGCTGCCTGTTCGCGACGCATTACCACGAGCTGTCGCGGCTGGCGGAGACCTGCGATTCGCTCAGCCTCCACCATGTCCGCGCGCGCGAGTGGAAGGGCGACCTCGTCCTGCTCCACGAGTTGTCCGAAGGCGCGGCGGATCGCAGCTACGGGCTCGCTGTGGCGCGATTGGCAGGCGTTCCTCCCCCGGTGCTCAAACGCGCCAAGGCGGTGCTCGACAAGCTCGAGAAAGGCCGAGCGGCGACCGGCGGGCTGGCGGCGGGTCTGGGCGAATTGCCGCTGTTCGCCGCCAGCGCCGCCGCCGCCGAGGAACGCCAGAGCGATACCTTGCGAGATCGACTCGACGCGCTCGACATCGATCGACTGAGCCCGCGCGAGGCGCTGGACCTGCTCTACGAACTCAAGCGGGACGCGGGCGAGCCCGGCGATCCCGCCTAGTCGCAACTATCAGGTGCCGTCGCCGCGCAGGCCGTCGGGCTTGTGGCCCTTGCCGTATTTGTCGACATTGTCATCGTGATTGGGTTCGCCCTTGAAGGCGTCCATGTCGATCCGCCCCGAACTTTCCATGTCGCGCATGTGATCGACCGTGTCCTGGGTGGAATCGCCCATCAGCCCCGAGGAATTGTCGCTTTTGACGCTTTCGGTCGGCGAGCCGGTTTTGGGCGTCAGTTGTTGCGCCTCTTTGGCGACTTCCTGTGCCTGGTTGCGGTGATCGTCCTGCTCGTCATTGTGCATTTCGGGCGCCTGATCGGCCATCCGCGCTTCCTTGCTCTCGCCGACGTCGGGCTTGGTGTTTTTCGCATTGCTCATATGAAGCTCCTTCGGAACTGGAACGAGCGGCGTGGGCGCGCGGTTCCGCCTAGCGCGTCGGGACCGGCTCCTCGCCGGTGTAATCGTAGAAGCCGCGCCCGGTCTTGCGCCCCAGCCAGCCGGCCTCGACATATTTCACCAGCAGCGGCGCAGGGCGGTATTTGGTGTCTCGGGTGGTCTTGTAGAGCACCATCAGAATATCGAGACAGGTGTCGAGCCCGACGAAATCGGCGAGCTGCAGCGGCCCCATCGGGTGGTTGAGCCCGAGCCGGCACCCCTTGTCGATATCCGCGATCCCGGCGGTCGATTGCCCGAGCACGAACACCGCCTCGTTGATCATCGGCAGCAGGATGCGGTTGACGACGAAGCCAGGCTGGTCCTGGCTCAGCACCACTTCCTTGCCCAGCCCCTCGGCGAAGGCGATCGTGCGCTGGGTGGTAGCCTCGCTGGTCGCGAGACCCGGAATTACCTCGATCAGCTTCATCACCGGAACCGGGTTGAAGAAATGCAGCCCGATGAAGCGCGCCGGATCGGGGGAGAAATTGGCCATCCGGGTAATCGGGATCGAGCTGGTGTTGGACGCCATGACCGCATCGGCGCCAAGGACCTTGCCGGCCTTTTCGAAGATCGCCTGCTTGATCTCCTCGCGCTCGGTGGCGGCTTCGATGATCAGTTCGGCGTCGGCCATCGGCGCATAATCGCCGATCGGGGTGATCCGCGAGAGCGTGGCCTCGGCCTCGGCGATCTCCAGCTTGCCCTTACCCACGAGTTTGCCCAACGCGGCGTCGATGCCCGCGACCGAGGCCTGCGCGGTGGCGAGATCGACATCGGCGAGCAGCACGTTGTCGCCATGCATCGCCACGGTCTGGGCGATGCCCGAACCCATCTGGCCCGCGCCGATCACGGCCACTGTCTTGGTCATCGAGTTTCCTTCGCACTTGCAGCAAAGTGCGGCGGTTAGCGGGGTGCGACGGGCTTGGCTAGCGGTTCGCGCCCGGAACCCATTTCACGTCACTCGTTCCATCGGCATTGGCGACGCGGGCGAGGACGAAGAGATAGTCCGACAAGCGGTTGATATAGGCGAGCGCCTGCGGGTTGGTCGGGGCGCACCCGGCGAGTGCGGTCATCGCCCGTTCGGCGCTGCGGGCCGAGGCGCGCGCGAGATGCAACCGCGCCGCCGCCTCGCTGCCGCCGGGCAGCACGAAGCTGGTCAGCGGCTCGAGCCGGGCGTTCGCCTCGTCGATCCGCGCCTCGAGCCAGTCGACCTGCGCCGAGACGATCCGCAGCACCATCTGCGACGGCGCGAAATCGTCGTCGACCCCGGCCGGGGTGGCGATATCGGCTCCCAGGTCGAAGAGATCGTTCTGGATGCGGAACAGCGCATCGGCATCGGCGCCCTTGTCGAGCGCGACCGCGGCGAAGCCGAGCATGGAATTGGCTTCGTCCACGGCACCGATCGCTGCCATGCGTGGCGCGTGTTTTTCGAGCCGCGAGCCGTCGACCAGCCCGGTGGTGCCGTCATCGCCGGTGCGCGTGTAGATCTTGTTGAGCTTGACCATCGTCCATCCCTTTCGGCGAATACCGCGGATGTCCCTCGATCATGTGGGTTGCGAAAGCAACCGGCGCGGAGCCGGCGGGCGCAGGCTCCTAGCGGGCGACCGCCAGAATGATCGCCACCACCGCCACAGCCATCGCCTGATACTTGATGCGGTTGAACATCATCTTGTTCTGCAAAGTCTGCATCTCGGTCGAAGTTTCGCCCCGACCCGTTTCCAGATCGATCTTGGTGGTCTTCATGAAGGCCACGATCCCGCGGATCAGCGAGTACACGACCAGAAGGCACAGGATGACGAGAACGATGATAAGGAATGTGTTCATAGCCCCGACAATCTAGGCGCTGCCAAGCGAAATGCCATCAGGAAATCGCTGCAAGCGCAGTTGCGCGGCAAGCAAGTGACCGTCCTCGCCGCTTGCGCGCCGGTCCGCCAGCGAGGGCGAATTGCGCCGCTTGGCGAGCTTTTTGCCAGCCGGGTCGAGCAGCAGCGGATGGTGGTGCCAGCGCGGTACGGGCAGGCCGAGCAGCGCCTGTAGCAGGCGGTGGACGTGGCTGGCGGTGAACAGGTCCTGCCCGCGCGTCACCAGCGTGACGCCATCGGCGGCATCGTCGAGCGTGGCGGCGAGGTGATAGCTCGCGGGCTCGTCCTTGCGGACCAGCACCACATCGCCGAGCAGTTCGGGGCGCGCCACCTGCTCGCCCGCCAGCGCATCGATCCATGTCAGCGGGCCGGTGTGCGCGATCGCCCGTTCGACATCGAGCCGCCACGCCACGGCGCGCCCCTCGACGGGCCCGGCCACACGGCAGCGCCCGCCATAGATCGGTCCCTCGGGCCCGATGCTCGCCGCATTCTCGGCGATTTCGGCGCGGGTGCAGCTGCAGGGATAGAGCAGGCCCTCGTCCCGCAACCGCTCCGCCGCGCCCGCATAAGCCGCCAGCCGGGTCGATTGCGCGGGCACCTCGTCCCACTCCAGCCCCAGCCATTCCAGATCGCACCGGAACGCCTCGGCCAGTTCGCTCCGCGAGCGTGCGCCGTCGATATCCTCGATCCGCAGCAGGAAACGTCCGCCCGCGTCTTTCGCAAGATCATGCGCGACGATCGCCGAGAAGGCATGGCCCAGATGCAGCGGGCCGTTGGGGCTGGGAGCGAAGCGGGTGACGATCATGCGGTTGATGGGCAAGCGGGGCGTCCCGGGTACGGCTTTGGGGAGAAGTTTGTGGATAGCCTGTCTGTAACAGGCTTGACGCTTTTTCTTGCAAGTGCATTCTGGCTTTCATCGGAGGAACGCTCGAAGTGTTGAGAGCCGAACTGATCGAACGGGCCGCAAGGTTTCGCACCAGTGACGAGGACCCCTCGCGGGATCTGCAGTCCTGCCCCTCGCTGGTGCTCAATGCGGATTACACCCCGCTGTCCTATTACCCGCTCAGCCTGTGGCCGTGGCAGACCGCGATCAAGGCGATCTTCCTCGACCGGGTGGATGTGATCGAGAGCTACGATCGCCACGTCCACTCGCCCTCGCTGGACATGAAGATCCCCAGCGTGATCGCGCTCAAGCAATATGTGAAACCGAGCGAATTTCCCGCCTTCACCCGCTTCAACCTGTTCCTGCGCGACCGCTTTTCCTGCCAGTTCTGCGGCAGCCAGAGCCATCTGACCTTCGACCATGTCCTGCCCCGCCGGCTGGGCGGCAGGACGACCTGGGAAAACATCGCCACCGCCTGCGCACCCTGCAACATGAAGAAGGGCGGACGCACCCCCAAGCAGGCGGGGATGCACCTCTACGCCCAACCGATCCGCCCGACCCACTGGCAACTGCAACAGCACGGCAAACAATTCCCGCCCAACTATCTCCACGAGACGTGGAGGGACTGGCTTTACTGGGACATCGAGCTGGAAGCTTGAGGGGGCGCGAAGGTGGCGGATGCGGGCCAAGGATTGCTTCGCTTCGCTCGCAATGACGACAGAGCGGCTAGGTGACCGCTGCCCGCTCCTGGAAATCCTTGCGTTGCCATTCGCCGCTGGCGAAGACTTCCGCCAGATGGCGCGCCGCCTCGGCCATGTCGGCGAAGCGCAGATAGGCGGGGGCGAAGCCGAAGCGGAGGATGTCGGGATCGCGGAAATCGCCGATGACACCGCGAGCGATCAGTGCCTGGCTGAGCGCATAGGCCTCCGGATGGCGGAACGAGAGCTGGCTGCCGCGCTTGGCCGGATCGGTCGGGCTGACAAGCTCCAGCTCGAGCCCGCGTTCCGACACGCATTCGCGGAAGAATTCCGACAGCGCCTGCGATTTTGCGTAAAGCCGCTCGACCCCGATTTCGGCGATGAGATCGACACCCACTTCGAGCGCCGCCAGCCCGAGGATCGGCGGGGTCCCGCAAAGCAGCTTCTCGATGCCGGGGGCAGCTTCGTAATCGTCGCTGAAGGCGAAGGGGGCCCGGTGCCCGAACCAGCCAGTCAAAGGCTGCCGTGTCGCTTCCAGATGCCGCTCTGCGACATAGGCATAGGCGGGCGCGCCGGGCCCGCCGTTGAAATATTTGTAGCCGCAGCCGACCGCGAAATCGGCCTGGCAGGCGTCGAGGCCTACCGGCAGCGCGCCGCCCGAATGCGACAGGTCCCACAGCACCAGCGCGCCCGCGTCGTGCGCGGCGCGGGTCATCTCGACCATGTCGAACAGTTCGCCGGTCTTGTAATGCGCGTGGGTGAGCATCAGCAGCGCGACGCTGTCATCCAGCGCATCGACCAGCTTGCCGCGCGGAGCCAGCCGCCGTTCGGCCAGCCCCTGCTTTTCCAGTCCTTCGATCATGTAGAGATCGGTGGGGAAATTGCCCGGTTCGCTGAGGACGACCTTTCTCCCTTCTCCGTTCCGGGCCTGCATCATGAGCGCGGCGGAGATCAGTTTGAACAGGTTCACGCTGGTGGAATCGCAGGCGATCACTTCATGCGGCTGCGCACCCACCAGCGGGGCGATCTTGCCGCCGACGCGCTGGGGCATGGAAATCCAGTCGGCGCTGTTCCAGCTTCGGATCAGGTCCTGGCCCCATTCGTGGCCCACCACTTCGGCGAGCCGCGCCGGGGTCGCCTTGGGCAGCATGCCGAGCGAATTGCCGTCGAGATAGATCACCTCCTCGGGCAGCACAAAGCGGTCGCGGTAGGCCGAAAGCGGATCGGCGGCATCGAATTCGCGCGCGCGCTGCTGCATGTCTCCCGGCATCATGCGAGCTCCCGCAGGATGGCGCGGCACAGGCCGGCATCGCCGCCTGCGAGCTTGAGCGGCAGCGCGATCAGCTCGTAGCGGCCCTCGGGGACGTCATCGAGCACCAGCCCTTCGAGAATCCGCATGTCGTGCTCCAGCACCGCCTTGTGCGCCGCCATCACCTTGCTCTCCTGCGGATCGACCGAGGGCGCATCGGTCCCGATCAGCTTGACCCCCTGCAACGCCAGCCACCCGATCGTCTCGGGCGCGATCGGGAGCCAGTCGCTGCGCCAGGATTCGTGCGGGAAGGCGTCCCAGGTGCGGAACAGCACGCGATCGACGCTGTCGATAGAGGGCAGGTCGGCGACATCGACCGCGCCGCGCACCCCGCGCGCATCGACCACCAGGCATTCGCCGATATAGGGATCGAGCTCCATTCCCGCGGCATCGAGCCCATCGGCGGCGTAATGCAGCGGCGCATCGGCGTGGGTCCCCGAATGCGTGCTCATGCTCATCCGCCCGACATTGACCGGCGAGCCGTCCTCCATCTTCCATGTCCGTTCGAATCCGAATTCGGTATCGCCCGGCCACACCGGGAGCCCGGGGCGCAGCACCTGGCTGATGTCCCACAGGCGACGCTCGGATTGCCAGCTGCTCAAAGCGCAGTCCTCACGCTCAAGAGTTCGGGGAAGAAGGCCTGTTTGAGCACGCCCGCCAGATAGGGCACGCCGGGGGTGCCGCCGGTGCCCTTCTTGAAGCCGATGATCCGCTCGACCGTCTTGAGATGGCCGAAGCGCCAACGCTGGAAATGATACTCCAGATCGACCAGTTTCTCTGCCAGCTCGTAGAGATCCCAGCACTCCTGCGGATTGCGGTAGATCTCGGCCCAGACCGCCTCGAGCGCCGGCGAATGCTCCCAGGTGAGACCATGGTTCCGTTCGAGCACCTCGGGAGGCAGGTCGAAGCCGCGGCGCGCGAGCAGCTGCACCACCGCGGCGTAGATGCTCGGTCGTTCCAGCTCGGCGCGCAATTCCGCCGCCACCTGCGGCACCGCCTCGTGCATGGTGATCATGTCGGGATTGCGCCCGCCGAGCAGGAATTCCATCATCCGGTACTGCGCCGACTGGAACCCCGAGGAGCCGCCCAGATGCGGGCGCAGGGTCGAATAATCGTGCGGGGTCATGGTCGAGAGCACGTCCCAGCTCTGGATCAGCTGGCCCTGCGCGCGCGCGACCCGGGCGAGCATCTTGAAGGCTGGGCGCAAATTATCGGCGGCGATGCAGTCGCGCGCCGCCTGAAGCTCGTGGAGGCACAGCTTGAGCCACAACTCGCTCGCCTGGTGGACGATGATGAACAGCATCTCGTCATGGGCGTCGGAAGCGGGATGCTGCGCCGCGAGGATGCGGTCGAGATCGAGATAGGAGGCATAGGTTACATCGGCAGTCATGCCGGCTGCCCTAGCGCGAACCGGGCGTATGCGAAACTACCCGTCGATCACCCGCGCCGATGGATGGTGCTTGTCGAGATGCTTGCGGATGATCTTGAGGTTGCGCGTGTTGGAGCGGAACACCAGGTCGAAGGCGTCGCCGACCAGCGGCACCGCGCCCAGCGCAGTGTCGAAGGCGACATTGCCCGCCATGCGCCACAGCTTCCACTTGGGCATGCCGAGGTTCTTGCCTTCCCAGACGATATAGGCCCCCATTGCGGCGGTGATCAGATCGCCGACCACGGGCACCAGCCCGACGATCGCATCGAGCCCGATAGGATAGTTGACCCCGGGAATGCGGAAACTGCGTTCGAGGATGGTTTCGAGCGCCTCGACCCGGCGTCGGATCGAGACCGGGTCGTTGCCCGTCGGCAGGTCCATCCCCATCGGAATCGGGCGCTTGGGATCTTGCGGTTGCATCGGCTCTACATGGGCGCGCGCGAAAGCGGGAACAAGGGGTGGAAGTTCCACGGGTTTTCCGAGAAGCCAACCACTTCGGCGCGCGCCAGCGACCAGCGGATCGGCGCGCCGATGGGGATGTAGCCGTTGAACGCGGCGAAGGCGGTTTCCGCTTCGGCGAGATAGCTGACCTGCTCCGCCGGATCGCGAGATTCGGCGGCGAGCTCGACGAGAAAATCGACATCGGGCGAACACAGCGCGCGCGAGACTTCGCAGTTGAACTGGTTGAGGAACCAGCGCGCGCCGGCGTAACGCGCCACCCGGTCGCGCAAGGCCAGATCGCTGCGATCGCCCATCCCGACGCGCTCCAGCGCGACCCCGATCTCGCCGTATTGCTCCGCCAGTTCCTCGAACAAAATGTCCGACCCCGGCCCATCGGGAAGCGCGAGTCGCAGCGAGACCTCGGCATCGTTCTGCGCTTCCCAGGCCGCGACCCGGCGCGCCGCCTCGGCCCGGCGTTCCTCGATCGACAGCGCGATCCAGCGTTCGGGAACCGAGCCGTCGTCATTGGGCAGGCCGGGCGCGACCACGCGTGTGGTCGGAATCCAGCCGCCGATGTTGAACGGCTCTATCAGCGCAGGCCGGGCGAGCGCCATGGAGAGCGCTTCGCGGTTGGTCGGAGCGCTCAGAAAACCGGTCGCGCGGCGCACATCGAGACCGAACAACCCCCGAGTGGAATCGAAGCGGATGGTCCCGCGCGCCAAGGCACCGATATCCGCCAGCGGCAGATCGACCAGCCGGCCATTGAGCACCAGATCGTAGCGGCCCGAGGAAAAACCGTCGGTCGCATTGCGGGCATCGACCGCATAGACCCGCACCGGTTGCACCACCTCGTCCCAATCGGGTTGCTGGGGCAGCCCGCGCTCCTCGGGGCGCAACGGAGCGAGATCGGCTGCCGCGCCGTCGCGGGTGAAGCGCATCGGGCCGACCTCCGCCTCGCCCAGCGTCAGCCCCATCTCGGGCTGGGCGAGCAATTGGAGCAGATCGGGCATCGGGCTGTGGAGGCGGATTTCGACCACGCGCCCGGTCATCGCTCGCACATCGCGAATCTTGGCGAGGTCGAGCCCCATGGTGGTGCCCTCGAGCGCGGCCAGCGTCCGGTTGAGCGAGACGCGCACCGATTGCGCGGTCAGGCGGTTGCCGTCGGGAAAATCGAATTCGCGGATCCGGAAGATGTAGCTTTCGCCATCATCGGTCACGATCCAGCGTTCGGCGATGGCGGGCACGACCTCGCCCTGCTCGTCGAGCGCGACCAGCCCCTGCCGGGTCGCGGCGCGCAGGTGCTGGCCTTCGAAGGGCAGGCGCAGGCCGTCGGTGAAGAGGCCCTGTTCGGTACCGATGATCGCGACATCGGTCACGCCGTCGTCCTGGCTCGCGCTACAAGCGGCCAGCGCCATCAGGAGGGGCGCGATCAGGAAGGACGATGCAGGAAGGGCGCGCATGATTGGCGCCGAGGCTTAGCAGGTGGTCCGCCACGCGTCAGCAGCAAGCTGCACGCGCGCGTTCAAATACGGCGGATACCGCGACCGGGACCGTCGTATTTGGGAGCGTCGAGCGCCGGGCGGGCAAAGGAGGGGACTTCGGAACCCTTGGTGCCGACCGGGGCGCGCGCGAGCTTGGGGTCGATTTCCGCGTCGAAAGCCACGCCGATCCGCGATCCCTGGACCCAGGCGACATTGCCTTTCACCTTGCCGACATTGCGCAGTTCGGCGGTCAGGCGGATGCCGCGTTCGACCTCGAATTCGCCTTCGACCATCATTCCGCCAGCCGACAGGTTACGGATCTTGCCGCGCACGGAGTCGGTCCTCCCGTCGAAGGTGATCTGCGCCATCAGGAACAGGCTGTCGCGATCCAGATTTCGCGTATCGACAGCGGACATGATCGTGAATTCCTCTTGTGCACTCGCGCCGGCGATTGATGCCCGTGCCATTCGTGCGACCGAGGTCCGGGCTAGCAAGAAAGGCTGAACAAAGAGTAAGCGGTGGCGCGATTGTCGGCCCTTTTACGGGCCCTCGCCTCAATCGTCGCGGGAGATTTTCTCGCGGCGCTCGTGCGCCTCCTGCGCCTCCACCGTCATCGTCGCCACCGGGCGTGCGATCAGGCGCTTCAAGCCGATCGGGTCGCCGGTTACTTCGCAGTAGCCATATTCGCCCTCGTCGATCCGGCGCAGCGCCGCGTCGATCTTGCCGGTGACCTTGCGTTGCCGGTCGCGGGTGCGCAGTTCGATGCCCCAATCGGTTTCGCTCGACGCGCGATCGGCGAGATCGGGCTCGCGGATCGGGCCGTCCTGGAGCGATTGGAGGGTGTGTTCGGCGGAATTGCGGATCGACCGCTTCCATTCGAGCAGCAGCATGCGGAAATAGTCGAGTTGGCGGCCGGACATGTAAGGTTCGTCGTCGTCGGGCACATAGTCGTTCCCGACCGCCTGCCTGATCCGGACCAGCTCTTCCTTGTCTGCTGTTTCTGCGGACGCTGTCCCGACCATCGACCTCTATCCCGTTGTTTAAACCCTCTATTCGTACCGGATAACCGCCGACCCACTCGTCCCGGATTTTTCCGGCGACGCCATAAGCATCCGTTGGGCGCGGCCTATAGGCTCGGCTCCGGGGCGGCACAAGCGGCAATGCCCGGACCACCCCGTGCAGGCACCGCAGCTGTTGCGGTTTCCCCTCGCTCGTCATTCGAACCGGCCCGGTTTCGAGCGCGGCGTTAACCTTTTCTTGACCATAAGTTGAGAGGCATGGAGCGTCGGCTGAAGAGGGTGCCGGCCCAAACAGGGGAAATTCGATGCAATTCAAGGCAATCGAGGGCGGATGCGCCGAAATCGTCCAGGGCCGAGAGGCCGATGCGCTGATCGCGGAATGCCTCGCGGCTTTCACCGGCGGCAGCGTGGATGCGCTCTACGATCTGGGGGTCGCGTTTTCGACCGGCAGCCACGGGGTAGTCTGCGACATGGTCGAGGCACACAAATGGTTCAACATCGCCGCATCGCGCGGTCATGACGAAGCCGCCTGGTGCCGCGCCGACATTGCGGACGAGATGACCGCGCGCGAAATCGCCGAAGCCCAGCGCCGGGCACGCGAATGGCTGGGGATGGATGGCCGCCGCGCTGCCTGACCGCAAGGCGGGCTAGGCTTTGCGAAAGGGCGTCCGCTCGCCCAGAAACATCTTGTCCTGCGCCACGCCGTCGCGTTCGCGGGTGAGGAAATCCTCCACCGCGGCGCGAAAGCCGGGATCGGCGATCCAGTGCGCCGAGACGGTGGTGACGGGTTCATAGCCCCGCGCCAGCTTGTGCCCGCCCTGCGCGCCGGCTTCGACGCGGTCGAGGCCAAGCTCGATCGCCGCGTCGATCGCCTGATAATAGCACAGTTCGAAATGCAGGAAGCGGATGTCCTTCGTGCAGCCCCAGTAGCGCCCGTAGAGCGCGTCGCGGCCGATGAAATTGATCGCGCCCGCTACCGGCTCGCCGTCCTCGAAGGCGAGCACCAATAGCAGCGCGTCGCCCATCCGCTGCTGAAACAGGTCGAAGGCTTCGCGGGTGAGATAGGGCGTCCCCCATTTGCGCGCGCCGGTGTCCTGATAGAATATCCAGAACGCATCCCAGTGCTCGGGACGGATTGCGTCGCCGCGCAACCGCTTGATCGTGACCGCGCCTTGCGCCGCAGCCCGCTCCTTGCGCAGGTCCTTGCGCTTGCGTGAGGAGAGATCGGCGAGAAAATCCTCGAAACCGCCATAATCGCGATTGTGCCAGTGATACTGGATGTCGTGCCGCAGCATCCAGCCCGCCTGCTCGAACAGCTTCTGCTGGGCCTCTTCGATGAAGGTCGCATGGGCGGAGGAGAAGCCGTTCTGTTCGCAGAGCTGTTGCGCCGCCTCGAGCAGCGGTCCGGCCAGCGCCTCGTCGGCCAGCAACAGCCGCGGGCCGGTGGCGGGGGTGAAGGGCGCGGCGATCTGCAACTTGGGATAATAGCGCCCGCCGGCGCGCTGATAGGCATCGCCCCAACTGTGGTCGAAGACATATTCGCCCTGGCTGTGGCCCTTGAGATAGGACGGCAGTGCGGCGCGCAGGGTGCCCTGCCCATCCTCGATCACCAGCGGGGCGGGTTGCCAGCCGGTGCCTTCGCCCACGCTTCCCGAATCCTCAAGAGCGGTCAGAAAGGCGTGGCTGACGAAGGGATTGGCCGAGGGGTTGAGCGTATCCCAATCGGCTGCCGCGAAGGCGCCGACCGATCCCCCGACCTTGGCGACGAGGGGGGCGACCAGCGGTTCGTCGCTCATGCGAAGCCCTCGCCTTCGGCAACCGGGGCGTCGGCATGCAGTGCAGCGTGGCGCGCCTTCTCTGGCGTGTCGATCGTCCAGCTCGGTAGCGGGAAGCCGCGCGCGCGCAGGCTGGTCGAGAGGGGATTGGGCAGCGCGCGGATGTCGTAGGCGACGAATTCGGGCTTCGCGTGCCACAATGCGAGATGGCGTTGCCAGCGATGCGGGGTCGGCCCGTCATCGGTCTCCTTGATCACCAGCCCGCGCACCGGCGCCGGGGCGTGCTTCTCGAACCATTTCGGCACCCTTGGATCGAAACTCATAACCGCAATCGCACCTTGATAGCCTTCCACCGCCCGCGCAACCGCGCGGCACGAGCGCTTGACGTCGTAACCGCTGCGCGACTTGATCTCGATCAGCACCGGCACCTGCCCGGCGACCAGCTCGAGCAGATCGGTCAGCCGGGCGATGCGATGATCGGAATCGAGAAAGGCGATCTGTCCCAATTCCTGCGCGCTGTGCGCGGCGAGCTGGCCGCTGATCCCGGTCAGCCGCTCGAGCTCCCAGTCGTGCAGCAGCATCGCCTCGCCGTCGCGGCTGCGCTGGATATCGCATTCGATGCCATAGCCCGCCGCGATCGCACCCGCGAAGGCGGCGAGCGAATTTTCGGGAACTCCGGGAGAATGGAGCCCGCGATGCGCATAGGTCCAGTCGCGCAGCCAGCCCACCCTCGCCGGGTCGGGTGGCGAGGTCAGCAGTCGATCAAGCGTCGCGAACGGCAAGGATAGCGTCCACTTCGACCGCAGCGTCGAGCGGCAGAACCGGCACGCCGACCGCGCTGCGCGCGTGGCGACCGCGCTCGCCGAACACCTCGAACATCAGGTCCGAAGCCCCGTTGACCACCTTGGGCTGGTCGGTGAAGGTGGGGGTCGAGGCGACGAAACCGCCCAGCTTGACCACCTGCGTGACCCGCTCCAGCAGGCCCGCGGCCTCGAGCTGCGCCAAGATCATCAAGCCGCAGGCGCGCGCCGCCTGCTGGCCGCGTTCGAGGCTCACATCGGCACCCAGCTTGCCGGTCACCAGCGCGCCGTCGATGAAGGGCAATTGCCCCGAGACGAAGCACCAGCCGCCCTGCACCACCAGCGGTTGATAGCTGGCGACGGGGGCGGCCGCTTGAGGCAGCACGAGGCCGAGTTCTTTGAGGCGGGCGGAGATGCTCATGCGGGTTTTCCTTCGATACGGTCGAGCAGCCAGGGCAGTGCATTGGCCCAGTCGTCGATGCGGGCGTCGGCGTGACCGGCCTTGTGCGCGCAGTCGATATGCGGTGCCAGCGCAGGCTCGCCGCACAGATGCAGCGTGGTGATCTCGGCGGCGAGCGTCTCGCGCGCCGACTGGTGATGCTGCGGCAGATCGTCGATGAAGATCGCCCGGCTGGGCTCGTATTCGGCAAGGATGCGCTGCAGCGCCGGACCCTTGGGGCCCTGATTGGTATAGACCTTGGCGTTCACGCCGTGCTTCGCCAGCTGTTCGACGCGGTGCATCTGGCGCTCGTCGGTGAGATTGGTGAGGATCACCACATCGGCTTTCTCGGCGAGCGTGTTGATCCCCTCGATCGCGCCGATGATGGGCAATTGGCGATCCATCTGGGTGTCGAAGAACTCGCCCAGATAGCGCCAGATTTCCTTTTGCTCGAGCGGTTCGCCGCTGTCGCGCCAGCGCATCGCGGTGGTGAAATCGGCGCCCTGCATGTTGAAATCGACCGGGGTCTCCTCCCCCAGCCAGTCGCGGAAATGCGCCACCATGTGGAGCAGCACCTCGTCGCAGTCGGAGATCACCAGCGGGCGGCTCATGCAGAAAGACTCCGTTGCGCGGCGACGATCCGCTCGGGGGGAACGGCAAGCGCCTCGGCGGCGGCTAGCAGGTCGGGTTCGTGCGCGGCGAGGAAGTCGAGCACCGCCGAGAGCACCGCAGCGTCGGTCAGGCCCTCGCGCAGCTGGTCGGGGGTGAGGCCCGAGAGCGTCAGCAGCCGCTCGGCGCGGCGCTCGTCCTCGAGCACCCACACCAGCGCGGCCAGCGCCAGCGCTTCGGCGTCGCCCGAACCTGTGCCTGGGCCCGTCTCGCCGGTCTGTCTGCGCTGAAGAATTGTCAGCCTCCCGTGAAAGCCCTAACGCCCGCAGGATAGCGAGCAGGAGCGTGGTCCGTGGCAAAGAGAATCATGGTTGTCGAGGACAACGATCTCAACCGTAAGCTGTTTTGTGACGTGTTGAAGGCCAATGGCTATGAAGTGGTGCCGGTGGCCGACGGACAGAACGTGGTCGAGACCGCGAAGAAATACGATCCCGAACTCGTGATCATGGATATCCAGCTACCCAATGTCTCGGGAATCGACCTGATCGCGCAGCTCAAGCAAAACCCCGCTTTCGACAAGACCCCGGTGCTCGCGGTCACCGCCTATGCCGGCAAGGGCGACGAGGAGCGGATTCGCGATGCGGGCGCCAGCGACTATCTCGCCAAGCCGGTCTCGATCGGTCCGTTCATGGCGGCGGTGAAGAAATTGCTGGGCGATTGAATTCTTCAGACGCGCTTCATCCGCTCGCCGCAAAGGAGGCGGACGCTTGACAAGCAGGCGGTCGAACCGCTTTGGCCGCCCACTTACCGGCGGGGGTTATGTCTCCTGCCGCCAGACAGAATTGGACCATGGATAATGGACAGAGCCGAAGTCGACAGCCGCATCCGCTCGCAGGTCGCGCCCTTCAACACCAAGGGGATCGCGATCGCGGAGGACACCTCGTTCCAGAACGATCTGGAATTCGACAGCCTGACCGTGATGGATTTCGTCGCCGCGATCGAGGATGAGTTCGATATCATCATCTCGATGAACGAGCAGGCCGAGATCGAGAACTGGGGCCAGTTGGTCGATGCAGTCCAACGGCTCGAGACGGCGCGGGAAGCGGGCGCATGAGCGAGGGTATCAGCCAGGCCGACCAGCCGCCCGAGCTGACCGGCGATTCGCCCGACCTGTTCAGCAAGTTCGACGCGCTGATCGCGATGCGGCAGGGGCTGCTCGACA
The DNA here is from genome assembly GCF_053714505.1 of Qipengyuania sp. SM2507. Taxonomy (NCBI): domain Bacteria; kingdom Pseudomonadati; phylum Pseudomonadota; class Alphaproteobacteria; order Sphingomonadales; family Erythrobacteraceae; genus Qipengyuania; species Qipengyuania sp. SM2507. The sequence continues at coordinate 2,708,944 of NZ_CM132307.1, forward strand.
CCGGGATCGAGGATCCGTTCAACCTGGTGATGGAAAAGGTCCTCTCCCCCACCCGCGCCATCTGCAACGGGCGCGAGACGATCCTGCTCGGCACCTACAATTACATGGGGATGACCTTCGATCCCGACGTGATCGAGGCGGGTCAGCAGGCACTGGCCGACTTCGGCAGCGGCACCACCGGCAGCCGGGTTCTCAACGGCACCTATCAGGGCCACCGCGAGTGCGAGGACGCCTTGCGCGAATTCTACGCCATGGAGCACGCCATGGTGTTCTCGACCGGCTACCAGGCCAATCTCGGGATCATCTCCACCATCGCCGGCAAGGGCGATTACGTGATCCTGGACATCGACAGCCACGCCAGCATCTGGGACGGCTGCGCGCTGGGCAATGCCGAGGTCGTGCCGTTCAAGCACAATGACGTCGAGGCGCTGGAAAAGCGGCTCAAGCGCATCCCGGCGGGCGCCGGCAAGCTGGTCGTGCTCGAAGGCGTCTATTCGATGCTCGGCGATGTCGCGCCGCTGAAAGAGATGGTTCGCGTTTCCAGGGAGAACGGCGCGATGGTGCTGGTCGACGAGGCGCATTCGATGGGCTTCATCGGCGAGCACGGGCGCGGGGTCAGCGAAGAGCAGGGGGTTATCGACGAGGTCGATTTCGTCGTCGGGACCTTTTCCAAGAGCGTCGGCACGGTCGGCGGTTTCTGCGTTTCGAACCATCCCAAGTTCGAGATCATGCGGCTGGTGTGCCGCCCGTATGTCTTCACCGCCAGCCTGCCCCCCAGCGTGGTCGCGACCGCCGCCACCAGCATCCGCAAGCTGATGCACGGCTCGAACAAGCGCGCGCATCTGTGGGAGAATTCGCGCAATCTTCACGCGGGCTTGCGCGGGCTCGGCTTCTCGCTCGGCACACCCGAGGCGCAGAGCGCGATCATCGCGGTGATCATGCCCGACCTCGAGAAGGGCGCGATGATGTGGGAGGCGCTGCTCAAGGAGGGCCTCTACGTCAATCTCGCTCGCCCCCCCGCGACGCCTGCCAACATGACGCTGCTGCGTTGCTCGCTGTGCGCCGAACACAGCGAGGAGGAGGTCGCGACGATCCTGGAGATTTTCGAACGCGCCGGGAAAGCAGTGGGGATTATCTGAGGGCGGAGGTCAGGAACATCGCCCCCCTCCGGTGCGTCTCTCCTTGTGAAAGGAGACCACATCTATGAAGACCACCAACACAGCCAGCGCCAGCTACGAGGGCCTCGGCAAGGACGGCAAGGGCCATATCTCGACCGGTTCGGGGGCGCTGTCGGCGCAGCCCTACGGCTTCCAGACCCGCTTCGAGGACAAGGCCGGGACCAATCCCGAAGAACTGATCGCGGCGGCGCATGCGGCGTGTTTCACCATGGCGCTGTCGTTCAAGCTGGCCGAGGCCGGCCATGGGGACGGCTCGGTTGCCACCAGCGCCGAGGTCACGCTCGAGAAGGACGATGCCGGGTTCAAGGTAACCAAATCAGCACTGTCGACCAAGGGCAAGGTCGCCGGTCTGGCACGCGAAAAGTTCGAGGAACTGGCGCAGGACGCCAAGGCCACTTGCCCGATCTCCCGGCTGCTCGACACCGAGATCACGCTGGATATCAAGTTCGAGGGCTGAGCTCGCTCACCCCGCAAGTCGACACCGCGATCAGAGCGGATTGACGGTCGTCGCCTGGGAACAGGCGTCGGCCGTTCCGTCGTCCTCGCCGCCGGTGTCGATCATCGTCACCGCCAGGATCCCGCCGACCACCAGCACCACGAACAGCGTGGTCAGCAGCCCGAGATATTTGTCGATGAACAGTTTGATCGGCGCCCCGAACAGGCGGAACAATACGCCCACGGTCATGAAGATCAGCCCGCGCCCGATGATGCTGGCGAGCGTGAAGGTGACCAAATTCATCCCGATGAAGCCAGCGGTGATGGTCAGCAGCTTGAACGGCACCGGGGTCGCGCCGGCGATCAGGATCGCCTCGAAATCATATTCGCGCAGGTGACAGGCGGCGACCGGGAAGGCCTCGCTCAGCCCCAACGCGCCGATCAGCCAGGCGCCGATCGTGTCGTAGAGCCCCCAGCCGATCAGATAGCCGAACAGCCCGCCGAGCACCGAGGCGCCGGTACAGACCGCGGCGAAGCGGATCGCCTTTTTCGGCTCGGCCAGACACATCAGCCCGAGCAGCGGATGCGGCGGGATCGGGAAGAAGCTCGATTCGATAAAGCTGAAGGCGGCGAGCCACCACAGCGCATGCGGATGCGCGGCCTTCTCCATCGTCCAATTGTAAAGGCTGCGCAGCATGGCGTGCCGACCCTTCCGTCCCGCAAGATTGCGCGCCGGTTACGGGCTGCAGGGGATGCTGGCAAGCGGGATCGCGTGGTGAGGCCAGCCAGACATGACTAACCTATCTGGTTTTTAATGCTTGACATCGCGACGCTATATGGTTAGAGAAGCGGAACATCGCGATAGTGTGATTCGATTTCGAGCGGCGCCGGACATTCCGGCGCCGCTTTTTTGCGTGCCTGCCCCAAACGTTCCGGCCCAAACGTTCCGGCCCAAACGTTCCGGCCCAGACGCATCGGCTCAGCGCTCTCGCCCCAGCCTCCGGAACCCGCCATGACCGACACCACGACCCCAGCCAAGGACCAGCCGCGCCCGTGGGAGCCCGGATTCTTTGCCGCGCTGCGCAGCGGTCTGTCCGTCGCCGCGGCAGCCAGATTGACCGGGATCCACCCCACCACGGTCTACAGCCGCGCCAGCAGCAACCCGGCTTTCGCGCAACGCTACGCGGACACAAGAATCGCCATCGGGCGCGTGGTCCGCAGGCGGCGCGGCGCGCGGACCGTCGAAGCCGGCTGGCAGGAGCGCTTCCTGGAAGCGCTGGCCGAGACCTCCAACGTCACCGCCGCGGCCTGGCGCGCCAGGGTGGTTCCGGGTCGGGCCTATGCCCTCCGCCGCGAGGACCCCGCGTTCGCGCAGCGCTGGCTGGCGGCGCTGCTCGAGGGCTACCAGCATCTCGAGATGGAGGTGCTGGGCTATCTGCGCGACCCCGAACCGGCGCGCAAAATGGATGTCGCCTCGGCGCTGCGGCTGCTCGCCGCGCATCGAGAGACCGTGGCCCGCGAACGCGCCTTCCGCGAGGAGGAGGAGGACGAGCAGGCGGTGTTCGACCGGATCGACGCCTTTATCGATGACATGCGCAATCGCCGCGCGGCCAATGCGCTGATCCTCGCGCATGACGACACGCCTGAGGTTACATCCGAGAGCACGCCCGAACCCGCGAGCGAGAGCCACCACCATGAGCCGGTCTGAGCGGGCCGAGGCGCTGCTCGCGCTCGAACCCGGGCAGCGCCGCAAGGAATTGCGGCAAATGTCCCACGGCGAGCGTGCCGCTCTCGGGCGCCACTGGCAGCTCTGGGCGCATCCCGGCCAGCTGCCTCCACCCGATGCCTGGCATCTGTGGCTGATCATGGCGGGGCGCGGTTTCGGCAAGACCCGCGCGGGCGCCGAATGGGTCCGCGCCATCGCCGAGGCCGATCCCACCGCGCGGATCGCGCTGGTCGCCGCCTCGCTGGGCGAGGCGCGGCGGGTGATGGTCGAGGGCGAGAGCGGGCTGCTGGCAATCGCCTCACCGCGAGCACGTCCGCGCTTCGAGCCCTCGCGGCGGCAGCTGGTGTGGCCCGATGGCGCGCGCGCGACCTTCTATTCCGCCGCCGAGCCCGAGAGCCTGCGCGGACCCCAGCACAGCCACGCCTGGTGCGACGAGATCGCCAAATGGGACCAGAGCGGCGGACGCGCCGAGGCGGCGTGGAACAATCTGCTGCTGGGACTGCGGCTGGGGCGCGACCCGCGGGTCGCGGCGACCACCACTCCGCGCGCGGTCCCGCTGCTGCGGCGGCTGATCGCGCAGGATGCCATCGCGCTGACCGGCGGGCCGACCGCGGCCAATGCCGACAATCTGCCGCCGGGGTTTTTGGACGCGGTACAGCGCGACTTCGCCGGGACGACGCTGGGGCGGCAGGAATTGCTCGGCGAGCTGCTCGAGGATGTCGAGGGGGCGCTGTGGTCGCGCTCGCTGCTCGAACGGTGCCGCGCGGAGGAGACCGAAGAAAAGCGGCCCGCGCTGGTGCGCGTGGTGGTGGGGGTCGATCCGCCAGCCTCGAGCCATGGCGACGAATGCGGCATCGTGATCGCGGGCCTGCGCGCCGACGGGGTGGCACTGGTGCTCGCCGACTGCTCACTGGCGCGGCCCTCGCCCAAACGCTGGGCGCGCGGCGTGGCCGATGCGGCGCAGGCGTGGCACGCCGATCGGGTGGTCGCCGAGGCCAATCAGGGCGGCGCGATGGTCGCCAGCGTGCTGCGCGCGGCGGAATTTTCGCTGCCCTTGAGGTTGGTCCACGCCAGCCGCGGCAAGGTGGCGCGCGCCGAGCCGGTGGCGGCGCTCTACGAGGCCGGGCGGGTCCGCCACGCCGCGCTGTTCGCGGCGCTGGAAGACCAGCTGTGCGGACTGATGGCGGGCGGGCGCTACGAAGGCCCCGGCCGCAGCCCCGACCGCGCCGACGCGCTGGTCTGGGCGCTGACCGAACTGATGCTGGGCCAACGGCGCGTGCCGCGGGTGCTGCAGCTCTGAATCGCAAAAACGTCGTCACGGCGAAAACCGGGACTTCCATCGCTCCGTTCCGAACCCAAACGAGGTAATTCCCATGTCCTTCCTCACCACTCTGGCCTCCGCCTTCAAGGGCGCGGGGCCTGTTCGCGTGCCTTTGACGCGCGGTTTCGTCTCGCCTTGGGCGAGTGTCTTTGCCGGCGAGCCGCGCGAGGGCGCGTTCGACTATGCGCAATCGGTGCAGGCCGCCTATCTCGCCAATCCGGTGTCGCAGCGCGCGGTGCGGATCGTCGCCGAGGGGGTCGGCGGGGCGCCGCTGGCGATTGCCGACCCGGCGCTGGCGCGACTGGTCGATCGCTCCTGCACCGGCCAGCCGCTGCTCGAGGTGCTGGCCGCGCAGCTGCTGCTCCACGGCAACGCCTATGTCCAATTGCTGCGCGACGGCGCGGGCGCGCCGGTGGAGCTCTATCCACTGCGGCCCGAGCGGATGAGCGTGGTAGCGGGCGAGGATGGCTGGCCCGCCGCTTATCGCTACCGGCTGGCCGAGCACAGCCGGACGATCCCGCTCGAGGACGAGGCGGGCTGGCCCAACCTGCTCCACCTCAAGTGTTTCCACCCGGCGGACGATCATTATGGCGCGGGCTGCCTGAGCGCCGCGCGCCAGGCGGTGGCGGTGCACAACGCCGCCAGCGCCTGGAACCGCGCGCTGCTCGAGAACGCGGCGCGGCCCTCGGGCGCGCTGGTCTATGATGGCGGCGAGGCGGCGGGGCTGAGCTCCGAACAGTTCGAGCGGTTGAAGAGCGAGCTGGCGCAAGCCTTCCAGGGCTCGGCCAACGCCGGGCGGCCGCTGGTGCTCGAGGGCGGGTTGTCGTGGCAGGCGATGGCGCTCTCGCCCGCCGATATGGATTTCGCCAACCTCAAGGCGGGCGCGGCGCGCGACATCGCGCTCGCCTTCGGGGTGCCGCCGATGCTGCTCGGGCTGCCGGGCGACAACACCTATGCCAATTACCGCGAGGCCAACCGGGCGCTGTGGCGACTGACGCTGCTGCCGCTGGCCAAACGCGTGCTCGATGCGCTCTCGGCGGGGCTGTCGCCGTGGTTCGCGGATGCCGAAATGCATGTCGACCTCGACAAGGTGCCGGCGCTGGCGGAGGACCGCGAGACGCTGTGGAGCACGGTCACCGCAGCGGATTTCCTCTCCGCCGACGAGAAACGCGCGCTGCTGGGCCTGCCCGCCGCAACCACCACCCCTGCGGAGAACGCCTGATGAGCACCGAGGACATGCTCGCCCGGCTGCTGGCGCAGGCCCGCGCCGAGGGCGGCGAGATAGTGACCTTGCGCGCCATGGTCGAGGAGGCGAGCGAGCTGGGCGCGCAGCGCGCCTTGAAGCGGCTCGGGCTCGGCGATGAGAAGGCGCAGGGCGATATCGACGAATTGCGCGAGCTGCTCTCGGCCTGGCGCGACGCCAAGGCGAGCGCCTGGAAGGCTGCGCTGCAATGGCTGTTTCGCGGGCTGATGGCGCTGCTGCTGATCGGCATCGCGGTGCGGCTCGGCGTGACCGAGATGCTGCGATGAGGCTGGCGGGATACGCGGCGCTGTTCGACCGCGCCGACGCGGCCCGCGACACGATCCGCCGCGGAGCCTTCGCGCGCACGCTGGCCGCGCGTGGCGAGCCGCTGCCGCTCTATTGGCAGCACCGGCCCGCGCAGCGGATCGGCTGGGTCGAGCGCATCGCCGAAGATGCGCGCGGACTGCGCGTGATCGCGATGCTCGACGACCCGCAGTGCCGCGCAGGCGCGATGCTGCGGCGCCGCGCAGTGAGCGGGCTGAGCTTCGGCTTCCGCGCGCGCGGGTTCCGCCGGTCGGATGGCGGCCGCGAGCTGCTCGATATCGACCTGTTCGAGGTCAGCCTCGTCACTCACCCGCTCCAGCATCACGCGCGGGTGCATTCGATCCGCGCCTGAGACCCCATTCCCCTCCCCCAACGAAAGGTGAACTGCCCCATGGATATGCCCGTAACCGACACCAACACCGCCGCCACCGATCCGCTCGAGGCCAGCTTCGACATCGTCGCCCGCCAGGATCGCGCCGAAAGCGCCATCGTGACGCTGCGCTCCGATGTCGACGAGGTGAAGGCGCGCGTCGACCGCATCGGCCGCGCCGCCGCGCGCCCCGCGCTGGCGGGCGCCGAAGCCGAAAGCCCGGAACTGAAGGGCTTCGTCGATGGCTATCTGCGCCGCGGCCGCGAGGCCGAGGTCAAGTCGCTGAGCGGCGCGGTGCCGTCCGATGGCGGCTATGCCGTGCCGCGCCAGATCGATGCCGCGATCGCCCGCGAGCTGACCGCAATCAGCCCGATCCGCGCCATCGCGCAGGTCGTCCAGACCGGCAGCGCGGGCTATCGCAAACTGGTCACCACCGGCGGCACCGCCAGCGGCTGGGTCAGCGAGACCGCCGCGCGGCCCGCGACCGACACGCCCAATTTCGCCGAGATCGCCCCGCCGACCGGCGAGCTCTACGCCAACCCCGCGGCGAGCCAGGCGATGCTCGACGATGCCGGCTTCGATCTCGAAGCCTGGCTGGCCGCCGAGATCGCGATGGAATTCGCCCGCGCGGAAGGCGCAGCCTTCGTCAACGGGACCGGCTTCGACCAGCCCGAGGGCTTCCTCAACGCCCCCGCCACCGCTGCGGCGGATGGCGTGCGCCCCTTCGGCACGCTGCAATATATCGGCTCGGGCAATGCGGCGGGCCTCGGCAGCGAGCCCGAGGTTCGGCTGATCGATCTGGTCCACACGCTGAAAGCGGGCCACCGCCAGGGTGCCAGCTTCGTGATGAATTCGGCGACGCTGGCCACGGTGCGCAAGCTCCGCACGCTCGATGGCGGGTTCCTGTGGCAGCCCGGAATGGTCGAGGGCCAGCCCGATCGGCTGCTGGGCTATCCGGTGGTCGAGGCCGAGGACATGCCCGATGTCGCCGCGGGCGCCTGCCCGATCGCCTTCGGCAATTTCCGCCACGGCTATCTGATCGCCGAACGCAGCGCGACGCAGATCCTGCGCGATCCCTTCACCAACAAGCCCTTCGTCCACTTCTACGCCACCAGGCGCGTGGGCGGACAGGTGCTCGACGGCGCGGCGATCAAGCTGCTCAAGATCGAGGCCTAGGCCTCTTCGACGAAGACCCGATGGCGGGCGGTCCCACCAGCATTCCCTGGCCCCGCCCGTCCGGTCCGTCCGCGCGCCGTGCCCCCTGCGGGGCGCGGGCGGGCCACCCCTGCTTCCCCTCCAGACCCGAAGGAGTCTCGCCATGACGCGGGCTATCGTGGCGCTTCCCGATCTGTCGGGGGCGCCGCTCGACCAGTGCCGGCAATGGCTGGCGATCACCGGCGCGCGCGACGACGCGCTGCTGGTCCAGATGCTCCACGGCGCGCTGGCGCTGTGCGAGGGCTTTACAAGGCTGGTGCCGCTGGCGACCGTGTTCGAGGACCTTCTGCCTTCGGTGCCCGGCTGGCAGCCGCTCACCACGCAGCCGGTGCGCGAAGTCCTGGCGCTCGAGCAGGTCGCCGCCGATGGCACGCGAACCGCGCTGACCGCAGGCTACGAAACCCGCATCGACAGCGAGCAGCACGGCCATATCCGGCTCGCGCAGCCGACCCGCGACACCCATCTGGCGGTGCGCTTCGCGGCGGGGCTGGAGGCCGACTGGATGGCGCTGCCTCCGGGCCTCGCGCAGGGCGTGATCCGCCTCGCCGCGCATCATTACCGCACCCGCGACAGCGGCGGCGACGCTGCGCCCCCCGCCGCTATCGCCGCGCTGTGGCGGCCGTTCCGGATTCTGCGGCTGTGAGCGGCTCCTTCGAAAGCATCGCCGCCGCGCTGACCGCCCGCGCCGCGCGGCTGGCTGCGGATCATGGCGAGGCCCGCCGCGCCGCTCGCCGCGACAGCAGTGCCTGGCGCTCCGCCGCGCGGCTCTGGCCGCTGTTCGCGAAAGGAGACTGACCATGGAAAGCCGCTTTCGCGCCGACCTCATCGCCTGGCTGCGCGCCGATGCCACGCTCGCCGCCGCTCTCAACGCGGTCGAGGAGGAGAGCCCTGTCGCGGCCAGCCCGCCGTGGCTGGGTATCGCCGCCAGCGCCAGCGCCGACTGGAGCACCAAGACCCACACGGGCCGCGAGGTCCGGATCGCGATCGAACTGGTTGATCGGCACGACGACCCCGAGGCCGTCGCCGCGACCGTTGCCGCGATCGAACACCGCATCGCCACGCTGTCCCCGGTCCAGCCGGGCTACCGCGTAGTCGTCACCCAATTCCTGCGCAGCCGCGCCGAACGCCGGCCCCGGTCCTTGCGCGCCGTGCTGCTCGAATATTCCTTCCGCCTGCTCGCAACCCCAACGGAGTAATGCCCATGACCGCCCAGAAAGGCGCCGCCTTCCTGCTCAAGATCGGCGATGGCGCCAGCCCGCCCGCCGCTTACGAAACCGTCGCCGGTCTTCGCACCACGCAGATGTCGATCAATGGCGACACGGTGGTGGTGACCCACAAGGAATCGGGGGGCTGGCGCGAACTGCTCTCGGGCGCGGGAACGCGCTCGGTCTCGGTGAGCGCCAGCGGAATCTTCCTCGGCAGCGCCGCCGAGGCTGCCCTGCGCGGCCATGCGCTGGCGGGGACGCTCGACGATTACGAATTGTCCTTCGAGGATGGCGCCCGGATGCGCGGGCGCTTCCTCGTCCAGCGGCTCGACTATGCCGGCGATTTCAACGGCGAGCGCACCTATGCGCTTCAGCTCGAAAGCTCGGGCGCGGTGGTGCCGGCATGAGCGGCGCTGCGAACCCGCTGAGGGGCGAGGCCACGCTCGAGCTGGCGGGGCGCAAGCTGGTGCTGCGCCCGACCTTCGAAGCACTGGTCCAGGCGGAGGAGGAGCTGGGCCCGCTGTTCGCGCTGGTCGAGAGAGCGGGTGCGGGCCAGCTTCGCATCGCCGAGATCGCCGCGCTGTTTTGGTACTGCCTCGCCGAGCGCCAGGCGGCGAGCCGCGAGCAGATCGGCGAAGAGGTGGTGGCGATGGGGCTGGCGCGCTGCGCCGCGCCGCTGCGGGCGCTGCTTGGCGAAATCCTGCGGGGCTCATGACCCAGTGCTTCGCCGATTCAGCCGCGCAATGCGCCGGTCTCGCCGCGCAGGTGCTCGGCTGGCGTCCGCGAACCTTCTGGGCCGCGACCCCAGCCGAGCTGGCGCTGTCGCTCGGCCCGTTGCCGGCGGCCGCTTCCCCCACTCCGCCCAGCCGCGCCGAAATCGCGCGGCTGATCGCCAAGGACCAATGCCATGGATGACGAGCTCGACACGCTGATGGTCGAGGTGCGCGCGAGCACCGCGGGCTTTGCCGCCGATATCGCGACGATGCGCAGCGCCTTCGACAGCCAGTTGCTCGACGGTTTCGACCGCGCGGGCGGCGTTCTCGAGCGCAGCCTGCTGACCGCGATCCGCAAGGGCAGCCTGGGCTTCGACGACCTCCAGCGCGCCGCCGCGCGCGCGCTCGACCAGATTGCGGCGCAGGCGCTCCAACTCGGGCTCGATTCCATCTTTGGCGGCGCGGCCGCGGCCGGTGGCGTGGGCGGGTTGCTGGCGGGGACGCTGGGCGCGCTGTTCGGCCTGCCCGGGCGCGCGACCGGCGGGCTGGTTGCGCCGCAGCGGCCCTATCTGGTCGGCGAGCGCGGGCCCGAGCTGTTCGTCCCCGCCAGCGCCGGGCGGGTCGAGCCTTCGCCCATGACCGGCACCGGGCCGCGCGAGGTGCGCGTCGCAATCGCACTCAACCCCGAACGCGGCGCCAGCGCCCCCGCCGCCTTGCGCCGCTCGTCGCGTCAGATCGCCAGCGCGGTCCGCCGCGCGCTGCTCGACTGAACAGTCGGCCAAGAGAAGGACACCGACCATGGCATTCTGGCTGGCCCGCCAACGCGACGGGCAGGAGAGCGACGCGATCCAGCGTTTCGACCCGCGCTTCTGGACCATCAACTTCCCCCGCCCGATGATGGCCAGCGTGGTCACCACCGGGCCGCAATCGTTGCGGGTGGATTGCGAATTCCATCTGGCAGGCGAGCTGGCGGGTCTGATCTGGGCGAGCGAGGACAGCCTCGACCACCCGCTGCTCGCTTATGAAACGCACCGCGATTACGCGCACACCATGCTTGCCTTTCGCTGGCGTTCGGGCGGGATCATCGCGCTCGACCAGCCCAACGGCCCGACGCTGACCATCGAGGGGCGCGATGCCGCGGGCGCAGACCGGGTGTGGTATGTCCGGCTGTGGAACTACGCCAGCGGCACGCCGGAGGATGCCGCAGTGGTGCTGCCTTTTTCGCAGCTGCAATCGGGCTACGGCCTGCCGGGCGAGCCGATCCACCCCTCGGTCATCGACCGGATGTTCATCTCGCTCGTCCCGCCCGGCTATATCGCGGGGAGCACCGCCCCGCTGCCGCAGCGCGCCGAGGGCTGGGCCGAGCTGACCGCCATCACCTGCCACGGCGACCACGCGATGCTGGTGCTGGGCGACGCGATCCTCCCCGCGCATGGCGAGCGGATGGCCACCGCCTATGACGATGCCTTCAACCAGACGCCGGCGCGGCTGGTGCGGCAGATCGAGCAGCTCGGCTACCGCGATCGCGTGGTCCATTATCTGGGGATGAGCCATTTCTTCCGGCTCGAGCCGGGCGAAGACCGGCTGGTGGTCGCTGCCGATGGCGAAATCTGTATCCCTGCGCGCCGCTGGCACGAGGCCTTTTTCGCCGCGCTGGCCAAGGCCGGGCTCGAACCGATCCTGTCGCTGTCCTACGAACTCTTCGCCGAGCACTGCCCCGCCGCCTGGCGGCAAGTGAGTTTCTACAGCCAGCCGGCGCTGACCGGCTGGGACCCTCCCTCGAACCTGCTCTCGCCCGCCAACGCAATGGCGATGGGCTGGCTGCGCGCAGTCGCGGTGCGCTTCGTCGCGCTGGTCGAGGCGGCGGGCCTGCCGGTGCTGTTCCAGATCGGCGAGCCCTGGTGGTGGGTCATGCCCGATGGCACGCCTTGCTTCTACGACGATGCGGTGCTGGCGCAGCTGCCCGAATTGCCGCCGCATATCCCCGACATGACAATGCCGCTCTATGCGCCGCATTTCGCCTTTCTCGACTGGCTCGGGGAATTGCTCTCCGCCTCGACCGATGCGCTGACGCAGGCGGTGCGCGAGGCGGCGAGCGGACCCGCCGAGGTGCTGTTGCTGGCCTTCACCCCGACTATCCTCGACCCCGCCATGCCCGAGTTGAAACGCGCGAACCTGCCGCCGGGCTGGGCCTGGCCCGCCTTCGACCGCCTGCAGATCGAGGACTACGACTGGCTGACCGCGGGCGCCGAGGCCGAACGGCGCCGCGGCTATGCCGAGGTCCAGGCACGGCTGGGCTATCCGCTCGAGCTTCAGGACTATCTCTCGGGCTTCGTGCTCGATGCCGCCGATGCCGAAACCTATTGGCGCCGCATCGATGCCGGACTCGACGAGGCGCGGCGTCGCGGGGTGACCCAGCGCTATGTCTGGGCGCTGCCGCAGGTCGCGCGCGATGGATACACCCGCCTGCCCCTGCCATTGGAGACCGATGTGAACGATTTCGACGACACCGCCTATCCGCTCGCGCTGGGGCGCGATGCGACAGTGAGCCCCGAATTCTCGACTGCGGTCGCGGTGACCGCCTCGGGCCACGAGCGCCGCAACGCGCTTTGGTCGGATGCGCGGCTGGGCTTCGATGTCGGGCCGGGCATCCGCTCGGAGGAGGAGCTGGCGCTGCTGATCTCTTTCTTCCGCGCGCGCCACGGCCCCGCGACCGGCTTCCGCCTGCGCGATCCCTTCGACCACAGTTCCAATGGCATGACCGGTGTGCCGACACCGACCGACCAGCCCCTCGGCACCGGCGACGGGCTGCGCGCCGACTTCGCGCTTGCGAAGCATTACGGCGCGCAGCAGCGGCGGATCACCCGCCCCGACGCTGCTTCGCTGCGGGTCAGCGTGGCCGGGGTCGAGCGCTTCGACTGGACGCTGGGCGAGAAGGGCCGCGTGGTCTTCGCCGCCGCGCCCGCTGTCGGGGCGGAGGTCGCAGCAGGTTTCCATTTCGACGTGCCGGTGCGCTTTGCCGAGGACCGGCTGAATGTCTCGGGCGCGGGCTTCGCGGCGGGAGAGGCGCCCTCGGTTCCCCTGGTCGAAATCCGCGAGGACGCCTCATGACACGGGTCTTCTTCGACCGCGCGCTCGACACGGTGGCGAGCTTCTGGCGGATCTATCGCCGCGACGGCGTGACACTGGGCTTCACCACCCACGACCGCGACCTGTGGTTCGACGGCGTGCTCCACCGCGCCGCGCCCGGCATGGTGCCCTCCTCGATCCGCCGCAGCAGCGGCTTCGCCGACGACGGCGTCGAAGTCGGAGGCGCGCTCAGCCACGAGGCGATTTCCGCCACGGATATGCAACGCGGCCGCTACGATGACGCGCGCATCGTCATCGGCGCTCTCGACTGGGAGAGCGGCACGGCTTCGGTGCTCTATCGCGGGCGGATCGCCGGGCTGGTCGCGGAGGATTTCGGCTTCGTCGCGCAATTGCAGTCCGCCAAGGTCGATCTCGCGCGCGACCCGATCCCGCGGACCAGTCCGGGCTGCCGCGCGCGCTTCTGCGATACCGGCTGCACGCTGTCGGCGGCGCGTTTCAATCACCGGACGGCAGTGACCGCGCTCGACCGCGAAGCCAATCGGGTGAGCTTCGCCGGGATCGATCCCGCGCTGTTCGCGCAAGGGGAGTTGCGCTGGCTCGACGGACCGCTGACGGGTCTGCGCGGAACCGTGCTCTCTGCCGATGCGCAGGGGCTGGTGCTCGACCGCCCGCTCGACGAGGCCAGCGCCGTCGGCGACCGCGCGCAGCTGCTGGAGGGCTGCGACCACACCATCGCGACCTGCAGCGCCCGCTTCGGCAATGGGGCGAATTTCCAGGGCGAACCCTTCCTGCCGGGCAACGACCTGCTCGCGCAATATCCGATGCCGCGATGAGCGTGGATCGCGGCCTGTTCCTGCGCGAGGCCGAGACGCTGGTCGGCACGCCATTCCGCCTGCACGGGCGCCACGTCGCAACCGGGCTCGATTGCGTCGGGCTGGTGGCGCTGGCGCTCGCGCGGTGCGGTGGGTCTGACCTGTCGCCAGCGGGCTATCGCTTGCGCAACACCGACATCTCCCGCTGGCTGGCTTTCGCCGGGCCCGCGGGGCTTGAGCCTGTCGAGGACCCGATCGAGCCCGCCGACATCCTGCTGCTGCGCCCCGGGCCGGCGCAACACCACCTCGCCATCGCCTGCGATGCCGACACAATCCTCCACGCCCACGCGGGGCTGCGTCGCGTGGTCCGCCAGCCGATCCCGCGCGACTGGGCGCAGCTGTCCCACTGGCGCTTCGCCGCAGACCGATAGGAGCCGAACATGGCCACACTCATTCTCGGCGCGCTGGGCACGGTGCTCGGCGGACCGCTGGGCGGCGCCATAGGTGCGCTGGCCGGGAACCAGATCGACGGGCAGATATTCGGCAGCGGCAGGCGCGAAGGCCCGCGGCTGAGGGATCTGTCGATCACCACCTCGACCTATGGCCAGCCGATCGCGCGCCCGGTCGGGCGGATGCGGGTCGAAGGGACTATCATCTGGGCCACCGAGTTACAGGAGCGCAGCGCAACCAGCGGCGGCAAGGGCCAGCCCAGAACCACCAGCTACAGTTATGCGCTGTCTTTCGCGGTGATGCTCGCGAGCCATCCGATCGACGGCGTCGGGCGGATCTGGGCCGATGGCAATCTGCTGCGCGGCGCGGCGGGTGATCTCAAGACCGGCGGCGCAATGCGGCTCTACAGCGGGCATGGCGACCAGCAGCCCGACCCGCTGATGGCCGCCGCGTTGGGTAGCCCCTGCCCCGCCTATCGCGGCCGCGCCTATGTCGTGTTCGAGGATTTGCAGCTGGCGGATTTCGGCAACCGTATCCCGGCGCTGTCATTCGAGGTCTTCGCCGGGAGCGGAGACGATCTGCTCGGAGTCCTGCTCGAGCCGGCAGGCGGCGTGGCGGATCCCGGGACTGCGATTCCGGGGCTCGACGGGTTCGCGCTGGAAGGCGGCGCGGTGGCGCAATCGCTGGCGCTGCTCGACCGCGTCGAGCGACTGATCCCCGATGCCACCGCTACGCCCCTGCGGCTGCAGGGCATCGCGAACTTCGGCGCGATTCGCGAACTGCCCGAGCCGGTCGCCGCGCCCGAAGGGGATTTCGGTCGGGCTGCGGGTACTCGCCACCAATGGCAGGGCGAGGATGCCGAGGCGATCGCGGGGCTGCGCTATTACGATGTCGAGCGCGACTACCAACCCGGTGTCCAGCGGCATGCGACTCGCGCGTCCACCGGACCCGAGCGCCTGCTCGAATTCCCCGCCGCGCTATCGCCGCAGGCGGCACGCGCTCTGGCCGAGCGGGTCGCGGGGCGACGCCTGGAAGCGCGCGAGCGGTTGCACTACCGGACCGCCGAGCTCGACCCCGAGTTGCGGCCCGGAACCCGCGTCCGGCTGGCGGGAAGTGCCGCGCAGTGGCTGGTCGAGGGCTGGGAATGGCGCGAAACCGGGGTCGAACTCGAGCTCGTCCGCCACATACCGCGCACCCTAGCGGACCAGCCCGCCAGCCCCGGCACGCCCTGGCTGCCACCCGACCGCCTTCCCGGCGCGACGCTGTTCGAGGCCTTCGAACTGCCCTGGGACGGGCGCTCCATCCCGCAAAGCGGCACCGTCTTTGCAGCGCTCGCGGCACAGGAGGGCCGCTGGTCGGGCGCGACGATCTATGCCGATCGCGGCGGCGCGCTGGTTCCGCTCGCCACCGCCGGCCCGGCCCGCGCGGTGATGGGCAGCCTGCTCGCCCCGCTGGACCCGTCGGCTTCGCTGCTGCTGGAGGACAGGGCGCAGCTTTCGGTGCGTCTCGCCGATCCCGACATGGCGCTGGCACCAACCACCCGCACCGGCATCGCCAATGGCGAGAACCGCCTGCTGGTCGGCGGGGAAGTCCTTCAGTTTCGCGATGCGGTCGAGCCCTCGCCGGGTGAATGGATCCTCACCGGTTTGCTGCGCGGGCGCGGCGGGACCGAGGGCGCGGCGCTGGCGGGCCATGGCGTGGGCGCTTCGGTCATCCTGCTTGACGAACGGCTGGTACCGATCGATCCGGCCCTGCTCGGCAGCGACGCCACACTCGCCGCGATCGGCCCGGCAGAGGATCAGCCCATCGTCTCGGCGATCGCGCTGCGCGGCATCGCAGACCGCCCCCTCACGCCGGTCCATGCCCAGGCTGAATTCGACTCGAGTGGCGCGCTGTGGTTGCGATGGACCCGCCGGGCCCGCGGCGGCTGGCGCTGGCTCGATGGAGTCGATGCGCCGCTGGTCGAAGAGCGCGAGCGGTACGAAGTCGGCTGCGGACCGGTGAGCACTCCACTTGCCCTGTACGAGACCGCAATCTCGCAATTCACGCTCGAGCCGGCCCTGCTCGCTGCGCTGCCCGCGGGCACGCAAGTCTGGGCTCGCCAGATCGGTAGCTACGCCCCCTCGCCCGCGCTGCTGCTCGCCAACCTGCCCTGATTGCCCTTTACGGAGATACCGTCATGTCCGAACCCTATGCCCTTGAATCCATTTCGCCTCGCCACGGCCTGCCCTTTCTTCACCCTGGACAGGCCCAGAAGGAGTTCTTCGTCAACGAGGCGCTGGCGCGGCTCGACGCGCTGGTCCAGGCGACCGTCCTCGACGAACGCGCGCAGCCCCCCGTCCAACCGCAGCCGGGCGATGCCTATCTGGTCGCAGCCGGTGCCGAAGGCGCCTGGCAGGGGGAGGATGGTACGATCGCCGTGTACCAGGCAACGCACTGGCTGTTTCAACCGCCGGTTAAGGGCGCGAGCGTCCGTCGGCTGGACACCGGTCAGGTCTGTATCTATTCCAACGGCTGGACCACGGCGCCTGAACCCGTCGAACCCAGTGGCGGCACGACGATCGACGCCGAGGCTCGCGTTGCAATTGCCGCGCTCATAGCTGCTTTGCGCCATTCGGGAATTTTTTCTGCGAATTGATGGAACTACGGGTGTTACGCCGCGTTCCTAATCGCCGAACGGACGGAATCCTTCGTATTGTTATCGGGTGTTGCCATATCGCGGCATTCTTGCAACAGTTCCGGACAATGTCCGCTTGCCACCCAACTGGGTAAAAGTTAGATAACTCGCCACTCGGTGGATCAAATTCGCAATAAGGGGAATTTTATAATGCGGAAACTCGTCATAGGAATGGCGATGGCCTCAACGGCCCTTGCTTCGCCTGCTCTCGCACGCGACGGAC
Organism: Qipengyuania sp. SM2507; assembly: GCF_053714505.1. Taxonomy (NCBI): domain Bacteria; kingdom Pseudomonadati; phylum Pseudomonadota; class Alphaproteobacteria; order Sphingomonadales; family Erythrobacteraceae; genus Qipengyuania; species Qipengyuania sp. SM2507. The sequence goes on from NZ_CM132307.1 coordinate 2,725,926, forward strand.
AATGGTACGTTGGCGTCGAAGGCGGTGCCATGATCGTCGAAGACACAGAATTCGACATCGGCGCAACCGCTGACCAGCTCGTCGTCGAAGCCGACAAGGGCTACGACGTCGGCGGTTTCGTCGGCTACGATTTCGGGGCATTCCGTCTCGAAGCCGAAGCCAGCTATCGCGATGCCGATCTGGAAACCGTTACCGTTGGGACCACCGGTCTCGGTTTCGGTCCGTTCGTCGCAGCTCCCGGCCAGTATGCCGCTGGCGGCGGTGTGGACGTTCTCAGCTTCATGCTCAACGGCATGTTCGACTTCGGTCCCGATGACGGCCTTCAGGGCTTCGTCGGTGGCGGTGTCGGCGTTGCCCGTACCGGCATGGAAGGCTTCATCAGCCAGAGCCAGCCGGCTTCGTTCGACGATTCGGACAGCGGCTTCGCATGGCAGATCCTCGCGGGCGTCCGCGCTCCGCTGAGCGACAATGTCGATGTCGGCCTCAAGTATCGCATGTTCACCTCGGACAATGTCGAGCTGACCGACGCGCTCGGTCGCACGCTGCAGGGCGATGTGCGCACGCACTCGATCCTCGGCACGCTGAGCTACAACTTCGGTGCTCCGGCTGCGGTCGTTCCGGTGGCTCCGCCTCCGCCCCCGCCGCCGCCGCCCCCGCCGCCTCCCCCGCCCCCGGCGCCGCGCCCGGCACCGGTCTGCGAGACGGGTCCGTACATTGTCTTCTTCAACTGGGACAAATCGGACATCACTCCGGAAGCAGCGACGATCCTCGACAACGCGGTTTCGGCCTACGCCAACTGCGGCACGGCTTCGGTCATGCTGGCCGGTCACACCGACCGTTCCGGTACGCAGACCTACAACCAGGGTCTTGCCGAGCGTCGCAACGCTTCGGTCCGCGATTACCTGGGTGCACGTGGCATCCCGAATGGCCGGATCAACAGCCAGGCATTCGGCGAAACTCAGCCGCGCGTCCCGACTGCCGACGGTGTTCGCGAACTGCAGAACCGTCGCGTCGAAGTGACCTACGGTCCGGGTTCGGGCATGTAAGTCTGACGCCAAGCGTCAATTAGTTGGAGGGGCCGGAGCAATCCGGCCCCTTTTTCGTTGGGTGATCGAGTGCCGACCTTCAATCAATCAGGGAGACCTTCGATGTCCATCCGCTTTCCGATCATCCTTCTGGGCGCAACCGCGCTGTCAGCCTGCGCGACGGTCGAGAATATCGCCGACGACGTGGCCAATGAACTGTCCACCGAACAGGTCGGGACGGCTTCGCTGAGTTTCGCCAACGGCCAGCCCGCGGGCACCGCACGGCTGCTGTCCGACGGCGACCAGCTTTCGTTGGCCGTCACCGTCAACGGCATGGCGCCCGGCGCGCACGGGTTCCACCTCCACACCACGGGCGCCTGCCGCGCTCCGGACTTCACCAGCGCCGGCGGCCATCTCAACCCCTACAACCGCACCCACGGCACGCAGTCGCCCGGTGGCAGCCATCTGGGCGACATGCTCAATCTGCAGGTCAATGCCTCGGGTAGCGCCAGCACCACGGTCGATGTCAGCGACACGCCGGCATCCGCGCTCGAGGAAATCTTCGATACCGACGGGACCGCCGTGGTGGTCCATGCAGGTGCCGACGATTATCGCACCGACCCCTCGGGTGATGCGGGTTCGCGCATCGCCTGCGGTGTCCTGCGACCCAGCAGCTGAGCCGCGCTTTCGCGCGCCAAACTCTAGATGAATATCCCGTTGCGGCGGGAGAGCATCCGCATCAGACGGACGGCTCTCCCGCCGCCGCGGCGCGTGCCACGAGCGTCCGCTCGGCCTCCGGAACCGTCCGATAGGCGAAGTACAACAGGACCGTCCCGATCGGTGCGGCCACCAGCATCGACAGCACCCCGGTCGAGAGGCTGCCGGTCATGGTCGAAACCTGGCCCGCCATATAGGGCCCAAGCGCCAGACCCACGAGCGTCGTCGACAGGAAGAAGGTCGCGGTGGCAGTCCCGCGCATCCTCGGCAGCACGAGGTCCTGCGTGGTCGCCGCCGCAGCCCCCAGTGCGGAGCTGCCGAACAGCGAGAGGATGAAGTTGAGGAAATAGAACAAGGCCACATTCTCTGTGGTGAAAGCGATGATCAACGGGATCACCGGCGCCAGCACCCCGAATGCGATCACGAACAGGCGGCCGCCCGGATTGCGTTCGCGCAGCCAGTCGGACACCCGTCCGCCGATGATGACGCCCAAAAAGCCGCCCATCGCGCCACCGCCGCCGATCCAGAACCCCAGCACCGCTTTCGATGCCCCGAGCACGCGCTCGGCATAGGGCGCCGCCCAGAAGGACACCGAATAGGAGGCGAAGGCGACCATGCCGTAGCCCAGGATGGTGAAGAGAAACGCCGGGTTGCCCCAGATCAGCTTGAAAGTCGGCGGATCGCGCTCGCGCAGCGATATCGCCCAGGAGAAGACCGCGTAATAGCCGATCGCGATTGCGCCCCATTGTTGGTAATTGTCGGTGAGGCCTCCCATCACCCAGGCCAGCAGGAAGAACAGCACCGCCGCGAGGATGTTGACCATCAACGCTTTGGTCCCCCTTTGCGCGGCGGAGAAGAAGGTGAAGGGCGGGATCACCGCGTAGAGTTCGGTCACGAAGCCGCGGAACGGGTTGCCCACCGGTTTCTGGTCGAGCCCGTCCATCGCGCCGCGAGCCGGCTCGCGCAAGGTGAACACCCAGATCGCCAGCATCAGCCCTGGCATACCAACGACAAGGAACGCCGCCTGCCAGCCGACCAGGCCCAGCGGGCCGCCGCCCGGATAGGCATTGTTCCAGCCTTCCACGATCAACCCGCCGATCAGCAGCGAGATGCCGCCGCCGATGTAGAGGCCGGCCGAATAGATCGCCAGCGCGGTCCCGCGCATCTTCTTCGGAAACCAGTCGGATATCAGCGAATAGGCTGCGGGGCTGGCGCTGGCCTCGCCGACCCCGACGCCGATGCGGGCACCCGTCAGCATCATGCCGTTCTTCGCGAAACCCGACACCGCGGTCATCATCGACCACAGCGCGAGGCCCAGCGTCATCAACCGCACACGGTGCCAGCTGTCGGCAAGCCGGCCCAGCGGGATACCGAACAGCGCGTAGAACACGCCGAAGGCGGTGCCGTAAAGAAAGCCGAGATCGGCATCGCTGAGCCCGAGATCCGCCTTGATGTCGTTGGCGAGGATCGAGAGGATGTTCCGGTCGATGAAATTGAGCATATAGACCAGCACCAGCACGCTCAGCGCATACCAGCTGTAGGCCGGAACCTTCGCGTCGGTATCGACGGTCGGTAGATCGGTCGCCAGCGCAGTCTTCGTAGGCTCAGTCAATGTCCACTCCCTCCACCCGGGTTATTTCCCCGTCGTAGCGGGTGGTATCGGCAACCCCCGCTTCGGAAAAGCCTTTTCGCCGCAAACGGCAGGAATCGCAGGTGCCGCACGCGAGGCCGGCGGGCGTCGGATCGTAGCAGGACCAGCTCCACGCCGGGTCGAGCCCCAGCCGCGCGCATTCGCGAGCGATGTCGGCCTTGGTCATGTGTTGCAACGGCGCATGGATGGTGAAGGCACCGCCCTCGACGCCCTGCTTGGTTCCCAGCCGCGCGGTCTCGGCGAAACTGGCGATGAATTCGGGCCGGCAGTCCGGGTAACCCGAATAATCCAGCGCATTCACCCCGATGAAGATGTCGTGCGACTGGACGGTTTCGGCGAAGGCCGTGGTCAACGCGAGGAAGACCAGATTGCGCGCTGGCACATAAGTTACCGGAATCCCGTCCTCGAGACCGGTCTTGGGAACGTCGATATCGTCGGTCAGCGCCGAACCGCCGAACCGGCGCAGGTCGAGCGGCAGTTCGACATGGCGCGCCACACCCAGGCGTACCGCTATGGCGCGCGCGGATTCGATCTCGCGGACATGCCGCTGGCCGTAATCCACGGTGATGGCGTAAAGCTCGTGCCCGGCTTCGCGCGCGAGCGCGGCGGTGACCATCGAATCGAGCCCGCCCGAGAGCAGGACCACCGCCGGGCCGGGGCTTGTCTGTGCAGGATCGCTCATCCGCGCCGCGCTAGGGCGGCGGCCGCATCGGCGCAAGCGTCAGCGGCAGGAACCCACGCGCCGCGCCTCGGCGGAAAACTGGAATGGGCGGCCCCCGGCGATGCCCTGGCTCTCGACCTGGGCGAGCGTCGCGCTTTCGAGCCGGACGCTGGTCCGGCCATAGCCATTGCCGCGGCAGGTGTACTGCACCGTCACCTGGTTCGCGCCATTCTCGACCACCAGCCGACTGCAATTGGCCCCGCGGTGGCGCAGCTGGATCAGCTCGGTGCCTTCGCGCAGGCAAATCCGCTGGCTGGGCTCCCCATCGCGAAAGCGCAATTCCCATTGCCCGCGATCGAGCTCGCCAAACAAGGCGAGGTTGGCGTTCTGCGCAGCAGAAGGCGCGACAGCCAGCGTCAATGCGCCGGTCGCGCCGAGACCTGCCAATGCCGTCAGAATAAATTTGCGCATATCACACCTCGATTGCGTACCGAAACTAGCAGCGATACCGCCGTCATATTCATTACCATAGATGAACCGTGCTTTACTATCGACGAAACGATCACGCCGCGATGGGGAACTTGCGTGAACAGAAGGCACAATCGACCACGATCAGCCCGTCCTCGTCGCGCATGTCTTGGCGTTCTTCTTCAGGAAAGCGCGTCAGCACCGCGTGATAATGTTCGGCGGTGCAGCGACAGCCGCGCGAAATCGGCGCGCCCCGGACGACGCGGACCTCCTCTTCCTCGTGGAACAGCCGCCAGACGATCGCCTCGAGCGACAGTTCGGGGTCGAGCAATTCGTCGTGACGCAAGGATCCCGCCATCACCGCGACATGCTCCCATTCTGGATGGTCGAGCCGGACATGCAGCCGCTCTCGGCCCTCCTCGCCATCGGCGAGATGCTGGACGAGCATTCCGGCGGCGCGGCAACCCTGCGGGCCGCTCGTCACCGAGGTGCGAATCAGTGTCGGCAGCTGTTCGGACTGGACGAAATAGCCTTCGCAGGCGCGCGCCAGGCTGTCGCCTTCTAGCGGCACGATTCCCTGATAGCGGCCGCGGCCATCGGTCATGTCGAAGGTCAACGCGAGATAGGCCTTGCCGAACAGCGCATAGAGCGTCGGATTGGCACCCAGTTCGGCCAGCGCATCGGCGTCGAAATCGACATAGCCGCGCAGCGCCCCGGCGCGATAGTCGCACACGAACAGGTTCACCGCGCCGGTCTCGGTCTGCGCCTGCATGGTGACCTGCGAGCCGTCGTCCTTGAGCAGGCTGCCGATCAGCGCGGTGAGCACCAGCGCCTCCGCTAGCAGATTGGCGATCGGCGGCGGATATGCATGGGCCGAGAGGATCTCGTCGACGGTGCGGTCCAGCCGCACCAGCCGGCCGCGCGCGTCGCGCGAGGGGATGCTGAAGCCCAGCGTACGCTCGGAAAAAGTTTCTTCGGGTTCGGTCATCCGCGCCATATGGGGCGCGCCCGCGCTGCTTTTAAGGCCCCGGTTACCCGGAACGGCCCTCAGCCGGTCGGCAATTTCCCGTGGCACCACAGCAGGATCGATTTCTGCGCGTGGATACGGTTCTCGGCCTCGTCGAAGACAAGCGATTGCGCGCCTTCGAAGACTTCCTGCGAGACCTCCTCGCCGACATGGGCGGGGAGGCAATGGAGGAAGCGCGCATCGGGCTTTGCCAGCGCCATCAATTGCGCATCGACCTGGAACGGCGCCATCGCCGCCAGCTTGGCCTCGGCGTGACTCTGACCCATCGACACCCAGGTATCGGTGACCACCACATCGGCGCCGCGCGCCGCTTCACCCGCATCGCGAGTCACTGTGACCCGGCATCCGGCCTCGCGCGCCATGGCGAGGAACTCGTCCTCGGGATCGTAGCCCTCGGGCGCGCCGACGCGGATGTTGAATTTCATCAGCGCGGCCGCCTCGAGCAGCGAATGGAGCACATTGTTGCCATCGCCCAGCCAGGCGAGCTCCAGCCCGGGGAGCGGCTTGCCGTGTTCGATCACGGTCAAGAGGTCGGCGACGATCTGGCAGGGGTGCGAGCGGTCGGTGAGCCCGTTGATCACCGGCACATCGGCATGCTCGGCCAGCGCCTGCGCCTTGGCGTGATCGTCGGTGCGGATCATGATGGCATCGACCATCCGGCTGAGCACGCGCGCGGTGTCGGCGATGCTCTCGCCTCGGCCGAGCTGCGTGGTCGCGGCATCCAGGATCAGCGCCGAACCACCCAGCTGGCGCATGGCGATATCGAAGCTGACGCGGGTGCGGGTCGAATTCTTCTCGAAGATCATCCCCAGCACATGCCCCGCAAGCGGCGCATCGGCATCCGCGCGACCCTTGGGCCATGCCCCCGAACTATCGAACCGCGCCGCCTTGCGGTCCTGCGCATCGCCGATCATCGCGGCGATCGCATCCCCGCCCGCATCGGACAGGTCGAGGAAGCTCCGCACCGGTGACGATGCGCCAGAGGTGTCCCCGCCCGCCATCACGCGGGCTCAGGCATGGTAAAGCTCGCCGCGCCTGCGGAGAGCTTGTCGAAGAATTCGTCGAACTCGGCATCACCCGCCACCAGCGGCGGCAGGATGCGCAGCGTCTGGTCGCCTGCGGCCACGGTCATCAAATGGTGATTGTCGCGAAGGTGGACGAAGAAGGGCCGGCTTTCGATTTTCATCCGCAGACCAAGCATCAGCCCCTTGCCACGGACGCAATCGAACAGCTCGGGGTAGTTGCCGATGAATTGCTCCAGCCGGGCACGCAGCCGTTCGCCCTTTTCGGTGACTTCGGCGAGGAACGCCTCGTTCGCGACCGCATCCATCACCGCGGTGCCCGCCGCCATGGCGAGCGGGTTGCCGCCATAGGTCGAGCCATGGGTGCCGAAGGTCATCCCGCGCGCGGCCTTTTCGGTCGCGAGACAGGCGCCCAGCGGGAAGCCGCCGCCGATGCCCTTGGCGGTGGCGAGGATATCGGGATCGACGCCGTAGTGTTCATGCGCGTAGAATTTGCCAGTGCGCGCGACGCCGCACTGGACCTCGTCCAGAACCAGCATCAGATCGTGCTCGTCGGCGAGATCGCGCAAGCCCTGCATGAAGGCCTGGCTAGCGGGGCGGATGCCGCCTTCGCCCTGGATCGGCTCGACCAGGAAGCCAGCCGTCTTCGGTCCGACCAGCTTGCGCACGGCTTCCAGATCGTCGAATTCGCAATAGACGAAGCCGGGCAACAGCGGCTTGAAACCCTTGTGCATCTTCTCCTGATTGGAGGCGCTGATGGTCGCCATGGTGCGGCCGTGGAAGGCATTGGTGAAGGTGATCAGCTCGGTGCGGTTGGCATCGCCATCCTCGTGCTGGTGATAGGCGCGCGCGGTCTTGATCGCGGCCTCGACCGCCTCGGCGCCCGAATTGGTGAAGAACACTGTATCGGCGAAGGTGACATCCACCAGCCGCTGCGCCAGCGCCTCGCCCTGCGGACTGCCGTAGAGGTTGGAAACATGCATCAGCGTCTCGGCCTGACGCTGGATCGCGCCGATCAACCCGTCGTGGCTGTGGCCGAGCAGGTTGACCGCGATGCCGCTGGCGAAATCGAGATAGCGCGTGCCGTCCTCGTCGATCAGATGGCAGTGCTCGCCGCGAACGGGGCGAACCCCACAACGGGGATAGACGGGCATCAGCGGTGTAATCGACATGGGACCTCCGGAGCGAACGGGCGCGGTGATTGAGAGAGTTGGAGTGATAGAACGAGCCGTCAAATGCAAATGGCGGCCCCGTGAGGGGACCGCCATTCACGTATCCTTCGGCGTTTATTGAGTCGCGCGCGCCCGGTCAAACCGTGGCGGCGCGGCTCGCCTCATTCCGGGGCCGGAACGAGATTGACCGCCGAATATTTGCCTCGTCGGTCGACCTCGAGATCGAACTCGTAACGCTGGCCTTCGTCGATGCCCGAGAGGCCCGAGCGTTCGACCGCGCTTATGTGGACGAAGGCATCAGGCTGTCCGTCGTCGCGAGTGATGAAGCCGAAGCCCTTCATCGCGTTGAAGAATTTGACCGTTCCGCTCGCCTTGTCGCCGGTCAGCTCGCGCTTGGGCGGGCCGCTGTCGGATTGGGTTTCGACCACATCGCCCAGGATCTGGAGATCCTGTGCGGAGACCTTGCCGCCGCGATCGACGAGGTTGAACTCGAGCTCCTGGCCTTCCCCGAGGTTTTCGAGCCCGGCGCGTTCGACCGCGCTGATGTGAACGAACACGTCCTCACCGCCGCCATCCCGCTGGATGAAGCCGAAGCCCTTCTGGGCGTTGAAGAATTTGACCTTGCCCTTGCCGGTGCCGACGACCTGCGCGGGCATGCGGCTGATACCGCCTGCGCCACCAGCGCCTGCGCCGCCGCCCGGTCCGCCACGGCTGGGAGCGCCTCCGCCACCGCCGCCGCGGTAACCGCCGCCGCCCGAGCCGCCGCGGTCATTGTTGAAGCCGCCCCGGTCGCCGCCGAAACCGCCGCCAAAACCACCTGAGGATCCGAATCCCTCCGACGGGCCGCCCATTGGCTCGAAACCGTCTTCTCCAAATCCGTCGCGCTTGTCCCGTCCCCGACGGCGGCCTCTATCGTAACCCATGATTCAAATCGTACCTTATCGCGCCGCCCCGCAGGTGAAACGCCGGATCGCGGGCCGCATGGCAAACCCGGCGCAAGCGGGAACCGATTCGTCGGAAAGCCCCGCCCATTTCAACACGCTACATAGCCATAAAACCACGACCAAGCGAATGTTTTAACGTTGGGGGCTGGTCTGGCGGGCAAATGTGACATTTTCGCATGGAGATTCGGACACCTATTTGCACGCGCTTCATGTTGCGAAATGCCCTGCATCGCGGCAAAGGCGCGCGATGGATATACTCGCCCTGCTTTCCGACCCGGCCGCCTGGCTTGCGCTTCTAACCCTGATTGCGCTCGAAGTGGTGCTCGGGATCGACAATTTGATTTTCATCGCCATCCTCTCGAACAAGCTGCCCGAGCACCAGCAACAGCGCGCGCGGCGGATCGGGCTGATCCTGGCGCTGGTGATGCGTATCGGACTGCTGATGCTGATCGGCTGGCTCGTGACCTTGCAGACCCCGCTGTTCGACCTCGGGATCCAGGGTCAGCCCACCGAATACGGCGGGCCGAGCTTCGATACCGCCTTTTCCGGGCGCGACCTGATCCTGCTCACGGGCGGGCTGTTCCTGCTGTGGAAGGCGACCAAGGAAATCCACCATTCGATGGAGCCCGAAGACGATTCGGGCCACCTGCTCGACAAGACCCCCGGCGTCGCCAAGGCGGCAACCGCCACCTTCGGCGCGGTGATCGCGCAGATCGTGGCGATCGACATGGTGTTCTCGGTCGATTCGATCCTTACCGCGGTGGGCATGACCGACGACATCCCGATCATGGTCACCGCGGTTGTGATCTCGGTCGGCATCATGCTGGTGGCGGCCGATCCGCTGGCGCGCTTCATCGAGCACAATCCGACGCTGGTGATGCTGGCGCTGGCCTTCCTGGTGATGATCGGTGTGGTGCTGATCGCCGACGGCTTCGGCTTCCACGTGCCCAAGGGCTATATCTACGCGGCGATGGGCTTCTCGGTCGGGGTGGAAATCCTCAACATCGTGCAGCGCAACCGGCGGCAGAAAAAGCGGGAAGCCATGGAGGCAAGGGCATGAGCGAATTCAGGACACTATCCGATACGGTCTTTGCCGCGGGACAGATCGCGCCCGAGGATATCGCCCGGGCCGATTCGCAAGGCGTGACGTTGATCGTCAACAACCGCCCCGATGGAGAAGCGCCCGACCAGCCGGACGGCGAGACAATCGAAGCCGCGGCGCGTGCCGCCGGGATCGACTATGTCGCGATCCCCGTCGATTCGTCAGGCTTCGACCAGGGACGCATCGCGGCAATGCAGGCGGCGCTCGATAGCGCGGAGGGCAAGATCCTCGCCTATTGCCGCACCGGAACGCGCTCGACGCTGCTGTGGGCGCTGGCCGAAGCGCGGGGAGGCCGCGATCCGGCCGCTATCGAACGCGCCGCCGAAGCGGCAGGCTACGATCTGGGGCCGATCCGCCCCACCCTGATCGATCTCGCGGAGCAGGCGCAGAAATAGACCGGCAGCGCCGCGCCTAGCGGCGGAAATCCAGCGGCGGGTCGCGATCCCCAAGCAGCGAGCGATAGACATAGCCGGGGCCGCGCGACGCATCGAATTCCACCCGCGCCGCCTCGCGCAATTCCTCGTTCTGGAACAGTTCGACCGCCATCAGCGCCATCGACTTCGCCGCGACCTGCGCACCCTTCGCGCCGATCGAGTTCCCGCTCGCTGCGACCGCCTGCCAGCTGTGTGCGCTGGTGCCGGGGACCCAGGCGGCGGTGGTGAGGCCCACGGTCGGGGTCGCCCAGGAGACATCGCCGACATCGGTCGAACCATAGCCGAGCTTGGTTTCATAAGGCTGGATCTGGCCGGCGTTTTCCAGCGGCTTGCCCTGCTCGCCGAAACTCACCGCAATCTCCTCCGCCCAGGCGCGCTCCTCGGCGGTATAGGTGACGCCGCCGACCTCTCGCAGCTTGGCATTCATCATCCGCGCCAGCGACTGGTTGACCAGCAGCGGATTGTTGCCGTGGATGATCTCCCAGCTGACCTCGGTCCCGGTCCCGAGCGCGGCGCCTCTGGCGGTGGCCTCCAGCCGCTCCCACAGCGCGCGCACCTCGTCGGCCTCCGAATGGCGGACGTAATAGAACACTTCGGCGAAATCGGGGATGACATTGGGCGCCGAGCCGCCCTCGGTGATGACGTAGTGGATGCGCGTATCCATGCTGGTGTGCTCGCGCATCATATTGACCATCATGTTCATCGCCTCGACCCCGTCGAGCGCGGAGCGCCCGCGCTCGGGCGCGGCGGCGGCGTGGGCAGAAACCCCCTTAAAGCGGAACTTCGCCGAGCGGTTGGCGAGGCTGGTCTTGGCCGCTGCGCTGGTTTCGTCGGCGGCGTGCCAGTGGATCGCGGTGTCGACATCGTCGAACAGCCCCGCGCGCGCCATATAGACCTTGCCCGAGCCGCCTTCTTCCGCGGGGGTGCCGTAGAGCCGGATGCGCCCCGGCGTGCCCGTCGCTTCGAGCCAGCGCTTCACCGCGATCGCCGCGGTCAGCGAGCCCGCACCGAACAGATTGTGCCCGCAGGCATGGCCCGCGTGCTTGTCCGCCAGCTGCTCGCGCGTCGGCGCGGCGGATTGGGAAATGCCCGGCAGCGCATCGAATTCGGCGAGGATCGCGATCACCGGCCCGCCCTCGCCCCATTCGCCGACGAAGGCGGTTGGGATCTCGGCCACGCCGGGAGTGATGGTGAAACCTTCCGCCGCCAGCTCGTCCTGCAGCAGCCGGGTCGAGCGCGTCTCGAGATAGCCGAGCTCCGCCCAGTCCCACAATTGCTGCGCCACGCGACTGGTGCGTTCGGCCTCGCGTTCGACGATCGCGACCGGGTCGGCGCTCTGCGCGAAGGCTGGATGGACCAGCAGCGGCTGGGCGGCGAACAGGACCAGGCCTGTGAGACTGACGGATGGTTTCATTGGTGTGCTTCCCCCTATTTCCGGCCCTACTTGCCGCAATCGGCGCGCCGTGCCAATCCGTACGGTGATGGAAATTCCTCCCGCCCTGCTGCAATTCGTGGGATCGCTTGTCGCGATCGTAGCGCTGGCGGGACTGGCATGGTGGTTCAATCTGGGGCCGGCAAGGCGGCTGGAAAGCGAAGACGATGCCCGCCGCGAGGCGAGCGAGGCGGTCGACGGTTTCGCACCGGTCGAAGTGGCGCTCGACCGAAAAGGCCGCGCAGGGCTGCTGCGCGATGCCGAGGGGCATATCCTGCTGTTGCGCCAGCACGGAACCCATTTCGCGGGACGGGTGCTGACCCGCGCCGCGAGCGCGCGGATCGAAGGCGGTGCGCTGGTGGTCGATACGGCGGAAAAGCGCTACGGCGGGGCCCGGCTCCACCTCGACGAACCTTCAGCCTGGGTCCAGCATATCGAGAGTATCAAGAACCGCTGACATGCCCGAATTCGATCCCGTCACCTACGCCGTCCCGGTCTTCGTCCTGCTCGTGCTGGCGGAGATGGTCTGGGCGCGGCGCAAACGCCCGCATGCCTATGAACCGCGCGACACGCTAACCAGCCTCGCCTTCGGGCTGGGCAGCACGGTCGCGGGCGTGCTTTTCGGCGGCGCGATCCTGGCCGCCGCGCTGTGGATCTACGACTACCGCCTGTTCGATTTCGGCGAGACCTGGTGGGCGGTGTGGTGGGCCTGGCCACTCGCCTTCGTGCTCGACGACCTGCTCTATTATGTTTTCCACCGCATGGCGCACCGGGTGCGCTGGTTCTGGGCAAGCCACGTCAACCACCATTCCAGCCAACACTACAATCTCAGCACCGCGCTGCGGCAGACCTGGACCGGCTTTTTCGCGCTGTCCTTCGCCTTCAGCCTGCCGCTGATCCTGCTCGGCTTCCACCCGGCGATGCTGGCGATCGTTTCCGGCTTCAACCTGATCTACCAGTTCTGGATCCACACCGAGGCGATCGGCACGATGCCGCGCTGGTTCGAGGCGGTGATGAACACGCCGAGCCACCACCGCGTCCACCATGCGACCAACCCGCGTTATCTCGACCGCAATTACGCCGGCGTGTTCATCGTCTGGGACCGGATGTTCGGCACTTTCGAGCAGGAGCGGCCCGAGGAGGAGACGATACGCTACGGCATCGTCAAACAGCTGGGCAGCTTCAACCTGCTGTGGGCGGTGTTCCACGAATGGGTCGGCATCGCGCAGGACGTGTGGCGCGCGCCGTGGAAGCACAAATTGTCATACCTGCTGCGCGAGCCCGGCTGGAGCCACGATGGCAGCCGCGAGACCAGCGCCACGATCCGCGCGCGCTGGGAAGCACGACGCGGCGGCGGGGCCGGTAAACCGGTTGCAGACGAAAACCCGATTGCGGGATCGGGCGAGCCTGCGTAACCTCTTCTGCGGAAGAGGAGAAAACATGGACGAATTCGATGTAATCGTGATCGGCGGGGGCAGCGGCGGCAGCGCGGCTGCCGGACGGCTGGCCGAAGCGGGCAAGAGCGTGTGCCTGCTCGAAGCGGGGCCGCGCAACAACACCATGCTGATCAAGACGCCGGGCTTCATGCCCTTCCTGCGCAACAGCTCGAACTATCGCTACGAGACTGTGCCGCAGAAGGGGCTGAACGGACGGACGGGCTACCAGCCGCGCGGTCGCGGCCTGGGCGGGTCCTCGGCGATCAACGCGATGATCTATATCCGCGGCCACAGCTGGGATTACGACCATTGGGCCGAACTCGGCTGCAGCGGCTGGGCCTATGACGATGTGCTGCCCTATTTCAAACGCGCCGAAAGCAACGAGCAGGGCGCCGATGAATTTCATGGCGGCGATGGCCCGCTGCATGTCTCGGACCAGCATTGGGCCAACCCGGGCAGCCTCGCCTTCATCGAGGCGGCGACCCAGCTGCAATTGCCGCACAATCGCGACTTCAACGGCGCGCGGCAGGAAGGTTTCGGCATCTATCAGGTGACGCAGAAGGACGGCGAACGCTGGTCCGCCGCGCGCGCCTATATCGAGCCCAAGCGCGGCAACCGCAATCTCGATGTGCGGATCGGCGTGACCGTCCAGAAAATCGAGATCGACGACGGCAAGGTGACCGGGGTCACCTATTCGGTCGGCGACAAGCAGCGGACGGTGCGCGCGCGCGGCGGCGTGGTGCTGTCGGCGGGCGCGTTCAACTCGCCGCAGGTGCTGATGCTCTCGGGCATCGGTCCGGGCACGCATTTGGCCGAGCACGGCATCACGGTGAAGCGCGATTGCCCCGCGGTCGGTTCCGACCTGCAGGACCATATCGACTACGTCTCGAGCTGGGAGACGCAGAGCACCGATTTCATCGGCGACAGTCTGGCGGGCACAGTGCGGATGGCCAAGGCCATCATCGAGCACCGCCGCAAGCGGACCGGGATCATGACCACCCCCTATGCCGAGGCGGGCGGGTTCTGGAAGGTGATGGAGGATGCGCCCGCGCCCGACGTCCAGTGGCATTTCGTGCCAGCGATGCTCGAGGATCATGGCCGTGCCAAGGTGAAGGGCCACGGCTTCTCGCTTCACGCCTGCGTGCTGCGCCCCGAGAGCCGTGGGACGGTGCGGCTGGGTTCGCGCAATGCCACGGATGCGCCGGTGATCGATCCCAACTTCCTCGATGACGACCGCGACATTGAGGTGTTGCGCAAGGGCGTGCGGCTGTCGCATCGCATCGTGGAAGCGCCAGCGCTGGCGCAATATGCGCCCAAGGATCGCTATCCGGCAGACCTCGACAACGATGCCGCGCTCGACAATCTGATCCGCGACCGCGCGGACACCGTCTACCACCCGGTCGGCACCTGCCGCATGGGCGGCGACGAGGACAGCGTGGTCGATCCCCAGCTCAAGGTGCGCGGGATCGAAGGGTTGTGGGTGGCCGATGCCAGCATCATGCCGCGGCTCGTCGGAGGCAACACCAATGCGCCGAGCATCATGATCGGCGAGCGCTGCGCGGATTTCCTGAAAGCAGAACTGGCCTAGTAAACCCGACTGTCTGTGCGCCGGATTCGCCTAGCGCCTCCCATCGAAAAAGAAAAAAGGGGCCGGAACCTTTCGCAAGGTTCCGGCCCTTCGTAGTCGGTGTTCGCAGGAGGAACACATTTGGACGGGAGCGCCGAGAGGAGAGAGAGAAGCGCCCCCGCCGAACTTCAGGATCCAGAGGTGCGGGTGAACTCCGGATAGGCTTCGATGCCGGTTTCCCCGAGATCTAGCCCCGCCAGCTCTTCTTCTTCGCTCGGACGCACCCCGATGGTGGCCTTGATCGCGAACCAGACGATGGCGGAGAGCGCACAGACGAAGACACCGGTGGCGACCACGCCGGTGAGCTGCGCGAGGAACGGCACTTCGGTGTTGGTCAGCGGCACGGCCAGCGTGCCCCAGATACCGGCGACGAGGTGGACCGGAATGGCGCCGACGACATCGTCGATCTTCAGCTTGTCGAGGATCGGCACGAAGATAACCGGCAGCAGCCCGCCGATCCCGCCGATGACGATTGCCATCCCGACACTGGGTGTCAGCGGCTCGGCGGTAATCGCCACGAGCCCTGCCAGCGCTCCGTTGAGAGCCATGGTGGTATCGGCCTTCTTGTAGCGCAATTGGGTAGCGATGATCGCGACCACGACACCCGCGGCGGCGGCCATATTGGTGTTGACGAAGATCTTCGACACATCGGAGACATCGCCTATCGTGCCCATCGCCAGCTGCGATGCGCCGTTGAAGCCGAACCAGCCAAGCCACAGGATGAAGGTACCAAGCGTGGCGAGCGGAATGCTCGAACCCGGGAATACCGCGACCTTGCCATCCTTGCCGTAACGGCCCAGCCTCGGGCCGATGATCAGCACGCCCATTAGTGCCGCCCAGCCGCCGGTCGAGTGAACGAGGGTGGAGCCGGCGAAATCGGAGAAGCCCATCGCGTCGAGCCAGCCCGCACCCCATTCCCAGCTGACGATCACCGGATAGATGAAACCGGTCAGCACCGTGACGAAGATGAAGAAGGGCACCAGCTTAACCCGCTCGGCGACCGCGCCCGAGACGATCGAGGCGGTGGTGGCGCAGAACACCATCTGGAAGAACCAGTCGGACGCAATCGAATAGCCGGTCCCGGTATCCGCCTCGCCCACACCCTGCATCGCATAGGGGAAATCGGCGATACCGAAGAAACCACCTTCGAAGCCCGGATAGGCGATCGAATAGCCGATCACCCAGAACATCAGGCCCGCGATCGAATAGAGGCCGATATTCTTGAGGCACTGGACCGAGACGTTCTTAGAGCGGACCAACCCGGCTTCGAGCATGGCGAAGCCGGCTGCCATCCACATGACCAGAAAGCCGCCGATCAGGAACAGCAGCGTGTTGAGAATATAGGCTGTGCCCCCCGAAACGGCTTCGGCTGCGGCAAGCGCAGCGGGATCGGCGGCGTCCTGCGCCAGGGCGGGCGTGGTCAGTCCCACCCCGGCCAGCGCAAAGGCCCCCAGCGCCGGGGCGGCGGAGCGAAAGAATATGCGTTTCATGGTGTTGTCCCCTCGGATCAAAGCGCGGTGTCGCCGGTCTCACCGGTGCGGATGCGGGTGGCGCTGGCGAGATCGAAGACGAAGATTTTCCCGTCGCCGATCGCCTCAGTGCTGGCGGTCTGCTGGATCGTCTCGATCACCTGCGGCGTGAGATCGTCGCTGGCGGCGATCTCCAGCTTCACCTTGGGCAGCATGTTGGTAGAATATTCGGCCCCTCGATAAATCTCGGTCTGGCCCTTCTGGCGCCCGAAGCCCTTGACCTCGGACACGGTCATTCCCGCGACCCCGATCGATCCAAGGGCTTCGCGCACCTCGTCGAGCTTGAACGGTTTGATGACGGCGATGATGTATTTCACACGGCCCCCCTGAGCTATCGCTGCCGGGCTCGTTCCCGGCGCAGAGGAGGTTTGCAAAAGCTGTGCCAAAGCCGGATTCAACGCAATATGGCGGCGAAAGGGCTAACCGGCGGGTAACTTTAGTTCAGACAGTGCCCATCAAGCAGGCGACTGCTTAAATTTCAGGCAGGTCCAATTGCGCATAAACGGGCAGATGGTCCGAGGCTACGCTGGCGAGCGGGCTGCGGTGGACATGCGCATTGTGGCAGACCCAGCTGGGCGAGGTCACGATGCGGTCGAGCCGAGCAATCGGGCCGCGGCTGGGGAAGCTCGGCCCCGGCGAGATCGCATGCCAGTCCTCGCCGAACTCGCGCATCGCGCCGGTGAATCGGCCCCATTGGTTGAAATCCCCGCCGATGACGGTCGGGCAATCCTCGGTGGTCTCGGCGATGAAATCGAGCAGCGCACGGACCTGGTCGCGGCGGCGCAGGCCCGAGAGGTCGAGATGCGTTCCGATGATGCGGATATTGCGCCCCTCGATCCGGATCACCGCATTGGCGGCACCGCGCGGCTCGAGCGTGGGCAGATGGAGCGCTTCGGCATCCTGCACCTCGCAGTCGCGCCGCACGAGAATCGCGTTGCCGTGCCAACCGATGCTGCGCGGGCGCCGGGCGATATCGACCACTTTCCAGGGATAGTCGTCGAGCAGCGCGCGCGGCAGGACGCTCGCCCTATCGCCGAAGCGCTGGTCCGCCTCCTGCAGGACGATCACATCGGCATCGATCTCGCGCAGCACCGACATGATCCGCTCAGGGTCGCATTTGCGATCACGACCGATCGCCTTGTGGATGTTGTAGCTGGCGAAGGTGAGCCGCATCGGGCGTCAGAGGAAATCCGCCAGTGTCGCCATGAAGCGGTCGAACTGGTCGTGGTGGAGCCAGTGCCCGGCCTTGTCGAATTCGATGACGCGCGCGGTGTTGAAATTGTCGAGCCGCCCGTCGCCCTCGGGATTCGAGGCCCAGCTGTCGGCACCATAGAGCAGCAATGTCGGCGCGGTGATCGCCGCCCAGGTCTGGTGGAGGAATTCGTCGGCCACGTCCTCGACCGGCCAGACGTTGAGATGCGGGTCGAACTTCCAGGTGTAGGTGCCATCCTCGTTGCGGTTGACGCCGTGGACGGTCAGATGCCGGGCCTGTTCCTCGGTGAGGTAGGAGTTCTCCTCGATCATCCGTTGGAAGGCGGTCTCGATGCTCTCGTATTTGCGCGGGCTGCGCGCGGAGGCGGCGCGTTTCTTGCCGATCCATTCCTGCAGCCGCTCGGGATAGGGGGTCGCGCGCATTTCCTCCTGGCGCTTGGGGCTGGGCCCGAGGCCTTCGATGGCGACGAGCTTGGTGACCATGTCGGGGAAGGTCCCGGCATAGCGCAGCGAGACGTTGCCGCCCATCGAATGGCTGACGATGGTGACCGGCCCGACGCCGAGCTGATGGATCAGCTGCGCCAGATCGTAGACCATGTCGCTGGTCTGGTAATTGCCGTCGCTGACCCAGTCCGAATCGCCATGGCCGCGATGGTCCATCGCGATGACATGCCAGTCGTCGCGCAGCTGCTCGGCCACCCAGTCCCAGCTGCGCGCATGATCGCGCCCGCCATGGACCAGCACCAGCGGCGGCTTGCCGCGATTCCCCCAGTCGACGTAATGCAGCCGCAGGCGCTGCGAGATGAAGGTTTGCGATGTGGGTCCGGAGTGCGTCATGGGCGACCCCATGCCGGGAAGCCGCAGCCCCTGCAAGTCAGCGCTCCTTGGTCCCCGAGAAGACCAGGCCGGGGTTCTTTTCTTCCTGATAGGTCACGTCCCATGGGCTCTTGGCCATGAACACCAGATCTCCATCGCGGTCGCGCGCCAGATGCGGGCGGTTGAACTTCTCGAAATCGTCGAGCGCGGCCTGCTCGCCCTTGAGCCAGCGCGCGGTCGAGAAGGGTGCCATCTCCAGCCCCGCCTCGACCTTGTATTCGGCTGAAAGCCGCGAGACGAGCACCTCGAGCTGGAGCTGGCCGACCACGCCGACGATCCACTGCCCGCCGATCTCGGGGTAGAACACCTGGATCACGCCTTCCTCGGAAAGATCGTCGAGCGCCTTCCTGAGCTGCTTGGTCTTGGTCGGATCCCGGAGCTGGACGCGGCGGAGGATCTCGGGCGCGAAATTGGGCAGGCCGGTGAAGCGCAGCTCGTTCTTCTCGGACAGCGTATCGCCCACGCGCAGGGTGCCGTGGTTGGGGATGCCGATGATATCGCCCGCCTCCGCGGTGTCGGCGATCTCGCGATCCTGCGCGAAGAACAGGATCGGCGAATGGATCGCGATCGGCTTGCCCGAGCCCGAAGGAGTCAGCTTCATGCCGCGTTTGAAAGTGCCCGAGACCTGCCGCATGAAAGCGATCCGATCGCGGTGGTTGGGGTCCATATTGGCCTGGACCTTGAAGATGAACCCAGTGACCTCGTCGCGCTCGGGGCTGATCTGTTGGTCGCCGGCGGGCTGTGGGCGCGGCGGTGGCGCGATCCTGGCGATCGTATCGATCAGCTCGGTGACCCCGAAGCTCTTGAGTGCCGAGCCGAACAGCACCGGGGTGAGATCGCCATTGCGATAGGCCTCGAGATCGAATTGCGGATAGCCGATCTGCGCGAGCTCGATTTCCTCGGCGAATTGCGCGGGGATTTCCGGATCGCAATCGCGCTTGCCCTGGAATTCCTTCGACGGACCTTCGGGCCGGGCGACGCAGCCGGTGGCGAAATCGAGCACGCCCTCGAACTGCCCGCCCATCCCCACCGGATACATCTGCGGCGAGACATCGAGCGCGAGCATATCGGCAATCTCGTCGAGCAGCTCGAACACCGGGCGGCCCTCGCGATCGACCTTGTTGACGAAGGTGATGATCGGGACGGAGCGCAAGCGGCAGACCTCGAACAGCTTGCGGGTCTGCGGCTCGATGCCCTTGGCCGCGTCGATCACCATGATCGCCGAATCGACCGCGGTCAGCGTGCGATAGGTGTCTTCCGAGAAATCCTCGTGCCCGGGCGTGTCGAGCAGGTTGAAGGTGATGCCGTCACGTTCGAAGGTCATCACGCTCGACGTGACCGAGATGCCGCGCTGCTGTTCGATCTTCATCCAGTCCGACCGCGCCCGCCGCGCCTGACCGCGCGCCTTGACCTCGCCGGCGAGATGGATCGCGCCGCCTTGCAGCAGCAGCTTCTCGGTGAGCGTGGTCTTGCCCGCATCGGGGTGCGAAATGATCGCGAAGGTACGGCGGTTGGAGGTCATGTTCTGTCTTACCGTTTGCGTTGCGAACCCAAAGGCCGTTTTTGCTGAGCCTGTCGAAGCACGTTTTGCGTAAACCAGCCCCGCTAGCCCTTCGACAGGCTCAAGGCGAACGGTGAAGCGCTAAGGCTCGCGCGCGATGCGGAATCCGGCGTAGCTCTGGCTCACCGGCATCAGCTCAAGCGTATTGATGTTGAGATGCGGCGGCAGTTCGGCGACCCAGCGGACGGTCCCGGCGATATCCGCCGCGGTCATCGGCTGCGCGCCGCCGTAGAGTTTCTCGTGAGCATCCTGGTTGCCACCGGTACGCACCAGGGTGAATTCGGTCTCGACCATGCCCGGTTCGATCGCGGTGACGCGCACCCCGGTACCGTGAAGATCGGAGCGCAGGCCGAGCGTGAACTGGCTGACGAAGGCCTTTGTCCCGCCATAGACGTTGCCGCCCGGATAGGGGTAATTCGCCGCCACCGAGGAGAGGTTTATGACCGCACCCTTGCGCTCGATCAGCCCCGGCAGGAGCTTGTGAGTGAGCGAGACCAGCGCGGTGACATTGGTCGCGATCATGGTCTTCCAGTCGGCCAGATCGCTCTCCTGCGCGGGCGACGTGCCCAGCGCGAGCCCGGCGTTGTTCACCAGCAGGTCGATATCGGCGAACTCGCGCGGCAGGGCATCGAGCGCGGCATCGCGCGCAGCTTCGTCGGTCACGTCGAAGGCGGCGGGATGGACCTTGTCCGCGCCAAGCTCGTCGACCAGCGCCTGCAAGCGTTCGGCCCGCCGACCGGTCGCGATGCAGCGCCAGCCGCCGGCGACCAGTGCGCGCACCGTGGCCTCGCCGATCCCCGCGGTGGCGCCGGTGACGAGGGCGGTCCGGCTCATGCCCGCAGCTCCGCGCCGAGTTTCGCCGCACTGGCGATCACCTTGTCGGAGATCGCTTTTATCTCCTCGTCGGTGAAGCTCTTGTCGCCCGGCTGCAAGGTGACTTCGACGGCGACCGATTTGTGGCCTTCAGGGACGCCCTGCCCGGTGAAGACGTCGAACACCCGCGCTGCGACGATGGCCTGCTTGTCCGCGCCGCCGACCGCGCGCAGCAAATCGCCTGCAGCGAGCCCGAGGGGGAGGAGGAACGCGAAATCGCGCGTCACCGCCTGCAGCGCGGGCGGCGCATAGGCGGCGCGCGCGAAACTCGGCTTGCCCTTCTTCGCGGGGATCGCATCGAGGAAAATCTCGACCGCCATCACCGAACCGTCGAGATCGAAGGCCTTGAGCGTCGCGGGATGCAGCGCTCCGAAGCGCGCCAGCACGTTCTTGGGACCAAGCCGAAGCGTGGCGGATTGCCCGGGATGGAATTGGTCGCCGGCCTCACCCATCACCATCAGATTGGCAGTGGGAGCACCGGCGGCCTCAAGCAGCGCAAGCGCTTCGGCCTTGGCGTCAAAGGCGTCGAAACTCGCTGCCTTGCCGCTGGACCAGCTTCGCGCGGTCCTGTCGCCCGCCAGCACCAGCCCGAGCGTCGCCCGTTCATCGCTGGCGCCAGTCTTGCCGCGGAAGTAGCGGCGGCCGATTTCGAACAGCCGCGATCCACTGAGACCACGGTCCGCATTGCGCGCGGCGGCGGCGAGCAATCCCGGCAGCAGCGAGGGACGCATCGCCTTCATGTCCTCGCTGATCGGATTGTCGAGCACCCAGAGCTCGTTTCCGTCTGCGAAGTGCTCGGCCTGCACAGTGGGGAGGAAGGACCAGGTCACCGCCTCGTTGAGCCCGCGCGCGGCGGCTGCACGGCGCAGCTTGCGCTCGAGCTGCTGCGCCGGCGTGGCGGTGGGCCGCGCAACACCCCATTCGTTTTCATTGGCGGGGCGCGGCAGCGGCACGCTTTTCACCTTGTCGAGCCCGTGGATGCGGACCACTTCCTCGACCAGATCGGGGGCTCCCTCGATATCGTGACGACGCAGCGGGACGGTAACCTGCCAGTCGTCCGCCACGCCGAATTCGAGCGCCTCGAGAATGCGGCGCTGTTCGGCCGGCGCCACATCGACGCCACCAAGCCGCGCGGTTAGCATTGGATCGAAGGCGATCCGCTTTGCTTCGGCGGGCGGCGCTCCGGCGCGCACCACCGTGCTCGGCTCGCCGCCGCAGCAGGTCAAGATCAGATCGGTCAGCAGCGCCAGCCCATCGTCGAGGAAGGCCGGATCGACTCCGCGCTCGAACCTTGTGCGCGCATCGCTGGCTAGGCCGAGCTTGCGCCCCGCCACCCCGATCCGCTCGGGGTCGAAATAGGCGATCTCGAGCAGGACGCCGGTGGTGCCCTCGCTGGCGCCCGAATGCGCCCCGCCCATGATCCCGGCGATGTCGTGAACCCGGCTGTCGTCCGCGATCACCGTCATGCTGTCGTCGAGCGTATAGGTCTTCTCGTTGAGCGCCTCGATCTGTTCGCCCGCCACCGCACGCCGCGCGACCATGGCACCCGAAAGCGTCGCTAGATCGTAGACATGCGCCGGTCGCCCGCAGGCGAGCATCAGGTAGTTGGTGCAGTCGACAAGCGCGGAAATCGGGCGCTGCCCTGCAGCGAGCAAGCGACGCTGCATCCATTCGGGCGAACTGCCATTGGCGACCCCGCGGATCACGCGGCCGTAGAAGGCCGGACAGCCCTCGGGGTCCTCGGTGCGGATTTCGACCGGACAGTCGTAAGTGCCCTCGATCGCGGGCACCTCGACCGGCTTGAAACTGCCGAGCCCCGCCGAGGCGAGATCGCGCGCGATCCCCATCACGCCCATGCAATCGGGCCGGTTCGGGGTGATAGCGACATCGAAAACCGGCGAGGCGGAGTGGTAGTCGGCGAAGCTCGCGCCGACTGGCGCATCCTCGGGCAATTCGATGATCCCTTCATGCGCATCGCCCAGCTCGAGTTCGCGCACCGAGCACATCATACCGTTGGATTCCTGCCCGCGGATCGCGCTCTTGCGCAATTCCATGCCGTTGGACGGTACGACCGCACCCGGCAGGCCGAGCACGCCCTTCATCCCGGCGCGCGCATTGGGCGCGCCGCAAACGACCTGGAGCGGCTGGCCGTCACCGCTATCGACGGTGAGCACCTGGAGCTTGTCGGCATCGGGATGCGGCAAGGCGGTGAGGACCTGGGCGACGCGGAATCCCGCAAGCCGCTGTGCCGGGTCCTCGATCCCCTCGACCTCGTGACCGACCGCGTTGAGCGCGGCGGCGATTTCGGCGGTCGAAGCCTCGGTGTCGAGGAAATGCCGCAGCCATTCGAGCGAGAACTTCATGCGCGCGCTCCCACACCGCCCGAAAGCGTCGGCTGGTCGAAGGGCGAGAAGCCGTAATGCGCCAGCCAGCGCTGGTCGCCGTCGAAAAAGGCGCGCAGATCGTCCATCCCGTATTTGAGCATCGCCAGCCGGTCGACCCCGACCCCGAAGGCGAAGCCCTGCCATTCTTGCGGATCGAGCCCGGCGAATTCGATCACGCGGGCGTTGACCATGCCGCTGCCGAGCAGTTCCATCCAGCCATGGCCGGGGGCATCGCCATCACCGCCCAGCGCGCGGCGGCCATCGACATCTTTCCAGCCGACATCGACTTCGACACTGGGTTCGGTGAAGGGGAAATAGGAGGGCCGCAGTCGAAGCACGATATCTTCGCGCTCGAAGAAGGCCTTCAAGAAGGTCTCGAGCGTCCATTTGAGATGGCCGAGATGGATGTCGCGATCGATCACCAGCCCCTCGATCTGGTGGAACATCGGGGTGTGGGTGGCATCGCTGTCGGAGCGATAGACCCGGCCCGGCGCGATCAGCCGGATCGGTGCGCCCTGCTCGACCATCGCGCGGATCTGCACCGGCGAAGTATGCGTGCGGAGCAGCATCCGGTTGCCCTGCGCGTCGCGATCCTGCTCGCCGAAATAAAAGGTGTCGTGCATCGCCCGCGCCGGATGGGTTTCGGCCATGTTGAGCGCGGTGAAATTGTGCCAGTCGTCCTCGATCTCCGGGCCGGTCGCGACCGAGAAGCCCAGATCGGCGAAGATCTCCGCCAGCTCATCCATCACCTGGCTGACCGGGTGGACCGATCCGGCCGGGGTTTCGGGTGCGGGCAGCGTCAGGTCGAGCACTTCGGTCGCCAGCCGCCGCTCCAGCTCCGCCGCCTCGAGCGTGGCCTTGCGCTCGTCGAGCGCTTCGGAAACGCGGGTGCGCATGCCCTGCAGCCGCGGCCCTTCGACCTGCCGCTCCTCGGGGCTCATCTTGCCCAGCGTCTTCATCAGCTGGTTGAGCCAGCCCTGCTTGCCCAGCGCCTCCACCCGGATCGCCTCGACCCCGGCGAGATCCCCGGTACGGTGAAGCCGCTCGAGAGTGTCGGCGATGGTCTGCTCGTGGTCGCTGGTGATGTCGCTGGTCATATAGGGGGGCTCGCTAGCCGAAAGCCGGACAAAGAAAAAGCGCCAACCCCGGGAGGGGCGGCGCTATTTCCTCTCGCGGATGCGAAGATTCAGGCGGGAAGCGCGCCCTTGGCCTGCTTGATGATCGCACCGAAGGCAGCGCTTTCATTCATGGCCAGGTCGGCCATCACCTTGCGATCCAATTCGATGCCGGCAAGCTTAACACCGTGCATGAACTGCGAATAGGTCAGGCCCTCGGCGCGGACCGCTGCGTTGATGCGCTGGATCCACAGGGCGCGGAAGTTGCGCTTCTTAACCTTGCGGTCGCGATAGGCGTACTGACCGGCCTTTTCGACCGCCTGACGCGCAATGCGAATGGTGTTCTTGCGACGACCGCGATAGCCCTTGGCCTGGTCGAGTAGCCGCTTGTGCTTCTGGCGTGTGGTCACGCCGCGTTTGATGCGAGGCATATCTCTTTCTCCTTAAAGCGGGGGCTCAGCCGAGCCCGTAGGGGGCCCATTTCTTCACCGCGGCCCAATCGGCCTTGGAGAGAAGCTTGGTCCCGCGCTGCTGGCGGATATACTTCGCATTGTGGCTCATCAGCCGGTGGCGCTTGCCCGCGACACCGTGCTTGACCTTGCCCGTGGCGGTGAGCTTGAAGCGCTTCTTGACGCCGCTCTTGGTCTTCAGCTTGGGCATTTTCATCTCCTTTGCAGAGACACGTCGAACCAGCCCTGGCAGCCCTTGTCGCCAGGCCGGCACATGAATTACGTGTCGGTGAAGCTCGCGCACATAGCCAATTCGTCCGGAAAGGCAAGCATCAGAAGTGGCTGAGGTAGCCGCCATCGACCGCCAGCGTCTGCCCGGTGACATAGCTGGCGGCGGGCGAGGCGAGGAAGACGACCGCACCGGCGACCTCCTCGGGCTGTCCCCAGCGACCCAGCGAAGTCCGCCGCACAAGGTGCGCCGCCACCTCGGGATCGGCGACCATCGCAGCATTGGCCTCGGTGGCGAAATAGCCCGGCGCCACCGCGTTGACGGTGATCCCGCTCCCGCCGAGCTCGGCGGCAAGCGCGCGCGTCAGCGCGGCGAGGCCACCCTTGCTGGCGGTGTAGAGCACATCCCCGCGCGCGATATCCGCCGCGATCGAAGTGATATTGACGATCCGCCCATAGCCGCGCGCCTGCATCAGCGGCGCGGCGCGGCGCGCAAGATCGAAGGGGGCGACGAGATTGGTGTCGAGCATCGATGCCATGTCGCTGCGACCAAGCTCGGCGAGCGGGCGCCGGTCGCGCTGGCCGACATTGTTGACCAGGATGTCGAGCCCGCCCGTCGCCGCGATTCGTGCGAAGGCCGATTCGCTGGCCGTATCGTTGCCTATATCGAAGGCCAGAGTGCGCGCGAGCGGACCGATATCCTTGGCCGCCGCTGCCAGCGCATCCTCGTCGCGGCCGTTGAGCCAGACGCTCGCTCCGCTCTCGGCCAGTCCGCGCGCGATGGCGAAACCAAGCCCGCGCGCCGCTCCGGTGACCAATGCTACGCGATTGTCCAGGGGTGGTGACCAGGCCATGTCAGTGCTCGTAGATAATCTTTTTCGTCATGCCACCGTCGATGTTGAGATGCTGTCCGGTCACGAAGCCCGCGTGGTGCAGATAGGCGACCGCCTCGGCGATGTCCTCGCAAGCGCCGATCCTTCCGACCGGGTGCTGCTTGCGATCCCTCGGGCGATGCTCGGGTTCGCTACGCTGGCCGGCCTTCTGCCACGGTCCCGCCTCGATCCACCCCGGGCGGATGGCGTTGACGCGGATGGCCGGGCCGAGCGAGACCGCCAGAGCATGGGTCAGCGCATCGAGCCCGCCCTTGGCGGCGGCATAGGCGAAGCATTCGGGCTCGCTCATGACCGCACGGGTCGAGGAGATGTTGACGATGCTCGCATTCTCGCTGCGTTCGAGCAGCGGAACCGCAGCCCGGCTGCAGAGGAAAGCCGCGGTCAGGCTCGCGTCGATCCAGCCCTGCCAGGCGGAGAGCGAGAGGTCCGCCAACGGACCGCAATAGGGGTCGGCGATCCCGGAATTGTTGACCAGGCAATCGAGTGCATCCTCACCCAACCATTCGCCGATTCGAGCGAAGGCGCGGGTGACCTCGCCTTCCTTGCCGACATCGCAGGTCAGCAGCAGCGCTTCGGAGGCGGGGAGTGCCGCGCGCAATTCGGCCAACGCCTCGGCATCCTTGTCCAGCCCGGCAACACGCCACCCGAGGCCGTGGAAATGAAGGAGAGTGGCACGGCCGATGCCGTTGCCTGCGCCGGTTACGAGGATAGTGGTCATGCCCGGCAAACGAACCGCCGCACGCTCAGTGCCCGTGCCCGTGCGCGTCGTTGCGCCCCATCGCCTCGAGAACATCCTCGAGCCGCGCCGGCTCGCCGAGCGCAAGCACGCGTCCGTCGCTGGCGGCGTGGAGCGGTTCGCCCGACCAGTCGCACATGGTTCCGCCCGCCCCTTCCACGATGGGAACCAGCGCGGCAAAATCGAACAGCTCGAGCCCGGCCTCGCACACCACATCGAGATGGCCCGAGGCCAAAAGCCCGTAATTGTAGCAATCGCCGCCATAGACGATCATGCCCTGCCGCTTGTCCTGCGCCACCGCCTTGGCGAGCGCCATGTAATCATCGGCTTCCTCGCTGGAGAAATAATGCGGGCTGCTGGTGGCGAGCACCGCATCAGCGAGGCGGCGGCAGGCGCGGGTGCGCGCGACCTGCCCGTTGAAGGTCGTCTCGTGCCCGATCCGCCCGACCCAGCGCTCCTTCGCGATCGGCTGGTCGATCACCCCGAGCACGGGCCAGCCGCCTTCCATCAGCGATACCAGCGTCCCGAAGATCGGGCGCCCGGCCATGAAGCTGATGGTCCCGTCGATCGGGTCGAGCACCCACTGGCGCCCGGCGCTTTCGTTGCTTGTGCCGTATTCCTCGCCGACGATGCCGTCATCGGGCCGCTCGGCCTCCAGGATTGCGCGCATCGCCGCTTCGGCGGCGCGATCGACCTCAGTCACCGGCGAGGAATCGCCCTTGCGCTCATCGGTCCAGGGCCCGCGGAACAGCGGCCGGATCGCCGCGCCCGCCGCATCGGCAAGGCGGTTGGCGAGCGCGAGATCGGCGCTGCTCGCCATCTCAGTCGAACAGGCTGGAAACGCTGCTTTCGTCGGCGATGCGGCGCACCGCCTCACCGATCAGCGGGGCGATGGTGAGGATACGCAGGCGGTCGGAATCATTGACATCGTCGGTCGGCCGGATGGTGTCGGTGATGACCAGTTCCTTGAGCGCCGATTTGTTGATCCGCGCGATCGCGCCGCCTGACAGCACGCCATGGCTGATATAGGCAGCGACGCTCGAGGCGCCCTGCGCCAGCAGGGCCTCTGCGGCGTTGCAGAGCGTGCCGCCCGAATCGACGATATCGTCGATCAGGATGCAATGCCGCCCCTTCACCTCGCCGATGATGTTCATCACCTCGCTCTCGCCCGGGCGGTCGCGACGCTTGTCGACGATCGCGAGCGGGGCGTTGTCGAGCCGCTTGGCCAGCGCGCGCGCGCGGACCACGCCGCCGACATCGGGGCTGACGACCATCAGGTCCTGGTCGCCGTAGCGCGCCTGGATATCCGCCGCCATCACCGGAGCGGCGTAAAGATTGTCGGTCGGAATATCGAAGAAGCCCTGGATCTGCCCGGCGTGGAGATCGACCGCCAGCACCCGGTTCGCGCCCGCCTCGGTGATCAGATTGGCGACCAGCTTGGCCGAGATCGGGGTGCGCGGTCCGGGCTTGCGGTCCTGGCGGGCGTAGCCGAAATAGGGCACCACTGCGGTGATCCGCCGCGCCGACGCGCGGCGCAGCGCATCGATGCAGATCAGCAGTTCCATCAGATTGTCATTGGCGGGATAGCTGGTCGACTGGACCACGAAGACGTCCTCGCCGCGCACGTTCTCGTGGATCTCGACGAAGATTTCCTCGTCGGCGAAGCGCCTGACGCCGGCATCGACCAGCGGCATTTCGAGATAGGCCGCGATCGCGCGGGCGAGCGGCAGGTTCGAGTTGGCGGCCATGATTTTCATGCGAACGAATCCCTGTCAGCGCGTCGCGCAACGACCTAGCCGAGCGTCACGCGATTGCAACACGCGGCGGGCCGGTTTCCGGCAAGTTCCGTGGGGCATGCGCGGGAGGATTGTCGCGCCCACGCCCCGCCTAGCGCGTCTTGTGCTCGCCCTTGATCCAGCGCACGGTGCCGCTGCTGGCGCGCATCACGACGCTCTCGGTCGTCATCAGCCCGCCGCGGCGGCGCTTCACGCCCGCCAGCAGCGATCCGTCGGTCACGCCGGTGGCGGCGAAGATGCAGTCCCCGCGCGCCAGCTCTTCGAGCCTGTATATCCGGTCGAACTCCTCGTCGGGGATCCCCAGCTTGCGCGCGCGGCCCTTCTCTTCCTCGTTGCGGAACACGAGGCGACCGTTGAACTGGCCGCCGACGCAGCGCAGCGCCGCTGCCGCGAGCACGCCTTCGGGGGCGCCCCCCTGGCCCATATACATGTCGATAGTCGTGTCTTCGTCGGTCACCGCGATAACCGCCGCCACATCGCCATCGTCGATCAGCACCACGCCGCAGCCCAGCGCGCGCAATTCGGCGATGAGATCGGTGTGGCGCGGACGGTCGAGGACGCAGACAATGATCTCGGAGGGTTCGACGCCCTTGGCCTTGGCCACCGCGCGAACGTTGTCGCTGGGCGATTTGGCGAGATCGATGATCCCCTCGGGATAACCGGGACCGACCGCCAGCTTGTCCATATAGGTGTCGGGCGCGTTGAGCAGATCGCCTTCCTTGGCGGCCGCCAGCACCGCCAGAGCGTTGGCACCGGCCTTGGCGGTGATGGTGGTGCCTTCGAGCGGGTCGAGCGCGATGTCGATCTTGGGGCCCTTGCCCGGCGCGCCGCCGACCTTCTCGCCGATATAGAGCATCGGCGCCTCGTCGCGCTCGCCCTCGCCGATCACGACGGTCCCATCCATATAGAGTTCGTCGAACGCCTTGCGCATGGCTTCGACCGCTGCGGCATCGGCGGCCTTCTCGTCGCCCCGACCAACCAGCTTCGACGCGGCGATCGCGGCGGCCTCGGTCACTCGGACCATTTCGAGGACGAGAATACGGTCGAGCGGGTTGTCGGCGGGCAGGTTCATAATCGGTTCAGTCCCCAAAGCGAGTTTGGCGCGCGGATATACAGGGAGCATGGCAATGTCGAGACACGCGGGCGCGCTCGCCGCCTTGTTGGTGCTCGGCATCGGCCAGCCGGCAGTGGCGCAGGAGAGCAGCCCGCCCCAGCGAATCGACCTGCTCGTGACCCAGGCGGTCGAGGAAGAGGATGAGGAGAGCTCCGCGGTGCCCTGCGTCCAGGACGATTACGCCACCTTCGTATCGGGCGAGATCGTGGTCTGCGCCCGGCGGGGGGAAAACACCGACGGCGTGTGGGACAAGGGCGAGTGGGAGCGACGCCATGCGGCCGAGACCATGAACCAGGGCAATCCCCAAGCCCCCGAAGCGTTCGGCATCCCCAATCACGGCACGGTGGTGGCGCGCGGCTGCTTTATCGGGCCGTGTCCGCCACCGCTGGCGATCATGATCGCCATCGAGGCCCTGCCCGAAGCACCCCCCGGATCGGATGCGGATCGGATCGCGCGTGGCCTGGCCCCGCTTGGAAGCGGCGGTGACGCCGGGCGTCGGCCCGCGTCGCCTGTGAGAGAGGGCGAGCTGGGCCTGCCTCCGCCACCCGATTTCGACGAGGAGGCGGTCAGTCCCGCAGAATCGGAAGGACCAGCGGCGGAGCGGTAAGGCTGGCCGAGCCTTCGAGCAGTTCGAGCGCTCTGGTCACGCAGCGTTCGGGCCCTTCGTGGGTGACCATCGCCACCAACACTTCGCCGCCATTGGCCGAACGGCCCTGCTGGATCAGGCTTTCGATCGAGAGGTCGGCATCGCGCATCGCGGCGGTGATCTCGGCCAGCACGCCGGGGCGATCGGCGACCGTGAAGCGCAGATAGTCGCGGCCCACCCGGTGCCCGGGATCGGCGGCTTCGAGCGGTTCGAGATCGGCGACCGGCACCGAGAACGGCAGGCCGGTGTCGCCGCGCGCGATATCGACCAGATCGGCGACCACAGCGCTCGCCGTGGGTCCGTCCCCGGCACCCGCGCCCTGGAACAGCAGGCGACCCGAGAAATTGCCCTCGACCACCACCGCATTGGTGGGCCCGGTGACATGCGCCAACGGGTGGTTCTTGGGGACGAGGCAGGGGCGCACCCGCTGCAGCAGGCGAGGCGCGCCATTGCCCTGCGTGTCGCAATCCGCGACCCCGACCAGCCGGATGACGAAGCCCAGCGTCTCGGCACGCGCAATATCGGCGGCGCCGACCTCGGTGATCCCGCTGATCGCGACCGCGTCGAAATCGATCCGCGAGCCGAACCCGATCGCAGCGAGGATGGCGAGCTTGTGCGCCGCATCGACGCCTTCGATATCGAAGCCGGGATCGGCCTCGGCAAAGCCCTTGGCCTGCGCCTGGGTCAACACATCGTCGAAATCGGCCCCGCTGCGCTCCATTTCCGAGAGGATGAAATTGCAGGTCCCGTTGAGAATGCCCGAAATACGCTCGATCCGGTTGGCGGCGGCGCCTTCGCGCAGGCCCTTGACCACCGGGATACCGCCAGCGACCGCCGCTTCGAATTTGAATGCCGCACCATTGGCTTCGGCGAGCTCGGCGAGCTCCATGCCGTGCAGTGCTACCATCGCCTTGTTGGCGGTGACCAAGTGGCGGCCCTTAGCGAGCGCATCGCGGGCCAGCGTCAGCGCCGGACCGTCGGAGCCGCCGACCAGTTCCACCACCACATCGACATCCTTGCGAGCAGCCAGCGCGGTCATATCGTCCGCCCAGTCGTAGGCGCTCAGATCCACGCCGCGGTCGCGCGACCGGTCGCGGGCCGACACCGCGACGACTTCGATCGGGCGGCCCGCGCGCTGGGTCAGGGTTGCGCCGTTGGTCTCGAGCAGCCGCAGCATCCCGGTCCCGACCGTGCCCAGCCCCGCAAGCGCGATTCGCAGCGGCTCAGCCATGGACCGCTGCTCCGACCGGAAACCCGAAGGCTTCACGCAACGAATCGGGGATCGTTTGCGGCCGGCCGGTGGCGAGATCGACATGCACCTGGACCAGCACGATCTCCGCCCGGAGGTCGTCCGCAACGGAATCTTCGGCGTCGCCATCGACGCCGTGCAACGCGATCCGCATCGCCATGCTGGTGTTATCGATCCGCTCGACGCTCAACCGCCCCTCGACCAGCTCTTCCGAGCGTATCGGACGGATGTAATCCACCTCCGCGCGGCGGATATGGAATTCCAGATCGCCGGGTAGGCCATGCGCGCGCCGGTCGCGGAAAAACTCGCTCACCAGAATGTCGGCATATTCGAGATAGCGCGAGTTGAAGACGACCGCCTGCGGGTCGACCTCGGCATAACGCACGCGGAAACGATGGGTAAAAAGCTTGTCCATGGGAGCGCGCCTAGCCCAAGGCAGGGGCGCGCGTGAACCAGTTTGTCTTGGCGCGAGGCTAGCTGCGGTTGCGCTCGCACGGGCCGAGGCGGGCCATCACCAGCGCATAATCCTCGGCGGCGCGGGCGCGGCTTTCCTCGTCACGTGCCAGGTTCGTCTCGGCAGGCAGTTGCTCGGGCAAGGCACAGGCGAGCCGGTACCAGGCCAGAGTTCCCACCTCGGGCGGACGGGCCGCCTGATCGACGATCTCGGTCCAGGACACGCCCCAGCGCGGCTCCATCCCGGGACGCCGGACGACGGTAACAGACACCGGTCCGTCATTGGCGGTGTCGAGAAACAGCTGGGTTTCCGATTCCCCGGTCAGCGTTCCGGCGATCGACAGGGCATCGCGCACCCCGGTCACGACCGGAGGACGATCGGCGCTGGCCAGTTGCGCCAGAACCGGGCGCAGCCGGCTCTCGAGTTCGGGAGTGGCCGCGAGCTGCGCGCGCGGGTCAACCAGCTGCACTTCGCGCGGACGGTTCGGCACCGGGCGGGCGAACAGCACCACCTCCTTCTTCTTCAGCTTGGGAAGCTTGCCCCTGGCGTCGAACGGCACATCGACGAGATAGCGCAAGGATTCCCCGATCGGCACATTGCCCGAGAGCAGCGCCAGCGTCTCGGCCTCGATATAGAGCCGCGCAAAACCCGCAGCGAGCCCCGGCGCACGCTCGGCAGAGACCTGGGCCTGCTGCTTGATCCGCGCCCGGATAACCAGCGGCGTGCCCTCGGCAAGATCGACCAGATCGGCATAGGTCAGGCCTGTGCCAGCAGCGGGAGCGGCAGCAGCCGCGGAAACCGCCGGGCGAGACTGGGCGGACAGCGGCGTGGCTACTATCGCGAGGCAGGCGGCCAAGGGCAGCAGGAATGGGTGTCGGGCGTTGATCATCTGAGGATTTCCAATACGGAACGGCGAAACTCCACCGGCTTGTGAAATCAAAATGGTGGAGCGCGCCGCCCGTTCCAAGCCGAGATGCGCTGAATCCGGGGTTAACCGATAAAGGGTTTGCGGTGCATAGGCATGATGGGTAAAGGACCGGCCAGACCGAAGCGCATGATATAAAATTGCTTTGGCGGGTTCGCGGTGGGACATTTCGGAAACCTTTTGGGCCCTTGGTCCTTTAGAATACCGATGGAGTGCTGACGGATATTTTTTTGGCACCTTGCGACGCTGTTCGTGGCAAGGCGCTTTAATCGCCGGAGCATTCCGGCGTGGACGATGGAGTGATGCGACCGAATGGCTTATGCTGACCAACAGATGAGTGGCAATCGCGTGATCGCGATTATCATCGTTGCTCTGATTCATATTGCTCTCGGTTACGCGCTGATCACCGGTCTTGCCTATGAGGCGGCGACCAAGATGATTGAGCGTGTGACGACGATCGATGTTGAAGAGCCGCCGCCCCCGGAGCCGGAGGAAGAACCGCCGCCCCCCGAGCCTCAGCCCGATACGGCGCCGCCGCCTCCGGTTGCTCCGCCACCGCCGATGAATATCGCAACGCGGCCGCCGGACATCCGGACCCAGGTAACGATTCCGCCGCCCGCACCGCCGGCCGTGCGGATTCCGCCGCCCGCTCCGGTAGCTGCGCCACGTCCTGTGCCGCCGCCGCCGCCGCCGCCGCCTTCACAGGCTCGCGACGCGTCGCCTAGCAACCTGAACAGCTGGGCTGGCCGGATCCAGAACGACTATCCGTCGCGCGCACTTCGTCAGGAAGAGCAGGGTACGGTGAACATGCGCATCACGATCGGTGCAAATGGTCGTGTCGAAGGATGCTCGGTTGTGGGAAGCTCCGGCTCGAGTGCGCTTGACGATGCCGCGTGCCGGGGAATGCAGCGTTATGCGCGCTACAACCCCGCACTCAACGCGGCAGGCAATCCGATCTCGTCGACGACGACGCAGGCGATCCGTTACGTTTTGCCGGACTGACCGGCGTACCAATCTAATTTGACCTTTATCGAAAAGGACCATTCGCTATGATTACTCAAATTCTTGCCGTCGCGGGCGAAGCGGCACCGCAGAACCAGTTCGGCTTCATGGAAGCCATGGAACAGGGCGGCGTTATCGCCTGGTCGATCTTCACCGTGCTCGTCATCATGTCGGTCGGCTCGTTCTACATCCTGTTCACCAAGCTCTTCGAGCAGAACAAGATCATGCGTCAGTTCAAGGATGTGCAGGGCTCCTTCTGGAAGACCAGCAGCCTCAAGGAAGGCGCCACCAAGCTGGAAAAGAACAGCGCCTGGCGTCAGCTGGTCGACGACACGGTTCAGGCCGACGAGCAGCATGGCAAGATGACCGACAGCCTCGAAGCCCATGAGTGGCTGCACGGTTCGCTGGCGCGTTCGGAAGCCTATGTGAATGCAAGGCTGGCCGGCGGTCTGCCGTTCCTCGCTTCGGTCGGCGCAACCGCACCGTTCATCGGCCTGCTCGGTACCGTTATCGGTATCTATCGCGCCCTGATCAACATCGGCCTCGCCGGTTCGGCCTCGATCGACAAGGTCGCCGGCCCGGTCGGTGAAGCCCTGATCATGACCGCCATCGGCCTGCTGGTCGCGGTTCCCGCGGTGCTGGCCTACAACTGGCTGCAGAGCCGCAACCGTCGCATTGCCGAGCACCTCTCGGCCTTCTCGACCGATCTGCTCGCCTATGTCAGCTCCAAGGGTACGGTGAAGCCGAACACGATGACGTCGAACTCGACGACGACCGCTGCCAAGGCCTCGGCCGCTCCGGCTGCTGCGCGTCCCGCCACGGCGACGACGACGGCCAAGCCGATGAGCGGCGGTTCGACCCCGACGAGCACGATCAAGAAGTAAGACAGGATCGGGTCGGGCGCCCAGCGTCCGACCCGGCCTCTTTTCACCATCACGCAATTCAAGCTACGGACAGGATAGGCCATGGCGGTTCAGGTAGGCGGCGGCACCGAAACGCCGATGTCGGACATCAATACCACCCCACTGGTGGACGTGATGCTCGTGCTTCTCATCATCTTTCTCATTGCGGTTCCCGTCGCGATTCAGACGATCGAGAAGCTGCGCATCCCCATTTTCGAAGCGGTGGAATCGAACGACAAGGTTGAAAACCTGCTGCTGACGGTCAGCACCACCGACCAAAACGGATTGGCTGCAGGCGAACCTGGCTTTGCTGGCGCATCGCGCGAGGGTCAGTGCCGGGTCTATTTCAACAACATCACCCCGGTCAGTTCCGAGGAACTGTACGATCAGGCCTTCGAACGGCTCGATGCCATCGTGCAGCGCGCCGGCGGCCCGGAAGAGATCATGAAGGATCCCGAGCTCATCCCGCAGGTTCACATCCGCGGCGATGTCAACGCACCGTGGTCCTGTGTCGCGGGCGCGATCTACAACGTCCAGGCGGCCGGCTATCCGACCGTCGGCTTCATTTCCAACCCGGTCGACCCGAACGGCTAAGCCGTCGCTCGCGTAGAGACTTCAGGAGTAATCAATCATGGCAATGTCAGGCGGCAAGGACGATGGCGCCCCGATGCTCGAGATGAACATGACGCCGTTGATCGACGTCCTGCTCGTTCTCCTCATCATGTTCATCATCACTATCCCGGTTGCGACGCATTCGGTCGATATCGACCTCCCGCAGCCCAGCGATGTGCCGGTGAACCCGGAAGATATCGACCCGATCAAGAACAAGATCGTTCTTACCCAGACGGACGAAATCCTCTGGAACGGCGATGCGATCAATGAGGGCGAACTCGTCCGCAACCTCAATGTCACCCGCGAGATGGCGCTCGAACCCGAGCTGCAGTTCGAACCCGAAGCCCTCGCGAGCTACGAGCTTTCGGCCCGTGTGCTCAACGTGATCAAGGCCAGCGGCGTGACGAAGTTCGGCTTCGTCGGCAACGAACGCTACCGCACCTTCGGTGCCGGTGGGACCGTGGCGCAGTAAAACGCGGCGAGATCTGCAAACACACGGAAAAGGGCGGCTTCGGTCGCCCTTTTCTTTGCCCGCGACAAACGCTCGGCAACATCGGCGAGTATCGCCCCCCCATATCGACACTCACGTCCCGTCTGAAGGCTCCTCGACGCGCATCGCCGCGCTCGCCAGGCTCTCCGCCTCGAGCAGCAATTCGTCGTCCACCGCGCCTTGCGGGGTGGCCTCGCGGCCGATCATTACCATCACCGGCACCGCCAGCGGGCTGACCCGGTCGAGCTCGACATGGACCAGCTGCTCGGCGGCGCGGTCGAGCAGGCTGCCCAGCCTGCCGACATCGGTCATCCTCGTGCGGGCATCTGCCCAGGCTGCCTCGAGCAGGACATGGTCGGGCTCGTATTTGCGCAGCACGTCGTAAATCAGGTCTGTCGAGAAGGTAACCTGCTTGCCGGTCTTGCGCTTGCCCGGATGCTGGCGCTCGACCAACCCGCCGATCACCGCCACCTCGCGGAAGGCGCGGCGAAGCAAATGCGAATTCTGCACCCAGTCGATGAATTCGTCCTGGAGGATGTCGGGCGACAGCAGCGGCGCGGGGTCCAGCACCGGCTTCAGCCCCCAGACCGCGAGCGAATAGTCGTTGGCGACGAAACCGCCCGGGAGCAGCCCGCGATCCTCCATCCGCCGCGTGATCAGCATGCCGAGCGACTGGTTCGCGTTCCAGCCCTCGAAGGTGTAATAGACGGTGTAGAACCGTCGGCCATGCGGGAAGCTCTCGACCAGCAATTGCCCCGGCCCCGGCATTTGCGAGCGCCAGTCCTGCACCTCGAGCCATTCGCGGACATCGTCGGGGAAACGCGCCCAGCCCGCGCGGTCGACCAGCATGGCGCGCACCCGCTCGGCCAGATGCGTAGTCAGCGGCAGGCGCTGCCCGCCATAGCTGGGGATCATCGCCGAGGCCTTCGAGGCTTTCACCAGCACTTCCATGTCTTGCAGCTTGACCACCTCGAGGCTCATGCCGGCGAAAGCGAAGGTGTCGCCCGGCGACAGCGAGGCGGCGAAGCGTTCCTCGACCTTGCCCAGCGAGCGCCCGCCGCGCCCGCCCCGCGCGCTGATCCGCACTTCGAGCATCTCGCTGTCGATGATGATCCCGGCGTTCATCCGGTGCCGCGCAGCCTGCTCGGGATGGGACAGCCGCCAGACGCCCGCGCGGTCGCGGGTGATGCGCTTGAACTTGTCATAGGCCTGCAGCGAATAGCCGCCGGTCGCGACAAAATTGAGCACCCGCTGCCAGACAACTTCGTCGACCCAGGCGTAGGACAGGCTGGATCGTACCTCGGCGAGCAGTTCGTCCTCCTGGAACGGCGCGGCGCAGGCGCAGGCCATGACATGCTGCGCCAGCACGTCGAGCCCGCCGGGGCGGAAATCTTCGCCATCGCGCTGGCCCTCGTCGACCGCCTCCTTGGCGGCGGTCGCCTCGAGGAATTCGAAGCGGTTGCCCGGAACCAGCAGCGCGCGGCTGGGCTGGTCGAGCCGGTGGTTGGCGCGCCCGATCCGCTGGAGCAGCCGCGAGGAGCCCTTGGGCGCACCCATCTGCACGACGAGGTCGATATCGCCCCAGTCGACCCCGAGATCGAGGCTGGCCGTGCAGACCAGCGCGCGCAGCTCGCCGCGCGCCATCGCTCCCTCGACCTTCCGCCGCGCCTCCTTCGAGAGCGAGCCGTGGTGGATCCCGATCGGCAGCGTGTCCTCGTTCACATCCCACAGGTTCTGGAAGATGTACTCGGCGAGGAAACGCGTGTTGGTGAAGACCAGCGTGGTGCGGTTGGCGCGGATCGCCGCGTAGAGCTGCGGGATCGCCCATGTCGCGGCGTGACCGCCCCAGGGGACGCGCTCCTCCTGCGGAAGCAGGATCTCGACCTCGGCGGGGGCGCCCTCCTCGCCCTGAACCAGCGCGACGCTGTCGATATCGCCCCAGGGCGCCAGCCATTCGCGAAACACCTCGGGCTCTGCCACCGTGGCCGACAGCGCGGAGCGGCGCATGGCGGGCGCGATTCCCTGCAGCCGTGCCAGCGCCAGCGCCAGCAGATCGCCGCGCTTGCCGGTGGCGAAGGCGTGGACCTCGTCGATCACCACCCGCTTGAGGTTGGCGAACAGCTCGAGGCTGTCGGGGAAGGAAAGCAGCAGCGACAGGCTCTCGGGGGTGGTCAGCAGGATGTGCGGCGGACGGGTGCGCTGGCGCTTCTTGCGATCCGACGGGGTGTCGCCGCTGCGGGTCTCGACCCGGATCGGCAGCCCGATCTCCTCGATCGGGGTGAGCAGATTGCGCTGCACATCATGCGCCAGCGCCTTCAGCGGCGAGACATAGAGCGTGTGCAGCCCTTCTGGCGGCGCGGCGCCTTCCAGCCGCGAAGGTGCGAAATCCGCCAGCGTCGGGAGGAAACCGGCAAGAGTCTTGCCCGCTCCGGTATCTGCCACCAGCATGGCATGATGGCCCGCATCGCTGGCGGCCAGCATCGCGGCCTGGTGATCGCGCACCCGCCAGCCGCGCGCGGCAAACCAGGCGGCGATTTCGGGGGGAGGCGAGCGCGTGGTCACTCTGGCACAGCGCCGGAGGCTGCGCTGCGTTCCGGACGCGCTGGCGTCAGCCCGTCGGGCCTCCACGCGTCGCCGGCCCTCAGTGCCCTACGCTCGCCCCGCGCTCGAGCCCCGAGAGCGCCAATTGCTCGTCGATCTGCGCCAGCAGCTTGTCGAGGCCCTGCTGGCTGTCGCTCTCGGCGCGCGCGACCAGCACGTCCTGCGTGTTCGAGGCGCGCAGCAGCCACCAGCCGTCGGCGCTGGTCACCCGCACGCCATCGGTGGAATTGACCTCGGCGGTGCTGTCGGCGAGCCGCGCCTTGACCTCGTCGATGGCGGCGAACTTGCGGCTCTCGTCGACCTGGAAGCGCATTTCCGGCGTGTTGATCATCGCCGGCATCGCCCCGCGCAATTGCGTCACCGACCGCCCCAGCCGCGCGCTGGCGGCCATCAGCCGGACCCCGGCATAGAGCGCGTCGTCATAGCCGTAATAATCGTCGGCGAAGAACACATGACCGCTCATCTCGCCCGCGAGCGGGCTGCCGACCTCCTTCATCTTCGCCTTGATCAGCGAGTGGCCGGTCTTCCCCATCAACGGCTCGCCGCCGCATTGCGCGATATGATCGAACAGCGCTCGACTGGCCTTCACATCTGCAATCACGGTGGCCCCATTATGACGCTTGAGAGCATCCTCGGCGTAGATCATCAGCAGCTGGTCGCCCCAGATGACCCGGCCCTCGCCGTCGATCGCGCCGATCCGGTCGCCATCGCCATCGAAGGCGATCCCGAAATCGAGCCCCTTCTCGAGCACAAGCGCGCGCAGATCCTCGAGATTGGCCTCGACCGTGGGATCGGGATGGTGGTTGGGGAAATTTCCGTCGACCTCGGTGTAGAGCAGGTGATGCTCGCCCGGCAGCCGAGCGGCGAGCTGCACCAATGCGGGGCCGGCAGCGCCATTGCCCGCGTCCCAGCCGATCCGCATAGCGGCGAGCGCTTGCGGGTCGACCCCGTCGAGCCCCGCCAACAACCGGTCGATATAGGCGGGCATGATCTCGCGGGTTTCGGAGGTACCGACGCCATCCATCCATTCGCCCGCCGCGGCGCGTTCCCCGAGCCTTGTGATATCGGCGCCAAAGAACGGACGCCCCTGGAATACCAGCTTGAAGCCATTGTAATTGGAGGGGTTGTGGCTGCCGGTTATCTCAATGCCGCCATCTATCTGCTCGTCTGACGCCTCGGCGTAATAGAGGATCGGGGTCGCCGCCATGCCGATCCGCACGACATCGCAGCCGCATGCGTTGAGCCCCTCTACCAGCGCATGTTCGAGGATCGGCGAGCTGACCCGCCCGTCGTAACCTACCGCCACCGTGCTGCCGCCCGCTTCGCGCAGCATCGAGCCGAACACCCGCCCGATCGCGCGGGCATCGTCGGGGCCGAGCGTTTCACCGATGATCCCGCGAATATCGTATTCGCGCAGCACGCTGGGGTCGAATTGGTGGCTCATTGGGGCGGCTCCGGCGGTTCCTGAGGGATATTGTCCTGTGGCAAATGCGCAAGCAAGAGGTCGCGCGCGGCGTTGACCTCGGCGAGTTTGGCGGTGCTGCCGCCTCTATCCGGATGCAATATGGCAGCCATGCGACGATGCGCATCGCGAATCTCGCTGCGGCTCGCCCTCGGGCTGACCCCGAGCAGGCGCCGCGCCTGGGCGAGCTGCCGCCCCCCGGCAGAACGGGTCTGGAGATATTGCCACGGCCATTTGCCGAGCAGCAGGCGGCAGGCCAGCGCGATCACCACCGCGATGACCAGCAGGCGCATCATGCTGCGGCCGCCTCGGTCCCGGCCAGCCCGGGGAGCCGCAGGCTGGCGACCAGCCCGCGCAATTCCTGCCGCGCGACCAGATGGCTGGTCCCCAGATCGCCCAGATGACCCTTGTCGAGCAGCGTCAGCCCGGAGGGGAACAGCTCGCGATAGACCACCCGCTCGGACAACCCCTTGGCGACGCGGAAGCCGACGCGCTTGGCCATTTCGCCGAGCGCCTTTTCGAGCCGCGCCATGTTGCGCGCCTCGGTGTAACCGGTGCGGTTGCGGACCACGACCCAGTCCATCGGCGGACGGTTCTCCTCAATCTGCATCCGTCCGCGCTTGATCCGCGCTTCCCAGATCAGCTCGGCGTAGAAGGACAGTTTCTTGACCTTGAAGCTGTCGCCCTCGACCTGGCCGATGAGATCGAAATCGACGAAGCTGTCGTTCATCGGGGTGACCAGCGTATCGGCCTGTCCGGCGCTGTGGCGCGCGAGCGGATCGTCGCGGCCGGGCGTGTCGACGAGGATGAAATCGGCGCCTTCGGCCTTCTCGGCTACCAGCGCCTCGAATTCTCCGGCATCGCAATCGCCGACCACATGGCATTCGGCGCCGGGCAGATCGATCCCGCGCTTCTTCGCGGTTTCGGCGCGGTTCTCGAAATAGCGATCCATCGTGCGCTGGCGGTGATCGAGATCGAAGGCCACCACCCGCTTGCCCGAATAGGCCAGCGCGACCGCGATATGGACCGCGGTGGTCGACTTGCCCGTCCCGCCCTTCTCATTGGCGAAGGTGATACGGTGCGGGCGGGTCGAGGGCACGAGGGGGCGTTCCTTACAGCTTAGTGGGCATTTTGGTCGGTTTATCGGTGCAGGCTTAGCGGCTAGAGCACCAGTGTAATCGCCTTACTGGAGGGGCATAGCGCGTGCAAACCATCACTCGGCTGGACATGTTGAGAAGCGCCGTGGTCGCGCTGCGCCGCAGCGGCGCGAGCGTGGCGCTGGTGCCGACCATGGGCGCTCTGCACGAGGGACATCTGAGCCTGATCCGCGCCGCGCGCAGCCAGGCCGATCACGTCGTCGCCTCGATCTTCGTCAACCCACGCCAGTTCGGCCAGGGCGAGGATCTGGACGCCTATCCGCGGCAGATGGAGCGCGATGCGAAGCTGCTTGAGGCCGAAGGGGTGACGCTGCTGTGGGCGCCCGCGCCAGATGAGGTCTACCCCGAGGGTTATGCGACCAATATCACGGTCTCGGGGGTGAGCGCGGGGCTGTGCGGCGCCGACCGGCCGGGCCATTTCGACGGGGTCGCCACCGTGGTCTGCAAGCTGTTCAACCAGGTCCTGCCCGACATGGCCTTTTTCGGCGAGAAGGACTGGCAACAGCTCGCGGTGATCCGCCGGATGGCGCGCGATCTCGACCTGACCCAGCCGCCGGTGGAGGCAATCCACTCCATCGCGACGGTGCGCGGAACCGACGGCCTCGCGATGAGCAGCCGCAACGCGTATCTCACCCTCGAACAGCGTGAGAACGCCACCGCCCTGCCCCGCGCCATGCGCGAAGCGATCGCGGCGATCGGCGCGGGAACTTGTGTTGGCGATGCCCTCGACACCCTGCGCGCCACCTTGCTGGCGAGCGGCTTCGACAGCGTCGACTACACCGAACTGCGCGATGCCGACACGATTGAACCGCTCGACAGATCGCGAACCGGCACACGGCTGTTCGTGGCCGCAAGGATCGGCGGCACCCGCCTTATCGACAATATGGCTGTGTAAGCTGAGCGCTTCGCCAATGGCGGGACGAGGCTGCGCCAAAAGGTAGAGCGGGTAGCGGGATTCTGAGCCGCTTTTCCTACACGTCAAACACCGCAGAAAACCATGGGTTTCTGACTGCGTGAAATCCTTTGTAGCCCGCTATGTGGGAAGGTCAATGTTGCGCTGGCTCAGAGGCCCGCGACCCCTTTGAAGCCTCTAGGAGAATTTTTTGCGGCGCCCGAGGTGCGCCATTTGAATTGCGGCGATACCAATCACATCGCGGCCCAGGATGATGGCCTTCGCGCTTAACTCCTCTGGCCCTCGAGCATGCGAGTCGGGATATTTCGGAAACCTGCGGACGACAGGACCAGCCGCGACGGCGAGCAGATTTGTTCTCCTCTCCTATGGGTGTGTAGGATCTAAATCTGTGCGAACGTTGTGAGCAGCGCACTAGCCATGGCCCACATGATACGGTCGCATTGAACGACACCCGAGCCTGCAAAACTACTCTATGTCGAAACTCAACAGTTCAAAGCTGGCCGGCGCGGTGGCAAAGACTCCATGCCCGCGAGATGAGGCAGAGCCGAAGACTAGGCCGACTTGGCCTGCTTGCACCAGCGAATCCCTGAAGGCCCTCGGGTTCTCGCTTGCCCGTCGGCCCAGAACCGACGTCCAACCAGGATTGTCGAGATCGATCACCATGCGGCGCACGCCTGTCGTGATTTCATGCACATGCTCAGCAGGCGAATACCAGCGATAGTGCTCGTATCGCCCTTTCGCGTTCCAGCTGTCTCCCCGCCGCTGAATGACGAGCGAGACGGTCCCGGCAAGGTGTGGCTGCTCTTGGGGAACGAATCGAGCGCGCCTGTCGGCGGCGACGCGATAATTGACTACGATTCTCGACTTGCCCGCCAGAGAGCCGGGATCGAACGAGACATAATGGACATGCCCGGCAGCGCGGTTGGGATAGGGAAAATCAAACGCCCACCCGCTCTTTGTAGGCTCCGGTTGCAGCGGCATGTTGACCGAATAGTTCGTGCCGCGAATGACCGGGCCGATCGTCCACTCGTTTGCCCATGGTGTAGCCAGAGCTGCTGACCCGGCGAGGGCCACGAGCGATCCGATTAAGAAGGTCTTCGTCCTTTTCATCCGATTGGCTTACGAGGTTTGTCCTCTGCACTTGCTGAACAAGCATGTCATGCGGCCGAAAGGCGCCCTGATTGAGCAACCCACTCCGGATTCCTTCCGGGTGCATCCGACCCTCCCCCAACTTTGGGCACTAGTTCGTAGCCCTGCCGACAGACCGGTGCGCGCTGGACTGTGAGAACCGGAAGTTATAGCCCCCCATCCTGCGCCAATCTGCTCCGATTGAATAAGACATGGGAGGCAGATTGCGCCGCATGAGAGCATCGCAATGCGTTGGCAAGCCTACAAAAACCCGCGCGAGCGCTGCTTTGGGCAAGCGGCGGACTGCATCTTCCGATCCTATTGCATGTGAGCGATTGCGTGGCCCGCGATAGGCGCTAGAGCGTCGGCGCATTGTATTTTCGGGATTGAAGGCGGGATAGCAGTATGTGCGGCATTATCGGCATCGTGGGGAAGGTT
Source organism: Qipengyuania sp. SM2507 (assembly GCF_053714505.1). NCBI lineage: Bacteria > Pseudomonadati > Pseudomonadota > Alphaproteobacteria > Sphingomonadales > Erythrobacteraceae > Qipengyuania > Qipengyuania sp. SM2507. Next base: position 2,769,389 of record NZ_CM132307.1, read on the forward strand.
TCGGTTGCGGACCGGCTGGTCGATGGCCTCAAGCGGATGGAATACCGCGGTTACGACAGCGCCGGGCTCTGCACTATCCACGAGGGCGATCTGGTCCGCCGTCGTTCGCAGGGCAAGCTCGCCAATCTGGTAGCGGAACTCGCCAGCCGGCCCGCGCCCGGCGATATCGGCATCGCCCACACCCGCTGGGCTACTCACGGCGCGCCGACCGAGGACAACGCCCACCCCCACGCCACCGATCATGTCGCGCTGGTTCACAACGGCATCATCGAGAACTTCAGGGAATTGCGCGAGGAACTGCGCGCCGATGGCCGTCGCTTCACCAGCGAGACCGATTCCGAAGTGGTCGCGCATCTGGTCTCGCGCGAGGTCGAGGGCGGGGCGAGCCCCGAGAAAGCGGTCAAGACCGTGCTGCCGCGGCTGCGCGGCGCCTTCGCGCTGGCTATCGCATTTCGCGCGCATCCCGACATGCTGATCGGCGCGCGGCGCGGTTCGCCGCTGGTGCTGGGCTATGGCGCCAAGGAGAATGGGGGCGAGATGTTCCTGGGCTCCGACGCCCTGGCGCTGGCCCCGCTGACGCAGCAGATCGCCTATCTCGAGGAAGGCGACTGGGTAGTGGTGCGCCGCGAGAGCGTCGAAATCTTCGATGCCGAAAACGAGCCGGTTGAGCGCGAGATCACCACCTCGGGCGCTTCCGCCGCGGCGGTGGAGAAGGGCAATTACCGCCATTTCATGCAGAAGGAGATATTCGAGCAACCGACCGTGGTCGCGCAGACGCTCGGCTCCTATCTGCGCCAGGCGGACAATTCCATCGCGTTGCCGCAGTTCGATTTCGACATCTCCAGCATTCGCCGGGTGACGATCGTCGCCTGCGGGACCTCCTACTACGCCGGGATGGTGGCGAAATACTGGTTCGAGCAATTCGCCCGCGTGCCGGTCGATATCGATGTCGCGAGCGAGTTCCGCTACCGCGATCCGGTGCTCGAGGAGGGCGGCCTCGCGCTGTTCATCAGCCAGAGCGGCGAGACCGCCGACACGCTCGCCGCGCTGCGCCATTGCAAAGCCAACGGCCAGACTATTGCGGTGGTGGTCAACGTCCCCACCAGCAGCATGGCGCGCGAGGCCGATTTGCTGCTGCCGACGCATGCCGGTCCGGAAATCGGGGTCGCATCGACCAAGGCCTTCACCTGCCAGCTCGCGGTGCTCGCCGCGCTCGCCGCGCATATGGCGGTCAAGAAGGGGTTGATGAACCGTGAGGAAGAGGCCGAGGTGGTCGGTCACCTGCTCGAGGCGCCGGCCTCGCTCAACGCTGCGCTCGACCATGACGAGGATATCGCGGCGATGGCGCATCTGATCGCCCCTGCGCGTGACGTGCTGTTCCTGGGCCGCGGGCCAGACTTCCCGCTGGCACTCGAAGGCGCGCTTAAATTGAAGGAAATCAGCTACATCCACGCCGAAGGCTATGCCGCTGGCGAGATGAAGCACGGCCCGATCGCGCTGATCGACGACCAGGTTCCGGTGGTGGTGCTCGCGCCTTCCGGTCCGCTGTTCGAGAAGACCGTCTCCAACATGGAGGAGGTCCGCGCGCGCGGTGGGCAGGTGGTGCTGATCTCCGATGCCGAGGGACTGGCGCAAGCGGGCGAGGGCTGCATCGCGACGATCGAGATGCCCAGAGTCCACCCGCTGATCGCGCCGCTGGTCTAGGCGATCCCGGTGCAATTGCTCGCCTATCACGTCGCCTGCGTCAAAGGCACCGATGTCGATCAGCCGCGCAATCTCGCCAAGTCGGTGACTGTGGAGTGACGGTGGAGTGACGGTGGAGTGACGGTGTTTCGAGCGGTTGGGGATATTCTTTCATGACGGAAAAAAAACGCAGCGTTTCTTCGTCTCGTGTCCGCGACGCAGTCGCAGGCGACCTACCGGACGTCGTTCGGGTTCACCGGATCGCTTTCAAGGGCTTCTTCCTGGATCGAATGGGGCCTCGGTTTCTTCGGGCCTATTACGAGGCGATCCTCGAATACGACGATGCGATATTTTTGGTCAGTATCGACGACTCCGATGAGCTCGACGGCTTTGCCGTCGGGTTTCGGGATCCCGAGGCATTCTACGATCACTTCCGATCTCGGCGGTTGCGGCTGTTGCCGATCATCGCGCTAACGCTCCTGCGCCGTCCCACACTGTTCGTCGAGATCGCGCGCAACACGGGTCGCGTAGCCGCAAGCGGGAAAGGCGCCGCGAGCGTTGTCGAGCTCTCGTCGATCGCCACAAGTCGCCTAGGAACCGGGATCGGATCGCGCCTGCTGCAGGCGTTTTGCGACAGGAGCCGGAGCCTTGGAGCGAGCGAAGTCACGCTGACCACCGACCGCGACGACAATGCCCCGGTCGTGAATTTCTACCTTAGGCATGGCTTTAAGAAGCGAGGAACCGAGCTGCGTGGCGCACGGGCTCTGCAAGTGATGGCGCGCGATCTCTCGAGCGACGAATGACGATCAATCCTGGATAAGCGCCGTGAGTTGACTGCTCATGGCCGCAGGAAAGACCGCGGGTTCCACCCACATCAACGCCGTCCGCTGATCCGTCCTGGTCGGGTCTATTTTCAACCCAAACGGCACGATGAAAATGGCGGCTGCTGTGCGAAGGATGTAGGCGATGTCGCTAAAGAAATTGGCACGTTCGAGATAGGCGCGTTCGAGCGCCAGCTTAGCGGGCAACATCCGCTCGACATAGGATTCTTCCGGTCGCAACGGGTCGATCAGTTCCTCGCCGTAGCTATAGCCAAATAAAGCGCCGACGCTGGTCAAGCCGGGCGCGACAGCGAGGGTTTCCCGCATCCAGTCGGTGTAATGTTCGGCCACGATAACGTCGGACTCCGGACGAGGTCCGACGATCGACATCTCACCGCGCAGGATGTTGACCAACTGCGGGAGCTCGTCAATTTTCAACAGACGGATCACTCGTCCGAGTGCAAAAACGCGACTGTCCCCCGGCGCCGTGATCTCGCTTTGCCCCGCCGTTCCCACGGTCATGGTCCGGAACTTGGCCATCCGAAACGGTTCGCCACCTCTCCCGATCCGGGTCGCATGGTAGAAGATGGGACCCGGAGAGGACAGCGCGATCCCGATCGCTGCGACCAGCCACAGGGGTGCCGAGAGGATAAGCGCGATGACCGAAAGCACGATGTCGAACAACCGTTTAGACATCGCAGATCACGCTGCGCACCGCCTCGATCACTTCATCCTGCTCGTCGTCGGTCATCGCCATGAACAAGGGCAGCGAGACGCACCGATCGAAATAGGCGTCCGCCGCCGGAAAGCTGTGGCCCTCGCAATAAGACGACCAGAACCGCATCTGATGGAGCGGACGATAGTGAACCGAAGTCCCGATCCCGCGCTCGCGCAGGGCAGCGATCAGCTCGTCGCGATCGACCTTCGAGCTGGCCGCAGCCTGCACAATATAAAGGTGCCAGCTGTGGGTGTCACCAGGTGCCGGGTGCGGCGGCAAGATGAGCGGCAAGTCGGCGAAGGCGGTGTCGTAGCGCGCCGCCAGTGCGGTCCGACGTTCCGCGAAATCCTGATGGCGGGCCAGTTGGACGCTGCCCATCGCCGATGCAATGTCGGTGAGGTTGTACTTGTAGCCTGGCGCGACCACGTCATACATCCAACTCGCACGCGGATCCGTGAACCGGTTGAAGACGTCGCGGTCGATCCCGTGCAGCCGCATGATGCGCGCCCGGCCGGCGAGTTCGGCATCACGGGTTACAAGCATCCCGCCTTCGCCGGTGGTCATGGTCTTGTTGGCATAGAAACTGAAAGCAGTCACATCTGCACCGGTCAGTCCGACCGACTGGCCCTGATGGCTTGCTGGCAGTGCGTGAGCCGCATCGTCAAGGATCTTGAGCACATGCCGGTTCGCAATGTTGCGCAGTGCAGTCATGTCGCACATACGTCCGGCGAAATGAACCGGCATGATGAGACGTGTGCGCTCGGTAATGGCGGCTTCTGCGGCTTTCGGGTCGATGCAGAGCGTTGCCGGGTCGCAATCGACGAAAACCGGGGTGGCCCCGACGTAACGCACGACCTCCGCTGTTGCGGTGAAGGTCAGGGTCGGCACGATAACCTCGTCGCCCGGTCCGATACCGAGCGCATCGATCCCGAGGTGCAGGGCAGCGGTCGCGCTGTTGACGGCGAGTGCATGAACCCCGCCACCGATTGCTTCTGCGAACTGTTCCTCGAACTCACGGGTTTTCGGACCTGTCGTGAGCCAGCCGGATTTCAGACATTCCACGACAGCATTGATCTCTTCGTCGCCGATCGACGGTCTAAAAAACGGGACGGGCATTCTTCCCCCTTAAAATAGCAGAACGCGGACTGGATGGCGTAGCCGCCGCTTAACGGTTGTCGCTATGCGTGACTAGGTGCTGCTTTGCCCCTCGCCGCGCGTTCGACGACGAAACCGCTCGATTATGCCGACCGTGGCGTCGATGCCGTGGCGGAAGGTCAACTTGCGATCGTAGAATGCGCGTGCACGGGCCCCCATCTCAGTCCTTCCAGCGACGCCCAGATCAGCCAGTGTGCGGATTGCTTCGGCCAGCGCCTGCGGATTCTCAGGCTCCACCACAAGTCCTGCTTCGCTTTCTGTAATCAAATCCGCAGCATTCCCTTCGACGGCCATCAATATGGGTCGTCCCGCATAGAGATAGGCCTGGGTCTTGGACGGGACTGTGATGGCGAACAGTGGGTCGCGCGCGAGATGAACCAGCAACGCTCCCGCTTGGCGCAGGATGTCTTGGACTTCGTGGAGCGGGACGCGGGGTAGGAACCGCACATTGTCGATCCCTTCGTCGGCGACGCGTGCCTTGAGCCGCTCGACATCGACTCCTCCACCCATCAAATAAACGCCGATGTCGCTGCGTTCCCGCGCCAGCGCCTTCGCCGCGTCTAGAACTGAATCGAGACGCTGCGCTGCTCCCATGTTGCCCGCAAACAAAAGCGTGAATGTATGTTCGGGGTCGAACGGAGATGAGGTCGGTAGGGTTGCGGGCTCGCCGTCCAGCTGCTCCATTTCGTCCGCCCAGTTGTAAATGACGGTGATTTTCTCCGCTGGAACGCCCCGCTCGATAAGCGTGTTACGAAACCCGGGTGAGAGAACGACGATGTGATCGACATTGCGGTACAGAATCTGACAGAACCACTCGACTATCGCGATCAGCCTGCTGTTTTGCATCATCCCGGCAGCACCGAGCGAATCCGGCCACATATCCTGAATATCCACCACCACCGGCACACGCCTCAACCACTTGACCGCAATGGCAGCGAGCCCGGCTGTAAGGGAAGGGTAATAGACATAGATCAATTGCGGTCGGCGGCGGAAGAGCAGATAGAGGAAGGAGGTAATGGAAAAGCTGAGGTAGGAAAGAACCCGACGGGCGGCGCTGCGGTCGTGCGATGGATAAGTGGCAAGACGCACGACCTTCAGGCCTTCATCGGCTCCCCTGGCGATTGGTCGCATCTTGAATCCGTCATAGACCCGACCGCCCGGATAGTTGGGAAAGCCTGTGACGACTTCGACATCATAACCGGCCTCGTCCAGGCCTTTTGCGAAGCGATCGCCCTTAAAGGTTGGCTCAGGCGTGTAAAGCTGGGTGAGGTAGACAATGTCGCCGGATGGCTCAGCGCGTTTCACCAGCGATCTTCCTTGTAGACCCAAGCGGTGCCAGCGTCAGCCACCGGACCATGGGCCTTGCCACCTTCGGTTCCGAACTCAGTGAATGAGATAATTTCGCTCCATGCATCCAGAGTCGCCAAGTGCGCCATATGCCCTTAGTTCGCAGATACAAAAGCCGATCGATAGTCGCGAGACACGAAAGGAAGCGACGCAGTGCGGCCCCTGCCTGAAATTGCCGCGCTTTGCCCCTTGCGCCGGATTTGATCGGAATGACCCGAGCAATAGAGTTGTGCAATAGCCAAATCAAAGGCGGCATGATGTGTTGGGCTCCATCTTCTCCAATCTCTTAAGCAGCGCCATAAGCCCATACCATCCTACCGCTGGCGCGGCTTCGTAACCATCCGCGCGATAGCGAATGCGATCAGTGTTAGCACGACCCAGAACCCTTGCCTGGTCAACATCACCTGATTATTCGCAGGGATAAAGGCGATGAACACGAAGAACTGCCCCAGCGCCGTGAGCGCGAGAACATCGACCCCATAAAGGCAGTTTACCCAAAGCCTCGCGAAAATCGCCCCCATCGCCGCCATGAAGAACGGGATGAGGAAGAACGTCATATCAGACGCCAGCCACGGAAAGATCGTGGACCAGAACATACCGGCGGGCCAACCCGTCACCCGCTCGGAGCGGAATGGATAAGTTGTGAGGGTGTTGTCGATGCCGCCCAGATACTGGAAGCGGTAGGACTCAAAGGCTTGCGAAATACCAGCGCCTCTCGAAAACTCGAAGGGAACGCTCATGGAATAGCTGAGCCCGAGATAGCCGTGGCTCGGGTAGGCAAGAACCTGATAGATACCGTAGGCCGCTCTATCCCCGAATGTCTGCGCGATGAAAGTGTCCGAGACATCCCCAACGATTGCCGATTCAGTAATCCCGAATTCCTCGGCCCGCTGCAACTGGTTGAACGTCATATATGCGAACAGGACGACCCCCAAGCCAAGTAGTACCCCACGGACCCTGCGGCGGACGTTGAACCCTTGGCCCATCAGGCTGCGCTTACCAACGTAGACAGCACCGCCACAAATGATGAAAAGCATCACATCCCCGATTCCTTTCATCGTGCCGATGAACAGGTAGCTCATTATATAGATAGCGGTAGCAATCCCGACGAACCACCGGGTCGCCCGGGATATGTTGGCCCATGAGGCGACAGCAAGGGGGAGAAAAAGCGCGTAAACGAGACTCGCGAGGATCAGGACTTGAACGAGGGGGCTGACGTAGGCGTCATCGATCTGCGCCTCGTAAACATCGAACTTCGCGCCGTATGCTTCGCCCGGAGACAAGATCGCCTGCACAATCGAGCCAAGGCCAGACGCGCCGAACTCAACGAATTGGTTTAGCCCCCAGATCAGGAAATACGTCGCACCGATGAAAATCAGCTTCTTTTGATTTGGTGTGTCGCCAAAATCGGGCAGGCTTGGTGGGCATCGGTAGGTTTTTGGGTTGCCGATCGCCAATCTGTAGCCGCCATAAAAGCCGCCAAATGCGAAGAAAAGGAAAGCAATCAGCACCGGGAAGTTTTCGACATCCCAGACGAGATTGCTCATCAGGAAGATGCCAAAGGTCCCCCATAGATAATACTGGCTGTAGCGCATTGGCGCCATCAACAGCGAGGGAAGGCTAGCCGTGGGCTCACCCGCCAATGATCGCGGCTGTTGCGGCGACCAGCGCACACTGGCACCAGGGTATGATCGTATTGCCGTTGGGGCATGTGCGTCGGTCATGCCGGGCGCTCCAGAAATGGGATACTCTTTCCGATTTGCTCTGCGGCTAAACGCAATACGTTACAAGTGCCACGGCCGCCTGTGTCTTTACCTCAAAATTAGATTGGGGCGTGCATGTGCTTTCCAGAGTTTGTCTGAGAAATATCGATCAGGCCGGGTAAAGTGAGTCCAGGATGCGCCGCACCTGTTCGCGGGGACCCTTGCGCGAACGGACAAAGTTCCGGGCCGCCGCGCCCATGGCATTTCGCTCGTCGGCGGGCACGTCGATCGCTGAACTGATCGCAGCGCCAATACCCGCAGCGCCTGTAGCACTGATGGGCAGATAATGCCCCTCGTAGTCCTCCGGAATGCCTGGCAGACCGTACATGATCACCGGCCGGCCCGAGGCCATATATTCCATGATTTTGGACGGGAAGCTGTATCGGACGAATTCATCGTCACCGCTGCGTGGATTGATAAGGAAATCGGCCTCACCCTGCAGCTCCAGCGCCCGCGACCGGTCGACTTGACCAAAAAAGACGATGCGCGGGTCGGCCTTTGCCGCCGCTGCCACGTAATTGGCGCCTTCGCCTGCCCCGCAAATCCACAAGGCTGCACCGGCGCAGCGGACCTGGCGGAAGCCATCCACCAGTTCTTCGATACCATAACGGCGGGCCAGGGTGCCGGTGTACAGGAACGTGTTCCCTCGGTTTTTGTGCGCGACATCTGACGTGCCGGCTTGGCTCAAGGTCGCGATGCCCTCGACCACTACTGCTTTTTCAGGGTCTACGCCAAGGCGCGAGATCATCGCTTCGGTAAGCACGACGAACTTGTCGAAGTAACGTACCAAGTAATAAAACAGCTTCTGATTGAATCGACCGAACAACTTTTGCGCCAACCCCATCGCACCCATATACTCAGGCAAGTCGAGGACGATGATCGCAAGTTGCCGGCGGGAAAACAGGCGCCCGGCCAACACGGCGGCCAACATGAAGGGTACATGAGCCGAATAGACCAAAATCGTATCCGCGCTCCTCGCCTGCTTTCCGTACAAGCCCACCAATGATGCCATAATTCGGGCGGGATAGCGAACCAAGGAAGCATTCGCGAAACCGCGGCCGTCGACCGGCACCCCGCTCTCCGAGTCACGAACCCTCGGAAACCAGAGTTTCCGGAATGACGACGGCCATGCACTGACGAACGGCAAATTGACGACGACCGCATCGACATCATCATGGTTCGCCAAGCCTTCGATAAGATTTTTTTGGAAAGCATCTGCCGCGTTCTGGATCACGCCGATTGAATTTTGGGCGATGAAAGAATGCTGCTTGCGCGGGAACATGCCAGCGAGAAAGGCGATCCGGTGTATCTTGTTCACGATAAACTCTTGCGGGGATTCTCGCTCGCCTGATCGCTACGGATCGCCACGTGCGCGAGAAGGAAAATCGGAATACTGATCAAGAGGGAATATAGCAACGTATCGACCAGCGGAAGGACCCACGCACCGAATACCGGGAGCATTATCCATTTGGCGCAAATCGCAATTGGGACGAAGATGCCCCAGGCCGCGATTTGCGGCTTAATCTGGCCGGAGGCATTCAAGATCATGTTGAATGGGGCGGTAAGCGCCGTAACCGCCGAAAATCCCGCAAGCCCGGCAACGATTTTGTGTTGGTTGGGAAACGAGCGGCCCATCCACACATTCAGGATCAGGTCGATCCCAATCGTCAATATCGCACCTGCTACAGCCACGGCCAAGAGGCCCAGTGCCGCCATAAGCAAGGCGTTGCGCCATACCCACGCACGATCGCCACTCGTTATCGCTTCTCCGTATATCGTCCAGAGTGGCATAGCGATCGTCCCGGCGATCAACATCAGCAACGTCCCGATACGTGCAGGGACGGCATATGATGTTACAGCTGCCTCACCCAGCTGGAGCGCAATCAGGATGTTATCGGCGTTCATCGATGCTGCCATCAGGATGGACAAGATGAAGAACTTCCAACCGAGTCCCATAAGATCGATTGTCGCCCAAGTTCTGATGTCCGCGACATTCGGACGTTTCTCCGCCTCGCGCCACATTGTAAAGACGGTGGCAATCAGCATCGTCAGGGGGCCGGCGATAACATAGACGAAAACTACCGCGGCCGCGCTCCAGTCCGCGCGTATCGCGGCAAATGCCGCCCCTACCGAAAGCAATGCTCCCCCGACCTGCCAGACATTCGCTAATACGATTCGATTTGTCGCATATAGAATACGATAGACGACCGATCCCGGTATACTAAAGGCAAAAGCGATCAAGGTGACGCTATAGATCGGGGACAGCGTGTCCGAAAAATAAAGCAGGCAAACCAGGCCGATCGAGGATACCGTAAGCGCGACCAAAAGAAGCGCGGCATAGCTGCTTGCAACGTAGGAACGAAACGCACCCATATCGCCTCGTGCATGCGCAGCCGAGAGCCTGGTCAAAAGCCCTGATCCGATACCGAGGTCCGCGAACTGGATAAAACCTGTGACAGCAATCGCCGTCATCCAGATACCGAAGTCACGAACGCCCAGATAATCGAGCATCGCAGGCATAACCAGAAACGGCGCGATCAGGACCGCCACGCGCCCCCCAACGCTTCCGACTATAGAACGAAACAGGAGATTGGCACGCGTCATTGTGTCTCTTCGGGAGCGGCATCAGCCATTTGGTATAATGATATCGAATTTCGTCCGCAGACTGACGGCGCGCACTCAATAGCGCCTGCAGCAGTATGCATTAGGTCGGAGAAGCAGGCTTCTGAAACACAAGCTTTATACCACATCCGTCATTCGTTGAAAGTCGAGGATCTCTCGATTTCGAACCGAATTAGGCGGTTAATTCAAATCATTTGGCCGTATTCCGTCCCAGCTGTTGGACAGTCGTGCAGTGCCGAGGATAAGGCTGACCACCCGCTCGGAGGTGTTGGTCACGGTGTAGTCAATCGGCACCGGATGCGCGACGCCTGATTTTTCGCGCTCGGCGAACATCCGCGTGGCCGCATCGACCCCGTCGAGGATCGTATCGCGGTTGAGCCCGGTCATGATCAGGCAGCCGACATCGAGGCCCTCCGGCCGTTCGATCGCGTCGCGCGGGGTGATCGCAGGGAAGCCCATCATCGAGCTCTCTTCGGCGATGGTTCCGCTGTCGGATACGGCGCAGAAGCAATGCTTTTGCAGCGCGTTGTAGTCGTGGAACCCGAACGGCTTCATATATTGCACGCGCTCGTCGATCGGGGTCTCCACCAGCGCCTCGAGCCGCTTGCGGGTGCGTGGATGGGTCGAGACGATCACCGGCATGTCGTAACGTTCGGCCAGGGCGTTCAACGCTCCGAGCAGCAGACGGAGCCGGTCGCTGCTGTCAACATTCTCCTCGCGATGCAGCGAGACGATGAAATAGCCGCGCCGATCGAGACTCAGCCGGTCGAGTACGTCCGATGCGTCGATCTGCGCTTGGTAATGATCGAGCACCTCCCTGATCGGCGATCCGGTGAGATAGATTCGGCGATGGTGGACCCCCTCTGACAGCAGATGCCGCCGGGCGTGCTCGGTGTAAACCAGATTGAAGTCGGAGATGTGATCGACGAGCTTGCGATTAGTTTCTTCGGGCACGTTGCGGTCGAAACTGCGATTGCCGGCCTCCATGTGATAGACAGGGACCTTCATGCGGCGCGCCATTATTGCGGAGATGGCCGAATTGGTATCGCCGAGCACTAGCACGGCATCGGGTTTCTCCTCGCGGATTACCCGCTCGCTTTCGGTTAGTATCTTGCCCAGTGTTTCGCCCAGCGTACCGCCGCCGGTCCCCAAGAAATGATCCGGCTTGCGAACCCCCAGATCCTCGAAGAACACTTCATTGAGTTCGAAATCGTAATTCTGCCCGGTGTGGACAAGCACGTGATTGGTAAACGCATCAAGCCGCGTCATGGTGCGCGACAGGCGAATAATCTCGGGGCGGGTGCCGAGGATAGTCATCACTTTCAATTTGGTCATTCTAGGCTCCGAAGACCGGGTCGGCATAGGTGTCGGGGGCATCTGGGTCGAAGACAGCGTTGGTCCAGAACAGCGTCAGAAGCGGCGTGTCGCCGACGTTCACGATATGGTGGGTGTGCAGGGTCGGCATGTCGACCGCGGCCGGTGCCTCCCCACTGACCCTAAATTCACTGACCGTCTCGCCGAGAACCGGGCGAATTCGGATCATCGCTTCGCCCTGGACGACCAGGAAGCGCTCGACCTTGTCGAGATGGAAATGCTCTCCCCGCGTGATCCCGGGATGGGTCCAGCTCAGGAACGTCTGGCCCCCACCGCCGCCGCGCGAGGCTTCGAACAGCGCACCGCGCTGGTCGCTGTTGAGCTTGAGCATCCGCGGATAACTGCCGGGATACAGCGCGCTCCGGTAACTATTGAACAGCGCCAGTGTGAACGGATCGCTCAAATCAGCGAACAGATTCATGCTATAGGTCTCGTGCAACCAACGCAGTCGCTCGAACAGTTCGGCAACCGAAATGACCTTTCCTGTCGGCGCCAATCTGCCGGTGGCCCCGCTTTTGCCCGCATCGATCGCAATTTGCGCCGCTTCTCCCGAATGGAGAAGTTGAACTTCCGCCGACTCATTGATCTCGGGCTTTTCGCCATCGATAATGCGCTTGATGAAAGTCGCGGTCACATTATTATAGTCCGGGCGGGCCCCCTCACCAAATATGTGTGGCAAAATGAGATCCGTGTGGCGCAGGCTGGAGGCCGCGATTATTTCGCCTGCGATTCGCTTGCTGTTGCCATAAATGCTGTCTTGGGCCGCATGAGTCGAATTGGCGTAGACGATATGGGGGGTCGCGCCGGCAGCCGCACAGGCGGCGATCAGGCGCCGGGCAATGTCTGGATTGCCGGTTGCAACGTCGGCGTCGCTGGCACGGTTGACCCCGGCAAAATGCAGGACGAGGTCGGAATCCCTGAGCGCCGCATCCAGAGTAGCGTCGTCGTCGAAATCCGCGTGCCCAACCGAAACGAGGTCGTAGAGCTCGGGCAACCCACGAAACCGCGCTGCACAATTTTCCGCGTGAAGTCGAACGGCGGCGTGATGCCCGATCAGTCCACGTGCACCAGTAATGACAATTTTCACGATTTCTCTTTCTGCCAAAGATCCAGTTCCCGGCGAACTTCCTCAAGCGTCAGCAACAGCGCCTTAACCTCCTCGACCGACAGCCGCTGGGTGTTGTGTGAATGATAGTCCTCGTGCTGGGACGTCTCCTGATCGCCTTCGCTGAAATATGCCTTGTAGTTGAGGTCTCGCGTGTCCATGCGAATACGGTAATAGTCGCCCATATCGTCACTGCTTGCGAGTTCCTGAGCGCTAGCGAGTGTTTCGTAAAGCTTTTCGGCGTGACGCCAGCCGATCACTTCGACTGGATGATCGGGGCGATCGAACAGCTCCTTGATTGCCGTTACTAGATCGGCGATCGTCGAAGCGGGCGCCTTGCGGATAAACAGATCGCCTTGCGCAGCGTTCTCAAACGCATGATGGACCAGCGAGACAGAATCCCGGAGCGGCATCAAGAAGCGCGTCATCTCGGGCTCGGTTACCGTGATGGGGCGACCCGATTTGACTTGGTTTATGAACAGCGGAATCGCCGAACCGCGCGAGCACATGACATTGCCATAGCGCACCATCGAAACGGTAGTTGGAGAATCCGATTCAAGCGACCGCGCGATCGCCTGTGCGACCTTTTCCATCATTGCCTTCGATACACCCATCGCATTGACAGGGAAAACCGCCTTGTCTGTCGAAAGACACACCAAGCTGCGGACGCCGGCATTGACAGCAGAGCGGGCCACATTCTCGGACCCGATGATATTGGTGCGCACCGCCTCCATCGGAAAGAATTCGCAGCTTGGCACCTGTTTCAAGGCGGCAGCGTGAAACACGCAATCAACCCCGGCAATGGCTCGATCGACGCTCTCACGATCTCTGATGTCGCCGAGGTAAAATCGCACTCGCGGATCACGCAATTCATTGCGCAGCGCGTCTTGCTTTTCCTCGTCGCGACTGAGAACCCGTACCTCCGCTACATCCCGGGCGAGCATGTCGCGCAACATGGTTTTACCGAAGGAGCCGGTGCCCCCGGTTATGAGCAGCTTGTTGATAGTCATGCATTTCCTGCGGATAGAGTATTAGGGCAATGCGCCGAATCCGGCATAGGCGATGCAGCCGATTCGAACGATTTGCTGCTTCTAACAATTCTTTTTGCGAACGCCACCGCCAATAGGCCAAAGTGGTTCCCACCCGTTCTCGCCATCAATCCGGGAACCAATAGGTAAAATCGCAGGTCGCTCCTGCCAGGCGCAAATGTGTGCCCAAGTGCCTCATCCGAAATCAGTGTAGGTGGTATCTGCGGGCTTGCTTGACACCACCCGCGCGTGCCTTGGGCGTTAAGGCCTTGCGTCATCGAGTGATTTTACCGATGACCAATGGGCGGGCCAGTCCCTCACACGGTGCATCGCTAGGCTGTGAAACCAAGCCACATAGTCTGAGCCAGACTCCAGACCTTGGAAGGCAGAGTATGCGACGTCGGATGGGGCCTCACAGACTCAAAGTCGACGCCACAAGCAGGGAGGTGAAGCGTGGCGAGATGGTTTCAGCTTTGGGATTGCCTTGATGTTGACGCCCATTCGGTATCGCCATAGAGTGCGCCTCAGCAGAGATCCAGAATCTACTTGCGAGGGCTTGCGGTCCGATGCATTCGGTTCGGATGGCTCCGGTGTTCCCCTCAAATGTCAGGTTGGTAAGTGTTAAACCCAGGGCAGCTGCGAGTAAGTTCTGATGGTTGAACTCTGGAAATCGACTGAGAATTACATAATTGACGCCTTGCGTTGGCTCGTAGAATTGGGGCGAGGCACTAAGGCCGCCTTGCTCCTGAGTGTGGACGCAACTCTCTGCGTCCTCTCAGTTTGGATAGCTTTTTCTCTTAGGCTCGGCGTTTGGGACTTGTGGAGCCCTGCCATTGCCTCGGTGATTGTTGCTAGTCTAGCTGTGTGGCTTCCCATCTTTGCAACGAGAGGCGTTTATCGCTCGGTGTTGCGCTTTGTCGGGTCGCGGACGATGCTGGGTATTGGGATCTCGTCTTTGCTGATGTCGCTTGTGCTATCGGCACTGTTTATCGCAAATGTAGTCCCAAGGGTGCCTCGCACGATTGGTGTGTTGCAACCGATGGTCTTCGCTGCATTGCTCGTAATCAGCCGCTTATTCGCTCGCTTCGTGTTGTTTGATCTCCTTAACCAGCGCGGCTTCGACGGATCGCCAAGCAAGGTTCTGATTTTCGGAGCAGGAGCAGCTGGTCGCCAGCTAGCTATGTCGCTGACGCACGAACCGGGAATGGTCCTGCGTGGTTATATCGATGACGATGGGCGTTTGGCGGGCCAGCACTTGGACGGCGTAAAGGTCTACCACAGCCAGAATATGGATGACGTTGTCGAGCGATTGGGAATTGACACAGTACTGCTGGCAATTCCCGGGGTGCCTCACCAGCAGCGTAAGCGAATCGTCCGTGCGTTCTCTGAGTTACCGGTTCATGTACTCACCCTGCCGGCAATTGGTGATCTAGTTGATGGTTCCGTTTCTACCGAGAACCTGCGTGAGATCGAAATCACTGACCTTCTGGGCCGCGATCCCGTGCCCCCCAATCATTTGTTGCTGCATCGGACCATCGCAGAGCGTGTTGTGCTGGTCACCGGAGCGGGGGGATCGATCGGAAGCGAACTGTCTCGCCAAATCTCCGCGTTAAAGCCGGCCGCGATAATTCTCGTCGAAATGACAGAACATGCACTTTATCTGATCGAGAGCGAATTGCGAGAGGCCCAGCTGGCCGGCGATATCGATCATTCGACAACAATTCACGCCGAGCTCGGAAACATCGCCGACCGACAGACAGCTTACCGGCTGTTCGAGCGTTGGAAGCCTGATACGGTTTTTCATGCTGCGGCTTACAAACATGTGCCGCTGGTCGAGGAGAACGTGATTGCCGGTCTACTGAACAATATCTTCGGCACACTTCGGTGCGCGCTAGAAGCAAAGCGTGTGGGTGTGAAGCACTTCATTTTGGTGAGCACCGACAAGGCGGTCCGGCCGACCAATGTGATGGGTGCCAGCAAGCGCGTATGCGAACTGATCCTGCAGGGACTGGAAGCCGAGGATAGCAAAACGCACTTCGCTATGGTTCGGTTCGGCAATGTTCTGGGATCGAGCGGTTCGGTCGTTCCACGTTTTCAGCGACAGATCAGGGAAGGTGGCCCCGTTACGCTCACGCACCGCGATGTCACACGTTATTTCATGACGATCCCTGAAGCCGCCGAGCTTGTGATCCAGGCCGGCGCCATGGCTGAAGGCGGTGACGTGTTCCTGCTGGATATGGGCAAGGCTATCCGCATCTACGATATGGCACAGACAATGATCCGCCTGTCCGGTCTTACGGTCCGTGATGAGAAAAACCCCGACGGTGACATTGAGATCCGCGAAGTGGGACTCCGCAAGGGGGAGAAAATGTACGAAGAACTCTTGATAGGCGATTCTTCGAAACCGACATCGCACCCCCGCATCATGCGCGCATTAGAACAGCATCTGACTTGGCATGACCTGCTGGAACAGCTTAACACTATGGAATCTGCTCTCGGCAATGGCGACCGCAGCAAAGCACTCGAAGCTCTTTGTGCTCTCGTGCCCGAGTATAACGGATTCCAGGCAACCCGCCTGGACGTCGCCTAAAGACAGCGCTTCGGACAGATAAACAAGCCGCATTGCCTTCTGTTACAAAGTCGCGCTTCAAAGCCGTCACAACGGACACGGTCTCTTATCCAACAGGCTCAAGTCCCATCTCAGCTCATTTCGGAATAGGCAATGCCGGAATTCTGTTGCCGTCCTGAATCCGCTATTGTTTTGGCTTTCACGAGCCACATGGCGGCGAGAGGGAGCAAGGCCATCACCAGTGGCGTGCGTGCCGGATAATCCGTGACGCTCGCAGCCAGAATGAGAACGACGACGATTACCCCCGCTTTCCCAAGCAAGTCGGCGCCCCCCGGTCGTCGGTTCGAAGTCCAAGCCTGAAAGCTCCGCAGAACGAACCAGACCCCGGCGGCAGCGAGCAGAACGAGGCCCATAATGCCGCCTTCGAGGAGAATCTGTAGCCAATCATTATGCGCAAGATTGACGTATTGCGGATTCAACAGGCCGTCGGGTTCGCTGATGCGGAACACGGGATCGAAGGTCCCAAAGCCGGTTCCCGTCGGAAAGTAGGACCGGGACATATCCAAAACGATGGGCCAAAACTGCAAACGTAAATCCACCTCGCCTGCCAGCACTGTTGCCCGATCGACCGAAGCAGCACGATCAAGGCCAACACTCAGCCAAATGGCACCGATCACAACCGCGAAGGCCACAAGCACGACCGGCACCGCGATCTTATGCGGTATGGCTTTAAATTGCCGCATGGCCCGCCTGCGGAATGCAAGGAAGGTCAACACGATCCCCAACATTCCGACAACAACGCCGCTGCGCGATCCTGTAGCGAGAATCATCAGGATGAAGAGGACAATAAGCCCGAAAGCCGCGGCGGCCTTCCACGGCGGCGTCTCTTCGCGAAATGCCCATGCGAGCGTCAGAACGCAGCCGATCGCGAGGAACACTGCGAAGTGATTGCGGTTCGCAAAATTGCCGGCCACTGAGCCTGCGGGAGTGTTGATCAGCGGGTTGTTGAAATTCGCGCCCGAGAACTGCAGCACGCCAACGACGGCCCCCGCCCCGACCAAGCCCAGCACGAATATGGCGATCCGCCAGTGCTGCTCGCGGGTGAGGTTCGCCGCAAGCAACAGGACCACCGCTGGCACGATCAGCGAGGATAACGCGTTGACTGTACCGCTCGGTGAGATCGAAAGCGGACGCCACGGCTGTTCCGCCCCTGTCAGAATCGCCGCTTCGGTGAAGATTTCACGACCTGGTAGTTCGGTCCAAATCGACGGAGGCAGCGGAACCAGTTGCAACGCAACCAGCAGCGCTGCTGCACCCAGGATGATCGCCGGCTCCTTCACCGCTCGCCAATCCACCCGAGACAGCGCGAGAATCGCCACCACGATGATCGACCAGGCGGAAAAGCGGACAACCGCTTGCCCGAGGACATCGGCGCGGGAGGCGCCGCCGGCGACCCAGAGAATCGCCAGAAAGGCGACCAGCAACCAGAAGGACAGGGTCGATGCGCGATTGGGTGCGACTGAATGACGAGACATGAGGCGGCGAATAGCCAATTCCCACCTCCGAGCAAACCCGAATAGCTGCAGCAAGGTTTGGCAGCCGGGGGCAAAGACGCATCCTTAATCAGCGCGAATGAATTCCAACCCCAAAACGCTGATGGCTCGCTCACCAGCGAAGTCCTCCCGAACGGCAATCAAATTGCTGCGCTCGAGATGGTCGAGCAGTCGGCGGATGCGACCTGTTGACGAACTTCCGTAAACGCGCGCCAGCTCGTCCTCGTCCGGCTTTGTGCGGCCGCGAAATACCGCGAGGGCGATCGCGAGGTAAGGGGCACGCACATCTTCATCCACATCCTCGGCGAGCCCTTCGATTGCCTCGCGTACAGGAGCCGGAAGCTCCCAACCCGGATACGGCGAAGGCGAACAGACGCCGGAACTCGACAATGTGATATGCGCGCTGACCACGCCGCGCTGGCACAGGAACCAGTGCGCGTTCAGGCATTCGCTGCGTAGCTTGCTGTTAAATGCTTCGATAAACGCATTACCCTGATCGTCTTGGGATAGCCGATCTTCCTGCATGCCTGTTCCAGCGTGGCGACCACATCCTCTCCCCGATAGCGGAACCGCGGGTCGACCACCGGCGATAGCCGGGAGTAGGTATCGACCACGGTCAGGATGCGTAGCTTGCGTCCAGTCGCCAGCTGGTCGTGTACAAAGTCCATCGCCCAGACATCGTTCGACCGAACCGCCGGTGCGCGATCCTCGCGCAGATTCGCCTTGACCCGCCGATTGGGTGTCTTGTTACGCAGCTGAAGGCCCAACTCCCTGTAAAGCCGATAGTCCTTCTTCAGGTTCAAATGCCTACCATCACGGCGAAGGATATTGTATACCCGCCGGTAGCCGTAACCCACATGCGTTTCGCAGATCTCCTTGATCCGCTTCTTTAGAAAGGCCGGATCATTGCGGCGGGACTGGTAATGATAAGTCGACCGATCGAAGTGCAGTGCGGCATACGCCCTGCGGATCGTCACCTGCCAGTCCTGCCAAACCGCGTCGATAATCTCGCCCTTCCGATCCGGCCTCAGAGCTTTCGTTTGATAACCTCCTGCAGCATCTCCCGATCCAAAGTCAGGTCAGCCACAATCTTCTTCAACCGCCCGTTCTCATCCTCGAGCTCGCGCAGACGAAGCATCTCCGAGGGCATCAGCCCTGCGTGCTTCTTCTTCCAGTTGAAGTAGGTCGCTTGGCTGATCCCAGCCTTGTGGCAGATCTCCGCGACCGGCGTTCCTTCCTCACCTTGCTTGATGACGAACGCCTTCTGCGCGTCCGTGAACTTCGCTAAAGCGGGGCGGGGGAAGGCGCACGGTGCACAGTATTCTTGTTAGGTAGTGCGATTATTCCGAATGGGGTAGTTCGTCATTAACTATATATAACTCCGTCCTATTTTTAAACCGTTTTGCATATGGACGGGTTTAGTTCCCTCATGTAAATTTATCTTGTCTGAGTCGAGTTAAATCTCTCAGTCAAACAGGGTGGAGAACAGAAGGGTAGCGCTCTTTAATATGGAGCGTTAGTAGGAGTATTTATCTTCCTCTAATTGCGGAAGGTAAATGCGACATTTAGCCCCGAAATTCACGACGATCTCTTGATCCTGGGAAGGATTGAGTTCGCCGAAGCTTATGGGATGTCGAGGGCGAATTGGTTTCCCCGACGTTGGCATCGGCGCGAAAGGTAGATCAGCCTCCCGTCTGTTTGCGAGGAGTCTAGCTGACTCGATCCTTTTCGGGGGCCTTGTTATGAAACGACGCACCTTTATGCAGCTCAGTGCCTTGGGAGGTACCGCCACTGCGTTCGGGCTAAATGCATCGGTAGGATCTGCTCGATCCACTGATACAGAATTTGCCCTCACGATCTCTCCTGCCAGCGCCGAGATGATCGACGGCACCATGGTACACGTGCTTGCCTATTTCCTCGGCCTCAATGATCCGAGCCCTGAAATCAGGGTGACCGAGGGCGACGAGATCACCATCTTCATCACCAACAACGACAGCGACCCTCACGGGTTCGCGATTCCCGGCATACCGGCCGCGACTATCGATGCGATTGAACCTGGCGCTACTGCGACGGTGATCTTCAACGCACCATTTGCCGGCAGCTTTCTCTACATCGACCCGTTTAAGGAACCATTGAACCGCGTCCTCGGTCTTCATGGCGCCTTTATCGTCGAAGTGCAGGACGGAAGAACGCCCGCAGGATCGGAAACCCCCTATTCTGCACCGCAGCAAACGCCCCAAGTTCAGGCGATTTTCGACGCCATGGGTGGCGGGAATCCGCGTTTCCCGGGTGATAAATGGCGCCACAATGACCTTCGCAAGGACAAATTGTGGCTCTTCTCCCAGACCGACCCCCTCCTGAACGCAAGCGTTGCGGCGGGCGAGGCTGTCGATCCGGCAAAAGTGAAGGCCAATTTTCTGCCCCGCTACTTCACCATCAACGGTCTATCGGGGTTCGATGCGGCGCACTCACATGGGGGGGATCACGAGCCGGCAGAACGGATCATCGCTTCGGGCAAGCAGGGCGAACCATGCCTAATCCGCACGATGAATGCCGGCCTCGCTAACCATGCAGTACACATCCACGGGAACCACTGCTTCCAGCTGTCGACAGTGGCGCCGGACTTCAGCAATGCCTGCAGGACTTTCGCCTACGAACGCGACACCTGGCTCTTGGCCCCCATGGGGCGGATCGACATGCTGCTGCCGTTCACACGGCCACCAGACATTCCTCTCGACGCATGGCCGCCGCAGGATGAGCCGTTTCCATTAAGCTACGTGATGCACTGCCACTTTGAATTGTCGCAAACCGCCGGCGGGGGAAATTACCCTCAAGGGGCGGTTACGCACTGGGAAATGACGGCACCTCTCTGACAGGAGACCGATTATGTCGATGCTAGAAAGTCTTCAAGACAGTAATAAGAAAAGAGAAAGAGATAGGAAAAAAGAGCGGGAGCGGGCCAAGGAACGGGAGCGGGAACGGGAACGGGCCAAGGACCGAGGCCGGGAACGGGCTAAGGACCGAGACCGGGAACGGGAGCGGGAGCCTGAAAGAGAGAGAAATAGAGAGCGAGAAAGAGATAGCGACGACAATGACGAATTTAAAGATACTGCAGTTGGGGGGGAACTTACTTACGCCACATTCGGTTGTCGTGTCTTCAAGGCCGATCCGAAAACACCCGACCGACTTGATCCCGACGTTCAGATCTGGCTCGAGGGAGCCGACACGATGGATCTCCAAGCGCCCGACGGCCGAAAGATCCGGGTCTGGAATTTTGTAAATCGGTCTCTGCCGCTAGCTCAGCAAAAGCGGAGCTATCCTTCTCCAACGATACGGGTTCGGCAGGGCCAGATCGTGCATACCAAGCTGACAACCAGCAAAGGTCCGCATACGGTCCACCATCACGGAATCGAGCCGACTACCTTCAACGATGGAGTCGGCCATGTCTCCTTCGAGGTCGGCGATTCCTATACTTATCAATGGCAAGCCAACGAGCCTGGAACCTTTTTCTATCACTGTCACCGAAACACAGTGCTGCACTTCGAAATGGGTATGTTCGGCCTACTCATCGTGGATCCACCGGAAGGGCCTGGGTCAATCTACGAAGGCGGCCCCACCTACGACGTCGAAAAGGCATGGGTCGCCGATGACATGGATCCGCGTTTCCACTCTATCAGCAACCACGATGCAGGCCTTTGTGGGATGGATGTCGGGCTCAATCGCTTTGAGCCGAAGTACTTCCTGCTCTCGGGAGTTTTCAACAATCGGACCCAGACTGACCCGCGCACCGTGGTGAACGCGAAGCTGGGAGAGCGCATTCTGATCCGACTTCTGAATGCAAGCTATTCCATCCTGCGAGTCACGCTCGACTGCGATGCCGAATGGGTCTCCTGCGACGGTCGTTCCACGGGGATCGACCCTTGGTGTGGCACGTTCACGCGCCCAGCCGGGCAGCCGTTCGATCTCTGTACTGCCCAGCGAACGGACCTGATTCTGGAGCCGCCGGCAAGAGGCACCTACTCAGCACGCATGGAATTCCGCCATTGGATCACGGGGGAGATCCAGAACAATGGGGCAGGCGTGGTTCAAACAAAGGTAATCGTGTCATGAGGCGTTCCTCAATCCGCGTATCGGATTCCTATGAAATCTCCCCGATTCTGAAGTCTGCATGGGGCAAGGCAGATCATGTGTATGGCCACAGCCAAGTAGCCCCCGACGAGCTCGGCGGACATTTCGATTATACCGATTGGCGCGGCCAACCCGTTTCGCAGCAAAATTTCCTCGGGCGCTGGACGCTTCTGTATTTTGGATACAGCCGCTGCCGTGGATCATGCCGAAGAGTCGCGCCTCTGATTGCCGGAGCTTCAGCCCAACTTCGCAAGATGGGCTTGCCTGCCAAGGCCGCTTTCATCGACATAGAAACGCAGCCTGTGAGCCTGGCAAGGATGCAGTCCCAGTCGGTTAAGAGACACATCCACGCCAATAATTGGCCAATGCGTTTCGCCATGTCCCAGCTTTACGCCGACAATCACGGCCAGCTGGAGGTGATGACCGGGAACCGCGCCCAGCTTGCACGCGCGACCGCCGCTTTCCACGTGATGCGAGAGCATGTTCCGCCGAGGTCAGGTGAAGACGTGATGAGCATCAACCACAGTTCGTTGATCTATCTTCTTGGGCGCGACACCTTCGTTGCGGCCTATGGCTACCATGATATGACCAAGGCCAATATCATCGCGCTCGTCGAGAAATTAAGCGACGCAGAGCGAATACCCATCAACTACTCTGCTGCACGCAGCCGTTATATCCAAGGCTCTTGTGGCGTTGAGGAAAGTTGACTCGATCCTAATCCATCGCCCCCTGAGAAGAGCCGCCAATCGAGCTCAGGCTTCAAACTGAACTGTGTCCTCGTTCCTTAGTCTCTCAGCGAGATTCGACTGACGTTGGATCAGATATATATTGTAGACGTTACCGATCACCTCGGCATCCAATGCGCCATCGCAGAACGATGCGGAACCTATGACGTTTCAAGACGAAATCATTAACTGAATGGATTATATCACTTTTGAGTCCGCACTGAATGAAATGGCGGGGACCATTCGCAATGGAATATAACTTAGAAAGGCTCGCTTGTTGCGCACGCGAGGTTGCTGCTAAAGCCGACGCAGTTCAAGCCAAGCCGTCCTCGATGGACGCACTTCTGATCGCTATGGTGGGCTATAGGGCAGCAGCCATTTGCTACTTGGCCCACCCCTCGGTGGGGGACTTTGTGAAAGCTCAAGCTCTCAAATATGATGGTGATACGCGCGAGGCTATCGAGCGGATTGCCGATTTAATCGACAGTCTGAACCAGCAGTCACTCGGACCTAACTTTCCGAACCCTGACGGTTATGAGGGGTCAGTTGCGCTGAATGAGAGAGCAAGCAAAGCTGGCCCGGCCATCGCGCCTTAGCCGAAAGCAGATCGACTTTGCGTTAAGCGAGGCCGTCATCAACACTCTCGTGACCCCACAGGCTGCTTGGCGAACGGAAGAGGGTGCCGTCCTGCCGGGCCAGATTCTCCACAATCCGCTCGACGCTCACTTCCCCTGACCCTTCCGATGGTGTGGTGTTGGTCTCCCACGCCGATGAGGTATCGGTGACGATCGGCGGTGCGGCATTTTCCGTATCGACACGCCTGGGCGGTGGAGGCTGGCTGACCCGGTTCAGGATCGCCTGCTCGACATCGGTCACCGAATTGCGCTTCGGCGTGGCGACACGCGGCGCAGTCCTCCGCGCTTCCTGCGCCAGCTCGACATGAAGTAGGGCCTTCAGCTCCGGTCGAGGGCATAGGCATCAGACCCTGCCCCGCATTAATACCCCCCGTCAGCGCTGCACCCACCTGTACCGCTACGGGACGTCGGCTGATCTCCGGCCCCAGCCCCAGAAATGACCCCGCTGGAGGTCGCGGATGCGCTCGGTCTGCCTGCGTTCCATGCCCAGCAGATCGGCAGCGCGCTGCATGTCGATATCGAGAAATTTTCCCCCATCAGGAAATTCGGCGCCTCGGCGGCGACGTTTGTCGCAAACTTGGCGAGCCTTTGGGTCGCAACGACCCCTGCAAGCCCGCGTTTCCTTCCACGGCACATGAGATTGGTCATGGCCGACAGCGTCAGGCGACGCGAGTCCTCGGCCATCTCGCCAGCGGCGGCAGGCGCGAACATCTGCGCTTCGTCCACTACCACCAGCGCCGGATACCAATGTTTCCCCGGAGCATCGAAGAAGGCGGTAGACCTGAGAAAGCGTGAGACCGCTCGTCGTCGCAGACGCTTCTTGAGATCGTAATTCAATCGTCTCGACCACTGTCTCAGACAATGGCGGTGAGGGAAGCAACCGAGCTTCCACAGGCAACCCGATCTCAAGACGCTTGGCCTCGAACATCGTATCAATCGCAGCAGCAACCTTCCTGCTCAACCGTATGGCGAGCGATCTGCTGTCAGTCCGCAGTGAACGATCCACGTGAACGCAGCCCATGGCTTGGCGAAGACCAGCAGGAACCCTCACCCGAAACTGATACACAGCCCCTCTCAGCCACACTCCCCGCGCGGGTGGATTGTATGACAGTTATGTATGACAGTCGCGGAGACGATTTCCCGAACGATCCGAGAGCGTTGTCCGTGATTTCATGCCGCTAGAGTGCGACACCTGAGTGCAACACACGTGCAAATCCGCCTGCTCAATGGCGGAATTCTGCGGACTTTCAGGGTGTTGGGAAAAGTTGGAGCGGGTAGCGGGAATCGAACCCGCATAGCCAGCTTGGAAGGCTGGAGCTTTACCACTAAGCTATACCCGCCCGCTTAGGCGGCGCAGATGCCATCTCTTGGCGCGTTGCGTCAACCATTTTGCGCGAAGCGTGAGCCGGGATCGGGGCGCGTCAGCCGGGATCGGGGGCCGGCTCCTCGTCGCTCGCGGTGAGGCCCTCGGGCACCGGTTCGCTCTCGTCCGGCAGCGCGACGAGCAGATCGACCCTGCGGTTTGCCGCGCGGCCGGGCTCGTTGGGGGTTCCGTCGGGGCGGGCATTGGGTTGCAACGGGTTCTGCTCACCGAAGGCGATAATCGCGATCCGCGCCTCGTCCACGCCGTTCTCGACCAGATAGTCGCGCACCGCTTCGCCGCGCCGACGGGACGCGCGCATATTAACCTCGCCGCTCCCGCCCGAATCGCTGTGCGCGCGCAGCAGGATCGGACCGCCCTCGGCAATCTGCGGTGAGCGCAGGATGCTGGCCAGCTCGGCCATGGCCGATTCGGACAGTTCCGCGCCACCATCGGAGAAGGAGATCCGCGCATCGAGCGGCGCCAGTTGCGGCTCGGGCGGGGGGAGCACCGAATCATCGAGATCGTCGCGCATGATGGAGGTCGGTTGCGGTACCGATTCGCTCGCAGCGGGCTCGGGCGCGGGTTCCTGCCGCTCGCATCCGGCGAGCGCAAGCAGGAGCGCGGCTCCGGTGAGGCCATGGGCAACGGCTTTGGCGGCGGTGGCGCTTCTTGTCATCATGATACTCTTCATGCTGGCTCCGGCTTGGGTCCGCCCTTGCGGGCGCGCCTTGCGGCGACTTCTTCCGCCGTGCGCTGCTGGGGCGGGGTGAAGGTGACGATAATGTCCCCGGCGCGCGGCTCGGGACGGGCGGCGTGGGTGAAGAACCGCATCCGTCCGCCTTCGCGCAGCAGCAGCAGCATATGCGCGCTCTCGGGCAGTTTTTCCTGCGCGTCCTCGTAGTTGAATTCTTCGGACAGCCTGGTCTTGCGGAAGACCCAGCCCTCCTTCTGGCGCTCGTTGGTCTCGGTCACACCCCAGCCAGATTCGAACAGTGCGCGCCCGCGCAGCGCGACCGGCAGCGAATGGCGATCGTAATCGTCGCCCGCCTCGCCCAGCTGATAGACCGAATCGCGGCCGATCTCATGGGCGAATTCGTTGCACACCAGCGTGTTGTAGGCCTCGTTGTCGGTCGCGGCGACGAGCACTTGGAACGGTCCGAGATCGAGATTGTGCTCGGTCGCCTCGTTGAGGATTTCGCCGTGGTAGAAGGGCACCCCCTTCTGCCGCGCGAGAGCGAGCCGCTGCCAGCTGGAATCGACCACCATGACCGGGGTCTTGAGATCGAGCATCTGCTTCGCGAGCGCTATGGTCCAGGGCGTGCTGCCGACGATCAGCAGGCCCGGCCGGGTCACGCCCTTGACCTTTAGCAGGCGCGCGACGAGGTCGACGGTAAAGCCATGCGCGACAATAGTGGTGACCACGACCGCGAAGCTCAGTCCGATAAGGATGTTGCCATCGTCATAGCCCAACTCGGTCAACCGCAGCGCGAAAAGGCCCGAGATGGCGACCAGCACGATCCCGCGCGGTGCGATCCATGCCAGGAACAACCGCTCGTTCCAGGGGATCGAACTGCCCGCCAGGCTGATCACGATGGTCAGCGGGCGGACAACGAACAGCAGGACGAGCAGGAAGGCGCCGAAGCGCCAGTTGAGATATTCCAGATCGCCCCATTCGAGCGAGGCCGACAGCAGGATGAAGATACCCGACACCAGCAGGACCGCGATGTTTTCCTTGAATGGGTGGATGCTGCGCAGGCTCTGGACGTTCATGTTCGCCAGCGCGATCCCCATCACCGTGACCGCCACGAGACCCGCTTCGTGCTCGATCATGTTGGACAGCACGAAGACGCCGATCACCGCGGTCAGCAGCACGGGCACCTTGAGGTATTCGGGAACCGCGCCGCGGGGGAAGGCCCAGGCGATGATGGCGGCGGCGACATAGCCCAGCAGGCCCGCCAGCGCGGCGGAGATCAGCAGCGGGGGCACCACCTCGAAAACCGTGGCGCCATCGACCGAGAGGCGAAAATATTCATAGGCGATGACCGCGCACAGCGCCCCGGTCGGGTCATTGACGATCGATTCCCATTTGAGGATCGAGGCCGGCCGGGTCTGGATCGAGCTCTGACGCAGCAGCGGGATGACCACCGTCGGGCCGGTGACCACCAGAATGCCGCCGAACAGCACCGCGACGGGCAGCACCAGCCCGGCGACCTCATGCGCGGCCAGCGCGCCGAGGAACCAGCCGACCAGCACACCGATGGTCGCCAGCCGCCACACCGCCTGCCCGGAATGGCGCAGTTCGCGGAAATTCAGGCTCAGCCCGCCTTCGAACAGGATCAGCGCCACACCGATCGAGACCATCGTCTCGAGCAGGTCGCCGAACACCAGTTCGGGATCGAACAGGTTGAGCACGGGGCCGGCCATGAAGCCGGCGAACAGCATCAGCACGATCGCCGGCCAGCCGCTGCGCCAGGCGATCCACTGGGCACCGATGCCCAGGACGCCGACCACGGCGATGACTAGCGTTTGATCTTGCATGGCTTAAGCCGGTGCCCCCTGCAGGCCGATGGAACGCGAGACGCGCGGTCACGCTCACGGCGCATGGAAAGAATGCACGAGGGTGCGGGTGTTTCCAACCGCAAATGCGAAAAGGCGCCTATTCGCCCTCGAACCGCATCAGGGCGTCGACCTCGATGTCGAGCTCGCCAAGGCGCTTGGCACCCCGCAAATCGGGCAGGTCGATGACGAAGGCCGCGTGTTCCACCACCGCCCCCGCGCGGCGGAGCAGGCTTGCTGCCGCGCAGGCGGTTCCGCCGGTGGCGATGAGATCGTCGACCAGCACCACGCGCTGACCCGGCACCACCGCGCCCGGGTCCATCTCGAGCCGGTCGGTACCGTATTCGAGCGCGTAATCGATCCCGATGGTTGCGACCGGCAGCTTGCCCGGCTTGCGTACGGGGACGAAACCGATCCCCAGCGCGACCGCCACCGCAGCGCCGAATATGAAGCCGCGTGCCTCCATCCCCGCGATTGCCTCCGCCCCGCCCGCGCGCGCGCTCGCCGCAAGATGGCCAACGCAGGCCGCAAAGCCCTCGCCATGCGCGATCAGCGTGGTGATATCGCGAAACTGGATACCGGGTTCGGGAAAGTCTGGCACGGTCCGGACCAGCGCCTTGAGATCGTCCGGGCTCATGCCTGCCCCGACACAAAAAGGCCCCCCGCATCACGCGGATGCGAGGGGCCGAATGTCAGGAGCTCGCGGATCGCGATCAGTCCTTGTCGTTCTTTGGGAGGTGCTTCGGCTTGATCGCTGACCAGATCTGCTTCTTCGACAGATAGGCCAGCACGGTGGCGAACAGCAGGAAGATCATCACCGGCCATCCGGTCTGCTTGCGCTTCACCAGCGTCGGTTCTGCGGTCCAGGTCAGGAAGGCGGCAACATCCTGCGACATCTGCGGCAGCGTCGCTTCCGTCCCGTCGTCGTAGGTCACCTGGCCGGCGTTCATCAGTGGCGGCGCCATGGCGAGATTGAGATTGTGGAAGTAGATGTTGTGATAGAGGCCGGGCGACGGCGCGGCTTCGGGATGTTCCGCCAACACCTCGGCGGAGGGCTCCTGATAGCCCACCAACAGGGATGCTACGTAATTCGTGCCGTCTTCGCGTGCCTTGGTGATCAGTGAGAGATCCGGCGGAATGGCGTTGTTGTTGGCCGCCGCTGCCGCAACCGCATTGGGATAGGGCGAGGGGAACTGATCGGTAGGGACACCTGGTCGCATGGTCGCTTCGCCGGTGTTCGGATCGATCCCGGGCACCTGCCAGGTCGCCGCTTCGGCCTTCACCTGCGCTTCGGAATAGCCGAGCTCGGACAGGTTGCGCATGGCGACAAACTTCAACCCGTGACAGGCCGAGCACACTTCCTTGTAGACCTTGTAGCCACGCTGCAGCTGGGCAACGTCCCAGGTGCCGAGCGGGCCGTCGAAGGAATAGGCAATGTCCATCGGCTCTTCATAGGGCAGATGGGATATGGGCTCTTCAGTCGCGAAGGTATAGGCACCCACCGCGAAGGAGATCAGGGCGACGGCTGCGAAGCCGAGGCCAACGAGGATTGCGATGATCCGGATCATGCGAAGGTCTCTTCTCTCGTAGCTTTCAGCGCGGTCAAACCGCGGGCTCGGCGTTTTCGCCGAGCACAGCCTTCTTGTCGGATCCCAGCACCGCTTCGGTGATGGAATAGGGCAGCGGCTCGGGCCGTTCGATCTGCGACACGAGCGGGATCACCACCAGAAAGTGCAGGAAGTAATAGGCGGTGAAAATCTGGCTCAGCATCACATAGGGTTCTTCGGCCGGACGGCCCCCGAGCCAGAATAGCATGGCCATTGTCGGGAGCAGGCCGAACCAGAAGAACTTGCGGAACAGCGGGCGGTAATGACCGCTGCGGACCGGCGAACGATCGAGCCAGGGCAAGAAGAACCACAGCAGAATCGATGCGAACATGGCGAGCACGCCCCACAGCTTGGCGGGAAGGATGAAGTCCATCGTGAAGGCGCGCAGGATCGCGTAGAACGGATAGAAATACCACTCGGGGACGATCAGTGCTGGCGTAGAGAGCGGGTTCGCCTCGATGTAATTGTCGGCGTGGCCCAGCGCGTTCGGCAGGAAGAACACCATCGTGAACAGCGC
This sequence comes from Qipengyuania sp. SM2507, assembly GCF_053714505.1. Taxonomy (NCBI): domain Bacteria; kingdom Pseudomonadati; phylum Pseudomonadota; class Alphaproteobacteria; order Sphingomonadales; family Erythrobacteraceae; genus Qipengyuania; species Qipengyuania sp. SM2507. The sequence continues at coordinate 2,798,658 of NZ_CM132307.1, forward strand.
AAGCAGCGCGATGCCCAGCCCGAAGCCGTCCTTGGCCGTGTAATAGGGGTGGAACGGGACCGTGTCGCTTTCCTGCTTGATCTCGACCCCGGTGGGATTGGACGACCCGGGGATGTGCAGCGCCCAGATGTGCAGGATCACCACCCCGGCGATCACGAATGGCAGCAGGAAGTGCAGGCTGAAGAAGCGGTTGAGCGCGGCGTTGTCGGGCGCGTAGCCGCCCAGCAGCCAGACCTGGATCGGCTCGCCGACCAGCGGGATCGCACCGAACAGGCCTGTGATGACCTTGGCACCCCAGAAACTCATCTGACCCCACGGAAGCACATAGCCCATGAAGGCGGTCGCCATCATCAACAGGAAGATCACCACGCCCAGCAGCCAGATCATCTCGCGCGGCGCCTTGTAGGAGCTGTAGAAGAAGCCGCGGAAGATATGGATGTAAACCACGACGAAGAAAAAGCTCGCGCCGTTCGCATGGGCATAGCGCATCAGCCAGCCCCAGTTGACGTTGCGCATGATGTGCTCGGTCGAGGCGAAGGCAACGCTGGCATTGGCCGCGTAATGCATCGCCAGGACGACGCCTGTGATGATCTGGAACATGAGGAAGAAGCCGGCGAGAACGCCGAAATTCCACATGTAGTTGAGGTTGCGCGGCACCGGATAGCCGGCGCCCACCGCGTTGTAGACGAAACGCGGCAAAGGCAGCTTCTCGTCGAGGAACTTGGTGATGCCGGTCTTCGGCTCGTACTGGCGTGCCCAGGGAAAGCTCATGATCTACTCTCTACAACCTCAGCCGACGGTGATGGTGGTGTCGGAGGTAAAAGCATATTCCGGCACCACGAGATTGGTCGGCGCCGGACCTTTGCGAATGCGACCCGCGGTGTCGTAATGCGATCCGTGACAGGGGCAGAAATAGCCGCCGAATTCGCCCTTCACCTCGCCCTCGGCGGCGCCTAGCGGGACGCAGCCCAGATGGGTGCAGACGCCCATGGTGACAAGCAGGTCGCGGTGCCCTTCCTTGGTGCGGTCTTCGAGGCTCTCGGCATCGCGCAGGCTGCCCGTCGGAACGGCATTCGCGGCGGCCATTTCCTCCGGCGTGAGCCGCCGAATGAACAACGGCTGCTTGCGGAACACTGCCTTGATCGCCTGGCCGGTCTCGATCGAGGAGACGTCCAGTTCGGTGGTGCTTTCGGCGAGCACGTCCTTGGACGGCGCCATCTGGCTTATCAGCGGCAGCAGCACCGCAGCGCCACCGACGCCCGCCGTGCTGAGAGCGGCGATGTTGATGAAATCGCGGCGGCGCACGCCGTCGGTCGCTCCGTCGTCCACAGGGACCACGGGTATTTCGGTGTTCGCGGTTGCAGCGGTGTCTGCCATCAGAGCGGTGCCCTACCTGCCTCTATTCAGTCTGTGGGCCCGGAAATGGGCCAGAAGAATTGCTCATCCGGCTGGCCTTCCGCGATCGCTGGGATCGGGTCGGGGGAAACGCGCACGATGCGGTCTCCCGTTGCCGGATTGAGGGGCCTCTAAACGCTATGGCACACCTTGCCAACCGCGATTTTGGCAAGAGGAATACGCTTCAACGCAATGCGATGAGCGAGATTTGCCGCCCGTCGATGGTCTCGTGGCGATGGCTGGCGCGGCGGTAGGAATGGAACAGGCCCTCTTCGGCATAAGTGTCGAGATTGAGGCTTTCGATCCACCCGACCCCCGCCTGTTCGAGCCGCGCCGCGACATAGCCGGGCAGGTCGAACTGCCAGTGGCCGGCGCGTCCGGCGCGAAAGAATTGCGCGTCCTCCTGCCCGAAATGCTCGCGAAACGGCGCATCGATCTCGTAGCTTTCCTGCGCGATGCACGGGCCGATCACCGCCACGATCTTCTCGGGGCGCGCGCCCAGCGCGGCCATCGCCGCGACCGTCTTGGCGATCACCCCCTCGTTCGCGCCGCGCCAGCCGGCATGCGCCGCGCCCACCACCCCGGCGTCGCGGTCGGCGAACAGCACCGGGGCGCAATCCGCGGTCACGATCCCCAGCGCCAGCCCGGCGCGGTCGGTGACCATGGCGTCTGCGTCAGGGGGATCGCCGCTCCACTCGCCGGTGACGGTTACGACATAGGGCGAGTGCACCTGCCTGACCTGGACCAGCGCAGACCCAGACAGGATATCCCCGGCCGCGGCCCCCTGGCGCTTGGAAAAACCGTGCGGCACCCCTTCGAGCGCATGGGCCCGGAGCAGCTTAGCCAAGCGAGCGGCTCACCTGCTCGAAGGTGTCGCGCGACAGTTGCGAAGCGCCCGCGATCCGCTCGAGCTCGCCGCGCATCAGCGCCGCGCGACCGGGCTCGATCCGCCGCCAGCGACCCAGCGCGGGGACGAATCGCGCCGCGGTCTGCGAATTGATCGGGTCGAGCTCGAGAATGAGATCGGCGATCAGCCGGTAGCCCTCCCCGCTGGCCGAGTGGAAGGTCTGCGGATTGCCCGCGAAGGCCATGTAGAGCGACCGCGCGCGGTTCGGGTTGCGCAGGGTGAAATCCTCGTGATCGCGCAGCGCCTTCACATGCTCGATGGCCTGCGGGTGGAGCGAGGAAGCCTGCAGCGCGAACCATTTGTCGATCACCAGATCATTACCGCGATAGCGGTTGTAGAAATCGAGCAGCTTAGCGGTCCGATCGGCCGTTTCGAGACCCGCGAGCACCATCAGCGCGCCCTGGCGATCGGTCATGGTAGTGGCGCCATCGTATTGCTTTGCAGCAATGTCCGACGCGCGCCGGGGGTCGGCGGCGGCGAGATAGGTCAGCGCCAGCGTCTTGACCTTGCGCGCGCCCTGCGCTGCGGCATCGAGCGTTCCGGGGGCCTCGGAAGCGCTTTGATGCAGGCCGACCAGTTCATCGCCCAGTTCCCGGCCGAGCCAGGCCTTGAGCGTCTCGCGCTCGGCGTGGATCGCGCCCGGATCGGCGACCAGCGCCTGCTCCATCAGATAGGTCTCGCTGGGCAGCATCATCAGCTCGCCGCGCATCTGGTCGTCGATCCGGACGTCAGCCAGCACGGCGGCCAGCGCGGTACGGATGGCCTCGCGCCCCGCATCGCGTTCACCCGAGTCGAGCTCGCCGGCGAAGACATCGCCGAGATGCCCGACCACCAGATCCTGCATCGCCTCGTAGCGCGCGAAGGGGTCATCGTCCTTCGCGGCGAGGAAGGTCAGGTCCTCGCGGGGAATGTCCCGCTCGATCCGCACCGGGGCGGAAAAGCCGCGATTGACCGAGAGCACCGGCGGCGTGGCGAAACCGTCGAAGGTCAGCGTCTCGATGGCTTGGTTGAGCACCACCAGCTCTTCGCCGCGGTGCGTCCCGCTGGCGCGGTCGAACAGCGCGATCCTGAGCGGGATCGGCATCGGTTGCTTGTCGGGCTGCCCCGGGGTCGGCGGGACCTCCTGCGCCAGGGTGAGCGTCGCGGTGTCGCCCTCATGCGACAGCGCAACCGTGACCCTCGGAGTACCCGCCTGCGAATACCACAGCCGGAAGCGCGTCAAATCGAGCCCGGCGCCGTCCTCGATCGCCTTGACGAAATCCTCGCAGGTCGCCGCTTCGCCATCGTGGCGCTCGAAATAGAGGTCGCTGCCTTTGCGGAACGCCTCCTCGCCCGCCATGGTCCGCATCATCCGGATCACCTCGGCACCCTTGTTGTAGATCGTCGAGGTGTAGAAGTTCGAGATCTCCTGATAGCTGTCGGGCCGGATCGGATGCGCCAGCGGGCCCGAATCCTCGGGGAACTGGACCGAGCGCAGAATGCGGACATCGCCGATCCGCTTGACCGGCGCGCTACCCATATCCTGGCTGAACAGCTGGTCGCGCAGCACGGTGAAGCCTTCCTTGAGGCTGAGCTGGAACCAGTCGCGGCAGGTCACGCGGTTGCCCGACCAATTGTGGAAATACTCATGCGCGATCACGCCCTCGACCGCGTCGAAATCGCCATCGGTCGCGGTGTCGATATCGGCGAGGACGTATTTGGTGTTGAAGACGTTGAGTCCCTTGTTCTCCATCGCCCCCATGTTGAAATCGCTGACCGCGACGATGTTGTAGATGTCGAGATCATATTCGCGCCCGAAGGTTTGCTCGTCCCATGCCATCGCCCGCTTGAGGCTTTCCATGGCGTGCTCGGTACGGTCGAGATCGCCGTCGCGGACAAAGATGTTGAGCGCCACTTCGCGCCCGCCGATGGTGGTGAAAGCGTCGCCGCGCGCGACCAGATCGCCCGCCACCAGCGCGAACAGGTATGAAGGCTTGGGCCAGGGATCGTGCCATTCGGCCCAGTGGTGCTCGCCTTCTTCGCCCTCGGCGGTGCAATTGCCATTGGCGAGCAGCACGGGGAACTGCGCCTTGGGTGCGCGCATCCGCACGGTGTAAACGCTGAGCACATCGGGCCGGTCGGGGAAGAAGGTGATCCGGCGGAAACCCTCGGCCTCGCATTGCGTGCACAGCATGCCGTTCGAGGCGAACAGCCCCATCAGCTGTGAATTGCCCGCGGGGTCGATCTCGGTGACGATGGTGAGCTCGTGGGCATCGCCGGGCAGGGTGACGATCAGATCGTCGCCCTCCATCGTGTGGCTGTTGCTCGGCTCGCCATCGCAGTGGACCTCGAGCGGCGCGAGGCCCTCGCCATTGAGGCGGATCGTCGGCGAAGCCTCGGCGGCCGGATTGCGCTCGAGCGTCAGCTTCGCCTCGACGCGAGTCTTCTCCAGCCCGAGATCGAAATCGAGATGCGTCGCCACGACGGTCCAGGGGAAAGGCGCATAATCCTCGCGGCGGATCAGCGCGGGAGCCTTGGGCTCGACCGCGGCATCGGCCATCTCGGGGTTGCCATCGGGGTTGGCGGGCGTGCGGGCAATATCCATTGAGCGTGTTTCCGTCCTGTAATTCGGGAGGCTTTAATATGGGAGGCTTTGGGCTAATACGCCCCTATGTCTCGATTGTTCATTTTCGGCCTGGGCTACACCGCCAAACGGATCGCGCAAGCGCTGACGGCGCAAGGCTGGGAGGTGATCGCCACAGGCAGCGACGGTTCGCTCGATTTCGCCGATCGCGAGGCGGTGGGCAAGGCGCTGGATGATTGCACCCATGTGCTGTCCTCGGTCCCGCCCGCCGACGACAGCGATCCGGTGCTCGACCTCTACGCGCCCGCCTTTGCCGGAAAGTGGCTCGGCTACCTCTCCTCCACCGGCGTCTATGGCGATGCCGATGGCGCCTGGGTGGATGAAGCCTCACCCACCGGCACCGGGCGCCGCAGCGCGCGGGCACAATGCGATTCCCGCTGGCTGGAACTGGGCGCGCGGGTGTTCCGGCTGCCGGGAATCTACGGGCCCGGGCGCAGCGCTTTCGAGCGGGTGCGCGAAGGCAAGGCGCATCGCATCGACCTGCCCGGCCAGGTGTTCAGCCGGGTGCATGTCGAGGATATCGTGTCGGGCGTGGTCGCCGCGCTCCAAACCGACGCGCCGCCGGGCGCCTACAATCTCGCCGACGATCTGCCCACCAGCCAGAACGCGGTGATCGAGGAGGCCTGCCGCCTGCTCGGCGTGGAGCCGCCGCCGTTACAGACCATCGAGCAGGCCGGGCTCTCGCCGATGGCGCGCGGTTTCTATGCCGAGAGCCGCCGGGTCGCCAACGGCAAGGCCAAGCGGGTGCTCGGCTGGCGCCCGGCCTATCCGACCTATGTAGAAGGTTTACGCGGGCTGCTTTAGCCCCGATGTATCGGCTGGTGGGGTCGGGACTGTTCGGGCACGCAGCGCGATGACGAGCCCGCACAGCGACAGTCCTGCACCCAGCGCGGTCCACACCGTCCAGCGATAATCCTCGAACAGCGTCGAGAGCACCATCGCCACGATCACGGTGACGATGCCGTTATAGGCCGCGCGGCCCGCGCCTATCTGGCGCACCAGCGTGTAATGCAGCGGGAAGGTCACCACGCTTCCCGCCAGCGCCAACCAGGCGATCCCCAGCCAGAAACTCGCGCGGTCGGGGAGCACCGGCGGCCCCGCGGTCCAATAGGCGAGCGCGAAATCGGCGATCGTGCCGTAGAGCATGGCCCAGGCGAGCAGGCTCAACATCGGCAGCGAACGGCCGGTCTGGTTGGCCTGGACGACATTGGCGATGCTGGCGCACAGGATCCCCAGTACCGCCCAGAAGATGCCCAGTCCGATCGACCCGCCCAGCGGGTTGAGCCCTGCCTCGTGCCACAGCAGCAGCGCGATCCCGCACAAGGCCACCACCGTCCCGGCGACGAAATTGCGCGTGATCCGCTGGCCCAGCAGCCACCAGCCGAACACCGCATTGGAGACGATCAGCATGGTGAACAGCACCGCGACGATGCCCGAGGTGAGATGCAACTCGGCGCGGTAGACGAAGTTGAAATTGCCGCAGAATTGCGTGACCCCGATCGCCAGCGCGAGCCAGTGGCCCGCCCTGCCGATCCTGAGCGTCTTGCGCATCGCCAGCACCAGCAGGAACATCGCCGGGGTGGCCACGGCAAAGCGGATCGCCACCGACCAGCTGGGCGGCACCCCATCGATCTGGTCGGTGATCACCCACCAGGTCGAACCCCAGATCAACCCGGTCAGCAGGAAGGGAAATACGATCCGCGGCCGCAGCAGCGCATGATCGGCAGGATTCGCGGTCGCGGCGGCGGTCACAGGCCGGAAACGGCCTTGGCGAGCGAAGCCGCGTCTTCCGCGCGCGTGTTCCAGGCGGTTACGAACCGCGCAGCGTTCGCGCCCCAGTCGTAGAAGCCGAAACCCTGTTCGCGCAAAGCCTCGCGTTCGGCGGCAGTGCAGCGCACGAAAACTTCGTTGGCCTCGACCGGATGCATCAGCCGGTCCGCGCAAGCCTCGGCTATCTCCCGCGCCGCGGAATTCGCCGAACGCGCATTGGTGAGCCACAGATCACCGTCGAGCATCGCCAGCAATTGCGCGGCGAGGAAGCGGCCCTTGGACTGCAGATGGCCCGCGCGCTTGCGACGATAGCGTGCGACATCCGCCGCTTGCGCGTCGAAGAACAGGATCGCCTCGGCACTCATCGCACCGTTTTTCACGCAGCCGAAGCTGAGCGCATCGATCGGACCGGCGGCCTCGGCGGGCGCGCAATCGAGGAACGCCACCGCATTGGCGAAGCGCGCGCCATCCATATGCAGGCCCAGCCCGCGTTCCTGCGCCAGCGCGGCGATGGCGGCGATTTCTTCGGGGCGATAGGCGCAGCCATATTCGCTCGCCTGGGTGATCGAGATCGCGTGCGGCTGGACCTGATGGACATCGTCGCGGATCGGATCGATCGCGGCGCGGATGGTTTCGGGCGTCAGCCTGGCGCTCTCGCCCTGCGCCAGCAGCAGCTTGGCGCCGTGGAGATAGAACCCCGGGGCGCCGCCCTCGTCCATCTCGATATGCGCTTCCTCGTGGCAGACCACGCCGCCATGCGGCTGGACCATGGTCGCCAGCGCGAGGCAGTTCGCCGCCGTCCCGGTCGCGACCCACAGCGCGGCACAATCGCGAGCGAACAGCGCCGAAAAGCGCGCATCGAGTTCCTGCGAGAGCGCATCGCCATCATAGGGCGAATCGGGCGAATCGGCGGCGCGCATCGCCTCCCAGACGAGCGGGTGGACGGCGGCGGCGTTGTCGGAAAGGAACTGCATCGGAACGCCCATAAAGCGACAGGCGTTGCATGCAAGACAGCGAAAGGATCCGCCCCCGATGGCCGAGACAGATTTGACGATCGAACGACACGAGAACGCCAGCAACGGCGGCGAGAGCGGCGAGTATCTCGCCCGCATCCCGGGCAGCGACGCCACCGGCAAGCTCACCTGGGTGAAGCGCGGCGATGCGCGGGTGGCAGAGCACACGCTGGTCCCCGGCGCCTTGCGCGGGCAGGGCATCGCGGCGGAGCTGGTGAAAGCTCTGGTCGCCGATGCCCGCGAGCGGGTCTTCAGGATAGTGCCCGCCTGCTCCTATGTCGCGGCGAAGTTCGACGAGAACCCGGACTGGAGCGATCTGCGCGCCTAGACCAGCTCGCTGAAGTCGCGGCCCGCGATCGATTCGAGCACCGCGGCGCGCAATTCGCGCGCGCGGTCGAGCGAAATCCCGGAAATGGCGAACTTGCCCCCGGCGAGCCCGAGGCTCAGCGTCGCATAGCCGCGGCGGCGGGCGATCGGGCCCTGGCTGATCTCGACGGACTGCAGCTTCACCCGCGAGGCGATCGCCACTTTGGGCGCGAGCCAGTTGCGGCGCAGAAACAGCTGGGTCGTGTCGAAGCCGTTGGCGGCAAAGCGCCAGTTGGCGAATTCCATTGCCGCGATGACGGCAAAGCCGACCATCGGCAGCAAGGCCAGATGGCCCTGCCCCGCTATTGCCAGGCCCGCCGCCAGTGGAAACATGACCAGTCCCGCGAGTATCACCTGATCGGTGCGGTACTGGGTGGCCGCCCTTCGCCAGTCGAGCTCCTCGCCCGGCAGATGAAACCCCGTCACTGCGACGATGGGCGCGATCTCATCGGCCTGCGCGAAGGGGGCGACGCTGTGGTTGGCCGAGCCGCTGTCCTGCGCGAGACTGACCACCTTGAGCTCGAGCCAGCCGAACCAGCGGCGCACCAGGCCCGTCCCCATCCGCAAGGCCTGCACCCGGTGGATCGGCATCACCACATCGGTGCGCGTCAGCAGGCCGCGGCGGCGCCGGAGACCCTTCTCGGTCCGCTCGAGCCTGAAGTCCCATTCGCGCAAAGCGGTCCGAACCAGACCGGTGGCAAAACCGATCGCAACGAACGTCGCCACCGCGATAATCCCGCCGGCGAGCTGCGCGGCGAAGCCCAGCCCCGCCAGCCAGCGGCCCGGACCCGCCAGCCGGTCCTGCCAGGCGTCGAAATCCCACAGGTCGAACGGGAGCAGGAAATCGAACTGCTGCGCGGCACCGGCCAACACCGCGACCACCGCGAGCGAGAATTCGAACAGCCCGAAAGTCGCCACTCGGCGCGGCCCCATCGCGAACAGCGGGGGCGGCGCTTCGGCGGAGACGGAAGCTTCGGCTGATTCGGGGGCGAGGACCGCGCCATCCTTCTGGCTGCGGACAACCTCGCGCAGACGCTCACCCTCGGCCTCGGTGAGATAGGAGAGCTTGAGCTCGTCCTTGCCCCCCGCCCCGGTTTCAAAGCGCACCTCGACCAGCCCGAACAGGCGCGGAAGCAGTTTCTGCTCGAGGCTGACATCCTGGATCCGCTCATAGGGCACCGAACGCGCAGCACGCGAGATCACGCCGCTCTCGACGCGGATGTCGCTGGCGCCGATGCGGTAGGTAAAGCGGTACCAGTGCAGATAGGCCAGCGCCGTGCTGACGGCGAGGATGGCGAGCACGGCGGGGATGGCGAACAGCAGCCGGGTCGGTTCGCCATCGAGAACCGCATAGGCACCGAAGGCCAGCGGGAGCGCCACCTGCCCGAGCGAAGCGACTGCGCCGACGATGAAGCTTTTGGGGTCGGTGCGCTGAGCCTCGCCGGGGTGTTCGGCGGCGAGTTCTTCCTGCGGACCCACTTCAGGCAGAGACCGCTCGCCCGTCACAGCGTGTCGCGCCGGATCGCTGCGCGGATCGCGTCGCGCATCGCCAGCGCATCGGCGTGCTTGAGACCGGGAAGGTGGACCGAAGCGTTGTGGCTCCCCGCGGTGTGCACCGTCAGCGTGGCGATATCGTAGGCGCGCTCGAGCGGGCCCTGGTCGACATCGATATGCTGCACCCGCCCGAACGGCACCACCGTGTCCGAATGGAACAGCAGCCCCTTGACCACCCGCAGCCGCTCGTCGGCCATGACATAGCCGCGCGCCTGCCAGCGCCGTTGAGGCAGGCGGAAGAAGATGATCGCAGCGAGCAGCACGTACGGGATCGCGACGACACCGTGCCAGCCCGGAATCGCCACTTCCGCAACAACGGTCGGGACCAGCAAAATCGCCAGCCAGATCGCGGTCACGATCCGCATCACCGACCTATAGGCGGGGTCCAGCTGCGTTAGCGGGTCGTTATCATCCATTGGCGTCCTATCTAGGCAATACACTAAGCCAAATCAACGCCGTTGGTCGAACCGTCTGCCGATCATCGCGGCGGTGATATTGGTCTTCTGGACATCGATCGCGCCGCCCGCGATTCCCCAAGCGAAGCCGTCGCGCAGCCTCTGCTCCATGCCGTATTCCTTGTGATAGCCATAGCCGCCCATGACCTGCATCCCCTGCGCGGTGACCTCGCGGACGATCTCGTTGGCATAGCATTTGGCGACGCTGCTCTCGTAGACCGAGGGCAGACCGTTGGCCTGCTCGGCGGAATTGACCACTGCGCGGTAGATCAGCAGTCGCGCCGCCTCGACCCGCATCGCCATTTCGGCGAGCTTCAATTGCACGCCCTGGAAATCGACGATCGGCTTGCCGAATGCCTTGCGCTCCTGGGTGTATTCGATCGCCTGATCGAGCGCAGCCTGCGCAAGACCCAGGCTCTGCGTCGCATTGCCGCAGCGCTCCAGCCCGAAGGCCTGCATCAGCTGGCCGAACCCGCCCGCGCCGATCACCAGATTGTCCTTGGGCACTGTCACATTATCGAACAGGATGTCGCGCGTCTCGATCCCGCGAAAGCCCATCAGCTCTTCGCGCGCGCCGAAGGACACGCCCGCCATCTCCTTGTCGACCAGCAGCGCGCCGATGCCCTTCGCCGCCGGTTCGTCCGACAGCCGGCAATAGGTGACATAATAGCGCGCATGGCCCGCGCCGCTGGTCCACCGCTTGGTGCCGTTGAGCAGGTAATGATCGCCCCGGTCGCTGGCATGCGTGGTCAGTTCGGTCAGCGCGGTCCCGGCATCTGGCTCGGACATCGACACCGCCACCGTCGCCTCGCCCGCTGTGACCTCCGGGATAATTCGCTGCTTGAGTTCTTCGGAACCGAATCGCTCAAGCGTGCGCACCGGTCCGACCAGCGCTTCGAACACCGGGAAGGCGACCGCGTTGGAGATCATCGCGAATTGTTCGAGCACAAGGATCGCCTCGAAATGCCCCAGCCCCAATCCGCCATATTGCTCGGGAAGATTGACCCCCAGAAAACCCATCTCGCCGTAGCGGCGGACCATTTCGGCGGGGACGGAGAAATCCTTCTCCTCCATCTCGCGCGCCAGCTCGGGCAGTTCGTTCTGCGCGAATTTGCGCGCGCTGTCCTGAAGCTCGCGCTGCTGTTCGGTAAGCTGGAAATGCATGCCGGTGTCGTCCCCTCAGATACGGGCGGACAGGTGGCGCAGCGCGCCGCTTTGTGCAAGCGCCTCCGCGCTCGCACTTATTTCGACCGACGTCGGGTGGAAAATGGTGCTGCTGGGGAGGATTGAACTCCCGACCTCGTCATTACCAATGACGCGCTCTACCACTGAGCTACAGCAGCACGGACCCTGCCCCCAAAGAGGGGGTTGAGGAGGCGCGCGCTATTGTCAGAGCCGGACCCAATGTCAAGCGAATGCTTGAGCTTGGCGCGCTTCGCGGCCACAGACACGCACCATGGCGAACACCGATCCGAAACCGACCCGCGAGGAACGGCTGGCCGCGCAATTGCGCGCGAACCTGCGCCGCCGCAAGGCGCAGGCACGCCAGCAAAACGATTCGGACGCGGCGCTTCCAAAACCCGATCCGGGCGGCTAACGAAACGCGCTCCTAGGATTTGCCCGGAGCATCCATGCCCAAACTCATTCTCGTGCGCCATGGCCAGAGCGAATGGAACCTCGCCAACCGCTTCACCGGCTGGTGGGACGTCGAACTGACCCAAAAGGGCGTCGAGGAGGCTCTCGCCGCAGGCCACCTGCTCGCCGAGCACGGCCTGCTGCCGACCACTTCCTTCACCTCCTTCCAGACCCGCGCGATCAAGACGCTCAATCTGGCGCTCGAGGCCTGCGACCGGCTGTGGATCCCGGTGACCAAGGACTGGCGGCTCAACGAGCGGCATTACGGCGGGCTGACCGGGCTCGACAAGCAGGAAACCCGCGACAAATATGGCGACGAGCAGGTCCATATCTGGCGCCGCAGCTTCGATGTACCCCCGCCCGAAATGGAGCCGGGCAGCGAATTCGATCTCGCCGACGATCCGCGCTATGCCGGGGTGCCGGTGCCCCGCGCCGAAAGCCTCAAGCTCACCATCGAACGCGTGTTGCCCTATTGGGAAAGCGCAATCCTGCCGGTGCTCTCGAGCGGCGAGACGGTGCTGATCTCGGCGCATGGCAATTCGCTGCGCGCGCTGGTGAAGCATCTCTCGGGCATCTCCGACGAGGAGATCACCGGGCTGGAGATCCCCACCGGCCAGCCGATCGTCTATGAGTTCGGCGACAATTTGCGCCCCTCGGGCGACCGCTACTACCTCAAGGACGCGTGACCATGGCGCAGGGTGCAAAAGTGGCGATCGTCATGGGCAGCCAGTCCGACTGGCCGACGATGAAGAACTGCGCCGCGGTTCTGGAGGCACTCGCGGTCGCGACCGATGTGCGCATAGTCTCGGCGCATCGTACCCCCGACCGGATGTACGAATTCGCGCGGCAGGCCGAGGGTGAAGGCATCAGCGTCATCATCGCCGGGGCGGGCGGCGCGGCGCATCTGCCGGGCATGATCGCGGCGCTGACGCATCTGCCGGTGCTGGGCGTGCCGGTGCAGTCGCGCGCGCTGAGTGGGCAGGACAGCCTGCTCTCGATCGTCCAGATGCCTGCCGGCGTGCCGGTCGGGACGCTGGCGATCGGCGAGGCCGGGGCGACCAACGCCGGCCTGCTCGCCGCGAGCATATTGGCGGGCTCCGACGCGGCGTTGACCGAGCGGCTCAAGGCCTGGCGGCAGGCGCGCAGCGATGCGGTGGCGGAGCGGCCGGAGGACTGATGCTGAAACCGGGCAGCACGATCGGCATCCTCGGCGGGGGACAATTGGGCCGCATGCTGGCGATGGAAGCCGCGCGGCTGGGCTATCGCTGCGTCGGCTATGCGCCCGAGGGCGACAATGTCGCCGCCGAGGTCTGCGCCGATTTCTTCGTCGCCCGATGGGACGACACCGCCGCGCTCGCCGCTTTCGCCGCGCAATGCGATGTGATCACCTATGAATTCGAGAACGTGCCGCTGAGCGTATTCGACACGCTGCCGGTCGCGCCGGTGTTCCCGCCGCGCAAGGCGCTCGAAGTGGCGCAGGACCGGCTGGCGGAAAAGCGCTTCGTCGAAGGGCTCGGCGGGTGCCCGGCACTCTATGCCGCGGTCGATTCGCGCGCCGATCTGGTCGAGGCGATCGACCGCATCGGCGCGCCCGGCATCCTCAAGACCCGGCGCGAAGGTTATGACGGCAAGGGCCAGTGGCGGATCGCATCGGCGCATGATGCCGATTCGGTGCAATTGTCCGACGGCCCGGCGATCTACGAAGGCTTCGTCGACTTCGCGGCGGAGTTTTCGGTGATCCTGGTGCGGGGGCAGGATGGCGATATCCGGTTCTGGGAGTCGGCCCGCAATGTCCATCACGACGGGATTCTCGCCACTTCCTCGCTGCCGGCGGGGGAGGCGATTGCGGCGCAAACTGATGAAACACATACCCTGGCAAAGCTTGTGGCGGATGCGCTGGATTATGTCGGGGTGCTGACGCTGGAGTTTTTTGCGACCGAAAAAGGTCCTGTTTTCAACGAGATGGCCCCGCGAGTGCACAATTCGGGGCACTGGACGCTCGAGGGTGCGGTCACCAGCCAGTTCGCCAACCACATGCGCGCGGTGGCGGGGCTGCCGCTGGGCGATACCGCGACGGTCGCACAGACGGTGACGATGACCAATCTCATCGGCAAGGGTGCGGCCAGCGCGCAGGCGCTGCTGAGCGAGCCCGACACGCATCTGCATCTCTACGGCAAGAAACAGGCGCGCAGCGGTCGCAAGATGGGGCACGTCACGAAGCTGACCCGCGCCAAGAATCCGACCCACCAGACCCCATCGTGACCCAGCACATCTTCCTGGTCTACGCCCGCGCCGCCAATGGCGCGATCGGGCACGAGGGGCGGCTGCCCTGGCACCTCCCCGCCGACCTGGCGCATTTCAAGGCGCTCACGATGGGCTGCCCGATGATCATGGGGCGCAAGACCTTCGAGAGCCTGCCCGGGCTGCTGCCGGGGCGGCGCCATATCGTGCTGACAAGGCGCGAGCGCTGGGACAGCGAGGGCGCGCAAGTGGCCCGCTCGGTCGAGGAGGCGCTCGCCACCGCGGGCGAAGGCGCAATCGCGGTGATCGGCGGCGCGGCGATCTTCGACAGTTTCATGGACCGCGCGACCCGCGCCGAAGTCACCGAAATCCAAGCCGATTTTGCCGGCGACGTGTTCATGCCCGAGCTCGGCGCAGCCTGGGAAGTCGCGGCGCGCGAAGACCATCCGGCGACGGGCGAGCGCCCCGCCTATTCCTTCGTCACCTATCGCAAGCTGCCGGAGGACGAAGCATGAGATGGCTCGACCACCGCGAGCCGGTGCCTTCCTCCTTGCGCGGTGCGATCATCGCGCTGGGCAATTTCGACGGGTTTCACCTCGGTCACCAACAGGTCGCGGGCGAGGCGATCGAATGGGCGCGCGCGCAAGGGCGCCCGGCGATCATCGCCACTTTCGACCCCCATCCGGTGCGCTTCTTCCGTCCCGAGGTGCCGCCGTTCCGGCTGACCACGCTCGAACAGCGGCAGGAACTCTATCTCGCCGCGGGCGCGACCGCGATGCTGGTGTTCCATTTCGACGGCGCGCTGGCGGGCACTCCGGCCGAGGACTTCATCGCCGATATCCTGATCGAGCGGCTGGGCGCGCATGGCGTGGTGACCGGCGAGGATTTCAAATACGGTCAGGGCGCGAAGGGCGATGTCGCGCTGCTGCGCGGCTTCGGGGCCAAGCGCGGTCTCGAGACGCGCACGGTGGGCGCGGTCATGGATGGCGGGCAGCCGATTTCCTCCAGCCGGGTGCGCAATGCGCTCAAGGACGGCGATCCACAGGAGGCGGCGCGGCTGCTCACCCGCCCGTTCGCGATCCGCGGCGTGGTCGAGCATGGCGACAAGCGCGGCCGCACCATCGGCTATCCCACCGCCAATCTCGCGATCGAAAGCTATCTGCGCCCGCGCTACGGCATCTACGCGGTCACCGGGCGGATCCTCGCCACCGGCGAGCTGCTGAAGGGCGCGGCCAATGTCGGTATCCGCCCGCAATTCGATCCGCCCAAGGAATTGCTCGAGCCCTATTTCTTCGATTTCGCGGGCGATCTCTACGGGCAGGAGATCGAGGTGGGGTTCCACCATTTCCTGCGCCCCGAGGCGAAATTCGATTCGCTGGACGAACTGATCGCGCAGATGGAGCGCGATTGCGACACGGCGCGCGAATTGCTGGCATGAGCGTTTCGCGCGAAACCCTTCCCTAGAGGCGCGGTTTCCTTTAGCGGCCCAGCCCTATGGCTGAGACCCGCGATTACCGAGATACCGTCTTCCTGCCGAAGACCGAATTCCCCATGAAGGCCGGGCTGCCGCAGAAGGAGCCGGGCATTCTGGCGCGCTGGCAGCGCGATGCGCTCTACGAGGAGCTGCGCGCTGCGCGCGAAGGCCGCGAAAAGTTCATCCTCCACGATGGCCCGCCCTACGCCAATGGCGACATTCATGTGGGCCACGCGCTCAACCATGTGCTCAAGGACACGGTCTGCCGCACCCAGACGCTGCTGGGCAAGGATGCGCCCTACGTTCCGGGCTGGGATTGCCACGGCCTGCCGATCGAGTGGAAGGTCGAGGAGCAGTATCGCAAGAAGAAGCTCAACAAGGACGAGGTCCCCGCGGCCGAATTCCGCGCCGAATGCCGCGCCTATGCGCAAGGGTGGGTCGACACCCAGCGCGAGCAATTGAAGCGGCTGGGCTGTCTGGGCGATTGGGACAATCCCTATCTGACGATGGATTTCGCAGCCGAGGCGACGATCGTCGGCGAGCTGATGAAATTCGCGGAAGGCGGCAATCTCTATCGCGGGTCGAAACCGGTGATGTGGAGTCCGGTCGAAAAGACCGCGCTGGCCGAGGCCGAAGTCGAATACGAGAACATCGTCTCGACGCAGATCGATGTGGCGTTCGAGATTGTCGAGTCGCCGATCAAGGAGCTGCGCGGCGCATACGCGGTGATCTGGACGACAACGCCATGGACGATTCCGGTGAACCAGGCTTTGGCGTATGGAGCGGAAGTTGAGTATGTCCTAGCCGAACCGATGGTCGGCGGCTCTTCCGTCGGTGAACAGAACCTCGAACTTGCTATCAGTTCCCATCCGTTGCGGGAGTTCGTGGGTAAGCGCTTTCTGGTCGCGCGTCCGCTTCTGAAGCAAGTCGAAGAGCGAATAGAGGCAGCCCTTGGAAAGACTGCTGATGGCGGCCAGTTCAAAGTTGGCCTTGAAGAGCGCAAGGTATTTAAAGGCTCCGACCTCGCCGGAACCGTCGCGCGCCACCCGATGCACCATCTCGGAGGTTTCTACGCCAAACCCCGTCCCTTCCTGCCGGGCGATTTCGTCACCACCGACAGCGGCACCGGGCTGGTCCACATGTCGCCCGACCACGGCGAGGACGATTTCGCGCTGTGCAAATCGGTAGGGCTCGAGCCGGTGTTCGCGGTGATGGACGACGGGCGCTATCGCGACGACTGGCCGTGGCTGGGCGCCGACGACCTCGACGGTGAAGGCAAGGAGCGCCGCCGTGCGGTGATCAACAAGCCCTTCAACGCGCCCGACGGACCGATCTGTTCCGACCTGCGCGACGCGGGCGCGCTGCTGGCGGCCTCGGAGGATTACGCGCACTCCTACCCGCACTCATGGCGCTCCAAGGCCAAGGTCATCTACCGTTGCACCCCGCAATGGTTCGTGCCGATGGACGAGCCGCTCGACACCGGCGATTTCGATGTCGCGGTGCCTTCGGGCTTCGGCGCGGCGGTGGCGATGTTCACCTCGAAGGACCACTCCACCTTGCGCGAAATCGCGCTGCGCGAGATCGAGCGGGTGGATTTCATCCCCGAAAAGGGCCGCAACCGGATCCGCTCGATGGTCGAGGGGCGGCCCGACTGGGTGCTGTCGCGCCAGCGCGCCTGGGGCGTGCCGATCACGCTCTTCGTGAAGAAGGGCGGCAATGATTATTTGCGCGATCCCGCAGTCAACGAACGCATCGTCGCCGCCATCCGCGAACACGGCGTCGACGGCTGGAACGAGATAGCGAAAGCCGATCTGCTCGGTCCCGACTACGCGCCGGACGACTACGAGATGGTCACCGACATTCTCGATGTCTGGTTCGATTCAGGCTGTACCCATGTCTTCACGCTGGAGAGCGGGCGCTGGCCGGCGCTGCAATGGCCCGCCGATCTCTATCTCGAAGGCTCGGACCAGCATCGCGGCTGGTTCCAGTCCTCGCTGATGGAAAGCTGTGCCACCCGCGGCCGCGCGCCCTACAACCAGGTGCTGACCCACGGCTTCACGATGGACAGCCAGGGCAAGAAGATGTCCAAGAGCCTGGGCAACACCATCGATCCGCTCAAGGTGATGGAGCAATACGGCGCGGACATCATCCGGCTGTGGGCGCTGAGCGTCGACTACACCGAGGACCATCGCATCGGCGACGAGATCCTCAAGGGCGTGGCCGACCAGTATCGCAAGCTCAGGAACACCTTCCGCTACCTGCTCGGCGCGCTCGACGGTTTCGTCGGCGATATGGGCGATGCGGGTGAGGTTCCCGAGCTGGAGCGCTATGTGCTCGCCCTCCTCGCCGAGCTCGACGGCAAGCTGCGCGCCGCCGCGCTGGCCTATGATTTCAACGCCTACACCCGCCTGCTGGTCGATTTCTGCAACGAGGATCTCTCGGCCTTCTATTTCGATATCCGCAAGGACTGCCTCTATTGCGACGGCGAGGACAGCACCCGCCGCAACGCCTATCGCACCGTGCTCGACCTCTTGTTCCACGCGCTGGTGCGCTACGCCGCGCCGGTGTTGGTCTTCACCGCCGAGGAGGTTTGGCAGACGCGCTATCCTGCGGCACCCGGCGAGGCTGGCGGCAGCGTCCACCTGCTCGAATGGCCGGTCGTGCCCGGGGTCGAAGCGGACCAGAGCCGCTGGGAGGCGCTGCGGTCCTTGCGCGAGGACGTGATGGAGGCGATCGAGCCGCTGCGGCGCGAGAAGGTGATCCGCTCGGGGCTCGAGGCCGATGTCGTGGTGCCCGCCTCGCGCGTGCCCGCGGGCTTCGACGAGGCCTCTCTGGCCGAACTGTTCATCACCGCGTCAGTGAGTTTCGGCGATAGCGACGAAGTGACAGTGACCCGGACATCGGAGAACAAATGCGGTCGCTGCTGGCGGCTGCTCCCCAGCGTGGCCGAGGATGGCGCGCTGTGCGATCGCTGCACCGATGTGGTGGCTCACATGGACGGTGCGGCATGACCCGGACGCTGCGCAATCGCCTGATCGGCTGCTTTATCGCGCTGGGCATCTTCGCGGTCGACCAATGGACCAAATGGCTGGTGACCGACCGGCTCGGCATCGACCGGGTCGGCGATGCGATGGAGCTGCTGCCGTTCTTCGACCTTCGTTTTACCCGCAATTTCGGCGTCTCGCTGGGCATGTTCGAGGCGACCAGCCCCGAGGCGCGCTGGGCGCTGGTCGGGGTCACCGGGCTGATCGCGCTGGTGGTGACGGTGTGGATGCTGCGCGAAAAGCTGCTCGGCGAGATTTTCGGGCTGGCGCTGATCCTCGGCGGGGCGTTGGGCAATATCCGCGATCGCTACGACCTGGGCTATGTGGTCGATTTCGCCGATCTGCATTTCGGCGAGTTCCGGCCCTTCCTGATCTTCAACGTCGCCGATGCGGCGATCACGATCGGCGTGGTGATTATCCTTGCCCGCGCCTTTCTCATACGCGACAATGTCGACGACCTGATGGATGAAACGGCGCCTTCCGCCGCGGAGAAGACTTCATGACCAAGCATCATACCCTCGCCCTGCTCGCCCTTTCGGCGACCATGCTGTCCGCATGCGGCGGCGGCGGCTTCCTCAATCGCGAGCGGCCCGACGAATTCGCCGTCCAGCGCCAGGCGCCGCTGGTGGTGCCGCCCGACTTCAACCTCGTACCGCCCGCCCCGGGCGCGCCGCGTCCCGCGGAAGGCACCACGTCGCAGCAGGCGCTCGAGGCGCTGTTCGGCGGACCCGCAGCGCGCAGTGCGGTCGAGACCAGCGCGCTCGACCGCGCCGGCGCCGCGGCTCCGGGCATCCGCTCCTCGGTGGGCGATCCCGAGACCAACACCGTCGCCAAGGGCCGCGTCACCCGCGACATCATCGCCGCGCCCGAAGGCGATGGCGCCGGCGCGCAGGCGGTGATCCCCGGCTAGCGCTCCCGGCGGGGCCCGGCCAAGCGGCTAGGCCTCGCCGAAATCGTCCTGCGCGGGCTCGGCGCCTTCGCGCGACACCAGCAGCTTGTCGATCCGGCGGCCGTCCATGTCGACGACCTCGAAGCGCCAGCCCTGTTCGCTGAAATACTCGCCCTCCTCGGGCAGCTTGCGCAGCACCGCGAGGACGAAGCCCGCGGCGGTCGCGAATTCGCGGTCCTCGTCGTATTCCAGCCCGAGCCGGTCGCCCAGCGCATCCGCCGAGAGCGAGCCCGAGACCAGCAGCGAGCCATCCTCGCGCTCCACCACCCCGGGTGCATCGCCATGCTCCTGGTCGCTGACGAAATCGCCCACCAGCGCGGTCAGCACATCGACGGGCGTGACGATGCCGTCGAGATGGCCGTATTCGTCGTGGACCATCGCCATCGCGACATCGGCCTGCTGCAGCACGCGCAGCGCATCGACCGCGTCGAGCTGGTCGGGGACGACCTCGGCCTTCAGCATCATGCTGCGCAAGTCGACCGGCCGCCCCGCGACCATATGCGCGAGAACATCGCGCACCTTGATCAGCCCCACCACCCTGTCGGGCGAGCCTTCCGCAACGGGCAGGCAGGAGTGCGAGCTCGCCTCGATCGTGGCGCGGATCTGGTCGGTATCGGCATCGGCGTCGATCCAGTCGAGCTGGTTGCGCGGGGTCATCACCTCGCGCACCGGCCGGTCCGCCAGCCGGACCACGCCCTGCAGCATCTGGTGCTGGGCGTGCTCGATCACACCCGAGCGGGTCGCATCGGCGAACAGCATGTGCAGTTCCTCCGCGGTCACCGCGCCTTGCCCCGAGGGACGCACGCCGAGCAGCCGGATCAGCACCGCCGACGAGGCATCGAGCACCCACACCACCGGCGCGGCGACGCGCGAGAGCAGCGCCATCGGCCCCGCCATCACGATCGCGATCGGCACCGCCAGCCGCAGCGCCACCTGCTTGGGCACGAGCTCGCCGATGACGAGGCTGAAATAGGTCGTCAGCGCGATAACCAGCACGAAACCGGCCTGCTCGGACCATTCCAGCGGCAGACCCAGCGCCGCCAGCCGCTCGCCCACCGGCCCGCCGAGGCTGGCCCCGGAATAGGCACCGGCGATGATGCCGATCAGCGTGATCCCGATCTGCACGGTCGAAAGGAACTTGCCGGGGTCCGAAGCAAGCCGCAGCGCGGTGCTCGCCCCCTTGGTACCCTTCTGCGCGGCGCCGCGCAGCTTGGCGGTACGCGCGGAAACGATCGCCAGCTCGGACATCGCAAAGACGCCGTTGAGCACGATGAGCCCCGCGATGATGAGGAGGTCGGTCCAGGGAAAAGGAGTCACGAGGCGAGCGCTAGCACAATTGCGCTCCAACGCCAGCCTTCGCGCCATCATTGGAACATCGCGGAACGCCTATGGCCTTCACGGGTTTAGGGAGCAGGCGCGGGGTGGGCGCGCTTCACTACTATCCCAATGCCGGGGTCGAGACAGTCTCCAATGGTCGAGACGCGACGCCGCTGAAGAAGGACTGAGTTTCCATGAAAAATTCCAAAATTCTCGTCGCCACGCTGGCATCCGTATCGCTGCTCGGCGTCTCGGCCTGTGTGACCGACCCCAATACCGGCGAACAGAAAATCTCGCGCACCGTCCTGGGTGCCGGCGGCGGCGGCCTGCTGGGCGGTCTGCTCGGCGGCGTGATCGGCGGCAAGACCGGACGCATCATCGGCGCCGTCGGCGGCGCGGCAGCGGGCGGCTATGTCGGCTACCGCATGGACCAGCAGATCAAGGAGCTCGAGGAAGCGACCGCGGGCACCGGGGTCGATGTGACCCAGGTCGATGGCGGCGAGGCGATCCTCGTCAACCTGCCCGACGGCGTCACCTTCCAGACCGGCAGCTACACGATCAACCAGACCTTCCGGAACACGCTCGACCGCGTCGCGCAGAGCATGGTGCAATATCCCAACAGCCTGATCGACGTGTACGGCTACACCGATTCGACCGGTTCGGATTCCTTCAACCAGAACCTGTCGCGCCAGCGCGCCGAAGCGGTGGCCAGCTATCTGACCAGCCGCGGCGTCGCCGCCTCGCGTATCCGCTCGCAGGGCTTTGGTGAGGATCCGCGCTATTTCGTCGGCGACAACGCGACCGTTCAGGGTCGCGCGCTCAACCGCAGGGTCGAAATCAAGATTATCCCCTTCGACGAGCAGGACGTGCGCGAGGCGCAGGCCGCGCAAGGAATGTAATCCCGCTCCGGGCTTCCGGACTGAAAATTGGAAGGGGCCGGTCGCGAGATCGGCCCTTTTCTTTGGCCATGGCGAATATGCAAACTGCCTCTCTAAAGGGGCAGGCAACTAGGTGTTGGACGCGACGTGAACACCACGCCTTGCGTCCGCTTTCTCTCATCATCCTCGCGCCAGCTATCCAGAAGCGACTGCCTCGCTTGCTCGCAGGCTTCTAGCCCCGGATATCGAAAGACCTCCCCTCCCTGAAATGAGGTTCCGACGAGTTGGTGGGTCATGCGCTGTTCTGGCAGCGTAGCCGGTGCGGCACGCTCTGGTTCAGGAGCAGTTTGAATTTCCGCAGGCCGTACAGCCTCTTGTTCCAACTGGGTGATTCGATCCCGGATGTTCTCAATTTCTGCTCTAGTCACGGCTTCGTCCGGCTGGCCGCACGCGACCAGCGCGACTGCTGTGGCCGAGATTGCAATTCTCATTCCGGTTTCTCCAACTCTCGCTTCCTGATCGTTGCAACCCGCCCCGCCATCCGCTCCACCGCCGCGGTGTGAATGCCGGGAGCCGAGGCGATCACCCCGAAGGCGCGCGGATCGCGCTTGTTGTAACCCAGCGTCCGCCCGTAGGCATCGCTGGTAGATGCGCCCGCTTCGCGCGCGATCAGCGCCGCGGCGCCGATATCCCATTCGAAGCCCCAGCGCAGCGTCGCCACCAGATCCGCCTCGTCCGCCGCGACCATGGCGATCCGCAGCGCGATCGAATTGGGCTTGTCGACGAGCGCCAGATCGCGATCCGCCTTGGGCAGCGAATCGGCCGGGACCCGCGCGCCCGAAAATTCGCTCCGGGTCGAGGCGCGCAGCGCGACGCCGTTGCGCGCCGCTCCGGCACCGGCCACCGCGCTCCAGCTTTCGCCTCGCGCCGGCGCGGCGAGAATGCCGATCAGCGGCCGCCCGGCGCTCACCAGCGCCACCGAGACGCACCAGCCCGAGCGCCCGCGGATGAAATCGCGCGTCCCGTCGACCGGGTCGACCAGCCAGATCAGCGAATTGGCGAGCCGCGCTGGGTCGTCCACCGTCTCCTCGGACAGCCACCCCGCCGAGGGCAGCAGCGCGCCCAGCTCGCGCTTGAGGAAGGTATCGACCGCGATATCCGCCTCGCATACCGGAGCACCGGGTTCCTTCTCCCAGCTGGCCACGGCGTGGCCCGCGCCCGGCCACAAATCATGGGCGATGCGGCCCGCTTCGCGGACGATGGATTCGAGGCGCTGGCTGTCGATCATGAAGCAGCGGCGCAGTTGCACCCGAAGGCGGCACTTTTCAAGCGTGCCCAGACATGCTTATGCGGCACGAAACTTCCACCCCCCATTCGCGGCGCGACAAGGACATTCCCCCAAAATGAACATCCATGAATATCAGGCCAAGGAACTTCTCGCCAAGCACGGCATCGCCATCCCCGTCGGACACGCGGCGATGAATGTCGAGGAAGCGGTCGCGGCGGCGAAGAAACTCCCCGGACCGCTCTATGTGGTCAAGGCTCAGATCCATGCCGGCGGACGCGGCAAGGGCAAATTCACCGAACTGCCCGCCGACGCCAAGGGCGGCGTGCGGCTCGCGCACAGCATCGAAGACGTCGAGAAGGACGCGCGCGAGATGCTCGGCAACACGCTGGTCACGATCCAGACCGGCGACGAGGGCAAGCAGGTCAACCGCCTCTACGTCACCGACGGCGTCGATATCGCATCCGAATACTACCTCTCCATGGTCGTCGATCGCGCCAGCGGCCAGGTCGCGATGATCGTGTCGACCGAAGGCGGGATGGACATCGAGGATGTCGCGCACAACACGCCCGACAAGATCGCGACCATCACCATCGACCCCGCGCAGGGCTTCATGCCGCATCACGGCCGCGCGGTCGCTTTCGCGCTCGAGCTCTCCGGCGAACTCAACAAGCAGGCGCAGAAGCTCGCCAAGCAGCTCTACACCGCCTTCATTGAACTCGATTGCGAGATGGTCGAGATCAACCCGCTGGTCGAGACCAAGCCAGATTCTTCGGGGACGGCCAATCTGCTGGTGCTCGACACCAAGATGAGCTTCGATTCCAACGCGCTCTATCGCCACCCCGATATCCAGGCGCTGCGCGACGAGAGCGAGGAAGATCCCGCCGAGGTCGAGGCCAGCGAATATGATCTCGCCTATATCAAGCTGGACGGCACCATCGGCTGCATGGTCAACGGCGCGGGCCTCGCGATGGCGACGATGGACATCATCAAGCTGAACGGCGCCTTCCCCGCCAACTTCCTCGATGTCGGCGGCGGCGCCACCACCGAGAAGGTGACCGCGGCGTTCAAGATCATCCTCAAGGATCCGGCGGTCGAAGGCATCCTCGTCAACATCTTCGGCGGGATCATGAAGTGCGACGTGATCGCCAACGGTATCGTCCAGGCGGCCAAGGACGTGAACCTCTCGGTTCCGCTGG
Organism: Qipengyuania sp. SM2507; assembly: GCF_053714505.1. NCBI lineage: Bacteria > Pseudomonadati > Pseudomonadota > Alphaproteobacteria > Sphingomonadales > Erythrobacteraceae > Qipengyuania > Qipengyuania sp. SM2507. Next base: position 2,822,763 of record NZ_CM132307.1, read on the forward strand.
TGGTCCGGCTGGAAGGCACCAATGTCGCTGCGGGCAAGGAAATCCTCGAGAATTCGGGCCTGCCGATCGTCAGCGCCAACGACCTCGGCGATGCCGCGCGCAAGATCGTCGCGGAAGTAAAGAAGGCCGCCTGAACGGGCGGATTGGCTACCTTTGGCGAGCGCTTTCCCGGTGATTCGGGCCCGGCGCTCGCCAAACGCTCAACGCCTGCCATCAGGTTGACGTTACGGTAAAGCGGCACTCCCGCCCGGGGGCTTGACCTTGGCCTCTCGGAACGCAATGTCCCGCCCACGCATTCGTTAGGAAAGCGGCCCATTCGCGCCGTTTTGCAGCTTTTAGAAAAGGACTTTCGCGCATGAAAATCCTCGTCCCCGTCAAGCGGGTCATCGATTACAACGTCAAGCCGCGGGTCAAGGCCGACGGCTCGGGCGTCGACCTCGCCAACGTCAAGATGAGCATGAACCCCTTCGACGAAATCGCAGTCGAGGAAGCCATCCGGATCAAGGAAGCCGGCAAGGCCGAGGAGATCGTCGTGGTCTCGATAGGCCCCGCCAAGGCGCAGGAAACGCTGCGCACCGCGCTCGCCATGGGCGCCGACCGCGCGATCCTCGTCGAGACCGACGATCTGGTCGAGCCGCTCGCGGTCGCCAAGATCCTGAAAGCCATCGTCGAGGAAGAACAGCCCGGGCTGGTCATGCTCGGCAAGCAGGCGATCGACGACGACAGCAACCAGACCGGCCAGATGCTGGCCGCGCTGCTGGGTCGTCCGCAGGGCACTTTCGCCAACACCGTCGAGGTCGATGGCGATTCGGTGACGGTAAAGCGCGAGGTCGATGGCGGCCTGCAGACGGTGAAGCTCACCCTGCCCGCGATCGTCACGACCGATCTGCGCCTCAACGAGCCGCGCTACGCTTCGCTGCCCAACATCATGAAGGCCAAGAAGAAGCCGCTCGAGAACAAGACCCCCGCCGATTACGGGGTCGAGACCGCGCCGCGGCTGACGACCACCAACGTCTCCGAGCCGCCCGTGCGGCAGGCCGGCGAGAAGGTCGCCGATGTCGATGCGCTGGTCGCCAAGATCAAGGCGCTGGGCTTCGCCTGACACAATGCCCGCCACCCGCCGGTGCTGAGCTTGTCGAGGCACCGGCCCTCGCGGCACGCCGCGGGTCCGATACGCCAAGGCCCTTCGACGCACCGAGGGCGAACGCAAACAAGGGTTTGAAACGATGAACACTCTGGTTCTGGTCGAACACGACAATGACAGCGTCGCCGACGCCACGCTCGCGGTGGTCACCGCCGCCGGCAAGCTGGGCGATGTGACCGCGCTGGTCGCCGGCTCCAATTGCGCCGGCGCCGCCGATGCCGCGGCGAAGATCGCCGGGGTGGGCAAGGTGCTGAAAGCCGACGACCCCGCCTATGCCAACCAGCTCGCCGAAAACGTCGCGCCGCTGGTCGCCAAGCTGATGGACGGCTACGACGCGCTGGTCGCGCCCGCCACCACCACCGGCAAGAACATCGCCCCGCGCGTCGCGGCGCTGCTCGACGTGATGCAGATCTCGGACATCCTCTCGGTCGAGGGCGAGAAGAGCTTCACCCGCCCGATCTATGCCGGCAATGCCATCGCGACGGTCGAATCCTCCGATCCCAAGCTGGTTATCACCGTGCGCGGCACCGCCTTCGACAAGGCCGAAGCGGAAGGCGGATCGGCCAGCGTCGAGGACGTGACCGGTGCCGGCGATGCGGGCATTTCCAGCTTCGTCAGCGAGGAAATCGCCGCCAGCGAGCGCCCCGAGCTGACCAGCGCCAAGGTTATCGTCTCGGGCGGCCGCGCGCTCAAGGATGCGGCCACCTTCGAGGAAGTGATCATGCCGCTCGCCGACAAGCTCGGCGCGGGCGTCGGCGCCAGCCGCGCGGCGGTCGATGCGGGCTATGTCCCCAACGATTACCAGGTTGGCCAGACCGGCAAGATCGTCGCCCCGGAAGTCTATATCGCAATCGGCATCTCGGGAGCGATCCAGCACCTTGCGGGCATGAAGGATTCCAAGACCATCATCGCCATCAACAAGGACGAGGACGCGCCGATCTTCCAGGTCGCCGATGTCGGCCTGGTGGCGGACCTGTTCAAGGCGGTGCCGGAGCTGACCGAGAAGCTCTGACCGGCGCGAAATTCGCGCTTGGATAATGCGACCCTCCTGCGGTAATTCTTGCTGCAGGAGGGTCGCCCATGGTTCGTTCAAAGATCTGTTTCGCCGCAGCCGCTGCGGTCGTTTCCCAAGCAGCATATGCGGCGGATCTGCCCGTCGTACTCGCTCCCACGTCGAACTGGCATGTCGACTACGCAAAGCAAAGCTGCCGCCTCGCGCGCACTTTTGGCGACGCCGAGAATCGCTCGGTAGTGTTCTTGACCCAGCACGGTCCGAGCGGCTCCTTCGAGATGACGCTGGCGGGCGAGCCGCTGGAGCGATTTTCTTCGAGCCGCGACGTGATCACGCAGTTCGGTCCAGCCGGCGGGGAGCAGGGAATCAGACCGTTCAAGGGCGATGTGGACGGCTTCGGCCCGGCCCTGATCTATTCAGGCGTCAACCTCGAGGAAAAGCCGGACGAGGACGAGGACGTGGATGACGCTCAAGCCTCCGAAATCCGAACCAGCCTTCCGGCAATCAACGTCGAACGGGCGCAGGGGATGGAATACATCGAGATCGGCCAGCGCAACCGCGGTGTCCGCTTCGCCACGGGCCCGCTCGACAAGCCGTTCGCGGCACTCAATGCCTGTTCGCAGGATCTGCTATCGGCGTGGGGGCTGGACGTCGACCAACACCGCTCGCTGACGCGGATGGTCGATTGGACAAACAGCAGGGAAATCACCTCGCGGATCACGCGGGACTATCCGATGAAGGCGCTGCGAAGGGGCGAACAGGGCATCGTCCGGGCGTTACTTCTGGTCAACGAGAAGGGCGCGGTGGAGCAATGCACGCTGGCCAATGCCACCAATTCCGAGGCGCTCCCTGCGCCCGCGTGCCGAGCCTTGAAGGACGCGGTTTTCGAACCAGCTCTGGATAGCCAGGGCCAGCCGATGCGTTCGTTCTATATCACCAGAATCGTCTACAAGATGGGCTGACCCCCCGCACCGGCTTGGCTCAAAACGTCCCGCTCAGGAAATGCAGCGTCAGCCCCACCAGCCCGCCTACCAGCGTGCCGTTGATGCGGATGAACTGCAGGTCGCGGCCGACCGCGTTTTCGACCCGGCCGGTGATCGTGCTGGCATCCCAGCCGCGCACGGTTTCGGACACCAGCCGGACGATCTGCGCGCCGTAGCGCGAGGTCAAGCCCACCGCGGTGCGGCGGGCGAAGCGATTGACCTGCTGCTGGAGCCGCGGATCTTCGCGCAGCGCGGCGCCCATTTCGGCGAGGCTGTCGGTGATCCGCCCGGGCATCTCGCCGGACCCGCCGCGGACCATCTCGATCAACCGGTGGCGCAGCCGCTCCCACACCCCCTGCCACCAGGTGGCGATGGCGGGATTGTCGAGCATCTCGTGCTTCATCCGCTCGACCTTCGCCTGAAGTTCTGGATCCTCGCGCAAGCCCTTCGCGAGGTCGGCCAGCCCGTCCTCGATCTTGGCGCGCAAGGGATGCTCGGGATCGATCAGCACCTCGGCGAGCATGCGGTAGAGCCCGTCGAGCACCGAATTGGCGAGTCGCTCGTCGAGCCCGGTGAATCGCAGCAGCGCATTGGCGCGCTGGTTGATCATCGCGCGGACCATGTCCTCATTGTCCTCGAGCACCAGCCCCGCCCAGCGGATGATGCTGTCGATCAGCGGGCGGTGGCGCCCGTCGGCGATCATCGCCTCGAGCATCTGGCCCAATAGCGGCGCGACCGCGATCCGGTCGAGTCCGGTCTTGAGCGCGCTGCGCACCTGCCCGCCCAACCGGTCGGGATCGAGCGATTCGAGCACTTCGACGAACAGGTCGCCCGCGCCCGCGCGGATCCGCGAACTGCCCTGCTCGGAGGGTTCGGTCAGATAGCGACCGACCGCCTGCGCCAGGTTCATCGCCCGCATCCGCCGCGCTACCACCGCAGGGGTGAGGAAATTCTCGCGCAGGAACTGCGCCATGGTGTCGGCGATGCGATCCTTGTTCTCGGGGATGATCGCGGTGTGCGGGATCGGCAGGCCGAGCGGACGGCGGAACAGCGCGGTGACCGCGAACCAGTCGGCAAGGCCACCCACCATTGCCGCCTCGGCGAAGGCGTGAACATAGCCCCATGCGGGATGCAGATCGAGATAGCGGCCCGAGAAGATGAAGACCGCGGCCATGACCACCAGCAGGCCGGTCGCGGTCCAGCGCATCCGACGCACCCGGTCCTGCGTCAGCATGTCGCCCGAGACGACCCGCGGCAGGGGGCTGGTCAGCCAGCCGCCGCGGGATTTGTCACTCGGCAGGAGCGACCTCCCCCGTGCGCGGATCGATGTCCTCGTCGCCGGGGCGATAGGTCAGGAACTTGTTGCGCATCCACGGGCCGAGCCGCCGCTCCACCCCGTCGGCGAGGCTGAAGCCCGCCGGCACGATCAGCAGCGTGAGCACGGTCGAGAGGATCAGCCCGCCGATTACCATGGTTCCCATTGGCGCGCGAAAGGCGCCATCGCCCGAGCCGAGCACGCCCGACAGCGAAACGGGGACCATGCCCGCGGTCATCGCCACCGTGGTCATCACGATCGGCTGCGCGCGCTTGTGGCCGGCATCCATGATGGCTTCGAATTTCTCCTTGCCGGCATCCATCGCCTCGATCGCGAAATCGATCAGCAGGATCGAGTTTTTCGACACGATCCCCAAGAGCAGCAGGACGCCGATATAGACGGGCATCGATTGCGGCTGGCCGATGATCCAGACCAGGAAGATACCGCCCAGCGGGGCGAGCAGCAGCGAAGTCATGTTGACCAGCGGGCTCATCAGCCGCTTGTAGAGCAGCACCAGCACCGCGAAGACCAGCAGGAAGCCCGCGAGGATCGCGATGGTCAGGCTGTTGAGCATCTCGGCCTGCCATTCGTCCTCGCCCACCACGTCGCGCGCGACACCCACGGGCAGGTTCTGCAGCACGGGGAGCTTGTCGATCTCGGCCTGCGCCTCGCCCTTGACCACGCCTTGCGCCAGATCGGCGCCGACCAGCACCCGGCGGTTCTGGTTGTAGCGCTGGATCGTCGTCGGACCCGAGCCGAAGCTGATCTCGGCGACGCGCGACAGCGGGACGGTCTCGCCGCTGCGGGTCTGGACCGGCAGGTTCTCGATCGTGACCAGATTTTCGCGCGAGAGTTCGGGCAACTTGACCCGGATCGGGATCTGGCGGTCGGAAAGCGAGAATTTCGCCGCGTTCTGCTCGATCTCGCCCATCGTCGCGATCCGGATCGTGCGGCTGAGCTCGGCGGTGGTGACGCCCAGTTCGGCTGCAAGATCGGCGCGCGGTTCGATGATCAGTTCGGGCCGGTTGACGTCGGCGCTGATGCGCGGGGCGACCAGCATGTCGATCCCCTTCATCTGCTCGACCAGCGTCGCCGCGGTTCGTTCGAGCAGTTCGGGGTTGGAACCCGCGAGCATGATCGTCATGTCGCGCCCGCTGCCGAAGCCGCCCGATTGCGAGGCGAAGCGCACCCGCGCATCGGCGATTTGCGACAGCGCGGGCGCGAGGCTGCGCTCGAACTCGATCGAGGTCCGCTCGCGGTCTTCCTTGAGGGTGATATAGAGCGTCGCCTGGCCCTCGCGGACGCGCTCGAGCGCCAGTTCCACCTCGGGCTGCTGGTAGAGCAGCGCCGCGACCTTGTCGGTAACGCGCTCGGTCGTCTCGAGCGTGGTGCCCGGCACCATTTCGATCTCGATGCGCGAGTTTTCGCTGTCGGTGGTCGGCTGGAACTGGGCCGGCACGTTCATGAACAGCAGCACGGTCAGCAGCAGGGCGAAATAGCCGATTCCCACCATCCAGATACGGTGGTCGAGGAATCGTGCCGAGAGGTAGCGCCAACTGTCGGCGATCCGTCCGCCCAATAAAGAGGACAAAGATTTGCCGAGCAGCAGCACGAGCAGGATTGCGCCAAAACCGACCGCAAGGGCGATCGCAAATTCGAGGATGGCGAAAAACTTCTCGACCAGGAAAAAGACGGCGCCGGGATTGTTTGCTTCCGCGCCGGGCGCCGCCGCGCCGGCCATGACAGCGGGTACATCGAAACCCGAGATAAACGTGTAGACGAAAAAGACGCTGGCTGCCGAAGTGGCGATCATGGCCAGCACTGTCAGCAACAGGCTGAGCGCATAAAACAAGCGATGGTGCGGCGGCTCGACCGATTCGCGCTTGGCGAACATCTTGCCGCGATTGAGCGTCCATTCGAGGACCCGCATATAGCGGTCCATCCACTTCCCCTCGCCATGCTCGGCGTGACCATGGGCCTTGAGGAAATAGGCCGCCAGCATCGGGGTGATCATCCGCGCCACCGCGAGCGACATCAGCACCGCGATCACCACGGTGATGCCGAAATTCTTGAAGAACTGGCCCGGAATGCCTGGCATCAGCCCGACCGGCAGGAACACCGCGACGATGCAGAAGCTGGTCGCGACCACCGGCAGGCCGATCTCGTCGGCGGCATCGATCGAGGCCTGATAGGCGGTCTTGCCCATCCGCATGTGTCGCACGATGTTCTCGATCTCGACGATGGCATCGTCGACCAGCACGCCCGCAACCAGCCCCAATGCGAGCAGAGAAAGCTGGTTGAGGTTGAAGCCGAGCAGATCCATGAACCAGAAGGTCGGAATCGCCGAAAGCGGTATCGCGACCGCGGAAATGGCGGTGGCGCGCCAGTCGCGCAGGAAGAAGAACACCACCACGACCGCCAGGATCGCGCCCTCGATCATCGCCGCCATCGAGCTTTCGTATTGCTCGAGCGTGTATTTGACGGTGTTGAACAGTGGCACGAAGGTGACGCCGGGGTTCTCCGCCTCGATCGCGGCGATTTCTTCCACCGCGAGGTCGAAAGTGGTCACGTCGGACGCGCCCTTGGCGCGCGACATCGCGAAATTGACGACTTCCTTGTCGCGCACCTTGCTGATCGAGGTGCGTTCCGAATAGCCGTCGCGCACGGTGGCGACATCGGACAGTTTGATGGTGGTGCCATTGCCCAGCTGGATCTGGCGCTGGCCCAGTTCGAAGGCGGTCTCGCTGCTGCCCAGCACGCGGACCGACTGGCGCGTGCCGCCGACCTCGGTCATCCCGCCCGCGGCATCGATATTGGTCGAGCGCAAGGTGTTGTTGATCTGGCTGGCGGTGACGCCATAGGCCTGCATCCGGTCGAGATCGAGAATCACCTCGATCTCGCGATCGACCCCGGCAAAGCGGTTGACCTCGGCCATCCCCTCGACGCCGAGCAGCCGCTTGGCGACGACATCGTCGATGAACCAGCTGAGCTGCTCGATCGTCATGTCGTCTGCTTCGACCGCGTAGATCGCGAGGAAGCCGCCGGCTATTTCCTGCTTGGAGACGCGCGGCTCGAGAATCCCGTCGGGCAGACTGCCGCGGATGGTGTCGACCGCGTTCTTGACCTCGACGGTGGCGTCGTTGGGATCGATGCCGATCTCGAATTCGATGAAGGTGTTGGAATTGCCTTCGCTGGCGGTCGAATTGATCGTTTTCACGCCATTGATTGAACGGACCGCCGATTCAACCAGCTGGGTGATCTGGTTCTCGATCTCGGTCGGCGCGGCGCCGGGCTGCGAGATCGAGACGCTGACCGCGGGAAATTCGATGTCGGGGTTGTTGACGACATCCATCTGCGCGAAGGCGAGCAGGCCGGCGAACAGCAGCGCGGTGAAGGCGACGAGCGGAATGACCGGATTGCGGATCGACCAGGCGGAGATGTTCTGGAAGTTCATCGCGCGTCAGTTCCCGCTGTTCTCGGCCAGCTGCGGATTGACCGATTCGCCTTCGGTCAGGAAGCCGCCGGCGCGCAGCACCACGCGCTCGCGCCCGGTCAGCCCTTCGGTCACGACGATGCCCGCGGGCGTCGTCGAACCGGTGGTGACCGAGCGTCGCTGCGCCTTGTTATCGGAATCGATGATGTAGACGAAGCTGCCATCGCGATCGGACAGCACCGCGGATTCGGGCAGAACCGGTGCCACCACGGTACCGCTGGCGATCCGCGCAGTGGCAAAACCGCCCGGACGCAGGCCCGGTTCGTAGGACATGGCGATCCGCGCGGTGCCCTGGCGGTTCTGCGCGTCGATAATCGGCGACAGCTGCCAGACCTGGCCGGTATAGGTCTTCTCGCTACCCACCGGGGTAACTTCGGCGCGAACGCCGGTCGATAGATTGCTCAGCTGGGTCTCGCCGACCTGCGCGAGCATTTCGATTTCGCCGCCGCGGGCGATAAGGAACAGCGGGGGCGATCCGCCACCGACGGTCTGGCCCGGTTCGACATCGCGCGACAGCACCAGCCCCGCGGCGGGAGCGACGATATTGAGGCGCTCGTTGCGTGCCTGAAGCTCGCCGAGTTGCGCCTGCGCGACCCCCAGCCGGGCGACCGCGCCATCGCGGGTGGCGGTGAGGCGATCGACATCGGCCTTGGAGATGAAACCGCGTTCGACGAGCTGTAGCGCACGGTCGAGATTGGCCTGCGCGAGATTGGCTTCGGACCGCGCGACCTCGATCTGCGCGCGGGCGCTGCGCACCTGCTGCGACTGGACCGAACGATCGATCACCGCGAGCACCTGGCCCTGGTTGACCCAGTCGCCGGCATCGACGGGTACGGAAACCACGCGACCGCCCTCGCCAACCACGCCGACGGGCATTTCGCGCCGAGCGGCCAGCGTTCCGGTAGCGGTGATCTCGCCTTCGACGGTCGTCTGGCCGGGAGCGATCACGGTAACCGTGGGCAGCTGGCCCTCGCGATCGGCGACGGGTACGGCTTCCGAATTGGTCATCTGCCACGCGACCGCAGCCGCGATCAGCGCGGCGATGATGATACCCAGCACGATGAACAGCCGGCGACGGCTGCGCGTGCGATCCTCGGCCTCGAGCGATTCCAGATCGCTGGTCAGGGGTTGCCCCCCCTCGCCCGTGATGGTCGTTTCGTAGTTCATCGCGCCTATGCCTCGGCTTGCAAATCTTGCAGGTGTGTTATCTGACTACATCACTCTGTGCAAGGAGCAGTTCGCGATTCCCCTACTCGCGAGCGGCTCCAAGGGCAATCTACCGTTCGACCGGCGGCGATGCGCAAACCACGAGCGACAGGCAGACAATCGACTGCGACATAGGATTCCGGACGTGAAACCGGACACGAAAAAGGGCGGCTGGCACCAAGCCGACCGCCCTTCATCTGTTGTTTTGCGATGCGCTTAGCGTGCGCGGCCGCGCTGAACCATGTTCACGATCGCGAGAAGCACGACGGCGCCCAGGAACGACATCAGCAGTCCGGGCAGGCTGAACGTGGTCAGGGTTGCGCCGACGCCGATCAGCGAGCCGATGAAGCCGCCGATAAAGGAGCCGACGATGCCGACGATGATATTCCAGAAGATGCCCATAGAGGCATCACGGTTCATCACGAGACTGGCAAGCCAACCGATGATGCCGCCGACGATAATAGCGATAATCCAACCCATAATATTCCTCCTGTTGTATTTACTCGTACTTCCTGATGCCGCCTAAACGGTCGTGCAGGAAAAACGGTTCCCGTGGTGTCGGGCTACAGGGGACTATCCGGTGGACATACAAAAGGTTCCCGCATCGCTGCGAGAACCTTTCGTCAAATTCAGTCGCGGGTCAGTATTTGAGCTGGCGTTCGTAGAGATCGCGATAGTGCTGGATGCGGGTCACGCGCAGGCCCTGCATCCCGGACCGGTCGACCGCGCGCTGCCACGAGGCGAATTCCTCCAGCGTCAGGCCGTAGCGCTCGAGCACCTCGTCGATCGTCAGCAGGCCGCCATTGACCGCGGCGACCACCTCGGCCTTGCGCCGGACCACCCAGCGCTTGGTCTGGGGCGAAGGCAGGTCGGCGATCGTCAGCGGCTCACCGAGCGGACCGATGACCTGTGCTGGGCGGATGTCTTGGTTTTCAATCATGTATCGTCCCGGTCGCCATGGGCCGCGTCGTTCGCGGCGGCTGCAGGCTTAGAACGGGTGAATTTGCCATGCCTTAAAATATCCTGGTTACCGTCGCGTTTACCTTTTTCGCCAAGCTCGGGAAGCGAGGTCGAAAATCCGGCAAATCCTGCCTCGCCCGTATGGCCCAGTTCCTCGCGCAAATCGCGAGTCGCGGCGAGCCGCGCGACCAGGTCCGTCCAGCGCAACTGGCGCAAATCCTGCGAGTCGCCAGGGGCGTCCGCTTGCGATGTTTTGATATGACCCTCGAACATGAGGTCGAGCTATAGGTGGATGTGGTAAACAGTCCGTGAAACATTCGGAGCCGCCCGGTCGAGCTTCGCTTGCTGGCCTCACCGCTAGCCGGCCCCGCCGCTAGCTGGCCAGAGCGCGCGCTGGGGTGTATGGGCCGCGGCCCATGACCACCGACGTTCACCCCACCCTTTCCGCAACCGCTGGCGACCCCTGGACCCGTCCGGAGGATGCCGCCGCGCTGTTCGATCTGCCGCGCCCCGCAGCCGAATGCCGTATCGTCGTCGCCATGTCGGGCGGAGTCGACAGTTCGGTGGTGGCCGCGCTGGCCGCGCGCAGCGGCGCGGAAGTGATCGGCATCACGTTGCAGCTCTATGATTTCGGCGCGGCGACCGGGCGCAAGGGCGCCTGCTGCGCCGGGGACGACATTCGCGATGCGCAAGCGGTCGCCGACCGGCTGGGGATCGCGCATTACGTCTTCGACCACGAAAGCAGCTTTCGCGAGGAGGTGGTCGAGACTTTCGCCGACGAATATCTCGCCGGGCGCACCCCGGTGCCCTGCATCCGTTGCAACATGGGTCCCAAATTCACCGACCTGTTCGCCATGGCGCGCGAGCTGGGCGCGGACTGCCTCGCCACCGGACATTACGTCCGCCGGACCATGGGGCCCGCAGGGCCCGAACTGCACCGCGCGCTCGATCCGGCGCGCGACCAGTCCTATTTCCTGTTCGCGACCACCGAGGCGCAGCTCGACTATCTGCGTTTCCCGCTGGGCGGGCTGCCCAAATCCGAAGTGCGGCTGCTCGCCGAACAGGCGGGCTTGCGCAACGCCGCCAAGCCCGACAGCCAGGACATCTGCTTCGTCCCCGATGGCGATTATGCGAAAATCGTTCGCGCCATGCGGCCCGAAGGCGGTGTGGCGGGCGATATCGTCCACGCCGAGAGCGGTGAGGTTCTGGGACGCCACAAGGGCGTGATCCACTACACCGTCGGCCAGCGGCGCGGGCTCGAGATCGGCGGGCAGGCCGAGCCGCTCTATGTGGTGGGCATCGACGCCGCCGCGCGCGAAGTCCGGGTCGGACCGCGGCGGATGCTCGCGGTGACAAGTGCACGGGTCATCGAGACCAACCGTATCGGCCCGCTCCCCGCGACGCCGCTGACCGCCAAGATCCGTTCGCTCTCCAAACCGGTACCGGTGCGGCTCGAAGGGCCGCTTGGCGAGGATGCCACGGTCACGCTGTGGTTCGAGAGCCCCGAATACGGCGTCGCGCCCGGGCAGGCGGCGGTGATCTATGCCGGCGAACGGGTGGTCGGCGGCGGCTGGATCGCCGAGACCGGCGCAAAAGCGTCGGACGCCTGACCCGCAGCTATTCCTCCCACGGATCGAGTACGCAGCCAAAGCCTTCGCGATAACGCGCGGTCTCGCTGGCGATCAGCGGGACGCTCGCGGTGACGCTCTTGTCCTCGGGTATCTCGCTCAGCCGGATCATCTCCATCCCGGCGAGCTTGTCCTTGGCGCAATCCTCCAGACTGCGCCCCGCGACATAGCGGCACGAACACCCGACCCGCGCGGCATAGGCGGTTCCAGCGGCGGCATTGCCGGTGACATTGTCGCGCACATACCACCAGCCGATGCCGAGCAGCACCGCGAGCGCGAGCACCACCCAGGGCCAGCGTCGCCGAGGCCCGATCGATTTAGACCGGGTTGATTTTGACCCCGTCGATTTTGACATTGCCAAGCCGAGAACCCCCATGCGAGTTACGCCGCATGACCATGCGGCTCGCTCCCCTTATCGCCATCCTCGCCAGCGCCTCAAGCCTTGCGTCCTGCTCCGACACCGCGCCGGTTCAGGAACCGCCCCTGACCGAGGCCGCGCTGGCCGCAGTCATGGACGACCCCGGCGCGGCGAAACGCCCGCTGGCGCGCGAGATCGACCAGCTGTTCACCCGCGAAGGTCTGGGCGAGACGCGCGCGGTGGTGCTGCTGCACGAGGGCGAGATCGCCGCCGAACGCTACGCGCCGGGCTACGATGCCGATACGCGCTTCATCAGCTGGTCGATGGCCAAGACCGTGACCGCGGTGATGATCGGCATGCTGGTGGCCGATGGCCGGCTGGAGCTGGACGAGCCGGCGCCGGTGGAAAGCTGGCAGCGCCCCGGCGACGCGCGCAGCGAAATCACCCTGCGCCACCTGCTGCAGATGCGCAGCGGGCTCGACCACACCGAAGCCGGGCCGGTACCGGTCGAATCGAGTGAAGTGCGGATGCTGTTCCTTGACGGGCGAGACGACATGGCGGGCTGGGCCGAGGAACAGCCGCTCGAGGCCGAACCGGGCGAACGCTTCGAATATTCCTCCAACACCACCGTGATCCTCGCCGATATCGCCGCGCGCACGCTGACCGACAGCGAAGACCCCGAAGTCCGGCGCCAGGCGGTGGCGGATTATCTCGATGCGCGGCTGTTCGAGCCTTTGGCGATGAATTCGGTGGTGCCCGAATTCGACGCCAGCGGCACGCTGATCGGCGGCAGCCTGATGCATGCAACCGCGCGCGACTGGGCGCGGTTCGCCGATTTCCTGCGCAACAAGGGTTCCTATCGCGGCGCGCAGCTGGTTCCGCGCGGCTGGGTCGAGCAGATGGTGACCCCGAGCCCCAAATCGCCACACTACGGCTTTCAGACCTGGCTCAACCGCCCGACCGGAGAGGCCGACCACCCGCTGATCCCCGAGCGCGCGCCCGACAGCCTGTTCGCGATGATCGGCCATATGGGCCAATACGCTCTGGTCTCGCCCAGCCAGCGGGTGACTCTGGTGCGGCTGGGCCATTCCGACGCGCCGCAGCGCCGGGCGATGCTGCAACAGGCGGCCGATGTACTGGAGCTCTATCCGCAGCGCTGAGGCCTGGCGACGCCCGGCATCAGTCGGGGAGGTGGAAGGTCCCTTCGACCACGGTCACGCAGGGACCCCCGAGCCAGACCCGGTCGCCCTCGAGCCGACAGGTGAGATCGCCGCCGCGCTGCGATGCCTGGTGTGCGGTGAAGGTCTCGCGCCCCAGTCGCTCGGCCCAGAACGGCGCGAGCACTGCGTGGGCCGAGCCGGTCACGCTGTCCTCGGGAACGCCCCAGGCGGGCACGAACACCCGGCTGACGACATCGGCGGTGTCTCCGGGCGCGGTGCAGATCGCCATGCGATCGATCTTTTCGAGCGCGCGCATATCGGGCGCCAGCGCGCGCAGTTGTGCTTCCGATTCGAGCAGGACGATCGCAGTCTCCTCGGTGCCTGCGACCGTGTCGTACACCGGCGCATCGACCCCGAGCGCCTCGAGCAGGCCCGGCACAGGCAGCTCCTCTACGCGGCTGGTCGGCAGCGAAAGTTCATACCCCTCCCCCTGCCGACGGACGTGAAGCGTGCCGGCGTGCCGGGTGCGGAAACTCACCGCCTCGCCGCCATCGCGCGTCAGCAGGACATGCCCGCTCGCCAGCGTCGCATGGCCGCAGAGCTTCACTTCGCTGGTCGGGGTGAACCAGCGCAAGTCCCAATCCGCCGCGCCGCTCCCGTCGCGCACCACGAAGGCGGTCTCGGCGAAATTGTTCTCCTCGGCGATCGCCTGGAGCACCGCATCGGGAAGCCAGCCATCGAGCGGCATCACCGCCGCCTGGTTGCCCGCGAAGGGGCGGTGGGCAAAGGCATCGACATGCCAATAGGGCAGCTTCGTCACGGGGTCTCTCCTTCAAGGCGATCGAATTCGTTTTCCTCGACCAGCGGATTGTCCGGCTCGTCGACATGACCCTCGGGATCGATATGGATCAGCAGCTCCATCTCGGGGAAACGGCTGCACAGATCCGCCTCGACCCGCTCGATCACGTCATGCGCCTCCTCGACCGTCATGCTCCCGGGAAGGTCGACATGGAACTGGACGAAATCCTGCGTCCCGCTGGTTCGGGTGCGCAGATCGTGGAGGTTGGAGAGTTCGGGATGGCGCGCCGCGGCCGCGACGAAGGCCTCCCGCTTCTCGTCGGGCCATTCGCGGTCGAGTAGCTGGTCGACCGCGGTCGAGGCCGCCGACCACGCGCCCCATAGCAACCAGGCGCCGATGGCGAGGCCGAACAGCGGGTCGGCGAGGGCGAGACCGAGATATTGGTCGAGCACCAGCGCGGCGATCACCGCCAGATTGAGCAGCAGGTCGGACTGGTAGTGGACATGGTCGGCATGGATCGCGACCGAACCGGTGCGCGCGATCACCACGCGCTGCCAGGCAAGCAGCGCAAAGGTGGCGACGATGGCGATGGTCGAGACCGCGATCCCCTCCTGCGCGCCGGTGGTCTCGCCGCTCTCGACCAGCCGCAACGCGGCGCGGAAGATGATCGCCGTGGCCGACAGCGCGATCAGCACGACCTGGATCATCGCCGCGAGCGCCTCGGCCTTGCCGTGGCCGAAGCGATGCTCGCGGTCGGCGGGCTGCGCGGCGAACCACACCCCCACCAGCGTCGCGACGCTGGCGACGAGGTCGAGCGCCGAATCGGCAAGGCTGCCGAGCATGGCGGTCGAGCCGGTGCGCCAGCTTGCCCAGGTCTTGAGCGTGACCAGCAACAGCGCGACCGCAATCGAGGCGACAGCGGCGGATCTCGCAAGCGTGGAGCGTTTCATGGCTATGACGCAAGGCTCATGGGTAAAGCAGAGTGTCGGACCAGCCGGTGCCTGAGCGGCTGAACAGCCGCCGGTCGTGCAACCGGTTGGGGCGGTCGAGCCAGAACTCGATTCGTTGCGGGGTCAGCCTGAACCCCGTCCAATGCGTGGGCCGGGGAATATCGCCCTCGGGATATTGCCGGGCGAGCGCCTCGACCCGCGCGAAATAGGTTGCCCGCTCGTCCAGCGGGCGAGACTGGTCGGAGGCCGCGGAGCCGATCTGCGACACGCGGGCGCGCGAATGGAAATAGGCATCCGCCACGGCGGCGCTGACCTCTTCGAGCGGGCCCTCGATCCGGATCTGGCGCCGCAGGCTCTTCCAGTGGAACAGCAGCGCCGCCTGCAGATTGGCGCGGATTTCCTCGCCCTTGCGGCTCTGCGCATTGGTGAAGAAGGTGAAACCCTCGGGCCCGTGCCCCTTCAAGAGCACCATCCGGAGCGAAGGCGCACCCGCCGAGGTGGCGGTGGCAAGCGCCATCGCGTTCGAATCATTGGGCTCGCTTGCCCGGGCTTCGGCGAACCAGGTTTCGAACAGATCGAAAGGATCGCTTTGCGGAATTGCGCTTTTGTTGTCCATGACCCGACGCCCTAACGCCCTCGCCCGCATTGGAAAAGCCATCGTGCTTGCCCTTGGACACTGCTCCACCTAGCTAATACGCCATGGCCGATCCCTATTCCACCCTTGGCGTGCCCCGCACCGCGTCCGAAAAGGACATCAAGAGCGCCTATCGCACGCTCGCCAAGGAGCTCCACCCCGACCGCAACACCGGCAATCCCAATGCCACCGAACGCTTTTCCGATGCAACCAGGGCCTACGACCTGCTCTCGGACAAGGCGAAGCGCGCGCAATATGATCGCGGCGAGATCGATATGGAGGGCAACCCCACCCATCCCTTCGCCGGAGGCGGTGGCGGTTTCGGATCGCGCGGTCAGCCGCGCGGCCAGGGCGGCTACCGGCCCGAGGATTTCCAGCGCGGCGGTGCGGAGGATGTCGATCTGAGCGATCTGTTCGAAGGCCTGTTCGGCGGTGGGCGGACCAGCGGCGCCGGTTTCGGCGGTGCGCGCCGTGGCCAGCAGGCGCCGCCGCGCAAAGGTGCGGACATTGGCTATCGCCTGCGCGTCCCCTTCGTGGATGCGGCTGCGCTCAAGGACCAGCGCATCACCCTTTCCGATGGCAAGACCATCGACCTCAAACTGCCCAAGGGTGTGGAGAGTGGCACCCAGATGCGGCTCAAGGGCAAGGGCGAGCAGGGTCCCGGCGGCGCGGGCGACGGGCTGGTGACGATCGAGATCGACAAGCACCATGTCTATCGCCGCGAGGGCGACGATGTCCGCTTCGACCTGCCGATCACGCTGGACGAAGCGGTCAATGGCGGCAAGGTTCGCGTTCCCACTGTCGATGGCCCAGTGATGATGACCATCAAGCCGGGTACCGACGGCGGCACCGTGCTGCGGCTCAAGGGCAAGGGCTTTTCCCGGAAATCCGGCGGTCGCGGCGACCAGCTGGTCACGCTCGAGATTCAGTTGCCCGAAGATCTCGGACCGCTCGCCGAGCGGCTGGAGGGGTGGAAGGACGAGAGCGATCCCCGGGCAAAGCTCGGGGTCTAGGCCTTGCCACCGCATCCTCTGCTGAAAACCGCGCAGGATCCCTCACCCGAGGATCCTCTGGACCCTGAGGAACGCCCGATCGAGTCGCTCTCGCCCGAGGCGCGGCGGCACCAGGCAGTAACCCTGCACGGGCGCATGGTTCGCCAGCTCGGCCCGGGTACCAAGGCCTGGCAGGTGATGA
Source organism: Qipengyuania sp. SM2507 (assembly GCF_053714505.1). Taxonomy (NCBI): domain Bacteria; kingdom Pseudomonadati; phylum Pseudomonadota; class Alphaproteobacteria; order Sphingomonadales; family Erythrobacteraceae; genus Qipengyuania; species Qipengyuania sp. SM2507. The sequence goes on from NZ_CM132307.1 coordinate 2,839,599, forward strand.
AGCGCACCGTCATCGGTACCTTCAACGACGGCTTCATCCATGCCGGCAACCTCGCCTACCTGGCGATCTTCTCGATCTTTCCCTTCTTCATCCTGGGCGCGGCGCTGTTCTCGCTGGTCGGCGAGGAGAGCGAGCGCGCGGCCAGCATCAATGCGGTGCTGGTCGCGCTGCCGCCGGTGGTGGGCAATGTCATCGAACCGGTAGCGCGAGATGTCATCTCGGCGCGCAGCGGCTGGCTGCTGTGGGCCGGCGCGCTGGTGGCGCTGTGGACCGTGGGCAGCCTGATCGAGACGATCCGCGACATCCTGCGCCGCGCCTACGGCACCCAGATGATGTATGCCTTCTGGAAATACCGACTGCTCTCTGCCGGGGTGATCGTCGGCGCGGTCGTCCTGCTGATGCTCTCGCTCATCGCGCAATTCCTGATCGGCGCCGCGCAGCAGGTTATCGAGGCCTATTTCCCGCAGCTGGTCGATCGGGTCAGCGATCTGCAGCTGACGCGGATCATCCCCGCGCTCGGGCTGTTCGGGTCGCTCTACCTGATCTTCTACACACTCACGCCATCGCAATACCGCGCCAGCCGTTATCCCAAATGGCCCGGCGTGCTGCTGACGACGGTGTGGTGGATCCTCGTCGCCATCCTGATGCCGATCGTGCTGCGCAGTTTCTTCACCTACAACCTCACCTATGGCAGCCTTGCCGGGATCATGATCGCGCTGTTCTTCTTCTGGCTGGTGGGGCTTGGCGTGGTAATCGGCGCGGAACTCAACGCCGCGCTAGCCGAGACGCCCGAGGAAGAACAGGGCGCGACCGACGAGACCGAAGGCGAGCAGCAGGACGACACAACAACCGAAGGGAACGCCGAATGAGCGGATTGATGGCAGGCAAACGCGGCCTGATCATGGGCCTCGCCAACGACAAGTCACTGGCCTGGGGCATCGCCAAGAAACTGAGCGAGCAGGGCGCCGAACTGGCCTTTTCCTACCAGGGCGAGGCCTTGAAGAAGCGCGTCGGCCCGCTGGCCGAACAATTGGGCAGCGATTTCATCTTCGAATGCGATGTCTCCGACATGGACGCGCTCGACGAGGCCTTCGCCACGCTCAAGGCGCGCTGGGAAACCATCGATTTCGTCGTCCATGCGATCGGTTTTTCCGACAAGAACGAACTGCGGGGCTTGTATGTCGATACCAGCCTCGAGAATTTCCTGATGACGATGAACATCTCGGCCTATTCGCTGGTCGCGGTCGCCAAGCGCGCCCGCGCGATGATGCCCGCGGGCGGCTCGATCCTGACGCTGACCTATTACGGCGCGGAAAAGGTCATTCCGCATTACAACGTCATGGGGGTCGCCAAGGCGGCGCTGGAATCGAGCGTGCAATATCTCGCCAATGATCTGGGACCCGAGAACATCCGCGTCAACGCCATCAGCGCCGGACCGATCAAGACGCTGGCCGCCAGCGGAATCGGCGATTTTCGCTACATCCTGCGCTGGAACGAGCTCAATTCGCCGATGCGCCGCAACGTCACGATCGAGGATGTCGGCGGTTCGGGGCTGTATTTCCTGTCCGACCTGTCATCGGGCGTCACCGGCGAGGTCCATCACGTCGACGGCGGTTACCACGTTGTGGGAATGAAGCAGGAAGACGCGCCGGATATCGCGCTGGATTGAGGGGCGCTAGGGGCAGGCTTGGTCTCAGGAGAGCAAGGGCGGCCCAGCTCCTCGGGGTCTATCGCGGCCCCGCTCGCGTTTGGCGGTCGGCCTTCTCATAGGGTGACGTCGCATTTGCGGTTGGGTCGTAATAGCGATCAATCCGATTGCGGATGCGGTTTTCGACCCGATTGCTAATGCGCGATGTGATGCGACCCAGCGGCTCGCGCATCGCCGGGCCATCCTGCGCGGTCTGGCGCTGCCCGACCTCGCCGATGCCGGTGTCGGCGGTGCGGGCGGTCCTTTGCAGTCCCTCGTTCTGCGTATCCGCCTGCTCGGCACTCTCCTCATCATCGGTGGTGTCAGGTGCGGGGATTTCCTGCGCCGTTGCGGCCATGGGCAGACCCAGAACCAAAATCGCGGCGGCCGTCACGCCCAGCAACGCCCATTTGCCGTGTCCTGCACTCATCGCACCGCTCCTGCCGGAATGAGCGATGCCCGTTCGATCTGACCCGAGACACCGGCAATGTCATCCGTTGCGCGGCCTATCAAGGCCAAAGTCTGGACCGCGCAGCCGTTTGGAACGCTCACTCGCCCCTCGAATACGCCATTCGAGACATCCGAATTAGGGACCTCCACGCGCCCGAGTTCGCGCCCGTCCTGGCAAAGTAGGGCCCAATAGGGGCGCGAGCGCTCGGGCTGGTCGACGCCGCGGCTGCGCCCTGAAATCCGGTACACTCCCGGCGGGAGCAGCTGGGTTTGCTGTACGAGCGTGCCGCCTGTTCCTGGGGGCAGCGAAAAGTCCAGAATGCCGCCTTCCCCCTCTTGCAGAATGGCAGCGGAAGTTCCGGACTGAGTACTTGGCATCCAATCGAACGCGGCGCGGATATCGCTGGCCAAGGCGAAATCTGGATCGCGCGAGCGATTGCGCACCGTATCGCGGCGGAATTCTGAATAATAGGCCCAGGCCTGCTGGGTTTCTCCCTCGGCAAGCAATCCATTTACGAGGGACGCGCGCAAATCATCGGTCACGGGTAGGGCCACCGCTTCGCCTTCGAGGAAAAACGCCACGCCAGCCGTCGGAGCGATGCCACTTGTGGCGATCCGCTGCAAAAAGCTTTCGGCCCAGACCGGATCGCTCGCCATTATCGGCAGCAGACCGGCCCGCACCTTGGGTTCGGTGAGGGCGGCGACCAGATTGGGAAAGAGCAGGTTCGGCGCTTCCCTGGAGGTCCGCAGCGCGATATCGTAGCTGCGCAGGGCGGCGGCGATATCGCCGCGATTGACCGCTTCCTCGATCGCCCAGATTTGCGGCCGAAGCTCGCGGCGCGAGAGCCGCAGGGAATATTGAAAAATTTCCCTGGCTCGCTCGGTTTCACCCCGTAATTGCGCCTGCAGCCCGAGCACGGTGAGCGCATCTACTGCGGTCGGATCATGGCGCAGGGCAAGACGCGCCAGCCGGGCCGGGTTCGATTCCTCAGCCCCGGTCGGCGCTATCTTAAATTCCTGCTGGGCGCTAGCGGCGAGAATGACGCCATTGCCCGGCGCAAGCACGGCAGCGCGCGACGGGTCGGCCGATTCGATCACTCGCGCTAGAGATCCGCCTACGCTCAAGGCGCCAATCGTTAGAGCGCCCAGAGCAAGAGCCCCGCGCCCCAACCAATTGCGCGGAGAGCGACGGGGTGCCGGGCGAGGTGAGGATGAGGGGCGGCGTCGTTTCAGCATCAGGCCGGCGCTGTTTTCGCGTCTCTCCCGTACCCATAGCCATAATCGTAGTCATAGCCGAGGTGCGCCTTTCGGGCGTCGAATTTAGTCACGATCCCCCCGAACACCTTGACCCTGGCGCTAACCAGACGCCCGAGCGCGGTCTTCACCTGCGTGGTACGAATACCGTGCGATTCGACCGCGTAAATGACACCGTCCATCTGCGAGCCGATCAGCGGCGCATCGGCGAGACCGAGGACCGGTGGGCTGTCGACCACGACGTGATCGTAAGCAACCAGCAGCCGCTCAACCAGCAGGGAAAGGCGATTGCCGGTCAGCAATTCGGCCGCGTTGGGTGGGATGGGGCCGGACGTCATCGCATCGACACCAAGGTCCTCCATCCGGAAGATGAGACTGTCCACCGCGTCTTCGCCGGTCAGAAAATTGCTCAATCCGCGATCGTGATCGACGCCGGCCAGCTGATGAACCGATGGCGAGCGCATGTCGCCGTCGACCAATATGACCTTGCGTCCCTGGCGCGACAGGATCGTCGCGAGGGCCAGCGCGGTGGTCGACTTGCCTTCGCCAGGACGAGTGGAAGTCACCGAAAACGCGCGGGGTATGCCGTGTTCGGTAGTGAATCCAAGATTCGTCTGGACCGCCAAATAGGCATCCACCAATTCGGACTTGCGATCCAGCAGGGCCTCCATTGGCGTCTCGTCTTCGACCTTCGGCACGGACCCGAGCAGTGGCAGACCGAGACGGCGCTGCAATTCAGTCGGGTCGCCGATTGACTCGTCAAGCTGCTCTAGACCAAGCGCAATTGCCACGCCGATCAGCATTCCGCCCAGCAAAGCGATCAGCATATTGAGTACCAGGCGCGGGCTAGACGGAAATTGCGGGATATCGGCCAGATCGACGATCGCGATATTGTTGACTCCGACGCCGCCGGCGATGCCAATCTCCTCGAACCGCTGGAGAAGGCCGTCGTAGAGGGCTTGGTTAGTGTCCACTTCCTGCTCGAAAATATTGTACTGGATCGAGCGCCGACGCAGGTCGAGATACTCTTCCTTCAGAGCATTCACACGCGCTTCCAGCGCGCTTTCGCGCTGCACCGCCTGCCGATATTCGGCTTGCACTGAGCCCGAAACGCGCGATTCCTCGCGCGTGATCGCATTGTCCAGCGCACTGATTTGTTGTTGGATCGCCTGAGCCGCAGGATAGCCGGGTTCAAAACGAACCAACAGTTGCTGATATTCCGCCGCCAATTCGGCGCGCCGCTGGCGCAAATTGTTGATGGCGGTGTTGTCGAGGGCCGCAGCGGTGCTGCCGGCGCTGCCGGCCTGCCGGAAACGCGATTCGGCAGCGATGCGATCAGCAATCGCGTCGCTCAGCGCCGAGTTGAGAGCGGCAAGATTGTCCGCCACAATCGGGCGCTCTTCCGCACCTTCGCTGGTGGCTGGGAGATTGATGATCTCTTGGTCCGAAGCGTAGGTTACCAATTGGCGTTGGGATTCGTCGAGCCGCTGCTTGTAATCGGTCAGCTGGCGCTGAAGAGCGTCGCGTCCGTAAGACGTCGACTGAAGCTTCCGCTCCAAATTGGATTCGATGAAATTTTCCGCCCAGGCATTGGCGACGCTGGCGGAGAATGCGGGATCCGGACTGGTGAAGCGGATGTCCACTAGTCGCGACAGCCGGGTGGGCTCGACGCTAACGTTCGTAAGCAGCACTTCGCCCGCAATCCGCTGACGCTCCGCTCGGCCCTGCGCCGGAAAACGACCGTTGTTAATCTGAAAGGCTGACTCGCCCTCTTTTGCGGCGCCGAACATTTCGAAGAAATCGGGATCGTCGACCAAGTTCAGTTCGGTTGCAACGCGCTCGGCCAAGGTGCGGGCACGCAAAAGCCCGTACTGGGTCTGGTAGAATTCCTGATCCGCAACGCTGGTTTCGCGCTCGACGCCCTCGAAACTCGTGACCTGATCCGATTCTCTCAGGATTTCGATCGTCGAAGCAGCGGTGTATTGCGGCGTCGTCAGCAATGTGATGACGAGACCGATAGCCATTAACGCAATCGTTGCCCCCAGAATTACCCAGCGCCAGCGCAGCGCAATACGCATGTAGTGCTGCAGGATGGAGGGCTCTTCGAGGACAACGGCCGAATCGTATTGCGCGCCAACTTCCGAAGACCGATCAGTGCGTCGCTCATTGGGGCTGCTTGTGAGAATGTTCATAATTCCAAGGGTCTAACGCTGCAAAATTGCTATGAGCGGCGCAGCAAGAAGCGGGGCCACACCAAGAAAGTCACGGAACAGACGCCGCTGCGGACTGTCGCCGACCACTATGAGGTCGTTGGCGTAAATCTCGGGATCTTCGTATACGCCGCGACGAATGGCACCGATGTTGTAAAGGCCAGCAAGCCGCTGGCCCTCTACGGTCCGGAGGATGACGACATCGTCCTGATCGGCGAATTCGGTCAGACCACGGGCCGATGCGACGGCGCGCAGCAAGGTCATTTGATTCGTTACCGGATAAAGCCCTGGCTCCACAACCTGACCATCTACGGTCACTACCTGACTGACCGAACTGTTGATATTGATGGTTACATCGGGATTGCGAACAAAATTCTGAGCCAATGCGGATTCAATGTCGCGGGCGAGTTCGGCCGAGGTCTTGCCCCCTGCATCGACCGCTCCGATCAGCGGCATGGCAATCCGACCGCTGGTATCTACCTGCATCTGCCCGCCAAGCTCGGGAATGCCAAACACGCGCACAGTGATGGTGTCGAGCGGGCCGATCAGGGCAACCCGGTCTGATGCGGCTAGGTCGGTGCGGCCGGGTGCGGGAAGCGCAAGCTGCCCTTCAATAACGGTGAGGTCGGCAGTCGACTGGATGGGCGGCTGCCCAGCGCATCCGGCCAAGCCGACACCCGCCAATATGCTGAGGAGAAAATTACGCATTTTAAGATAACAAATCCGGTTCGGCGGGAAGATAACGGGTTATAAGGGGGGGGGGGGTGAAGGTAAAGAAAAGATAGCCTCCGTACGACAAGTGCGCTGCTCTTTCTTCGCACAAAGTGAAAACAGGGTCACAGACTGGCCATGCACATTTGGATGCAATGCACCTCCAGCAAATCAAAGCCTAGGCAGAAAAATGTCAACGCACCAGAAGGATGGTGACGATGCGCGATCGGCGTTGGTATGGTGACGGGGCACGGAGAGCGAGTAGACAATTTCACGTTTTGCGCAAACCCAATTGTGGCATTAGTAGGCCCATGGCCCATCTCAGAAAAACCCGACCGATCGCCCTCAAAATCGGACTGATTTTTGTGCCCTTGCTGCTCGCTGCATGCGGTACCAATGAATCGGCTCCAGTTCCGGGTAAGGTGCCAGAGCAGGCGCGCGAATTCAGCGATGAGGACAAGCAAGCCGCGTTGGCGCTCTCGATCGGTAATATGCAGGCGCTGTCGGCAGAAACGAGCGCCTACGATCGGTCTCTGGCATGCAGCATCGCGCTGGAATCCGTGAATGCACAATTGTCCGAAAGCGGCCAGCTCGACACGGCGATGGTCAGGGCCATCGAGCAGGTCCGCATGGTGTACAACAACCGGGTCCTGCAACTCGGTGCGGCGGAGGGCAAATCTACCGCCGACATCGCCGCCGACCGCCGACAGCGCGCCGAAGAAATCTCCGAGCAGAGCGAGCGGGGCCAGATCGCGATCGGCTGCCTGCGCGCGATGACCTGACCGGATAAAGTCGGTCGCGCCATTCGCTTAAGATGCGGCGGCCTCCACATTTTCGGTTGTCGCTCGACCTTGAGGCCGCTTGTCGGCATCAGGTCTCCGGCATTCGATAAGTCAGATTAAGCGGAGATTGCGATGCGGGTTCTTGTCACCGGAGCGGCCGGATTTATCGGCAATGCAGTATCGATGGCGTTGCTAGCCCGCGGCGACGCGGTGCTCGGGGTCGACAATTGCAACGACTACTATTCCTTCGCACTCAAGCGGGCGAGGCTCGAGCGGGCGCGGGTGGCCGGCGGCGGGGCGTTCGCGTTTCGGGGCGTCGATTTCGCCGACCCGGCTGCGCTCGCGCAAGCGCTGGAGGGCGAGGATTTCGACCGGATCGTCCATCTGGGCGCGCAACCCGGCGTCCGCTATTCGCTGGAGAATCCGCACGCCTATGCGCATTCGAATATCACCGGACATCTCGAACTGCTCGAAGTCGCGCGTCACCGCCGGATCGAGCACATGGTCTATGCCAGCTCTTCCTCGGTCTATGGCGGCAATGCCAAGCTGCCCTTTTCGGTGGAGGATCGCGCGGACCACCCGGTCTCGCTCTACGCAGCCACCAAGCGCGCCGACGAGCTGATGAGCGAGACCTATGCGCATCTCTATCGTATCCCGCTGACCGGACTGCGCTTTTTCACCGTCTATGGGCCCTGGGGGCGGCCGGACATGGCGATGTGGCTGTTTACCAGCGCGATCCTGGAGGGGCGGCCGATCGAGGTCTTCAACCACGGCGATATGTATCGCGACTTCACCTATATCGACGATATCATATCAGGCGTGCTGGCCTGTCTCGATGCACCGCCCGCCGATGACGGTGCGGCAAAGGCGGGGGGCAGCACCAAGCCGCATGCGCTCTACAACATCGGCAACAATCGCTCGGAGCATCTGCTCAAGGTAATCGCGCTGATCGAGGAAGCCTGCGGGCGCGAGGCGGAGCGCGTGCTGCTACCGATGCAGCCGGGCGACGTCGAAAAGACCTATGCCGATATTGCAGCGATCCGGCACGATCATGGCTATGAACCTAGAACGCCAATCGAGGCTGGCGTGCCGCAATTCGTGCGCTGGTATCGCGACTATCACGGCGTGTAGGCGCCGGTTGCGCGACTCAGGCCCGGATCAAACGACGTCGGGCCAGATTCCGCGGGTGTCGTAAACCAGAGCGCCCTCGCGCTCCTCTGGCGGCACGACCTTGAAGATGTCGTGATCGACCAGCACCACGATGATGCCGCAGTCCTCGAGCGCGGTGTCGAGATCGACCAGAGCTGCGCCGGTGCCGTCGAATTCTGGCGGCAGTTCGCCAGCATAGGGTTCAACCACGTGGATCCGCTCGCCGAATTCGCGCGCCAGACCGGCGGCGACGAAGCGCGCGGGGCTTTCGCGGAAATCGTCGATATTGGCCTTGAAAGCGAGACCGAGGCAGGCGACCTGCTGCTCGGGATGCGCTGCGATCAGCGCTTTGGCGCGCGCCAGCACATGCGCCATCTTGGCGTCGTTGGTTTCGCGAGCCTGGCGGATGAGTTTTGCATCCTCGGGCGCGCCATGGACGATGAACCACGGGTCGACCGCGATGCAATGGCCGCCGACGCCGGGCCCGGGGGTGAGGATGTTGACGCGCGGGTGACGGTTGGCGAGTCGGATCACCTCCCAGACGTCGAGCCCCTGCCGGTCGGCGATCATCGAGAGCTCGTTGGCGAAGGCGATGTTGACGTCGCGAAAGGCGTTCTCGACCAGCTTGGTCATCTCCGCCGAGCGGACGTCGGTGGTGACGCATTCGCCCTTCACGAAGCGCTTGTAGAAGGCCAGAGCCTTGCGCGCGCAGCGCGGGGTGATCCCGCCGATCGAGCGGTCGTTATGCGTCAGTTCCTCGAGAATCTTGCCGGGCAGGACGCGCTCGGGACAATAGGCGATCGATACATCGGGGGTTCCTTCGCAGAGGCCCGGCAGTGCCAGATCGGGTAGTTCGCGCGCGATAAGGTCGCGCAGCGCCTCGGTGGTCCCGACCGGACAGGTCGATTCGAGAATCACCGTATCGCCCTTCTTGAGCACGCTTGCGATCTGCGCCGCCGCCGCCATCACGTAGCTGGTGTCGGGCGTGTGCTGCCCGTCCTTCGCGAAGGGAGTAGGCACGGCGATGACGAAGACGTCCGCAGGTACGATCCTGGTCGAGGCCGTAAGCAGCCCGCGCTGCACCGCCGCCTGCACCAGCCCGTCGAGATCGACCTCCTCGATATGGATCTCGCCGCGGTTGATCGTGTCGACCACGCTCTGCGAGACGTCGAGGCCGTGGACCGGGCAGCCCGAACGGGCGATAATCGCCGCTGTGGGCAGGCCGATGTAGCCGAGACCGATGACGCAGACGTCGGGCTTGATGTCACCGCGCATGAATTGGGGTTCCCTGAAGTGTTTCAGGCAGCCCTAGCGGCTGTCGGTAAATTTTACAGTAACGCACGTGCAACACGGCGCGGATCACTCCGAAAGCAGATCGCAGATGCGCATGGCCGAGCGCCCGTCGCCAAAGGGATTGTGGGCGCGGGCCATGGCGGCATAGGCATCGGGGTCGTCGAGCAGCCGTTCGGTCTCCGCGACGATAGTGTCGGGGTCGGTCCCGACCAGTCTGGCGGTTCCCGCCGCGACGCCCTCGGGCCGCTCGGTGGTCTCGCGCATCACCAGCACCGGCTTGCCCAATGCGGGAGCTTCTTCCTGTACCCCGCCACTATCGGTCAGCATCAGCGTGGCGATATCGAGCAGCCGGGCGAAATGCGGATAATCGAGCGGTTCGATCAGCGCGACATTGTCCAGCCCCGCGAGCTCGGCCTCCATCACCTCGCGGACATTGGGGTTGAGATGCACCGGAAAGATCACCGCGACATCCTCGCGTTGGGCGATCCGCCGCACCGCATCTGCAATCCCGCGCATACCCTCGCCGAAATTCTCGCGCCGGTGGCTAGTCATGCCGATGATACGTTTTCCCGCGAACCGTTGTTCGAGCGGGGCGAGGCCGGAAGCCAGTTCGGGCTGCGCCGCGATCCTGGCGGTGACCCATTGCAGCGCATCGATCACCGTATTGCCGGTGACATGGATGGTGTCGGGGGCGACATTCTCGCGGCGCAGCGCGGCGGCCGCGGTCTCGGTCGGGGCGCAGTGCAGCGCGGCGAATGTGCCCACGACCTTGCGGTTGACCTCCTCGGGCCAGGGATGGTGGATATCGCCGCTGCGCAAGCCAGCCTCGACATGGCAGACCGGAATCTGGCGGTAATAGGCTGCCAGCGCGCCCGCCATAACTGTGGTGGTGTCGCCCTGGACCACGACCCAGTCCGGCTTCTCGACGTCGAGGACTTCACCGATCCCGGTGAGAGCGCGCGCGGTGAGCGCGTCGAGCGTCTGGCCGGGCGTCATCAGGTCGAGATCGTGGTGGGGCGCGATCCGGGCGATCTCAAGCACCTGGTCGAGCATCCCGCGGTGCTGCGCCGAGACGCAGACGCGCGAGACGAAGCGCTCATCCGCCTCCAGAGCGTGGATCAGCGGGAACAGCTTGATGGCTTCGGGACGCGTCCCGAAGACGGTGAGAATCTTGCGCGGGCCACTCATCGCTGCTGTTCTAGCGCAATCGGGGGGCCTCTGTCAGTCCCGCTTCAGTTCGGGACCGGCGGGGGCGCGGCGAGTTCGGCCTCGGGTAGTTCGGCCTCGCGTTCGAGCCGTTCGAGATATTCGCGCTCGATCTGCTCGACGCGCTCCTGCTCTTCCGCAGCCAATTCGTCGATCTCAGACAAACGTTCGGCGCGGGCGGCTTCGATCAACTGGCCGAAGCGGACCGAGGAAGAGTTCTCGCGATCGGCATAGGCCGCGGCGATCATTTCCTGCGTGCAGCCGGTAGACCCGCCCACCCCGACGGCGCTGCAGGACAGCGTGCCGAAATTGCCAACGATATCCAGCCGCTCGACCCGCTCGGCCCAGCTCGCATTGGCCGGGTTGTCGCTGTAGCGCAGCGATTCGGGGATGCGAAAGCGGTCCGCCTCGGGAAGGCGGGCGACGACGACGATCTCGTCGCCGACGGGCTCGGGCGCGGCATCGTCGCCGTAGAGGATGACCATATTGACCTTGTCGCCGCCTGTGTCCTGCGCGGCGAGCGGGGTCGCGAAACAGGCGGCGGTGGCGAGCATCAGGGCGGCAAGCGGGCGTCTGGTCATCGTAATCCTCTCAACAGCCCGACAGTAAGGGCGTGGCGGCGTGAATATGTCCTGAAGCGCGCAGACTGGCCCGGCGTTCCAGGGTCAAATGCGTTCGGACACCTTGATCGCGGTGCGGCAACCCAGCCGAATAAGTCCCGAGAGCAGCGGATAGGCAGGCGCGTTCTCCGCCCCGGCGGCGAGCGCAGCGTCGCGATGCTCGCGCTCGTCCTCGCGGAATTCCTCGATCATACCCGCCAGCTCGGGATCGCTGCCGTCCTCCTCGAGCTGGTCGAGCTGGTCCGAATAATGGCGATCGATCTCTTCCTCGACCGCAGCGGTACAGGCCATCGCCGCTTCGGGGCCGAGCAGCGCGGTCGCCGCGCCCAGCGCATAGCCGGCCACCGACCAGAAGGGCTGCAGCGCGGTCGGGCGGACGCTGCGACGCGCCATCAGCGCGTCGAATTTGGCGCGATGTTGCGCTTCTTGTTCGGCCATGCCGGCGATCTCCGCCGAATGCGGGCCGCGGTCACCCATCACCGCCAGCTGGCCGGCATAGATGCGCGTCGCGCCGAATTCACCCGCCTGATCGACACGGATCATGCGGTGGATGTCAGGCTTGGGCATGGGTTTTGCTCCGTGAAAGTAGAACGAGGATCGCGAGGGCCCCGGCGGTCGAAATAAGGAAGTTCCATCCTGCCAGCGAAACGCCCAGCAGGCTCCATGGTGCCTCGTCGCAACGGATCATCGGCGCGTTCATGATCGACTCGAGCGCGCTGGCGCCGTCCTGCGGGACGATCGTGGCGCAGCCAGTCAGCCCTTCCCACCAGCCGTATTCGACCCCGGCGTGAAAACCCCCGATCGCTCCGGAAACCAAGATCGCGAGGGCGGCCAGACCGACCCACAATTCGCGGCGGGGCAAGAAGAAGGACACGAGCGCCAACGCGACCGCGGCGAAATGCGGCCAGCGCTGCCACCAGCACATCTCGCACGGATACAGGCCGAAACCGTATTGCGAGAGATAGGCCCCGCCGAGCAGGACCGCGGGGATGCCCAGCGCCAGTTGCTGCGCCAGGCGGAAGGAAGGCGAGACGATCATCTAGCTTCGGATAGCGCCTCTAGCGGCGGGCCGCCACCGCGCTCGGCGCGGTGCGGCGCAGCGTTTCGAGCGCATAATACAGCTGGAAGTCCTCGATACCCTCATCCTTGAGCTCTGCGGCGGTCTTCTTGAAGCGCGGATCGTCCTGCTTGTCGGTCTCGAGCGCCGAATCCTCGAGCTTCAGCTCGTTGACCAGATGGCCACGCAGATCCGATTCGCGCATCGTGAAACGCGAGCGCTTGGCGAGGTCGGGATCGGACAATTGCGGAACCGCGATATCGGGCTTGATCCCGCCTTCCTGCACCGAATGGCCCGCCGGGGTGTAGTAGCGCGCGGTGGTGAGCTTCAATGCCGAATCGCGGCCCAGCGGCAACAGCGACTGGACGCTGCCCTTGCCGAAGCTGCGATCGCCCATGATCACCGCGCGGCGATGATCCTGCAGCGCACCGGCGACGATCTCGGAAGCGGAGGCGGAGCCGGCGTCGATCAGCACGATGATCGGCACACCTTCGGCGATATCGCCACGGAACACGGTCTCGGCCTCGTAGACCACGCTTTCGCCGCGCGCGCGGCCACGCTGCGAGACGATGCGCCCGTCGTCAAGGAAGAGGTCCGCCAAGGCCACCGCCTCGTCGAGCGAACCGCCAGGATTGGAGCGCATGTCGAGCACGAGCCCGCTCAGCCGTCCGCTCGCCTGTTTCTTCAAGTCATCCCACGACGCCAGGACATCGCTGCCGACGTCGCGCGAGAACTCGTTGACCATGATGTGCCCGATGTTGCCGGGCATCAGCTCGTGAGTGACCGGTTCGAGCTCGATCACGCCGCGCGTCACGCTGACATCGAAGGGCTCGTCGCGGCCCGGGCGGAAGATGGTCAGCCGGATCGCACTGCCGGCGGGCCCGCGCATCCGCGCGACCGCTTCGTCGAGATCGCCGCCATAGATCAGCTCGCCATCGAGATGGGTGATGTAGTCGCCCGCCTTCATCCCGGCCTCTTCGGCGGGGCTGCCGCGGAAGGGCGAGATCACCTTGACCGCCCCATCCTCGAGCACGACCGAGAGGCCGAGACCCGAATAATTGCCATCGATCAGCGTCTCGAGCCGCTGGAGGTCCGAGCCGTCGAGATAAGCCGAATGCGGATCGAGTGCGGCCAGCATGCCGTCGATCGCGCCGCGGATCAGGACTTCGTCCTCGACCGGTTCGACATAGCTTGCCTTGATCCGCTGGTAGGCGGCGAACAGGCTGGCGAATTCCGGCCCTGCGCGCGCATCGACCTGCGCCAGACCGGCGGTGGTGGCGGGGATCAGGGCGACCGCGGTGACCAGCGCGGCGCTGCGGGCGAGTTCGGCGAATTTCATGGCAGATGTCCAATCATGTCTTGCGCCATTCTATCCCCTGCGCTCGCTGAACGCTAGCTGAGGATCGACGACCGGCCCATCGGGACCTGCAGGCGCGCTAGCACGGAAGTGCTACGATCCTATCAGGCCATGAAATCAGGCGATGAAATCGAGCGGATTGACCGGTTCGCCCTCGCGGCGAAGCTCCAGCGTCACCGCCGGATCGCGCAGCTCCGCCATGCCGAGCGGCGAGCCGGCGACGACGTTCTGGCCGACGCGCGCTGCCAGTTCCGAAAGCCCGGTCACCAGGCTGGTCCAGCCATTCGCGTGTTCGACAATGACGATGGTGCCATAGCCGCGATAGTGTCCCGCGAAGACGATCCGGCCCGCGCCCGGGGCGACGACCTGCGCGCCGCTGCGGGGGAAGAGCTGCAGTCCATTGCGCTGCGCGCCGCTGTCCTCGCGCGATCCAAAGGCTGCGACCAGCCGCCCGTCGACGGGGAGTCGATAGCGGCGCGGCGGCGCGGTGGAGGAGGGAGAGGGCGCAGGTGGCGGCGCGGCGGCGGCGGTACGGGCCGCGGAAGGATCGGAGGGGCGCGGGATCGGACCCGGTAGCGCCGCCAGCCGCTCGCGCAGATCGCCGACCTGTTCGAGTTCCTCGATCAAGCCATCGATGTCGCGTGCGCGCTCGCCCAGCGCCAGCGCGCGCAGCTCCTCGCGATCCGCCGCCCCCGCGGCGCGGCGAGCGTCGATGCGCTCGCGCTGCGCCATGGCGATCAGCTCTGTGCGGCGCTGCGCCAGCTGCGTCTCGCTGGCACGGCGGACGGCGACCGCGTCCCGCGCCTCGGCCTGCAGCACTGCCGCGCGGTCGAGTTCGGCGCGCAGATCGGCGGTGGTTTCGCGCACCAGCGGGACGGTGCTGTCGAGCACGGCGCCGAGATAGACCGTGTCGCGCAGGGATCCGGGCGCGAAAAGGCTGAGCGAAAGCGGGCGCCGGACCAGAGTCTGCAGCGCGCTGGTGAGCTGCACGATGGGTTCGCGACGCTCGCCCAGCCGGATATCGAGCATTCGGCGTTCGGTTTCGATCAGCGCCAGCTGCGCCTCGGCCACACCGATCGCCGCCTCGACCTGCTGGATCCGCGCCGCCAGCGCGGCGGCTTCGGCCTGCGCCTTCTCCGAGACCTGCGTCGAGCTGGCGGCCTCGCTGTCGAAGCGTTCGGCGCGGGAGCGGGCACGGGAGGCCTGCTGGCGCGCGAGATCGAGCGCCGCCCGCGCCTGCGGGGCATCCTCGAAACGCGACGCGGATTGCGCCTGCCCGGCCCCGTCGGAGCCCAGCCAGAAGCCGAGCGCGACAAGGCCCAGCAGGCCGGCAGCAAGAAAGCGCGTCACGACGTCATTCTAGCGGGTAAATCAGGCACGATGATAGGGGTGACCGGCGATAATGGTGGTGACGCGATAAAGCTGTTCGGCGAGCATCGCGCGCGCCAGCAGATGCGGCCAGGTCGCTTTACCGAAGGCGAGCAGCAGGTCGGCGCCAGCGCGCTCCTCGCGCGAATGGCCATCGGCGGCGCCCAGCACGAAACGCGCCTCACGGATGCCGTCATCGCGCCAGCGTTCGAGAATTGTGGCGAATTCCTGCGAGGTGAGGTCGCGCCCGCGCTCGTCGAGTAGCACGGTGCGGCACGGCGTCTGCGGCTCGGGCGCGCGCCCGCCGGTCTCGGGCAGTTCGGTAAACCGGGCCGGCCAGGTCAGCCGCTTTTCATAGCGGGCGACAAGCTCGGCCTCGGGACTGCGGCCCAGCTTGCCGCGCGCGATCACATGGAGCAGCACGGCCGCGGTCCCGGCGAAGAAGCGGGCTTACGCCGTACCGGCGGCGGGTGGCGCGTCGCCGAAGGCCCACATCCGCTCCAGATTATAGAAGCTGCGGACTTCGGGGCGGAACAGATGGACGACGATGTCGCCGGCATCGAGGAGCACCCAGTCGCCTGCGGGCAAGCCTTCCAGCTTGACCGGGCCAAAGCCGGCCTTTTTGATCTTCTCGGCCAGCTTCTGGGCGATCGAGGCGACCTGACGCGTCGAGCGGCCCGAAGCGATCACCATGTGATCGGCGATCGAGCTTTTGCCTTCGAGATCGATGGTGACGATCTCCTGGGCCTGGTCGTCGTCGAGGTGCTGCAGGACGAGGTCGAGCAGCGGATCGGTGCCGTCGCTATTCATGGACGGAACCTGAGCGGTGTCGGCAGCTGCCGACAGGGTTTGCGCCTGAGTCATCGGCGTGGATCATACTCCTGTTGGGAAAAAGAAAGGACATGAAGGAGACAACGCACGTCATCGTGCTTGTGTTTCCTCGATCATGCCGATTGGGGTTTTGCTTTCCGGGTCGATTCCGGGTGCTCGATCATCGATCACGCGCCGTGTCACCTGATCGCGCAACGACCGCGAGCCGAGGCGCTCAACCCAGTCGGGATCGGCCCGGCGGATGGCCGTGGCCGAGCTTTCGTCCGGATCGAAACGCAGAATCACCAGAGCCGGCGCACTCCAATCGTCCCCTCTTGCAAGACTGGCGGCGGACGCGGAAAAGCGTCGCAACCAGGCCATCGCGGGGCTCGCGAGGGCAGCGCCATCATAGCCGGGTCGGGCGATGACCGCAATCGGCATGCTGCGGGCGATGCCGCGCCAGTCGCGCCAGCGGTGGAATTGCGCCAGATTGTCGGAGCCCATCAGCCAGCAGAAGTCGATTTTGCGATAGCGGCGGCGCAGCGCCTCGAGCGTGTCGACGGTATAACGCGTATCGAGCTCGCGTTCGATCGCGGTCACCCGGATCGGTGCGCGGCGCGCCAGCAGCGTGGCCGATTCGAAACGCGCCGCGAGCGGTGCCATCCCCTCGCTGGATTTGAGCGGATTGCCCGGCGACACGAGCCACCAGACCTCGTCGAGATTCAGTGCTTCCGTGGCGAACAGCGAGATCCGCCGGTGGCCGACATGCGCGGGGTTGAAGCTGCCGCCCAGCAGGCCGACGCGCCGCGGCGCCAGGGACGGCGCGCTCATGCGCAGCCCTCGCGCGCAGCTACGCCTTTGAGACAACAGAGCCTGGGGAGAAAACTGCGGGGCATGGCGAATCGGGTAGCAGGGCGATTCGGTGCTGTCAGCTTGCTGCGTCGGCGTGCCTGATCCGAATCCCGGGAGAATCGCGTGGCCTGAAAAGCGCAGGCGGTGGTTTCGTTCCCGGGAATCGCGATAAAATTCGCTGCCGATCAACCGTTCATCCCGCGAAGCCTTCGCTTTGACCATTTCTGCGGGCTCAGATTCGCAAGGTCTAACAAACGCTGTTAGGTGACCGGGCGAGGGTCTGAAGTCCAAAAGACGGGGTCGAATTTGTCCGATAATACATCCGCTGGCGGCTGGTTTCGCCGCGTGCGCAGCTGGTTTCCCGACCGAGAATTCTTCATGCGCTCCGAAGGCCAGGTCCGCTTCGTGACCATCTCCTCGCGAGTCCAGATGGCCACCGCCGGTCTCGTTGCTGCCGCGCTGTTCGCCTTCGTCGGAACGATGGGGGCGATGAGCTGGTCGCAATATCGCGCCTCTTCCGATCGCGTCTTGCTCGCCCAGCGCGAGCACAAGGTCGCCGATTCCGAAGAGCGGCTGGCGAATTACCGCGACGATATCGACGAGGTCACCGACGATCTGCAGCGGCGGCAGAAATTCATCGAGGACATGGTCGCCTCGCTGCCTGCCGATGTGATCGTGCCCGCGGAAAGCGAAGCCGATACCGAAGCCGCCGCCACCGTCGAAAAGGTCTCGATGGCGGTTCCCGAAGCCGCCGAATTGGCCACGATCGAAGCGCGCCAGCTTGCCTTCGTCGAAGGCATGACGCGTTTTGCAGATCAACGCGCCACTCGCGCCGCCGCCGCTCTGCGCACGCTCGGGCTCGACCCCGACATCGTGTTGCGCCGTGCCGAGCGCGAGGCGATGGGTGGTCCGCTCGAGCGGCTGACCACCGGCAGCGATGACGATCTCGATCCGCGCTTCGAACGGCTCGGCCTTAGCCTCGCGCGGATGAGCGCGCTCGAAACCTCGCTCGACGCGCTGCCGCAGGTCAAGCCTGCCAACACCAGACTGTCCTCGGGCTTCGGTTTCCGCCGCGATCCCTTCAACGGCCGCGGCGCGATGCACAGCGGGCTCGATTTCAGCGGCCCGCAGGGCACGCCGATCGCCGCCGCATCCAAGGGCCGGGTCAGCTTCGTCGGCCGCAAGTCCGGCTATGGCAACACGGTCGAGATCGATCACGGCGGCGGGCTGATGACGCGCTACGCGCATCTTTCCGCGTTCAAGGTCCGCGCCGGCCAGCAGGTCGAGGCCGGGACCGCGATCGCCGCGATGGGCAGCACAGGGCGCTCGACCGGTTCGCACCTCCATTTCGAAGTCCGCATCGACGGCCGGGCCGTCAATCCCCGCCCATTCCTGGAGACGGCTCCCAATGTTCTCAAAGAAGTCCGACGCGCGTCCGCTCGCGCCAGCCGCTAGAACCGAGAGACCCATGGCAACGCGCAATTCATCCTCGACCTTCTCGGTCATCGGCACGGACATTGCGATCCGTGGCAATATCGAGGCTTCCGCCGACCTGCATATCGACGGCTCGGTGGAAGGCGACATCGCCTGCTCCGCGCTGGTCCAGGGCGAAGGCAGCACGATCACCGGCGCGGTGACGGCCGAGACCGCCCGTCTGGCGGGAACGGTCAACGGATCGATCTCGGCGCGCGAACTTGTGATCCTAAAATCCGCCCGAATCGATGGTGACGTCCATTACGACGCACTGACGATCGAGCAGGGGGCCCAGGTCGAGGGCCGCTTCGCGCCGCGCGCGACCGGGAAGGCCGTACCGGCTGGCACCGAGCATCACGACGCTACCAACAGCGACGAGCCCAAGCTCGCCATCGCCCAGTAATAGCGAGCTGAAGTAAGGCCGGGCTGAAATCTAGTCGGGCAGGACCTCGGCGCGCAGCGCCTTGCGATCGAGCTTGCCGATCATCGTCTTGGGCAGGTTCGCGCGGATGATGACGTCTTCCACCCGCTCGTGCTTACCGACGCGTGCGTTGAGCCACTCCTTCAACTCGCCGCCGGCGGGCGCCGCGACATCCTCGGCTTGGTTGAGCGTCACATAGGCCATCGGGTGTTCGCCGAGATACGGGTCGGGATGGCCGATCACCAGCGCCTCCTTCACCTGCGGATGTTCAAGCAGCACCGCCTCGACCTGGCTCGGGAAGACCTTGAACCCGCCGACCGCGATCATGTCCTTGATCCGGTCGACGATCGCCAGGAAACCGTCCTCGTCGATGGTCGCGACATCGCCGGTGCGCAGCCAGCTTTGGCCGTCATGCTCGGCAAAGGCGCTGGCCTGCGTGTCGGGTCGGTTCCAATAGCCCTGCATGATCTGCGGTCCGCGGATAACCAGTTCGCCCGGCGAGCCATCGGGCGCGATCCGCGTCGGGTCTTCCTTGTCGAGCAGCATCACCTGCGTCGCGGGAAGCGGCTGACCGATCGTGCCGTGCTTGCGCAGGCCCTCGTAGGGGTTGGTCGAGACCACGCCCGAGCTCTCGGTCAGGCCGTAGCCCTCGACCAGCCGCACCCCGGTCGCGCTCTCGAACTTTTCGCGCAACGGCCCGGGCATTGGCGCTCCGCCCGAAATGCAGATCCGCAGCGAGGACCAGTCGGTCTTGGCGAAATCCTTGTGGTCGAGCAGCGCCTGGAACATCGTCGGCACGCCGGGAAAGGCGACCGGCTTGGTACGCGAAATAGTTTTGAGCACCTGTCCCGGATCGAAGCGCGGAACCAGCACCATCGCCCCGCCCCGCACCACCGTGCGGTTGAGCACGCAGGTGTTGGCGAAAACGTGGAACAGCGGCAGCCCGCCCATCACGATATCGGCCCGCTCGCGATCGAAGGGATCGATCATATCGACCTGGATTGCGTTGCTCGACAGATTCGCGTGCGAGAGCATAGCCCCCTTGGGCGTGCCGGTGGTGCCGCCGGTGTATTGCAACAGCGCCAGATCGCCGGTTTCGAGCGCGGGGAGCAGGCTTTGGGTGTCGGACAGCCAGTCGCGGTAGCGAGCGACATCGGCGCGATCGGGGATGGCGGCGATCTGGCTGCGGCGCAATAGGCGCAGCGCGAGGCTCTTCACCATCGGCAGCATGTCGGAGAGCTTCGCCACCGCCAGCATCTCGAGCGAGGAGCCGTCGAGCACCTTCATCGCGGTCGGCAGCAACGCGGGCGCATCGAGCGTGACCAGCAGCCGCGTGCCCGAATCCTCCACCTGCTGGGCGAGCTCCTCGACCGTGTAGAGTGGCGAGAAATTGACCACCACCGCGCCCGCCATCATCGCCCCGTAATAGGCCGAGACATAGGCGGGGACATTGGGGAGGAAGAGACCGACCCGATCGCCACGGGAGATGCCGCGCGCGATCAGCCCGTAGGCGAAGCGCCGCGCCTCGGCGAAAATCTCGCGGTAGCTGTAGTCGCGCCCGAGAAACTCGACCAGCAGCGCATCCGGGCGCGCTTCGGCCTGGCGCTGCAGGATGGCGTGGAGCAGCTCGGGCACGACCTCGGTTTCCCAAGGGTGGGCATGGCCGTAAGTTGCCGGAACGGGCGGAAAAAGCTTATTGACAGTCATGTCAATAGCATGACGCGCCCGCCTTCAAAGGCAAGCGAAAAGGCAGGCAGTCGCGGGCCCGCCGCGCTTAGCTTGCGGGCCCAAATCAGCCCTGCCCTTCGCCGGTGGCTTCCTCGGCGCGCTTGTTCTCGAGCCAGGCGGCGGCTTCGGCTTCCTGCGCGGCTTCGGCGGCGGCCTTCTGGTTGGAATCGCGTTCGGCGCGCAGTTCCTCGATCAGCTTCTCGCGATCGCTGGTGCCGGGGACGACGATCTCGGGCTCGGGGGCATCCGCGTCGGTGACGATCGACTTGGCCGCCTTGGCGACCACCGCGTCGAGCTCGCGCTGCGAACACAGGCCCAGCGTCACGGGATCCTTGGGCTGGATGTTCTGGATGTTCCAGTGCGACCGCTCGCGGATCGCGCCGATGGTGTTGCGCGTGGTGCCGATCAGCTTCGAGATCTGCGCATCGGAGATTTCCGGGTGGTTGCGCAGGATCCAGGCGATGCCGTCGGGCTTGTCCTGGCGCTTGGATACCGGGGTGTAGCGGGGCCCCTTGGTGCGGGTCACTTCGACCGGAGCGCGCTGCATCTTGAGCTCGTAGCCGGCATCCGCCTGCCCGCGCTCAATCTCTTCCTGCGTCAACTCGCCGGCATGGACCGGATCGCGACCGGTGTATTTCGAGCTCGCCAGATCGTCCGCCATGGCCTGGACCTCAAGGATGTGCAGGCCGCAGAACTGGGCGATCTGCTCGAAGGCCAGGCCGGTGTTGTCGACCAGCCAGGTGGCGGTCGCATGCGGCATGAGCGGTTTGGGTTGGTCGGCCATTGGGCAAACTTTCGCTGGACTGAAAATAGAAGGGCCGCCCCTTTCGGAGCGGCCGCTGGAACGTCTTTCTACGCCACAAACGGGCGTTGGGCAAGCGTTCAGGCCTCTTTGGCCTGGACCTCCATCGCGGCGAGGCCGGCGAGAAACTGGCGCGTCGCCACAGCCCAGCTGAAACCCGCCCCGAATTGCGCGCAGGCGCGGCGGTCGCGAGTGAGCGCGGCGGCGATCGCCTGGTCGAGATCCTCGCTCATCGTGCCAACCTCGCCGGACAGGATGTCGCGTGGGCCAGCGACCGGATAGGCCGCCACCGGGGTGCCGCAGGCAAGCGCCTCGATCATCACCAGTCCGAAGGTGTCGGTGCGGCTGGGGAAGACGAACACATCGGCCCCCGCATAGCACCCGGCGAGCGACGCGCCGCTGCGCCGTCCGAGAAAGGCTGCTTCCGGATAGTGCGCCTTCAGCCGCTCGAGCGAGGGCCCGTCGCCAACCACCACCTTGCTGCCGGGATGGGAATTGGCGAGAAACGCCTCGATGTTCTTCTCGACCGCGACCCGCCCGACATAGAGCTGGATCGGGCGTGGCAGACCGGCGAATTCGGTCGCGGGTGGCACCTCCGGCGAAAAGCAGGCGAGATCGACCCCGCGGCTCCAGTGATGGAGCTGGTTTAGCCCCTGCGCGCGCAATTCCTCGCGGATGCTCTCCGTCGCGACCAGAATACGCCGCGCCGGTCCGTGGAACCAGCGGATGTAGCGCCAGAACCAGCTGGCTGGCAGATGCGTGCGCTTGGCGAGATAGTCGGGAAACTGCGTATGATAGGCGGTGGTGAAGCGCACCCCCGCCTTCGTGCAGTAGCGCCGTGCCGCCAGCCCGAGCGTACCTTCCGTGGCGATATGGATAGCATTGGGCGCGAAATCGCGCAGCCGCGACGCCACCGCGCCCGGGCGGGTCAGCGCCAGCCGGATCTCGGGATAGGTCGGACAGGGCATGGAGGTAAACTGATCGGGAGAGACCACCATCACCTCGTGCCCCAGCGCGCGCAGATGGTCGCAGGTGGTGGTCAGCGTGCGGACGACGCCGTTCATCTGCGGCAGCCAGGCATCGGTGACGATCGCTATGCGCTCGGGTCCAAGCCGCACGGGGCCGGGCGCAAACCGCGGCATTTCGCCGCCGGCGAGATCGCTGCGCTTCACGCCGCTTCCAGCGTCTCGGCCGGTTCCGGCTCAGGCGCAGGCTCCGCGAGCGGCTCGCGCTTGGCGATCTCGTCGGGCCAGTGGAGAATTTCCATCGTGCCGTCGAAATGCTCGACCAGCGCGTTGCATCCTTCGACCCAATCGCCATCGTTGTAATAGGAGATGCCGTCGAAATCGCGCATCTCGGCGGTGTGGATATGGCCGCAGACCACCCCATCGACGCCGCGTTCGGATGCCGCGCGGGCGACCACCTCCTCGTATTTGGAGATGAACTCGACCGCGTTCTTGACCTTGTGCTTGGCCGCCTTGGACAGCGACCAATAGGGCAGCCCGAGCCCGTTGCGGACCGCATTCACCCAGCCGTTGAGGCCCATCATCACATGGTAGAGCGCGTCGCCGACGGAGGCGAGCCAGCGGTGCGCCAGCATGATGGTGTCGAATTCGTCGCCATGCAGCACCAGCAGCTGGCGCTTGTCGGCGGTGGTGTGGACATCCGCCCGCTTGATCTCGACCCCGCCGAAATTCATGCCGCAGAAGGGGCGCACCATCTCGTCGTGATTGCCGGGGATATAGACGATCCGTGTGCCGCGCCGCGCCCGCTTGAGCACCCGCCAGACGATGTCGTTGTGCTCGGGCGGCCAGTAGAACTTCTTCTTCAGCCGCCAGCCGTCGATGATATCGCCCACCAGATACATCGTCTCGCTATCGGTGTGGTCGAGGAAATCGATCAGCATCGCCGCGTTGCAGCCCTTGGTGCCCAGGTGGACATCGCTGATCCAGATGGTGCGGAATTTGCGCCGTTCGCCCAGCGTGCGTTCGGGCACGACCGGCTGGGCGATCGGGAAACTGGTGACGTTGGCGAGGCTGGCGAGATCGGTAGGCAGTTGCGTCATTGCGCACGTCCCTTCCTGCAAGAGCTGCCTACCCTTGCACGGGTATTGTTACAGGCGATTCACAGTTCGGTGACGGGCCGGGGTCAATGTTGCGGTTTGGAGGCGCTGCGGAGATCGGGCACGGCGGCCGGTATTGCTATCCAGGATGCGCTCAAGCTCCTGTTTCGAGGACGATCTTGCCGATGTGATCGCCCGCTTCCATCCGCGTATGGGCTTCGGCGGCCTGTTCAAGCGGAAAGATTTGATCCATCACCGGGCGGATGGTGCCGTCTTCGAACAGCGGCCAGGCGTGGTTGTGGATCTCGTCGGCTAGCAGCGCCTTGAACTCGTCCGGCCGCGCGCGCAGCGTCGACCCGGTCAGCGTGTGACGCTTGCCCATCACCTTGGCCATGTTGATTTCGGCCTTGAGCCCGCCCAGCACCGCGATGGTGACGTGGCGCCCGTCCTCGGCGAGGCAATCGAGATTGCGCTGGACGTATTCGCCCGAGACCATGTCGAGCACCACATCCGCGCCCTTCCCATCGGTGAACTGGCGGACGTGCTCGACGAAATCCTTGGTCTTGTAGTTGATCGCCAGATCGGCACCGATCTCGCGTGCGGCGGCGCATTTCTCGTCGCTGCCGCACGTGGTGACGATGGTCAGCCCGAAGGCCTTGCCGAGCATGATCGCCATGGTGCCGATCCCGCTGGTGCCGCCGTGGACCAGCAAAGTCTCGCCCTCGCGCGCCCAACCGCGCTCGAACACGTTGTGCCACACGGTGAACAGCGTTTCCGGGATCGCGGCGGCTTCCGCCATCGACATGCTCTCGGGGATGTGGAGGCAATGCGTCGCCTGGGCGAGGCAATACTGCGCATAGCCGCCACCGGTAACCAGCGCGCAGACCGGCTGGTTGAGCAGTTCGGGCGGGACATCGGGACCGACTGCGACCACCGTTCCGGAAATTTCCAGTCCGGGGATCGGCGAGGCGCCGGGCGGTGGCGGGTAGAAGCCCTGGCGCTGGATGACATCGGGCCGATTGACCCCGGCATGGCTGACCGCGATCAGCACCTGCCCG
Organism: Qipengyuania sp. SM2507; assembly: GCF_053714505.1. Lineage (NCBI taxonomy): Bacteria > Pseudomonadati > Pseudomonadota > Alphaproteobacteria > Sphingomonadales > Erythrobacteraceae > Qipengyuania > Qipengyuania sp. SM2507. The sequence continues at coordinate 2,863,949 of NZ_CM132307.1, forward strand.
GCTTCGGGGCGCGGAACCGGGAGCTTCTCGGCGCGCAGCACCTCGGGTTTGCCCGGCTCGTCGTAGCCGATGGCCGTCATCTCGTCCGGAATTGTATCGCCCATGTGCCCCCAGCCTGTCTTGTCGATTTGATGTATCGCGCGCCGCTGCGCACCGCAACCGAACCATTGACAGCTATGCGCCGCAAAGGCGATGATGCGTTGCAATGGATCCCGAGGACAGACCAAGGCCCCGCGGCGATGCCGCCGACCGCCTCGCAACCGAGGATCTGGACCCCTATTCGCAGGATGAGCTGACGACGCGGATCGCGCAACTCGAAGCCGAGATCGCCCGCGTCACCCGCCATCGCGACAATGCCACCGCGCATCGCGCCGCCGCCGACGCGCTGTTCGGGAAAAAGGATTGAACGATTCCAAAACGATGGTGGGGGGACTCAAAATAGCCGCAAAATTCCCCATATTCGCTATCGTGATACAGCCCCGGTCGGATTTGCCGGCCTAGGCTTTTGCCCCTCTCGCGGCGCGGGTCCTGCAGCGCCTCCGAGATTAGCGAAAGAGACCGAATGCCCAGCTTTGCGCAAAATCTAGAGAAGACCCTCCACCAGGCGCTCGCCGATGCCTCCGAACGTCGCCATGAATATGCGACGCTCGAACATCTGCTGCTGGCGCTGGTCGAGGACGAGGATGCGAAACAGGTGATGTTGGCCTGCGGGGTCGAAATCGCCGAGCTCGGCGCGGCGGTGCGCCAATATCTCGACCAGGAATATCAGTCACTCAAATCCGACGACGATGCCGATCCGCAGCCAACCGCCGGGTTCCAGCGCGTGGTCCAGCGCGCGATCCTCCATGTCCAGTCCTCGGGCAAGGACACGGTTACCGGCGCCAATGTGCTGGTCGCGCTGTTCTCCGAACGCGACAGCTATGCGGTCTATTTCCTCCAGCAGCAGGACATGAGCCGGCTCGATGCGGTGAGCTTCATCAGCCACGGCATCGGCAAGGGCGGCAAGCAGATCGAGGCCAACTCGGCCAAGGGCGCTGACGAGGCGCGCGGCGGCGATGAAGCCGCCAAGGAAAGCAACAAGAAGGAAACCGCGCTCGACCAGTTCACGGTAAACCTCAACAAGCGCGCCGAAAACGGCAAGATCGATCCACTGATCGGCCGCGGTCCCGAGGTCGATCGGACGATCCAGATCCTGTGTCGTCGCAGCAAGAACAACCCGCTCTATGTCGGCGATCCGGGCGTCGGCAAGACCGCCATCGCCGAAGGGCTGGCGCGCAAGATCGTCGAAGGCGAAGTGCCCGATGTGCTGCTCGATGCGGTGATCTATTCGCTCGACATGGGCTCTCTGCTCGCGGGCACGCGCTATCGCGGCGATTTCGAGGAGCGGCTCAAGCAGGTCGTGTCCGAGCTCGAGGAAATGCCCGAGGCGATCCTGTTTATTGATGAAATACATACGGTGATCGGCGCGGGTGCCACCAGCGGCGGAGCGATGGATGCGTCCAACCTGCTCAAGCCCGCGCTGTCGGGCGGGACAATCCGCTGCATCGGTTCGACCACCTACAAGGAGTTCCGCAACCATTTCGAGAAGGACCGCGCGCTGCTGCGCCGGTTCCAGAAGATCGATGTCAACGAGCCTACCGTCGAGGACACGATCAAGATCCTGAAAGGTCTGCGCAGCGCCTTCGAGGACCATCACAAGGTCAAATATACTCCCGACGCGATCAAGACCGCAGTCGAGCTCTCGGCGCGTTACATCAACGACCGCAAGCTTCCCGACAAGGCGATCGATGTGATCGACGAGGTCGGAGCGATGCAGATGCTGGTGCCGCCGAGCCGCCGCAAGAAAAAGATCACCGCCAAGGAGATCGAGGCGGTGATCGCGACCATGGCGCGTATCCCCCCCAAATCGGTCAGTTCGGACGACAAGCGCGCGCTCGAGAACCTCGAACGCGATCTCAAGCATGTCGTCTTCGGGCAGGACCCGGCGGTCAAGAAGCTCTCGACCGCGATGAAGCTCAGCCGCGCAGGTCTGCGCGATCCCGACAAGCCGATCGGCAGCTTCCTGTTCTCGGGCCCCACCGGGGTCGGCAAGACCGAGGTCGCGCGCCAGCTCGCCAGCATCATGGGGATCGAGCTCAAGCGCTTCGACATGTCCGAATATATGGAACGCCACAGCGTTTCGCGGCTGATCGGCGCGCCTCCGGGCTATGTCGGCTACGATCAGGGTGGCCTGCTCACCGATGCGATCGACCAGAACCCGCATTGCGTGCTGCTGCTCGACGAGATCGAGAAGGCGCATCCCGACCTGTTCAACATCCTGCTGCAGGTGATGGATAATGGCCGGCTGACCGATCACCACGGCAAGACGGTCGATTTCCGTAACGTCGTGCTGATCATGACCACCAACGCCGGCGCCGCCGATATGGCGAGCCAGGGTATCGGCTTCGGCAATGTCAGCAAGGAGGATGCCAGCGAGGAAGCGGTGAAGCGGATGTTCACACCCGAATTCCGCAACCGGCTCGATGCGATCGTGCCCTTCGCCTATCTCGGCAAGGACACCGTAGGCCGCGTGGTCGACAAGTTCATCCTCCAGCTCGAACTCCAGCTTGCCGAACAGAATGTCGATATCCAGTTCGACAAGGCGGCGCGCGAGTGGCTCGGCGACAAGGGCTACGACCGCCTCTATGGCGCGCGCCCGATGAGCCGGCTGATCCAGGACCGGATCAAGCAGCCGCTCGCCGAGGAGCTGTTGTTCGGCAAGCTGGCCGATGGCGGCGAAGTGCACGTCAGCGTCAAGGACGACAAGCCGTCCTTCGAACTCACCCCCGCCCCGCCCAAGGCCAAGCGCAAACCGCCGAGCCGCAAGAAGGCGGTAAAGAAGCCTGCGGTCGACAAGCCCGATGCCGCGGCGAGCGAGAGCAAGGACGACAGCGAGGTCTGAGCGAAGCGGATAGTAGCGCGGCGGTGAGGTCCGGCGGTTCGTCGGTCTTTCCATGCGCTCGGCAGAGGAATGCCTTGCCGCCGCGCCCCCTTCGCGGGCATGACCGCCCCGGTTCAAGGGGGGACAAGCCAGAATGCCGGTACTCGAGGTCGAAAGGCTAACGAAACGCTTTGGCGAGGTGCTCGCGGTCGACGATCTGAGCTTCGCGGTCCAGCCGGGGGAAATCTTCGGCTTTCTCGGCGGCAATGGCGCCGGCAAGACCACCACGCTGCGGATGGTGCTCGACATCATCCGCCCAAGCTCGGGGCGGATTGCGGTGTTCGGCAGCGCTCCCGACAAACGCAACACCGCCGCGATCGGCTTCCTGCCCGAGGAACGCGGGCTTTACGGCCATATGAGCGCGATCGACACGATCGTCTATTTCGCACGGCTCAAGGGAATGGACGCCGGCGAGGCCCGCGGCCGGGGGCTCGAGCTGCTCGAACGCTTCGATCTCGCCGACCGCGCCACCGCCAAGATTTCCGACATGTCCAAGGGCATGGCGCAAAAGGTCCAGCTCGCCACCGCGCTGGTCAACCGCCCCGAACTGCTGATGCTCGACGAGCCCTTTTCTGGCCTCGATCCGGTCAACCAAGGGCTGCTCGAGGACGAGATCCTGCGCGCTTCCGAGCGCGGTGCGGCGGTGATCTTCTCCACCCATGTGATGCAGCACGCCGAGCGGCTGTGCGACCGGCTGCTGCTGCTGCGCAAGGGCCACAAGCGCTTCGAGGGCACGCTCGACGAGGCGCGCGCGACGCTGCCTGCGCGGATCATCGCGGTGGCACCGCGCAGCATCGCCGCGGTCGCGGGCGTGGGCCATGCCGAACCTGTCGAGGACCTCGGCGCGGGCTGGCACGAATGGGCCATCACGCTGGCGCCGGACGCTGAGGTCGGCGAGGTACTGGAACGCTGCACCAGCACCGGCGTGCCGCTGCGCCGCTTCGAGGAGCGGCGCGCCAATCTCCACGATGTCTTCGTTTCGCTTGTCGGAACCGCGGAGGTCCAGCCATGAATCGTTCCAGCATCATGCTCGTGGCCGGGCGCGAGTTCCGCCAGATCGCCGCGATGAAGAGCTTCTGGCTGACGCTGCTGCTCGTGCCGATCGCGCTGGCGCTGGGGCCTATCGTCGGCCAGGCGCTCGACGACGACGAGGCGACCCGCGTGGTCGTGCTCGACCGTTCGGGGGGCACCGCGCGCGCCGCGATCGTGGACCGTTTCGAGTTCGAGGAAGACCGCTATCGGCTGAGTGCGCTGTCGCGTTACGTCCGCCGTCACGGGCTCGAGGAGGCCGACCCGCAGGCCCCATGGGCGCAGCACGACCGCTGGTACACCGCCGCCGATGTTGCCGCGTTCCGCGCGCGTGGCGGAATGGAAGCCGCGATTGCCGCGCTCGATGCGGTCAAGCCCGAGGAAACTGCCAGTTTCGAAGTGCCGGAGCCGCAATATGAATTTCCCGAAGCGCCCGAGACGCTCGTCTCGGCAAGCGACGAGCAGCTGGACGCGCGAGTCGACGCGCTGCTGGATTCCGAGGGCGACGAGGAAGTGGCGACGGTGGTGATGATCGGGCGCGACTATCCCGCCGATCCCACGATCCGGCTGTGGTCCAACGAACAGCCCTCGACGGGCTTCGTTACCGTGCTGCAGGATGTGCTGACCGGCGATCTGCGCCAGCGGCTGCTTACCGGTCGCGGTCTTTCGCCGCAGGAGGCGATGGCGATCCAGTCGGCCGCGCCCGCCATCGCGGTGACCACCCCGCCGCCGGGCGGCGGCGCGCGCGAGGCGCTGCTGATCCGTTCGATCGTCCCGCTGGCGCTGGCCTATATCCTGATGATGAGCCTGATGCTGTCGGGCAGCTGGATGCTGCAGGGTTCGGTCGAGGAACGCTCGAACAAGCTGCTCGAATCTCTGCTCGCCTGCATCCGCCCCGAGGAACTAATGTATGGCAAGCTGCTCGGCGCGCTGGCGGTCGGCCTGTCGATGATCCTGGTCTGGCTCGGCTGCGCCGCGGTGGTGGCCTTCGCCACCCATGGCGCGATCGCCGACATGATCCGCCCCGCGCTCGCCCCGCTGACCTCGCCCGGGATCATCCTCGCGATGATCTATTTCTTCCTCGCCGGTTATATCGCGATCTCGATCCTGTTCGTCGCGATTGGCGCGCTGGCCGATTCGATGAGCGAGGCGCAGGGCTATCTGATGCCGGTCCTGCTCGCGATCCTGCTGCCGATCACCTTGCTGCTCCAGGCGATCGTGATGGGGGAGACCGGCTTCTTGGTGCAGGTGCTGACCTGGGTCCCTCTGTGGACGCCCTTCGCGGTGCTGGCGCGGCTGGGAGCGGGGATCGAGATGTGGGAAATCGTCGGCGCGGGTGTGTTGCTAGCCGGCTTCGTCTGGCTCGAGATCGTTTTTCTCGGACGATTGTTCCGCGCCAGCCTGCTGTCGCAAGGGCAGAAACCCGGTCTGAAGCAACTCTTCGAGCGCTTCCGCGCCGCGCCCGAATAGGGAGGCCAAAGCTTGGCTGACCGCAAAGCCGAGGGTACGGGCGGGAACGCTCGCCCCGCCCCGGGTTTGAGTTGAGGATGGCAGCGCCCTTTTCCTGGATCCGGCCCGAACCGCACGGGATCCATGTCGGCCCCGCGGATTGCTGGATCGATCCCTCGCGCGCGGTCGACCGCGCGCTGGTGACGCATGGCCATGCCGATCACGCGCGCGGCGGGCACGGCCAGACCGTCGCCACCCCCGCGACGCTGGCAATCATGGATCTGCGCTACAACACGCGCGAGGGCGCGACCCCGGTCGAATATGGCGAGACGATCCGCCTGCCTGGCGGGGTCGATGCGACCTATATCCCCGCAGGCCATGTACTCGGCAGCGCGCAGATCCTGCTCGAGCACGCGGGCGAACGGGTGGTGGTGACCGGTGATTACAAGCGCCGCGCCGATCCCACCTGCCCGCCCTTCGAAGTCACCAAATGCGACATCTTCATCACCGAAGCGACCTTCGGCCTGCCGGTGTTCTGTCACCCGCCAATCGCCGAGGAGATGCGCAAGCTGCTCGACCGGCTGGCGGCGCACCCGGACGCCTGCGTGCTGGTGGGCGCCTATGCGCTGGGCAAGGCGCAGCGGGTGATCGCAGAACTACGCGCCGCGGGCCATCACGACCCGATCTATCTCCACGGCGCGATGGAGCGGATGTGCCGTCTCTACGAGGAACACGGCGTGGCGCTGGGCGAATTGCGGCTGGTGGCGGACCACACCAAGGACGAGATGCGCGGGAGCATCGTGATCTGCCCGCCCTCGGCGCTCAACGACCGCTGGAGCCGCCGCCTGCCCGCGCCGATCACCGCGATGGCGAGCGGCTGGATGCGCGTGCGCCAGCGCGCCCGCCAGCGCAATGTCGAGCTGCCGCTGGTGATTTCCGACCACGCCGACTGGGGCGAGCTGACCCGGACGATCGAGGAGGTCGATGCGCAGGAGAACTGGATCACTCATGGGCGCGAAGATGCGCTGCTGCGCTGGTGCCAGCTCCACCAACGGCGAGCGCGGGCACTGGCACTGGTAGGGTATGAGGACGAGGATGATTGAGGTGAGGCTGCACTAATGGAAGCCTTCGCCGCCCTGATCGACGCGCTGGTCTACACCCGCAGCCGCAACGAGAAGCTGCGGCTGATCGCCGAGTACCTGCGCGACACCCCCGATCCCGATCGCGGCTGGGCGCTGGCGGCACTGGCCGACGGGCTCGACTTTCCGGCGGTCAAGTCGGGGACGATCCGCACCCTGCTCAAGGAGCGCGTCGATCCGGTGCTGTGGACGCTGAGCCGCGATTTTGTCGGCGACACCGCCGAGACCGCCAGCCTGTTGTGGCCCGCGCCCGCAGCGGCGCCGTCGCCACCGGGGGTTAGCGAGGCCGTCGCGCTGCTCACCGCGATGAACCGCAAGAGCGTGCTCACCGAACTGCCGAGCCTGCTCGACCGGCTCGACGCCGACGGGCGCTACGCGCTGCTCAAGCTCGCCACCGGGGGAATGCGGATCGGGATTTCAAGTCGCCTCGCCAAGACCGCCTTCGCGCAGGCCTTCGCGGTGCCGGTCGACGAGGTCGAGGAATATTGGCACGGGCTCGATGCGCCCTATGCGCAATTGTTCGCCTGGGCCGCCGATGGCGACCCCGCCCCCGACATCGCCAATCTGCCCACCTTCCGCCCCTTCATGCTCGCGCATCCTCTCGAGGATGGCACGGTCGATCTGGCGGATTACGCCGCCGAATGGAAATGGGACGGCATCCGCGTCCAATTGGTGCGCGCGGGGCAAGGCGATGCCGCGCAGACGCGGCTGTTCTCGCGCTCGGGCGACGATATTTCGGCCACCTTCCCCGAACTGCTCGATCAGTTGCCCTTCCCCGCGGTGCTCGACGGCGAGCTGCTGGTGCGCGGCTCGGCGCAGGGCGGCGAGGAGAACGAACGCACGCAGGGCGGCGCGGCGAGCTTCAACGCGCTCCAGCAGCGGCTCGGGCGCAAGACGGTGAGCAAGAAAATGCTCGCCGAGGCGCCCGCCTTCGTGCGACTCTACGATGCGCTGCTGGTCGAGGGCGAGGACTGGCGCCCGTTGCCGTGGAGTGAACGCCGCGCGCGGCTCGAGACGCTGATGAAGCGGCTCCCTGTCAGCCATTTCGACCTGAGCAAAGTGGTCGAGGCGCGCGATTTCGACCACCTGGCGCAGATCCGCGAGGGGAGTCGCGAGGAGGCGATCGAAGGGCTGATGCTCAAGCGCCGCGACAGTCCCTATATCGCCGGACGCCGCACCGGATTGTGGTACAAATGGAAGCGCGACCCGCTGCTGGTCGATTGCGTGCTGATGTATGCGCAGCGCGGCAGCGGCAAGCGCTCGAGCTTCTATTCGGACTACACCTTCGGCTGCTGGGACGGCGACCCCGATGCCGGCGCCGAGCTGCTCCCGGTCGGCAAGGCCTATTCGGGCTTCACCGACGAGGAGCTGAAGAAGCTCGACCGCCACGTTCGCGGCAACACGGTCAAGCGCTTCGGGCCGGTGCGCGAGACCGACAAGAGCCTGGTGTTCGAGGTCGCCTTCGACAGCGTTCACGCCAGCAAGCGCCACAAATCAGGCCTCGCGATGCGCTTCCCGCGGATTCACCGCATCCGCTGGGACAAGCCCGCGCATGAGGCTGACCGGATCGCGGCGCTGCAGACGCTGATCAGGGATTGAGGCGAGAGCGAGAAAGTCGCGCGGCGCAGCTTGCGACAGCGTGACGCCAACGACCCGACGCTAGTCCTCTGCTGCGGCGAGCGCGTCGCGGTGATGCTTCGCGTTCTCGGAATAATGCACCACCCCCGCGCGCATCCCCATGATCGCAGCGTCGGTCAGCTCTTTCATCGGCTTGGCCGGGCGGCCCGCCCAAAGCGAGCGCGGTTCCATCACCTTGCCCTCGGTCAGCATCGCGCCCGCTGCCAACATGGCGTCACTGCCGATCACCGATTTGTTCATCGCGATCGCCCCCAGGCCCACAAAGCCGCGGTCGGCAATGGTGCAGCCATGGCACATCGCCATATGGCCGATCAGCACATCGCTGCCGATCTCCAGCGGCGAGCCCTCGGGGTCGCCCGGGCGCGGCGGGTCGCAATGGAGCACGCTGCCGTCCTGGACATTGGTTCGCTCGCCGATGCGGATGGTGAAGACATCGGCGCGAAGCACGCAATTGTACCAGATCGAGCTGCCCTCGCCGATCTCGACATCGCCGATGATGGTGCAGCCCGGCGCGATGAAGACGCTTTCGTGGATCTTCGGGGTCTTGCCGTGGATCGGGACGATGCGGACGCCGGGCCGGTGGATGCTCATGGTCATTTTCCCAGAATGTTCTGCCATTGGATATGCGGCAGGATGGACGCGAAATCGTCGGTCCACAAGTTTTGCGCCGGTGGCGGCAGGCGGTGCCACGACAGGTCGCGGCGCGCGGTCAGCAGCCGCGCGAGCTGCCCCGCATCGGGCGACATCACTACCCAGAGAGAGGGGCTGATGCCGGGTCCGAGGTTGGCCTGGTCGGAGCGCAGGATTGCCGTCATGCCATGCTCGCGCGCGAGCGCGGCGACCATCGGGCGCAGGTCGATGAAACGGTTGGAGATATGCAGCAGCAGCAGCCCGTCGTCTTCCAGCTTGCGGCGATAAATGCCGAAGGCCTCGGTGGTGACGAGGTGCAGCGGAATGGCGTCCGAGCTGAAGGCATCGATCACCAGCGCGTCGAAGCGGTCATCGGGAAACTCCTCGAGCACCAGCCGCGCATCGCCGATATGGATCGGCGCGTCGGGGGTGCATTCGCGCAGGAAGCTGAACCCGTCCTCGCCGCGCGAGAAATCGACCACCTTTGGATCGATCTCGAAGAAGTCCCACGCCTGACCCGGCTGCCGATAGCAGGCCAGCGTCCCCACCCCGAGCCCGACCACGCCGACGCGGGCATCGGGACCGGAAAGCTGCGGAAGCACGTCGAGCGCCGCGCCGACGCCGGAATCGCGCCCGTAGTAGGTCGTCGGCTCGCGCCGGTCGACGGGATCGGTGAACTGCAATCCGTGGAGCGTGGTGCCGTGGGTCAGCCCGCGCAAGCCTGCGTATTCCTGCTCGCGCACGGTGTAGACGCCGAAATAGCTGCGCTCGCGCGCGCCTTCGGCGGAAGTAGCGAGCGTCTGATAGCCGCCGCGCCCGAGCATCAGCATCGCCAGCACTGCCACCATCGCCCAGCGATAGCCGAGCAGCAGGATCCCGCACCATGCGACGCCCAGCATCCCGAGCAGCACCAGCGCATCGTTCTGCTCGACCAGCCAGCGGTTGAGCAGGCCCGAGAGAACCATGGCGGCAATCAGCACCAGCAGCACCGCGATCCGCCGCTGCCGCCGGTCGAGCCCGAGCCGGTCCATCCAGGCGATCAGCGGCCGGTTGGGGAGCAGCGCTGCGGCGGCGAGCACGAGGATGGGATGCTCCCACACCCAGTCGAACAGCACCGGGGCGAGCAGCGCGGTGAACAGCCCTCCCAGCGCGCCGCCCGCGCTCATGATCAGGTAGAAATAGGTCAGCCGCGCGGGCGAGGGCCGGTCATCGTAGAGCCGGCGATGCAGCGCCACCGCGACCACGAACAGCATCAGCACGGTGGCGAAGCCGGTGGAGAGACTCTCCGCCCCCTGGCTGACCATCGCCATCCCGCCCGCCAGCAGCACGATCACCGGCGCCACCCGCGCCAGCGTATGGCCCAGCGCGCTGCGCGCGTTGAAAGCGAAGACGAAGCTGAGCAGGTAAAGCCCCAGCGGGACGACCCACAGCAGCGGCATGGCGACGATATCGGTGGTAAGATGCGTGGTCGCCGAGAGCATAAGCCCCGAGGGGACCGCCGCCAGCGCCAGCCACAGCAGCGTACGCCGCCAGCCGATCGGTTCGGAGGCGGCGGGCGGGAGCGGTGCATCCAAACCCCCGGCCCGCCAGCGCGCCGCCGCGGCGGCACCGACCAACAGGATCAGCACGCCGAACCCCAGGCTCCACACCCAGCTTTGAGCACCGAGCGACAGATTGGGCTCGAACAGCAGCGGATAGGCGAGCAGACCGGTGAAACTGCCCAGATTGGAAGCGGCATAGAGCCAGTAGGGATCGCCAGCGCTCGCATCGGCGGCATACCAGCGTTGCATCAGCGGCGCCTGCGCCGATACGACGAAGAACACCGGGCCAATGGTCAGCAGGAACAGCAGCGGGACCCACAGCGCTTCGAACCCTGCGGCCGGCGCAGGAAGATCGGCCAGCGCGATCGGCAGCGTCAGCCCCGCGAGCAGCAGCAGGCCGAGATGCACCGCGGCCTGCCGCGCGATCGGCCAGCGTCCGATCGCATGGGCATAGGCATAGCCGCCGAGCAGCAGCGCCTGATAGACCAGCATCGCGCTGTTCCACACTGCGGGCGCGCCGCCCAGCCGGGGCAGCGCCATGCGCGCCACCAGCGGTTGAACCAGAAACAGCAGGAAGCTTCCCGCCAGGATCGTCGCGACGAACAGCAGCCGATGGGTCACGCGGCGCGATGCTCCTGCCATTCATCGGCAGAAATCGAATAGACGATGCTCGGGTTAAGGTGCGGTCCCCAGCGCGGATCCTCGAAATCGAGATCCTCGCGGCGGCGCATCCCAAGTCGCAGCATCAGCCCCCAGCTCGCGGTGTTGCCCGCAACGGTCAGCGCGACGACCTCGTCCGCGCCGAAGCGCTCGAAGGCGGCGTCGAGGCTGGCAATGGCGCCCTCTTTTGCATAGCCGTGCCCCCAGGCATCCTCGCGCAGCCGCCAGCCCACTTCCATCATCCCGAACACCGCCTCGCCCTCGACGTTGGAGCGCTTCAACCCGCAAAAGCCCAGCAGTGCGCCCGAGAGATGCCCGCCATCGGCTTTGCGCTCGAGCACCCAGAAGGTGTGGCCATGATCGCGGCGATAGCCTTCAAGCCGCTCCCGCGCGCCATTGCGGGTTGCTTCGTCGGCCGGATCGCCCAGCCAGCGCATCACCGCCGCCGTGTTGGTCACGCGCCAGAACTCGGCCCAGTCCGCTTCGCGCCAGTCGCGCAGGATCAGCCGCTGCGTTTCGAGGCGGAATTCCTCCACCTGCGTTCAGCCGTTGAGCAGCCGCGCGACCAGGGGAGCGTGATAGCTCAGCACGCCGGTGCAGCCCGCGCGCCTGAACGCCATCAGAGTCTCGAGCACCAGCGCGTCGCGATCCCCGGCGCCGGCCGCCGCCGCAGCCTCGATCATCGCGTATTCGCCGCTGGTTTGGTAGGCGAAGACGGGGAGGTCGAAGCGGTCCACCAGCCGCGCCACAATGTCGAGATAGGCGAGCCCGGGCTTGACCATCACGCTGTCGGCGCCCTCGGCGATATCGAGCGCGACCTCGCGCAGCGCCTCGCGGGAATTGCCGGGATCCATCTGGTAGCTCTTCTTGTCGCCCTTGAGCAGATCGCCCGACCCCACCGCATCGCGGAACGGGCCGTAAAAGGCCGAGGCGTATTTCGCCGCATAGCTCATGATCTGGGTGCGGTGGTGCCCGGCCATTTCCAGCGCCATGCGGATCGCCTTCACCCGGCCGTCCATCATGTCCGAGGGCGCAACGATATCCGCGCCCGCTTCGACCTGGTTGAGCGCCTGATCGACAAGCACCGCCACCGTATCGTCATTGGCGACATACCCGGTCGCGTCGAGCAACCCGTCCTGCCCGTGGCTGGTGTAGGGATCGAGCGCGACATCGGTTAGCACGCCGATATCCGAGCCGCAGGCGTCGCGGACCGATTTGATCGCGCGGCACATGAGATTGTCGGGGTTGAGCGCTTCTTGGCCGGCATCGCTGCGGCGGTCGCCCGGGGTGTTGGGAAACAGCGCAATACAGGGGATGCCCAGGGCGACCGCTTCGCGTGCGCGTTCGGCGATCCCGTCGACCGACCAGCGCGACACGCCGGGGAGGCTGCCTATGGGCTCCTCGACCCCCTTACCCGCAGTGACGAACAGCGGCCAGACCAGATCGCTCGGGGCGAGGCGGGTCTCGCGGTGCAGCGCGCGGCTCCAGCCGCTCGATCGGGTGCGTCGCAGGCGAATGTGGGGGTAGCTGGCGTCCATGCGGCAATCTGTGCCGCAATCGTTCCAACGGTGCAATGGAGTGCAACGCAAGTCGCGCGCAGGGGTCAGGAAACCGGTTCGGTCCGCTTGGGATCGAGCCGGTCGATCTCGCGCAGCGGCTCGCGCGCGGCGCGCTCGTCCTGGGTCTGGTCGAGCTTGGCGAGCGCCGCACCCGCCTCGACCGTCTTGAGCTTGGCCAGCGTCGCGCGGAATTCGCGCAATTCATTGCCGCTGAGTTGCGCGCGGGTGACGAAGGACACGCCGGCGGGATTGATCGCCCGCCCGCCGCGATACATTTCATAATGCAGATGCGGGCCCGTCGAGAGCCCGGTCGAGCCGACGTAGCCGATCACCTGGCCGCGTCGAACGCTCTGGCCGTTTTGCACCGCGATCCGGCTCATATGGCAATAGCGCGTGTCGAGATTGCCGCCATGACGCAGGCGGACCGCATTGCCGCAGCCGCCCATCCGTCCGGCCCCCGTCACGCGGCCATCGGTCACCGCGACGATCGGGGTTCCGTGGCGGGCGCGGAAATCGACCCCCGAATGCATCCGGCGATAACCCAGGATCGGGTGGCGGCGCATGCCGTAGCTGGAATTCATCTGCCCCGGCACCGGAGCGACCAGCCCGCTGCGCTGCTCGCCCACTCCGGAAGCTTCGAAGAAGGCTCCCTTCTCGCCCCAGCGCATCAATTGCGCGCGCGGCTTGTCGCCGCTTTCGAGCCCGGCGAACAGCAATTGCCCGGCCTGGCGCTCGCCGGTCGCGGCGCGGCGATGCGCGACGATCAGGTCGAAAGTGTCGCCGGCGCCGATCTCGCGATCCATGTTCACATGATCGCCGAGCGCCTTGAGGTAGGCCTGCACCGCGCTGGCGGGCGCGCCGGCGGTCCGGGCCGATCGATAGAGGCTGCTGCCGACGCGGCCCCGGATCCGCAGCGGGGTGTCGTCGACGCGGATCACCTTGCGCTCGAGCGACAAACCGCTGGCCGGGTCTGGCCGGGTGAGCGCCAGTTCGAGATCGAAGCGGGCGCGGAACTGGAGATGGTCGAGCGGTCGCGGCGCACTCGTGCTGGTGCGGCGGCCGAGCGTGATATCGACCTTGGTGCCGGGCTCGATCTCCCCGATCGCCATCGCATCACCCACCAGCGCAGCCACCAGCGCGGCATCCTCGCGACCCACCCCGGCGCGGAGCAGCATCCGGTCGAAACTGTCGCCGCGGGCCAGCGTCGCGACCAGCTGAAGCTGCGGGCGTTCGGGCGCGGCGGCGAGCGGACGGACCAGCGCGGTGGCGCCCATCCTGCGGCCGGTGTCGCTGCCCAATGCCAGCGGCATGATCATCTGGCTGCGATATTCGTCGACATTGGCGGTCTCAATCTGCGCGGTCGGCGCGGCTTCGAGCGGGGCGTAGCTGGGCCAGAAGGCCAGCGCGACGGCGGTCAGCCCGACGAAGGTTCCGAGCCCACCGAACCAGCGGCGGCTACCGATATCGCAGCTCAGATCCTGCGCCAGTTCGAGTCGGGCGATTCGCGCAGGGAGGGAGCCCCCTGGCAGCGAAGCCGTGTCCGGCGTCGCCGTCTTGTTCCCGAACACCCGCAATATCTGGTCGTGCGCAAGCCGCGCGGCGGGCAGCGCCCTGCCGCCCGCGCCGTCATCGGCGCCGGCCTCGCTCCGGTCCTGGTCCTCGGGGGACGTGTACACGCGAGATACCTCCGCTGCGGCCGCTGCATCATGGGGATGCGCGGCCCGACCCTGTGCGCGTTTCATCGCGCTTGGAGCCTTGCCGCAGTTTCCTGGCGGATTAAAGTTAAGACCGGTTTAAATCGGGGCGATACGAGTCCCCTGGGCGACGAGATGCGGCGGACGGCCGCTGAACGGTTGTCGGAGGGCGCCTGCGCTGCCATCACGCTGGTGTGGCTGATCACACGATCACGGCGGTCCTCGGGCCCACCAACACCGGCAAGACCCATCTGGCGATCGAGCGAATGTGCGGTCATTCGAGCGGGGCGATCGGCTTTCCCCTGCGGCTGCTGGCGCGCGAGGTCTACGACCGGGTCTGCGCACTCAAGGGCGAGGCCAATGTCGCGCTGATCACCGGCGAGCAGCGGATCGAGCCGGCCAATGCCAAATATCTGTGCTGCACGGTCGAGGCAATGCCGCGCGACGGCGGCAATCGCGCCTTCGTCGCGCTAGACGAGGCGCAGCTTTCCGCCGACCGCGAGCGCGGTCATCTGTTCACCGACCGACTGCTCAACGCGCGCGGGCGCGAGGAAACCATGCTGCTGGGTGCGGCGACGCTCGCTCCGCTGGTCCGCCAGCTGGTCCCCGAGGCCGAGATCACCCAGCGACCGCGTTTTTCCACGTTGAAGCATATCGGCCCGCGCAAGCTGTCGCGACTGCCGCCACGCAGCGCGATCGTCGCCTTCAGTTCCGAACAGGTCTATGCCGTGGCCGAAATGCTGCGGCGGTTTCGCGGCGGCGCGGCGGTGGTGATGGGCGCGCTGAGCCCGGAAACGCGCAACAAGCAGGTCGCGCTGTTCCAGAACGGCGAGGTCGATTACATCGTCGCCACCGACGCGATCGGGATGGGGCTCAATCTCGATGTCACCCATGTCGCCTTCGCCGGGCTGACCAAGTACGACGGGGTCCGCACCCGGCGGCTGGTCCCCGCCGAAATGGCGCAGATCGCCGGACGCGCCGGGCGGCACCAGCGCGATGGCACCTTCGGGACGCTGGGCGGCGGCATAGGCGGCGGAGCCTCGCCCGAATTCACCGAGGAAGAGATCTACGCGATCGAGGAGCATCGTTTCGCGCCACTGACCAAGCTGTTCTGGCGCGAGCCCGAGCCGCGCTTCGATTCGATTGCCGCGCTGATTGCCGATCTCGAGACCCCGCCAGCGCACGAAACATTGCGGCTCGCCCCCGAAGCGATCGATCTCGCCACGCTCAAGCGTTTGGCCGAGGAGCCACTGGCGGCGCAGATCCGCGGCGCGGGCCAGGTTCGGCGGTTCTGGGAAGCCTGCTCGCTGCCCGATTTTCGCCAACGCGGACCGGATGTCCACGCGCGATTCGTCGCGCGATTGTGGCAAGATCTGCATGGTGGCTTTCTCGGCGCCGACTATGTCGCGGCACGCATCTCCGAACTCGACAATATGGCGGGGGACATCGATACGCTGCAGGGCCGCATCGCCGCGATTCGCAGCTGGGCCTATATTTGCCAGCGGCCAGACTGGGTGTTGGCGCGCGACGAGATGGCCGCCCGCGCCCGCGCGGTCGAGGCCCGATTGTCGGATGCGCTGCACGCCCGCCTGACCGAACGTTTTGTAAACCGAAGGACCGCACTGCTGATGAAATCCATGGGAGAAGACCCCGCGATGCTCCCGATCGCGATCGATACCGATGGCACGGTGCGGGTCGAGGAGGAGCCGATCGGCCGGGTCGATGGCCTGCGTTTCACCGTCGATCACGCCGCCGGTCACGCCGATCGCAAGATGCTGCTCGCCGCCGCCGAGAAAGCGCTGCCGCAGCTGCTGGGCGAGCGCGCCGAAGTGCTGGCGAAGGAGCTCGCGCCTGGTACGCCGGCGGCCGGATTGACGCAGGCGAAGTCGACACAGGTGACACTGTCGCGCGGCGCGTTGCGCTGGGGCGAGCAGGTCCTTGCCAAGCTGGCGATGCGCGATGGTTCAGTGCAACCCATGCTCGAGCCCTCGCGCGAAGTGACGGCGCTGCCGCCATCCAGCCGCGCCATGCTCATGGCGGCACTCGAAGCCTGGCTCGATACCAGGCTGGCGGTGCTCGAGCCGCTGGCGAAACTCCAGGAAGCGGCGCGCGATCCCGAGGCGGGATCCGAAGCGCGTGCGCTGCTGCTCAATCTCATCGCCGGGCATGGCTTCGTCAGCCGCGAGCAGGCGGGGATCGAGCATTTGCCCAAGGAGATGCGCCCGTTCCTGCGGCGGATCGGCGTCACTTTCGGCGCGCTGGATATCTTCGCGCCCGCGCTGCTCAAGCCCGCCCCGCGGCAATTGCTCGCGGCACTCGGGCTCGACCGGCGCCCGCTAGAAGCGGCGATGCTGCCGGTAATCCCCGGGGGTCGCAAGCTGCCCGCGGGCTATCGCCACGCCGGCAGCCAGGCGATCCGCGTCGACCTGGCCGAGAAGATCTTCCGCGCCGCGCACGAGACCCGCGCAAAGACGCAAGGCGCCGAGCGCCGCGGCAAATTCGTGCTCGATCTGGCGCTGCCGGTCTCGATCGGGCTGGAACAGGCCAATGCCGAGCGGCTTCTGGGGCAGACGGGCTTTCGGGTCGAGCATGCCAGGCCACTGGCCGACGGCGCTTTCGGGCCGGCGCGCCCGCACCGCTGGAGCTGGCGGCCTTCGCGGCGCAAGCCCGAGCGTGCCCCGCCTCCGCAGCCGGCCGAGGGCAATGCCTTTGCCGAGCTTGCCAAACTCGTGCGCTGATGCGGATCGACCGACTGCTCTATTTCCTCCGTTTCGCGCGTTCGCGAAGCCTCGCTGCAGGGATTGTCGACAGCGGACAACTGCGCCGCAATGGCGAGCGAATTTCGCGATCCAGCCAGCCAATGGCACCCGGAGACGTGCTCACTATCCCACTGGGCTGGCAGGTGCGTCTGGTTGAGCTGCTGGCGTTGCCGACCCGCCGCGGCCCGCCGGAGGAGGCCCGCAGCTGCTACCGGATGCTTGACCCGCACGGCCAAACCGACCTAGCAGCGGCACAGACACAATCGCCACGAGGACACGCCGACCCATGACCTACGTCGTCACCGACGCCTGCATCAAATGCAAATACACCGATTGCGTCGAGGTCTGCCCGGTGGACTGTTTCTACGAAGGCGAGACTATGCTGGTGATCAATCCCAGCGAATGCATCGATTGCGGCGTGTGCGAACCCGAATGTCCGGCCGAGGCGATCCTGCCCGATACCGAAGGCGGGTTGGAGAAATGGCTCGAGCTCAACACGAAATTCTCGGCCGACTGGCCCAATATCACCAGCCAGAAGGCCCCGCCCGAGGATGCCGACGAGCACAAGGGCGAGGAAGGCAAGTTCGAGAAGTACTTTACCCCCGAACCGGGCGAGGGCGACTGATCGCTACTTCTTCGATGGGCTCCTATTTCGGCCAGATCAAATCGGCGTGGGTCGCGGGTAACGACGACAATATCGGCATCATCGCCGCCGGCATCGCCTATTACGTGCTGCTCGCGCTGGTGCCGCTGCTGGCGGTCACCGTGCTCGGTTATGGCCTGTTCGCCGATCCGCAGACTGTGTCCCGGCATATCGCGCTGCTCGCCGAAAACCTCCCTGCTTCCGCCGCCGAGATCATCGGCGATCAATTGCGCCGGATGAGCGAAGACGGCGAGGCCACGAAAATCCTGAGTCTGCTGGTCGCGCTCGGCATCGCGCTGTTCGGCGCGCGCAACGGCGCCCGTGCCGTGATGACCGGACTCAACGTCGCCTTCCATGCCGACAGCGCGCGCAGTTTCCTGCGCGGCAATCTGATCGCACTCGCGATCACCGCGGGGGCGGTGGTGGGCCTGGCGGTCCTGGCAGGCGTTGTTGCAGCGGTTGGGAGAATTCCCGGTGTCGCAGGCGGCGTGGTCGGCTTTGTCGCACTGTTCGGGTTTGCGACACTGGGTGCGGGCCTGCTGTATCGTGTCGGGCCCAACAAGCCCGGGCCGGAATGGCAGGCGATCTGGCCCGCTGCGGCCTTCTTTGCCGTGCTGTGGATCGCCGCGACTGCGGGCTTCGGGCTCTACGCGGCCAATTTCGCCAGCTACAACGCGACCTATGGCTCGATGGGCGGAGTGATCATCCTGATCACCTGGTTCTATCTGAGTGCATTCTTCCTGCTGCTCGGCGCCGAGTTCGCCGCAGTCCGCAATCACAGAGCCGCTTAGACACGGTATTTCACGGACTCGCAATATTGCGTGTTGTGTGCTATATAATGCAACAACCCTGGCGGCATGCTCCCGGCAGGTGCGTAAGATTGAAAGGGCAGGACACCCCAAAGCGTTGTTTTTACAGGTTCAGGTCTGCGGTTCGATCGATCCGCAGCGGAAACCGTTTTCGCAATGCTGCTTCCCCCGACCCACCTGCCCGGGATGAAAGGATCTTTGCATGGCTAGCAAGGCCGATGATGCCTTCGACGTTGGCGATTACGTTGTCTACCCCAAGCACGGCGTTGGCCGTGTGATCGAATTGCAGAGCGAGGAAATCGCCGGAATGCAGCTCGATCTCTATGTGCTGCGTTTCGAAAAAGAGCGCATGACGCTGCGCGTTCCGGTGAACAAGGTCGAATCGATCGGCATGCGCAAGCTGTCGAGCGACAAGACGCTCAAGGAAGCGATGGAAACGCTCAAGGCCAAGCCCAAGGTCAAGCGGACCATGTGGAGCCGCCGGGCGCAGGAATATGAAGCGAAGATCAATTCGGGCGACCTGGTGTCGATCGCCGAGGTGACCCGCGACCTGTTCCGCCCCGAGGACCAGCCAGAACAGAGCTATTCCGAACGGCAGATCTTCGAAGCCGCCTCTAGCCGCCTCGCCCGCGAACTCGCGGCGATGGAAAAGACCGACGAACCCGCGGCGCTGGAGAAAATCCTCGAGGTGCTGCGCGAGCACGCCCCGCAATATTACGGCACCGACGAAGAGGCATAACGCCCGCTTTTCGGTACCCGAAGAACGAGGGGTCGCCTTGCCGGGCGGCCCCTTTTTCGTGGCCGGAACTCGCGCCGGATACCTTCAAGAAGACCGAGGGAACGCTTTCATGCTTGAAGGGCCCTTGCTGCTGTATTATATCGGCAATACGGACTGCCGATCATACAGGTGCTGGGGTACCGCAGCAGGAGGCTTTCATGTTCAACAGGATTTTCAAGCGCGTCGCGCCGGCAGTGGCCATGGCGATGGGCGCGTTCACCGCAGGATGCGACGGGATGGAGATGCGGGTCGGCGGCAGCGATGGCGTGCCGCTGGCCGAACTCGACACCAGCGGTGAGGCGCCGACCGGTGTGGTGCTGGCCAGTCCCGACACGCTGATCGTTTCGCAAGGCCAGGCGCTCGACATCGCCGTCTCGGGCGATCCTGCGGCGGTGGAGGCGATGCGCTTCAACATCGAGGACGGCACGCTCGGCGTCATGCGCGAGCATGATTCGCGCAAGGCAGAGGGGCGCGCGACCGTGCGGGTCACCATGCCTTCGCTGAGCTCGATCGTGCTGGCCGGATCGGGGACGGTCGAAGCCGCCTCGCTGACCGGCGATGCCGATGTCACCATTGCCGGATCAGGGAAGGTCCGCACCGCGCGAGTCGAGGCGGGCGACTTCACCATGACCGTGGCCGGATCGGGCAGCTACGCGGCGAGCGGCAGCGCCGAGAGACTCGAACTGTCTTTGGTCGGCTCGGGTCGTTCGGACATGGCCGATCTGACGGTCAGCAGCGCGGATGTGACCATCGCCGGGTCGGGCGCAGCCGAATTTGCCTCCGATGGCCAGGTCGAGGCCAATATCATCGGTTCGGGCGAAGTGACCGTGATCGGACGCGCGACCTGCACCATCAACGCGGTCGGCTCGGGCAAGCTCAACTGCCGCGAAGCACCCGCCGCCAGTGCCGCCCGCGGGGAGCCATCGGCGGGCTCCGGCGAATGGTCGCAGGAAGAGAACTGACTCAGACAATTCACGACTGGGTAAGCGGAAGGCGCTAGGGAGTACGCGAAAGGATGTTCGCCATGATTCCTCGCCGCCTTCTGCTTGTCTGCCTGCTGCCCGTCGCGCTGGGCGGTTGTCTCGCCAAGACCGCATTCGATATCGCCACCGCACCTGTGCGGGTGGTGAGCAAGGGCGTCGATCTGGCGACCACCAGCCAGTCCGAAAGCGACGAGAATCGCGGGCGCGAAATCCGCCGCCAGGAAGAACGGCTGGGCAAGCTCGAGCGCGATTACGAGAAACAGCTCGACGCCTGCGAGAATGGCAATCGCCGCGCCTGCGACGACGCGCGCGACACCTACGCCGAAATGCAGCAGATCATCCCGACCATCCCCTACCAGCCGAAAGACGACTGAAGGCGGCCGGTCCTAGGCGGGCGTCGCCGCGCGACGCAGACGATCGTTGATCGCGAGGCCGAGGCCTTCGTCCGGAACCGGAGCCACCGCGATGCGCGGCTGCGGCGCCTTCGCGGCCAGATGAAGGCAGGCATAGAGGCGTGACGCCGCTTCCGCGAGAGCGCCGCTTTCCGAGAGGCTGCAATCGCCCGCGATGTTCCCGAATCCGATCAGATACTCGCCCGTCTGGCGCGCCGTTGCATTGAGCCTGACCGGTTTGCCTGGGGCGTAATGGCTGAGTATCTGGCCAGGCGCCTCGACACCGCTAGCCATTCCTGCCGCTTGCGCACCGGGGATCACGATCGGTCCAGGTCGCAGCGTCTCGATCCGGCCGTCGCTGCGGACCGCGACGATGGTCGATTCCAACCCCTTCACGCATTCGCCGCCATCGAGCACGAGGTCGATTAGTCCGTCGAGCGTCGCGAGGACATGCTCGGCGCTGGTCGGGCTGACGAAGCCGCTGCGGTTCGCCGAAGGCGCGGCGAGCGGAAATTCGACCGCCTCGAGCAGCGCAGCCAGCGCTGGATGCGCCGGCTGGCGCAGCGCCACCGTCTGCAAGCCCGCGGTAACGGCCGGCGCGAGACTCGCATCGCTGCGCAGCGGGCAGACCAGCGTCAGTGGCCCGGGCCAGTAGCGTTCGACCAGCGCGATCGTTTGTGCATCGAATTGCGCCAGCCGCTGCGCCGCAGCCAGCCCCGCCACATGGACGATCAGCGGATTGAAGCTCGGCCGCCCCTTGGCTTCGTATATCCGCGCGACCGCATCGGCGCTGTCGGCGCGCGCGGCGAGGCCGTAGACGGTCTCGGTCGGAACCGCGACCAGCCCGCCCTCGTTGAGGATTCGCGCCGCCCGCGCAATCCCGCCCGCATCCGCCGGCACCCGTTCCGTAGCGTTCTTGCCGCGCATGCCCTCGCGCTATATTCGCTAGCCCACATTGCCAAGAGGACATCGCCCAAAGTGACCTATTCGCCTGCCACCGCCGACCAGCTGCTTGCCATAAGCGTCAACGCCGGAATCGAGGAGTTGGCGCGCAGCGAGCGCTTCGCCGCGGCCGAACCCGACATGGTCGAAGCCATCGTCGAGGGCGTGGGCCAGTTCGCCGCGGGCGAGTGGGCACCGCTCAACCGGATCGGAGATTTGGAAGGCGCGAAACTGGAAAACGGCGTGGTCCGGCTGCCCGAAGGCTTCGCCAAGGCTTATGAGCATTATGTCGAGCAGGGCTGGAACGCGATTGCCAGCCCCGTCGATTTCGGTGGCCAGGGGCTACCCTTCACGCTGGCCTGCAACGTGCTCGAGAACCTCGGCACCGCGAACATGGCTTTCAACCTGCTGCCGATGCTCAGCGTCGGCGCGATCGAAGCGCTCGAGCATCACGGCAACGAGGCGCTGCAGGCGAAATATCTTCCCCTGCTGGTAAGTGGCGAATGGTCGGGGACGATGAACCTTACCGAACCGCAGGCTGGCTCGGACCTCGGCGCGCTGCGCACCAGCGCCACGCCGATCACCGAGGGCGAGCATGCGGGCAAATACCGCATCAAGGGCCAGAAGATATACATCACCTGGGGCGATCACGAGCTGGCGAAGAACATCATCCACCTCGTTCTCGCGCGCCTGCCCGACGCGCCCGAGGGCAGCCGCGGCATCTCGCTGTTCGTGGTGCCCAAATATCATGTCGCGGACGACGGCACGCCGGGCGCGCGAAACGATCTGCGCTGCGTCAGCCTCGAGCACAAGCTGGGGATCAACGCCTCGCCTACCTGCGTGATGAGCTATGGCGACAATGACGAGTGCATCGGCGAACTCGTCGGCGCGGAGAACCGCGGACTGATGGCGATGTTCACGATGATGAACAACGCGCGCATCAATGTCGGGACCCAAGGCGTGCAGATCGCCGAGCGCGCGACGCAACAGGCGCAGGATTACGCCGCCGACCGGATCCAGTCGGCGCGCGCGGGTTCGCCCGACCGGACCCCGGTGGCGATCCTCGAACATCCCGATGTCCGCCGCATGCTGCTGCGGATGAAAGCGCTGACCGAGGCGGTCCGTGCGCTGCTCTATTATACCGCCGGTCAGGTCGACCGTGGCACGTTGGGCCAGACAGACGCGGCGGCGCGCGCCGAAGTTCTGGTCCCGCTGCTCAAGGCCTGGGGTACCGATGTCGGGGTCGAGGCGGCGAGCCTGGGGATCCAGATCCATGGCGGGATGGGCTTCATCGAGGAAACCGGCGCGGCGCAGCATTGGCGCGATGCGCGGATCGCGCCGATCTACGAAGGCACCAACGGCATCCAGGCAGCGGATCTCGTCACCCGCAAGCTGGGGCTGGACGATGGCCAAGCGCTGATCGGCCTGCTCGAGGAAATCGCGCGCGACAGTGCTGCCGAGCCCGCGCTTTTTGCGCTGGCGGGCGAATGCGCCGCGGTGGCGCGCTGGATGCGCGAAGAGGCCAGCATCGACGACCGGCTGGCAGGCAGCGTGCCGTTCTGCACCATGATGGCGGTGGCGGTGGCAGGCTGGCAGCTTACAAAGCAGGTCGCAGCGGTGGAAGCGGGCGCTGCGCCTGCACTGGCCGCCGCCAAGCCGGGTACGGTGCGCTTCTTCCTCGACCGGATCGTCCCCGAGGCGAGCGGGCTGAAGTCCGGCGCGATCGCCGGGGCCGGATCGCTCTATGCTGTCAGCACCGAGGCGCTGCTCGGCTGAGGCTTACTGCGCGGGTTGTTCGCGCGCGTAGTCCTCTTCGCCGAAAGTGGCGCGTATCCCGCCTGTCAACTCGCGCTGCGGCGGGAGCCGCCCGGAAGTTTGCCGCTCGATCGCGGCGGAAGGCCGTGCGCCCGGCGCCAAGACCCGCCAGATGATCCCGGCGGTGTCGTCGCTCACCAGCAGCGAGCCGTCGCCCGCCCATTCGACCCAGGTCGGTCGCCCGCGCGTGGTCTCATTGTCCTGAAGAAAGCCACCCAGCACCGGGACCGGCTTGCCCTGCGGATTGCCGCGTTCGTCGAAGGCGACATAGACCACATCATAGCCCGATGGCGGCTTGCGGTTCCATGAGCCATGGCGGGCGACGAAGGCGCCTCGATCGAATTGCTCGCCCATCCGCGCACCCTCGGCGCTGAAAACGAAGCCGAGCGCGGCAACATGCGGGCCCAGCGCATATTCGGGCCGGCGCGAATATTCGGTGATATAGGCGGGCATCGGTGCTTCGACCCGCTGGTCGATGTTGCTCTTCCAATAGACCCACGGCCAGCCATATTGCGCGCCCACGGGGACATTGGTGAGATAATCGGGCACCAGATCCGAACCGAGCATGTCACGCTCGTTGACCGTGGTCCACAATTCGCCCGACCAGGGGCTGAAATCGAGCCCGTTGGGATTGCGCAGACCAGCGCCGAAGATGCGCTGGGTCCCGCTGTCGAGATTGTATTCCCAGATCAGCGCGCGGCCTTTTTCGACTTCCATTCCCTTATCGCCGATGTTCGAGACCGAACCCACCGCGACATAAAGCAGGTTCTCTTCCGGATGCAGTTCGAGATTGCGCATCCAGTGGCCGCCGCCGGGCGCAAGATCCATCAGCTTGCGCGGCTCGCCCGAAACCTGCGTCGCTCCGAGTTCATAGGGATAGGCCAGCACCGCGTCGTGATTGGCGACATAGAGCGTGCCGTCGCGCCAGGCCATTCCCGATGGCGAATCGAGCCCGTCCAGCAGCGTCTCGCTGACCTCGGCCTGACCGTCGCCATCAGCATCGCGGAGCAGCGCAATCTCATTGGCAGACTCGCTCCCGGCGCCGGCCTTGCCCATCAACAGGCCCGCGATGAAGCTTTCGATCTTCGCGCCGATGCCGCCGCTGGTCTGTGCGCTGCCCGGCTTGCCGGTCAGTGCGACGAGGACATCTCCATTTGGCAGCGTGTGGATGGTGCGCGGGTGATCGAGCCCGTCGGCGAAACGCGTCACCGCCAAGCCTTCGGCCGCCTCCGGCACTTCGTCTGCGGCCCAGCCAACCGGTTCGGCGATCTGCACCGTGGGGAAGCCCTCGGCAGCGGGCTCCTGCAAGGTGGGGTCGGTTCCGGCGACCGCCTCGACGGAAAGATCGGCGCGATCGCCGCGCAGCAGGAACGCCACCGCGACGAACAGCAGCAAGATCAGGACGAGGATCGCGATGAGGATTTTTTTGCCGATGGTCATGCTGTGCAGTTCTATGGCAGCACGCGGCTTGCGGCAATGGGATCGCGTCCTAAATAGTCCATCCCATGTATGATTTCAGACCTGCGGCCGAAACGGCCAAGCCCGAACTCTATCACGACCTGCTGCAGGCCGCCGAGGCGCTGACCGCCGGGGAACACGATGGCGTGGCCAATATGGCCAATGTCGCCGCGCTGTTGTGGGAATTCCTCGGGCAGGTGAACTGGACCGGATTTTACCGCATGGTCGATGGCGAGCTGGTGCTGGGCCCCTTCGTCGGGCGACCGGCCTGCATCCGCATTCCCGTCGGCCAGGGCGTCTGCGGCGCTGCGGCCAAGAGCGGCGCGACGCAATTGGTCGAGGATGTCCATGCCTTTCCCGGACATATCGCCTGCGACGGCGACACGCGCTCCGAACTGGTCGTTCCGGTGCTGCGCGATGGCGAGGTGGTCGCGGTGATTGATCTCGACAGCCCCGAGCTGGCGCGGTTCGACGCCGAGGACCAGACCGGGATCGAAGCGCTCGCGGCGATGCTCTCCGACCGGATCTGACCGGCAAACCGCCCCGTCGCGGGACAGCGTCGCGTCAGGGCTTTTGCCGGGGAACTCCGGAGGTGATAAACCTTTCATCAACCATCCATCCGGATTCGCGAAAGGTATTCTCCATGGCAGCTCGTTTCCTCTCCGGCACGGCAGCATTGGGGTTCGCGGCGCTGGCCGCATCGCCTGCGCTCGCGCAGCAGATCTATTACGAGGATGGCGAATATCTCTACGCGGTCCCAGCGCCGACGATGGCGCAGGATACGGTGGTCAGCCAGCCGGTCGAAGCGCCCATTGTTATCTATCAGGATGGCGTGGCCTATGAGCGTGTCGAGCCGCGGATTGCCGCCCGTCGCGTGATCCCGTCGCGCGATGCGCCGGTCCAGCAAGCACCGCAGCAGATCATCCTGCCCGCACCGCAGTCAGCCTATGCCTATCCGGCCTATGTTCCGGTTACCTACGCACCGGTGCCGCAGGAGCAAGTCACTTATGTCGTGGCCTCGCGTTCGATTCCCGCTAATGGGTACGGCTATGCGCCCGGCCCGCAGCAATATGGCTATGCCTCGGCGGCGCCGCAGTCCGGCTACCTTCCCGGCGGCGGGCAGTTGGTCGCCTTCGACCGCAACGCGTGGCTCGAGGAATGCAGCGCGCGGCTGAGCACCTATGAAGACAGCGATCGCGGC
The DNA here is from genome assembly GCF_053714505.1 of Qipengyuania sp. SM2507. Taxonomy (NCBI): domain Bacteria; kingdom Pseudomonadati; phylum Pseudomonadota; class Alphaproteobacteria; order Sphingomonadales; family Erythrobacteraceae; genus Qipengyuania; species Qipengyuania sp. SM2507. The sequence continues at coordinate 2,890,048 of NZ_CM132307.1, forward strand.
GAGGTCCTGGGCGGCTTGATCGGCGCAGCGGCCGGCGGGCTGATCGGCAATCGTGTCGCCGGGCGCGGCGATCGCCTGGGCGGGACGCTGATCGGTGCGGGCACCGGCGCGCTCGCCGGGCTCGCGGTCGGCGATGCCATCGACGACCGCAACGATGCGCGCAGCGGTCGCAGCGGCTATGACGAATGCCGCGCCTATCTCGACGACTACATGAACCGCGCCAGCAACAACCCGGCGCCGATGACGACCGTACCTGGCCAGCAATACATGCTGGTGCCCGTATCGGTGCCGGTCGCGCAACAGGCGACCTATCGCGAATATGTGGGTTCGCAGCCTTAAGTCGCTGTGCGCTTGCTCGAATGGACGTCGAGGCACCTGGTTGCGCCGCGCGACTTCTTGGCAAGTCGTGGGTTTAAACCTCTGTAAAAACTAGATTTCTCCGCCGGTCAGCCGCTGACAGAGCAGGTCGAGCTGGTCAAGGCTGCGAAAGCGGATCGACACTGCCCCCTTGGAGGTGTCGCTTTCTGACGTGATCCGCACCGGCATTCCGAGGAACTCCTCGAGGTGGTTCTGGACTGCCACGATATCGGCATCGGCAGGTGGGGCCCCGTTTGCGCGGGGGGCCTTGGCCGCAGCCCCATCCGACTTCGACTCGCCGGAACGGCGCGCCAGCTTCTCGACCTCGCGCACCGAAAGCTTGTCCTTCACCGCGCGGCGAGCAAGCGCGACAGCATCGTCATGCCCGATCAGCGCACGGGCATGCCCCATCGACAGCGCGCTATCGGCGAGCAGCGCCAGAATTTCGTCGGGGAGCGCAAGCAGTCGCTGCATGTTCGCGACATGGCTGCGCGATTTGTCGACCATCTCGGCGATCTCGGCCTGGGTCATCTCCTCCTCTTCGGAAAGGCGGTGATAGGCGCGCGCCTCCTCGACCGGGTTGAGATCCTCGCGCTGGAGGTTCTCGATCAGCGCCAAAGCCATTACCTCGCGGTCATCGAGGGTGCGGATGATGGCAGGAATGTCGTGCAATTGCGCCTTCTGCGCCGCGCGCCAGCGACGCTCGCCGGCAACGAGCTGGTAGCTGCCATCGCCCTTGGGGCGGACGATGATCGGCTGAATCACCCCGCGCGCAGCGATCGAGGCGGCCAGTTCACCCAGCGCGGCATCGTCGAAATGGGTCCGCGGCTGGCCCGGGAGCGGGGAGATCGAGGCGATCGGCAGGTTTCTCAACCCGTTATCGGCTGATCCTGTGCTGGATTGTTCGGTCGCATCGCTCGATCCATCACCAGCGTCGCGCCTGACCAGCGGTTCCTCCCGCTGGACCTCGCCCATCAGCGCGCCGAGGCCGCGACCCAATTTGCGCTTGCGTGCCGCACCCTTGTTGGCGGCTTCGGTCCCGTCGCTCATGCGGCTTTCCTCTTCTCGGGCAGGCGGCCGATCAATTCTCTTGCCAGCGCGATATAGGCGCGGCTGCCGACGCATTGATGGTCATAGACCAGTGCCGGCATCCCATGGCTTGGCGCCTCGGAGAGCCGGACATTGCGCGGGATGACCGATTCGAACACCAGCGGACCCAGGCAGTCGCGGACATCGTCGGCAACCTGGTCGGTCAGCCGATTGCGGCGGTCGAACATGGTCAGCACCACCCCGACAATGCCGAGATCCGGATTGAAGCGCTGCTGGACGCGCTCGACCGTCTGCAGCAATTGACTCAGGCCCTCGAGCGCAAAGAATTCGCACTGCAACGGGACCATCATCGTATCCGCGGCGCTCATCGCGTTGAGCGTCAACAAGCCAAGCGATGGCGGGCAATCGATGAAGCAGACGTCGTAGGATGAGAACCCACCCTTTCCCGCAGGTTCGAGCGCCCGGCGCAGCCGCGCGGTGCGGTCTTCGACCTGGACGAGTTCGATCTCTGCACCGGAAAGGTCCTGCGTCGCGGGAACAATGTCGAGACCGGGAATATCAGTCTCTTGAGCGCATTGATCGAGCGTCGCTTCCTCGAGCAGCAAGTCGTAGCTGGTGTATTCGCGGTGTGCGTTGTCGATGCCGAGGCCGGTCGATGCGTTGCCCTGCGGGTCGAGATCGATCAGCAGCGTCTTCCACCCGGTGGCGGCCATCGCAGTGGCGATATTGATGGCGGTGGTGGTCTTGCCCACCCCACCCTTCTGGTTGGCGATCGCAATCGTGATCATCGCTTCAGCTCCACTTGGCCGCGTCCCACCACGATACCGGCATCGTCTCCGGTTTGCGACTGTTCCACGTGGAACATTGCGCGCAGCGCCTTGGGCAGGCTCTCGACTTCTTGCGCTGCCGACCGCCCCTTGGGCAACAGCCAAGTGGTGTCGCTTGTGGAGAAGCGCGCGGAGAGGTCGAGCAATTTGGGCATGGGAGCGAATGCTCGGGCGCTGATTACTGCGGCATCGAAGCTTTCGACCAGTTCCAGGCGATTGCCCTCTATCCGGCAGTTCGCGAGTTTCAAGTCTGCCGCAATGCTCTGCAACCACTCGATTCGCCGATTGCGCGATTCGACCAGATGGATGGTCCAGTCCGGGCGCATGATCGAGATAACGAGGCCAGGAAAACCAGCGCCAGAGCCAAGGTCAAGCCACGGCCCCTTTGTTTCACGTGGAACATGGTCGAGCAATTGTGCGGAATCGGCCAAATGCCTCATCCAGACAATGGGTTCCGTCGGCTTGGAGATAAGGTTTTGAAGGGCGTTTTCCCGGATCAGCGAAGTAACCAGCTCGTCCAGACGCGTCATCGCGCGCTCATCACAGCGATCCGCGACATAGGCCCTTGCATCGGCTTCGCTGGAAATCATCGGTTTGCCCAGGCCTGCTTGCGGGCATGAACCAAAACCGCGGCGAGAGCGGCGGGGGTTATGCCCGGAACGCGCGAAGCGGCACCCAGCGTCGCTGGTGTAGCGGAGGCAAGCCGCTCGACCATTTCATTGGAAAGTCCAGGCACCTGCCCATAGGGGAAAGCCGCAGAGAGCCTCAGTGCCTCGCTGGCGCGCAGATCGCGCAACTCGCCCTCCTGCCGCGCGAGATAGGGCGCGTATTGGGCGTCCTCGATCATCTCGGTGGCAAGATCGTCGTTCCACGCGAGATCGTCGGGCGTAAGCGACCGGAGCGCTTCACGTGTGACGATACCGCCTTGCACCCACTCCTCCAGCGTACGTGATCCGGCATCGGACTTCACGTCCACCCCCTGCCTCTTCAGATCCTTTGGCCCGAGAGAATGCTCGAAAGCCGCAGACCATTCCTGGCGCTCGCCCTCTCTCCGTGCGAACCATTGGGCGCGTTGGTCCCCGATGCATCCGAGCTCGAGCCCGATCGGGGTCAGCCGCGAGGGAGCGTTCCCTGCGCGCAGCCGCAGGCGATATTCGGCGCGCGAGGTGAGCATGCGGTACGGTTCGCTGACTCCCTGGAGGACCAGATCGTCGACCATCACCGCCATGTAGGAATTGGCTCGGTCGAGCCGCGGCGCTTCACGCCCAAGGGCATCGGCCGCCGCGTGCATCCCTGCCACGAGGCCCTGCGCCCCCGCCTCTTCGTACCCCGTGGTCCCGTTGATCTGGCCAGCGCAATAGAGCCCCGGGATCGCCTTGACCTGCAGATCCGACCCGAGCGCACGCGGATCGATGTGGTCGTATTCGACCGCATAGCCCGGGACCACCATCTCGACCCGCTCCAAGCCCTGCATGCTGCGCAACATCGCGAGTTGGACATCCTCAGGCAGCGAGGTGCTGATGCCATTGGGATAGACCATCGCGCTGCCCAACCCCTCCGGCTCCAGGAACACCTGGTGGCCGTCGCGGTCGGCGAAGCGATGGATCTTGTCCTCGATCGAGGGGCAATAGCGCGGCCCCTGCGCCCCTATCGCGCCTGAAAACATTGGCGAACGGTGGAGATTGGCCGCGATGATCTCGTGGCTGCGCGCATTGGTGCGGGTGATGGCGCAGAAGATCTGGGGATTCCCGCGCGATGGCGTGAGCGGGGACATCGTCCATTCCTCGCCATCGGACGGCTGCTCCTCCAACAACGACCAGTCGATCGAGCGCCCGTCGAGACGCGGCGGAGTGCCGGTCTTTAGCCGCGCCATCGGCAGTTCCGCCTCGCGAAGCTGCTCGGCCAGCCGGCTCGCCGCAGCTTCGCCCACGCGCCCACCCTCGACGCGGGTATCACCGCGGTAAAGAATACCGCCCAGGAAGGTGCCGGTACAGAGAATGACGCGCTCGGCCGTAAGCGCCGACCCATCGGCCAGATCGATGCCGGTAACTCGCCCACCATCCAACCGCAGCGCCGCCACTTCACCGGCGATCAATTCCAGATCACCCTGCCCCGGGAGCAAATGCTGGATCGCCCCACGGAACAGCACCCGGTCAGCCTGCACGCGCGGGCCCCAGACCGCACTGCCCTTCGAACGATTGAGCATGCGGTAATGGATGGCTGCGGCATCGGCGGCGCGTGCCATCAACCCATCGAGAGCATCGATCTCGCGTACCAGGTGGCCCTTGCCGATGCCGCCGATCGCCGGATTGCAGCTCATCGCGCCGATCATGTCGAGATCGAACGTCACCAGCGCGACGCGCGCGCCCATCCGCGCCGCGACAGCTGCCGCCTCGACCCCGGCGTGTCCGCCGCCAACCACGATGATATCGAATTGCGCCATTCGCTGGCGGATTAGTCGAGCAAAAGCCTCAGGTCAAAGCGCGTGTTTCACGTGAAACATCACTTGCCGATGCAGAAGCGTCCGAACAGCGTGTCGAGCATGTCCTCGGTCGAGGCGCGGCCCAGCAGGCGATCGAAGGCCACGCGCGCGCGACGCAGGTTCTCGCCAATAATCAAAAGATCCGTCCCGGTTTCGATGGACTGCAGGGCCGAAGCCGCCTCACCCACCCTTTCGCGCTGTTGCGCACTGAGCGCCGCGGCGCCCGGCTTCGGAAGTAAAAGTCGCGCGCGCTCGATCAGATCACTCTCGAGCCCGGCGAGGCCCGCACCGGTTACGGCCGAAACTACATGCTGCGGCGCCTGTTTGACCGGCGCACCGGCCTCGTCCGCGCGCGCTTGAGTCTCCAATGCGCCAGCCGGACCTTCGCCTTCGCTACCGAGCCACAACACCAGATCCGCGCGATCGAGCTGTTCGCGCGCGCGGTCCATGCCGATCGCCTCGATCGCGTCACTCCCTGCCTCATGGAGCCCAGCGGTGTCGACCAGGACGAAGGGCACGCCGCCAAACGCCACGGGCCGCTCGATCACATCGCGGGTGGTCCCGGCCAAAGGTGAGGTAATCGCCGCTGAATCGCGAACCAAGGCGTTGAAAAGGGTCGATTTCCCGCTGTTTGGTGGGCCGGCGAGAACGACCCTGATTCCGTCACGCAGTCGCTCCGCGCCGGGGCGTGCGAGCCAGCCGTCCATTTCAAACCGCAACCGTGCGACATCCTCAAAGAACGCAGGAGGCAGATCCTCGACATCGTCTTCGTCGGAAAAGTCCAGGCTTGCCTCGACCTGCGCGCCGAGCCGCAGGATTTCGCCGCGCCATTGTTCGACCTGCCCGGAAATCGCCCCGCCCAGCGCAGCCTGCGCCGAACGCCGCTGCAATTCGGTTTCAGCCGAAACCAGATCCGCCAGCGCCTCTGCCTCGGCAAGATCGATCCTTCCATTGGCGAAGGCGCGGCGGGTAAACTCGCCCGGCTCCGCCTTTCGCAGGCCTTCGAGCTGCGTCAGAGCGCGCTCCACCGCAGCGAGGACCGCCCGACCCCCGTGGCAATGGAACTCGGCGAGATCCTCGCCGGTAGCGGTCGCCGGGCCGGGAAACCACAGCACCAGCGCGCGGTCGAGCACTTCGCCCGCTGCAGTTGCATCGCGCAAGGTCCGCAGACTCGCCTGGCGGGGCTTCGGAAGGCCACCTGCGAGCTTCTCGACGGTCGCGCCCGCCCGCGGTCCGCTAACCCGGACGATCCCGATAGCAGCAGGTGGCGCGCCGCTCGAGACGGCGTAAATGGTTTCGCGGGGCAAGCGGCTTCCCGGCCTTAGGTCTTGGGTTCGTCCGGCGTCGGCTTGCCCGCAGCCTTGTTGGCGTTGGCGCCTTCCATAAAGCTCTGGAAAAGCTTGAAACCCGCCTGCCCCATCGGGGCGAGCTGGCGGGCGTATTCCTGCAGCTTGTCGGTGTCCGAAACGCCCTTCATCGCGCCCGCCATCATGTCGACATAGACCGCGTTGGCCTTGCCGACATCGGGCAGTCCCATGAAGCTGCGCGCCTCCTCGGGCGTACAGTCGATTTCGATATGGACCTTCATCGGGCTTCCTCCGTTAGTTCTTGTGCAGCCTATCTGGGTCTGCAAAGCGCGCGAGACAAGCGCACCGCGAAATTCCCCGAGGGAGACAAGCACGATGAGCGAGACCGTTTCGATTTCGACCCTGTCCGGCGATGACAATTTCACCACCTATGTCGCGCGCCCTGCCGGCGAGCCCAAAGCCGCCATCGTGGTGATCCAGGAGATATTCGGGGTCAACGCCGGCATCCGCCGCAAATGCGACCGGCTGGCCGAGGAAGGCTATCTTGCGGTCGCCCCCGACCTTTTCTGGCGGCTCGAGCGCGGGGTCGAGCTCGACCCCGATGTCGAACCCGAATTCGAACGCGCACTCGAAATGATGGGCAAGTTCGATCAGGATCAGGGCATTCGCGATATCGAAGCCACGATCAAATGGGCGCGCGCGGAGAGTGGTGGCAAGAAGGTCGGCTGCGTCGGGTACTGTCTGGGCGGCAGGCTCGCCTACATGACCGCGGCTCGCACGGATGTGAACGCCACGGTCGGCTATTACGGCGTCGGTATCGACGGGCTGCTGCGCGAAAAGGACGCGATCGCGCATCCGCTGATGCTGCATATCCCGACCGAGGACGGTTTCGTCGACAAGGACACCCAAAAAGCTATGCACGAGGGTCTGGACGACCACCCCAAGGTGACGCTGCACGATTACGAAGGCCTCGATCACGGCTTCGCGACCGAATTCGGCAAGCGCCGTGCGGAAGAAGCGGCCCAGCTCGCCGACAAGCGCACTGCGGAATTCTTCGCGGAGCATCTGGGCTAGGGAGGTCACCGCTTTGGAGCGGCTGCCCGCGCGCTACCTCATCCCTGCGCTATTGCTGGCGCTGATCGCGCTGGCGTGGCTGCTGGAGCCGCTCAACTGGGCCCTGTGGCTGCTCGTCCCGGCCATGGCACTGACGATCTGGGATTTCTTCCAGCAGAGCCACACGCTGTGGCGCAATTACCCGCTGTTTGCCCGCATCCGCTGGTTGATGGAGGATTTGCGTCCGTTTGCGCAGGCCTATGTGGTCGAAGGCGATCTCGAGGGTCGCCCCTTCAGCCACCAGGAGCGCGCGCTTGTCTATGCTCGCGCCAAGGGCGATCTCGATTCGCACCCGATGGGGACAGAACTCGACGTCTATTCGGATGAATACGAGTGGCTCGGCCATTCGATCGTCCCGCGCGACGAAATTCCGAAAAACTGGAGCGTTGGGGTGGGCGCGGGAACCTGTTCCAAACCCTACGCCTCATCGCTGCTCAATATCTCAGCGATGAGCTTCGGATCGCTCTCGGCGCGGGCAATCGAAGCGCTCAACCAGGGCGCGAAGCTTGGTGGTTTCGCGCACAATACCGGCGAAGGCAGCATCAGCCGCTATCACCGCAAGCCCGGCGGCGATCTGATCTGGGAACTGGGGAGCGGGTATTTCGGCTGCCGGCAGCCCGACGGCTCCTTCGACCCCGAGCAGTTCCGCGACAATGCCGCTACCGATCAGGTCAAGATGATCGAGGTCAAGCTGAGCCAGGGCGCAAAGCCGGGCCATGGCGGGGTCCTGCCGGGGACCAAGGTCACCCGGGAGATTGCCGAAGCGCGCGGTGTTCCGGTCGGCGAAACGGTCGTCTCGCCCGCGGCGCATCCGACGTTCTCGACACCGATCGAACTGCTCGAATTCCTTACCCGGTTGCGCGAACTCTCGAGCGGCAAGCCGGTAGGGATCAAATTATGCGTCGGCCACCCGCACGAGATCTTCGCGATTGGCAAGGCGATGGTCGAGACCGGCCTGCATCCCGATTTTATCACCGTCGACGGTGCCGAGGGCGGTACCGGTGCCGCGCCGCTGGAGCTCAGCAATTCGGTCGGCATGCCGCTGCGCGAAGGGCAGATCTTCGTTCGCAACATGCTGGTCGGCACCAATTTTCGCGACCGGGTCAAGATCGCCGCCGCGGGAAAGATCCATTCGGGCGCGCAGATGGCGAAATCCTTCGCGCTGGGCGCGGACTGGTGCAACGCAGCGAGGCCTTTCATGTTCGCGCTGGGCTGCGTCCAGTCGATGAATTGCCACACCGGCCACTGCCCCACGGGGATCGCGACGCAGGAAGAATGGCGCCAGCGCGGGCTGGTGATCGAGGAAAAGGCCCCGCGCGTCGCGCGTTTCCACAAGGCGACGCTCCACTCGCTGCGCGAGATCGTGGTCGCCATGGGGCTCGAATCGCCATGGGACATCGCGCCGCACGACATGCGCGAGCGGCTCAACGGAGCACGCTCCGACGCGATCGACCGGATTTATACCTTCGTCGAACCCGGCAAATTGCTGCAGGAGGCGGATGAGACGCCGCTGGCGCGTCATTGGCGGGCCGCGCGGTCCGACAGCTTCAGGAGAGCGGAATGAACACACACAAGGGCCTCGAGCGCTGGCACAGGGTGATCGCCGACGGAAGTTCGACCACCGACCTTGCAGCGATCATTCATCCCGATGCCGTGTTCCATTCCCCCGTGGTCCACACCCCGCAGCGCGGACGCGATCTCGTGGTGGCTTATCTTGCCGCGGCCGGACAGACGCTGGGCAACGACAGCTTCCGCTATGTCCGCGAACTGGTCGATGGCGAAAATGCCATGCTCGAATTCACAACCGAGATGGAAGGAATCGCGGTCAATGGGGTCGATATCATCCGCTTCGACGAGGAGGGAATGATCACCGATTTCAAGGTGATGGTCCGTCCGCTCAAGGCGGTGAACAAGGTCTGGGAAATGATGGCCGCGCAGCTGGAACGGACCAAGGGCTAGGCGGTCCGTTTCAGCGAGCCAAGGTCGGCATAGGTCAGGAATTCGTCCACCAGATTCATACATCGCGGCCCGATGTCGCGTTGAGACAGGATCCGAAGGATTTCGTCGCCGCCCTCCGCACCCGACCCCAGACGCCGCATCCGCCAATTGGGAAAGCACCGCTTGAGTGCAGGTTCGCGGTAATGAACGGTCAGATCGCAATGGCGCGGATCGCGCTTCAGAACGTCGAGCAATTCGTCGAGCGCCTGCCCCTCACCTTCCACCAACTGCAGAAACCGGTCCTGATGAAAGATCAGGAAGCCCGTGACATCGCGTACGGGATTGTTGCGCGCGGAAGTCTCGATGATCCGGAAGACCTCGTCACTCGGGAGATCCGTGCTCGCGCGGCTAGTGTATAAAATGCGGTCCATGGCGTATTCCTTTATACGCCAGCCACTCGCACAGCTTTCCCTAGCAACCGGTTAACCGCAATCGCCGCTTCGATGACCGGGCAGCGATTGCGCGCACGGCCTACTGGTTCATCGTCTCGAAGAAGTCCTCGTTGGTCTTGGAATCCTTCATCTTGTCGAGCAGGAATTCCATCGAATCGATCGTGCCCATCTGCATGAGGATGCGGCGCAGCACCCACATCTTGGAGAGCTTGTCCTTCTCGACCAGCAGTTCTTCCTTGCGGGTGCCGGACTTGCCGACATCGAGAGCGGGGAAGATGCGCTTGTCGGCGACCTTGCGGTCGAGGACGATTTCCGAGTTACCGGTGCCCTTGAACTCCTCGAAGATGACCTCGTCCATACGGCTACCGGTGTCGATCAGCGCGGTGGCGATGATCGAGAGCGAACCGCCCTCCTCGATGTTGCGCGCGGCACCGAAGAAGCGCTTGGGACGCTGCAGCGCGTTGGCGTCGACGCCGCCGGTCAGCACCTTGCCCGAGCTCGGAACGACGGTGTTGTAGGCGCGGCCCAGGCGGGTGATCGAATCGAGCAGGATGACGACATCCTTCTTGTGCTCGACCAGCCGCTTGGCCTTCTCGATCACCATTTCGGCGACCTGGACGTGACGGTTTGCCGGCTCGTCGAAGGTCGAGGCGATAACCTCGCCCTTCACCGAACGCTGCATGTCGGTGACTTCCTCGGGCCGCTCGTCGATCAGCAGGACGATCAGGAACACCTCGGGGTGGTTGTCGGTGATGGCCTTGGCCATGTTCTGCAGCAGCACGGTCTTGCCGACCCGCGGCGGTGCGACGATCAGCGCGCGCTGGCCCTTGCCCTGCGGCGAGATGATGTCGATCACCCGCGCCGACTTGTCGAGCACGGTCGGATCGAGCGTGTCGAGCGAAAGCTTCTCGTCGGGATAAAGCGGCGTGAGGTTGTCGAAATTGGTGCGGTGGCGAACCTGGTCGGGATCTTCGAAATTGACCTGCGTCAGCTTGGTCAGCGCGAAATAGCGTTCGCCTTCGCGCGGTGCGCGGATTTCGCCTTCGACCGTATCGCCGGTACGCAGGCCCCATTTGCGGACCTGATTGGGGGAAACATAGATATCGTCGGGACCGGCGAGGTAATTGGCCTCGGGCGAACGCAGGAAGCCGAAGCCGTCCTGCAGCACCTCGATGGTGCCGATCCCCATGATCTTTTCTTCGTATTCCTCATCCTCAGCCAGCTCGCGAAGAATGCAGAACATCAGATCCTGGCGGCGCATCGTGGACGCGCCCTCGACCCCGAGTTCCTCGGCCATCGCGACCAAGTCGGCAGGCGGTTTTTCTTTCAGATCCTTGAGATGCATGGATAGTCTCGAACAATGAGGGAAAGGCAATGGGAGCTGGCCGGGAGGTCTGTATGCCCTGAGACGATGCGCAGGACGTGCTTGGGGAAAGCGGACCCGGACCCGTCGGAACGCGGGACCTGTAACCGGTAGGATGGATGCGGAATTAGGACCGCGCCGCCGCCGCGTCAATCGACAATGCGCGCGGCAGCCGCGTCGCTGCTAGAAGGGCTTGATCACCGCCAGCACCACGATCAGCGCCGCCGCGAGACCCGGCACCTCGTTGAGCAGCCGCAGATTGCGCCCGCTGAGCGCATAATCACCGCGTGCCAGCTTCTTGGCATAGGCGCTCATCCAGCCGTGATAGCCCGACAGCGCCAGCACCAGCACCAGCTTGGCGATAAACCAGCCCTGCGTGTGCGCGCCGGTCGTGACGACCAGCGCCAGACCCAGGATCCACACCACTACCAGCGACGGCGTCAGGATGATCTTGAGCAGCCTGCTCTCGCGGTCGACCCAGCGCGCGGCCTCGTCGGACCCGACCGGCGCCTCCTGGTGATACACGAAAAAGCGTGGCAGCATGAACAGCCCCGCCATCCAGAAGATCACGAAGATCAGATGGCCGGCTTTGAGCCAGTAATAGGTCATCGAGAGAATTTCCTGCATCGCCAGCCCATCTAGGCAGCCTGCCCGCTCGCGTCACCCCCTGACGCAGGCGAGCAGCCGCTCCACATGCGCGATCGGCGTCCGGCGGTCGATGCCATGACCGAGGTTGAACACATGCGGCCGATCGGAAAAGGCATCGAGGATCACGCGGCAGCGCTTCTCCAGCTCGTCGCTTCCCGCCAGCAGCAGCAAGGGATCGAGATTGCCCTGCACCGGCATGCCTTCGGGCAGTTCGCGCGCCGCCCAAACGGGGTCGATCGTCTCGTCCACGCCGACCGCCTGAACCCCGGTCTCGCGGGCATAGGCGGGGAGTTTCTCGCCAGCGCCCTTGGGAAAACCGATGACCGGAAGCTCGGGGAAGCGCTGGCGCAAGGCAGCGGTGATTCTCGCATTGGGGGCGATAACCCAACGTTCGAACTCGGTCGGCGCGAGACTGCCAGACCAGCTGTCGAACAGCTGGATCGCCTCGGCGCCCGCCTCGACCTGACCGCAAAGATAATCGATCGTCTGGTAGGCGATGGCATCGATGATCGCCTGCATCGCGCCCGGATCGCGATAGGCCAGCGCGCGCGCATCATGCTGGTCGCGGCTGCCCTCGCCGGCGACCATATAGGTCGCGACGGTCCAGGGGCTGCCGGCAAAGCCAAGCATGGTCACATGATCGCTCAGACGCTCCCGGCACAGCCGTACCGTCTCGTAGACCGGCTCGTAGCGGCTGGGATCGGGCTGCAGTGCCTCCAACGCCGCATCGACCAGCGGCGGCGACAGCTTGGGGCCCTCGCCCGCCAGGAACTCCAGATGCTGACCCATCGCATGCGGAACGATCAGGATATCGGAAAACAGGATCGCACCATCGAAGCCGAAGCGCTCGATCGGCTGCAGCGTGACCTCTGCGGCGGCCGGACTGTCGTAGACGAGGTCGAGAAACCCGCCCTTCTCGGCACGCAAAGCACGGTATTCGGCCAGATAGCGCCCCGCCTGGCGCATCAGCCATACGGGGGGCTTTGCCGCGCGCTGGCCAGCGAGAGTGTCGAGCAGGAGACCGGGCATCGTGCGAGTCCAATCCAAAAAATAAGATTCTATATAGATTGATGGAGTTAGTTGGCCCTGTGGAGATCGGGCATAGCGGGTTCCTGCCCGATTTCTCCCGCGATGCAAAGTCTCGCCTGCCGACCCGACTCGCCGCCGCAGCGGAGTCGAGTCATACTTATGCCTGCTGTCCCCAGCCTGTTCACATCCCTCCCGTCCTGTCGACAAACGACGGGAGCAAATGACTCGCAGTGGGTATGGAATTGGCTCCCAACTTGTCGTCAGGCCTGTCCCGTGGTTTATGCTGGCTATTCTCCACAGGGCCGGGAGCCGCAGTGAGCCGTATCCATCTCCACCTCGTTTCGGACTCCACCGGGGAGACGCTCGAGATGATCGCCAAGGCGGCGATCGCCCAGTTCGAAGACGCCGAGGTGGAGCGGCATTTCTGGCCGATGGTGCGTTCGCGCCAGCATCTCGACCGGATCGTCCCCGAGCTTTCCGCCAATCCGGGTATCGTCCTCTACACGCTCGTCAATCCGGAAACGCGCGCGCGGCTCGAGGAGCATTGCCGCACCCTGTCGCTCAACGCCGTTCCGGTGCTGGACGGGGTAACAGCCGCGCTCGAGGGGGCGTTGGGACGCGAGGCGCAGGGGCGGCCCGGGCGCCAGCATCTGATGGATCAGGCCTATTTCGACCGGGTCGAGGCGATCCAGTTCACTATCGCGCATGACGACGGGATCGGCTGGGAAAACTGGGAGGAGGCCGATATCCTGCTCGCGGGCGTCTCGCGCTCGTCCAAGACCCCCACGAGCATCTATCTCGCCAACCGCGGGTACAAGGTCGCCAATATCCCGCTGGTGGTCGAAAGCCCGCCGCCGCCGTCGCTGTTCAACCTGCGCCATCCGCTGGTCGTCGGTCTGACCACCGCCCCGGAGCGGCTGGTGCAGATTCGGCGCAATCGCCTGCTGACTCTGAATGAGAGAACACAGACCTCCTATGTCGATTCCGAACAGGTCACATCCGAAGTCCAATTTGCTCGCCGGATGTTCGCCGACAATGGCTGGCCGGTGATCGATGTGACCCGTCGCTCGATCGAGGAGACCGCCGCGGCGATCATCAAGCTGCTGGGCGAGCGCCAGCGCCGCGACGATACGTCGTTCGAAGGGGTGAAGCCGATATGAGTGCCGGTCTTGGTGGCAGCGGGCTGATCCTCGCCTCGGGCAGCGCATCGCGCCAGGTCATGCTGGAGGCGGCCGGTGTCCGTTTCGAGGTCGAGAAACCCGATGTCGACGAGCGCGCCCTCGAGGCCGAGATGGAGGGCGCCGAGCCCGAGGAGATCGCCCAGGCGCTGTCCGCCGCGAAGGCAGTCGCAGTATCCGCGCTGCACACCGGCACCCCCGTGCTGGGCAGCGATTCGCTGGTCGAAGTCGAGGGCCGGCGGTTCGACAAGCCCGCCAGCCGTGAGCAAGCAGCCGAACATCTGCGCTTCTTCTCGGGCAGGACCATGACTCTCCACAGCGCGGCAGCACTGGCGAAAGATGGCCGCGTCGTCTGGGTCGGATCGGATTTCGCCCGGCTGCGGGTGCGCGAGTTGAGCGAGGAGTTCATCGCGGCCTATCTCGATGCCGAATGGCCCGCGGTCTCCTATTGCGTTGGAGTGTTCCGGATCGAGGGCCCCGGGGTGCAATTGTTCGACAGTGTGATGGGCGATCAGTTCACCGTGCTCGGGATGCCCTTGCTGCAGGTGCTCGGCGCGCTGCGCGAGCAGGGAATCCTGCCAGAATGAGCACGCCCTACGCCGAGGTGATCGGCGATCCGATCGCGCAATCCAAATCGCCTGCAATCCACAATTTCTGGCTCGAGAAGCTCGGGATGGCGGGCGAGTATCGCGCAACCCGCGTCGCGTCCGATGGCCTGGCCGCATACTTCGCCGAGCGCCGCGATGATCCCGATTGGCGCGGCTGCAACATCACCATGCCGCACAAGCAGGCAGCGATGGAGCTGCTCGACCGGATCGAACCTCTCGCCAAGCGGGTCGGCGCGGTCAACACCGTGCACCGTGCCAAGGATGGCGCGCTTGTCGGACGCAACACCGATGTCGCGGGCTTCCTCGAGCCACTGGGCGAGCGCCTTGCCGAGCGGCACCTGTTTCGCATGGCGCGGGTGATCGGCACCGGCGGCGCGGCGCGCGCGATCGTTGCCGGTCTGGCCCAGGAGGGTTTCACGCTGGTGCTGGCGGGGCGCGATCCCGACAAAGCGCGCGCGCTTCTCGAGGAGCTCGCCCTCAACGGCGAGCATCACGCCGTTCCGCTCACCGCTTTCGAGGGCACGACCGACTTCCGTTTCGACGATCGCGAGGGATGTTGCGATCTGGTGGTCAATGCCAGCCCGCTGGGGATGCGCGGCCAGCCGCCGCTGGCTTTCGACTGGAGCCATGCGCCGCCAGGCAGCCTCGCCTATGACATCGTCACCGATCCGGTGGAGACCCCCTTCCTGCGCGATGCCCGCCAGGCCGGATTCGAGACCGTCGACGGGTTCGCCATGCTGATCGGTCAGGCGGCGCGCGCTTTCGAACATTTCTTCGGTGCAGCGCCCCCGCGCGAACTTGATTCCGCATTGCGCGAAAAGCTCACCGCGTGACTCGCCCGCTGATCCTCGGCCTCACCGGCTCGATCGGAATGGGCAAGTCGACCGTTGCCGCCATGTTCGAGACCGCGGGCGTGCCGGTGTTCGATGCCGATGCGGTCGTGCGGTCGATGCAGGGGCCGGGAGGCGCACTGGTCGCAGCGATCGAGGCGGCGTTCCCCGGCAGCACCGGCCCTGAGGGCGTGAGGCGCGATGCGCTCGGGGAGCAGGTGTTCGGCGACAAGGCAGCGCTCGCGCGGCTGGAAGCGATCGTCCATCCGGCGGTGGCCGCGCGACGGGTCGAATTCCTCATCGAGCACGGCGGCGCGCCGATGGTGGTGTTCGATATCCCGCTGCTGTTCGAGAAGGGCGGCGCGAACCAGGTCGATAAAGTCCTCGTCGTTTCCGCGCCCGCCGAGGTCCAGCGAGCCCGCGTGCTGGCGCGCCCGGGAATGACCGAGGACAAATTCGCGCATATCCTCTCGCTTCAGACCCCCGACGCAGACAAGCGCGCAGCGGCAGATCATGTGATTCCCACCGGCGTACCGCTGGCCGAAACCGAGGCGCAGGTGCGTGCGTTGATCGAGCGTTTGCGCCTGGAACGTGCGTCTCAGCCCTGAATTTCCCCTCCCCTTGAATCTGCGGCGAATCGGGTCGATAGACTCAGCAATGCGTGAAATCGTCTTCGACACCGAAACGACCGGACTGGATCCCAAGACCGGCGACAGAATGGTCGAGATCGGCTGTGTCGAAATGGTGGATCTCGTGCCGACCGGCGAGACCTTCCACGCCTATTACAATCCCGAACGCGACATGCCCACGGGCGCCGAGGCGGTGCACGGACTGTCGGCGGCCTTTCTCTCGGACAAGCCGCTGTTCCGCGATGGCGCGTCCGCGCTGCTCGAGTTTATCGGCGATTCGCCGCTGGTGGCGCATAATGCCGGGTTCGACTTCGGCTTTCTCAACACCGAGCTCGGGTTGTGCGGGCTGGAAGCGGTCTGCCTCACCCGCATGATCGACACGGTGTCTCTGGCGAAGAAGCGCCATCCGGGTGCCAAGCTTTCGCTCGACGCGCTGTGCTCGCGCTACGGGATCGATCGCAGCCATCGGGTCAAGCACGGCGCGCTGCTCGATGCCGAATTGCTCGCGCAGGTTTATGTCGAACTCAAGGGGGGGCGACAGATCGGTCTGGCGCTAGCGGCCGAGGCCGAGGCGCGCACCACCGACACCCTCAGCGAAACGCGCGTCCGGCGCGCCCCAACAGGTGATTACCGCGCTCCTCGCCCACATTCGGCCTCGGTCGAGGAACTGGCGCGCCACGCAGCCTTTCTATCACAGATGCAGCAGCCGCTCTGGCAGCGATAGCCGGGCCGGTGACAGGAATTCCGGCAAACGAGGCCGGATCGGGATCTGCACGGACGATTGAGGAGAACGATTGCTATGGATATCCGCGTCTCAGGGCACCAGATCGACACCGGCAGCGCGCTGCAGGATTACGTCACCGATCGCCTCAACGGCATGGTCGAGAAATACTTCAGCCGCGCGCACTCCGCCAATGTCACCTTCGGCAAGGCGGCGGGTGGATCCTTCAGCAGCGATATCATCACCCATGTGAACAAGGGTCTTATCCTCAAGGCGCATGCCGAGGCACATGACGTCCACCAGGCCTTCGACCACGCAGCCGGGAAGATGGAAAAGCAGCTGCGGCGCTACAAGCGCCGGGTGCAGGATCACCATGCCCAGTCCGCTCCGGCCGAGCAGGACGAGCAGGCCGGCTACACCATTTTTGCCGCACCGCAGGTCGAGGAAGAGGCCGAGCAGGCCGATTCGCCAGCGGTGGTCGCCGAGACCACCGCCGATATTCCCGAGGTGAGTGTGGCCGATGCGGTGATGATGCTCGATCTGCGCGACACCGGGGCGCTGTTCTTCAAGAATGCGGCCAGCGGGCGACACAACATGGTCTATCGCCGCCGCGACGACACGATCGGCTGGGTCGAACCGCGCTGATTGGCGCGGATAGACGCAACTAGAGTGAAGGCAGGGTTTCGATGAGCGGCGCCGATACGCACTACCGCGCGCTGGAGCGGTTGTACGGCTCTGCGCCGATCAATGCCAAATTCGCCTCTTCGATCGAGATCCTCGCCGAAGGCAGCGCGCGAATCACATTCGATGTCACCGAAGCGAGCTACCACGCGGCGGGTGCGGCCCACGGGACGATCTATTTCAAGATGCTCGACGATGCCGCCTTCTACGCCGCGAACACGCTGGCGACCGACCGCTTCCTGCTGACCACCTCGTTCAACCTCCATTTCACCAAGCCGGTGCGCGCGGGGCGGGTGGTGGCCGAGGGTCGCTGGATCAGCGGGCGGCGGCGGGTGCTGGTGGCCGAAGCACGGCTGGTCGATGGCACGGGCGAGGAGATTGGGCGAGGAACGGGCACCTTCATGCGCTCGCGAATCGCGCTGTCCAGCCTGCCCGGCTATTCGTCGGGCGATGACTGACCGATGGGTGCGCGGCTCCCGGCCCATCTCGAGGTTTCGGGTATTCTGCGCATGGCGCAATCCGCCGGAGGCTTCGGAACCGTGGTTTCCCGCGGCGAACGGGATGCCGGGACGATCCTGCTGTTAACCCTCGAGCGTGGCAAAAATGCCCGCCTGTGGGAGCGGATGCCGCAGCTCGATGGCGCCCGAAGTTTCGAGGTAACCAATTCGGAAGATCCTGAAAAACCGAGTAAAATTCAAGAATATATCGCTCGTCGAACCGCTCAGGACCAGGATTGCTGGATCATCGAGCTGGATATCGACGATGCAGACCGCTTCGTCGCATCGCTGCCCGGTTAACTTGACATGATAACAAATGAGACTATTTGCCCGCCCACTTCGTGAGCGCGGGCGGCTGGTGCGGCAATAGGGTCGACTGGCAAGCGCGTAGACGGGGGATGGCCGGCAGGCCCGTGACGAACCGATAGAAAGGCGCCCATACCAGGCGCCCGGTTCCAGCCTGCGACGGGTCCGTTCACCGCACAGTATTGCAAAACCATGGTTCGCAAGACGATGACTGCCACTGTGGCGGCCGTAGCCGCAGGCATAGTACTTACCTTCGCCGGAGCCGAAACCTCCGGCGCTTTTGCGCAGGAATCCGGGCCAGTTCCCGAATCGACCGAGCTCCCCGAAGAGGTGATGCCGGTGTTCGTCGCCAAGCCGGTAATCCAACCGGTTCCGGCCGAAGAGGTTCCCAGCGACGATTTCTCCGATCTTTCAGACCCGGAATTTCCTGACGCGGCTGCGAGCGCCAGCTCGCTTCACGCGCTCGTCTCCGTAACCCCGACCGACGGCGCGCTCTCCGAAGAGCTGCATTGCCTCGCCGGTGCGGTCTATTTCGAATCGCGCGGCGAACCGCTCGCGGGCCAGCTCGCGGTGGCGCAGGTTGTCATCAACCGCAGCGAATCGCGCCAGTTCCCTGCGAGCTATTGCGGTGTTGTCCACCAGCGCTCGCAATTCTCCTTCGTGAAGAACGGCCGCATGCCGAGCATCCGCCGGGGATCGTCGGCCTGGCAGCGCGCCAAGGCGATCGCCCGGATCGCGCATCAGGGCATGTGGGAAAGCGAAGCCGATGATTCGCTCTATTTCCACGCCAATTACGTGCGCCCCAGCTGGAGCCGCAGCAAGCAGGCCCGCGCGCGGATCAACACCCATATCTTCTATCGCTGACGGATCGACTGCCCCCACGGGGGCAGTCGCTAGTCCTTGAGCTGCACCCAGACGGGGGCGTGGTCGCTGGCTTTCTCGCGCCCGCGGTGTTCCTTGTCGACACCCACGGCCGACAGCCGGTCGGCCAGCTCGGGCGTGAGCAGGAGGTGGTCGATGCGAAAGCCGTGGTCGCGCTGCCAGGCACCCGCCTGGTAGTCCCAATAGGTCCACACGCCGCCGCGCGGGTTGAGCGTGTCGATCGCATCGGTCCAGCCATCCGCCAGCAAGCGTGCATAGGCGTCGCGCGATTCGGGTTGCATCAGCGCGTCATTGGCCATGGCCCGGGGCGACCAGACGTCCTTATCCTCGGGGATGACGTTGAAATCGCCGACCAGCGCGGTGGGGATCTCCTGCGCCCAGAGCGAGGCGGCGTGCGCGCGCAGCCGCTCCATCCAGGCCAGCTTGTAATCGAATTTGGGGCCGGGCAGCGGATTGCCGTTGGGCAGGTAGATCGACGCGACCCTTACCCCGGCAACGTCGGCCTCGAGATAGCGCGCCTGCTCGTCCTCGGGATCTCCCGGAAGCCCGCGCTGGGTCTCGACCGGTTCGATCCCGTCGGCCAGGATCGCGACGCCGTTGAAACCCTTCTGTCCGTGCCAGATCGCCTTGTAGCCGATCGCCTCGAACTCATCGGCGGGAAAGCCTTCGTCCTGCGTCTTGATTTCCTGCAGGCAGGCGACCGTGGGTCGGGTCTCCTCGAGCCATTCTTTTAGCCGTGGCAGGCGGGCCTTGATCCCGTTGATGTTGAAGGTGGCGATTTTCATGGCGGCGCTTGTGCCGCAAAGCGCCGCGGTGGTCTAATTCAAATCCCGAAGCTGGAGCCGCAGCCGCAGCCGGCGGCGGCCTGCGGGTTCTCGACCTTGAAGGCCGCGCCCCCGAGCGATTCGACGAAATCCACCGTGCTTCCCGCCACAAGGTCGAGGCTGACCGGATCGACCACCAGCCGCACGCCCTCGGTCTCGCTCACCAGATCGTCGCCATCGGCGGCATCGGTGAGGCCGAACTTGTACTGGAAGCCCGAGCAGCCGCCCCCCTCGACCGAGAGCCGGAGGATCGCAGGCTTGGCCTGCTTTTGCGCGATCGCGGCAACGCGCTTCGCGGCGGAAGGGGTGAGAGTGAGCATGTCGGCCATGCACCTGATGTAGTAGGCCCGAGGGCCGCACTCAAGCGGTGCTGATATATTGCCGCATGTGAGCGGCCTCGTTCTCGATCTCGTCGATGTGCGATTTCACCAGATCGCCGATCGAAACGAAGCCGCACATCTCCGCGCCGTCGAGCACCGGGAGGTGGCGAATTCGACGCCTGGTCATCAGCGCCAGCGCATCGTCTACCTTGGTCCCGCGCTCGACCGTGATCGCGGGAGAGGTCATCACCTCGCCGACGACCCGGTCGAGGCAGGCCGAGCCTTCGCTGGCCATATGGTGGATGACGTCGCGTTCGGAGAAGATGCCCACCACCTCGCCCGCCTTCATCACCGGCAGGGCGCCGATCCGGCGGCTGTCGAGCAGCGCAACCACGTCGCGCACCGGCGTGTCGACATCGCAAGTGATGATCTCGGAGCTCGCGCGGCATTCGATCAGTCTGGCAATATCCATCGCATCTCTCCCAAAGGCCGGTGTCCGGCTCTGGCGCGAGGATGCCATTTTCGTCGGCAAAAGGCGAATCGGCGCTTTCTCGAGAGGGGGCGGCGGGCGGCGAGAACCTTGCAACTGCCTGGCAGGATGCGCATGTGCGCCCCATGGCCCGCAATTCCCCGCTCGACGATCCGCAGACCGCAGCCTTCGCCTGGGCGCGCTATCGGCGGATCATGCGCTTCATGCTGCTGATCACCGTGGGCGTCGTCGCGCTCGCGATTGCGTTGCTCTACGATGGCGAGAGCGCGGCATCGGTGCATTACTACATCGCCATCGCGCTGGGGATCGGCTTCACCATGCTGCTCGCCGGCGCGCTGATGGGGCTGGTGTTTCTGTCGTCGGGCACCGGGCACGACGATTCGATCGACGACAAATAGGCTCGATCAGCCCAGCGGGCGCAGCCGGTAGTCCTCGACTGGTACCCCGCCGATCAGATGTTCCTGGATGATCCGCTCGAGGACCTCGGGCGTGCAGGAATGGTACCAGACGTAATCGGGGTAGACGAGCGCGATGGGTCCGCCCGCGCAGATCTGCAGGCAGTCGGCCTTGGTCCGCTGGAACCCGCCCGAGCCGTCGGCGCGGCGGGGTCCCGCGAGACGCAATTGCTTGAGCCGCAGCTTGAGATAGCCCCAGGCGCGCTTGCCCTCCTCGCGCGAACAGCATTTCTGCTTCTCGGCCAAAGCGCACAGGAAGATGTGCCGCTCGATGTCTTCTCCGGCCACCTTGGCGAGCGCCTTGCGCGCTTTCTCGACCGGTCTGTCGGGCCTATTCACCGGCGGGCTTGAGCCAGCGGTCGAGCCAGGCGAAGACGGTGTCGTGCCATTGCAGCGAATTCTTCGCGCCCAGCACCCAGTGGTTTTCGCCGGGAAAGACCAGCAGCTGGCTGGGGATGCCGCGTTCCTGCAGCGCGGTGAAGCTCTGGATCCCTTGCGTGTAGGGGACGCGGAAATCCTTTTGGCCGGTGATCACCAGCATGGGGGTCTGCCATTGGTCGACGAAATTGACCGGGTTCCAGCGCTCGTAGGTCTCGGTCTGCTCCTGATAGCTGCCGCCGAAATCCCAGCGCGGAAACCACAGTTCCTCGGTCGCGTAATAGAAGCTGCGCATGTCGAACAAGCCGTCGTGCTGAACCAGGCAGTCGAACCGTTCGGGCCACTGCCCGGCGATCCAGTTCATCATGTAGCCGCCGTAGGAGGCGCCCATGGCGCAGGCGCGCTCGCCATCGATCTGCGGGTCGAGCGCCAGCGCGGCCGCGAGGCCCTTCTGCAAATCCTCCAGCGGCTTGCCGCCCCAGTCGCGGTTGATGGCGTCGGTGAAGGCCTGCCCGTAGCCGGTGCTGCCGTGGAAATCGACCGAGATCACCGCATAGCCCTGGCTGGCGAGCACGCGCGGATTCCAGCGGGTCGACCAGCCGTCGTTGAACGAGCCCTGCGGTCCGCCATGGACGTAGAGGATGGCTGGAAGCTGGCCCCGGGCATCCTCGGGCTTGGTGATCTGGCCCCAGACCGTGGCGCCTTCGGCACCGGGGAAGCTGAAGCGCTCGGTGACGATCGAGGCGAGCTGGCCCACTCGGGTCGATGCGACATCGGTCAGCGGTTCGGCCTGTTCCCAGCCGCGCGACAGAAAGAGCTCGGAGGGCGCACCGATCGAATCGCGGGTGAACAGCAAGCGATCGCCCGCCAGCGGGGTGGCATTGCCGATATGCGCTTCGTACCCCGCCATCAGGTCGAGCCGTTCGACCGAACCGTCGCGCGGGTCGATGCGGAAGGCGGGCGTGTCGAGCACATCCTGCGCGGTCGCCACGAGATAGCGCGAGTCGGGCGTCCAGGCGAGCGTCGAGAAGCTGCGGTCAAAGGCTTGCGTCAGCGCGCGGGTCTGCCCGGTGGCGAGATCGCGAAGCTGGACGACCATGCGATCCGATTCGTAGCCCGGTCGCGCCATCGCGAGATAGGCGAGATATCTGCCGTCGGGTGAAGGCGTGGGAAGCGCATCGCTGGCTTCGTTGGCCGCGGTAAGATTGGTTGGTGCAGTGCCCGATAGGTCGGACCACCAGATGTCGAGATTGGTCGAGATCGGCTCGCTCGCGCCGGTCTCGCGGGCGACGAAATAGACCCCTGAACCGCCGGGCGCCCAGGCCACGTCCTCACCGCCGCCGAAGGGCTTGGTCGGGGTGTCGCCGGTCGGACCACCGGAACCCACTGCACCGTCGAGCGCCCGGCCCTCGCCCGTCGCCTGGCCTTCTTCCATTCCGAAGACGAACACGCGGCTGAAGGTGCCCGGGGTTTCCCAGCTGTCCCAATGGCGGATGAAGCCGGCGTCGCCTTCGTAGAGCAGGCCGTCGCCGGGCCCGGTCAGATGGGCGGACCCATCGTCCTCGCAGCCGAATGTCGAGCAGTCGCGCGCGATCTCCGCCCAGACGGCTAGCGCATTGCCTTGGGGTGCCAGGGCGAAGCCTTCGATCCCTGTGGTGAGGTCCGCTGCGAGCATCGGTGCCCCTGCGGTGCCCTGAGGCCCGATCTGGATGCGCCACAAACGGCTGCGCTCCTCGCTACCTTCGGAAACCGCCCGGCTCGAGAGGAAATAGAGCGAACCATCGCCGCCGAACATCGCACTGTTGGCAGGACCACCAAGATCTAGGCGGACGGGTGTTGCGCCGGCATTGGCGAGATTGTGGAGATAAAATTCGCTGCTGCGTGCGTAGCTCTCGGGATCGGTCGTCGTGACCGAATAGACCGCCCAATTGCCGTCCTTCGACACGCTCGGCGCGCCCAGTCGCGGCATTGTGACCAGATCCGCGGCGCTCATCGCGGGGCGCGGGGCAGGAGGCTGGCCCTGCGCAGCGAGCGGGGTGGCGAGCGAGAGCGCGGCGGCGCTGGCGGCGAGGGTTGCGAGCCCGAAGCGTTTGTTCATGGTTCCGGCGTAGCCGCGCCGCGCGGCAAAGTTAAGCGCGATTGCGCAGGCGGTGTTTAGTCGCGCTTGCCCGCGATCCGGGAGATCTCGGCCTTGACCAGTTCCTCGACCATTTCAGGCAGGTTCTCGTCGAGCCATTGCGCCAGCATCGGGCGCAGCAATTCGCGGGTCAGCGCTTCGAGCGAGGTCTCGCCCGAGCGCACGATCTGCGGCTGCTTGCCGGGCCGCGATATCATCGCCAGCGCCTCGAAATTCTGCTGCATCGAGGCGCGGACGGTATCGGTGGTCAGCGGGGCGTCCTCGTCCTTGCAGGAGGTCTGGGCGAAATCCTCGGTGTCGGAATCCGCCGTCTCGGAGCCTTGCGCAACCATCGCCTCTTCATCAAGCTCGAGCACTTCCTCGACCGGTTCGACCCTGGTCGCGCTTGCCGGAGCCCGCGTGCGTTCGCGCCGTGTGGCCGTGGCGCCGGCGCGGTTGTCGCGTGCTATCACCTTCTTGATCGAATCGAGGATCTCTTCGACCGACGGTTCACCCGGTTGATGCATATTCATTCGCCCCTGCTTGCCACCAGCGCCTTCGCAATGTCGCGAATCGGCGCATAGCATCGCTGAACGAGGTTAATAAATGGAATCGCTCTCGCGTTCGTCGACCGGACCTATTTCCGCGGTCGCGGGGGGAAGTTCCGCGGTGCTGGTGCTTTCCACCACGGGATCGGGATCGCGCGACCAGTCCCACCATTGTCCCTGCACCCGGTCGTAATTGACCACCGGATCGTAGAGCAGGCCTTCATCGGCAAGGCCGAGATCGCGCGCTTCGGCCCGTCCCATCGCCGCCAGCAGGCTGAAGCCCGCGACATAGGCGTTGCGCCGCGCGGTCACCAGATTGACTCGCCCATTGAGCAGTTCCTGCTCGGCGTTGAGCACGTCGAGGACGGTGCGGTTGCCGATCGAATTCTCCGCACGGACGCCTTCGAGGCTGAGTTCGGCGGCGGAGACCGCGGTCAGGGAGCTTTCGATGATCGCGAGCGAAGCCTGCCAGCTTGAATAGGCGGCGCGGACTTGCGCGATGACGTCGCGTTCGACCGCGATCACCTGTTCGAGCGCTCCGGCAGCACGCGCCTGCGCCTGACGCTCGAGCGCGGCGGGACGACCGCCTTGGAAGATCGGAATAGAAAGCTGCACCCCGGCCTGCGCGGCCGTGGATGTCTGCGGAATGCCGACGCCACCAGCGCCGCCCAGCGTACCGGCGAAATTCTGATAGTCGCCGCCAAGGATAACCGAAACCCGCGGCAGGCGTCCTGCGCCGGCCACGTCGATATCGAGCGCGGCTGCATCCGCGCGCTCGCGCGACGCGATCAGGTCAGGATTGTTGTCCAGGGCGATTTCCACCGCCACGGCAACCGATTCGGGAAGGCCGGGAAGCGGCGGCGGCGGCTGGAGATCGTCGGGCGTTTCGCCGACCAGCTGGATGTAGGTCTCGCGCGCCGCGATCAGATTGGCCTGCGCTCCGCGAAAATCGCCTTCGGCCAGCGCCAGCCGGGCCTGTGATTGCGCCACATCGGTACGGGTGAGATCGCCGATCTCGAACCGGTCGCTGGTCGCCTGGAAATTGACGCCGAGCACTTCGACCTGGTTGGCGGTGAGGCCCAGGATCGCCTCGTTGCGCAGCACATCCATATAGGCCGCGACGACCTGGCTGAAGAGCGCGCTCTGCGTTGCCCGCAAATCCGCCCGGCCCGCACCGACCCGCACCTCGGCGGCGCGGATGGCGTTCTTCACGGCCCCGCCGGAATATATCGGCACCGACAGATCGGCACCGGCCGAGAACGCCCGTTCGGGCGCGGTGAAGCTGGTCGAACTCTGCTTGAGGAACTCGACATAGCTGCCGGTAGCGGTCACGCCCGGGCGTCCGGCAGCGCGTTCGATCGCCACATTCTCGTCGGTCGCGCGTTGCTGCGCGCGGGCGGCGGCCAGCGTCGGATTGCTGAGATAGGCCTGCGTCAGCGCCTCCTGGAGCGTGTCGGCATGCGCGGGCACGGCCAGAACAAGCGCCAGCGCGGCGCCGGACAATCCGAGACGGGCCACCCCTCCGCGTCGCATCAGAAGCTCCAGCTCGCCGGGCGGTCGAACTGGCCGAGGCGCGGAATGCCCATCTCGGCGAGCGGCAGCAGGCTGAGCGACTGGCCGATCTTGCGACCGGTGGCGAGGCGTGTGACACCGCGCTCGATCAGGCCGGTGACCACCCGCCCATCCTCGACGATCCGCAAGGAAAGTTCGGCGGGCAATTGTTCGATGGCGCCATCGATCAGCAGCAGATCGGCGGCTTCGAGCTTGGCCTTGCCCTGCGCACCTTCGGATGCGGAGATGGTTTCGACCGAAGCGACGAGCGGACGGACGAGTTCGGCGAGATAACCGCTGCCGCCATCGACGATCAGCACCTTGTCGGTGAGCCGCGGACGCGCTTCCTCGAGCATCGTACCGTGGAACACCGGGGCGGGAAGAAACCCGCCATCGGGCAGCCGGATCGCGCGGTCCATATAGGCAGTGCCACGCGCGGTCTCGGGGACGAAATCCTCGCGCGCGACCGCGCCCATGCGTTCGAGCACGAAGCGCTCGTTAACGCCGCTGGTGCGCAGCTGGCCGTCGATCATCGCGCGGCGGGCGGCTGAAAAATCGGCGGGACGGTCGATTGTGGTGGTCATGAATCTATCCAAAGGCTCGTGCACTGTATTACATAGATAACACGGTGGGGCAATGCCCTGTTGCTGTAGGCGGAACACCCCTTTGGGCCAAGTGCTTTGACAATCGGGAATTCCCCGCCAAGGACCACGGCAAATCTGCGAAACGGAACGAAGGGGCGATGAGCGACATGATAACGATCCGCGAGGAAGACCTGATCGAGAGTGTGGCCGATGCGCTGCAATTCATATCCTACTACCACCCGATGGATTACATCCGCGCACTGGGCGACGCCTACGAGGCAGAGCAGGGACCCGCGGCGAAGGACGCGATCGCGCAGATCCTCACCAATTCGCGGATGTGCGCCGAAGGACACCGGCCGATCTGCCAGGATACCGGGATCGTCAACGTGTTCATCAAGTGGGGGCAGGATTGCCGGCTCGATTCCCGGAACAGCCTGCAGGAGGTCGTCGATGAGGGCGTGCGGCGGGCCTACAATCATCCCGAGAACAAGCTGCGCGCCTCGATCCTCGCCGATCCGGCCTTCACCCGCCGCAACACCCGTGACAACACGCCCTGCGTCCTCTCGGTCGAAATGGTCCCGGGCGAGAGGGTGGAGATCGATGTCGCGGCCAAGGGTGGCGGCAGCGAGAACAAGTCCAAATTCAAGATGATGAACCCGTCGGACAATATCGTCGACTGGGTGGTCGAGCAGATCCCCTCGATGGGCGCGGGCTGGTGCCCGCCCGGAATGCTGGGGATCGGCATCGGCGGCACGGCGGAGCATTGCCTCAAGCTCGCCAAGCAGTCGCTGATGGAGCCGATCGACATGGCACAGCTCAAGCAACGCGGCGCGCAGAGCGATATCGAGCAGTTGCGGATCGACATCTTCGATGCGGTCAACGCCCAAGGCATCGGCGCGCAGGGACTGGGCGGGCTCTCGACCGTCCTCGACGTAAAAATTCTCGACTGGCCCTGCCACGCGGCGGGCAAGCCGGTCGGCATGATCCCCAATTGCGCAGCCACCCGCCATGCGCATTTCACCCTCGACGGTTCGGGTCCTGCCTATCTCGCACAGCCCGACCTCGACGCATGGCCCGATGTGAACTGGCAGCCCGATGCCGCCGCCAAGAGGGTCGATCTCGACAAGCTCACGCCCGAGGAAGTGGCCGGCTGGGAGCATGGCGACCGCCTGCTGCTCTCGGGCAAGATGCTCACCGGGCGCGATGCGGCGCACAAACGGATCGACGAGATGCTCCGCAAGGGCGAGGAACTGCCCGTCGATTTCAAGGGTCGGGCGATCTACTACGTCGGCCCGGTTGATCCGGTGATGGGCGAGGTCGTCGGTCCGGCAGGCCCCACCACCGCTACGCGGATGGACAAGTTCACCGAGACCATGCTCGATCAGGGGCTGCTGGCGATGATCGGCAAGGCCGAACGCGGCGCGGATGCGGTCGAGGTGATCAGCCGCTTCAAGGTCGCTTATCTGATGGCCACCGGCGGCGCTGCCTATCTGGTCGCACGGGCCATCAAGGCATCCCAGGTCGTCGCTTTCGAGGATCTGGGGATGGAGGCGATCTACGAATTCACCGTCGAAAACATGCCAGTCACGGTGGCTGTCGATGCGCGGGGCAACAATGTCCACACCCTCGCCCCGGCGATGTGGAAGCAACGCATCGCGGAGGAAAACCTGCTCGGCTGACGCTCGACCGCATTTGCAACCCTTCGACCAACCGCACGATCCCGTCGATCATCGGGCTGGCTTGCAGGGCCCCCGAGCGGCTAGTGCGACAGGCAGTGAGTGAAGAAACAGACCTTTCCGCACGCATCACCCGCGTGCCCTTCCGGATCGTCCTGGCGTCGATCATCGGGCTGTGGCTGTGCTATTTCCTTCTCATCACCTTGCGTGGATCGGTGGTCGATCTGCCGATGCAGGGCGAGCTGATCTGGCGCCGCGGCGTGGTGTGCCTCGCGGGCGCCGCCATCACCCTGTTGTTGTGGCTGGTGATCCGGCTGGTCGAGGCCAGGCCGCTTGCTGCTAAGATCGCGGTCGCGCTGATCGCCGCGCTGCCCGCATCGCTGGCGATCGCGCAGGTCAACCGCGTCATGTTCGACCCGGTGCAGGATCAGGTCGCCAAGAAGATCGGCGAGGATCAGGGCGTCGCCATCTATCGCGACGATGCCGGAAATCTGCTCGTGGACGTGCCCGCCGTGGCTCCCGTGTCGCTGGATCAGGATTCTGGCGATACCGGTTCGACCGCTCCTCCGCGAACGCTCGTGCTGGCGCCCGCGCCCACCGGGATGGATCGCTGGCAGCAGCTCACCGATATCGCGCTCGGTCGCTATTTCCTGCTGCTCGCCTGGGCGGCGCTTTATCTCGCGCTGCTGGCGGGCGCGCAGGCGCAGGCGGCACAGCGCCGCGAGGAGCGCTTCCGATCCGCCGCCAAGGCCGCCGAACTGCGCAGCCTGCGCTATCAGGTGAACCCGCATTTCCTTTTCAACGCGCTCAACTCGCTCTCGGCGCTGGTGATGACCGGGCGCGCCGACCGGGCCGAGGAAATGATCCAGACGCTCTCGGCCTTCTATCGCCACAGCCTCGCCGATGATCCCACCGCCGACCTGCCGCTTGCGGACGAATTCGATCTCCAGCGCCATTATCTCGAGATCGAGACCACGCGTTTCCCCGACCGGTTGCGGACGAGGCTCGAATTGCCCGAGGAACTCAGCGGCTATCGCGTGCCGGGCATGATCCTCCAGCCGCTGGTGGAGAATTCGGTCAAATACGGGGTCTCCGCCAGCCGCAGGCCGGTGACGGTCACGATCTACGCGCGCGAGGAATATGGCCGGCTCGTGCTGACCGTCTCCGACGATGGTCCGGGCAAGGCGGGCACCTCGAGCGGTTTCGGCATCGGGCTTGCCAATGTCCGCGACCGGTTGCTTGCCCGCTTCGGAGAGCAGGCGAGTATCGTATCGGGCGCGACGCTCGACGGCTACGAAACCCAACTTCGACTACCGCTGGTGACCCATGGCTGAGACAGACAACGAGAAATTGCGCACGCTGATCGTGGATGACGAACCGCTGGCGGTCGAACGGATGCAGGTGCTCTGCTCCAGGATCGACGACCTCTCGGTGGTCGGTACCGCGAGCGACGGGGCGGCGGCTCTGCGGCTGATCGAGGCGCTGCATCCCGATCTGGTGCTGCTCGACATGACCATGCCCGAAGTGGACGGGCTGTCGGTGGCGCGCGAACTGGCAAAGCAGCAGCGCCCCGCCGCGATCGTCTTCGTCACCGCGCACGACAATTACGCGGTCGAGGCTTTCGATCTCGATGCGGTCGATTATGTGCTCAAGCCGGTCAAGAGCGAGCGGCTCGAGCGCGCCATCCAGCGCGCGCTGTCGCGGCGCGACGCGGGCACGCGCAAGAAGAGCGACTGGCTCGACGAATTGTGGATTCCGCATCGTTCCGAACTGGTTCGGATCGAGACCGGGCAGGTGTTCCGGATCGATGCCGAGCGCGACTATGTGCGGCTGCATGTGGAGGATCGGTCCTACCTGCTGCTCCAGACCATCGCCGGGCTGGAAGAACGGCTCGACCCCGCGCAATTCATCCGCATCCATCGCTCCACCATCCTGCGCCGCGACCGCATCAAGGGATTGCGGCACGACGGGCTGGGGGTCTGGTCGGTCGAACTCGACGATGGCGAGGCGCTGCGGATCGGGCGGACCTATCTGCCCAAGGTCAAGGCGATGGCGGGGCGTTGAGCCACGACCTTCCGCCCGGCCTGCGTCCATAAAATAAGGGCCCCGGTCGCGGACTGGTTCGACCGGGGCCCTGGGTTGCTGACTTTGGGGGAAGTCAGCCGCCCAAACGCTGCTGCTCCATGATAGCGGCGACCTGTTGCTTCACCTGGCGCTTGGCTTCTTCCACGCAGCGGCGCGCTTCGTCGCTCTTGATCCGCGTGCCGGTCGTCGGCGCGTTGGCCTCGCAGGCCTTGCGCGCCGCGGCATGGATCCGCTGGTCGAGGGTGCGCTGACCCTCGGGGGTCGAAAGTGCCAGATCGTCGTATTTCACGGTGACTTCACCCGCCAGCGCGGGCGCTGCGGTGAGTGCGAGGCCGATGGCGGCCGCCATGCAAAGGATCGGTTTCATCTCAATTCCTCCTTCTCGCGACCGCCTCCACCGGGGGGAAAGGAGTGCGTCGCAGGACCGTTTCTGACCGATTACATTTGTCGACGCACTTCTCCGTCGACGAACACAGCGGCCAATTGACCAAAGGCGTGAACCGGCGGACGAACGGGTCTTGGCAATCCGCGAAGGACGCGCGAAAACCCCCGTCGATGATCCTGATCGTTCTCTTCCTGCTCGGAATCGCGAATTTCGCCATGCACAAGGCGGTGCTGGAAAGCGGGCATCCGATGATCGAGCGAATCGGCTGGATGCGGCCCCGCTCGAGGGTGCCGATCTCGCTGGTGATGGAATTCGCTATCCTGCTGTCGACACTGCTGTTCGTCGCCAATGGCTGGTCGGGACTCGCGCTGGTCTATGCGATCTACAGCGCGCTCAACGCCTTCTCGGCCTGGGCGATCCTGACCGGCAGGATCTGACAAGCCGCTCGCACGATTGGGAAATCGCACTTCGGGAACCGGATGGGCCGCAGCAGCGCTGTGCATTCATGACCCTCCCCGACACACTCTGGTTGCTGACCAACGCCAAGAGCGGGAGCAACAGCGAAGCGGCGCTCGACGAACTGCAGGGCCATTGCGGCGAGGCCGGGCTCTCGATCGATCGCACGATCTGCTTTCCCCACGAGGACATCCCCACCAGTGCCGAACTCGATGCGGCGGGAATCGAGTGTCTGGCGATCTTCACCGGCGACGGGACGCTCAACGCCGCCATCACCAGCCTCTACGGCTGGTCGGGCGCGGTGCTGGTGCTTCCGGGCGGGACGATGAACCTGCTCAGCATCCGCATGCATGGCGACGCCGATACGGCCATGATCATAGATCGCTACCAACGCGGCGCGATGCGACGCTGGCGTCCCGATGTCGCGCGCTGCGACGCAGGCGACGCACTGGCGGGGCTGCTGATCGGTCCGGGTACCGCCTGGGCAACCGTGCGAGAATCGATGCGGGACGGCGATGTCGGCGAAACCGCAACCAAGGCGGGCGAAGCGCTGACCGAGACCACCGAGGGAGCGCGGGTGCGCTGCGCCGAGCCGCTGCTGGGACGCCGCGAGGGCTATCCCCTGATCGAAATGACACCGAGCCATCGCGGTCTGCAATTGGACGCCTACCACGCCGACACCCCGCTCGAACTGGCGCGG
Organism: Qipengyuania sp. SM2507; assembly: GCF_053714505.1. NCBI lineage: Bacteria > Pseudomonadati > Pseudomonadota > Alphaproteobacteria > Sphingomonadales > Erythrobacteraceae > Qipengyuania > Qipengyuania sp. SM2507. Next base: position 2,921,514 of record NZ_CM132307.1, read on the forward strand.
CAGGGGATGGCGTTGCTGCGCCGCAGTTTCCGCGAGGGGCCGCACGACACGCTCGGTCTCGTCGACAGGCTGGTGGTGGAGAACTGCAAAGGCGAACCGGTCAACATCCTCATCGACGGCGAGGCCGCCAGCCTCGGTGTCCGGCCCGAGTTCGCTCTGGCCCCCTGCGAAGTCGATCTGCTAGCGTCGCAGCATGGCTACTGACGGCAAGCTCCTCTTCCACCTCAGCGACATCCATTTCGGTCTCGAGGACAATGAGGCGCTCGACTGGGTAAAGCAGGAGATCGCCGAACAGCGGCCCGATGCGGTGGCGATCACCGGCGATCTCACGATGCGTGCGCGCCGCGCGGAGTTCGCTGCGGCGACGCACTGGATCCAGTCGCTCGACGTTCCGGTGACGGTCGAGGTGGGCAATCACGACATGCCCTATTTCAACCTGCTCGAGCGTTTCTTCAAACCCTACAATCGCTTTCGCGGCATGGCCGAGCATGTCGAGCAGGAGATCGACCTGCCGGGCCTTGCGATCGTCCCGCTCAAGACCGCGGTGCGCGCGCAGCCGCGGTTCAACTGGTCAAAGGGCTGGGTGACGGAGGCTGCGCTGAAGAAATGCCTCGCGGCGATCGATGCGCTGCCGTGTGGTGCAAGAGCGCTGATCGCGGTCCACCATCCGCTGCGCGAGGTGGGGACGGAGGGCACCGCGCTGACCATGAACGGCGGCAAGGCGCTGCGTGCATTGGCAAAACGTCCGGTCGAGGCGGTTATCAGCGGCCATGTCCACGATGCTTTCGACATCATGGAGCAAACCGACAATGGCCCGGTGCGGATGATCGGCGCGGGCACGCTGTCGAAACGCACCCGCTCAACCCCGCCCAGCTTCAACGAACTGCGCTGGGATGGTCGAACACTCAGGGTCAGCGTCCGCAATCTGCAGAACGTCGAGAGTTCGGACATGATGATCGACGACGTGCCCGAGGACGCGATGCCGCCGCGTCGGCCGGGCGAACCGGTCGCGCCGGTGCACCAGGTACCGCGGACCGACCCGCCGGTTCACTAGATCGCCGCGAAGGCTGTCCCCATCAACGGAGCCGAAACGAAAAGGGCGGCCCCTCGCGGGACCGCCCTTGTTCGATGAATAGTCCCAGCCGCGAAATGCGGTGGGCAGGCATTTAACGCTTCGAGAACTGGAAGCTCTTGCGCGCCTTGGCCTTGCCGTACTTCTTGCGCTCGACCACGCGGCTGTCGCGGGTGAGGAAGCCGGCCGCCTTGACCGTCGACCGCAGCGCGGGCTCGTACTTGGTGAGCGCCTGGCTGATGCCGTGCTTCACCGCGCCGGCCTGGCCCGAAAGCCCGCCGCCGCGCACGGTGCAGATCACGTCGTACTGGCCTTCGCGATCGGTGATGGCGAAGGGCTGGTTGAGGATCAGCCGCAGCGTCGGACGCGCGAAATAGGTTTCCTGGTCGCGACCGTTGACGGTGATCTTGCCGCTGCCGGGCTTGATCCAGACGCGCGCCTTGGCATCCTTGCGACGGCCGGTGGCGTAGGCACGGCCCTGCGCGTCGAGCTCCTGCTCGCGCAGGGGCACGCTGGCGGTCCGGGCGATCTCGGCGGAATCGCCCTCGGGCGCGTCGCCCGCGATGCTCTTGAGATCGGCCAGGTCGGAGACGGAATCCGTCTTGGTTTCGGCCTTCGTCTCGGCTGCGGCCTCGGACTTGGCTTCGGCGGGGGCTTCGGCCGCAGCTTCGGTCTTGGTCTCGGGCGTAGCGTCAGACTTGGTTTCAGGCGCGGCGTCGACGTTGGTCTCGTCGGCGGGGGTTTCGCTGGTGTTGTCGGCGACCATTAGCTGCTTGCCTTGTTCTTGCGGTTCATCGAGGCGACGTCGAGCGTCTTGGGCTGCTGGCCATCGTGCGGATGCTCGGTGCCGGCATAGAGATGCAGCGCGCGCATCTGGTCGCGGCCCAGCGGTCCGCGCGGGATCATGCGCTGGACGGCCTTCTCGAGCACGCGCTCGGGGAAACGGCCTTCGAGCACCTTGGCCGGAGTCGTTTCCTTGATGCCGCCGGGGTGACCGGTGTGGCGGTAATAGACCTTGTCGGTCATCTTGCGCCCGGTGAACTTCACCTTCTCGGCATTGATGACGATGACGTGATCGCCGCAGTCCACATGCGGGGTGAAGCTGGGCTTGTGCTTGCCGCGCAGGATATTGGCGATGATGGTGGCGACACGACCCACGACGAGACCGTCGGCGTCGATAATGTGCCAGTCCTTTTCGACCTCGGCCGGTTTGATCGACCGGGTCATCTTGCTGAGAGCCTTCATGGCTTGGAATTCCGTTTCTAGTGTGTGGTTGCGCGAATCCGACCGCTGCCGGACTTGCGAAGCGGCCGGCAAATGGCGTCAGACCCGCCGCAAGTCAAGCAAATCCGCGTGTTCCCCATGGGGTATAATAATACCACCAATGAGATCGAAGCGGTGGCGGTCGGTGGGTCTGCGGTTTTCCTTAATTGCGGCGCCCCAGCGCGTGCGCCCCCCAGGCAAAGGCCACAACCAGAAGCGCACCGACCAGCTGGTGCGCCACCGCGACCCAGAGCGAAACCCCCGTCATCACGGTGGCGATGCCCAGGAGAATCTGTGTCCCGAACGTCGTGTGGATGGCCAGCGAGGCGCGGCGCTCGAGCGGCTTCACCCGCCGCGCCATCACCACCAGCGCGATCACCGCCGCCCAGGCCCACCAGCGGTGGAGGAAATGCAGGAGGAAGGGATCATGCGTCACCGCCCAGAGAAACCCGCGTGACGTGTCGTATTCGGGGACCAGGCGACCCTGCATCAGCGGCCAGCTGTCCGAGGCGTGGCCGGCGTTGAGCCCCGCGACCCAGGCGCCCAGCAGAAGCTGCAGGAACAGCACCAGCCCGACCCAGCTCGCCATTCTCGTCCAGCGCGCAGATGGTTCGCCACCGCGCGCGAGCCGGCGCAGGTCGAGCGCGGTCCAGACGAGGCCGCCCAGTGTCAGCAACGCAGTGAGCAGATGGATCGAGAGCCAGAAATGGCTGACATCGGTCATCTCGGCCGAGAGACCCGAGCGAACCATGAACCATCCAAAGACGCCCTGCATCCCGCCGAGCGCAAGCAACGCGACCAGCCGGGCCTTGTAGCCCGCTGGGATCGCGCCGCGCAGCCAGAACCAGCCGAGCGGCAGCGCGAAGGCCAGCCCGATCACGCGCCCGAGCAGGCGATGGAACCATTCCCAGAAATAGATGAACTTGAACCCCGCGAGGTCCATTCCGGCGGGTCCGGTGACGTTGCGATATTCCCCGGTCTGCCGGTAAAGTTCGAACTCGGCGCGCCAGTCGGCTTCGGTCAGCGGCGGGATTGCTCCGGTGAGTGGCTGCCATTGCGTGATCGAGAGCCCGCTCTCGGTCAGTCGGGTTATCCCGCCGACCGCCACCATCACCACCACCAGCAGCGCGACGAACAGCAGCCAGTTGGCGATCGCAGCCGGTCGCAGGGAAGTTGGCAGGGAGGCGGGATAGGTCATGAGCGGTTGTTTGATTGCCCCTACAGCGACAGGCAAGTGCAAATCGGACAATCGCCAGGGCAGGGCGCGCAAGACGAAAGGCGAACTAAATACGCCGCCGGTACTTGTATAATGTTACACTATCACATAGATGATCCCGCGATGCTTCAGCGCGCCATCTCCCCGATTCGCCGCCGTCTCGACCGCAGCGGTATCGTGCTGTCGGGCCTGTGCGCGCTGCATTGCCTCGCCAGCATCGTGATCGTCTCGGGTCTCGGCTTGGGCGGACAATTCTTCTTCCACCCCGACATTCATCGCATCGGCCTCGCCATCGCGGTGCTGATCGCCGCGGTCGCGATCGGCTGGGGCGCCTTGCGCCACCGCCGTGCGGCACCCTTCGTGGTGGCGATGACCGGGCTCAGCTTCATGGGCGGCGCGCTGGCGGTGCCACACGGCTTCGAAGAAGCGGTGCTGACCATCATCGGCGTGGCGCTGGTCTCGCTCGGACATCTGCTGAACTTGCGCAACGCGCATTGACCGCTATCTCGCGCGGATCATGACCGCACCCATCACCCTCACCGTCAACGGCGAAACCCGCCGCACTTCCGCCGCCACCATCGCCGATCTCGTCCGCGAGCTAGAGCTCGATCCGGCAAAGGTCGCGGTCGAGCGCAATGGCACCATCGCCCCGCGCAGCGAGCTTGCGTCGCATCCTGTCGCCGAGGGCGACCGGTTCGAGATCGTCCATTTCGTCGGCGGCGGGAGCGCGGATCCCGACAGCGGGAACGATACATGGAGCGTCGCGGGTCGCACCTTCCGCTCACGCCTCATCGTCGGCACAGGCAAATATGTCGATTTCGCCCAGAACGCCGCCGCGCTCGAAGCCAGCGGCGCCGAGATCGTCACCGTCGCGGTTCGCCGCGTCAATGTCAGCGACCCCAAGGCGCCGATGCTGACCGATTTCATCGATCCCGAACAGGTGACCTACCTGCCCAACACCGCCGGCTGTTTCACCGGCGACGAAGCGGTGCGCACGCTGCGGCTGGCGCGCGAGGCGGGTGGCTGGGACCTGGTCAAGCTGGAAGTGCTCGGCGAAGCGCGCACGCTCTATCCCGACATGCGAGAGACGCTGCGCGCAACCGA